>CBDAUQ010000002.1:0-3336433 GCA_965200655.1 Cenarchaeum sp.
GCCTCCAGCAGGGGAGGGGTCGTGTCGGACACGTCGGCGACCTGCTCGGCCGTGGCCGCGTTGCCCGCCCCGTCGGTCGCCGTCCAGGTTATGACGGTGCGCCCGATCGGAAGGACGTAGGGGGCGTCGCGGCGACGCGTGCGGGGCCGGCCGCGTCCGAGGCGGCCGGCGGGGCCAGCGCCTGGCCGGGCGCGGCGGTGTCGTAGCCTGACGCGGAGCCGGCCTCGAGCGACAGCGCCGGCAGCGGCCCGCCGATCAGGGGAGGCTCAGTGTCGGCGACGGTGACGCGCTGCTCGGCCGTGGCGGTGTTTGCCCGCCGCGTCCGTGGCAGTCCAGGTGACGGCCGTGGTGCCGAGCGGGAACAGGGCCGGCGCGTCGCTGGCAACGGACGCGACGCCGACGGCGTCCGTCGCGTTCGGCTCGCCAATGTCGACGGGCGTGCCGTCGGGAGAGGACGCCTCCGCGGCAACGTCGGCGGGGACGTACAGCAAGGGCGGGACGGTGTCTTGCACGGTGACGCGCTGCTCTGCGGTGGCCGCGTTGCCGGCCGCGTCCGTTGCGGTCCAGGTCAGGATCGTGGCGCCGATCGGGAGGACGGGCGGCGCGTCGCTCTCGAGGCCGGCGGGGCCGGCCAGGTCCGACGCGGCGGGCAGCTCGAACAGGGTGCCGGAGCCGAGCGGATAGCCGCCGGGCGCGGCGGCCTCGAGGGTGATCGGGGCGGGGACTGTTATCTCGGGCGGCGTCGTGTCCAGGACGGTCACGAGCTGCCCGGCCGTGGCGGTATTGCCGGCCGCGTCCGTGGCAGTCCAGGTGACGGTCGTCGCGCCGAGCGGGAACAGGGGCGGCGCGTCGCTGGCAACGGACGCGACGCCGACGGCATCGGACGCCTCGGCCTCGCCGACGTCGACGGGCGTGCCGTCCGGCGAGGCGGCCTCGGCCGTCATGTTCGGCGGCGCCTCCAGCAGGGGAGGGGTCGTGTCGGACACGTCGGCGACCTGCTCGGCCGTGGCCGCGTTGCCCGCCCCGTCGGTCGCCGTCCAGGTTATGACGGTGCGCCCGATCGGAAGGACGTAGGGGGCGTCGCCGGCGACGTGTGCGGGGCCGGCCGCGTCCGAGGCGGCCGGCGGGGCCAGCGCCTGGCCGGGCGCGGCGGTGTCGTAGCCTGACGCGGAGCCGGCCTCGAGCGACAGCGCCGGCAGCGGCCCGCCGATCAGGGGAGGCTCAGTGTCGGCGACGGTGACGCGCTGCTCGGCCGTGGCGGTGTTGCCCGCCGCGTCCGTGGCAGTCCAGGTGACGGCCGTGGTGCCGAGCGGGAACAGGGCCGGCGCGTCGCTGGCAACGGACGCGACGCCGACGGCGTCCGTCGCGTTCGGCTCGCCAATGTCGACGGGCGTGCCGTCGGGAGAGGACGCCTCCGCGGCAACGTCGGCGGGGACGTACAGCAAGGGCGGGACGGTGTCTTGCACGGTGACGCGCTGCTCTGCGGTGGCCGCGTTGCCGGCCGCGTCCGTTGCGGTCCAGGTCAGGGTCGTGGCGCCGATCGGGAGGACGGGCGGCGCGTCGCTCTCGAGGCCGGCGGGGCCGGCCAGGTCCGACGCGGCGGGCAGCTCGAACAGGGTGCCGGAGTCGAGCGGATAGCCGCCGGGCGCGGCGGCCTCGAGGGTGATCGGGGCGGGGACTGTTATCTCGGGCGGCGTCGTGTCCAGGACGGTCACGAGCTGCCCGGCCGTGGCGGTGTTGCCCGCCGCGTCCGTGGCAGTCCAGGTGACGGCCGTGGTGCCGAGCGGGAACAGGGCCGGCGCGTCGCTGGCAACGGACGCGACGCCGACGGCATCGGACGCCTCGGCCTCGCCGACGTCGACGGGCGTGCCGTCCGGCGAGGCGGCCTCGGCCGTCATGTTCGGCGGCGCCTCCAGCAGGGGAGGGGTCGTGTCGGACACCGTAACGTCCTGCGCCGCTGTCCTGCTGTTGCCGGCCGCGTCGGCCGCCGTCCAGGTGACGGCCGTGGTGCCGAGGGGGAACAGGGCCGGCGCGTCGCTGGTGACGGACGCGACGCCGACGGCGTCGGACGCCGTGGCCTCGCCGATGTCGACTTGCGTGCCGGACGGGCCGGCGGCCTCGGCAAGGACGGACTCGGGCGCGTACACGGACGGCGGCGTCGTGTCGACGACCGAGACCACATGCGAGTCGGACGCCTCGTTGCCGGCCGCGTCGGCCGCGGTCCACGTGACGAGCGTATTGCCGACGGCGAACGCATCGGGCGCGTCGCTGGTGACGGACGCGACGCCGACGGCGTCGGACGCGTTCGCCACTCCGATGTCGACGGCGTTGTTGTCGCCCGCCGCCGCCTCTATCGTGACGTCGGCCGGCGCGGCTATCGACGGGGGGGTCGTGTCCGATATCGTCACGGCCTGGCGCGCCTGCGCCGCGTTGCCGGCCGCGTCGGCCGCGGTCCACGTGACGACCGTCTCTCCGACGGGATACGCCGCGGGCGCGTCGCTGCCGATCAGCGCGACGCCGACAGAGTCAGACGCCGTGGCCGTGCCGATGCCGTCCAGCGGGGTGGACGGCCCTGCCGCCTCGGCCTCTACGGCCGGGGGGGCCACGAGCAGCGGCGGCGTCGTGTCCAGGACGGTCACGCGCTGCGACGCGGTCGCCGCGTTGCCGGCCGCGTCCGTGGCAGTCCAGGTGACGGCCGTGGTGCCGAGCGGGAACAGTGCCGGCGCGTCGCTTGCGACGGACGCGACGCCGACGGCGTCCGAGGCGTCCGGCGAGCCCAGGTCGGCGACCGGCGCGCCGCCCGGCGATGCGGCCTCGGCCGTGACGTCGGCCGGCGCGGCTAGCGACGGGGGGGTCGTGTCGACGACGGTCACGCGCTGCTCGGCCGTCGCCGCGTTGCCGGCCGCATCGGACGCCGTCCAGGTGACGGTCGTGGTGCCGAGCGGGAACAGGGCCGGCGCGTCGCTTGTAACGGACGCGACGCCGACGGCGTCCGACGCCGTGGCACTGCCGACGTCGACGGGCGCGCCGCCCGGCGAGGCGGCCTCGGCCGTGACGTCGGCCGGCGCGACTATCGACGGGGGGGTCGTGTCGACGACGGTCACGCGCTGCTCGGCCGTCGCCGCGTTGCCGGCCGCGTCGGCCGCCGTCCAGGTGACGACGGTCGTGCCGAGCGGGAGGACGGGCGGGGCGTCGTTTGCGACCGAGGCTATGGGGGTGGCATCGGCCGCGGCGCCGGCGCCGGCCGCCTCGCCGACCGCGATGCGGCCCAGCGCCGCCTCCGCGCCGTCGGGGGACTCGGCCTCCACCGTCATGGGCGGCGGCACCCGCACCGACGGCGGGGTCGTGTCGACGACGTCGACGCGCTGCGCGGCCGTCGCGCTGTTGCCCGACGCGTCGGTCGCGTTCCACACCACCGTATGCGAGCCGAGCGGGAACGCGTCCGGCGCGTCGCTCGAGACCTCGACGGCCTGCACGTCGTCGACGGACGGCTCGCCGAGCGCGACCGCGTTGCTGTCCGCCGACGAGGCCTCGAATACGACGTCCGGCGGCGCGTCAATGCCCGGCGGCGTCGTGTCGACGACGTCGACGCGCTGCCTTGCGGCCGCCTCGTTGCCGGCCGCGTCGGCCGCCGTCCAGGTTACGATCGTGGTGCCGAGGGGGAACAGGGCCGGCGCGTCGCTTGCGACGGACGCGACGCCCGACCCGCCGTCGGCGGCGGCCGGCTCGCCGAGCGCGACCTCGTTCGAGTCGGCCGAGGCGGCCTCGACCCTCACGTCCGGCGGCGCCCGCACCGACGGCGCCGCGGTGTCCGACACGGCCACGCTCTGCAGGGCCGTCGCCTCGTTGCCGGCAACGTCGCGAGCCGTCCAGGTGACGGTCGTGGTGCCTAGCGGGAACAGGGCCGGCGCGTCGCTTGCGACGGACATTACGCCGACGGCGTCGGCGACCGCAGGCTCGGTCAGCTCGACGGCAGTCCCCTCCGCGCCGGCCGCCTCGGCGGCCACGTCATGGACGGCCCCTATCGCCGGCGGAATCGTGTCGCGGACGGTCACCTTTTGCGTGGCGACGGCCATGTTTCCGGCCCCGTCGATCGCCGTCCAGATTACCGTGCTGATGCCGAGGGTGAACCGCTCGGGCGCGTTGCTCGCGAGCGACTCGATGCCGCTCGCATCGGTGGCGACCGCCCGCCCGACGCTGACCGGCGTGAGCGGCCCGGTCGCCTCTACCGTCATGTCGGCCGGCGGCACGATGGTCGGCTTTGTCAGGTCCGCGCCCTGCGCCCGGGAGTCGGCGGGGGCCGCCGCGCGCTGCGGCCGCGGGCCGGGCGCGGGCTCGGGGTCGGCGGGGGCGTCCGGCACGGATGCCCCGGGGGCGGGGCCCTCTTCCGGCAGCGAAAACGCCTGGATGCGGTGGCCGTTCGAGTCGACTACGTACAGCAGGCCGGCGGGGCCAGACAGGGCCACGTCCTCGGGCAGCTTGAACTGGCCGGCCTGCACCCCCTCGCTGCCCCAGACGGCCGCGGCCGCGCCCGACGGGTCGAGCAGTATGACGCGGTTGTTGGAGGGGTCGGCCGCGTACAGGCCGCCGCCCGGCGCGGCGGCCATGCCGTGCGCCCGCACGTCCAGTCCCCCCACGCTCGAGTCGTACGCGGGCAGCCGCTCCCCGTCGCCGCCGAACCTCTTGATGCTCGCCGCGGGCGGATCCGACACGTACACGGTGCCCGACGCGCCGACCGCAATGCCGGCCGGCGAGACAAGGGCGGCGCCCTCGGGCAGGCCCAGCCGGCCCATCTCCGAGACGTACGTGCCGTTGGGTGTAAACACCTGCACGCGCCTGTTGCCCGTGTCGGCGACGTAGACGCGGCCGTCGGGGCCCGCGTCGATCCCCGACGGCAGGACGAACAGGCCTGGGCCCGACCCGCGGTCGCCCCACTGCCCGATGTACATGCCGTCGGGCCCGAACGCCTGCACCCGGTTCTGCTGCGCATCGACGACGTACACGGTAGAGTTGGCCCCGACCGCAATGCCGGCCGGCGCCCTGAACTGCCCGGCGCCCTCGCCCGAGTCGCCCCACGAGAGCAGGTACACCCCGTCGGGGCCGAACTTTTGGACGCGGGCGTTGCCCAGGTCGGTCACGTACACGTTGCCGTCGCCGTCGACTGCGGCCGCCTGGGGGTTCATGAAGTGGCCCGGATCAAGCCCCGACTGGCCCCACGAGGTAGAGTACGGGTGGCTCGTGCTGCCGGCGGCCGCATCGGCCCACGGGATCGACCATGCGGCAATGAGCAGGACGACGGCAGGCGCCAGCAGGGCGGCGGCGCGGCGGCAGGAGGCGCCCCCGCCGGCGCCTCCGCCTTCCCGATTCGGCCGGGGCATCAACCCACGCCTCGTGGCTTTGGAAATACTAGGGGCTTGTCAATATTTGTCGTCACTCTGGTCAAGTTTTGCAGACCTCTAGGCGGCCCGGGCCGGGCGGGCCGCCCCGCGCTTGAGCATACGCTTGGCCTCGGGTGGCAGGGAGGGGCGGGCGGGCGGGCGGGCGGGCGGGCGGGCGGGCGGGCGGGCCGCCCCTGCCTCCCCCCCACCCACCCCCGGCCGCGTGCGCAGGCACGGCGCGGGCCGGCGCGTCGGGGCAACAAGAGATTTATCGGCTCGGCAGGGCGGCGGGCCATGAAGGGTCTCTGCCATTCCTGCAACTCGTCGAATGTGGCCGTCTCGGTCGTCGACGGCGTCGCCGTATGCGACACATGCTCATCCGCCAAGGCGGGCCGCTGAACGGGCGGGCGGGGGCGGGGGCGGTCCTGCCGCCTTGCCCCCCAGCCATCCTCCGGCCCGACCCTCGAGCTCCGCTGGGGCGGGGGCGGGGGCGGTCCTGCCGCCTTGCCCCCCAGCCATCCTCCGGCCCGACCCTCGAGCTCCGCTGGGGCGGGGGCGGGGGCGGTCCTGCCGCCTTGCCCCCCAGCCATCCTCCGGCCCCCGGCCCCGCACCCGTGCGGCAAGGGTGGCGCTCCGAAGCAAAAAGAGGGGGACGGCCCCAGGGGGCGCTAGGGCAGCGCCTTGAAGTCGTCCCTCTTCAACTTGAGGATGATCTTGTCGCCAATCCCCGATATCTCGGTGACCGGCACGATCCTGGTCTTGAGCAGGCCGCACGAGATCGTCATCGACTCGAGCTCGTTCGTCGTGGGGTTGCGGTTGAGCTTTTTGACCCTTCCCAGCCCGCGCCCGTCAATGTCGACGACGGCCACGGCGCGGCGCACCGGCTGCGTGCTGAGCAGGAGCGTCTCGTCTGTGAACCTCTCAATGAACGTCTCGGGCAGAAAGTAGTCCTTGCGGAACCCCTGGTGGATGGTCACGCCCGACACGGCAAGCGTGTCGGGGTTGATGTGTATGTGCTTGACGCGCCCAAAGTTGATCCCCTCGCGATCGACCGCCTTCTTGCCAGTAAAGTCGTCGGCCGTGGTCATCTTGCGGCTCATGCCCTCTAGCTTTGTTGACATGCCCCCCTAGCCCGCCGGCGCTCTATTACGGCGGCGATCAGAAAAACTTGGCAAGAGCGTTGAAATAGTTGACCCCGCGCGGGGCGCCGTGGGGCGGCCGGGCGGCGGCAAGGGGGGCGACGTGGGGCGGCCGGGCGGCGGCAAGGGGGGCGACGTGGGGCGGCCGGAGGGGGCCGGAGGGGGCGATCCGCTCCCCGACGGCCCGTTCAGGGCTGTGCTGACCACGGTCGGCAGGTCTACGGGCGCCGAGCACTCCGTCGAGCTGCTTGCCGTCGCCCACGCCGGCCGCATCTACTTTTCACGGCACCGGCCCGACAGCGACTGGTTTAGGAACGCGGCGCGCAACCCGTCGGTCAGGGTCCGAATCGGGCCGTCCGAGCTCGCCGGCGCGGCGCGCGTCGTCGACGACGACCGCCTGGCCGCGACGGTGTCGGCCCTCAAGTACCCCGGCCAGGGCAGGGCGTCCGAGAAGAGGGTCGCCATCGAGGTCACGCTAGGTGGACGATCGTAGAGGCGCCGCGCCGGTCGGTCACCTGGCCCCCGTCGCCGACCTCTTCGACCGTGACCGTAAACGAGACGACGTCGCCCTTTGCGCAGCCCGAGGCGTCCAGGGCCAGGCGCGCGTCCATCGGGCGGTACTCCCCCAGCGGCAGGCCGTCCTCGACCAGGCGGGCGGCGCCGGTCGACTCCAGCCGGAACCGGTCGTCCTTGAAGTGGAAGCCGAGGCGGGCGGCGCGGCCCTCGCGGCCGGCCGCCCTGACGTCGACGGCGACAGTGCCGGGCCTGGCCGCCGTGTACCCCGACATGCCGTTGACGTACACGCCCAGCTCGAACGGCCAGCCGGCCGTGGCCTCGGCCATCTTTTGTATGCCGTCGTTCATGACGACGTCGACGCCCTTGATCGTCGACGGCACGCGCGCGATCCACTCGTTCGTCCGGCGTATGGTCGCGGCGATCTCCGCCCGGCGCCGCGCGTCCTCGCCGGCGGGCAGCTTGTAGTAGTCGACCCAGGCCAGGTAGTCCGCAGATATGTCCTTGACAAAGTCGGCGCACGTCGCCTTGTAGCTCTCCACGCTGTCCGTCCTCTCGGACTCGTCGGGGACCCCCGTGTCCATCGGCATTGCCACGGGAAAGCCATATTTGCGGCCCCCTAAAAGCGCTGGCGTGGGATTTGGGGCCATGCTGTCGGACCTGCAGGCCGCGCTGCGCTCCGACATGGCGCAGGTCAGGCTGCTGGTGCGCCGCGACCCAGGCGCGGGGTACCGGCGCATAACGGAGATCGGCTCTGCGGTGGGAGCCAGGCACGGCGTGAGGCTCGTCGTCAACTTTCCAAAGGAGGGGCGCATACTAGAGTTCGGCATGTACGGCAGGCGCGACCTGAGCATGATGATGGACATGCAGCGCAAGAGGTTCCCCGTGAGCAGGGACGAGGTAAAGGCCAAGGCTTCCGACATGCTCGCCGGGTGCCGCACCGAGGACGCCTACATGTACGAGGACAAGGAGGGCGTCAAGGTCTTCCTCGGGGGACCCGGGGGCGGCGACGGGGCGGGGCGCATAGACGTGCTGCCGCACTCGCTGCACGTGTGGTGCGAGATCACAGGGCCGGTCGCCGAGTTCTGCGAGTGGCTGTTCGAGAGGGTGTACGAGATGGGCGGGAACCGGGAGCGGGCGGGCTAGCTGGCGGGCCGGCCAGCCGGAGGCGCCGCTTCGGCGGGCGCCGCCATCGCCTCCGCCACCACCTCCTCGATCTGCTCGCTGGGAATGTCGGGGCACCAGCGCGCCAGCTGCCGCCGTACTGCGTCCAATACAGACTGGCGGGTGATGTCCATTTCGTTCCGACGCAGGCGCATGCGGGCGGCACGAACGGCGGTGCGGATGACATCCTTGCTGGCCTCGCGATCTAGCTCGGCGATCCGCTCAGGCCTCATACGCGCCGCTCACAGTTGGCCCCATATTAACATTACCGGACAGGCATGCCCAGGTCCATCCCCCCATACTCGCCGCCGCCTCGGGGGCCTCGCCGCGCGCATAGTGCAGGGCCGCCTTGAGGGTGAGCGTCTCGACGTCCGAGTCGTTGATCGCCAGTGCGCGCTCAAAGTAGTGCAGGGCGTTGTCGCCGTTCTCCAGTATGTAGTAGATGCCGCCCACGATGAACAGAAAGTCCGGGCCGGATGCGAACCGGTCCTCGATGCCCTCGCCGAACTCCAGCGCCTTCCCGTGGTCGCCGTTCTTTACCATCTTGCGCAGCTTTCGCTTTGGGTATCTAAAGGGGCCCGTTGGCGCGTCACCGGCAGGCGGAAGGCGGGCGCGAATATAACCTGTGCAGGGCGGCGGGCTGCATGTAACAGACGACCCAAGCTAGTAGTCCGCAGATATGTCCTTGACAAAGTCGGCGCACGTCGCCTTGTAGCTCTCCACGCTGTCCGTCCTCTCGGACTCGTCGGGGACTCCCGTGTCCATCGGCATTGCCACGGGAAAGCCATATTTGCGGCCCCCTAAAAGCGCTGGCGTGAGATTTGGGGCCATGCTGTCGGACCTGCAGGCCGCGCTGCGCTCCGACATGGCGCAGGTCAGGCTGCTGGTGCGCCGCGACCCCGGCGCATAACGGAGATCGGCTCTGCGGTGGGAGCCAGGCACGGCGTGAGGCTCGTCGTCAACTTTCCAAAGGAGGGGCGCATACTAGAGTTCGGCATGTACGGCAGGCGCGACCTGAGCATGATGATGGACATGCAGCGCAAGAGGTTCCCCGTGAGCAGGGACGGGGTAAAGGCCAAGGCTTCCGACATGCTCGCCGGGTGCCGCACCGAGGACGCCTACATGTACGAGGACAAGGAGGGCGTCAAGGTCTTCCTCGGGGGACCCGGGGGCGGCGACGGGGCGGGGCGCATAGACGTGCTGCCGCACTCGTTGCACGTGTGGTGCGAGATCACAGGGCCGGTCGCCGAGTTCTGCGAGTGGCTGTTCGAGAGGGTGTACGAGACGGGCGGGGACCTGGAGCGGGCGGGCTAGCCGGCGGGAAGCGACACCTTCGGCGCCGCCGTCGCCATTACCTCCTCCACCACATCCTCGATCTGCCCGCCGGGAATGTCGGGGCGCCAGTGCATTAGGTGATGGCATGCTGCAGCCGAGACAGACTGTTGATTGACATCCTGCCCATTCCGGCGGAGCCGCCGGATTGCGTCGCGGGCGGCCATGCGAATCACGGGAAGGTTACCCTTGCGCTTGATCTCGGCTAGCTGCTCTTCCTTCATCGTCGCGGTTGCGCAATTGGGACCATATTAGGATATTACAGTGGATTGGACGCCTAGTCTGCCACAGGGCCGGGCGAAATGTAGGCCCCTGCATCGAGAGGCGCAGTTCTAGCGGCCGGCCCACTGCATGCCCTACTTGACGTCGGTCCTGCCCGCCTCGTCAAGGCTTGGCTCTTCTTCTCCCGCCGCGTTCCGCATTTCGGCGAGCGCCTCGTCGACCTCGTCCAGGTCGCGCAGCATGTCGCGCGAGGCCATGTGGTCGGGGTCGACCGCGAGCGCGCGCTCGCAGCACGCCCTCGCCTCGGGGGCCTCGCCGCGCGCATAGTGCAGGGCCGCCTTGAGGGTGAGCGTCTCGATGTCCGAGTCGTTGATCGCCAGTGCGCGCTCAAAGTAGTGCAGGGCGTTGTCGCCGTTCTCCAGTATGTAGTAGATGCTGCCCATGATGAACAGAAAGTCCGGGTCGGACGCGAACCGGTCCTCGATGCCCTCGCCGAACTCTAGCGCCTCCCTGTAGTCGCCGTTCTTTACCATCTTGCGCAGCTTTCGCTTTGGGTATCTAAAGAGGCCCGTCTCCCGTCACCGGTGCGAGACGGGCGGGCGCGAATATAACCTATGCAGGGCGGCGGCGCGGCCGCCCGCGGCGCGGCGGATGAATCACTCCACGGCGATGACGCCGCTGCGTATGAGGAACTGTATGGCCCCTACGAACTCGGCGTCGGACGTGACCCCTTCCGTCCAGTAGCCGGTCGTCGTCTTTATCCAGTTCGGGATCGACCCGCCTCCCGGCGCGCCGGCATCGCCGCCTTCGCGGTCGGTCGGCGGCACCTCTAACACGCCCTGCGATATGAGGAACCCGAGCGCGTCGCCGAACTCGGCGTCGGAGATGGCCCCGGCGACCCAGTATCCGGCCGTCGTCTTTATCCAGCGGGGCACGGCGGGCGCGGCCACCTCGACGTCGATGCGCAGGTGGTCAGGCGCGGTCGACGGGACGATGTGCTCGGGCGACGTGCCGTAGATGATGATCGCATAGCCGGCCGTCCCCGGCTCCTCGGCGACCTGCATGAACCGGCGCACCTGCCCCGACGCGGAGAACAGGAACTTGCGGCCCTCCTCCTGGGCCAGCGACCGGACCGGCTTGCCGTCCGCGTCGGTGACCAGTATGTCGTACTGCACCTGGTGGAGGAACTCGGTCTCGTCGAACTTGTTGTGGAAGTTGATGATCCACTCGATGTCGCAGCCGGGGCTCGGCACCTCGGGGCCGTACTTGAGGTCGACCAGGTACCCAAACCCGGCCGTCGACTTGCGCACCTTGACAAAGTCATAGTTCGCCGGGCAGCCTGCCAGCGACTTGGCCTCGGCCGTGTCGACGATCCCGGCGAACGGGTCGTCGGCGACGCCCTCCTCGTACTCGAGCAGCTCGAACCTGTACTCTTGCGGCGGCACGCCCTCCGAGACGTGGGTCCAGGTGCTTGCCTTGACGGGGAACGGAAAGTCGTCGACTACCCATATGCGGCTCACCTGGCCGCCGGTCTTCCACGTGACCAGGACGGACTCGAAGTCGCCGGCCCTCGTGCTGACGGGCTCGAGCGACGTCGGCTTTACCTGCTCGCCCCCAATGTTGGCGATCTTTCCCCACGACGGGGCGCGAAAGTCCTTTGGGCCGTCCTTCGAGTCGGGGTGTGCCGTCGCAAACGACGAAAGCCAGACGATCGAGGTCTTGAACGCGTCCCGGTACGGCCCCAGGTTGGACGTGCCGCCGGACGGCTCGGGGGCGATCTTGCCGAGCTCCATGCTCCCCCTGACCGTGCTCGGCCCGTCGCGCACCACGGCCTGCATCAGCCACTTTGTCTCCGTGCCGACCTGCACGTCGCCCTCTATCCACATGTCCATGCGGAACTCGGTGCAGTCCTTGTAGTTGACGTGGCACATTTTGTAGGAAAAGTAGTCTCCCTGCTTGAGGCCCTCGCCCGCATACCACGATCCGTCCAGGTCGACGCCGCCGCCAAAGTCCTGCGCCCATGCGGGCTGGGGCGCAGCCGCAGGGGCCAGGGCCAGGGCCGCGGCGGCCAGCGCCGCGGCGGCCAGCGCTGTGCCGCAGGCCCGCGCGTCGCCCATGCGCCGCGTGGGGGCGGCGGCGCTAGTTAAAGCTTTTTTGGGCGGCGCGCGCATGCGGCGCGTGCACATTCAGGTCTACACGCGCGTCCCCGCCACGCCCTGCGCCAACAAGGGGCGGCCTAGGCGCGGATGCCGCCGGAGACCTGAATGTGCACTGCGGCGCAGCCCGGGGCGGGCGGGGGACGGGGCAGGCCCAAGTGTTATAGGTAGCCGGCATTGGTGCGCGCGCGTGTGCGACTGCCCGAGGATACACCTGTACGAAGTAGAGTACAAGCTCGAGGGAATGATCGTCGTGCCCACCCACAAGAACTGCGGCGCAAGCCTCAACGACAAGCAGGCCGACAAGTTCCAGAAAGAGCTCGTAAAGTCGTGGGGCTTTGAGGGCGACGACGAGGACGATGACTAGCCGCCGAGGCCAGGCCGCCCCATATTACGACGGTATCGCCCCCGCCAAAGCGACGACGAGGACGATGACTAGCCGCCGAGGCCAGGCCGCGGCTTCCCGGTGCGCAAGAGCAGGACGGAGCAGTCGCAGAGGACGAGGACTAGCCGCCGAGGCCAGGCCGCGGGCGCGCGCGGCGACAAAATGAAAAATGGTGGCCGGGGGCCTAGTGCGCTACACTCGTGCACGTGTCGAGCTTGCAATCGCAAGTCGCATCGCAGTAGCATTCGCTCTGCATCGTGCAGTCGCACTCGGTACCGTTTTCAGCCTGGGCGGCACAGCCGCATGCTGCATCCGACATGCGGGGCGATAACACGGCCATGTTTTAAGGCTTTAGATTGCAGGCGCAGTTAATACCGCGGGCGGCATTGGCTAATAATTCCGCTTTTGCGCGCGGGTCAATTTGTTGCGCGATTACTAGGTTAATACCGCGGGCGGCATTGGCTAATAATTCCGCTTTTGCGCGCGGGTCAATTTGTTGCGCGATTACTAGGTTAATACCGCGGGCGGCATTGGCTAATAATTCCGCCCCTGGCCCGACAGCATGCGCTCGGCTGCCTCCCGAACGGCGGCAGCGCGGCGCGCAGCGGCCTGCGGGTCCGCCTCGGCATCGAGCGCCGTGCGCAGGATGCGCGACAGGTCTGCGCGTCCGGACACCATGCCGGCGTGCCGCGCGAGTATTCCCCGGCAGGCGTGGCAGAGGTAAAAGTAGCAGTCGGCGTGCATCGACTCGCCGGCAAGGTAGGCGGCCTTTGCGCGAATGACCGCGGACCTCCCGTTGCCCTCCGCCAAGTCGGACAGCCCGGCGGCGGCCTCTGCCATGCGGCCGAGCAGCACCGGCGTGGCCCTCTCGGCGCCGGCGCACTCGGCGACGACCCCGAACGAGGCTGCGGGCCCCCTCCCCGGCATCGACCGCGCATCGCGGAGCAGGTGGGCGGGGCGGGGCCGCATCCCGCGCTCCAGGAGGATGGCGTCGGCAAGGTACAGGGCGGCGCACTTTGCCCAGCAGTCCTCCAGGCCGCCGGGGGACGCCGCGGGGCCGGACGCCCGCGAGACGCAGAACAGCGCGTCGGCCAGGCAGTTGCGCGAATAGTCGGCCAGTATTCCGGCGCGCCGCTCGCGCAGGTGGGCAAGCGCCGTGCGCAGCTCCCAGCCGTCGTCGTTTACCACGTCCAGGCCGTCAATGTGGGCCAGGACGCCCGATCGCGTCTCGTTGAGCGAGCAGTGGTGTATGCACACGGGCGGGCCGCCGCCGGCGGCCCCTACGAGCGTGTCCGGCTCGTCGCGGTCGTCAAAGACGGACACGTTGTACTCGCAGCACGGGTGGGGATCCCCGCCGCCGGCCGAGCCGCGGCACCCGCCCAGGCCGGACGGGAAGTCGTCGAGCGAGCAGCGGCGCAGGGCCTCGCGCACGCCGTCCATGCCGCCAGGCGCCGGGCGGTTTTGGTATAAGTTGATCGCGCGGCGGCCCCCGGGCGCCCGGCCGCTAGGGTAATATCACGCCGCCGCCGGCCCATGGGCGTGGCAGGGGCGCCGGCAAGGCCGCTGGTCGGCATCATCATGGGGTCAGCCTCGGACGCGCGCATAATGCGCGGCGCCGCGGACGTGCTCGACGAGCTGGGCGTGGCGCACGAGGACCGGATCGTCTCGGCCCACAGGACGCCCGGCAGGCTCGAAGAGTACGCGGCCCACGCCGAGAGGTCGGGCATTGGTGCGATCATAGCGGGGGCGGGGGGCGCGGCCCACCTGCCAGGCATGATCGCCTCGTTCACCGTCCTGCCGGTCGTCGGCGTCCCCATCATGGTGTACAACGACAGGCGCGCGGGCGCGCCCGGCGCGTCGTCGTTCGGCGGGCTCGACGCGCTGCTGTCCATGTCGGAGATGCCCACGGGAACCCCGGTCGCCGCCGTCGGCGTCAACAAGGCGGCCAACGCCGGCCTGCTGGCGGCGAGGATCCTGGCCGCGTCGCCGGCCACGCATCTTCGCGCAAGGCTGCGGGCCCGCAAGCGGCGCATGCGCGACGGCGTGGCCGCAGAGTCGGACGAAATGTCGAGGGTCGGGATTGCAAGGTTTGTCGACGGGAGGGAGGGAGGGGCGGCCGAGGCCCCGCGCGGCCCCGCGCGGCCCCGCGCGGGCGGGCCGGGCCGCCCCGCCCGGGCGTGAGCCGCCCCCTCCCCTCCCCGGCCCCCTTCCGCGCCGCCGGGCCGGATCGGCGCCCCGAGTGCGGCTGCTGCGGATCCCGCGCGCGCATTCCCAGAATCCCGCCTAGACTTAAATTGCAACGGGCCGGCGCCTCGCCGGCTCCTGTGGTGTAGTCCGGCTAAGCATACTGCCCTCTCAAGGCAGTGATCCTGGGTTCGAATCCCAGCGGGAGCACCACAATCATGCGGCGCATCCCCTAGCGGCGATCCTCGGCGATCAGGAACGACACCTGCGCCCGCACCGTGACCGTCGCCTCGGAGGCGAACACGGGCGTCGGCGCCGACGATTGCAGGATGCCAAAGTCGGCCGACTCGCGGGCGAGGCCGGCGGGCATCCACGGATCGCGCGGCGCGTCGGCGAGCGAGACGGACTGCACCCCGACTATCCGCTGCCCGAGCGGCTCGATCGCCGCCTCGGCCTTTTGGCGCGCGTCGAGGACGGCCCTCTCGATTAGCGCATCGCTTACCGCCCGGCGCGCCTCGGCCGAGAGGTCGAACGAGACCGTGTCGACCCTGTTGGCGCCGGCCGCCACGCCGCCGTCGATGATCTCGGTCGCCGAGTCGAGCATGTCCGTCTCCACCCTGACCGTGTTCGACACGCTGTACCCCCGGATCAGCGGCTTGTCGGACTCGCCGTACGAGTACTCGGGGTAGACGCGCAGGTTCGACGTGCTGATCTCGTCGTCCGTGACTCCGGCGGCGCGCAGCGAGTCGATCACGCCTCCCATCAGCTCCGAGTTTCCCGACAGGGCCTCGCGGGCCGTGTCGGCGACCACCTCGACGCCGAAGACGACGACCAGCCGGTCGGGCGGCACGGACGAGGACGCCGCGCCGGTCACCGTGGCCGTCCTGTCTGGCTTTTGCACGCCGATCTGCGCCGACGCCGGCTCGCCGACCGAGGCGATGCTAGCCGACACGACGAGCGCCAGCACGACGCCTGCCGAGGCGGCCATGCCGACCGTCAGCCTGTCCATGCCGGGGCGTCGGCCAGGCGGTATAAAAGGCGTGCCTCGCCCCGCGCGGGGCGGCGCCAAAAGCGTTATCACCGGGAGCGCCCCCGCTCGGCGCGTGCCGCTTCGGGACATACGGTTCAAGGAAGAGTACAGGTCCGACCGCGACGACATCATAGGCGAGTTCATCGCCCCGTGCCTCGACGCCTGCGCCCGGTACGACCGGTGCTCGGAGTACATTTCGCTGCGCAGCCTCGGCGCGCTGTCGCGCAAGCACCGCCGCTTTGCGGGCAACAGGGCGTCGCTGCGCATCGTGTGCGGGCACAGGTTCACCGCGGCCGACCTGAGGTTTGCCTCAAAGCTCGAGGCGATGCGGCGCGCGGGGGGAGGGGGGACCGTCGGCTCCCGCGACTCCGACCTCGGCGCCCTGGCGGAAGCGCACCGCATCTGGATCAAGGTCGCCATCCCCAACTCGGACCTCGTCGACGGGTCGTTCACCGAAAAGGTCGGCATATTCACCGACGGGGCCGGCGACGTCGTCACGTTCACCGGCGGGTCCAACCACACGTTCGACGCAAAGGTGAGGAACTTTGAGTCCATCGACGTGTTTACGTCGTGGGACGACGCGAGCCGCGTCGCCAAAAAGGTCAGGGACTTTGAGGAGCTCTGGGCCGACAAGACGAGGCACATCGACGTGTACGACTTTGGCCACGCCGAGGGGAACAACATGGTAAAGTACTCGCCGGAGTGGGCGCTCGAGGAGGACTAGGCGCGCGGCCCGTCAGCCGATGCTCGCCGCGCCGAACCCCTCGCGCATCGTCCGCGCCGACGCCATGTTGTACTCGTAGATCTTTGCGGCGTACTCGTCGAGCTCGGCGCGCATCTCGCCGACGTCCCTTCCGAGGTAGAACCCGGGGCAGTCGCCGGTGATCTGGTACGACGCGTGGACGCGCGCGGCGCCGCCCTCGTTGACGAGCCACGTCGAGAACGGGTACAGGTGGCACGCGCCGGGCCGCCCCGGGTGGAGCGCGCAGGCCCCCTCCCCGTCCAGGAAGCGGCAGGGCACGCGCGTGCCGTCGTCGTCCTCCGTGTCCCCCTCGCGCCGCTTGAGCGTGACGGCCGTCATTACCGTGCGCGGCCCCGCCGGCCCGCCCTGCCCGTCGTCCCACGTGGCGACCACGGTCTCGCGCCCGACGAACTCGGACGTCCTAGAGTACTTTAGCCCGGAGCCGATCGTGATCAGGTCGTCGGACGTGAGCGGCAGGCGGCCCTGCCTCTCGCAGCAGTTGTGGCAGTCGGGCCAGTGGCACCTCCAGAGCACGTACGCGCCGTGCCCGTCCAGGTAGGGTATGTGGAACACGACCCGGCCGACCCTGACGGCGCGGTCGGTGACGGCGCGTATGCGGCCCAGCGCAAAGTCGCGCAGTATGGGATCGACGTCCCAGTCGCGCGAGAGCAGCCTCAGCGACTCCTCTATCTCGGCGGCGGCACCGGCGGACAAATTCAGTTATACGGCCGCGCGGCGGCCTATTTAGGTTGGCCGAAAAGGGCAAGCACGCGTCGGGAACCGACATACGCCGGTACGCGTGGTCCGAGCTCGTCTGGCCGCTCGTGCTCGAGCTCGGCGACGCCGTGTTCACGAGGGAGCAGTACCACGCCAAGCGCGACAGGGTCGTCGCGGCGGGCGGGCCGGGCGCGACCGTCCACAAGCTCTCGCGCGGCCTCGCCTCGCTGCTGCAAAAGGGGATCATCTACAGGGAGGACGACCTGTACTGCATCCACTACAGGCTCATCCCGTACATGCGGCTGGGCGCCGTGTGCGACTACGGCACGGCCGTGCGCGAGGTAAAGCACAGGAAGCGGTGAGGGGCCGGATACCCGCCGGCCCGCACGGGCAGGGACGGGCTCGGCGGCGGCGGCGGCGGCGCTACGGCGCCGGCGGAGCGCCGCCCGGCGCCGCCGGCGTCGGCGCTGCCCAGGCCGCCGCCCCGGCATTCTCAAGGCCCCTGCACAGCAGGCCGGCCCCGGCGGGATTGGCGGCGAACAGCCTCCTTATCTCGGAGATTTCCGCGCCGGCGGCGCGCCCGCCGCTGCGCCGCAGGTGCGCGGCCAGCCGTATGGCCGTCTCGCGCCCCATGCCCGGCAGGCCCGCCTCGACAAGGCGCCTTGTGTATGGGTCGGATGTGCCGAACCGGCAGTTCACGGACACGGCCTCGAGCGCATCGGCGATGCCGTTGCAGCCCGGCATTTCCTTGGCCAGCCCTGCCGCCGTCGACAGCATCCACGCCGCGTCCGCCGCCAGCCCGTCCCCGACATCGCCCGCATGCTGCACGGCTATTTTGCACACTGTCATGATCTCTGCGAGCGGCACTGAGCCTGCCCAGTACTGCAGTATGGCCGCAAGGCGGGCGCTGTCGCCGCCGTCGGGCCCGCCCGGATCGCCGAGCATCCGCCGCAGGCGCGCCAGGCGCTCCGGAACCTCGACGCCTGCCGCCAGCCTCCCGTACCGGCCGCGCACTTCCGCAGGGGACGCCGCCATGACCAGCATCGCCGCCTCAAGGTCGCCGCCGCCCAGGTCCAGTCGCGCCAGGCGCTCGATGCACCCGCGTATGATGGAAAACGACCGGGGCAGGAGCATTGAGCCGCTTGCGCTGGCCCCGGCCTGCGTCGCGGCGTACGTGCAGCCGTCGCCGTCGCCGTCGCCGCTTGCGTTGGCGCTGACAAGCCCCATGCCTTCGAGCCGTTCGATTCCCTCGCGCACGCGCGCCTCGATCCGCGACCGGCGGGCCGCATCGGGCGGCTCCGAGTGGCAGAACCACGACGACAGCAGGCGGGCCGCGATGTCGCCCACGGCCGCCCCCTCGCCCCCGCCCGTCATTTCGAGAATGTGCGAGAGCAGCCTGTCCTTCCCCTCGTTCCATTCGCCTTTTTCGCTGCCCAGGGCGTCCCCTAGCGCCGAGCGGAGCGGGGGGCCGCCTCCCTCGCAGGTCCACAGCCTTTCCCTTATCCGGTCGGCGTCGCCGCCGGACATGGCGAGGAGGACGGACTCGCCCGCGGCGCCGCACCCCGTTCGGCCCGCCCTTCCCGCTATGCTGCGGTACCTGGCCGCGTCAAGGTGCGGCCCGCCGCCCCTCGCACTCGACAGCGGGTCGTGGAATACGACCGTGCAAAACGGCATGTTGATCCCCGCATCGAGCGCGCCCGTGGACACCACGGCGCGTACGTGCCCGCGCTCGGCGGCGCCTTCCACGGCCGCCCTGTACCTGTCGCCGAGGCCGTCGTGGTGGCACGCGACCCCCGACCTCAGCAGGTCCGCCAGCCCCGCGGCATGCGGGGGCAGCTCCGCTTCCGTCTCTTCGATCGACCTTGCGGCCCTTTCCCGTTCCGGCTCGCATCGCTGGAGCGCCTCGTCGAGATCGGGATCAAGTCGGGCCGCCTGCCGTATCATGTCCCCGATCCCGTGCGCCACGTCGAGCGCATCCGTCCTCTTGTTCACGGAGACAAGCACGCGGCCGCCGTCGATCATTGCCCTCCTCACGAACGCAAAGCATGCCTGCAGCCTTTTCCCCGGGTTGCCGGCGCCGCCCCGGGCCGCGAGCGTGCCGGGCAGCCGCGCCGGATCGCCGCCGTCCCTGTTGTGCAGCCAGCCGTCGAGGCATATCGACTCGTCGATGTCGACGGGCCGCCACTCGTGGACCACCGGCTCGGCGGCGAGCCATTCCGCAAGCCCCTGCGCGTCGGCGCCGGACGCGGCGGAGGAGAGGGCTACAAACTGCCTGTCGGGCGGGCCTGCCGCGCGCAGCCTGCCGAGGAGCAGTTCCAGGCCCATGCCCATCCACCCGTCCCCCGCGCCGTGGACCTCGCCGACTATGACCGTCCGGACGTCCTCGGGGGCGATCTTGCCGCGGCGCAAAAGCGCGTCCATTTTTTCGTACGTGGCGACCACCAGATCCCTCTCGTGCAGCGCATCGTCGTCGTCGGACTCGTCCCTGTTCGACACGGCGAGCCTCAGGCCGTCGCCGAAGACCCCCTTCGCATCCCTGGCCACCCGCCTCGAGAGAGACTTTGTCGGGACAAGGTATGCCGCGATTCCCCCGCGCCCGCGGCCCTCGCCGGCTAGCGCAAGGAGCGCAAGGAGCGACTTGCCCGATCCTGGCGGGGCGGCGCAGACGACGCTCCGGCCGCCGAGCAGGCCCGCGTCCACCGCCAGCTTTTGCGGCGGCCACAGCTCGTACTTTTTGCCCCGGAGTAGCGCCCGCTTCGCGTCGTCCCCTATCGCCAGGGCCGACACCGCGCGCTCCGACGCCGCCCCGATCAGGCGGAGGTACAGCCTTGCCGTGATCTCGACCTGCGGGCTCAGGTCGAACAGGGGCAGTTCGTCGTACTGTTCGCTCGCCGCGTGCGCGAGCCGCCCCGTCGCGCCCCACTCTCCCGAGCCGGTCAGGGCGCCGAAGAAGTCGTCGAGCAGGATCATTGACGACAACATGACGGTGTGGTCGTCGGCGCGGTCGTGCCCGAGAGAGGCTCCAATCTCGGACTCGACGAGCCTCAGCCAGCCGATCGCCCCGGACAGCGCCTCGCCGAAGGCGTCCGTCCTTCTGAGTCCCAGCATCGACAGCCCCATGGCCAGGTTTTTTGCGTGCGTTTTGGACGGCATGACGCGCTCCAGCTCCCCGTTGTAGCTGGCGCCCATCCTCCCGTACATGCGCTCCGCCTTGCCCTGGTAGCCCGCGATGTCGTAGCACAGGGCGGAGTACATCGTGGCATAGTACGACAGGCTGGCGGGCATGTCGCCCCTCTCGACCAGCGCCTCCATCGACTCGGCGGCCCGGGCGTACTCCGACACCCCGCCGTCCACAATGCCCCTGACCATCGAGAGCAGGGCGGGGCCGCACGGGCTGGGCTCGGCGGGGGGAGAAGGAGCAGCCGTCATGTCACGCACGCCCTGATCGCGCGCCCGGGTTCGCAGGCGCGCGGAAGCCCTTCCTTTCCGGACACCGGGTCGACGCCCATGCCGGTGCTCGTGCACGGCGTCCTCCGCTTGGCGGAGAGCACCGTCCCCGCGCCCAGGTCCTCCGGGGCGCCCTCCGCGGGAATCCCGCCGGCAAGCCTGGCAATACCGCTTCCCGAGGGAGCGGGCGCCGCCGGCCTCAGCCCCCCGGCGCGCAGCCTTGCAGCGGTGCGCGCCCGGCCCTTGCCGGCGGCCCTTGCCCGCGCCGCGCCCCGCGCCCGGCCAAGCAGGAGGGCGGGCATCCCTGCCAGGTTCCAGCCCCCCTTCGCCTCGGCGGCGTTGCCGTACACAACGGCTCTGCCGCCGGCGCCGGCCGTGCCCGTCCGCTGGGCCGACATCCCCGCGCCCTTCATGCCGGTACAGTAGAAGGGCTGCGTAAGAGTATATCGCGCGGCGTATAGCCCGGCGGCAGCCCGGCCGGCGCCGCGTGGAGCGGCAGAGGACGGCCGTGGCGGGCGAGAGCCCAGATCCCGGCCCCATGACGCCCAGCCCGGCCCGGCCCGTCCCGTCCCACGCCCCGTTCAGGCGCGCTAGGCACCCAGACCCAAGCTCTCGCCGCGGCGGGGTCGCCAAAGGCCCTGCCGGTCCCCCCCCCCTCCATACCGCCCCCAGGCGCTGCCCGCTGCAGATTGCAAGGAACCGGCCGGCCCCAAATGATTATATCAGCCCCCCGCGGCACCCCCGCCGTAGCCCGATAGTCTAGCGGTCAATTGGAGACAGGCCATGGATTCCGCGCTCTGGATCTCAGGAGAGGATACGCGGAGGCGGCAGTTCGAGTCTGCCTCGGGCTACCATCATTTTGGCATGCGGCGCTCGCCGCCGCCCGTGCGGCCGCGATGCGCGGAGGGGCGTGTGCGCGGTTCAAGGGAGGCTACCGCGACGCCTGCGCGATCCGCTCCAGCTCGTGCTTTTTCTTGACCGACGGCGCGTTCTGGTCGTTGGCCGCCGCGAGCATGAGGTGGTCTGCCAGGCACTCCTCGACGGCGCGGGGGCGCGAGAATGCGGCCTCCTTTACGCCGTCGGCGATGAACCGGAGCGCGAGGTCGACGCGGCGCAGCGGCGAGACGTCGACAGAGACGTGGTAGACAGCCCCGCCGTACACTATCCTCGTCGTGTCCTCGTTGGGTGCAGAGTGCTCGACGGCCCTGACTAGCACCTCGACTGGGTTGCGGCCGGTCTGCAGGTGTATGATCTCAAAGGCGGCCTGGACGCTGCGCATGACGCTCACCTTTTTGCCCGCCATGCGGCCCGTGTTCTTTGCGTACCTCTTGCCAAAGTGCATCATCTTGTTGGCGAGCCTCTCGACTATGTTCGCGTCGGCCTTGTTGAACTTTTTGAGCGCCGAGCGGCCGTACGTGTACGGCAGGATCATGCGGCGCAGCGAAATGGCGCTAGCAAGGCCGGGGTCGTGTATCTCGATCCCCTCCAGGTTCCACTTGCGGAACAGGAGCAGGTTTGGAAGCTGCGGGCCCGGCGGCTCCTGCTCTTCCTCGTCGGCCTCGGCATCTTCGCCGCCGTCCTCGCCCTGCTCTTCGTCGGGCGCCTTGTCGGCCCCGCCGGCGTCGGGCGCCTTGTCGGCCCCGCCGGCGTCGGGCGCCTTGTCGGCCCCGCCGGCGTCGGGCGCCTTGTCGGCCCCGCCGGCGTCGGGCGCCTTGTCGGCCCCGCCGGCGTCGGGCGCCTTGTCGGCCCCGCCGGCGTCGGGCGCCTTGTCGGCCCCGCCGGCGCCCCGATCGGGGGAGGGGGCGCCAGCCGGAGGCGCCGGCTCGGCGGCGGTGGACGGGGGCGGCGCCGCCGTCGATGCGCCGGCCCCCGCCGCATCGGATCCCTGTGCCGGTGCCGCTGCCGCCGCGTCGTCCGCCATTCCCATCATCGCCTCGGCTTTTCCTTCTTGCCGATCACAAGCTCGTGCAGGGACGTGCCGTTGACCTTGAACACCTTGAAACGCACGCCCGGAATGTCGCCCATTGCGCCGCCCTGCGTGGCGCCCATGCCCTCGACGTGCACCTCGTCGTGCTCGTCGATAAAGTTCATCGCGCCGTCGCGCGGAAGGAACGCCGTCACGGACTTGCCGTTCTTTATGAGCTGGACGCGCACGCACTTGCGGACGGCCGAGTTCGGCTGCTTTGCCTCGACGCCGACCTTTTCAAGGACGATGCCGCGCGCCTGCGGCGCGCCCGCCAGCGGGTTGGACTTTTTGTCCAGCCCGAGCCGGCGGCGCTTGTAGGTCGATATGGACCAGCGCTGGCGCTTCTTCTTGGCCTTTAGGACGCGGCCGGCGAACAGGCCGAGGGGCGACTTTGCCATTGCCCCCGCCTACCACCCGCCGCCGAGGTCGCCCCCGGCGCTGTTTATCATGACCCGCGAGATGTCAAAGTACCGCTTTGCGAGGATGCGGGCCTTTTCGGCGTTGCGGCCCTCGCGGCCGACGACCAGGCCCTTTTTCTGCGGATCCACCATCACCACTGCCTGCCGCGAGCCGTCCTCGCGGGTATTTAGTTTTACCTCGCTGACGAACTTGGGGTTGAAGATCTTGCGCAGGAACTCGGCCGGATCCTCGTGGTACTCGGCGATCTCGACGCCCCTCTTGACCCTGCGCTGCAGGCCCTGTATGTGGGCGCCGCGCCTGCCGATCGCCTTGCCCATCTCGCCCGTGTTGACGACGAATATGACGCGGTTGAGCTTTTCGTCCTCGACGCAGTCGCGCGCCGTCACCCTCGTCTCCGACTGGAAGAGCGACATTAGCCGCATCTGGTCCATCGACAGCTTTACGGCCTGCGTCATGGCTGATCGGCCGTGCCCCGGGCCCTAGCCCAAACTAGCGTGACGCCGCGCGCCCGCGCGCGGCTTGGTGTGGATGGCGTGTGTTCGTGTGTCATTCGTTTTCAGTCTCGCTTACTATCGACTTTACGGTCGCATCGGCGGCCGACGTCAGCGCCGCCACGGAGACGCGGAACTGCACCCCGCACAGCCTTCCGAGAGCGACCGAGGAGCCTGCGAACCTCACGGTCGGCACCCCCGCCTCGCCCGCCCCTGACGCAATGGCCTCCGAGCGGTCCGCTCGCACGGACCTGGACATTACTATGAGCTTTGTACTTGCGACGGAACCTTCAACGCTCCTTGCTCCGAGCGTGCACTGGCCGGCCTTGACGGCGTCTTTGAGGGCCTTTTCGAGTAGCTTACCCATTGGACTTACCTGCGAGGGGCGTGCACGCCGGGGCTTTATAGCCCTATCGTGTAGCGCGCCAGCGCGCGGGCCGCCGTGGGGGGGCGCCAGGCTCACGGGCCGACGGAGAACTCGGCGCGCTCGGGGGCGGCGAGCGGGACCGGCGACGACAGCGAGCTCCAGGCGAACGCCTGCACTGCGTACCGGCCGGCGGCATGCTGCCCGCCGCCGGCCGGCGGCGCCGGATAGTCCCATGTCTGCGACACGTCGACGGCCTGCATCGGCGCGAGGCTTCCGCGCACCCACGAGACGGCCAGGGTGCCGCCCCCGGGGCCGCCCCCGCCCCCGCCCAGGTCCTTGACCTGGAACACGACGACAAAGTCCTGGCTGTGCGGCAGCAGGCTGGCAATGCGCGCCGTGATCGCCGCGCTCCCGCTCGCGGGGGCCGCGGCGCCGGGGGAAGGCGGCGCGCCCGCGCCGCCCTGCATTGCGACTCCCTCGCCCGACACGGTCAGCCCCGACAGCGCCGCCCGGCGCATGGGCGGCGCGCCCGGCTCCACTTCCGCCGTCGCCACTATATCCTCGGCGTCTGTGCGGGACGCCGGCGGCGGCAGGGTGCGGTCCGTGTAGACCGCCGCCAGTGTGTCGCCCGGCGCGGCGCGCAGGAGCCCCGAGCCCCCCGTTGCCGCGCCGGGCGAGACGAGCAGCGATCCCTCGAACATGCCCGTATCCTCGCCCGTCTCGATCAGGGACAGGTCGGTGCCGGCCGCGTCCGAGTCGGACGAGACGCGGACGGCGAGGCTGTCGACGGCCTCTGGGTTGAGGTTCATGTCGGGCTCGGCGGCAAGTACCGTGGCCGGCCCGCCCCCGCCCGCCGGGTACCCCGCCGCGTCGAACCACACGGCGGCCCTCGTCCACCCTACGGGCGCCGACTCGACGAGCACCAGGTTCCTGCGGAACTCGAACGACACGGTGACGGCGTCGGAGCGCCCGGCCTGCAGGTACCCGCCGGTCGGCCCCGCGCCGGCCGTGCGCGGCGTCGTGTCCGGCGCGCCGTCGCCGTCGGCGTCGTGCTCAAAGCCCGTGAGGATCACCTCGCCGGCGAACACGCCGGTTCCCGGCCCCGTCTCGGTGAGCCGGTAGGGGGAGAGCTCGTGGCCCCGCGTCGACACCCTCACCGGATGCGTCTCGATTCCGCCTATCGTGTCGATCCCGTCCGCGTTCGCGTTCCAGCTGGGCGCCACTATCGTAATCCTGACCTTGTCCGTCCACGTGTACGACGGCTTGTCGAAGAATATCGGCGCGTACGGGCGGTCGGGGTCGGGGCGCGGCTCGGCCGCGGCGGCGGCGGGGGCAAGGGCGGGGCCGCCCCCCGCGGCGGCCGCGGCGGCGGCGGCGACCAGGAGGATCAGCGCGGCGGCCGGCGCTGCCGTGCAGGGCATCGGGCGCGGGAGGAGGGGGCCGGATAAAAGACGTTCCCGCGGCGGCGGGGCGCCGGGCGCGCGGAGTGGGAGGCGGGAGGGCGGCTAGGCCGGCGCTGCCGCTGCTGCCGCCGCCGGCGCGGCGCCAGCCGCTGCTGCCGGCGCCCTTGCCTGCCTCTTGTTGGCCGCGTGCATGTACAGGTCGACGATGCCGCTGCCGATCGGTATGTTGCTGCCGACGATCACGTTCTCGGTGACGCCCTTGAGCCGCTCGACCTCGCCCGCGAGGGCGGCGCGCGCGATCGTGGGCACCGTGATCTCGAACGCGGCGCGCGCCAGGACGCTGTCCTTCGTGCCGGCCACGCCGTGCCTGCCGATCTGCTGCATGTGCCCGCGCGAGCACATCAGGTCGGCGACTAGCATGATGTACCTCATGTCGACCTCGAGGCCCTGGTCGGCGAGCGTCGAGTGCACCTCGTCGATGAGCGCGTTGCGCGCCGCCTCGATGCCGAGCGTCTCGGCGATCTCGTGCACGTTGTTCGTCGTCACGTTGCGCCGCGCAATCCCGTCCACCGAGAGCACCCTCGGCAGGTTCGAGCCCGTCGTCTGTATGACCCACTTGTCGTCCTCCTGGACGAGCGTGACGCGGGCAATGTCGGGCACGCCCTTTACCGTCGTGTTCAGCACCTTGTTGCGCAGCGCGATCACCTCGGACATTTCGTACTGGGTCGGCTGCTCGCCCTGCTTGTCCGCCTTTTTGGCGCGCCTCTCCGCGCGGTCGCCGCCGTCGGAGGCGACGCTGATCCTCCCGCCCGGCGGGAGGACGGCGGCGACCTCGGCCACGGTGCATCCGCTCTCGGTGAGCATCCGCTCGTCGAGCGTGAGGGTGACCCGGGTCACGTAGTTGCCTTCCGCGCCGGGCGCGAGCGAGTCCGCCTTTGCCTGCAGGATGCGGCGCGCCACGTCCGCGCCGGTCTTTGGCGGCTTTCTCGCCGGCCGGCGCGGGCGGCCCTCCGCGGCGGCGGGCCCCGCGGGAGCCTCGGGGGATCCCTGCGCGGCGGCGGGGGCTGGGCCGGCTTTGGACGGCGGGGCGGGCAAGGAGGTCGCGGCGCCCTCGGGGGCGCCCTGCGCGGCGGCGGGGTCTGGGTCGGGGTCGGCGGCGGGGCCGGGGTCGGAAGACACGCTAACGCCCTTTGGCTTGAGCGCCTCGGCGGCCTCGGCCACGGTGCGGCCGACCGCGGCCAGGCCCGGCTCGTCGAGCGAGACGGCGACCCGGGTCACGTAGCTCGCATCCGCGCCGGCCGCGAGCGAGGAGACCTTTGCCTGCAGGATGCGGCGCGCCACGTCCGCGCCGGTCTTTGGCGGCTTTTTGACGAGCCTCAGGACGAGGTCGTAGCCGTCGGGCACGACCTTGATCTTTTTGTTCGCCGAGAGGGCGTCGACGACCTCGTCTACCGTGCACCCCCGGTCCTTGAGCTGGCGCTCGTCGAGCATGAGGACGATGCGCGTCGCGTAGTCGGTCTCGGTGTCGGCCACGACCGAGCGCACCTTTGTCTGCAGTATGCGGCGCGCGACCCCGATGGCCTCCTCGCGCGACTCGCGCACGCCCTCCTCCAGGTGTATGTCCATCGTCGGGGTGGACGCCTTTTTGCGCGCGTCGACGAGCTCGATGAGGCGCGGCAGGCCGAGCGTGACGTTGCGCTCCCTGATCCCGGCAAAGTGGAACGTGCGGAGGGTCATCTGCGTGCCCGGCTCGCCTATCGACTGGGCCGTCAGTATGCCGACGGCCTGGCCAGGCTCGACCCGGGCCTTGTTGTACAGGTCGAGGCCCTTGCGGCCGACCTTTTCGACGCCGTCCTTGCTCAGGCCGCACGAGGAGAGCGCGTCCGTCACGATGCGGCGCAGCCGTGGGTTGAACGTGCCCGTGTAGCGCGCGGCGATCTCCTCTACGTCGCGCGCCGTGGCGCGCCGGCCCGAGTCGACTATCCGCTGCGACTCGATCAGGCGGTGCACGTTGAACGCCTCGCCGTGGTCGCTCTTTGCGACGTCGATGCCGTCCTCGCCGTACATGAACTGTATGATGTGCCCGTGCGGGTCGCGCACCGTGTTGTCGTGCTCGAGCCGTATGTGCTCGAGGGCGTTGATCAGGCGGCGCTGCATGTAGCCGCTCTGCTGCGTGCGCACGGCCGTGTCGACGAGTCCCTCGCGGCCGGCCATTGCGTGGAAGAAGAACTCGAGGACGGACAGGCCGTCGCGGTAGTTGGACTTTACGAACCCGTGCGCGTCGGGGCTGTTGTCGTTCTCGCGGTAGTGCGGGAGCGCCCTGTTGAGGTACCCCTTGAGCAGGCGCTGGCCTCGCCGCGACTGCTGGCCGAGCGATCCGGCCATCTGGCCGATGTTCAGGGCGGACCCGCGCGCGCCGGTCGAGGCCATGATCTTGCCGGCGTTCGTGTGGTCGAAGGACTTGTCGGCCTTGCTGCCGGCCTTGTCCCTGGCGTTGGACAGCTCGTTGACGATGTACGCCTCGAGCGCCTCCTCGGGCGACAGGCCGCGCGTGAGCTTTAGCGTGCCCTTGTTGAAGTCGGATATGAGGTCCGAGACGTTCGCGTAGCTGCTCTCGATGCCCTCGCTGATCTCGCGGCGCGCCGAGTCGGGCACCTCCAGGTCCGCGTACCCGTAGCTGAACCCATAGTGCGTGATGAACTGCTTTGCGATGATCAGGACCGAGTTGAGGAACCTCTTGGCCGGCTCGTTCCCGTAGTCCTTTGCGATGCGGTGCAGCACGCTCTCGGGCTCCTCGGCGCCTATCGACGACTTGTCGATCACGCCCTTGACGAGCTGGCCGTTCTTGATGACGACGTCCTTTTCCTCGCCGTCCGTGCCCTTTGACCACTTTGACGTAATGACGTAGTTGAAGTCGTCGGGGAGGAACAGCGAGAACAGCTGCTTGCCGGTGTACATGCGCCGCGGCCGGCCCCCGCCGCCGCCGGCAGGCGCGGCCGGCCCCGCCGGGTCGGGCAGCGGGCCGGCGTACCCGCCGAGCATTGCCAGGTTGGCAAAGTCCTCGCGCGGCAGCAGCGTCTCGTCGCGCGTGAGCAGGAACGACCCCGTGATAAAGTCGCGCAGGCCGCCGATGATCGGCCCGCCGTACCGCGGCGATATGAGCTGGTCCTGCACGCGCATGAGCAGCATTGCCTCGGCGCGCGCCTCCTCGCTCTGGGGCACGTGCAGGTTCATCTCGTCGCCGTCAAAGTCGGCGTTGTACGGGGGGCACACCGACGGGTGCAGGCGGAACGTCTTGCCGGGCAGCACGCGGACGTGGTGGGCCATTATGGACATTTGGTGGAGCGACGGCTGCCTGTTGAACATTACGATGTCGCCGTCGATCAGGTGCCTCTCGATCAGGTACCCCATCTCGAGCGTGTCGGCTATCGTCTGGCGGTTCTCGACGTAGTCGAGGCGTATCTTGACGCCGTCGGGCCGCACGATGTAGTTGACGCCGGGGTACACGTCGGGGCCGTTGACGACGAGCCTCTTGAGGCGCTCGACGTTCCACTCGGTGACGATCTCGGGGATCGTAAGCTTCATGGCGACCGACTCGGGGACGCCGACCTCGGACAGGTCGAGGTTGGGGTCCGGCGAAATGACGGTGCGGCTCGAAAAGTCTACCCTCTTGCCGGAGAGCGACCCGCGGAAGCGGCCCTCCTTGCCCTTGAGGCGCTGCGTTATGGTCTTGAGGGCCCTGCCCGAGCGGTGGTGCGCCTGCGGTATGCCGGACACCTCGTTGTCAAAGTAGGTCGTCGTGTGGTACTGGAGAAGGTCGACGAGGTCCTGCACTATGAGCGGCGGCGTGCCGGCCTCCTTGCTCTCCTTGAGGCGCTGGTTTACCCTAATGATGTCGACCATCTTGTGCGTAAGGTCGTCCTCGGACCGTATGCCGGTGTCGAGTATGATGGACGGGCGCACGGCCACGGGCGGGACGGGCAGGGCCTGCAGGACGAACCACTCGGGGCGGGCCGTGGCGGGGTCGTAGCCGAGGAGCTCGAGGTCCTCGTCGCGCATGTGCGAGAACCGCTCGCGTATGATGATGGGCAGGAGGCGGTTCTCGACGCGGTCGTCGGCGGTGGCGGCCGACCCCGCCAGCGGCGGCGGCGCGTCGGGCGACTCGTCGCGCGGTATCTTTTCGATGAATATGGTCGGCTTTGTAAAGACGAGCTCGTACTTTTCCTTGCCGCAGTGGGGGCACTCCCTGGCCTTTTTCGCCTTTTCAAGTATCTGCTCGGGGATGCGCTTTTGCGAGACGATCGTGTAGGCGGCCTCGCGGTTGCGCACGCGCGACAGCTCGTCGAGGTCGTCCTGCTCGACGAGCAGGCGGTGGCACTTGCTGCACGTGCACAGCAGCAGCTTGTGTATGTTGTCGATGAACGCAATGTGCAGCACGGGCTCGGCGAGCTCGACGTGGCCAAAGTGGCCGGGGCAGCGCGCCATCATGTTGCCGCACGTGAGGCACTTTTGGCCGGGCTCGAGCGTGCCGAGGCGCCCGTCCATCAGGCCCCCCTGGACGGGCAGGCCGTCCTCGTCGTACGTCTCGGGGGCGGTGATCTCGGCGACCGAGTACTTGCGCGTCTCGGCCGGCGACCACACCGAGAACCGGATCGCGTCGATCGACTTTACGGTCTCGACGGACACGCCGCTACACCCTCTCCCTTATGAGCAGGCGCGGCGCCACGTTGAGGCTCTGCATCTCCTGCAGGAGCAGCTTGAACGCGTACGCGACCGAGACCGACGAGACCTTTGCCTTGTCGCCGCACACGCGGCAGACGTACTTGCGCTGCTTTAGGTCGTGGTACGCGATCAGGCCGCACCTCTCGCACACGTAAATGTCCGACCTGTCCGACTCGTCGAGCAGGCGGTCCTTGAGGATCATCGAGGCGCCGTACGCAATGAGGCAGTCGCGCTCCATCTCGCCGAACCGCAGGCCGCCGCCGCGGGCGCGCCCCTCGGTAGGCTGCTTTGTGAGCATCTGCACCTGGCCGCGCGCCCTCGCGTGTATCTTGTCGGAGACCATGTGGTGGAGCTTTTGGTAGTACACGACGCCGATGAACACCTCGACGGGGAAGGGGCGCCCCGTGCGCCCGTCGTACATGACCTCCTTGCCCGAGTACTTGAAGCCGGCCGAGTCCATGGCCTGCCGCACCTCGTCCATCTTTTCGCCGACGAACGCCGAGCCGTCGAACTGCGAGCCGCGCAGGGCCGCGGCCTTGCCGGCTATCGACTCCATGAACATGCCGACGGTCATGCGGGACGGGAACGCGTGCGGGTTGATCAGCACGTCCGGCATGACGCCCTCCGCCGTGTACGGCAGGTCCTCGTTCTTTGCGAGTATGCCGAGGACGCCCTTTTGGCCGTGCCTGGCGGCGAACTTGTCGCCGATCTCGGGCACGCGCATGTCGCGGACGCGTATCTTGTACATCTTGCCGCCCTCGCTCGACTGCGTCATCACCACCGTGTCGACTAGGCCGGACTCGGACGGGCGCACCGACGACGACGTGTCGCGCCTGTACGGGCCGGCCTGGTCGTACTCGCGGAACTCTTCGAGGAACCTCGGCGGGCTCGTCTTGCCGATGAGCACGTCGCCGCCGGCGACCGACGCCTCGGCCGATATGACGCCGTCCTCCTCCAGCAGGCGGTACGACCTCTCGCTCTTGTAGCCGCGTATGTTCTCGTCGGGGTCGGGTATCTCGAACTTGTCGGCCGTCCCGCCGGGGTACTGCTTTGCCTCCGCGTCGTATATGCGGTAAAAGAACGTGCGGGCCAGGCCCCTGTCGACCGAGGCCTTGCTCAGGACTATCGCGTCCTCGATGTTGTACCCGTCGAAGGGCAGGACCGCGACTATGCAGTTCTGCCCCGCCGGCCTGTCCTCGAGGCCGAGCAGGTTCATCGCCTTTGTGTTGACGATCGGCGTCTGCGGGTACAGCATGAAGTGCTGCCGGACGTACGTGCTCGTGTTCATCATCGGCGTCGAAAAGCCGAGGCTCTGCTTTGCCATGGCCGACTCGTACGTGTTGCGCGGCGACTGGTTGTGCTCGGGGTACGGGATGATCGAGGCGCCGGCGCCGAGTATGGCCGGCGGGAATATCTCGAGGTGCGTGTGCTGCTTTGTGCGCCGGTCGTCGAGGGTAATGACGCAGTTTTCCTCCTCGTTGGCGTCGACGAGCTCGACGATGCCGTTGCGCACCAGGTCCGTCCAGGATGCGAGCCGCTTTGTCATCTTGTCGAGGTGCTCGCGCGTGAGGAGCGGCCGGCCGTCGCGCACTATGATCAGCGGGCGCAGGACGCGGCCCGCGTGGCAGTTGACGTACAGGCGCGCCGTGGCCCCCTCGTGCGGCGGCTTGTGCAGGGCGACGCCGACGTGGGCGTGTATGAGCGACGAGCGGCGCAGCTCGCGCAGGTTCGACGAGAGCTTGGCGCCGTCCGGGTGGTACCCGATGAACTTGCCGTCGACGAACACGCGCGTGCCGGTGCGGCGCAGTCCCTCGCCGGCCCCGTCCGCCGGCAGCGTCTCGAGGTCGTGCAGCTTTTCGACGATCTCCTCGGCCTTTACGCGGACCGAAATGATGGCCGACAGCGCCAGGTTCTTTACGAGGCCGCAGTTGGAGCCCTCGGGCGTCTCGCTCGGGCAGATGCGGCCAAAGTGCGTCGCATGCAGGTCGCGCGCCTCAAAGTTCGGCTGCGTCCGGCTCAGGGGCGACTGGATGCGGCGCAGGTGGCTTATCGTGGACAGGTAGTTCGTCCGGTCGAGCAGCTGCGTGACCCCGACGCGCCCCCTGCCCCAGTTGCCGGTCGCTATCGCGTTGTTGAGCTTGTCGGTGACGATGCCGGGCCGTATGGCGGCGGCGACGGCGTTGATGCCGCGCTTCTGGCCCGACTTTGTGAGCTGGTACTTCATGTCGCGCTCCAGGTTGCGGAACGCCAGGCGGAACAGCTCGGCGAGCATCTGGCCGGCGAACTTGATGACCTTGTTGCCGTAGTGGTCCTTGTCGTCGGGGTCGATCCAGCCGAGCTTTAGCTCTAGCAGCTTCGCGGCGGCCTCGCCGAGGAACTGCGCCTTTTCGCGGCGCTTCTCGTAGTCGCGGCCGAGGTGGGGCAGCAGGCTCCAGTCGAGCAGCGTCTCGGCGCGCTTGATCTGGAACTCTTCGAGCATGCCCGGCGCGATGCGCTTGCTAATGTACACGATGGCGTCCTTCGAGGTGGGCGACTCGCCGGCCTTTTCGAACGAGCTCTCGAGCTGGTCCTGGACGTCCTCGTTGAGCGAGACCGACGATGCAATGTCCTTGTCGGACTCGATGCCGAGGGCCCGCATGAGCGTCACGACGGGTATGTCGACGGGCGAGCTCGGTATCTTTGCGACGATCAGGCCGTCGTTCTTCATGACGAGCTCTAGCTTTGCGCGGTACCCGACCGTCGCCGAGTACACCTTTGCCTTGTACACGAGGTTGCCGGTGACCGTCTCCTTGTCGACGATGATCTTGTTGTACGACAGGTCCTCCAGGCCGACAATGACGCGCTCCGACCCGTTGATGATAAAGTAGCCCCCCGGGTCGTGCGGGTCCTCGCTGTGCTCGACCAGGCCCCTCGGCTTTAGGTTGTTCAGCTTGCACGCGCTGGACTTTACCATCACCGGTATGTCGCCGATGTGGATGAACTTTGTCTCGAGTACCTTGCCGTCCTCAATGACGCTCGCCTCCACCTTTACTGGCGCCGCGTACGAGACGTTGCGCAGGCGCGCCTCGGCGGGGGTGATGTGCGTTATGGACCCGTCGAGCTCCATCATGCGCGGGTCGAACACGCGGACCTTGCCGAACTTTACCTTGTACGGGTAGTCGGGGTTCTCGATGTCGGACTGGCCGACCTCGTCGATGATCTCCTGCATGCCGCGGTCGAGGAACTCGTTGAACGAGTTGAGGTGCTGCCGGGCGATCCCCTCCTTGCGCAGTATGTCCTCGATGATCGGCCAGCGCCGGTTGGCGGGATCCGCCATCAGGCCTCCACCACGTACCTGTAGTAGATGCTCTCGCCGGCGGTGCTGCTGTTGCGCGTGATCCGGATCATGTCGCCGGGCTTGACGCCGAGCTTTACGATGGCGGGGTCGGTGACGTAGATCAGCGGCAGCTCGGTCGGCTTGCAGTGGTATAGCGCCATGACCTCTTCGGCCTCGGCCTTTGTCATGATCTCGTGCTTTGGCACCAAGATATGGTCGGGCACGAGTATCTGCGGCTTTTTGACCGCCATGTCACGCCACCCCGCCGCCGCAGGGCGGCGCGCAACCGCCCAAGGCGCCAAAATTGTGCTGTGGAGGCAAGCGGGCGGCGCGCCCTGCACGGTTAATATATACCTAGCTTGCCTCGGCCAAGCTAGATCCGATTGACCCCTAGGTCTAGAATAATTTTTCAAGCCTTAAATACGCCGGGGGGCGGCACGGCGTCAATGAACACTTGCCTATCAGTGCTAGCCGTGTCCGCGATTCTCGTCGCGGGCGTGGCTCTGACGCCAATCTATGCACAGGGGACGCTAGAGGTCACGACGGACAAGGCCTCGTACTCGGACGGGGAGACCGTACAGGTGACCGGCCAGGTTGGGCAGGTCATGAGAGGCCACCAGGTCTCACTCATGGTCATCGCGCCGATCACGAACAACGTCATCCAAGTCGATCAGCTTGCGGTTGCCAGCGACGGGACGTTCGCGGCCGACATAGTCGCAGGCGGCAAGCTGTGGAAGACGGCCGGCGACTACACCGTAAAGGTCACCTACGGCAACAACGAAGGTCAGACATTGTTCTCGTTCGGCGGATCCGACGGCGCCGCCCCGGCCCCGCAACCCACCGACCCGGCCCCGGCCCCGGCCCCGGCCCCGTCGCCTGGCAGCCTCCTGCCGCCCGGCTCGCCGACGTACGCCGTGGAGGGGTCCGACGCCAGCGTTGGGTACTCCATCACCGGCGGCACCCTCACGAGCATTGTGCCCGACGAGGAGAGCAGCTCGATCGTCATTGGGATAGACGCGGACAGCGACGGCACCCTCATCATCGACTTCCCTAGGGAGGTCCTCGACGCCAAGGTCCTTAACGGGGGCGACGGCTGCAGTGGCAGCGACGACTCGTTCATCGTCCTAGTCGACGGCGAAGAAAGGGACTTTGAGGAGAGCATTACGGACACCGTGAGGAGCCTGTCGATCGGATTCGAGGCGGGCGCATCGCAGATAGAGGTCATTGGGACATGCGTGATACCCGAGTTCGGGGCTATCGCTGTCGTGATTCTCGCCGTAGCCGTGGTGGCCATCGTGGCCATGACCGCAAGGTCGAGGCTCAGCATCCTGCCTAGGTACTGACAAAGCGTGCGCGCACGTTATTTTTCTTTTCGAGTGGACGCGGGGGCCGCGGCTCCGCGCCGCTGTCGCCGGCAGGTGCGGCGCGAGGGCGGCCGGCGGCCGGCGTCAACCGTTCAACCGGCTACCATCTTCATACGCTGTGGCGGACATCCACGCGGCTGCGATGCCAGCGGTGGCGATGCTGTGGCAGGGCTTTGCCCGCCCAACGCATTGAGGGCATGCCTCGCTGCCGGCGCGGCAACGCGCAGTGCCCGCAGAGTAGAGGAGGGAGGGGCCCGCGGCCGGGCGGGCCGGGGGAGGGTGCGCGCCGGGGGGGCCCGCGGCCGGGCGGGCCGGGGGAGGGTGCGCGCCGGGGGGGCCCGCGGCCGGGCGGGCCGGGGGAGGGTGCGCGCCGGGGGGGCCCAGGCCACGGAAAGCACCAGGCGGTGTGCATGCCAAGGATCACGACGGGGCCGCAGGGCGCGCGCGATTCCCGCACGCTTGTGGCAGTCTCAAAGCGCCGCCCGCCTCGGCACAGGTCGGCTCGCGGGGCCAGAACGCAGAGGCGGGCGGGTGCCAGAGTAGGGCAAGCGCGGGCGGACGCGGTGGGGGGCATCCGGCGCCGCACCGCTGCGCGGCGGGGCGGGGCTAGGCAGGGCTAGGCAGGGCGGGGCTAGGCGGACTGGCCTCGGCGGGGACGCGCGCATCCGGCTCGGCGGCAGGAAGAGGGCAGCGCGGGAGGATTTGCGCCTGCAGGATTGGGCATCCAAGGGCTAGGTGCAGCCCATGGCCGCCGGCAGGGAGCGCCTGCGCCGCCCGCCGCCCGCCGCCCGCCCCCCTCCAGCAGGGCGCCGCGCCCGGGAGGGCGCCGGGGTGCGCATGCCCCGACCGGGCTAATTATATACATAAATACCGACACTCCGGCTCGCCGCCAAGATGAATGTGCACACGTCGTACATGCTAATGGCGTTGCTGGCGGTGGCCAGCACGGTTACCTTGGCGCCCGCGCTCGCAGACGACCACATGGGGACGATCAAGTCGTACCCGTGTCCGGACTGCGTCGGGGACGGTAAGGGCCAAGCCATGATGGACGCCTCGCAGGCGATTCCAATCACGGTCAGCACCGACATGGCTACATACGACCACGAATCAACCATAGAAGTCAGCGGCCAGGTGGCCACGATCAGGTCAGGCGTCCCGGTTACTGTAACAGCCATAAGCCCCACGGGCAACGTGGTGGGCCTAGCCCAGGTGGACGTCGACCGTGACGGCTCGTACTATACCGAGTTCAACACGGCCGGCCAAGGCTGGAAATATGACGGCACCTACACCATCCGCGTCCAGTACGGCGGGCAGTCCATCAACAACAAGGCCATGGTCGACCTGACCGGCGGGCTGGAGGCGAGGATGCCCAGCGTGCCAGTCGAGCCGGTGGAGTGCGGCGACGACGAGCTGTCGGTCGGCAACAACTGCGTGCCGTACGAGATCACGGGCGGCATGGTGTCCGGCGTATCCACCAGCACCAGCGACGACATGTCCGTGCTTCAGATCGACATCAGCGCCGACGACGACGGAATGCTGTCTGTCAGCCCGCTCCTGAGCGGGTGCGACCAGCGCGGCGATCCGCTCGTCATTGTCGACGGCGAGCAGAGCGACGACTACACCTTTGACGGCACGGCCGTCGAGGTCATGTTCCCGGCCAGCGCCGAGAGCATTGAGATTGTCGGCGCCTGCGTCGTGCCAGAGTTCGGCACCGTGGCGGTTCTAGTACTGATCGTTGCAATCGTCTCGATAGTGGCCATTACGGCGCGCTCGAGGCTCAGCGCGGTTCCACGCTTCTAGGTTTCATCTTTTTTAATTTTTTGCGCGCCCGGACGCTGGGCACGCAAGGGAAATATACCGAGCCCCTACGGGCGCGGCCGTGTACGCGCCCCGCGCAAGCCGGGCGGCCCTGGGGGCCGCGCCGGCGCTGGTGATCGCCGGCGTGGCGCTTGCCGCAGTCGCCGCAGCAGCGGCGGCCACGGCGGCGGCCGGCGGCCCCGGCGGCGAGCCGGCCGGCTGGCAGCAGGCATGGGCGCAGGCGTCCGAGCCGATCCTCACCATCAACACGGCGGGCGCGGTGTACGACCCCGGCGACACCGTCGTCATACACGGCGACGTGCGGATCGTCGTGGAGGGCACGCCCGTCCTGGTCACCGTGTTCTACACCAGCGAGGACAGGCCGGTCAAGCGGATACACGTGGCGCAGGTGGACGTCGCGCAGGACGGCAGCTTTACGGACATCATATACACGTCGGCCGAGGCGTGGCCCGCCGGCGAGTACAGGGTGAGGGCCGACTACAGCGTGCACGGCTCGGTCGAGACCTCGTTTGCGATGGCCTCGCAGGAGGCGGTCGAGTCGACGGACGTGCACGTCGTCGATGCGGGCAGCTCCGGCACGTTCGACGTGCCGTACACGATAGTCGGCGGGACGGTCGGCAGCATGAGGATCAACCCCGACTCGCTCGGCATGAGCGTGTTCATAGAGGCGGGGAGGGGCGGGGGGCACCTCAGCCTCGATCTGCCGCGCAGGTACATCGACGCCAGGACGGCCGGCTGCGAGGGCGGCGACGAGCTGTTCATCGTCCTCGTCGACGGCGCGCAGACCCCGTACGAAAAGATCAGCGACATGTCCGACACGAGGGTCGTCAAGGTCCCTTTCAGGGAGGGCGACGGGCACGTCGAGATCATTGGGACGTGCGTCGTGCCCGAGTTCGGGCCTGCCGCGGCGGCCGCAATGGCGGCCGCCCTGGCCGCGGCCGTGGGGGCGGCGGCGCTGTCGCGGCGGGGGGCGTGGGCGGGCCCCGCCGGCCTGCTGCGCGCGTGACGCCGCCGGGCGGGGGAGGGGCGGTCAGGGCCCGTACTTTGCGCGGTGCGGCGAGACGCGCCGGAGGCCGGCCACCGCCGCGGCGAGCGCAGACACCGTGCGGTCGATCTCGTCCTCGGTGTTCGACGGGCCGATGCTCAGGCGGAGCGAGCCAGACACCTGCTCGTGGGTAAAGCCCATGGCCTCGAGCACGTGCGAGGCCCTCTGCTTGTTTACCGTGCATGCAGAGCCGGTCGACGCCGCTATCCCGTCCTCGTCGAGCTTTAGGAGCAGGTCCTCGCCGGAGACGCCGAGGAACGTAAAGTGGGCCGTGCCCGGCAGGACGGCCGGCCCCGGCGGGCCGCCGCCGCCGCCGCCCCCGGCGGGCGGCCCGTTGCATGCCGAGTGCGGCACGGAGGCGGCCACGCCGGCGACGAGCCGGTCGCGGAGGCGGCGCATGCGGGCGGCGGACTCGGCCAGGTCGCGCCCGGCCAGCTCGCACGCCATGCCGAGCCCCGCGGCGGCGGGCACGTTCTCGGTGCCCGACCGCATGCCGCCCTCCTGGCCCCCGCCCAGGATGAGCGGGTCGACGGGGGTGCCGCGCCGCACGTACAGCGCGCCGGCGCCCTTTGGTCCGTTGATCTTGTGCGCCGAGACGGAGAGCAGGTCGACGCCGAGCGCCTGCACGTCGACGGGGATCTTGCCGGCCGCCTGCACCGCGTCGGTGTGGAACACGGCGCCCGAGCGGCGGCACGCGCGGGCGGCGTCGGCGACCGGCTGGACGGCGCCGACCTCGTTGTTGGCGAGCATCATCGAGACGAGGCATGCGCCGCCGTCCGAGACGGCGTCGGAGACGGCCCCGGCGTCGACGCGGCCGGCCCCGTCGGGCGGCACGTACTCCACCTCAAACCCCGATGCGGCAAGGCGCCTGCACGGCTCCAGGACGGCCTCGTGCTCGACGGCGGTCGTGACTATGCGGCGCGGCGCGCCCCTGCGGGCGGCGGCCCCGGCCGCGCCCAGCACGGCCATGTTGTCGGACTCGGTCCCGCCGGACGTGAGCAGTATCTCGGACGGCGAGGCGGCGTTGACGAGCGCGGCGACCCGCCTGCGGGCGGCCGCCAGGGACCGCGCGGCGGCGCGGCCGTACGAGTGCAGCGAGGAGGGGTTCCCGTGCTGCCCGCCGCGCAGGTACGGCAGCATTGCGTCGAGCACCTCGGGGCGCACCGGGGTCGACGCCGCGTTGTCCAGGTAGATCAAGGCGCGGCCGCACCCCCGCCCCCGGCGTTGGCCCGGCCGGGCGCGTACCCGGCGGGGTCGACGCGGACGGAGTCGAACCCGATCGCGCGCAGCCTCTCGGAGAGGGGCCCGAGCACGCCGGGGCTCGACACGAGGCGGACGGACGGCCGCTCGACCTCGATGCTCGCCGACCCGCCCAGGTCGCGCACGCGCACGGCGCCGGCCACCCCGGCCGCCGCCCTTACCATCGCCTCGGCTACCTCGATGCGCGCCAGCCTCTCGGCCGTCACGCGCCGCCCCCATGGAATGCGCGAGGCCAGGCACGAGTTGGCCGGCCGGTCGTGCGCCGACAGGCCGGCCGCGGCCGCCTCGCGGCGGACGTCGGCCTTTGCGAACCCGGCCTCGACGAGCGGGCTGCTCACGCCGCCGTCGCGCATGGCGCGTATGCCGGGGCGGTAGTCCCCCAGGTCGCCGAGGTGCGTGCCGTCCGCTATGGTGGCCGCCCCGCGGGCCGCCGCCAGGGAGGCGAGGCGCGACGCCAGCTCGGTCCGGCAGTAAAAGCAGCGGTTGCGGTCGTTGCGGGCAAACCGCTCGTCGGCGAGCTCGTCGTACTCGACTACATCCTGGCGCATGCCGATCTCGGCGCACGTGCGGCGGGCCGCCTCCAGATCGTCGCGCGGCATTGTCGAGTAGTCCGCAGTGACGGCGGTGGCCGCATCGCCGAGGGCCCTGTGCGCCGCGAGGGCCACGAGGGCGCTGTCGACCCCGCCCGAGACGGCCACGACGGCGGGTCCGCGGCCGCCGAACCAGGACACGAGGTCCGCCAGGCTAGGCATCGTCTCCGCCCCCGCCCGGACGCGGCCGTTCGGCCTCGGTAGCGGCCGCGGCCGCCCTCGAGGCCTCGATGTACGGCACGCCGGCGGCCGCGGCCGCGGCCGCGACGTCGTCGGACTCGGGCTTTTCCCTGCCGGTCACGGCGCTGCGCTTGGCGCGCACCGCGCTGCTCGAGCCGCGCAGGCGCACGGTCACCGCGCGCTCGGAGCGGCCGGCCTCGAAGCGGGCGGACCTGCGCGCGCGCACTCCGAGCGTGCCCGTCTCGGCCATCAGCATGCGCGCGAGCCGCTCCTCGGCGCCGGCCTCGCACACGACCGTGATCGCGTGCGCCGGCCTGCCCTTTCTGCCGAGGGCCGGCGAGGCCCACGCGTCGAGCGCGCCGGCGGCCGCCGACAGGGCCTCGAGCGCCCTGCCGATCTCCTCGCCGGTCGCGTCGTCGACGAGCGTCTCGAGGACGCCGACCGTCCCGGCGCCGACAGCGCGCGCCTCGTCGGGGGCCGTCCCGCGCACCAGGCGCAGCACGTTTGCAAAGCCGTCAAAGTCCGCCGAGCCGGCGCCGTGGCCTACCGCCTCGACGGCCATCTCGGGGTAGGCCGGCGCGCACTCGGGGCGCATCGCCCGCAGCAGGGCCACGCCCGTCGGCGTCGCCAGCTCGGCGCGCGGGGGCGCGCCCGGCGCGCCGCCGGGGCACGACAGTATGCCCGACCCGCGCAGCGCCTCGACGACGGCCGGCGCGGGGCACGGCGTCGTGCCGTGCGAGAACGTGACCGTCCCGCAGCCGACGGCCACGGGGGTGCACGCCGCGCGCTCGCCGGCGATGCCGAGGTCGTCGGCCGCCGCCGCCGCGCCGACGATGTCGGCGACCGTGTCCAGGCCGGCCGCCTCGTGGAGGTGCGCCGAGCCCGCATCCGAGCCGTGCACGGCCGCCTCGGACGCGACGAGAATGTCGAGCGCGCCGGACGCAAGCGACGCCGCCCCGTCGGACAGGCCGGCCGCGGCGCACCCGCCAGACACGCACCTGCGCAGGTCGGGCACCGCGTGCCTGGCGTCGAGGCCGCCGGCGCCGGCGGCCGCCAGGGAGAGCCGCGTGGCGGCAATGCCGCGCTTTTCGACCCGCTCAAAGGCGGCGTCGAGGTCCGGCCCGCCCGGCAGCATGGCCGCCGCGCCGCGCACGGCGTCGCGCACGCGCGCCGGCGACGCGCCCATGTCGACCATGGCGCACACGAGCATGTCGCCGGATATGCCGGCCACCTGCGCGTCGACGAGTATTGCCATGCGCATGCGGCAGGGGCGGCGCCGTATAACTGTCTGCCGGCGCGGCGCGCCCGCTAGACGCGCCGGCGCGCCTTTGACCGCTTTATCTTTTCCTGCAGGAGCATGCACCCCTGGATCAGCGTCTCGGGGCGCGGCGGGCAGCCGGGCACGTACACGTCGACGGGCAGCACGCCGTCTATCCCGGGCAGGACGTTGTACGAGTCAAAGTAGAGGCCGCCGGTAATGGCGCACGCCCCCATGGCGATCACGTACTTTGGCTCGGGCATCTGGTCGTACACGAGGCGCAGGCGCGGGGCCATCTTGCGCGTTATTGTCCCCTGCACGACGATCAGGTCGCACTGGCGCAGCGAGCCGAACGCCTCAATGATGCCGAACCGCTCGACGTCGTACCGCGGGCCCGACGCGGCGCCGAACTCGACGCTGCAGCACGCCGTCTCGATGTGGACGGGCCACAGCGACCATATGCGCCCCCAGTTGATCGCGTACCCGAGCGGCTTGTCGACGGCCCTCTCGAGCAGGTCGCCGAGCTTGCCGACGAACACGTTGGCCGTGTGCGGCGTCACGAGCTGCCTTAGCACGGCCGGCACCCCTGCCCCCCGGGCGCGCCTACCAAATGTCCCGCCTCCGCGACTGGTACAGGGCGAACGCCATGGCGGCGAACATGATGCCCAGGAACGCAATGATCGGCAGCGTGGCGGCCTTTGGCAGGTTCAGCAGCGTGCCGCCCCACGCGTACAGGAAGATGGCCATGACGTCGAAGACGACGAACATTAGGATGTACGCATAGTACTGCATCATAAAGTGCGTGCGGCCCTCGCCCTTTGGAACCTGGCCGCACTCCATGGGCAGGAACTTTACGGGGTTGTTGCCGCGCCGGGGCGAGACCATGCGCGAGACGAGCAGGGCCGGCGCCGTGGCCACGACGGCAAAGCCGAACATCATGAGCACGGTGCTGTAGCCGCCCACGACCTCGCCTACCAATAAGAGCCGAGACCCGCGGTTTGTATAAAAAGCATGCGGGGGGCGGCGCGTCGGGATCCCGGCGGAGTGCGGGAGGGGCGGCGAGACACCCTCGTGCGCCGGATATATGCGGCGCAGGGGGCGGCGCGGCCGGTCGCATGGCGGGGGCAAAAGGGCGGAGCTCGGGGCAGGGGCGGCGGACGGGGGCGGCGGCGGGAGGGACTCCCGCGAAAAGGGACTGTGGGAGGGGCCGCTCGGGCGCGGCCGCCGGCGCGCTCCTGCGCCTCGGCAGGGCAGGCAGCGCGGGCGCGGCGCGGGACGGCATTGCAGGGTGGCTCGACGAGATCCGCCTGGGGCACAGCCGCCGGTACCGCACCCCGGCCGGAACGGTGGCCATACACCTAGAGCACCGCCGTGTCATGGTGGAGGCCAGGAGCGCGGCGAGCCTGGACGGGGGGCCGGCGAGGAGCGGCGGCGGCGAAGAGCCCGCGTTTTCCCTGCTGGATCGCTGCATCGGCGCCTCGGCGAGGCTGGGGCGGCTGGCCGGCGCGGGGCCGCGGTGGAGGGGAGCGGCCACCGACGGGCGGCGGTGGTGGGTCTGGGAGTGGCCCGATGCGGACGGCGGCGAGCCCCGCATCTACGGCGGCTGGAACGGCCGGATCCTGGAGAGGGGGAACATGTGCGAGCTCGCGTCGGCCCTGCGGCGCGACTATGGCGGCAGGGAGTGGGCCCCGCCGGACCCGAGCGCCGAGTTCGAAGAGGCCCACAGGATGCTGCGGGGCGTGTACGAGCAGAGGAAGAGCCTGCCCGACACGAGAATGCAGAGGCGCCTGTGGCTCGAGCAGCTAAAGGCGGGCGGAAACCACCCGCCGGAGGGCGGCGCCGAGGACGGCCTGTTTGCGGCGCACACGCTGCTCACGCTCGTCTCCCGCCTTGTCGCCGGCGGCATGCCCGTGCCCGGGCGCGGCAGGGGGCGGGACAGCCGCCTCCTGCACGGCTTTGCGGCATGGGCCGGCGGGGCGCCGGACGCGCTTGCCGCCCTGAAGCGGACGGTCGACAGGTACGACTGGGGCTCGAACAGAGGGGACGTCCTCAGGGCGCTGTACATGCACTACGTGGACGGGGGGCAGCGGCGCTCGTACGGCGAGTACTATACGCCCGACTGGCTGGCCGAAAAGATGTGCGGCGACGTGATCGACGATGCGTACATAGCGGCGCAGCTTGAAAGGTTCCTCGGCGGGGAGGAGATCAACGGCATACTCGATCCCGCATGCGGGTCGGGAACGTTCCTGTACCACGCGGCGAGGCGGCTGGCCGAGTCCGAGCTGGTGGAAAAAGAGCACCTCAACAGGGCGCAGACCACAGAGTTCGTGTGCCGCATGATCCACGGCATGGACATACACCCGGTAGCCGTCGAGATGTCGATCGCCAACATGCGCAGGATGCTGGGGGCGGTCGACCCGGCAAGGCTGCGCATATGGCAGGGCGACTCGCTCCTGCGGGGGAGGCCCGGCTCGCCGGTCCGCGGGGCGGCGGCAGGCAGCCTTGCCCTGCACTCGCCCGGCGGCACGATGCTCGAGATTCCGCGCGCCTTCCTGTCAGACGCGGCGGCCATCGACAGGCTTGTCGGCGCGGCGCAGGCGCAGAGGCCGATGCCGCGCGGGCTCGGCGCTAGGCTGGGCGGGGACGAGAGGGAGGCGCTGCGCGCCGCGTACGGCGCGTTGCGCAGGGCATTCACGGCGGAGGGAAGCGGCGCCTGGGCGTGGTATATACGCAGCCAGGCCGCGCCGATGCTGCTGAGCGGCGGCCCGCGGATGGGAAGAATCGTGTCCAACCCGCCGTGGGTCACGCTCAGCCGCATGTCCGACAAGGGGCGCGCCGGGCAGGTCGCCGCGCTCGGCCGCGAGCTCGGGGTATACGAGGGCGGAAAGAGGGCGACGGGGTTCGACGTCGCGTCCGCCTTTGTCCTGCGGTGCACGAACCTCTACCTGGGCCGGAAGGGCGGCGGGGCCGGCTGGGTGCTCCCCAGGACCGCAATGCACGGCGGGGGGCAGTGGGAGAGGATGAGGGGCGCGCTGGAGGGATGCGGCGTGTCGTTCTGGGACCTCGGCAGGGCGCCGTTTCCAAGGCAGGCCACGTCCTCGGCGATGATCGTCGGCGGGCGCGGGGGGCGCGGCAACGAGGCCATCTACAGAAGGGGCGCCGAGTGGCCCGGGCAGTACGACTCGTGGGCCGGCTCGGCTAGCAGAAAGGTCGGCTTTAGGAGGATTGCCGGCAGGAGCTACCCCGAGGCGCCGTCGGCCTGGCTGGGGCGTGATGGGAGGCCCCTTGCAAGGAACGGCGCGACGCTCTTTCCGGCGTCCCTCGTCAGGATCCGCGAGGAAACCCTGCGGACGGCCGGCGGCTCGGCCTCGTTTGCCACGCAGGACGCCAGGCACGGCGCGTGGAGGGCGTTTGGCGGGCAGGAGGGCACGGTGCCGGCGGGGTGGGTCAAACGGTGCCTGCTCGGAAGGGACCTGTACCCGTACTGCGCCCCCGCGTCCACGCCCTGCGTCATACCGATGACGGGGGACGGAAGTTGGAGCCCGCAGCGGCGCAGGGTAAAGTTCTGGAACGACGCGTCGGCCATATACGCCGCGCACAGGGGGCAGGGAAGCGCTACGCCGCGCACGCTAGAGGACAACCTGGACTTTCAGGGCAAGCTAACGTCGCAGTTCTCGGCGCGCCCGCCGTTCGTCGTGTACAACAAGGTCGGAGGCAGGGTCTACGCGTCGGCCGTGGCCGAGTGGGCCATCGTCGAGAACGGCCTGTACCGCGTGCCCTGCTCAAGCACGGACGAGGCGCACTTTCTGTCGGGGCTGCTCAACGCCGACGCGCTCCAGGACGCGTTTTCGCAGACAAAGGAGAACGACAACAACTACGACACATATCTGTGGAAAAAAGTGCCCATCCCGAGGTACGACCGGGCGGACGGGAGGCACAGGCGGCTGGCGGCGCTGGCCAGGACGGCGCAGGAGGCGGCCCTTGTAGCACGCGGCGCGGACGCCGCGATGCGCCGTTCCGACATGCTATGCCTGCTGCGGGACGAGGGCATTTTGGCCGGCATTGACGACGCCGTGCGGCCCGTCCTGCCAGAGCATGCCGCCGCGGCAGGGAAGGAGGAGGATGGCGGCGGCCGCGGCAACGGGGGCGGCGGGAGCAGAAGAGGCCTCGAAGCGTACTCCTGAGCGCCCGGCGGGGGCGCGGCAGGCTTTTTTTTGGGCGCGGGCCCCGCGGGCACCGTGCAGGACGGGCGGGCATCGGCGGCGGCGCTTGCGGCGGCCGCCGTGGCCGCGGCAGTAGCCGTCGCGGCGGCGGCCCCGCAGCCCGCGCATGCCGAGCCGTACATGAGCGTCTCGGCCGACGACGAGGCGTTCGGCCGCACGTTCGCCGGCGCAATGGTCGTCGAGGTCGTCGTGAGCGATCCGGACGCGCGCAGCGTCGGCAGGCCGGCCGGCGAGCCGTCGGTTACGGTCGACGGGGAGACGCTCCGCATGGTGCAGGGAAGCGACGGGTCGTGGTACGCGTACTTTGCGGACATTGGGGCGGCGATGGCCGCCGACGCCGCCTCGCGCGCCGCCGGCGCGGGCATGGACTTTGGCGTGTTCTGCGCCCCGTCGACGGCGGAAGCGGTCCTCGGCGCGTCGTTTGCCGGCGCCGACGGGGTGGCCGTGGCGCGGGCCGCGGGCGGCGGCGGGACGGACGGCGGGGAGGTGCCGCCTGGCGAGTGCTCGGGGCCCGTGGAAGGCGAGGTGCTGAACAACGTGGTGAGGCGGGCGCCGCGCGTCAGCAGCGGCGACGGCGGGGAGGTGCCGCCGGGCCAGATCGGAATCAACCCCGATGCGTGGCCCGTCGTGCAGCTCTACTCGCTCAGCGGCTCGGTGGACGTCGAGTACAAGAGGGCCGGCGGGGCCGAGCGCGCAGAGCTCGAGTACGACGAGATTCCAAACGCGGCCATGTCGCTCGACAGGGAGAGGTACCCCGCCGGCGCCGAGGTGTACGTGACGATCAGGGACGCGCAGCTCAACCAGGATCCGACGGACAGGGATGTGTGGACGTTCTCGACCGACCCGCGGTCGCCGGCCGTCTTCTACAGGGGCGGAGGGGGCGGCCTGCAGCCGGCCGTCGACATGCATCCGCACCTGCGGGCCGTCGGCTTTGCGGACAACGGGGCGCTCACGATAGACGCGGGCCGCACGGTGTCGTTCAAGCCCAACGGCCTGCAGCAGGGCGGCTCGATCGAAGAGCATGGAGGGGCGGGCGGCGCGGCGCACACGGCGCTCGTGACCGTGATGGAGACGCGGGCATCATCCTCGGAGTTTGTCAGCCACGACGGGGACGGCGAGTCGACCGTATGGGTGCCGCGCGATGCGCCCCGCGGCACGGCCGCCTCGTTCGAGTACAACGACCGCAGGGTCTCGGCCGTGACGGGGCCGTCGACGGCGTCGGTCGGCATCGGGCATGGCGGCGGGCCGGCGGCGCCCGGCACCAGCATTGCGGTGACCATAAGGGATGCGGACCGCGACTCGAACCCCTCCAGGCGGGACGTGCTGTCCGCCAGCGACCTGGCCCCCGTGCCGTCCATCCGCATAGGCTCGCCGCTTACGCTAGAGGGGGCCGGCGGGGCGTGGTGGGCGCATGCACCGGGAGGCGAGCCCGCGCCCGCGGGCCACTCGGCCATCGACTCGGGCAGGATCGCCGTGTCCAGGCCCGGCATCGCGGGGGCCGCCACGCTTTCCATCGATGCCGGGTACGGGGCCGACTCCGTGCGGGGGCTGCAGGGCGGCCCGTCCGCCAGGTCTACCGCCTGGCTCAACTACGACGTGCGGTCGCTGGCCGGCCCCGGCGGGCAGCCGGGGGCCACCATCGGCCTTGCGTTTGGCGGGGCGGGCGGGGAGCAGGCCGAGTCGTGGGACGCGTCGGCGGGGCGCGGGACCGTGCGCGTCGCGGGCGACTACGCGAATGAGCGGGGCGGGGCCGTCTTTACCGTGAGCCTGCCGGCGGGGGCGGCGGGCGGCGCAGGGGCGGGAGCCGGCGATGCCGCCGTGCACATCGACCTGTTTTCGTTCGGCGTGGAGGCCGACGGCAGGGGCGTCATCAACAACGCCGTCTACCGGCTTGAGCTTGAGGAGACCGGCGCGAGGTCTGGCGTCTTCGAGGGGACGGTCGAGTACGTCGTCATCGACGCGCGCAACGGGGCCGATCCCGGGCTTGCCGCCTCGCTCGTGGCGTACGGCGACGACGCGAGGGTCGCCACGGGAGGCGACATGACCGGCGACGACGCGGTGACCGTGTCGTACGAGGACGTCGGCGGGGCCGGCGGGGCCGAGCCGGTTGCCGCCGACGCGGACGCGCCGTCGAATGCCGGAAGCGTGCACCTAGGTGCCGCCTCGTACGGGTTCGGGCGGCCCGTGACCATAACCGTCATCGATGCGGACCTGAACACGGACCACGGCACCGTCGAGACCTACAGGGTCGAGGACGACGCGTCCTCGCCGCACGCCGACGCTGTCGCGGCCGGCGGGGCCCTCCTGCTAGAGGTCACGATAAAGGGGGAGAGGTACCAGCGGTGCACCGTCGGCGGCGTAGAGCACGGCGGCCTGGCCGCCAGCGGGTTCGCCCTGGTCGAGACGGGCGCCGCCACGGGCGTCTTTGAGGGCACCTTCAAGATGCCGTCGTGGATATGCGGCGCGGACGGCTCGAGGCTCGTGTCCCCCGCGGGCGGCAAGGTCGACGCCAGGTACTACGACTACGCCGACGGGCGCGGGGGATCGAGCATAGTCGATGCGTCGCCGAGGGCGGCCGCGCGGGCGGATCCGGCGGAGGCGGCCGCGCGGGCGGATCCGGCGGAGGCGGCCGCGCGGGCGGATCCGGCGGAGGCGGCCGCGGAAAAAGAGCCGGGCGCCGCCCAGATACCCGCCAACGCAAGGCAGATTGCAATGCTCAGGGGCGAGCAAATGTCCGACACGGAGCTCCTCTACGTGGTGCGCAGCGTGATCGAGGCGGGCGCCGCGGGCGAAGCGGCGCCGCGGGCACAGGACGGCGCTTCGCAGGCTGCGGTTCCAGCGTGGTTCAAGACCGTGGCCGGATGGTGGGGGGACGGAAGGGTAAGCGATGCAGAATTTGCCAACGCGTCCAGGTACGTCCTGGACAAGGGAATAGTCCGGTTTCAGTGAGCGTCCATACGCGGCGCGCCGACTCGGGGAGATGCCGGAGATTGGCCGCGGCGCGCCGGCGCATACATGCAGGCTTTGCAACGACCGGTGATCGACACTGCGGCGAGGCAGGCAGGGGTATTGACAGGCACCGGCGCGCCGGGCGCAAAGGCAGTGCCCTCAGGCTCGCGCCCGTTCAAAGCCGCACTGCGCGGCGGGATCCGGGAGGGGATGTACGCAGCGCAGGGAGCGGGAAATTCGTCCGGCAGCATGGCCAGAGGCGATCGCAGGCGTGCAGGTCGCGGCAGTGCCGCGCAGGGCAGGCGCTTCTCCCGCCAGGCAGGCGATCGCTGGCGGGCTGCAGCCAGAGCCGCGGGTGCCGCGCAGGGCAGGCCCTTCTCCCGCCAGGCAGGCGATCGCTGGCGGGCTGCAGCCAGAGCCGCGGGTGCCGCGCAGGGCAGGCGGGGCCGGTGCAACGGCCGCCAATGCACAGTCACCCGTCAGGCCCTGTTTGGCCCGCTAAGGCCCTGTTTGGCCCGCTAAGGCCCTGTTTGGCCCGCTAAGGCCCTGTTTGGCCTTATTAGGGCCAATACGGGCGCTTTTGACGGGTATTGGCCGTGCAGGTCGGCGGCGAGATATGCTTATATGGTATTACATGGATTTACCCAAGCAAGTGGTAAAATGCCAAAACCAGGATTTAGGTCCATAACCATCGCGGAAGACGTCTACGACCGGTTCCACGAAGAGTTCGAGAAGACAAAGCCCGAGATGCGCCGCAAGGGCGTCAACAGCTTTGCCGGCTTTGTGACGTACATGATCGAGGAGCGCATGCTTGACGACAAGATATTCGCCAAGCACGCGCCCATGCTCGAAGAGGTCGCCACCTACGACGATAGGGTTGTCATCAAGGACAACAAGAGCGACAGGATCGCCGACGTAGTCATCCGCAATGGCGAGCTGTACTGCCAGCTGTGCGAGGATAGCAACTGCACCCACGTGGGGTTCGTCTTTGCGCTGCCCAAGGTGTACGACGCGCTCGCCAAGCACGGCGTCAAGCCGCCAAAATAGGGCGTCACTGGACAAGGCGGGGCCCAGCCCGCCCGCCCCAGAGACGGCATGCCCTATTTTTTTATAATTTCTGGTCGAGCAGCCCGAATGCCCCCCCCCCCGGCGCCCGGCGGCCCCAGCCAGTGGACGCCGGCGCAGCTCCGAGGCGCGATGCCATGGACGCCGCACCGCGCCCGGAAGCGGGCGGAAGGCGGCAACGCCAAGGCGAAACCAGTGAATGCCGCGGGCGGCAACCCGGCAAGCCTCCGCCGCATGCCGGAATTGTTGCCGGCGGGGGCTGCCGCGGCGTGGCCGCAGCGTGGGCGCAGGCCAGCTCGGCGCATTCCGCGCGACGGGCCAGGGGCGCCCTCCCTCCCCTGCCCACATCTCCCCGCCCCCGGGCGGCGGCAGCCGCCGGCGTTCCCGATTCCAGCCACGGGCCAGGCAAACCGGGCCTGCCGGCACGAGGCGGGCTCGCGGAATGCGAGCGTGGGCGCCGCGGCCTTTGCACTCCCGCCCCGGCGCGGAAGGCGCGGCAGGAATGCTCGCAATGCGGGCGGGGCGGCGGCTTGGCTCAAGCCGCAATAGGCAGTGCGTTGTGCGAGACGCGGGCATCTGGTTCCCGATGCCGGCCGACGGCCGACGGGCCAGGCACGGCGGCCGCACGGTCGCCCCCGGCGGGCGCCGCGCCGTGGCGCTTGCAGCTCCCGGCGCCGCAGGGCGGCCGGCCGCAAGGTATCTAAACGGGGCGCATTCCGGCCGTCCAACATGCCTCAACCAGAAGTGGGGGACAGGGCGCCGGCGTTCGAGCTTGTCGACACCGACCTCAAGTTCCGCACCCTCGAAGAGTTCAAGGGCAAAAAGGTCATACTGTCGTTCTTCGTGGCGGCTAGCTCGCCCGTGTGCGAGACCGAGCTGTGCACGCTCCGCGACTCGCAGTCGGCCCTCAACGACGCCAACGCGCAAGTGGTCGCCATCAGCAACGACGGCCCGTTCGCCAACAAGGCGTTCGCGGAGAAGAACGGCCTGGACTTTCCGGTCCTCGGCGACTATGCGAGCAAGGCGATCCGCGACTACGGAGTGCTGATGCCCGACCTGCTCCACGTCAAGGGGTACAACGCGGCCAAGCGCTCGGTCTTTGTCGTCATGGAGGACGGCACGATCGGCTACAAGTGGGTCTCCGACGACCCCCTCAAGGAGCCGGACTATGCCGAGATCAAGGCGTTCGTCTCAAGGGGCGGCAGCGCGCAGTAGCGGCCGCATTATTCCCGACCCTGTTTTTTCGCGCCGCCGGAGGGGGGGGGCGGGCGGAGGCGCGCCTGGCGGGAACAGGCAGGGGCGGGCTGGCGGGCTGGCGGGCGGGCTGGCGCCTACTCTATCTCGGCGATCGCGTCGTTCTTGGCGACGCTTCCGCCCTGCTTTACCCTCAGCGACTTTACCGTGCCGTCGCGGTGCGCCTTTACCGCAACCTGCATCTTCATCGACTCGAGGACGACGACGGGGTCGCCCTTGCGCACCTCGAGCCCCTCCTCGGTCGAGAACGAGACGACCTTTCCCGGTATGGGGCTGCGCAGCGTCGCGTCCGCGGCCCCGCCGGCCCCGCCGGCGCCCGCCCCCCCAGAGTTCTTGTAGACGATCTCGTCGAGGTCCGAGTGCATCGAGAGCTCGACGGGCTCGCCGTCAATGACCATCTCCATGCGGGCCGTCGAGGCCCTTACGTAGCGGACCGAGTGGTACCTGCCGCCGAGCAGGAACTCGGCGCCGCGTGGGCCCATCGAGAGTACTCGAAGGTCTTGCTCGTCGCCGTCTATGCGGACCGCATAGTCCCCCTCGCCCCCGCCGGTCGCCCGCGCAGGGCGCCGGACGAGCTCGGCGCGGACCGGCCTTGCCCCCTCGACGCCGTCCAGCCTGTACTCCACGCCCCCATCGCCTCCTACGGGGCCAGGCCCCCCTTCCACTGCGCGCCGCCGCCGCCGGCGGGCCTCGCCGCAAGGCCGCGCATGAACTCGGAGTGGATGGCCGCCGCGGCCGCGGCCGCCTCGCGCCGCGACTCCTTGGCAGCCCTAATGTCCGCGGCCAGGCGGTCGATCATGCCGTGCCGAGCCAGAAAGTCGGTCGTCAGCTCGCCCCGCTTGTACTCGTCGGACTCGAGTATGGTCCTGTAGAGGGGGATCGAGGTCTCGACGCCGCCGACGTAAAAGTCCTCAAGCGCGCCGAGCATGCGGCGCCTCGACTCGTCGAACGTCTGCCCCCACGAGCACAGCTTTGCCATGAGCGAGTCGTAGAACGGCGAGACCGTGCAGCCGGGGTACAGGTACGTGTCGCACCGTATGCCCGGGCCGGCCGGTATAGTCACGTCGGGAACGGGCCCCGTGGACGGCGCAAAGTCGAGGAACGTGTCCTCGGCGTTGATGCGGCACTCGGTCGCGTAGCCGTTCATCTTCAGGTCCTCCTGCCTGAACGGCAGCGGCTCGCCGTTGGCGATGTCGAGCTGGAGCTTTACGAGGTCGAGCCCCGACACCATCTCGGTTATGGGGTGCTCGACCTGGAGCCTGGCGTTTATCTCTATAAAGTAGAACTCGCCGCTGTCGGCGCGCAGGAACTCGGCCGTGCCGAGGTTCTCGTACCCGACGGCCTCGGACGCCTTGACGACCAGGGCGCCGACGCGCTCGCGCGTCTCAGCGTCGACCACCGGCGAGGGCGTCTGCTCGATGAGCTTTTGGTTGCGCCGCTGTATCGAGCACTCGCGCTCGAACAGGTGGACGGCGTTGCCGTGCTTGTCGCGGGCCATCTGGTACTCGATGTGCCGCGTCTTTTCGAGGAACTTTTCGACGAGTATGGCGGACTTTCCGACGGCCGATATCGACTCGGCCGTAACCGTCTCGAACGCCTCGCGCAGCTCGTCGTCGGTGCGTACGAGCCGTATGCCGCGCCCGCCGCCCCCGTACACGGACTTGAGCAGGACGGGGTACCCTATCTCGCCGGCTATCTGCAGCGCCTCGCCCGAGTCGCCCACGAGGCCGGGGCTGCCCGGGACGGTCGGCACCTCGGCGCGCAGCATGGCCGCCTTGCACTCCATTTTGTCGCCGCACAGCCTCATCGAGGCGGCCGGCGGGCCGATGAACGTCACGCCGCTCTTTTCGCACAGGGATGCAAACTCGTCGTTCTCGGAGAGGAAGCCGTACCCCGGATGGACGGCATCGGCGCCCGACGAGAGGGCCACTTCGAGTATGCGCTCCTGGTTGAGGTACGACCGCGCCGGCGCGGCCTCGCCGATGTGGTGCGACTCGGACGCCTTCTTGACGTGCAGCGCGTTGCGGTCCTCGTCCGAGTACACGGCCACCGTGCCGATGCCCATGGCGCGGCACGTGCGTATGACGCGCAGCGCGATCTCGCCCCTGTTTGCAATGAGAACTTTTTCGATCATGCCGCATCACAGGTTTATGTTGCCGTGCTTGCGCGGCAGGCGCCCCTCGCGCTTGCCGGAGAGCATCTCGAGGGCCCTTATGAGCATGGGGCGCGTCTGGGCGGGGTCGATCACGGCGTCGACCGTGCCGTGCGAGGCGGCCACGTACGGGTTGTCGAACTTTGAGGCAAAGTCGTCCATGAGGTCGCGCTTTAGCCTCTCCGGATCGCCCGCCACCGCAAGGTCCTTGCGGTTCATGATCTTGACGGCCGCCTCGGCGCCGAGGACGGCGCACCGCGCCGTCGGCCACGCGTAGTTGATGTCGGTGCGCAGGTTCTTGCTGCCCATTGCAATGTACGCGCCGCCGTACGCCTTGCCGACGACCAGCGTGATCTTTGGGACGGTCGCCTCGCAGTACGAGAACAAGAGCTTGCTGCCGTGCCGGATGATCCCGTTGTGCTCCTGGTTCGACCCGGGCATGTACCCCGGCGTGTCGACTAGCGTGACGATCGGTATGTTGAACGAGTCGCAGAACCGGATGAAGCGCGCCGCCTTGTTCGACGAGTCGATGTCGAGGGCGCCGGCCAGGTTGAGCGGCTGGTTGGCCACGATGCCGACCACGCGGCCGTCGAGGCGGCCGTACCCGACTATGATGTTCGGCGCGAACAGCTCGTGCACCTCGAAAAAGTCCCTGTCGTCGACGACCGACGCGATGATCTCCTTCATGTCGTACGGCTGCAGGGGGTTTTCCGGCATGACGTTGAGGAGGTTGTTGTCGGTGCGGTTCGGGTCGTCGCCGGTGGCGATCCGGGGCGGCTCCTCGGCGTTGTTCTGCGGGAGGAACGAGAGCAGGCGCCGTATGTAGTCCATGCACTCGTACTCGTTCTTGGCGACAAAGTGCGCAACGCCGCTCTTCGTGCCGTGCGACATTGCCCCGCCAAGGTCCTCGAACGATATCTCCTCGCCGAGCACGGTCTTGACCACGTCGGGGCCGGTCACGAACATCGTCGCCGACTTTTCGACCATGATGACAAAGTCCGTCATGGCCGGCGAGTACACCGAGCCGCCCGCCGACGGGCCGATGCTGGCCGTGATCTGCGGCACGACGCCCGACGCGTGCTGGTTGTGGTAGAATATGTCGGCAAAGCCGTCGAGGCTCATGATCCCCTCCTGTATGCGGGCCCCGCCCGAGTCCATGACCCCGATGACGGGGCATCCCGTGCGCGTCGCATGGTCCATCAGCTTTGTGATCTTGCGCGCGCCCATCTGGCTGAGCGTCCCGCCGAGGATGGTAAAGTCGTAGGCGAACACGAACACCTTGCGCCCGTTGATCGTCCCGTACCCGCCGACGACGCCGTCGCCGTGGTGCTTGCGCTTTTGCATGTCGAACTCGTGGTAGTGGTGGGTGACGAGCGCGTCGATCTCGGTGAACGTGCCCTCGTCGAGCATCAGGTCGATTCGCTCGCGCGCCGTCAGCTTGCCCTTGCCGTGCTGCGCCGCGATGCGGTCCTGGCCGCCGCCGAGCAGGGATGTGCGCGACATGTCTGAATGCTCGTCCATTTTTTGAGAATGCAACGGGCCGGCCGGCCGCCGTTGGGTATATTATTTTGTCGAATTTCGGCGGCATTGTGCGGCGGCGGCGGCGGCGGCGCTCCCGCAGCCCGCCCCCTCGGCTGGGCCGGAGCCGGCTCGTCCCGCCGGCCGGCCCCGCGCCGGCCCCGCGCCGGCCCCGCGCCGGCCGGCGCCCCAGCCCATCCTTCCGCCGCCCGGCGCCCGGCGCCCCGTCAGGGCAGCCCGCCAGCAGGGGGCGGCGAGCAGCGCCGCCCCCGGCCCTTTACTCGGCCGCCGTTCCCCGCTTCCGCCGCCCGCGCTCCGGCGGCGGGGCGAGCAGCGGCGATGCGCCGGGCGGGGGAGGGGGGCGCCCGGCAGGGGGCTCGGCCCCTGCAAGCAGCCGGATCACCCGCCGGCGGGGGAGGGGGCAACGCCGCGCGCGGGGCAGCGGAGGCCGGCAGCAGGCGGCATCCGCGCGCACCCGGCCCAAAAAGCATTTATTTCAACGCCAGCGAGCCGCATCGTGGTTTCTGAGCAAAAGGCCACCGTCACGTACGTCGAGCTGCTAAGGGAGGACCTTGTCATACTGCGGATCGTCCCCGAGGGCGGCGCCATCCCAGAGTACAAGACAGGCCAGTTCCTCACGATAGGCGTCAACGTCATGGCCGAGGGGCACAAGATGGTCAGGCGGGCCTACTCGCTCGCATCGCACCCCGGCAACAGAAAGTACTACGAGTTCATCATACGGTGGGCGCGCAAGCCGCTGCCCGGCAGGGTGACGACCGAGCTGTTCTACATAAGCGAGGGCGACACCGTAACGCTCGGCTCGCCGACGGGGAACGCGCTGACGATCGACGACCACCTGCCGGATGGCGAGCCGGACAGGCGCCGCATCGTCTGCGTCGGCGGCGGCACCGGCATCGCCCCGTTCGTCGCCTTTGCGGACCACCTCCACGACACCGGCGACAAGAGGGAGGTCATCATACTCCACGGCGCCAGCTATGTCGACGAGCTCAGCTACAAGGACCACTTTACGGCCCTCGAGTACGAGAGCGAGGACAGGGGCGCCGACGAGTGGAACTTCAAGTACAGGGCGGCCATCAGCAGGCCCAAGGAAAAGTTCAACCGCACGTGGACGGGCCAGACGGGGAGGGTCGAGACGTTCTTCAAGCCCGGCAAGGGCGGCGTGTCCCCGATCGAAGAGCTCGTCGGCGAGGCGATCACCCCCGAGAACACAATGATCTACATATGCGGCTACCAGGGCACCATCGACGGCGTCATTGAGCACGTCTCGAAAAAGGGCTTTGTGACGCTGCACGACAAAAAGCCCGACGGCAGCTATGCCATCAAGTACGAGTCGTACGGGTAGGCGGCGGCCGCGGAGCGCGCATCTTTCCCCGTCCCGCCGGCGCGGGAGACGGGCCGGCGGCCGGTCCGGTCCCGTCCAGTTCGCGCCGCCGCGCCCGCCGGCGATCCGCGCCGCAGGCCGCGGGCGAGGCCGGCCGCCTAGCCCTTTTGCCGCACAATGAACTGCATCAGGGACTCTTTCGAATACGCAATACCGTGCTCTTCCTCGCAGTGCGAGCCGAACATTACGAGCACGCCCTCCACCTCGCCCTCCGCCACAAAGTCGCAGTCGAACCCATAGTCCGAGCACCTCAGCCGGGCCAACGGCGGCCTTCCACGCGCCGCTGATAAATAGTTAAGCAGGCCTAACTGCGCGCGCCCTCAGGCCGCCTCGTCCTGCCGCATCCTGTCGATCATGGCCGACAGAACGGGCGCCTCGGCCCGGATCATCTTTTCGACGTTGGGTATCTTGCCGATCCGCTCCTGGAGGCTGCGCTCCTCCTGCTCGGCGATCTGGTCGCGGAACATGAGCTTGATGCCCGGCACGGCCGATATGTCCTCGTTGACGGCCCTCGGCTCCGACATGTCGAGGATCATCGTGCCGGTCTTCTTGTCCTCCATGACGCGCCGGATGCTCGCGTCGGTCAGTATGTGGTAGTCGGCGGTCGTCGCGACGAACACGACGTCATACTTGTCGAACGAGGCGAGCACGTCCTCGAACGCCACGGGGGTGCCGCCGAGTATCCTCGAGAACCCCTCGGCCCGGCCGACCGTCTTGCTGGCGACCTCGAACTTGCGGCCCTTTGCGTTGAGGACCTTGGCCACCTGGGCCGCATAGTCGCCCGTCCCGACGAGCAGCATCCTCTTCTTGGCGTCGATGCCGACGTTCTCCTCGGCCATCCGAACGGCCACGTCGCCGACGGTCAGCACGTTGTCGCCGATTCCCGTGTCGCCGCGTATCCTGGCGCCGACGTGCAGCGCCGCGTCGAACAGCCCCCCGAGTATGCCCCCGGCCGAGCCCGACGCGCGGGCGTGCGCGATCGAGGCCCTGACCTCCTCGAATATCTCGGACTTGCCGATTACTACCGAGTCGAGGCCAGTCACGAGGCGCAGCAGGCTCTCGTGCGCCCCCTGGTTCCGGTACACCTCCATGGTCTGGTCGAAGTGGTCCAGGTCGTACTGGTCGGGGCCGGTCAGCTCGACCCACGCCCTCTCGATCTGCTTTATGGTCAGCGCCGCGCCCTGGGGGCTGCGCCCGTCGGGGGCGTCCGCCTCTTGGCTGACGGCCGTGAATATCTCGACGCGGCTGGCCGTCTGGATGATCACGACCTCGGCGACTCCGGGTATCTGCCGGAACGCGTCGTAGGCGGCGGCGCGGTCCTTGAACGCAAACCGCTCGAGCTTGTACAGCGGCAGGTTCCGGTGGGTGAGCCTCGCGTTGACGATGTCGTATCCTCCCCCCGCCACGCCGGTCACCTACTTTTTCGCCCGGTCCCGCCCGCCCTTGGCGGTGCGGAACACGTTCATTCCAAGGTGGTAGTTCTGGTACAGGTAGCCGAGCTTTTCAGCCTCGGTCTCGGCGCGCCTGACCTCTTCGTCCCCGGCCCCCGCCCGGCGGAGCGCCTCGACCTCTTCGAGCGCCTCGCCGAGGATCGCCGTAATCCCGACCTCGTAGCTGGACATGCCGCCGTACTCTTTGCTCAGTATGTACTGGGGGTCGTACGCGGGCACCTGGTCGGTCGGCACCTCGACGCGCCTCGATATCTCGCGCGCCTCCTCGTCGCTGAGCATCAGGCGCGCAGGGGCCCTTTCCCCCTTGTCCAGCCAGAACTCGGGCTCGCCGAGCTCCCTTCGAAAGATGATGTCGACCGTGCGGTAGTCGGTAAACGAGTCGCGCGGCTTTTCCTGCTTGAGCGACTCGGCGACCTTGCGGTACTCTTCCTCAAGCGTCGCCTCGGCGGCCGCCTGGGCCGCCCGAAGGCGCTCGGCCGACGCCTCGGCCTCCGCCTTTGCCTCCTCCAGGCCCACGGCTGGCGGCGCAGCCCCGGCGCCGGCAGGCGGGGCGCCTTCCGCGCCCGACTTGCCGGCGCCCCCCCCGTCATCGGCCAATGCGCCGGCCCTTTGGCGGGTGGATTTTAAGGTTATAGCGCGCCCCGCAGGCGCCGCCGTCCCCACTTTTCGGTTTTAGTGCATATAATTAGTATCCATAGTATTATACTATGGCTAATATCATTCGGCGGCAATCCACCCACAATGGCTGAAGGCAAGACAGGCGGCCGCCTGCTGCAGGCCGAGCTCCCCGCGGAGTCAAGCGCGGAGGGCGGCGCAGGCGCTGGGCGGCCGAAAGGGCCAAGGACGCAGGACGCGCCGAGCCGCGCGGACAGGGCAAGGGACCAGCTGCGCAGGATAGCGGAGCTGTTTTCGAGCACCGAGCTTCCCGACATGCTGGCAAAGACGTACCTGGAGCCGGCCGGCACCCCGAGCGACAACTGGAGCCTGGGCAACCGCCTCATTATGACGATGGAGGGCACGTACGACGCCCGCGGCTACAGGCAGTGGCAGCAGGCCGGAAGGCATGTCGTGCGCGGCCGCAAGGCCATCTACATACTGGGGCCGACCATGCGCAGGCGCGTCGACGTCGACGAGGAGACCGGCGAGGAGACCGTCACAAGCTACGTCACCGGCTTCCATGCAATCCCCGTGTTCCGGTACGAGGACACGGACGGCGAGAGGCTCAAGACCGTCAAGCGCGAGCCGAAGAGGCTTCCGCCGCTGGCGGACGTCGCGGCGCAGTGGGGGATCGACACGAGGTACGACGCGACGCGGCACGGCGAGTACGGGTCGTTCTCAAAGTCGGACGCTGAGATACGCCTGTGCACGGACGACGTCAGCACGTTCTTCCACGAGCTTGCGCACGCGGCGCACAGCAGGCTCGAAGAGCTCAAGCCCGGGCAGGATCCGGTGCAGGAGACCGCGGCGCAGCTCGTCGCATGCGTCCTCGGCAGGACGTACGGGTACGACGTCGACGGGTACACGTACAACTACATAGCCCACTATGCGGGCAGCGCCGAGCCGGCAGAGGTCGGCCGCATGTGCTACCGCGTCCTAGGCAAGGTCGAGAAGATACTCGGCATGATCCTCGACGGGGAAGGCTCCGCCGTCGAACGCACGGCCATTTCTTCTAAACGGCGGTCCCGCGGGCAGGGCGCCGGGCCCGCGGGCGGCCCAGGCGGCGCGGCCGGCGGGGGCCGGACGGGGCCGCGCAGGCCCGCGGGCGGCCCCGGCAAAGAGGTCGGATGCCGAGTGCCCGGCAGGCGGCGGCGGGCCGCCTGCGCGGGCGGCGCTGAGGGGGCGCGCGGCAGGCCCGGCGGGGGCGATTGGAAGCGGGTCTGATGGGATTCGAACCCACGACGACCGGATTAAAAGTCCGATGCGCTGCCTGGCTGCGCCACAGACCCCGGACTGCCCCGCGCGGCCCCTCAATTTAGCCATATCCGCCGCCGCCCGGCCGCAGGCGCGATCCAAAGCTCTTTAACCCACCCCTTGCCGCCCCCTAGCGGGCCCTTGTAGTATAGCCCGGTCTAGAATTCGGCCCTGTCACGGCTGAGACGCGGGTTCAAATCCCGCCGAGGGCGCCATTTTTACCACTGCGGGGCGCTCCCGCGCCTCGGCTCGGGGCGGGGAGCGCATCCCGCCTCGAAGCAGGGCGGCGGCTCAGCGCGGCCGGCCGCGGGGCGTCTTGAAGGCCTCGAACGCGCCGTTGATCTTTGCCATGATCAGGTTCGACTTTTCCCTCTCTGGGGCGGACTTGTTGATGATTCCGCGGGCGGCATCGTACCTCTTGACCAGGCTCTTGTAGCGGGACTTGGCCTGCGCGATCGTCGCGCCGCGCGGTATGCCGAGGATGCCGTGCGGGTCGGTTGCGCCCAGTATCCGCTCGTCCTCGGCAGGGCCCTTGCCGGGCCTGCCGGCCGCTCCAATGCCGGCGGCGCGCTGCCGCAGGTGCCTGGCCGCCTCGTCAAGGATTTCCTCGGGGGACGTCGACGAGCCGGCCGGCTGCGGGCCGCCGGCCGTGCCGCCCCTGGTCGCACGACTGCCGCCTTGACTGTGGTCGGCGTCCCGGTCGGCGTCCCGGTCGGCGTCCCGGTCGGCGTCCCGGTCGGCGTCCCGGTCGGCGTCCCGGCCCGGACTCGGGCCCGGGCCCGGGCCGCCGGCGCCCGATCCGGCACTGGGATCAGGGCCGTCCATTGGCCCGTGCGAGTTGTGCCGCATTCCGAGCCGCGTAAGGGCGCAACGCGGGTCGTTGCACGGGTCGAGCACGGCGTCGTGCTCAATGTCCTCGTGCGGCCTGTGCGGCACGCCCCGCCGGTTCAGGGGGCATCGCGGGTCGTTGCATCCGGCGTCCATGTGGCGCCGTGCGCCGGATGGCGCCTTAAGGCGCGTGGTGAAATTATTTTGCCCTGCGGTGACCGCGCGGGGCCCTCCCTGCCGGGCGCGGCGGCGGGGACGCTCACGCGGGTCCCATCTCGGCGATCGTCTCGTCAAGGACGGCCCGGGAAGAGGCCGCAATGAACGACAGGCGCGTCGAGTATTCCAGGTCCGAGTCGAGGTCGGCTAGCGCCTCGTCGACGACCAGGCCGCCGGCCTCCCTGACGATCAGGCACCCGGCCGCCGCATCCTGCACTCTGATCTTGCCGCGCAGGTCGATGAACACGTCCATGAGGCCGGCCGCGAGCATTGACATTTCCAGTGCGTTTGCCCCAAAGTGCCGCACGTGCGAGTGCGCGGCGAACAGCGGGCGCAGCCTCTCGACGAGGGCGGGCGGGGCGCCCGACGTGTTGGCCCCGACGATGCGGTACAGGGGGCGGCCGGACTGGACGCGCGCGGGCGAGCCGTCAAGGGTGGCGCCGCGCCCCTTCGCCGCCGAGTAGGTCTGCCCCGTTGCGAGGTTTGCCACGACCGCGTCCGTGACGGAGCCGAGCGTGTCGCCCTGCGCATAGGCGAGCGAGCAGCAAAAGAACGGCACGCCCCTGACCGCGTTGGCGGACCCGTCTATGGCGTCCATTATGACGTGCCCCTTGGGGTCGGGCCCGACCTCGACGCGGCCGCACTCCTCGCCGAGGACGGTGCAGCTGACGCCCGACTCGGCGAGGTGCTCGAGGACGGCCCGCTCGGCCGTCACGTCGATGTTGCGCGACACGTCGCCGCCGGCGCCGATCCCGTAGTCTCCCTCGACGGCGGCCGGCGTGCCGGCCATGCCCCCGACGCGCTTGCAGACGAGGGCGGAGGCGCCGCGCAGCACGTCGACCATGTCCATGGGGCGGCGGCCCATTGAAGGCATAAATAACTACGGGCAATGCAATGCGCGTGAGCGGAAAGGATCCGTCCGTCACAGGCCGGGACGCGCTCCTCAGCACAAAGCCCGGCAAGCAGATCGCAAGGCAGGGCCTGTTCAAGTCGCGGGGGTACCGCATGTTCGCAAGGTACAGAGACGAGTACGAGGCGAGGTTTCCGGCGTTTGCCGACTCGCTCGCGTCCGAGCTGCGCGGCATGATCGCCGGCGATGCCGACCCCGCCGCGACGCAGCGGCGGTTCGCCGAGGAGGTCGGCGACGAGTCGATGGCGCTCGGCCCCGCGGAGATCGATGCCGTGCGCGCCCGCCTATCCGACCCGGCCGCGGTGCGCGACCGGGTCGGGCGCATACTGGACTCGAACTTTGTGAAAATGACGTTCCCCGTGTTCAGCGCGCTCTACGACGCCGCCGCAGGATCGCGCGGCGGCGGCGGGGGAGGCGGCGACAGCCTCAAGGAGGACGTCGTCGAGGGCCACGTCATTGCCATCGACCTGAGCGAGCCGATGGACCGCATTTCGGACCGCGACGAGGACCTCGAGTACCTCGACGACTACAGGCTCATGAACCCGCACATACTGGCGATCGCCCGCCGCAGGATCGGCCGGGGGGGCGGCGCCGTCGCCGAGTCGTTCGAGCGCGGGTTCCGCGAGGCGATGGAGGGGCAGGCCGTGGACGTGGCCCTAAAGTCCGACCCCCTCTCGGCTACGGCCGAGCTCCTCGAGAGGTCGTACGCAAAGTACAGGGCCGTCATGGGCACCGCCGGCCGCAACATGGCCCTCGCCGAGAACCCGCTCGGCGAGGCGTTCGCGCTCGGGATGGCGGGGGCCGCCGAGTGCGCCGGCTGCGGCAACGAGATCGAGGACGCCCTCAAGGGCGGGCGCGTAAAGGTGCCGTCGTGGCCCATGTACTATGCGCTTCTGGCCGGCGGCGACGTCCGCAGGGGGTTCGAGGCGACCATGGAAAAGGGCAGGCTGTACCTGCGCGAGGCGCGCATTGCCCTGGACATGCTGCCCGACGGGTTTTCGCACGCGCCGTTCCTCGAGTTTTTGTTCCTCACGCTCGAGCACTACAACGAGTTCTGGTACGCGCGCCTCTCAAAGGCCGGCATGTGGGAGAGGCTCGGGGCGACGCTGCCGCGCGGCGGGGGATGAGGGCCGATGATGTGGTCCGAGCGGCACAGGCCCGCCGAGATCGGCGCAATGGTCGGCAACGAAGAGGCGCGCGCCGAGATCTCAAAGTGGTTCTCGTCGTGGGCGCCGGGGGCGAGGCCGCTGCTCCTGGTCGGGCCGCCCGGCACGGGCAAGACGACGGCGGCGACGCTCGCCTGCAGGGCGTTCGGGCGCGACATGATCGGCATGAACGCAAGCGACGCGCGCAGCCGCTCGCGCATAACAAGGCTGCTCGGCCCCGTCATGGGCAACGCGAACGTGACGGGGCGGCCCATGGTCTTTGTCGACGAGGTCGACGGGATACACGGCCGGGCCGACTTTGGCGGCGCCGAGGCGCTCATAAAGCTGATCAAGGAGCCGACCGTGCCGATCATACTGGCAGCCAACTCGGACGGGGCCGCCAAGATGAAGAGCCTCTCAAAGGCCGTCAGGACGGTGCGGTTCAGGCAGCTGCCGCCGCGCCTGCTGCGCGTGTACCTGCGGCGCGTCCTGCGCGAGGAGGGCGCGTCGCTCTCGCCCGGCGCCGAGATCAAGGTCATCTCCGAGTCGCGCGGCGACATACGGTCCATGCTCAACATTGCGCAGGCCCTCGCGACGGGGTACGATGCGCACGCCGAGAGGCTGCCCGCCGACCTTGACGCCGAGACGGCCGTCAACGCGTTCTTTGCGGCGCCGGACGCCGCCGGGGCCGCGGCGGCCCTGCGGGCCATGAGGGCGGACCCGCGCGAAAAGATCAACGCGTTCTACTCGAGCGTGATCACGGCCAAGGGGCTGCCGGCGGCCGAGGCGGCCCGCATGCTCGAGGTCATATCGCGCGCCGACGTCCTGTACGGCCGGATAATGAAGGCGCAGAGGTGGAGGCTCCTGCGGTACCTCGACGCGATCCTGTCGGGGCTGTACTCCGAGGGATCGCCCGTCCGGTACGCGCAGTACAACGTGCCGTGGCCCCTCCTCACCCGCATACGGTTCGACGGCAGGGCGCTGCGGTCAATGTTCGCCGCCATGGGGTCCGCCGCGCACGTCTCGGGCAGCGCGTTCGGCACGCTGTACTTTCCGCACATGGTCGCGCGCGCCAGGGACGGCATCGGCCAGGATCCCGCCCTAGAGAGGGCCGCCGGCGACGGGCTCGCCGGCGCGCTCGCCAAGGAGGTCGAGATTCTCGGGAGCAGGGGGAGGGGGCGGCCGCGTTGAGCTGGATACCGATGAAGATGAGGTTTCCGGGCAAGTGCATCGAGTGCGGCGAGGCCATCGCCGTCGGCCAGGCGGGCATGTGGCTCAAGGGGACGGGCGTAAAGCACGAGCGGTGCGGGGCGGCCGCGGGGAGCGGCGACGTCAGGTCCGGGGGCGGGGGAGGCGAGCTGCGGTGCCTCGTGTGCGGCAAGCCGGCCGGGTGCCCCACCTGCGAGTTCAGCGACTCGTGCGACACGGCGGCCGTCTCGCGGCTGTGCATGTGCTACGACTGCATGGGGGACAAGGACACGTACGCGCTGTACAGGGCCGCGGCGTCAAGAAAGTTCCCCGGGCTGGAGCCCAAGACGGTCGAGCATGCGTCGGACGGCGACTGGGGCGGCGGCGATGCCGCGGGCGGAGCGGCGGCCAAGGGGCGGGCGGGCGGGCGGGGCGCATCCGCGGCCGGGGCGGCAAGGGCGGGCGGCAGGGATGCCGGCGGGCCGCGCGGGGTGTCTGCCGGCGGGCAGGCCAAGCTTGTGCAGGGGGAGCTCAGGGAGGTCGACGTCGACGGGGGCGGAGCCCGCGCCAAGAAAAGGCGCGGCTCGGCCTCGGGGCAGCAGCGCCTCTAGCGCGCGCCGCCGGCCCCCGCGCCGGCGGGCCGGCCGGGCCGCGCGGTTGCAGGCCGCGCGCAAGCCACGCTAGACGTAAATAACCGCGGGCGGGCAGGGGGGGCGGCGCAATGCGCCTCGTGGGCCGGTCGTCTAGCCCGGTAGGATACGCCCTTGGCATGGGTGAGATCGAGGGTTCAATTCCCTCCCGGTCCACCACCATCAATAGCCATTGCCGGCGCTGCCGCCCCCGCCGCGGCCGGCATCCCGGCCATCGCCGGCGGCCGCGGCGCACAGCGCAAGCAGGCGATCGATCTCGGCGTCCTTTGCCGCGGCCAGTGCGCCCCTTTCGGCCCCGGTCAGCCCCATGCCAAGGTGGACCGCCGCCTGCACGGCGCTGCGCCTGACCTCGACGTCTTCGTCCCCAAGGCACGACCGGACGGCGGCGGCGGCCGCGGCCGCGGCTGGCAGGCGCCCCGGCCCGGCCCTGACGGCCATGTGGCCCAGGGCCCCCACGGCGGACGACCGGACGGCGGCGCTCTCGTCGCGCGCCATCCGCGCCACCTCGCCTGCCAGCGGCGCGTCGCCGCGGTTGGCCAGCACCAGGGCGCTGTGCGACCTCACGGCCCTGCTCGGCGAGCCGAGAAACGGCGCGATCTGCCCCCCAATGTCGGCGCCGCTTGCGACCAGCAGCCGGAACGCCTCGCCCCGCACCTCGATGTCCTCGTCGCCCAGGGCCGACACGACCCGCGCCACGTGCTCCGCGCCGGCGGCGAGCGGAACCGACTCGAGCGAGCGGATGCGGGCGCGCGCCGCATCCCCGCCGGCGCCGGCGGCCGTGGCCACGCGCCGGCGCCGCCCGCCGTAGGTTTAAATCATCCCAATGCCGCCCGCGCGGCAATGTCAACTGAAGCCAGGGACACCATCTACATAGGCAAGAAGCCGCTGATGGCGTACGTCACTTCGGCGTGCATCCAGCTCACCAACTTGCCTGTCGTCAACATCAAGGCCAGGGGCCTGAGCATTGGCCGGGCCGTGGACGTTGCGCAGATCATACTGCGCAAGACCGAGAATGTCGGGTTCTCCATCGGCAACGTCACGATAGGATCCGAGACGCTCGAGTCGAATGACGGCAAGACGCGGAACGTTTCGACGATCGAGATCGAGGTCAAGCGCAACGAGACCGCAGCGGCTTGAGACGCCAGCGGTGCTTCTATTTTATTATCCGGCGCCCGGTGGGCCGTGCCCCGCCTAGGGCGCGCGCCGGCCGTACCTGGCCTCCAGGTCGTACAGCGCCGGCAGTCCGACGAGGTCGTTGAACCCGTCAAAGTCGATCATGCTGCCGGCCGCCGCGCGGGTCGACCCCGTCCGCCGGAGCTCTTCCATGGCGCGCGAGGCCGCGGCCGTCGCCGCGTACAGGATCGACAGCGGGTACAGCACGAGCCTGAACCCCATCCTGTGCAGCTCGTCGGCCGGCACGATCGGCGTGCGCCCGCCCTCGATCATGTTGGCGACGAGCGGCGCGTCTATCGAGCGCCCGATCTCGCGCATCTCGTCGACCGATGCGGGCGCCTCGACGAACACGACGTCCGCGCCGTTCTCGACGTTGCGGCGGCCCCTCTCGATGGCCTCGCCGAGACCGCCGGTGGCCCTGGCGTCCGTGCGCGCCACGATGACGAACGCGTCCCTGCTGCTGCGCGCGTCGGCCGCGGCCCTGAGCTTTTCGGCGTACTCGTCGTACCCGACGACCTCCTTGCCGCGCATGTGCCCGCACCGCTTTGGCCACCTCTGGTCCTCGAGGAACATGCCGGCGGCGCCGGCCGCCTCGAGTTCCCGCACGAGCCGCCACACGCTCACCGCGTTGCCGTACCCCGTGTCCGAGTCGACTAGGACGGGCACGCCGGGCACGGCAGCGCATATGCGGCGCGCGTTGCCGAGCGTCTCGGCCGCGCCGACAAACCCCATGTCCGGCATGCCGAACAGGGATGCCGACGTGCCGTACCCCGTCTGGAACATGGCCTCGAATCCGGCCGCGGCCGCAATCTTGGCGCCGAGCGCATCGTACACGCCGGGCACGACTAGCGGCCTGTCGGCGGCAAGCAGTCCGCGGAGGGGCGCAGGGGCCAACGCCGCGCCGCGCGCCCTGCGGTTAATCTGTGTTTCAGGGCGGCCGATCCGCGGCTCGGGCGCCGGCGCCCCCGCCGCCCCAGCGCCGGCAGAGGCCCGGGCGCGAGTCTCTACCAGCATGCAGGGGCCAAATGCCGGGTGGCGGCGGCGGCCCGTGGAAGCAGCGGCGGGGCAGGCTGCCGGCCAAAGCGGCCGCGGCGCCGATCCGGCAGGGGAGTCCGTCCACACGCCAACCATGGAAGAGCGCCCGCCTTTTGATCTGGACAACGGCCTGCCGTGCAGCGGTGAGATCAAGCGGCTGGCCGCCGACAGCGGGGCAGGCCGCCCCATGGGGAAGACCCATGCGGCCGAAGAGTACCTGCGGCATCTCGATCAATTGCTTGGCGGCGAAGATGCGCGACAGGCAGACAAGCAATCCGGCCTGCAGGGCCTTACATTGCAGGCCGACAAGCCGGCCGCCGAATGCTGCCGCCGAATTGCGCAGGGTTTGATGCGCCCGGGCAGCCCCGCAGGACGGGCGTTCCGAAGGAGCGCGGGCCGCTTCGGCATGCACTTGCAAAATCGGGCGTCCTTGCTTGCCGCAGCGCCCACACGGTCCGCGGCATCTGCTAAGGACAGGCGACCGCATGAGGGCGTACGAGCGAGACGGCCGAGTCGTCGGGCCGGCACGAGGGAACGGATGCGCGCGGCTGATGGGCGGCGGCCGGGGCGGCCGGGGCGGCCGCCCCGCCGTACAGCCCCCTTCCCCCCCTCCCTCCCCTTCCCCCGCCGACGCCTGCGGCATGGTCGCATGCAGGCGCCAAGGCGGGCTTGCGGCAAGGCCAGGGCCTCGAAGCAGACCGCGCAGGCTGTGGCTGATCGCATGTTTTGCCCCGACCGACCGACCGACCGACCGACCGACCGACCGCGGCCGCCAGGGCTGCTTTAGCTTGGGCCGCCCGGGCGCGCGGAGGCCTCTTCGGACGAGCCGCCCCTCGACGCGGCCCACTCTTCGTACTGCCCTATGAGCGAGTCGATGTCGGCGCCGTCCTCCGAGTACGCCACGAACACGCCGAACTTGCCGTTCCGGTCGTGGCCGCGCGCAAAGTACCCCCAAAACGAGTCCGGCAGGCCCCTAAAGTTGGCGGCATCCCTGGACACCCCGAGCAGGTTGCCGGCGAGCGCCTCGGCCACGGACGCCGCATCCCTGCCGGTGATCACGCCGCCGCGCGGGCGGCGCGCAATAAAACCCATCGCGGGCGGGGGGGGTGAAAAGCGGCGGCGCGGCGTCAGGCCGCATCCCGGCCGGCGCCGCCGGCGCCGGCGGCATCGTCGCTGCCGCCCGGGCCGACCGGAATCTCAGACCCGCGCCGGGCGGCCATCTCGGCGTCGACCCTGGACATCTCCGACTCGAGAAACGTCCGATAGCTCTGCGCCTCGTCGTCGGTCATGCGCGTCAGGTCGGTGCATACCGGAGACAGGGCGTACGCGATGCGGTCCAGCGCATCGGCGGCAAGGAACCGGCCTGCGCCGGCAAGCCGCAGGATCACCTCGGCCTGCCTGCGCACGGCATCGGCAATCTTGCGCGCGTCGTCCGCAGTCGCCCGGCCCCTGTCCGTAACCGTGTAGCGGCCCCCCTGGCCTCCGCCGTCCGCGCCGCCGCCGCCGCCGTCCCTCGACACGAGCCCGTCGTCGAGCAGACGCCCGAGCAGCGGGTACACGAGGCCGGGCGAGGGGCGCCAGATGCCGCCGCTGCTCTCGGCGGCGCGGTCAATGATCTGCTTGCCCGTCAGCGGCCCCTCGGACGAGAGCAGCCTCAGCACAAAGTACCTAGAGAATCCCCTCGGCACCGAGCATCCAATGCCCGGCGAGGCTCCGCTGCCGCCGCCAGCGCCCCCTTCTTCCACGGGGGCGTGTCGCTAGCGATAGATATATGGCTTTTCAGGGCGCCGCGCGCGGCCATGCGGTCATAGGGCGCCTTTTCCGGCCCCCTGCCCCCCCCCCCACCCCGGCGCCGCGTGACGGAGCAGAGCTCGACGTGGACGAGCAGGGTGCACGCGGCGCCCTTTCCGCCCTGGCACGCGCCCGGCCGCCCCGCCGTACGCAGCGGCGGCGGCGGCGGCGGCGCCTGCCCTTCCCGCTGCGCCACGCATGCAGGCGCCAACGACGCCTCACGCGCGCCGGCGGCGCCTGCCCAGCCCTTCCCCGCCCCGCCCCGCGCCCGACACGGGAGGCTCCCCGCGCCCGCCCCGCGGCGCCCCGCCCGGCCAGGACCGAGCCGCGGCCGCGGCGCCCATACTATATTTAACGGCCGGCCGGCGCCGCAACAGGAATGGTCGAGACCATACACTACGACCTGATCATCTGCGGCTCCGGGCTGGCTGGCCTGCGCGCGGCCATAGCGGCCGCGCAAAAGAGCCGCCGCGTCAAGATCGCCGTCGTCTCAAAGGTGCAGGTCATGCGGTCGCACTCGGTCTCGGCCGAGGGCGGCACGGCGGCGGCCATCGCCGTCGACGAGGGCGACACGGTCGAGTCGCACGTGTACGACACCGTAAAGGGCAGCGACTTTCTCGCCGACCAGGACGTCGCCGAGCGGCTGTGCAACGAGATGCCCAGGGAGATATACCAGCTTGACAGGTGGGGCATGCCGTGGTCGCGCCGCAAGGACGGCAGGATAGACCAGAGGGCGTTCGGCGGGTACAGCTTTCCGCGCGCCACGTACGCGTCCGACAAGGTCGGGTTCTACGAGATGCAGACGCTCTACGACACGTGCCAAAAGCACGACAACATCGAGTACCTCAACGAGTGGTTCGCCACGTCGCTCGTGCACGACGGGAGGCGGTTCATGGGGATCACGGCCATCGAGCTCTCGTCGGGGGCGTTCCACGTCATCAGGGCCAAGGCGCTCATACTCGCGACCGGCGGCGCGGGGAGGCTGTACAGCTTTTCGACGTACGCCCACTCGTCCACGCCCGACGGCCTCGACATGGCGTACAGGGCGGGCCTCGCCCTCAAGGACATGGAGTTCGTCCAGTTCCACCCGACGGGCATCATGCCGTCGGGCATACTCATAACGGAGGGCGCGAGGGGAGAGGGAGGCCACCTCCTCAACAGCCTCGGCGAGCGGTTCATGTCAAAGTACGCGCCGTCAAAGATGGAGCTTGCCCCGCGCGACATCGTGTCGCGCTCGATAATGACCGAGATCGCCGAGGGGCGCGGCTTCAAGCACGAGACGGGCGTCGACTGCATGAAGCTCGACCTGCGGCACGTCGGCGACGACATGATCAGGGAAAAGCTCGGCGGCATCCGCGAGATATCCATAAAGTTCTCGGGGATCGACCCCGCCGAGGAGATGCTCGACATACGGCCCGTGTGCCACTACATGATGGGCGGCGTGCACAGCAACATAGACGGGGCCACCGAGCTGCTCGGCGTGTGGGCCGCCGGCGAGGCCGCGTGCAACAGCACGCACGGCTCGAACCGCCTCGGCGCCAACTCGACGTCCGAGTGCATCGTATGGGGCAGGATCACCGGCGAGGAGGCCGTCAAGTACATCGAGGCGGGCGTGCCCGACGCGCCGTTCCCGCACCACCTCGTCGCGCACGAGGAAAAGCGGATATACGACGGCATCTTCAGGGGCGGCGGCGGCGCCAACCCCTACGAGGTAAGGCAGGAGCTGACCGACACGATGAACGAAAAGGCGTACGTGTTCCGCGACGGCGACGGGCTCGCCGACGGCCTGCGCGCGCTCAGGCGCCTCAGGGACGAGACATGGAGGCACGTCGACGACCAGGCAAAAGAGTACAACACCAACTTTTGCAACGTCATGGAAATAGACTCGATGATGCGGGTGGCCGAGACCGTCCTGGTCGGCGCGATCAACCGCCAAGAGTCGCGCGGCTCGCACGCCAGGACGGACTTTCCAAAGCGCGACGACGACAGGTTCCTGCACCACACGCTCGCCTACTACGGGCCCGAGGCTCCCATCATGAAGACGCATCCCGTCACGATAACCCGGTACAAGCCGGTGGAGAGGAAGTACTGATGGCCGCGAGGGAGGAGGCGGCGCCCGGAGGGGGCAACCGCGAGGGCATACGCGGCATGGCCAACCCGCGCAGGTACGGCATCGAGCGCGTCGCGTACTGGCTCATGAGGCTCAGCGGGCTCGGCCTGCTCGCGTACTTTGTCGGCCACATATACGAGACTAGCAGCATCATACAGGGCAGGGACGCGTGGAACGAGATGCTCGCAATGACGCAGACGACCGAGGGCCACATACTGCTCGCCCTCGTCATCGGCATGTGCGTGTTCCACACGGGCAACGGCATACGGCTCATACTCGGCCACGGCGGGGTCTGGGTCGGCAGGCCCGCCAGGCCAGACTACCCGTACAGGCCGATGTCGCAGGGCGCGAGGCACAAGATCGGCATATACTCGTCGATCGTCCTTGCCGCCGCCGCGATGCTGTTCGGCCTGTCGGTCATGTTCGGGGAGGTGTGACGCGCGTGAGGGAGAGCACCATAATGAAGATACACTACGGCACGGCCATCGGGGCCGTCGCCCTCGTCGCCGTCCACGTGCTGTTCAGGTTCACGGTCGGCTTCCAGGACTCGCTCGAGTACGACAACGTCCTCGCCAACTACCAGTTCGTCCCGTACGCCGGCATGCTCGAGATCATCCTTGTCCTGCTGTCCATACACGGCTTCAACGGCCTGCGCGTCGTGCTGCTAGAGCTCAGGCAGGGGCGCCTGTACGAAAAGGCCGTCTCGTACGGGTGCGTCGCGGGCATGGTCGCGCTCATTGCGTACGGGTCGAGGACCATACTCGTGGCGACCATGACGGGGGGCGGCGCGGCATGACGGCGGCGGCGCAGGGCATTGCCGACGAGGCCGCGCAGACGGCCGTCTCGCCGGCCCGCACCGTGACGCTGCGCATCGCGCGCGAAAACCCCGCCGACGGCCGCGGGAGGGAGTTTGAGACGTACACGGTGCCCGTCGAAAAGTGGACGACCGTCCTCGACGCCATACTCGACGTCAAAAAGCACATGGACCACTCGGTCGGCGTGAGGTACTCTTGCAGGCAGGCGACGTGCGGCTCTTGCGGCATGATGATCAACGGCAGGCCGCGCCTGGCGTGCTTTACAAAGATAGACGAGGTCGGGGCGGGCACGATAACGGTCGAGCCGCTCAAGAACTTTCCGGTCGTGAGGGACCTGGCCGTCGGGTTCGAGAGGCTGTTCGACGACCACCGGAAGGTAAAGCCGTTCATAGTAAGCGACGAGACCGAGGTCCCCGAGGGGACGAGGAGGGAGCTCGTGCAGACGCCCGAGGACCTGGAGCGGTTCGTCCAGTTCTCGGGGTGCATCAAGTGCGGGCTGTGCAACGCGGCGTGCCCCACGATGGCGACCGACACGTCCTTTGTCGGCCCGCAGGCGCTAGCGCAGGCGTACAGGTACATGGCCGACAACAGGGACGGGGGGCGCGAGGGGCGCCTTAGGATCATCGACGACTCGCACGGCATATGGCGCTGCCACTTTGCCGGATCGTGCAGCCAGGTCTGCCCAAAGGGCGTCGACCCCGCCATGGGCATACAGCTGCTGCGCGGGTACCTTCTCGGCTTTAGGCGGTAGCGCGCAACGGGGAGGCGCCCCGAGCGCGCGGCGGCCGGCACCGGGCGCATGCCGCGCTGCCGGCAAAGTGCAGGAAGGTGGCAAGGCGGCGTGATCCCGCGCGCCGGAGGGCGCACGAAAGCAGCTGCAAAGGGCCGGAAGGGCGGCCCAGGGCCCGCGGGCCGGGCAGCCCGATGCCGGGGGCCGTGCACGATGACAGGGCGGCCGCAATGGCGCCGAGCGATCCTTTTGTGCAGAGGCCAAGAGCGGCGGGAGCAGAGGGGCGGTCAGGAGCCCGACGACTGGGCGTTCCCCTGCCCGGCAGCGTCCGGCCTTTTGGCCGAGTCGGCGCCGCTAGGGTCCCGGGGCGCATCGCCGGAGGAAGGGGGAGGCGGGGGCGCATCGCCGGAGGAAGGGGGAGGCGGGGGCGCATCGCCGGAGGAAGGGGGAGGCGGGGGCGCATCGCCGGAGGAAGGGGGAGGCGGGGGCGCATCGCCGGAGGAAGGGGGAGGCGGGGGCGCATCGCCGGAGGAAGGGGGAGGCGGGGGCGCCTGCTGCTCGGGGGGCGGCGGGCTCTGCCCGGTGCCGCCCGAGGGGGGAGAGGCAGGGCCGGAGGGCGCGCCTGCTGCCGCCGCCTCAGCCTTTGGGTTGCGGCTGCTGTTGACCTGGTTGTTGATCATTTCGGCTGCAATGTGGTTCGAGACGTTGACCTTTACGTCGTTGACCCCGTCGATCTGGAGCAGGTTGTCGTGTATGTCCTGGCATATCTTGAAGCCGAACACGGTGGGGCAGAACGGGCTGGTCAGGTGCAGGTCGACCTTTACGTTGTCGGCCTGGATGTCGACCTCGTCGATGAGCTCAAGGTCGGTGATCGACGTGTTGATCTCGGGGTCGACGATCTTTGAGAGCTCGTCGAATATGCGCACCCGCATCTGGCGCACGTCCTGCTCGCTCGACACGGCCCCCGGCGCCGTGACGCTATATATAACGATTAGCCGCCGCGGGGCCGTGTACAGGTCGAGGCTCGGCGGCGGCGACCTTGACGGCGCGGCGCTGGGGTTCGCCTCGTCGATCGACGACGATGCCGAGATTGCCGCGTACGACATACGGGGTAGCCAGGCGCACGTCGTCATGCTGCACGACAGCGGGCTGGTGGGGCGGGCCGACGCGTCCAAGATACTCGGCGCGCTGGGCCGCATAGGCAAGCTCGGCCCCAAGGCCCTCGCGGGCAGGGCGGGCGCAGGGGGGGCCGAGGACATACACGAGCTGATCGAGTCGCTGGTAGTGGCCGAGGCGGGCGCGGCGGCGGGAGGGCGCATGCACACGGCCCGCTCGCGCAACGACCAGGTGGCCGCCGACATGAGGATGAAGGTGCGCGACGACGCGATGGACATCATGGACCTCGTCGTCAGGGCCGCCTCGTCCCTAGTGGGGCTGGCCGGGGGCCACACGAGGACGGCAATGCCGCTGTACACGCACCTGCAGCAGGCGCAGGCGGGCACGCTCTCGCACTACCTGCTCGCCCACGCCGACGCGCTTTTGCGGGACCACGGAAGGTTTGCCGACGCGTTCGCCCGGGCCAACCTGAGCCCGCTCGGCGCGGGCCCCGTCGGCGGAACGCGCCTCCCCATAGACAGGGAGGCGGTCGCCGGCATGCTCGGCTTTGGCGGGGTGGTCGAGAACTCGATAGACGCGACCAGCTCGCGCGACTTTGCAGCCGAGTTCGTCTCGGCGGCCGCCGTAATGATGGCCAGCGCAAGCAGGCTTGCCGAGGACTTTGCGCTGTGGTCCAGCGCCGAGTTTGGGTTCGTGGAGCTCTCCGACCGGTTCGCGTCGCCGTCGAGCGTGATGCCGCAGAAGAAAAACCCCGACGTGCTCGAGCTGGTGCGGGGCAAGGCGGCCAGCACGGCCGGCGGCCTGGTGGCGGTGCTCGGAGCCGTCAAGGGCGTCCCGACGGGGTACGGCCGCGACCTCCAAGAGATCAAGCCCCACGTGTGGGCCGCGTCTAGGGCGGCGGCGGGCACCCTCTCGGTGCTCGCCGGCATGATAGACACCGTGTCGGTCAACAAGGCGGCGATGAGGAGGGCCGCCGGGGGCGCGCGCGGGTACCTGACCGCTCTCGACGTTGCGGAAAGGCTCGTCATGGAGGGCGTCGCGTTCAGGACAGCGCACGGCGCGGCGGGGCGCCTGGTGCAGGCGGCCGCCGCCAGGGGCGTGCCGCTAGCGCGGCTCGGCCCCGCCGACGTCAGAAAGGCGGCGGCGGGAACCGGCGCGGCGGCCGCCGCGGTCGGGCGGATCGTCAGGGAGTGCACGGTGGCCGACTCGCTCAGGTCGAGGGCATCGCGGGGGTCGGCGGGGTTCGCCGAGCAGGGCAGGATGGTGCGCGACAGGGGCGAGCGGTTGCGCGCCCTGGCCGCCCAGAACGCAGAGCGGCGGGCGGCCGTCGACAGGGGGATTGCGGCCCTTGAAAAAAGGGTGAGCGAGCTGTGCGGGGGCGGCAGGGGGCGCCGGCGGCCTGATGCCTCAAGGGGGCCAGGTGGGGGCGGCAGGGGGCGCCGGAGGGGGGCGCGGGGGCGCCCCGCGCCCGCCCGCCTAGTCTAGCCGGACGCACCGTTCACAATGCATTTAAAGGCCGCCCGAAAAGGCGGGCAATGGTCGAGGACAAGAAGGGCAAAGTAACGTACGTCCAGCTGCTCAAGGAGGACCTCATGGTCATGAGGATTGTCCCCGAAGAGGGCGTCCCCGACTACAAGGCAGGCCAGTTCATCACGATCGGGCTGCCCGTCAAGAGCGAGAACGGCAAGATCGTCAGGCGGGCGTACTCGATTGCCTCGCATCCGGGGAACAAGAGGTACGTAGAGCTGTTCATACGGTGGGTCCGCAAGCCGGTGCCCGGCCGGCTCACCACCGAGCTCTTCAACGTCAAGGAGGGCGACGAGATCGGCTGGCTAAAGCCGACGGGCAGGGCCCTGCTCGTGAACGACGAGCTTCCCGACGGCAGCCCCGACAGGCGCCGTATTGTCTGCATAGGCGGCGGCACAGGGATAGCCCCGTTCGTGAGCATTGCGCAGCAGCTGCACGCGGCCGGCGACAAGAGGGAGATCGTCGTGCTCCACGGCGCCAGCTATGTCGACGAGCTTGCCTACAAGAGCCTGTTCACGAGGCTAGAGTACGAGAGCATCGACAGGGGCAGGGACGAGTGGAACTTTCGGTACAGGGCCACCATCAGCAGGCCGCAGGAGTGGTTCAACCGCTCGTGGGGCGGGCAGACGGGCAGGGTCGAGACGTTCCTGCGCCCGAAGGAGGACGACATGTCGCCGCTCGAAAAGATGGTCGGCGAAAAGATCACAAGGGACAACACGATATTCTACGTCTGCGGGTGGCAGGGCACGATCGACGGCGTAATGGACTTTCTCAAGCCCAAGGGCTTTGTCACGGAGCGCGACAAGCGCGACGACGGGTCGTTCGAGGTAAAGGACGAGTCGTACGGGTAGCCGGGCCGCGCGCGGCAAAGAAATAATACACGGCCGGCGGGCCGGCGGCCGGGGACGTAGGTTAGCTTGGCATACTGCCAGCCTCGGGTGCTGGAGGTCGTGGGTTCAAATCCCATCGTCCCCACCACCACCATTCATGCCGCGCGCGCGGGCGCCCGGGCTGCCCGGCGTACCGGTGGATCCGGCGGGGCGGCGGGGGCGATGCCGGCTCGGCGCCCGGCGGCCGCGCTACATATAGTCCAGCATGCTCCCGCTCCCCCTCTTGCTCTTGCTCTTGCTCCGCCTCCCGCTACTCCTCTTCAGGCTTGCGGGCATTCTGTACCCAAGCGGGACTAGGCGGTGTGCAAACCTCCACGGCATGTCGCGGATCTCGAACAGGGACGGTAGCACCGTGTCGAGTGCGGCCTGGGACGCGCCATCCGGCACGTCGAACAGACCGTCCACAACGTCGACGTCGGGATGCCTCACCAGCACCAGGGCCATGAGAAAGTCCTCGATCGGCGGGAACTTGCGGGGGGCGCGGGCGGCCCTGCTGCTGCTGCCGCCGCCGCCGCCGCCGCCGCCGCCGCCGCCGAGCCTTCCGCCATCCCGATCCGCCTGCCCCGCCGCCACGGACGCGGCCTGCCGGTAAAGATCGCGGGCCTCGCCTACGTCCAGAGATGTCAGGGCCCGAAACTTGCTGGGGCGGCCCTTCAAGTAGGGCTTGCGCCGGAAAAGGCCGTCGTCGTCGTCATGGCCGCCGCCGCCGCCCCCGCCGCGGGCAGGCCCGATCATCCTGCCGCGGGCAGGCCGGCGCCGTGCGCGGCCCCGAGGCAGCCGCCCCCGACTGCCCGACGCCCCCTGCCCTGCTCACGGTGCCAGGCTCGCGTGGTCCGGTATAACTGCCCTCGGACGGAATCGCAAAAGATCGCAGGAAAGGGCGCCGTGCGGCGCGGCGCCATAGCCGATGTCATGGAGTCTGCCCGCGGCGCGGGCGCGCGGGCGGCGGCCCACCTGTGCGACACGGCGGTAGCGCCCCTGCATTGATAAGACGGCGCTTCAAACCGGGACCATGAGCCAGCGGCGGCCGAGCAGGCGGCAGTTAGAGGCCAAGATAGCAGACCTTGAAAAAAAGCTCGCTGCGCTGGGAGGCGCGATCGCAGGAGATGCCGGCGGGCCAGCCACAAGGCTTGATCTCGAGCTTGGAATGCACGGTTTTGGGCCTATACGGGATGCCCGCATGCGCCTTCGGCCCCTCACCGTCTTTATCGGGCCCAACAACTCTGGCAAATCGTACGCCGCCCTGCTGGCGCACTCGGCCGTCTCGCTCCTAGGGCGCGGCGGGTTTGCCGCGCCAGGCGAATCCGACCGGAGCGACCACGCGGGCGCCAAGCGCAGCCGCTCCAGCCGGAACCGCCCGGCGCTCAGGGCGGGCGGCCGGAAAAACGAATTTTTGGTGACAGGCAGGGGCCTTGGCGCGCTGGCAGGGGAGGCGGCCGACTCGATCACGGGGGCGTTTTTGGGCCAAATTGAAAGGAACTTTGGCGCCCACCCGTCCTCGCTGGTCCAATCCGGAAGATCGCACGCAAGGGTCGATATTCCGGGAATTGTGGAAATTTCAATACCGCGCAACAGGAAAGAGGCGGCCGCCCCGCTAAAGCATTCAGTGAACGCGGCCATGTCCAGAAAGGCGCTGGCGGACGGTGCCATAGACGGCGTGAAGGTGAGGGACGCGGGGGGAACGGCGCTGGCCTGCACGTTTCCCGCCGCGGCTGGCGGCTCGGTCGATGCGCTGTCGGCGCACGACAAGCTGCTGTCGCAGGTCATCGCAGCCGCCCTGAACGGGCACGGCCACGCCGTTCCCGCCAATGCGAGCTACTTGCCCGCGGCGCGCGCCGGCATCATGGAGGCGTACAAGGCCATACTGCCCTCTGTCGTGCGCAGCTATGCGCACGAATGGAGCGGTTCGCACGCCGCCCCGCGCACGAGGGCCGTCAACTACGAGCTCCTTGCCGCAATGCTGGAAATGGACGGCAAGGAGGGGCAGTTTTCGCGGGCCGCGGCCGAGCTTGAGCGCGATGCGCTGCACGGAAAGATAGAGCTCGAGTACGCAGCGGGCGAGCTCGTGCCCGACATCTACTATGCGCGCCAAGGGAAAGGGCGGTCCCGTGCCACGGCGGCCCCCAAGGGGCCTGGCATCTCGCCGGCCACTCGGACAGAGGCGGGAGTGCCGATCCGCCGGGCCTCGTCGGCCGTGTCGGAGCTGGCCCCCATCGTGCTGTTTCTGAGGCATGTCGTGAAGGCGGGCGATCTGCTGATCATCGAGGAGCCCGAATCCCACATGCATCCGGCCAACCAGGTGGTGCTTGCAAAGTGCATCGTAAGGCTGGTGCGGGCAGGCCTCAACGTGGCCGTCACGACCCACAGCACCTACATCGTAGAGCGGTTTAGCGCGTACCTGAGGGCGGGACGGATGACAGCGGCGCAGCGCGCGAGGGCCGGCATCGGCAGGGGCCTCTATCTTGAGGCAGACGACATTGCCCCCTACCTCTTCGACGCGGGGGAGAGCGGAACGGCCGTTAGGGCCATAGACCACTCGCCCCTCGAGGGCATATCCCAGGAGGAATTCATGAGAGTCAACGAAGCCCTTCATGAAGAAAACATAAGGGCAGACGAGTTTGCCGGGTAGCAGAAAAGCCGCAGCGCGCAAGATGCTCGCCCAGGCATGCCGCAACCAACGGTTGCCGTGGACAAGGCCGCCCCCTGTGCACGTCCGAAACGGGGAGTCTCTAGCTTTGAAGGAGATCGAGCTTTGGATCAAGGGCATGCGGCTGCATGGCATTCCGCGGGCAGGGATCGCACGGTCCTGCACCCGTGGGGCTAGAAAGCTTTGATCAATGCCAGGCCAGGCAGCCGCGGACCACGGCGCTGCGCTACATGCTGCCCACCCCGCTCGAGGCGGGAGGCATCCCCTGCGCCGCCGGCACGACAGCGGCAGGTGCGGGCGGCCTGCGGCAGTGCTGCCAAGCGTGCCCCACGGCGGCAGGCCGCCTGCCCCGCCCGGCACATCCTGCCGCAGGCAGCAACCTACACGACACCTATAGTGGGCAACGCGGGCGGCGCGGGCCGCCCGTACTAGCACATGCACAGGTACAGCCACATGGGCACGACGACGATCTTGTCCCCGATGAGCCGCGACTCGTCCCTGGACACGGCAATGGCCGCCGGGGGATCAAACTTGGCCGAAAAGCGCGACAGGCCCTTTAGGTCGGACGCCTCGATGTGCTGCCGGTACTTGACCTCGATCGGGACGGGCCTCTGGCGCAGCTTGATGACCAGATCGACCTCCGCCCCGCCCCCGTTGTGCCAAAAGTGCGGCATCGGGGCCGCGGACGCCGGCGCGAGGGACTGCCACAGGCGCCTCGTGTGGTCGCCGGCCACCGTCTCGGCCATCAGTCCGGCCTCCGCGGGATCGTCGATCGGGTCCGTGTCGGCAAGCAGCGAGGCGACGTTGCGCACCCCGACGTCGTTGACGTACACCTTGCGATCCCTGCGGTGCCGTATCGAGGGTCGCGCCGTGTAAAAGTCGGCGTACGAGACGAGAAACGTCCACTTTAGTATTTCGCCGTAGGCGGCAACAGTCTCCCTGCTGATTCCAAGGTTCCGGGAGACCTTGTCCCTGCTGACCGTGTGCGGCGACTTCCACGCATGGTCGTAGAACAGCTGGTCGAGGAGGGCCGGGTTCCTCACGCTGCCGGCCCTTACCGCGTCCTTGTGCAGGGAGAGGTCGATGTACGCCCTGATCGCCTCCGCCTTTTCAAGGGGGTCGCCGTGTGCGGCGATCCTGGGGTACCCGCCGTACCGCATGTACTCTGCAAGGTGCGCAAGAAGGCCGTCCTTGGACGCGGCGAGGCCGAGCGAGGCGCGCTTGACGCTCTCGTAGAACGGCGAGGCGTCGCCCGTTCTGGCCGACTCGCCCAGCCCCGCCCTCATGTCCCTGCAGGCGGACAGGATCGCCTCCGAGTACGATCCGTCCTTGAACGCGGCGTACTCGGCAAAGCTCATCGCCGCAAGCGTCTGGTGCCTTATCCGGCCGACCAGAGACTCGGACGAGCCGGCAAACACCTCGGCGGCCGACGAGCCGGAAACGACGAACTTTACGGGCCAGGCCTGATCAAGAAAGTGCTTGACCACGCCCTGCCACCCCTTGACGAGGTGCACCTCGTCGATCACCACGTGGACCCTCTTTGTCAGGCCGGATATCGGCTCGCGGATCACGCCGGCGGCGTAAAGCTCGAGCATGCGCAGGAGGCTATCAGAGTTGTGGGCAATGCCCTGGCCATCAAGGGTCAGGAACAGGATGCGCCTGGGATCGGCGCCGTCCGACAGCACATCCGCGATCAGCTGGTACAGCATGGTCGCCTTGCCGACCTGCCGGGCGCCGAGAATGCTCTGCGCAAGGGGCTCGTCCAGGCGCCGGCTCAGCACCGAATAGTCGCGCCTCCTGAATTCCTTGAGCAGTCCACCGGGCACGATTCCGGTCTTCCACCACGGGTTGAGCCTGCTCATTCTCTGCAGCAGCGTCTCGTCGTCCACCCTCCCGCTTCCTGCCCCCATGACTCCGGCACGCCTGCTTGTGTATATACATAAACTATAACTCGCTTAAGTGGGGGTAGTGCCGCCAGTACAACCCGCTTAAGTGTGGGCGGGATCGTATCAGCGTTTGTGATCAATGGCGCCTCGCAGGCGTGTCCCAGATGCCGGGCGCGCAGGGGCGCGGACACTGCAAGTGCGCTCCGCGATGCGCATTGCTACTGGCGGGGCATGGCGCGCCTATTTTGGGCGGCGGGGCTGGCCGTTGCAGATATGATGAGCGGCAACATGTGCCGGCCACGCGCAGGGCTGGCAAGCAGCAGAAGGCACGCCGTCGGCCGGCGCGCGCCGCGCAAACAAACTCCGCGGCCATCTAACCTCAAGAGCGGCAACAGCGGCCCGCCAAGGCAGGCCGCGCGGCCGCTACTCGGCATGCCTCCTTCCACCCGAGCAGCCGCGCCCTCCAAGGCAGCCGCCACGACTTTTTCAGTGCCAGGATCGAAAATGCGCAGGGCAGGCTACACGGCCCGGCGGCGGCGGCGGGCGTGCATGCCCTCTTCCACGCGGGGTTGCGCGGCAGTTCCGACGACAGGGACTGCTGCGGCGCCTGGCCGCCCCGGCTGGCGGCGCAGACCCACCCGCCCTGCGCATGGCGGAATTGGCCGAGCCCGACTCTTCGCGCCCGCAAAGCAGAGACTCGGGCACTGCACCCGCCGTCCGCGCCGCCAGCCGGCGCGGCCGCACTGCCCGCCTGACGGCAAACAGCGTGCCAAAACGGGGCCGATCGCCGGCACTTGACGCAGCGGCAGGCGGCATCATTCCATGTAGTCCAGCATGCTCCCGCTCCCCTTCCCCTTGTTTGCCTTTGCGTCCAGCTTGTACCCGAAGGGAACAAGCCGGCGGGCAAACCTCCTCGGCATGTCGCGGATTTCGAGCAGGAAAGGCAGCGCCTCCTCGAACGCCGCGAGTGCCGTGCCCGGGTCTACCCGGAACACATGGCCCACAAGAAGCTCGTCCGTCTTTCTCGCCTGCATCAGGGCCATGAGAAATTTTCCGAACGGCATGAATTCAAAGGCGGCATCGGCATCGTCGCCGCCGTTGCCGCCACCTCTGCGCCGTCCCGCCCCTCCGCCTTGGGCCGCCCTTGCCGCCGCCAGGGACTCGGCCTGGCGGTAGAGATCGCGGGCCTCGCCGATGTCCAGGGACGTCATGGACCGGAACGCAACGGAGTCGCTTTCCAGGCGGGCGACCTGACGCAAGAGCTCGCGGCCCTCATCGCCGTCGTCGTCGTCGCGGCCACTGCCGTCCCGACCCTCCCCTGCCCCGGGCACGGGGCGCGGCGGGCGCGGGCCGTTATAACTTTCCTCCGGGGCGGCGCCCAGCCCGGCCGCGGCCGCGATGCGCCTCGCGCTACCGCCATGTTAAATAGCGCGCGGCGAAGGGGGCGCCGTGGTCACCGCCCTCTACCTTGCGCACCTAAACCCCGTCACGAACGCGCACGTCGAGATAATCAGGGACCTCGCGGCATCGGCCGACGCCGTGCACGTGCTCCCCGTCGTGTTTGCCGGCAGGGACGGCCGCGAGATCAACAGCCGCAGCTTTCCGTTCGGGTACGCCGCGCGCCGCTCCATGATCGAGTCCGTCTTTGGGGGGGCGGTCAGCGTCTCCGACAGGTACAGGTTCGACGCGCCGTTCTCCAGGTACCTCCCGCCGCTCCTCTCGCCCAAGTCGTGGAGGCTCAGGCGCCGCATACTAGAGGGCGTCGACGGCGACTACTTTACGTACACGGGCGACAGGGCCGAGGGGTACATGCTGCGCATGTACCGGCTCAGGCCGCGCGTCGGCGAGAGGAGAGCCCTGTCGGCATCGTCCGTCAAGGAGCGCATGTACGAGGCGGCCCTGCGCGGCGAAGGGGGCGAAGAGGGCAGGCCGTGGCGCGACGACGTCCCGCAGGGGGTCGCCGCCGTCATTGACGGCAGCTGGGAGACCGTGCGCAGGTTTGCAGGGGTGGAGGATGCGACCGTCAAGGTGGCCGGCATGAAGTTTCCAAGGGAGGGGTACAGGTAGCGGTGCGCGGCGGTGCGCGGCGGTGCGCCGCACTCGCGGCCGGGCAGGAAGAGCCTGCGCGCTAGGTTATTACGGCCGGGGCTGATAGGGGCGGCATGGGAGCGGGCGGCAGGAAAGACGGGCGTGTCAAAAAGCCAGGCGGAGTGGCCGCGACAGGGCTGTCCAAGAGCGACCCGTACCCCTACGTGTGGCTCGACGGGAGGTTCGTCCTGCGCCGCAGCGCCGCGGTGCCCGTCACTACGCATGCCCTCCACTACGGCACGTCCGTCTTCGAGGGGGTGCGGGCGTACTGGAGCGGGAAGCAGCTGTACGTGTTCAGGCTCGGCGACCACGTGCGGCGGCTGCGCAGGTCTGGCGAGCACTACCGCATGTCCCTGCCGTACTCCGACGAGGTGATCGCCGGGGCCATAACAGGCCTGTGCCGCCACAACAGTGCGCTCAAGTCGTGCTACATCAGGCCGTTCTACTTTGTCGGCGACCACGGGATAGACCTCCACGTGACCGAGGAGGCGCCCGTGCGGGTTGCCGTCATGCTCCTGCCCGTCGGCGACCTGTTCGACAAGCGCGGCATATCCGCGGGCATTGTGCGGTGCCGCAAGTTCTCGGACGCCTCGACGCCGACGCAGGCAAAGATGGGCGGCAACTACCTCAACGCCATACTGGCGACGCAGCAGGCCCGCGCGGCGTCGCGCGACGAGGCGATCATGCTCGGCATGGACGGCAACGTAAGCGAGGCGCCGGGCGAGAACGTCTTTATCGTAAGGAAAGGCAGGCTGATCACGCCGCCCGCCTCGTCGTCGGCGCTGATGGGGATCACGCGCGCGTCCGTCCTCGAGTTCGCCGGCGGCATGGGCATCGGCGCCTCGGAGCGCGCGGTGACGCGCAGGCAGCTCTTGGCCGCCGACGAGGTGTTCCTGACGGGCACGGCCGCCGAGATAACCCCCGTCAGGGCCGTGGACGGGAGGCCGGTCGGCTCCGGCAGGGCAGGCCCCGTCACCAAGCGGATAATGAAGAGGTACGAGAGGATCGTCACCGGCAACGACCCCAAGTATGCCCGCTGGCTGACGCCTGTGTACTCACAAGCACGCGGTTAATGTAGATAGAGGGACGAATGCAAAGGTTGGCAGTTTGTCGTTTGTATGTAGACCTGATACAACGTCCGTGTGCTACGCGACAATTTTTGGTGCTAATGCCCATCGGTATGATACCACGCATGGGCTCAACATCATCTATAGTCTCCATTACCATTACTAGATCTTTCACTATCAATACAATCAAGGATGAGTCGTCTGTGGTAGATAGCAGCCTCGCAGTTTGGATCGGTTTCAAGCACGCTGTCAAAACAAGCAAGTGCCTCGTCGTGCCGTTTAAGTAGCTCCAACGTCATGCCCGCATTAATCATGGTGATAGTGTATCCAGGACGCAGTGACAGTGATTTTTTGTAGCATGTGAGAGCATCGTCAAGACGATTTAATCCCACTAATGACACGCCCAAGTCATGAAGGATGCTAGGATCATGAGGGTGCTCTTCTAGTACCCGGTTGTACTGGTTTATGGCATCGACATAATGACCCATTTCTGTCATGGCCTTTCCCTTATTGTGAATCGTGACCACGTCACGAGGATTGATATCTAAAGCATGATCGTACCATCTCACAGCCTCTTCATTTTTTCCTTGTATTGATAAGGCAGTACCTTTCATAGACATCGCAGTGGCGTTAGAGTGTTCTAGCTTTAGTACACGATCCAAGTAATTAGTGGCTTTGGATCCATCACCAAGCATGATAAGGACGTTGCTTATTCTTAACAGTACGAATACATTTTTTGAACACAGTTTCAAAGCTTTGGAGTACCAACCAAAAGCACCGTCGTGCTGACTCTGCATCTCGAGAAGGATGCCCCGGCAGACAATGTTACCAACTCCTTTAGGGTTACCACCTATCGCAACATCCAAGACTTTGACTATCTCGTCATGCGGGTTGTCGCCCATGTATGAAAGCGCCGTGTCTGCCAGATCGTAATCACCCTCAGAATCAAGCTCCAGAACGACTTTAAGGTGTTGTATAGCATCATCATGCATTCCGAGATAGTGCATCTCCACCCCCAATTCAACCGCTGCACTAAAATTGCGCGGGTTGGATCGTAGAACATCTTCATAGCAAGCAAGCATTTCACGATGGTATTCTACCACAGCAGTGTATTTCCCAACATCTTTCAGATCGTCACCCTTTTGTCCTATGACACGTGCTTTGGCCAAGAGTGCATGTTCATATCCCGGTTTTACTTCCAGAGCTCTGTCAAAGTGTTTTATAGACTCATCCCACTGTCCCATATTAGCAGCAACTACTCCATCCATATCTATAGCACAGTGCAAGTATGAATCGGGCTCGATTTCAGCAGCTTTATGTGCATAATACAACGCTTCGTCATACATTGAAAGGCGTAACAGTGCATTGGCCATTTCATATAGCGTTTCAGCGGAGTCCGGGTTGCTTGTCAGAACTTTGCCAAGATCACTGGTACATTAATTAATGAGTCCTAGATCTGCGTAGCTTCTTCCTCGCATATGTAACAGATACGCGCTATTAGGATTGATTTTTAATCCTGCGTTGCATAACTCAATGGCTTTTTGGTAGTTACCGTGCATAGACTCGTGTAGTGCATCTAATCTGATTTGCATCTCAACCTCATTTTTTACACCGCCATAAAAAAATACATCGTTTGTCTTTCTCTCGAGTTCGTTGATAGATTCGCTAGACAAAGATGGCAATTTTTTTAAAGACTCATGGAATTTTATAAGTGACCGTCTTTTTTCTTCATCTGTCACGTACTGCCTACCATTGGTTTCTGTTTGTTTTTTTCTTCTGAAAAACACTATGCAACACTTCCAAACTTAACTAGTACTCGTCCAATCCATGATGCACTACACGCTACAATCAAAATATAATACCAACTTGTCACCAATATGTGCTTGCGGTGACCATCCTCGAACACAACGATCGGTAGTCCATCCATCATGGTCATTTTCACGGTTCCGAGACAAAAGGGGGTTGTTAAAAAGGAAGCGGTCACGCCATCTGCGAGTCAAGTGGGTGTTCACGTGACTCTCTTGGACGCCCGCGACCGCAGCTTGGGCGCCAGCACGGGGCCGATCCCGTCGATGGCCGCCAGCCTTCGCACGGGCGCCGACGAAAGCTTGGCCTTGCCGGTAATGCCCCGCCCGTACAGGCGCCTTGCGCGCACGCGCCCGACGTCCCTTACGGACACCAGCTCGACGAGCTCTTCCCTCACGCCGTACCTGATGCGCGCGCGCAGCACTGTTAGCTCCCTGGCCAGGTCCGGCCTGCCGAGGCCCCGGGCAAGCTGCCCCATGCAGCGCGCGAGCCACTCCGCCGACTCGACGATGCGGCGCAGGTCCCCTGACTCGACCTCGAGCCGGCTGGCAATCTGCGCCTCGGTCGCCTCGTCGAGCCACCTGTCGAGCGCGAGCAGGCTGCGGTTCGACTCGGAATAGTCGATCGGCCCGATCAGCTCGCGCCTCTTGGCGTCGGCGAGCTTCCATACGGCCATCCCGTCGCCGTACCGCATGTACACCTTTGGGTAAAACTCGGTGCAGCTGGTTATCGCGTGGAGCAGGCCCAGGGTGAGGCGCGCGGGCGGGGCGCTGCGACGGCGGGGGGCGCGGCCGCCCGGAGGGGCCGCGGCCTCGGCGCCGCGCTTCGGCGCACTCTCGATCGCGTCGCGAAAGGACGCGGCCGTGGCGGGATCCAGGTACAGGCGCGTCGCGGCCGCGCCGAGGCTCGTCGGCGACAGCCTGGATCCCTCCCGGTCGACCATTCCCGACTCGGCCAGGAACGCGATCGCCGAGTCCACCCTTGAGCGGACGGCCGTGCGCGAGCCCTGCCGGCCGGCGAGCGTGCGCGCAAAGAACGCCGCCACGCCGGCCGCCGTAATGCCCGGCTGCGACGCAACGAGGCTCAGGGCGTGCGCGCGGACGGCCCTCTCGCCCATCATCTGCGACCTTATCGGCTGCGGCCTGCCCCGCACGTAGCGGCGCATGACGTCGCCCTTTGCGTACGACTTTGGCGAGACGACGATGGCCTCCCCGTGCTCGTCGTACTGCGGCCGGCCGGCCCTGCCGCACAGCTGCTTGTACTCTAGGACGCTGATCGGCACCTTGCGGCCCAGCGACGGGTCGTACCGCAGTATGCTCGAGACGACGACGCGGCGGGCCGGCAGGTTGACGCCGGCCGCCAGGGTCGGCGTCGAGGCGAGCAGCCTTATGCGGCGGGCGCGGAACGCCGCCTCGACCCCGGAGCGGGCATCCTGCGCGAGGCCCGCGTGGTGGAACGCGACGCCCCTGCGCACCAGCCCGGCGAGCCTCTTGACAAGCGCCGTATTCTCGGCCGACGCGAGTATGCGGTCGGCCGCCCCCGCCAGCGCCGCGGCGTCGCCCCGGCCGAGCGTCTTCGAGACGGCGTCGGCGGCCTTTTCGGCAAGGGCCACCGAGCGGGCCCTGCTCTCGGCGAACAGCAGCGCCTGGCCGCCCTCCAGCACGGACTCGATGCCGGCGTCGACGGCCGCTCCCAGGCCGGACGGGCGCAGCCGGCGGCTCTCGCCGTCGCGCATGGTGATCGTCGAGCCGTGGTAGACCCCCTCCCGGAGGCTGACGGGCCTCCAGTCGCTGTCGACGAGCCTGGCGCCGAGCCACCTTGCAACCTCGGAGGCGTTCGACATTGTCGCGCTCAGGCCGACGATCTGCGGCCTTGACGGCGAGGCGCGCATGCGGGCGAGCACCATCTCCAGCGCGGGGCCGCGCGCCAAATCGCCGATCAGGTGTATCTCGTCGGCGACGACAAGGCCGACTCCCGATGCCCACTCGGGGTCCTGCCGCATGAGCGCGTCCAAGCGCTCGTTCGTCATCACCGCAATGTCGGCGTCGGCAAGCCGCGCCCCCGCGCCGGTCTCGCCGGTCGATATCTTGACGCGCGCCCTCGTTCGGCCCAGGGATACGCCGCCGATCTTTTTGAACTCGGCGAACTTTTCGGACGCGAGGGCCCTGAGGGGGCTGAGGTACACGATCCTGCCGGGCCGCCGGGCCGACAGATGGGCCATCATCGACAGGGTGGCCACCAGCGTCTTGCCGCTCGCCGTCGGCGCCGAGACCAGGACGCTCCTGCCGCCGAGCAGCCCCGCCTTTACGGCCGCGGCCTGCGGGGGGTACAGCTCTTCGTAGCCGTCGGCCGCAAGGAGGCGCGTCGCCGCCGCGGGCAGCTTTAGCGAGGATACCAGCACGCGCGGCGGCCGCATGCGCGCAATAAAAACGGGCCGGATGGGGCGCGTGCCGGGCCGCCGGCAGTGTACGGAACGCACTAGATGCCAGGGCGGCCCTGCACGGGCTGCATGCGGCGGCGTCGGGCGCCGAGCCTGCGCGCCGCGTACCAGATGCCGGCGGCCGGAGCCGCGACGTACATGCCCGCCACCAGCGAGATCGCCAGCGCGCCGTACGCGACCACGGCCTGCTCGGATCCCGGCTCGGCCGCCTCTACTATCGAGAGGGCGTACAGCATTGGCGCGACAAACGCGGCCACGGCCTGGCGGAATGCGGGGTGGCTGCGCTCCAAGTCGGCCACCTGCGGCGAGAATGCATAGTACGCCGAGCTGAACACGGACATGAACGCCCTGCCGGACTCGGTGCTGAGGAGCGTAGAGTCGCGGACCTCGCGGAGGCGCTGCACCTGCGGGGCGATCTCGGTCCCGTGCGCGGCCGTTGCGATCAGGCATCCCCCGTCGTCGTCCTCTGGCTGGACGGCCTCCGCGTCGGGCGCCGGCTCCTGCTGAGCGGGCGGCGGCGCGTCGGGCTGCCCGTCGGCCGGCGGCTCGGCCGGCGGCGCGGGCATCTCGGCCGGCGGCTCTTGGCGGTCGGCCGGCTCGTCGGCCGCGGGCGGCTCCCGCTCTTCTTGGCGGTCGGGCGCCTCGCCGTCCTGCACGCCGGCCGCGGGCGGCTCCCGCTCTTCTTGGCGGTCGGGCGCCTCGCCGTCCTGCACGCCGGCCGCGGGCGGCGGCTGATCCCGCGGCATGCCCGCCGCCTCCGCGTACCGCTCAAACACCGCCTCGCCCGTGCATTGCCCGCCCGTGCGCACGGCCTCCGTCGCCATCGATACGTCCCTGCCCTCTGCCAAGACTACCCGGATCGACAGTATTGGGTCGCCCGGCAACGGCGCCTCGTAGACGGTGCGCCCCTCGGGGTGCGGCCCGTCGCCCCTCTGAGCGGCGACCGTGCCCTCGGACGACAGGATGCTGACCTCTGGGCGGATTCCCGCGTTGACCATAATCTGGATCGTCCCCTCGTCGCAGTCCCAGGCCGCGCCGTACAGGGTGACGGAACCGGTGCCGTCGGACACGAGGCGCCCGCCGCCTCCGCCTCCGCCGCCTCCGCCGCCTCCGCCGCCGCCTCCGCCGAAGAACGGCGCGAACTGCGGCTGCTGGACAGGTGTCGTCGGCGTTGGCGCTGGGGTTGGGGTTGGCGGCGCCGACGGGACGACAAGGGTCGCGGTCATCGTATGCGAAGCGTTGCCGGTGAGCGGCCGAGCTTGTTCCTCTGCCACGGTAAAGAATGCGCTGAGCAGGTACGTGTAGACCGTATAGTCCTTTACGGAAGCGTCGCCGCCCGGCACTGTATGGCAGAACGGCGCGGCGGCGCGGTTGTCCGCCAGCCACGCGGCGGGATCAGCCCCGTTGCCGCACTCGGGCACCTCGGTTGTGGCGTTGGTGCTGTTCATGCGGTACACCTTGGCCGGCGACGACTGGTTGGCAAGCACTATGCGCGCGGGCGCGTCCAGCACCAGCTCGGCGGTCCGATTGCCGACCTCGACGACGGTGCCGATCCTCTCGCCCGTGGCGGCAGTGCCGAGCGCAGCGAGCGCCGCGCCGCGCCTCTCGTCGGCGGCCACCGTGACGTTGATCACGCCCGTGTACGGCGAGCCGCCGCTGGTAATGTTCGTGCCCGGCTCGAACGTGACCGTGGCATTGCCCGTCTTTATGGTGGTGCTCAGGGCGGGGAACGTGCCGGTCTGGAGGCGGATTGCTGCGGAGTCGGTGCCGTTGACCGTCGTGTCGGTGCTGTTGGGCCCTATCACCGTCACCGTTGGAACTGTCACCGTCGGCCCCGTTCCGGGGCTGCCGTCGCCGTCGCCTGCGCCGTCGCCGTCAAGCGCCGATGCATTGACGGCCGGAAAGTCGCCGGCGTCGAGCGACGACGGGAGTGCCAGGGCCGCGCCGGGGTTCGGCTCGTCTACGATCGTGGCCCCGTTGAGCGCTATTGCGCGGGGCAGTGCGGACGACGTGCCGGTCCCTCCCGCCGGCACCGTGTACGCAAAGTCCAGCGTCGCCCCCGAGCCGTTCCGGTAGGCGGCCGTATAGTAGGATCCCGGGCCGAGCTGCAGCCCGTCGCCGGGCGATACGGACACGACGGCGGCCGGCTCGCCCGTGCTGGCCCCGAACAGCAGGGTCGGGGCGCCGCCGCTCGTGTCGAGAGAGGTCGGCGTGTTGAATACCACCGAAAAGACGATCGTGTCGCCCGGCCGGGCGGTGTCGTTGCCGGTCCACGGCTCCGCCGTCACGCTGGCGACGCCCCTGGCCGGCGAGGAATAGTCGACCGTGCCGGCGCTCCGCACCATCCCGTCGCCCGCCTCGTATCCCGGGTAGTAGTTGCTCGTCGCGTCGAGCATGCCGGTCGCGTTGTTGGCGATCAGCGCGCTGCCGTTCCGGTTGTTGTCGGCGTGCACGACGTTCCAGTTGAACGTAACGCGGTTGGCCGGCGAGCTCACGTTGTAGGCGGCCGGCGCGAGGACGTTGCGCGTGCCGTCGGCGTGGATAATGCCGTCGCTCTCCGTTGCGCACGTGCCCGCGCAGGCGACGAACGCGCCGCCGCTCGACCGGATCTCGTTGGAGGATACGGAGACGTTGTACGAGTTGGCCCATACCTTTACGGCCGCGTCGGGGGTCGGAGCCTCGCCGTGGGGCGCCAGCCGCTCGTACCACGGGTGGTAGGGGTTGACGAACCAGGGCGTGTACTCCATGTCGCCCGTGACGTACCTGCCGTCCAGCCGCTTGTAGTACGACGCGTCGCCGCTGCCGTCGACGCCCGACATGTAGTCCATGTCGGGCTCGGCGTTGCCTTCCACGATCGTGTTGCCGAAGACGGCCGAGTTCTTTGACGCGTGCGACAGGCCGACGGCGCTCGCGGGCGTGCCCGAGATTTCGTTGCCGTGTATCCGCGCGTTGTCTGCGTTGAAGACGCGTATGCCCGCCGCGCTGGTGCCGGTTATGGTGTTGCCCGCGACTACAGGGTTCAGGACCGAGTTCTGGCCCGGGTGGGCGGCCAGGCCGACGGCGCCGTGCGTCAACTGGAACTCGTCCTCGCCGCCCGTGTCGAGCGGCGCGCCGCCGCCCGTGTTCAGGCCGATGTTTTCGAACGCGTTGTTGCGCACCGAGATGCCGCCCAGGTATCCGTTCGCCGGGGCGTTGAACCCGCCGCCCAGGCTGTCCTGCTGGATGCCGCCGTGGCAGGTGCCGGCGAAGCGGTTGTCCTCGATCGCGGCGCCCGGCGGGGCGGCGAACGGGTTGGGCGCCGGCAGGGCTATCTCGACGGCTGGCGGGGCCAGGCCCGGCAGGCATTCCAGGCTCCTGAACGCCAGGCCGCGGACGGCCGCATCGTCGGCCTCTACCTGCACGCGCGAGCTGCCCGTGAAGACGGGCCCGCCTGCCGTGCCGTTTGCGGACGTGAGGGTAAGGGCCCTGTCTATGACGAGGACCGTGTCGTCGTGCGTCCCGTCCGGCACGACGACGACGCCGGGATGGGACGGGGCCACTTCGATCGCGTAAATGCCGGGCATGTCGCGCGGCGCGGCGTACACCGCGCCCCCTGCGGCCGCCGAGACCGCGGCCGGCCCGGCATCGAGCGGGACGGACCACTTTAGGTGGCCTATCCGCGTGTCGTGCGCCACGATGCGCGGGCCGCCAATGTCCATCACGGCCGTGTACAGCGTATTTGTATCCTCGTCGACCGACATGTCGAGCGGCCCCTGCACGGGCGCCCTCTGGCCCTCGCGCAGGTGCCCCGCTTCGAACAGCGACCTGTCGTACGTCCTGAAGCCGTCAAGGGGCGCGCCCACGCCCTCTAGGTTCCTTGCAAAGACCGGAAGGCCGACCTCTTCGCCGTCGACCGTGACCGTTTGGCCCCTGACATCGAGCCTGTACATCGAGACGGTGTCGTTGTTGCGCCACATGACGAACAGGCGGTTCGCCCCCTCGTCGAGGGCAATCTCGCGGACGGCGTCTGTGTACGGGTCGTAGCTGCCGGCGGCGACCGGCGTCCCGCCCAGCCTCTCGTAGTTCTCCACCGCGCGCCCGCCGTCGAGCGTCGAGTTGAACCGGACTAGTATTAGCGACGTGGTGTAGTATTCCGTGTCCACCCCTGCCGCGTACGCCGTGGCCGCGTCGCCGGCCGCCCTGACGGCCACGGCCGTCACGTGCGTCGCGTTGCCGTAGCCTGTCCCTGTTCCGCCCCACTGGTTCGGCTCGCCCATGGACTTGAACCCATCCTCCGGCGCCGAGTTGTCCAGCACGGCGATCGGGCTGTGCACAACGGTCGACGCGAACAGCAGGCCGCGCCCGGCGTCGACCTCGAGTCCCGCCGACAGGGCGGCCAGGAGCGGGAACAGGTCGTACTCGTTGGTCTGGATGCCGGACGTCGTGTTCCCCCGCCAGTCCTGGTGCTCCAGCCGGGCGGCGTAGTCTACGGTCATGCCCGCGCCGTCGAGCGTCGTCACGTTCAGGCCCCAGCCGCCGAGTGTCGGGCCGCCGGTGTTGACAACGTTGGTGCAGTTCCAGACCCCGTTCACAACGCTGTCGCTGTATTGCCCTCCCCTGTACCAGTTCCAGCCGTAGCCGCTGGGGGGGCACTGTCCGGGGGGATCGCCCCGGGTGTTGATCGTATCGTTGTCCAGCCACGTGTGCAGGACGTGCACCTGGCCCGTCTCGGGGTTGGCCTCCATGTCGATGATGCGCGCGTCCCTGCCGGCGACTGTGTGGCTGCCGAGCATTGCGCCGCTGCTCGTGTTGTACGCCTGCACGGCCGGCGGGCTGCCCAGGGTGCCCAGGTACGCCACGCCCCTGCCGGCGTCGACCGCCAGGTGCGATGCGCCGGAGCCGCCGGCGCTCGCTCCGATCGTCCCGGCCACGTAGTGCGCGCCGCCGGCGGGCGGCGCGGCGTCGATCATCCTCTGCAGCTCAGAGGCGGGCTGCGGCTCGATCACGTACACGTTGGGCCACTGCTGCGGCGCGGCGTACACCGTTCCGTTCCGGCCGACCTCGACGGACACCGGCTCGTTGCCGAGCGACGAGGTGCCCAGCAGGGCGCCGGTCGTCGTGTTGTGCGCCACCACGCGCGGGTCGGTGTAGTCCCTGACGACCGTGTACAGTATGCCGGCGTCCCCGTCGAGCGACATGTCGCGCGCGCCGTAGTCGGCCAGCGGCGAGTCCGTGCCCTCTAGGTCCTTGACGAATACGGGGATGCCGACGCTTGCGCCGACTGTGTTGTCCCAGACGGTGTTGGCGTCGAGCGCGTACATGGACACCTTTTGGGTGTCGTACCAGAGCACGAACAGGCGGTCGGCCGCGTCGTCGAGTACGATCTCGCGGACGCTGCCCCTGTACGAATCGCTCCTGCTGGACACATTAAGGTAGCCTATCCGCTCGTAGCTTTCCAAGCCGGTGAACTTTATGGCGGACAGGAACAGCCAGTCGTACCAGCCGTCGGCGGCGTACGCGGTGGTCACGGGGCCGCTGGCGTTGACGGCCATGGCCGAGACGTAGGTGGCCCTGCCGAAGCCGTGCTCCCCGTACCGGCCCGGCTCGCCCATGACCTCGAACGCCGGTTCGTCCGCCGAGTTGTTCAGCACGGCTATCGGGCTGTGCAGCACGGTCGACGCGAACAGCAGGCCCCTGTCGGCGGCGACCTCTAGCTCGGCCGACAGGGCAGCGTTGCGCGGGAACAAATCATAGTCGTTGTACTGCTGGGCGCCGGTCGTGCGGTTCCCCAGCCACTCGTGGTGGGACATGCGGGCGTCGTAGGCCTTGGCCATGTCCGAGCCGTTGAGCGTCGTCACGTTCAGGCCCCAGCCGCCCATGGTCGGGCCGTCATGGTTGACAATGTTGGTGCAGTCCCAGACCCCGTTCTCAAGTGTGGCGTTGTAGTTCCCGCCCCTGTACCAGTTATAGCCCAGTTTGTTGGGCGGGCACAGTTCGGGTGGGTCGGCCCTAGTGTTGATGGTGGCGTTGTCCAGCCAAGTATGCAACACGTGCACCTGGCCCGTGGCCGGGTTGGCCTCCATGTCGGCTATGCGGCCGCCTACGCCCCCGACATCCCAGCTGCCCAGCAGCCGCGGCCCCGCGGTGCCGTTCATGTCGTACGCGTACACGATCGACGAGTTGTTCGGGTGGTCGCTGCCCTCCATGGGGTCGGTGCCCAGGTACAGCCTGTTGTGCACGGAATCGAACGCCATGTTCCATATCCCCGAGTTGTTCGCCGGTATGGTGCTTGTCACGTGGTACGTGTCGTATTCGGGCACGGGGTCGGGCGACACGGGCAGCAGCTCTTCGCCGAGGTTGACGCTGCCGTCCTTTATCGCGTCCATGTCGGAGCGATCCTCGATCCCGACAAAGTAGTTGCCCGTGGCGTCCAGCATGCCCGTGGCGTTGCTCCTGACCAGGACGCCGCCGGCGTTGTTGGGCCCGTCGTGCGCGTACACGGTGTTGCCGGCGAACACCACGTCGCTTGAGGCGGCCATGTCGCCGGCATCGCCGGTGCCCCCCTCCCCGTCCGCGCACGAGCCCGCGCACACCGCGAATGCGCCGCCGCTGCCGCGTATGGTGTTTTTCGCGACGGTGACTTTTGTGTAGTCGGCCCAGACGCCGACGGCCGCCGCCGGCTCCGGCGCTCCGGGCCCGTTGCTGGCGTTGACGATGGTGTTTCCGCTGATGGACGACGACGACCGCAGGCCGTGCGCCAGCGCAATGGCGCTGCCCGGCGTGTTGGCGATGTAGTTGTCGTACATGTCCACGGACGACTTGTAGACGAGTATGCCGGCGGCGCCCGTGCCGTCGATGTGGTTGCCCGTTATCCGGCCGTCGACGTTGCGCGGATTCGGGACATCTTGGGGCAGTACGATCGCGCCGGACGCGGCCCGGCCGGGGGGCGCATCCGTGCCGACGTTTTCCAGAACGTTGCCGTGCACGTTAATGGTCAAGCCGCCGCTGCCCACCGACTGGATGGCCGCCTGGCACGTGTCGACGAACGCGTTGTTCCTGACTACGATGCCGGTGGCGGCCAACCCAACGTAGGCGTGGGGATGGTCCGTGCGGATCTCGACGAGCGCGGGCGCGGTGCCGTTGCCCGGCATGCAGGACGTGTCGCGGAACGCCAGGCCCGCGATCGTGACCTGGCTGGAGTTGACTACAATGCGCGACTGGCCCGTAAAGATTGCGGCGCCGGGCTGCCCCGTCTCGGACGTGAGCGTCAGCGGCCTGTTGATCTGCAGTACGGCATCGCCGTAAATGCCTGGCCCGACCGCGACCGTGCCGCCCGCGGGCGCCTCGTCAATCAGGGCCTGGAGCGGGTGCCTTGCATCCCCGGTCTCCGACTGGGCGTACGCCTCGCCGCCCCACCAGCCTGCACCCCCCCCCCCAAGCGCAATGGCGGCAACGGACGCTGCGGCCACGGCGGCAAGCGCGGCCGGCAACAGGCGTGGCGCACTCGGCGATGCCAACAGGCGCGAGGAAAAATCAGGCGTATATAAAGTTCGCAGGGGGCGTAGTTGTACAGCGCCATCCGCCGCGCAATTTTTTGGCCTAGACGCGCCTGGGAGCAAAAATATTGCAGTTTTGGGGCTTTTTGGCGCGGATCTTTCAGCATATGGCCGGCTTGCGCAGCTAGGCCAAGGGGCATGCAGGAGTGCGGGACCATGCCGAGCTGTCGGCCAAAGGAGGCAGCTTGGCGGCCGTCCCGAAAGCGTGCACGGGCGATCAAGCGATGGCGGATGCGACGGGACAATCGTCTGCATTCTGCATGATGGCGGCGCGCTAGGCGGGAGCGGCCGAGGCGCCGCGGAGCGGCGCCGGCGGGGGACCGGCGCGCCGGCGGCTCGGCCGGGGCCGCAGCGCACGCCGGGCCTGGCAGGGCAGGGCCGCCGAGGCGCGGCGCATGGCCCCCGGCAACATCTGCCCGGCGGCGGCATGCCCCCGAACGCAGGGAAGGGGCGGCCCTGCGGCGGCGCTCCCGCATCGATGCGGGGCGCCGGCGCCGCGGCCGGCCCCCGACTCGGCCGCACGGGCGCAGGCGGTCGCGCGCAGCCCCGGCGGCCAAGGCGGCCTTTTTGAGCAAGTCATCCCCGCCCGCCCGCGGCCTGCCCGCGGCCCGCCGCGCAGGGGACGGGGCAAGGGTGCACTTAAAGCGCTAGGCCGGCCGCGGCCCGTCCGAAGGATGCAGCGCTCCATGCTCGACATACTCGCGTGCCCCATCGACAAGCACCACCCGCTGGACCTGTTCGTGGTGTCCGAAAAGTCCGAGGTCGTCGAGGGGGCGCTCCGCTGCGCCTCGTGCTCTAGGTTCTACCCGATCATCGACTGCATACCCATACTGCTGCCCGACGAGCTGCGCGACAAGAGGCAGGACATTGGCTTTCTGAGGAGGAACTCAAAGGCGCTGCCCGGCGACATTACCCGGCGGGCGCTGCCGTGGCACCTGTAGCGCGGGCGCCCCGTCACCGTCACCGCCCGCGCCTCCCGAGCAGCTGCGACTTGATGCTCGCGGCCACGGCGCGGCCGATCTTGTCGACGGACGCGAGCTTTTCGACGGGCATTGCCGACAGGGCCGCCCGGTCCCGTACGCCGTTGCCGTACAGGGCGCGCGCCCGCACGCGCCCGATTCCCCGCACCGACACGAGGTCGATCAGCTCCCCGGACACCCCGTACCGCATGCGCGTGCGCAGCGTCGCTATCTCGGACGCCAGGTCCGCCCTGCCCAGGTCCATGGCCAGCTCGCCCATGCACCGCAGCAGCCACTCGGCGGCCTCGGCCATGCGGTGCATGTCGCCGGCCTCGACCTTGAGGCGGTCGGACAGCGCCGCCTCGGTCGCCTCGGATATCCACGCGTCGAGCGCGAGCAGGCCGCGGTTGCACTCGTACGAGTACGCGGGCCTGAGCAGCTCGCCGCCCCGGCTCTCGAACAGGTCGGCGGCCGTGTCCTCGTCCTCCCTGCGCATGGACATCTTTGGGAAGAACTCGGTGCAGTCGGTCACCTCGTAGAGCAGGCCGAGCGTGTGGCCCTGCGGGGGGGAGGCCCTCGGGCCGCCGCGTCCGCCGCCGGCGGGCTTTGGCGGCTCGGCGGCGGCGGCAGGCCTCGGGGCGTCCACGATCACCCTCCGGAACGACACGGCCGTCGCGGGGTCCAGGTACAGCCGCGACGTCTTCTTGCCAAAGTCGGTCGCCGCCAGCCTGCCGCCCTTTTCGACGACCATCTCGGACTCGGACAGGAACTCGACGGCCGAGCCGACGGCGGCCTCCACCGTCGCCTCCCCCGCCTGCCGGCCGCCGAGCGTGCTCGCAAAGAACGACGACACGGCGCCGGCCTTGATCCCCGGCGTCGTCACCACCAGGCTCAGGACGTGCGTTCGCATGGCCTTTTCGCCGGTCATCTTCGACTCGATCGGCTCGACCTCGCCGCGCACATAGTACTCGAGCACCTCGTCCGCGTCGTACGATGCCGGCGCGACGACGACGGCCTCGCCGTGGTCGTCGTACTGCGGCCGGCCGGCCCTGCCGCACAGCTGCTTGTACTCCATGACGCTGATCGGCTCGTTGCGCCCCGAGGCGGCGTTGTACCGCAGTATGCTCGCCACCACGACGCGGCGCGCCGGCAGGTTGACGCCGGCCGCCAGGGTCGGCGTCGAGGCGAGCAGCTTTATGCGATGAGTGCGGAACGCCGCCTCGACCTCGGCCCTGCACGCCTGCGCGAGGCCCGCGTGGTGGAACGCGACGCCCTTGCGCACCAGCTCGGCGAGCCTCTTGACGAGCTTTGTATTCTCCGTCGACGCGAGTATGCGGTCGGCGGCCTTTGCCAGCGCCGCGGCGTCGCCCTTGCCGAGCTTCTTCGAGACCGCATCGGCGGCCTTTGTCGCAAGCGACGCCGACCTCACCCTGGTCTCGGCGAACAGCAGCGCCTGGCCGCCCTTCTCGACGGTGTCCAGGCCGATGTCGACGGCGGGGCCGCGCACCGACGACGGGACGTCGAGCCTCTTGCCGTCGTCCATCGTGATCGAGCCGTCCCCGAACACGCCCTCGCGAAGGCTCACGGGCCTCCAGTCGCTGTCGACGAGCCCCGCGCCGAGCCACTCTGCAATCTCGGCGGCGTTCGACATTGTCGCGCTCAGGCCGACGACCTGCGGCCTCGAGGCGAGCAGCCCCGCCCGGGTAAGCACCATCTCCAGGGTCGGGCCTCGCGACTGGTCGGATATCAGGTGGACCTCGTCGGCGACGACCAGGCCGATCTTCGAGACCCACTCGTGGCCCTGCCGCATGAGCGCGTCCATGCGCTCGTTCGTCAGCACGATGATGTCGCCGTCGCCGAGCCGCGAGCCGCCGCCCGTCTCGCCCGTCGACACCTTGACCTGCGCCCTCTTGCCGCCGAGCCGTATGCCGCCGATCTTTTTGAACTCGGCGAACTTTTCGGACGCGAGTGCCCTGAGGGGGCTGAGGTACACGATCTTGCCGGGGCGGCCGGCCGACAGGTGGGCCATCATGGACAGGGCGGCCACGAGGGTCTTGCCGCTCGCCGTCGGCGCCGAGACGAGCAGGCTCTTGCCGCCGAGCAGCCCCGCCTCGACGGCTGCCGCCTGCGGGGGGTACAGCTCTTTGTACCCGTCGGAGGCGAGCAGGTCCAGGGCCGGCTTTGGGAGGTCGAGGCCGGAGACTAGCACGGGCGGCGGGTCTCCGGCAGGGCATAAAAGGAGTTGCGTGGGACTGGGCGGCACTCTTGTCGGGCGGGGGGAAACAGGGCGGCCGCGGCCGCGCCGGCGTGCGGGGAGGTTTTCAGGGCCTGTGCGGATCACGGCAGGTGCCCGCTAGCCCCTGAAATAGTCGTCGTCGACCCTTTTGGTTTCCACGCTCGAGTCCACCTCGCAGCCCACATTGTGATCGTACATGAGCTCCGCGAGGCGCCTTCCGTTGATTGCCACGATGGGGTTGCGTGCGTTGTCGACCACGACCAGCGCCTCCGCCGAAAAGTCCGAGGTGGTGATAAACACGCCCTTTTTCGATTTTTGTGGATCCAGTGCGCCGACAAACTCGCGCATTGCCTTGCTGTTAATCGTGACTGCGGACCGCTTTGCCTGCACGAAGATCTTGTCGAGCCCGAGGCGGTCAATCACCAGGACCCCGTCGATTCCGCGATCGCCGCTGCCCCCCACAGCCGTTCCCTTTCCGTACCCCATCTTTTCGAGCAGATCTAACACTATGCGCTCAAAATAGTGCGGCTTGGAATTCCTTGCTTTTTCGAGGATGTCGTCTAGCACGTTCTCGCGTATTTCGCGTGCGGCCATGTCTAGGCGCTCGTGGGGATCCTGGCCGGAGTCGTGGCCCTCTTCGTCGCTCACATCGTCCGCCGCCGCGTCCTGCCCGCTTCTGCCACGGTCCGGGCGCTCGCCACGGTCCATCGCCGCGCTCGCGCTCTCCCCCAACGCATCCTGCCGGGTTCTTGCTAGCTGTTTTATGTTGGTGGTGTTCGGCCTAAAGCCGGAGCGCAGCTTTTCTGCTCCAAGCTCGGTGATCTTCCATCCTCCTTCGGGAAGGACGGTGAGCAGTCCTGCTTGCTTGAGGCCCACCTTGGCCCAGACGACCCGGTTCCTGATTTTTGTGCTAGTGCCACTTGCGTTGCGCGTGTTCATCTCGTCGTCCGTCATGCCGAACTTCTTGCATATGTGGTCCAGCGCATCTTGGACCGAGCGTGGCTCGCCGGATTCCAAGTACGCAAGGAGCGGGCTCATAATCTTGTTTATGCTAGGAATGGCCACTGGACGAGCACCCGCGTGTGATCTTAAACGTGTTTGCTTGACGCGGCCAGGTCCCTCGCGCGCGGCGCGGCGGGGGACGGCACATCCCTACACCCTGTTGTAGTGGTTCGGCTTGGACTCGTAGATGGCCGACTCCTTTGACATCTTGCGGATAAAGTTGCGAGCCTCCTCCTCGGTGAACTTGCCCGACTTTGTGAGCTCGTCGACGAACGCCTTTTCGTCCACGGCCGCCTTGTTCTCGCCCTCGAGCGAGCGCAGTATGTCCATGAACAGCTGCATCTTGGAGACCTCGCTGCGCGGTCTGCCCTGCAGGACGCCCAGGTCGACCTGGCCCGTGTTCACGTCGACGCCGGCGTCCTGGAGCATGCTCTGCATGAGGTCGATGGCCCTCTGCGCGTCGTCCTCGTCGACCTGCGGCTTCATGAGGAGGCGCGCCTTGGCGGTGGCGAGCCGGACGAGGCCCTCGAGCTGGCGCGGCGTCACCGTGACCATCTCCTGCGAATCGACCGTGCGCATCTTGAGGTAGTAGTCGATGATCTTTTCCTCGGCCGCCTTTGTCAGGCCCGGGTTGAACCTCTTTGCGTACGCAATGTACTTTGTCAGTATCTCGGCGTCTATGAGGGAGCGGTTCTCGGTGCCGACCGGCGTGTGCAGGTCGATGATGTGCTTTGCAATGCTGCGGTCCTTTTCGGTCGCCGGTATGTCGCGCAGCACAAAGATCAGGTCGAACCTAGTGAGCAGGGGTATCGGGAGGTTGACGTTCTCGGTAATGTTCTTGAACGGGTCGTACTTGCCGTACATGGGGTTGGCCGCGGCCAGTATGGACGTGCGGGCGTTGAGCGTCGCCACGATGCCGCCCTTTGCGATGCTCGCCGACTGCTGCTCCATGACCTCGTGCAGGGCGCTGCGGTCCTCGGGCTTCATCTTGTCGAACTCGTCGATGCACACGAGGCCCTGGTCGCCGAGCACGACGGCGCCGGCCTCGAGCATCATTATCCCCGACTTGTCGCGCACGACGGCGGCCGTCAGGCCGGCGGCCGTCGAGCCGCGGCCCGACGTGTACAGGCCCCTCGGGGCTATCCGGGCGCAGAACTTTAGCATCTCGCTCTTGGCCGTGCCGGGGTCGCCGACGAGGAACACGTTGATGTCGCCGCGTATCTTGCTGCCGTCCTGCAGCTGCCGCTGCGTCGAGCCGACCATGAGCAGCAGTATGGCCTCCTTTATGATCTCCTGGCCGCGTATGTGCGGCGCGAACGAGTTGATCAGCTTGTGGTAGATGTCGTCCGAGCCGGCCAGGGACTTTATGATCTTTTCCTCCTCGGGCGATATCTCCTCGCGCTCGGTCCGGCGCGACTTTTTCGAGCCGCGCCCGCCGAGGAACTCTACGTTGTTGCCGTCGATCTTTTGCTGGAAAAGGGCGCTGTTGGTGCGGCTCACGCCGGTCACGGCCTCCTGCTCGATGCGCACTATCCCCGTCAGTATGATGCGGTCGCCCGGCCGCGCGTTGTCGACCAGGTCCTGCTTGATGGCCACGTCGATGTAGTGCGGCAGCTGGCCGGGCGGCAGGTCCTCGGGCAGCTCCTGCAGCCGCAGTATCTGGAAGTCGATGAACCGGCTCGACTCCAGCCTCGGCTCGAGGTCGCGCATGCCGCACTTTGGGTCGCCGCACTTTGTCGGCGCCGTCACCGTCATGCCCTTGAACTGGACGACCTCGGTGAGGTGGCCCGCGGGGCACAGGTAGACGAGCTCCTTGGCGAGCGGCTTGACCTCGGACGCGCGAACGACCATGCCCGAAACGCTCGTCATCTTGTTGATTATTTCGGCGTTGATCCTGCGCAGGTTGCGCTGCACGGGGTAGTTTACTATCCTTGCGCGTATGTTGTCGCTGATCTTGTCGGCGTACTTTGGGAACCGCTCGCGCAGTATCTCGCCGATCGCGCGCGAGAACGCCCGCAGGACGCCGTCGGGGGCGTCGGTAAACTCGGCGTCCAGGCGCGGGAACGAGACGAGGTCGTTGTAGTCTATCGCAATGTACGTCGAGCCCTTTGGCATCATTTCGTCAATCTGCTCGACGTACCTGTACCTGCCCTCCTTGTCCTTTTGGCGCGACAAGAACACCTTTGCGAGGTCGGAGAGGGCCGAGTCGGTCATTGCCCCGTGCTGGCCGGCGCCCGAGGATCCCTGCCGGGGACCGCCGCCTCCCGGCCCTTGCTCATCCTGCCGCTGCCGCTGCTGCTGCTGCGCCGCGCTCACCGGCCGGCCCCCTCCTTGCTTCCGCCGCCCATTATCTGGCGCGTAAAGTCCTCGCTGATCTGATGGAGCGCGATGTAGAACTCCCGCTCCTCGACCGTCATCTTGGCTGACAGGTCGGCCGTCAGCCTCGACGCGTCGGCCAGGTGGACTATCTTGCCGTGCCTCTTGCGCACGAGGGAGTTGAGCATGCTCTCGACCTTGTCAAAGTCCGACTCGGTGAGCTTTTTCATGTACGCCTTGAGGCGGATGTAAAAGTGGTCGTCGAGCGAGGCAAGCTCGAACTCGCCCTGGACGTTCTCCTTGACCGTGGCCTGCTTTAGCTCCACGACCATGTCAATGTCCTGCACCTGGCCGTGCCCCCCCTCCTCCAGCACGTTGGCCACGTAGCGCGGGAGGTTCATGATCTCGCCGGCCTTTGCGGCTATGTCGATGTTGGCGACGCTGATCTTGACGTCGCGCAGGAACGAGAACTTTACCTCTTCCAGCTCGAACCCGGTGGCGTGCACCTGAGCGAGGCGCTCGGCGGCGCTCATGGGCGCCCGCCCCCCGTGTCGCCTGCCCCTGTCGGGCCGGCCCTAGCAAGGCTCATGCCCATGCCTGCGGGGCATTTGCACATGACCGGGGTGGTCACATTTAGGTGACTGGCAGGTAAAGAAATATTCGCCCCGGCGCGCGGCAGCCGCCACCGAGACACCGTGCAGGCGCGAGGCCAGCGACCGTGCAGGCGCGCCTCCGGGCCGCCCTCATCGTACTGTACGACGTCCATACTGTCGCCGCCGTACCGTATGGTACTATAAGTGTTCATGCGCACGCCTAGCGCAGGCCGCCTTTTTGCCCGCGGCATAGCAGGTAGGGCGTGCCACGGCCGTCTTAACACGGTGATCACCGCGCGCAGGCCGGCGCCCGGCCCGCCGGGCGTCGCGGGGAAGTGGCGGGAGGCGGGGGCGCCCGCGGCGCCCGCGCAGGGCGCCCCTCCCGCCCCCTCCGCCGCGCCGGGCGCTGCGGGCGCCCTGCGCACAACGGGGCCCGAAGGGGCCGCGTTGCCCGTGGCGGCGGCGCCCGGCGCGGCGCCCCCTGTGGTATCTTAATAGCGGGCCGCATCGGCGGCCGGGCATGGCCCCCGGAGGGACGATGTGGGTCGAAAAGTACAGGCCCCAAGAGCTCGCCCAAGTGGCCGGCCAGTCGGACGCCGTCGGCAGCCTAGAGGCGCTGCTCAAAAAGCCCGCCGACATGCCGCACCTCATGTTCTCGGGGTCGGCCGGCGTGGGCAAGACGACGACGGCGCTGTGCATCGCCCGCCAGGTGCTAGGCAAGCACGTAGAGGACAGCCTGCTCGAGCTGAACGCGTCTGACGAGAGGGGGATCAACATGGTCCGCGAAAAGGTCAAGCGGTTCTCGAACTTTGCCGCCTTTGACGACATACCCTTCAAGATCATCATACTCGACGAGGCCGACGAGATGACGTCCGACGCGCAGACGGCCCTCAGGCGCATCATCGAGGACGCCTCGCGCATATGCAGGTTCATACTGGTGGCCAACAACATATCAAAGATCATAGACCCCATACAGAGCAGGTGCGCCGTCTTCAAGTTCAAGGCCCTCTCGGACGACGACATCGCGGCGAGCCTCAGGAAAATCGCAAAGGCCGAGAAGGTAAAGGCCGACGCCAAGGGGATCAGGGCCGTGTGCGACTACGCGGGCGGCGACATGCGCAACGCCATAAACATACTCCAGGCCGCGGCGGGATCGGGCTCGGTGACCGAGGAGGGCGTCAGGGCGGCGGCCGGCCTGTCGAGGGCAGGCGACGTCGACGCGGTCGTCCGCGAGGCGCTGGAGGGCAGGCTTGCCGAGGCGCGCGAGAGGATGATCGAGCTGACAAAGGTGTACGGCATGTCCGAGTCGGACTTTCTAAAGTACGCAAGCGGCGCGGCCTACAGGGAGGCCGGCGACAGCCTGGCCGAGGTCCTGCAGATCATGGCAAAGTACGACTACCGCATACTCGCGGGGGCCAACCCCGAGATACAGCTGTCGGCGATGCTCGCCGAGCTCGGCGCGGCCAAGAAATAGCGGGCGGCGCCGCGGTGTAGCGCAGAGAGAGGGATTCGAACCCTCGCGCGACGAATCGCACAGGCTCTCAAGGCCCGCGCCCTACCAGGCTAGGCGACCTCTGCGGGGGGCGGCCGGCGCGCGCACTAAAATCTGTTGGGAAGGCGGCTGGCCGGCCGGCTGCCGGCGCGCGGGCGGGCGGCAGCCGCGGCCGCGGCCGCGCGCGCCCGCGCGAGTCGAAAAAATGAAAAGCCCTAGTCGTGGGCGTGTGGGTTGACCGATCCGGTGTCCATCTTGACGTACGTGCCGGCCGCCTTTTCGTGGTACGACTGGTACGAGGGCTCGATGAGTATGGCCCTTTCGGGGCATGCCTCCTGGCATGCCATGCACTGCGTGCAGTCGTGCTCGCGGATCGGCTGCGACTTGTCCGTGTAGTCGAGGCGCTCGTCCTGCTCCGTGTTGCCGGTCCCGTCAAAGGTCTCCCCGTTGCACTGGGCCGCGGGAACGTCCTTCTCGGTCCTGTACCACTGGAAGGTCTGCACGGGGCACACGCTCATGCACGAGCCCTGCGCCGTGCACTCGTCCCAGTCGACGGCTACCGTGGTGCCGTGTATGCCGAGGGGCACCTGCTCCTCGCCCTTTTCCTCGTACGCTGCCTTGACCTGGTCGTTGCTGAAGGCTGCGCCGTCGGTGCGGCCGCTCCCCCAAATGAAGTGCTTGTTCTCCCCGTCCGAGTGGTCGGTCTGCCCTGTGATCTCTAGGTTCTCGACGAACTTTTCGTCTATAGCCATTGCCGCGCGGCGGCGGCCGTTTGTATTTATAGTTAAACAAAGTTAGTTTGGACTAAACTCCTAGAGCGAGGCGGCCGCGCGGTCGTGGTGCTCGACGTTGGCCTGGTCGACCTTTATGGCCTGCGGCGGGCAGACCGAGACGCAGGCCATGCACCAGATGCAGTCGTGCTCCCTGATCGGATCGGCCTTGTCGGTATAGTCGGTCCGCTCGTCCTTTGACGTCTGGCCGCTGCCCTCAAAGGTCTCCCCGACCACCTTTGACGCCGGGATGTCCTTTTCCGTCCTGTACCACTGGAAGACCTGCACGGGGCACGCCTCGATGCACGCCCCGTCCGCCACGCACGAGTCCCAGTCGACGGCGACCATCGTGCCGCTCACGCCGAGCGGCTCGTGCGCCTCGCCGCGCTCCTTTAGCGCGGCCTGGACCTCGTCGCTGGTCGAGGCCTCGGCGTCGGCCCGCCCCGGCCCCCACACTATGTGAAAGTGCTCGCCGTCGGCGTTCGATATCTTGCCGACCGGCTTGAGCCCCTCCGGAAAGTTTTCCGCTATTGGCATGGGGGCACGCCGGCGCGGGTGTATTTATAGCTAGGCGGCCGCGCGCGGGCATGGGGCAGCCCGGGCCGCGGCGCCTGCGGGCGCGCCGGGCGGCCGCATGGGCCGCGGTGGCGGTGGCGGCGGCTGCCGCGGCGGGGGCCGCCGGGGCCCCGGGGCCGCCGGCCGCGCACGCCCACTCCCTGTTCAACTCGGCCGAAGAGTTCGTCGGGGGGTTCAGGGTGCAGATAGCGACCCTCCCCGAGTTCCCGCAGATCGGCGAGGAGTCGCGGGTCCTGATCAGGGTGACCGACGCCGACTTTGAGGAGGTCGACACGTTCACGATGGGCATGAGGTTTACGCTCAACGGCGAGCAGGTGCACGCGGTGCCCCCGGCCGCCGTCGAGGGGAGCCACTGGGAGGGCAGGTTCGTCTTTGGCAGCCCCGGCAACCACATCGTATACGTCGACCTGTACGACATGGCGGGCGACGGCGAGACGGTCACGTACACGTTCAACCTGAGCACGCAGAGCCCGTTCGGGTACATCTTCATCGTGTCCATCACGGTCGGCGCGTCGGTCTTTGGGATACTGATGGCGTACATCTACCTGCCGAGGGTGTCCGCCAGGGTGCCGTGGGGAGGGCGCGGGCGGGCGAGGCGGCGGGAGGCGGGCGAAGGCGGCGGCAGCCAGAACTGACGGGCGGCACGCGGGCGGCGCCCGCCCCGCGTGCGGGCCCGGCGCGGCCGCAAGGATAACGGATCCGCGCGGGCGGCGAGGCGGGGGACGGGGCCACGCGGCCAAGGGGCGGCGGCGGGCGCCGCTACTGTCGCCTGTCCACCCGCGCGATGCATCGCGCCGTAATAGCGGCGGGGGGCGGCGGCGGGCGCCGCTACTGCCGCCCCGGCGCGGAGGGGGACGGGGCGGCTACCTGCCTGCCGCCGTCTATGCGGAACGCGAACAGCGTCGTGAGCAGCGACATTGCAAACAAGAGTATGCCTAGCCCCAGGTGTATGGCCACGAGGACCGAGTGCAGCAGCGTGTCGATGACTATGGCGCCGAGGGTGATCTGGACGACGACAAGGGCCGCCGCAATGGCGCTCGTCGCCCGTATCTTCGAGTCGGCCCGCTTGTTGAGCCACACGGCAACGGCCGTCGCGACTATCAGGATGCCGGTGGCGGCCGCCACGAGGCGGTGAAGCCACTCGACAAAGTAGTCCTCGCCCGGCATTATGCCGTCGGGGCACAGCGGCCAGTCGGGGCACGACAGGCCCAGGCCGGCGGCCGAGACGTAGCCGCCCAGGAACATGAGCGAGTACAGGACGGCGAGCGTCGACAGGGCTAGGTACTTGAGGGCCAATTCTACTCGACGATGATCGTGCCGGCCATCCACGGGTGGACGACGCACCAGTACGGGTACTCGCCGGGCTCGTCGAACGTGACTTCGAACGTCGTCCCCGCCAGGAAGAGGCTGCTGTCGAACGACATGGGCGAGTCGTCGGTGCTCGTCACCGTGTGGGCCGCCGTGTCGTCGTTGGACCACGTCACGGTGGTCCCGGCCGGAACCACCGCCGACGACGGGATGTAGCACTCGTCGGTCGCCTCGCAGCCCACGATCGAAGTGCCCTCCGGAATTGAAATCGGCCCGTCAAGCGCGACGGGTCCAGCCGCCGCTGCGGCGGCGCCGGCTTCGTCCTCGTCCTCGTCCTCCGCCACGGGCGTGGCGGCGGACTTTACCGCGGTGACCGAATCGCGTACCGTCATGTCGTCTGCCATGCCGCCGTCCATGGCCGCGTCGTCGGCCATGTCCATGTCGTCGGCCATGTCCATGTCGTCGGCCATGTCCATGTCGTCGGCCATGTCGTCGCCGCCGTCCATGGCCGCATCGTCGGCCATGGCCGCGTCGTCGCCGCCGCCGTCCCCGACCACGACCACCCCCGTCATCCACGGGTGGACAATGCACAGGTACGGGTACTCGCCTGGCTCGTCGAATGTGACGTCGAACGTGGCCCCCGCCAGGAACAGGCCGCTGTCGAACGACATGGGCGAGTCGGGGGAGCTTGTCACCGTGTGGGCCGCCGTGTCGTCGTTGGACCACGTTACGGTCGTGCCCGGCTCGACGGACACGCCGGCGGGAATGTAGCACTCGTCGGTCGCCTCGCAGCCGACGATCGAAGAGCCCTCTGGGACGGAGATTGCGCCCTCGTGGCCCTCCACAATGACCCGCTCGACCGCGGGCGCCGCCGGCTCGGCGGCCGCCGCGGCTGCCGCCTCGGCGTCGGCCGCCGCCGCCGCCTCGACCTCGGACGCGTCCACGTCGCCGACTATGATCATCCCCTCCATGCCCTGGACCCTGTGGCCCGGCACCGTGCAAATGTAGTAGTATATGCCGTCCTCGGGCGCGACGAACTCGGACGTGCCGCTCTGCCCGCCGGTGAGCGGGTTGTTCGCGGACGCGACCTCCGATCCCGGATAAATGCCGCCCGTGCCCTCTTCGTCGGCCGTCACGCCGAACGAGTGGAACGAGATCCCGTCGTTGACGACGTCGAACAGTATGCGGTCGCCCGCGTCGACCTCGATCGTCGGGTTGTGGCCCGGCTCGCCCGGCTGCGCGTTGAACGACAGCACCCTAAAGTCGGCCGACTCGACGAACGACAGCGCGACCGGCACCTCTACGCCCGTAAGCTCGACCTCGACGGGCGCGGGCCCCGCGTCGCCGGCCATGACCTCGACGACCGGCGGCGTCTGCGATATCCAATAGTCCCACATGCCGAAGAATATGCCGCCGCCGGCGACGCAGATGCCGAGCATGATGGCCATCATCTTGGCCGTGCGCTCCGGCGACGTCCTGTAGACGGCGCTGCCGGCCGGCCCCCCGCTGTCGCTCGCTTGTGACACCATCATCGCCTCCTCTTCCATCATTCTCCTAGTGCCGCGGGTTCTTGCTCTGGTACGGGTAGTAGTACTTGCCGCCGAGCCCCCACGGATCGTCCATGTTCGCCGGCCTGCCCTTGGCCGACGAGTGGATCATGTTGCCGAGGAACAGGGCCATGCTGATCCCGATGAGCATCGCCCCGATCGTGGCGATCTGGTTCATGGCAATCCACTCGGGTATGGGCGGGTAGTCGTAGATGCGGCGCGGCATGCCGTACAGCCCGAGCACGTGCTGCGTGAAAAAGACGAGGACGGCGCCGACGAACGACATGACAAAGTGGACCTTGCCGAGGGCCTCGTTGTACATGCGGCCCGTCACGTACGGGAACATGTAGTAGAGGTAGCCTATCGAGCCGAACGCGATCGTCCCCATTACGAACAGGTGGAAGTGGCCGACGACCCAGTACGTGTCGTGGGTCGTAAAGTCGAGCGGCATCGCGGCGTTGACGACCCCGCCGGCGCCGGCCGAGAAGAACAGGGCGATGCCGCCGACTGACCACATCATCGGCGAGGCGAACTTTATGCGGCCGTTCCACATCGTCGCGATAAAGTTGAAGACGTGCATGGCCGACGCCGGCACGGCCGCGAGCGTGCCGACCATGAAGACCGTCTTTTCCGTGAACGACATGCCCGTCGCGTACATGTGGTGGGCCCACGAGGCGAACCCGACTATGGAGAGCAGGACGAACGCGAATATGCCAGAGTTGTAGCTGAATATCGGCTTGCGCGAGAACCGCGGTATGATCTCGTACATCATGCCGATCGCGGGTATGACGAGCACGTACACCTCGGGGTGGAACGTGAACCAGAACAGGTGGGCGTACGCGATCGGGTCGCCGCCCATGACGGGGTTGAAAAAGCCCGTCACGCCGAGCCGGTCGGTCAGCAGCATGAGCAGGGCGGCGGCGAACGTCGGCAGGGCCACCAGTATGATCAGCGACGACGAGAGGAACGACCACGCGAGCAGCGGTATCTGGCCGATCGACATGTCGGGGTGCTTGCACTTTAGGATCGTCACGACAAAGTTGATCGCGCCGAGTATCGACGAGACGCCGAGTATCTTGAGGCCGAATATCCACATGTCGGCGGCCGGCCCCGGCGCGCTAATGATCGAGTAGGGAGGGGTCGCGTACCACGTAAAGTCCGCGAACCCGAGCCAGATGAGGGCCCCCGCCGGCGGGATCATCCAGAACGCGATCGCGTTGAGCTTTGGGTACGCCATGTCCTTGTAGCGGACCATTATGGGCACAAAGTAGTTGCCCACGGCCGACGCGAACGGCAGTATGAACAGGAATATCAGGGTCGTGCCGTGCACCGTGAATATGCGGTTGAACGTCATCGAGTCGGCGATGAACTGCGCGCCGGGTAGGAACAGCTCGAGGCGTATGGCCAGGGCGAGCGCGCCGCCCATGAACAGGAACGCGAGCGACGTGATCAGGTAGAGCAGGCCGACGTCCGTGTGGTGCGTCGAGAACATGATCTGCCAGATCGGCCGAGGCCGGCTCATCTCCAGGACCATTACGCATCCCGCCTCCCGTTCCCCGGCCCGCCGCGGGGCGCCGCGCCGCGGGTCATGCCGGGTCCTCCACGTAGAGCTTTGCCCTCATGTTGTAGTGTATGAGGCCGCAGTACTCCCTGCACTGTATGTCGTGCTCGCCGGCCTCGGTCGGGGCGAACCAGACGGTGTTGACCCTGCCCGGGACGGCGTCCATGAGGACGACGTAGTCGTGTATGTTGAACGAGTGTATGACGTCCGTCGAGGTCACCTCGAACTTGTAGGCCTTGCCCGTCTCCAGGTGCAGCTCGCCGATCTCCGTCGTGCCGTCCTCGTGCTCGAACGACCAGAACCACTGCTGGCCGGTCACCTTTATGACCTTGGCGTCCTCCGGCACGTGCTCGATGAGGCGCTCGACGTTCCACGCCTCGGCGCCGACCCAGACCAAGAGGGCGACAATGACGCCGATGTATATCCACTCGGGCCAGTTGGAGTGCTGCCCCACTACCACTCACCCTTTTCCTCGTAGGGGGTCGGCTTTGCGTTCGGGTTGGACTCCCTGAACCGCCACACCTGCCAGATGATGGTCCCCGAGACGATTGCCCCGATGGTGAATGCGACTACCATGAGGCGGAAGAACAGGTTCCATATCTCGGTGCGCCTGTCGAGGTACTCGCCCGGCTCGTCGCCGCCGGCGGCCCATGCGCTGGGCAGCGCCGCCGCAGGCGCCGAGGCGAGCGCGGCGAGTGCCAGCAACATGACGGTTCTTTGATGCCTCATGCTGAATGCGGCCGCGCCGAGCCAAGATCAATTTAAGCGTTGGGCGCGGCCGCTGGGGCGGCCACGCCTAGGGAGGCCGCATCCGCGCGCGCCCCGCCCCCCCCCCCCTCCACAGGCTCGCGCCGCCGCGCCGACGCAGCGGCGTGGAGGGGGGGGGCGGAGGGGGGCGGCCGCTGCCGCGCCCGCCGCTACCAGCTCTCGGCGTACCGCCGGGGCTCGAGGACGTTGAGGGCCTTGAGCCACAGGCGGCCCTCGTGCCGCACAAAGACCGTAAGCGAGGCGTTGGCCACGACCAGGTTGAGCAAGAGGTCGGGGTCGAGGCCCGCCGAGGCCGACAGGACGGCCTTGATGGGGTCCATGTGGGTGACGAGCAGCACGCCGCCGCCGGCCGCCGCGCCGCCGGCCGCCCCCGCCGGATCGGCCCCCGGGAGGCCTCCGGGCGGGGGCGGGGGGCGCGAAGCGTCCGCCGTCCCGCCGGGGGCCCCGCCGATCTCGTCGACCAGGCCCATGACGCGCTTTTTGACCATGTCGAACGTCTCGACGCCTTTGTGGGCAAGCTCTAGATCGCCCGAGTAGAACTTGCGGAAGACGTTGCCGTGCCTTGAGAGTATCTCGTCGTACCGCATGCCGGTGAACTTGCCCATGTCCAGCTCGACGAGCCGCTCGTCGGCCTCCGCCCGCACCCCGATCCGGCCCGAGACGATCCCGGCCGTCTGCTCGGCCCTCTCGATTGGGCTCGTCAGCACCCGCGATATGCCCATGTCGGAGAGCAGCTCGGCCGCGGCGGCCGCCTGGCGCCGCCCCTCCTCCGTGAGCGGAACCCCCGGCGAGCGGCCCGCGAGCACGCGCTCGACGTTGTTGGCGGCCTGGCCGTGCCTCATAAAGACCACCAGGGTCAACTGGGCGCGCGGCCGCATAGAGATAATAATAACATTGGCGGGGCGTGGGCGTGGGAGACGGCGGCGGCGGGGAGCCTGCGGGCGGATCGGCGGCGCCTCCCAGGCGGCGCATAGGGATAATCGGCGGCACGGGCGGCATGGGCAGGGGGTTTGCCCTGCGATGGTGCAGGCACAACGACATACTCGTCGGCTCGCGCGACGCCGGCAGGGCGTCTGCCGCCGCTGCCGAGTACGCGGCCGCCGCGGCCGGGGCGTACGGGCGGATCGGCGGCTCGATCGCGGGGGCATCCAACGAGGATGCCGCCGGGGGCAGCGACGTGCTGGTACTGTCCATACCCTATGAGAATATCGGGGCGACGTGCCCGCAGGTCCTCGCCGCCGCGCCGGACGGGTGCGTCGTGGTCTCGCCGATCGTCCCCATGGAAAAGACGGCCGTCGGGTTCGAGTTCCTGCCGGTCAGGGACGGCAGGCCCTCGTCGCACGAGCTCGTGTCGAGGCACGCCCGCGAGGCGACCCCCGTCGTGTCCGCGTTCCACGTCATATCCGAGAAAAAGCTCGCAAACACGGCGCGCGCGCTGGACTATGACGTGTTCGTGTGCGGCGACTCGGAGGGCGCCGTCGCCGCGGTCAGCGACCTGGTCAGGCAGATCGAGGGCCTGCGGCCCATACTGCTCGGCCCCGGCTCGCTGGCGTACATGGCCGAGATCGCCACCCCCATCCTGCTCAACGCCATGATCAGGAACGGCATCAAGAACCCCGGAATCAAGGTGCTGTAGGCGGAAGGCCGCTGATGTGTCCCGAGTACGCCAGGCGGGGCCGAAACTGGCACACCGCGATGGGCCTGCTGTTCATCGTGTCGGCCGCCGTCGTCCTGGTCAGGCAGATCCTGATATGGACGCCCGACTTTGTCGCCGACTTTCTGGTCGGCCCCGACATTACCAACGAAAAGGTGTCGGTCGCGATGATCGCGTTCGGCGCGTTCCTGGTCGCATGGGGCATGCGCAGGCCGGCAGGGGGCGGGGCGGGGCCCCGCGGCGCAAGGGGGCCGTAGGCGCGAGGCCCGCCGCGCGGCGGGCGCTGCGGGGACGGGGGGCCTTGCGCCGCAGCTGGCAGCCGCCAGGCAGGCGAGCCTGCCCGCCGCCGAGGGCCGGCGAGTCGGAGCATTTTCGGGGCGGGGCGAAGAGAAGTGGGGAGGGGGCGCAGGGGCGGAGTCGCGCCCAAGTCGGCGGGCGAGTGAGACAAGGAGCGGCGGGCGGGGCGCATGCGACCCGTAGTCCGAGCCCCGCCGCGGCGCGCGCCTGCCGGGCACCCCCGCGGGGACGGCGGGCGCGGAATCGCCCGCGAGAGGGGGCCGGAGCGGGGCGGTGCGCCGCCCCGGGCCGTCGCAATTAACGTAAATGTCCTATACTTATATAGGGCATGAATCTGGCTCGGCCGTTGGCGCGCAGAAAGGGATGGCTCGGCAGGATCTCGTCGCGGATGCTGGGCGACAGGATGGCCTATGCGCTCGACATGTACTATGACCTCGAGGAGGCCGTCGACAGTCCGGATCCGCTCGTCCAGAGGTACCTTCCGATCGCCGCCGTAACGTGCCTAGAGCAGTTCTACCGCCAGGTCGGGCAGCGCATGTTCGACCCGAAAAAGTCCATGTACACCACGGTCAGCCTGAGCATTGCGCCGGCCGACCTGGACGAGCTCAGGCGGATCGTCCACCTCCTCGGCCGGCCGACCTGTTCTGGCACGACCGGAGAATCCAGAGCGTCGGCGACATAAACTCCGTGATCGACGAGCTCGGCATGGTGAGCCCGTTCAAGGGTAATCCCGAGCTGCTCGACGGCACGCACCTGGTGTACATAGTGCGCAACGACTATGCGCACGGAATGGCCACCAAGCGGAACGACCGCCACCGCATGCTGTGGGTGGTGCTCGTCCACATAGAGCGCGGCCTGGGGCAGATGCCCCCCATGCTGGCCGTGTTCCGGCTGTTCGGCGGGAGCAGGGCCGAGCTCCGCGGCGACATGGAGGCGGCCGCAAGGCTGTACCGCGAGGCGATCGAGGAGGCCGACCGGTCCGATGCCGACCCGTCGGCGAGCCACGTGGTCGCCGGCAAGGCCGCCGAGGGGCTCGGCAGACACGACGAGGCGATCGGCCGGTACGAAAGGGCCATCGCGGCCGATCCCGCCAACGCGCTTGCGCATGCGGCCATGGGGTGCCTGCTCGCGCACCTGGGCAGGTACGCGGACGCGCTGGCGGAATACGACAAGGCCGTCGAGATCGAGCCGGACTACGCCAACGCGCACATGGGCAGGGGCAGCGTCCTGCTGCGCCTCGACAGGCCGGCGGATGCCCTCGACAGCTACGGCAGGGCCGCCGGGGCCGACCCGTCGAGCGCACGGGCGCACATTGCGGCCGGCAAGATCCACGAGTCGCAGGGCCGCCCGGCGGATGCCCTCGACAGCTACAGCAGGGCCGCCGGGGCCGACCCGTCGAGCGCGGAGGCGCACATTGCGGCAGGGGCCGTGCACGAGTCGCAGGGCCGCCCGGCGGATGCCCTCGACAGCTACCGGCTGGCCGCCCGGGCCGACCCGTCGAGCGCGGAGGCGCACATGGCGGCCGGCAAGATCCACGAGTCGCAGGGCCGCCCGGCGGATGCCCTCGACAGCTACGGCAGGGCCGCCGGGGCCGACCCGTCGAGCGCGGAGGCGCACATGGCGGCCGGCAAGATCCACGAGTCGCAGGGCCGCCCGGCGGATGCCCTCGACAGCTACGGCAGGGCCGCCGGGGCCGACCCGTCGAGCGCGGAGGCGCACATGGCGGCAGGGGCGCTCAACGAAGGGCTTGACAGCCTGCCCGACTCTATGGCGGGCTACAATGCGGCAACAAACATCGCCGGCGCGGAGCTGGCCGGCGGCGCGCAAGCCCGCGTACTCAAGAGACAAGGACGCCTGCGCGACGAGGACGACATGATAAGGCATATTAAGCGCTCAAAACGGGGGCAACACGATGACGGAGAGGAATGATGTCGTTTATTCTGGGCCGCTGAGCCCGGAGGAAAAGGCCGAGTGCGACAGGGAGCTGGAAGAGATGCGCCGCGAGATCTTTAGGCGGATCGACAGGAAGAGAGACGAGTACATCAGGCGGCGCATCAAGGAGCGCATCGACGACAGGATATTCTCCGTAATGGACTAGGCAGGCACGACGCATCCCCCTGCGTCCAATCCCTTAGCGCGCTGTGATCCACGCAATTTCTGCGGGACGACAACAGGGCGTGCGGCCCTCGCAACCGGCGGCCGAATGCCCCGGATGCTGCGCAGGGGACGTCAGCGGGGTAGCCCACGTGAGAGACGCAATCTTTGCTAGGACGACTTTTTCTAGCCCGGCTGGCCGGCCGGGCCGACCCGTCGAATGTGGTTGCGTACATGGCGACAGGGGCTCCCAACGAAGGGCTCGACAACTTGCCCGAGTCCATGGCGGTCTACAATGCGGCGGCAGGCATTGCCGGCGCGAAAGAACTGCCGGCGGCGCGCAGGCCCGTGTACTCAAGAGGCAGGGGAGCCTGCGCGACGAGGACGACATGATAAGGCATATCAAGGGCTCAAGACGGGGGCAACGCGATGACTGAGAAGAATGATGGAGCCTATTCGGGGCCGCTGAGCCCGGAGGAAAAAGCCGAGTGCGACAGGGAGCTGGAGGAATGCGCCACGAAAACTTTAGGCGGTTTGACAAGGAGTTGGACGAGTACATCAGGGAGTGCATCGACGACGAAATATTCTCCGTCATGGACTAGGCGCGGGCGGGGCGGCACGGTCCGAGGCGGCGGGCACAAGTCTGGGCGCGCGCCCGCCGTCTGGCCTGCGTTAGCAGGCGGCATGCTTTTATGAGGGCGGCCGGGCCTGTCCCCGTGCGCAGGGACGACGGGATGCCAAGCGAGCGCGAGACGATGCGCCCCATCCTGGAAATATGCCGTGACGGCCGAATACACAGCTACGCCGACCTAGAGAAAGGCGTAGCAGACATGTTTGAGCTGACTCCTGCGCAGCGGAGAGAGCTTACACGCGAAGGCAACGAACGGAAGATCTACAACAGGATGCGGCGGGCGGTGCAGCACATGGCCCCCGCCGGCCTCGTGGACAGGCCAGGGCGCGGGCAGTGCAAAATTACGCCGGCCGGCAAAAAGATGGCAGACGACAAAGATGTCGAAATAACATGGAGCCTCCTGAGGAAGCTTGCCGCATCTGCGGGGCGGAAGCGGGGCCGCACTGGACGGGGGCGGCGGCCGTGAGAAAGCTCAACAGGGGCGCGTTCTTGCGCTCCGAAAAGGTGCTCCGCCTCGCCACGGCGGACGGCTCGGGCAACATCCACGTGGCCCCCGTCTGGTACCGCTACTCGGGCGGCCGCATCCGCATCGGCACCGCAGGCAAGTCGAGAAAGGCGCGCAACGCCGCCGCCTCGGGCCGCGCCTCGTTCTGCGTCGACGTCGGGGTCAACTCGCCGGACATTGCAGGCGTGTACGGGCGCGGCCCGGCGCGCGTCGTCACCGAGCCGCGCGCGGTCCGCAGGATCGCCAGGTCCATACTGTCGCGCTACTTTGACTCCCTCGACGCCCCGGCGGCCGTCGAGCTGCTGCGCGAGACCGACTGCATCATAGAGATCGACCCCGATCCCGCCGCGTACGCCACGTGGACGTACTAGGCCCGGTCAGCGCCCCGCCGCGAACTGCTCTATTCCGTCAAGGGCCCTGTCCAGGGCGTCCTCCTCCGGCAGGTACACGATGCGAAAGTGGCCCGAGCCGTGCCGCGCGCCGAACCCCGAGCCGTGCACCGCCAGGACCCCCTTCTTCTCGAGCAGGCCCATGACGAACCGCTCGTCCGAGCCGAACCGCTCGGCGCATCCCTCGATGCGCGGGAACGCGTAGAACGCGCCGCCCGGCGCGGGGCACGACAGCCCCTCCATCGAGTTGAGGCGCCGCACCGCCAGGTCGCGCCGGCGGCGCACCTCGGAGACGAACCTGCCGATGTAGTCGTGCGGCCCGCGCAGCGACGCCAGGGCGGCGTGCTGCACGGGCAGGTTGGTCGATATGCGCACGCGCGCGAGCTTTGGCAGGTTCTCGCGCAGGGGCCCGAGCGCGGCGCACGCGTCGTTGAACGCGACGTACCCAATGCGCCACCCCGACATGAGCCGCACCTTTGAGAACCCGTTGAGCAGGACGACGGGCGCGTCGGATGCGACGCGCCCTATCCCGGCGAACCGCCCGTCGAACACGATCTCGTCGTATATCTCGTCGCACACGACGTACAGGCCGTGCTCGGCGGCCAGGTCGACGAGCCGGCCGAGCGCGCGCTCGCCAAAGACGGCCCCGGTCGGGTTGTTCGGGCTTATCAGGCAGATCGCCACCGTCCTGGCGGTGATCTTTGAGCGCACGTCGTCAATGTCGGGCGAGGCGCTCTCGGCATCCACAGCAAACTCGACGGGCACGCCGCCGTGTAGCCGCACGTACGACGCGTACGGCGGGTAGTAGGGGCCGGGCAGCAGCACCTCGTCGCCGTCCTCGACGATCGACGAGACGACCATGTCAAGCGCCTCCGAGACGCCGTTGGTCACGACGACCCCCTCGGGCGCGGCGTCGAGCCCCTTTGAGCGCTCGCGGGCGGCGATCTCGGCGCGCAGCTCGGGCAGGCCCTCCGAGTCCGAGTAGTAGTTGCGCCCGGCGCGTATGGCCCCGACGTACGCCTCGCGCACGTGCTCGGGCGGCTGGAACCCGTACTGGACGGGGTCGCCTATGTTCAGGTAGTCGATCCTCCTGCCGGCGCCCTCGAGCCGCTTGGCGGCGGCGACTATGTCGCGTATGGCGTACTCGACGCCGGCTACCCGCCCGGAGACCTTCACGGCGCGACATGTATTTTATGCCGTTAAATTCGTACCGGGCGGGCTCGTAGCACAGTCTGGACAGTGCGGGCGGCTTCGGACCGCCAGGCCGGGGGATCGAAGCCCCCCGGGCCCTTCACCATGAACGCGCGGGCGGGGCGGCCCCCGCCGCGGCGCCGGGGCCGCCCCCTGGCGCCCCGAGGCCGCGGAGGCCGCACGGCTCGGGCGGCGAAGCAGGACGAGGGCTCCCCGCGGCCGGCGGCAAAGCGCCGGGGGAATCTGGCGGTCCATGCCGGCGAAGGGGCTAGCAGGCGCGCGGGCGGCGGGGCGGGGCGCACGCAGGGCAAGCGCGGCGGTCCTGCCACGGCATACGCCTATATTTTCGGGCTGCGCGGGGCAGCCGTGAGCCCCGGCATTGGCCTGATGAAGCGCCGGATAGAGACCGAGGAGTCGGCCGTCTCGCTGGCCGTCTCGGCAGCCTCCAAGAGGTACCCCGGCGCGGGCGGGCGGTTCGAGACGCTCGAGACCCTGTACCACGAGGACTCGGGCGACTGGTACGTGGCCCTCGGCTGGGGGGCCGGCAGCGCCGAAAAGGCCGTCGTCAGGATGGACTCCGTCCTCGGCACGGTCACCGACATAAGCGAGGCGCGGTAGGCGCGCGGCGTGGCGTAGCGGCGCGCCCGGCCGGGATAGCGGGCCGCGCCCTGCGCGGCAACGGCGCAATCAGGCCGCCTCAGGGGCCGGCGGTCCGCTCCCGCATGCGTCCGGCCAGGCGCTGATCCCTGCACTGACGCTCTTGCCCCGCACGTCGATGGCGGCAACGGCCGTGGCGGCGGCCAGGCGGGGCGGAACCGCCCCGTCTGCCTCCAAGGCAACCTCCAGGTACAGCGACACGGCCTCCTCCATGTTCTCTTGCGCCTCCCTCATTGTCCTGCCCTGGGATATGCAGCCGGGCAGGGCGGGCGCGGTCGCTACATACCCGCCATCCTCGTCGGGGGCAATCTCCACGACCGCACGCACCTTTCCACGGCCCGGCGCCCCGCGCCGCGCATATTAGATCGCGCCCGCCCCTTCGCATGCGGCACGGGGTGCGCCCATGATACAGATTTAACGGCGGGGCGCGCGGGGCGCGCGGGGCGCATGACCGACGCCATAGTCATAGGGGGATCGAGGGGGATCGGCAGGGCCATAGCCGACGCGCTGCGCGCCGACGGGTGCGACGTGCTGGCCACATCGAGTGCCGACATCGACACGTCGAGCCGCCCCAGCGTCAAGGGCTTTGTCGAGCGGCGCGGCCCGGGCGGCACGGACGTGCTCGTCCTCAACACGGGCGGCCCCCCGCCCAAAGAGTTCGGCGAGGTCGGCGAGGCCGAGTGGGACAGGTACCACGACCAGCTGTTCACGGGGTTCTGCTCGCTGCTGCGCGGCATCAGGGTCAGGAACAACGGCTACATATTCGCCATAACGTCTAGCGTCGTGCGGGAGCCGAGCCCCCGCCTCGTCGTGTCCGGCGCGTACAGGGCCGCGTTCAGCAGCGTCTTCAAGGTGCTCAGCGCGGCGTACGCGCGCGACGGCATCAGCTGCGTGAATATAGCGCCGGGGCCGACCGACACGGGCCGCATGCGCGAGCTCGTCGGCGACGTCGACGAGTTCGCAAGGGGGCTGCCCATGGGCAGGCTGGGCGAGCCGCGCGAGATCGGGGCCCTGGTCGCGTCCATAGTCCGCAACAGGATAAAGTACCTGTCCGGCGGAATCATCGGCGTCGACGGGGCCGCGGCCAGCGGCGCCTTTTAGCAGGCGCGGCGCCCGCCGCCGGATGCGGCCGCCAGAGCCGCGGCCGCGGTCCCGCGCCTACCGCCGAAACTCGACGTTGGGCGCGGCGGCCTGCGCCGCCGCCGGGGGCGGCGCCGCCTGGGGCTGGGGGGGCGCCCCCCCGCCCTGCGCGTCGGGTATGACGAGCAGCCCCCCGTCGCGCAGCTGGTTGACCAGCTGGAGGACCTCCTTTTCGACCTGGCCGCGCTGCAGGCCCGTCTGCCTTGCGAACAGGCCGACGAGCTCTGTAATCCTCCGCTGCCCGTTGCACGACCTCCAAAAGTCGACTATCGCCTGGTTCACCATGAACCCCTGGTCGTGCTCGTTGGCGAGCACCATCGAGCCGTCGTCCTGCTTGACGAGCTTGCCGACGCCCTGCGGCGTGGCCGTGTCGTAGTTTATCGGCGCCGGCGTGCCGGACGCGCCGGCCATCGAGCCGCGCATCTTGTCGAGCGTGCGGCGCGCCTCGTCGGAGAGCTTGTCCATGGTCCACGGCGGGTCCCACACGACGTCGACCTTTACGCCGTTCACGCCGGGCACCCTCTTTGCGTACCGCGTCACGTCCGAGACGAGCGTGTCGTGCAGGGGGCAGCCGCGCGTCGTCATCGTCATGGTAATGCTCACGTCGTCGTTGTCGGCCACGTCGACGCCGTACACGAGGCCCATGTCGACTATGTTGATCGGCACCTCGGGGTCCATGCAGCTGCGCAGCGAGTCCATGACGGCCTCGGGCCTGACGGCTCCCATCGGGCCGCCGGCCCCGGCAAGTTGTTAAAAACCTTCTAAAAGTTAGCTTTGAATAACTCGGGTATGCTCCGCTCGTACGGCGGCTCGGCCACGCCGGCCTCGGTAATGATGGCCGTCACCAGGTCCGGGGGCGTCTCGTCAAAGGCGGGGTTGATGACCTCGACGTGCTCGGGCGCCGTGCGCCTCCCGCCCGTTCCCGTGACCTCGTCGGCGGGGCGCTGCTCGATGACGACGTCGGCCGGCGAGCTGTCCATGTCGAACGTCGAGAGCGGGGCCGCCACGTAGAACGGCACGCCGTGCCGCCTGGCCATCGCCGCGACCTGGTACGTGCCTATCTTGTTGTACACGTGGCCCGTGCGCAGCACGCGGTCGGCGCCGACGACGACGCGGTCGACCATGCCGCTGGACATCGAGTAGCCGACGGCCGTGTCCGGTATGAGGCGGACGTCTATCCCGTCGTGCAAGAGCTCGAACGCGGTCAGGCGCGAGCCCTGCTGGACGGGCCGCGTCTCGGTGGCAATGACGCGCACCGCCTTGCCGCCGTCGACGGCGGCCCGGACGACGCCGAGCGCCGTCCCGTACGCGACCGTCGCGAGCGCGCCGGCGTTGCAGTGAGTCATTACGGTCTCCCTGTCGCCGAACAGGGCCGCCCCGTTCGCCCCGAGGGCCCTGTTGGTGCGCACGTCCTCGTCGGCCATTGCGCGCGCCTCGGACACGGCGGCGGCGCGCACCGAGTAGGGCGTGGCGGACGGCGCCGACGCCGCGGACCGGGCGGCGGCCATGACGCGGTCTAGCGCCCACTTTAGGTTGACGGCGGTCGGCCGCGTGGCGACGAGCACGGCGGCGGCATGCTCGAGGTCGCCGACGAGCGCCTCGGCCGACCCCGCCCCGCTCCTGCATGCCGCAAGGGCCAGCCCGAACGCCCCGGACACGCCGATTGCCGGCGCGCCGCGGACCACGAGGCGGCGGATCGCGTCGGCGACCTGGTCGTGCGTGTCGCACTCGACGAACGCGAGCTCGCCTGGCAGCCGGGTCTGGTCGACCATTACGACGCGGCCGGGGCCGTCCTCCTCCCACCGCACCGTCCTCAGGGAGTGGCCGGGCGCCGCGGCGCCTTCGCCGCCGCCCTCGTCCTTGTCCACGGGAAGGCGGGCGGGCGGCGCTATTTAAGCCGGCCGGCGGGCGGCGCCGGATCCCGGCGGGCGCCACAGCAGGGTCGTGCAGCCCGAGGCCAGGCGGCGCCCTACTAAACGCGGGCGATCACGGCCGCTGGCCAGCCCTACGTCACGAGCCGAATTTGGCGCACGCTTGCCAGAGTGAAAATCCGCGTGTTGGTGGACGCATCTGGCGGGCGTCAAGGCCCCGATCACGATCCCGAAACAATATTAGAAAGTCAAGCGGGTTGCAGGCGTGGAAGGTAGCAGGGCGGTCATGGATGTGGGCAATGCGGTTCAAGCGTCGATCATACTGCTTGCCAACGAGGGCGGCGGGGCGGTCATGGGAAGGACCAAGATGCGAATGATGGTCCTTCTTCTGTTGAAAAAGGCAGGATCGATTGCTGGCAAGGGCGATAGCGGGGCCAACACGCACGTACACTACAACGGCGAAGCCGTCGACAGGGAGTTGCGTCACCTGTCCGAGGCCGGAGCCATCCGCTACAACCGTTCGCTAATCGAGATCACCGATGTGGGCAGGGAGGCCGCCATTGCCTAGGGGGGAGGATCGACGATCACACCCTGGCCATACTGCGCAACACCAAGCGGTTCTTCAACGACATGACAGACGGCGAGGCACTAGCCTACGTACATGCGGCGTACCCGGACGCGTCCGGAGAGCTTGGCACGTGCAAGGAGATCGAACAAGGAATGCCGGAGGACATCTTGATCGGCCTGATAGGAAAGGGGAAGATCGCCTCGGCACACGCTGCTAGGCTGTTGCACCGGGACAGGGTAGACGTCATGCGCATGATGAGCACGGCAGGCATACCTGTATTCCAGTAGGCGCTGCACGGAGGGCGGCAAGGGCGGCGAACCCTCTCAGATGCCTCCAAGGGCAGTTCGTGCGCGATAGGATATTGGTGTTTGACGCATCAACGCCAATAGCGGCATCCGACATGATCGCCCCGACTTGTTCGATCGATTCAAGTAGACGGGGTACGAACAAGTTGCCCCGTCGTATGCAGAGCACGAACTGACCGGTGCGGGGGTCAGGACGATGATCGCCAATCTGCTGGAACGCGGCGCCCTTCGCATCGCAGACATGAACGGGCGCAATGAAATACTCCGCTTCATGACGAGGTTTCAGGGAATTGAATTAGGGGAATGTGATGCTATCCTGTCGTGCCTAAAGATGCGGCATCAGGGAGAAAGGCAAGGTGTGTGCCTGATGGCAAGGGGGCAAGGACGGCGGCAGAACAGGCTGCATCAAGCACGTTGGCTTCGCAGGCCTGCTCGGCGAGCTCTCATCCACAGGTATAATGACGGGAAGTGGAATGGATGGAGTGGTTGCAGCACTCCGCAAATCGAATTTCCGCATTAAGGATAGCTTGCTTGATGGGCTAACGAAGGGCGTCTGACACAGGCAGGTGCCCAGACAGGGGACGGCCACAACAGGCCGGCCCGCATCTACACCGGTCGCGCGAAGTTCGCGTCTGTCACCCGTCGACGGTGTCCATGCTGCCCGGTGGGAGGGCTACGCACCGCGCCCACGAGGGTGTTCCACCCGTCTTGGCGCCCCCCTCCCCCGCATCGTCGCAAGGGAGCAGATCCCGCCAGGGGCCCCCGACGACCCACTGCCGGATATTCGCCGGCCATATGCAACGGCATCCCCGCCTATACCAAGGCCGTAGCCGTCAAAAGATATGGCGGCGGTGCGAACCGGGCGACCTCTGCTACCGCGTCCGAGCCCCGGTCCGAGCCCCGGTCCGAGCCCCGGTCCGAGCCCCGGTCCGAGCCCCGGTCCGAGCCCCGGTCCGAGCCCCGGTCCGAGCCCCGGTCCGAGCCCCGGTCCGAGCCCCGGTCCGAGCCCCGGTCCGAGCCCCGGTCCGAGCCCCGGTCCGAGCCCCAGTCTGCGCAGCAATCGGGGCGAGCACCTCGAGAAGCCCGCGCTTGCGCGGATACTTTGCGGATATGACGGCGGCAAGACCGGCGGCGACCTCCCTGCCGCCGGCGACGTCCGCCATGCGCTTGAGGTGCAGGCCGACGCGTATGTACTGCCAGCGCGTGCCGGCGCGGTCCGCGGCCCCCGCGATGCATCGGCCGTACGCGGCGAGGTACGCGCGCGGGTGGCTGGCGGACACGGGCTTGAGATAGTGCTCAAAGACCGCCATGTCGTTGCGCGCGGCGATCTCGCGCAGGGCCCTCTTGTGCATGCCCTCGCGGACGAGCATTTCAATGAGCATTCTGGCGCCCTTTTTGTCGCGCGCCAGCCAGCCGAGGACTGCTGCGCGCTCGCGCTTCCAGCCGGGCAGCACGCGGAGCTGGTCGTAGTACGACCAGTCGAGCGTGCGGGTGAACAGCCCCGACAGGACGGACACGCGGCCCGGCTCGTCCCTGCCGTACACCGACACGGCCGCGGCCGCGATGTGCTCGTCGTAGCCGAACAGGTCCAGGCCCTCGACGGCGGCGCGCGCCGCCCTCTCCTTTGCGCCCGACCCGGCCAGCCGCTTCACGCGCAGCGCGCACACGGCAGGGTCGGCCCTGGCGTGCTCCTTGAGGAGCCTTTCAACGTCGCGCTTGCGGCCGAGCTTTTCTAGGGCCTTGACCTGGATCTTCAGCATGCGCATGCGCTCGGGGGACTCGTGCTCGATGTAATCGCGGCGGCGCCTGGGCTGGCTCTTGCCGCCCCTTTGCGCGCCGGCCCCCCCTCCCCCGTCGACGGGGACGGGATCCGGCATGTGCGGCCCGGCCAGATCGAGCAGGTAGACGAGGTCGCCTGCCGACCCGCACAGCGACCACATGGCCGACTCGTAGTCGCCGGAAAAGTCGCCATTGCCGCGGTAGCCGGCGAATGCATCGGATATGGCGGCGCGGCGATCCGCCTCCGTCGGGCGGCTCTCGTCGAGGCACGACGCCCACTTTGCAATGGCGGCGCGGGCGATGTCGCCGTGCTCGCCCCAGGCCACCTCGTCGATGTGGGCGGCCACTGCGGAGGCGATCTGCCCGTATATCCTCGACGCCTCGGCCGCGTCGCCGCGCTCCTCAAAGCCGGCGGCCGTCTTCATTACCCCCTCGAGATCAATTTGGCCGTAGTCGTCGTCCCAGGAGCCCCGTCGCCCCCCGCCCCCATCCCTGGCGTCCGCCTCGGCGCGGAACATGGATGCCACCCTGCCATAGTAGTCCAGGCCGGCCACGGGCGGGCCCCCCGCGCCCCTCGCGAACCTCTCGGCAAGGCCAGGGTCGCCGGCCATCTCGGCCGCGAGAAACTCCCGCAGGTACCCCTCGCCGGCGCCGTCGAGCATCGCCTTGATCGACGAGGACGCCTTCCTGGCCTCGCGGATCATTCTAGCCGAGTGGTCCTTGACATGCAGCAGCGCCGCGACGACGTGCTTGCACTCCCCCCCGTGCGAGTAGGGGCAGGTGCAGTAGTAGTCCCCGGCGGACCCGCGGCCTCCCGGCCAGGACAGCGTCACGTCGTACTCTTCGGTGCCCTCGACGGTGGCCCTGACCTCGTCGCCGACCATCCTGGCCGACGTGACGAGCCCGGAGCGGTAGTAGTCGACGCCGCGCTCGTACGACCGCTCCGTGCACACCCTCTTGATCTTGGCGAACGTCAGGCCTGCCAGACCCACGCGGCGCGCTCGGGGCGGCCCGATAAATCTCTGTCGGTGCGCCGCCCGCATCGCGCGCCGCCCGCATCGACATGCAGGCCGCGGCGAATGCCCATGGAGCCGTGCGTCCGCCCCAGCCCTGGCGGGCCGCGGCCGACTTGGCGCCGGCGGCCGCTGCACGGGACGGCGTCGGCCCCGCTCATGCGAGCGCGCCTACAGGCCGCGGCCGACTTGGCGCTGGCGGTGGCGCCGGCTGGCCGATGCCGGTGCCCGACACGGCATCGCGCAGCATCTCCGCCCTCGCCAAGGCCGGCTTTTAGCGCGACGGGCAGACTTTCTTGCGGCGGCGCGGCGCAGTTCCGCTGCTTGACCGAAATAATGCGGGGTTTTTTGTCGGGATAGTCCTTTAGCTTTCTCCTCAGGCGGCGTGTCGTAAAGCTTGTCTGCTCGAGCCACTCGACGGCAGGCCTTGTCGCTTGCATCTATCAGCACGGCGTCCTTTACAGCGCGCGTTGGGCTCTGGGTACTTGACGCGACCTGGCGCCTGCGCCGGCCCGCTGCTGGCGCCAAATTCGCTGCGGAAATCCCAAAGCGCGTGCGGCGTTTAATCGGACCATTTGCCACGCAAACAAACTTCAGCAAAATTAAAAATCCAATGCAATGCAATTCGGCAGGGGCGGTTTTGGCGCGCGCCCCGCAGCCGCCCCTCGCCGCCCCGCTACGCGCCCCCGCCGCTCCCCCTGCCTTCGGCGTTGGCAATCGACTTTTGGGCATCGGCGACGAGTATGTCGAGCACATCGCCGGCCGTCTCGGTAGTGAACAGTATCGGGCCCTCCGCGACCGCATTGCGCGCCGACGTGCGCCGCCCCAGGGCCGTCGCCTTTTCGAGGCAGCGCCTGCCCTGCTCGGCCCTGCCGGCGCGGCCGTAGTTGTCGGCCCGCATGGCCCACGGTATGGCGCTGCGGGTGGACCTGGCGATGCCCGCGCGGTACGACGCATCGGCCTTGCCGTACCTTCCCAGCTCGGTCAGCGCCACGGCGAGCAGCAGGTGCGGGTGCGGCGAGTCCGGCCGCATGGCGACGGCCCTCTCAAAGACGGCGGCGGCCTTTTCAAGCAGGCCGGCCGCCGCCAGGGCGCGGCCGAGCTCCATGACGGCATCGGCGGGGTCGGGGCTGAACTTGGCGGCCTTTTTAAAAAAGGCCGCGGCCCGCATCGGGCGGTCGATCTTCATGTGCACGTGGCCCATTCCCTCGTACGCCCTGCTGTTGTCCGGCTCGATGCGCGCCGCGGCCCGAAACATGCGCATCGCCCCGGCCGGCTTGCCCATGTTGAACAGCGCATACCCGTACGCCATGCGGGCATCGGCGAGACGGGAATCGATTTGCAGGGCCCTTTTGCAGGATCGGACGGCCGCCTTGTGGCGGCCCATTCCCGTAAGCACCCTTCCCATCAGCGCATGCGCGGGGGCCATTTCGGGGTGCTTGCCCACCAGCTCGCGCAGCAACCGCAGCGCCCTTTTGGGGCGGCCGGACTCGCCGTGCGCCGCGGCGGCGGTGTGCATGAGCGCGACGTCGCCGGGGCGCTTGCGGGCCTCTTCCTCCAGCCTGACGGCCGCCTTCCGCATGCTGCCGCATTCCTGGACGATTCTGCTAAGGTCCCCGCCGTCGAAATCCGGCACGCGCTTCACCGCATTGCGCACCCCGAGGCCGTATTATGCGTTTGCCCTGCGCGCACGCCGCGGGGCTGCGCAGATTCGGGATCCAGTGCCGCGGGGCGGGCGGCGGGGGGCGGGCGCAGTCGCAGGCTCGGGGGGGCAGGCGCGCCTGCGGCGGCTCGGCGCGCGTGCCCGCCGACAGGATCGCGGCGGCGGGGGGGCGGGCGGGCGCTGCGCGCCTGGGCACGGGCGGCGGCGGCGCGGCCGCGGCAGGGATGCGTCGGCGGCGGCGGCGGCTGGAGCCGCGGGCGGCAGGCGGCTACCCGGACGGCGCATCGCACGTGGCGGTGTACGTAAGGGTCTGCGTGGCCGTCATGCCGGCGTGGGCGGCGCTGTCCGGCAGCGCATCCGCCGGCACGTCCACCCGGAACTTTGCGGCCGCACGCTCGCCGTTCCCCGGCACGGCCGTCTCGCCGTCGAGCGCGGTCCATCCCCCCGCCGCGCCGGTCATGACGCTCGTCGCGCTGGCCGGCATTGCCTCGCCGCCAGAGTCGTACATCCAGGCGGTCGCGCTGATTGTCACCGCGGTGAGCGGAAGCGTGCCCGCCTTGAGCACCGCCTGGTCCATGCCGGCCGACCGGGCGCCCTCGCGGACGCTGCCGAGGGGGATCGTCCCCGGCACGAGCCTGATGGCGCACTCGGAGACGGGCGGCGGGCCGCCCCCGGGCGCCGTTGCCGTGCCGAACAGCGTCAGGTGGTACGTGTAGATCACCTTGTCGGCGCCCGAGTCGAGCCAGCACTCGTCGACGCCGGTTCCGTTGAGCTGCCCGTCGACCGCCCCAGTGTCGTCCGCGCTGCACTCGGCCAGTATGGGGACGGCCGTCGTGCGGTCCGTATTGTTCACGTAGAACGCGCTGCTGTTGGCCTGGCCGACCAGGAGAATGCGGACGGGCAGGCTGAACACAATGTGCGCCGCGCTGTCGCCGACCTCTACCAGCCTTTGCACCCTGACGTCGCCGATGGTCCCCAGGGCGCCGGCGACCTGCCGGGCGGTCGGCCCCTGCGCCGAAATGTACAGGTCCAGGCGCCCGTCGGCGGGCACCGACTCGGCCGTCGCGTTCGGCGGGATTGTGACCTCGGCGAACGAGGCCGCCAGCCTGACGGCCTCGGCGGGGAACCGGACGGTGCCGGCCGAGTCGCCGGCCAGTCCCGAGACGTTGATCGCGGGGCGGGCGGCGTCGCCCGAGCCGGTCGCGTCGACGGCGCGGACGAACTCGTCCCTCTCGATGGCCACGACCGGCAGCGGGCCGGCCGGCGCGAGCGCGAGCTCGGCCTCGCCGGCCCTTACGGGGATCAAGCCGGCCGCGAACGAGTGCTCGACGCCGCCCAGTGTTCCGACCAGATCGGCGTTGAGCGCGATCGTGCCGCCCTGGCCGGCCTCCGCGCCGCTCCCGTTGAACAGGATCGTGTGGACCGCCGTGCCCAGGCCGGACACGCCGCCGGCCTCGGGCGCCGCGGTGGCGGCGCCGCCGCCTATCGTGATCGCGCCGTACACGGGCCCCGTATGGCCCGCGGGCGGGCCGAGCGGCGCGCTGTACTCGATGCGTATCTTGTTCGGCCCCGCAAACGCCGCGTCGGCCGCTGTGCGGGCCGGGCCGGGGGCGTTGATCGAGACCGAGGCGGACGCGGACAGCGAGCCGGGCGAGCCCGGGGGCGGCAGGGCCAGGTTGGCCGCGGTGCCGTCCCCGCCGGCGATCGATCCGGACAGGGCCATTGCATTCCAGTAGGCCAGGTCGTCCGACATGTCGCCGGCCTGGACCGTATAGGCGAACGCCAGCACGTCCGAGCCGCTGCCCGAAGAGTACGCCGCAGCCCAGGGGTCCCCGCTGACGTTGAGGAGCAGGACGGGGGCCGCCCCCGAGTACGAGACGGGCTCGGTGAACCTGACGGCTATCTCGATCCGCTCCCCCGCGCCGTACTCGCCGTCCGGCGTAATCGAGGCCACGGCGACCACGCTCGGCGCGGACGTGTCGAGGACGACTGCGGCCGAGCCGGACAGCGAGCCCTCGCCGCCCGGCCGCGGCAGCGTCAGGTCGGCGGGGTTGCCCGCGGCGTCGGCAATGCTGCCGGACAGGGCAGTCGTATTCCAGTAGGCCAGGTCGGCCGACGCGTCGCCGGCCTGGACCGTGTAGGCGAACACCAGAGAGGCCGAACCGTTGCCCGAGGCGTATGCGGCCGGCGCCTGCGCGCCGCTGACGTTGAGTAATAATACGGGGGCCGCCCCCGAGTACGAGACGGGCTCGTTGAACGCGACGGCAATTTCAATCCGCTCCCTCGCGCCGTACGCCCCGTCGAGCGTGCCCGAAGTGACGGCGGACACGCTCGGCGCGGACGTGTCGAGGACGACTGCGGCCGAGCCGGACAGCGAGCCGGCCGAGCCCGGGGCGGGGAGGGAGAGGACGGCCGGGTTGCCCGCGGCGTCGGCAATGCTGCCGGACAGGGCAGTCGTATTCCAGTAGGCCAGGTCGGCCGACGCGTCGCCGGCCTGGACCGTATAGGCGAACACCAGCGAGGCCGAGCCGTTGCCCGAGGCGTATGCGGCCGGCGCCTGCGCGCCGCTGACGTTGAGGAGCAGGACGGGGGCCGCCCCCGAGTACGAGACGGGCTCGGTGAACCTGACCGTGATTTCGATCGGCCGGCCCTCGCGGTGCGCGCCGTCGAGCGTGCCCGAGGCGACGGCCGAGACGCTCGGCGCGGCCGTGTCGAGGACGATTGCCGCCGAACCGGACAGCGAGCGGGGCGTGCCTGGCGCCTGGAGGGTCAGGTTGGCGGCGTTGCCCGCGGCGTCGGCAATGCTGCCGGACAGGGCAGTCGTATTCCAGTAGGCCAGGTCGGCTGACATGTCGTTGGCCTTGACCGTGTAGGCGAACTCTAGCGCGTCCGAGCCGTTGCCCGAGGCGTATGCGGCCGGCGCCTGCGCGCCGCTGATGTTGAGGAGCAGGACGGGGGCCGCCCCCGAGTACGAGACGGGCTCGGTGAACCTGACTGTGATTTCGATCGGCTGGCCCTCGCGGTGCGCGCCGTCTGTCGTGCCCGAAGTGACGGCGGACACGCCCGGCGCGGCGCCGTCGACGATGATGCCGGTCGAGCCGGACAGCGAGTCTTCGCCGCCCGGCGGCGGCAGCGTCAGGTCGGCGGGGTTGCCCGCGGCGTCGGCAATGCTGCCGGACAGGGCAGTCGTATTCCAGTAGGCCAGGTCGTCTGACATGTCGCCGGCCTTTACCGTGTAGGCGAACTCTAGCGCGTCCGAGCCGTTGCCCGAGGCGTATGCGGCCGGCGCCTGCGCGCCGCTGATGTTGAGTAAGAGTACGGGCGCAGCCCCCGAGTACGAGACGGGCTCGGTGAACCTGACTGTGATTTCGATCGGCTGGCCCTCGCGGTGCGCGCCGTCTGTCGTGCTAGAAGTGACGGCGGACACGCCCGGCGCGGACGTGTCGAGGACGATTGCCGCCGAGCCGGACAGCGAGCGGGGCGTGCCCGGCGCCTGGAGGGTCAGGTCGGCGGGGTTGCCCGCGGCGTCGGCAATGCTGCCGGACAGGGCTCCCGTATCCCAGTAGGCCAGGTCGGCCGACGCGTCGCCGGCCCGGACCTCATAGGAAAAGACGAGCCTGTCCGAGCCGTTGCCCGAGGCGTATGCGGCCGGCGCCTGCGCGCCGCTGACGTTGAGTAAGAGTACGGGCGCAGCCCCCGAGTACGAGACGGGCTCGGTGAACCTGACCGCGATTTCGATCGGCCGGCCCTCGCGGTACGCTCCGCCGAGCGTGCCCGAGTCGACGGCCGAGACGCCCGGCGCGGACGTGTCGAGGACGATTGCCGCCGAGCCGGACAGCGAGCGGGGCGTGCCCGGCGCCTGGAGGGTCAGGTCGGCGGCGTTGCCCGCGGCGTCGGCAATGCTGCCTGACAGGGCTCCCGTATCCCAGTAGGCCAGGTCGGCCGACGCGTCGCCGGCCCGAACCTCATAGGAAAAAACGAACCTGTCCGAGCCGTTGCCCGAGGCGTATGCGGCCGGCGCCTGCGCGCCGCTGATGTTGAGGAGGAGTACGGGGGCCGCCCCCGAGTACGAGACGGGCTCGGTGAACGCTACGGTGGCGTTGACCAGCCGCCCCTCGCGGTACGCCCCGTCGGGCACGCCGCGGCCGACGCCGAGCACCCCTGGCGCGATGCCGTCGACCTTGATCGACTTTGCGGCGGACAGCGAGCCGGGCGATCCCGCCGCGGGGAAGGCGAGGTCAGCAGCGACGCCCGTAGCCGCCTCGACGATCTCGCCGGGGCCGTACAGGGCGAACCTGCCGTCGTAGTCGAGCAGATCGGCGCCCTCGCCAGGCCCGACCGCATAGGCGAACTCTAGCGCGAGGCTGTTGTTTCCCGACTGGTACGAGGCGTTGCCGCCCGAGTTGAGCCGAAGCTCGGGCCGCCCCGTGACGTTCACCAGGTCGTCAAAGGCGACCGTGATGCCGATCTCCTCGCCCGGCCCGTACGTGCCGCTGGCTGCCGACGTCGAAACCCCTGTCGCGGCCGCCGGCGACATGCGTATCAGCTGCACGCCGTTGTCGGCGCTGGCGGACACGGCGGCGTACGCGCGGCCGTCGAGGTAAAAGGTGTCGACGCCCTGCGGTGCCTCTAGCTCGTCAAAGTCGTTCCCGCCCGGACCGGCCATCCCGTCGGCGGCCGACCCGGCCGGCAGGAGGGTGCCGTCGTCGTGTATGCGGATCAGTTGGACGCCGTTGTGGAGCGAGGAAGCCACGACGGCGTACGGCTTGCCGTCCGTGCCGTTGAACACGGAGACGGCGTACGCGCCGAATAGTCTCTCAAAACCGCGCGTTCCGTTGACCGCCGAGCTGACGGCCTCCATGGTGCCGTCGTAGTGCACGCGTATGAGCTGGGCGGCGTTGCTGTAATGGGCGGCGACCATTGCGTACGTGTCGTTGCCCATCCTAAAAGCGTCCACGCCGCGGGCGGTGTCGATCGCGTCGAATCCGCCGTTCCCGTGGGTCGCAGACTGGCTCAGCCTCAGCGTGCCGTTGTCGTGCACGCGGAACAGCTGGATGCCGTTGCCCTGCGTCGAGGTGACCAGGGCGTAGGTTCGGTCGCCGATCCGGAAGGCGTCGACGTCTCGGTTCCCTACGGTTACTCCTCCAACGGGCACTGACATGACGGCCTTCAGGGTGCCGTTGTTCTCGTGGATGCGGATCACTTGGACGACGCCGCCATCGTTGTTGAACGACGCGACAATGGCGTACGTCCTGCCGTCGCCCGTCACGAAGGTGTCGATGGCGCTGGCCCCGACGAGGCTAAAGCCGTCGACGCCGTTGATCGCCGAGCTGTTTTCCTGCAGGGTGCCGTCCTCGTGCACGCGCAGCAGCTGGACGCCGTCTTCTACTGACGCGGCCACAATTGCGAACGTGTCGTCGCCAAGCCTGAGGGTGTCGACGTCGGTTGCGCTGCCGAGCACCAGGGTGCCGGCGTTGACCAGCGACCCGTTTCCCTGCAGGGTGCCGTTCTCGTGCACACGGATCAGCTGGACAGCATTGTCGTCTATCGAGGCCGCCAACACAAACGTGCTGTTGCCCACGACGAACGCGTCGATGCCATGGGCGTTGCGCAAGCTGAGGCCGTCGTCGTCCTTGTCCACCGAGTCCGCGGGGATCAGCGGCGGGACGGCATAGTCGATCAGAATGTCGCTCGTGTCGGACAGCGAGCCGGGCGAGCCGGGGGCCGGCAGGACCAGGCTGGCGGCGGTTACGGCGTCCAAGCCCGTGATCGCGCCGCCGGCCGACAGGGCGCGCTCGCCGGCATAGTCGAGGTAGTCCGCTCGCTCGCCGGGCCTCACCGTGTAGTTGAACAGCAGCTTTGCCGTTCCGTTGCCCGAGGCGTACGTTGCCGCGCCGCTCGAGTTGAGCCGCAGCACGGGCTGGCCATCGACGAGCACGGGGCCGTCAAAGGCCACTGCTATGACGATTGCGGCGCCAGGCCCGAGCGCGCCGGCTGCGGGCGCAGAGGTGACGTTGGCCACGCTCGGGGCGGCCGCAACGCCTCCCTGCTGCTGCGCGTACGAGCCGGGCAGCAACCACTGCGCCGGCGCTGCCAGCAGCTGCCAGCCGGCATCAGGCGCTGCGGACGGTGCGGCCGCGGCCAGTGTCAAGACGAGCGCGACGGCTACGGCAGCCGGCGCGGCCGCGAGGCGGCGGCGGCATCGGCCGGCCGGCCGCGGACGGCCCGCTGCGCGGCCCCGGCAGTCCGCCACCCCCCCCCCCACTAGGGATCAGTGCGATCGGCCCTTGCCGTGCCATTTCGTCCCGGCGGCGGCGCGCTAGTACTAAAAAGTTCACTTTTGGGCGGATCCTTGTAATCTGCGCTGGGCAGCCCGGCCGCCCCCCCTCCCTGCCCGCCGGGATAGCCCGATCCGGCGGCTCCGCGGGTCGTGCATGCCGCGCCCGCCTGCGATTCCGGACGCATTGGCGGCCAGTAGCCAATCCTGGCTGCGCGGGGGCCGTCCTACACGGCGCCCCGCCATGCTGCGGGCGCGACCCCGTAGCCTGCAGCGTAGCATGCGGATGGCGGCGTTCTGGGCCAGTGCCATGGCGGCGCTGGGCCGGCCCATGTCGATTGCGGCAACCCGGGCGGGAGTGATCACGCCGAGCCCGCTGTGCGGGCGCATAAAGCTGTGGAACATCCGCAGCCCGCGCGGCATCGCCGAGTCGATCCTCCCCGGCCCACTCGCGGCCCTCGTGCGCTCCCGGATCCAGCCGCTGAAGCGGTCCATCAGGTTGTTGTTGCTGTTGTAGTCGGCGTCGGTCGCGCGGGCTCCGGGTACTTAACGTGACCCGGCGCCTGTGCCGGTTTGTTGCGGGCGCCAAATTCGTCGCGGAAATCCCAAAGCACGTACAGCGTTTGCCTGGACCAATTGCCACGCTAAATACGCTTCAACAAAATTAAAAATCCAATGCAACGCAATTCGGCAGGGGCGGTTTTGGCCTGCGTCCGCGGGCCGCGCCAGTGATTGCGCCCGCAGGCGTTCCAACACCCGGCGGACGACAAGCCGGCGGCGCCGGCCGCCTAGTTGTCAGTGCCCGCCACGGCATTGCGTAGCATCTCTGCCCTCGCCAAGACTGGCTTTTAGTGCGATGGACAGGCTTTCTTGCGGCGGCGCGGCGCAGTTCCGCTACTTGACCGAAATCATGTAGAGTTTTTTGTCGGGATAGTCTTTTAGCTTTCTCCTCAGGCGCCGTATCGTAAAGCTTCTCTGTTCTAGCCACTCGACGGCAGGCTCCTTGTCTTTTGCGTCTATCAGTATGGTGTTTTTTACAGCGTGCATGGTCATCCGCTGGCTTACGTGGACGGGCGTGCCATACACATCGTTATGCCCTGATGCGTTCTTGACATTCCAGAGTGTGCCGACCGCCACAGTCGCTTTTGTGCATATGCCGCCGCCGTGCCTTCGAAGGTTTTGGATTACCGTGATGGCACAGTCGAGGGCATTGCCGACATAGGGAAACTTCACCATGAGGCCATCACCCAGCTCTTTGACGATCTTGCCCCCGTTTGATTTGATGATCACGCGGCACATGGCGTTGTGCCCGATCATGACGGGCACAGCCTTGCGCGGGCCTTGCTTCATCATCTTTGTGGAACCGGGCATGTCAAAAAACACAATGGCCCCCATGCTAGGCGTCAGGGACACTTTTAGAGCCCGTTGCAGTGCCTTCTCAAGCTCCTTTTGGTAGTCTGACGAACCTGCGCGAGACTTGGTCTTACCGGACATTACATCTCTCGCTCGGTATCGGCATAACGATCATGTCCTCGGGCATGTCGGACTTGAGGAGTTCGACTACCTGCGCCATAGAGCAGTGCAACATGACGGTCATGATGACCGGATCCACGTCCTCTATGCCCAGCACCGGCGGATGGCCGGGGGGGAGATCCGTGCGACGCTCGGGCCTGGCCAGCATGGTAACGCCAAACTGGTCCGCATTCTTGACCGTTCGCTTGGCGGCGGAACGAACCTTGGACAGGACGGTGCCGGTAAACACGACCAGTATGTCTTGGGGCTTTTGCCGCCATTCGTGATGCCTGCGAGCCAAGCTGCGCTCGCGGGCCTCCGCTGCGGGGCTTGCATTGCTCACAAGAGCAGGGCCCCAACAATAGTATTTAATAATAGCGCCCAATCAGCCTAGAGTGGAAGCAGGGTCGGATTCCGGCGCGAAAACGCCGCAAAGACGGGGGCAGGCGCCAGTCGTCTTCCGCACGCAGCAGGCCACCGTCGCTGCCAAAGCACGGCAAATCGCTTGCCACACAAGAGCCGGTGCTGCTCCCGCACTCCGGCAAGCGTGGACCGGACACCGCCGAGGGTGGCGGTGCTGGACGGCCCCCGCACTGCCGCAGGGGGCGGCATCAGCAGGCTGCGGCAGGCGGCGTGCCCGGCGGCATCGCCCGCAGGACGGTCCTGCTGCTCGCTGGCAAGGGGCGGCAGCGCAGGCGCCCGGCATCTGCGAGCTGCGCACCCGGACGGACGGCCGGCCGTCGGGCGCCAGCTCCGGCCAAGGTGGCGCCGCGCGCACATTTATTCGGCCGCCCGGCGCCGGCCGGCCGTGCTCGACGCGGAGACGCTCGCCAGGTGCGACGCGGCCGGAATCTGCGCCGCGTACGACCGGTGGCCCGAGGACGCCGCAAAAGAGTACGGCCCCGGGGGGCCCGAGCCGGTCGACCTCGGCACCGGCGGGCGGACGCGGCACTTTGTGTTCGCCGGAATGGGCGGGTCCGGCACGGTCGGCGACGCAATGTCGTCCATCCTCTCAAAGGCCGGCGTCCACGTCGACGTCGTAAAGGGGTACGTCCTGCCCAGGGTGGCCTCGCGCGACACCGTGGTGGTGGCCACGAGCGTGTCGGGCAACACGGAGGAGACCGTCGCCGTCCTCGACGAGGCGTGCGGCAGGGGCTGCCTCGCCGTCGGCTTTTCGTCCGGCGGCGCGCTCGAGCGGCTCTGCGCCGACAGGGGGGTGCCGCACCGCAGGATCGGGGCGCGCCACTCGCCGCGCGGGTCGTTCGCCGCGTTCGTGTACGGCATGCTCAGGGCGCTCGGGCCGGTCCTGCCCGGCGGCGCCGCGGCGTACGCCCCCGACTCGATATCGCACATGTCGTCGCTGAGGGACCGCGTGCGGTCCTCGAACCTCGACCCCTCGTCGAACCCCGCCCTGGCCCTGGCCGGGTGGCTCTCGGGCGTCCCCGTAATCTACTACCCGGCGGGCCTGCGGACGGCGGCCGTCCGCTTCAAGAACTCGCTGCAGGAGAATGCAAAGATGCACGCGACGGCCGAAGACGTCATCGAGGCGTGCCACAACGGCATCGTGCCGTGGGCGCTCGGCGCGGCAGCCGGGCGGCCCGTCCTGGTGCGCGGGCGCGACGACCACGCAAAGACCCGCCAGAGGTGGAGCATACTCGAGTCCATGTTCCGCGACAGGGGCATACCCCACTACGCGGTCGACTCGGTCGGCGGCGACATACTCTCAAAGATCGTCAACCTGGTGTACCTGCTCGACTACGCCACAATCTACAGGGCGGCCCTGTCGGGCACCGACCCGACCCCGATAGAGGCCATCGACTACGTAAAGGGGCGCCTGGGCGGCCCCGGCGGCGCGGCGCCGCCGGCCGCGTGACGGCCGCCCGCCTCGCAGCTACCGCCCGCCCTGCCCGGCCGCCCTGCGCAGGACGCGCAGCACCTCGGCGACCTCGCCGTCGCCCGGAAACACGGCCGCGCCGGCCTCGGCCGCCGCAAGGGCCGCCTTCGAGCCGCCCTTGTGGAGGCGCTTTACGTGCATTGTGCACAGGTACGAGTCGTCGTGGCAGTGCTTTCGGAGGAACCGGTCGAGGCCCGGCTCGTCGCCGATCTCCTTGAGTATGCCCGCCTTCATGCGCAGCAGCTGCGCGGCGTGGCTGCCGGCGTTGCCGCCGCGCCTGCTCGTCTCGGCGGCGCCCTGCACGAGGGGGGTCAGCTTGCGCATCCAGTGGCCCAGGTACTCGGGGTCCGCGCCGCACAGCTCCCACAGGGCCGAAATGTACTCGTCGGCAAGGTACTCGGGCTCGTTCGAGATGTAGCGCTCGAGCATGTGCGTGATCTGCCTCTTCCGGCCGGAGGGGTCGAGCTTTTTGGCCGACTCCGCCATGCCCTCGACGGCGTCGGCAAAGCACGTCGAGTGGTACGAGTCGTCGTCGTCGACGAGGTCAATGCTGTGCGTTATGCCCTCGCACAGCTCGCGGTATATGCGGACCGCCTCGGCGGGCCTGCCGTCCTCGTCGGCGGCCCTCGCGTCGTCGATGACGGCGCGCAGGTCGAGGACGAGGTCGGCCTCCTCGCCGGCCGCCTTTGCGATCTCGGCCTTGTACATGGCGTCGACGAGCGCGACGTAGTCGGTTCCCGCCTCGGCCGCCTCCCGCTTGCGCTTGCGCCGCGGGCGGCGGTGGCGGCGCTTTGCCCTCGCGGCGTCGGCGATGGCCTCGTCGATCCCCTTGACGATCGCCGCGTCGTCCATGGCCGGGGCGGGCGGGCCGTTGCCGCCCCCGCTGCCGCCGCCGTTGCCGCCGCCGTCTAGGCGCTCCTGCCGCCCCACGAAAAGATCCCAACCGTGCCCGCCTAAAAAATCATGCGCTTTTGCGCGGCGCGGGCGGGATGGGCCCGCGGGGATTCGAACCCCGGGCCTTCGCCGTGTAAAGGCGACGTCATAACCGAGCTAGACCACAGGCCCGCGGCGGCGCGCGGCGGCGTTGATTTAAGCATTGGCGGGCGCCGCGGGCGCCGCGGCGGATCAGGGGCGGCCGCGGCCGGCAGGCCGCGGCCGGCGCTCGCGGGCGATCCCGGCCGGCGCGGCCGCGGCCGCGGCCGCGGCCGTTCCCGTCTCCACGGGCGGCTCGGTCGCGCGGCCTGGAAAATAGGGGCTGCTGCAGGACTCGCTCGCAGCAGGACTGCGGTTTTTTAGGATGCAGGCGCTGGCGGGGGCATGCTCGGGCCGGAGCGGGCTGCCAGCACGGGCGGGCGCCGGCGCCCGGCAACCCCCGCGCGGGGCGATGCGCATCCCCGCGCGGGGCGGAGCAACCGCCGCCGCGGGCGCGGGCGCGGGCGCTGCGTCTTTCGTGCCGCCCGGCGCCGGGAGGCCGCGGGGGATTGACGGCAGGGCGGCCCGCGGGCGCGGCGCACAAAAGCCTGCCAGGCGCGGCAAGAGACCTGCTCCGAATCGGCAGGGGCGACAGCGAGGACGCCATACTGGGCGCGATATCCAAGTGGCTCGCCGGGATCGGCGTCGACAGCAGGCCGCAGTGCGGGACGCCGGCGGGCCCCGTCGGACTGCGCCTGATGCAGACGCACTGCATGATCGAGGTCGAGAGGCCGGGGCGGCTCGACGCGGGCCCCGAGGCGAGGGGGAGCGGATCGCCGGGCGGCGGAGGCGAGTCCGCGCTCGACCGGCTCAAGCGGCACGTGTCGTCGTCTAGGCAGCTGTCGCACCGCGCGGGCCCGCAGTGGCGGGGCGCAGTGACGGATGGGCGGATGTGGTGGGTGTGGCAGTGGCCGCCTGCCGGCGAGGGCGGCGAGCCAAGGGCGTACGGCGCGTGGGCGCGGCGGCGGCTGACGGCCGAGAACATTGGCGACCTGGGCTCGATACTGCGGCGCGGGAGCGCCGGCAGGCCGCGGGTTCCCGACGACCCCGCGCCGCAGTTCGCCGGCATGCTCGGCCGCTTCAGGGCCGCGCATCGGCGCACAAGGGATAGCCCCGGCACGAGGATGCGGCAGGGCCTGTGGCTTGAGCAGCTCGAGGGCGGGGGCATCCGCCCCGCCCCGCAGGACGCCGACGGGCTGTTCGTCATACACACGGTGCTCGTGCTGATCTCCAGGCTCGTGTCCGGAATGCGCGCGCCGGGGCGCGGGGGGACGGGGGACGAGGCCCTGCTGCGCGGCTTTGTCGGGTGGGCCGCCGCCTCGCCGGGTGACGTCCGCGCGCTGGGGGACATTGTGGACCGCTACGACTGGCGCGCGGGCGATGGCGACGTGATGCGGCAGCTGTACATGGGCCTTGTCCCCGCCGGGCAGCGACGGTCGTACGGCGAATACTACACGCCCGACTGGCTCGCCGAAAAGGTCTGCCGCGACGTCATAGACGACGAGTACGTCGCCGGGCAGCTGCGCCGCTTCAGGGAGGGCGGGCCGGTAGAGGGAATACTCGATCCCGCCTGCGGGTCGGGCACGTTCGTGTACCACGCGGCAAGGCGCCTCCTCGACTCCAGGCCGGTCCGCGGGTCGCGCCTGAGCCCCGGCGAGGCGGCCGGCTTTGTCTGCGCAATGGTCCGCGGCATCGACATACACCCGGTCGCCGTCGAAATGTCCGTGGCCAACATGCGCCGGCTGCTGGGCGACGTGGACCCTGCAAGTATACTGGTCCGCCAGGGCGACTCGCTGCTGATCGGGCGCCCCGAGCCGCCGGCGCGGGGCGCCGGGACCGGCGCCGCGCGGCTGTACACGCCCGGCGGCCGGGCGCTGGCCCTGCCGCGCGCGCTCCTCCCGGACGGGGCGGGCATTGAAGAGCTCGTCAGGTCGGCGCGCGACGGGCGCCCACTGCCGCCCGGCGCCGGCCGCGGCCTGGACGCGGGGGATGCCGAGGCCGTCGCCTCCGCCCACGCCGAAATGTCGGCGATCATGCGCAAAGAGGGCAGCTGCGGCGCCTGGCCGTCGTACATGCGGAACCAGGCCGCGCCGCTGCTGCTCAGCGGCGGGACCGCCGTGCGGCGCATCGTGTCGAATCCCCCGTGGGTTCGGCTCAACAAAATGTCGGACAGGGCACGGGCCGACTCGGTCCGCCGCCTGGCCGCCGGCCTAGGCCTCTACGAGGGCGGCAAGAGGGCGACCGCCTTTGACATTGCCGCCCTGTTCGTCGCGAGATGCCACGACCTCTACGCAGAAGACGGCGGAGTCAGGGCCGCCTGGATACTGCCGCAGGCGGCCATGACCGGCAGCGGGCAGTGGGAGCGGCTCCGCGGCAGGTTCGGCGGGGCGGTGGAGGCGATGTGGGATCTCGGCACCCTGCCGTTCCCGCAGCAGGGCCCCTCCTCGGCCATGATCGTCGGGCGCGGCGGGGCGCGGCGGTACCGCATGATCGCGTCGGGGCGGGGAGGACGGCCCGGCAAACATGACTCGTGGGCCGACTCGGCCTCGCACGACGTCAGGCTGGTGCCCGCGGCGGCTGCTGGAGAAGGGGCGGGGCGGGGCGAGCGGGCGTCCGAGTGGGTCCGCGGCGCGGGGGGCCGCCAAAGCCCCGTGCGCAACGGGGCCACGCTTTTCCCGGCCCCGCTCGTCAGGGTCGAGGAGGGCACGCTCAGGGTCAGGGCCGGGACGGCGTCGTTCACGACGCGCCCGGGCCGGCACGGCGCATGGAAGGAGATCGGCCCCCAGTCCGGCTCGGTCCCCGCCGGCTGGATCAGGCGGTGCGTGTTCGGCGGAGACCTTGTCGCGTTCTGCGCCCCGACGCGCGCCGCCTGCGTGCTGCCGGTCGGCGGGGACGGGCGCTGGCTTGCCGGGCGCAGCGGGGTGCGGTTCTGGAGGGACGCCGCAAGCCTGTACGCGGCGCGGCGCGGCGGCGGCAGGCACACGCCGGCCACGCTCGAGGAGCGGCTCGACTACCAGGGCTGCCTGTCGCGGCAGTTCGCATCCCCCGCGCGCGCATCCTACGTCGTGTACAACAAGTCCGGCTCCAGGATGTACGCGGCGGCCATTGGCGCCGGAGAGGTAATCGACAACACGCTGTACAGCGTGCGGTGCGCGTCCGCCGCGGAGGCGCGCTTTGTGTCGGCGCTGCTCAACTCGGACGCGCTCCAGGGCGCCCTGGCCGCCGCCAAGGAAAACCAGCGCCACTACGACACGTACCTGTGGCGCAAGATACCGCTGCCGCGCTTCCGGCGCGCCGACGCAGTCCACCGCCGCCTGGCGGCGCTCGCCGGGCGGGCGGAGGCGCGCGTACTGGCAATGCACGGGCGGCATCCGGACGGCGCCAGCCGCGCGCGCTCGGTCGAGGAGGCGAGAAAAAGCGGCATCATGGGCGAGATAGACGGGTGCGTTACGGCCGCGCTGCCCGGCTACGCGCGGGCCTAGCGCGCCGCGTGACGGGGAGGGGCCGGAGCACGGGTATTATGCGGCGCCGCGTCGGGGCGCGCCGTGCCCGGCGGCATCCTGTTCTTTTCGAGCCCCATAGGCCTCGGCGACGCCGCGCGCGACGCCGCGATCGCCGAGGCCTTCCTGGGCGGGGAGGAGGGGAGGGCGGCGGGCGTGCGGTTCGCGTCGGGCGGCGCCGCGGCGGCCCTCCTCGCGGACCACGGGTTCGACGCCGACGACGCGTACCGCCCGCCGCGCTTTGACGTGAGGAACGGCGCCCTCGGCCGCGCCGGCGCGTGGCTCGCCTCGTACTACCTGTACTACAAGAGGTGCGCGCGCGAGGCGCGCCGGCTGATCGCGCTGCACCGCCCCGGCATCGTCGTCTCCGACGAGGACTTTGCCTCGCTGTCGGCCGCCCACCGGTCGGGCGTCCCGACCGTCCTGGTCACGGACGTGTTCGAGACGAGGTTCTGCAGGGGCTGGCCCGGCTCGCTCGCCGAGTCGCGGATGAACGCGGCCATGCGCCGCATCGCCGCGCGCTGCGGCGCCGTGGTCGCGCCGTTCGAGCCGGGCTCGAAAGAGGCCGCCGGGGCTGCCGCCGCGTGCCCCGGGGCCCTGCCGGTCGGCCCCGCGGTCAGGCGCCCGCGGGCCTCGCGGGCCGAGCTGCGCGGCCGGCTCGGCATGGACGGGCCGACCGTCCTTGCCTGCGCCGGAGGGACCGACGCGGGGCGATTTCTGCTCGAGGCCGCCGAGCGGGCCGCGCCGGGGTTTGGCGGGGCGGACCTGGTCGTCGCGTCCGGCCCGTCGCTGCCGCCCGGCGGGAGCGGCGGTAACGGAGCGGAACGGGGCCGCGCCAGGCGCATCGGTGCCGTCCCCAACCTGCACGAGTACGTGTACGCCGCCGACGCGGTCGTCTCGCTGGCCGGCCGCTCGACGATCGACGAGTGCGGCCAGTACGGCACGCCCGGCGTCTTTGTCCCCATACGGGGCCACTTTGAGCAGGAGGACAACGCGGCGGCCGCCGGCTTTTCGCACTCGGACGCGGGCCGCCTCGGCGAGCTGGTGCGGGCCGCGCTCGCGGGCGGGAGGCGGCCGGCGGCCGGATGGGTCGGCCGCCGGGGCGGGCGCAGCCCCGGGGCGGCCGGCGCGGCCGCGGCCATAGCGGCGGCAATGGGCGGCAGCGGGGCGGCGCCGGGCAGGCCCCGCTCCACCAGCTAGCGAACCAAGGCGCTGCGGCCTGCGGCAGGCCGATGTGCGCCGTGCATCGCGGCCGGGAGCCACTGGGAAGGCCGCGCCGCAAGGGATCGCAGCAATCACCCATGCGCGTATCCAGGCCGGCCACTCGACTCCCCGCGGCCGCCGGCCCGCATGCAGCCTCCTGCCGCGGCGGCTCCCAAAGCCGCATGCTGCCTGCGGTATTGCCGGCACTGCTTCGCAAGCGCGGGCCCTGCCGCGGCGGCTCCTACGAACGCCGCGCGCCGCCCTTGGCCGCGCGCCTGCGCCGACTGCGCCGGCTGCGGACCGGTATGCCCTCAGGGCCCCGCGTGACGACGATCTCGTCCCCTCGCACCCTGAAGGTGATGTGGGTCGGCATGCCGAGCATCTCCACGATCGGCATCGGCACGGTGCTCTGGTAGCCCCTGTTCCCCGATATGTTCACGCTGACGGTGAACTCGGTGGTGTCGGCGTTCCATCTCGGCACGGCGCGGGGGCGGCAATGTCCCCATATAACCATACAAAGGCCACTACGGCGAGAGCTCTGGCCCGGGTGATCAGCACGGCTGAATAAGGCGCGGGACGGCCGTGCTAGCCGTCATGAGAGGCGAGACCCGAGCCTCGCGGAGTTCGGGGCGGCACCGCCCGAGTACGAGCAGGCGTGCGCCGGGGCATCCCAGAGGACGCGCACCCGCCCGCGCCTGCGCCTGCGCCTGCGCCGCCGACCCGTCCATCCCCCGCGGCTGCCCCCGCAGCCGCAGCCGCCGCCGCTGGCGGGCGCGGGCGGCGCGGCCGCAGGGGCGCGGGCCGCCTCGGCAATACGGCGCGGGCCGCGGCTCGCGGCCGGGAGCCGGGCGGCGGCGCGGCCGGGCGGCGGCCGCGTCGAGCCACTTACGGTTTATAGACGCGCGCGGCCGCGGCTCGCCGTGTCGAGCCAGGGCGGGGCAGGGGGCGGCGGCAGGAGGCTCGTCGTCGCAAAGTTCGGCGGCAGCGCGCTCGGCGTCGACGGGAGTTTTGCCCCCGCCGTCGTCAGGCGCATATCCGAGATCGGCGCAAATGCAAAGGCCGTGTGCGTATTCTCGGCTCCGCTCGCCGCGGATGCGGGCGGGGCGCCGCGCTCCATAACCGACATTGTGATCGGCCTCGGCGAGGCGGCCGAGTCCGGCCGCGAGGCAGACCTCTCGCGGGTCAGGGCCGCGTACGAGAGGATGGCGGGCCCCGCCGGCCCCGGCCTCGAGGCCGAGTGCAGGGAAGCCATCGACTCGCACCTTGCAAGGGCAGGGCGCGCGCTCGAGACCGCCAGGCAGGACCGGTCGTTCGCCGACGAGTCCCGCGCCGAGGCGCTAGCCTTTGCCGGCGAGCTCCTCTCGTCGCGCGTCATGGACTGCATCCTGAGGGAAAGCGGCGCGCGCTCGGCCGCCGTCCCGTTCGAGTCGTGGCCGATCATAACGGACTCGAACATCGAGTCGACGAACTTTCTGCACGCCGAGTCGGCGCGGAGCACCGGCGCCCTCGAGTCGCTCCTCGAGGGCAACGACGTGGTGACGATGGGAGGGTTCATCGGCCGCACGGCCGACGGCGTGACGACGACGTACGAGAGGGGCGGATCGGACAGGACGGCGGCCGACCTCGGCATACTCCTGCACAAAAAGTACGACACGCGGATCGACCTCGAAAAGGACAGCGCGGTCGTCTCGGCCGACCCGAGGGTCGTCCGCGACGGGCTCAGCGACGTGCCGGCCATGTCGTACAACGAGGCCAGGCTGGCGGGCATGTTCGGCATGAAGATACTCGACCCCGTCGCCATCAAGGAGATGCTCGACAACGGCGTCGACCTGGCGGTCACCATAACCAACATGGGGGACCCGTCAAAGTCGACGGCCATAAGCCGCGCCGGCGGCGACGGGAAGAGGGCCGGGTCGCACCCGATCAAGATCGTGACGGGCAAGAGGAACTGCGCCATATTCAGGTCCGACTCCGACGCGGCCGCCAGGCTCGCCGTGTCCCTCAAGAAGGACCGCAGGTACAGCGAGTACGTGACGCTCTCGCCGTTCACCAGGGACGGCGTCGAGTTCACGCGCATGCTGTTCCTCGACGCCGACTACGTGCGGCGCAACGAAAAGTACTTTCTGGGGTTCGACCCGCTCGCGACCATCACGTACGGCCGCGGGGTGGTCACGCTGATCGGCGACGAGATGTGGCGCGTCCAGCACGTCGCCGCCAGGACCAGCGCGAGCCTCGGCAGGGCCGGCCTGAACATACTCAACATGGACGCGCAGGAGGAGACGTCGCGCATCATTGTGATCATAGAGGACTCGGGCGACAACGTCGGCGACGCCCTCAGGGCCGTCCACGCCGAGCGCGGCGGAATCGGGTTCGACTAGCGCGCGGGGCAGGGCCCGCCCCGTTGAATACACGGCGGAACGCCGCCGTGTCTTGTTTGTGTTGGGCTGCCGGCACTCGGCCAGCGCTCCAACGCTGGGTTTCTTCTCGGGCCCGCATCTAGAATCGGCCCTGGCGTTACCCAAAACACGCTTGCCACAGGTGCGGCGGCCCGGTATATATGTATGATCAATATAGATGCCGTGGGGGCGGGCGCTAGGGCCGGCGCGCCGCCCTGCGGCGCCTCGCGCGGCGCATTGCGTACCTGATCGCCATCATGACAAAGAACGATATGACCGCCGACAGGACTATCGTCACCAGGTAGCCGGCGGTGAGCAGGCCCGCCAGGTAGCCGAGGAGTCCGGCGCCGGCGCCGGGCTGCTGCGCGGGGGCCGGGGCGGAGGGCCCCCCAGAAGAGGCGGGCTCGGCCGCGCCGGGCGGGGCGGCGGCCGGCGCCGGATCGGCCGGGGCCGGGGCCGGCGCCGGATCGGGCGGAGGGATGCCTGGCAGGGCGGCCGGGACGGCGTCCTCAAAGTCGGGCAGGGCGGCCGGGACGGCATCATCCAGGTCGGGCAGGGCGGGCAGCTCGAGGGGCGGATCGAGACGCGCCGCCTCGGCCGGCGCGGCCCGGACCATTTCGACTGCATCGCCCAGAGCTGAGTCGCCGATCGGGCCGGGCTCCGCGGGGGTCCCCGCCCCCGCCTCCGCAGGGGGCGGGGGCGGGGGCGCATTCCCCACTTCCGCCGGCCCGCCGGAGACGGCAAACCCCGCCCGCGGCGACCTCAGGCCCGACTCGGTAACCACCCCGATCGAGTAGGAGCCGGGCGGGTACGTCTCGGGCGCGAGCGTGGCGCCGACCTGGGCGGCCCACTCCCCGCCGGCCCCGATCCTCGGGAATATCTTGCTCTTTGAGACGACGCGGCCGGACGGCTCCGCCCGGATCTCTTGGAACATGTGGCCCTCGCGCGGGTCGTAGCCGCTCACGACGGCGGTGCCGCGCAGGTGCACCCCGCCCTCGCCCATCACCAGGACGTCGTCGGCAAGGGACACGGCGACTGACATCCGGGCGCCCTGCGCGGCGGCGCACCGCACGACGGGGGCGGCATCGCCGCCGCCGCACTGCGGCCCCGAATCAGGATTGTCGTGCCACTGCGGCATCCACGCGGCGGCGGAGGCAAGGGCCAGCGCGCCTGCGACAACAGCAACGGCGGCGGCCGCGCGGGCCCCCGCCGCCGCCGCACCCGTCTCCGCGCCCCGCCGCCGCCGCATGCGCGGGCCCCCGCGCCGCGCCAAATAAGGGCCGCGGTGGGCGGAATGGCGCGCGGCTTCCCCACTCTCTTTAAATTGGCGCCGGCGGCCGCCTCCGCGTGAAGGAGGCCGGCAAGATCTGGATGAACGGCAGGCTGGTCCCGTTCAGGAGCGCAAGGGTGCACGTCCTGACCCACGCCCTGCACTACTCGACGGCCGTCTTCGAGGGGCTGCGCTGCTACGACGCAAGGGGGGGCCCCGCCGTGTTCAGGCTGCCCGAGCACGTCGACAGGCTGTTCAGGTCGGCGCGCATGTACTCGATGAAGATGCGCTACACCAAGAGGCAGGTCACCGAGGCCATACTCGAGACGGTGAGGGCGAGCGGCCTGCGCGAGTGCTACATACGGCCGCTTGCGTACTACGGGTACGGCGAGATGGGCCTGACGCCGACCAGGAACAGGGTAGACCTGTCCGTGTCGTGCTGGGAGTGGAAGATGGGCGAGTCGAGGGCCGGCAAGTTCGCCGGCGCGAGGTGCATGGTGTCGAGCTGGGTCCGCATAGACTCTAGGGCGCAGCCGATGAAGGCAAAGGCGGCCTCGAACTATGCCAACGCGGCCCTGGCCAGGGTAGAGGCGCTCGAGAACGGCTACGACGAGGCGATCATGCTCAACTCGGCCGGCAAGGTCGCCGAGGGCAGCGCCGAGAACATATTCGTCGTGAGGGACGGCGCGGTCACGACGCCGCCGCTCACGTCGGGCATACTGGACGGCATTACGCGCGACAGCGTCATTCGCATCATTCGGGCCGACGGGGGCGACGTGGCCGAGGCCGACCTGGACAGGGAGGACCTGTACACGGCCGACGAGGTGTTCATGGTCGGCACGGCCGCCGAGGTAAAGTCCGTCGCCGTCGTCGACCGGGTCAAGGTGTCGGACGGCGGGATCGGCCCCGTCACAAGGGGGCTGCAGAGGTCGTTCGCCGACGCGGCCACGGGCAGGGACGACAGGTTCGCCTCGTGGCTCACCCCGGTGCCGGGGGCGGGGCGGCGGGGTCGGCGGCGGGGGCGGAAGTGAAGGCCGGCGAGGAGGGGGCGGCGGCCGCGGCGGCGGCCGCGGGCCCCGCATGCTGGTTCTGCTCGAAGGGGCGCCACGCCGAGTGCATGCGCGAGCTGCCGGTGGCCGGCCGGTCCGACGGGCCGCACGACTGCTCGTTCGACACGGATACAGTCGCCTGCGGCTGCCCCGAGTGCGGCCGCGCAGGGGCGGGGCGCGGGTAGCCTGGAGGGGGAGGGGAGCGGCCGTGGACGACGCGTACTGGGAGCGCATGGCCGCCGAGGCCGGCTCGAACGTTAACGAAGAGTTCGGCAGGTTCATCCGCGACCTGACGGTGCAGCTGCGCTGCACGAGCGTCCTCGAGATAGGGTGCAACGCCGGCAACGACCTCCTGCTGTTCCCCGATTCTGTCGACGTGCACGGCCTGGACTCGAACCCGCGCATAGCGGAGGCGGCGAGGCGGCGCCTGCCGGCCGGCGCCGACGTGCGGGTCGGCAGCGTGACGACGATTCCGCTCGCCGACTCGTCGGTCGGCATGGTCTTTACGCACGGGTTCTTCAACCATGTAGAGGACGGCAGCGTCGTCGACGCCGGCGTCTCCGAGGCGCTGCGCGTCAGCTCGGGGTACGTCGCGTGCTGCGAAGAGCTCGGGGACGGCGAGGGCGAGCCGATCGCCGGCGCGCCGACGCCGCGCTGGGGCCGCAACATGTACAAGAGGTGGCTCGATCACAGGGTCAGGATCATCAGCAACGTGCGAATGCACGAGGATATCGACCCGGCGCAGCCGCAGTTCGTGCTGGTCAGGAAGGTGTGACGGGCGGGCGGGGCGCCCCCGGCGCGCCAGTGCCGAAAAGCCGGCGAGCTTCGCAGGGGCGGGAGGCCCCTAGGGCCGCACGCGGTGGCCCCGAGGGTCGGGCAGGTCTCCTTCTAGGACTCCGCGCCGCACCAGCTCGTCGGCCGTCCCGGGCCGCACGCAGAGCGGCTCGCCGCCGCCGGCGCCCCCCCTCAGATGCAGCTCGAGCCCGTCGTTGCAGGCGACCGACCCGGCAAGGACGCCGCCCACGTGCACCTGCCTGCGCGGCGGGTCGAACGGGGGCCAGGCCAGCACGTGGCCGCACCCGTCGGGGATGGGGGCGCTGACGATCTGATTTGGATCCGGATCCGGCGGCCACGGCTTGCCTAGCCACATGGCGTGCAGTTCCGATCGAGGGACCACGGGCGTGACGTACGACGGCCTTACGATAATGCGCTCGTAGTAGTCGACACTACCGTTTATTGTCACTGTTATGAACGTGTGGCAGTCCGCAATCGTGTAGTTTTGGAGAGTGACGTCGAGGCCCGAGTACTGGATGACGCGGTGGCCCAGCAGGTGGCCGTACAGCGGCAGGCCGACGGGTAGTCCTATTGTCACCGTTTGGTTTGAGACGCCAGGCTTGAAGGCGACGCCAGAATAACCGTAGTCGTAGGAAAACCAAGCGGCAATGTCCGGCTCTATGCTTACCCTGAAGGCCATGCCCTCCGTGCTCGGGACGGAGTCGGCGGTGCCCGGCACGACCGCTATGGAAAGAAAAATGAGGGAGAAGGGGTCGATCATCGCAGACTCAGCTGCCTAGCTATATGATCCTGCGGGTGGTGGTATCCTACGAAGGCGGTGATGGTGTCCCCGCTTTTCAGGACGCCTATAGTTGTCATCATGCCGTGCAGCTCTACACCGTTCGATCGGGAGTTCAGCTGCCTGAACACGGGGGATCCGCTATCGCCGGTAGCCCTGTCATCCGAGTTCGAAAACACGATCCTGTTGAGGTCTCCCTTGGACCCGACTGCGTTTAGTGAGGCATACGTGACCCCTGTGACGGCCCCCGACTTTTTTAGGAATGTGCCGGGTTCAGGAGCTGCGTTGGCCACACTGGTGATAGTGTAGTAGCCCCCGTTGTTCTTGATGATCCTGCTGGTGGCCTGCTGTCTCGGATCCAGTCGTATGAACGCCGAGTCGCAGTCGCGCCCGTCTAGGTCTCCGTTGGCTAGAGGGACTCCCCGGTAGCACATGGCCTGCACGGTCCCGATTGCAAGTCCGCCCGCGGGCTGCTTGACCCGCATCCCTGTCCGCTCGACCGTGTGTGCGGCCGTTACGTATCCAACGGTGCCGTCCGTGCGCGTAGCCCGGTAGCCTAGCGTGCCGTCGTAGTCGCCGTCGCCGTCGCCGTCGGTGTCCACGCCGATCGACACGCCGCCCTCAAGCGGGCGGCAGGCCGAGCTTGGTCGGGTGCAGGCGGCCAAGGTCATACTCTCCGTTTCGACCCGGACGGTCGCGCTGTAGTTGACGGCCGCTTCCAGCTCGCCGGCCGTCAGGGTCGAGTTCGGCGGGACGGTGACCAGCACCTCGCGGTCCTGCCGGTCGATCATGGCCGTAAAGTTGTGGCCCTGTCCGTACGCCGACTCGATGGCGTCGACCGCCTTTGCGAGGGACGCCTCCGTGTCGGGGTCGATCTTGAACGACTCGATGCTCAGTTTTTCGAGCCTCTCGATCTCGGACTCGAGGAACTCGATCCGGTCCTCTTTGAGGTCGATCCTCGCCTGCGACCGGGCCGCCTGGCGGCGTATGTCTTCGCTCTCCTGCTTTGTGGGGTGCTCGCCAAGCTTTGCGTTCATCTCTAGGATGTCCTCATTGAGGTCGGTTATGTCCTTGTCGAGCTTTATGACCTCCTTGTCGGCGATCTCCCACTGCCGCACATAGTAGTCGTCAAAGGCCCACGCGGGGCCGGGGCCGGCAAGCGCGGCGGCCGCAACGAGGCCTAGCGCTGCAAGCAGCGCCACTGTTGGTGTCTTTCTTGTGGTATTCATGGTATTGACGCCTGATGGGGCCGGCTGGTATATGACGCTCGCTTAACATTGTTCAGCTTGGCCGCCGGTGCCGGCGCAGCGCGCTCGGCGCAGCCCCACACCTGCGCACAAAGCAGGCATCGGCCGAACTTGCCGCCGGTGCCGGCGCAGCGCGCTCGGCGCAGCCCCACAGCACGGCCGGGCAAGCGGGCGCGCTGGCCTCCCCCCCACCCGGCGGGGCGGGCGGGCGGAGGGGGACGAAAAGTCGGGGGCTTTTGCCGGGCGGCGTGTGCATGCGCTTCCGGCTTGCGACGACAAGTGGGGGCTAAAAAGCCGGGGGCTTTTGCCGGGCGGCGGGAAGCCCTAGGGCCGCACGCGGTGGCCCCGCGGGTCGGGCAGGTCTCCATCCAGGACCCCGCGCCGCACCAGCTCGTCGGCCGTCCCGGGCCGCACGCAGAGCGGCTCGTCGCCGCCGGCGCCCTCCCGCAGATGCAGTGAGAGCCCGTCGTTGCAGGCGACCGACCCGGCAAGGACGCCGCCCGTGTGCACTTGCCTGCGCGGCGGGTCGAACGGGGGCCAGGCCAGCACATGGCCGCACCCGTCGGGGACGGGGGCGCTGACGATTCGATCGGGATCCGGCTCGGGCGGCGGGGACGTTTCAAAGGTGCCTAGCCAGCGGGCGTGCAGCGCCGACCGAGGGGCGGGAAAGCCGGGTTGGGAATTGTCGGAGGCGGCGTACCCCGAACGTGCCAGCTCCAGCATGCTGAAGTATATGGGCACGCTGTTGTTTACCGTCACGGAAGCGAGCGTGTGGCAGTCCGTAACTTCGTAGCTGTAATGGAGAATGGCGCAGGACCTAGCTTCCGTGATGTAGTCGTCCCGCGCCGCCCCGCGAAGTTCCCGGAATGTAATAAAGCATTCCGGCTCCAGGTTGTGATGGCCCCCAAACTTCTCCCGGAACGGCAGTCCGACGGGCAGGCTTATGGTCACCGTCTGGTTGTAAACGCCTGGCTTGAAGTGGATGCGAGAGCTGCCGCTGTATGCGTAGCCGAACGAGGCGACGATGTCGGGGTCGATGCCCACCTTGAAGGTCATGCCCTCCGTGCTCGGGACGGAGTCGGCGGTGCCCGGCACGAGCGCTATGGAAAGAAAAATGAGGGGGAGGGGGTCGATCATCGTAGGTTCAGCTGCCGTGCTATTTGATCCTGCGGGTGGTAATACCCGTAGGGGTCTACATTGTCCCTGAGGGCGAACATTCCGTACAGCTCGACATTGCTTGATCGGGAATTGGGGTGCCGGAACACGGGAGCGCCGCTGTCTCCCGTGGCGGTGTCGTCCAGATCTGGAAAGTCGATCCTGTTTAGGTTTCCCTTTGAACCGACGGAGGTCAGCATGCCGTACGTGACTCCGGTAACGGCCCCCGACTTTTTCAGGAATATTCCTTCGTCTTCATCCTGATCCGCGTTGGCCACCCTGCTGGTGATGGTGTAGCCTCCGTTGTTCTTGATGATCCTGCCGGTGGCCTGCTGGCTCGGATCCAGTCGTATGAACGCCGAGTCGCAGTCGCGCCCGTCCGAGTCTCCGTTGGACAGCGCCACCCCCCGTTGGCACATGGCTTGCACGGTCCCGATTGCAAGTCCGCCCGCGGGCTGCTTGACCCGCATCCCCGTCCGCTCGACCGTGTGTGCGGCCGTCACGTGCCCGACGGTGCCGTCCTTGCGCGTCGCCGTGTAGCCTAGCGTGCCGACGTAGTCGTCGTCGCCGTCGCCGTCGGTGTCCACGCCAATCGACACGCCGCCCTCGAGCGGGCGGCAGGTAGAGCTGGGACGGGTGCATGATGCCAGGGCCAGGCTCTCCGTTTCGACCCGGACTGCCGCGCTGTAGTTGACGGTCGCCTCCAGCTCGCCGGCCGTCAGGGTCGAGTTCGGCGGGACGGTGACCAGCACCTCGCGGTCCTGCCGGTCGATCATGGCCGTAAAGTTGTGGCCCTGTCCGTACGCCGACTCGATGGCGTCGACCGCCTTTGCGAGGGACGCCTCCGTGTCGGGGTCGATCTTGAACGACTCGATGCTCAGTTTTTCGAGCCTCTCGATCTCGGACTCGAGGAACTCGATCCGGTCCTCTTTGAGGTCGATCTTCGCCTGCGACTGGGCCGCCTGGCGGCGTATGTCTTCGCTCTCCTGCTTTGTGGGGTGCTCGCCAAGCTTTGCGTTCATCTCTAGGATGTCCTCATTGAGGTCGGTTATGTCCTTGTCGAGCTTTATGACCTCCTTGTCGGCGATCTCCCACTGCCGCACATAGTAGTCGTCAAAGGCCCACGCGAGGCCGGGGCCGGCAAGCGCGGCGGCCGCAACGAGGCCTAGCGCTGCAAGCAGCGCCACTGTTGGTGTCTTTCTTGTGGTATTCATGGTATTGACGCCTGATGGGGCCGGCTGGTATATGACGCTCGCTTAACATTGTTCAGCTTGGCAGCCGGCGCCGGTTGCCGCCCCACCGCCTCCGCGCGCCCGGCATGCTCCCGCCGCGCTGCAGGATCCGCCGCGGGGCCCGCATGGCCGATCGGGCGGGCGGCGTGCCTTGCGTGCCAGCCCGGCGGGCGGCCCCCAGCCGGCTGGTCAGGGATGAAGCGAAGGCGGGCAGGGAGGGAGCCGGCAACGGGGCGCGGCCAGCAGACCCGCCCGGTCCGCGGGCAACGGCCTGAACGGGCCCACGACAGGGTCTGCGCGCCCGCGTTTCCGGCCAGGGTCGGCCCACGGCCCGCCACCCGCACACTGGGCGACGCCTAGCAGGTGGCGTTGCCGCGCCCTTCGCCATCCCGCAAGGCTAGCCGCGCCGCCCGTGCCACGCCCCTTCCCCCGCCACCGCCCGGGACGGGCGCGCCGACGAGTCGTGCAGCCGCCCTTTTATGCGCCGGGCGGCATTTCTCCGGCGGGGGTGCCATGGCGAACGCGACGGGGGCCTTGGCCGCCGCGCTTTGCGCTGCGGCGGCCGCGGCGGCAACCCTCGCAGGCGCCGGCGTTGCGGCGGCCGACGGCGATCCCGCGCAGCGCGAGGAGATCATACGCCGGGAAACCGCGGGACTCGACAAAAGCATAGCCGGGATCAGGGATGAGATCGGAAGGGTGAAAGAGGCGTCCGCCGGCCGGTCCGCGGGGCAGGAGCACGGCGGGGGGAAGCGGGGCCAGGATCGGTTCGATCCCGGGACAATCAGGATCAGCTTCCTCGAGTCGGAGATCGAAAGGCTGGAGGGGCTCAAGGCCGATCTTGGCGGCCACGGCATAGCCACCATGCTAGCGCAGGGCACCGCCTGCTCCGCGCCCGGCACCGCGGGGATGTTCTTCAGGGTAATCGTCACGCCCGGCGTGGTCACGGGGTTCGGCCACAGCCCCGCAAGGACCATCTGGATAGACCTCGAGCCGGGCGAAGGGAACCGCACAATCCACATGGGAATTCCCGCGGGGCTCCCGCACCGCGGCTCGACGCTCGATCCCGCCCTCGGCCACCTGCTAAAGCCCGCGCCGTCCCTTTCCAAGACGAGCAACGTCGGCTACGCGGTCGGCGAGTGCTACACGTTCATTTCGGCGACAGCCGGCGACTCTTCGTCGATAGTGTACAATTTCAGGAGCGGCGGCGGCGGCGGGGCCCACCGCGGCCATCCCGGCCCCGACGGCCCCCAACCGAGATCGGAGCTGCACGCCAGGTGGCTCGACTCGCTGGCGCCGGCGCCGGCGCCGGCGAAGCCCGCCCCGTCCCATCCCTTCGTCAGCCCTGCCATTCCGGACGGCTGCGGGCACGTGGCGCTCGAGCCGCCCTTCGATCTCCCGCTCAAGCAGGTGCGCAGGGACGGCATACTGGCGGAAACGGCAGCCTGCAACGAGGGGCTGGTGCTGCATGTCAGGGGAGGGGACGTCCTGTGCCTGAGGCCGGAACGCTTGAGAGGCTCCTTGCGTCGGGCATCCTCGAGATGCCGGCGGAGCCGGTGGAGATGTTCCAGCTGGCGCCGCGGCGGCTGCCGCAGTGACAGCGGGCTGGGCCTGCGCGCGCCGTGGGCGGCTGCGGCTGTGCGGCGCGGGGCGGGGCGGGGCCCGGTACCCGTGCCGCAGGGCGCGGCAGGCGAGGATGCGCCCGGGCTGCCCATGTCGGCGGCGGCCGGCGCGGCACGCGGCAGGGTTGGGCGGGCCGCCGCGGCCGCCGGCTGGCGCAGCTCCCCTCCCCCCGCGGCATGCGGGATACCGCACGCCGCAAGCCGCCCCGCCCCCGGCGTGCCTTATATTCGGGCCGCGCCGGCCTGCCGGCATGGAGGAGGGCGAGGAGAGGCTCAGGCAGGAGGACTGCAGCGAGGACAGGCTCGGCGCGGGGATACTGACGCTGACGAACAGGAGGCTCGCCTTCGACAAGACAAAGGGGCGCATCATGGACTTTAGGAAAGAGTTCGGCGAGACGGTAATGGACATGCCCCTAGCCAGCGTGTCGCGCGCGTGGAAGGAGGGCCTGCTCATGAAAAAGGTCTGCGTTGCGGGGACGGCCAGGGGCAGCAGCTCCGAGGAGACGTTCAAGTTCGGCGTGCTCGGCAGCGGCAAGTGGCTCGAGTCAATACAGGACGCGATCGCCGATGCGAGGGCGGGCGCCGAGGGCGGCGCGCCGGACGGCAGCGGCGAGCCCTAGGATCGGGCGCGGCGCCGGCCGCTGGCGCCGCCGCGGTAGTCCACGTCGACCCCGTCGAGCCGCCACGACTGGCTGACGAACGTGTCGGACAGGGCCGCCCCCCCGCCGGCGCGCCCCCCCGCCGGCGCGCCCCCCCGCCGGCGCGCCCCCCCGCCGGCCACGTGCAGCCCGGTGCACGCTATCTGCGCGCCGCAGTCGCCGGCGTACCGCAGCGGCGCCGCGTACAGCCTGCACCCCTGCCGCCTGCACGCGCTGCGCAGCATGCCGGAGAGGCGCGCGTTGGCGGCCACGCCGCCGACGACGAGCAGCTCCTTGCGGCCGGTAAACGACAGGGCCCTCTCCACGGCCTCGCACACCATGGCGAACGCCGTCTCCTGCAGCGAGTACGACGCCGCCCCGGGCCCGCGCTCCGCGGCGACCCGCTTTGCCGCCGAGAGCAGCCCCGACAGGGACACGTCGTTGCCCTTTACCGTGTACGGGAGTGGCACGTACGGGGGATCGCCGCCGCCCTCGGCCGCCTCCCCGGCCAGCTCCTCGATCCGCCTCCCGCACGGCGACGGGTACCCGAGCGACCGGCCGAACTGGTCGAACATCTGCCCGAGGGTAATGTCGAGCGTCTCGCCGAACACGCGCCACCTGCGCCCGACGAACGCGAGCAGCATTGTATGCCCGCCCGAGACGAGCAGCACGAGTGGGTCGGACGCGCCCGTCAGCATCATGCCGAGGTCGATGTGGCCGACGGCGTGGTTGACGGGGTGTATCGGGACGGAATAGTACGCCGAGATCGACCTTGCGACGACGGCGCCGACGCGCAGGCACGGGCCGAGCCCCGGCCCCGCCGCGTAGGCGACCGCGTCGAGCGATGCGGCCGAGCCGACGCCGGCGGCCGCGAGGCACTCGGCCAGGACGCGCGGCGCGTGCTCGACGTGGTGCCGCGAGGCCTCGCGCGGGTGTATGCCCTCGCCGCCCGGCGGCCCGTACACGGCCCTCACGTCGGACCGTATGCGCATGCGCCCCGCGGCGGGCCGCTCGAGGACGGCGCACGAGAACGTGTGCGCCGTGCTCTCTACGCCGAGGCACAGCACGCCCTATCACCCCCGGGCCGCCGCCGAGACGACCTTTACGACGTCGCCGTCGGCAAGCTCGTGGGCGGCGCCGATGCGCTGCCTCTTGCGGCAGTCTATGGCGTGCAGGAACGAGCCGGCAAGGTCGGCGTGCACCGCGGCGGCGAGGTCTTTCGCGGTCGAGCCGGGCGGGAGGAGCAGCGCCTCGGGCAGGACCGTGCCGTCGCGCCTGCAGTACCTGCCCTCGTCCTCGACGGGGTACGCGACTATCATTCCGAGCAGGCCGAACACGGCGGCCTCGAGCGCCTCCTGCACCCCGGTCGTGCCGAGCCGCGCAAGGACCGTATCGGAGACGAGCGCGAGCGCCTTTTTTTGGGCCTCGCTCACGGGCCCCGCCCCGGCCGGCTCGAACGACGCCGAGCCCGGCTCGTACCGGATCGCGCCGGCCCTCGCGGCGCGGCGCAGCAGCAGGTCGGCCTCGGCGCTGCACGGCACCACGCGGCGCCCGGCCTCGTCCCCGCTGCCGCCCCCGCTGCCGCCCCCGCCGGCCCCGGCGAGGCGCCGCGCGACCGCCCCCGCGTCGGCGCACAGGTCGGCCTTGTTGGCGGCTATGACGATCGGCCTCGTGCGCCGCCGCAGGGCCGACGCGAACCCCAGCAGGTCGCCGTCGGACCACTCGGCCGGCCTCTTGCCGGCCAGCCCCTCTGCTACAGCCACCTCCTTGACCTCGGCCTCGCCGACCCCCAGGCCGCTGAGCCGCCTGGCGATCGCCTCGGTCGCGCCGGCCGCCTTTTGGTCCGTCTCGCGCGTGAGCTTTGGCCACTCGCGCCGCAGTATCCCCGCAATCCACATGTCGAACTCGGCCTCGACGAACTCTACGTCCTCGGCGGGGTCGTGCGTGCCGGCGGGGACGGGCTGCCCCTGCAGGTCGGTCGTGCCGGCCGCGTCGACGACGTGCACGAGGGCGGCCGCCTGCCTGGCGTCGTCCAGGAACTGGTTGCCGAGCCCCTTGCCCTCGTGGGCCCCCGGCACGAGCCCCGCCACGTCCACGAGCCTCACGGGGATTAGCCGCGTGCCGCCCGAGCACGCGGGGTGGTCGTGGTCCCGTATCCCGAGGCCCTTGCACGGGCACGGCGCGCGGACGTGCGCGACGCCGACGTTCGGCTTTACCGTGGTGAACGGAAAGTTGCCCGTCGGAACGTCCGTCTCGGTGGCAGCCGAAAAAAAGGTCGACTTGCCGACGTTGGCCTTGCCGAGTATCCCGACCTGCACGGTGCGGCCGCGGGCGGCGGCCATATTAGGATTGGGCGCGGGGGAGGGGGAGGGGCCGGGGCGGGGGAGCAAGGCGCGGCGCGGATCATTCCGGGCGGCCGGGCGGGAAGGCGCGGGGAATTTGGGCGAACTGGCGGAGGGGGCGCGGCGCGGATCAATCAGGGCGGCCGGGCGGCCGGCCCGGCCACTCGTCGGAAGGCGGCGCGCCGTGGAGCAGCGAGCGCGTGCGCGCGCTCGCCATGTCCGCGTGGCGGCGGTTCCGCTCGATGCCGACCCACCGCCGGCCCTCCATGGCGGCCACGGCAGTCGTCGTCCCCGTCCCCACGAACGGGTCCAGGACGGTGCCGCCTGGCGGCGAGAACAGCCGGACGACGCGCCTTGCGAGCTCCTCGGGGAACTCGGCCTCGTGGCGGGTGTTGCGGGCGACCGACCGTATGTTCCACACGCCGCGCGAGCCCCATTCGCGCCACTCGGACGCCGTCAGGCGGCCCCTGTCGTACTCGGTAATGCCGGGGTTCCAGAACACGAGCACGTGCTCGTACTCGTCGACGGCCCGGTACGACACCGTGTGCCACCTGCAGCTCATCCACGCGGGGTCCTTGTGCCACACGCGCTTGTCGTACAGGTAGAGGCCCGCCGCGGACGCCCACTCGGCGACCATCGCGCTCGTCTGGAGGACGCGCGTGCCCGGTATCGGCTTGCCGCCGCGGACGTTGTTGTGCTCCAGCCTGCGCTGCACGGTCTGCTCGCTGCAGCCCAGCACGGCGGCCAGCTCGTGGCGGGTCGCCCCCGGGCGGTCGCGCAGGGCCCCCTCCACGTCCTCCCTCGTGACCGGCACCCGCTTGCGCGAGACCGAGTCGGCCTGTATGCGCGGCATTTCGTGGTCCACAAAGCACAGTATGTCGGCGATGTTGACGACCATGAACCCGCCGGGCTTGACGACCCGTGCGTGCTGCCCGACCACGTCGGCGACCATCGAGCGCCACCCGTCAAAGTCCAGGTCGCGCTCGTACGACTTGCCGACAAAGTACGGCGGCGACCAAAAGCTCAGGTCGACGCTGGCGGCGGGCATTTGGCGCATAACGTCGCGCGCGTCGCCGCATATGATGCGGCACGGGGCCGGCCCGGGGACACCGTCGTTGCTGCTGCTGCGGCTGCCGCCGTCTTCCTCCACGCGCCGCCGGCGGGCCGGGCAGTTAAAATGATTGGCGGGCGCCGCGGGGCGCGTTCGTGCCTATTCCAGCTTGCTGTTGTGTAGCAGGGAGGTGATGCAACCTCCAGGCATCATCAAGTAGCAATCCTGGCCCCGTCAGTGCGCCGACAGGCATGCTATAACCGACGTGTCACAAGGACTGTCTACCGTGCGTCGTGACGTGCAATGCTGTATAGCCTCCTGTCACTTCCCGGGTTAGAAGCTTCGCATCTGGTATAAACTTGGCATGTCAGTAACCAATAGTGGCTCACCAAGCAAAAGGCATGTGCGATCCCAAGCACGCTCTGCACAGCGGAAATCCACGAGACACAAGTTATATAGGGGGCAGAAGCGGCTAGGCGCAATGGGCAACAAAAACAAAGAGTCGATGGTGAAGATTGGCGAGTCCATCTACGCACCAAAGCCGGCTCCAACCAAGGGCAAGCCAATAATACCGATCGGGGATGACTAAACCTTCTATGTAGTCGTCAGCAGGTTGCGCTTATCCGGACCTGATGTGATTCGTGCCGGTTAGTCATCCTCGCGTGCCCCCGCACAGCGGCAGCGCCCCCGCACAGCGGCAGCGCCCCCGCACAGCGGCAGCGCCCCCGCACAGCGGCAGCGCCCCCGCACAGCGGCAGCGCTCCCGCACAGCGGCAGCGCCCCCGCACAGCCGATTAGCAACTGCGCCCACAAGGCACTAGAGTTATATAATGGGCAGAAGCGGCTAGGCGCAATGGGCAACAAAAACAAAGAGCCAAGGGTGAGGTACGGCGAACCCATCTATGCATCAGAGCCGGCTCCAACCAAGGGCAAGCCAATAATACCGATCGGGGATGACTAACCCTCCCGACATCTATTTTCTATTCTTCGCGCTACCCGGCTTCCTAACACTGATATGGGTAACTATCCCGGTTTCTGAAGTGGCTTTGGCGGCGCGACGCGTGGATTGCGGGGGCCGCGCGTGCGCAGGCAGGCATGCGGCAACAACGGCGTCCCGACATGGCCCGTGCGCCGGCGGCCTCGTGGCCGCGCGAGTTTCGTGGCGAGAAAAAGATGATTGGCGGGGGCTTTTCCCCGTTGCCGCCGCCGCGGCGCCGGCGGCGGCTTGGGGGCGGGCTGTCCTTACGCGGCTCCGCCGCCGCGGCGCCGGCGGGGGAGCCGCCAGGTCGCCGATCGAAGGCCCGTCGAGGACCTGACATGCAGTCGCATCGCGCGGCCGCCCTTGGGGGCGGCGCAGCGGCGCCACGCGGCCCATCGGGTTGCCCCGCCTGATGCGCCGTCAGGTTCGCGGCGCCCCGCCTAGCGCCGCAGTGATCGCGCGCCTTGTCACCCAATGCAGGCGACTGTCTCAGGCACACACGGTCTCGGACATGAAAAAGCCGGGCGGCAATTAAAAACCCACGGCGCCGCGGCTGCCACCACCTGCGCCAGCAGGCGCCGTCCTAGAGACCCGAGTGTGCACTGAATTCCCGCCGACCCCTGCATGCAAGGTTCATATACAAAGCGCGAGGCTTGAACCCGTGGAAACGGCAGCGAGGCGGGCCTCGGGCCGCAGCATCGACGCGGCCTGCGAGGCGCGGGCAGATGATCCCCAAAGCCGACATGGCGCAGCCCGCCCGCACTTTGGCGGCCCGGGGGATCCCGGACAACCCGCAGCCTACGTCGGGCGGCAGAGCGCGCGCGCCGGCTACCACGACGGCCCGCCAGGCCACCACGCGCCTTCCACGCCCGATCCAGGCGCAATCCTGGAGGTAGAACGCAAGATCTCCGATCGGCGCTGCTTTGCCAGCAGATCAGAGCTGCTAGCGGCCCTGCATGCGGGGTTCGACTCGGCAGAGCTCGATCGCGTATTGGATCACCTAGAGCGCTCGGCAAAAATCGCCACGGGTGACGGGTCCATCCGCTGGGCGTCCAGCGACGCCAGCCCCCGCAATGACTCGGGCGCGGACAAGAGCGGCGGCGACGTGCGGGCCGCCGGCAACAAGGCCGAGGAGCCCGTCCACATACTGAGCATGGAAGAGCGCCTGTCTGCGGACCTTGACAACGACCTGCCGTACAGCGAGGACCTCGAACGGGTGATCGCCGACTGCAAGGCGGGCAGGGCCACGGGAAAGACCTACACGCTAGAAGAATACCTAGAGGCTTTCGATCAGGAGTTCGGCGGCGGTGCCCTGGAGCGTTAGGCTGGTTGGCTCATTCCCCAAGTGTCTACGACGTTACAAGGCCGACAAGGCGGTCCTCAACAACTACCGCCAGTTTATCGTGGGCTTGGCACGCTCGGACAATCCCGCATCCATGGGCGTGCCAAAAAGGGGCAAGTACAGCGGCTGCCTTGGCACGCACATTACAAAATCTGTAGTCATTGTTTACCGCATCGACTACGATGCCCGCAGGATCGATCTGCTAAAGATCGGGGACCACAAGATTGTGTACGGGAAAGACGGGTGAGGCGGCGGCAGACGCGGCCGCCGCCTCGTCCGGGCCCTTTTGAACTTGGCACGCGGCCCGCGCCGGCGGCCCTGCCAATATTGCCGAACGCGCCGCCGCAGGCCGGCCCCGGATCCCGCGCCGGCGGGCATGCCTGCCCAGGCTGCGCAAGAGGCGGCCGCGGGCCGCCCTTCGGTGCCGTCATGCAGGCTGCGGACGACCCCGCCGCCGCATCCCGTGCATCGCCCCCCAACGAGGCGGCCATCAAACCGGGTTCTGCCCAAAATTCGCGCCCCCGGGCCTGCCCCTAATTGATCGGGCGCGCCGCCGCCGCCGCCGGACGCCACTGCGGCAGCGCCTGGAACCCCGACCGGGGCGGCGGGGTCCCGGCAGCCGGCTTTATTGCGCCGGGATTGACGGCGTTGCGGCAGTCCGCCGCGCTCCGTATGGGGGCAAACCACTTGTCGCGATGCTCAAGGCAGACCTCCGCCGCCCCCATGGGGCGCATCCCGCCTATTCCCGCGCGCGGCCTTGCGACGCTGAAGCGTACCTGGCACATCCCGACGTACGTGGTGCCGAGGCTCTGGCCCCCTGCACGACCCTGCAGGGTCCCTCGGCGTGCAGTTGCCGCGCTCCTTGAGGTTGGCGTTGGCGTCGCCGTCTAGGCGGATGCGCTGTACGTGCATCGACGGACTGCCACGCCGCTGTTCACGAGCACGCGCTAGCGGGCGCCGGCAAAGTTCCTAGCCCCGCCGCCCTACCGGGAACGGGAGTGTCCCCTCGCCGCCACGCCTGCCCGAAGCATCGCCGCGGCGCCACGCGGCCCCCCGGGTTGCCCCGCCTGGTGCGCCGTCAGCGTTCGCGGCGCCCCGCCGGGCGCCGCAGGGATCGCGCGCCTTGCCCCCGATGCAGGCGGCAGTCTCGCCGGCATGCACGGTCGCGGACATGAGAGCCAGGCGGCAGCTAAGAAACCGCGGCGGGCACGAATTTTGGGCAGAACCCTCAGACGGCAGGGAGGCCCGCGGCCGGCATGTCCAGAGGCGGATGCGGGCGGCGGCGGGCCCAATGCAGGGACATCGTGGACCGGATCGGGAGCCGGCAGGCGCTGCCAAGCAGCAGTGACCTCGAGAAGCCGGCCTCGTCGTGTCCGAAGCGAACGGCGGACTAGGCGGCCGCTGCGGCGCGCCGGCAACCCGTATAACCGCCCAACAGTGCGGCGGCCGCATGCGCGTCCCCGTCCTCACTGGAAGCCCCGGCACCGGCAAGCACACGGCGGCCGCCGCCGTGGCAGGGCCGCTCGGACTGCGGCCGCTCGACCTCAGCGCGCTCGCCGCCGGGCACGGGCTGTGCGAGTACGACCCGGCCTCGCGCACGTCGGACGTGGATCCGGACAGGCTGGCAGAGCGACTGCGCGCCCCCGGCGCACTCGGGGCGGACGCCCTCGTCGTAGGCCACCTCGCCCCGTACGTGCTCGGCGCGGACCGGGTCGGCACTGCGGTCGTCCTCAGGCGCAGTCCGTACGAGCTCGAGCGGGTGTACGCGGAGAGGGGGTACGGGCATGGCAAGGCCGCCGCCAACCTCGGCGCCGAGATACTCGGGGTCGTGGCCCACGACGCGGAGGGTCTAGCCGGCGCGGGGCGCACCGTCCAGGTCGACGCGACCGGCAGGAGCCCGGCGGAGACGGCCCGCGCGGTGGCCGCGGCGCTAGGTGGGGGCGGGGGCGGAGGTGCGCCGCCCGGCGACCGGGTCGACTGGCTGTCCATGGTCGCCGAGCGCGGCGACCTGGACAGGTTCTTTCCGCCGTGAGCGGCGGTGGCCTCAACGCCTGTGGGGGAAGGATACAAGTCGCCGGCCAAGGCAGGGCGCAGATTGGCGGGCGGATTGCGGCGCATGGCGGGCGGTAGTGTGCGTGTCACAATATGGCCGCACTCGTCGCATGCACTGATCTGATCCGATGGCTATCGTAGACGTTAGTTGTAGGATCCCAAAAGTAGTTCACCCCCCCCCCCTACTCACGCCTGTACGAGATTCCGGACTGTTCGTCGATGGCAGTACCCCCTTTAGGGCATCTTGCGGACGTAGGCCATGTACGGCGTCTCGCCCTCGTCGAGCGACATGTGATCCCTCTCGTAGTTGTACCACTCTACGAGCCGATCTATAGGGTCCCTTGGCCCCTCCGAGTGGGACGGGCCGCCTACGGTGAAGCAGCCCCCCGGCCGGTCGCACCTGGTCGCCGTCTGGGACGACTCGGCCTCGAAGGAGGGTAGGGGGTCCTCGATATCCTTGTGGACGCGCTCGATCTTGCCGTTCGTCTGTGGGTGGCGCATCCTGGCCACGATGTGCCATATGCCGAGGCGCTCAAGCTCCGCCTCGAAGGCCGCCTGCCCGCGCTTGCGCCCCTCGGCCTCGTTGGCAAAGAACTGCGAGCCGTGGTCGGTCATGATCGAGGCAGGGCGGCCGTGCTTGGCAATGCCGGCGTGCAGGACGGCCAGCGCGTTGGCAGTGGTGGCCTCCTTGAACACGCCGTGTGCCGGCAGGTAGCGCGCGGCGTCGTCCTCGTACGCGATGAACCACCTCCCGTCGGCCAGCTGCTTGAAGTCCGTGTGCCACATCATGTTCGAGTGGCTGCATTCCCACCGTACCCACGCCCTCCTCCTGACCCCCTTTTTGGTCTCCGTCACCTCGCCGTCCGCCTTCATGACCTCGTGTATCGTCCTGTGCGGGATGTGGATGCCCGTACTGCGCTCAACGTACTCCTCCATGCGGGCCGCGCCGGCCCTGCGCCGCGAGCGCAGGCCGGCGACAGTGCCGTGCTCGCGGCGCCCCGGCAGGCCGCCCGACGGCCTGCCCATGGGCATCGGAAACTAGATGTCGGCGGGGCGGATGTGCTTGTATCTGGCCCACACGTACTGCACCCACCTGACCTACATGTCCATCGCCTCGGCGATCTCCCTGTTGGTCGCCTTGCCTCCCGCCTTCTGGCGCACAATCCACGCCACCTTGGACTCGTCAAGCTTTGCCGCAACCCGCACCTTCCGGCTGCCGATTTGCCGCCACCGCTGGCGCTTGGTGGGCACGCCCTCGCGCGCCACCATGTCCGCCCTGGGCGGTTCCGCCGGCGCGCGGACCGGCCCAACTGGCGGCGCCCCCGTCCCTCCCTCCACCGCCGCCTTGCCCATGCTAGATCACGTCCCGCGCGCGGACCGGCCGCGGTCGCATGCACGCTCCCGGCACCCACACACCTGTATTTCCACTGTGAGCGCTGCCCTGTTCCGTCACGTTGCCCATCAAATCGCCCCTGTCGGGCGCGCGCAGGGGAGGGGTGAAGTACTTTTGGATCGCTTTGTCGAAAGCCGTCCAAAGGCCCTCATCCACGCCTGCATAAGGGGGGTGAACTACTTTTGAGATCACACAGGCGCGCCCCTGCACCGGCATTCTTAAATAGTAAGCAGGGCGCGCCCCTGCACCGGCATTCTTAAATAGTAAGCAGGGCGCGCCCCTGCATGGCAACTGTCCAGCAGGTGTTCAACGCCGGCGCCATTCTGCTTGAGCTGTACAAGGATCTTCCGTATGTTAGAAAGCTGGGCTACAGCATTGGTGAGATAGGCGATCGCATACTGGTCAGGGTGATAATCGACGCCGGCGGCGGCGCCGATGTGTTTTACGACGACTCCATGGCGTCGGTCAGGAAGGTCAGGGAGTTCAGGGACAGGTTGCCGGCCAGCATGAGGGACAAGTACGAGGTAGTGCCGGTTGTCAGCAGCCCGCACGAGGGGGCCTTGCGGCACTTTGGCACCATGACGGCCGTGATCGACAGGTAATGGCGGTGGGAGAGTATGGATCCTAAGTGGCGCATACACCAGATCAGCTACAACAGAAGGGCGCGCGAAATGCTAGCGGAGTTAGGAAAGGGTGGAGGCACTAGGTTTTGGGGATGGGAGTGCGTCCTAATGTTCTATGAGATCGTAATTGCCATAGACGGGTACGCCGAGATGAAAGGCGTGCCTGTGCCAAAAAACCACAACTCGAGGCACAATCTTGTCGAAAGGCACCTTCCACACCTTCTCGATCTGTACAACGACCTTTACGGACAGAGCCTGATAGCTAGATATAGCGACGGGTACACCATGACCGAGAACGAGGGGCTCAGGGCAGCGCGATGTCACGAGGCTCTTTCGAGAAGCATCCCAGTACAATGAGGAGCAGCTGCCGCCACTCTGCGCCTTCCCCTACAGCGCCCTTTGCTTGGAAGTTGAGGCAGGGCGTGGGCTCCCAGCCATGGCGCTCGGAACGTCGGCGGATCGGCCTATCGTCTTACACCATCATGTGCTCGGTCGCCGGCCGCACGGCCCGACACCGGCGCGGCCGCCCGGCCGCCTAGCGGCCGCCCGGCCAGGCGTGCCCGCCCCTGTCGCCGCCCGCTTGTTTGCAGCCTCCGCCGCCATTCCCGCTGCCGCCACCGCCCACGCGCCCGCCGCCGCGTACCGATTCGTGTCCTCCACGACGTCGTCGGTCTTTTTCATTTGCTGCTCTGCCCACTCCCTTACGTCTTTTTCCCATTCCCGCGCCGTCCTTATCCGCATGGCCGCCGCCTTCCGGTCGTCCCCCTTTGCATCGGCGGCATGCTCTGTCGCCCGCTTGACCGACGTTTCGCTTGTATAGATGCACTCGGTCGCCGCCACCCCACCTTCTACGCCTCCGTGGTCGCCGCCCTCCATGTGTCTGCCTCCCTTTGCGCTGCTGCCGCCCTCCATGTGTCTGCCTCCCTTTGCGCTGCTGCCACCGCCCTCCGCACCTCCGCCTCCTCCTGCCGCTCGTCCGACCCGCGCCGGACCGCCAGGCGGCAGTCGCCCCATGCCCGCCATGCGGCCTTTTGATGCTCGGCCGCCTCCCGCCCGTACCTGCTCGCTTCCTCTCCCAGCCGGAAGCACTCTTTCAGAGACACCGACCCCGCGCTCTGCCCGCTCGGCCGCCGCAGACAGCTCGGCCGCCGCAGACAGCTCGGCCGCCGCAGACAGCTCGGCCGCCGCAGACAGCTCGGCCGCCGCAGACAGCTCGGCCGCCGCAGACAGCTCGGCCGCCGCAGACAGCTCGGCCGCCGCAGACAGCTCGGCCGCCGCAGACAGCTCGGCCGCCTCCCGCCGCCCAAAGTACGAAGCCGCATCGGCCGCCTCCCGCCGCCCAAAGTACGAAGCCGCATCGGCCGCCTCCCGCCGCCCAAAGTACGAAGCCGCATCGGCCGCCTCCTGCGCGGCCTGCTCGGCCTGCGCGGCCCGCCACCGCCCCCATTCCGCCCACCTGCCGGGCACGGCGTCCCGGCCGGCGCTTTGCCTTTATGTCCTTCGCGCGCCCGGCCGCCGCCCGCCCCGGCGTCCGGCGCGGCCTCCGCTCGGCCGCGGGCCCGGGCTGTTGCGCGCCGGCGCCCGTGCACCAAGGCCTCCAGGGTTCTGGCCGGGCAAGCCGGCCGCAGTCCCTCCGGCAGGGAGGCCCGCAGGGCCCGGCGGCGACGGGGACGGCCGCACGCCGGCACCGTCACGGGCTGCACCGGCGGCCGCGCCCGCGCGTGGTAGCAACCGGCCGCCCGCAAGCCGCTAGCGCCGCCACGGCGACAGCGCCTGCCGTCCTTCCTAGCCGACGAGCCGTCCTGCGGCATGCGTAACCCGCCGTCGCGGGCAAAAGGCAGCCCGCGGCTCGTCCGCCGCCTAGCCGCCGCACTCTGCCACGTACGTGACGTACTGGTCTAGCTCGCCGCTTTGCGGCCCGTCTTGGCCACGCAGGTCCATCTTGAACCACAGCGATGTCTGCTGCCCTCCGCCGAGGTCGTCTTCAATCACATACGTCCCGTTTTCCGCAACCGGCTTGTAGCTGCCGCCTTCCCCAGCCTCGCTCACCATCGTGATCGAGGCGGGCAGCGTCTGCGTGTCGGGGCCCGGCTGCGTGCCGCCCAGGTTGATGTACCACGGGCTCGCCTCGAGTCCGACACGGTCGAACGGCAGCGATCCCGAGTTGATCACCGACTGCGGGGCGGCCGTGGAGAGGCTGTTGGGGCTCACCCGCACGCCTATGTCAGTGGATCCAATGCGCATCGAGCACCTGTGGTCCACGGGCGGCGGCGCGCCGCTCCCCGACATGACGGTGCCGAACCGGGTCAGGTGGTACGTGTAGACGACTTTGTCGCCGCCGGCGTCGAGCTGGCACTCGCCGGTTCCGTCCAGCTGGCGGTGCACCCTCTCCGTGTCGTCTGCCGCGCACGCCCTGTCTATGGGCGTGATCTCGCCGCCGGCCCCGGCCGCGTAGAACGCGCGGCCGTTGGCCTGCCCCTCGAGCGATATGCGGACAGGCATGTCGAATACAATGCGGGCGTCCTCGTCGCCTATCTCGACGACCCTCTGCAACACTACAATACCCGAGCCGCCGTAGCCGAGCGCGCCCTGCACGCTAGAGTTGTCGAATACGCCGTCGGCTACGTACAGGACGAGGAGGCCGTCGGCCGGGACGGACGAGGCCGTCACGCCCGGCGGGAACGACACGGAAGCGAACGACGTATTCACAAGGGCGCCGCCCGACGGGAACGCCGCGGTGCCGGCGCCGCCCGGCCTGGCAAGCCCCCCCACGTTGATCATGACGCGCGCCTCGTCGCCGCTACTGGCCACGTTGCCCGACCCGTCGACGCCGCTAGGCCTGATGTTTACCGTCACGTTGCCGCCGGCCGGCCCGCCCCGGCCGTCGCCTATCGTAATGATGGCGCTGTGCCCGAGCGAGCCCTGGCTGCCCGGTGTAGGCAGTGTCAGGACAGCGGCGTTGCCCACCGCATCAACGATCGATGCCCCGTCGCCGGCCTTGAGGGCGTCCGTGCCGGTGTAGTCTAGGCGGGATGCAACGTCGCCTGGCTGCACCGTGTACCGGAATGCCAGCGTATCAGTGGCGTTCCCCGAGAGGTACGCTGCGTCGCGGTCCGCGGGGCCCGTCTCGAGCGTGATCACCGGCATCCCCACAACGGTCACGTTTTCGCTGAACCTGGCGGCGATGTCGACCTGACCGCCGACGCCGTACGTCCCGTCGCCGGCCGGCGCATAGACCGACTCGACGGTCGGCCGCAGTGCGTCGATCTGCACGAGGCTCGAGTTGGAAAGGGAGCCTGTGGACCCGGGCTCGGCCAGTACCGTCGACGCCGGGTCGCCCGAGCTCACGACGGTTATCGTGCTGCCGTTGAGGGCCAGCGCTTCCGTCCCCGCGTACGACAGGCGGTCCGTCGTGTCGCCGTCGCGCACCGTGTACGCAAATACGAGCGTGCTCGTGCCACTGCCAGAGTCGTAGGCGGCTCTGGCGCCGGCCGCGCCGGCGCGCAGCTCAAGGTACGGAGTTGCGCCGCCTGGGCCGGCCTGGACCGCAACTGGTTCGGAGAACTCTACGGCAATGCGGACGGACTGGCCTGTCGTGTACACGGGGGTCTGCGTGGCGGCCGACCCGTTGGGCGCCAGCGCGTACACAGAGGGTGGTTTTGGGACGACCGTTACGCTGAACACGACCGACGACTCGGGATCCCGCTTGTCGTCGTTGCACTCAAACCCGTCGGCAACACTCACGTTGAAGACGGTAGTGCCCATGTTGTACTTTGACGGCGTCCACACGAACGTGCCGTTGGGCAGTACAGCCGCGAAGTTTGGCTGGTCGCTTCCTAGGCAGTATGCTAGGGTTTGCGCTGGCAGATCCCCGTCGGTCGCGACAATGTTGAACCGCAGCTCAAACAGGGCAAATGCTTGCATGTCAGGCACAGGCTCGATTTCTGGCGCCGCATTGTCCTCAGCAACCGCTATCCGGAACGTGCGCGCGTGTGACAAGCTTGAATTTTCCTGTGCCGTGGCGTTTACTACAAACGCTTGCATGCCGTCGTGGGCCTCGCCCGGGATCCACGCAAACATACCATTGGACGACAATGTGGCGCCCGCTGGCGCACCGGCCATCGAGTACGATCTGGGAGCGGCAGGTGCACTACTGTTGGAAGTCGTCACGTTAAACTTGACCACCTGGTGCTCAACGGCCTCGACTGTCGACTGCGCTGCAATCCCAAACGGAGCTGCGTCCGTCCGGTTCGTGCTGATCCACAGAGCCGCGTTAGCCGCAAGTGACCCCGCGGTTCCGCGCCCTGGCAGTGTCAGGTTGGCCGCGTTCCCACTACCGTCGGCTATGGCCGATTCCGGATCATCGCCCCTACCGGATGGTAGCGACAATGATCCTGTCCCCACGTAGTCCACGTACGACTGGCTGGCGCCAGCGCTGACCGTGTAGTTAAACGTAAGCGTTCGGCTACCCGATCCTGACACGTACACCGCACTCGACCCCACCGCACCCGTTTCTAGTGCAAGAACGGGTGTGCCCGTCACCGTGACGCGTTCGGAAAAGTTCACCGCAATTTCGACTGTGTCGCCCAAGGTAACCGTCCCGTCTGGGGTATGCGCCCACACAGACTCGATGCGTGGAACCTCTCTATCTTTTTCGTACATCTTAACGCCGCGCAGGCCATCAGCTACGTAAACGCGCATATCGCCGGTACTCTTATTCGACGGGCCAAGTGCAACGCCAAGCGGCATTCCAAATTGCCACGGGTATCCACCAAGCGAACCGAACTCGTCAATGAACGCCTCGGCGTCGTTCACGTCACAAGAACTCGTGTCGGCTTGCACTGTACGCACGGTCAACATGCGTCCGTCTAGCTGTGTACGCGATTCGTTTACCACTCCACGCAAGTTGTTGGGATCATAGACGCGAATTTTGCCTTGAGCCCAATCTGAGACATAGACTAGACCATCCGGATCTACTGCAATTCCACCTAGGTTACACAGCGAGGGGTCATCGATTCGCATCACTTCAGAGGTGTCGTGGGGGGACGGATACACCCAGATGCTCGGAATGCTAAAGCCGGCCGCATACAGGGCGCCGCCAGGTCCGGTCGCTAGCTGTTGCGGCGTAAAATAGGGTCGTTTTTGTGGCTCCGTGTACGACTCAAATTGGCCGGTGTACTGCGCGCTACCATCACCGGCAATGTCAAACATCTGTATGCGCCGGTTTCCCGTGTCGGACACCGCAGCGACGGCGTCGCCTAGCAAGAATGCAATCCCGTTGGGAGTCGAAAACTCGCCGTTGCCGTTGCCGGAGGTGCCGAACCGGCCGAGCGGGGTGCCGTCCAAACCGAGTGCTTGGATATGGTTTTGGTAATCGTCTGACACTAACATCAAACTTGAGTTTCGGCCGAACGCTATGGCGTTCATGTATGAAAATTCTCCGGGCTTGAGATCTTCCTCCTCACGCGCCGTAGAGTTGTCTAGGCACGTAAACGGATCCTCTTTTAGCGTGCATGCATGACTGTACCCATACGAGGCGTGCAGGCCCTTGTGCTCGCCGGCCCACGCGTCGACTATTTGCAAACCCTGCCCAAACCGTGACGTCACGGCAACGGTTGAGCCGTCATTGCTGACATCTACGTAATTAGAACTGAACACCAAGCCAGATATCCCATACTTGAACACACCGTCGAGTTCGCCGGCAAACTCATAGTACGACATGTTACTAGGTATAGAAAACGCCATGCCATGTAGGATCGCAATATCTTCGGCCGAATTGTGGCGCATGTCAATCTCCCACCTGTCGTAAAAATTGGCAAAGTTGTCGTATGAGCCTGCAAAGAATACACTCAACAGGTCATCCACACCGGCTGATACGTTGTCACTGCCCGCGGGCTTGGGAGGGGACATGTCGTGGACGGGATCCACTACGTCGTCGGCCATGTCCCACATTGCGGCAGCAACCGATCCCTCGACCTTTTCGCCCACGGGACGGCCTGACGCTTCAAAGGTCTTGAATGGGACAGGGAGCTCGCCCAATGAGATACTGTGCCCAGTTTCTATGTTGATCCTCTCGCCTCGCATTCCTCTCGGCATCTCGACAATCCCGTCGATTAGGTGCGGCACAAGATTGGCCCACCCTTCACCCCACGCGCATCTCTCATCATATTTTTCGGGAATATAGTGCACATTACAATTGTAATTTAATCCAGCAGGATCGTGGACACCATGCACATGATGACCATACTCGTGGAAAATCGTGTGCCTGTTGCGCGAGTCGTCGTATACCCAGAAGTTGTACGTATCGTCGTATGGCAAAGCACCGTCAAGGTAGATTGTGGAAATGGTAGCATCGTAGTATGCTCCGTCCATATTACTGTTATTGGTGTATATCCTCGTTCCGTTCATGTGGTTCCACATAACGTTCAAGCTTGCAGGATTCTGTCCACGCTCCTTAAAAAAGGCCATACCATCTGATATGGCGCTAATTATCCTGGCGGCGCCAGCCATGCCTTCGTTGGCTGGCGATCTCAACACGAGGTTTGTAGTCACGCCAGAGATGGTGACAGGATCGGCATCGCTGAAATTAAAGTTGCGGACAAGAATGGGGCCGGGGTAGTCAGTTCGTACATCCGAGGTCGCATTGTAAGCGTAGGACACGTTGTTGGCCCGATCATGCCACTTGAGGTCAATTGCTCCGCCATACCCTCTCGACTGGACTACGACGAGTGTGTCTGGAGTTGTCATGTTGTTGGGGTTAACCCAGTTCACGTTGTGTATCTCGTACTGCCCGCTTGTGTCGGTATAGTCACAAGCTGGATCGGCCACGGCCGTGTACAGTAGTGTGTGGGGTGATGACGACCCGTCGTACACGCACACCTCGATTCCGTGCACGGGCATAAACCTTGTATAGTTCCAGTTTTCTGTCATGACCGTTCCGGTAGCGTTGAACGTCTGCCACATGTTAGATTCTGCAAAATATCTGGCACTAAGGTCGGCAACGCGCCGTTTTTCCGGCACAAGCATGCCACCAGTATGCACGGGGTTAGGAGTCAGCGTAGTAGTTATGCTGTCAAGATAGTTTTGTTGCGTGGCCACATACTCCGAGTACGGCATCGAGACGAGTTTGGAGGTTGCCACACTGACCGTGACTATGTCGGCGTCAAACCCAAAAGCGTACACAGAGATGAATCCCTCTGCGACAAACTCAACCATGGCCCGCACCGTGTATGTACCGCCCAGCTCGGCTCGCACAGTCTCGGACTCGTGGTCGTATGGCTCAAAGATATCAGGAGAAGCGGTTCCAATGTTTGACGTAATGTTCGTGACTCGGTACAGGTCGCGGTGACCTGATCCAGTGACATCTAGGCGAACAACGGGCGGTTCGGCCGGCCCCTGCTCCGTCCCCCAGACCTGTCTCATGTCTCCGGCATACGTCACCGTGAAAACGAGTTCTGTGGCCCCACCACCGACTACGGGATATTCGGACAAAGTTAGCGTGCTCGGGTGTAGGTTGAGTCTAGCTGGACTATAAAGTGTAGGCTGCATTGCATATACGGTGCTACCCTCCTTTTCCAAAGACAGATAGTCGACTCCAGTGGCGGATGCAATTGGCAGCAGCTGCGCCTCGCCGTCGTGCCACATTGAAGCGGGCGAGGCGATGTCCACTAGGAATGCAGCTGTGGCCAGAACCAAGGATGCAGCTATGGTGATGGCGAACCTAGCGTAGTCGCGACGCTTGCTGACAGACGCCATTGCCGCAGGTGCCTGCCCTCTCTGCAACGGCGTCCATTTCCCCTCTAGACTGGCGCGTCTGGTCATTCCTGCCACCCCCCCCCCCCGGGCCTCGGCTACTGTCGAAGAGGTTCCTGCATGGCCGGATCCGGCCGCTTCCTTACTTTTGCCTGCCCTACACGATCCTGTAAGCACGGCCGATATTCCCATTACTTGCTGCCTCGCGGCGGCGCGCCCCTGCCACGCTATAATAAGATGCCGCAGGATACCCGTCAGATCCCGATCTTGGCCTATGGTGTGCCCTCGCCGCGCCCCTGCCACCCCCCCCCCGCGGATGCAGGGCCCAGATCGCCCCCCCCCCTCAACAGGTGCCACTCGAATAATATGCCGCGCCGCGCCCGGCGCGGCGTGTTCGAGGTCCTGCGGTGCGACCTGGGCGGGCGCACCGGCCTGCTGCACACGGCGCACGGCGCCGTCCGCACGCCCGCGTTCGTCCCCGTCATACACCCCGTCAAGCAGAGCATACCGGCCGCCGAGGTAGCCGCCGTCGGGTTCGACATGGTCATCACCAACGCCTACATTGCGATGAAGAGCTACGGCAAAGAGGCGGCCAGGCGCGGCATACACAGCATTATCGGCCACGACGGCCCCGTAATGACCGACTCGGGCGGCTACCAGGTCCTAGAGTACGGCGAGACCGGTGTGGACCCCGAGGACATGGCCGCGTACGAAGAGGCCATCGGCACGGACATCGCCGTCCCCCTGGACAGGCCGACCGGAATGGGCCTGCAGCGCGCAGAGGCCAAGAAATCGGTAGACCACACAATACGGATATCCAGGCAGACCATATCGCGCGGCGGCCGAAGGTCCGGCGCGCGCATATGGGCCGGCCCCGTGCAGGGCGGCGAGCACCTCGACCTCGTCGCCGGCTCGGCAAGGGCCCTGTCAAAATGCGGGTACGGCCTGCTCGCGCTAGGCAGCCCCGTCGAGTTCATGGAGGCGTACAGGTTCGCCGACCTGGCCCGCATGATACTCGCCGCCAGGTCGGCCATGCCGGCCGGCGCGCCGCTGCACCTGTTCGGCGCCGGCCACCCGCTGACGATCCCGCTCGCCGTCGCGCTCGGCTGCGACACGTTCGACTCGGCGTCGTACATGCTGTACGCCCGGCAGGGCAGGTACATTTCCGGCGACGCGACGCGGCACCTCTCCGACATTGCGGAATTCTCGTGCCTCTGCCCCGTCTGCTCGTCGCACACGCCGGCCGAGCTGCTCGCCATGGGCGATACCGACAGGGCCCGCAGGGTCGCCGTCCACAACCTCCACGCCATCAGGGCCGAGGTGTCCCGGACCAGGCAGGCCATACACGAGGGCCGCCTCTGGGAGTACGTCATGCGAAAGTCCAGGGCCCACCCCAGGCTCGCCGAGGCGGCCGCCGTCATGGCCAGGGAGGGGGGCCCCGCCATGGTGCCCACGACGCCGGCGTTCAAGCCGAGGGCCGTGTTCCTCTTCGACAGCCTCGACCAGTACAGGCCCGAGGTCGCAGCATACCACCGGGCCGCCAGGGGCTTTAGGGCCAGGGGCAAGAGTACGGTGTGCGTGACGGCCCGGCAGGGCAGGCCGGCGTACGCCTCGCCCGGCCTTGCCGCCCTCGAGCGGGCGTTCGACTCGGGCGCGGCCGGGGTCGAGGGCGGCGCCGCCTCCGTCCAGTTCTGCCAGTACAGCCCGTTCCTCGGCATCATACCGGCCGAGCTGTCCGACCTGTACCCCGCGGCCCACTGCGTCGAGAGCCGCGCCCCCCGCGACCCGGCCGAGTTCCCCGAGTTCGCAGCCACGTGGGAGGCGTTCATGTCGGGCAACCGGTTCGAGTCGCTGTACTACCACCCGTCGGACCGGTTCCTGGCCCACTTTGCCAGGCGGACGGGGGGCGTGCGCAGGATCCCCCTCTCCAAGATCGGGATAAAAAAGGACAAGGCGCGCCCCTAGAGGGCAGCGTCCTCGGCCCAGCCCTTCACGAAGACTCCGTTCTTGTGGAGGGGCACGGGCTGTCCCGCGGTGTAGTTCATGGGCCTCATCCAAAAGATGGACTTTGTCGGGCACACGCCGATGCATGCGCCGTCCGAAATGCACCTCTCGGGGTAGAACACGAACGCCTTGCCCCGCTTCCAGCCCTCTACGGGCTTTACGCGGAGCACGTCGGGGCCAAGAGAGGTGCATATCTCTACGCACAGGGCGCAGCCGATACACCTCTGCTCGTCAATGTCTGGCAGGATTGCGATTGGCATTGTACCCCGAATGCCGCCTGATGGTATTTAAACCATGATCGGATCTCATAACAGGGTTATGAGAGGCTGGAAGGCCTAGGGGCGGCCCGGCGATCGCCTCCGGGGCAGGGCGGAGGGGGGCGGCCCGGCGATCGCCTCCGGGGCAGGGCGGAGGGGGGCGGCCCGGCGATCGCCTCCGGGGCAGGGCGGAGGGGGGCGGCCCGGCGATCGCCTCCGGGGCAGGGCGGAGGGGGGCGGCCCGGCGATCGCCTCCGGGGCAGGGCGGAGGGGGGCGGCCCGGCGATCGCCTCCGGGGCAGGGCGGAGGGGGGCGGCCCGGCGATCGCCTCCGGGGCAGGGCGGAGGGGGGCGGCCCGGCGATCGCCTCCGGGGCAGGGATGCGATCGCCTCTGCGGACAGGGCAGGGGGAACAGCGGCCCGGCGGGCGGCCCTTCTCCGGCCCGCACACGCGCACCCTGCCGCAGGGGCCGCCCAGGGGATGCGCGGCGCAAGGCCATGCGCGGCCGCAACGCGAATTAGGGGCCGGCGGGCGGCCCGGCCATGGGCCTGGGCGACCTGACGGAGGACTACGTAAGGGAGGCCTGCAACCAAAAGTCGTACGGGCGCGGCAGGACGTACCACAGGGCGGGGCGCGTGCTGTCCGTAAAGTGGGACGCGGGCGGGGTAAAGGCCAGGGTCAGGGGCACGCGCACGTACAGGGTCGAGCTTGAGGATAGCGAGGATGGCGGCGTTCCCTACCACTGCACGTGCCCCTACGACTGGGGCGGCGCCTGCAAGCATGTAGTGGCGGTCATGCTGCACGTGCTGGACCACGTCGCCGAGGCGCCCCGCGCGGCAAGGGCGGCGCTGGGCGACATTGCATCCATGATCACCGCGGCCTCTCCCGAGTACACGAGGGAGTTTCTGGCCGGCGAGATGCAGAGGAACCCGTCGGTGGCCAAGAGGTTCGGCGCGGGGATCATGTGGGACGCTGCGGCGGGGATCAACCACGCCAAAAAGATCAACGCGCTGTTCTCAGGGGCAAGGCCGCGCGGCGGCCCGGCGAGGAGGCTGGACGGGTGGGACCGAGAGATCGACCTGGGCCCCTTTATCGCCGTGGCGAGCCGGTTCGAAAGGGCCGGCGACTACGGGGAGGCGGCGCGCGTGTACGGGCAGATAGCGGACGCGGCGGCCGCCAACGCGGGGCACGACGAGTCGTACGACGGCGTAATCCGCGAGTCGATCAGGCGGGCGGGGCTGTGCGCGGCCGGAATCAAGGGCGGCACAAAAAAGGACGGGGGCGCCCGCATCCGCGAAATGCTGGGCCGCTACCGCGCCGCCGACGCCAGGTTCAGGGGCGACTGCGAGGCGGCCCTGCTGTCGGCATGCGCGGCGGCCGACGGCCCGGCCCACCTCCTGGCCGCCGTCAGGCCGCACGTGCCAAGGGGCGCCCGGGCCCGCAGGGGGGCGAGGGGCGGGAGGCGGGAGGGGGCCAAGGAGTCGCCCGCCGGCGAAGAGGGCGGCCGCATGCTGGCGCTAAAGGCGGTCGCAATGGAGGGGCTCGGCGACGGCGATGCGGCCGAAAAGCTGCTCGCGAGGCACGCCGCGGCCACCCCGGAGACGTACGCAATGTACGCCGGGCACCTTGAGCGCGCGGGCGAGCGCGGGCGGGCCGCGAGGGTGGCCGAGGAGGGCATTGACAGGCTCGGCGACGGCGACGACAGGCTCGTCGACGCGGCCCTCGACACGCACGGCCCTGACTGGGAAAGGCGGTACGCCCTGCTCGAGCGGGCGTACGTCAGGTCGCGCGATCCCGCCCGCCTAGAGCTCCTCAAGGCGGTGCCGAGCGCCTGGCCGGCCTCGTGCAGGCGCCTGATCGCCGAGCTTGAAAAGGACAAGGAGAAGCATCCCGAGCGCGTCCTCGGCCTGCTCCTGGGAGAGGGCATGTACAAGAGGGCGATGCGCGTCCTTGCCGACGCCGGCGACGCGGAAATACTCAGCAGCTACAGGAGCGAGGTCGCCGGCTGGCTCCCAAGGTCGTACCTCTTGGCATACCAGTACGCTATCGAGAAAGAGGCCGCCGACGCGCGCAACGCGCAGTGCTACAGGAATGTCGTGCGGCACCTGGACGAAATGGCAAGGGTGCCGGGAGAGGAGGCGAGGGCCAGGGCCAGGGAGCTTGCCGAGTCGCTGCGCAAAAAGTACGCAAAGCGGAATGCCTTTGCCGCCATACTGGAAAGCGCCGTCGACGACATGTAGGGTCCGCGCGGGGGCAGGGCGGCAGGGGGAGGGCCGCAGTCTGCACGAGCCGCAGGCCGGCCCCCATGATGCAGGGGGCCGGCGCGAGGGAAGAGGGCCCGCCGCCCGATTGCGGAAGGCTGATGCCACTATAGTGCCCGCAACGCGGGGGCGGCCTGGCCTCTCCCGTCACGGCCGCCATCCGCCGGGCGCCGCCGCCGGACGCGCGGCTGACCTTTACCGGCGGGCGGAAAAAGGGGCGGACGACGACCGGAGGCTCGGCCGATCGGTGCGCCGCGCCAGGCGGGGCGTTGCATCTTTTGGCGCGCCCTTGTGCTCCTGCGGGGATTTTTCCGGCCGCGGCGGCCAGCGCCGCCCGTGGCGGGCATTGCGCGCCGCAACGCGAATTAGGGGCCGGCGGGCGGCCCGGCCGTGGACCTGAGCGACCTGACGGCGGAGTTCATCAAAAAGGCCTGCACCCAAAAGTCGTACAAGCGCGGCAGGGCATACTACAGGGCGGGGCGCGTAGTGTCCATAAGCTGGGGCGCGAACAGGGTGCGGGCCAGGGTCAGGGGCACGCGCATGTACAGGGTCGAGCTGGAGGACCACGGGCCCGGCGGCATTTCCTACTACTGCACGTGCCCCTACGACATGGACGGCCCCTGCAAGCACGTCGTGGCGGTCATGCTGTTCATGCGGAGCCACGCCGCCGAAGCTTCCCGCGTGGCAAGGGCGGCGGAGGCGGGGGACATATCCACGCTTGGCGAGGCCGCCCCGGGGTATGCCGGGGGGCTTCGGGCCGGCAAGACGGAAAAGGACAGGCCGGCGGCGAAGAGGCGCGGCGCCGGAACCGCGCGTAGCGCGGCGGCGGGGGCGGACCACGCAGAAATGATCAACTCGCTGTTCTCCATGGCAAGGCCGAGCGGGGGCCCGCTGGCGGGACTGGTCGGCGGGGGCTGGAACTGGGGCCAGAGGATCGACCTGGGCCCCTTTATCGACGTGGCGAGCCGGCTCGAAAGGGCCGGCTACTACGAAGAGGCGGTGCGCGTGTACGGCCAGATAGCGGACGCGACGGCCGCCAACGCGGGGCACGACAAGTCGTACGACGGCGTAATCCGCGAGTCGATCAGGGGGACGGGGCGGTGCACGGCCGCGATCAAGGACGGCGCGAAGAGGGACGCGGGGGCCCGCATACGCGAAATGCTGGGCCGCTACCGCGCCGCCGGCGCCCGGTTCAGGGGCGACTGCGAGGCGGCCCTGCTGTCGGCATGCGCATCGGGCGCCGGCCCGGCCCTCCTCCTGGCATCCGTCAAGCCGCACGCGCCGGGGGGCGGCCGCGCCCGCGGGGGAGCCCGGGGCGTAAGGCGGGCGGGCGAAAAGCCGGCCGCCGACGGGGATGGCGGCCGCATGCTGGCGCTCATGGCGGTCGCCATGGAGGGGCTCGGCGACGGCGATGCGGCCGAAAAAATGCTCGCGGGGCACGCCGCGGCCGGCCCGGAGACGTACGCAGTGTACGCCGAGCACCTTGTGCGCGCGGGCCAGCGCGGCCGGGCCTCGAGGTTGCCATGGAGGGCATCGACAGGCTCGGCGACGGCGACGACAGGCTGGTCGACGCGGCACTGGGCGCGCTCGGCCCGGGCGAGCCGGGGCGACGCGCCCTGCTCGAGCGGGCGTACGTCAGGTCGCGCGATCCCGCCCGCCTGAGGCTCCTCAAGGAAGAGCCGGGCGCCTGGCCGGCGTCGCGCAGGCGCCTGATCGCTAGGCTTGCAAGGGACAAGAAGCATCCCGAGCGCCTCCTCGGCCTGCTCCTGGGCGAGGGCATGTACAAGAGGGCGCTGCGCGCCCTTGCCGTCACCGGCAACGCGGATCTCCTCTACAAGTACAGGGATCAGATCGGCAGCAGGTTCCCGCGGTCGTACCTTGTCGCGTACCAGTACTGCATCGAGACAGAGGCCGCCGGCGCGCGCGACATGCAGACCTACAGGAGTGTCGTGCAGCACCTGGGGAAGATGGAAAGGCTGCCGGCGAAGGAGGCCAGGGCCAGGACCAAGGAGCTCGCCGAGGCGCTGTCCAAGCTGCACGCAAAGCGGAGCTTTTTCGCCACCTTGCTGAAAAACGTCGCCGACGACATATAGGCCCCGCGCGAAGGCCGGGCGGTCGGAGGGGCTGCCCCCTGCATTGGCCGCTGGCCGGCGCCCGGACGGGGAGGGTTCCGCGGGGGGAGGCCGATGCCGCTGCAGGGCAGCCGCCCGCATGCACGAGCCCTTTACGTCGCTGATGCCGCCCGATCGCGGGCGGGGGGGCCGCCGCCTCCCCCTCTCCGCGCTGCATCGGGACAAGAGGGCAGCGCAGGGGAGAGGGGCAGCTGCATGGGGCATTCGGGACGGGCCCAAGGGCGCGGCGGCCGGCGGCGCTGAGGGGGCCCAATCGGGGCCCGGCCTCGCCCTCGACCGCCTCGACGACTGGGGCGGGGTGCAGACGGGCGCCGAGGGGGCCCGATCGGGGCCCGGCCCCGCACGGGACGCCAGGCCCCGGGCGGCCCCGCACGGCCCCGGGGCGGCGCGGAGGGCGATCGGGGCCGCCCCGCACGGGGCGCCAGGCCCCGGGCATCGGGCGGCGCTGCTGGGCGGGGGCAGGCCCCGCACGGGGCGCCGCCGGGCTCCCAGCGGAGGCGCGGGGGGCGGGGCAGGAGCGCGGCGGCGGGGGGCACGGCGGCGGCCCCCCCCCCCTCGCGCGGTCAAAAACAGAAAAGAGGAGCAGTAGCCGCGCTACTTCCTCATCGCGTCGATCTGGCCCGATGTGACCCAGTCGAGCAGCTCGGCGGAGGTGGGGTTCAGGTCGGCCTTCTTGGCCATAAGATTGGCGACCCATATCCAGTTAATCTGGTTTAGGAGCGGCTTGTTGGCCTCGTCGCCGGAGCGCACCTTGGACACCAAGGACTGATCCTGAGCGTTGAGCCACTCTTGAAAGGTTCTGCCCATGTCAGGCGGCCGGCCCGCCGTGGTAATTAAAGGTTGTGCCGTTTCCACACGTCGTGGAATGGGCCGGGCTTAATGGCTTTTAAAGGGGCCCACGCGCGGCCGGCCGTGAATGTAAAGGTGCTCGGCGCGGCCCACGAGGTGGGCCGGTCAGGGTTCCTGGTCAACTGCAACGGCACGAACCTCCTGCTCGACTACGGCGTCATGCTCAAGAGGCGCGGCGAGCCGCCGGTGTACCCGGGCCACGTAAAGCCAAAGGACGTCGATGCGATCGTCATCACGCACGCCCACCTCGACCACTCGGGGGCCGTCCCGTCGCTGTTCGTGAGCGGCAACACGGACGTGTACGCGACGGCGCCGACCATGGACCTGAGCAAGCTGCTCATCGACGACATGCTAAAGCTCGAAAAGCAGGGCCACCCGTTCGGCGCGCCCGAGGTCGGCAACATGATGCGCAACGCCCGCACGGTCGGCTACAAGGAGAGGGTGGCGCGCAACGGGGCGAGCTTTGAGCTGCGCGAGTCGGGCCACGTCCTCGGCGGCAGCACCGTGCTCGTCGAGTCCGGCGGCAAGAGGCTGTTCTACACGGGCGACATACACGTGAAGGGGTCGCGCATGCTGCGCGAGGCGGACCTGGACATCGGCGAGATCGACATGCTCGTCACGGAGAGCACGTACTCGCAGACCGAGCAGACGCCGCGGGCCGAGTCCGAGGGCGCCCTCGTCGACTACGCCAACGAGGTCATGGACAGGAGGGGGACGCTGTTCATCCCGTCGTTCTCGGTCGAGAGGTCGCAGGAGATTGCGTGCGTGCTGCGCAACGCCAACTTCAAGCACAAGGTGATCATGGACGGCATGGCCCTAAAGGTCAACGACATAATGATGAGGCACCCCGAGTACCTCAGGGACCCCCAGGTGTTCGCCGACGCGATAAACCACGCGGTGGCGGTCCGCGGCGACGGCGAGCGCAGGAGGGCCCTCGAGGAGCAGTGCGTCGTCATATCGCCGGCCGGCATGCTGGTGGGGGGAAACGCCGTGTACTACCTGCAGCAGCTCGCGTTCGAGCAAAAGAACGGGATCGCGCTTGTGTCGTACCAGGGCGAGGGCACGCCCGGCCGCAAGCTCCTCGACACCGGCAAGGTGTCGACGCGCGGAAAGGACCTAAAGGTCGCCGCCGAGGTGAGGCAGTTCCAGTTTTCGGGCCACTCGGACAGGGCCGAGCTGTTCGACATGATCGGCCGCATACGGGGCAACCCAAAGGTGCTGACCGTGCACGGCGACAGGGACTCTTGCGTAAAGTTCGCCGAGGAGATACACGAGAGGTTTGGGTTCGAGGCGCACGCGCCGCAGGCCGGCGAGATAGCCGCCGTGTAAGGCGGGGCGTGGGGCCGTGGCGGCCGCGGCAGCGGTTGCCGCCCGGGCCCTGGCCGCCGCCATCGGCGTCGACGACACGGTCAACAGCGGCCAGGTGTTCCTGTGGGACCGCGAGGGCGGGAGGCCGTGCTCTTGGGCCGGCATCGACGGGCAGGCGGTCGTGCGCCTGCGGTGCGGCTCGGGCGGGCGGCCGGCCTCGGCGTCGTCGTCCGTGCGCGGCCGGGCCGCCAGCCTGCTTCGAGCCGGCGACGACACGGGGCGCATACTCGGCAGCATCTGCGAGGACGGCGCGGTGCGGGCGGCCGTCGGCAGGTACCCCGGCCTGCGGCTGCTCAGGCAGGACCCCTTCCAGTGCCTCGTCTCGTTCGTCGCCTCGTCGAACTCGTCGATAGCCAACATACGGTCGAGCCTGCGCAAGATGTGCGCCAGGTACGGCAGGGAGGCCAGGTTCGGCGGCGCCGAGCACAGGCTGTTCCCGACGCCGGAGGCGCTCGCAGGGGCGGACGCGGCCGGCCTGGCCGCATGCTCGCTCGGGTACAGGGCCGAATACGTCAGGGCCGCCGCCGAGGCCGTCGCGTCGGGGCGCCTCGACCTGGCGCGGCTCAGGAGGCGGGCGGGGTACGCCGAGGCGATGGACGCGCTGCTCGCAGTCCCCGGCGTGGGCCGCAAGGTCGCCGACTGCGTGCTGCTGTTCTCGCTCGACAAGCTCGAGGCGTTTCCCATAGACAGGTGGACGACGAGGGCGCTCGGACGGCTCTACCCCGGCGAGTTCTCGGCGGGCGGCGGCGGCGGAGGGGGAGAGGCGGCGCTCACGCCGCGCCGGTACGAGCGGCTGCACGGCGAGATCGTCGGCCGCTTCGGCCCCTACGCGGGGTACGCGCAGCAGTTCCTGTTCAAGGCCGAGCGCGACGGGGCCGGCGGGAAGTGGCTCGGGGGCGGATGAGGGGGCGGGTTCGGCCGCGGCGCCGCGGGGAGGCGCGCGGCCGGCGGCGGGCCGCCTCGCAAGGTTAATTTTCGCGCGCCGGCCGCGCCGGCCCGTGCCCAACCTGTTCGTCGACATCGAGACCGCTCCGAGAATGTCGGCCGCCGAGTACCTCGCGGCGCGCGCAAGGATAGACGGCGGCGAGCTCCACAAGGACTCGCCGGACAGGGGCCTGTACTGGGCCGTCGAGCGCGGCGCCCTCACGCCGTTCGAGGGCAAGGTCATCGTCATAACGTACAAGATCAACGACGGCAGCGTGTTCAGGCTTGCCGAGTGGGACGGCGGCGAGGCCGGCATCCTGCGGCGCTTTTACAACCTGGTCGGCGACCTGCAGCGCGGCCCGCAGACGGACCGGCTGAGGATAATTGGGCACAACATACTGCGGTTCGACCTGTTCTTCCTGTACGCCCGCATGGCCGCGCACCACATAGACGCCGAAAAGTGGCTGCACCGCAGGTTGCTCGACGGGCCCGACATTGTCGACTTTCTGCAGCTGCACCTTGCGCTCAACGGGATGTCAATGAAGGGGCTCCGCCACGACGTGCTGGCGCGCGCGTACGGGCTGGACGTCAAGGGCTCGTCGGGAGCAGACGTGGTGCGCGACTACTTTGAGGAAGAGTACGGGCGGATACTGGCCTACTCGGAGGCCGAGTTCGTCTACCCCGAGATGTACGGGAGGATTGCCGAGCGCGGGCTGGTCTCGAGGGAGCAGCTCGAGGCGGCCATCAGGGCCGACGAGGAAGAGGCGCCAGAGGGGGGCAGCGGCTCCCCCGGCTAGCGGGGGGAGGGGGCGCGGCCCGTTCCCTGCGGCGGGGCGCACACGCCGGCGACGATTTTGGGGCGGGGATCGGCGGGGGCCATCTCGAGGAATGACTTTTTCAGCGCGTCCGGCATGCCGACGGCGCCGTCCCCGTACGGGAGCGCGTCGGGGGCCAAGCTGCTCCCGCACAACCTCCACCACTCGCCCCACAGCCAGAGGTGCAGCATGCGCGGCGTTATGCGCAGCGCCTCGTGCCCCTGCAGTATCTTGAGCTTGCGCAGCTCGTCGACGATTGCGTCGAACGCGTGGGGCGCTATCCCGTCATACTGCCCGGACTTTTTCCTCAGGAATTCGTACTCTGCCCAGCGCGGCCCCCTGAAGCCGACCCGGGAAAAAATGCAAAACTGGAGGAGGACGAGCTTTCTTTTTTCGGCCATGCCGCTGGCTGGCGGGCCAAGCCCGGCCCCGATATACAGCTCGTGGATTGCGTCCTCGCTTAGCAGGCGTCTGGGAAAGGCGCCCGGGTCGGATTCCATGATTTCCGCAAAGTGGTGCGCGTACCGCGGCGACGGCCCGCATGCCGAGGCGAGCCTGTCGACTGCGTCGCCCGGGACCTCGGCCCCGTACCCCGCGACGATCCTCCTGATCTCTTCCGGGCCGAGATCCTCCAGATCGTAGCAGTCCTCGCCGTCCCTCTTGTCGTACATCGTCACCAGCCCCACGCGGCCGCCGGCGTTTGCGGTGCGGTCCTGCAGGTAAAGCCAGTTTGCCGTGTCGCACTTGTCGACGACCAGGATTGCGCGGACGTCGTCGTCCTCGTGGAGGCGGGTTAGAAAGCCGCCGTGCCGGATGTGCGAGGGGCTTTCAAAGTACAGCACGAACGGGGCTAGGTCGCCGGCACGGGTGATTTCGTGCGCAATGCGGGTCTTGCCGCCGCCCGGCCGGCCCACTATGCGCACGTCGGCGCGGGCCGTCGTGTTCCTCAGCGCGGCGCGGGCCCTGTCGATCAGCATCCCCTGCGGCCGGCCCAGCACGAAGGGCCTCGTCATGTCCATGGACATCGATGCCCAGCGGCGGTGTGTCAGGAACGGGACGTCCGACATGCCCTTTAGCCGCCTCTGTATCGCGGGGTGCCTTGAGACATGTCTGATCATCTCGTCCTGGCGCCAAACCTCTACCCTTGCATCCCCGTAGGACGGGTCGACTCCGGCAAGATCCTCTCTGATCAGATCCGCCGGGTCGCGCCCCGCGCCGGGCGCACTGGCGCCAAACAGCGCCACTACCAGCGTCTCGCCCCTGTCAAGGCAGTTTTTTATGCGCGGGCGCAGCCTGCCGCCTGCCTGCCTGAACAGGAGGCGCCTCCGGGCCCCCCGGTTCGCGGGGTCGAACCCCTTTCCCGACCTTACCAAGTATCTTGTGACGCCGGGCCTCATGGCGCCGCGCCCCTCTATGTCGGCGGGCGCCCTGACGGTCGCCACGACTCCCCCGCCCCGCGCAGGGGCGCGGCGCGGGGCGTCGATCTCGGCGGGGATGCCATATGCGGAAGAGTCCGCCCAGAGCAGGATGGCAAAGACGTTTGCGGCCTCGCTGTCGGAAAGGCGGTCGAGATCGTCGCTGCCCACGTCGAGGACGGATAACATGCAGGACGGCAGCCCCCCTTCCATATAAGCGCCGTGCAGGGCGGGATGCGCTGCCCCGCGCGCCGCGCCCGCCCGCGCGCGCTTGGCCCCTCCGTCCGCGCGCCCGCCGCGGCAGGAGAGGCGGCATGGTGCTCCGGCAGGCGGCCGCTCCGCAGGCGGCGGGGCCGGGCGGGGCCGGGAAGAGTGGCCCGAAAGGCGTTTTACCGGGGGCCGCGGGCCGCGCCCGCATGGACGCCCGCATGGACGCCGTCCTGCGCGAGCTGGAGCGGCAGGAGAGGTGCGAGCTCGACGACCCCGGCTCGGTGCCGGGCCGCCAAAAGATGATGGCCATAACGCGCGACATTGGAAAGATGTACAACATCATGTTGCGCGCCGCCGGCGCAAGGCGCGTCCTCGAGATCGGCACGTCCGTCGGGTACTCGGCCATATGGTTCGCCGAGGCCGTCGCGGCCGCGGCGGGCGGCGGGGGCGTGACGACGATCGAGGCCGAGGAGGCAAAGGTCGCGCGCGCCAGGGCCAACCTTGAGAGGGCGGGGGTCGGCGGCATCGTCGATGTCGTGCACGGCGATGCGCTCGGCGCGCTCGGCCGCATCTCGGAGGGGCCAGGCGCGGCCGGCCGGTTCGACTTTGCGTTCATCGACGCCGACAAGGAGAGGTCGATAGAGTACTTTGACGCCGTGCTGCCGCTAGTCAGGAGGGGCGGCCTGATCGGCGTCGACAACGTCCTGAGGCCGGAGAGGTTCGCCGCGCACATGAGGCCGCTCGTCAGGCACGCCATGGAATGCGAGTCGGTGCGGGCCGTCGTCGTGCCCCTCGACAACGGCGAGCTGGTCTGCACGAGGCTCTGAGGGGCGGCGCCGGGGTAAACCTGCCGCGCTGCAAGTGACCCGCCGAGCCAGCGGAACGGCCCCGGGGCGCCGCCCGCCCGCCCCTGCGCGGGTCCGGCGCGGGGTCCCGGGGACTTGGGGTGCGGCGGGGCGCGGGCGCGGTTCGCCCGCAACCGCGCCCGGGCTTCCCCGGCGGGGCGGCGGCGCCGCCGCGGTCAGCCGCACGTCGCCGCGTACGTAATCGTCTGCTCCATGGCGCCCGGGGACACGCCGGCCGGGAGCGCCGCGATCCCCGTCAGGTCGAGCCGGTAGTCCACCGACACGGACGTGCCCGGGGCGAGCTCCCCGCCGTTGCCGCCGAGCAGGGACGCCCCCTGCGAGAGCGGGGCGAACCGGGCGGCCGGCGTAGCACCGCCCCCCTCCGGCACGGCCGCAAAGGACGTCGCGCCGGCGGGCAGGCCGCCGCTCCACGCGGTCGCGCCGAGGGATATGCCCGTCAGCGCCGCGGTGCCCGAGTTGGTGACGACCTGCCGCCGCGCCTCGCCCGCCTGGCCGGGCCCCGCGCTGCCCAGGTCCAGCCGCGTCGAGGCGAGCGAGACGCTGCACGACAGGTCCTGCTCGGACGTCTCGGTCACGAGCCAGCGGCCCGTCTCGCTCGTTATCTCCCACGTCGAGAACGTCGCCGGCAGGATCAGGTCGCCGTTACCGTCGAACGCAATGTCGCCGAGGGCCCCGCCGCCCGGCAGCCCGGCGGCCGCCAGCCCGTGCAGGCTCGACGCGAACTTGCCTGGCGTGTCGTGGCCCGCCGCGAGCGCGGCCCCGATCAGCAGCACCGCGTCGTGGGCGGCGTACACGTACCCGGTCCGCGGGTCAGCGGCGCTCCCGCCGCCGGGCCGGGCCGCGACGGCGGCGTCGACCCCCGCCGTCGCGGGGCCCTTTTCCACGCCGAACGCGATTGCCCTCAGCCCCTGGGACAGCGGCGGCACGCGCGCGGCCTCGGGGTGGATGACGGCCTCGCTGCCGACCAGGTTCGAGTACCACCGCGCGCCGGCCAGGGCGGGGTGCCTTGACGCCTCGGCGACGGCGCCGATGTACGTCCTGTCGAGCCCGATGTACAGGACCGCCGTGCCGCCGCCCTGGCCCGCGGCATCGGCGGCGAGGAGCATTGCGTTGGCCCTCGAAATGGCCGGCCCCCACTGGCCGGCCCCGATCGACGTGTTGAACGGCACCTTTGGCAGGACGGACCCCCGCGAGAGCGCGGCGAACTCGGCGCGTATCTGCTCGTACGCGGTGTTTCCGTACACGTCGTCCTGCACGATGGCGACGACGTCGCGCGCCCCGCCGTCGGCCATGACCTCGGCAAAGCGCGGCGCGCGCAGGCCGTCGGCCGGCGCCATGCGGTACACCGTGTCCTGCGCGGCCAGGCTCGGGGCGATCGAGGCCGGCGAGACCAGCACCAGGCCGGCCTCGCCGGCGTACTCGCGAACCTCCGCCACGCTGATGCTGACCGACGGGCCGACCGAGAAGGAGACGGGGCGCGGGTAGTAGCCGGCGCCGAGCACCAGGTCGTCGGACTTGTCGGCGGTCCCGAGGTCGTGCACCGAGAGCAGCGAGCGCTTTGACTCGATCGGCCGCCCCTCGTGCACAAAGTTGGTGATCCTGTAGTCGTACCACATTGCCGAGCCGGCCGGCGCCGCGTCGAGCGCCTCGAGCAGGCCGGCGAACGGGACGGGGTTGTCCGGCGAGGCGATCGGCGAGAGGACGCCGACCCTGTCGGGGTTGGCCCCGTTGGCCAGCACGTGGCCCGTGCGGTTGACGATGAACGGGTAGTGCTCCTGCGGGCTCTCCAGGGCCAGCACGGACCGCACGGCGGCGTCCCTGCCCTGCCCGTCGACCGCGGCCCTCATCGACTCGATCTGGTTGCTCATGACGGGGAAGTTCCGCGCATCGTCCCTCCCCTCCGCGAGGGCGGACACGGCGGCGAGTGGGTCGCCGAGGCGCAGGTCGGCCCTGACGATCTCGACGGATGCATTCCCGCCGGACTCGACCTGGGCCAGGTTGAACCGCACTGCCGCCTCGAGCACGGCCGCGTCGTACTCGATGCCGTCGGAAAAGGGCAGGTCCGTCGCGGCCAGGAGCGCCCCGATGCGCAGCGGCGCCGACCCGCCGGGCATTGCGGTCGCCGACGGGTCGCCGGCGAGCCTGGACGGCGCCGGATCGTGCCCCGGATAGTAGTTGGCCCTGGCGTCGACCGTGCCCTGGCGGCCCCCGCTCTCGACGAGCGCGCCCGTGTTCGACTCGTGCACCGTGTTGTGGTGGAAGCGCACGGGGGCGGCCGCGCCGGCCACAAGGTCGGGCTGCCGCACGTCAATGCCGGCGCCGCCGCCGCCGGCGTTGCACCGCCCGGCGCACACGGACAGGACGCCGGCGCTCTCGGACACGCGGTTGCCCATGATCAGCACGCCGGGCGAGTCGGCCCACACCGCGAACGCGGCCGCGGCCGCGCCGATCACGGTGTTGCCGACGATGCGGACGCCCGACGAGTTTGACGCGACGAGTATTGCGCTCGACCCCGCCCCCTCGATGTGGTTGCCGAGTATTGTAGCGCCCTGCGCGCCGGACGCCTGCACCGCGGCGCCGCGCAGGCCGAACATGTGGTTAGACGAGACGAGCGAGTCGGCCACCTGCACGCCCGAGGGCGACGGCGACGGCATGCCGATCCGGATCGCGGGCGGCGCCGTGGCGTTGGCCGGCGCGCCGGCCCCTATGCCGCGAAACGTGTTGCCGGACACGGCGACGTCGGACGCCGGCGCGGCGGCGGAGGCGTCGGCGGAGACGGCGGCGGCGCACGTGCGGTCGAACGTGTTGTTCCGTATGGCGACGGCGCCCGCCGGGCCGCCCGCGGCGGCATCGGGCCGCGGCCCCCCCACCGCGACGACGGCGCTGCCGCCGGGGCCCCCCGCGGGGCACGCAATGTCGCGAAACACCAGGCCCGACACGGCGACCGGGCCGCCGGGGCCCTGCAGCACCGCTATGCTCGAGTTGCCCGTGAGGATCACGGCGCCCGGCGCGCCGGGCGCCAGCGTGAGGGGCTTGTCGATCGTGACGGACACGTTGGCGTACGTCCCGGGCGCGACGACGACGGTGGCGCCGGCCTCGGCGCCGTCCACGAGGGCCTGTATCGTCGCGCCGGCGCCGCCGCCGCCCCCCGGGTCCTGCGCGTGCGCGATCGCGGAGGCGGAGGCGGAGGCGGCAACCAGGACGGAAAGCGCAAGTATTGCGGCCCGGTCGCTGCGCACGGGCGCCGTCCCCCGCGTCATGCTAAAAGGATTTGCGGCCAGCCGCTCCCTGCAGTCCGCGGCGGGCCGATCGTCCAGCGGCATGCGCATCGGCGGGGGGCGGACGTGACGGGTGTGGCAAAGGGCGGCCGTCCCGTGCCCGCGTCTCCCCCGGCGCTGCCCGCCGCAGATTGCGGGGAACCGCGCCGGGGGCCGCCCTTAAATCGGGGCGCCGCGGGCGGGTGGCATGGAAGAAGGCGCGGGGGGCATTCCCGGCGTGGGCGGGCGCGAGAGGTACGTCAGCCTCGAGACGTACCGGGCGGACGGGACGCCCGTCAGGACGCCCGTGTGCTTTGTGGTCTCCGGCAGCGGCGCGGCCTACTTTCTCACGCGCGACCGGACGGGCAAGGCCAGGCGCCTGGCGGCGAACCCCGCCGCCGCCGTCGCGGCGTGCACCATCAGGGGCAGGGTCACGGGGCAGTGGGCGCGCGCCGCCGCCGCCCGCGTGTCCGGCGTCGAGGCCGACGAGGCCCTGCGGCTGCGCCGCAAAAAGTACGGCCTCTTCGACGTAGTGGCAAGGCTGGCGACCAGGTCCAAGGGCGGCATCGCCGTGTACCGGCTCGACTTTGGCCCCCCGCCAAAGGTGCGGCCCAAGCCGCTCGACACCCCCTGATTCCCGTAGGCGGCCGGGCATTGCAGGGGAGGGGCCTGCAAAGGCCGCTCCGGCGCGGCGGCGGCGGCCCCGCGCGGCGGCGGCGTAGGCGGCGGCCGTGCGCCCCGCCGCATCCCGGACGCGGGGGAGGGCCGCCGCCTACACGCCTCAGTAGCCGTACGCCGGGTCCCTGTCCCTCTGCAGCTCGACGACCCGGGCCAGGGCGGCCGTCTCGTCGGCGTCGAGGCGCCCGGCGAACCTGCCGAGCAGCGCCTTGGCCTCGGCCGACGTGGGCAGCGTGTAGAAGACGTCCTCCTCGTTCACCTGGCGGCCGACCGTGACCCCGTGCACCGAGCACGCCACCTCGGCGCCGCGGCGCGCCGCCGGCACCGCCTTCTTGTCCTCCTGCAGCTGGTGCACGCGCCCGACTCGCCGGCCCGAGTCGTTGACGAACTGCGCCTTTTGCACCAGCCTGCCGGCGTCGACGCGCACGCCGAACACGGCGGGGTCGTTGTTGCGAAACACGAACCCCTTGAGGAAGGTGAACTTTGCGACCGGCGTAATCTCGGCGAATACAGAGTCCTCCTCGTTGAGCGCGTCGGCCCTGGCCCACTCCGTGTACGCGTCGACGAGGCTGTATATTACGCGGTCCGAGAACACGCGGACCGACGACTCGTCGGCCTCGGCGGCCGCGTCGGGCAGCACCCTCACGTTGAAGGCGAGGACGACCCCCAGGTGCCGGTCGCCCTCCTTGACGGCCCTGGCCCCGATCACGTCGCGCCTCGTGACCGGCCCGATGTCGGCCCTGGCGACCGCCACCCCCCTCTGGGACAGCATCGACACGACGGCCTCGAGCGAGCCTATCGTGTCGCAGCGGACCGTGACGCCGTCGGCCTCGGTCTCGACGAACACGGAGCGCATCTCGGCGTCTATCCTCTCGCGCAGCCTCCCGACAGCCCCGGCGGAGGCGGAGCCGGCGCCGGCGCCCCCTGGCGCCACGAACATTGTCGACCCCGGCAGCACCCCGTCCAGGTCCGGCGACGCTATCTTGACGCCGGCCGCCGCCGAGACCGACTCGACGGGGCGGAAGCGGTCGCGCGGGTCGCGCATCTCGTCGAGCGGCTTTGGCAGCAGGATGGCCTTTGGCCTCGCCGCCACGGCCCCGTCGCGCCTTGCGACCACGACCGTGTCGCCCATGGACAGCGAGCCGTCGACGAGTATGACGTTGGCCGACGGGCCTATGCCGACCTCGTCGTTGACCTCTAGCACGATGCCGCGCGACTCGTCCCTGCCGTCCTGGTCGAGGCGCGCCGCAAGGTACTGCCTCGTGAGCCCGACCAGGACGGCGAGCAGCTCGGGCACGCCCGTCCCCGCCCGCGCGCTCGTCGGCACGATGCACACCTCGCGGGCAAAGTCCTTGACGCGGTCGAACGACTCGGACTTGTAGCCGAGGACGGACAGGGACGCGACCACGTCGTACAGCTTTTGGTCCAGGTCGGCGCGCACAGCCTTGTCCTGCGCCCCCACGGCGTCGGCGGCCAGCCGCGCGCCGCCCCCGTCCCCGTCCCCGCCATTGTCGCCTCGCCACCCCGATATCTGGTCTATCTTGTTGAGGGCGACGACGAAGGGCACCTTTCTGGACCGCAGTATGCCGAGGCTCTCGCTCGTCTGCGGCTGTATGCCGCGCGCCGCGTCGACGACGAGTATGGCAATGTCGGCGGCCGACCCGCCGCGCGCGCGCAGGTTCGTGAACACCTCGTGGCCCGGCGTGTCGATGACGAGCACGCCCGGCACCTGCGCGCCGGGCGACGACGCGAGCCGCTCGTACAGCGGGCCGCACCTTGCGCGTATGGTCTCCTGCGGCAGAAAGCTCGCCCCGATGTGCTGCGTCATGCCGCCGGCCTCGCGGCCCTGCACGCCCGTCCCCCGTATGCTGTCAAGCAGGGACGTCTTGCCCGAGTCCACGTGGCCGAGCACGGCCACTATCGGCTGCCGCATCCTCACGGCGCGTCACCGGCCGAACGCCACCGTATGCTCGTGCTCGTAGCTCGCCGCCGAGTCGGACGCGTGGATGACGTTGTCTGTGAATCCCAGGCCGAGGTCGCCGCGTATCGAGCCCGGCGCGGCCTCGAACGACTTTGTCGCGCCGACCATCGTGCGGACGGCGGAGACGGCGTTGCGGCCCTCGACGACGCCGGCGACGACCGGCCCCGACGTGATGAACTCGACCAGGGCCCCAAAGAACGGCTTTTCCCTGTGCACGGCGTAGAACGACTCGGCCTGCCCCCTCGTGAGGCTCATCATGCGCAGCTCGGCCAGCCTGAACCCCTTGGCCTCGAACCTCGAGACGATCTCGCCGACCAGGCCGCGACCGACGGCGTCGGGCTTTACGACGAACAGCGTGCGCTCCTGATCCCCTCCTTCCGCCATGGCGCCCTACCTCCCGATTCCCCCCTTGACGTACTTGGCGGTCCACTTGAACTTGCGCGGGTCCCGCCCAAGCTCGGTCATGTTCTTCTTGCACTTTGACGAGCAGAACCACAGTATAGAGCCGTCGTTCTTTGCGAGCATCGTGCCGGACCCCTTGGCCACCGGCCTGTCGCAAAAGCTGCACTGCCTTACCGTCATGCTCATAGTGGTCGCACCCCTAGCCGCGCCGCGCGCGGGCTACTTTATCTTTTTGGCCTCCCGCTCGGTCTCGCGGAGCCTGAGAATGTCGCCCATGCGGACGGACCCCTTTACGTTGCGGGTCAGCACGCGGCCCTTGTCCGCGCCCTCCATTATCTTGACCCTGATCTGGATCACCTCTCCGGCGATCCCCGTCCGGCCGACGATCTGTATGATCTCGGCGGACGTGACCGGCTCGCCCTCGCCGGCGGACTGGGCCGGCGCGGGGGGGGCCGTCTGGGGCGCCGCGGCCTCTGGCGCGGCGCTCATGGGGCCGTCTGGCCGCCCCTGACCTTTGATATCAGCTCTAGGAGATCGTCGAGCGTGCTGTTGTCGCCCGGCTCTAGTATCGAGGCGGCCGCCGCCGTAATGTCTATTCCGAGCGCCTTGCCCAGGTCCTGCTTGCTCGGGACGAACGCGTACGCCGCGCTCTGCTCCTCGCAGATGAGCGGGAGGTGGGCCACGACCTCGGGCGGCTCTACGTCCTCCGCAATGACGACGAGCCTGCTCGTGCCGCGCTCGACGGACTTTGTGACCTCGTTCGTTCCCTTCTTGACCTTGCCGGTCTCCTTTGCCACGCGGACGGCCTCGAGTATGGACGTGACGAGGTCGTCCGGAGTCTCGAACTTGACATAGTACGGCTTTGCCACATCGGCCACCCTGCAGGCGCGGCGCGCCTGTCTGGTATTAAAAGTGTTGATTCGCGGGGCCGGTTTTTGGGGGCAGGAGGGGCGTTGCCCGCGCGCCTCTGGCCGGAGGGGGCGGAGAGGCGCCGCAGGCCGGGCGCGCCCTTCCCGATCCGCCGCTCCGGCCGGTGCGCGGAGGCGGGCCGCGGCGGGCGCGGGCGCCGCGGGGGCATTGCTTTCGGGCCGCGATCAGGGCCGCCTCGGCGCGGACTGCCGCCGTCCCCGGCTGCGCGGGGGCGGGGAGGAGAAGAGGCCTTAGCGGGCGCCGAAAGCAGCGGCGGGCGCCCGCGGCCTTACCGTGCGGCCGCCCCGTTCGATGACGGGCCTCGGCGGGCAAAAGCAGCGGCAGGTGCCCGGGCGCAGGGGGACTGCGCCGCCTGGTCGCCTAGAGCTATTCTTGTCCCTGCCGCCCCCGGGCGCAGGCCTCTGGCGCTCCCGCCTCGGGGCAGGGTGCATCCCCGTGTTGCTGCTCGCGTTCCGCCGGCGCGCGCCCGCGCCCGGTGCCACCCATGCGCCAGGGCCGACCCCGCGACGCAGGATATGGCCATGTCCCAGGCACTAGCGCGCACCTGCCGTGGGCAACCACATCTGCAGCCGCAAACAGTGCCGCCCGGCGGCACGATTATAACGCTCCGGCGGCCCACCCGCGCAATGCTTGAGGCGTTCATACGGCTGCTCATCGACAACGGCCTGCTCCGGAAAGAGGCGCCGGCGAACGACGACGAGATACTTGACGAGGTGGCGCTGGTGATCCACCACGCCGTCGTTGCCGGCCGCCTCGGCCTAGACCACGGATACGAGATCGACCGGTACATGACCGTCGGGCCGTACTCGAGCAAGCTGGCCAAAGACTACGACGGTGCAGCGGCACGCGCAAGGGCGGGCCTTGAGGCGGGGGCGCCGCCGCCGCCGCTGCCGGCCGGCTTTGCCTCGGACCGGTTCCTGCGCCTGGTCTCGGGCAAGGATTCCGCTTGGGTGATGATGGCCGCCAGGATGATTACGGGGAGCGCCTGGCGGCGCCACGCCGAGGGCCTCGTCGAGTGGATCGCCAAGCGAAAGGAAGAGTGCCCCGAAGAGTACTGCCGCGGCATACTGCGCGAGATGACCTCGCCGGAGATCGGCATCACGCTCGACTACAGCACAAAGGTGAGCGAGGAGGAGTGGGAGGCGCTGGTGGACGAGTTTGGCAGGGAGGATATGGGGGCGGCGGCGTGGACCGCCGAGGAGCTTGCTACCAGGTCCCGACCCGCGGCCTGACCATGAGCTAACTTGGAATGCACAAGGCCCTCGCCGTCCTTTTCTCTACAAGCCATGGCGGGCCTAGGATCAACCTGTCGGTCGTGGCCAGCCTTTGTAGTCGGGATGCGTCATTGTCTGCGCGGCGATGAGGCGTCGGCCTTTGTCAGGTTCCCGGCCCCCCATCGCCGCTAGCGCCCCTGCAGCCGCCGCAGGGTCGGGCGGCGGAAAGCACGTGGCGGGGCCGGCTACGTGGTTCACCACGCGCATGATCCTGCCGGCCAGCTGCTCCCGCTTACCGGGCGCGTGGTACCTCGTTACGGCCGTGATGGCCTTGCCCACGACGGCCTGGGCACCTTGACCTCGCAGACGCCCGATCTCAGCCTTGCAATGAGGGATCTAATTCGTTCCTGCCGCCGCCCCGTGGGCACAATGTTCTCGTGCGCCCATGTACAGAAGCGCACACCCATAGCGCGGTCCCTACTCATGTTGCTTGCAACCACATTCTGGCGTCGCAGACGGTCTTCCGTCGGCACGGTAATATTGCACCCGCCGGCCCTCCCGCGCAATGCTTGAGGCGCTCATACGGCTGCTCATCGACAACGGCCTGCTCCGGAAAGAGGCGCCGGCGAACGACGACGAGATACTTGACGAGGTGGCGCTGGTGATCCACCACGCCGTCGTTGCCGGCCGCCTCGGCCTGGGCCACGGATACGAGATCGACCGGTACATGACCGTCGGGCCGTACTCGAGCAAGCTGGCCAAAGACTACGACGGTGCAGCGGCACGCGCAAGGGCGGGCCTTGAGGCGGGGGCGCCGCCGCCGCCGCTGCCGGCCGGCTTTGCCTCGGACCGGTTCCTGCGGCTGGTCTCGGGCAAGGATTCCGCTTGGGTGATGATGGCCGCCAGGATGATTACGGGGAGCGCCTGGCGGCGCCACGCCGAGGGCCTCGTCGAGTGGATCGCCAAGCGGAAGGAAGAGTGCCCCGAAGAGTACTGCCGCGGCATACTGCGCGAGATGACCTCGCCGGAGATCGGCATCACGCTCGACTACAGCACAAAGGTGAGCGAGGAGAAGTGGGACGAGTGGACCGCCAGGTTCGGCGCCGAACAGATGGGGGCGGCGGCGTGGACCGCCGAGGAACTTGCCGCCAAGTCATGATTCACGGCTCGGCATCTTCTCCGAACTGGAGGTGCCTAGCTCTCTCTCCGCCATTCCTCATCCTCGCCTCTTCCACTCTAAGCCATGTCGAGTCCAAGAGCAGGTTGTCAGCCGTGACTAGCATTTGCGACTCGGGATCCATCATCGCCTGCGCTGCGATGAGGGCGTCGGTCTTCGTCAAGTTCCTAACCTTCCTCATCGCCTCCGACGCCTTTGCGGCCACCGTCGGGTCAAGTGGCGGAAAACATGTGGCTGGGTCAGCTACGTTGCCCAGTTCGCGCATGATTCTGCCGACCAGATGCTCCCACTCGCTGGTCTCAAAGTCCCTCATTACGGTCGTGACGGCCTCGCCCACGGCGACCTGCGGCACCTTGACATCGTAGACGGCCGATCCCAGCCTTGCAAACAGGCGCTTGGAGTCATTTCTGTCCTCGCGTTCCCTAGACACGATGTCCCTGAGCACGCTCGTATCGAGGTACACGACTGTTCCCACGGCGCGGCTTTCATTATGCCATATATAACCGTAGGCTACCACATACGGATATAAGCGTCCGGCGACACGGTTATATTGCACCCGCCGCCCGCCCGCGCAATGCTTGAGGCGTTCATACGGCTGCTCATCGACAACGGCCTGCTCCGGAAAGAGGCGCCGGCGAACGACGACGAGATACTTGACGAGGTGGCGCTGGTGATCCACCACGCCGTCGTTGCCGGCCGCCTCGGCCTGGGCCACGGATACGAGATCGACCGGTACATGACCGTCGGGCCGTACTCGAGCAAGCTGGCCAAAGACTACGACGGTGCAGCGGCACGCGCTAGGGCGGGCCTTGAGGCGGGGGCGCCGCCGCCGCCGCTGCCGGCCGGCTTCGGCTCGGACCGGTTCCTGCGGCTGGTATCGGGCAAGGATGCCGCATGGCTGAAAATGGCAGCTAAGATGATTAACGGGAGCGCCTGGCGGCGCCACGCCGAGGGCCTCGTCGAGTGGTACGCCAAGAAGACGGAAGTGTGCCCCGAAGAGTACTGCCGCGGCATACTACGCGAGATGACCTCGCCGGAGATCGGCATCACGCTCGACTACAGCACGGAAGTGAGCGAAGAGGAGTGGGACGCGCTGGTGGCCGAGTTTGGCACCGAGCAGATGGGGGCATCGGCGTGGACCGCCGAGGCGCTTGCCGCTCGGTCCCAACCCGCGGCATGACCTTCAAAGGACTTGGAATGTGCAAGATCCTCGTCACCCTCCCCGTCCTTTTCCTCCACAAGCCATAGCGGGCCTAGGATCGGCTGTTGGTCGTGCCAGCCTTTGCAGTCGGGATGCGTCATTGCTTGCAAAGCGATGAGGGTAGCGATCTTTGTCAGGCTCCTGGCCCTCCCATCGCCGCCAGCGCCCCTGCAACCGCCGCAGAGTCGGGCGGCGAAAGGCGCGCGGCGGGGTCGGCCGCACGACCCACCGCGCGCATGATCCTGCCGGCCATCTGCTCCCGTTCGCCGGGTCGCGGTTCCTCGTTACGGCCGTGACGGCTTGCCTACGACGGCTTGGGCACCTTGACCTCGCAGACGCCCGATCTCAGCCTTGCAATGAGGAATCCAACTCGTTCCCGTCGCCGCCGCCCCGTGGTCTCGGCGTTTCCATACGCCCATGTACAGGGGCACACTCCCATGGCGCGACCCGCTCATGTTGCATGCAACCACATTCTGGGGTTCTATTCAAAATTCGATAATTTCTGGATCGCTTAATTGGCCGGCCAGCGTTCGGCAAAAGGATGCAAATGTAACGACGTTTCGGCTTTGTTTTTTGTAATGGCGTTTTACAAATTCATTCGTTTCGTAGATTGAAGAATCGCACGGTTCGAGTTTTGATTGGCACGCGTTTGAGCACAATTCCATTAGCCCGGCAGTCCCATTTCTATTCCAAGAGTATGGAGCAACCCATACATTAATGTGCCCCCGCCGATCCTGCCGGCCGTCTTGGGGCAGGAAGTCCGCGTGCACGAAAGAGCGAGGGGAAATCTATGGGTCACGAAGATCGACGACAGGGAATACAGGGTAAGCTCGGGGCCGGGATGCAAGTCGCACAGGGTTGCGCACGCCCTGGGCCGGTTTTTCTGCGGATGCAAGGGGTTCGCGTTCACGGACAGGGCGTGCAAGCATATCGCGGGCGTCAAGCACACGTTCGGCACCCCGCCCCCGCCGCCGGATAGGGGCCGGAGGAAGCGCAGGCGCCGCAAGATCATAGGGACGCCGAAAGTCTCGTGCTGCCACTGCATGTCGAAGAATTACAAGAAGGCGTACGTGAGGCCCAACCTGCTCCGCAACGCGCAGGTGTACACATGCCTGAACAAGAAGTGCGGCAGAAACTTTACGCCCGACGACGGGTTCAAGCACAAGACATACACGGCCGCGCAGATCTCGACGGCCGTCGGGGACGGGGCGTGCGGCAAGTCGCCGCACGACATAGCCGACACTACAGGCAAGTGCGGCCGCCGGCCGACCAACTCGACCCTATTCGGGTGGTCCAGCGGCTACCCCCGCCTCGTCACCCCCTACCACATGTCGCTCGACTACCATCTGTCGGAGACGATGCTCACCGACGAGATAATCGTCAAGATCGGCGGGGTGAATCACGTGATCTTTACGACCATGTGCGAGGGGACGCGCGCGCCAACGGGATACCAGATAGGGTGCAAGAAGGGGTCCCACGACGTCAGGGCGCTGTTCCGCATGGACATTCTAGTCAGGGGCGGCGTTCCGGCGCTGGTAAGAAGCGACGGCGCGCTGAACTTTGCATCCGCCCACAAGTCCGAAATGAGGGATAACGCCGAAGGCAAGAAGTCGGTGCACATACGCCACATCCACCTGGCCGGCGACAGGAACCCGAACACGAAGGAGCGCGACAACGGGACGCTCCAGCAATTTGTGCGCTCGTGCAGGGGGCTCAAGAAGGTGGACACGGCGTACATTGCGCTGTTCCAGATACACTTCCCGGTCGCCCGCCTCCACTCGGGCGTGGGCACGACGCCCCTGGAGGCGGCAGGAATATCGTTCACGGACCCCGACAAGTGGCGCGCCCTGATCAACAACGCCGCGGCCTACAACAACGCAGTCAAGCTCGGAAAGATAAAACCCTCCAGGAATGTTCCTGACGGCCAGGCGGGGTTTCAAGCCACGCTCTTTCCAATACTCTGAGCCGCGGCGTACGCCGGCGATTAAGCCGCGGCCATTTTATCGAATTTTGAATAGAACCTCTTTGCGGCTGGCATCCCTGCTGAACCGAAGGCGCTTAGATCTCTCGTCCCACCCCCTCATCTGCCTCTCTTCCTTCTCAAGCCATTCCGAGTCTAGAATCAACTCATCGGTCGTGACCAGCTTTTGCGACTCGGGGTCCATCATTGCCTGCGCCACGATGAGGGCGTCGGTCTTCGTCATGCCCTTGACCTTATTCATAGACTCCCGCGCCTTTGCCGCCACTTTTGGATCGGGCGGCGGAAAGCACGTGGCGGGATCGGACACGTTGCCCAGCTCGCGCATGATCCTGCCGACCAGCTGCTCCCACTCGCTAGGCTCAAAGTCCCTCATCACGGTCGTGACGGCCTCGCCCACGGCGACCTGCGGCACCTTGACATCGTAGACGGCCGATCCCAGCCTTGCAAACAGGCGCTTGGAATCGTTTCGTTTCTTGTATTTCCTAGACACGATGTCCCTGAGCACGCTCGTATCGAGGTACACGACTTCTCCCATAGCGCGACTCTCATTATATCATATATAACTGTAGTCCACCATGCATGGGTGAAGCCGACCGGCGACATGTTTATATTGCACCCGCCGCCCGCCCCAAGCGATGCTTGAGGCGTTCATACGGCTACTCATCGACAACGGCCTGCTCCGGAGGGAGGCGCCGGCGAACGACGACGAGATACTTGACGAGGTGGCGCTGGTGATCCACCACGCTGTCATTGCCGGCCGCCTCGGCCTAGACCACGGATACGAGATCGACCGGTACATGACCGTCGGGCCATACTCGAGCAAGCTGGGCGACGACTACGACGATGCGGCGGTTCGAGCAAGGGCGGGCCTTGAGGCGGGGGCGTCCCCTCCGTCGTTGCCGGCCGGCTTCGCCGCTGATCGGTTCCTGCGCCTGGTCTCGGGCAAAGATTCTGCTTGGGTGATGATGGCCGCCAGGATGATTACGGGGAGCGCCTGGCGGCGCCACGCCGAGGGCCTCGTCGAGTGGATCGCCAAGCGGAAGGAAGAGTGCCCCGAAGAGTACTGCCGCGGCATACTGCGCGAGATGACCTCGTCGGAGATCGGCATCACGCTCGACTACAGCACAAAGGTGAGCGAAGAGGAGTGGGAGGCGCTGGTGGACGAGTTTGGCAGGGAGGATATGGGGGCGGCGGCGTGGACCGCCGAGGAACTTGCCGCCAGATCCCGACCCGCGGCCTGACCATGAGCTAACTTGGAATGCACAAGGCCCTCCCCGTCCTTTTCCCCACAAGCCATGGCGGGCCCAGGATCAGCATGCCGGTCGTAGCTAGCCTTTGCGGTCGGGATGCGTCATTGTCCGCGGCGATGAGGGCGTCGGCTTTTGTCAGGTTCCCGGCCCTCCATCGCCGCTAGCGCCCTTGCGGCCGCTGCAGGGTCGGGCGGCGGAAAGCACGTGGCGGGGCCGGCTACGTGGTCCGCCACGCGCATGATCCTGCCGGCCAGCTGCTCCCGCTTACCGGGCGCGTGGTACCTCGTTACGGCCGTGATGGCCTTGCCCACGACGGCCTGGGCACCTTGACCTCGCAGGCGCCTGATCTCAGCCTTGCAATGAGGGATCTAATTCGTTCCTGCCGCCGCCCCGTGGGCACGATGTTCTCGTGCGCCCATGTACAGAGGCGCACTCCCATGGCGCGGTCCCTACTCATGTTGCTTGCAACCACATTCGGGCGTCGCGGACGGTCTTCCGTCGGCACGGTAATATTGCCCCCGCCGGCCCGCCCGCGCGATGCTTGAGGCGTTCATGCGGCTGCTCATCGACAACGGCCTGCTCCGGAAAGAGGCGCCGGCGAACGACGACGAGATACTTGACGAGGTGGCGCTGGTGATCCACCACGCCGTCGTTGCCGGCCGCCTCGGCCTGGACCACGGGTACGAAATCGACCGGTACATGACCGTCGGGCCGTACTCGAGCAAGCTGGCGAAAGACTACGACGGCGCAGCGGCACGCGCTAGGGCGGGCCTCGAGGCCGGGGCGCCGCCGCCGCCGCTGCCGGCCGGCTTTGCCTCGGACCGGTTCCTGCGGCTGGTATCGGGCAAGGATGCCGCGTGGCTGAAAATGGCCGCCAGAATGATCGACGGGAGCACCCACCTGCGCCACGCCGAGGGCCTCGTCGAGTGGTTTGCCAAAACGACGGAAGTGTGCCCCGAAGAGTACTGCCGCGGCATACTGCGCGAGATGACCTCGCCGGAGATCGGCATCACGCTAGACTACAGCACGGAAGTGAGCGAAGAGGAGTGGGACGCGCTGGTGGCCGAGTTTGGCACCGAGGAGATGGGGGCGTCGGCGTGGACCGCCGAGGAGCTTGCCGCCAGGACGCAGCCTGTTGCCGCATCGGCCTAGCAGGCGGGGAGGCCCGCCACATGCAGGGAGACGGGGCGGGTGCCCGGCAGGGCGGCGGCCCGCGGCCGGCGGATCACGGAACGGCCAGGGAGCGCACGCGGCCGACGTACTCGGACATGATCGCGTCTAGGTCGGCCCGCGACCGGCCCTCGGCGTACACGCGCAGGATCGGCTCGGTCCCGCTCGCCCTGACCATGACCCACCTGCCCTCGCCAAGGCCCACCTTTACGCCGTCCGTCGTGTCCGCGTTCGGGTGGCCCGACGCCATGGCCGACAGGGCGACGCGCGCCGCGTCGTCCGAGCCGCACGGCACCTTGTCCTTTGCGGTGAACGACGGCGGCAGGGCGGCGGCGGCCCCGGACAGCGTCTGGTCCCGTCCCGACGCGAGCAGGTCGAGGACGAGCGCGAGAGTCATGGCCCCGTCGCGCACCGCGTTGTGCCTGCCGTACATGAACCCGCCGTTCTCCTCGAACCCGACGAGCGCGCCGCGCCCGGCCATCTCGCGCGAGACCTCGACGCTGCCGACCCTCGTGCGCACCACCCGCGAGTTCGAGGCGGCCGCGACCGACTCGATGGCCGACCCCGAGTTGAGGCACGTGACGACCGTCGACCCCGGCGCGGCCGACAGGAGGCGGCCGGCTAGCAGGAGCGCCGAGCGGTCGCCGGTCAGCACCGTGCCGTGCTCGTCGCAGAACAGGCTGCGGTCGCCGTCCCCGTCGAACGCGACGCCGATGTCGGCGCCCGACTCGGCCACCGCCCGCGACAGCCCGCCGAGGTTCTCGGGGGTCGGCTCGGGGCCGCGGCCCGGGAACCCGGGGTCCATCTCGCCGTTGACCACGACCGTGCGGCAGCCGAGGCGCCTGCACAGCTCGGGCGCCACGGCGGCCTGCGCGCCGTTGCCGGCGTCTATCGCGACGGTCGGGGCGCGGCGGCGTATCGCGGCGGCGTCGACGAGCGACACGATGCCGTCCAGGTACGTCTCGACGGCCTCGCCGCCGTCGCCGTCGCGGATGCGGCCCGGGCCGGCGGCGGTGGAGGGGGAGGCGCCGGCCGCGCCCCCGGGGGGGAGGCTGGCGGAGCCCCGGGGCGCCCCCTCGATCTCAAAGTAGCGCCCCTCGATCTCCAGCTCGGCCCTTCGCGACGGCTCGACGCCGTCGGCCTCGACCGGCTTTATCCCGCCGTACTCGGGCGGGTTGTGCGAGGCCGTAACCATGATGCCGCCCCTGTACCCGAGCCGCTTGACCGCGTACTGGAGGCAGGGGGTCGGGACCAGCCCCGCGTCGGTGCAGTCGACGCCGGCCATCGAGAGGGCGGCCCTGACGGCCCGCGATATCGGAACGCTCGAGGCGCGCCCGTCGCGGCCGACCAGGACGGGCCCGCCACCAAAGTGGCCGGCCAGCGCGACGGACATGTCGTGGACGAGCTGGAGCGTGAGGGCGCCGCGCCCCAGTATGCCGCGTATGCCGTTGGTCCCAAAGAGCCTTGCCACTCACGGCCGCCCCCGTGCAACAGATAAATCGGGGGCGGGGGCGGGGGCGCCGCGGGAGTTGCCAAGCCTGGTCAACGGCGCAGGGTTTAGGACCCTGTCTCTCAGGGGTTCGTGGGTTCGAATCCCGCCTCCCGCACCAGTGTAAGCGGGGCGCCCCCGCATCCAACCGCTAGCAGGCGATGAAGCGGCCACCCATACCAGCGTACGGCCGCGTATGGGTCGTGCAATACAGTGACGGGCGCAGATGCACCGTGTTTGTAATCTAGCCGAACATGCGCCCGCACAGTATCTCTTAGCTGAACTCACTCAGACCACCCTCCATTGGCTTCCAATTACCACCAGGCTCAAACTCGGCTGGCAACGCCTTTATGATCCGTTCAGACTCAATGCCGACATAGACAGCACGTTCAATGACCGCGATGATGTCGGTGTCCGTGCACGGGTCATTCACAATCCCGCTGTTTTTGTCGACCGTCACTTTGTACTTGTCGACTACCCATTCAAGTGGCGTTCGTCCGCCAACTCTGTAGGATGCCTTCGGCACGTTGTCAAACAAGATAGCGCCGCCCGCTCGTATTACGCTTGTATCTTTGACGTTCTTTCTGGACTCTACACTCTGGCATGTGCCAAACGATAATTTTGCTATTTTAAAATAAGCGTTGGTATTGGAATGGTGTCTAGGCATCCCCAGATCATATCTATTACATGTTTCAAAATTTAGATGTAAATCAGCCAATTGTTTCCCCGCTCGACAAAATGCCACAAAATCAGGGGCCATGGGAATTCGAGGTAGCTCATTGCGTAGGCTATTTATGAATTTTGTCTTGTAACCTTCATGGTGTAAAAGGCCGTAAATATAATAGAATATGTCTTCCTTTGTTATGTCCAAATTATTGTAATACTTTTGGTATTCGCGTAGTGCCAAATCTGTTATGTTGTCGACCCTGCCGCCGTTGGTATAGTCGTATAGTGGAAAACACTGAGCGTGAACAACCAGACTGAGATCAGGTAGATGGTTTGTCATAAACACTGAAAAGTCATCTTTGAATGAGCTAGAGACACAGATGACTAGATTTTCTGAATTAGTGCGCGGGAAAAATGCTGGTGTTTGATATGCTCGTTCGGTGTATGTACCTGTAGTATCAAAATACAAGTATTCTTTGAAAAATGGTCGGTACATGGCAAGTCTGATCTTGGATTTGTCAAAGATCGGACGGGATTTTTTTAATTTTTGTTTCAGTCCTTCTGTAAACACAGCTCTTTTGGGGTCGATTTCGGGGGTTTCTGGATATTCTTGAGTGTTAGCATATTTGACGTGCACTTGCATGTTATTAATTAGCTCATTTTTGGAAAAATTGTATGCCCAGCTGTCACGGGCAGTGTTTACACCAAGAGAATAAAGCTTAAATAGTGACTGTTCGTTCCGGCCAGATTTTGTTTCTTTATCGCCTAGTGCTCGGTACAGTGCAAACTTTTCGCCAGCGGCTCCGCGTTGCCCAATCCAGTCGTGATACTTATCAGGGCTTATCGTGATCCAATCACGAATCATGTTTATAGACACATAGGATCTAATTGTCTCGAGCTTTGATTCTCTAGTTAGATAGTCACCGATGTCTTTGTAGCGTATGGTACAACTGTCTTTTTTTGGGTTTTTTACCAAAAATGTAATGGCCACGGGCGCTCTTGACCCCGTGCCAAATATTCCGCCTCCTTCACGCTTACGTTGTTCGCCCTTTGTCAAAGCGTCGCCGCGCAGGTCAAAACACCATACTTCGCTAAATTCTCTAACAAGACATGCTCTTATACCTGCGCCTGCTTTTGACCGCAAAAATCCAGCGTTAGTGACAAACCCGATTATTCCAGACTCGCCGATTCGATCGCTAGCCCATCGGATAGAACGTATGTATGAATCATAGAGTGAACTAAGTCGTCCTATAGTAGGATTAACACTTTTTGTTTCTCGTGCATATGTGTCTGCTATACGCATGTCAAGATCAGGATAACTGATGTTTTGGTTTTGGTCATTGGCATTTTTTTGCCCCGCCGAATACGGCGGGTTGCCGACTATCACGTGGATGTGCGAGCCACGTTGTCGTTTAATTCGGTCATGCGCTGCCCTAAACCGGTCGTCAATGGTAGACTGTTCTTGCCTATACTCTGCACCTTCACGATAACGCGGTGGTGTACGTAGTGTGTCCGTGTAGATGATCCCGCCGAACGGTACATACTGACCGCCTCTACGCAAGCTCGAGTAAGTCGTTTCTATGTTGATGGTTGCTATGTAGTAGGCAAGCAGAACAAGTTCGTCGGCGAAGAGATCGTGCCGATACTTTTCGTACATGTTGTCTGTAATTAGGCCCAGCTCAAGCAACCGTGTTAGGAATGTGCCCGTCCCTGTAAACGGATCTTTCACTTTCACAGCACGATCATTAAGACTTAAAGCGAAGTGATCGCGGAGCAAAACTTCGATGCTCTGTATAATAAAGTCGACTACTTCAACAGGTGTGTATACAATTCCATGTTTTTCTGCCCCTTTTTTGTCAGCGCTCTCTAGAAAGTTACCATATATCTTTTTAATAAAGTTCTGCCTAGCTTCCCTCGTTTTAATTCCACTCAGCTCTCGCTCTATGTCGTCGTAAAAATCCCCTAGGCTGCGCAGCTCTTCTTGCAGGCCAATCTTTGTGGCAACGGACTCAAATACCTGCGCGATTGGGTTGCGAGTTGTAAACTCGCCCGAGAACAAACGGTCAAAGACCCTTGCGAGCACCATATGCTGAGCAAGGACCCTCACGGCCTCGTCGAACGTGACAGTGTCACCGACCATCTGGTGCAGGCCCAAGTGTAGCCTTTTGACTTCGGCACGATGACCCGGGTTGGCCTTAATACGGTTTCGAATGCGACCCTCTATAGTACGGGCCGCCTCTCCCAGCCGCCTGCCATACTTGTCGTAGTAGTTGATATCGCCTACCTTTTGGACCAGCTTTGAGGTAATCCCACTGATCATCTTGGGCTCAAGCAATTCAGTTTGTCGTAGCCCGTGGCCATAGGCGTGCCGTATAATTATGCGGTTTGTGACTTCGTTGTCGGTGTGAGAGTCGGTAAGCACCAGTTTGTTTATTTCGCTGGCAAGCTGTGGATCGTGCGAGCGGAGGGCGTTGAGCACCTGCCAGACGACCTTGAAGTACTCGTTGCGCTCCATAGCGTCCCCAATGGGCACCCTAGCGGGTATCGCCACTGGCAGTATCACGTACCCGAACTCTTTACCTGGCGACTTGCGCATTACGCGCCCGACGGCCTGCACTACGTCAACGACCGACTTGCGCGGGTTCATGAACACGACACCGTCGAGTGCGGGCACGTCGACCCCCTCCGATAAGCAGCGCGCGTTGGATAGGATTCTGCATGTTCTGGGGTCGTCACCGCTTGACTTGAGCCACTCGAGTCGGGCTCGCCGATCCTGCGCGCTGTCTCCACCGTCGACGTGCTCTACATTCACGCGGCTGCGGCTCTTGGTCTTCGTGACTTTTTTGATGTGCGAGACGATCTTTTCAAATGACCGTTGTGAGTCTACCTGCATAGCCTTTTCGAGCTGCTCGGGATCTTCGCGCATGTCCTTTCTGTAGGTGATTGGCTCGCCCGCCACTATCTTTGACGAGTTTATCATGTCGCAGAACATGATAACCCTCTGCAACAGTCCTTTTTTATCGCCGGCGCCGGGGTGCTCAAGCGCATGCCATACCGAGGCCATCAGCGTCTTTTCGTCCAGCGGGACCATGGTGTCGTCGCCGGCCTGAGCCTTTTGCACAAGCTCGTCGAGGGTGTCGCTGTCCATTACGGCCACCCGCACCTTAAAGTCGCACAGTACCCTGTGCCTGTGGACCGCGTCGTAGAACGACAGGCTGTGGAACACGGGGCCGTACAGGTCATCGTCCATCGATATGACGACTTTTTGCTGTTGCTCCGCCTTGCCCCTGACGGCGTCCGTGTATATGCGAGGAGTCGCCGTCATGTACAGGCGCCGGGCCGCCCTAATGTTCTTGTCATAGTGCACACGCGTATAGTACGACTCCGATCCGCGCTCGTCCACGCCGGTCGTCCTGTGGGCCTCGTCGCACAGGATCAGATCAAGTTTTCTGCCGGCCATGGCCCTTTCAACGACCTCCACCGAGTGGTACGTCGAGAATATCACGTTGAGTGCATCGTCACGCATTTGATCAACCCGATCGCCCAGGGCCTTCGCGTCCGTCGACGCCGGCGCCTCTAGCTCGGTAAGCGTCCCCTGCTCGGTGTTCCTGACGGTTGTATCAGAGCAGACGGCCATGTAGTAGTGCGGCATGTTTGCGTTGTCCGACCACTCCCTCATGCTCTGCAAGATCAGCGAGATGGACGGGACCAGGTACAGGACAGCGCCACCCTTTCCAGCCAGTTTTTCTGCCACATGCAACGATACGAGCGTCTTGCCCGTGCCGCATGCCATGATCAGCTTGCCGCGGTCGTTCTTGGTAAAGCCCGAGATCACGTCGCCGAGCGCCTTTTTCTGGTAGGGCTTTAGCTTTTTGGGCGGCTGCGGGACGATCCTCCGCGGGTATGCGTTCCAGTCGAATCTGTACCTTAGGTCGTCCCGCGTCATGATCTGGCAGCGCGCCTTGCGCAGCTTTAGAAGGGCGGCCTTGCTCATGGGCCCCGTGCATGCGAGTATGTAGTTCTTCATGTCAGGGACCCCCGCCGCGATAAAGCTGTCCACGGACGCTGCGTCAAGCACAGTGTCGTCCGCGTAGCACTTGCACTGCACGGCGCACAGCTCGCCGCCAACCCGCTCGCGCGCCACGATGTCTATGCCCAGGTCCCGGCGCGTCCCCACCTTTTCCTTGGTGCGGTGCTCTCTGGCCCAGTCCCCCCACATCCACACCTTGTCGAACCGGTTCTTGTAGTGCCGGTCGTGCGTGAGGACGTCTAGGATGATGCGCTCGAACCTGTCGCCCAGGTCCTTGGGGCCAGAAGACTTGCCCCGAATGTCCCGCAGGACGTCGTCGAACGTGCGGTCGGGGACGCTACCCATGCCCACCACCCCTGGCCGCTCCCGCGGAGCAAGGGGTAGCGCCCTGCGCTACCGCGGCAGAGGCGGGTGGGCGCATGCATGCGTCGTTACCCTTGCGCATGCGGCGGCGTCGCAGGGCTGTGCTATAAAGCCGACGGATGCCCGCTGCGGGGTGCCGGAGGGCGGGCATCCCGCGATCACATCAACGCCGGAGGCAGCTAGACGGATGCCCAGAGAACCGGCACAGCCGCGCACCGCGTACGGTGCCCGAGTCGGCGCCGTGTGTCGATCCCAAATTTGGCATGCTTAATAATACCCAGAAGCAGTCTCCAGCGGGAAAGTGTGTGGGCATGGAAGGCAACGAGCGGTACTGGCTATATGATCATGACCACGAGCGTCTAGACGACTTTATGGCACACCTTGACGGGGTACTGGCCGGCGATCCCGCGCGCACGGCCAGCGTTGCCGTACTGGTGTCGAAAGAGGGGGTGGAAGCGGGCATCGACCGAACCCAATCGTCGCCCCGTTTTGACATAGGCGAGCGTTCCGCAATTCATGGTGACGGCATGTTTACAATCAAGCTTTCGAGAAAGGGGGAGGATCCTGGACACGTCCTTGTAGCCAAGGCGCCGGGATCGTTCGTCTACCTTGCCATTACAGACGAGCCGCGCCGCTTTGTTGATCGCACGTTTGGCCCTTTTATCAAGGCGCTTTATCCGCATGTCTCACAGGCCTATTTGAGCGCAGGCGATCTCTACAGCGTCTTAGAACGCCTTGAAAAGTCATCCGGCGGCCAAATCATGGTAGCGCGGATGACCGCATACCGGCGGCTCAGGGCGGCGACCGACAAGGAAGGCCGCAAGAACGAGGGTGCAAGTTCGCCGCACATCGTTCCGGAAAGGCGCAAGTCGACCGAATCGGCAGTGACATACACCAACAAACCGTTCAAGGAGGCGTTCAGCGACGCGGCCGCAAACGATCAGTGGATAAGCAGGATAAGCTTTAATTTATTGCGTGGTACCGCCTCGCCCATGCACAGCCAGCTTTCACGTAACGGCTTGTTTAGGTTCAAGCGTTCAATCGCCCCCTTCTATCACAAAGTATCTCCGCTAGTGGTCGAGATCGTGGACAAAAAAACAAAGTTGTACTCGAACCGCTCTAGGGAAGACAACAACGGCACGATCCGGCCGCTCGCCATAACTCTAGACAGCGTCATGGCCAAAGATCACAGTGAAAACTCAACGTTCATTAAAAGCGTAGAAAGCATGGCGCACATAACGGTCAGCGTCTACCACTCCAATCCATACGTGCACATGTCACTCGTAGACTACCTAGACGGCTCGTCTTTTGACATCTGGATTCTATCCGTACACAAGATTATCATCGTGCCGCAGATGCGGGCCACCCACACGCCAATCGCGCGCCTAACAAACCACATATTCGAGCGATTCGGGGAAGGAAGCGTGGCGGATCATGAGTGACAACTACCCTGGGGGGTTATCCACATTGTCGCATCCGACGCCTAGCGCCGCCTTAGGGAACGCCATTGTGCATAGCCCCCGGGCGGCCTGCGGGACGGCGCGGCCCTAGCCGGCGGCCGCGGCACGCAGCCTGCCGGCGCGCACGGTAAATGCTGTCATAGTCGGCGGCCGGCGCGGCGAGGCGAGGCGGGCCGCTTGTGACTGCCTCCGTCGCCATCCGTAGCGCGGCTGCCACGCGAGGGCGGCGCGCGCCGGCATGGGTGAACAAGGCAGGCGGATGCCCGCATCGCGCCGCGCCCACCGTTAATATGAAAGCCCGGCCGCCCTCGCGCGAAGAGATGCTCGCAGGAATCGCCGTCGTCGGCCCCGACAAAAAGGGCGTCGTTGCCGCGTTCACAGAGGCCGTGTTCAGGCACGGCGGCAACATCGAGTCGATCAGCCAGAACGTCGTAAAGGGCGTGTTCGGCATGTACATCGAGGCGTCGTTCAGGGCGGGCGCCGACATGGACGGGCTCGGGGCCAGGCTGCGCAGGGTAGCCAAGAGGCACGGCATGGACGTGACGGTCCACGACGGCGGCGGCAACGGCGGCGCCAGGCGCAGGAACGTCGCCGTGTTCGTCACAAAGGAGCCGCACTGCCTGCGGGCCCTGCTGGCGGCCCGCGGCCGCATCGCCGGCCGCATCTCGGTCATAGTCGGCACCGAGCGCTCGCTCGAGCCCATGGCCAAGAGGGCCGGCGTGCCGTTCGTCGCCGTCGAGGAGCGCGACCAGGCGGGCGCGGAAGAGAGGCTGATCGAGGTGTGCCGCGAGCACCGGATAGACCTGATCGTCCTCGCCCGGTACATGCGCATACTCAACCCCAACTTTGTCTGGAGGTACCCCAACCGCATCATCAACATACACCCGTCCCTGCTGCCGGCGTTTCCCGGCGCCATGGCGTACGCGCAGGCCCACGAGAGGGGGACAAAGATCGCCGGCGTGACGTCGCACTACGTCACGGAGAGCCTGGACCAGGGGCCGATCATCCTGCAGGACTCGTTCGCGGTCGACCCCGACGACACCCTGGAAGAGGTCAGGCGCAGGGGGCAGAGGCTCGAGGCCAGGACGCTGCTGCGCGCCGTGGGCCTCCACCTCGACGACAGGCTCGAGGTGCGCTGGAGAAAGGTCCACGTAAGGCCGGCGCGGGGAGAAAAGGCCCGCCGCGCGCCCGGGGGCGGCAAAGCCGGCCGCGGCGGTGCCGGATAGTGCCGCCGGACGCCGGTATGGGGTACGACCCCGACATTCGCCGGTGGATAGGAGGCGGCAAGGCCGCGGCGGCCGCGGCGGCCGCCGTCGCCGTCGGCTCGCTCGAGCAGCACGGGGCCCACCTGGCCGCATCGACGGACACTGCCATAGCGGCCGAGGTTGCGCGCCGCCTGTGCAGGGCCAACGGGTACCTGCTGCTGCCGCCCGTGCCGTACGGCGTCTCGTTCGAGCACGCCCCCATGTTCAACGCAAGCCTGAGGGTCGGCACGCTGGCGCGCGCCCTCGGCGACCTGGCCGACTCGCTCGGCGCCGGCGGCATCGGCGCCCTGTTCGTGGTCAACGGGCACCACGGCAACCTGGGCGCCCTCGAAAAGCTGTGCGGCAGGGGCCGCGGGCCGGGGCGCGGCAGGCGGGGCCGGCCAGAGGGCAGGGGCGCCCGCGTGCTGGCCCTGTCGTACTGGCACTTTATGGACGGGCCGTTCGACCACGCCGGCATGGCCGAGACATCGCTCATGCTGGCCGTGGCGGGCGGGCGCGGCGCGCGGATGGGCAGGGCCGCGAGGGGCTACGTCGAGCGGCCGGGCGCGCCGGCCGCCGAGCGGGCGCGCGTCGCCAAGAGGGCCGCCGCGTCGTTCCCGTCAGTGGCGCCGAACGGCGTGTGGGGCGACCCGAGGGGCGCAAGCGCCGCGCGCGGCCGGCGCCTGCTGGCCGGCGTTGCGGAGAGGGTCGCGGCACGGTGCCGCGCGAGCCTGTCCGGGGGGCCGCGGCGGGCGCTCGGCGGCCCCCATGAAATCTTATATAGCGGGCCGTCGGGCCGCCGTCGGGTGCAGTAGAATGTCCGCAGACATGGCAGTCAAGGTGCTAGACGAGAGCATTAGCAAGGTCGTCCTGATAAAGCTAAAGGGCAACAGGACCATACGCGGCAGCCTGCGCGGGTTCGACCAGCACATGAACCTGCTGCTCGACTCTTCGGTCGAGAGGGCCGGCGAGGACGAGACGGAGCTGGGCACGATCGTGGTGAGGGGCGACAACGTCGTCATGATCTCGCCGCCGCCGGGGTAGCGGCGCAGGACGGGGGGCCGGCGCGCCATGGTAAAGGGAACGACCTCGATGGGGGGGTTTACGAGAAAGCACGTCCACATAAGGTGCCGCAGGTGCGGCCGCAACTCGTACCACAAGCGCCGCCACAGGTGCGCTAGCTGCGGGTTCCCCGACGCCAAGATCAGAAAGTACTCTTGGGTCAAGTGGTACGCATAATGCAGGAGATCGTCCTCTTTCTGACAGGCGTCGCTGGCGCCGCCTCGGCCGTCGCGTACAGGAGGCTTCCGAGGGGCGGCCGGAGCGCTGGGCGGCGGGAGGGCGGCGATGCCGCCGCTGGCGGGCCGGACGCGGCGGGGCGCATACGCTCGAGGATTGGCGTGCTGGCGGCCGAGCGCGACATACTCGGAAAGGCCATATCTAGGGTGCACGGGGACGCCGGCCTCGACGGGCGGCAGCGGGACGCGCTGCTTGCCCTGTACCAGCGCCAGCTGTCGGCCGTGCTCGCAAAGATCGACAGGCTTGAGGAGGCCGGCAGGCACCCCGACCTCGGGCCGGTCGGCGACGGCCTTGCGGCCCTGATGGACCAGAGGCTCTCGTCGCTCGACGAGCGGCTGCACGAGCTGTCCGCCAGGATCGCCGCGGCCGTGCCCGCGGCGGCCGTCGGGGCGGGGGAGGAGGCGAATGCGGATGCGGCCGCGCCGCGAAAGTCCCGGGGGAGGGGGCAGGGCAAGAGGGCGGCCGCGGAAGCGGCCGCAGTGCAGGAAGAGGCCAGCGGAGGCGGAGGCGGGAATAGCGTGGTTCAGCAGGCGCCGCTAGATGCGGCGCAGGCGCAACAGGAGACGCTCGATGCGGCGCAGGCGCAACAGCAGGCGCAACAGCAGGCGCAACAGCAGGCGCAACAGCAGGCGCAACAGCAGGCGCAACAGCAGGCGGCGCAAAAGGCGGCCGCGGCGGAAGTGGCCAGCGGCCCGCGCGCCAGGCCCGCTCCGCCCGGGGGCGGCCATGCCGTCAAGCCCGTAGAGATCACCACCCTGACCACCATCGGCGGCGGGGAGCGAAGGTTCCCCGCGGTCGGCAGGCCAAAGGGGCCCGCGGCGAGCGCCCAGCCCCCGGCCCCGGCCCCGGCGGGCGCGGCGGGGGCGGGCGGCTCCGCGGAGCCAGTTGGCAAGGCGGCTACGCCGGCCGGTGCCGCCACGGCGGCTGGTGCCGCCGCCGCCGCCACGGCGGCTGGTGCCGCTGCCGTAGCGGCAGCAAGGCCCGGGCCGCATCGCACGGCGTCCCAGTCCCTGCCGGACAAGCTTCCCAGGCCGAGCGCCGGCATGGACTTGGCGGAAGAGGGCGGGGCGGCCGACGACGACGCCGGCGGGCGGGCGGCCGACGACGACCTAGAGGCCATAGTGGCCGAGATCAGGAGCACGCTGTCAAAGCTCGAGCAGGCAGAGGTCGAATGACGGAGTTCGACGCCGCCATCAGGGCAATGGCCGAGCATGCGCTCGGCACGGTCAGGGACGGGCAGGTGGTCGGCCTGGGCAGCGGCAGGGCCGCCACGGCCCTGGTCGAGGCCCTCGCCGGCCGCGTGGCGAGGGGGGAAGTCAGCGTGACGGGGGTGCCGACGTCGCTCCAGATAAAGCTCGCCGCCGAGGCCGGGGGGATACCCCTTGCCGAGGCAGACCGCATAGGGGCGGAGGGAATAGATGTCGCGTTCGACGGGGCCGACCAGATCGACGCCGGCCGGACCGTCATAAAGGGGGGCGGCGGCGCCCTGCTCAGGGAGAATATCGTCGCAAGCGCGGCCAAAAGGTTCGTCGTGATGGCCGACGAGTCAAAGTTTGTGCCGATCCTCGACAGGGACGTCCCCGTCGAGGTCCACCCGCTGGCCAGGTCGTACGCGGCCGATGCTGTCCGCGGGATGGGCGGCAGGCCCAGCCTGCGCCTGCTCGGCCGCGGGTACCCGTTCGTCACGGAGAACGGCAACGTAGTGCTCGACTGCGGGTTCGGCGCCATAGAGAGGCCGGCCGCCCTCAGGAAAAGGCTGGCGGGGGTGGCCGGGGTGGCCGAGGTCGGCATATTCGCCCGCAAGCCGGACGTCGTGTACAGGGCGGGGGCCGGCGGCAGGTTCGACGTGCTCTAGGCGCGGCAGGCTGGAAGGGGCGCGGGGATGCTGCACCGGCCGCCTAGCGGGGCCAAAGCAGGACGACCTCTATGCGCCCGTACTGCGCGTTGCCGCCGATCTGCGCCATGCCCTTGTCCGTAGTGCGTATGGCCGGCGGGTGCCCGGCCTGCCGGGCCGGAGGCCGGCGGGTGCCCGGCCTGCCGGGCCGGAGGCCGGCGGGTGCCCGGCCTGCCGGGCCGGAGGCCGGCGCCACGCTCACGGGCGCCCCCGCCCCCGAGCCTCCCGGACTAGGTCCAGGGAGGTCTGGCCCGGGACGACGCAGTCGGACAACATGCCGACAATGGTCTTGGCCTTGGGGGGAAACACGTGGTCGACGCCCCTCTTTTTGTGGCGCTTTCTCAACTCCCACTCGCTCCTCATCAGGGCCTTCCCGCAGGTTTGCGGGGGACGCTTCGGACCGGCCAGCTCGGGCGGAAAGTCGGGGTCGGCCTCGTCTTCATCGTCCAGCGGCTTCCTAGCCTCTAGGCCCGACATCGAGTCGAGCATCTCCGCAACCGACGATCGCACCTCTTCGAGGCCCTCCATGGGATCGGCGTCTAGTCCGTCCCTGTACGCCCTACCGACCCTGCGCAGGTACGCAAGTATGTCGCCGAGGGCGCGCAACGCAAGCCAGTACGCGCCGCCGGTTGTCGGCCTGTCGGCTATCTTTGACATGTCCCCATAAATGTCCGCAAGCATGCGCGCCAAGCGAACGCCCTGATCCCACCCCGCGCCGGCCGAGTACGCGCCGATCACCCCGGCAATGTGAATGCACCTGTCGATGCGCGCCATGGCGGTCGGGTCGATCAGCGAGATGAACAGATTTCTGATCTCGGCGTCGGGCATTGCGCGCAGGGCCTGCCCTGCAGAACCGGCGGCGCCCGCCTGCTGCACCCGCACGGCCTCTTCGGCAGCCTTCATGCCCCGTCAGCTCCGGGTTGCAGTATAAGCTTGACGGACGGCGCCGCACGAGATCGCGGCGCGGGTTTCGTGCCCCGCCTAGCCGACGCCCGATCATGGGAGTTGTGACCGTTCACGGCCTTTGGTGCCCCCTGGCGGAGCCCGGGATCCGGCGGGGGGCAAGAACGTGATGCCGCAGGAACTTGCCCCTGCGCTGCGCCGCGCCCGAAATCAAATGCGCAACTTCAGCTCGATGATCGGGTCCTGCCCCTGCCTTTCCCGCGTCGTCATGCACGGCAGCGGGGCGGACAGGGCCATGGCGCACCGCTCCGCGCGCAGCGAGCCGCGTATCTTGCGCACGATGGCCGGCCCGCGCAGCAGCTGCCCGGCGGGGCTGTTCGCCGGCGCCACCCCGGGATCGACGACGAATCCGCAGAGGCAGAGTCCAGACTCCGCCAAGGGTCGCGCGCGGCGGCGAGGGCCGCCTCGGCGGCGGGCGCGGCGCAGGAGGCGCGAGGTAGGGCGGGGGAAGTGGCCGGACGAAAGGCGCGCACACGGTCCACAAGGGCAGGGGCCGCAATCCCGCGGCGCCGGGGCCCGCGCATCCTGGAGACCGCCTCCTCCGGCCGCGATATCGCAGGCGCCCGCCTGAGAGTTTATACTACATTTCCCGCGCCCGGCGCCCGTATGCGCCAGACCGCGCTGCCGGCGTATGCGGTAGGCCCCGGGCGGGAGGCGCGGCGGCGGCGCCACGGGCGGCCGGAAGGCGGCGCGGCGGCGGCGGCGGCGGCGGCGGCAGAGCCCTGGCGGGAGGCGCGGCGGCGCCTGGGGCAGTACTATACAACCAACTACAACCCGTTCGCGCTCGAGCCGTTCGCGGACTGGGCCGGCAGGGCCGGCCTGTCGGACGTGCTTGAGCCGTTCGCCGGCGCCAACCACATAGTAGAAATGCTCCGCGAGGCGGGCTGGGGCCGCATCAGGGCCACCTCGTACGACGTGCGGCCGGGGCATGCGGCGGTCAAGCAATGCGACACGATCGAGTCGTTCCCGGAGGGCCACCGCAACTGCGTCAGCAACCCGCCCTGGCTCGGCCGGAGCTCGGCGGCGCGGCGGCGGCTGGCCTACCCGCGCACGCGCTACGACGACCTGTACAAGCACTGCCTCGGCCTGGCGCTCGAGCACTGCGAGAACGTCGCGTTCCTGGTGCCCGCGTCGTTCCTGCACAGCGGCCTGTTCAGGGAGCGGCTGCGCTCGGTCGCCTTCCTGCACCGGCTGGCCTTTGACGGCACCGAAAACCCGACGTGCCTGGCAATGTTCCACGCGGGCAGGGCCGCGGACACGGCCGTCTGGCACGACGGCGAGCGCGTCGGGATGCTCAGCGATCTTGAGGAAATGCTACCGCCGCGGCCCGGCCCGGCCGCCGCGCGCCTGCGCTTCAACGACCCGCGCGGCCAGCTCGGCCTGATGGCCGTGGACGACACGCGCGGGCCCTCGATCCGGTTCTGCCGCGGCGCCGACCTGCCGCACGCGATACTGCGCTCGTCGCGCTCGGTCACCAGGATAGGCGGGATCGACGCCGACGGCCGCACGATAGGGCGGCTCAACCGCCGCCTCGCCGAGTTCCGCGAGGCGACGCACGACGTCTTCCTCACGCCGTTCAAGGGGCTGCGCGGCGACGGCGCGTACAGGCGCCGCCTGGACTACCGCCTCGCGCGGAGGCTGATCGGCGCGTTCGCGCGGTGAGGGAGCCGGCCGGCGGCGGTGCCGGGGGCGCCCCGGCGTGGGCGTGACGGTTGATATTTGCAGGCGGGGCGGCGGGCCCGATGGCGGGATCGTCCGGCAGCGGGGGCGGCGCCAGGGCCGTCCCCGAGGGGTTCCACACGGCCACGCCGGCCCTTGTCGTCGGCGATGCAAAGAGGGCCGTCGAGTTCTACGGGAGGGCGTTCGGGGCGGAGCGGATCAACCTGTTCGAGGCGCCCGACGGGAGGGTCGTCCACGCGCAGATCAGGATAGGCGACTCGTTCGTGTTCCTCTCGGACGAGTTCGGGGAGATGAACATGCGCTCGCCGGCCGTGACGGGGGCCTGCTCGTCGTCGCTGTACCTGTACGTCGGCGACGCCGACGCCCTGTTTGCCAGGGCGGTGGCGGCCGGCGCCGCGCCGGTCGTGCCCATGAACGACGCGTTCTGGGGCGACCGGCACGGCGTGGTCGTCGACCCGTTCGGCCACGCGTGGTCGATCCTGACCCACAAGAGGGACATGACGGACGGGGAGATCAGGGCGGGCGCGGCCGAGTTCTACGCATCGGGAGGATGCGGCGGGGCGGTCGAGGGTGGGCAAAGGGGGCCGTGACCGCGGCCGGCGCGCGCCGTGTGAGAAAAAAGAAGCGGTCGGGATTATGGCACAATTACCTTGCCGATCATCCACGGGTGGACGATGCAGTAGTAGTCATAGTCCCCCGCCGCCTCAAAGGTGAACGAGTAGGACTGGGCCGCCAGCAGCAGGCTGCTGTCGAACCGGCCGTCGGGGCCGCCGTCTATGGTTCCGCTGGTTACCGTGTGCGCCGCGGTGTCGACGTTGTTCCACGTGACAGTGTCGCCCAGGCCGACCGTTATCTCTGGCGGTATGTAGCACTCGTCGGTCTCTTCGCAGCCTAGGACGGATGTCCCGGCGGGAACGGTGACCTCGTACGTCTGCGCGCCGCCGCCGTCGTCCGACGTTGTGTCCATCATGTCGTCCTCTTCGTCGTCCTCGGTCATGGCCATCATGTCGTCCTCTTCGTCGTCCTCGGTCATGGCCATCATGTCGTCCTCTTCGTCGTCCTCGGTCATGGCCATCATGTCGTCCTCTTCGTCGTCCTCGGTCATGGCCATCATGTCGTCCTCTTCGTCGTCCTCGGTCATGGCCATCATGTCGTCCTCTTCGTCGTCCTCGGTCATGGCCATCATGTCGTCCTCTTCGTCGTCCTCGGTCATGGCCATCATGTCGTCCTCTTCGTCGTCCTCGGTCATGGCCATCATGTCGTCCTCTTCGTCGTCCTCGGTCATGGCCATCATGTCGTCCTCTTCGTCGTCCTCGGTCATGGCCATCATGTCGTCCTCTTCGTCGTCCTCGGTCATGGCCATCATGTCGTCCTCTTCGTCGTCCTCGGTCATGGCCATCATGTCGTCCTCTTCGTCGTCCTCGGTCATGGCCATCATGTCGTCCTCTTCGTCGTCCTCGGTCATGGCCATCATGTCGTCGTCCATCGACGGCACGTCATCTTGTGCGGGTGCGGGGGCAGGTGCGGGTGCGGGGGCAGGTGCGGGGGCAGGAACTGTGGCTGTCGGTGCTGGGCTGCTGCTCTGCAGGCTGTCGCCCATTGCAGCAAATCCCACTCCGGCGGCCACGATTGCAATGGTCCATGCCACCGCTACCTTGTCAATACTTCCCATTGCCGGGCGGCCATTCTACAGAATTATAAATCGGTCGCCTTCCCGCATCGCCCGCATCAACGCCCAGGCGGGAAGGCGCGCCCCGCCTCGCGCCCGTCGGCGGCCCTCGATGACACGGCGGCAATCCCGCTGAAAGGCCGCCCTGATGCCAGCCGGCACAGGGCCGCTTCGCGCACCGCCGGCCCAGGGGCGGCTCGCGGCGCGCCCCGCCCGCCAGTATCCAGGCCGTCCTTGCAATCTGCGGCCGGTCGCGCCGGAGGAAGGACGGCGGGGACCGCTGGCCCCCAAGCCCCCGCTACGGCCTCCCCCCTCCCCAGCCGTCGCACGTGCCACTAGACAGGCAGCCCGCCGCAGGTTGCAAGAACCCCGTGCGCATTCCGCGCCAGACGCTAGCCTAGGCGGCCCGGCCGCGGAGGCCGGAGGGAGGCAGAGCGCGCCCTGCCGCGATTTCGGGCGCCGGCCGGCGGCTGCGGGGCCTTCCGGCGCGGGCCGCGCCGCCTGCGCGCGCAGCAGGGCCCCCGCCCGGCCCGGCGCTAGCTGGCGGCGCCGCGGGCGGGCCTCTGCACGAGCCGGCCGTGCCCCGCGCGCCCGACGACCTCGAAATCCTCGGCGACCATCTCCCCCCGGACCATGGTCTTGACCGGCCAGCCCCTGAGCCGCAGCCCCTCGTACACCGTATAGTCCGAGTGCCCGCCGAGCATTTCGGCCGAGACGGCCCGCTCCAGCCGCGGGTCTATCACGGCAATGTCGGCGTCCGATCCCGGCTCGAGCGACCCCTTTGCGGGCCCCATCGAGAATATGCGCGCGGCCGCGCCGCTCGTAAGCGAGGCGAGGCGCCCGTACGACATGCGCCCCCTGCCGGCCCCCTCGCTCGCCAGTATGGGCAGCAGCGTCCCTATTCCGGGAAACCCCGCCAGCGCGCCCCAGACGTCGCCGCCGGCGAGCTTTAGGTCCAGGCGGTTGGCCACGTGGTCCGTCCCGACGGTGTCGATCTCGCCGGCCGCCAGGGCGGCCCACACGGCCTCGTTGTCGCGCCTCGTGCGGATCGGGGGCATGACCTTGGCGCGGTAGCCCCGGCGGCCCTCGTGGGACAGCACGAGGTAGTGCGGGCACGTCTCGACGAACATTCGGGTGCCGGCGGCGCGCTCGGCGCGCACCTGCTCGAGGGCCCGAGCCGAGCCGACGTGCACAATGTACAGCGCGCATCCGTACTGCCTGGCGAGCGCCGAGACGTCCGCTATGGCCTTTGCCTCGTACTCGGGCGAGCGGCTGTCCGACCAGGCGCCGAGGCCGTCGAGCCGCCGCTCCCGCGCCTCGCGCATGCCGCACGAGCACGACTCGTAGTCCTCCGCGTGCACCAGGACGGGGAGGCCCAGGGCGGCGGCGTTGCGCACGACGGCGCGGACGGTATCGGCGCCGACCTCGACGCGCGCCGCGGCGAGCTCGGACGAGCCCGGCGGCATGTCCATGTAGACGTGGCCTATCTCGCCGCCCAGGTTCATGTACAGCTTGAAGGACGCGGCGCCGCGGCCGGCGCAGAACTCCATCTCGGACGCCTGCGCGGCGTCGAATATCGACGCGTGCAGCGTGTAGTCGATATAGTGCGAGCGGGCGCTCGCCTCGAGGTGGGCGTCGAGCCCCTCCCGGTACGAGCCGCCGAGCCGGAGCATGCGCATCATTGTGGTGACGCCGCCGACGGCGGCCGCGCGCGACTCGGTCGCCGCCGCCCTCTCGATCGGGGTGTACACCCCGTAGTGCACGTGCGGGTCGATCGCGCCTGGGATCGACACGAGGCCGTCGGCCCTGATGCGGCGGTCGCAGGCGGGCACGCCCGTCGTCAGGCCCTCGATCCGCCCGTCGTCGACGACGATGTTCCTCTCGGCGATGCCGCCGCCGGGCAGGACCACGTGCGAGCCGACCACGACGGCGTCCACGGTCACGGGGCGCCCGCGGCCGCGGCGGTATTATGCTGTAGCGCGGGGGGCGCGCGCAACGGTTAAAGCGCGGGCGGCGGCGCGGCGGTGCATGGGCCGGTGGTTTAGTGGTATAACGCTGCGTTCGCAACGCAGAAGTCGAGGGTTCAATTCCCTTCCGGTCCACCACAGCTCATCGCGCGGCCGCGCCGGGGCCACGGCGCCCTTGCCGGCCGCGCCGCCCGCAAACGGCCCAAAAGGTACTTACACATACGGTACAGGGCGCAGCCCAGTGTTGCAAGCGGCGATCCCGGGGGAGGCGCAGGCCAAGGCGCAAATCCAAGCAGACGGGGGGCGCAGGTGAGGCGCATGGCCAGGTCCGACACCCTCGCGCTGTTCGTGCCGCGCCGCGCGGAGAGGTCGTTCTTTGCCCAGTGCTTTGTGGCGATCGGGCTGTGCACGATCCTGCCCGTCAGCATACTGGTCCAGGGCGGCGCGCTCGCGGGGGGCAACGGGGACGTTGTAATCGACATCGCCAAGGTGGCCGTGTGGGCCGGCATGACGGCCCTGCTCGTGCGCCAGTACATGCACGGCATCAGGCTCAGGCGCCTCAAGGAGATAGTCGAATGCGCGGGCGGGCTGTTCCGCACGCTGCCGAACAGGACGGCGATAGAGTGCCTCGCCGTCCTGCAGGAGATACAGAACCGCTACGCCGAGGCCGACAAGTACCTCGCAAAGGTCAGCGACGTGGAGATTAGGCGCGGCATCGAGGAGATCCGCTCGAACATTGAGCTCAACTACCGCATGAGGATCGGCAGCGCAAAGTACACCAAGGACGATGCGGCCGAGTTTGCCAGGGCGATGGAGATGCTCGGCAGGGACCGAGGCGGCGGGCGGGCGGCGCTTGGCCGCTGACCCGGGCGCGCAAGGGCCAGGGCATCGGGGGCGGGGCCGGATGCGCCGCGCGCTGCCGCCCCAGGCGAGCATCCGCGGCATCGCAAGCAAAAGCCCATATGCAGGCCGCCGGGTTGCCGTCACGCCATGAGTGGAGAGGGCGGGCCGGGCGCGGCAGCGGCGGCGAGGCCCGCGGCGCGGGACGGGGGCGGGCCGGCGGGGCCGGGCGCGCCTGCCGGCGGTAGCGGCGCCACCGCAATAACCGTCAACACAAAAAGGTACGAGGTCGACAGGCCCGAGATGACGGCCAGGGAGATCAAGGATCTTGCCGGGGCCCCGCTGCACCACATGCTGATACACGTGGCCGGCGGGCCGGGCGGGCCCGCAGGCGGCGGCGACGAGCCAATGGCCGACGCCGACGCCGTGAGGCTAGCGCGGGGAATGCGCTTCCGCACGGTCAACTCGGCCACGTTCGGGTCGCAGGGGGCGGCGGCGCACCTGCTGCCGCCGCTGCTACTGGACCACATAGGCAGGCTCGAGTCGATGGGCTACGAGGTAGAGGTAACTTCGGGCGATGCGATATACGTCGTGATCAGGGAGTACCCGATCCCGGGCAACGTGTGGGATCGCAGCAGGTCCGACCTGATGATCATGGCGCACGACACGTACCCAAACGCGCCGCTGGACATGTTCTGGCTCGATCCCCCCATATCGCGCAGGAGCGGGGAGGCGGCCAGCGGCGTGGGAACCGAGACGCGGAACGGGAGGAAGTGGCAGTCGTTCAGCTGGCACATAGGCGGCTGGGATCCCGTGCACGACAACCTCGTGACGTACCTCGACGTGGTCAACGACAGGCTGCGCAGGGATGCGTAGTCATGAACACCATACGGATGACCTCCGCCCACTTGGACGCCCTAAAGTCCAGCCTAATGGCCGACACGGGCAGGGAGTCGGCGGCAATCCTCACGGCGGGGTTCTTTGAGAACGGGCAGGGCGTTCACCTCACGGTCCGCAACATGCTGTTCCCGGGGGCAGATGACTACGAGGCGCGCGCGGCCGGCGGCCTGCGGATGTCTCCGCTATTCCTCAACAGGGCCCTGGGCGCGGCGGAGGGAGACGGCATCACCGTGATCCTGTCGCACACGCATCCGCGCTCCAACGGCAACCTGCAGTACTCGGCGTCGGACCTTGCCGGCGAGCGCGAGACGTCCGGAACCGTGAGGCGGTGCCTGGGGGACAGGCCGGTGGGCAGCCTCCTGTTCGGCCCCGACGCCGTGATCGGCAGGGTGTGGACGGCCGACGGGCGCGTAGAGTCCGTCGGCCAGCTGAGGATCGTCGACAGGCGCGCGCGGTTCAGGCCCATCGGCGGCCGGCCCCGCGGGCCGGCCAGGGTCGACACAGGGCTGTACGACAGGCAGATCCGCGCGTTCGGGCTCGACGGGCAGCGGGCCTTGTCGGAGATCAAAATCGGCATAGTGGGGGTGGGCGGCACCGGATCGTCGGTCGCCGAGCAGCTTGCGCGGGAGGGCGTCATGCGCTTTACGCTCGTCGACCACGACACCTTTGCCCCGAGCAACAGGACCCGCATGTACGGCACCGATGCCGGGACGAAGAGGCGCCCAAAGGTCGAGATAGCGGCCGACAACATCAGGAGGATATCCCCCGGATCGGCCGTGGAAAAGGCGTGCACCGACGTCGTCTCGCAGGAGGCCCTCGCGCTGCTCGGCGAGTGCGACGCGGTCTTTAGCTGCACCGACCGGCACCGCCCGAGGAGCGTCCTCAACGAGCTTGCCCACCAGCTGTTCATACCGGTCATAGACGTGGGGGTCGGCGTCGACTCGAGCGGCGGCAGGGTGTCCGGGGCGTCCGTGAGGGTCAACCTGGTCAGCCCGTCCCTGCCGTGCCTGTACTGCGCCGGCGTCATCAGCGCCGAGCGCATACTGGCCGAGTCGCTCGGCCCCGCCGACCGCTTGGCCCGCGCGGAAATGGGGTACGCCGCGGGCCCCGAGGACGACGCGCCGTCGGTCGTGTCACTCACCACGACGGCCGCCGGCCTCGCTGTGTTTCTTCTCAAGGACGTGCTTTTCGGGGTGGCCGGATCGGACGCGTGCATGGTAATGGCGGACATGTGGGCCCTAACGGCGCGGGCCATGTCGCCCAGGGTGCGGCCAGGCTGCTCCTGCTCGCAGAGGGCCGGCATGGGCGGCTGCATGCCAATGTCGGCGCCGCGCAGGCGGGGCGGGCGCGCGGCGGGCCCCTTGTAGCCCGCGGCGGCCGCCCGTCTGCAGCGGCGCGGCGGCGCGGCGGCAACCGTTATAGCATGCCGCGCCGGCGCCGCCGCGTGAAAGTCTTTGACGGCAGAAAGGCCGCGGAGGACTACATGGCGGCGCACACGCTGACATTCTCCACCCCCGACCTGACCCTCAAGCGCTTTGCGTTCTGGCTAGGCGACATGGTCCCCGACAGGTCGGGCGGGGAAGGGGCGGCGGTGCCCAGGCTGTACTCGTACGTCGACGAGAGGGACGATGCGCCCGTGGACATTGTCGACGAGGAGAGGTACACGCCGACCGGGGCGGTCAGGGCGTCGTCCATGTACGGCAGCCAAAAGGCCGACGCCGAGGCGGAGACGGCCGCGGACGGCGCCTCAAAGTTCTGCTCCGAGTGCGGCAAAAAGGTCTCGTCCTCGGCCAGGTTCTGCACCGAGTGCGGCGCGGCGCTAGACGACTAGCGGCGCGCTGCCGCGGCCGCTGCAGCGGGCGGGAGTTCGCTACGCCTTGCGGCCGCACTTTGAGCAAAACTTTGCGTTGGGCCGCAGGGGGGCGCCGCACGAGGCGCATGCGGATCCGGAGGGCGGGGCCGCCGCAGCCGCCGCTCCCGGCGCAGGCTGGGGCGCCGGCGGCATCAGGGTCGGGTCCGGCGACGGCAGCGTCCCGGGCTGGGAAAACCCCTGGCCGGCGGAGACGATGCTGGGCGGCGCCCCGACCGGCGAGGCGGCCGTCCCCATGCGCGGGGGCGGGGCGCCGGCCATTCCGCCGCCCGGCATCCCGCCGGCGGCGCCCATGCCGGGCATGAGCCCCGGCGACTGCGTGCCGCCCGGCGCCTGGCCGCCGGCCACCTTGTCGAGCGACTTTTTGATCTCCAGGATCACCTTGATGGCCAGGAACTCGAGGGCCGAGTACGCCACCGTGTAGTCCCCAAGCTTTGCAAAAAACTCCTTGTCGGATATCTTGCCGGCCTTGTACAGGTTGTTCGTGTCCAGAAAGCTCTCATAGTACCCCTGCGACTCGTTGAACAGGTTCTCGAGCTTTTCGGTCAAGAGGTTGAGCGTGTCGACCTCTCCGAGGGACATGGCGGCCCTGCACGGGCGCGCTATTAATGGGTTTGGCGGCGGCGCGGCGATCAGGGGCGCATGCCGCCCCGCGCCGCCGTCCTGTGGGCGCGCCGCGGGGGCGGCGGGCCGCCGGCGCCGCCGGGCGGCCGCGCGCGCAAGGCCCCGGGGCGCATCCGGCGGGCCCCAGCCTGCGGCGCCCCGCGGCGCCCGGGCCCGCATCGGAAGGCGGCCGCAAGCCCCCGCCGCGGAGCCCCGCGCCCGGGCGCCGTTCGGGCCGCCTTCCGCTGCGCCGAAATGCGCCTCGCGAGAGCCCCGCGGCGGCGTGCCGCCGCACATCCCTGGCGCGGGGGCGGCCGAGGCGTGGGCGGCGCCGGGCCGGAAAGATTCGCCCCTGCCGGCCTTTTGCAGGCCGCCGCGCCTCGATCCCGGCGGGCGGGGGAAGGGCGCCGGGCGGGCAAGGGGGCGGGCGACCGCGGAAAAACAAACGGGTGCGACGGCGGCACTCGGGGCGGTCCCCGGCCTAGCCTAGCCTAGCGCCCTGTCGATCATGTCCCTGAAGTTGTCCTTCGAGGCGGCCCCGACCTGCTTTGTGACCAGCTCTCCCTTGTTGAAGAGGATCACAGTGGGGATGCTCATTATGCCGTACTTGGAGGCAATGTCCTGCGCCTTGTCCACGTTGACCTTGGCAAAGTTGACCCTGCCGTCGTAGTCGGACGCCAGCTCGTCAATGATCGGGCTTACCATCCTGCACGGGCCGCACCACTCGGCCCAAAAGTCGACAACAACCGGAACCTGCGCGCCCATGATATCGGTCTCCCACGCCTGCAAGCTGCTAATGTCGGCAACGCTCATGGGGCGGGGCCCGAAGGCGGCTCCTAAATACCTTCAGCGGGGCGACGCGGCGGCTGGCGGGGCGAGGGGCAAAGGGAGGGGGGCGCTGGGCGCCGGGCGGCCCGCGGTTGGACGGGGCGGCTCCTGGTGCCGGGCGGGGGGCGGGAGGGGGCAGGGGCGGCCCCGCCCGGCGGCGGCGGCACGGGCGCCTTTGCCCGTCACGGCTGCCGCCGCGGGCGCCGGGTGACGGTTTAAATGCGGGCCGCCGGGCCGGCGCCCCGTGAGCTCCGACGAGAGGATCAAAAAGCTCAGGGGCTCGGGCGGCTATGTCACTGCCCGCGTCACGGACGATGAGCAGGTCAAGGGCAATCTCGGGGGGCCCGACCTGTTCCTGTCGCCGATCGGAAGGCTGGACCCGGCCGTCATGTCAAAGTACTATTGCAATACATGCGAGAAGGAGTTCGAGGGCGGCCCCCGCATAGAATATGACAACCCCAACGAAGAGGTGGCCGAGAACCTGATCTTGGCTGAAAAGGGCCAGTATTCTTGCCACAACTGCACCGCCACGATAGCAGAGTACAGGGTGTTCAGAAAGCCAAACGAGGATGCAGAGGTGGGCCTGGCAAAGACCGAGGCAGAGATGTCGGCCCGGCAACAGCAGGCGCCCGAGCCGGCCCAGCCGCAACAGCAGGCGCAGGCGCCCGAGCCGGCCCAGCCGCAACAGCAGGCGCAGGCGCCCGAGCCGGCCCAGCCGCAACAGCAGGCGCAGGCGCCCGAGCCGGCCCAGCCGCAACAGCAGGCGCCCGAGCCGGCCCAGCCGCAACAGCAGGCGCAGGCGCCCGAGCCGGCCCAGCCGCAACAGCAGGCGCCCGAGCCGGCGGCGGGGCGGCAGGAAGTACAGGCCGAGGCAGTTCGGCCAATTGCCGGCATGTCGGTCTTTGACGAGAATGGAAACGTGGTAGGGACTGCCAGGGAAGTCGGCGTCGCAAAGGATCGCGGCATAGTCCTGGTCGTCCAAACGCCCGACGGGAGCGACGAGGCGGTGCGGTGGGACAAGATAGGAAAGATCGGCGAGATCATACTGCTCAAGGCCTGCGACGACGCGTGCTGCGCCGAGCAGGCTCCCGGCGCCACCCCGGGGTGCCCCGCCTGCGGGTTCGCCAACGGCTCCGATGCCAAGTTCTGCGAGCAGTGCGGCGGCAAGATCTAGCGTCGCCACGGTATTTATGCCGAGCGGGGGCCGGCGCGGCAATTGCGGTCGCTCTTTGCGCAAAGCGGCGTCCTGAGGGACGTCATCATCATCGTGCTCTGCCTCGTGGCCGTGTGGGTCGGCCTGCAGGCGTACTTTGGCACGCAGAACCCGTTCTACGTCGTGTCCAGCGGGAGCATGGTGCCCGATCTTGAGATGTACGACATCCTGGTCGTCAGCGGGAACAGCCCGTTCGGCGAGGTGAGCATCGGCGACATCATAGTGTTCAACAGGCCTAGCGGCCACGACAGGGTGATCGTGCACAGGGTCGTCGCCATCGCCGACGAGGATCCAAGGACCCTCCGCACCAAGGGCGACGCGAACCCGTCGTCGATCCCCGGCACCGACTTTCCGATCACCGACGAAGAGTACATCGGCAGCGTCGTCTACGTGATCCCCCAGGCGGGGTACATTACGAGGGTGCTCAGCCCCCCCGTGAACTATATCATTATCGCGGTGATCGTCGGGATCATGATCACAAAGCACCTGTACGGCAGGAAGGGGGGCGAGGACGAGGGCGCGGAGCAGGGCGCGGAGCAGGGCGTGGAGGGAGATCCTGAGCAGGCATCCCGCGTCGTCGGCCTCGCGGACGCCCCCCCAGGCGCGGATGCGGGCGGAGGCGCGGAGCAGGGAACGGACGGAAGATCAGGGCCGCCCGGCGAGCCGGAGGGGCCCGGAGGGGGCGATGCAGATCAAGGCGGGGGCCACGGCCCGCGCTCCTCCCGCGAAAGGCAAAAGGCGGACGAGCAGGCCGCCCGGGCAGATCAAGGCGGGGGCCACGGCCCGCGCCCCTTCAAGGCGGGCGACGCGCCGGCGACCTCGCAGGCGTAGACCGGGCCGCACGGGGCCGCCCTAGCAGCCGCATGCGGCAGGGCGAACGGGCCGGGCCGGCCTGGACGCAGCGGCGGCGCGCATGCCGTCGCCCGCAGCACCCGCGGCGGGGCCGCTTGGGAGGGGCGGCCGCCCGAATCTAGTTCTTTCCGACCAGCCCGAACACGCGCTTAAAGTATCCCGACTGCTCGGCGCCGGCGTCGTCAAACTCGTCGTCGCCGCTCACTCCGGCCAGGCTCTTTGCCAGGTTCTTTTTGTAGCCGAGCTGCATCTGCCGCTGTATCTGTATGCGCTGCGCCTGCGGCGAGCCGGCGCCGTGCATCGACTCGGTCAGGTAGCCGACAGCGTTGCGGCCCATGGTCATGTTCTCGATGAGCCGCAGTATGCGCATGCGGTTCTCGACGTCGACTCCCTTGCGGCCCGCCAGGTACTTGCGCAGCAACGGCCCCACATCGGGGTGCCTCAGGTCCTTTTCGGACGGCAGCGTCACGACCAGGCCGCCGGCGATGTCCTGCGCGAGGCGCCCTATCTCGTACGGGAAGCGCGTCACGTTGTGCTTGCACACCTGCGCGAGCATGTCGTCGTTGAGGTACGCGCCGGACCTTGTCCTGTGCGCCTGGTACGACGAGGCGATCCCGGCCGCGTAGATCGTCTCGTTGAGGTGCGTCATCTCGACGAGCTTGTCCTTTATGTGCGAGACCTTTGGGACGCCGTTGTAGTCGGCGATGGCGCCGGCCGCGCCGATCAGCACGTCGCCCAGGCCGGTCTTGCAGACATAGCTGCGCCGGTGGTAGCACGTGAACCTCTCGACGAGCATCGACGCAAACTCGTACTCGCCGAGCATGAAGATGCGCTCCCACGGGATGAACACGCGGTCGAGTATGATCATCGCCTCCTGCCCGCCGAACCTGGCGTTTCCCGCGTCGATGTCGCCCTCCTCGGCGCTCCTCGTGTCGCACGACTGCCGCCCGTACACGTACGTCAGCCCCTCCGCGTCGGCGGGGAACGCGCCGACGACGGCCCAGTCGCGGTCGTTCTCGGTGAGGCGCATCGTCGGCATTATGATTATCCAGTGCGAGTTGATGCATCCCGTCTGGTGCGCCTTGGCGCCGGACACGTAGACGCCCCTGTCGTCGCGGTCCACGACCCGCGTGAACAGGTCGGGGTCGGCCTGCTCCGACGGCCCCTTGCTGCGGTCCCCCTTGGGGTCCGTCATGGCCCCCCCGATCACCAGGTTCTCCTCCTGGACGGAGCGGACAAAGTCGAGCAGGCGGCGGTGGTAGTTCGTGCCGTGCTTTTCGTCGATCTCGAACGTCGTCGAGTGCAGCGAGTTGAGCGCGTCCATGCCGACGCACCGCTGAAAGCACGTGCCCGTGTTCTGCCCGAGCCTGCGCTGCATCTTGTTCTGCATTACCAGGTCCTCGGCGCTCTCCGCAATGTGCAGGAAGCGGTTGACCCTGCCGCCGGACAGGGCCGACTCGGCCGTGGCAAGCTCCTCGTCGCGCACGGCCAGGTCGTACGTCTCGGCGACGGCGTTGATCGACGGGCGGATGATCGGGTGCTCTACGGGGTCGTCGACGAGCTCGCCGAACAGGTACACCTTGAGCCGGCGGCCGCGCAGGCTGTCAATGTACTCCTGCCCCGTCCGTATTGCCATGCGGCGCCCGGCGCGGGGGGCCGTATAAAAGTCCTAAATCGGCGCGGGGCATAAGGCGGCCGCAAGCCCCCGCCATGGGGCCGTGCCAGCGCCGGCCTGCCCGCCGCACGCGGGAGGGGGCGCAGGGCGGCCGCAAGCCCCCGCCAAGAGGCAAGATCCCAGGCCGTCGATTAGGGCCGCCTTACGTCGGAGGCGGCGGACGCGCCCGCCCGCTGCACCGGGATGGCCTTTGAAAGTATCCCGTGGCACTGCGCCGCCTTGCGCCACATCTTTTTGGTCATGACATACCCGTTGTAGTACCTAGCAGTCAGGCTCAGGGTATAAAGGCCGTCGTACGTCTCGGCAAGGTGTGGAAAGTGCCGCTTGGCAATGGCGCGCCTCGCCCTGTGGCTCTTCGGCACGGGCATGCCCCCCGCCTCGGCGTACCCGTCCAAGGCGATCACGATCTCGTAGAACATTATGACGATCTCCCACCCCCAGAACCTAGTGCCGCCGCTCCCGCTGCCCGCAGCCAGCCTCTCGCGCGCCCTCCTGTTGTAGTCGATCTGGTGTAGGCGCCAATCAGGATCCATGCCATGCCGCCTCCGCTACCTGTCGATCACGACCGTCATGGTGCGAAAGTGCCTCAGGGCCCCCTCGTCTGCATCGGTGACAAACGGCACCACCTCGTACTCGTCCCTCATGTCGGCCGGCAACATGTCCTCGAACTTCCTAGACACTCCGATCAACTTTAGGAAGTTGGCGAACGACTCGTCGTCGTCGTTGTCGTCCATTATCACCCTGATCAGTATGCGCCCTTCCATCTCGCCAATGCTGTAGCCTACCTTTTTGACGTACGGGAAACCCGCGTACAGCTCAAGCAGAGCCGCGCCGGCCTCGAACTCTTTCTGCACCGTGGCCACAAGGGGGGGGCGCCACGCCCCCTATTAAAGAATATCGGGGCGCGGGAAAGCAGTCGTAGACTCCCCCGCAAAGGCAACCGCGCCCCGCAGGGCCGCCGGCCGCGGCTGCCGCTTGCGGCGGCGGCGCGGCTATCCGGCCGGCGGCGAAGCCGGCGGCGGCGCGGCTATCCGGCCGGCGGCGAAGCCGGCGCCGGCGGGCCCTCCCCGGCATCGAGGCCGATCCGCACGTCGAGCACGCGGCACCCCTTGCCCTGCTCCATCACCAATACGGGGTTCATGTCGAGCTCGGATATCTCGGGAAAGTTCGTGACCAGCTGCGAGACGCGCTGTATGCACTCGGCCAGCTTTGCCGTGTCCGACGGGGGCCGCCCGCGGACGCCGCGCAGCATGCTGCCGGTGCGCGCGCAGTCGATCATCGAGGTGGCCTCGTCGCCGGCGACCGGCGCAAGCCGGAACGTGACGTCCCTGAGCACCTCGACGTATATGCCGCCCATGCCGAACATGACGACCGGCCCCATGCCCGGCTCGCGCTTTGACCCGACGATTACCTCGGTCCCGCCGCTGACCATCTCGGCGACCATCACCCCCTTGATCTCGGCGGCGGGGTCGTACTTTTTCGCGTTGGCCGTGATCTCGTCGAACGCCGCCTTGACCTCGGCGTCGCTGCCGAGGCCGACGCGCACCCCGCCGGCGTCCGACTTGTGCACGATCTGCGGCGAGGCGATCTTCATGACGACGGGGTACCCTATCCCCTTGGCGGCCCTCACGGCGGCGCCGCGGCCCCGCGCGAGCCGGCCCTCCGGCAGGGGCAGGCCGTACGCGGCGAGCACCTGCTGCCCCTCCTCCTCGAGCAGCGACGAGCGGCCCTCGGCGCGGGCGGCCGCTATGACGTCGCGCACGGCGGCGCGGTCGACCTTGAACCGGGCCGTCTTGCCCGGCGCCGACGCGGCCCACCCGGAGAACGTGAGCATTGCCCTGAGGGCCCTTATCGCCCCCTCCGCGTACGTGTAGTACGGCACGCCGCCGGCCGCGAGTATCTCCCTGTTGGCGGTGCCCTCGTCTAGGCCCATGAGGCTCGCAAGGACCGTCTTTTTCGGGTGCTTTTTGGACGCCTCGACGATCACGCGCGCCAGCCCGTCGTAGTCGAGCGTGCCGGACGGCGTGCACATGCAGATTACGGACCCGACGTTCGGGTGCCCCAGGACGTGGCCGAGCACGCCGCGGAACCGCTCATAGTCGGCGTCCCCGACGATGTCGACGGGGTTGCGCGAGCTTCCCCACGGCGGTATGACGGCGTCTATCTTTTTGCGTATGCTCGATATGTCGGCCATTTCGATCCCCATCCGCGAGCAGGCGTCGGTCGATATTATGGCCGGCCCGCCGGCGTTCGACACGATGGCCAGCCCGCCGGCCGGCAGGGGCTGCTTTGAGAATGCGGTCGCGTAGTCGAACAGCTCTTCCATGGTGTCGACCCTGATCGCCCCCGACTGCCTGAGCAGCGCATCGTACGTCTCGTCGGACCCCATGAGGGCCCCCGTGTGCGACATCGCCGCCTTTGCGCCCTCGGGGCTGCGGCCGGACTTGAGGACGAGCACGGGCTTTTTCAGGTCCCGCGTGACGTGCCTGCACACCCTCAAGAACTCCTGCCCGTCGCCCATGTCCTCGAGGTACATGACGACGACGCGCGTCTGGCGGTGGCCGGCGAGCATTTTCAGCACGTCCGTCTCGCTCATGGCCGCCTTGTTGCCCATGCTCACGACGGCCGAGAACCCTATCCCCTGGGCGCTCGCGTCCTCGCAGAGGGCCGCGCAGATCGCGCCGCTCTGCGAGACGAGCGCGATGTGGCCCGACTTTGGCGTGATCTTGAGGAACGTCGAGTTCATCATCGTCTTCGGGTCCAGGTTCATCACGCCGAGGCAGTTGGGGCCGATCACGCCGATCTTGTGCTCGGCGGCGATCTCCCTGATGCGGTCCTCGAGGGCGGCGCCCTCGCCGCCGACCTCCTTGAAGCCGGCCGTGATGATGATCGCGCCGCGCACGCCCTTCCTGCCGCACTCCTCCAGCGCGGCGGGCACGAGCGTGTTCCGGATCACAATGACGGCCAGGTCGACGCCGCCCCGCACGTCGAGGACGGACTTGAACGCCGCCTTGCCGAAGACCGTGGGGCGCGTCGGGCTGATCGGGTACACCTTTCCCTTGAAGCCCTTCATGATGTTCGACGTGATCGTGCTGCCGACGCTGCCCTGCCTGTCGGATGCGCCTATGACCGCGATCGACTTTGGGGACAGGAACACCGAGGCCGACACATGCGCGGCGCCGGAATTTTCCGTAATAAAGGTAACCGGGGGCCGCGGCCGCGGCCGCGGCGAATTAGGGGCACACCCCTCGCGGGCGCGGGCGCGGGCGCCGCCTCCCCTAGCTGCCCAGCATCTTGCCCGCCGGGTTCTCCGAGCGGGGCACCCACTCGATCCTCAGGCCCGGCATGGACGCCGCGAGGGGCCACGCCTCGCGCGCGAGGAGTCGGAGCGGCCCGCTGTTGATCGCGTACTCGTGGTTCAGCTGCATGACGGTGTTCTTCGAGTCGCTCTTGATAGTCAGCCGCAGGCCGGACCCGGCAAACTTCCTGAGCGCCGCTATTATGGCGAGGTACTCGGCCTGGTTGCTCGTTATGCCGGCCCTCTTCTCGTGGAACGTCTCGCCCGTCTCGGCGACATAGTAGCCGAAGCCGGGGTCGTCGCCGCCGCTGCCGTCGACGTAGACGGTGGCCGCGCCGCCGTCAGGCGTGGCTACCGGCCTCCCTGGCGCCCGCGGCGGAGGCGGCGCCGCCGCCCCCTCCCCCGGCGCCCGGCGGGGCGGCGCCGCCGCGGGCGCCGCTGCCGTACAGCCGCGTCAGCCGCACGCCGAGGTTGAGCACGACGAGGTAGACGGCCGTCGCGGCGGCCTGGGACGCGATCGAGGCCTCGTACGGCTCGTACCCGGCGGCGGCCAGCAGGTTGTAGTGGATCATCCAGCGCGTCGCCGTGTAGACGACCTCGGCGACCCCGAGCGACGAGACCATCTTGAGCAGGTCCGACTTGAGGGCCGCCGTGTCCGTGCCCCCGCCCGGCAGCGCGTACTGGCGCCGGTTGTCGGCGTACTGCATGGCCCCGAACACGGAAAAGTACACGGCATAGTCGACGGCCAGCACGTACGTGGCGTTGAGGTGGTCGCGCTCGGCGCCGAGCGCCTGCGCCGCGGCGGCCGAGACGGCCAGCGAGGCGCCGAGCGCGCACAGCACGTTCCTGTTGAGCCGGACGTACCCGGCGTACTTTGGGTTCACGAGGGGCCGCCGGCGCGGGCGACTCTTAAACCAACGGCGGGGCGGCGGGCGGGCCCCGGGCGGCGCGGCCGCCGCCAGGTCCTCGCGCCCCGCAGGCGCCCCCAGGGGCCGGATGCAACCCGCTCGGCGCAGGCCGCCCCCGAGGGGAAGGCCCGCCGCTTCCGCCGGAGGGCCGCAGCCGCGTTGCGGCTGCGGCGCCCTCCCGCGGCGGCCGCGGCCCTACTCTACCGATATCTTGAGGAACACCAGCAGGGCCGCAAGCTCGGCAATGCCGACGCCGAGCATGTAGGGGAACACCTCGTGCGCGAACAGCATCGCCATTGAAAAGTGCGCCGTGGAGGCGATTGCGTTGTGCAGGAACAGCATGGCCGACACGACGATCATTCCAAGGGGCAGCTGCGCGCGCGTCTGGCGGTACATTCTGGCAAAGCTTGCCATCAGGACCGCAAGGACGCCCATGTTGGCGATCGAGACGGCCGAGAGGAGCGCGGCTTCGGGGCCCACGGCGTCGGCTCCCCTGCCATCTCATATAGATTTGCCCCAATTGAGGGCGAGGGCCCGGGCCTGGGCGATCAGACGGCCGAATGGGGGGGCTGGGCGGGGCGGGCCGCGCTAGTCGTCATGAAAGGCAGGGCCCGGGCCCTCGCGGTTTCAGAGGGGCCCTGGGCGGCATGCCCGCCTCGCGCCGCAGAGCGCGGGCGGCCTAGCCCGCCGGCGGGGGGGTCAGCGTCTGCCGCTCGAGCTCGCGCTTTTCCGCGTCGGGTATGGCCGAGAACGCCCTCTCGATGATCTGGCCGAGCATTGGGTCGGCTGCGCTGGATATCCCCATGCGCATGTCGGCCGAAATGTCGAGCGAGCCCGCATAGTTAAGGTCGGCCTCGGCGCCGTACTCGCGCGCCTCGACCAGGGCGGACGTCCACGACTCGATGAACACGTCGAGGTCGCGCGACTTGAGGGCGTCGAACACGGCCGCGTGGCTGTCGTACTCGGCCAGCTCGACGCCGGGCAGGCTCTCGGCGGCCTGCGCCACAATGGCATAGTCCCTGATGGCGCCGACCCTCAGGCCGGCCAGGTCGTCCGCGTCGAGGCCCGTGCGGCCCGCGGTGCCCAGCGTGAGCATGTCCCATGCGAGGCTGGTGTGCGGCTCGGTAAACGTCATGTACCCGCGGCGCTCTTCCGTGTCGAGGACGATGAACATGACGTCGGCGTCGCCCGTCTTCATCGCCTCGAGCGACTCGGTCCATGTCGAGGCCTCGATCGGCTCGAACGCGAGGCCCGTCATTCCCGAGAGCCTGTCCGCGTACGTCCGCGCCAGGCCGGCCAGCTCGCCGTCCTCGCCAATGTACTCGAACGGCGCCGCATCGGGATCGTACGCGACGCGGGCGGTCGGGTTCGCCTCCACCCACGCGGCCTCGTCGGCCGTCAGCTCGAACGGCGCCGCATCGGCGTCGGCGTCGGCATCGGCCGCGGGGGCGTCGTCGCTAGCAGCCGCGTCGCCGGGCCTCGCCGGCCCCTCGCCCGGCGCGGGCATCATCGAGGCGAGCCGCTCCCTCTCCGAGGGCGGCACCTCGGCGAGTGCCTTTGCCAGGATCGAGCCTAGCGCGGCGTTGTTGTTCTTCGAGTACGCGGCCGCCAGGTCGAGCGTCGCGCCGACGGGGCCCGCGTTGTAGAGGTCGCCTATCCCGGCCAGCTCGGCCGTGTAGAGGGACGACGCCCAGGTGTCGACGAACACGTCCAGGTCGTCCGACGCCATGGCCGTAAACGCCGCCGCGTGGCTGTCGAACGTCGTGACCCTGACCTCTGGCATGTTCTCCTCGAGCCAGGCGACGACGGCATAGTCCCTTACCGCGCCGACCCGGAGGTCCGAAAGGTCCTCGGCGGATATCTCGCGCGGCTCGCCGCGCGTGATCATGTCCCACGTCAGGACGGTGTGCGGCTCGGTAAAGCCCATGTACTCTTTGCGCTCCTCGGTGACGGCGACCATGAACATGACGTCGGCGTCGCCCGTCCTCATCGCCTCGAGCGAGTCGCTCCATGTCTCGGCGTTTACGAGCTCGAACTGCACCCCCATGAGCTCGGAGAACCTGTCCATGTAGGCGCGCGCGGGGCCCCCCAGCTCGCCCGCCTCGTCAATGTACTCGAACGGCGCAAAGTCGGGATCGTACGCCACCTGGACGACGGGGTTGTTGGCTATCCACGTCTCCTCCGCGGGCGTCAGCGCAAGGGTCGGCTCCATCGGGGGCGGCACGAGGCCGGCCTTGGCCGAGTCCCTTACCTCGTCGGGTATGGCGCCGACGACCTTTTTCATGATAGACCCGAGTATCATGTTCGTCTTCGAGTACCCGGCCGACAGGGACAGGGACTCGCCGAGCTCGCCGGCCATGTGCACCTGCATGCCGGCCATGCCGGCCTCTGCGGATGCGACCGGCCAGACCTCTACGAACGCCTCGATCTCGTCCGACTTTAGGGCCGCGAGCAGGTCGGCGTAGCCGTCGTACGAGGCGAACCTCACGTCGGGGCGGTTGTCCCTCAGCCACTCCTCGATCGCATAGTCCCTTATCGTGCCGACCTTTATCGTGCCGAGGTCCTCGGCCTCGATCGTGCGGGCCGACGCCGTCACGATCTGCCACGGAAGCACGGTGTGCGGCTTGGTAAAGCCGAGGAACTCTTCCCTGTCAGCTGTGCGGGCCAGCGAAAAGATCACGTCCGCCTCGCCCGACCTGACGGCGGCAAGGGCGCCCGACCAGTCGTCCTTTGGCACGGACACGAACTCGGCGCCGGTCATTGCAGCGGCGAGCTGCATGTACGCGGCCGAGAGGCCGGCGACCTCCCCGTCCATGCCGAACTCGATCGGGGCCCAGTCCGGATCGTACGCCACCCTGATCGTCGGGCCGCTCGCGAGCCACGCCTGCTCGGCCGCGGTCAGGTCGAGCGCGGGCAGGTCCCGCATTGCCTGGTCGTCGCCGCCGGGGGCTGCTATCGACAGGGCCGAGGCGGCGACCATCTCGGGCGACGGCCTGGCCATTACGGCCTCGTTGAGCATGCGGGCCTGGTCGACGTCGGTTATCGCGTCCATCGCCTTTTCAATGATCGAGGCCAGGACAGGGTCGCCTAGCGCGTAAGCCACGCTCACGTCCATCGAGTGGCCCGAGTCGCCGGCGTTGTACAGGCCGTCCACGCCGGCCAGCTGCGCCTTGTAGTCGGCGATCTCCCAGAACCACAGCAGCACGTCGATGTCGCCGGCCTGCAGGGCCGTGAATGCGAGGCCCTCGTCGAGCGGAATGTACTCCACGTCCGGGCGGTTCTCGTCTAGCCACGCCTCGACCTCGTAGCCGCGTATGGTCCCGACGCTCTTGGCGGCAAGGTCCCCCGCCTCGACGTCTTCGCCCAGCGTGATCATTGCGGTCGCCAGCGTCATGTGCGGCGGCGCGAACCCCATGAACTCGCGCCGGTCGGGCGTGTCGCCCGTCATGAACAGCACGTCGACGTCGCCGGCTCGGACGGCGTCGAGGGCGCCCGGCCAGTCGGGGCTCGGCACGACCGCAAAGTCCGCCCCGATGAGCCTCTCAAACTCGGCCCTGTACGCGGCCGACAGGCCGGCCATCTCGCCATTCTCGTCGGTGAACTCGAACGGCGGCCAGTAGGGGTCGTAGGACGCCCTGATCGTATTGTCCTCGAGCCATGCGCGCTCCTCGTCGGTCAGGTCTATCGACGGCGCGCGCGGAACGTCGGGCGCCTCGCTGGCCCAGCCGCGCGCCAAGAGGACCTGCTTTGCGGCCGCGCCGATGCAGGCGGGCGAGCCGTCGGCCGACTTGATGACAAGCTCTAGGCCGTCGTTGCACACGACGGCCTGCGCCAGGACGCGCTCGTGCTGCTTGAGCGGCGGATCGTACGCCGCCGCCTGCGCGAGCGCATCGCCTGCCAGGGCAGGCGCCGCGGCGAGCGCTACGATCAGCGCGGCTACGGCAACCGCCGCGGGGGCGGCGGGCAGGCGCGCAACGCCATGTGCTGTCAACGCGCGGGCGCCAGAATGCGGGTATTTAACTCTGCATTGGGGGCCGTGTTCACGCGCATGGCACAACTGGGCGCCGGGCGGGCCGGCGGCCGCGGTATGGCCGTGCGCCGCAGCGCCGTGCGTCGGAGGAACAGATGGACTGGGCATCGGAGGCGGCAGGCGCGCGCTACAGGCCCGCCGGGCCGCCGTTCGCCGCAGTCCCGTGTACGGCGGCCGATCTGCCGTGCAGAGGCGGGGCGGGCCGCCGTGGCTGGAACGGCGGCCGAGGCGGCAGGCCCAACGCTGTCTTCCCGCCCGCGTCGCGGCGGCGGGCAGGGGCCGGCCGCCAGCAGCGGCGCGCCAGCCGCTCCGCCGCCGCTTCTCCCCCCCCCCACCCTCGACTCGACGTTGCGGCTGCGCGGCCCGGCCCCGATGCGCGCCGAAACCCCTGTGCGCTGTGCAGCACGAATATTCCGCATTCCTCGGCGCACGGCGCACCGGGCCCGGCCAAGGCGAAGGCCGTGCGCGCCCCGCAGCGGGAGGGCGCGCCGGGGCCGATCAAGTGGAAATGCACGCAGCGCCCGCTCACATTCGCCACCGGCAGCGTCCGCGCCGGGGACGCCATTCCCTCCTCCCCCCCCTCGCCAGCGCAGGGAACAGAGGGCCGGCGCGGGTCCGAGTGTGCACCGGCGCGCCGCGAGAGATCAAGTCCAGGCGCTCAGCACGGCCGAAAGAGGCGTGGGGCGGGTCGCACTAGGCGTCATGAAAGCTAGGACCCGAGCTCTCGCGGCGCGGAGCCCGCAGGGGTTAAAAGGCGCCGCGCGGCGCGACGCGGCATGTCGGAGGCCATGCTGGCGTACGACCACCCGCTGTACAGGCCGCCGTCCGAGGCGCGCTCGACGATATTCCAAGTCACGCTCGGATGCTCGTTCAACCAGTGCTCGTTCTGCGACATGTACAGGTCGAAAGAGTACTCGGAGAGGCCGTGGGACGAGGTGAGGGCGGAGATAGACATGGTCGCCAGGCACGCGCCCGGCACGAGGCGCGTGTTCCTGGCCGACGGCGATGCGCTCAACATCGACACCGACCGCATGGTCCGCATTACGTCGTACATCAGGGAGCGGCTCCCGTCCGTCGAGAGGATATCGTGCTACGCGATGCCGATGAACATACTCAAAAAGACGCCCGCCGAGCTCGAGGCGATGCGCGCCGCCGGCCTGTCCATGCTGTACCTCGGGATAGAGAGCGGCTCTGACACCGTCCTCAAGAAGGTGACAAAGGGGGCCGTGGGAGCGACCATAGCCAAGTCGGTCAACAAGGGCAAGGGCGCGGGCTACACGATGTCGTGCATGGTCATACTCGGGCTCGGCGGCAGGGCGCACTCGGCTGACCACATCGCGGGCACGGCAAGGGTCATCAGCGAGTGCTCGCCGCACTACGTCGGGGCCCTGACGCTGTACCTCGAGAACGGCATAAAGGGCGAGTTTCTCTCAAAGTACGGCGAGCCGTTCGAGCCCGTCTCGGACGCCGAGGCGCTCGGCGAGCTAGAGGAGCTGGTCAGGCAGATAGACGTCGGGGAGGACGTGGTGTTCAGGGCCAACCACGGATCCAACGCGTTCATGGTGAGGGGGACGCTTCCGCGCGACAAGGCCGCGATGCTCGAGAGCATTGCGTGGATGAAGGCGCACCCCGAGACGGCCAGGCCAGAGGGGCTGCGCGGGTTCTAGCCGCGGGGCGGAGCGGGTCGCCCTACGCGTGGCCGCGCCCCTGCAGGTACACGACCTTGTACACGGCGACCGTGTAGTCGCCGGAGAACAGCGGCACGGCGGTGCCGTCGGCGTCGACGTTGCGCACCCTGAACTTGTACTCGTACGAGCCGTCGCCGGCCACGTCGACCTGGGCAAAGTGGACGGCCGAGCCGTCGTCGGCGTACATTTGGATTATCACGGGATGGCCCGGCACGTGGTTGGCCACCCTGCCCTCTACGAACCCCCACGGCAGGGTGTTGGCGGCGGGCGCGTGGAAGGCGAGCGACGTCCTCTCCAGCCCGACCCCGGCCGACAGCTCGGTCGTCTCGGTGCTCGGCCCGTGCGGCTCGGCGTGCGGTGCGCCGCCCGACACGGCAAGCGCCGCCGCGGGATGCGGGTGGGCGTGGGCGGGCGGCAGGACGGGCGCGGCGGCGGTGTCGGCTGCGCCGGCGGCGGCGGCCACGGCCACGGCCGCGACGGCTACCGCAAGGATCGGGGCGGCCCGCGTGCAAATCCCCATGCCCGCGCCGCCGGCCCGTTCGTATTAAAGGATTTGCCAGAGTCCGGTTTCTTGTAGCCTACGGCGGATGGCGCCGAATAAGGGGGAGAGGCCGGCGCGGGGCGGCCGCCCCCTGGCGCTGCCGCCGCGGGGGCCGTGGCAAGGGTAATTTAGGGCGGGGCGGGGCCGCCCCGCGTGCTAGGCAGAAAGCAGTTGCCCGCCCCCGAGGACCCCGTGCTGAACGAGCTGCGGGCCCAGACCGAGCTGCTCCGCCTCATCGCCGAGCAACAAAAGAACATCATAGGCGGGCTGCGGGCGCTAGCGCAGCGCCACGACGCCATGCCCGAGGCCGCGCGCGACCTGCGGACCCTCGTCGCCGCCTCGTTCCTGGACGTCTCCGGCCGCCTCGATCTGGGATCCGCCGGCGGCGGCACGCCCGAGCACCACCGCGAGATGGAGGGGCTGGCGAGGACCGCGTTCCTGGGCGGCGTCCGCGGCGCAATGCAGAGGACGAGCGGGTAGCAGGCGGCGCGGGCACCGTTGAAATACGGCCGGGCGCGCCCGAGGGCGTGAACGGCAAGATCGGCATCGTCGCCGGGGTGCTGTCCACCAAGAGGTATGCGGCAGTGGCCGCGGCCGGCGCGGCCGGCACGGGCGCCGCCTACTATCTTCTCACCATGTCCATGCTTGCATCGCACCTCGGGGCGGCCGCCGGCCTGGCGCCGGCGCACCTGGCGGCCTCGCTCGGCCTGACCGCGGCCGTCTCCGTCCTGGCCGGCATCAACTTTGCTCTCATCGCGCATAGGATCGGCGCGGCCCGGGCTGGGCGGCGGCGGGCGGGCCAGTCGTCCGCAACGACCGTGCTCGGCGGGGCGGCCGCCGCGTTCACGCCCGGATGCCCGGCCTGCACCGCCCCCCTGGCCGTGCTGCTAGGCGCCGTCGGGGGGCTTTCGGTGCTCCCGATGCTGGGGCTGGAGCTAAAGATCCTCTCGGCCGGCGTCCTCCTGTTCTCGGTGTACTGGGTCGCGCGCGGGATCGAGCGCGGGTCAAGGTCGTGCTGTTCCGCGGCCCCGGCGGCGGAGGGCGCCGGCGGCCCCGCGCCCGCGGGGGAAGAGGGACAGGGCGGCGCGCGGCGGGGGCGGGGGCAGGGCGGGGGCCCGCGCGAGTGCGGCTGCGGGCTGGGCGCGGACGCCGCGGCCGGGCCGCGCTAGGACGCCGCGCGGGCGGCCGGCGCGTAGGCCGCGCCCGGCCGCCTCGAAATGTATAGCGCCGACATGCGGTCGCGCCTGCCTCCTTGGTTGCAGCTCTTTGAGCGGGGGCTCGTCCTGCGCTCGTCGACGAACTCGATCTCGACCGGCGCGGCGCACCGGCGCGCGATCAGCTCGGCGATCCGCGGCGCCGCGGCGCCGCCGCCGTTGCCGATGCGGACGGTCCGGCAGGCCGCCTCCAGGCCCGCGAATATCGCCGACACACGGTCGGCGACGCGTGCCGGCGACGCGTGCAACGAGCTCTCTATCTCGCATCCGCGGTACGACACGGACAGGCCGATGCGGCCGCCCGGGTCGATCCCGGCGAGCAGGTGCTCGCCCATGCCCGGAAGGGGCGGGGGAATGCAGCGCAGGAGGCGGCCGGCCAGCACGGCCGGCTCGAGCCCGCACGCATCCTCGAGCAGCATCGGGGCTCGCGCGGAGCGCGGCGCCTCGGCGCGGGTGGTGAGCACGGCATCGCCGCGGTACGCCGGTATGTCCCCCGGCAGTATCGAGTCAAAGCGCACGCCGATGCGCCGCAGCGCGGACGCAAACCGGTAGTACGGGCGCCCGCGTACCGTCGCGACCCCCACGCGGATGCCGCCGAGCGCCCCTCCGGAAAGCGGCGTCGCGGGCCCGCGCGCAGCGGCGGCATCCGCCGCGGCCGGCGCCATGGCCTATGCCTTTAGCACCGACGACACGACATGGTCGACGGCGCGCTCCATCCCCGAGTCGATGCCGGCGCGCAGCTCGCCCATGCGGGCCTCGCCGGCCTCTGCAATCCCGGCCGCCTCGGCCTCGGCCTCGGCCCTGGCCTTGTCGATGATGCGCCCGGCCTCCTTCGATGCGGACTCGCGCGTGCGCGCCAGCATCGAGTCGATCTCGGACTGGGCGCCGGCGGCCAGGCGCCTCTTCATCTCCTCGATCCCGCCGTCGAGCGAGTCCAGGTCGTCCTCGAGGGCGGAGAGGGCCCCCACTATCCCGGCCACGCGCGACTGCGGCCCTGCGGCCCCTGCCTCGTCCCCGCTCACGGCCGGCGGCCGCGGGCGCGCTAATTAAACCATTCAGCCCGAGCCGAGCCGCATTATGGCCTGTGCAATGTCGCCGCCGGTCTCGGTGAGTACGTCGGCGGCCCTGTCCCTGCCGACGCCGGTCTGCTGGCAGACCAGGTCCACGTCCTCGTCCTTGAACACGGGCGCCTCGAGCTCCCGCTCTTCGATATCGTTGCCGGTTACCGTGAACGTCGTGTTGCCGTCGACCTCCATCTTCATGACGCTCGGCTTTGCGACGATCGTCTCGTCGCGCTCGGTCCGGATGAGGACCTCGCGAACGCCGGGCATTGGCTCGCCAATCGGGTTCGTTCCTCCCAGCTTGCGCATCATTGCGCGCCGCATGCTGCGGTTCCCCATGCCGCGTGCCATGCCGCCCGCCTCGCGGGCCGCCTTTTAAGTGATCGCGCAGGCGCGGGCGGGCCCCAAATCGCGCCCTGCTCGCAGCGCCGCGGTTCCAGCCCGCGGGCCGGCCGCCTGTTGGCATGCTTTGCCTGGTGGATCGCAGCGGCGCAGGGGCGCCGGATCATGGGGGCGGGAGGGCGGCGGCCGGCGGCCGGCGGCCGGCTGGCCCGCGGCCAGGGCGGCCGTGCCGGAGGGGAGGGGCAGGCGCCTAGCGTTACTTGTGCAGGCTCTAGGCGCCGATCCGATGGCCGGCGCGGCCGTCCCGGTGTGGATCAGGCGCCCGGCATTCCGGCGCGACGGCCGGCGCAGCGGCCGCGGTGGATGCGCGCAACGTACCACGCGCCGGCGGCCGGCGCCGCCACGTACATGCCGGCGACGAGCGAGATCGCCAGCGCGCCGTACGCCGCCACGCTGTGCTCGGATCCCGGCTCGGCCGCCTCTACGACCGAGAGGGCGTACAGCATTGGCGCGACAAGGGCGGCGACGGCCTGCCTGAGCGCGGGATGCTCGCGCTCAAGGTCGGCGACCTGCGGCGAGAACGCGTAATAGGCGGCGCCGAACGCCGACATGAACGCCCGGCCGGACTCGGTCGTCATGAGTGTATTGTCGCGCACCTCGCGCAGGTACTGCACCTGCGGGGCGAGCTCGGTGCCGTGCGCGGCCGTCGCTATAAGGCAGCCTCCCTCCTCGCCGTCGTCCTCGGGCGCGGCGGCGCCAGTGCCTGGCTCGGCGGCATCCTGCGCCGCGGCCGGGGGCTGCGCCTCATCGGGCCGGTCGGCCGGCGGCTCGGGGGGCGGCGGCGGAATCTCTATTGGCGGATCCTGCCGCGCCTCGCCGGGCGCGTCGGCCGGCGGCTCGTCCTGCCGCGCATCGCCCGGCTCGCCTGGCTGGTCGGCCGGCGGCTCGTCCTGCCGCGCATCGCCCGGCTCGCCGGGCGCGTCGGCCGGCGGCTCGTCCTGCCGCGGCTGCGCCGCGCCGTCGGCCCCGTCCCCGTACTGCCTAAAGACGGTCTCGCCCGTGCACTGCCCGTCCGTGCGCACGGCCTCCGTCGCCATCGACACGGCCCTGCCCTCGGCAAGAACGGCCCGGATCGACAGTATCGGGTCGCCCGGCAGCGGCGCCTCGTAGACGATGCGGCCCGCGGGGTGCGGCCCGTCGCCCCTCTGCGCCGCGGCCGTCCCCTCGGACGACAGGACGCTGACGTCGGGGCGAATTCCGTCGTTGACCGTGATCCGTATGGTCCCCTCGTTACAGTCCCAGGCCGCCCCGTACAGGACGACGGCCCCGCCGCCGTCCGGCGCGAGGCGCGCGCCCCCGCCGCCGCCCCCTCCGCCTCCGCCGCCTCCGCTTCCGCCAAAGAACTGGCCGCTGGGCTGCACGACGGGCGCCGCCGGTCCCGCGGGCCGCGGCTGCGGCTGGTCGGCGGCCACGATGGTCGCCTTTAGCATTGCGGTCTGGGGCTGGGCCTTGGCGGCCGCGTCGATCACGATGTCGCTCGAGTTGGCGAGCGATCCAGGGCCGCCCGGCATTGGAAGCGTCAGGGTTGCGTCGTTGCCCGCCGCGTCCCTGATTGTACTGCCGTTAAGGGACAGGGCGTCTGCGCCCGTATAGTCCAGGTCGCCGGTCTTGTCGCCGGCCTGCACCGCGTACCTGAACGCCAGGCCGGCCGTGCCGTTGCCGCCTTCGTACGCGGCGCTGCGGTTGACGGCGCCCGTCGCCAGCTCTAGGAGCGGCGATCCGCCCGCGACCGTGACGTTCTCGGTGAACGACACGGTAATGTTGATCACGGAGCCCCTGCCGTACGTGGCGTCGGCGTCGGGCGAGGTGACGTTCAGGACGGCCGGCGGCGTTGTGTCAGTGCCGGGGCCGGGGCCGGGGCCGGGGCCGGGGCCGACCGCCGCATCGCCGACCACAAAGAACGCGCTCAAGAGGTACGTGTAGATCGTATAGTCCTTTGTGTCTGCCGCGCCGCCCGGCACCGTATGGCAGAACTGCGCGGTGACGTTGCCCGCCAGCCACCCCCTGGGATCCGAGGCGTCGCCGCACGTGGGCACAACCGCCGTGTCGTTGGCGCTGTTCATGCGGTACACCACGGCCGGCGACGGCTGGTCCCTGAGCACTATGCGGGCGGGAAGGCTCAGCGCAAGGTCCACGCCCGGGTCGCCGATCTCGACGACGGTGCCGATCCTGCCCGCCTCTCCGCCGATTCCGAGGCCCTCGATCGCCGCCGCCCGCCTCTCCGCCGCGGCCACCGTAACGTTGATCGCCCCGGCGTGCGGCATGCCGCCGCTGGTGACGTTCGTGTCGGGCTCGAACGTGACCGAGGCCTCGGCCGTCTCGACCGTAAGGGCCCTGGGCGGGAGCATGCCTGTCGGCACCGCGATTGCGGCGCTGCCGTTGGGCCCCGCGGTCGACACGACCGACGCGACAAAGCTGTCCGGCGTGATCACGACCGCCTGCGAGCCGGGCGGCGCGGTGACCGCAGCCCCCGCCCGCTCGCTGCTGTTCACGGCCTGGTCGGCGGCGCCGGCGAACAGGCTTCCGCGCGGCAGCGGCGGCAGCGAGGCGAGCGGCGCGATGTCGATATAGCCGGAAGTGTTGCCGGCGACGGCAGTGGTCGAGTTGAACGACAGCGTGTGGGCGCTCGTGCCCGAGCCGCCCACCCCGGTGACGGCGGCCGACGCGTTGCCGGGGCCGACGCGCAGGCCGGTATAGTCGGGCGCCGACGCCGACAGGGGGGCGCTGTACGCGATCCGCGCCGTGCCCGGCGACGTGAACACGGCAGACTCGAGCTGCACGTTCGGGGGCTGGCCGACCACGAGCCCGGCGGCGGCCAGCGGGCCCGGCGGCGCCGGCAGCGCCAGCACGGCGTCCTCGCCGGACGAGTCGCGGATCGCCGCGCCGTTGGCAGCTAGCGCGCCTGCCCCCGTGTAGTCGAGCGGGTCGGCCCTGTCGCCCGGCCGGACCTCGTACTCGAACGCGAGCGTTCGCGTCCCGTTCCCGCCCGCGTACGTGGCGTTCCGGTCGGTCGCGCCAGTCTCCAGCTCGAGCGTCGGCGCGCGGCCCGCATCCGCCCCGCCCGCATTCACGGTCACCGCCCTGCCGAACTCGACGCCGATCCTGATCGTGTCGCCGGCCAGGTACGGCGCATCGGTCGCGTTCGGCGTCGACACGCCGTAGACCGTCGCCAGGCGGGGCCCTACGGGAATCGCGCCGCTGGCAAGCGCGTACCGGGTGCCGTCCCGTCCCGCGCCCTCGAGGCTGACGAGGAGGGCGATCGAGCCGTTCTGCCCGCCGCCGACGCCGTCCCCGCCGAACTCTATCGTATGCACGGGCGTGTGCAGGCCGGAGACCACGACGGGCGCCTCGTCCAGCCCGCCGGGCCCCGTGACGTTGCCGTAGACGGGGCCGCTGTGCCCCGCCGGCGGGCCGAGCGGGGCATTGTACTCGATGCGGATCGTGTTGGGCGAGGCGAACGACGCGCGGGCCGTGGCCGAGGCGGCGCGGTCCGCATCGGCCCATACCGTCCCCGCTACGGCGGCGCCCGCCGTAGTTCCTACGAACGTGTTGCCCGTGGCGTCGAGCGTCCCGAGCGCATAGCTGGTCACGAGCCTGCCGTTGTTGTCCGTCCCGTTGTGCGCGTGGACGGTGTTGTCGTTGAACCGCACCTCGCCGGTGATCGGGGCCGTGTTGTCCGGCACGTTGCGGGTCGTGTTCCGCACGGGCCCGTCGCTCTCGAACGCGCACACGCCGGTGCACACGGTAAACGCGCCGTCGCTGCCCCGTATCGTGTTGCCCGTGACGCTGACGTTCGCCGCGTCGGCCCACACGCTGATCGCCGCGTCCGGCGAGGGCTGCGCGTCCGCGCCGGTCAGGACCTTCATGCCCAGGTACGCGTACGGGTTGGGGTTGTCGAGGTTGATGAACCTGTAGTAGTCGGCGTCGCCGCTGCCGCTGACGCCGTCCAGGTAGTCGAGGCTCGGCTCGCTGTTGGCGTTCTCGATGGTGTTTCCCTTGACGGCCACGTTGCTCGGCCCGTGCGCCAGGCCGATCGCGCTCGCCGGCGTGTTCATGATGGTGTTGCCCGATATGGTCATCCTGTCCGCGTTGAAGACGCGCACGCCGGCGGCGCTCGTGCCGTCGATGGTGTTGCCGGCGACGGTGCCGCTGACGGGCTTTTGCGAGGGGTGGAACGCCAGGCCGACCGCGCCGTGGAACAGCTGGAACTCGTTCTCGCCGCCCGTGTCGAGCGGCTCCGTCCTGCCGTCGGCCAGCTTTAGCCCGATGTTCTTGAACGAGTTGCCGGCCACGCGGATGTTCTCGATTCCCCCCGTCCCCTCCTGCTGTATGGCAGCGTGGCACGTGTCGCTGAACGCGTTGCCCTCGATCGTGACGTTCGAGCGCGTGCGGTCGTGGTACGTGCGCAGCTCGACTAGCGAGCCGGCAAAGCCCGGCATGCAGGCCGTGTCCTCGAACGACAGGCCGCGTATGGCGACGTTGTCGGCCTCGACCTCTATCCGCGAGTGGCCCGTAAAGACGACGGGGCCGGGCGTGCCGCCGACGGACTCGATCGTCAGCGGATCCGTAATGTCGAGGACGGTATTGTTGTGCGTGCCGGGCAGGAGCGCGATCGTGGCGCCCGGGCGGGCGTTGTCCGCCATGTCCTGCAGCGCGGACCGCGGCGCCGCCTCGATGACGTACGCGTTCGGCGTCCACTGCGGCAGGGCGTACACGGCGCCTGTACTGGCGTGCAGCCCCAGGCCGTCTATCTGGCTGCTCGCCGACGCCAGGCCGACCCTCTTGTGGGTGCCCGCGTCGACCACCGCGACGCGCGGGTTGGCAAAGTCGTACAGCGAGGCGTAAAGCAGGCCCCTGCCGCCGTCGAGCGCGATCCCGCCTATCCGGTTGTGCACCGTCGGCGGGTGGCCTACCTCGCCGTACACGACGGGCGGCGGATCGTTGGCCCTCACGTCCACCAGGGTCGGGGTGCCGGGGCGCCCCGAGCCGTCCAGATCGAACGCCCATACCGTGTGGTTGGCGTACAGGGCGAACAGCTTGCTGCGCGCGGCGTCAAAGAGCAGGTCCTCGACCAAGACGTCCCCGTTGCACGGGTACGAGTTGTAGTCGCCGCCGCACCCGGCGGCGGGGTTGGACGCCACCGTCAGCAGGTGCGACCGGGTGTAGTTCGGCGTCAGCGCGCCCCCGTCGTCAAAGGACAGCGCCGCAATGCCCCACTCGTGCGCCGCCGCATCGCCCCTGTCCCCCGTGCGGACGGCCGCGTACACGAGGCCCGTGCCGCCGTCGACGGCCAGCGCCGACGCGGGGGCGCCGACGTCGTACGCGTCCCACCCGCCGTTGCCGCCGCCGAACGACGTGTACGCCAGCTTCATCTCCGCCCCCGACGTGTCGACCGCCAGTACCGGGCCGTGCCGCACCATGGATACGTACGCGCGGTTCCTTGCCTCGTCGAGCGCCAGGTCGAACACAATGTCGCGCGTGTCGTTTGCGGCCGGGCCGCCGCCCGCCGGGACGTCGCCGTGGGACAGCACGATCGTGCCGTCCGCCGAGTAGCCGTCGCCGATGTCTATCCGCGTCAGGTTGGCCCTGCCGTCGCCGTTCCAGGCCACCCCGTCCCAGCCCTCGGACGCGTCGCCGATCCCCCACATGTGGGCCACGTAGATGTGGTTCGTCGCGTAGTTGATCTCAATGTCCGACACGCGCGAGTTGGTCCCGTTGAACCGCACGTCCTTGATCAGCTCGTGGCCGTTCGCGTGGCTGTCGTAGATGCGCAGGTGCGAGTAGTCCTGGTCCGCGGCGCCGAGGTTTGGCCTGCTGCCGACGTACACGTGGCCCGTGACGTTGTGCACCGCGACGATGGACGGCACGATGTCGCCGACGCTTAGCGTGCGCGTGACGTGGTAGACGCAGCCGCCGTCCTCGTATGCAACAGAGCCGTTGGCCACGGTGCCGGCGGTCGGGACGGGCTCGCCGGCCATGCCGCACCCGATGAACTTGTTGTCCGACGCGTCCACGGCCCCGAGGGCGTAGCTGCGGACCAGCACGCCCCCGTTGTCGGGGCCCGAGTGGGCGTACACGGTGTTGCCGCTAAAGTTGATCCAGCTGCCGGTGTTCTCGGTGCCCGCGATCGGCGCGATGTTCCTGTTTCGCGGCTTTACCAGGCCGTCGCTCTCGAACGCGCACACGCCGGTGCATACGGTAAACGCGCCGTCGCTGCCGGATATCGTGTTGCCGGTGACGGTAATGTTCCTGTTGGCGGTGTGCGACCAGACGTTGATGGCGGCGTCAGGCGACGGGATGGCCGTGCCGTTTCGCCACGGTATCATGGCTAATCCGAACTGGGTGAAGTCGTAGCCGGACTGCGCCGACGCGGCGCTGTGGTACGGAGTAAAGCCCAAGTACCGGTACCGCCCCGCCTCGTTGAGGTTCAGGAACCTGTAGTAGCCCGGCTCGCCGCTGCCGTTTACGCCCGCAAGGTAGTCGAGGTCGGGCTCGTTGTTCGCCCCGACGATGGTGTTGTTCGCGACCAGGACGTTCTTTGTGGAGTGGGCCAGCCCGATGGCGCTAGCCGGCGTGTTGGCGATGTAGTTGTGCGAGATCTCTAGGCCGTCCGCCTTGAAGACGCGTATGCCGGCGGAGCTTGAGCCGCTGATGTGGTTGCCCACGATCGTGCCGCTCACGGCAGCCTGGCCGACGTGGTGCGCCAGCCCGATCGCGCCGTGCGCGATCTGGAACTCGTTATCGCCGCCCGTGTCGTGCGGCTCCGTCTCCCCGGCCGGCAGGCGCAGCCCGACATTCTCGAGCACGTTGTTGCGGATCGTAATGTTCGTTATCCTGCCGATGCCCTCCTTTTGTATGGCCGGATGGCACGTGTTGCGGAACGTGTTGTTCTCTATCAGGAGGTTGTCGCGGTGGGCGCTGCCGTGACTTCCGTGCCAGGTCCGTATCTCGATGAGCGGGGCGCCGTACCCTGGCAGGCAGTCCGTGTCCTCGAACGCCAGCCCCCTGATCGTCGAGTTGTCCGCCTCGATCTCGATGCGCGAGTACCCCGTGAACACGACGCCGCCCGGCTCGCCCGAGGCGGACGTAAGGGTCAGCGGCTTTGTGACGTCGAGGACCGTGTCGTCGTACGTGCCGTCCGCTATGGTGATCGTGTCGCCGGCGGTCGCGCTGTCTATGCGCTTTTGCAGCTCGGACCGCGGCTCGGCCTCGATCACGTACGCGTACGGTGACCACTGCGGCAGCCCGTACACGGTGCCGCCGACGGGGTCGAGGCCGATGCCGACCGGCTGGCTGGTGAGGGAGGCCACGCCGATCTGGCCGTAGCCGTTCTCCCTGTCGCTGGCGTTGATCACAATCACCCGCGGGTCGGTGTAGTCGTACCGCACCACGTACAGCAGGCCGCGCTCGTCGTCGAGGACCATGTCGTGCACCCTGTCCTCGCCGTGAAAGGTGGTGCCGTCGACGAGCATCGGGTCCTCGGGTGCCCGTCGCCGTTTATTCCAAAGGCCCATACGGTGTGGTTCTCGTACAGGACGAACAGCTGCTTTGGGTTGGTGCCGAGGTACATGTCGGCCACGTTGACGTCGTCGTCGCACGGATCGCCGCTATAGTCCTGCAGGTCGCACCCGCCGTCAGCCTTGGACGGGGCCGGGTTTGTCGTCAGGTTCAGGAAGTGCTCCTGCTCGTATTTCGGCATCAGCGCGCCGTCGCTGTCGGCAAACGACAGCGTCGCTATTCCCCACGAATGGTTGCCGACCTGGCTGTAGTTGCCGCTCCTGGCGCCCGCCCATTGGAGGGCGCCGTTGACGAGGTTGTAGTTCCCAATGTTCGTGCCGACGTACAGCGGGTAGGTGTCGTACCTGTCTCCGACGCGGACCGAGGCGTACACCTTGCCGGTGTCCTTGTCCAGGGCCATTGCCCTGGCGGGGACGCCCACGTCGTACGCGTCCCAGCCGTCGGCGGGGTCGCTGCTGAGGCTGTTGTTGGACACGGCGTACCGTAGCACCGTCTCAGCCGACGTGTCGACGACCAAGGCTGGCCCATGCCTCCCGGGCGAGACGTACACGGCGTTGCGCCCCTCGTCGACGGTCAGCTCCGACAGGGCGTACCTCGTCGTGTTTGCCACCGTGCTGCCGTCGCGCTGGACCTCGCCGTGCAGCAGGACGGCCGACCCGGTCACCTCGTACGTGCCCATGTCTATGGTGGTCAGGTTGGCCCTGCCGTCGTAGTTCCAAGTCTCCCCGTCCCAGCCCGCGGACGCGTCGCCGACCCCCCACATGTGGGCCACATGGATCTCACGGGACGCGTTGTTTATCCCAAAGTCGGCTATGCGCGAGTTGGTCCCGTTGAACCGTATGTCCTTTATGAGCGCGTGGCCGTTCTCGTAGCTGTCGTAGATGCGAAGGTGCGAGTAGTTGTAGTCGGCCGATGCCGTGTGCGGCGTGTTGGCCACGTAGACGTGGCCCGTCACGGGATCCTCCTCGATTATCGTCGGCTCTATGTCCCCCACATGGAACGCGCGCGTAACGTGGTAGACGCAGTCGCTGTCGGCGCCGGACTGGCAGTCCGGATGGTGGGCGCCCTGCGCGTACGCTTCGCCCGGCGCGCCAATGGCCGCGGCCGATGCCGCCACGAGCAGCACGGCGACCGGCAGCGCTGCTGCAAGCAGGCGTCCCGCCCCGGCAGGCCCCCGCGTGCGCGCGCTATGCGACACCCCCCCCCCCCGTGGTGTACGCGCGCGACATGCCGCCCGCCCCCTAGGCCGTGATATAAAAGCAATGCGGGGCCGGGCTCCAAAATCGTTGGGCGGTGCCCGCTGTCAGGGCTCTTTGGCCGGAAGGCCGGCCTGGGACGCGCTCCGCACGCGCACGGCCACCCCCCTGCGCGCCGTGGTCATGACGGCGGCGGGCACGGCCGCCCGGCCGACGGCGATCACGCGCCCGCCAAAGACCACGGCGGCCTCCGAGCCGGGCCGCACGCCAGGGCCGCACGACACGACGTGCCCGCAAAAGACAGACCTGCCGGCGGCTGCGAACGGGGCCGACTCGGCGTCGACCTCGACGCAGTGCCTGCGGAACGGCCTGCCGCGGGCGAGCCCCGCGGCCATCCTGACCGTCACGGCAAGCCCCCCGTCGGGGCGCGCAGTGCAGAGCAGCGCGCCGTCGGCCGCGTCGCGCACGGACCTGACCCGGCCCGTCCTGCTCGACCTCTCGACGAGCAGGCGGCGCGGCAGCCTGGCCGACGCGCCGCGCCCGAACAGCGCATCGACCGTGCGCGCCACCTTTGCCGCATCGTCCACGCGCCGGCGATGCGCGGGCGCCCTATAACCGGTTTGGGCGGCGCGGCCGCGGGGGAGCTGCCAGGGGGCCCGCCGCGGGCCCGCAGCCGGCGCCCGCGCTCCCGGCCGGGCGCGGGCTACCTATATAGGACGACGGGCGGCGGCGCCCCCGTGGACGGCAGCGAGGAGGCGCGGCGCATCCAGTTTACCGGCAACTCGACGTACATCGTGTCGCTGCCAAAGCCGTGGGTGCGGGAGATGGGCCTCAAAAAGAGCGACCAGGTAAAGGTCGTGCGGCGCGGCTCGTCGTCGCTGCACGTGTACCCGGCGAGGATGCGCTCCGGCTCGTCGATGCGCTCCGACGCCACCGTCGAGGTGGGCGCCGGCGAGAGCGCGGCGGCCATCGCCAGGCGGCTCATCTCGCTGTACTTTCTCGGCTTCAGGACGATACGCCTGCGGCCCGGCGGCGGCGGCAGGCTGAGCGCCGGCCAGCGCACGTCCGTGCGGCGGGCGGCAAGGCGTATGCTCATAGGCGCCGAGATCACGTCGGACTCGGGGTCGGGCGTCACGGTGCAGATACTCGTCGGCCTCAAGGACCTCACCGTCGACGGCGCGTTCAAGAGGATGCTGCACCTGGCAAGGGAGATGATCGCCGACTCCGTCGGGGCCCTCGCCGACGGCGACGAGGCGCGGGCCAGGGAGGTGATCGGGGCCGACGACGAGGTCGACCGGTTCGGGTTCTACATCATACGGCAGCTCAAGACGGCCATCGAGAACGAGCACATGCTCGGCGAGATCGGCTTTGAGCACGCGCGCAACTGCCTCGGGTACAGGCTCGTCGCCAAGAACATCGAGCGGACCGGCGACCACGCCGTCCACATCGCGCAGGACGTCATCGAGTTCGGCAAGCCGATCGGCCGCGAGGCGGCGCGGCGCATCGCCGACATGGCCGGCTTTGCGGTCGGCGCGCTCGACGACGCGTGCCTGGCCCTGTTCAAAAAGGACTATGCGCTCGCCGAGGCGACGATCAAAAAGGCCGCCGGGATCGCCGCGCGCGAGGCGGCCGTCCTCAAGGTCGCCGCCGGCAGGGGCGACGAGGTGTACCGCGTGAGGAGGACGGCCGAGGACGTCAGGCGCGTCGCCGAGTACGCGAGCGACATCGCCGAGATCGTCCTGAACATGACCGTTGAAAAGTCCCTCAAGAAGAGATAGCCGATGCGCCCGGCAATCCTCGTAACGTACGACGACGACAGGGCCGCCGCCGAGGCGGCCGCCCTGTGCGACGCGGCCGGCTACTCGGTGCGGCACGTCCTCCGGCGGAACAGCCTCAGGAGGCCGAGGTACGGCGTGAGCGAAGAGGCAGTCGGCAGGCTCGAGGCCGAGGCGGCCCGCCTCGGCCCCGACGTCATAGTGTACGACGAGGTGCTCAGGCCGAGCCAGAACTACAACCTCGCGTCCAGGCTGCGCCTCCGCATACTCGACAGGGAGGCGCTCATACTCGAGATATTCGAGGGGAGGGCCTCGAGCGCCGAGTCGAAGATGCAGGTGAGGCTAGCGCAGCTGAGGTACGAGATGTCCAGGGCCAGGGAGAGGGTGAGGCTAGCCAGGATGGGCGAGCAGCCCGGGTTCATGGGGATCGGGCGGTTCGAGGTCGACGTGTACTACAGCGACATACGGGGCCGCATGAACGCGGCGCGCGCAAAGCTCGCAAAGGCGCGCAGGCAGCGCGACCTGCACCGGCGCGGCAGGAGCAGGGCCGGCCTGAGGGTCGTCTCGCTCGCGGGGTACACGTCGGCCGGCAAGACGACCCTGTTCAACAGGCTCACGGGCGGGGGCGGGGGGGAGGAGGGGGAGGGCCTGTTCACGACCCTGTCGACGACGACGCGCCGCATGCAGGGGCCCCGCGCGGGGCCGGCCTACCTGGTGTCGGACACGGTCGGGTTCATCAGCAAGCTGCCCGCGTACATGATAGAGGCGTTCAGGTCGACGCTCGAAGAGCTCGTGCACGCCGACGCCGTCGTGCTCGTCGTCGACGCGTCCGACGACCTGCCCGAGATGCGAAAAAAGCTGCGCAGCTGCATGTCGGCGCTCGCCGAGATAGGCGCCCCGGCCGACCGCATCGTGTACGCGCTCAACAAGGCCGACCTGGCCGGCGGGGGCGGGGCGGAGGGGGAGGCCGAAATGGCCGCCAGGGCGGCCGAGCTCGGCGAGGGGGCGGCCGGCAGGTGGGTCGCCGTCTCGGCCCTGACCGGCAAGAACACGGAAAGGCTCGCCGCCCTGGCCAGGGGAGTGGCCGAGGCGGGGAGGAGGGCAGGGACCGGAGGCGGGCGGAGGTGATCGAGGTCCTCCGCATCGGCGAGAGGCTCGTGCGCGACGACCGGGTCACGACGCATGCGGCCCTTGTGGCCAGGGCGTTCGGGGCCAGGCGCATATTCATGGACGAGGCCGGCGCGGACATCAAGGGGACGGTGGAGCGGGTCGGGCGCGAGTGGGGCGGCGACTTTGACGTCGAGCTCGTCGACTCGTGGAGGCCCGTGCTGAGGGGCAGGAGGGGCTCGTCGACCGTCGTCCACCTGACAATGTACGGGCTCGGCGTCGGCGAAGTGGCCAGTAAGATCGCCGCGAGCGGGCGCGACCTGCTCGTCGTCATCGGCGCCGGCAAGGTGCCGAGGGAGGTGTACGACGCGGCCGACTACAACGTGGCGGTCGGAAGCCAGCCGCACTCGGAGATCGCCGCGCTGGCCGTCCTGCTCGACAGGGTGCAGGGCGGGCGGCAGTTCGGGGCCGAGTTCGGCGGGGCGCGGCGGTCGATCGTGCCGTCGGGCCGCGGCAAGAGGGTCGTCGGGCCGCCCGGCGCGGGGGAGGCGGAGGGAAGGGGGCCCGCCGCTAGCGGCGCCCCGCGACCATCCCCCTGAGCCGCCCGGCGAGCCTGCCGCGGGGGGGAGGGAGGGGACCGGCGGGCGGGGATTCGGGCGGCCGCGGGGCGGCCACGGCCTCGGCGGCCCGCTCGCGGGCGCCGCTGCGCCGCTGCCGGTCCCGCCGCTCCAGGATGGCGTCGAGCGAGGCGTCGTCGATCAGGGCGCGCCCGGCCGCCGGGGCGGCCTTGGCGGCCGGGGCAGCGGAGGCGGAGGGCGGAACGCGCGGTTTCCTCCCCGCGGGGGCCTGGCGGGGGGCGGAGGTCTCCCTTGGTGGCCGGGACCGGGTCGAAGGAGCGCGGCGCCCGGCTGGCGCGGTCGCGGGCGCTGCGCCCCGTCGCGCCGCCGCGTCAATGACCGGCGCCGGAGGGGGACTAGGGGCGGCAACTGCGGAGGCGGGGCGCCCGGCGGCGGCCCCCTCGGCCGGCCTGGCCCCCCCGAGCACCCGGCGTATCCTCCGGTTCTCCCTGCGCAGGGCCGACTCCTTGTCGGCAAGCCGCGAGGCAATCCTGTCGAGGTACGCCATGTCGGAGTTGTACAGCGGCCGGCCGGCCGTAATCATTCCGAGTATGTGCAGCAGGCGCGACGGCTCGCACACTCCCGACTCGACCATCTCGCGGACCTCGTCGGCCCCGTACTGCGCAGGCACGCGCGGCCAATGGCGCGCTCCGTTATATTGCTAGCGGCCGCCGATCTCTCTTCGCGGGGACCCCGCCGGGGGCCTCGCCTCGCCGGCGCCAGCGCCGCGCCCAGGCCTCAGCGCCCGTACTTTCTAATGTACCCGAGCAGGATGTCGTCGGCCAGCTTGTCGACGCCGGTGCCGCGCCGCTTGGCTAGCCGGTCCAGCTTTGCCGCGTTGTTCCGCCCCAGCTCGATGACGATCCTCTTTTTCGGGCCGCCCGCCTTGCGCACGCGGGCCAGCACCTCCCTGTGGGATGCGGACGGGTTCGAGGCCAGGATCTTAAAGTAGAGCCTGCGGGCGCGGGGCTCGAGCCGGGACGTCAGGCCGACGATCTCCAGGGCCTTTCCGACGGCCGGGACCGCCTGGTACAGGCGCGTCGCCTCGTCGCGCGACAGCCTTGACGGGACCAGATCCTTGATGCGCTGCGGCACCCCGGCGAACCCGTGGTACTTGCGGAACGTCGGAGCCGACATGCCGAGCTTGCGCGCCGCCGCCCCCTTGCCGACCTGCTCGGCGAGGAAGACGCACGCGTTTGCAAGCTCGGACTCGTTCATCTGGTGCCGGTGCAGGTTCTCGACGACCGAGGCGGCCTTTGCGTCCTCCAGGTCGTACGCGGTGTCCCTGGTCAGGACGAGGCACTTTGCGCTCTTGGCCCCGAGCGAGCGCAGCGCCGAGAGGCGGTGGTGGCCCGATATGAGCTTGTACTCGCCCTTGCCGCTCCTCTGGATCAGCGGCGGGTTCTGGAGCCCCTCGCTGCGTATGGACTTTGCCAGGTTCCTTATCCGCGAGCGGTCCAGCCGGCGCGCCTGCGCCTCCTTCCAGACGCGTATCTGGTTGAGCGGCACCTCCCTGAGCACCTGCTTTATCTTCGGCTCGTACCTCCTTGCCACGGCGGGGCCGCACACGGCTATGACTTAACTGTAGCGATCGCGCCGCATCCCGGCGCGGCCTCGGCGGCCATGCAGCCCGCAGGCGGCGGCGGGGGAGGGCGCCCGCGGCGGCCCCGTCGGGGCAGTGCCGCGCCCGCCCCGTCCCGAGCGCGCCGGAGAGCGACTGGGGGCGCCCGCGGCGGCCCCGTCGGCGTGGCTCACGGGCCCACCGTCCCCGCTTCCGATCGGCGGGGGCAAAGGGCTTGACAGCAGTGCGCATGCAAGCCTGCAAGGTGTAAATATCGGCCTTTGAAACGGTCGCCGTGAGCAAGACGCTGGTGCTTGACGGCATGGTAGTGCGGGCGGCAAGGGCGGTGGCCGGCTCGGCCGTCGACCAGCAGGGTGTGCTCGAGGACCTGCGGTCGCTGCAATCCGCCGTCGTGTCAACCGGGGCCGAGTGGGCCAATCGGGTCGACTTCGTTGGATTCCAGTTTTACGGCGCGCACCGCCTTGCCGAGTACGTCCTGTGCGACATGATCGATAGGTTTGAGGAGGCGCGCACCGACCCGTCAAAGGTGCGCGCCGCGCTCGACGGCCTCGACGTGCTGGCCGACATAATCGGCATTGTCGCCGTGGGCGGCGCCCGCGCCGACGCGGGCGAGCGGGACGGCAACGGAATGGAGGACCGCGAGACGGCGCTCATGGACAAGGCCCGTGCCGCAGGTCTCTTGGAGACCATGAAAAAGAACCTCAAAAAAAAAATTCGGGCCGTGTGCACCGCTAACCGAGCACGACACGCCCGAGACGCGCCCCGACATTATATGGCTACAGTATGACGATGACACAGGGGAAGTGCGCCGTGTCACCGGACGCGATTATCGCCGTTGATGCCCGTGCTCGCTTGCATGGCGAAGAGCTCGGCGTCGACATGTCCGCCCCGCGCCGTCAGGAGGCAGTGCAGGTGTTCAATGCATTCCCGGTCGACGCGGATGCCAGTGCGTGATCCCCCCCCCCTCCCCCGCGCGCGGTAGCCGAAGGGACGTGCCGCATCGTAAAAAGGGCGGCTGTGCACATGGCGAGCAGTTCGGCGGCAGTGCGCTTTGCGGCCTGCGCCGCTACTAGCTACGCCGAGGTCGTGGATCTGATCTACGAGTGCATTGGCAGCGGAAGGCAGTTTGCTACCCAGATGACGCTGGTCATGCGGATACTCCGCAGGCAACGCCGCGCCGCGCAAAAGCCGACAGGACGGGCGGAGACATCATGGCGGCGTGCAGGGCGGCATCGGCAGCGCGGGCAACGGACACGGCACGCGGTGCTAGAGACGATCGAGTGCCGCGGGCGCAGACAGCGGCGTGGCGGGTTCGACAATATCAGGGAGCAAATATGCCCCAGCTTTGCAGGTTTGCCGCAAGGGAGCCCGGCAGGAACGAGGCGGACGGGAAGATGCTGGCCGAAGCGGCCGCCATACGCTACATCCTCGGCGGATCCGGGCCGCTGTGCATTGCGCCGCACGCGAGGGATTTTTCGCGCCTGTGCGATTGCACGGCGGAGGCGCGTCTAGGCCGATCGTCGATATGATCCAGGAGCGGCTTGCGATCACGCGCGGCCTTCCGCGCGGTGTGTGGGCCCTGCGCCTGGAACAAAACGGCGGCTGACGGCGCGGGCCCGCCCCGCCCGACGCAGAATGCGCCGCCGGCATCCTCGCAATCCACTGGCGCGATCCAAACGGCCGGCTCAGTACCGCGCTGCGCTTGCCGCTCCCAAGGCTGGGCGGGGTTGCGCCGCCGCCCGCAGCAGCGTCGACAGGCGCGCCTCGCCCGCGCTCGGCCCCTGGCCGCATGCGCGCCCGGCGCCGCCCGCCGCAAGGCACGGCAGGGGCGCGGAAAGGCCCGAATGCGGCCGCCCGCCGGCGCCAGGCCGCTGCCCGCTCGGTTAATAACGGGCCGCGCCGCCGCCGGCGCATGGTCGACCGGTACGAGGACCCGTTCGTGCGCATAGCCGCCATGATCGGCGGCGAAGAGTACCTCAAGGTGGCCAGGTCGCTGCTAAAGTCCGAGGACTCGACCGACGAGGAGATTGCAAGCTCGACGGGCCTGCGCATCAACCGCGTCCGCAAGATACTCTACGACCTGTTCGGCAAGTCCCTCATATCGGGCATACGCGTCAAGGACGAGCGCAAGGGCTGGTTCGTGTACAGGTGGAGGTCCAGGGGCGACGAGGTCGAGAGCTTTATCGAGATACAAAAGCACAAGATAGGCGAGCGGCTCAGGCAGCGCTACAACTACGAGGCCGGCTCGGACTTTTACCACTGCGGCAACGCCGACTGCCAGCGCGTCACGTTCGAGACGGCGCTCGAGGACGACTTTAGGTGCGGCACGTGCGGCAAGGTCCTCAACCTCAAGAAGAACGACAGGGCGCGCAGCGCGTTCGGCAAAAAGATCGCCGAGATAGAAAAGGACATGCAGCAGTACGCCTAGCCCGCTAGGCCTCCCACTCGACGGACGGGCCGGCGGGGCCGTGGCCGCCCGGCGCGAGGCGCAGGGACAGCTCGTCGGCGATCCTCTCGTAGTGCCCCCTGCCGCGGCCCGCGCGGCCGAGGCGCTCGGCCTCGGCGGAGTCGAGGCCGGCGGCGACGCGCGCGGCGTCCGGCGCGAGGCGCGCGTCGGCCATCATGAACAGCCGGTTGTTCTCCTTCCAGATGTGCTCGGTAATGTGCGCCGCGTACTCTTCCATGGCGGCGGCCAGCTCGGCGCCGCCGGACCCGTCCCTTTCGTACGACCCGGCGGCCCGGGAGATGCGCCCGGCGATCTCGCGCGACCTTTCGTGCTCGGCGAGCATTACCGCGATGGGGCCCGCCCGGGACGGCATGCCGGCGCGCTCGAGCGCCGGAAACAGCGAGTCTTCCTCCTTGCCGTGGTGGCAGGCGCCGGCAAAGTTGTCCGTAAAGTCGACGACCTGCCCGATCACGGGGGCCGGCACGTCGGCGCCGCGGCGCAGCAGCGACGCGGCCGCCTCCATTGCGCGCGCGACCCTTGCGATCAGGTCGTGGTCGCGGCGCAGGGACGCGGTCGGGGACGGGGCCGCGGGGGGCACGCGGGGCCGGCGCGGCGGCGGTATATCACTGTGCGCGCGGGGCGCCGGGCGCCCTGTACGTCAGGACGATCTCGCCCGTGCGGCCGGCCGTCCGGCGCGCCGAGACCAGGCGGAACCGCGCCGAGGCGGCCAGCGTGGGAAACCCGGCGCCCCCGACGAGCGGGACGGACCTGCCGGCGCCGGAGCCGCCGCCGCCGACGACGACCGGCGCGACGGCGAGCCGTATCTCGTCGACCAGGCCGAGCCGGACAAACCGCCAGTTCGTCTCGCCGCCACCCTCGAGCAGCACGGTCCGCGCGCCCATGCCGCGCAGGCGGGCGAGCAGGGCGCGCAGGTCGACGGACCTCGCGCCGGCCACGAGCACCCGGACCGAGCTGTCCTCGAGGGCCCTGACGGCTCGGCGCGGCGCGGCCTCGCTACACGCGACGAGCGTGGGCACCTCGGCGGCCGTGCGCACCACGCGCGAGGCCGGCGGCACGTCGGCGCGCGCGCTGACGACGACGCGCAGCGGCTGGCGCGCGGCGAGGCCGCGGCGAGGCCGCGGGACGGGCCTAGCCGTGAGCATGGGATCGTCCGTGGCGACGGTGCGGCCGCCGACGACTATGGCATCGCACTCGGCGCGCAGGCGGTGGACGCGGCGCAGGTCGGCCGGCGACGAGAGGCGCGAGTCGCGCGGCGAGGCCGCAATTCGCCCGTCTATGCTCGATGCGGCGCTGAGTATGACGCGCGGCCTAGACGCGGCCATGGACTATCCTCCCGCCGGAGACGACGGCCCGTATGGACGAGGCCGATGCGCGGTGGACGACGGCGGCCCACGGGTCGTGCATCGGCTCGAGGTCGACCGAGTGCCTCTCGAACAGTATGCAGTCGGCGGCCATGCCGCGCGCGATCGCGCCCGCCCTCCGGCGCAGGGCCCTGCCCCCCTCCACCGTCGCCATGCGGAGGACCGCCCGGGCATCGGGGAGGCGCAATCCCGGGGAGGCGCGGCGGTACTCGAGCATCGCGGCGGTGGCCCTCCGCAGGTAGTCCATCTCGCGGAACATGTCCGGCGCGTTGACCATTACGTTGTCGGTGCCGAGCGCGACGCGGCATCCGGCGGCGAGCATGCGCGGAACGTCGGGCAGGCCGGCGCCGAGGGCCGCGTTCGAGCGGGGGCAGACAACGACTGCCGCGCCGGCGCGCGCGGCGGCCAGCATGTCGGCGTCCGTCGCGTGCACCATGTGGACGAGCACGTCCGGGCGGAGCAGCAGGGCGCGCTCGGCCTCGGTGCGCCCCGTGCGCCGCCTCGAGGCGGACGCGCTCGCCGCCGTCTCGGCCGCGTGGATCGCCCTCAGGCGCGGGCGCCGCACGGCGCGGGCGTACGCCCGCAGCGCGTCGTCCGAGTTCTCGTTCGGGCCGCTGAGGCCAATGCCGTCGCAGGCGGCCAGCAGGGCGGCGATCTCGGCGCGCGATACGCCCCTCGGGCGGGCCTCTTCCGCCGCCGCCCCTCGGGCGGGCCTCTTCCGCCGCCGCCGCCCCGGCGCCGCCCGCGCTACGCCGTCGTACGCCTCGACGCGGCCGAGTATGACGGGGCGCACCGGCAGGCCGGCGGCGGCCCGGGCCAGCATGGCCGCCCCCTCCAGGCCGCCCTCCCTAAAGTCGGCAAAGGTCGTCGTCCCCCCCGCCAGCATCGACACGCACGAGGCGCGCATCATGGACTCGAGGTGGCCGGGCCTGCTCCGCGCCAGTATCCTCGGCTTTGCGCCGTAGACGGGGTGCACCTTTTCGTCGACCGTCCGGCCGGGCGCGGCGTCCTTTGCGATCGAGTCGCCTATGTGCGTGTGCGCGTTGACAAGGGCCGGCACGGCAAGCAGCCCCTCGCAGTCGATCACCTCCTCGCCGCGCCGCGCCTCGGCGGCGCGCGCCGCGCAGACCCGGTCGAACGTGCCGCCGGACTCGCCGATGTCGGCGCGCGCCGCGAGCGACAGGCGCGGCCCGAGCAGGGCGCACGCGTTCCTCAGGAGCACGACAGCTCGTACACCCTGGGCGGATCCCTGCCCGAGTCCCTGATCCTGCGGATCGTGTCGAGCGACTCGGTCGCAAGGCGCGCCGCCTCGCGCCCCGTCCGGCCCGTGCCGACCCCGCAGTTCATGGCCGTCCCCGCCGCCGCCGCCGCGCCGAGAAACTCCTCGGCGAGCGCCGCGGGGCCCGCGCCGCGGGGCCCCGGCCCGGCCCCGCAGACGACCATGAAGTTGTCGCCGCCCATGAAGAACGCAAGGGCCCCGTTGGCGGAAAAGAACTCGGCCATGCGGCTGTGCAGCGACGCGATCGACGCGGACACCTCGTACGGCGAGGCCGACTCGGCCGCGCCGGTCAGGTTCTCGACGTCCATGTGCAGGATCGTGACGGCCGTGCCCCCCGCCCCGACCCCGCCGGGCTCGCCGAACACGAGCGGGTCCTCGCTGAGCTTGAGGCCGCCCACCCTGGACCGGTGGGCGGCCAGGTTGGCCTCGAACGCGTCGGCGCCGGCCCCGATGGACGCGGCCAGGCGTATCTCCGGCGAGCGCGACTCGAGGGCGCGGTGTATCCCCAGGTGCCCGTCGAGGCCGAGGCGGTTGGACACGACGAAGAACTCGTCGGCCCTGTTGTGGAACGCGAGGCATCCGGCCGCCGAGAACTGCTCCTGCACGTTCCGGTACAGCGAGGCCTGGAGCATTTGCAGCCGGTGCTCCCTGTCGCTGCCGAGCTCTAGCGTCCACGGCCCGTACCCCGATATCCTCAGGACCGTCAGCTGCACGAGCGGATGCCCTCTGGCCGGCGGCGCGGCGGCCCCGTCCCCGTCCCCGCCGGTCACCTGATCCTCTCCAGCTCGCCGGCCGTCGCCGCGGCGGCCTCGACGGCCCTCTCGGCGACGGGCCGTATCCGGGCGTACGCATGCCGCTCGTGCATGCCCGGCCCGCTTATCCCGAGGGCTACCGGCTTGCCGCGCCTCACCGATATGTCGGCGAGCGCCGAGAATGCGGCGTGCGCAATGGCCTCGTCGTGCCTCGTCTGCCCGCGGATGATCGCCCCGAGCGTGACGACCGCGTCGATGTCGGCGCGGCCGAGCAGGGCGTCGACGACGACGGGCATGTCGTACGCGCCGGGCACGGTGCACACGCGCTCCACCGACAGGCCCATGGCGTTGGCCTTTTCCCTGGCCACCGCCAGCATGCGCGACGTAATGTCCCCGTTGAACCTCGAGACGACGAGCGCAATGTTCATGCCCGGTGCACCCTTGCCGCCGACCGGACGATCTCGGCGCCGTCGACCAGCGGGATTCCGTTGTGCCGGGCGTACTCGGCGGCCCTCTTGACGGACATTGCCGCGTACGTCTGCGCGTCCATCATCTCGCATATGGCCGCGGCGGGCGCCATGCCGGCCGCCTCGGCCAGGTACGCGGACATTTCGGTGTGGCCGCGCCTCCTCGAGAGCATTCCCTCGGACGCGAGCAGCAGCGGCACGTGGCCGGGCGCCTTGAACGACGAGACGAACCGGCGGCGCGGGTCCGGCAGGGCGTGCAGGGCGGCCAGCTCCCTGACCGTGAGCGCCCTGTCGCGGTCCGTCACGCCCGTAAACGTCTGGTAGTGGTTGACCGAGATCGAGAATGTGGGGTGGTCGCCGTACGGGGCCAGCCCCTGCACCATCGCCCCGGCCTCCGCGTCTAGCGACTCGGCGAGCATGTCGTGCATGTACCGCAGGCCGAGCAGCCGGCCGAACCTGGCGCCGACGGCCAGGCAGATCAGCCCGCCCGCGTGCTGGCGCATGCGCGCAATGTGCTCGGGCGCTGCCGCGGCGGCGGCGACTACCATGTCGACCTCGTTCTCGCGGCCGGCCGAGTCGTGGACAAGGACGAACTCGCCGCGCCGAAGCGAGTCGATCGCCGCGCCGATCCCCTCCATGCCCGTCGCGCGCGGGGCCCCCGTTATATAGGATACCGGAAAACCGGTTAGTACCAGCATTCTGGTACTAGCGCAGGGCGTACTTTGCGAGTATGTCCGTCTCGATGTTGACGGCGTCGCCGGCTCGCCTGGAGGCAAAGTTGGTCACCTTGACCGTGTGCGGTATAAGGCAGACCTCGGCCGTCGTACCGCGCACGCCCGCGACGGTCAGGCTCACCCCGTCGACGGCGATCGATCCCTTTTCGACGGCGTGGCGCGCGAGGCGGCGCGGCAGGCGCACGGCGACGCGCACCTGGCCCGGCTCTTCGCGCACGGAGGCGATCCTGCCGACGCCGTCGACGTGGCCGAGGACAAAGTGGCCCTCAAGCCTGGCGCCTGCGCGCAGCGAGCGCTCGATGTTTACGCGGTCTCCCTTGGACAGGGCGCCGAGGGCCGTCCGCTCCATCGTCTCGTCGATCATCTCAAAGTCGCACCGCGTGCCGGACCGGGCCACGACCGTGAGGCACGCGCCGTTGACGGCCACGCTCTGGCCTTTTTTGAGGCCGGCGGCGCCCTTCTTCCCCAGGTCGACCGTCATGCGCGTCGAGCTGCGCGAGGGGGCGGGGGAGGGGGCGATCCGCACGATCCGGCCGGTTCCTTCGACAATCCCAGTGAACACGGGGCGGCGGTGGCGGCGCGGCTGTTAAAAGTTGTTTGGAGGGCCGCCACCTGGTCGCAGGGACAGCTACCCCCAGGCTGCAACAGTAACGTGACACGGCCCAGCGCTGGCGCCCGTGGGCCGACCAGAGACGAGTTAGCCCACGTGCGAGACGGCCGGTGTGCGGTAGCGCCGGGCTCGCACGGTTCTGCTCAAAAAGGGATCAAGGGGCCGCCGGAGGCCGATCCGAGGTGGCGTCCCCGCCGCCCTGCAGGCGTCCGTCGCGCGCAGCCTAGTGCACTGGATGGGGGAAAAGCGGCACGGCATGTGCCTTGTCAAACCAGCTAGATCCTCCCCTTCGGCGGAAATTTCGAACGCTGTTGGAAATTCTCTACTTGTACCACTCGTGCAATACGTCGTTCGATGCCTTGACGCTGTCCATGTCCGCCCGCCCCGAGCCGCCGTATTTTTGTTCTGACCACTCCTCCAAAATAGCCCCAATGTCTGCTGGATCTATCCGCTTTGCGTCGACCGTGTGCTCTATTATCTGGGGATAATCGCAGCTTACCCTGCCATCCGTATACGCAGCCATAGACAAAAACTTGTACACGAATACATCCTTAGGCGGTGACAGCGTCATGCTGCGCGTTGCGTACGTGGCGCCTCCATGCGACAGCAGGCCCGTCGCGCCACCCTTGCCATGCTCCGTGGCGGGCAACATTTGTTCCACCTTTGTGATTTTAAGCGTGTCTAACCCCCTGTACTGGTAGATCATAAGCCCGGTCGAATCGCGAGCATCGTCGTGTTCGTGTGCGTGGTTTGTGCACAACGCAACAAAGGTCTGGTTGACCCGGATCGTCTCGGTGTGCGAGAACGGCGGTGCAGGCCTATACGGGATCTTGTCAAGACTAAATATTGTGTATCCACCGTCTTCAAAGTCCACCCTGATCGTCTCGTCGTCCAAAAGATCAATCTTCGCGATCAGGAAGGGGAAAAAGTGACTGCTGGATCCAACATACTCGGTCACAAACGTATGATTGAGTGACTGGAAGGGGGTTATGCTATATCCTTTGCCGTCTTCTTCCGCCGTCGCGTAAACGATGCTGTATATGTCTACGGTGGAACCTGCGACGGGCAGGGTGTACGCGTAATACCCGTAAATAGACTCGAAGTTGAGCAGGAGCAGGAGCAGGACTGGCAGAGCAGCCGCAACAGCAAATCTCGTGTTGTTCATAATTTAGCAAAAATAACAGGTGGGTGTGTGTTACGCTACCGGGTCTGGATGAGCGCGGAGGACGTTCCGGTCAAGCTCCAGCGCCAAGTGGCGCCGGAGTTTGCACCTGTCGGCCAATTTAGCGTTGTGGCAACCGCGCATCCGTAATTGCCCGCGTGGTCACTCCATTCCTCATTTGCGACGCTGAACCGTACCTGTATGATATTGTAGACGTTTTGGTTGCCCCTTGTGTGGCAAGAGCTTGCATAGATTTCTTGCACATGAGTGCCGGACGCGTGGCCTGGCACTTCCCTACCCGACGAAAGCACGGCGTCAGGCGTTGCAACTGAAATCACGTACTGACCTGTCGTGGTTGCAGACCTGCTAGTAAAGCAGCTTTCATAGTCGCAGCTGAAAACTCTCACCGATGTGGTTGTCTGGTGCTCTGCGTTCGCCCACGCTGCGTACGCTTTGGGCAGAAAATAGTCTATGAAGACGTGCGATGTTCCTATCGTGGGAACTTCGTCGGGAGTGGCCCTTTCGTAAATTTTTTCGTCCCTAACTTTTTTCATATACGCAGAATCACAGTTAGAATCGTAGTCACACATTGCAATGCTCATCGTAATTACCCAAAATGCAGTATCGTTAGCTATGAGGTCGCGCGGCACGTTGCCGTGTCTTGCCCGTTCGTCGAATGCGGCAACTGCCTGTGACACAAGATCGGGGCCAAGATCGTCCTTTATTTCGTCTATCCGGGCGTCGATGTCTTGGGCTTGGCTAGGCACCTCGTATTTACTCACAACCCAGTCGTGAAAGCGCTTTTCTGCCTCCGTGGCAGAATAGGTGCCCTGCATCCGGTCTAGTGACTTGGTCAGTGCGACTAGCTCGAACCCGTTTCCGGCCTTCCCCGACAGCACGTCAAAGTTGTGGGTGACCAATACTGTCTTTTTCATCGCCTCATTCCACCCATTTTTCTCTATGTCGTACGCAACATACATCTTTACTGCGTTCTGCTTGTCTTCGAACTTTGGATCGGTCGTATTTTGAGCAATCCACTTGGAGTCGATCCTGTCTAGCAGCACGTCGTCGGGTATCTTGTTATACTGCTCTTTTGGATCGAACAGGCGTGTCGGCGTGGTGTCGGATTCCGTTTTCTCATATGCCAAAGCGTGCGGCGCAAAAAAGAGAGGCAGTGATACCGCCACGAGTAGAAGCGCGGTTCTTATGGCGTTTCCTGTTGTCATTGCCCCCCCGAGCCCCTTTTTAGCATATAAAGCCTGCCTGTCTTCTGAGGTTGTTGCGAAACCTCCCTTATAAGGTGCCAGCGGGCCCGACCACAGTGCTTGCCGATCAGCGGTTGTGACCGCTCCCTCAATGGCACGCAAGCGGAGAGAAGGCTACTGGGCCGACTACCACGACGCGCACACCGTGGAGCTCGAGTCGATCATCGACAAGGTCGTGAAGCTGACCCTGGAGCACCCGATGCCCGGCGCGGTCGCCGCCAGCGCGCCCTCGGGGCGCAAGGGCGGGCGGCCCCGGACGCACTCGGACATCAAGATGGCCTGCGTCTGCCTGCTGGCGACGATCTTCGACCTGCCGTCGAGGCAGGCGCAGAACGCGGTGCCCGGCTGGAACCTGCCGTGGGACGAGCCCGTGCCGGACCACACGTCGAGTAAGTGATCAGGTGGTTTGACCGCGCTAAACGTACCTTGCAAGCTCCTCCAGGTGGTTCCTGCCCTAGGACTTCCATGTCATGACGCAGGTGAACAGGTGGCCCATCCACGCCATGGTCTCCGCGGCCCGCATGGCCCCGCGTATCTTCCTGTGCACGACGATCTTGCGCAGCCCGCGCTCGGCGATGTTGTTCGTCGGAGGGATGCGGGGATTCAGGACGAACCCGGACAGGTTCCCCGCGGCCCGGCCCGGCTTTCCCATGAACCTGCCGATGGCCGGATCGTCCCCGTGCCGCCGCGCGATGTGCCGCGTACGCCGGATAAGCCCACTCCGCGCCGCCTTCCGCTCCCCCGGGGACGCGCATGTCTCCGACGCGGCCAGGGCGTCGCGGAATATGCGCTCGATCATGTGCGTGACGTGCCTTGCGTCCCGGTCGTCGGGGTTCCTGGCGCACAAGTCGCGCATCTCGCGCAGTGTGTGCGCCCGGCAGCGCCGGGTGTGGCACGGCCCGTACGCCCCCCGCCCGCCGCGGACGATCGTGCCGCCCCGGTTGCCCAGTATCCCGCCCGGCACCTTCCGCCCGCGCGAGTCGCGCATGGCGTAGGCGCACATTCCCGTGATCGGGTCCGCTATTATCCAATACCGTACCTCATCTTCCGTGTGCAGAAAATTCGACCAAAAGGCCAGCCAAACCCACGCCAAATGCGGCGTCTGGCGCCTGAAGGACGACCCAACCACCTGACCACTTACAAATCGAACAAACGCAGGTGGATACGGTGGGAATGCAACAATTCGAACATGATGTGGCACACGGGCTTTAAACAGTTGAAGGACGGGTGTTCGTTCCTCGGGTACGAGGACGATGCAACGTGCAAGCTCGTGGCGTTCGGCATCTTCAAACGCGCGACGTCGGCCAACGCGCTGGCGGTGCTGGACGAGGCGATCAAGACGCACGGCAAGCCCGCCTCGATCATGACCGACCACGACATCCAGTTCTTCGCCAGCGAGTCCGAGACCTACAGGCGCGGCAGGACCCGGTTCGAGAAGCGCCTCGCGAGCCACGGGATCAGGCACGTGCTGGCCCGCGTGGGGCATCCCCAGACGAACGGCAAGATCGAGAGGTTCACGAGGAGATCGAGCGCCGCCTGGCTGGTTCGAGGCAGCGTCGGCCGCCGTGTCGACCCGTTGCGGCCCCGACGGGGCCGCCATGCATGTCGGGGGCCCCTTCCACGAGGACGGGCCCATGGACGCCATGGCGAGCTGGTCAAGTGGTACAACGAAGACAGGCCCCACATGTCGCTCGACGAGGACGCGGCGCCGGCGGAGGCCTACGTCTGCAAGATGCCCCTAGGGGGCAAAGAGTGATAGATGAACAGTCAGGCGACGTCGACGAAGCGAGGTAGGGGGTGAAAGACTCGATGGATCGCAGTTCCCTTCGCGACGATGATTCCCTCATTAGCAGAACGCGGCGCATTTCACCCATACCGGCGCAGATACTCGCCCGCGCGCAGGCGCACGGCATGCGGCGACAGGTACAGAGACTCGTACGTGTCGTCGTCCCGCCCGAGCAGCGTGGACTGGGTCGAGCGTCCCGCCCGGATCATGACGCGACGCAGGTTCAGCGACTCCGGCATGCCCCGGCCGTACGCCTTGCGGCCCAGCCGGCCGTCGTACGACAGGGCGAACGGGATCCCCCTCCGGTTGAGACCCTCCAGTTCGCCGCAGAACTCGTCGTGCGAAAACCTCCCCCAGTACCGCCTGTCCCGGCTCCCGCGCGTGCCCTGGTACGGGGGGTCCATGTACACAAAGTCATCGGGCGTGCACCCGCGGAGGACCCTCTCGTACCCCCACGACGTGAGCCTCGTCCTGCCGGCGAGCACGCCGTGGACGGCCAGCAGCCGCCGCCGCATCTCCTCGGGCCGCGCCCCGCGCCGCCTCTTGTCAGGAGAGTTGTTGAACATGCCGCTGCCGTTGTACCTGACGGCCGCCTTGACGCAGCGCGCCAGGACGTACAAAAAGTCCGCCGGGTCGTGCGACTCGTTGAACCTGTCGCGGGCCCCGTAGTAGTCCGCGTTGCCGCGGACGGGATTAGGTCGCCAGAGCCGGGCGTAGTCCGAGGCGAGGCCCGACGGGTCGGAGAGTATCTCGGTCCACAGCCGCACGAGCGGTTCGTGCGCGTCGTTGAGCCAGACCCTTTTCACCTCTAGGTTTGCTACCGCATGCGTAGATACGGCGGCCGAGCCGGCAAACGGCTCTACCACGCGTTTTGCCGCGGCGGGAAAATGGCCGAGTATCTCCCTAGCGATCCTGCGCTTGCTGCCTTGGTACGGCATGGCCTGCGGGACGGCAACGAATGGGCGGGTGGCCGCGCCCGGCAGGCAGCTGGGAGCCGCCCGCCGCTGCGAGCCAAGTCCCTGCCGCCTGTCGACCATGGTGGCGGCGTCCAGGGTCGCCTTGTATGTGTTGACGCACGGCAAAGTTCCCATGAGGACGGCAGGCCGCTGCCCTGTAATGCGAAAATGCCCGCATCGTCAACTAGCGTCGTCACTAGGGTGTGGGTCATTTAAAGACAGCGCGGTAAGCAATTTCAAGCAGGAGGGCGAGATTTTTTGACATCCTCATCCGATACAAGCCTTTCGGATGTAAGTGTCACTAGCTGTTTTATTGCTTCAGGAACGCTTGGAAAATCATATACTATGCTTTCGTTAAGATCTGTACGTAAAACTACTTCGACATTTGACACGCGTCGCTCCGGAGGCATGTCGGCGCCCAGAATGTTTTGTATGTCATTTTTTACTTTCTCCATTATTTCACTAACCAACTCGTCACCTATCTTTTGCTTTTGATCAGCAGTCAGCAGTTCAAACTTTTCCCATGATTTTCGAGGTGTTTCTTTGTCTGTTTCAGCCCAATCAAACTTTATGCCATGTTTGCCCAAAACGCTTGTGAAGGTTGCAAACTCTACCCTTATTGGGTCTACCCCAAAACTCCTCAGCATTGCTAAGGAGGGCTCCGACCAATTGCCCGCCAGAATTGCCGTCAGTTTGCGTATGCTTGGATGCGTTCTTTTGAGGTTGTGGTGGGCGGTACAAAGCCAGCTTCCTTTGTCACGGTTGTGTTTTTTGTATCGGATGTACTTGCTTTCAATCAGGATTACAGGATGTCCTTCTTTGTCCCTTACAACCAGGTCAATCTGGTACTTGTTATTGCTATCATTTTTCATTTTTTCAGGTACGGCCGTATAGCCAAGTTCTTCTACAACAGGCACCACCTTCCTTACTACTGCCTCTTCGAAAAGACGCCCTACGTGCTCGCCCAAGGTTGCAGCGTAGTTTGCTACCACAGCCACAGGGGCGCTATTTAGAGAGGGTTGTTATAGTTTCCCGTAGCTCAACATGGTGGCGTTGTGGATTAGCCCTCCATTTTCCACCGCGCTTACGAAGTAAGTCTATCTTGTAGGAGTCGAATCCTGCTGCTTTTGCAATGCGGCCCACAAGTGTGTCCGTACGGACATGGACGCCGTAGGGGGCGGAGTCGCCCAGTACTACGACAGCGTGTCCTCCGGGTCGCATCACGGCGTCTATTTCAATAATCGTCTTGGTCAGGTCTTCAAAATAGCCCCCTGTCATTAAGTCATACCGTTTTTTGCCGGGCTTTATGTTTCTCATAGACGACATGCGGTTAATCAGTTGCGATATCTCTTTGTGAATGCTAGGGGAGATTTCGCGGATTGTTGGCATGGTCGCTTTTTCGCTGTCTTTGGAAACGGTTACTTGTGTAGTGGCAGCGGTCATAAGTCGATTCCTAACATCCCTTGTAATATCACCCCAGTCGCTGTACACGCCCAAAAAGTACGTCTCAAAGCGAGTCCTGTCCGCATAGTCGTAATTGTTGAGGTAAGGAGGAGAGGTGACCACCAAGTCTACCCCCCCGTCTACGTAATCAGAGAGGTTTCGTGAGTCCCCCGTAACTATTTTTGCGGGCACCTTTAATTCTATTTTTTGCACATCGTCAAGCATAAGCTGGCAACGTTTTTTAAATTCTACAAGGGCATCAGGCTGCGTTGCTTTACGCCCGTGCTCAGTAGGAGCAATATAAGGCCAGCCAGTGCCGGCGGTGCTTGCATTCCGTAGCGTGGCCACCAGTGCAAGCTTAAAGAAATCTTTGCGTGATTTTAGGTCGTCTATGGCATGCTTAATGTTGGTAAGCGTGTTTAGTGCCTTGTTCGTGAAGCACTTGTAAATTAAGGCGGGGTAATCATCGCTAACGATTTTTTGCTCGTCAGTAATATGCTCAAGAAGTTGTTCGTATTCACACAAGAGCTTCCCGTGATTCCAATTTGTACATTTCGTCTTAGCGACCCACGCTACAAACTTGTGCGCCTCCACACCCACAGATGGTATGCCAACGCTTGAGGCAGACAACGAGGTGGTTCCCGACCCAAGAAAAGGGTCGACCAGGAGGGAGTCAGGTCCTAAATCATATCTCCGAATCATGGCCTCGACCAGCCTGTATGAATATCCTGCGGGATACTCAAACCAGCGGTGGATGGGCGATCTACGCGAGTCTTTAAACGAGCCGTACTCGTTTGTTGCGTACCTTACAACCGTCCGGTCGGAGTCAGTGTTTGCTATACGACCACTGGAGGCCTGTGCAGGGCGGAGCGTCGTTTGGGCAAATCGCCCTTGTACACATGTCACAGCGGCATTGCGTGTCGATTGCAAGCCAACTTTTGCAGGCGCCCGTGGCAATACGGCCGCCCTCTTTCCGGACTTTATCAAGATTGGTGTCTACGGATGTCGATTTAGCGCCTGTCATGGCGTAGAACAGAACATACGACAACGGGTGCGTACACGCTTAGCGCTCACCTATGTTCCGGCCCTCCGCAGCCCGCTCGTACTCTTCCTGGCAGAACTGGTGGAAGACGGTGCAGCCGTTGCGGGCCGCCGCGGCCATGATGCGCCGCATGTCGGCGTCGGGCACGCCCTGCGCGGCCAGGAACGACTCGTCGCCCCTGCCGAGCCCCGCGTACGCCGCCGCGCGGGCCCTCGAGGCGTCCCGCGCGACGGACGGGTCGGCGGCCGCGGCCCGGTCGTACAGGGCCGCGGCCTCCTCGGCGCGCCCCAGGCGGCCCACCGACAGCGCCTTGTTCATGAGGGCCGTCACGCTGCGCGGGTCAGCCTCGAGGGCCCTGTCAAAGCACTCGGCCGCGTCGGCGTCGCGGCCCATGCGGGCCAGGGCGAGGCCGAGGCTGTTGTGCGACCACGCGTCGCGCGGGCCGCCGATGCCGTCGCGCGCCGAGCCTTCGGGCAGGGCGAGCAGGGCGCGGCAGCCGTCGGCCGCGTCGGCGTGGCGTCCAAGCCCCTCGAGCGCGAGCACCCTGTTGCGCAGCGCGTGCGCGTCGGACGCGTCGGCCGACAGGACCGCGTCGCACTTTGCGAGCGCCTCGGCGTGCCGGCCGAGGCGGACGAGGGCCGTGGCCGCGTTGTGCAGCGCTGTCAGGTCGGCGGGGTCCCTCGCGAGGATCGCCTCGCAGTACTCGGCCGCGTCGGCGTAGCGCCCCGCTTCAAAGAGTCGCCCGAGGTCGCCGACCGGGTCGGACGGACCGCGGGCGCCGCCGCCGCCCGCCGCGCCGCCGCCGCCGCCCGCCGCCATGCGCCCGCGCCACGGCGGTGGGCTAAAGCGGTTGCGGCCGCAGGTGCCGTTCTGCCTCCCTGCATCCCGAGACTGGCCCCCAAGAGCCCGTACAGCAAGGTTCTCACCCTAGGCCGCCCTGGGCGGTGAGGCAATGCAGGCACGTGGAAGTCCCACAACCCAAGGCAGGCTTGCGTCCAGCTTCGGCGCAATCGGCATCAGAGGGCAACCCTGAACTGCGATACAGAGGCGACGCACGCCAGCACCTCTTGCTCGCCAAAGTGTGGCTTTTCATCGGCCATAGTGCCGACAGCCCTGGCCGCATCACGGTCGGTGATCACGTACCGCAGAAGGAGGTACCACACAGATGCGTACAGCTCCAGCAATCGTGGCGTGCCCAGATGCCTGCCCATGAGTATCTTGATCTTCTCCGCCACACCCCGCTCCCTAGGAGAAAGACTTGCCGTGCGCTCTAGGGCTCCCGACCTAGCGGCATCGTACAGCATGCTAGCCAAGCTCGGCGAGTACGGGCCCCTGTGATGCAAGGAAAAAGTAAAGCCACCAAAGGCACCGAGTTCCTGCGCCAAGTAAACCAGCTTTTGGAGGCGCATGCGTTCGTCAAAGCCGTCAAGCGACGCATCGCACAGTGCGCAGGCCACCCGTAGCGCCTCGTTTTGGTCGTAAATGCTCTGTATCCCCATGCCCGCCACTAGTGGGCCGCACAGGGGCGTCCACTTAAGGGCTACGCCGCCATAGGAAGCGGGCCGGGGCAACGCGTTCGGCCGCTGCTGTTGCCGCCGCGCCGCCCGCTAGCCCTCGCCGGCCGCCCCGAGCAGGGCAAGCGCCCTCTTGTAGTGCACCTCGTCGATCATCTCCCTGCCGCCCCCGATGACGGTCGCCCCACGGCCGCGCCCCGCCGACTCGAGGTACGCGTCGCGCGTGCGCCTCGCCCGCTCGATCTCGGGCGCCGTCGGCGCGAACGCCTCGCGGGCGACGGCGACCTGCGACGGGTGTATGACGCACTTGCCGGCGTACCCGAGGCCGCGCGCCTCGCGGCAGTCAGCGGCGAGCCCCTCCGCGTCCGAGACATCCTGCCATATCGCGTCGACCGCGGGCACGCCGGCGGCGGCAGCGTCGACGGCGATCCTCGCGCGGGCGTGCGCCGCGGCCGGCGGAGGCGGCCGCCCGTACTCGACGCCCATGTCGTTGAGCAGGTCGAACACGCCAAACACGACGGCGCGCACGCGCGGCGAGGCCGACGCGATCGCGTGGCAGTTGACCACGCCGGCGGCCGACTCGATCGACGGGAGGATAACAGCCTCGGGCAGGCCGCGCCCGGCCTCGACGCGGGCCGCCTCGGCCGCCACGGCGGCGACCTGCCCCGCGTCGTCGACCTTTGGCACCACGATGCCGTCGATCCCCTCGACCAGCGTCCCGTCCAGGTCCTCGCCGAGCATGCCCGACGCAGACGAGTTGGTCCGCACGAGCACCGACGGGGCGGCGAACCCCGCCCTGGCCGCGCCGCCCGCGGCCCCGGCGACCATGCGCCGCGCCTCGGCCTTTTCGGGGGCCGGCACCGAGTCCTCGAGGTCGAGGCAGACGATGTCGGCGTCGAGGGTGCGCGCCCTTGCCAGGAACCTCGCGTTGTTGCCCGGCACGAACGCCAGGGTGCGGAACAGGGTCGGGGCGGCCATTTTGCGCCGCCGCGGGCTAGGCGGAGGCCGCCTGGCCGTCGGGCTTCATGATGATCTTTCCGAACAGGCCCTTGCCCGTGAGCATCTTGGTGTGCGCCTCGGCGGCCTGCTCGAACGTATAGACCGAGTCGATCGCCGACTTTATCTTGCCTTGGCCCATCCAGTACAGGCCCTCGTCGAACTCGGCCTTTGTGCCCTGCGTGGACCCCAGTATGTTCGTGCCCTTGAAGAAAATGTGCCGCAGGTCCGTCTTGGCGTCGTACCCCGTCGTGGCCCCGCACGAGACGAGGGTCGCGCCGTACTTTAGCAGCGTAAGCTGCTTGTTCCAGTGCGTCTCCCCGATGTGGTCGAACGAAATGTCGATCCCCGGCGCCTCGCCCTTTTTCTTTGCAATCGCCTTTGAGATCGAGCGGACCTCTTTGTGCCAGTCGTCCTTGCGGTGGTCCACCGCGTAGTCGGCGCCGAGCTCCTTGCACTTGTCGAGCTTGTCGGGGCTGGCAGTCGCGATCACGTCGCAGTTGTACAGCTTTGCAATCTGTATGCCAAAGCTGCCCACGCCCGAGCCGCCCCCCATGATCAGGACGGTCTGGCCGGGGCGTATGCGCGCCCTGCCGACGAGCATGTGCCACGCCGTCAGTATGGTCATCGAGGCCGCCGCGGCCTCTTCGTACGAGACCCCCTCGGGCACCTTTGAGACGTTGACCTCTGGCAGGTGGGTGACCTCCGAGTAGGCGCCCCACGTGGGGCCGGTCTGAAAGCCCCAGATCGTCCTCTTTGTGCAGTCGAACTCGCGCCCGTCGGTGCACGCGGTGCAGACGCGGCACGCCATGTTCGAGTGGGAGACGACCCTGTCGCCGACCCGTATGTTCTGCACGTTCTCGCCGACGGCGATCACGTCGCCGGCCGCGTCCGAGCCGGACACGTGCGGGAGCGGGACGGCCACCGGCTGCCCCCTCATGCCCCAAATGTCGTTGTAGTTGAGGGCAGCGGCCTTTACGCTGAACACGACCTCGTCGGGCTTTGGCCTTGGCTCGTCAATGTCCCTGACGCGCAGTATGCGCTTGTAGTCGTCGTCGGGGGCGTACTCGTCGTACACGACGGCCTTCATACGGGCGGCGCCCGCCAGCGCCCCCTTATAATCGTCGGGTTTTGGCGGCGCCGCGGGCGCATTGCGGCTAGGCGCGGGCGCGGGCGCATTGCGGCTAGGCGCGGGCGCGGGCGCATTGCGGCTAGGCGCTGGTTGCCGGCGGGCTATAGCGCTTATAACGGGGCCCCGCGCGGGGCGCGCGTGAAGCGCGGCTCGGCCCGGGGATCGCGGCGGCTCGGCGCCCTTGTTGCGCTTGCCGCGGCGGCCGCCCTCGCGCTCCCGTACGGCATGCCGGCGGCGGCGTAACAGCTCACGGCCGTATGAGGCCTGGACAGTGTTTTGACGGCAAGATCGCCCGTCGTTCTGCGGCTTCGGTACTGCCGGATGCAACAATTTGGAGGATTTTGGCCTTGGACCAGGATCGCGCACGGCAGGGCACTATGGGCGCGCCGCAGGCGCGACTCTGCCCAAGCGCAGGGCGAGGAGGCGGCGGCCAGGCGCAACCGTGCACACGTGTGCTTCTAGGACGATCCGCGCACGGGGCGCCCACACGGGCGCACGGCTCGGCCCGGCGGCGGGGGGGGGGCGATCGGGCAGGGCCGTTTGCCTTGACGGCGAGCGGGGGCCTCCCGCTCAAGATCCTGGAAGGATCCAAACCCTTAAGGATCACGGGATCGGCGCGCGGCGCAAATGGTGGCGGCGGCGGCAGGAGGAACGCAGGCAGTACGCGATGCGGGCAAGGGGGCGATGCGGCAGTGAGGCTGACAAAGGCGGGGGCCGCCGCCGTAAGGATGCGCGACGAAAAGATACGGGCCCTCACGGCCAGGGCAAAAAAGGCCGAGACGGGCCTCCAAGCGGCGCTCAAAAGGGAAAAGGCAAAGGACGAGAAGATCAGGGCAAAGGACGAGAAGATCAAAAAGCTGAACGGCGACAAGCGCAAGCTGGCCGCGTCCAGCAGGAGCGCCAACTTGAGGGCCAAGAAGGCCGAGCAAAGGGAGGCCCGGGCGAAGTCCGCGCTGGCAAGGCAAAAGGAGCCGGCGGCCAAAATGAAAAAGGAGAACGCCGATCTCAGGCGGAGGCTGAGTGCCTACGAGGGGCCGTCCGTGCCGCCCTCCAAGACGCGGCAAAAGCGCAACCGGGACAAGAAGGGGGAGGAGGAAGGGGAGGGCGGCGGCGGAGGCGGAGGCGGCAGGCCGCGCCGCCGCCCCGGCGGCCAGCCGAGGCGCAAGGCGGCCAGGCGAGAGTTTGTGCCGGACAGGCACGTGGTGCTCGAAAAGCCCGGCGGCTGCGATACCCCGGGCTGCGAGGGCCATATACGGGTCAAAGGGTACTCTAAGCGGAGGGTGTACGACCGGCCGCCGCCGCGGCGGCCGCAGACCTACGAGTCGCAGTGCCCCGAGTGGGTGTGCGCCGGGTGCGGGTGCGGGGGAACCGCGACCGAGGGGACGGCCGTCCCGTTGCACATGTTCGAGGCGGAAAGTGGCGATGCGGAGCCAGACCGGCCCGATCCGGCCGGCGGCGCGGACGGGGCCGCGGCGGGGGCGGAGCCGGCCGGCACGGGGCCGAACGGCGCTGGCCAGGGGCCGCGGCAGGAGGAGGGGAAAGAGGAGCCGCAGCCGCAGCCGCAGCCGCAGCCGCAGGATGCGGTCGTCGAGGCCGTTCGGGCGGCCATCGGGGGCGCGGACAGCGGCGCCGGCGCGCCGGTCAACGACATTCCCGACGACCCGGACAAGCCGTTCTGGCTGCGCCTGCCCCTAAAGGGCGTGTTTGGGCTCAACCTAAAGTCGTCCGTCATCAAGAACTGGCTATACCGCGTCACGATCCGCAAGAACCGCGAGGCGCACATGGACGAGGAGGTCGAGATCTCCGAGGGGCACACCAGCAACGTCGTCAGGGACGCGGGGCTGGCCCTGCGGCCGGGGCTGATGGCCCTGATCGCGCTGCTCGCCAGCGCAAAGGTCATCCACTCGGACAGGACGACGTACTCGAAGGACGGCGAGAACTGGGGCCTGTGGATCTTCTTCGACCCCCTCCGAAAGATCGCCGTATACTGGCTCAGCCCCGACGGGGACAACGCCGTCCTGCAAAAAATACTCGGCGCCTGGGACGGGATCATCGTGTGCGACGGCGCCCCCGTGTTCCGAAAGTACAGGATACAGCGGTGCTGGGCCCACATCCTCAACGAGGCCAAGTACCTCGCGCGCAACTTCCCCGACAACGAGCGCGTCCTGTACGTCTCGGCCAGGCTCCACAAGATATTCCACGACGCCAAGGCGTTCAGGGGGACCGCCGCCGAGCGCGCCAGGAAGCGACACGAGTTCGCCAGGCGCGTCAGGGATCTCGTCGACGACTACGCCGGCGATCCCGCCCTGGCCGAGTTCATGACAAAGCTCGACAACGCCGCGCTCGACCTGTTCCTGTTCATCATACTGCCGTGGGTGCCCCCGACGAACAACCCCGCCGAAAAGCTCCTCAGGGAGCCGGTCGTCCTGCGCAAGATCAGGGGCGCGCTGCGCTCGCTGGCCGGCGTAAGGGCGTTCTGCGCGCTGCTGTCGTGCAAGACGACCTGGGAGATGCACGGCCTGCGGCCACTCGCCGAGATCAGGAGGGTGCTCTGACCCGCCCGCGGCGCGCCCGGCCGGGGCGCCCCCGCCCCGCCCCAGCTAGGCCCTAAACCGTGTGAGCACTTACGCGGCGGCGGCGGGCGCCGACGCGGGCGGCACGCCCGCCCTCGGCGAGTTCGCGACCGCGTTTTACGAGCCGGGCATCGTCGCGTTCACCGCCTTTCTGACCGACATTGCGTCGTCGGGCCCAAAGATCATCGCCGCATCGATACTCCTCGTCATTGGCCTCGTGGCCGGCAAGGTGGTCGGGCGCGTGGTCGAAAAGGTCGCCGCACGCGTCCTCCACAGGGCCCATGTGGACGACGACGAGGTGATCCGAAGGGCGACGGGCGAAAAGGAGTCGGCCCACCTCGTCGCCGCGAGCATCCGCTGGTTCATCTACCTGTTCTTTATCATCGCGGCGATAAACGCCCTAGAGTTCGAGCAGCTGTCGTCGGCCCTGACCGAGCTGTGGCTGTGGGTGCCGAACCTGCTCGCCTTTATCCTGATCGTCGTGATCGGCCTGATCGTGGCCAACTTTATCGGCAGGTGGCTCGACCAAGAGCTGGTAAAGTCCGACGTCGGCGGGTCGCGGTACGTCAAGATGGCCGCCAAGGCCGTCGTCTACGCCATAGTGGTGGCGATCGCCCTCACGCAGCTCGGAATCGGCGCGCAGATCATACCCATACTCGTCTCGGCGTTCTCGTGGAGCATTGCCGTCGGCATCGGGGCGGCGGTGGCAATCGGCCTCGGGTTCGCCCTCAAGGACGTGCTGCCGGCGGCCATCCACTCGGCGGCCAGGCAGCGCTCGGTCCTGCGCGTCGGGCAGCGGGTCCGCATCGGCGAGCACGAGGGGGTTGTCACGGCCGTCGAGCTGCTGCACATCGTCGTCGCAAGCGACCGCAACGAGAGCACCGTCATACCGACGAGCAGGCTCGCCAAGGAGGCCGTGACGATCATCGGCGAGGCGCCCGGGCGCGAGGGCGCCGGCGGCTAGGGCCACGCGGGGCGGAAGGGCCGCCCCTCCGGCCGTTCCCCAGGGCCCACGTTTTTCCTGGGCACGGGCATTTCCCGGCAGGGCGCCTTCCCCGTTTTGCCGGCGTCGACACGGGGGAACTGCCCGGAGCCCGGCCGCCGGGGATCGCCGCGCGCCGGCTGTTTTTCGCCCTAGAGGCAGGCGCCGCCGCATCCTGCGGCGCCGGCGATCACTGCGGGGCGCCTCCCGGGTGCCGCATCCGGCCACGGCGGCCCCCGCGCGCGCCATGCCAGGCGCCGAGCGCGTCCCGGCAAGCTGCGGCGCATCTGATGCGCTCCGCGCGCTTCGCCTGCGCGGCCTCTGGCCCCCTGGCGGCCGCGCAAGCATCCTTCGTCGAATTGTGGCCCTCCTCTAGGACCGCGGGCGGCGGCCCGGCCTGCGGGCGGCGGCCTTGCGGGGCGCTCTTGGCGCGCGGGGCGCCGCCGGAAGTGGGTCGAAAACAACCTGGGAATGCAGGTCGACTTGCGGGGCGCTCTTGGCGCGCGGGGCGCCGCCGGTGCGCTGGGAGTGTTTCAAAGATTCTCCAGCGGCCAAGGCGGCGCGGGGGCGCGCAAACTCCCCGCCGTCCACCGGCATGATGCCTCGTTCCGGGCAAGCGGGCCAAATGGGCGCTTGCTTGCTTCCGGCCTCCTTCCCCCCCTCCGTCGCGGGAAAAAGCGCCGAAAGGCCGCAGCCGCGCCAGCTCTCAGGGCGCCCTCTGGCGGCGGCGGGGCGCGGGGATCGGCGCGGCCGAGGAGGCATGCGGCGGCAAAAGCATTCCGCCCGACCCGAGCGTCGGCCTCCCGGCTGGAAAAGCCGGAAGGGGATGGCGGCGCCGCGCCCGGGCCTTACCTGCGGCTGAACTTGAAGTCGCGCTTTGGCTGCCGCATGGAAATGAGCATCTGCTTGAGCTGCTCGTCGGTGATCTGCGCGGCGATGCGCCCCTGCGCGGCGAGCGTTATCAGCTGGTTCTCGATCGAGGCGGCCACCTCGGGCCTCACCATGCGCACGTTGTTCAGGCGGAGCCGGGCCGCGGGGTCGAGTATCTGCCGCAGCGCGGCCTCCTTCTGCAGCGCGATCTCGTTGGCGTCGGGGGGAGGCATTGCGCCGCCCGGCGCCCCCATGTCGCCGCCGGCCGCGTACCCTGCGGGATCACGGGCAGGGTCGACGTGGCTCATTGCAGATCACGCGTATATCTTGAGCCGAGGATCGTCCTTGGCCATCTCCCTGATTATCTCGGTGGCCATGCGGTCGAGCTTGCGCGCCCCCGCGCTCGACACGATCCGGCCGTTCCTGCCCAGCTTTTCGACGTACCCGAGCTTTTCAAGGCCGTGCACGGCGGCGCGTATGATCGCCCCTCCGGCCGGCCGGTGGTGCGCCGCGCCGTAGCCGCGCGGCTTGCCCCCTCCGTACTCGTTCCTAAGCTGGCGCACGCCGATCGGGCCGTGCACGTATATCTTGCGCAGCAGGGACGCGCACCTGACGTGCCACCACTGCCGGTCCTGCGGCGGCTTGTCCGCGTGGACGCCGGTCTTTACGAACGGCGTCCATGCAGGGGCCGGTATATCCTCGCCGCGCAGCGCGTCGGCGAGCCGCGCGACGAGCGCGTCGGGCGGTACGTCGGGAACCCTTGCCACGCCGGAGCCGCGGTCCCGCTCATTATAAACCATCTATCAGGGGGCCGCGGCGGGCCGGGGAGGCAGGGGCGCGGGCGCCTCCCGAGTGCCGGAAGGGGGTGCGGCGGGAGGGGGCACGGCCGGCCGCGGCGTCGGCGGGAGGGGGCGCGCCGCGGCGGCCAAATGACGCCCCCGCGGCCCCTGCGCGCAGAGTAGCTGGTGCGGTCACCGGGATTCGAACCCGGGTGGCTGGCTTGGAAGGCCAGTATACTCACCAGGCTGTACTATGACCGCCCACTGGGCGGGCCGCGGGCCGCCATAAAAACGGTCATGGGCGGCCGCTGCGCGGGGAGTGCACACTCGGGCCTGGGGGCGATCCACGCCCAGGGCGGCCGGGGCAGGCGCGCGGGGCGGCCGGGGCAGGCGGTCCACTGCGTGCGTGCGTGCGTGAGCCCGCCGGCCCGACAGGGGGCGGTAGATCGGGTATGACCCTACAGCCCCGCGCGGCGCGGCGCGGCGGCCCCCCCCCCTCCGCCGGCAGGGCCACCCGTACTGTTGCCACGACCTGTTAAAGGACCAGGCGCCGGCCGCCACCCCCCTACAAGCCTAGAGACCTGAATATGCACTCGTAACTTACAGGGGCGACAAAAAGGCATAAAGAGGATGGTTGCGGCCGTGCCGGCCAGATGGCGCAGGAGGTTAGGCAGGAGAGAGGGCGGGCGCAGCGGGGCGGGGAGGGGGCGGCTGTGCCGCGGCAGGTGCAGCATCTGGATGACACGGCTGGGCCGCACCCGATCGATCCCGAGGTGATCGATGACTATATGTCGGTTCCCTTCGTTTCTACTATTCATGACATACTGTGCAGGAATGACCCGAGATACGACGTGGATGGCATACGCGAGGGCATCGAGTACGGGGGGTACCGCAGGGCCCTCGAACGGCTCCTGCCCAACCCGCCCCCGCGCAGCATACACGGAACCCGCCTAGCCGACAACCGCGCGCGCATGCTTGAGCGGCTCGGTCGGTACGAGGAGGCGGAGGTGCTGTACCGCGACCTGGCCGACGAAGAGCCCGGGCGGCCTTCGTCACACCTCGACATGGCGAGGGTGCTCGACCATCTGGGCCGCCGAAAAGAGTCGGCCGAGGCGCTGGCTCGGGCATGCAAGCTCGACTCCGTGTGCCGCCGGGCCTTTGAGAGCGGCATGCGGCCCGATCCGCGGCAAATGGATCCCTCCGCCGTCCCCTTGCGCCTGATTCTTCCAATGTCTGTGATCTTGACGGCCGGAACCGTGCGATCGAGGGCCGAGCTGGGCGCCGCATCGCTCCTGGTGCAGTCCGAGTGCGGCCTGGACATGTACGCCCCGTCGGAGGCGCGGCTGCCCGGTTGCGCGGGTCTCGGATCCGACGTGGGGGCGTTCCACCACCTTGTTGTCGAGGATATCCTCCCGTACTACCACGCCATCGACGAGCAGCCGTACTACTACGATCTCACCGACCGTGGAATCGAGATGATCGGTCAGCTCGGCGAGCGGCTCGGCGGTAGCGGTGACATTGCCGCGCGCATCGCAGAATCGGCGCAGCGCGTAGTGCGAATCGGCCCGCATGCCGTCCTAGAAGAGGCATGCGGCATGGCGCGGGCGCGGGAGCGAGACTCGCGCGCCGCAGCGCTTGCAGGGTTGCGCGGGACGGCGGAGCGCATAAAACGCGAGATTGGGAACGGTATCGAGTTCGGCGAGCCGCATGCGATCCCGCTAGAGACCAGGGCCGAAGTCGTGCCCAAGATGCTCTCGCAGGCGCACGGCGCGCCCGACGAGCAGTGGGCGGTGGTGGCCGCCCTGTCGGGTGACATACTGAGCCTGTGTGCGCGTGTCGTGTTCGACCAGAGGCCGCACCCGAGGACCTTTGCGGTGGGCCCCCCGTACCAGGACATCGAGGACCTGTACGCGCTGCTCTGCAGGTACTGCAGGGCAAAGAACATTGCAAATGCCATGGACGGCCCGGCAAGTTTTAGGATGCTGACCGCAAAGGAGGCCGAAGAGATCAGCCGGGACATGCTCAAGGTGATATCCGAGTCGTGAAAATCCTAGACACGAACGTTTGCCACACGTACGCCATTGACTTTTTAGCGAAGGGGGCGGGGCGCCTTGTACGGGTGCAGCGCCACAACAGGGACGCGGTGGTAGCTGCCGTCGACGGCGCGGCAAAGTCGGGCGTGCTTGCAATACCCGACATTGTCGCCGTCGAGATGCGCACCACCGTGCCGTGGGCAGTCGAGTCTGCAGCAAAGGCCGCTGGCGCTTTGTCGATTAGTCTGGATATAAACGTAGACGACGCGCTCGCAAAATTTGTCAGTTTGTACGACCGCTTTGCCATTAATAACGATGCACAGTACGTAGAAAAGATCGACGGCATGTACGCCAAGATATGGCGCGATGGACGGATGAACGATGCGGTAAAGGCGTGGCGCCGTGTCAAGGAAAAGCGCGCAAAGACGGGGGCGACACGGCCCGCAATCGAGACGAATTATGCCGACTTTGTGATACTCTCAACGGCTGCCCATCAGGCCGCGCAAGGCCGCTCGGTTGAGCTGCTCACGTTTGACTACGACTTTGTGGCGTTTGCCGATCCAATCCGCGAGAGGTTTGGGGTCGACGTAGTCGACTGCGGCCGTATGGGGCGGGCGGACTAGCGCACGGGCAGTGTTGCGCCGGCGCTCGTCCCTCCGTACTTTCCCTCCGCATACCTGCCCGCGCCGGCGGGGCTCGATGCGCGAAGGCGCCCGCGCGGTCATGGGCCCGCATCCCGCCGCGCGCCCAGCGCATTCTCGTACTCGTAGAGCACCCTGGACACGACCACGTGCGCCTCGAGGCGCGCCGTGCCCACGCTGACGGCCCTGTCGAGCAGGCCGGCCGTCCGCCTGGAAAAGCCGCCCCGCTGGAACGCGCCGACGACCAGGCAGGGCCCCGCGCGGCCGCCGCTCCCGGCCCCCCGCCCCCGCGCGGCCTCCTCGCCGGCAAGCTGCGCGGCAACGCCCCCGAACGTGCCGGGCTCGCCGGCGCGCGACATGCCCACCGTAACGGAGGGCCCGATCTCGCCGACGAGCTGCGCCAGGCCCATCGGCCTGGCCTCGAGCAGCGGGCGCCCGTCCGCGCCGTCCGCGGAAGAGGCGCCCCGGCCGCCGGAGAGGACGTCGCCGAGCAGCCCTGCGAACCGCTGCTGCGACTTTGGCAGGCGCGCGCCGAGGCCGACCCGGATCGCCGTGCCGCGCGCCGTGTGCACGTATACGTCGAGCCCGCCCGCGGCGTACAGGGGCGTGCCCGTCGCGGCGAGGAGCGCAAAGTGCGCAATGTCGGGCCGGCCGCGGCGGCCGGCCCCCTCTAGGCGCCCCATTGCGGCGTGATGCAGCGAGACGTCGAGAAGGGTCGAGCCGGGGCTCCGGCCCAGCCTGCGCGACGACGAGGCCACGGCCGGATGGCCCCGGATCGGCTCGGGCACGATCTCGACGGCCGCCTCGGCCAGGATCAGCGACAGCATGGCTACAGCGACGCGGCGCCGGGCGCATCGGCGCCGGGCGCATCGGCGCCGCCCGACCGCACTAGCGCCGACACTCTCTTCCACGCGGCCTTTTCGCCGCCGTCGGCCTCCAAGAGCCCCGCGCTGCACACGTACTCGGCCAGGCGCTCGACGACGAACCTGCTGTCGGCAAGGCCCGACGCCATCGACTCGTCGAGGTCGTCCTCGTCGATTGCGCACGCGCCGGCCGGCCTGTCGTACAGGCGGTACCACGTGACAAACTGCACAGCGTCGGCGTTGTCCGCATAGTAGCCGTACAGCTCTGCGGCGAACGCGGCCTGGTCGGCCTCGGAGCCGGCGACGGCCTCCGAGGTGGCCCAGCCCACCTCGAGCAGGGCGACGGGCGTCCCGTCCGGCACGATCTCCCGCATGCGGTCCAGGTCCGCGCGCGCCTGCTCGGGCGTGCGGTTGATCTCGTTGAGCGGGTCGGTCGGGCGGTACGTAAACGCGGCAAAGTCGCCGACCGACAGGCGTCGCACCGTGTCGAGCAGGTCCTTGTCGAGGGCGTTGTTGAGCGAGAACGCGTTGCCGACGGCGACGCCGGGATGCGCCTCCTTTGTCGCGTTGTAGAACTCGGAGTACACGGCCTCGTACAGCGGGATGTCGCGCTCGCGGTGCCTAAAGTGCTCGTCGGCGTCGCCGGCTATCACCACCGAGTCCACTATGTGGTACCGGTCGAGGACGGCGTCGACTGCGTCGACCAGGTGGCCCGTCGGCACCGACAGGAGGCTCGGGTTGCCGATCCAGGGCGGGAAGGGCCCGAGCGTCTTGCCGTTGACGATCGAAAAGTACAGCGTCACGTTCATGCCGTTCTTTTCGTGCAGGGCCATGAACGCGTCGTACTCGGCCCACTCGTACGCGTCGCGCTCGGGCTCGAGCCGGTCCCAGAACATGTACACGTTGCCGCGCCCGGCCCCCGCCGAGGCGGCCTTTGCGTACGCCGAGTCGAGCTCGGCTAGCGTCACGGCCGCGCCCGGCGTGTTGACAATGATGCCGAGCTTTGGGTCCGGCGCGGCGGCGGTTGCGGCCGGCGCGGCGCCGTCCCCGTCCCCGGCGCCGGTCCCTGGCGGCTCCGCCGGCCCCGGCTCCGCCGCTATTGCGGCTACCGCTATCGCGGCCGCCGCGGCGGCAGCGGCCACCGCCCCCGCTATCGCGGCCGTCCGCCCATTCACGGGCGGGCCCCCGCCGGGCCGTAAAAAAGTCGTGCGGCCCTGCGCGCCCCGCGGGGGCCGCATTCCCCGCCTGCTGCTACGCCGACGAGCAGCCGCTGTAGCCGCAGTCGATGCACATGCTGCACCCCTCGGCGAAGACGAGGTCGCTGCGGCAATGGGGGCAGCGATTGCGGCCCTCCGCCTTTGCATCGGCTGCTATGCGCTCGGCCGCGATCGGCTCCTCGGCCTGCAGCGGCGGCGACGGCGGCTTGACGCTCAGGGCCGCGGCCACCTGCTCCTTGACGTACGCGTCGTCGAGAATCTCGTCGGCGCACGACAGGACGTGCTCGCTCGGCTCGACCTCGAACCTCTTCCTGGCGTTCTCGCTCGCCATGTTGAGGACCTGCGTGTGCCGCGAGCCGTCCCTGTACACGGTGATCCCCTTGAGGCCGAGCTCGTGCGCGAGCAGGTACGCGGCCTTTACGTCGGTGACGGACGCGTCGTGGGGCATGTTGATCGTCTTTGCAATGGCGTTTCCTATCCACGCCTGCCAGACGCCCTGCGCGAGCAGGTGGTCGGACCAGTGTATGTCCATGGCCGTCACGAATATCTTTTGCATCCACTCGGGCACCTCCTCGATGCCCCGCACCGACCCGTAGTTGTCGGCGATCTTGGCGGCGAGCTCGTCGCTGTACAGGCCGGCCTCCCTGAGCGTCTCCTCGACGACCCTGTTGGTGTAGAAGAACTTGCCGACCGTCACGCGCTTTTCGTATGACAGCGCAAAGTTCGGCTCCATCCCGCTCGAGCAGGCCGCGAGCATCGAGAGCGTGCCCGTCGGCGCGACCGTCGTTGTCAGGACGTTGCGTATGCCGTGCCTCTTGATCTTTTCGATCAGCGCGTCCCAGTCGTACGTGTGCGACTCGCGCGGGCGCTCATAGTAGCCGGCCACGGGGATCTTGCCCTCGGGGTACTCGGTCTGCGGGCACAGCGGGAACTCGCCGCGCGAGCGCGCCAGCTCTACGCTCTCCTCCATCGAAAAGTACGTCAGCGCCTCGGCAAGCTTTGACTGGAGGTCGTAGCTCTCCTTCGAGTTGTAGGGGATGCGCAGCTTGTACAGCAGGTCGGCTACGCCCATGACCCCGAGGCCAATGCGCCGCGACTCCTTCGACGCCCTGCTGATCTCGGGTATGGGGTACAGGTTGACGTCGATGATGTTGTCCAGGTAGCGCGTCGTCTTGCGGATGGTCTCCTCGTACTTTTGCCAGTCGAACGCGTACCCGCCGTCGGCCGTGCGGGTCACCAGCTTTGCGAGGTTTATCGAGCCGAGGTTGCACGACTCGTACGGGTACAGGCTCTGCTCGCCGCACGGGTTCGTCGAGCGCAGCGGCCCGCCCCTGGCCTTTGCCATTACGTTGTACTTGTTGATCTGGTCGAAGAAGATGAGGCCCGGCTCGGCGCTCTTCCACGCGGACAGGGCGATGAGGTCGAGTATCTGGTGGGCGTTGGCCTCGCCGACGGGCGCCCTCGTGCGCGCGTCCCTGAGCAGGTACTTGCCTTCGGCCGGGCCGACAAGGGCGCCCCAAAAGTCCTCCCAGACGCCCACGCTGACGTTAAAGTTCTCCAGGACGCCGGGGGTCGTCTTGTTCGTGATGAACCTCTCGACGTCGGGATGCCACGCCTCGATTATTCCCATGTTCGCGCCCCTGCGCTTGCCGCCCTGCTTTACGACCTCGGTTACCGTGTTGATTATGTTCATGAACGAGACGGGCCCAGAGGCGACGCCCGACGTCGAGGCGACGATGTCCCCCTCGTGCCGCAGGTCGGAATAGTTGATCCCCACGCCGCCGCCGCTCTTGAAGATCAGGGCCGCGTCCGACGTCGACTTCATTATCCCCTCCATGTCGTCGGGCATTCCCAGGACAAAGCACGCCGACAGCTGGCCGAGCCTCCCGCCGGCGTTCATCATTGTCGGCGAGTTGGGCAGGAACACCTGCGACGTCATGAGCGAATAGTACTCGTCTATCCTCTCGGCGTACTTCTCGAACTTTTTCGACGCGAGGGACGTGAGCAGGGCCTTGAAGCCGACCTTCATCTGGCCGCGGGCGGCCAGGTCGACGTAGTGGTTTATCAGGGCCCTAAAGTGGTACTTGTTCAGGACGTGCTTGCCGATGCTGAACTTGCAATCGAACCCGTCCAGCTTTGAGAGGTACGCCCTGGCCTCTTCCAGGTCCTGCCCGTGCGAGGCGTCGGCCGCGAACAGGTCGGGGTCGTACAGCAGGTCGCCGAGGGCCACGAGCGTCGCCACGCGGTCGAACAGCGCCGACGGCGCCTCGCGTATCTCGTTCTTGTCGTTGCGCATCAGGTAGCGCGAGGCGAGCACCTGCAGGCACGAGAGCTCGAACTTTTTCGACACGTCGTCGAGGGCCGCCGCGTTGAGCAGCTTTAGCTTTGCGTCGCGGACGCGGCGGCGCTCGGCCCTGTACAGTATGTACGCCTTGGCGATCTCGCTGTGGCCGCTCTCGATGAGCGTCGACTCGACCATGTCCTGTATGTACTCGACGCTGGGGGGGTGGTAGGCCGGGTTCTCCATGTCCAGTTTTTTGACCACATCCGAGGCCAGGGAGTCGGCCAGGGCGCGATCGGGCTTTGACTTGGCGGACAGGGCCTTGAAGATGGCGCCGGATATTTTTGACACGTTGAAGTCGACGATCGAGCCGTTGCGCTTTTTTATCTTTACAATGCTGCTCTCAACCGTAGAATTGCCCATTTGCAAGGGGCCGGCCAATGGGGGGGGTATAAAGTATTCAAGGCAGATTTGGTCACGCCGGGGTCAAACAGATTTGACCGCACGCCTGACGGGGGGCCGGCGGGGGCCGGCGGGGGCCGGCGGGGGCCGGCGGGGGCCGGCGGGGGCCGGCGGGGGGCCATGGCCGGCCAGAGGGGGCGGAGACAAGGCGCCGCCGCGCCGGGGCGATCGCCGTGGGAGGGGCCTAGGCGGGGAGGGGCCGCGCGGCGCGGGGACGGCGATCGCCGGCAGTGTCTGGCTTGGACGAGGGCTACAGCCGGCGGGGAGGGGCCGCGCGGCGCGGGGACGGCGATCGCCCGCCGCGCCCTAGATGATGTACGGCGACCGGCACCGCGGGCACTTTTCGGAGATCGCCGCGTCCTTGTAGCCGCACGCGCCGCAGATCGGCACGCGCACCGAGAGCATGAACGACGGCAGCAGGGGCGAGAACCTTTCGATTGCGGACTCTATGTCGGCCGCCGAGCGGTGGTCGCCCATGTCAAGGCGCACCATCAGCCCGCCGGTGAGCGCGGCCGACAGGTCGTTGCACCAGGATATGCTGTCGTCGTCACTTGCATAGTCGGCGGCGCCGTCGAATTCGATGCAGTCCGAGTAGGATCCGGACCCGGCGACGTCGATGACCTCGCCCTTCTTGTACTTTTTGCCGTCCAGGTCCACAAAGCGCGACGATCCTCCCGTCTCGGCAATGCACACGCGCACGTCCTCGCCGAGCTCCTTGGACTTTTTGGACGCCGCATCGACGGCCGTCTCGACCGACTGGCGCATGACGGCGCGCCCCGCGTCCGTCTCCCCGTACCCGAGGAACCCCGTGACCGCCTCGCTCAGGCCCGTCAGGTTGACTACGAGCGAGACCGTGCCCCGCTGCATGTACTGCGTGCTGCGCGCGAGCAGCGGGTTGAGGCCGCGCCGCGTCAGGTCGGATATCTCCTTTTTGCGCAGCGACATGGCCAGCAGGGCCGGCGGCATGAGCAGGGCGAGGCGCGCCCTAAAGTACGTCTCGTCCTTGTTCGACTCGATGGCAAGGCGCGGCAGGTTCAGCGAGACCGACTGGAGGTTTATCGACAGCGGCGAGTCCACGGCCGCCTGGTGCGACAGGCCCGCGCTCGACGAGGCGCCCTTGGCGAACATGACGCGCCCCCCGAGCGAGACGGCCTCGGCGAGCGCGCCGGCAAAGTCGGACAGCCTGCCTCGCGACTGGTCCACGACGAGGCAGATGCTCGGCAGGGGCGTTATCCTCGCGTACCGCGTATAGGCGGCGATGATCGTGGAGACCACCCCCGCCTCGCCGCCCAGGTCCACGAAGAGCGAGGCGCGCGGCGCCCCCTGGCCGTGCATGAACGACGAGGACGCCGAGGCGAGCGCGCCAGCCAGCCCCTCCTCCAGGTGGGGATCCCCGGCGTACTTGGACAGCATCTGCGGCAGCCCGTCGAGCACGACCTCGCGGGCAACCTCCCTCGTGGCCATTGCTATCGCCATCGACACGGCGGCGAGCGTCTCGGGGAGCGTCTCGGGGGCATGCAGGCGCGACGTGGCGAGGAACTTGCCCCCCATGTTCAGGCCGTCCGAGACGAGCTCCCGCAGGCTGATGAACAGCGTGTCGGGGAGCAGCGACCACAGGCCGGGGCCGTCGATGTGGATGTCGCCGGAATAGTGCTGGTCCGCAACGTCCTTTGGGAGGACGTTGGCCAGCAGGCGCTCGCCGAGCACCCGTCCCCCGGCTATGGACATGACGCCCTCGGCGCCGCGGTCGATGCGGTCGACGTTCGACAAGAGATCCTGCACGTCGTGCGCGGGCATGCCGAAGCGGGCGAGCTTTGAGCGGTACTCCTCGTGCCCCTGATCGAGGAGGACGGAGTTTGCCATGTCCCGAATTAGCGATCCCGTCACGTAGGTGGGCTGTATGCTGTATATGCGCGACTCGACGGCCTCGGTGACTTTCTCGGCCAGGTCGGGCGGCAGGCCTCCCTCGCGGGACAGCGACTGCGTTATGAGGTGGGCCTGGAACTCGTCGATCGAGCTGGCCGAGCTGCGAACGTAGAGCTTGCTGCTCTCGACGACCGACCGCTCCTCGATCTGCTTGGCAAGGCTCAGCACGAGCTTGCCGAGGTTGGTCAGCGCGTAGCGCTTTTCGGTCCTGTTCAGGGCTATGAGCGACTGCCGCGACAGCTTGCGCAGGTGGTACGCGAACTTGCCGCTCTCCTTTTTCGACCTGAACCCCGCCTGCGCCTTGATGTCCGAGTACGTCATCATGCCGCGCGCGTTGAGTATGCGGAGTATGTCGATGCGGTTGGGGCTGGCCATTACCGAAAAGATCATCTTGACGCGGCGCGGGGTCGGCGTGAGTGCCTCCCTTTTCTGCTCTACAACACCGCTGTGCAGCGCCATTCGGCGGCGATCGAGCGGCCGACTAAATAAGACTTTTGGGGGGGCGGCGGGGGGCCCTTGTGCAAAAGGCCGGGCCGGGCGGGCGGGCGGCGCTTGCGGCGGGCCGGCGGGGGAGGGGAGCCGCGTTACTGCTCCTCGGCCTCTATTAAAAAGTCTGACGGCGACAGGACCTGCCTGCACGACGGGCACCGCCCCCCGTGCTTTCTTACAACTTCCTTGATGGGCTTGAGCATTACCATCGTCGAGATCGTTTTGCCGCACTTGCCGCACGTGACCACTATGGGCACGGCGTCCACATCCTGCACGGCCGGCGACGGGTCAGCCCGCATCACCCGCGAGCCGCCTCGATGACGACGCCGCGGCCGTCGCGGCCGACGATCCTGGCGGGGGTGCCGACGGGCAGGTCGTCCGGCGAGCCTATTCCCGCCATGAACCCGGACACGCGCAGGTCGCACCCGTCAAGGTCGAGGACGACCCAGGCGTACGGGGTGTACTCTTCGAACCCCTCGGGCGGCACCGTGATTATCGTATAGGTGGCGACTCGGCCGCGGCCGTCCAGCACGGCATCCTCGAACTCGCCTCCGCCGCACTTGCGGCAAAAGTAGGCCGTCGCCAGGTCGAGCCGACCGCACTTGAGGCACCTGCGCGCGAGCACCTTGCCCTGCTCCGCGAGGCGGATAAAGTCGTGCTTTGTGCTCTTGGGCGCCGCGTGGGCGGGAGCGCCGCCTCCCCGCTGATTCTCCTCCAGGCTTTCGTCGGCCATGCCTACACGCTCTGGAATATGTGCACCGCGCAGCTCGCGCCGGTGGCGCCAAAGTTGTGGGTAAGTGCGGTCCTCGCGCCCTTGACGGCGCGGTCGCCCGCGCGGCCCGCAAGCTGGTCGTACACCTCGGCGACCTGCCCGACGCCCGTCGCGCCGATCGGGTGCCCCTTGGACTTGAGGCCCCCCGACGGGTTGATCGGAATCTCGCCCCCGCGCGCCGTCCTGCCCTCCTTGGCCGCCTTTGCGCCCGTCCCCTTTTCAAAAAAGCCCAGGTCCTCGCTGTCGACGACCTCGGCTATGGTAAAGCAGTCGTGAACCTCGGCAAAGTCGATGTCCTTGGGCGACATGCCGGCCATCTTGTACGCGGCGTCGGCGGCAATGCGGGTGCTCGGTATGGCCGTGATCCGGTCGCGGCCCTGGAGCGCCGCCGGCGAGCCGCCCCGGCCCGAGCCGACCACCCTGACGTAGTCGCCCCCGTGGTCCCTCGCGAACTTTTCGCTGCACAGGACGACCGAGCTGGCCCCGTCCGAGAACGGGCAGCAGTCGTAGAGCTTTAGCGGGCTGGCCACGACGGCCGATCCCATCACGTCGTCGACCGTTATGCGCTTGCGCAGGTGCGCCTTTGGGTTGAGCAGGCCGTTGTCGTGGTTCTTGACGGCCACCTCGGCAAAGTCCTCCTCGGTCGCGTCGAACTCGGTCAGGTAGGCGCGGGCCATGGAGGCGAACAGCCCGGGGAACGACGCGCCTGCGCCTCCCTCGTAGAAAAAGTCCGAGCAGTACGAAAAGTAGGTCGTGGTCCACTCGGTTCCCGTGTGGGTGACCTTTTCGGTGCCCGTGACCAGGACGGCATCGTAGAACCCGGCCGCCACGTTGGCGAACGCCTCGCGGAACGAGACGGAGCCGCTCCCGCAGGCCGACTCGATCGACAGGGAGGGCCGCTCGGGTATGCCCAGGCTGCTCATGACGACGGGGCCGAGGTGCACCTGCTTGTCCGCCACGCCGAACACGTTCGAGATGTAGCCGGCGCCGATCTCCTTCGGCTCGATCCCAGAGTTCTTGATCGCCTCGGCCGACGCCTGTACCGTAATGTCGGCTATGCTGTCGTCGAGCTTTCCGTACCTTGTGCTTCCGGCTCCGAGAACGCAGACCGATTCCACGGCGCGGCGCCCCAAATTGCCTATAAAAGTCGTCGCCCGCCGCAGGGATCACGGCGTATGCCCATCCAGGTTCTAGATGTTTGCCTGTCGCACCCGCGCCGGGCGGTATGCTTGTTAGGGCGGCGAGAGGCAGGACAGGACACGGCAGTGCTGTCCCCGGGATTCGCGTCGGGCGACCGCTCGGGCGGCGGACGGCAAGAGGCAGGACAGCACACGGCAGTGCTGTCCGAGCCTGCCAGCTTGCGCTCGTCGGACATGCTGGAGATAATACAAGACGGACGTGAACTGTCAGACAGGGTGTCTGGGCGGCAGGGACTGCCCAACTTGCTCTGTCATACCCGCGCCATTGCGTCCACCTGCAAGGGCAATCCACCCATCAACTTGGCCAATCCTTCACCCGCAAGCCCGGTCCTTCCCCACTTCACAATAGTCTAGCAAACATTCGCCGCACAAAGTGACTGTTTATGCGCATCTTCCATAGATGCGTGGATGGCGATGTAAGCAGGCGCCACAATGCGTGTATGTTGCAACATGCAGGGCCCCGCACGACAAATGTCCGCCCCGCCTCCGAGCCCCGCATGATTCCAACATGGTTAGGGAGCAACCGCAACACGTCCCAGAGTGGGATGCTTCCGGCCCGTATCAATCAGCTCTATAAGGCGGTCCAAGGATATTGGCGTGTAGTCTATCAGCTCGGCAGAAATGTTAGCCGTCTTTCTTTTCTGGTTGACAAGGGGGTAGAGGTTGAGATCTGTGTTGTGCTTGTCCCCGTGTATAAGCCAGCCGTCAAAGCCGTCGGGGCGGTACGGATCGTGTGCAAGCAGGAATTCACGCCCCTTGTACCTTATGCCGTAATTTGTCGGAATGACCTTTGCTTTGGTTATAATATCCGTGTCGTGGTTCCCCCGTATGAACAAGATGTCGCCGGTGAGCTTTTGTAGCCAATAGTCGATCGGCCGGCGGTGTCTGCCGTATGTCATGTCGCCGAGGAAAAATACCTTGTCGTTGTATTCTACTGTGTTAGTCCAGTTTTTCACCATCGCGTTGTTCATGTCGCCTGTGGCCGGAAATGGGCGCTTCGAGTATCGAATTATGTTTGTGTGGTCGAAATGCAGATCGCTAATCAGGTAAACCTGTTCCCGATCGTCAATTTGTAGGTAGTCAATGGCGGGCGGCTCGATGATCTTGGCCAGGCGACGGTTAGTTTGCTCCGCAAGAGACCTGCTCAGTGCTTCACGACGGTCAAGAGTCCTGTCAAGTATAAGATCGTGCTCACGGAGAATCCGTCCATTTTTCAATATTGTGACACGTGCCACGAGCAGATCAAACGCAGGAATGCTGTACGTGTTGATGAACTCCCAAATTTTATTAAAATTACGTATGCCATTTTTGTCCATGTGGAGTGTCCCGTGAAATATGAAGGAGGAATTCAGATCGTGTTCGCCCATTTTAGAAAAGTCGCTTAGCCTGGTCGCAATGTCTTTTTGTAGGGAAACAAGTGACGGCGACGGAATAATTTTTACATAAATTACGTTTTCGTAAAATCTGTCGAAGCCTGCTAGTTTAAATTTAACGATTTTGTGTTTTTTGCATGCAGCTACAACTTCCTGCACAAGTCGCGTCTCGTCGCCCGTTGTTAACGAACCGGCTAGCGTGATATGCGGCACCACACGACGTTCCAGCATGCGCTGGCGCGCTCCCATAAAATACTCGCGCACATTATATGTAATATCTCTCATCATTTCCTTGGCCATTCCATGAAACCTAAATTCGATCAGATAGTGTGCATAGCGTCTGTCAGAGTTGTGTGCGAAGCCGGGAGCAGTTGTGGCATGCCCGCGCCTGCCTGACGCGGGGCGCCGGCCGCCACCCCCCCCCCCCGCCTCCCGGCATGCCCCTGCCGGGCCAACGGGCCGTCCCGCGCCTGCCTGACGCGGGGCGCCGGCCACCCGTCCTACGCCTGCCTGACCTCATAATTGCTCGCTTCCTTCGACTACAGCGTCTATGCATGGAAATATGACCGACGTGCCAAACAGATTTTTTGTCCACGGCCTCATCTCTGCGCGCACATCCAAACCATTCCGTGCCATATTATAAGCTCAACGGCGCCAACTAGCCGTCCGTGTGTCACATTCGAGTCTGCTGCCCGCGTGTAGACACCTAGGCACAACAGACAAGCAACAACATGGCTAGAACCACGCGTTAAGGAGGTAGCAAGGCAGCGCAAGCGCCATGGCCTAGTGCGGCTGGACGGCTTGCAGCGTTAATGCTTCACCACGGCAATCAGCAGAGCCCGCCGCCGCAGGGCGGGTCGAGGCGCTACGCCACTCTAGAATCAACGGGATTCCCCACCAGGAAGGTCTTTGAAGACCCCACGAACGGGGCGCGTGCGCCGTCGGTCAGCCAGACGTAGAACGTGTAGGCTCCGTTCTTGGCCATGTCAGCGGGGGCGTCAAACTCGATGAGGACCGAGCCGCTAGACACCCTCCAGCGATCCGCCATGAGGACGGTGTCGCCAGTCGAGATGTACCCGCGCGGGTGCGGCTCGAAGATGTACGCTATCGGCTCGCCGAGGCCGTACGACATGTCGTCCGCGTGCATTTGGTACGTCCGGGCCGTGGGCAGCGGGTCGTAGTGCACGGCAATGGAGTGCACGTCCAGCCGGGCGTCCATCCGGCCGGCCACCTTGATCCTGCCCGCGTCGTCCAGCGATATCGGGTTGCCCGGCCTTCCCGCCACGATTGCGCCCTCGATGCGGCGGGTCTCAAAGTTCTGCACAAACGCCAGCGTGTAGTCGGTGTAGGCGACCCCTATGCTGACATGCGTGTGGTACGGATCCAGTATGTTGTCGCGGTGGCCCCAGTTGGCGTGGGCATCGTCGAACATCATCCCGTTGTGGTGGTCTAGAACGTCCATAGTGGGGTTGACCTTTGTGCACAGTACGTAGCCGCCGCACTGCCCGGGCCGGTCGTACCCGCCGAACGCCACGTTTTGGGCTACGTACCCTACGCCCCCCGTCATGCTGTACGTCATGTACGGCTTTTCGCCGTTGGACATGTAGTGCGAGATGGTTAGCCGCTCGAGGACGTCCTGCGCATGCATCTGGGCGGCGGGGTTGTCGCTGAGCTGCACCGGCTCGCGGCCCATCGACACCCGGTGGGCGTTTATGGCGTCCAGCGCCGCGTCGTAGAGCCGGTCGATGGAGACATGCCGGCCGTAGGCGTCCCCTGCCAGCGACGCGAGTGCATCCGAATCCCGAGGCGGGGCATCGCCGCGAACGTGCCTGATTTTGCCGCCAGGCGGCTGGGCCGCCGATATGCCGTCCACGACCGGAGGCGGGCCGGCCGGGCCCCCGGCCGCACGGCCCCTGCCAAGCTCTGCTAGCCCACGGCTCTCGTCCCACGAGTCGAGCAGGAAGTGGTGGTAGACGCGGCTCGAGTTGTCAAAGCTAAACGACAGCCTCGTGGGGGAGTCGAGAATCAGCACCTGCTTGAGCACATTCGGCCTAGCCCCCCGCCCGCTAAACTCCACCAGCTGCGCTTCGGACGCGCCGGGCGACGACGTCACGTCCCACTCGGCGGCAGCAGGGACGGCGAACCGGATCAGGTCCGACCATGGATCGATCGCGGCCCGGGGCTCGGGACGAGGGTCGGTAGCGGGGTCGGTAGCGGGGTCGGTAGCGGGGTCGGTAGCGGGGTCGGTAGCGGGGTCGGTGAATGCATCGCCTTCCAAGTCGGGGGGTGATTCGACGGGGGCGCGCTGGCCGCCGTGTAGTGAGCCGGGAAGATTGGCAAAGGGAAGCATTCCCACGATGTCGTCGAGGGTGCCGGACACGGCCAGTATTACTAGGACGGCCGCTACTGTCAGGGTGCCGGCGATCGCAACGCCACGCATTCTGGCGCCCCTTTTCCGCCTGTGCCTCGTTCTCCGCCGCCTGTGACGGCTGCGCCTGCCCTTGCTTTTTCCGCACTTTTCGCATACTAGAGAGCTTGCGGCTGATGTTGTGGAGGAACATTAACCCTTGGCCAAAAAAAGCTGATCACGCCTGTTCAAATAATGGGCGTTTCCCATGCGCCGCAATGGGCGGACAACCGATGCTCGCCAACGAGTCGTTTCTGCCCGGCTTGTCGAGCGCCGAAATCGGAGAGATGTACGATGCCGAAAAGGACGTCAGGGACAGGCAAAAGATGCTGGTCGCCTACCACTACAAGTCCGGCAAATCGATCAAAGAAGCCGCCGAGGCCGCCCACACGAACCGCGAGAATGCGCGGCGCTGGATAGCGGATATGCGCAAGAGGGGCGAGGCGGCGCTCCGGCATCGCAAGGCGCCGGGCGCCGCCAGGATACTCACCCGCGACCAGTACATCCAGCTGGTACGGGACGTGCACAGGGGGCCGCGCGCCTGCGGCTTCAAGACCAACACGTGGTCGTACGCCCTCGTCCACAAGCACGCCCGCAAAAAGTTCGGCGTGGATATCGCCTACAGGACGGTCGTCGACAACATGCACGAGCTACGCATCGTGGTCAAGTCGCCAAGGACTGCCCACCCCCGCGAGGCGTCCCCTGAGGAGCGCGCCGAGTTCAGGCTGGAGACGCGCAAAAAGGTGCTCGCGGCAGCAAGGAAGGGGCACCTTGTGCTGTTCCTGGACGAGGCGTTCCTGCAGTCGTACAAGAACGCGCTGAGGACGCTCGGCATCAAGGGGGACAGGACGACCGTCCCATCGAGCGTGGAGCGCGCCCTCCTGCCCCTGTTCGGCGTCGTGGGGGACGGCTTCTACTACTTCATGGAGGCCGACAGGGCCAACACCGCCTGGTTCATAAAGTTCAGCGAACGCGTCGTCGAGCTGTTCGGCCCCGTCCAGTTCATACTCGACTATGCGTCGTACCACTTGTCGATAGGGTATGAAAAGCATGTGGAGGGCAAGAGCAGCATAATAAGGCACTTTACGCTAAAGTACACGCCCAACGACAACTCCGCCGAGGGCCAGTGGAAGGCCGTCAAGAGCGCCCTGTCCAACGTGTCGCTTCGCAGCAGGAACCACATGAGCGACACGCTCGGGAAGGCCGTCCGCGCCGGCGAGGTGCCGCCCGTCGCCGTCTTCGACTACGCAAGGGTGGGCACCCGCCGGCTCAGCCCGAGCGAGGCCCGCGCAATCAAGGCAAAGATCGGCAAGGGGGAGCACTTTTGGTACGAGGAGACGGAGCCGCCGGGCCGCATCAGGCTCCCGACCGCGGACGAGGTGAGGCGCGCGAGGGAGGAGGTGCTCACCCCCGAGATGCTCGAACGGCTGCCGCGCCGCCTGGCCAAGTCCGGCCTTCCCGAAAAGTACCTTGCAAATCCGCCGGATATCCTGCTGAAGAGGTGACGAGTGTGCATCCGGTAATTGCCGCATATCTCCGCTTTTGTTCCGTGAAAGTCACGCATCATGGATTTTCCGCCACAAAATCTACCGCAAGCTCTCTAGCATTCCGTTGACCGTCATCCGATAATAATGTCGACAGCCCACAGGGGCGCCGGGGCGCGGCGCAATAATAATGACACGGCCGGGCAGTTGTCCATGCACCCACTCAGGCCCTCGCTTTGCGGCGATGCGATGCGAACGAGGCGGCGGCCGCAAGACGAGGCTAGAACCATATGTGCGCATATCCGTCGTGACGCCCGCACATGCACCCGGAGCACCAGCTGCCCGGTATGTGGTTATAGGGGCGACATGCGTTACTCGCACATGCGGTGCCGAAGGTGTGGCGGAACAGGATGGTTCGGCAGAGGGTGCCCCGAGTGCGGCCGCAGGCGCGGCCGCAGGCGCGGCCGCAGGCGCGGCCGCAGGCGCGGCAGGCGAATCGGCGCGGCCGCTGCATCCATTGCGCGCTCGCTACTAGTACACATCATGTGGTTTGTTGTAATCGGCGTTGTACTGACCGGGATTGTGGTTGTCGCAAGCATCGCCGTATCGGGCGGCGCGCACGACATAGGCAGGATGGAGTCGGGATTCGACAGGGAGGCCGTTGAGGATCACATCCACGACAGGGTCAATGCGGTAAGGGTCACGCACGGACTGCAACCCGTGGCGCGCGACCGCGGGATCGACGCCCTTGCCTACGCCCACGCAGCGGACATGGAGGCAAGGGGTTATTATGCGCACGACAGCCCAGAGGGGATTAGCCCCATGGATCGCGGGCTCGCCGCTGGCTACGCCTGCCACAGGATCGACAGGTCGTATGGCATAGCTGAGAACATAGCCGGCAGCTACACGTATACGTCGCAGGTGTCTTTGTGGTGGCTGCCAAAGTACAACTGGGTGGACGGCGAAGGCGCGCTCGCCGTCGACCTTGTGGACATGTGGCTTGCAAGCCCGGGCCACCGCCAGAACATACTCAATCCGTACCACAGCTCGCTCGGGGTCGGGGTGTCGATAGGGGACGATGAAAGCGTCCTAGCCGTGCAAAACTTTTGCTGATGATGTGCCGTGCAGAGTGCCTGTTGCGTTCTGCGCCCGTGGGCGGGCGGAAGCGCGCCCGGCGGGGCGTCGAATTGCATGCCAAGGCTAGAGCAGGCAGCGGCGGGAAATCGTTTTAACACCGTGCACACCGCAGGGCAGGGTGAAGGCGGCCAGAAAGGTTGCGGGCGGCAAGGCGGGCGCGCAGGGCAGGGCGAAGGCGGGCAGCAGGACTGCGGGCGGCAAGGCGGGCAGCAGGACTGCGGGCGGCAAGGCGGGCGCGCAGGGCAGGGCGAAGGCGGGCAGCAGGACTGCGGGCGCGCAGGGCAGGGCGAAGGCGGGCAGCAGGACTGCGGGCGGCAAGGCGGGCAGCAGGACTGCGGGCGGCAAGGCGGGCGCGCAGGGCAGGGCGAAGGCGGGCAGCAGGACTGCGGGCGCGCAGGGCAGGGCGAAGGCGGGCAGCAAGGCAAAAGCTGCAGGCCGGCAAGCCGGAACTCGACGGACAGCGGCATCCGGACGCCCTGCCAGGCAGCGCGCGGCCGGGGCGGCGGGAGCAACAAGGGCCAGGCCGGGGCGGCGCGCGGCCCGAAAGGCCAGGCCGAAGCCGCGCCACACGACGGGGCACGGCAAGAGGGCCGCCGAGGCGCTCGTAACCGAGATCAAGCAGTACTATGACGCGAGCGGCTTTTTGTCGTGGTCGGCGGCGGCAAAAAAGTTCGTCATACTCGGCACCAACGAGCCAAAGGGGGGCCTCGTGGACTGCCCCGAGTGCGGCCTCGGCCAGCTGATGGTCGTGCGGTCAAAGGCCACCAGAAAGCGCTTTATCGGGTGCTCGAACTACTACAGCGGCTGCGGCGCGTCCTCGCCCCTCCTGCAAAAGGCGAGGCTGCGCGCCCTCAAGCAGCCGTGCCCGTCGTGCGCGTGGCCCATGGTCATATTCCGCTACGCAAGGACCCAGAAGTGGACCAGGCAGTGCTCGAACGTGCGCTGCCCGACTAGGGCCGCCCCGGCAGGGCAAAGCTAGGGTAGATGTCGGTGCGCCTGTTCCTGAGCAGCGGCAGGTCGCGGCGCGTCCTCTCCACCGCGCGGGGATCCACCTCGGCGTACCCGATGCCGCGGCGCTTGCCCATGTCGAGCAGCACCTCGCCGAACGGGTCGACGACAACGCTCCGGCCGCAGTAGATGTTGCCGACCTGGTCGGGCGAGACCATGTAGCACCCGTTCTCGATTGCGCGCGCGCGGTTGATCGTAATCCAGTGGTCCTCCTTCGAGCGGCCCCGGACCCAGGCCGACGGCGCGACTATCACGTCCGAGCCTGCCTGCGCCAGGGTGCGCGACATCTCGGGGAACCGCAGGTCGTAGCATACCATCATTCCGAGACTGCCGGCAGTCGACGGGGCCGGCGCGGCAATGGACCGTCCCGGCGCCATCTTGTCTGACTCGCGAAACCCCAGCGCGTCGTACAGGTGCACCTTGCGGTACAGCGACACGAGCCGGCCGGCGGCGTCGAGGTGGAACGACGAGTCGTACACCCTCTCGCGCGCGCGGCTCCTCTCGTAGAACGTGCCGACGACCTCTATCCCGTGCCGGCGGGCGGCATCGGCCACGGCCGAGACGAACGGGCCGCGGGGCCCCTCGGAAAGCGCGGCCAGCTGCGCCGGCGCCTGCGACGACGGGGTGTAGAGCATCATGTACTCGGGAAACGCGACAAGGGAGGCGCCGCCCCGCGCCGCCCTCGATATGCACGACAGGACATGCCGCAGGTTGGCCGCCTTTTCCGTCGACGCCCTCATCTGCACGACCGCGACGCGGGCCACGGCGCGGGCGGGCCCGGGGCGGGCTTTAAACCGTGGAACAGGGCGCGGTCTCCGGAACCGGCGCGCCGCGGCGGGCGGGCGGGCGGGGCCTATGCTGGCCCCAGCGGCCTGCCTGCCACGAACCAGTGCTCCGGCGGGTTCTCCTCGAACACGACTATTACGTGCTCGGCCTTTGCGCCGAGTATCTTCATGGCCGAGTCGGTCACGGCCTTTGCAAAGTCGTCCTTTTGCTGCTGCGTCCTGCCGGGGTACATCGAGACCTTTACGAAGGGCATGGCGGGGCGCGAGCGCGGGCCAATTTATCCCTACCCGGCGGCGGGCCTGCCAGAGGCAGCCTCACGGGAGCGCGCGGGAAGAGCCAGCGGGGGCCCGGCGGCGGGCCTGGTGGACGTGCGTCTGGACCGTCTCGATCCGGCCGCAGCACCGGCAGCGGGTCGCGGTGACCAGAGGGCATCCGCGGCACGTGCGGTGCGCCCTTGTCGGGCACCCGCACCGCCGGCACAGCGCGGCGTTCATTGGGCCTGCGCACCCGGCCGGCCGCCCGACAGGAGCGAGAGCAACGGCATTGCGTCCCACTCGTACAGGAAGCAGTCGAGCGACTCGCCGCACGCATCGCGGTACCGCTGGAACACCGCCTCTGCGTCGCCGCGCGTCGCCTCGAACACCGCCATCCCGGAGGTGCCGTTGCCGAGCGCGCCCGACCACATCATGCGGCCCGCAGAGTGCCAGTCGTCAATGATCGACCGGACGGCGGTGGCGATCCCCTCGGCATTGCCGGGATCGGCTCCCTCCTTGGCGGTTCCCAGCATTACCCACGGCGTCGTCGCCTCGGCCGCGCCTTGGTTTTGTGTTTCCATGGAGGCGCCGGCCGCTCGGCGCTAGTTAAGGGGTGCGGGCGGTGCGCCGCCCTATAACACGGCCCTAGAATGTGCGCGCCTCTGCGGATTCGGGCCTAAATTCGCCATGTGCAGGGATTACTGCCGCGCCGCGGGCCTCGGCGGCGTTGCGCTCGCCTCGGCAGTGGGGAGGGGGGAGGGGCGGACACGGATGCCTGCGGCTACCAATACGCCAATGCAAAGCCGGGGATTCGGCAAGGGGGAGGGCGGGGGCGGTCCGCCACGGGCACCGTCTGCAGCTGCGGGGCGGCGACCGCGCACTGCCCCCGCATCCCCGGCGCGGTAGTGCATGTTGGGGGGCATCTGCACAAAGGCCAGGGCGGCGACCGCGCACTGCCCCCGCATCCCCGGCGCGTGGGGCGTAGGCCGAATCTGCGCTGCCTCATATCCAGCGGCGGCGGTCGTCGTCGCCGTCGTCGTCGCGCCGGCCATAGTACTCGTCGCGGTCGCCGCGCCAGCCGTACCTCGTGCCGTACGTGAACTCGGGCGCGCCGTACATCTTCCTGTACAGGTACCCCGTGGCAAAGCCGATCGCAAAGCCGCCGATATGGGCCATGTACGCGACGCCGCCGGCGCCAAAGCCGAACCCGCCTATGAAGAACGGCAGGAGGTTCTGGAAGACGAGCCAGAACGGCAGGAACCACTTTGCAGGTATGCGGATCATCTGCCAAAAGAACCCGAGCATGAGGAACGTGCGTATCTTGACGCGCGGGAATATGATCAGGTACGCGCCGAGTATGCCCGAGATGGCCCCCGACGCGCCGACTGCGGGGACCGAGCTGGCCGGCTCGATCGCTATGTGGGCCAGCCCCGCGGCCACCCCCCACCCCAGGTAGATGCCCAGGAACTTGAGTCGCCCGAACTTGTGCTCGATGTTGTCGCCGAATATCCACAGGAACAGCATGTTGCCGCCCAGGTGCATGAGGCCGCCGTGCAGGAACGTCGAGGTGATCAGCGTGAGGTGCGGCGAGTCTGGGCAGGGTATCTCGAACCCGGGGTGCGAGATCGTGCCGCCGCCGGTGATGCAGTTGGGGACCGCGCCCCACTCGAAGAACAGCTGCGCCGCGCGGGCGTTGCCAAACTCCCAAAACTGCCCCGTGTAGGCGATCTCGTAGAGGAAGACGGCCACGTTGGCGATCAGGAGGAGGCGCGTCACCCACGGCTTGAACCCCGACGAGTGCGGGTTTTCGTCCTTTAGCGGGAACACCGCCGGCGCGCGGGCGCCGGGATATATCATGTTGGCGCCGGGCGGGGCGAGGCGGGGCGAGGCGGGGCCGTCAGGCGATGCGGACCGCCCCGACCGACACGAGGTGCTCGACCGCATCGACGAACTCGGCGTCGGATACCAGGCCCTGCGACCACCACGCCGCGCCGTCCCTGAGCCAGGGCGGCACGTAGGGGCCCTCCGCGCTCGCCCCGGGCGGGCCGGCGTCGATCACGCCGCCGCCGGCCAGGTAGGCGAGGTTGTCGAGGAACCTGGCGTCGTCGACCTGCCCGAGCGACCACATGCCCGCCTCGTCCCGTATCCACCCGGGCACCTCGACCCTGCGGTCGGCCGACGTCGTGCCCGGGGCGAACCCCGATATGGTCAGCGTCCCCGCGTACTGGTCCTCCACGTTGAGCGCCACGTGCCAGTTGCCCATGTCGTCGCGGCTCTGCAGCGCGTCGGCCGGCTCGCCGTCCAGGAGGATGGTGAAGTCCTCGTCGTCCGAGTGGCGCGGGAACTCGAGGTTTACGTACGTCTGCAGCGGCCAGCCCGGGTTGATCCTCATCGAGAGCGTCTCGCCGGCCTCGTCGAACGAGGGGTGCGACAGCAGCAGCCCCGTCGCGTACCGCATCGGGAACGGCTCGCCGTTGCGCATGGGCCTGAGCACCACGATTCCGGGGTCGCCGAGCCCAAAGCAGCTATAATACCACACGTCCTGCCCGACGGACGGGTCGGGCCCCATCTCAAAGGCGGCATGGCCCCCCGGCGGGATCGGGCCGACGGGGCCGTCGGTGGCGACCACGTCGAGGACCTCGTGCGACCTGCCGTGCGCGACGGCCACGACGAGGACGCCCTGAATTTCCTCGGATCCCGCGTTGGCTATCCGGCCCGTGACCGTCCCGTCGCCGTGCACCCGCAGCGTCCTGTCGTACGCGACGGCCGCGCCGGCGGGCGCGCCGATGGGCGCGCCGGCGGCGAACCCGTCGACGCGGGCCGCGTGCCCCGAGACGGCCGCGCCGTCCGGGACAGGCACTGCCACGCGGAACGGCATCTCGCCGCCGGCGGGAATCGCCGCCATGCCGAACGTGCGCGAGGCGGACCAGCCGTCGGCGTGCACAGTCACGGTCACGACCGGCGCGGCGGGGCGCCCCTCGGAGCTCTTTACGACGCCGGCGACGACGTACCCGCCGTCCCCGTCGGGGAACCCCGCCGGATCGTGGCCGCCCCTCCCCGCCCCGTCGACCCACACGTCGGCGTGCGCGGCCGGGAGGGCCGCCGCCGTGGCGGCCAGCAACGGCAGTAGCGCCGCGGCCAGGGCGGTGCGTGACTCCATGCCGCAACGCGCCCGCGGGCCGTTAATAATTTCTCGCATGCCCCTAACAAAGGTCCGACCCTTGGCTTTGTGTCGTCCTAGCGATCCTGCCCCGCTCACGCCGGCCATGCCACTCCCGGCCGCGGGTGGCGGCACTTTGGGGGCGCGCCGGCGCCAAGTCCCCCTAGCCGGGTTCGGCCGCGCTCCCGGTGCGCGCCCCGCCCCTTCGCCGGCCGAACCAGGCCACCGCCTAGCCTTCCAGAGGACGGGTATGGGGTGGTCAGCCACCATGTCAGGGAATGGTGCGGGGCACGGTATATCAAGCCCCCAATTCGCGCGAAGCCATGCCACTGAGGTATGTGAGGCGCTTGACGAAGAGTCGTGGAACAGGGTCGTGGCCGCCCTCAAGCGCGGGCCCACTCCGAAGCAGGTAGAAATGAAGAAGAAGCTCTTGGAAATTGCCAGCGAGACAAGGTCGGACGACGACTCGTCGGAGTAGGCGCAAGCGCGGCGGCGCCCATAGGGGCCGCGGGAGGCGAGTGGTAACGGCAGATCGCATTGATCGCGGCCAACCGGCCTAAATGCACCCCTGACAACAGCGTGTGGAGGAGCTCCGACGACAAGGCCGGCAGTCTGTCGGTGGCAGATTGTCGCTCACACGGTTTGACTTCCACACAGGTATGATAGCGCGCGCCCGTATTGTGCATGACGAGACCTTCCGCCACACGGCGCAACCTGTCCGCGTTGCAAGTGCGGCAGTGCGGTTGGCGTCAACGCCACCGCAACCGTCTTGAACGACTGTATTGTGCCGGTTGGTTGGCCTGCGTGTGGGTGGGCCGACAGTACTGGTGGTGGGCGGTGCGGCGTTTATTATTGGTATTATCACCTTAGATTTGACGTCGTGGCGCCAACTGGCTCAGGAGGATCAGTGGGCTACGGCATTTGTCAAAATCATTAAACTTGTAGGCATAGGGCTCTTGGTGGCAGGCGGTGTGTGGTGGGCAGCTCGTCGGCGGCAAGGCTAGAAAACCGTAGGCCGAGCCGGCTAGCGCCACCCGAACATGGTATTGCGCCGTTCCGCCGGCCCATGCTAACAAATTAGTTACTCAGTCTGACAGCATGGCGAGCCGGCAACCCTCGACAGCACCAACAACGGCCAGAGCGTAACGGCTACGGTAACTAGGAGCAGTTGTTCTCGTGTAGGAATAGGGCCAACCCCCAACACGAACCGACCCGCGGCTACGTCCAGGACCGCGGCGCCTTCTTCCACACGCGGCGGCCGTCGACGTGGACCTGGTCGCGCTCTTCGAGGACGGTGTGCCACCTGCCGTCGTCGGGGAATATCCTGTCCATCTCGAGGACGCGGCGCGGCGTCGGGAGCATGTTCGTCAGGGCCCCCCACTTCATCGACGGCGGGCGCGGAAGCGCGTCGTTGATGTCCCTCACGAAATCACCCGCCGCCCGGGCCGGCGGCGGCCCCGACGCTCACGATCCCCTGGCCGATCAGGAACTGCAGCGCGCTGACGAACTCGGCGTCGGACACCGCGCCGTCGACCCAGTACCCGACGGTCGTCTTGACCCACGGCGGAACGGACGGCCCCGCGGGGGCCGCGCCGTCGGCCTGCGGCCCGGACGGGGGCGGCACCACAATGACGCCCTCGCTGATCAGGTACTCGACCGAGGAGACAAACTCGGCGTCGGTCGTGTCGCCGCCGACCCAGTATCCGGCCGACGTGCGCACCCATGGGGGAACGGACGGCCCGCCGGCGCCAGATCCAGCCGCGGCGGATGCGCCGCCCGCTGGCGGCGATGCGGCCGCCGGCGCCTCGCGCCCGCCGGGCCCCACCTCGATCAGCACCGACGCTATCCCGGCGTACGCCTGGTCGTAGCCCGTCCCCGTGCCGAGTATGGCCACGTCGAGCCGGTACCTGCCAGGGTCGGGCAGCGTGACGGTCTGGTAGTCGATCCCCTCCACGGCGGAAATGCCGAGGTCGGTCGGGTCGCCGGAGGCGGTCCCCGCCTCGAGGATCTTTTCGCCGTCCGGCCCGAACAGGTAGTACGCGTACTTTACGTCGCGCAGCAGGCCCCTGTCCTCGTTGAAGAACGTTATCTCGAGCGGCATCTCGTCGCCGGCGCCGAGCCAGTCGTCCCACGAGACGCTGACGGTCGACGGCACCCTTGCGCCCGACGAGGGGTCGACCAGGTACGAGTCGATCGTGTTGCGCGTCGACGCCGCGTCGGGCACCAGCCTGAACGTCATCGAACCGCTCCGCTCGTGCTCCTCGCCGAGCACCCCGTTGATCCTCTTTAGCTCGTCGCCGCCGACCAGAAAGTGCGCAATGTTCCTGTCCTCGTACGAGTATGGGTCGAGTAGGAGCACCCTCTTGTCGACCTCGACGCCGTCGACGTACCCGCGGAACGACGTGCCCTCGGCGTACGGCGCGAACGACTTTGGGAACTGGAGCTCTTCGTGGACCATCGTGACGAGCTCGATGTAGTCGGGCGACCAGTCGAACGGCATGTCGAACGTGACCGAGCCGTCCGACGGGTCGAACCTAAAGTTGTCGACCTCGTCGTAGTACGTCTTGACGACCACGGGAACGTCTGCCTGCGTGGCCGCCTCGGCCGCGGGTATCACAAAGGGCTGCTCCTGCGCTACGCTCACGAACGTGTCGTACGTCAGCCGCTCGGTGAGGAGCGTCTCGGGGCTCGTGGCCGCCTCGATGTCGACGCGTATGTTGTACAGGCCGCCCTTGTCGAAGATCGGCCCCCTGATCGTCGGGCGGCCGTCGCCGAACACGTACAGCGCGCCCGGCGCGCTGACGTGCTCCGAGCCGCCGTACGTCGTGCACCTCCACAGGTCGGCCTCGGCGCAGTCGTGCACGGGGCGCACCTCAACGTCGAGCGTGCCGTCGTCGTCGTAGAACAGGTTGCGCGCGAGCAGCTCGCCGCTCCTCCACACCTCGATCCTGTACGTGACCTGCTCGAGGGTCTCGTCCGTGTCGGCGTCGTAGAACCGCACGGCCATGTTGGCCGTGTCCACCTCGCCGACCGTAATGTCGGCGGGGTCTAGCTGCGTGCTGACCGTCACGCTCATGCCGCCAAAGTCGATCGGCGGGGCCACGTCGCCGCCCAGGCCGTGCCCGTAGGCGTCGCCGGCGAGGGAGGGGGCGAGGGCCGCGACGGCGGCCGCGACGGCGGCCAGCTGGAGCGCGGTAACTGCGGCGGCTACTGCTGCCAACAGGCGGCATGCCCGCGCGCCCTATTTAAGCGGAACGCGGGCCGCCCGCAAGAGGCATCCCCGCGCAACGGGGGGCTGCGCTCCCCGCCCCATTCCGCCGCGGCGCCCGCGCCCGCCCGCCGCCGCAGCCACTTCCGCCGCGCGCAGACATGCGGATCGGCGGGGTTTGGTCCTTCCGTATCGCGGCCCTGACGCTCCGCCGGAAGGCGGGCGGCGGGCGGCCCCGGCCGCGCCCGCGGCGGCGCATGCGCCCCAGGCGAGGCCCTCCAGGGCCCGAGCGGCCGCAGGGCCCGCGGCGGCCGGGGAAGGGGGCGCGTACTGGCGCGGGCCACGCCGCTCCCGCCGCGGGCTGGCTGGCGGCGCCCGCCGCCGCGCCCCGCCATCGTTTTAATACGGGCGGAGGCACATAGCCGCCGTGAAGGTCGTGCTCCTGCTGGCCGCGCTCCTCGCGGTCCCGCTCGCGGCCGGCGCCGCGTACGCGCAGGCAAACGCGCAAGTCGTCTCGACCGACAAGGGCACCCTCAACGTCGACTTTGCCCTAGAGCCGGATGCGGTCTCGGCCGGCGAGCCGGCAAAGATGAAGATCGGCTTTGTCAATCCCAATACGGACCGCATACAGGAGCATATCGACTACAACCTTGTCGTGTCGGCTGCCGGCGGGGGCGCCCCGGTCAAGTCCATCCCGCTTACGCACACGTCGTCGGGGTCGGTGAGCATTCCGGTCGAATTCGAATCAGACGGGCCCCACACCGTCCAGATGGAGATCAAGGGGATACTGTTCCAGCCCATACCGACCGAGACGGCCAGCATAGCCCTGACCGTCGGCGGCGGGGAGGGGCAGCCTGGCCAAGATGCGCAAGGGAGGGAAGATGTTTCTGGCGACGATGCCGCCGCGCCCGGCGACGACGCGGATGCCGCCGCGCCCGGCGACGACGCGGATGCCGCCGCGCCCGGCGACGACGCGGATGCCGCCGCGCCCGGCGACGACGCGGATGCCGCCGCGCCCGGCGACGACGCGGATGCCGCCGCGCCCGGCGACGGCCAGAACAACAAGGAGGGCGGAGGATGCCTGATCGCCACGGCCGCCTACGGCACCGAAATGGCAGGCCAGGTGCAGCTCCTCAGGGAGGTAAGGGACGGGGCAGTCATGAAAACGCCGGCCGGCGCGTCGTTTGTCGAGTCGTTCAACGCGGCGTACTATGCATTCTCGCCGGCCGTGGCCGACCTTGAGAGGCAGAGCCCCGCGTTCAGGGAGGCAGTCAGGATTGGGATTGCGCCAATGCTCGCGACCCTGTCGCTCTTGGGCGCCACGGAGATCGACTCGGGCGAAGAGGTGGTGGCGTACGGCCTGGCTGTAATCCTGATGAATGCAGCCCTCTACGCTGGGGTTCCCGTAGCGTCCGTGCTCGCCGCGCGCCGCGGCCTTGCCGCAAGGGCGCAGCCCGGGCGCCCGCAAGAGGCTCGGCCGTCCTAGGCGCGCCCTGCGCCGGCCCATGGGCGCGGGGGCCGGGCAAGGTCCGGGGATAACGGGGCCGTGCACCAGGGCGGGTCCCTGCGCCGGCCCATGGGCGCGGGGGCCAGGCAAGGGCGGGCGCAGGAAGGGCGAAGGGATTGGCTACCGCTTCTTGATCATCGCGACGACGGCCAGCGCCACGGCGGCGGCGGCTAGCGAGAGCGCGACGACGGCGTAGTCGTACGCCGCCGGATCGCCGCCCCGCGGCGTAGCCTCGGCTGGGCCCTGCCCCGGCTGGCCGCCGACCCCCCCTATTCCGGCCCCGCCCTGGCCCTCCTGCAGCTGCCTTATCGCGGCCCAGACCGCGTCGCCGCCAGGTTCGCCGCCGCCCGAGCGGGGCGGAAAGTCTAGGATCGCCGTCGTCTCGACGTCCTCTACCGGCACGTCGACGTCGACCGGCGTTCCGTCGATCTCGCCGCTGAACTGCACCGAGTACGAGCCCGTCCTAGTCGGGATGACGTTCGAGTAGTAGTGGCCCGGCGTCGGGGCGGCGCTGACGTCGAGATCCTTCGCGGCGCCGCCGAACCTGGCCGTCGCGTCCATCGTGGCGAACGCGTTCCGCACGCCGGTCTTGACCCCCTCGCGCTCGCCCGGCATGCTCACCTCGAAGACGAACGTGTTGCGTATGCCGACGACGGGCGGCTCGGTCCCCCAGCCGGCCTCGATCTCGTACTCGCCGACGCTCACGGTCGTGTGCGCCGACGCGTCGCCTGCCAGCGCGGCCGGCGAGGCGAGCAGCAGGGCGGCGGCCGCGGCGGCGAGCAGCAGGGCGGCGGCCGGCGCAAAGGGGCGCTCCACGGCGCGCGGCCGCGGCGCGGCGATTTTAAGGTTGCAAGCGCTTTAATTTGCGCGGCGGCGAAACGCCGCATGGGGCGGCACGCGGCGGGGCGCGGCGGGGCGGCCCTGATGCTCGCGGCGGCAGTTGCGGCGGCCGCGGCCGCGGCGGCCGCGGCGCCGGGCGCCGCCTCTGCCCACCCGTTCACCGACGAGACAGCGCCGGCCCCGTTCTCGAACGCGCCCGTGGGAACGTCCGAGGTGGTCGTGTGGTACTCGGAGTCGGTCGAGATCGGGCACAGCTCGCTCGAGGTGTTCGACGGGGAGGGGAGGCGCGTCGACAACGGGGACACGGCGTACTACGGGGACGGCGATGCGGCCCTGGTAGTGACGACGGAGCCGCTCGGCGAGGGCGCCTACACGGTGGCGAGCAAGGTCCTGTCCAGGGTCGACGGCCACCTCGTGCCGTCGGCGTTCGTCTTTGGCGTCGGCGGCGCGGACGTGGGGAGCCCGGCGGGCCCCGGCGGCGCGGATGGGCGGGGCATCGGCGACCTTGTCTTTTTCGACCAGGCCGGCGCGCGGTTCCCGGGGCTCGCCGGCCAGACCGTCGTGCTGGGGGCCGCCATCTCCTCGCTCCTCGTGTGGGCCGGCGTGGCGCGCAGGCATCCTGGCTGGGACGCTGACGGCAGCCTGGCCGCCGCGGTCCACTCCAAGACGATGGCCCTGGTGGGGATAGGCATCGTGGCCGTGCTGGCGTCGAACATGCTCATGCTTGCCGTCCAAATGGCCGCGCTCGAGGCGCCGGCCGCCGCCGTATTGCAGACGTCGTTCGGAGCGACATGGATCGTCCGCATGGGCCTCACGGCGGCGCTCATAGGCGCGTGGTTCGCCGCCGAGCGGCGGCGCAGCCCGGGCGCGCTCGGCATGGCGCCCCTGCTCGCCCTGTCGCTCGCGCTTGCCGCGACGACGACGATGATGGGGCACGGCACGGCCAGCGGCGAGCCGGCCGCCGCGGCGCTCGACTACCTGCACAACCTCGTGGCGGCCGCGTGGATCGGCGGCGTCGCGTACCTGGCGTTTGCCCTGCTGCCGGCGCTGCGCGGCGCGGCGGACGGCGGCGGCGCGGCGCTCATGCTCGCTGCCGTACCGAGGTTCACCGTGCTGGCGGCCGCCTCGATCGGCGCGGTGGTCGTCTCCGGCCCCCTCCTCATGTGGATGCTCGACGGAGACATCGGCGACGTGGCCGGCTCGGTGTACGGCCGGCTCATCATGGCAAAGGTGGCCCTGGCCCTGGCCATGGTCGGCATTGCGGCGCACCACCACCGCGTCAGGGCCGCCGCCGTCGCGGCCCTCGGGCGGGGCCGGCGGCCCGACGTCCTGCGGCGGCTCGGCCCCGGCCTGAGGGCCGAGGCCGCGGTGGGCCTGGCCCTGATCGGCGTCGTGGCCCTGCTGGCCAACTCCACCCTGCCCGACGGCGAGATACGGGCCGCCGGGGCGGCCGGCGGCGGCGCGGGGTACCCCGGGGGCGGCGCGCCGGCGTACGCCGGCCTGTCCACGGTCGGGTACACGGAGGGCGCGGCGTTCGGCGTCGAGGTGCGGCCGCTGGCGCCTGGCGCCAACACCGTCAGGGTCGCGGTGGCGGGGCACGACGGCGCCCCGCTCGGCGACGTAGGGGGCGTCAGGGTAAAGGTGTCCAACCCGCTGCGCGGCATATCGCCGATCGAGGCTCCCGTGAGGGAGGGCGCCTCCTCCGCGGACGGCCGGATCGCGACGTACGAGGCCGACGTGTCGCTCGGCTTCCCCGGCGAGTGGCAGCTCGAGGTTGAGGCGCTGCGCTCCGGCAGCCCCAACGAGGCCCTCGCCGTGACCCTGCCCGTAAAGCCGCGCCTCTCCGACATCGGCGCGGGCATTACGGAGTACGACTTTCCGGAGGGCGCCGGCGCGCCGCTGTTCCCGGTGTACGACCCGGCGACGGGCACGATCTGGATCAGCGACGCCTCGGAGCCCGTCGTGTGGAGGTTCTCGCCGGCCGACGGGTCGTTCGGGCGCTACCCGTTCGACGGGCGGGCCAGCGCGGCCCTGGACATCGACCCCTCGGACGGCACGGTGTGGTTCACGGACATACCCGAGGGCAGGTTCGGGTACGTCGACCCGGCGTCCAACAGCTCGGCCACGGTCGAGCTCCCAAAGATCGTGCCCGTCCCCGAGCGCAGCCTGGCCGTCTCGATCGACGCCGACGGGTCCGGCGGGGTGTGGATCGCGATAGTCAACAAGGACGTCGTCGTCAGGTACGACAGGGAGACGGGCGGGTTCGACCTGCACAGGCTGCCGGGCGAGGGGGCCGCCCCCTTCGGCATAGCGTCCGACCCGGGCCGCGGCGCCGTGTGGATCGCGCAGCAGGGGTCCGGCGAGATCGGGCGCCTGGACACGGCGACCGGGGAGATCGAGGGGCTCGCGCCGGCGTGGGGGCCGCTCGCGACGCCCGAGACGCTGACCGTGGCGCCGGACGGCTCGCTGTGGGTGTCCGAGCACCAGGAGGGCGGGGCGATCACTAGGTACGACCCCGACCTCGGCTCGTTCGGGCGCGTGCCGGCTCCCGACCCCGCCGCGTTCCCGAACAGCGCCACCCTCGACCGGTACGGAAACGTGTGGTTCGCAATGCACACGGTCGACAAGCTCGGGGTGCACGACCCCCTGACCGGCGAGGTCGCCAGCATCCCCGTGCCGTCTGCCGGCTCGTGGGTGCAGTTCATGGCGGCCGACGGCGACGGGAACGTGTGGTTCGTCGAGCAGGGCACGGCAAAGCTCGGCAGGGTCGGCGTAGGGTACGAGCCGGCCGCGGGGCTGGGGGCGGCGGCGGCCTGGGAGGCAGGGGGGGAGGGGGAGGCTGGCCCCAGGTACTCGGAAGTCGCCGGCCCGCTCGTGGCAGCCGGGGTCGTGGCCGCGTCCCTCATGGCGGTGCGGGGCGTGCGGGAGTGGCGCGAGACGGACGAGGCCGTCGAGTCTGCGGAGGCGGGATATCCCGCCTAGCTCAGTTCCGAAGCCGGCAAGGATCGCCCGGCGGTAGGGCGCCCAGCCTTGCGGGCGCCAGGTAGCACCGATCGTCGTGCGAGTACTCTAGGTCCGACAGCGGGTAGCCCCGAACCGCCCAGCCGCCCTCCCAGACGCACTCTTCGTTCATGGGGTGGTAGTCCCGGTTGAGCATCTTTACCGCCCTGTACGCGTCTCCGCCGGTGTGGTGGAGCGCCTCGGCGACGGCAAACTCGGCGCCGTAGAGGACCCGGGGGCGCGGGACATGGGTGCTCGGGATAAAGCCGTCGGGGCCGTAGAATATCTCCGGGTACGGGTCCCCGCCGGCCGACAGGCCCAGCCAGTCGTAAAAGACCTCGGGGCGCGTGTTTCGCATGACGTACTCGAACGCGGCGGTCCCGTTCGGCGCCGGCTCTACGCAGAGGTGGGGGGAGTTCGGGTGGGGGGAGTAGCACCCGAACGCGCCCGCCCCGTCGGGCGCGGGGCCCGCCCTCTCCACGAGCGCCCTCGTCTCCTCGTCGGCAAGCTCGTAGGGGGCCGGCTCCCCGGCGGGGCCGTCCGCAAGGTAACACCCGAGGTCCTTGTCGTACTCCAGCTCGGTCAGGTTGCCCCCCCACGCGACGTACTCGTGCTCCCACACGCACTGGCCCGGCGGCGCCGATTGCCAGTTTATTATGGCCACCATCGCCATCATGGCTTCCGCGCCGCCCAGGTTCTCTGGAACTTTAGGCCCAGGAAAGCCCACATCCCGAAGCAGGTAGGAGGTGCCGGACACCCGGGAGTTGTTGTAGAGGTACTCGACGTGCTCGGCCGAGGTAGCGATCGGCCCGGGATGCCCGCCCCTTGCCACTATTGCGCGGATCTCCTCCTCGTAGCCGCGGTACGGCGGCGGCTGGGCGCCGATGCAGAACAGGGCGCCCTGCGACGGCCCGCGCATCGGATCGTGCGCCGGATCGTGCGCGGCCGAGGCGGCGGCTATCGCAAGGACTATCGCCGCGGAGGCCGCGGCCGCGGCCGCCGCGGCGCGGAGTCGTCGACGGCCGCCGGGCCGCGCCGCGGGATCAGGGCCTGCCGCGCCGCGGCTCCCCATGCTTTGCAACCCTGCCCGGTCCGGCTCCCCGGCCAGGTAGGCAAGGGGGCCGGAATCCCGGCCGCCGGGCGGCCAAGCAGGCGCCGCGTCAGCCGCCTGCGCCCCATTCACCGCAGCGTGCCCCCCGCCATGCTACTTTAGGCATGCGACGCGCCGTTCGTTCTCCGGGGCGCCGGCCACGCACCGCGCGGGGGCGCGAAGCGCCTGGCAGCGCTGTCAGGCGGGGCGGCGGGGGCGCCGGCCGCGCACTAGCCACGCCGACCGGGCCGCCATCTCGACGACGCGGCCGCACTGGTCGCACACCCACACCCGGCCGCGCACGAGCCCCGCCGACTTGGCGGCCATGGTGCCTGCCAGGAAGGCGATCGCGACGAGCACGATCGTGCCCGACGGGGCGATGTCGAGCGCGTACGCGACCAGTATGCCGACGAGCACGGCCGACGACGAGAACGCGACGGAGAGTGCCGCCGTCTGCTTGAAGCCCCGGCCGTACATTATGGCCGTGACGTTGGGGATGACGAACAGGGCCGATATCAGCAGTATGCCGACGAGCTGTATCGCCGTCACGACGGTCACGCCGGCCAGCACGACTATCAGGTAGTTGATGGCCCCGACGCGGACGCCGGCTGCCCTGGCCTGCTCCTCGCTGAACGTCGCGTGCACCACCTGCCTGTACAGGGCGGCCAGGATGGCCAGCACGGCGGCGGCGAGCGCGACCATGACGGCCAGCTCGCCCGGGCTGACGAGCAGTATGCTGCCGAACAAAAAGCTGTAGATGTCGACGGAAAACCCGCCCGACAGGCTGATCAGGACGAGCCCGATGGCTATCCCCGAGGACAGCAGGACGGCGACGGCCGCCTCGCCGGACAGGTCGAAGCGCCGCCTCACGCTCGTGATCACCAGCGCGCTCGCCACCGACACGGCGTACGCGGCCCATATCGGGTAGATGCCGGCGGCCAGGCCGGCGGCGACGCCGCCGAACGAGGCGTGAGCCATCGCGTCGCCGAACAGCGAGTGGCGGCGCAGCACTAGGAGCAGCCCAATCACAGAGCAGGCGGCGGCGACGACCAGGCCGGCGGCTAGCGCCCTCTGCATGAACGCGTACTCGAGTATCTCGAGGGACACGGCTACGCCCGCCTCCCTCCCCACCCGGCGCACGGATCGGCGGCGCGGCCGTGGGCGCGCATGTTCTCCTGCGTCGATGCCTCCAAGTACCGCCGAACAAGGTCCCTGTCGGCGAAGAACCTGCACGGGTCACCGTGGAACAGCAGCGTCCGGTTGAGGCAGGCGAGCCTCGTCGCCAGGCTGCCGACCGCGTCCATGTCGTGCGACGACCAGATTATCGTCGTGCCGGACCTGTTGAGGTTCTTCAGTATGTCGTAGAACAGGTCCGTGCTCGGCGCGTCGACGCCCGTGACGGGCTCGTCGAGTATGAGGACGCGCGGGTCGGCGGCCAGCGCCTTTGCTATGAACGCGCGCTGCAGCTGGCCGCCGGAGAGCTCGCCGATCCGCCTGTCGGCAAGCTCGTGTATCCACATGTCCTGCAGGATGCGGTCCACCTTGTCCCGGCCATCCGCCTCGCCGCGGCCACCGCCACCTCGCCGCGGCCACCGCCACCGGCCACCGCCGCCCCCGGCCACGCCCATTCCGACGATCTCCCTGACCGTGGCCGGAAAGTTTCTGTCGAAGGACGGCCTCTGCTCGACGTACCCGACGCTGCGGCGGTACGACGGCGAGTCGCGTATGTCCCTGCCGAAGAACCGTATCGTCCCGTCGTACCCGCGCATCAGGCCTAGCATGCACGCGAATAGCGTCGACTTGCCGGCGCCGTTGGGCCCGATGAGCCCCACAAGGTCGCCCTCTCCGACAGAGAGGCTGACATCCTCGATCGCGGGCGGCGCGCCGTTGTACCCTGCCGAAAGGCGCGACACCTCGACGGCGTTCATCGGCACAGGGCAGCCGTGAGGCTGTCCAGGTTCGAGCGCATCTTTTCGGTGTAGGACGGGCCGCCGGCGGGGGCCAGTTCCAGCGTCGAGATGGGCATGACCGAGCCGTCGGCGCCAAGCTCGGAGGCTATCGTGCGGGCCGTCCGGTCGTCCCAGCCCTCCTCGAAGAACACGACGCTCATGCCGAGATCCCCCGCCAGGTCCACCAGCTCCCCGATCCGCTTGGCCGTCGGCGCGCCGTGCGGGTCGATCGAATCCACCACCGGGTGCGGGACCAGCCCGTACTCGGCGGCAAAGTACGAGAACGCGCTGTGGAACGTGATAAAGTCGGTCGCGCACCCCGCTAGCCCCTCGCGAATGTCGCGGTCCAGGGCGTCGAGCTCCGCCGCGTACGCCGCCGCGTTGGACCGGTAGTAGTCTGCATTCTGCGGATCCTTTTGCGACAGCCCGTCGGCTATGTTCATGACCTGCTGCTTTGCCATGACGGGGTTGAGCCAGACGTGCGGGTCGTGCGTGAGCTCGGCGTGGCCGTGGTCGGCGTGGCCGTGGTCGTCGTGGTCGTCCTCGTCGCCGTGGTCGTCCTCTTCCCTGGCGTGGTCGTCCTCGTCGCCGTGGTCGTCGTGGTCGTCCTCTTCCCTGGCGTGGTCGTCGTGGTCGTCCTCGTCGCCGTGGTCGTCCTCTTCCCTGGCGTGGTCGTCCTCGTCGCCGTGGTCGTCGTCCTTGTCAAACCGCATAATCCCCTCAATCCCCTCGCTCGCGTCGACTACTAGCGCTTCGGAATTGACGGCCTCGAAATCCTCAAGCCAGCTCTCGAACCCTATGCCGTTGACCACGACGACATCGGCTGCCTGCATGCGCTGAATGTCGCCGAACGACGGCTCCCAGTCGTGCGGCTCGACGCCGCCCGGAACTAGCACGGACACGTCGGCACGATCGCCGCCGACGGCCTTGGCAGACTCGTACACGGGGTAGAACGACGCCAGCACGACGAGGCGGTCGGCGTCGCCGGTGCCGGCCATGCCGGTGTCGGCGGCGGCATCTCCCTGCGCAGGCTCCCCGCCCGTGCACAGGGCAGCCGTGAGGCGGTCCAGGTTCGAGCGCATCTTTTCGGTGTAGGACGGGCCGCCGGCGGGGGCCAGTTCCAGCGTCGAGATGGGCATGACCGAGCCGTCGGCGCCAAGCTCGGAGGCTATCGTGCGGGCCGTCCGGTCGTCCCAGCCCTCCTCGAAGAACACGACGCTCATGCCGAGATCCCCCGCCAGGTCCACCAGCTCCCCGATCCGCTTGGCCGTCGGCGCGCCGTGCGGGTCGATCGAATCCACCACCGGGTGCGGGACCAGCCCGTACTCGGCGGCAAAGTACGAGAACGCGCTGTGGAACGTGATAAAGTCGGTCGCGCACCCCGCTAGCCCCTCGCGAATGTCGCGGTCCAGGGCGTCGAGCTCCGCCGCGTACGCCGCCGCGTTGGACCGGTAGTAGTCTGCATTCTGCGGATCCTTTTGCGACAGCCCGTCGGCTATGTTCATGACCTGCTGCTTTGCCATGACGGGGTTGAGCCAGACGTGCGGGTCGTGCGTGAGCTCGGCGTGGCCGTGGTCGTCGTGGTCGTCCTCGTCGCCGTGGTCGTCCTCTTCCCTGGCGTGGTCGTCCTCGTCGCCGTGGTCGTCCTCTTCCCTGGCGTGGTCGTCCTCGTCGCCGTGGTCGCCGTGGTCGTCCTCTTCCCTGGCGTGGTCGTCCTCGTCGCCGTGGTCGTCGTCCTTGTCAAACCGCATAATCCCCTCAATCCCCTCGCTCGCGTCGACTACTAGCGCTTCGGAATTGACGGCCTCGAAATCCTCAAGCCAGCTCTCGAACCCTATGCCGTTGACCACGACGACATCGGCTGCCTGCATGCGCTGAATGTCGCCGAACGACGGCTCCCAGTCGTGCGGCTCGACGCCGCCCGGAACCAGCACGGACACGTCGGCACGATCGCCGCCGACGGCCTTGGCAGACTCGTACACGGGGTAGAACGACGCCAGCACGACGAGGCGGTCGGCGTCGCCGGTGCCGGCCATGCCGGTGTCGGCTGCGTCGCCGGCCATGCCGGTGTCGGCTGCGTCGCCGGCCATGCCGGTGTCGGCTGCGTCGCCGGCCATGCCGGTGTCGGCTGCGTCGCCGGCCATGCCGGTGTCGGCTACCATGTCTTCCTGCACCGGCTCCCCGCCCGTGCTGCCGTACATTGCGGCCGCAACCGCCGCGGCAGCCACGGCTGCCGCAACCGCCACCCCTGCTACCACTGCCGTGCGCGTGCGCATGGCCGGCCCGCCAAGTGGTTATTAATTAATGTAGCCATCGCTATTAATTTTTAGTGTAAGCGTTATAAAGTAGATATTAACACGCCCGGCATGGTCGTGGTGTCGATCTCGCTCAACAAGCAAATGATCGCCGAGATCGACCGCCTCCGGGGGGTCATGGGCTTTAGCGGCCGCTCAGAGACGATCAGGGCGGGCATCCGCAGCATTTCCGCAGAGCAAAAGCAGGCGTCGGAGATGACGGGCGGCGTGCACGCCATCCTGCTCGTCCTCCACCGCGACGAGTTCGACGGCGTGGTGGCCGGGCTGCGCGAGGGGTTCGAGGACCTGATCACAATGCACCTGCACAGCAAGATCGAGGGGGACAAGTGCATGGATCTGTTCGTCGTGGCAGGCGAGGCGCAGCGGGTCTCGGACGTTACCCGCAGATTCAGGACGAACGACAACATGGACACCGTAAAGCTGGTCATGCTCTGAGGCGGTTCGGCGGGGGGGGCGGCCGCCGCTACGGAAAAGCGCGCAGGCCCGGCCGCAGCAGCGCGGGCGCCGCCACGGCGGCCGCGGCGGCCGCGGCGGCCAGGACGAGGAGGGCGGCCGCCGAAAACTCCGGCACGACCACGAGGGCAAACTCGGTCGACTGCCCGGTGCCGCGTATGTTCTCGAAGCGTATGACAGTCGGGCCGGTCTGCCCCTCCGAGAACTCGAACCGCTCGAACGATCCGCCGACCGTCGCGTCCCCCGCCGCGCGGTGTACCTCCCTGCCGCCCTGCACGATGACAAAGTCGTACGACGACCTGCGCAGCGGTTCCCCTGTCGCGCCGTCGCGGATCGTAAAGATAAAGCTCGTCTGCACGCCGGGCTCGACCTCTGGCGGCTCCCATGTCAGGTCCACGCGCAGCTCCTCGCCGGGCGTGTACGCCGTCATTGGAAACCCGCCCTCCTGGCTTTTTTCTAGGGCCAGCACCATCGTGCCGTTCAGCTCGCCGTCCCCGGCGCCGCCCCTCAGCTGGCTTTTGACGTGCCTCAGGTGGTCGCCGAGCAGCACAAAGTGGACGATGCGCGCGCCCTCTTCGGTGTAGTCGTCGACCGTAACCGACGACTTGAACAGGGCGACGCCGTTGGCGGCGCCCGTATAGCTTGGGCTGACAAACTCTTCGAGGCCCTTTGGGAAGTGGACCTCTACGTGCACCACGGGTATGTGCGATATCGTCTCGTCCAACCAGTCGAACGGCATCTCCAGCCGCGCCGTGCCCGCGGCGGGGTCGTACGCGAGCGAGGCCACCCCGTCAAAGTAGGACTTTGTCCGGAACTGCACCGGCTCGCCGGCCGAGTCGGCCAGCGCATGCCCGGCGACCTCTAGGAGGCTCACGTCGGCCCTGGCGGCGGGCCCGCCGGGCCCGCCGCCGGCCGGGACCAGGCCGATGTCGAGCGTGTACAGGCCGGGCCCGCCTAGGCCGGGCCCGCGCACCTCGACGGGGCTGCCTGGCCCGGACGTCCACGCCAGGCCGCTGGCGTCGCGCGGCCCCTCGATCTCGGCGGCGGCGCCAGCCGGCAGCGGCGACAGTGCCATGCGCAGCGTGCCGTCCGCAGCGGCAAAGCGGTCGCGCACGGCCTCGCCGCCGCCGCGCGACAGCGCAATGTCCATGACCGCGCCCGGAACGGCCTCCCTTGTGAGGTCGTCGACGACGGTGACCGTCAGCTGCGCCGCGCCCTGCCTGCCGGGGTCTTCGGCCACCTCGACGCTGACGGACACTTCTAGGCCGCCGCCGGCGTCGAGCGGCCCGACGGTCTCGACGCCGATGCCGTGCCCGTTGGCCGTGCCCGCCGAGGGAGCCGCCGCGAGGGCGCATATGGTGCACGCCGCCGCCAAGAGCGCGGCAGGGGCGGGCCGCGGGCGGGGGCCGGGCCGGCGGTGCAACATGCGCTAGCCGTCGCGGAATGCTAGATAAACCTGACCTAGATGGCGGCCGTGCGCACCCAGCCGTCGGGTAGACTCGGCCCCGCCCCAATTGACACCGGGTGCGCCCCCGCCAGCCCATGCGGGCGGCGCGCAACAGGGCACAGGCGGAGTTATTATGCAGGGTGGGATCCAGGCAAGCATGGATCACGGCGCCTTCCATAGCGGCACGGCAGGGGCGCGCCGCGCCGCCGCCGCAGACGCCGCCGATGCTCCCGACGGCGGCCTTACCATGAAAAGGCTGGCAGTGCCGCTGTTGGCGGCCGGCGTCGTCGGGCTTGTCGCCCTGGCCGTGGCCGTGGCGGCCGCGCCCGATCCTCCAGAAATCGGCCCGGCCCTGCCGAGGCCGCCCGGCCCTGCCGAGGCCGGCGGCGAGCTCGGCGGCGGCGGCGGCCTCCCGCCCCCGTCCCAAAACGAGTTTGCGTTCGACTTCTATCGGGCAGCCACGGCCGGCGGCGGCGGGAACACGCTCTTCTCCCCGCTCAGCATACGCGGTGCCTTTTCCATCCTGCATGAGGGAGCCGGCGGCAGAACCGCGCTGCAGATAGCCGACGCGCTGGGCACCAGCGCCGATCCGGACATTAGGAGGGGCGAGGCGAGGCGAGTCGCAGCCGCCCTGGCGAGCCACGGCGGCGGCCCTGCCGCAGCTACGATTGCAAACGCGCTGTGGGTCGACGACGGATTCTCGCTGTACGACTCGTATCGGGAGGTTGTGCACAATGCGTACGGCGCCAACGTCGGCAAGGTCGACTTTGGGGACGCGGGGGGCGCGGTGCGGCAGATCAACGGGTGGGCGTCGGACAGCACGAGCGGGCTGATCAGAGAGGTGATCGACGAGGGAGGCGTGGACGACTCGACGGCCGTGGTCATTACCAGTGCGGTTTACTTCAAGGGCGAGTGGGCCACGCCGTTCCCAGCAAACGCGACGCGGGAAGGGCCATTCACCAAGGAGGACGGCTCGTCCGCCCGCGCCGACTTTATGACCGTCGAGGGCGACTTTGAGCATGTGGCCTACGACGGATACCAAGTGCTACGCATCCCGTACAGGGGCGACCGGCTGTCGATGCTGGTCGTGCTCCCCGACGACGCGGGCGGCCTAGGCGGGGTTGCCGACGGATTGTCCGCCGGGGCCCTAGCATCATGGCTGGACGACATGGAGGGACAGAGGTGGAGGGTCACAATACCCAAGTTCACGGCAGAGGCCCGGCACGACCTCGAACGGGCCATGGGGGCCATGGGCGTGACGGACGCCTTCAGCGTGAGTACGGCGGATCTTTCGCACATTGGGTTCCACAGGGACGGAGGCGCCCTGTACGTCGGCAGCGCGGTGCACGCCGCATACGTCGGCGTCGACGAGGCTGGGACGGAGGCGGCGGCCGTCACGAGCGTCGAGGTCAGGCGGATATCCAGCACCCCCAGCTTTGTGGCCGACCGGCCATTCGCGTTCCTCATACACGACGGCGAGTCGGGCGCGATCCTGTTCATGGGCAGCGTTGCCGATCCCTCCCGGTTGAGCACCCAGTGACTTTCCTTCCGCTCCCCACCCTTTTTTTCGGCATCGCCCTGGCGCCGGGCACGGCCGAGTCCGACCCGAGCACCGAGGGAATGATGTTCAAGATACACGTCGTCCCGGGCATAGCAACGGACTTTGAGGCAAAGGAGGGGCCTATTTTTACAGGACGGTGGATCCCGCCGAGGCCAACTCCACGGTGGTAATAAAAACGCCCCTGGGCTATCCTACATGGGCCCTAGAGACGGACTACAACTACACCAGAACAGACATGCACTTCATGAACGGGACCATCTTGGATGTGCCATACTACGAATCGCCCCATGTCCGCGTGCGGGACAAGATTGGCTGCTTTGGATCTCTCGGCTTTGGATCTCTCGGCTTCGACCCTCCCACTCGTAGTGCTTTACCGAGTACGCGGTACGCCTCGAGCCGCATGCAAGGACCCTCAGCGTGTCGACCGGAAACTTTCTGCTCCCCATGAAGCTCGTGAGCCTGCCGATGCCGGCGGAGTGCGCCGGCCAGGCCCTGCTCGAGCCGCCCTTCCCGCCCCCGCGCCTGCAGGCGCACCGCCACGGGATAGTGCCGTCGACGGTGGCCTGCAACGAGGGGCTTGTCTTGCACCTGCGCGGCGGCGAGCCTCTCTGCCTCCGGCCCGACACGCGCGACCTGCTGCTCGGCCGCGGGTACATCGAGCCCCCGCCCGTCCCGTTCGTTCCGTCCGCGCCCGAGCGGCCCGACGCAGGGCGGCCGCGGCCGTAGCGCCGCAACGCGGCGCCGGGGTCGCACTCCCGCGCCCCCGCCGGGCCACTCGGCGGCGCCCGGCGCATGCTCACGGCGCAAGCCCGTCCGCGCCGAGTACGAGCCCCAGCAGGGCCGCCCTCGTGTACATGCCGTGCTCGGCCTGCTTAAAGTACCTCGCCTGCGGCGCCGAGTCGACCTCGGGGGCTATCTCGTCGAGGCGGGGCAGCGGGTGCATTACGATCGCGCCCTCGCGCATCCTCTTCAGCACGTCGAGGCCGACGACGTAGCTGCCCTTGACGCGCAGGTACTCTTCCTCGTCGGGAAACCTCTCCTTTTGCACGCGCGTAACGTACAGGACGTCGACGTCGTCGATGAACTCGTCGATGCCGTCGTGCTCGGCAAGGTCGAGCCTCTTGCTGATGTCGTACGTCGAGTCCCTCCGTATGCGCAGCGACGGGGGCGAGGCGAGGCTCACCCTCACGTCGTAGTTGCCGAGCGCCTGGAGCAGCGAGTAGACCGTCCGGCCGTACTTTAGGTCCCCTATGATCCCGACGGACAGCCCGTCGATGCGGCCCCTCTCGGCCCTGATCGTGTACAGGTCCTGGATGGCCTGCGTCGGGTGCTCCTCGGTGCCGCTGCCGCCGTTTATGACCGGCTTGTCCGAGACCTCGGCGGCGAACCGGCTCGAGCCGTCGAGCGGGTGGCGCAGCACGAGCGCGTCGGTGTATATCGAGATCGTCCGGACGGTGTCGGCCAGGCTCTCGCCCTTTTGGGTCGACGACGACGAGACGTCGGCTATGCCGAGCGACGTGCCCCCTATCAGGGCCATCGCGGCCTGGAAGCTCAGGCGCGTGCGCGTGCTCGGCTCGTAGAACAGGTGGCCGAGCGTGCGCCCGCGCGCCATCTCCCTGCGCTCGGACGGCGGCATCCCGACTATGCGGTCGGTCGCCTCGAACACGGCCTCGAGCCGGGCCCTGTCAAAGTCGCGCACCGAGACGACGTCAGCGCCCAAGAGTCCGCCGGTCAAGCGGGCAGCCGCAATCGCGGCCCGATAAAAATAGTCCGCGGGCGGCGGGCGGCGGGCGGCGCCCATTGTTATATACCGGCGCGCGGCGGGCGGATCGATGGACGAGTCCGAGCTTATCGTGCGCCGGATCAGCGAGGGGACGGTCATCGACCACATAGACGAGGGCAAGGGCCTCCAGGTGCTCGCCGCGCTCGGCATGGCAGGCAGCGGTGGCGGCGGCGGGAACGGCGGCCTGGTCACGATCGCCCTGAACGTGCCGAGCGGCAAGTACACCAAAAAGGACATCATCAAGGTCGAGGGGAGGTTCCTCAGGGACGACGACACGAACAAGCTCGCCGTCATTGCCCCGCGCGCGACCGTCAACATCATACGCAACTACAAGCTTGCCGAAAAGCGGCGCGTGTCGCTGCCCAACAAGATCGACCGCATATTCCGCTGCACGAACCCCGAGTGCATTACGAACAGCGAGCGCGAGCACATCGAGTCAGTCATGGACGTGATGGACAGGGAGGGCCTGGTACTCAAGTGCCGCTACTGCACGCGCATACTCGACGTGAGCAGGCTCGACTACGGCTGACCGGCCGGCGCGGGATGCGGCGGGCGTCGGGCGGCAGTTCGCAGCAAGGCGCCCAGCGCCCAGCCTGACTGATGCCGGCTCCCGGCGGCGCGGCCCAAGGGCGCGCGTGCCGAAAGGCCGGCCGGAAAGGGCCGCGCGGGAGGTGCCCCGCGGCGATCAAAAAGGCAGTTGACTGCGTCTTGGGGCGACCTACTGGCCCAGTATGATGAACATCATGACGATGCCATAGATCGCGATCGACTCTACCATGCCGATGAAGATGAATACCTTGGACTGCAGGGCGGGGTTTTCGCTTATGACTGCCAGGCCGGCCGAGCCGACGTAGCCGAGGCCCAGGCCGGCGCCGCCCGCCGCGATGCCGAACGCGAGGCCGGCGCCGATCAGCTTCGAGCCGTCGCTCATGCCCGACGAGGCGCCCTCCTGGGCGTACGCAAGCTCGGTAAACCCGGACGCCAGGCATGCCGCCGAGACTGCCATCAAGGCATACATGACCGCTTTCATGAACGGCCGGCCGCCCAAATGTCCTTATTTAAATCGTGAGAGGGGGGCCGCGGCGGGGCTGGAGGGGCGCCGCGCGCGGCTCCGCGCCCCGATCGGCGGCGCGGCCGCCGGCATCATCGCCCGCCCCGCGCGGGGCGGCTGCCCGGCTCCCCGCCCGCCGCATCCATCCGGGCTGCCAGCTCCTCCCTCAGCGCCCCGGCCTTCCTGCGGCCAAAGTCGCCCCTCGGCCCCTCGGGGCACTTTTCAAGGGCCGTGTCGCAGCACGCGAGCGCCTCCCCGTACGCCCCGTCCTCCGCCAGGGCCGCGGCCTTGATGAGGTAGCCCGGCGTGTACGAGGGGTCGAGCGCCACCGACTTCTCATAGGACTCGATCCCCTCGGCGCGGCGCCCCAGGCGGATCAGTATCGTCCCCCTTACCATGCGCGAGTACGGCGTGTCCGGCCCGATCCGGATCGACTCGTCGACGCACACGAGCGCCGCCTTGTGCCTGCCTAGCTCGTGGAGGGCGCTGGCCCTGACGGCGTGGGCCTTTTGCAGGGGCGGGCTGAGCCTGGCCGCCTCGGCCGCGCTCGCCTCCGCCTCCTTGTGCTTGCCGAGCGCTCCCAGGGCCTCCGCCCGGACCAGGTGCGCCCCGGGCAGGTACGGGTCGAGCCGTATGGCATCGTCGGCGCACTTTAGCCCCTCGGCATGCCTGCCCATCTCGAGGACATGGCGCGCCTTTGCCTCGTGGGCGTCTGCGAGGCGCGGCTTTGACGCTATGGCCGCGTCGCACGATCGGACCGCCCTGTCGAGCCGCCCGGAGGCCGCGTGGTACTCGGCCATGGCCAGGCGCGCCTCGGCGCAGCCGTGGTCGAGGCGCAGCGCCTGCCTGATCGACTCGGCGGCCCTCTTGTGCAGGCCCATGTCCCGCAGCCCCCGCGCCCTGGCAAGCCAGGCGTTCGCGCTGCGCGGGTCGGCGCGGACCACGTCGCGGCAGCACTTGCGCGCCTCGGCCAGGCGGCCGAGCGCGACGAGCGCGCGGGCCTTGGCGGCGTGCACCACGGCGGCGGCCGGGCCGTCGAGCGCCAGCGCGCCGTCGAGCGCCTCGACGGCCTCCTCGTACCGCCCCGCCTTGCACAGCGAGTGCCCGAGGCGGGTGAGATGGATCGCGCTCCCGGGATCGGCGAGTGTGGCCTTTTCGCTGCACGACGCGGCCTCTTCGTACCGCCCCATCCGTTCCAGCGCGAGGGACATGCCGGCCCACGCGGCCGCGCCCTGCGGGTCGATCCTGTACGCGACCTCGTACGACTTGAGCGCCTCCTCGTACCGCCCCGCCTTGGAGAGCGCGTCGCCCCTTATCACGTGCATCCCGGCGCTGGCGGAGCCGGCCGCGACGGCCTTGGCGGCCGCCTCTGCCTCCTCGTCGGAGCGGCCCAGCCAGTGCAGGGCGAGGGCGAGTCCCTCGGCCGCGGCCGCGTCGCCGGCGTCGGCCTTGAGGGCGCTGCGGCACAGGCCGACGAGCTCCTCAAAGGCGGCCACGGCCTCCCACGTGCGGCCCATGCACGCCAGCGAGGCCGCCCTTGCCGAGCTTACGTACACGTGGCCCGGGTGCTCCGCCAGGGCGCGGTCGGACGCCTCGACGGCCTCGGCGAACATGAACCGCGCGACCAGGCTGCCGACCTGCCGGGACGCCTCGTCGTTGCCCTCGCTGCTCCTGCCGCCGGAGCGCCTGCCAGGCGATCGCCGCCACTTCACGCGGGCCCCGTGCGGGCGCGCAGTAAAAACCTTGGGCGCCCGCATGCGCAAAAGCTCGGGCCCAAGCGCCTGGCACGGCCGAAAGAGGCGCGGAGCCGGTCGCGCTAGGCGCCATGTGAGCCACGGCTAGATACCCCGCGGCCAGGCGCGGGGCGCGGACACGAGTTCGAGACCTCTAGCCATGCCCGCCTCATTGGCGGCGCGGGGCGCGTGCAGCATCGGCTGCGTGCAGGCTAGCACCAGGCGGCGGCTCGGCAGCTAGCGCCCTGTTCTGCTTGTACTTCCTCCATACCTGTAGTGGTCGCCTAGCACCAGGCGGCGGCTCGGCAGCTAGCGCCCTGCGCGGCCCCATACCCAAAGCCACGGGCGCCGGCCGTCGTAAGCGCGAACCACCGGCCGCTAGACTAGATCGTATTCAGTAGGACAGGCAAAATTGGCGCAGGTTTATAAGACATATTTATAAAGGAGGGGCGATTGAGTGACAAAACTTAAAAAATGAGTTTTGTGGTAGGCCCAGCATGGCTGACAGCAAGGTTGCGGAGGCCAAGGAGGTGCTTGCCAAGCACTTTGTCGACCGCCGGGGAAGGCCAGTCAAGACGCCATACTACCACCACCAACTACAGGTATTGTACGAGGCACAGTTTTTCGACTAGGTGGTCACTAGGGCCCTGCACGAGCTGGTTGACGAGGGTAAACTTGCTAGGTTTGACAGTAGCAACGTGGCCGGGCTGGGCGATCTCACGATCGGCAGTAAGATGCGGTTCTATGGGAGCACCGCCGCCCTTGATGATCCCGCGGGCAGGAGTGCCATGGCCAAGCATGTCTTGACAACGGCCCGATTGGTAGACCGATACAGCGATGCAAAGCACACCAGAGTTGCTGAGAAGCATCTGGAAAGCCTTGTCAAGATGCAGCTGAGGGCGTCACAATTTGAAATTGTAGGGGAGCATACGGCTGAATACGATGGCAAGAAATGGGATGAGACGAACCACAACTTAGATTTTGTGGCACGCCGGAAGGGCAAGGACTTTGCGATCGGAGTTGAGGTCAAAAACACGCTAGGGTGCATGCGGGCAGAGGAGATTGACATAAAAATAGACATCTGCAAAGATTTGGAAATCGTGCCGGTATTTGCTGTTAGGTGGATAAAACCGTACATCGAGTGCATACGGAAGCAGGGCGGTTTTAGCTGGATTTTCAAGGTGCAGATGTTCCCTCTGGGCTACGAAGAGTTTGTTGGCAGCGTTCGCAGGAGGTTATCGGTAGGCAAAAGCTCTGGACGGCGTGCCAATGCCGACGCTAGAACAAGGCGAATGCGCAACGAGTATCCCGTGACGGTAAGGACCGAGCTTCCGGAAAAGTCGGTTGCCAAGTTTGACGAGTGGGTGGCCAGGGTCGAAGACGATCCACCCGCCGTGGACACATCCTACAGGTGTACACCGAGAGCGCGGAGGTAGCGCAGCGCTGAGCGGGGAATGTGCAAGCGGGGGGGAGTCGTCTGGACCGTCCAGAAGGGCAGCGTGCTCAAAGGCGGCGCGTCGCAACCCTTCGTGCGCAAGCAACGGGAACAGCCGGCGTTCCCGCCACCGGAACGAATCGGGAGCGGCGGGGTGAATCAGGCCGAGTCGACGGCCTTTTTGCGGAAGGCGGCGATGTCCCTGCGCACCGACTCGGCAAGCTCGTCGCGCGCCCTGCCGAGGGCCGCCTTTGCGTCGGCGATCTGCCGCGCCGTCTCCTCGCGAGTCATTGCCCCTTGCGCCTCTCGATGGCCGCCTTGACCTTTTTGAGCTTTGCGAACTCTTCGCGCTCGCGCTCCTCGAGCGTGGCGACAATGAAGCGTATCTTTTCCTGGTACTGCGGGATGATGACGTTCTCGAGCGCGTTGAGCAGCTTTTGCGTCTTTTCGAGCGCCTTAGCCAGGCTGAATATCGAGTTCTCGTACTCGGCGGCCTTGCAGATGCGCGGGAGCAGCTCCTTGATCTGCTTTGACGCGCGGTCTATCGACGCGTTCGTGTCCGCAAAGCCGTACGGCATCGACCTTGTGTCCTTTTCGGTCACCGCGAGCGCCGCGATCTTTACGTCGACGATCCGGCGCACCGACATGTCGACCTCCATGACGGCCGGCGCCGACTCGGCCACGAGGTCGACCGTGCTCGCGCCGAGCGTCAGGTACGCCTCGTTGACCGAAGAGTACACGTCCTGGAGGGGGTCCCAGATGCCGCCGCGCGCCCTGGACGCCTCGTCGATCATCTCCTCGATGTTCTTGAGCAGCACCTTGCGCTTGTCGTCGAGTATCTTTTGGACCATCGAGGCGACCTGGGTCGAGCGCTTGTACTTTAGCAGCTCGATCTTTGTTGCCGCAACGCTCTGGCCGAACGACACGCGCCGTCACCTCTCCTTGTAGTACTCGTCGATGTACTTGTCCTTGACCTTTGTCAGCTCGCCGCGCGGCAGGTTCGAGACGGCGCGCCACAGCAGGCCGAGCGTCTCGTCGATGGTGCGGTTCTCGTCGACGGCCTGCGAGAGGAACGACCCCTCAAAGTCGTCGCCGAACCCCATGTACTTTAGGTCGACGGGGGTGAGGCCGGCCTTGCCGACTATTCCGGCGAGCGCGCGGACCTCTTGCGCGCGCGAGTACGCGTCATAGTTCTGGTTCGATATCTCTTGGTGGTCCTCGCGCGTGCGGCCCTTGCCGATGCCGTCCTTCATGATGCGGCTGAGGCTCATCAGTATGTTGACCGGGGGGTACACGCCCTGCCGGAACAGGTCGCGGCCGAGGACGATCTGCCCCTCGGTAATGTACCCCGTCAGGTCGGGTATGGGGTGCGTAATGTCGTCCGACGGCATCGACAGGATGGGCATCTGCGTGACGCTGCCCGGGCGCCCGCGCAGGCGGCCGGCGCGCTCGTATATGGTCGACAGGTCGGTGTACAGGTACCCGGGGTACCCCTTGCGGCCGGGCACCTCCTCGCGGGCGGCGCTGATCTCGCGCAGCGCCTCCGAGTAGTTTGTCATGTCGGTAAGTATGACGAGCACGTGCATGCCGAGGTCGTACGCCAGGTACTCGGCGACCGTGAGGGCCACGCGCGGGGTGATGATGCGCTCGATCGCGGGGTCGTCGGCGAGGTTGAGGAACAGGACGCTGCGCTTGAGGGCGCCGGACTCTTCGAGGCTGCGCCTAAAGTACTCGGACTCGCTGTACTGCACGCCGATGGCGGCGAACACGACGGCGAACTCTTCGCCGCTGCCCACCACGGCGGCCTGGCGGGCGATCTGGGCGGCTAGTATGTTGTGCGACATGCCCGAGCCCGAAAAGATCGGCAGCTTTTGGCCCCTCACGAGCGTCAGCATGCCGTCGATGACGGACACGCCGGTCTGGATAAAGTCGCGCGGGTACTCGCGCTGCTCGGGGTTCATCGGCTCGCCGTTGATGTCGATGAACTTGTCCGCAATGGGGTCGGGCAGGCCGTCCTTGGGGCGGCCGAGGCCGTCGAACACGCGGCCGAGGACCTGCTCGGACACCGGCATCTCCATGACCTTGCCGACGAACTTTGCGCTGGTCCCCGACACCGACAGGCCCGTCGTCCCCTCAAAGACCTGGACGATGGCCTTGCCGTTGCCGACCTCTAGCACCTTGCCGAGCCTCCTGCCCCCCTCGGTCGTCTGTATCTCGACGAGCTCGTCGAACGCGGCGTTGTCGACGTCGTCGACTACGACGAGGGGGCCCTTGATCTCGGCGATCTTGCTGTACTGCACGCCGCCCTTTTCGCCCATGCTACCTCGCCTCCACCCTCTGCCCCGCGGCCGACCTGAACCCGTCGGCCATCTCCTTGGCGAGCGCGTCGAGGCCCGCCGCGTCGTCGTCCTTTACGTCCATGCGGGCCTTGAGGAGCGAGTTGACGGCCGGCATCGTCCGTATGTCCTCGAGCGACGCGCCGTCCCTGAGCGCCTGCTGGCCCTCCCTGTAGAACTGGACCATGAGCTCGAGCAGGCGCACCTGCTTTTTCGGGCCGCAGTACGTGTCGACCTCGTCGAACGAGTTCTGCTGGAGTATGCCGATCTTGATCATGCGGGCCACCTCCAGGATCAGCTTTTGGTCGTCGGGCAGCGCCTCGGGGCCGAGCAGCCGGACGATCTCCTTGAGCGTGTCCTCGCGCTGCAGCACGCCGTACGCCTCGCCGCGCAGGTCGAGCCAGTCCTTTGTGACGTTCGCGGCCCACCACTTTGCAATGTCCGACAGGTAGCCCGAATAGCTGTTCATCCAGTTGATCGACGGGTAGTGCCGCGAGTAGGCGAGCTTTGCGTCGAGCGCCCAGAACGTCTTGATGAACCGCATGGTGTGCGTCGTGACCGGCTCGGTAAAGTCGCCGCCCGACGGCGAGACGGCGCCGACGAGCGTGACCGAGCCGTCGCGGTCGGGGCTGCCGGCGGCGCGCACGCGGCCGGCCCTCTCGTAGAACTCGGCGAGCCTCGAGGCCAGGTACGAGGGGTACCCCTCCTCGGCGGGCATCTCCTCTAGGCGCCCGCTCATCTCGCGCAGCGCCTCGGCCCACCGGCTCGTCGAGTCGGCGACGAGCACCACGTCCATGCCCATGTCGCGGTAGTACTCGGCCATTGTGACCCCGGTGTAAATGCTCGCCTCGCGCGCCGCCACCGGCATGTTGCTCGTGTTGGCGACGAGTATGGTCCTGTCCATGAGCGGCTTGCCGGTGCGGGGGTCCTTTAGCTCGGGGAACTCGGTGAGCACCTCGGTCATTTCGTTGCCGCGCTCGCCGCACCCAATGTACACGACGACCTGCGCGTCGGCCCACTTTGCAATCTGGTGGAGCGTGACGGTCTTGCCCGTGCCGAACGCGCCCGGTATCGAGCCGGTGCCGCCCTTTGCCATGGGGAAGAACGTGTCGATTACGCGCTGGCCGGTCAGCAGGGGGACGGTCGGGTCGTACCGCTGGCCGTACGGGCGCGCGTGGCGCACGGGCCACCGGTGGTACATCTTGACGGGCGGAGCGCCGCCGTCGATCTCGGCCATCTCCGTCTCGAGGTCGTACTCGCCCTCGCCGACGACGCTCTTGAGGGTGCCGCCAGGGTGCTCGGGCGGGAGCATTATCTTGTGCGTGATCAGGGCCGTCTCCTCGACCGACCCGATTATCGAGCCCGGCCCGACCTTGTCGCCGGCCGACGCGGACGGCGTGAAGCGGTACCTGCGGGACATGTCGACGGGGGTCGTCGTGATCCCCCTGCCGATGAACGACCCCGACTTTTTGGACAGCTCCTGCAGCGGCCTCTGGATCCCGTCGTAGAGCTGGCCGATGATGCCGGGGCCGAGCAGCACGCTGAGCGGGTCGCCGGTGCCGACCACGGGCTCGCCCGGCTTGAGGCCGCTCGTCGACTCGTACACCTGGATGAAGGCCACGTCGCCGGTGAGCCGGATCACCTCGCCGATCAGCTTTGCCTCGCCGACCGAGACGGTCTCGTACATCTTGGCGTCGGCCATGCCGTCCGCCTTTACGGCCGGCCCGCTCACCCACACAATCCGTCCTCTTGCTACCATGTCAGCCGCTACCTGCCGTACCGAATTGCGCGGCGATTTCCTTCCTAATTAAAGGCTTCATGCGCTCGATGCGCGAGTCGAGCGTGTTGTCGTAGGACATCGTCCCGTCCCTGGAGCGGGCGCGCACCCCTCCGAGGCACTCGATCGGCTCGCCGGACATCTCGGCCCCCTCGACCCCCTCGAGCGCGGCCCTGACGGCCGGCTCGTCCTTGGCGCTCGTCGAGACGAGCACGTTGGTCGTGCCGAGCGCGTCGGTCGACTCGCGGACGAGCGTCTTGACGAGCCGCGCGTAGTCGGCGCCGGTGCGGTCGGCCGACCGTATGCGCTCCACGGCCCTGTCAAAGGCCGTGGCTATGGACTCTTCGACGAGGACGAGCTGCGCGTTGCGGGCCTTGAGGTCCGCCCCCCCCACTATCTGGCGCGACACCTTGTCGGCCTCCTTGCGGCCCTCGTCGAGGATGCGGTCGTACTCTTCCTCGAGCATGGGGCCGGCCTCGTCGATCCTGGCCGCCGATGCCGCATGCGCCTCGTCCAGCCTCGAGAGCAGGCCCGCCTCGGACTCGGCGAGTATCCTGTCGATCGTGTCGACCAGCTGCTTGTCCGCAACCAACGGCGCGCGGCCGCGACAGGGCCGTTTTTAATGTTGCCAGGGCTCGGCGGCGCCGTCCCAGGCGGCTCCGGCCGCCCCGGACGCGACAGGAGGGGGCGGGGCGGGGCGGCCGAGGGGCGCGCCCAGGCGCGGGGCGGGGCGCAGGCCCGGATGCGCGCGGGGCCGCCCCGGCCGCCCGGCCCGGAAAGGCTTTAAACACGGCGGCCGCCGGCCCCGGCCGTTGGCAGTCTCCGAGTTGGTGCTCGGATCGGTGATCCTCCCGCGGTCCGAGTCCCCAAAGGCCGCCTCGCGCCTGGCCGAGTTCGAGTGGTTCCACAAGGTGGACGCCGACAACGAGACCGTCACCCCCGAGATCGACGACGTCCTGCTCAGGGCGCAAAAGGTCCACCAGTCGCTCGACGAGGTCGTCAGGGGCCTCGGCATACCCCCCAGGGTCGGAATACTCGAGATCCTCTTCAAGGGGACCGTCTTCAAGAAGCGGTCGTACGAGCTCGACGAGATCGGCGACATGGTGGCCGACCTGGAGGCAAAGGCTCCGGACGCGGTGGCCCGCGCCTCGGCGCTGCTCGAGCGGGACGCCGCGGCCAGGCGGCGCCTCGAGGAGAACGAGTCGCTCAGGGACGCCCTACAGGCGGCGAGCCGGCTGGACATTGACGTAGGGCGGCTCTCGGGGGCGGCGGGCCCCGGCAGGCGCTTTTTTACCGAGCTGTTCGTGATCGACTCGGCGGCCGTGCCCGAGGCCGAGAGGGCCCTTGCCGGCTCGGCCGCGCTGTACAGGTACGATCTCGAGTCAAAGTCCAGGTCGGCCCTGTTCGTGGCGGCGGCGTCCGCCGACGCCGACCGCATACTAAAGGTGATGAGGGGCCTCAACGCCGCGCCGCTGGCCATACCCCCCTCGTTCAGCCAGGTGCCGAGCGAGGCGCATGCGGCCGCCGCCGCCGGCGCAAAGGACGCCGCCGGCGAGATCAAGCGGACCGCCAAGGAGCTTGCCGCAGTCAAAAAGGAGGTGCGCGGCGGCGTGCTCGCCCTGCACGAGGCCGCCGCCGTGGCAAAGGACGTGCTCGAGACGCTGCGCAAGCCCGGCGGCACGAGGCGCTTTGCCGTCATACAGGGGTACATACCGAAGAAGATGGAGGGCAAGTTCAAAAAGGTCACGGGGCAGTGGACGTCGGTAACCGAGGAGATCACCGACCCCGACGAGCTGGCCAGGCTGCCGGTCCACCTGGACAACCCGCGGTGGGTCCGCACGTACGAGGTCATTACCGACAGCCAGGGGACGCCCAAGAGGGGCGAGTTCGACCCGACCTGGATGATCTCGCTCATGTGGCCGATATTCTACGGGATAATGTTCGCCGACCTCGGGCACGGCCTGGCCCTCATGGCCCTCGGCCTGCTCTTCAAGTTCAAGGGGCAGGGCGGCATGGCCCGCTGGGGCATGCTGCTGGCAATGTCCGGCGCGGCCGCCGCCATAGCCGGCGTGTTCCAGGGAGAGGTGTTCGGGTTCCACCTAGAGTACTTTGCGCCGTTCGGGGCGCTGCTGCACGAGGGGGGGCCCCTCCACTCGATATCGTGGCTGGTCGGGGCGATCACGGTGGCCGAGCTGACGTTCGAGCAGGTCATACTCATCCTAAAGGTCTCGATATTCATCGGCGTCATACACCTGGCCTGGGCGTTCCTGCTGCGCATCCACAGGTACCGGCGCACTGGCAACAGGGACGGCGTCATATTCGAGGGCATACCAAACCTGTTCATGTGGCTCGGCGTGTTCGGCGTGATGATGGGGGCGATCGGGTCGGGGTACGACGTCATGAACATGTACTCGAGGGCGCACGCCGAGCCCGTCCCGTGGGTCACGGTCATACTCGGCGAGTGGGCCGTCACCTGGATCGTCGTGCGCGTGTCGATCGTGGTCGTCATCGCCTCGATGGTCCTAATGATCATCGGCGGCATAAAGCACAACAAGAGGCACCCCGAGGAGGGCGGCGACGCGGTAAGCGTCGTAATGGAGGTGCTGCTCGGCAAGACAATCGAGTGCCTGGCGCACACCATCAGCTACGCCCGGATAGGCATCATGCTGCTCGTGCACGCGGCGCTGCTCCTCACCGTAAACAGCGCGTTCAAGTCGATGGGCGGGCTGGACTCGCCCGGCGCCGTCGTCCTGATCGTCGGCGGGCAGATCGGCATAATGATGATCGAGGGGCTCATCGTGTACATACAGTCGCTCAGGCTCCACCTCTACGAGTTCTTTACAAAATGGTACGACGGCGGCTCGCGGCCGTTCAGGCAGCTCGTGCCCGAGACGGTGTACAATACGTTCGAGTGGAAGGGGGCCAGGAAAGAGGCGGCCGCGCCGGCTCCCTCTTCCTCCACCACCACCTCCTCTTCCTAGCTAGCGCAGGGGGCGCTTGCGGTGGTCTGGCTCTCGCGCGACGACCCGCTCTCCGGCTCTAGGGCGTTCGACCTCGCCGACGCGCGCATCAAAAAGCGCGTGTCCGACCCGGCGACGCGCGGAAAGTGCCGCAAGTGCGGCGAGGCCGTCGCGTACGCCGACGCGGCCGCCCACGCCGCCGGCCACTGGAGCGTGGGGGGCGGGGCGTACATTGTGCGGATAGCAAGCAGGGAGCGGCACGAGTTCTGGATGCTCGCCCGGGCCGCGCGCAGCGCCTACCTGTCCGACGTGGACCGGCGCCTGCGGCGCTCGTGGCTCGACTGCCACTACGACCACGTCAGCGTCATGATCGTCGACGGCGCCAGCTTTGACGGGGGCCTCGTGCTCGGCGAGCACGATCCGGGCCGCGAGTACCTGAGGATGGAGGACTACACTGTGGAGGAGGTGCTCGGCAAGGGGGCCATCGGCGACTACACCTACGACCTCATCCCGCACAGGACGACGTACCTCGACATTCGGGTGGTGTCCGAGTGCGCCGCGACGGGCATGGACAGGCCCGTCGAGGTCGTCATGCGGAACGAGCCGGTGGGGCGCAACTGCTCCGAGTGCGGCCTGCAGGGGGGCGGCAAGAGGATTTGCATCGAGTGCAGCTCGCTCGGAAACGACAGGTTCATGTGCGGCACGTGCGCCCCGCATCACCTGCACGATGGCGACCTGCGCTACCTGCCGGTGCGCAACTCGCCCAGGATGGGCAGGTGCATGTACGGCAAGTCGGACCGCCGGAGCACGACGCCGTGGCCCCCGACGCATGCATGGGGCAAGCGGCTTGGCGGGGCGTACGGCGGATTTTAATAGCGGCGGCAGGGGCCGCGCGCCGTGTCCAAGGAGGCCGTCATTACGCTCATTCCGGCCCTCGTAATGCTCGGCTTTGCCGCGTACGGGGCGAGCGTTGCGGGCGCCGCGGCGGCCGCGGCCGCGGGGTCGGGCGCGCCGGCCCACTAGCGCGGCGCGGCCATGCGGCCCGTCCGGGGCCCGCAGGGGGCGGCGCGCAGCAGGCGCCAGGGGGGCCGGTCGGCGGCCGGCGGGCCGCATGCATGCCGGGCGGCCCGCTACAGCTCGGCGGGAAGCTCGGGCATGTTGCCCCACTCGCCCCACGATCCCAGGTACACGCGGACGTTCTCGAGGCCGAGCAGGCGCAGAGCGACGAACGTGTTGGCCGCGCGGTACGCGCCCTGGCAGTACGCTACGACCTCGCCGCTGCCGCGCAGGGAGCCGTAGATGCGGCCCAGCCCGCCTGCATCCTTCAGCGTCCCGTCGGCGCGAAGGTTTCCCGCCCAGTCTATGTTGACGGCGCCCGGTATGTGGCCGGCGCGGGCGGCCCTGACTATATCGCCCGAGTACTCGGCCGCGGAGCGGGCGTCCACCACGGCCAGCCTGCCGAGGTTGTCGCGGACGTACTCGTACCCGGCTATGACGCCGTGGTTGGGCCGCGGCTCGAACGGCGACGGTCGGAAGGCGTTCGGCCTTGTCTCGACGGGCAGTCCGCCGCCGCCACTGCCGCCCGCGGCTGTCCACCCCGAAAACCCGCCGTCGAGCATCGACGCCGGGGCCCCGCCGCCCAGGTACTCGAGCAGCCAGACGCCCCTTGCCGCGGTCATGCCCGACGTGCCGTCGTAGAACACGACGCGCGAGGCCCTGCCTGCCCCGCAAAAGGACATGAGCCGGGCGGACTGCGCGGTGAACGCCTCCAGGCCGGCGGCCGACGTGTCGGCCCAGTGGAAGGCAAACAGGTCCAGGTTGACGGCGCCCGGTATGTGGCCCCTGGCGTACTCGGCGTACGGGCGCGTGTCGACTAGCAGCAGGCCGGGGTCCCCGAGCGCTTCCCAAAGCTCCCCCGCCTGCGCCAGCATGCCTGGCGGCCCGCCCCGCCCGCCGGCGGCCGGCGCCCCGCCGCTGCCGTCCATCCGGCGGCGCCGGCGTAGCGCAGTCTGTTAAGTCTTGGCGGCGGGCAGGGGCGGCGGCCGCCGGCGGGGCGCGGGAGCCGGCGCGCAGGAGCCCTGGCGGCCGGGCGGAAGGGGGAGTGCGGCGGAAGGGGGAGTGCGGCGGAAGGGGGAGTGCGGCGGCAACGGCCGCCCGCCGCGGCAAAAAAGAGAGGAAAAAGACTTTCCTACTCGTTGACGTATGCACGTTCCCCGTGCTGAGCGAGATCGAGTCCGATCTCCTCTTCCTTGGGGGTGACGCGGATTCCGCCGGGCCAGACGACATCCATGATCTTTAGGATGACGACCGTCACACCGAACGCGTACGCGATTGACACGACCGCGCCGATGATGCTAATGCCCTGCTGCTCGAACCCTTCGGGAGTTCCCGTCCATGCGCCTATGCCGTCGCCGGTGTCCCATATGTGCGGGCTTGCAAGCGTGCCGGTCAGGATGGCGCCCGTAAGGCCGCCCATCCCGTGCACGCCCCACACATCGAGGGCATCGTCCCATTTGCGCGCGTTCTTGAACGAGACGCAGCCGTAGCAGACCGTCCCGGCGGCGATTCCGATTATGATCGCCGCCATTGGCCCGACCCAGCCGGAAGCCGGCGTGATCGCGACCAGGCCCGACACGGCGCCCGTTGCGGCCCCGACGATGCTCGGCTTGCCGGTGTGCGCCCAACTCATGAGCAGCCACGTTACGGCAGCCACGCCGGTAGCCAGGTTTGTTACGACCCAGGCGCTCACCGTGATTCCGTCGACCATCACCTCGCTGCCCGCGTTGAACCCGAACCAGCCGAACCATAGGATCGACGCTCCGAGCACAACCATCGGGACGTTGTGTGGCTCCATCGGAACCTTGCCGTACCCGAGGCGGCGGCCGAGTATCAGGGCCGCTGCCAGGGCCGAAAAGCCCGACGAGATGTGCACTACGGTGCCGCCTGCAAAGTCAAGCGCGTATGATGGAGACAAGTCCGGATCCAGGTCGATCGAGCCGCCTCCGATGTAGCCGCCGCCCCACACCCAGTGGGCGATCGGATCGTAGACGAACGTTCCCCAGAGCAGGGCAAAGATGATCAGGGCGCTGAACTTCATCCGGTCGATCAGGCCGCCGACGATAAGTGCCGGGGTAATGATCGCGAATGTGCCCTGGAACGCTGCGAACAGCGCGTGCGGGACCGTGCTAGGCCACGAGTCGCCGCAGGCCTCCTCGGCCTTCATCTGCTGCATCTGGTATGCGTTGGACCAAATGTCGCCGTCGCAGGCCGTCGGCGCCCCGAGCGGGGCGTAGTGCGAGACCTGGTTGAACCCGACATAGTCTAGGTTACCCATGAACATGTTTGCGTCGTTGTCGATCGGGCCGAACGAGAGCGAATAGCCCCACGCGACCCACTGCCACGCCATTAGACCCATGATGATGAACGTCATGCCGATGACGTTGACCGCGTTCTTGGAGCGGGCAAGGCCACCGTAGAAGAACGCCACGCCGGGCGTCATGAACAGTACCATTGACGAGGCAACTAGCATGAAGGAAGTGTCGCCCGTGTCTATGTAGCAGGCCGTGAAGGTTCCGTCGCCGTTGTCGACCCAGCACTCGTTGGGGTTGCCGGTGTAGATGCCGGACGTCCCCTTTACGTAGCCGTCCATGCCGTCCTCTATGGACTGGGCATAGGCCATCGACATTGCGCTGGTTGCGGTTACCGCCACAGCTGCCACTAGCAGTAGAGCATACTTGTGGTTTGTAGACCTCATTGCGCGTGGGCGAACCCGGAAAATATATAAGAATTAAGATTTTAAATAGCCTGTTTGTGATACTAGCAGAAAGAGGGGTCTGTGATGACAAAAGCGGCGCCTGAGGCGGGCCAGGGCGGGGAGCCGGAGGTGGATCGGCCTGGAGGGGAGGCGCCCGCTAGGGGCTGGGAGGCGCCCGCTGGCCCCGACACGGAGCCGGAGGGGGGCCGGCCTGGAGGGGAAGCGCCCGCCGGAGACGGGGGCGGGGGACAGGAGGAGGCGCCGGAGGGGGGCGCAGGGACGAGCAAGTCAAGCGCGGCCAAGGCGCAGGGGCGGAGGGGGCGGCAGGAGGAGGCGCCGGAGGGGGGCAGGCAGGCAAGGCTCGACATAATGAAGACCAGGCGCGGGCGGCCGACCGGCGAGGCGGCGCGGCAGCGGGCGATACTGGCAGTCCTCGCGTCGCAGCCGAGGCCGGCCGGCCGCACGAGGACGGCCATGGCCAAGGCCATAGCCGGCGACGGGGCGCCGTGGAAGAACATGTACTCGGGCGTCTTCAACGACATAGGCGGCTCGCTCGTCCCGCAGGGGCTGGTAGAGGAGGAGGGTCGCCTGCCGTACGGCAGGGGGCCAAAGGCGGTGCAGGAGGCGGGCATACCGTACTACCGCCTCACCAGGCTCGGAAGGCTCGCATGCTTGGCCCTTGACGAGGTGCCGGGCAAGGCGGCCCTGCTCGACGGCCTTGCAGCCGACTCGGGCGACGACGCCGAGGGGAGAATGCTCAGGGCGGCGGCCGTCATTGCGCGGTTCGCCCCCGAGTTTGTGTCGCTGCTGTTCGGCGAGCAGGCCGAGTCGTACTCTAGGGGATCCGCCGACTCGCTCCTGCCGGCCGCGGGCGGCGGAGGCGGCGGCCTTGCCGCTGCTGCAGCCAGGCTCGCCGTCGGCCTGGATGACCTGCCCAAGAAGGAGAGGGGGGAGGTGATGGATCTCCTCCGGGGAATGGCGCAGGGGCGCTGACCGGCGCCGCGGATGGGCGGGGCGGTGCACGGCGGCCCTGGGAAAATGCTAAAACGGGCGGGGCGGGGCGGTGCACGGATGCTTGCGAACGGGCGGGGCGGGCCGCCGGCGGGGGCGGGAGCGCACGCGCGCGGGAGGCGCCCCGCATGACTGGCGGGGGCGGGAGCGGCGCAAAGCTCGTCATGGACCCCGTCCACGGGTTCATCAACATACGCGAGTACCCCGTCGTCGGCGAGATCGTCGAGACCGAGCAGTTCCAGCGGCTCAGGCGCATCGGCCAGCTCGGCCTCGCGCACCTCGTGTACCCGAGCGCAACGCACACGCGGTTTGCGCACAGCCTCGGCGCGATGAAAATGTTCCTGGTGCTGTACGACTCGATCATGGGAGGAGAGGGCGGGCGCGGCGCGTATATGCCCGGCGAGATCGCCGAGATGAGGGAGCTCGGCGCCGCGTCGGCCCTGCTCCACGACATAGGGCACGGCCCGTTCTCGCACGCGTTCGAGTCGATGATGGGCCCCGCGGGGTTCAGCCACGAGGAGATGGCGCGGAGGATAATAGCGGAGACCGAGGTCGGCGACCTGCTCGACGCGCACGGCGTCGGCTCGCGCGACGTTCTCGCGGTGCTGGGCCGCGCGCAGGGCGGGGGCGCGGCGGAGGGGTCGGCCCACGGCCTGGTCGGCCGCCTGATCTCGAGCCAGCTCGACGCAGACCGGCTCGACTATTTGATGAGAGACTCGTACTTTACGGGCGCAAACTACGGCAAGATCGACGTCCTGCGCATAGCGAGCACCCTGGAGATCGACGGCGCCGGCGGCGGGGTCGTCGTCGCCGGCAGGGGGATCGGCGCCGTCGAGGGGTACATCGTCGGCCGGTACCTCATGTACAAGAACGTGTACTACCACCACACCGTCCGGCAGATGGAGTGCCTCCTGGAAAGGGCGTTCGCAAGGGCCGCCGAGCTCGGCGCGGCCGAGACCGGCCTCGACGCGCTGGCCGACCCCGCCGCAGGCCCGCCCGGCCCGCGCGAGTTCTGCCGGGCCGACGACGGGGCGGCCGCGGCCCTCGTCGGCGGGTGGGCCAGGTCGGGCGACAGCGTCCTTCGCGACCTGTCGTCGCACATAACCGGCCGCAAAAAGTTCGCCCGGAGGACCGTCGAGCGCCGCGCCCTCGACGAGATGGCCGCCGACCCGTCCCGCATGGGGGCGCTGCGGGACGCCTTCGAGGGGGCGGGCCTGCCGGCCGACTACTACCTCATCGCGGACGGCGAGCAAAAGGCGGGGTACACCAGGTACGAGCCGTCGGGGGGCCGCGGCGGCGGGAGCGGCGGAGGGGCCGCGGGCGACGACATACTGGTGCGCGGCGAGGAGGGGGGGCTGGCCGAGATATCGTCCGTCTCGGCGGTCGTCGCCGCGCTGGTCCCGGGGCGGGACGGCGGCGCCCGGGACAGGGCCAGGCTCTTCTTTCCGCCGCGCATGGCCGGCGCGGTCGACGCCGCGCTCGGCCGGTAGCGGCGGGGGCCGCCGCTGCCCCGCCGCCGCCGTCCCCCCCCCCCTACGGCGCCGCGCCGCCCAAACAACATTAAAATCGGCCGCGGGTGCGGCCCGGCCGTGGGATCGGGATCGCAAAAGGTCTTTGCCGCCGTCAAGTCGTACAGCAAGCGCGGGCAGCTCCTCTCAAGGCAGGACTTTCAGGCGTTTGCCGAGGCCAGGGACCTCGACGAGATGGTCACGCGCCTGCGCAACGCGAGCGCCGGGTACGCCGCCGCCCTGGCCGACGCCCCAAAGCCGTACACGGCGCAGGGCATCGAGGCTGCCCTGAGGGGGCGGCTCGCCGAGACGCACCACTCGATATCAAAGGCCGCGGGCGGCTCAAAGGTGCTGCGCGCGTACTATATGAAGTTCCCGATCTGGAACCTAAAGCTCATACTCAAGAGCAAGGTGCTCGGCAAGGCGCAGGACGAGATCGAGCCGCTACTCAACCTGCGCGCCGAGGAGCTCATAAAGCAGCGCGACGTCGTGCTAAAGGCCCTCGTGGCAAAGGACCTTGAAGAGGCCGTGTCCAGCCTGTCGTCTACCGCGTACGGGGCCGAGGTGGCGAGGGCCGCCGCGCTCTACGCCGAGCGGGGCAACATACAGGTGTTCGACACGTACTTTGACAAGGTGTGGGTCGGGCAGCTCAGCTCGGGCCTGCGCACGTCAGGCGAGAGGGACATGGCAAAGCTGGTCGGCATGACGATCGACTTTTACAACCTCATGAGCGTGCTGCGCGGCAAGTTCTGGGGCCTCGACGAGCAGACGATAAACGACCTTGTCGTGGCCCCGACGGCGAGCGCGCCGAGGGAGCTGCTAGACTCGATGCTGTCGGCGGCGACCGTGCGCGATGCGCTCGGCGAGCTGGCCGGCGCCGCCGCGTCGCCGTACCGCGAGATGGCCGCCGCGCAGGCCGACACCGAAATGGACGCGGTCTCGGCGTTCGAGCGCGCCTTTGAGATGGCGGTGTACGCCCGGGCAAGGGCGTCGTTCACGCGCATGTTCAGCCCGGCGACGAGCGTGGGGATTACGATCCTGACGGCGTTCGAGGTCAGGAACCTGGCGTCCGTCGCGTTTGCCGTCGAGCAGGGCATACCGGCGCAAGAGGCCGTGCCGAAGCTCATACTCGAAGAGTAGCTGTTCGGCTTGCCCGAGTCCCCCCCGCCCGCGCCCCCAGCGCGCGGGGGCGGGGGCGAATCCCGCCCCGGCAAGGAGCCGCAGGGGGGCGGCGCGCCGGCCGGCGGGGGCGGGGGCAGCAAAGAGCCGCAGGGGGGCGGCGCGCCGGCCCCGGCCCCTGCGGCCGGCGGCGGGGGCGGGGGAGCAGGCGGCGGCCGCAGGCCGAGCGCGTTCGAGCTCGACATCGGCGGCATCATTGCCAAGAGCACGGTCATGGCCATCGTCTTTGCGGCCCCGCCCATCGGGATATTCCTGGCGCTGCACCACTACACGGGCAGCGTGCTTGTGGGCGCCGTCGTCGGGTTCGGCGCGCACTTTGCCATACTCGCCTTTTCGCCGCGCATAGCGCAGCTTCTTATAAGAAGCGGGCCGGGCGCCGGCGGGGATCAGCGGCAATGACGATGGGGGATCGCGACTACCGCGCGCTGGTCCAGAACTCGATCGACTCGATCGGCAGGGAGCTGGAGACGCGCGTAGACGCGTCGGACGGAGAGACGATACACGTCCACGAGGCGGCCGGCTGCCTGCGCCGCGCGTACTACGACCGGAAGGATCCCAGGCCCGTCGAGAGGCGCGGGTTCAGCGACCTGCTCAGCGGGCTGCTCGGCAAGCTCGGCTACGGCGCCGAGCCGGCCGAGTACGACGTCGGCGGCGGGATAAAGGTCAAGGGCCGCGCCGACATGGTCGTCGACGACGCGGTGATCCTGTACAGGTCGGCAGCCGAGCAACCCGACAACCCGCGCGCCGGCGACCTCGTGTACCTCAACGCATGCCTGTGGATGCTCGACAAGCCGGACGGCATCGTCATCTACATTACGGGCGACAGGCGCGAGTCGTCGTTCTCGCTCACGCGCAACGCAAAGATGTTCGAGGAGACCGTACGCAGGGTAAAGGTGCTCGCCGACCTGCTCAGGGACGGCCGCACCCCGATCATCGAGCCGTCGTCGGACTGCTCGGACTGCCAGTACTACCAGCGGTGCTTTGTCCGCGAAAAGATCGGCAGGTCCGTGTCGATAGCGGAGCTGGTAGGCTTCAAAAAGTCGTAGCTGGCAGCGGGCGGCGCTAGGCGGCCGCCGCCTCTGCCTCTGCCGCCGCCACGATGCCGGGGAAGCGACAACGGCGAGCCGGGAGGCGCTAGGCGGCCGCGCCCGCCGGGGAAGCGACAACGGCGAGCCGGGAGGCGCTAGGCGGCCGCGCCCGCAACCGGCTGTGGCGGGGGCGGGCCAGGGCGGCGCCGCGGATCGCGGGAGGCTACTGCGCGAGGCGGGCGGCCGCCGGACGGGCCGGGGCGGCGCCGCGGATCGGGGGAGGCGGCAACGGGCCCCGCCCCTGTGCGATGAAAAAGACGGCAGTAATGCCTGCACGCCTGCTGCGGCCCGCTACGCGGTCCGCCTAGTCGATCGGCTCGTGGTGGCCCTTGCCACGCAGAGCAAATGTGACTACTGCTAGTGCGATCGAGACGCCGAGCGCCGCGCCGAACGCGCCCATTGATGCTTCCGCCATGCACGTGCGGGCCGGGGCAGGCGTTATATAATTTTGGTAATTTTTTTGCCGTTTTGTGATACTATCGGGCGCCGGCTAGGGGGCCTGCTCCAGCTCGAACAGGACGGTGTTTTCGCCGCCGCGCGTCATTGAGCTGAGGCTGAAGAAGGCCTCGCCGGATATCCGCCAGGATGCGGTGCCGTCGGACATGGCCCGCCACAGGTCGGGCGTGCTGCCCGTGTTGCGGAGCGTGACGGTGTCGGTCAGGACGGTCGGCTGGCCGGAGAGCAGCGTAAAGTAGTTCGACTCGGCGACGAACGAGCTCGGCCGGTTGCCGATCTCGCCGACGTGCACGCGCCTGCCGCCCTCGAACAGCTCGTACTTGACGTACTGGAGGATGACGGACTTTGCGTTGGGGTTGGTCACCTCTAGCTGCACGGTCAGGGTCGCGGCCCGCTCGCGGACCTCTTCGACGGCAATGCCGGCTAGCCTCACGCGCACCTCCTCGATGGGCGCGGGCCGCTCGCCGGGGGCCTGGAGGAACACGCCGGGGCCTCCGGACACGTCGTCAATGACGGCCTGGCCGGCGTAGGCGATCACGGCCAGGGCCGCTACGAGGGCCGCCACGGCCGCCAGGACGAACACCTTTGGGTTCACGCTGCGGCCGCGGCGGGCGCTCGGCTCTTAAGTGTTGGGAGCGGGGCGCGCGCGGCCGGCGCGCACGACTTATAGACGCGAGGGGGGGCGCCGCCCCGATGCAGTACTTTGAGGCAGTGCAGTCGGGAAAGAGGCGCGCGGCCGAGTCGCAGATGCGCCTGTTCAGGCTGGCGGGGTTTGCAATGCTGACGCTGACGACCAAAAAGGTCGGCGGCAAGTTCGCCCCCGTAGGCGAGGAGGACTATGCGGCGGCGATCAAGGCGCCCGACGGCCACATCGTCATACTGGCCGACGGCGACGGGTACACAAAGGCGCAGACAAAGGCGATGGAGCCGGCCGAGGCGGCCGACGTGCTGGCAAAGGTGCTCGGGTCGGGGGTCACCGAGTTCGGCGGCGACAGCGTAATGATCTGGAGCGACTCGTACCCCGTCGTGAGGCCCGCGGCGGACGGCTAGGCCGCGGAGGCGCGCGGCGGCGCGGCGGGCAGCACGATCTCCGTGCCGGGCAGGGGCCTGCGGCCGCGTATGGCCCGGTCCAGCGCCGCCGGGTCGGCGCGCATTATGCGCGTGCGGATGCGCGAGCGCTCGATGATCTTGAGGGCCAGTATGTCCATGAGGTCGTACCCGCCGGCGACTATCGCCTCGTCGACGAGCAGGCGGCGCAGCTCCCTCATCTCGAGCCGCCTGAACAGCTTTGCGTCGGCGTGCTCGTTCGGGTCCTTGTCGTACACGCCCTCGACGTCGGTCGCGTTGAGGAACATGCCGGCGCGCACCTTTTCGGCTATGAGCGCCGCCGTGCCGTTGGTGCTCTGCCCCGGCTGCAGCCCGCCGGCGACGACGACGAGGCCGCTGTCGGCGGCCAGGCGCGCCTCCTGCAGGGTCGTCGGAGGGTGGGGGTACGCCCGCGCGCCGAGCGCGGATATGAGCAGCTTTGCGTTGAGCCGCGAGACGTCGATGCCGAGCTCGTCGAGCGTCGACTCGTCGGCCCCCGACGAGCGCGCCTGCCCGATGTAGTGGCGGGCTATGCGGCCGCCGCCGGCCACGATGATCGGCTGGCACACGCGGCTGATGCGGGCAAGGAACGAGGCGTGGTCCCTGAGCATTCCCGCGCTGTCCATGCCGAACACCTTGCCGGACAGCTTTACGACAATGCGCCTCCTAGGGGCCGCCACGCGGGCGCGGCGGGCGGGGGCGAATTTCAAGTTTTGCGGGCGGCGGGCGGGGGGGCCAGCCGGACGCCGCGGAGCCGGCGCACCGCCGGCGCCACTGCGGCGGCCACCCGGGCGTGCACGGCCCGGCGCGAGCCGAGCGCGTCGACGACCTTCCAGCGCCGCCTGTCCCGGCGCGCCTCGGCGCGGTACAGGGAGCGGACCGCCCCGAGCAGGGCCGCGTCCCTCTCAAAGCCGTCGCGGCCGGCCGACTTTCTCCTGAACGACTCGGACGGGTCCACGTCGAGCACGACAACGACGTCCGACTCGGGCAGGCCGGCGTCGAGCGCCTGGAGCCACCGCCTGCCCATTCCGCGGGCCAGGCCGTACACCAGGTTGGAGTGGTAGTACCTGTTCATTACGACGACGGACCCGGCGTCGAGCGCGGCGCGGATGCGCGGCAGCGCCTCCCAGCGGTTGGCGGCGAGCAGGAGGTGGAGCAGCTGCGGCGGCGGGGGCTGCCCGGATCCGGCCCCGGCGCCGGCCCGCCTCAGGCTGGCCCTGATCTGCCCGCCGACCGGCGTCCCGTAGTCCGGAAACTCGAACTCTGCGGTCGGCAGGCCGCGCCGGCCGAGCGCGGCGGCAAGCAGCCCGGCCTGGGTCGCCTTGCCGGCCTGGTCGGCCCCCTCGATCGATATTATCAACGGGCGCGGGCCCCCTAGGTTCCGATTAAAGTCTATCAGGCTACTTGCGGCCCTTTTGGCGGCGCGAGCCGGCCCCCTGCGCGCCGGCCCCGAACGTGCGGTACAGCCTGAAGAACGACGCCGACACGCTCGGCGGCGGCTTGCGGCGCGTCCACGACATCATCTCCTTGTGCCGGCGAATGACGCGCGCTACTACGTTCTCGGGGAACGACAGCGTCATGCCCGACGTAATGCTCACGCCGGGCAGCGTCAGTATGCGGCAGAATATGGCCTCCGAGTGCGGCTGCGGCGAGGTAGAGCTCAGGTCGGCGTCGGTCACGTGGACGGTCCGGTCGGCGAGCATGTCGATGAGCTCGGCCGTGCCCGTCTCGTCGTCGCGCTCGCCTACCGAGAAGAGCGAGGCCTTTGACTCGGCGATCGCCTTTAGTATCTCGTCCTGGACCTCGTTGGCCCCGCCGACCTTTTCAATGTACGACTCGAGGATGGTCTTGTCGCCGACCTTGAGGTCGTGGACGATCGAGTCTATGACGGCGGGCATCTCGACCTCGTCGACCAAGAGCTGGCCGTCCTCGACCTCGATGTCGAGCATCTTGGCGGCGCGGGCAATGGTCTCGGGCGTCAGCGACACGCGCATGAGCTTGCGGTTGATCCTGGCGCGCTCCGTCCTGTATGCCTTGTACGTCCGCGGCGGCACGGCGGTCGGTCAAAACGGGCGGCAATAAACGTGTCGATTTGGCCCTCAGCGCGATCCCGGCGGCAGGGCGTACCGCGCGGCCAGGCCGTACCGGCGGTGCAGCCTGAAGAAGGAGGCGAACCGGACGATCTCGGGGCGGCGCTCCGATCGCTTTGCGATCGCCTCGTACTTTGAGATGACCGTCGGCGAGGCCGCGCCCGGGAACGCCAGGGCCATGCCCGACGTCATGTTAAGGTCGCCGAGGCGGAGGACGCGCAGGAACGCGGCGACGGGGGCCGGCCCGCCCAGGCTCAGGGCCCTGTCCGTGACGATCAGGCGGCCGCCGTCGAGCAGGTCCGCCAGCTCGGCCGTGCCGCCGTCGGGGCTGCGCTTGACGACCTCGTACAGGGACGTCGACGACGAGGCGAGCGCCTCGAGGAGGGGCGCGGCGTAGTCCTCGTCCTCCCCGGCCTCGGCGGCCCCCTCGGCCCCGCCGTCGATGTAGCTCTGCACGGCGGTGGCCCCGTCCGTGCGCACGTCGCACATGGCAAAGTCGAGCAGGGGCGGCTCCTCGGCGGGGCTCTTGAGCATGATGCGGCCGGTGCCGCCCTCCACCGCAATGTCGAGGAGGTGCGCGGCGGCCTCGAGCGTCTTGGCGTTGACGAACCGCTCGATCACGGCCGCGGCGATCCGCCGATGCGCGCTCCGGTACCCGTCGTACGCGTCGGCCTCTAGCACGCCGCCGCCCAATGCGGCCCGCAATTATTGGTTTCGGGCCGGGAATCGGGAGCGGGCGCGGGCGCGGGGGAACGGAGGAGGGGGCCGTGCCGGCGGCGAGGGCTGTTGCGCGGCGGCGACCTGCTTGATGCTGGCGGGGGCGACACGGGAACGCGGGCAAGGCCCGTACCGGCGGCGGCGGAGGCGGAGGGGCCGCGGGCGCGCGGCCGGATGCGCTCGGAATTTATAGCGAGGGGCCGCGGGCGGCGCATGTTGGGCGGGGCCGCGGGCGGCGCAGGGGAAGCGAGCGGCGGCGGGTCGAGGGAGTTCTACGAGTTTGTGCTGCCGCCCGTCGACATCCACGAGGATCCGTCCGGCCCCGTCACGGTGGTCGCCGACGTGCCGGGGTTCGGGATGGAGGATATCAGCGTGCGCGTGAGCGGCGACCTGCTGACGATACGCGCCGAAAAGCGGGGAGTCGGGGCCGGGCCCGGAAAGCCGGTCAGCCTGCAGAGGCCGCGCCGCCTCGACAAGACCGTGAGGCTCCCCGGCGGAGGCTGGACGGAGGCGGATGCAGAGGCGGGGCAGTGCACGGCCACGTGCTCGGGCGGCGTCCTCACGGTGACCATTCCGCGCAGCGGGCGGCCGGCGGGCGCCTGACCGCCGGCTACCTGCGCCGCAGGCCGAGGGCCGCGAGGGCCCCCATGGCCGCAAGCGAGCACGCCATGCCGGCCGCGGCCGCGTCGCCGCCGGCGCCCAGGCCGTACAGCACGGACGAGCCGACGAACACGGCGCCCGACATGACGGCGCCCGGCAGGGCGGCCGCCCAGCCGCCGGCGCTGCTGGCGCCTCCCCGTCCGCGGCCGCCCAGCCTCGCCGACCTCTCCTCGTCGACGAGCCTGCGCAGGTCCGGCGCCAGGCCGACGACGGCGTCGATCGACTTTGCAAGGCGGCCCAGGTACAGCTTTGCCTCCTCCGCGTACGCGTCGCGCAGCAGATTCTCGTCCACGAGTATGTCGCGCAGCACCCTGACGAACTTGAAGTCGACGTCGTGCGTCTTGTATATGCCCTCGATGATCGAGCCCATCCTCATGTACAGCGCCAGGTGCTTTGGCAGGATGAAGGGGAAGCGGCTCATGGTCTTGTTGGCGATCTCCATGAGGCTGCGCACCTCCATCTCCTCGGGCCGGCGCCCGTGCATTGCGCGGACCGTCAGCTCTATGGCCCTCTCGATGACCGTCCTGTTGAAGTCCGGCGTGAGCATGCCCAGGGCCGTCATGGCGTCGACCGTCCTCGACGGGTCCTTGTCGACGAGGGCCAGGTACAGGCGGACGAGCTGCATGCGCGTCTCGCCGTCGAGCCGGCCGACCATCCCGTAGTCGTACAGGACGAGCCGGCCGTCGGGGGCCACCGAGAGGTTGCCCGGGTGCGGGTCGGCGTGGAACACGGCGTGGCGGAGCAGCATCGTAAAGAATATGCGGTGTATGTCGGTGACGAGCTTGCGGCGGTCGATGCCGAGGCGGTCGAGCTCGGCAATGTCGGTGACCTTGACGCCGGGCACGTACTCCATGGTCAGGACGCGCCGCGACGACAGCTCGGGGTACGCGTCGGGCACGATCACGCCGGGGTACGGGCTCATGTTGGCCTTGATCCGGCGGAGGTTGTCGAGCTCGATCGAATAGTCCATCTCCTCGCGGATGGTCTCGGTGAACTGCGAGAGCATGGCCCTCGCCGAGAACCGCAGGTTCGGGTCGACGAACCTCATGGCGAGCGGCAGCACCCTCTTGAGGACGGCAAGGTCCTCCTCGACCTGGCCGTCGATGCCCGGCCGCTTGACCTTGACGACCAGCCGGCGGCCGTTCGACTCGGCCCTGTACACCTGGCCGAGCGAGGCGCCCGAAAAGGCCTCGGTCTCGATCGAGTCGAACTTTTCGGAGACGGGCCCGCCCAGGTCCTCCTCTATGGCGGGCCGCACGGACTCGAACGGGGCGGGGGGCACGTCGTCCTGCAGCTTTGAGAGCTCTTCCATGTACGGCTGCGGCAGTATGTCGGCCCTGGACGAGAGCCACTGGCCGAGCTTTATGTACACGGGGCCGAGCTCGATGAACGCCTCGAGCGTCCTGCGCGCGTTGCGGCGGTACCGCTCCGTCTCGACGTTGCGCCCCTCCTGCCTTATCCACTGGCGGCGGTCGCGGCGCAGCGCGAGCAGCGACGGGAGGAGCTTGAGGGCGACGCGGATGGTCCTAGAAAGGGACATGTGATCACCGTTGCGTCTCCAGCAACCCCGGGCTGACCGACGAGACCTGGCGGAGCAGGTGCTGCGACTCGGGCGGCAGGTTTTGAATCCTCTCTTCCAGGGACGGATTAGCGCGGGGGGAGCCGTCGATCCGCTCCTTTCCGGCCCTACTGGTGGACGGGTCACCCATCAGCTTTAGCACCTCGGTAGCGCTCTTAACCACCCCGGCCGCGCGGGCGGCGCTTATGCAGCCCTGTCCGTGTTCCAGTAGCACTGCGGCAAGCAACAGGACGAGCAACGCGTCGGACCGGTGTGCGGACAGCGAGTAGGGGCGTCGCCCTAGGTGCGCCCCCTTGAACCCGCCAAAATTGTCCTTGAACTCGTCTTGGTTCACAAAACGATCGTGGATGCCCAGTGCGGCCAGCAGGTATCCACACACGCCGCCGGTGACGTAGCTCGTCTCGTATGCGGGAGCCTTTCCAAACTCCCGCGCGTACCCGCACTTGCGTGCGGCGAGGCCGTTGTACTGGCTAATCGCCTGCTCGATCTGGTCGACCTGCATGTGCTTAAGTAGCTGGCCTATGTCGTATATCTGCTTGTTCGTTTTGTGCTTTTGGTCGGGTGGGTACCCAATGGTGCCTACGGACAGGGAGGTAATCTTGTCTGCCACCAAGGCTCCCGCGTCGAGCGCGACGACGGGATGCCGTGTCGAGAAGTGGCCGAGGGTGATCGCGGGCCCAAACTCGCGGTGCGGCAGGTACTCGAGCCGCGCGTCGCACAAGAGGTCTATCTTGACCTTGTCTGAAACTCCCATGGCGGATGCGTACCACATCCTGTACGTGACCAGCGGGATTGGCAAGCCGCCGCCCACGGGCTTGTACTCCTCCATTGTTATCCCGAGCGCGTCGAATTCAGCCTTGAGACGTAGCATAAGGGCCCTTACGGCGTCTACCGTTTCAAAGACGTACATGTCGATATCCTCGCTAAGCCTTGCAGGGTATCCTGACATATAGAACGGAGCAGCCATCCCCCCGCGCACGTATCCGGAAACACTCCTGCTGACAATGCGGTGGACCTCAAAGTCCATTACATGCCTTTCGACGCGCCGCGGGTTGTCGAACCCAAAATCGCCGCATGTTGCCACGATGCGCTCTCTTGAGAGATACTCTTCATAGGCGCGCGCAGTCACGTCGCAAACACCCGCTCTATAAGGCCGCGCGCATGCTCGCTCTTCCGGCGCCTAGCTATGATGTCGAGATCGCGCAGGGATAGCATCCGCAGGCACTTGAGCATGTCGAGGATCGCGGCCAGATCTTCCTCCGTGTACGGCATGTGGTGCAGGCGCACCTCCCGCACCAGGTCCATCCACGCCTTTGCCGGCGGCGCGACGAGCCCCGACAGGCCGCTGGCCGAGTACTCACGGACAGCCACAAGGTGCTTGCCCCCGCTTGCGTGCCGCCACATGTCCATGTCCCTTCCATCTGGGTCAAGAAGTGGGACGTACCCCGTTCCAAAATCCATGATGACGTCGCGCAAGTACTCGCCGCGCCCCCTCTCGGTGTACAGCGAGTACACGGGGGACGCTAGGGCGTTGTGCGTGTACGGCGCGAGCGTCGACAGACCGGTGAACTCGAACTTGTCGTAGTAGCAGTCCTTGAGGACAGAGCGGAGGCCCGCCAGGTTCTCAGAGAGCGAGTATCCGGCGGGAAGCCCCGCCCTCCCGGTCCGCTCCCCCCTTCCGCGCGCCAGCCCGTCCACCATGGACGCCCAGGCCTCGTGCAGCGCGCGCGGCGCCGGCCGGCCCCCGCCGGGCGCCCCGGCAGAGGCCTTCAGGTCGGCCCCGACCAGCGCCACGGCGTAGAGGGGGTTCTTGACAATGCCAAAGACCGGGCTGTCCTTGTTAATCACGTACCGGACGCCGCCCTCCTCCTCGTGCCTTTCATACGGGGGCCCGCCGGCGTTGGCGTACTCCACCGTGACCGCCTTGCCGCCCACCTCTGCCTCGAGCCTCGGCATCGATGCGAGCAGCGACCTCGATGCCTGGCGGCCCACCCTCCGGCTTATGGCGGCGGGATCGTCGCGCCGCCCGAGCAGGTAGTCGTAAAAGTGGCCAAAATCCACCCGCTTCGTGTTCGCGCCCCGCCCGCCGTCCCGCAGGACCTCTTCTACCACGGGGTGTGCCCCGAACGCGCGTTCGGCCTCTAGGTACTCGGCCGAGTCCTCGACGAATCCGGTCCCGTGGGAGTTCACGGGGACGCCGTCGAGCGACACGTGCCCCGTCACCCTGTCCGCGCCTGGACGTCCGCGCATTCCGAACTGCGAGTGCATCCTGACCAGTTGATCCCCGCGGTACAGGCTCATCCCGCCGCCTCCGCCTCCACCCGATGCCGGCCTGCGCGCCAAGAGGCCGATCCGCCCCGCCACCCTTCCCGACTGGATATCCAGCTCAAAGTCCCTGGCCGACCCGGCCGCGGTGTCCGGCGGGACAGGCGGGCACTCCACGCTGTTGATGCGTATACTGGCCTGCCCCTCCCTGATGTAGTCGCAATACCTCTCCCCGAGGCGCCTCTTGAACAATGTAGTCTGCCTAGCGTAGAGCGGAACCCGGAGCCCTGTGACTAGGATGGACGTCCCGTGCTCCAACGTGTCGCCCTTTTTGCGCTCGGCATGCGAGATGACCTCGGGGCCCAGCGCCCCGCCCTCCTCCCGGCGAGGCTCGCCGCACTCGACGACGTGCTCTAGGGCCGAGCCGGCCCAAGACGTAGACACGGTGAACGAGCGGCCCAAGAACGAGCAGGCCGCCCCCATGCCAGGCCCGGGCGCGCCGCAACCCCACCGATGCGGGTCGGCGTCCCGGTCGGCGGCCACGGCGACGAGCAGGCCTTCCGGGCCCATCCCCACCCCGTCGTCGACGATTTGTATGGACCCGGCCGCATAGTCAAGCGCGATCCGGATGCTGACTCCGCCCTCGCCCCGGGCATTGACCGAGTTGTCGACCAGCCCGGCAAGCGCGTCATACGTACGGTAGCCGGCAGGCCAGATTTCGTGAGGCGGCGGTCCGCCGGGGCCAGCATCCGCCTGCCTGCCCATGTCTTCCGCCATGGGCGGAAGCCCCCTGTCGTATTTATATTAGTTAGCCAACTTGTATAGTGCGATTGCTAGCCTGTTTCGCGGTTTACGGCGTGGCTAGCCTGTATAGTGCGATTGCTAGCCTGTTTCGCGGTTTACGGCGTGGCTAGCCTGTATAGTGCGATTGCTAGCCGGACAGGCAGGCTGTCGGGTCGCCCTGTTCCAAAGGCCACATCCGGCGCGGGTTGCCCGGTTTTCAAGCTAAAAGATGCCCCTGTAGCCCACAACGAGGCCAACCGCTGTGTGACGGCAAGGGCGAACCGTGGCTACCATGGGCCGGGCGCGCCTGCGTCGGCCGCGGCCTGCGCTGCCGCGCCGGCGGCCGGCGGCCAATCAGCGCGGCGCCTTGAGCCTTTTCGAGCCCTCGTAGGCAAGGCTTCCCGCGGAGAGGGCTGCGGCCGCGCCGGCGGCGCCGGAGAAGCCGCGTCCATGGCCGGCGGCGCGCGCCTTGAAGTACGCCATGACGCCGGCGGCCGCGCCGGCGGCAACGCCTACAAGAACCTCGGGCGCGTCGCGGACCAGGTGGCCCAAGGGGTCGCGCCGCGGGTCGGCCCTGTCGGCGTGGACGGCATAGTGGTCGGCGTACTCGCGTATGTGGAGGTTGCCGTACCGGTACTGGCGGGCGGCGCCGCGCGGGTCGCCCAGCATTGTAGGCTCTGCCCACGGGGGCATGAACTCGCGAACCTCCTTTGGCACCCTGATCTCGTCTCCCGACACGAGGCGGGGGCGACTGCGATGCGATATATCCGTTTGATGCGCGCGCAGGCATCGCCGGCCTTCCGGCGGCTGCGGGCCACGCAGCAGGGGGACGGGCGGCGGGGCGGGGGCGGCCTAGGCTTATATCACTGACGGGTTTGCCCATCGTATGATGGATAAATACCGCATGACCCATACGACCCTGCGGCTGCTGCGCCTGTACGCCGTCGACTACCGCCTGCGGCTCCACGTAAGGGAGGCCGGCCGGAGAATCGGCGCGGACATGACGGCCGCGCGCCTGCACCTGGGCCGGCTCGAGGAGATCGGCATCCTCCGGTCGTCTAGGGAGGGGCGGAACCTGGCGTACTCGCTCAACCTCGGCAACCCGGTGGCCCGAAACTACCTGGTCATGTCCGAGTACTACACCGCCGCCGAGTACATGGGGTGCAACCACCTCGCAAAAAGGGCCCTCGAGGACCTCGACGAGCACACGGACGGGGCCGTTGTCCTGTTCGGCAGCTACGCAAGGGAAGAGCACGACGAGAAGAGCGACATGGACCTGCTCGTCATGGGGCGCAGGGCGCCCGACAAGAAGGCCGTGCAGCGGCTCTCGCTGACCACGGGCGTAAGGTTCGACGTAAAGCACGAGACGCAGGCGCGCTTTGCCGGGATGCTGCGCCGGAACAGCCCGCTGGCCGGCGAGATACTGGCAAACCACATAACGTTAAAGGGCGCCGACGAGTTCTGCCGCGCGGCGTGGAAAAAATATGCGGAAGGATGACAAGTCGTACATAAAGTGGTGCGCCAAGCAGCGCAGGGGAATCCGCCTCGTCGACGGATCGGAGCGCCTGCTGCGGGCTCACAGGAAAAAGTCGCGCGACGCGATCGTCGCCTTGCGGGCCGTCGTCGAGGCCGGCGTGGGCACGTGGGCCGCGTCGGCTAGCTACGATGCAAAGTACCACGCCGTGTACGCCCTGTTCATGCAGGTCGGCATAAAGTGCGAGATGCACGACTGCACGGTTGCCGCGTTCAGGGCCGCCTTTGACGATCCCGCGCTGGAGGGGCTCGCCGACGATCTTGCAAAATCCAAGGAAATAAGGGTCGACACGCAGTACTATGAGGAAGAGTACGATCTCGGCGGGGGCGCCGGCCAGAGGCTCGCCGACGGCACGTGCAGGTTCGTCTCGGCCGTCGACGCGTTCGCCGACGGCCTCAGCGGCCAAGGGGCCGGCGAGATACGCACACGCCTCAAAGAGCTGATGGGGTAGGGTTCTGGGTCGCGCCTCCGGCGGCGGCCGGTCAAAAGTCGTCGTCGGCCGCTGCCGCGGCCTCGGCCGCTGCCGCGGCCCGCCGCCTCTTCCGCCGCCTGTACGCCAGAAATATGCCCGCCGCGGCCGCTGCCGCAACAACGGCCAGGATCGCCGCGGCGGCGGGGGCCCCCTCCGAGTCGAGCGGGCCGCCGGGCTCGGGGGCGGGCGCCTCGATCGCCACGGTCGCATTGTGGACGACAAAGTGCTCTTCGCGCAGCGAGTCCTTGTAGCGCACGGTGATCGTAATGTCGTGCTCGCCGTACCGCGGGTCCCCGTCGAACTCGACGGGCACGTTGAACGGCACGGGCGAGTCCGTCTCGATCTCGTCGATGAACTGCGACGTCTCCGCAATGTTCGAGCCCCCGCGCGGCGAGACCGTGACGAACCCGAACAGGGCGTCCTCGTTGCCCTCGTTGATGATCTCGCCGATGACCGTCTGCTTGCCGGACAGCTCGATGACGCCGACGTTGTAGACGGACGCGTCGATGAGCCCCCTCACGAAAAAGTCTACGACGCGCACGACCTCGGCGCGGTCGCCGTGCGAGTTCATGTAGGTCATCTGCATCGGCGCGCGGAACGTCTCGCCGCGCAGCGAGGCCGGCACGTACACGTCAAAGCCTATCGCCCTCGTCTCGCCGGGCCCCAGGTCGCCAATGTCCCAGTTCGTCCTCTGTATGACTACATTCTCGACGTTCGTCGCCGAGCCGCCCCCGGCGGCCGGCGCCGCGGCCGAGCCCGGCGCGTTGAGCAGCTCGACGCTGGCCCCGACGGCCGGCGCCGTCCCGTCGTTGGCGATCTCGACCGTCACGGCGTTCGTGCGCAACGAGTCGACGAACGGGTCCGGCGCCCTCATGTTGATGACGCTGTCGCCGGTCGCGTCGATGACCTCGCGGACGTAAAAGTCGACGTCGCGCGAGATCGTGGCGGGGTCGCCGTGCGAGTTGAGGTACGTGACGCGCATCGGCGCGCGGAACGTCTCGCCGCGCAGCGAGGACGGCGCGTACACGCCGAGCTCGATGTGCTTGGACTCGCCGGGCCCCAGGTTGCCGATGTCCCAGTAGCTGCCCTGGAACAGGACGTCGTCCGAGGCGGGCGCCGTGGCGGCCATGGACGCGCCCGGCACGGCCGAGCCGTCGTTGAGCAGCTCGATCTCGACGCCCGAGGCCGGCGCCGTCCCGTCGTTGGTGATCTCGACGGTCACGAGGTCGGTCCGGAGCGAGTCGACGAACGGGTCGGGCGCCCTCATGTTGATGACGCTGTCGCCCGTGACGCGGAAGGTGAACTCGAACGCGGCGGACCGCTCGCCCGACTCGCGCACCCTAGAGTAGTCGACCCTGGCCGACGCCGGGTAGGTGCCGACGCCGGCGTCGGGCCCCACGTCGACAAAGAACGTGAGGGCAAAGTTGCTGCCGGCGAGCGAGTTCGCGTCGCTGTCGGCGGCGACGGGCGCGCCGGGCCCCGCCGCCGACGAGAATCCGAGCGGCGCGGACAGCTGCCCCCGTATCCCCGTAATGTCCTGCGTGCCGACGTTGGCAAGGACGACCGTGAGCGGCACGTTGCGGTCGCCGGCCGAGACCTCGAGCTTTTCGGCCGCCGTCCCAAAGTAGGCGTCGAGGAACTTGACGTCGCTGTACTCGCGCTCGAACGGCGAGTCGGCGGTGCCGACCTGCGCGTGCGCCCAGCCGGCGCCGCCCGCGCAGGCGGCCACTGCCGCGGCGGCCGCGGCCGCAAGGAGCGCGGCGGAGGGGCGGCGCCGGGTCGGGGTCAAGCCGGCGCCCTCCCCGCCGGGGCCGCGGCGGCAGCAGGCGCGGCCTGCGCGGCCTGCGCGGCCCCGCCCGCATCCGCCTTCCCCTCGAACGCCCTGCCGTCTTTGATCGTGACTACCCTGTCCACGTCGCCGAACTGGTGCCGGTCGTGCGTCACGACCACGAACGTGAGGCCGAGCTTTGCCGCAAGCGACTTCATGAGCTGCACTATCGTCGCGGCCGTCACCGAGTCGAGGTTGCCCGTCGGCTCGTCGGCGAGCACGACGGCCGGCCTGTTGACCAGGCCGCGCGCGATCGCCGCGCGCTGCGCCTGCCCGCCGGATATCTTGTTGGCGCGCTTGTGCATCTGATCGGACATCCCGACGGCGCGCAGCAGCCGCTCGGCGTACCGCCTGTCCGCCCGCCCGCCCGCGCCGGCGATCTGGCCGGGGAGCATTACGTTCTCGAGCACGGTCAGGTCGGAGAGCAGGTTCGAGAACTGGAATATGAACCCGAGCTTGCGGTTGCGCAGCGACGAGACCCGGCCGTCGGGCAGCCCCGTCGCGTCCGCGCCGTCGAGCAGGATGGTCCCGGCCGTCGGCCTGTCGAGCAGCCCGATCATGTTGAGGAGCGTCGACTTGCCCGACCCCGAGCTGCCCACGATCAGGACGAACTCGCCCCTGGCGACCTCGAGCGAGACGTCGCGCAGGGCGCGCGTGCGCGCGGCCCCCTCCCCGTACACCTTGCCGAGGTTCCGTATGCTCAGGACGGGCCCCCCCGCCCGCGCCGCCGGGCTAGGCGTTGCGCATCGCCTCCACGGGCATCATCTTGGTCGCCTTGTACGACGGGTACAGCGACGCGGCCACCGCCAGGGCGAACGACATGAGGGCCGTCTGCGATATCTTTGCCCAGTCGTAGGACACCTCGAGCGGTATGCTGCCGGCGAACGACATCTTTGTCTCCTTGGCGTAGAGCGTGTACGCCAGCCCGACGGCGGTGCCGGCCCCCGCCCCGACGGCGCCGATTATCATCCCCTGCATGATGAATATGACCAGTATGTCCTGCCGCCGCGCGCCGATGGCCCTCATTATTCCGATCTCGCGCGTCTTGCCGTTGACGAGCATCATCTGTATGGTGACTATGGCGAACGCCGACGACATCATCCCAAAGTAGCCGATCATGTTGATCATGGCTATGCCGGACCGGAACCCCGCAAGCTGCTGCTCGGCGGCCTCCTCGATGGTCTGCGCCTCAAAGTCGTCGTTGGGGAACGCGGCGACAAAGTAGTCGCGGACCTCGGCCGACCGCGACGGGTCGCGCATCTTTACCATTATGTTCCCCGTGTCGCCCGGCCGGCTCATCATGTCGCGCAGCGTCTCGATGTGCATTACGATGCTGTAGTCGAACCCCTGCTCGCCGGGCGTCGAGACTATCCCGGACACGACGAACCGCCGCAGCTGCTCCTGCCCCCACCTGTCGACGATCATGACCCGCAGGTTGTCGCCGACCTGGACGCCGCCCAGGTCGCGCGCGACGTTTCGGCCGACGACGAGCGAGTTGCGCGAGAATACGTACTGCCCGTCGACGACCGTCTCGTGGATGGTCGAGGCGCGCACGTCGCGGAACGGGTCGATGCCGACGACCGGAATGCGCGTCTCCTCGTACCGCTGCCCCGCCTTTGTCGCGTTGATCTCGGCCGACGAGGACAGGCGCGGGGCGGCCGCCTCCACGTACGGGATGCGCTCGAGCCAGCTGACGATCGACGTGTCCGACCGGTCGATGTAGTCGTTCTCGTCGGTGATCGAGATGTCGCCGAACTCGTAGTCGGTCAGGTCCCTGACGATGGCGTCGAATAGGCCCTGGAATATGACAAAGTTGACGTGTATGACGAGGATGCCGACCGTGACGGCCAGGACGGCGGCGATCAGGCTGCCCTTTTTGTTGAAGAGCATCCTCTTGGCGAGGTTCATCCGGTAGTCCACGGTGGCGGCCCCTGCGTCGGATATATAAGGCATTGCCCATATATTCTGGGCAAATCGGACATTTTTGCGCTCAAAAGTCGTATGCATGGCGTTGCAGGGGGCATCGGCTCGCATTTTAGACACTCTTATATACGCGGGCGGGCCGCGGGGGAAGGGGGGGCGACGGACGATTGGACGGCCTTGACATGCGCATACTCGGGCGCATCCTCAACAACTGCCGCGAGTCGAACCGGCAGACGGGCAGGGCCCTCGGCGTCTCCGGCGGGGCCGTCGGCGCGCGCGTCTCAAAGATGGTCGAGTCCGGCGCGATAGAGCGGTTCTCGCTGCAGGTCGAGCCGCCGGTCCTCGGCCGCGGCGTGTTCTACGTCGTGGTGGCCGGCAGGGACTATGACGAGATAGCGGGGCAGGTCCGGCTCGTCGGCGAGCCGTTCCTGATCGTGCCGTGCGTCGGCGGCGTCACGGTGTGCGGCATAGTGACCGGCGGCGAGGTGCGGAGGGGGATCGAGCTGGCGCGCAGCCTGATGCGCGACGTGAGGGTGCTGAGCATGTTCGAGGCAGGCGATGCGCGGGGCGGCCCGGCCGTGGGCGGCACCGACCTGGCCGTCATGGGCAGCCTCGTCGGGGACCCGAGGAGGGGAGCGGATGGGATAGCCGGCGAGCTCGGCCTGTCGGCAAGGACGGTGGCAAGGTCGATCAAAAAGCTGCAGGGCAACGAGGCCGTGCGGTTCTCGGCGGTGTACGACCCGACGAGGATCGAGGGGTACATACCGCATGTGGTGGTCGCGTGGACGGACGGCGGGGCGGGAAGGATGCTCGGCAGGCTCAACAGGCGGTTCGGGGCGAGCTACCTGCAGACGCCGTTCGTCGCAAAGAACCATGTCGTCCTGTTCATGTACAGCAGGAACATATTCGAGCTCGACAGCCTGACGGAGGCGGTCGGGTCGACGAAGGGGGTCGGGTCGACGGACCTGTTCATACCGAAGAGGATATCGTTTCCCGACGGGTGGCTGCGGGGGATCGTCGGCGCCGGCCGCAGAAACAAATAGGGGGCCGGGGGGCGGCGGGCATGGGGACCGGACGGAGGGCGGCCCGGGGCGCGGGGGCGGCCCGGGCCGGAAGCGCGACATGGCAGGAGGCCCTGTCGCGCGGCCAGAGCCTGGACATGCGGGGGCGCGTCGCGGAGGCGATCGAGTGCTACCGCGAGGCGCTGGCGCTGGGCGGCCGCGCCGATCCCCACGCGTACATTGGGCAGGCGCTCAAAGGGATGGGCAGGACGGAGGAGGCCATAGAGCACCTCGACATGGCCATCGGGGCGGATCCCCGCCACACGGTGGCGCTCTACAACAAGGCCGAGGCGCTCCTGGCACTCAACCGCGTCGAGGAGGCGCGCGGCTGGTGCGGCCGGGCCATCGAGTCGGATCCCGGCGAGGCCGCGCCCCACCACGTGATGGGCATCATCTGCATCCGCCTGCGCGACCTCGAGGCGGCGATTGCCGAGTTTGCCGAGTCCGTGAAAATCGATCCGTCCAACTTCAGGGGGTACGCGAACATGGGATCGGCCTGCATCGGGACGGGCAGCCTGGACGAGGCGCTGCGGTGCCTGGACGAGGCGCTGCGCCTCAACCCCGAGTACGCGTTCGCCCACTGCCAGAGGTCCGTGGTGCTCGGCAAGATGGGCAGGGAGGACGAGTCCCGCGAGAGCTGGGAAAAGGCGGTAGAGCACGACCCGCGCTACATGCTCGGCGACGCCAGGGTGCACCTGAAGGCCGACAGGCAGGCGGAGCTGAGCCGCGCTGGATGGAGGGAGGGGCGGCCGCCGAAGGGGGTCGGCAGGGTAAGGGTGCCGACGGGTCGCAGGAGGGCGCGCAGCGAGGCAGGCAGGGAGCGGGATCTGATGCTGGGCAGGCTCGCGGCGGCATGCGAGATGGAGGGAATCTCGATGCTCGACGCGATCAGCGCAATGCTGGAGAGGGATGCGGACCGGGTCCGGGAAGGCACCGTCGCGGGCGCGGCGCGGAAGGCGGGCGCGGCGAGCGGATCAGGGGCGGGCAGGAAGGGGCGGCGCAAAAGGGGCGGCGCGCCAACCTAGTTATACGCGCCGGCCGGCGCGCGGCCGTGGCGTCAAGGCGGGTCTACAAGGGCAGGATCGTGGGCCTGAGTGTCCACAATGTCAGGGTCGGCGGGCGAAGGGTCAAGCGCGAGATAGTCGAGCACCCCGGCGCGGCGGCCGTTCTGCCCCTCGACGGGGACGGCAGGGCGGTCCTCGTCAGGCAGGACAGGTACCCGCACGGCATGACCACCGAGGTGCCCGCCGGCACGCTCGAGAAGGGGGAGAGGCCGCGCGACTGCGCGATGCGGGAGCTGCAGGAGGAGACGGGGTACAGGGCCTCGAGAATGTCCCGCCTGCTCTCGTTCTACCCGTCGATCGGGTACAACACGGAGATCATACACTGCTACGTGGCGACGGGGCTCAGGCCGGCGCCGAAGAGGCCCGACGACGAGGAAAAGATCACGGTCGTCAGGATGGGCCTCGAGAGGCTCGTCGGCATGGCAAGGTCGGGCCGCATCAGGGACTCGAAGACGATCTGCACGGTGCTGACGTACGCGGCTAGGAACGGGATGTGAGGCGACAGGGTTTGCCGCATTCAGGCGGCGCCCTCCAGCCTGATTCGATGGGTCAGGTATGCGGTGCCCTCTAGCATGTGCTTGTACCGGTCGGGCGACGGATCATCTGCCTCGATGGACTCTTCGACAATTTTTGCCGTAGCAAGGCGCAGTGACGGGTTTTCCAAGCCTGAGAGGATTTTAACGGTTTGTCGGTGCAGTTCTTCTAGGCGATGCATGCCGACGGTGCCCGTAAGGCCGTCCAGCAGGCGCTTGGAAAACAGCACGACCAGTAGCGTGTTTGCGTGGTGATCGATGCGTAGGTACCGGTTGCCTCCGAGATACGTCCCCTTGAACGAGCTGAATCCGTTGGAAAAATCCCGCGTAAGGGCCATGTTTTTCTCGCGATCAAGTAGGGCCAGGACGGACGACGGGACGCTGGCGGCGATTTTCGTTGCTGACGGTCCCGCGGGTTCGCCACGCCAAGCGTGGAAGCTTCCCTTGGATGACGCAAGCAGCTCGTACGCGCCAACCAGCTTCGGCAGATCAATGTCAGGGAGGCGGCGAAGCAGGGACGCAATGTCGTATATCTGCTTGTGCATCTGGCCCCTCCGTTCCGCCCCATAACCGACGGGAGCGTCCGACAGGGAGGTGATTTTGTCCGCAACCAGCGCGACATCGTCAAGTACGCGTATTGAGTGCTTGGTCGAAAAGAATCTCAGGCCAAATCCGCTTTTCACCGCCTTGCACGGCACATCTTTCAGCCGCGGATCGCAGAAAATGTCGAGTTTGACGATCCTTGTTTGGCCGAAGGCCGACTTGTAGTGTATTTTGTACTGTAGTAGCGGAAGGTGGCTCAGCGCCGGGCCGACCCGCTCTTTCTTGACTCGTACGCCGTATTTGTCCTGCTGGGTCACGAGACCTTGCATCGCCTCGCCCGCGCACTCTACCGTCTCAAATGCAAACAGATCCACATCCCGGCTTAGCCGCATCATCCCGCGGTCAAGATGGAAGGGGGTGGCCATTCCGCCACGAAGGCAAGTGTCAAGCTGACTGCGAATTATGTTGTGCAGCTCAAAATCCATAACAAAGTCTTCGAGTGGGCCTGCATCCCGAAAACCTGCCCTTGAAGCGGTCTTGTCAAGAAATTCGGCGGTGAGAAAATCATGGTAAATGCGCTTCATTGTGCGGCAAACACCTGCTCTAGGATGTTTTGGGCATCGCCGTGCTTGCCGCGCCGCCTTAGAACCGACACCAGTTCGCCCTTGTCGAGCAGGCGCCTGTCCCGCAGCTCCACAAGCGTGGCCAGTAAGTCTTCCGACATCAGCGGCATGCGGTAGCGCGAGACCTCGCGGAACAGGTCGGCCCAGGCCTGCGCGGGCGAGGCAAGGGGGCTGGCGATCTCACTCGTGGCGTATTCGCGTATGACAATCACGTCCTTGGATCGCGTCACGTCAAAGAACATGTCGAGATCGTCGCCGACGGGGCTGAGGAGCGGTGCATATTTGTCCCCGCACCCGATTACCGTCTCCGCCAAGTGGCGGCCCTGCCCCTTTTCCGTGTACAGCGAATAGAACGGGGTTGCTAGCGCGTTGTGGGTGTAGTGCACCAGCGTGGACAGCCCGCTGAACGCGAATTTGAAGGGGTAGTAGACGTCCAAGTGCCTGCGCAGATCGTCTAGGTTGCGGGAAAGGCGGTATTCCACGGGTTCTTCGGCGGAGGCGGCGGAGGCGGCGGAGGCGGGCGGCTTGCCGCCCTGCCGCGTCCAGCCGCCCACAAGCAACGCGAGTGTCCTGTTCCGCTCCTCGAGAAACGGCCGCAGGCCCTTGCCGCCGGCCGCCGCTATCTTGGCCTCCGCCACAGCCAGAGCCACCATGTAGAGCGGATTCTTGGCAGCGGCGAAGACTGGGCTGTTCCTGTTTATCGTCACCTCCAAGGCGGTTCCCTTCGTGGACAGTGTGTACAGCTCGCCGCCAGCGTCGCCATAGCAGACGGCCACGCGGCGGCCGCCCGCAGAAAATTCGAACGGCGTAAGGGATCCGAGCAGCTTTTTCGATTCTGCGCGGCCCGGCCTTGCGCTGATGCTGGGCGGATCGCTCGTGCCGCCCGTGAGGTACCCGTAGATGGCGGAAAGGTCCGCGGGCCGGCATACCACTTGGCCGCTTTTTTGGATGATCTCTCTTAATGCGGGATGCGCCCGGAACGCGTCCTCGGCCTCCTTGTACTCTTCAGACTCCGTGATAAAGTCCGTCTTGTAGAAGTTGACCGGCACGTGGTCAAGCGACACGCCCCCGACAACCTTGGCGATCTGCGGGTGATCCCTGATGCCGAACCGGGTGTGCATCTTGATCAGCCGGTCCCTGTAGTACAGGTTTATCCCGTAGTCGCCCACGACGGACCGGCGCTGAAGTAGGCCAACCCAGCCTTTTATCGGACCGGCCGGCGTGTCTACCTTGAAGCGCCTTGTTGTGTTTTTTTCCAGCTGGGGGGACACCGGCTTGCAAGCGACGCTGTTGATCATGATTTTCACTTGCTTTTGTTTCAAGTACGCCGCGTACCGCTCTCCAAACCGTTTCTTGAATTTCGTAGTCTGCTCTGCATAGAGTGGAATTTTAATTTTTGTGATGGTTACTGTCGTTCCGTGGCCGTCCTTATCCTTTTTTGGCCGCTTGCTGTACGGAAAGCGCCGCCACTGCATTGCCGGCCTGTGTTCCCATGAGTCTTCGTCGTACTCTACTGCGTATTCCACACCAGCGCCGGGCCTTGACGTGACTATGGTGAACGACTTGCCCAAAAACGAGCATGCAGTTTTCATGCCCAAGCCGAACAGGCCGAGTTTCTTCCCGGGAGGGTAGGCCGTCTCCTTGGCTATGGTCATTGCGTCTCTAAGCTCGGACAGCGCCATCCCCGCCCCGTCATCGACCACCCTTATCGATTGCTTGGCGTAGTCGAGCGCAACGTGGATGCTGACTGGACCCGACATCCGGGCATCGATCGAGTTGTCAACGAGCTCGGACAGCGCCTCGTACGTGCGGTACCCTGTCGATCCGAGCTTTCGAATCAGCGACTTGTCGGGGGTTATGTCGAGCATCCCGTCGGCCGCGGCCGATCCTGGCTCAGGCGGCGCGTGGCGCATGCCAAGCTCACCCGGTGGCGCCCTGTCCATGTGGGACAATGCGGGGCGGTGCTAAGGGCAGTATATACAGTTTGGCCAACACGTATAGTGTATTTTTGGCCGTATTTTGCAGCGTTCTGGTTGGCAATCTAGGCGTAAAATCTCCCGCCCGCTACCATACCAGCAACCTGGCCCATGTTTTCAAGGACTCGCAGGTATAGGCCAGGTGACGGTGGGCATGGAGGCGACAATTGACGGAGCGGTTCGAGTGGAAATGGAGGTACGATTAACCGCGCGGTGGGCCGGGCAACCTATCATGTGCATTGAACCTATACAGTTTGGCCAACTAGTATAGTGCATTTTGATCAGGTTTTTGCGGCAAGCAGGTTGGCCAACCAACCGTACAATGCACGGGGGCGCCGCGACGCGCTCGGCCACAGCCGGGTGCCGCTGTCCGCCCCGCCTGGATGCGCGTCCGCGGGCGGATGGTGGCAAGCGGGGTCGGGGGCGCGGAAAGGCGCGTTCGCACCATCGTGTTGGCACGGGCTACCGGGCAGTTCTACGAAGCGGGACGCCACTAAGACTTGGTCGTTGACCGGGGCGGCCAACGCATACACCCAGACGCGGTAACGAAGTACCTCCCCCTTTTTTGTTGAACCATGAACGGCCCGGCGCTTGTTGCAGCGGCGATCCTGCCCGCGCTGGTGCTGGTCCCGCTCAACTTCGAGTCGATGCACGGGCACTGCGTACCACCTGCCTGTTGCCGGCTCCACCATAGATCTGCACCGCATCTTCTACACAGCGGTGGAAGAAAAGGACTACAAGTATTACATACGCCCCGTCTATTGGCTCAACGGCACGTCGGTGGAGGACCGCGGGACAGGCGCGAGCCGTATGACCGAATCGCTGATTACAAAGATAGAGCTTTTGGACGACCAGTCAATCCAAGTAGGCTTCGGGGACAAGGGCTACACCCTATCGCACTACGACGGCAGGTCATACAAGCCGATACCTGAATTCTCGCACACGGAGATGATCAGGGTCAACCAGACGTTCGTCACGCTGTGCATGAACTCCCATCCCTGGGAGACCGAAGACGACGACAGCACCGGAATCACCATATTCCAGTACAGGGGGATAGAAACGCTCGAGATCGCAAAAGTGACGCAGCGGTGGCCCCCCGAAGAGGGAGCCGCGTACGACTGGTGGGGCCCAAAGACGGAGGAAAACACCACGCATGCGACACGCATCGTCCCGCTGATGCCGCCAGAAAAAGTACCGGTGCACAAATTCCTGATCGCGTCGGCACACACGAACGGCAGGATGCAGTGCGACTACCCCCAGGTGATCGAGCATACGATCGACTCGAAGAGCATCTGGCCGGACGATGTCAGGGTCGTGCCCGGCGCGGTGTACGACATGTACAGCTAACGCGCCGCCGCCGCCGCCGCCGCGGCGGGCGCGCCGCCGCCCCGCCGCCGGCCGCCGGCGCTACGCGTACACCGGCTTTACGAGGTCGGCGATGTCGGCCCAGGCCCTGCCGGCGCGCTCGAGCGCGAACACGACGTCGAGGTACCCGGCGGGCACGTCCGTGCCCCCCTCGAGTGCCTCCTTTATCCGCCGCACGCCGTCCTTGAACGCCCTGTGCCGGGCGATGGCCTCGACGGCGCGCTGGCGGTCGGCGGCGACGAACGCCTCGACGGCGCCCCGCCCGGCCTCCTCAAGCCCCGACGCGGCCGCGCGCAGCCCCCTGAGGCCCGACGGCGGAATGGCCGACGCGTGCACGGCCGCGGCGAGCTCGACGACGGCGTCGCCGGCGCCCTCGAGCAGGTTCGCGGCCACCCTGTAGTCGAGTATGTCGATCACCTCGAGGTCGAACGCGCCGACCGGCGGGCCGCCGGCCACGGCGCTCCGTATCAGGCGCACGAGCAGAAAGTACTGCCGGTCGACCTCGTCGTCCCGGCCGGCCATTGCGCGCAGGTCCGACCTGCGCTTGGCCGGGGCGGCCATCCCGGCGAGCGTGTCGGCGTACATGCCCTGCACGATGCGGCCCATCCGCCTGAGTATCTTTTGCGGGTTCACCGCGGCCGCGTCGAGCATGAACTGCACGCCGACCTCGGCCGAGTCCTCCTCGACGATCTCCATGCCGGCGAGCCTGCGCAGCGACTCGCGAATCTTGCCGCGCTCGGCCGCCGGGATCGGCCCCCGCCCCCTGATGCGTATCGAGTCGTACCCGAGCAGGTACGCGCCGGTCAGGTCGGCGGCCACGTTCTCGTCCGGCGGCAGCGGGTACGATATGGCGATCTCGCGGGCCGGCCGCCTGCCGGCGCCCGGCACGACGGTCACCGAGCCGCTCGCCGCCTGCACCTCGACCTCGTCGTTCTTGCCGAGGCCGTTCGAGTCGACCCACTCCTTTGGCAGCGACACCATGGTGCTGCTGCCGACGCGCTGCAGGCGGCGGACGTACCTCTTCATCTATACCGGTATAAGCTGTTTAGTCCATATTCTTATATCTTACCGCCCGTTTAAACGGGCGATGGCGCGGCGGGGGGCGGGCGCGGCGTTCTGCCCTGCCCACGTGACCGGCTTCTTCAAGGCCGAGCCGGGCGGCTCGACCGACGAGTCCGGCTCGCTCGGCGCCGGCTTTAGCATTGTGCACGGGGTGAGGACGCTCGTGTCCGGCGCGCGGCTCGGCGGCGGGCAGGGGGACGGCCGCCTGCGCGTGTCGACGGCGGGGTACGCGCCCGGCAACACGGCCGTGTCGAGGGCCGTGGTCGCCGAGTTCGAGCGGGAGATCGGCGGGGGCATCTCGGCGGACGTGCGCCACGAGATCGGCGTGCCCGTCGGGTACGGCCTCGGGTGCAGCAGCGCGGCGGCCCTGTCGCTTGCGCTCGCGCTCAACGAGGCGCTCGGTCGCGCCCTGCCGGCGGAGCGGGCCGCCCGGACGGCCCACAGGGCCGAGGTGCTGTGCAGGACGGGCCTGGGCGACGTGCTCGCCGCGTACCACGGCGGGTTCGAGGTGAGGGTCGGGGCCGGTGCGCCCGGGGTGGGCAGGGTCGCCAGGGCTGGCGTGGGAGCGGCGCGCCGTTCCGCGGCCGGCGCGGGCACGGCCGCCGTAATCGGCTGCTTTTCCCCCGTGTCGACGAGGCGGTTTATCGCCGAGCGGCTCCCGCGGATCAACGGGCTCGGCGGCGCAATGGTAGAGAGGCTCGCGGGGCCCCGCGGGGGGGGCCTGGAAATGTTCCAGGACATGTCGATGGAGTTTGCGCGTCATATCGGGGTCGTCACGCCGAGGATGGCAGAGGCCGCGGCCGCCCTGCAAAAAGAGGGCGTCCGGTGCGGCGTTGCGCTGTTCGGCGAGACCGTCTTTGCGCTAGCCGAGGCGGGGTCGGACGCGGAGAAGGGGGCGGCGCGCATACTCGGGGGCCTGGGCGGAACCACCATCAGGTCGGAGATAGGCGGGCCGGCAAGGGCGGAGGACGTTTCATGACGGCGGCGGCGGAGCGGGGCGCATCCGCCTCGCTGGCCGCGCCGGAGGCGGCGACGCGCATTCCGCGGACGCACCCGCGGTACGAGTCCCTCGTGGTGCGCGAGAGGCTGGCGGCCGGCCTTGCAGGCGGGGTCGTCGCCGAGGAGGGGCTGATCGCGCACGGCAGGGGCGAGGCCTTTGACTATTTGATCGGCGAGGAGACTGGGCCGTGGGCCCGCGACGCCGCGGCGGCCGCGGCCGCGGCCCTGCTCCTGGCCGAGAGGCCCGTGGTGTCCGTCAACGGCAACACGGCGGCCCTGTGCGCCGGCGAGGCCGTGCGGCTCGCCGAGGCGGCCGGCGCGGCCCTCGAGGTCAACCTGTTCTACGGGGCGCCCGAGAGGAGGGCGCTGGTGGCCGCCGAGCTCGGGCGGGCCGGCGCGGCGCGCGTGCTCGGCGCGGATCCCGGCGCGGCCGCCCGGCTGCACGGCCTAGACTCGGCGCGGCGCACGGTCGACAGGGAGGGCATCCTGGCGGCCGACGTCGTCCTGGTCGCGCTCGAGGACGGCGACAGGGCCGAGGCGCTCAGGGCCGCCGGCAAGACGGTGATAGCCGTCGACCTCAACCCGCTCTCGAGGACAGCCCGGGCAGCCGACATTCCCATAGTCGACAATGTGACGAGGGCCGCTCCCCTGCTGGCCGCCGAGTGCCGCCGGATGTCGGGCCTGCCGAGGGGCGGCCTTGAGGCCGTCCTCGCCGGCTTTGACGGCGCGCGGTGCCTGGATGCCAGCATGCGGCGCATGCGGGACGTGCTCTGCTCGGGGGCGGAGGGGCCCCGCGGGCGCCAGGAGCAGGGGGCGGGCCCGTAGTTGCACAAGACCGCCGGCGACATCCGGCAGATGAAGGGGGCCGAGAGGATCGCCGCCGTCACCGCCTACGACTATGCGCTCGCGTCGCTGTGCGACGGGGCCGGCGGCATTGACGTGCTGCTCGTCGGCGACAGCGCGGCCATGGTCGTCCTCGGCCAGGACGGCACGACGGGGGTCACGGTCGGGCAGATGTGCATGTTCACGTCGGCCGTGGCGCGCGCAAGGAAGAGCGCCATGGTCGTCGCCGACATGCCGTTCATGTCGTACCAGCCGGGCGCGCAGGTGGCGGTGCGCAACGCCGGCAGGCTGGTCGGGGCCGGCGCGGACGCAGTAAAGGTCGAGGGCGGCCGCGCCATGGCCCCCGCGGTGCGCGCCATTGCGGACGCCGGCGTGCCCGTAATGGGCCACATCGGCCTGCTGCCCCAGACCTGCGCGCTCTCCGGCGGGTACAGGGTGCGGGGCCGCACGGCCGAGGACGCGCGCAGCCTGGAGGAGGACGCGCGCAGCCTGGAGGAGGCCGGCGCGTTCGCCATTGTCCTCGAGATGGTCGCGCGCGAGGCCGCGCGGGCCGTCACGAATACGGTCGGCGTGCCGACCATTGGGATAGGGTCGGGGGAGGGATGCGACGGGCAGGTGCTCGTCCTGCACGACCTGCTCGGCATCTACGACAGGATCAGCCCGAGGTTCGCCAAGAGGTACGCAGACCTGGCCCCGTCCGTCTCGGGCGCCGTCGCCGCGTACGCCGCCGAGGTCAAGGGCGGGTCGTTCCCCGCCGCCGAGCACTCGTTCGGCATGGACGGCGGGGAGGACAAAAAGCTGGCCGCGCGCGGGGAGGGAAGCGGGGGCGGGGACCGCGGCTCCCGGGGATAGTGGGCGCGGGATGCGGAAGGGGGCCAGGAGGGGCGGGAGGGGCGCCGCGGGGGGAGGAAAGGGGACGGGAGCGCCGCGCAAGGGGGCCGGGGCCGCGGGCGCCGGCGATCCGCACCCGTCCCTCGACATCGTCGAGTCGCGCGGGACGGAGCTGTCCGGCAGGAGGGCGGTCCTGTGCGTGGCAGGCAGCGTCGCCGCGTACAAGGCCATCGAGCTCGCAAGGCTGCTCATGCGGCACGGCGCAGACGTCACGTGCGTCGCTAGCGCGGCGGCCACGAGGCTGGTGCGGCCCGAGTACTTTAGGTGGGCCACCGGCAGGGCCGCGGTCACAAGGCTCACCGGCGAGATGGAGCACGTCCGCCTTGCCGACTATGGAAGGTCCGACGTGATAATCGCGTACCCCGCGACGGCCAACACGGCGGGCAAGCTGGCAAACGGCATCGACGATGCGCCCGTGCCGACCGTGCTGACGGCCGGCCTCGGCGCCGGCATACCCATCGTGTTCGGGCTGGCCATGCACGAGTCCATGTACCGCAACGCGGCCGTCGCCCGCAACGTCTCGTTCCTGGAGGAGAGGGGGGTCGAGTTCGTCGCGCCCGCGCTGGAGGAGGGCAAGGCGCGCGCGCCCGAGCCAGAAGAGATGCTCAGGGCGGTCGTCGGGCGGCTCGGGGGATCGGGGCCGCTCCGCGGCAGGCGCGCACTCTTGACGGCCGGCCCGACGTCCGAGCCGGTCGACCCGGTCCGGTCCATCACGAGCGCGAGCACGGGGGCGACCGGAATGCTGCTTGCGCGCGAGCTGATCGCGGCCGGCTGCGACGTCACGATCGTGTACGGCCCGGGGAGGGAGCGGCCGCCGGCCGGCGCAAGGGTGGTGAGCGTCGTCACCGTGCGCGAGATGGACGCGGCCGTGCGCGCCGAGATGCGGAGGAAAAAGTTCGACGTCGTCGTAATGGCCGCGGCCGCCGCGGACTATACCGTGCGGTCGCCGCGCGCGGCAAAGATCAGGAGCGGGGCCAGGGGGCTCACGCTGTCCCTGGTGAGGGCCCCGAAGATCATCGACTCGGTCAGGGCCGCGCAGCCGGGCGCGTTCCTTGTCGGGTTCAAGGCGGAGGCGGGCGCGGGCGGCCGCGGCGCGCTCGTGGAGAGGGCGGCGGCCGTGATGCGGCGCGCCGGGGCCGACATGATGGTGGCCAACGAGGTCGGCACGCCGCGCCACGCCAGGGATCCCGGCGGCAGCCGCGTCGTGATCATTGCGCCCGGCAAGAGGCCGAGGCGCACCGCGTGGCTGCCCAAGGGCGAGATCGCCGCGGCCATCAGGGCCGAGATCGAGAGGGGCGTCGCCGGGCGGGCTACCAGCGCGGGGCGCGGCGGGGCCTAGCCGCAGTACCCGCACATGCCCATCCGCGGCGAGTTGACGACGGGCAGGAACGAGGTCTCGTCGGCGGGCTCGCCGTCGTGCTCGTGATCCTCGACGCACTTGTCGCACAGCAGGCACTCCTCGTCGGCCCACATGCATTCGGTGCACAGCTGCGTGGCGGCCCCCTTCTTGCCGCACCCCGAGCAGTCGAACGGGATGTCTTCGTTCCTCGCGGCAAGCTCTACCGGCCGCTTCATTCCCGCGCCGGAGCAGGGGCAGACGAGCTTGACGGCAAGGAACGTGGGCGTGCCAAAGTCGTACTCGTACTCGAGCGACTCGTGGCGGTCGAGGGCCGCGACGGCGCCGACCTTCATCGACTTTGGCTTGCCGCCCATCATGTCGTCCGGCATGTAGTCGTACGACACCTCGCCTCCCCTGAACGTGCTCAGGTGGCCGCAGCACTCGACCCACGTCGACCGGAGCAGGCCGTCCAGGTCCTCCAGCTTTGCCTTCTTGCCGACCCTGGCGTACAGCCAGTACTTCGCCCCGCCGCTGCCGGTGACCCTCACGAGGCGCGCATCCCTGCCCGACCTGCCCGCGAGGTGGCCGAGGATGTGGCCGCGCATCTTTCTCGCCGTCGTCTTTTCGCCGCAGGCCGCGCACTGCCCGCCCGCCAATGCCAAGGCGGGCGCGCGTCCCCCCTATAAGCGTGGCGCGCGGGCGGTTCCCTCAATCCGCGGCGGGAGCCTGCTTGGTTGCATGCGCATCGGCAGGGGGCGGCCGCGGCGGGGCGCCAGGGGCCCGACCCCCATCGGGCCTCCTCCCCGATACGGCCCGCCGTAGGTTACAGGGGAATGCGTTCGGGTCCGCGCCAGCCCCGCGCGTCCCGCGTTAACGGGGGCATGGGCGCGGATGCTGCCAGAGACCCGAATGTGATCTCACACGGAGTTTTGCATACGAAGGCGCGAGACGGCAGCGCCGCAGGCCCGCGGTTCGCGTCTGCATTAGCCGCCGTCGGACGGGACGGAGCGCGTCTCCGGCCACAGGCACTGCCCTTCCGTGGCACGGGGATTTGCGGGCGCGCGCCGTAGGGTAGGCGATCAACGCGGCCCGGCGGGATCGGACAGGCGGCCCATGAACAGGGTTGCGCCCGTCTCGCCGTCGTGTATGATGAAAAGGAACGGGTGGTCCGCGACAAAGCGCGGGGGCGGGGGTCGCGCCTCTACCGTCGGAATCACGGCGGTTGTTACGGCCGCCGCCTCGGTTCCCTTTTCGTCGACGCTCACGTACGCGTCGTGCGACGCCTTGTGGACGTAGAGGCGGCCCTTCTTGGTCTCGCCTATCCCTGTCAGGTCCGCGCGTTCTTCGTCAAAGGCGTCCGTCACGCCCAGCGCCCCCAGTACGCCCTCCAGGTCATAGTTTGTCTTCGCCTCGAACCTAGGCATCACTACCTGCACCTCGCGGCGCTCCGTGCCGGCGATCCAGCCGTCAAGCGTCGCGGCCGAGAGGCCGCCCGCGAGCCGGCCCAAGCCGTCCGGCTCGCCTGGGAGCACGACGATCATCGACAGGCGATCGCCGCGGTAGGGCATCCGCAGCACCTGGTACCCGTCGTACGCGGCGTGGTCGAACTCTGCCGTGACCTCCATGAAGTCGGCGGGCACAGCCGAGCCGTCCTCCCTTGTGAATGTGTTCGGCCGCGTACTATCCTCGGGGAACGGCGTTGCCCACGTGCCCTTGAAGTAGATCGCGTTCGTGATCACCATGGCTGTGAGGTCGTTCACGTCGCCCTGGGTGATCACCTCCTCGATCATCCCGCCGGTGTTGTCCGACGCCCATGCGTTTATCTTCGGCACCGCGTCTGCCTCGTCGGCAAAGTCGACCGTGTCGACGGTCGCGCCGTAGGCATCGCCGCGCGCCGCCTCAAGGTACGTGTCGTAGGGGGCGAACCATTCGGCTACCCACAGGGCGTTCGCCAGCGACAGATCCGAGTGCCCGTCGCCGCGGCCGATCGACGCCGCAGCGGCCGCCACTACCGCGTGGCGCGCGCCGCGGTCCGGCTCGAACCCGAACGCGTCGAGCAGCTGCCCGGCCGTGTTGCCGCGCGCGCCCTCGTACAGGACGGAGAAGGCGGTGTGGATGCTGGCCGGCGAGAGGAAGATGTTCCTGCCGTCCTCTTTCCCGTCGGCGGCGACGGCCCTGTACAGGTCGAACGCGAAGGCGTTGACGGACGATTCGTAGGCGGCGGGGGAGGATGGCGGATCGACTGGAGTGCCCGGCGCGGGGGCGCTGCCGGTTGCAGGATCCGGGGCAGTCGTCAGCAGCGGGGCGAGATCGTGGGCCGGGGATGCCTCGGCCGGCGCCTTCGGCGGATCGGCATGCTGCGGGGCTGCCGGCAGCGACAGCAGCAGCAGGGCGGCCGCCGAGGCGACGGCGACGGCAGTCGCCAGGGCGGCCGCGCGGTGCTTTCTCAATTTTTTGGACCTGCCGCCGTCGTTGTTACGAGCACCGCGTACGGCTCGAGCTCGTGGTCGCGTCCGTCGGACGCGTTGATCCAGAACACGTAGGGCGTGCCGGCGGCGGACGCCGCAAGGCCGGCCGTGTCCAGCGCCAGCGTGGCCGTCCCGTTGCCGTGGTCCGTCGTGGAGAGCAGAGCGGCGGGGATCTCATCCGAGGTCGCGCGCACGGTAACGCTGTCCCCGTCTGGATCGGCGGCGACGGCATGCAGGACGACCCGCTCGCCTGCCGTTGCCGCCACGGGGGAGGCGACGGGTGTTCCGCCGCGCTCAAGCGACACGGAGGGGGCGCCGTTGTCGGGAAGAGCGGGGATGTCCTCGGAGGACGCGCCCGATGCGCCGGAAGCGGGCGTGTATACGGGGCCCGCGACGACGTCACGCGGCGCGTCCAGGCCGTTGCCCGACGCGAGCACGGTCGCCGTCCCCGACTGCACCCTTGTGATCACGTCGCTGTCGCGGTTGGCCACGTAGAGGGTGCCCGGCCCCGAAAAGTCCATGCCGTACGGCTCGTCCACGTTGGAGGTTATGGAGCGGACCTGGAGCCGCGTCGACGTGCTGATCTCGTTCACGCGGCCGGGGTCGCCGCCGCTCTGGTACAGGCTCGTGCCCGAGCCCGACATGGCCGTGCCGCAGGCGAGGCCGACGGGCCTCTGCGTGTTAGGCGAGGACGTGCCGGATATGGCCCCCTGGTACGTCCCCGACGCGGCCGCATAGTACAGTATCTTGCTCCACGACCGGTCGGCGACGTACATGCGGTTGTCGGAGCAGAAGGCCACGTCGTACGGCGTGAGCGTGCGCAGGGCGCCAGAGGTGGCGGGGCGGGCGTGCGCGTCGCCGAACGTGCCCAGCGCGGAGCCCGTCGACGAGAACCTCTCTATGCCATTGGTCGTCGCGACGTACAGCGTGCTGTCCTTCCACACCATGCCGTACGGGGAGCCGGACGTGGTGGCCCACGACGCGGTGATCGACGCCCCGGTCGCCCCGTTGTACTTGCGTATAGTCTTGGCGCCCCTGTCGGACACGTAGAGGTGGCCGTCGGGACCAAAGTCCAGGCCGTACGGCTTTCCGAGACCGGCCGACCTGCTCGCCACGATCTCGCCCAGGTACGTGCCGCTGCTAGAAAAGACTACAATCTCCCTGTCGTCCGAGTCGGCGACGTAGAGGGAGTGGCCCGAGGGGGTCGTCGGCGCAGGGGTCGTCGGCGCAGGGGTCGTCGGCGCAGGGGTCGTCGGCGCCGTGGGCCTGGTCTGCACCGCGCTGATCGCCACGTCGTCGATCTGGACGTCCTCGGACGAGCTGCTCTGGCGCGTCACGAACTTGAGGCCGAACGCCGTCGACGACAAGTACGGCGACAGGTCGTATGTCTCCTCGTGCCACCTGCCGTCGTCGCCGCTGCCGTGCGTCCAAGAGTAGATCGTCCTCCACGTGGTGCCGTCTGACGCCTGCACGCGCAGGTACTCGCCCGAGTCGAGGGACGAGTCGACGAACCGCCAGAACGACAGCGTCGCCGACGTGTACCCCGTCAGGTCGATGGGGGACTTGAGCGCCACGGTGCAGGACGTGTCGCAGTTGTCAGAGTGCAGGACGCTGTTCGACGCCGCCTTGCCGGGCAGGGTCGGCACGCGGTGCGACTGCGAGGTAGATACGCGCCAGTCGCCCTCGCCGGTCTCAGTCCACTTTGAGAGGGACGACTCGAACCCGTCGGAAAAGGCCGTCACGTTGGCGGCCGGGGCGGCCGGGGCGGCCGGGGCGGCGGGCGGATCGTACGTCACGTCGATCGACCAGCTGTTGAGCTTCCCGGCGTAGCCGCGCACGTAGTCGCCGGCCTTGAGGGTCCAGTCGCCGCCGATCTCCGAGCCGACCAGGGAGCGCAGGGCTGCGCTTGAGGACGAGTGGTAGGACGCCCGTATGTCGTCGGCCGATCCCCCGGCCCTGTTGTGCAGGACGGCCTCGGTGCCGTTCGGCGAGACGAGCGTCAGCCTGACGTCGCCGATCCACCTGTGCGACACGTCCACGCTGACGGTGATCGCCGTCGAGGTGCCGTTGACCGGGACGGGGATCGCGCTCGCGTCGGCCTGGCTGCGCGTGTTGTCCCTGATTGTCAGGGCAGGGGCGGTCGTCGAATAGTACTTTGAGTGGGACGGGCACCCCGACGAGGGGGTCGGGCCGCACGAGGACGGGACGTACCCCAGGTACATGCCAAAGTCGGGGCCCGCCGACGGATCCGAGCTGTAGTCGTCCGCGGCCTCCTCGTCGAGGCCGTCCGAGGACAGCGTGGCGGACCGCACGGTCAGCGGCGCGGCGAACTGGATCGTGCGCCAGCCGTCAGACGGCACCGCGACGCGGTACACCAGCCCCGTGCTCGTCGTCAGCGACAGGTCGACGCCCTCTGCATCCACCGAGCCGACGCGTATGGCCGACGCCGCCAGGCCGGGGCCCGCGAACGACTGGGAGTAGTCCGACACGGCCCTGCCCGGCGGGACGGCGGCGGCATGCCAGACCTTGACGGCTGGGGCCGCGGAAGAGTCGGCCGCGCCTGGCGGGAGGCCCTCGCCGCGCAGCGTGACGTACGCCGGCGTGCCCGTGACGGTGCCGTCGCTCGGGACGACCCTGAACAGGTCCGTCCCCGTAAAGTTGGCGTCGGGCGTGTACAGGACGCGCGAGACCGTCCGCGTGACCATCTCGTCGGTGCTCACCGCCCCCTTTGAGGGATCGCGGGAGACATGGAACGACACCGCGTCGCCGTCGGCGTCGGTCGCGTGTAGGCGCACCGGGACATCCATGCCCGGGCTGACGTACAGGGTGCGGGCCAGCGCGGCCGGCGCGCGGTTGCTCGGCGGGACGGGCGTGAGCGCCTCGGTGCTCGCCAGTGCGAACGCCTGCACCGGCTTGTTGATCGAGGATAGGCCCGACCCGGACACCGTCACCGTGTACCTGCCGTTGCCCGCGGCGCTGAACACGGCAAACTCGGCCGTCTGGTTGGCCGACGCGGCGCTGACCGTCTGCGAGCCGGGGCCGGACACGGCAAAGTCGAGGTTGGCCGCGGGCGCGGCGTGGCCGGCGCGCGCCCTGGAGGGCTGCTCGTCGATCCCGCCGTGCGGGTGGGCCATCCACACGAGGACGATCTTTACCTGCTTTGGGGCCCCGCTGACCGCGAACGTGTACTGCCTGCTGGCCGTGTCGGCGCCGGCCGCCGGCTGCAGGTGGTCGTGCACGACATGCTGCCTGTGCAGCTTTGCGTACTTTAGCGACTCCGAGACGTCGAGCACCCCGAGACCCGCGTTGTTGAGCAGCGCCAGGGATGCAATGCCGGCCCTGCCGCCCGTCGTCCGGTTGTCCGGCTGGTTCAGGTGCGAGCAGCCCGACGCGGTGCTGGTCGACGTCTCGTACTGGGTGGACGTGCACGGCACGGGTCCCCGCCAGTCGGCCCCCAGGAGCAGGGCGGCCTTTACCGCCGCAGGGGCAAGCTCTGGCTTGGCCTGCAGCATCAGGGCTGCGGCCGCGCTCACCTGCGCGGTGGCATAGCTGGTGCCGGAGCGCGGCGAGGTCGCGGAGCCGGTGGACGTGTCGAGCGTCTGGATGCTCACCGCTGGCGCCACCAGGTGGGGAACAAGGCGGCGGTCCGCGTCGGTTGCCGGCCCCCTGCCCGAACCAGCGTACATGGTCGGCTGCCCTCCGGCCCGATCGTTTATGCCGCCCACGGTAATGGCGTTGTGGGCGCAGCCGGGGTTGGTAACCGTGTTATACAAAGATCCGGAGTTGCCAGCCGCACTTACAACAACCATCCCCTTGTCCACCGCCTCGTTGACGATCAGGTTAAACGCGGACTCCCAAGTGTCACCGCAGCCACCCACACCGAAACTCAAATTGGACACATCGGCCGCACGGCCGTGTGACCAGTCCAGCTGGTGCGCCACATCGTTTGCAAATGGGCCGTAAACTACTGGTCCCCCGCTGCCGTACATGGCATCCAGGAGCGACGCCCCCGACACGGTGCCGTTGTGCAGCGGCATGCTGGACGCGGCGAGCACCTGCGCCACCCGTGTCCCATGGGTCGATGCGGCCGAGTTCAGGTGGTCGACATTCGTGGTGTTCTGCCCCGCGAGCCGCCCCGACACTATGCTACATTCCCCTGTGCAGTACGATCTGTCCACCACCCTGCCGTTGAGATGCACGCTGTTTATCCCCGTGTCCACGACGGCGACGGTCACTCCGGCTCCGGTCGGCACCGCGCTGCGCGGCAGTGCGTTGACGGTGGCCAGCTCGGCGGCTGTCGCGTGGGTTGTGCGCCGAGCCGTGTCCACACTGGGGACGACCTCTTGCTCCCCGTCGCCGATCCGGTACACTTCCTCGCTCAGCGAGAACCCCGGCACGTCCGCGACCGGCACGGACGCGGTGACGAACGAGAGCGACCCGGCGGCAAGTATGTTCTTGGCCCCCAGCTCCTCAAGAAGCCTCACCACCGACGCCTTGTTCTCCTCCGCAGTGTCATCTGGAGTCCTGCCGTCGTCGCCGTCGTCTCGGCTCACCACCACGAGCACGTCATAGTAGCGCTCGCCGTCGTAGACCCCGTAGTCGCCGTCCTCGAACGTAGCGCCTGCAAGTGCGACTAACTTGTCGTACAGCCCCTCGTCGAACTTGTGCACAGCGCCGGTGTTGGCAACGGGGCCAGGGGTAGTATCGCCGGTCGTCACACCACCAGGCGCAGAGGATGGCGTTGCCACCCCTCCATCGTCGATCAACTGCGACAACGCCGTAGCAGGAAGTGCGACCATGACCAGCGCTGCCGCGATCGCTATCAGTAATACGTCCCCCCGCAACGCAGGTGGGCGGTTGGGGGGTGTATATATACAGTGTGGGTCTAAAAGAGCGAGAGCTCAAGTCCTAGCTCATGATGCTTAGTACAGCAGACCCGTGCCTCTTTCAGCCGTGCTGAGCACCTAGACCCGAGCTCTCGCCTAGAGCTTGCACAACACCATACGCCGTGCAATTTTTTGAACCAGGCATGGCAGAACAAAAATATTGCAGTTTTAAGCCTTTTTATTGCAAGACGTCCAACATTTGAGCGGTTTGTAAAGCAGGCCTGCCTAGAAATGCTCGTAATCTGCGGCGGGCCCCTGCCTAGCAGCATGCGCATCGGCCGGGGGCGGCCGCGGCGGGGGCGCCAGGGGCCAGGCCGCCCATGCCGGCCTTTCCCACGACGCGGCCTGCCGCAGATTGCAAGAAACCGCGCCGTCCGACACGAATAAAGCGCGGGGCCGGCGGGGCCCCGCGCTTGGCGGCCACCGCGCGGGGGACGGAGTACAAGAAGCGGACGGCGCGGGCGTGGGACGAGGTGGCCCCGCGGTACCACAGGAGGTGGGCCGGCATCGGCGCGGGCCCGTTCGCGGCAACGGCCCGCCTCGTCAGGATGGCCGGAATACGGAGGGGCGACCGCGTCCTCGACATGGCCTGCGGAACCGGCGCCGTGTCCAAGAGGGCGGCAAGGGCCGTGGGCCGCGCCGGCAGCGTCACGGGCTTTGACATGTCGGCGTCCGCGCTGCGCATCGCGCGCCGGTTTGCCGGCTCGGCAAACGCGCACTTTTGCCTTGCCGACGCCGAGACGGTCCGGTTCGCCGGCAGGTTCGACGCGGCCGTGTGCCAGTACGCGCTCTTTTACTTTCCCGACGCGCTCGCGGCCCTGCGCAACGCGCGCCAAATGCTCAGGGAGGGGGGCACGCTCGCTGTGGCCGTCCACGGCGACAACGCGCCGTTCTTTACCAGCATACTCGAGGCGGCGCGCCGCCACATCCCCGGGTACGCGCCGCAGGGGGCGCCCGACCTGAACAGGTTCGGGACGATGCGCGCCCTGCGCGCCGAGGTCGAGCGGGCCGGCTTTGACATCGCGCGAGAGGAGACCATGCTGTTCCGCCACAGCCCGGGCACGTTCGAGGACTACAGGAGGGGGCACCTGCGGTACGTCGCCAGGGAGCAGCGCGAAAAGCTCATGTCCCTGTCGGGGGCGGTTCGCAAGGGGTTCTGGGACGACGTCAGGTCCAGCACCGCGCCCTACACGGCCAGGGGCGGGCGCATTACGTTCCCGTGGGAGGTGCTGGCCGTGGCGGCGGCCGCGCCGCCGCGGCGCCGGCGCAACCGCTCATAAGGGGCCGCCGGCGGCGGCCGCGCGTGGACGAGCTCGAAAAGGCGCTGCTTGACCTGATCAAGGGCCAACTCGGCGTGGTAAAGAGGTCGAAAAAGGACCCCTTTGAAAAGATCACCGTCCAGGGCAAGCGGCCGGGCAAGCCGGCGATCTACAAGGCGCTTCGCAGCCTTGAGAGGGAGGGGCTCGTGCGCATCATCAAACACAACTGGGACACGACGTACCTGCCCGCCGCAAGGACGCTGAGGAAGGAAGACGACGTGCGCGACGTGGTGTCGAGGCACTTGAGGGAGCTGGAGATCGACATGAAGATACTGGCCCACCACGCCGACGAGGCCACCGCAAAGTCGCTGAAGGATCTCGACGACGTGCTGGCCGAGTTTTTAAAGACCGCCAGGAAGACTCTCAGACAGGAAGAGTAACGGGCGGGGCCCCGAACCGCCCACTCCCTTTCCCGACAGGGCGCCGCGCGCCGGACGTTCCGCCGTCGGGCGCGGCCGCCTGGCGGCAGGCTCGCGACGCCGCGGGAGGGCGCGGCTAGATCACCACCAGGTCCTTGGTAAACCGGTGCAGGATGGACGGCGCGCGGGACCCGCTGCCCACCACGACCGTGTCCTCTATCCGCACGCCGAACTTCCGGGGCACGTACACGCCGGGCTCTACCGTGATCACCATGCCCTTTTCTAGCGCGGTCTTGGAGCCGGACGACACCGCCGGCGCCTCGTGCACGTCTAGGCCGACGCCGTGCCCCGTCGAGTGGACAAAATAGTCCGCGTACCCGGCCCTGCGGAGGCTGTCTCTGCATGCGGCATCGACTCCGGCGCACGGCGCGCCGGCCCGGGCCGCCCGCAGGCCGAGCTCCTGCGACACCCTGACGGCCTCGTACGCGTCTAGCGCGCGCCTCGGAACGTGGCCGATCCCAAACGTGCGCGTCGCGTCCGTAACGTACCCCCTGTGCCGCAGCGTCAGGTCCACGACGACAAGGTCGCCGCCGGCAAACCGCCTGCCCGTAACCTGCGCGTGCGGCAGGGCCCCGTTGGGCCCGCCGGCTATAATCAGCGGGTTCAGCGTCGAGCGGTACCCCGTGTCGAACATGCCCCGCTCGACCGCGTGCGCCATCAGGATCGCCTGGAGCTCGGACTCTTTCATGCCCTTTTTGATCTCGGATGCGCACAGCTCGAACATGCCGTCGATTATTCGCGAGGCCTTCCTGATCGTCGATATTTCGCCGGCGTCCTTGACCATCCGCGACCGCATAAACGGCTCGGCCGAGTGGCGCAGGCCGGGGACGGACTTCCTAAGCGACCCCATAAGCGCATAGTTCTGGCAGTCGGCGCACGCCTTTGCGCCGCGCGCGATCCGGGCCAGCGACCGGACCAGCTCGGAGCCGCGGTCGGCCGACACAATGTCGGCGCCGGCCGCCTCGGACGCGGCCCTGCCGGCCTCAAGGGCGGGCGCAATGATCGTCGCGCGGCGCCCCCCGCGGCCCCTCGCGTCCATAACGCCGAACGCCTCTCCCCAGAACCCCGTCAGGTAGAAGAGGTTTTCCGGCTCTGTCGTGACCACCATGTCGAAGCCGAGGGCACGCGTACTTGCGGCCAGGGCGGCGCGACGGGAGGCCATTTGCGCCCCGGCGGCCCTCGGAGTGCGGCGGGATGCGGGCGGTGCGGACATCTTGGCCGCCAAGGCGCGCCCGCCAGCCGTGGCAGCAGCTCCCAGCTTCAAAAAATCGCCCCTCCTATGGGCGGCAGGGCATGGCCCGCCCGGAATAATTCGAATCCGCCAAGCATGCGCCTGGGTTGCTTTGCACGGAGTCTGTGGCAGGGCATGGCCATCGTCACTACCTGTACTCCGCCAAGGCCCGCTCAACGGCCCGCTCGGCTTGTTCGGCCGCCCGCTCAACGGCCCGCTCGGCCCGCTCGGCCCGCTCCGCTTGTTTACCAGCCTGCTCCGCGCTCATCTCTATGCGCTTAATCGCTATCTCTATGCGCTTAATGGCATCGTCGACGCGCTTGATTTGCTCGCTAAAGTCCCCGACAAACTCAACGCCATAGTCGGCCTCGTAGGGCTTGAGAAGCTCCATGTTCTCGACCATGCGTTCGAGGGATCTTTTTTGCATGCCAATCTCCCACGTCATCCTTTCTATATCCTCGCCCAAATCTGAGGCAAAGTCGGCGAACGCGTCCGAGCTGAATTCGGTATAATCTGCATAGTATTCGACCCATTCGGCCTCTTCTGCCGCCTCGGCGGGCCGGCCCAGCTCGGCGGCCCTCTCCGCCGCCTCCGCCGATTCGACCGCGTATGCCACCGCCCTTTCAATTTCCTTGAGTGTTTCGGCGTTTTCATCAACAACGCCCTCGACATATTCGCTGTCGACCTCGGTTACCTCGGCATAGTCCTCCATGTTTGAGGCGCCGCTACTGAGCACCGCCAGCCACATGTGGATTGTTGCCCTTCGCTCTTCCATGTCGGCGATCGTCAACGCAGCCCGATCTACATCACAGGAGCATCCGGCCTTGATGACGCCCTTTTCTATGAGGTATCCGATAGTGTCCAACAGTTCGGATTCGCTTATCTGGCCGTCCACATAGTACGAAAATACCTGCTTGACCCATGCCGGCATCTGCCCTGACTGGGCGTGGGCGTCGTCGTGCGCCGAAACACTGGCGATGGCCACCGCTATGGCCGCCATGCAGATTGTGCCGCGCGGTATGTCCACACACCCGCCGCGCCACAGGTTCTTAATATGTCCGCCCATGTCGCTCAAATGCGTGCGTTACGCGCAGGGTCGCTTTGCCGGCTGAGGCTTTCCGGGAGCGACAAATTTGTCAGATTCAGCATCGCTCGTCGTCCGCCCGGCTTGCGCCTGTAGCCCTTCCCCCTCCCGCCATAGGCGCGTTTAACAACATGCCGATAACCAGGCCCGTCCAAGTCTTGCCGGCGCCACCTCGCCAACTTTCGGCATTCACGCCGGTCGCCGATTTACCCAACCAAGCCTAGGACGCGGGTGCGGCCGCTACCCACCTCCCGAATGCACGCTGCCTGTCTATATAGGCGCTTCTTAAATAGCGCGACAGTATCCGCATGCACATGGCTAGGCTACGCAAGACGTGCCCCAAGTGCAAGGGCAGGAACGTCGCCAAGATGCTCTACGGCTACGTCAAAATCGACGAGGGGTTGCAGAGGGAGCTCGAAGAGGGGCGCACCGTCCTTGGCGGCTGCTGCGTCTGCGGCGACGAACCGGCCCAGATGTGCCACGACTGCGGGGCAGACTGGGGTAAGGCAGACCTCTAAAGTGCCAGAGACGCCGCAGGCCCGCATACGCCCTCACCCCCCCCCCCCCGAGCGGGGGAGAGGGCGCATCCGGCCGCGTTGCGCCCCGCGCCCGTAGGGTTTGTATATTAGCGGGCCGCGGCGCGCCCATGGGCGACGCAACCGCGGACAACGACGCCGGCCCCGGCGCATGCGCTGAGGGGGGCGGGGGCGGGGGAGGCGCGCCGAAGAAAAAGGTCGTCGCCCTCCTGTCGGGCGGCCTCGACAGCCAGCTTGCCGTCCGCATGATGCAGAGGCAGGGGTTCGACGTCTCGGCGGTCGCCATCAAGACGCCGTTCTGCGACTTTGACTGCGGGCGGGGGTGCGGCTTTGAGATACGCGGCCGCGCCGAAGAGCTCGGCGTCGACCTCAAGACCGTGTACCTGGGCGACGAGTACGTCGAGATGCTCAAGAGCCCAAAGCACGGGTTCGGCGCCGGCATGAACCCGTGCATCGACTGCCGCGCGATGATGTTCGAGGCGGCAAAAAAGCGCATGGACGAGATCGGCGCCGAGTTCGTCATATCCGGCGAGGTGCTCGGGCAGCGCCCGATGAGCCAGCACGGGCCGGCCCTCAGGACGATCGAGCGCGAGTCGGGGCTGGACGGAAAGATCGTCCGCCCGCTCTCGGCGGCCCTGCTCCCAAAGACGGGCCCCGAGCGGGACGGCCTCATACGGCGCGAGGACCTCGGGACGATACGCGGCCGCAGCCGGAAAAGGCAGCTTGCGATGGCGTCCGAGTACGGCATTGCGGACCCCCCCAACGCCGGGGGCGGCTGCCTGCTGACCGACCCCGCGTTCGGGCGGCGCGCAAAGGACCTGTTCGCGCACGTCGAGGACCCGACCATCAACGACATCGACCTGCTAAAGGTCGGGAGGCACTTTAGGCTAGACGAGTCGACAAAGCTCGTCGTCGGCCGCAACCGCGACGAGAATGCCGTCATACGGTCGCTCGCGCTGCCCGGCGACTCCCTGCTCGAGGCAAAGGGCCACATGGGCCCCACCTCAATGCTGCGCGTCGGCGGGGCCGGCGAGGGCCGCGGCCCCGCCGCGGGGCACAACGTAGAGCTCGCCGCCTCCGTGACCGTCCGCTACTCGGACGCCCCGGCCGGCGAAGAGTGCGCCGTCGCCGTGACCGGCGGGGCGGGGGCGGCCGGCGGCGACGGACGGGGACTGGAAACGGAGGTCGTCGCGCCCGCGGCGACAGACGACACGTGCACCTTCTACAGGCTGGCCTAGGCGCGGGGGCCGGCCGCCCCCATGGAATACTTTTTGAGTAACCCGATCGCACTCAGGGCGCATGCAAAAGCACGAGACCGTGACCTACCTCAAGGCCATGACGGTGCGGGACCCGAGCGACGTCCACGCCATCAAGGAGGACGTCAAGCGCGGCCTGCTGCTGATCCTCAGGGTCACGCCGCTGGCGCAAAAGGACGTCGACGGGCTGCGCAAGGTCGTCGAGGAGCTGTACGCGCTCGCAAAGAGCCACGGCGCGGACATTGCGCGCCTCGGCGAGGAGCGCATCATTGTGGCGCCGTCCAGCGTAAAGATCTGGAAGCCGGACTATGAGCTAAAGTAGGCAGCCGCGGGGGGCCGGCCCGCCTCAGAACAGCCGTATCGACTCCTGCACCTGCGGGAACTGGGCGGGCAGCCTGTACATTCTCCGTATGGCAAGCGCCAGGTTCTCGCTCTTGCGCCTCTCGCCGTGGTTTACCAGGACGCGCCGCAGCTTTGGGCGCAGCCTCTTGACGAACTCTAGCAGCTGGTTGTAGTCGCTGTGCCCGCTGAACCCGTCGAGCTTTTCTATCCCGCAGTTTATCGTGACGACCTCGACCTTGCCCTCCCTGCCGAGCATCGACACCTGGCGGGCCCCGTCGAGCACGCGCCTGCCGAGCGTGCCGTTCACCTGGTACGACACGAACAGCATCTTGTTGTTCCCGTCGGGGGCGATGTTCCTAAAGTACTCGAGGACGGGGCCCCCCTCGAGCATGCCCGACGTGGCGAGTATGATGCACGGCGAGCCCTCGCGCAGCGCCTCTTCCCTGCCGTCGGACCGCTCGACGTTGGTAAAGTACTCGGAGTCGAACGGGTTGTCGTCGGTCTCCATTATCTTCTGGCGGAGGGCCCTGGCGAGGTACTCGGGGTGCGCCTCGTGTATGGCCGACGCCTCGGAGATCATCCCCTCGGTGAACACGGGCGCCTCGACCATGGCGCCGGACTTCATGTAGTGGTCGATGACCATCATGATCTCCTGCGCCCTGCCGACGGCCGGTATCGGTATGAGGACCTTGCCGCCGCCCCTGAGAGTCCCGTTGACCGCCCTCGTAAAGGCCGACTCGACCTCCTGCCTGGACGGCTGTATGTCCTCCTTGGCCCCGTACGTGCTCTCGATGAGCAGCGTCTCGGCGCGCGGAAAGTTGCAGCTTGCCGCCTCGAAGAGTATGCTCTTGCCGAACTTGAGGTCGCCCGAGTAGACAAAGTTGTGGTCGCCGCTGCCTATGTGGAAGTGGCACAGGGCCGACCCGAGTATGTGCCCCGCGTTGGCAAAGACGAGCTTGATGTCCGGCGAGATGTCCGTGACGGTCCCGTACGGGAGCGTGATCGCCTGCCTCATTATCTGGCGGACGTCGCGCTCGGCGTACACGGGCGCCCGCCCCTGCGCCGTCACGACCTTGATGGCGTCGAGCTGTATGAGGTTCATCATGGGCAGCGTCGGCTCGGTGCAGTACACGGGCCCCCTGTACCCGTACTTGCACAGGACCGGCAGGAACCCCGTGTGGTCCAGGTGCGCGTGGCCGATGACGACGGCGTCCAGGTCGTCGAGCGTGACGCCGGCCCAGTCGAGCCGGGGGTACGTCTCGGACGGGCCGGCCGCGCCGGGGTTGACGCCGCAGTCGATGAGGACCTTGCTCTCCTGCGTCGAGAGCAGCATGCACGAGCGGCCCACCTGGCCGAACCCGCCTAGCGTCGTGAGCGAGACCTCGGAGCGGCCCGCCAGGCTGGGGCGGAATATGTCGTCGCCGATCTGCCGCAGGTGCTTTGCCCGCTCGGCCGCCGATATGCGCAGCGCGTAGTTTATCGCCTGCATCGTGCTCGACTGGCTCGTGGGCGCCTTGCGGATGCGCGGTATCCAGCCCGTCCGCTCGGCCGCGTCGGCCAGGCCGAACGCGGACGGCCCGCGCTGCAGCAGCCACGGCCGCTTGACCTCGACGGAGACCTCGCCCGTGGCCTCGTCGAACACCGTGCCCTGGACGCCGGCGTCGGCCGGCGCCATCTCGGATATGATCCGGCGCGCCTCGTCCTCGGGCTTGCGCACCGACTCGTCGGTGCGCACCGTGATCCTCTTCTTGATCGTGTTGACCAGCGCCGCGACGAGGTCGCCGTTCTCGAGCAGGTAGCGCGGCGCGCTGGTGTACAGCGCGATGCGCGGCCCCTCGTACTCGATCTTTGTGACGGCCGCCTCCTTTGAGATGTTCCTGAGGATGACGGCCATTATGCTCTGGTTGGACATCGAGTCGCGGCGCGCCGGCCTTTTGCTCTGCTGCTGCCTGGGCCGCTGCTGCCTGGGCCTCTCCTGCCTTCGCCGCATCAGATCACTACAGGGGGATGACCGCCTTCTTGCGCTCGGCGGAGAGCAGGCGGAATCCTTCCGAGTCGATTACCGCCGTGTTTATGCCGTCGCCCGTGCCGCTGTTCCGGACGATCGCCGCCTTGACGGCCCTCATGGCGAGGGCCTTTGCCTCGTCGACGCCGAGGCCGTCCGAGTAGCCGTCCTCGAGCGCGCCGTACGCGACGGGCGAGCCGCTGCCCGTCGTGACGTACGACTTTTCCTCGACCGAGCCGAACATGTCGATGTTGAACAGGGCCGGCCCCTCGCCGTCGTAGCCGGCCATGAGGATGTCGGCGATGAACGGGTAGCCGCGGTTCTGGTGGAAAATGAGCGACGTGAGGCGCGCGAGCGACCGCACGGGGATGGGGCGGCGCTTTTGTATGCGGTGCAGCCCCGCGTGGTACCGCAGGATGTCGACGATGTTCTGCGCGTCGGCCACGCCGCCGGCTAGCGTCAGCCCCGCGTGGTCGTCGATCTGCTGTATCTTCATCGTGTTGTTGTTGGCGATAAAGTAGCCGGCGCTGGCCCTCATGTCGGCGCACAGCACGACGCCGTCGGCCGCCTTGATGCCGACCGTGGTCGTCCCGTGCAGTATCTTCTCCTCTACCCTTGTGCCGGCCAGAAAGTGCCACCTAGATGGGCGGCCGCGCGCCCACCCTTTTAAATAACTTTTCCGGCCCAGCGGGGCGATGGGGGGCGCGCGCAGGGGGGGCGGGGGCGGAAAGGCGGGGGCGGGGGCCGGCGCCGGCGCCCGGCAACCGGCGGCTGCGGGAGGGCCCGGCGGCGCGGGCGGAAAGGCGGGGGCGGGGGCCGCTGCCGGCGCCCCCGAGCCGTCGCATATGATGGAGCTGCCGCGCCTCATAGCGGTCGGCCGCGGCAACCTTGGAGGCCTGGGCGCGTTCCTAGAGTCCCTAGGCGGCGGCGGGGCAGGGAGGCGCTCCGTCTCGATCGTGTGCGGGCCCCACGTGAGGGGGGCCGTCGGCGGCCGCATCGGCGAGTCGCTTGCCGGGGCGGGCATTGCCTGCACGTGGCACGGGGCGGGGATCGGCAGCGCCAGGTCGATCGCGGCGCTGCGCAGGAGCATAGCCGGCGCCGGCAGCTCGCTCGTCGTCGGGGTCGGCGGGGGCAGGGCGGTCGACGCCGCAAAGATGGCCGCGTTCGGCCTCGGCATGCCGTTCGTAAGCGTCCCGACGGCCGCCTCGCACGACGGCATAGCAAGCCCGTTCGTCTCGGTCAGGGGAGGGGGCCGGCCGCACTCGGTCGTAGCCTCGGCGCCGCTGGGCATATACGTCGACATAGACGTCATCGAGGGCGCGCCGGCAAGGCTCCTGGCCAGCGGCTGCGGCGACCTGATCGCCAACGTCATTGCGGTGCGCGACTGGGAGATCAGCCGCGACCAGACGGGCGAGTACTATGGAAGGTACGCGGCCAGCCTGGCCCTGATGAGCGCCCGCATCGTAATGGAGAGCGCCGAGTCGTTTGCGCGCAGCGGCCCCGATGCGCGAATCGTGGTGGAGGCGCTGATCAGCGCCGGCGTCGCCTCGTGCATTGCGGGCAGCAGCAGGCCGTGCTCCGGAGCGGAGCACCTGATCTCGCACGCGCTGGACCGGATTGATCCCCAGTCCGGGCTGCACGGCGAAAAGTGCGGCATCGGCGCCATAATGATGGCCAAGCTTCAGGGGCAGGACTGGAGGCGCGTCAAGCGCGCCCTCAGGATGTGCGGGGCGCCGACGACGGCGCGCCAGATCGGGCTGTCCAGCAGGAACCTGGCAGAGGCCATGGCCATGGCGCAGTCGCTGCGGCCCGAGAGGTACACGGTTCTGAGCAAGGTGGGCATGACGAGAGGCGGGGCCCTTGAGCTTGCCAAGAGCACGGGCGTGATCTAGCAGGCCTGCGGCAGGGACGGCGCCGGACGGGCCGCCCAACGACCGGATGCGCCCGCCGCGCGCCTACGCGCCACGTTTTACGATACGCGTGTCGGGCGCAGGTTGGATTCTGCAATTGGTTTCAGTTGCGCGGAAAGTCGTCTTGACGCATTTAAACCGCCGTTGGTTGTAAAACGATGACGGGTTAAGGTTTCTTGTCGCCTTTGTCGTCGTCATCGTCGTCGTCCAGGTCGTCATCGTCGTCGTCCAGGTCGTCATCGTCGTCGTCCAGGTCGTCATCGTCGTCGTCCAGGTCGTCATCGTCGTCGTCCAGGTCGTCATCGTCGTCGTCCAGGTCGTCATCGTCGTCATCATCGTCATCGTCGTCGTCCAGGTCGTCATCGTCGTCATCATCGTCATCGTCGTCGTCCAGGTCGTCATCGTCGTCCAGGTCGTCATCGTCGTCCAGGTCGTCATCGTCGTCCAGGTCGTCATCGTCGTCCAGGTCGTCATCGTCGTCCAGGTCGTCATCGTCGTCATCATCGTCGTCGTCGTCGTCCAGGTCGTCATCGTCGTCATCATCGTCGTCGTCGTCGTCCAGGTCGTCATCGTCGTCCAGGTCGTCATCGTCGTCATCGTCGTCCAGGTCGTCATCGTCGTCATCGTCGTCCAGGTCGTCATCGTCGTCGTCCAGGTCGTCATCGTCGTCGTCCAGGTCGTCATCGTCGTCGTCCAGGTCGTCATCGTCGTCGTCGTCGTCGTCATCGTCTAGGTCATCGTCGTCGTCGTCTAGGTCATCGTCGTCCAGGTCGTCATCGTCGTCCAGGTCGTCATCGTCGTCCAGGTCGTCATCGTCTAGGTCATCGTCGTCGTCGTCCAGGTCATCCATGTTGTCCAAATCCTCGTCGTCCAGGTCGTCGTCGTCGTCCAGGTCGCCAGCAGCGCCTCCGGAAGCGGACGGGCTGGCGAACGACTCGACAAACCGCACCTTGGCCGTGCCCTGCACGTGCCTAAAGACCGCCGCCTGGAACAGGTTCTTGGCTGCGGCCAGGCCCTCCTTGCGCACCATCGAGCTCGGAATGGTCACGATCACGGACTCGCCGGCGCGCTTGAACTTTGCCTTGTCGCCGACAAAGTGGGTCAGCATTGCGGCGATCTTGTCGTCGTCCGACTCGAGGACGCTCACCACGTGTATGTCATGGACGACCGTCTTGTCGGCGTACTTGACGTTGAAGTCTATCGTTATCCTGCCGGGCGTCTTGAACTTGACGACGCCCTTTTTCTCGTCGATCTCGACCGTGTCGCCGACGACGGTGCGGTCCGCATCGTCGCCGAGCTTGCGCAGCGGGATCGTCCTGACCTTTTTCCTGTCGGACTTGCCGAACGCCTTCTCGGGCGGCACGTCGACGGCGAACTCCTCGCCGGCCGACGCCTCGGCGAGGCGCTCGGCGGTGCCGGGCGGCGGCGAGAGGGCCTTGTCGCCGAGCGAGACGAGGACGGGCCTGTACTTTGCGTCGGCGGCCGGCTTGTCGACAAGCTTGCCCGCATCCGCGCGGCGCGTCGTCTTGTACACCTCGCCGTCCCCCTTTATCGACGAGGTGTAGTCGATGAGGACGAGCGCGTCCGCGGCGATTGCCAACGGCGCCGCCGACGCGGGCGGCTATTTTAAGATAGGCGGCGCGATGCGCGCGGATCACATGTCCGCGAGCCGGCCGGCCGCGGCGCCGAGGCCGGCGCGCGCGTCCGCCTCGAACCCCATCATGGCGAGCGTCGACGCAATCGACGATATGGTCCTCATTACGTGGTACTCGCCGACCTCGCCCATGCAGCCTACCCGGAACACCCTGCCCTTGAGGTCGCCGAACCCGCCGGCGACGAGCACCTTGAAGCGGTCCGCCAGCGTGCTCCGGAACGTCTTGTCCTCGAGGCCGTCCAGGTAGTTGAGGGCCACGATCGAGATCGACCTGTCCTCCTCCTTTGCGAACGGGGTCAGCCCTATCGCGCTCAGCCCGTCGTACAGCGCGCCCGAGCACGCCCTGTGCCGCCGGAACGCCCTCTCGAGGCCCTCCTCGAGCAGGATGGACAGGGCCTCGCGGTACGCGTACATGAGGGGCAGCGACGGCGTGAACGGCGTGTGCCGCGACTCCTCGTAGTACTTGAAGTAGCGCGCCAGGTTGAGGTACATTGTGTTCGGGGGGTTTTCGATCATGTGGCGCTTGGCCCTCGGGCCGACCGATATCGGCGATATTCCCGGCGGGGCCGCTATGGCCTTTTGCGCGCCGGTCATGCACACGTCGATGCCCCACTTGTCGACGCGCAGCGGCGCGCCGCCGAGCAACGACACCGAGTCGACGACGTAGAACGCGTCGTTGCGCGACGTCAGGTCCGATATGCGGTCCAGGTAGCTGACCATGGTGCCCGTCGACGTCTCGTTGTGGACGACGTAGAACGCCTTTACGTCGGGGTTGTTGTCGAACGCCTCGCGGACCTCGTCGAGCGTGGCGTTCGTGCCCGGCGGCGTCTCGAGCCTCACCACGTTTGCGCCCTGCCACTCGATGAGGGTCGCAAGGCGGCCGCTGAACTCGCCGTTGACCGGCACGATGACCTTGTCGCCCCTCCTTACCAGGTTGACGACGCCCGCCTCGACGGCGCCCGTGCCCGACGCCGACAGCGCCACGACGTCGGCGGACGTCTCGAACACCCGCTGCGTCTTTTCGACCACGTCGGTGTACAGCTCGACAAAGTCGTCGCTGCGGTGGTTGATTATGGGAGCCAGCATGGCCCGCATGACGCGGTTCGGGACGTTGGTAGGGCCCGGCAGCATCGACAGGTACTCCATTCCGGTCGTCGTGGTGGGCGCAGGCCCCGCTTATAATCCTACCGCGAGCGAGCGGAGGCGGGCCGCGGCCCCGACGGACTCGAGGACGGAGAGGGTGCCGGCGGGGACGAGCCGCGCGCACGCCCGCTCGCCGCCGTCGCGGATCAGCCGGCGCACGTTCGTTCCCGACAGGTCCCCGCGCCGCACGTACGGGACCGGCACCGCCCGCGCCCCCCTCGGCCCGTACGCCGCCGCCGTGGCCCCGTCGTTGGTGAATATGCAGCCGTACGGCGGGACCGTCCGGTCGATGTGCTCCGCCCACAGGCGGTGGTCGCCAAAGTCGGGTATGCGGTACGCGCGGATGCGGCCGGCCGCGCCCGGCGGCAGCGACGCGGCGACCATCCGCTCGCGCTCGGCGGCCGTGAACGGGTTGTCCGCATCCGGCAGCCTGTTCGAGCTTCCTATGCCGAGCCAGAGCATGCGCACCCGCGACAGGGCAAACGCAAACGCCTCGAGGTGGCCGAGGTGCAGCGGCTGGAAGCGGCCGACCAGGACCCCGTCGTCCATCGCGCGAAGGCGGGGCGGCCCGGCTAAAAACCATCATAACGGGCGCGGCCTGGGATGCGGCGTGCCAAGGGCGGGCGATGCCGTCGCGGTCGACGGCTCGGCGGGAGAGGGGGGCGGGCAGATACTCAGGACCGCGCTGACCCTGTCGTGCGTTACGGGAAGGGCCGTGAGGGTGGGCAGGATCAGGGCCGGCCGCCCCAACCCGGGGATGAGGGCGCAGCACGTGGCGGCCGCCTCTGCCCTAGCGTCCGTGTGCAGGGCCCGGACAAGGGGGGTGCGCGTAGGCTCGACCGAGGTCTCGTTCGAGCCGGGCGGCGAGGGGGCGGGAACGGGAGCGGGGGCCGGAGGCAGCATTCGATGCGACGTGGGCACGGCGGGCAGCACGACGCTGATCCTGACGGCCCTTGCGGTGGCCGCCTCGCTCAGGGGCCGCCCCCTCGAGGCGACCCTGACCGGCGGAACCGACGTGGCGTGGAGCCCGACGGCCGGGTACGCGGCGCTTGCGCTGCGCGAGGCGCTGTCCCGCATGGGAATCGCATTCTCGATGCGCGTCGAGAGGCGCGGGTACTATCCGGAGGGGGGCGGCATCATACGCGCGTCGATCGCGGCGTGCGGGGACGGGCGGCCGAGGCCCGCATCGCTGCCCGGCCGCCTTTCGTCGCGCGCAACCCTGCACTGCTCGCGCGCGGGCCTGCCGGCCGGCGAGGTCGCCGATGCGCTAGGCGAGGTCGCCGCCGGCCTCGAGGCGGCCGGCTGCGCCGTAGAGCCCGGCTGGGAGGGGGAGACCGCCGAGGGGGAGGGGGAGGCGCCGCGTCGCCGGCGGAGGGGGAGGGGTGGAAGAGGGGGAGGCGCCGCGGCGGTCGCGTACTTTGCCGACGGCGCGTCCGTCATCGGCGCCGACTCGCTGTACAGGAGGGGCCGCTTTGACGCCGGCGGCATGGCGGCGCGCTTTGCGGCGCCCGGCATTGGCGTCGACGCCAACCTGGCCGACATGCTTGTCGTGCCGGCCTCCCTGGCCCGGGGCAGGTCGAGGTTCGCGGCGCCCGAGGTCACGGGCCACCTCGAGACGAACCTGCGCGTCGCCTCGGACATGACCGGCTGCAGGTACGGCGTGGGCCGCACGGCCGGCGGCGCCTACGAGGTCATCATAGACGGGTCGGGCTGAACCCCGAGTCGAGCAGCGCGGCCATGAACAGGATGGCCACCGACAGGACCGTGACGACCTCGCCGAGTATGATTATGCGGCGGCGCAGGCGGCGCACGTCCCCCTCGGACATCTTCCCCGACGCGATCCTCTCGTCGACGCGGCCGCCGACGACGCGCACGTGCACCACAAAGGCGGCGATCACGGCCGCAACGAGCCCCATCTTGACGACGAGGAACGTTCCGTAGCTGCTCCCGAGCAGCAGGTCGGGGCGGCCGAGAATGCCGTGCGCGCTGTACAGGCCCGTCGCGATCAGGACGATCAGCGAGGGGACGGCGATCCTGTTGAAGCGCCGGCCGACGCGCACCATGAGGCCGATCCGCTCGTGCAGCGGCATCGACGTGCGCTTGAGGACCGGCGCAAGCACCACGCCCAGGAACAGGCCGCCGCCGACCCATATGGCCGCCGAGACCAGGTGCACCCACGTAATGACGGCCTGCTCGATGCCCACGCGCGGGCCGGGCCGGGGATCGATATTATCTGTTGGCGGGCGGGGGGGGGCGGGCGGGGGGGGGCGGGCGGGCGGGGGGGGGCGGGCGGGGGGGGCGGGCGGGCGGGCGGGCGGGCGGGCGGGCGGGCGGCCGCCAACGTTTTTTATGAGCCGCCGCGCCGCGCCGCGCATGAACCTACAGAGCAGGGCGACCGTGTTCATCGCAATCGCCGCGCTGCTCGCAATGATGGGCGGCCTCTTCTACTACGTGGGCCTGGACAGGCCCGAGCTCGAAAAGGTCAGGATCGGCCTCGACGGCGTCAGGGTCATCGACGTCGACACCGTGTCCGACAAGGCAAAGCTAGAGGTGTCCTTCCTCGTGGCCAACCCGTCGGAAAAGACCTTTACCGTCCCGGTCATAAGGTACGACCTCACCGCCAACGGCGAGCCCATCGGCGCCGGGGTGTACTCGACCGAGGACGTCTCGATGCCCGGCCGCGCTGCGTTCTACGCCGGCGTCGAGATACCGCTCAAGAACACGTTCGTGCTGGCAAAGAGCGCCGTCGACGACGGCCTGTACGACATGATCGTCGCCGATGACGGCGGCGTCGAGTACGGCGCGACCGGCGTGATCACGGTCGAGACGTCCTGGTCCATCGTCGAGGAAGAGTTCTAGCGGCGGCCGCGGCCCGGAGGCTCGGTTGTGGTGGGCCGGGAGAGATTCGAACTCACGGTCTCTGCCATGTCAAAGCAGCGTCCTAACCGACTAGACTACCGGCCCCGCGGCGCGGCCGCGCCCGGCCGTTATTAACCTTGGGAGCGCGCGGATCCGGGGGAAAGGCAGAAAAGGCCGCGGCCCCGCGGGGGGCCGTGGGGGGCGCTAGCGGCGAGTTCACCGACGGGGAAAAGTCGGGGCTGTACAAGGCCGTCTTTGCGCGGCGCGACGTGAGGTCGGGGTTCACGGACAGGCCCGTCGCGGACGCGACGCTCGCGCGCATACTCAACGCGGCGCACCACGCCCCGTCGGTCGGCTTTTCGCAGCCGTGGGACTTTGTCGTCGTCAGGGACAGGGCCGCGCGCGAGAGGATCAAGGCGTCGTTCGACGCCGAGAGGATGGCCGCGGCGGCGGCCCTCGGCGGCGAGCCCCGCCGCCGCGACCTGTACCTTTCGCTCAAGCTCGAGGGGATACTCGACGCGCCGGTCAACGTGTGCGTGACGTACAGCGAGTCGCGGTTCGGGCCGTTCGTCATCGGCCGCGGCTCGATCCCGCAGACGGGCGTGTACAGCGTGTGCTGCGCCGTGCAAAACCTGTGGCTGGCGGCCCGGGCCGAGGGCGTCGGCGTCGGGTGGGTCAGCATACTGTCCAACGATGCGGTCCGCGGGGCGCTCGGCATACCGGCCGACGTGCTGCCCGTCGCGTACCTGTGCCTGGGGTACGTCGACAGGTTTGCCGCGGGGCCCGACCTAGAGGCGGCCGGATGGCTGCCGCGCCTCGGCCTCGGGAGGGTCGTGCACTCCGACAGGTGGGGGCGCACCGGGGGCCCCGACTGGGAGTCCATGGCCGGCCCGGCGGCGGAGGCGCCCGGCTGACGCGCGGCGGGGAGATCCCGAATGCCCGCGAGGGGCGGGGGCGCCGGGGGGGAGCCGGCTAGGCTTAAATTGATCGGCCCCGGCGGGGCGCCGGGTTCGTAGCGCAGAGCCGCACAGGCGCGAAGTATGGATAGCGCGGTAGCCTCCTAAGTTACAGGTCGAGGGATCGAAGCCCTCCGAGCCCGCCCAACCAGAGCCGCCGCGGGGCGGCTTTAAATAGCGGCCGCTCGGCGGCGCGCCGTGAAGGCCGTCGTCGTGTCCGCAAGCCCGAGAAAGGGGGCGAACACGCAGTACATGATGCGCGAGGCGTACGAGTACGCAAGATCAAAGAACCCCGACACCGTGTACCTCAACCTGGCCGACGGGGCGATAGACAGGTTTACGGGGCAGCCGGCCGAGGAGATCGGCGAGGCCACGCGCAGGGCGGTGAGTGACCTGGGCGAGGCCGACGTGTGGCTGCTCGGCTCTCCCGTGTACAACTGGTCGTACAGCTCGGCCCTAAAGAACCTCTTCGAGTTCCTCGACTACAAGAAAAACTCTGGCAAGGCCGCCGGCATTGCCCTGATGGCGTCGAGCGAGCAGAGCTTTTCGGACGTGCAGGTAATGCTCACAAAGATGATGACGTACTATGGAATCCACGCAAACCCAAAGGCCGTGTACATGACGGCCGGCATGGTCTCCGACGGGCGCATCACGGACGAGGATGCGCGCGCAAGGCTCAGGGAGCTCGTCGACGGCACGCTCGCCCTGGCGTCAAGGCTGCGCGGCTAGCGCGTCGGCGCGGTATTTTAGGGGGCGCATCGCCGCGCCCGCAATGCCCGGCGGCAGGGACACCGAAGTGTGCCCGTGCAGGTGCCACTACGGCGGCGCCGTCAGCTGTCCCGGGTGCAAGGAGATGCACGACGAGGCGGACAGGGTGGCATGCCCGCACTGCGCGGGCGGGGGGCGCCGGGCGGCTAGGCCGGCGGGGCCGCCGGGAGGCTAGGCCGGCGGGGCCCCCCAAGCCCGTGCATGCTTGGCGCGCCATGACCCGGCGGCGGGGCCGCCGGGCGGCATGCCCGCACTGCGAGCCCGCCCGCACATTCCTGGCCGGCGCCTCAAGACAGGGCGGGGCCGCCGGGCGGCATGCCCGCACTGTGAGCCAGTGTTATGTCAAAAACGCAGGATCCGATCAAGCGGCGGGCAACAAGCCATCGCACGGCCGGCGCGCTTCAAAGAACAACTGCACGCGAATGCGCGGATACCGCTTTGTAGTGATGCGCATCCGGGCGCAGGCTCGGAGGTATCCCGTGTTTTTGACACAACACCCTGCGGGGTGCGGGGGCGCCGTCTGGTGGGCTTGGCGGCGGCGGTGCGGCGGAGTCCTTGCCAGTACGGGGCCGGCGGCGGGGCATGCCGGCCGACGTGTGGGCGGCGCACCCCCAACTCATTCGCACCATCCTGTCGGCCCGTGTTCCGCTGGCGCCAGCCGAGGTATGTGTAGGCCTCCGGGATGCAGGGCCCTGGCCCTGCGGGGGGGGGCGGCCGAGGGTGCCCCACCCGTTCCGTTCCCGCTAGGGCCCGATCGGTAGGTGGCTCGACATGCCTAGTGTATGACAGTGTAAGACAACCGCGGCTGAGAGTGCCCCGCACGAGCCCTGTCGCTGCCGGCCGGGCGGTGCTTGGCATGTGCCCGCCGATCAGGGTCCCACCCGTTCCATTTGCACTGCCAGGGCGCCGCCGGCAGGCTCTTATTTGCGTGCGTTTGCGGCGCTGGCGTGACGTGGCTACTGATCTTCCTACTCTTGGCGGCCGCCGCGGCGCTGGCCGTGGTACCCGCGGCGGCGGGCGGCGGCGCGCATGCCATGTCGGTCTATCCGGGCATGGTTGTCGCTGCCGACTACGATAACGACCGCATCCAGGTCTTCCACCCCAACGGCACGTTCGCGTTCAAGTTCGGGTGGCTAGGGGGCGACCTAGAGACGTTCGTTGCGCCATTGGCCACAGCCCTCGCCGTCGCCCCCGACGGCCGCATCGTGGTGGCCGGCCATGATCGAGGTCATCTCTTTAGTTCTGATGGTTTTGTTGGCCCATACAACCACACCATTAGGGTCTTCCACCCCAACGGCACGTTCGCGTTCAAGTTCGGGACCAACGGCACCGGCGACGGGCAGTTCGCGACTAACGGCACCGGCGACGCTTCTTACGAAGACGGCATATCCGGCGTCGCCGTCGCCCCCGACGGCCGCATCGTGGTGGCCGACCTGGTCAACCACCGCATCCAGGTCTTCCACCCCAACGGCACGTTCGCGTTCAAGTTAGGGACCAACGGCACCGGCGACAGGGAGTTCGGCCCCCCGTCCGGAGTCGCCGTCGCCCCCGACGGCCGCATCGTAGTGACAGACGGCGACAACGTCCAGGTCTTCCACCCCAACGGCACGTTCGCGTTCCAGTTCGGGGCGGGCGGAGTTGTCGCCGTCGCCCCCGACGGCCGCATCGTAGTGACAGACGGCGACAACGTCCAGGTCTTCCACCCCAACGGCACGTTCGATCTCAAGTTCGCACTTAGCGGCCATACGTCGGCCTACTATCCATCCGCCGTCGCCGTCGCCCCCGACGGCCGCATTCTCACAATCGGAGACGCGAGATTCGGGGGGCTTTTGTCCGTCCAGGTCTTCCGACCTGACGGCACGTTCGGTTTTTCCATAGGCGGGCCCGGGGAGGGTGACGGGAAGTTCGGCCGGTACGAGGGCTATGGCCTCCTCCGACCTGTCGGCGGCCCGTCCGCCGTCGCCGTCGCCCCCGGCCCCGCACCGCCCCCGGCTAGCGCCGACCGGCCGTCCGCGCCAAGTTGCAACCCGTGCGGCACGGGCATGATCGTCGTCGCCGATAGCGGCAACCACCGCATCCAAGTCTTCCACCCCAACGGCACGTTCGCGTTCAAGTTCGGGACGCAGGGCGCCGGCGAGGGGCAGTTCCGTAACGGCCCGTACGACGTCGCCGTCGCCCCCGACGGCCGCATCGTGGTGGCCGACAGATACAGTTACCGCTCTGGCTCCATCCAAGTCTTTCACCCCAACGGCACATTCGCGCGGGAGTCGGTAATTGAGGGGGGCGGTAGTGGTACCGGCATTGCCTTTGCCCCCAACGGCCGCATGGTGGTGTCCTCCTCACACGGAAACGTTCATGTCTTCCACCCCAACGGCACGTATATTGCATTCGGGTTGCGGGGCGCCGGCGAGGAGCAGATTCAGCCGACCGACGTCGCCGTCGCCCCCGACGGCCGCATCGTGGTGGCCGACGCCGGCAACCACCGCATCCAGGTCTTCCACCCCAACGGCACGTTCGCGTTCGCCGTCGGGCTACCGCCCAGTATAGGCGAGTATGGAGATCGCACCGGGGGCGACGCCGACGGCGAGTTCAACTACCCGACCGGCGTCGCCGTCGCTCCCGACGGCCGCATCGTCGCGGCCGACTACTATAACGACCGCATCCAGGTCTTCCACCCCAACGGCACGTATGCGTTCAAGTTCGGGACGCGGGGCATCGTTGCCGGCGGAGAACTTCTAGGCCCGTCCGGCGTCGCTGTCGCCCCCGACGGCCGCATCGTGGTGACAGATAGCGGCAACGACCGCATCCAGGTCTTCCACCCCAACGGCACGTATGCGTTCAAGTTCGGGACGCGGGGCATCGTGATGGGGCCGTTTGACCGCCCGTCCGCCGTTGCCTTCACCCCCGACGGCCGCATCGTGGTGGCCGACGCCGACGACAGGGATGTCCAGGTCTTCCACCCCAACGGCACGTTCGCGCTAGATGTGGGGAGGGGGGCTGGAAATTTACTAGGGAAGTTCGGCTCCCCGTCCGGCGTCGCCGTCGCCCCCGACGGCCGCATCGTGGTGGCCGACCCTAACTACGGCCGCATCCAAGTCTTCCGACCCGACGGCACGTTCGCGTTCGTCTTCGGGTTGCGGGGCGCCGGCGAGGAGCAGATTCAGCCGACCGACGTCGCCGTCGCCCCCGACGGCCGCATCGTGGTGGCCGACGCCGGCAACCACCGCATCCAGGTCTTCCACCCCAACGGCACGTTCGCGTTCGCCGTCGGGCTACCGCCCAGTATAGGCGAGTATGGAGATCGCACCGGGGGCGACGCCGACGGCGAGTTCAACTACCCGACCGGCGTCGCCGTCGCTCCCGACGGCCGCATCGTCGCGGCCGACTACTATAACGACCGCATCCAGGTCTTCCACCCCAACGGCACGTATGCGTTCAAGTTCGGGACGCGGGGCGCCGGCGAGAGGGAGTTCGAGGGCCCGACCGGCGTTGCTGTCGCCCCCGACGGCCGCATCGTGGTGACAGATAGCGGCAACGACCGCATCCAGGTCTTCCACCCCAACGGCACGTTCGCGTTCAGTACAGGGTTGTGGAACGACGGCGATGTGCGGCTGGGATATCCTGCCGCCGTCGCCGTCGCCCCCGACGGCCGCATCGCGGTGGCTGATACCGTCCACGCGCGCATCCATGTATTCCACCCCAACGGCACGTTCGCGTTCGCCGTCGGCCCGCCCGCAGCCGTGGGCCAGTTCTACAGCCCGTCCGGCGTCGCCGTCGCCCCCGTGTTGCCTACGCCGCCGGTCAACGGCACGGCGCCTCCGCTACCGGATCCCGCCCCCGTCCCCGTCGACCCTGTCAGCTCCACGCCGGTTAACGACACGGCGCCGCTTCCGTCGCCGGGCGCCGAGCTGCCTACCGTCGCCGTACTTCCCAACGGCATCGTGTCTCCGCCAATGGGCGGCGCCCCGCCGCCTACTGCCGTCGTTCTTATTCCAGCTGGCTCATCCGTGCCGGGTTGCGAGGAAGCCAACGAGTGCAACATTCCAGAAAACGTCACGGTCGGTGTTGGCGGTGAAGTGACGTGGACAAATGGCGACACGGCGGCCCATACAGTGACCAGCGGGACGCCCGACGGCGGGCCAGACGGGATATTCGATAGCGGTTTGTTTATGCCGGACGGGACATACACCTTCACGTTCGAAGAGGCCGGCGCGTACCCGTACTTCTGCATAGTCCATCCATGGCGCATCGGAACTGTGACGGCCTCCGACGAATGGCTTGTCAACGACGCCACGGGCGTCGTCATAGACGTGGCGGGGCTCGCGGGCCAGGGCAGGCCGCCGCTTGACGGCTCGGCGTCGAGCACGGTGACGTTCCCGGCGGTCGAGACGTCCGTTGCCGCGTCGTTCGCCACGGTGACGTTCCCGCCGGGCGTGGCGGCCGCGCACGTGCCGGCCGGCGGCCGGCTTGCCCTGCGCGTCGCCGCCGACGTGCCGGACGATGCGCGGGTGCAGGGCGCGCTCGCGTACGAGGGGTCGGGGCGCGTCACGCTCCAGCGGGTCGTCGAGGTAGGCGATGAGTCGGGCCGCGTCGAGTTTGACTTGCCCGTCCGCATACTTCTCGAGGGCCAGGCCGGGGGCCGCGCGTTCTACATCGAGGGAGGCGCGGACGGCGGCACGATCACGCCGATCGACCAGGCCTGCGCGGCCGACGACGCAGCCAGGGTCCACCGCCACCTGGGCGGCGCCGGCGAGTGCCAGATGGACTCGGCGAACGGCGACAAGATCATCTACACGTACCACCTTACCCTGTTCGGCACGGCCCTGCCCGAGCGGGCGCCCCCGCCCGTGGTGGATACGTGCTCGGTGAGCGTCGGGACGCCCGATCTGCGCGTGAGCGTACAGCCGGGCAGGCATTCGGATCCCGTCCGGCAGGTCGTCGTCAACTCGGGCTCGGCGCCGTTCGCGCATGTCAATCTCACTGCGACCCCGTGGAGCGGCGGCCTGCCCGCGTCGGCTACCGAGGTGCGTGAGGACAGGGACGCCGTCGACTATGTGCCGCTTGCCGATGGGACGGCAGTGGCCGACGGGCTCGGGGGCGGAGATGAGGCGCCGCTGTGGTTCAGGCTGAACTTGACGCCCTACGAGGACTTGCAGGGCGGCACGACGCTCGACCAGCGCGTCACGTACCAGGCCGAGTGCGCCCTGTCGCCGCCGTAGTCGTCTGTATGCTCAGGGGCGGACGGTCGGCCGTCTCGGGCCCCGTTGGCCCGGCGGGAGTCTATGGACACTGTTGGGCGGAATGGAGGGCGGAATGGAGGGCTTGTGGGGCCCTGTCGCCCAGCACAGGGCGGGGGCTTGGACGGGTGGGCGGGCGGGCGGCGCATGCCCTCCCACAGGTGTTATGTCAAAAACGCGGGGTTCAATCGGGCGGCAGGCGAAAGCCATCACACGGCAGGCGCGTCTCAAGGAACAGCTGCCCGCGAACGCGCAGATCCGCTTTGGAACGCGTGCGCATCCGGGCGCCGGTCGGAAGAATCCCGTGTTTTTTGGCACAACACGAGCCTGCCCGCATATTCCTGGCCCGACGCCTCAAGACAGGGCGGGGCCGCATGCCGCGCTGCGCGCCCCGGCGGGCGGCGCCTACCGCTTTGCCGCGAGCGCCTTGAGGTTGGCAAGCTCGGCCTTCAGCGACTCGATCTGCACGAGAGTGCGCAGGTCGGATATCTCCTCTGTGAGGCGCGCGATCTCCGTGTCCTTTAGCTTTACCGTGTCCTTCATCGAGTCGAGCTCGGCCGAGAGCCGCTCCTTGGCGGCGGCCAGCTCCGCGTCGGGGCGCGGATCGGGCGAGGCGGCGGCTGTGGCAACGGTGGCGGCGCCAACGGCAATCTGCGGCGCGCTAGTCAAGCTTTTTTTTTCGCCGTGCGATGCGTGGGCGTAGTCGGTGCTCTTTTGGGCCAGCCAGCACATGGCGACAAGAAACCACGTAATCGGCACGGCCATTATGAAGACAAAGTTGAGCAGCGGGTACAGGGGAACCATTAGCGCCCACAGGATCGACAGCGCGACGGCAAACGCGCCGCAGACCACCGTGGCGAGATGGTTGTAGAGATACCCCACGCCGCGCCCCCGCCGCCGCCCGGTTATAACAGTAGCGGCGGGGAAGTTGTGCGGGAGCCGGGCGATGTCCTGGCGCCCCGCCGCCTGTAGCGCCCCCGAGGGAGGGACCGCGCCGCCGCCGCCGCCCCGCGCGCACTCCCCGCCGCCGCGACGGCAGCTCTTCCGTGTACGGGCAGCGCGAGGGAGAGGCCGCCGCCGCCGCCCCGCGCGCACTCCCCGCCCCGGATGCCCAAAAAATAGAAAAAGGCCTCCGCCTAGGCCTGTGCGCTGGCCTGGGCCTCTACGGCCGGCCGGAGCACGTTTACCTTGTCTATCAGCTCGTCGCGCAGGCGCATGTCGTGGGCTATCCGCCTCACCGAGGGGCGCGGCACGCCGAGTTCATCGACTACCTTTGTGTACAGCTCCTGCTTGTCGGTCATGCCCGCCTCAAGGTACGTGTTGATGGCCGTCTTGACCAGGCTCGTCTTGCGCAGGCCCGGCGGAATGGCATCCTCCGCGGTGTCTGCTGCCGGAGCCGGATCCATGCCCGGCGGCGACTGGGCGTCTTCCATGGCGTCGGATTCTGTCTGTTTAGAGTTCACGCCGGTTGTCGGTTTTGCGGAGTATATAACAATTCGCTCCGTGGCATCGGCGGCCGCGGGGGGGCGGGGGGCCGCCCCGGCGCCCCGCCCGGCGGGGGGCCGCCGCGCAAGGGCTATAAGGCGCGGCTGAATCGTAGCGCCGTGTCGACGGCCGTAATCGAGACAAACCACGGCACCATACGCTTTAGGCTAGAGCCCGAGAGCGCGCCAGAGACGGTGCGAAACTTTGAGAGGCTGGCGGGGTCGGGGTTCTACGACGGAACGCTGTTCCACAGGATCGTTCCCGGCTTTATGATACAGGGCGGCGACCCCAATACAAAGGGGAGCGACCAGTCGACGTGGGGCACGGGGGGGCCGGGCTACACGATAAAGGCCGAGTTCAACGCAAGGCCGCACAAGCGCGGCGCCGTGTCGATGGCCAGGTCGTCCGACCCGGACAGCGCCGGATCCCAGTTCTTCATAGTCACTACGGACAGCCTGTTCCTCGACAGGCAGTACACCGCGTTCGGCGAGGTCGTGGAGGGAATGGACGTGGCCGACAAGATAGTAGCCCTAGACAGGGACTCGAGCGACCGGCCGCTCACCGAGGCCCGCATGACCAGGGTTACGATCTCTCAATGATGCCAGGCATCCGGCGCGGCGCGAGGTGGGGCGGCGGGGACAGGGCGGCGGCGCCGGCGGCCGCGTTTCTGCTGGCGGCCGCGTTTCTGCTGGCGGCCGGGGCGGCCCCTCCGGCGCACGGGGAGGAGGGGGCGGCAACGGCGAGGGCCCCCCTGCCGCCGGCGAGCGTGCCGTCGGTGTCCGTTACTATATTCAGCGACGGGGGAGTCAGCGTGGAGCACAGGGTGGCGGGGGGCGGCGGGGACAGGGCGGTGCAGCTGCTAGGCGGCGGAAGCGGCGGGGGGCGGGCCGTCGGGATCGAGGTGGTCGGCGCCGACGACGGAGCGGCCGTCGACGGCTTTGAGGCATCGGAGGACGGCTCGCACGTGGTCGTGCCCCCGACGGGCGGCGACGTCGTGGTCCGGTACGGCCTCGAGGGAGCCATGGCGCTGTCCGAGCCGAGCACCTACTCGTGGTCGTTCCTGTACAGGGCCACGACCACGTTCGTCCTGCCCGACGAGGTCGACGTGGCGTTCGTCAACGGGCAGGCGGTATACTTTACGGGCGCCAGGGCCTTTACGTGCCACGGCTGCCAGATGGAGCTAGAGTTCACGGCGGGCGAGCAAAGGGGCGTCCAGAGGTTCGAGCTGGGCGGGGGAGCGGGCGGGCCGGAGCGGTTCGACGTCGGGGTGTGGTCGTCGGCGCAGGTGGGCCCCCTGGCGCTTGATCCCGCCTCCATGTCGATTGCCTACGAGGTGGAGGGGGTGTCCGGCGCGGGCGGCAGGTGGGTCACGCTTGTCGTCCCGTCCGAGCTGCTCGGGCCGCCGTACCGGGCCGAGGTCGGCGGGGAGAGCGCCCCTGTGACCACGTTCAAGGCCGGCGACGGCGGGGTCGGCATCAGCGTCAGGCCGGCGGAGGACGGGACCGTGCGCATCTTTGGCAGCATGGCGGCCGGCGCGGAAAGGGAGGGGGCGGAGCCGGCGGGGCAGCCAGAGACCGGCGGGGGCGGGGGCCCTCCGGCGCAGGAGTCCGAGCAGGCCGAGGGGGAGGGGTGGGGCGGGGCGGGGGCGGCCGCGGCGGCCGCGGCGGCCGCGGCGCTGGGGGCGGGGGCCGCGGCGTACCTGGTCCTGATGCGGCGGCGGAGGCGGCGAACCTGAAGCGGCGGGCGGAGGCGCCCGGGCTTTGACTTTCGGGACGGAGCCGCGGCGGTGTCAGTCCCCGCCCGAGTCGCACGCGCACAGGCCGTACTCGTCTATCCACGCGTCGCACAGCTCGCACTTTTCCTTGTAGTCGACCTCCCACGGCTCCTTGCCGAACAGCCGGTAGTGGTCGTCGATCTCCTCCGGTATGTCGCGCCGGGCGGGCTCGCCCGGCGCGCCGTCCCCGCCGCCCGATCCGCCAGTGTCCAACGGCGGTTGCCGCTATATTGGGCATAAAAAATGCGCCGCCCGTGCGGGGGGAGGGGGCGGCGTGCGGCTGCCGCTGCATCAGGTGCAAGAGCCGCGACCTCACGTCGCTGCGCGTCGGCCCCGTCGAGTCGGACGGGTACTATGACATGCACCACACGTGCGGCTCGTGCGGGGCGCACTTTGACCACCTGGAGGGCGTCGTGTTCGACGCGTGCGACGCGTGCGGCTACGGCGTAAAGGGCGCGAGCGCGGCCTCGGCGGGGGAAGCCGGCCCGGCCGCCGGCGGCGGGGCGCAATAGTACGTCCTGTACCCGCTCGTCTCGCGCCGCATCTCCCTGCCCATGGCCATGCGGGCGAGCGCCTTTGACACGTCGAGTGGCCCGGCAAGCCAACCGCGCTCGGCCATCGCGTCGACCGTCTCCGAGACCGTCCGCCGCTCTCCAAAGAACCCCGAGCCTGCCAGCGCCCGGAGCCTGGCGGCGACCTCGGACGGGGCCACGCGGCGCGGCTCGTCAAACTCGGGCTCGAACACCTCCGCCTCGTCCAGGCAGTCCAGGGCGGACGACAGGTCCGCTCCCGGCGGGAGGGGCTGCCCGGCGGGGGCGGCGGCGGCGGGGGCGGCTGCCTGCCGGATCGGCGGCTCAGTGGAAGGTGCGGCCGCGGCTGTGGATGCCGCGGCCGCGGCGGGAGGCTGCGGCCTTGATCCGTCTGCGCCTCGGGCTGCCCGTTCGCTGCCGCTGGCGCCTGCGTCGCCGGCGTCGGCGGTGCCTGCGGAGGCGGCTGCGGCCGCTTCGGTGGCAGCCAGAACCTGGGCGCGCGGGGCGGCCATTCCCTGCATCGACCTTGCTATGGTGTCAATGACGGAGGCTGCGCTGTCGTTGTCGACGTAAAAATCCCTCGACTCTATCTCGACCTCGCACGAGTCCAATCGCAGCCGGATCTTGGCCATGCCCCCTGTCCCCGCCGGACGGTTTGACATGCATGGTCAAACTTTGCACACGGCCGATCAAAAAGTGTTGACAAGGGGGCGGGGGCGTCCCCCGCGCCCGCGCCCGCGCCCGCGCCCGCGCCCGCGCCCGCGCCCGCGCCCGCGGCGTCCCGACGCGCAGCACGGCGTCCCTTCCGCAGCCGGGGGCGGGGGGCGTCCCCTGCGCCCGCGCCACAGGTGTAAAGTTGTTGACCGCTAGCCCGCCCGCATTGCACCCGCGCCGCTAGGCGCGCCGGCCAGCCCCCCGCGGCCGCGCGCCGGCGGCGGCGGCGGGATGCAGGGCGGGCGCGCCGGCGGCCTGCTCAAAAAAGATAGACCTCTTGTCACACTTTGTAGAGCTGGCCCATGATATCGGGCGGCCACGATAGGGGGCATGGAAGCGACCAGAAGGAACGTTGCCATTGTCGTCGGCGTCGTGGCGGCGGCCGGCCTCTTTGGGTACTCGCAGTACGCGTCGGCCTCGCAGATAGGCGTGGCCGTCACCGACAGCGAGCTGCTCGAGGAGACGGTGCGCGGCTCGTCGTACGGCCTCGAGCTCGAGTTCGAGAACCCGTCGCTGCTCTACCTGTCGGCCGGAGAGACCGAGTTCACGGTCAGGGCAGACGGGGACAGGATCGGCGACGGACGGATAGAGGCGTTCGTCCTGCCCGCCATGGACAAGGCCGTCGTGCACGGCACGTTCATGGCCGAGCCGGGCAGCGAAGAGTACGCGGCCTCGGAGAGCGTGCCCGACGTGAGAATCGTCGGGGTCACGACGTACGAGGCGCTGTTCACCACGTTCGACGTGCCGTTCGTGTACTATCCGACCGAGGACCAGGCAAGGGCGTTCATCGACAGGGAGTGAGGGCCGTGGGCGTGCAGCTCGCTGTCGTCGGCACGGTGGTGCTCGACACCATACGGACGCCGTCGTGGACGGCGGCGGACGTGCTCGGCGGCGCGGCCACCTACGCCGGAATATCGGCGTCATTTTTTGCTAGGACGGGGCTCGTCGCCGTCGCCGGCAGCGACATTCCGAGCAGGCACCGCAGGCTGCTCGCCTCGCGCATGGACCTGCGCGGCCTGGACGTGCGGGACGGGAGGACGTTCCGGTACGACTGCAGGTACGACAGGACGCTGGGCGCCAGGGAGGATCTGGGGGTGAGCCTCAACGTGGCCGCCGGCCCGCGCCCGCCGGTTCCCGGCGAGTTCGGGGGCGCAAGGTGCGTGTACCTGGCGACCGGCGATCCGGCCCACGCCCGCGAGTCCCTCTCCGAGTTCGGCGGGGCCGCATTCTCAATGTGCGACACGATCGGCTACTGGATAGAGAACCGGCGCGACGACCTGGTCAGGCTGCTAAGGTCCGTCGACGCAATGGTCGTCAACGACGAAGAGGCAAGGCTGCTCGCGGGGGAGACCGGCCTGGTCAGGTGCGCGCGCAAGATGATGCGGCGGTGGGGCGTCTCGTACGTGGTCATCAAAAAGGGCGAGCACGGCTCGCTGCTGTTCCACGGCGACGAGGTGTTTCCGGCGGCAGGGTACCCGCTCGAGAGGCCGGTCGACCCGACGGGGGCCGGCGACTCGTTCGCCGGCGGGCTGATCGGTCGGCTTGCGGGCGGGGGAGGCCGAATCTCGCCGGCGGCCGTCAGGCGCGCCGCCTCGTACGGAAACGTAATGGGCTCGTTCGCAGTGGAGGGGCGCAGCACGCGCGGCCTGGAGCGGCTGACCGCCGCTGCCATCGGCGAGAGGCTCAAGAGGTACCGCGCGATAACAAGGGCCTAGCTGGGGCAGGCCCCGCCGCCGGCCGCCCCGGCAAAGCCGGGCGCGGCGCGGGCGGGCGGCGCACACCCATTCTGCGCCGGCGCTCGCGGCGCCCCGCGCCAACAGGGACGGCCCACAGTCAGGGGCGCAAGTCTCTGACCCAATTCGTACAAGGTCGAGGCGTAATGCGGTCCCTGAGCCCTAAACGGGGGTCAAGAACTTGTGTCCGACCGGGCGCGGATGCCGCCAGAGGCCCGAGTGTGCACCAGGGATGCGCCCGCGACCATCGGCGCTTTTTAATAGTAGGTGGATTGATTGGCGCCGTGCAAAGACGGCCAGCCTCGCCGCATATTGCCGCGCAGCCCGGCGGGCGGGCGGGCGGGGCGGATGCGGACGGCGTCCGCAGCGGCCGCCGGCGCATCCTGCCAGGCGGCGAGCGACCCCCCCCCCAGGGGCAAATGCGGACGGCGTCCGCAGCGGCCGCCGGCGGCTCCGCCGCGCAGCGGTCCCGGCCGTAGCGGCGGCCGTGGTATCGCTGGCGATCGCCGCATTCCTGGCGCCCGGGCCCGCAGAGATGCAGCCGCCAAGCTCGCCCCTGCTGCCGGCCGCCTATGCGAACCACCCCGCCAAATGCTTAACGCCATCGGGCCATGTCCACCCCACCATATCGTCAATTCGGTTTACCTCGCCCAACGGCACGTACTACATCGACGAGACCGTTGGCATTCGCGTTACGGGCAGCGGCAGTTTTAACTCGGCCTCGCGCAGTTTCCTGGAAACCACCGGCTTTCCCCACACCGCAATACTCCTTTCCGTGGGAGCCGGCATTGAGCGGTTCGCCACCTACGCCAACTCGTACAGCTTTGCCGACGGCTACGTCGACTACGCGTACACCGTGCAGGCCGGCGACATGTCCGGCGACCTGGACTATGTCGCAACAGACTCGCTGCACTGGAAGTGGCTAGGAGCCAACATACAAGACCAAAACGATGACGACTATCTCTGCACCCTGCCCGCTCCCGGCACTACCGGGTCGCTTGCCAACCAGAGCAGCATCGTCGTCGACGGCTCCCGCACGAGGCCGGCGATCGTGCAGAACGTCACCTCGGCCGTGCAGAACGGTACGTACCCCCTGCACACCGAGATAGCCGTCACTGTGAACTTTGACAGGCCCGTCATGTATCAGGGGACGGGGGCGGAGCCGTACCTCATAATCGGGCTTGACGGCGGGGTGAACCGGACGGCCCCCTACATGTCGGGCGGCGGCACCGCGATGGTCTTCAACTATACCGTGCAGGCCAGCGACACATCCGCCGACCTGGACTACAACGGAACGAATTCCCTGCGCGGCAACATTACGAACAGGCACGGGCATACGGCCAACCTGACCCTGGCGCGGCCCGGCGATCCGGGCTCGCTCGGCCACTCCAAGGACATTGCAGTCGACGGCGCGGCGCCGGCCGTCGCGAGCGTGTCGTCGCCGAACGCGACGAGAACGTACGGCCAGGACGACGCGATCACGGTGCGGGTCAACTTTTCCGAGCCCGTGACCGTGCTCACGCCCGAGGGGAGCGGCGCGCCGTACCTCTCGCTGGACGTGGGGCGGACGGCCCACGCCGCGGCCTACTCGGGCGGAAACAACACGGACTCCCTGTCTTTCAAGTATGCGGTGCGCGCCGGCGCCAAGACGGCGTCGCTCAACCACGCCGGCACGGCGATCTCGCTCAACGGCTCGTCCATTGCAGACGCGGCCGGCAACGCGGCAAACGTTACGCTGCCCGACCCCGCCGGCAGCGGCTCGCTTGCGGCGAGGCATCCGGGCATTGGGATAGTGGCACCGCCCGCCGCCTCGAGGGTGGGGGCGCAGGCGGCGACGCCGGACGGCGCGTACGGGGCCGGCAGGACGGTGGGAGTGCAGGTCGTCTTTACCGACAGCGTCATGGTCGACACCACGGGCGGCTCGCCGTACCTGGTGCTTGCGGACGCGGAAGGCGATGGCGGCACGTTCAACGCCACGTACGCGGGCAACACTACGTACGCAATGCTCTTTGGGTACACGGTCGCGCCGGGCGACAGGGCCGCGGATCTCAACCATGCAGGCGCGTCCGCGCTGCGGCTCAACGGCAGCGCTGTAAACGGCACAGGCGCCGCCGCCAGCCTGTCGGCCCGCCTGGCGCTGCCCGATCCGTCCGGCCCCGGCTCGCTTGCCGCCTCGTCCAGCATTGCGCTGGACGGCGTCGCGCCGCGCGTCGTAAACGTCACATCGGCGGTGCCCGACGGCGCGTACCGTGCGGGCCTGCAGGTCAACGTCACCGTAGAGTTCGACGAGCGCGTCTCGTACTCGGGCCCCGCCCCCGTGCTGCTCCTCAACGTCAGCGAGGAGGCAAAGGAGGCCCCGTACGCGTCGGGCAACGGCACGGCGGGGCTCGTATTCTCGTACACCGTGCGGGCCGGCGACGAGGCGGCAGACCTGTCCTACTACAACAGCACTGCCCTGTCCGGCGCCATTGCCGACGCGGCGGGCAACCCGGCCAACCTGACGCTGCCCGAGCACGGCTCGCTGTCCGCCTCGGCCGAGATCGTCCTGGACGGCGTCGCGCCGCGCGTCGTAAACGTCACATCGGCGGTGCCCGACGGCGCGTACCGTGCGGGCCTGCAGGTCAACGTCACCGTAGAGTTCGACGAGCGCGTCTCGTACTCGGGCCCCGCCCCCGTGCTGCTCCTCAACGTCAGCGAGGAGGCAAAGGAGGCCCCGTACGCGTCGGGCAACGGCACGGCGGGGCTCGTATTCTCGTACACCGTGCGGGCCGGCGACGAGGCGGCAGACCTGTCCTACTACAACAGCACTGCCCTGTCCGGCGCCATTGCCGACGCGGCGGGCAACCCGGCCAACCTGACGCTGCCCGAGCACGGCTCGCTGTCCGGCTCGGCCGAGATCGTCCTGGACGGCGTCGCGCCGCGCGTCGTAAACGTCACATCGGCGGTGCCCGACGGCGCGTACCGTGCGGGCCTGCAGGTCAACGTCACCGTAGAGTTCGACGAGCGCGTCTCGTACTCGGGCCCCGCCCCCGTGCTGCTCCTCAACGTCAGCGGGGCCCCGAGGGCGGCCCCGTACGACTCGGGCAACGGCACGGCGGGGCTCGTATTCTCGTACACCGTGCGGGCCGGCGACGAGGCAGCCGACCTGTCCTACTACAACAGCACTGCCCTGTCCGGCGCCATTGTCGACGCGGCGGGCAACCCGGCCAACCTGACGCTGCCCGAGCCCGGCTCGCTGTCGTGGTCCGCGGCCATATCCGCGCGGGGCGCCGCCGGGCCGGCCGCCGCGACAGCCGCCGCCGCGTTCACGGGGCCGAACACCGTCCGCATCGACTACAGCGCGCCGCTCAGGCCGGGCGCGGGCCACGAGGGGCCCGTCTACGGCGCGGTCTCGGTGCCCGGCCGCGCCCCCGCGGCGCCCGAGCCCGGCGGCGTGTCCGGGCTGGGCACGCACGCGCACACCGTCAGGTTCGGCGGGGACGGCGTAAGCGCCGGCCAGTCGGGATCGATCGTGCTGCTGGCGGACCTGCAGGACGCCTCGCCCGGCGCGCAATACGCGTTCCCCGCCGGCGCGATCCCCGTGGCCGCCGGCGAGTCGGCGCGCACGCTGACGCCGGCCGGCGAGGCGCCGGTCGTGGCGATCGAAGACGGCGGGTTCGTCCGCGAGGTCAACGCGACCGGCGCCGGCGACGCGGCCCGGCCGGCCATCAACGTCACGGGCCTGGCCGCCGCAGGCTCGTTCATTGTACCGCCCGGGGGCGTCGCGGTTGCGACGTCCTTCGCCAAAGTCGCGCTCCCCGCCAACGCGACCGCCTCGCCCGTCCCCGCCGGGGGCCTGATCGAGATCCGCCTAGCCGAGACGGCGCCTGCCGCGCAGCAGGTTGCCGATGCCGTCGGGGGCCGCAACGCCACCGCCCTCAAGGTGCTGCCGGTCGTCGCCGTCGGCGGCGGCAACGCCACGGGCGTCACGTTCGACAGGCCCGTCCGAATACTCTTGGCGGGCCAGGCAGGCGGCATTGCGTTCCGCGTCGCAGACGGCGGCGCGGTCGTGCCGATCGACGCCGTCTGCGCCGCCGACGACGCTGGCGTGGTGCACGCCCAGCTCAACGGTTCCGGCGAGTGCCACATCGACCCCGCCGGCTCGGGCGACAAGGCGGTCTACGCGTACGGCCTCGGGCAGTTCGGCACGGCGAGGGGGGTGGAGGACGTGTGCGCCGCCGCCCTCGGGCCGCCCGACGTCGGGTTCGGGAAAGTCCGCGCCGGCGGCCCGCCTGGAACGGCGAACCAGACGGTGTCGACCCTGCCCGGCTCGCTGCCGCTCGCCGCGGCGTCGGTAAGCGCAACCCCTTGGACGGGCGCGGACGGCTCCACGGTCATGCCCGCCGGCGCGACGAGGATCATGGCAGGCGGCGGCGGCGCGGGGGTGTGGGTCCCGCTGGGCGAGGCGGGCGTCGAGGTGCCGGCGGACGGCGGGAGGGCCGTCGCAAAGCTCCTGCTGGACGTGCCGCCTGGCACGGCCGCCTCCACCGCGTCGCAGATCGTCACGTACACCGTCACGTGCGGGGCGCCTCCCGGGTAGCCGCGCCGGCGCGCCCGGCGTCGGCAGATGCTGCCGCGGCAACTGCTCACGGGCCTGAGCCACCCCAGCGCGCGAATTCACCCGTGGATGCGGGGCAGGGCAGCCGCAACGGCGCGGCAGTTCTGACTGTTTGGGCGGCGCCATGCAGGGCCCACAGCGGGCGGGCGGGCGGGCGGGCGCCCAAACTCTTATTTCCGGCCCGCCGCTGGGCGCGCCCGTGTCGGTGTCTGTGGCGGCCGAAGCGCAGCTGGAAAAGGCGGCCCCCCGCCCCAGCCCGGGCCTCGGCCCCGGCCCCGCGCCGCAGGGAGCGCGGCCGGCAGGCGACACGCTGGAGGCGATATTCGGCCTGCAGAGGGGCTTTTCTGCGTACGTAGACGACACGAGGTACCCGAGCAAGAGGGAGGAGCGGATATCGGCGCTGTGCACCGCCATCATACAGGAGGCCGCCGAGCTGCAGGCGACGACGAACTGGAAGTGGTGGAAGCGGCAGACCAGGTTCGACGAGGCGAGCGCGAGGGAGGAGCTCATCGACATCTGGCACTTTGTCGTCCAGGCCTCGCTCGAGCTTGGCCTGTCGCCGGCCGACGTCCTCGACGAGTACAGGCGCAAGAACCGCATCAACATAGAGCGGCAGAAAAAGGGGTACTAGCGGCGGCCGGCTAGGGCTCGAGCACGATCCTGTCGCCCGAGACCGACAGCACCGCGCCGCCGGCCCGCTTGACCTCCCGCTTGAGGCCCGCGTCCATAGTCGCGACGATCGACGCCGCGCCGGCCCTCACGTACCCGACGATGCGCTCGTCGGCCGTGCCGAGTTCCGCGGCCGTGCCGGCGGCGGCGCCGCCGCCGGGCTCGGCCACGACGGCCCTCCTTTCGACATAGGCCAGCGCGGCCGCCGCGGCGGCGGCCCTTGCGGGCTCGCCCTCCCTGCGCAGGCGCCCGAGCTCGGCCATTACGGCGGGAGGCACCGTGTACCGCAGCTCGCCGATCTCGGTGTCGACCGAGCCCTCGTTGCGGATGCGCGCAGTCGCCACGTGCATTACAAAGCTCGTGTCGCAGAGGACCTCAGCCAAGGACGGTGCCAGCCCCGATGAGCCGCCACCGGTCGGATATCCTCCGGCTGATGGCCACGCTGCCCCCCTCGAACAGGCACATGGGGCGCCGAAACTTGACGTCGGCGAGCGCGCCGCCGTCCCGGACGGACGAGACGGCGCACAGCGCAGGCGCCGTGCCGACGCTCATGCGGAGGGCCTCGCCCTCGGCGAGCGGGGTCACCCTGGCGGCCTCGCCGCCGGACGCGCCGACCGCCGAGTCGAACAGGCTCACCTGCAGCCTTGCGCGGTCCGAGTTCTCGGGGAGCGTGCCGGGGCGGCCGACGACCGACCCGATGAACGAGTCGCCGCCGGTCATCGAGGGGTCGAGCTTTGTGCCGAGCGCGACGAGGCCGCCGGGGCGGACCTCGTCGACAATGCCGGCGCCGGTCCCGAGCGAGACGATCTCGGTCGAGACCGGCTCGTACTCCTTGCGGCGCTCGTTGAGTATGCCGGGCCGTATCTCGACCTCGTCGCCGGCCTTGAACGATCCCCGGACGAGCGACCCGCCGACGACGCCGCCCTTGATGTCCGGTATGGGGGTGCTCGGCTTGTTCACGTCGAACGAGCGCAGGACGTGCATTACGGGGTCGGCCGAGCCGTCCCGCTCGGGCGTCGGGATCGACTCCTCTATGGCCCGCACGAGCGCGTCGGTATTCAGGCCCGCCTGCGCCGAGACCGGCACTACGGGCGACTTTGCCATGCCGCCGCCGCCGCCGCCGGCATCGCCGGCATCGCCGGCATCGCCGAGGAACTTTGCGATCTCGTCGTAGCTTTCGAGGGCGCGCTCGTACGAGAGCAGGTCGACCTTGTTCTGCACCACGACTATCTGCCTTATGCCGAGTATCTGCAGCGCGAGCAGGTGCTCCTCGGTCTGCATCTGCGGCACCTTGTGGTTGGCCCCGACCACGAGCAGGGCCCCGTCCATGAGGGCCGCGCCCGACAGCATGTTGGCCATGAGGCTCTCGTGGCCGGGGCTGTCGACAAAGCTGACGACGCGGGACAGCTCGGAGGCGCCCCCGCACGTGGGGCACTTGGGGGCCGCCGAGTAGCCGGCCGGCGCCTCGCACGAGGGGCACTTGTAGAAGGCGGCGTCCGAGTAGCCCACGCGGATGGTAATGCCCCGCTTTAGCTCTTGGCTGTGCACGCTGGTCCACTCGCCCGTGAGGGACTGGATGAGCGTCGTCTTGCCGTGGTCGACGTGGCCTGCCGTGCCTACGTTGACGCACGGCTGGTAGCCGTACTTTGAGACGTACCACTCGGGGAGGGTCTCCTTCCAGTGCAATCGGGCGCGCGCCCCCGCCGGCGCGTATATGTCTAGCTTTGCGGCAGGGACCGGATGGGGACGGACCCATGTCGGGCGCCTCGCCGCCGCCGCGCGCGGGCCGGCTAGCCCTTTTTGTCCCCCGCGTCGGCCTCTTCGGCCTTGTCCGGCTCGGGCAGCCTGCCGTCGAGCAGGCAGTTGATCTGGTATATCTCCTCGGATATCTGGTTGCCGCGGACGAGCCTGCGGGCGCGCTCGCCGCGCTCGGCGCGGCGCAGCCCGACGCCGCCCGACATTAGGACGCGCTTGCGCGCGGCGCCGTGCACGTCGGGGCGCATTGGAACGCCCGACTTGTCGCTGCCGCCCGTTATCGTAATGGCGCCGGGCAGGCCGAGCGCGGGCACGTCCGCGTCCGAGCCGATCTCCAGGCCGAGCAGCGGCACGGCCTCGGCGTCCTTTAGCTCCTTCGAGACGGACCGGCCCGCCGCATCCGAGACGTTCAGCTTAAAGTTGGCCACTGCGGGCGGCCGCGGAACCCCGACTCTATAAACCAACCGCCGCGGCGCCGCTTAAATAGGCCGCCGCGCATGCGCCGGCATGGGCGGCGGCAGCGGCAGCGGCGGCAAGGAGGACGGCGAGGGGGTCGAGTGCCCGAGGTGCGGCGAGCGCATGATCAGCATCCAGGCCTGCCACCTGCTCTGCCCGCGGTGCGGCGCAAACCTGGACTGCTCGGACAAGGGGACGTTCTGGTAGGCGGAGCGGGGCGGCCCCCGGCGGCGCGGCCCGCTACATGCCGGGCCGGTCGGGGATGTAGTCGGCGGCCATGTTGATCGCCTCCTGCTTCATCGTCTCCAGGTACTCGTCGTACCCGGCCTCGTACCCGCAGTGCGGGCAGCGCACGCGGGTCAGCTCGTCGTCGACGGACGCCGCGTTGCCGCACTTTGGGCAGCGCGCGTCCATGCGGGGAGGGGCCTGTTCAAGGTATATAACGCAAGCGCGGCGGGGCCCCGCGGGCGGAGTTGGTCTAGCCTGGTATGACACCAGCTTCCCAAGCTGGGTATCGCGTGTTCGAATCCCGCACTCCGCACCAATGCAATCCGTCAGGAGAGGTCCTTGATGGCCTCTAGTATCGAGGCCGAGTCGGCCGCCCCGGGCAGGCGCCTCAGGTACGCCTTGAGGTCGTCGCGGGCAAGCGCGTTCTTGCCGGGCAGGTTCGAGCGGGCGACGGCCCTGTTCTTGTAGAGCGGCGCGTACCGGGTCTGGTTGATATCCAGGGCCTCGGTGTAGTGCCGCTCGGCCTCGGCGTACATCTTTGCCTTCAGGTAGTAGTTGCCCAGGCCCCGGTGCGACAGGAACGACCTCGGGTTCAGCTCGATGCTCCTCTCGTACGAGGCGACGCACTCGGGCGAGCCCTGCGCGTTGAGCGCCGAGCCGAGCAGCGAGTGCGCCACCGTGCTGTCCCCGTCGAGGGCGGCGGCCTCGGAGAGCATGCGGGCGGCCCCGGCGGCGTCGCCGAGCAGCGAGGCGCGCTCGGACGCAAAGCACAGGCGGTTGGAGCGGGCGGCGGCCGTCGAGAGGGCCGAGTCGATCTCCGGCGAGGCCCCCGGCGGGGCGAGCGCCACCGCAATGCGCCCGTCCTCGGACCAGAGCGAGTCGAACTGACCGTACGGGATCATGCCGACCCTAAAGCCGTCGCCGCCCGGGTCCTGGTCGGGGATGTAGTGCATGACGCGCCCGGACGCGCCGTCGTACCCCGATATGACGGAGGCGTGCTGGACAATGTCCCCTATGCCCGGTATGATCACAATGGGAGGGACGCCGGCATCGACGAGCGACCTGAGGCCGTCCATATCCAAGCGCAGGACGGCGGCGGCCAGGCCGTGCCGCTCGGCCAGCTCGATCCCCTCGATCAGTATGCTCCCCGCGGTGCCGGGGTACTTTGAGCACACTGCGGCGGCCTCGTCGGCCGGCAGGGTTACGCCCCAGTACGAGGCGACCGCGTTCACGGCAAGCGGGAGGCACGCGTTCTCGTCGCGGACCGGCGGCAGTACAAGCTCGCGCTCGGTCGCCATGCGGGGGGCGCGGCGAGCGGCGATCTAATAACCCTTGAGCGCGGCGAACCGCTCCAGCATGCGGCGGCCGTCGGGGGTCATCTCGGGGTGGAACTGCGTGCCGTACGCGTTCGTGTCGCCGAGGCGGACGATCTCGTTGGCGCACCTTGCCGAGCCGCCTAGCCGAGAGAGGCCGCCGAGCCGCGCTATCTCGTACCGGTGCTGCTCGCGGACATGGACGGAGGCGCCGGCGGGGCACAGCGGGCTGCCGAACTCGACCTCGACGCGCTCGCCGCCGCGGTGGGGCTCGGGCATGCGCCGGATCGTCCCGCCCGAGGACAGGGCGAGCATCTCGGCGCCGTAGCATATGCCGAGCAGCGGGCGGCGCGACGCCACGGCGTGGCGTATGATGCGCGAGTTGAGCGCGTTCATCGCCCTGTCGTTGCGCCTGCGGCCCGACAGTATGTAGGAGGAGGCGGACAGGGCGGCATCCCAGGCGCCGGGGTCGGCCGCCGCCCGCGACTCGAAGCGCGCGCCGGCGGCGGCGAGGGCGGCGGCGATCTCGGGCGTGAACTCGGATCCGTTGTCGAGCACAAGGATCACGGGGGGCGGGAGGGGAGGGGCGGAAATTAATCTTGGGGGGCGCGGCGGCGGCGCGGGCCGCCTTCAAGCTGGAAAGGGTGCAGGCGGATACAGTGAACGGCGTCTATTCGGGCGCCTGCTGCCCGGAGCCGGACTCCTTGAAGTCTCGGACGAGCTTTATGTATTCCTCAAGCGATCTGTGGCAGTCCTCGCAGATCATGAACTTGTGAAGCACCGCCTTGTCGTGGTGCTCGGTAAGGTCCTTGTTCCTTTTGCAGCACGGGCACCTGCCCCATCCGCCCATGCGCTGCGGGATTCCGCATGCGCTATAACTGCGCCGGCGGGCCGCCGCGGCGGGGCGCGGGGAAAGGGGCGGGTCGAGCATGCGCTAGCGCGGCTGCTGTTTATCCCTCACCAGTAGCCGCGGCAGCGGCAGCGGCAGCGGCAGGCCGTCGTCCTCCCTAGCCAGGAGGGCGCCGGCGAGCTCTTGCGCGTACACCTGGGGGTAGGACGCCTGCGCAAAGTGCGAGACATGGCGGGCCACGAAGGCCACGCAGGCCTCAAACCAGGCCGGATTGGCGTGGCGGGCCGGATTGGCGTGGCTGCCCACCCCTAGGCGGTACGACGTAGTGCTGCGTGCCATCGCCTCGTCGAACAGGCGCGGCATCATTTCGAGCTCCCTGAGCGCACGCTCCACGCACAGGAGCCGGTCCCGGCCGGTCGGCTCGCTCCCGTCCGCCGGCATAACGGAAGCCAGGACCGCGTCCAGCACCTCTGAGTTCCTGCGTCCCCAGAGCTTTTCCAGCGTCTCCCTTACTCCCTCTTCCTGCTCCACTTCCATTACCCTTGGCTTCCCCCCCAAAAGTTCCCAGTAAAAGGCTTCCGAGGCCCACGGCTGGGAAGAGGCGGGTCCGCCCGCCGGCCGCGCTACCCGCAATCCCAGTCTCCCCCCGGCCAGGCGCGCGCCCGGACGTGCTCAAGTCGCCAGCAAAGGCGCGGTAGAGAGAGGGCGGCGGTCTCGTAGTTACGCGGAGCCCGGGCGCCGGCACGGAGGCGGGCCGGAGCGTGTGCGCCGGCTCGAGTCATTTTGCACTGGGGGCAGCTCCGCGCTCGGAAGCGAGGAGGAGCGACGACGGGGGCGGGAGGCGGGGGGGGCCCTAGCTGCCGACCTCGACCGTAATGTAGTGCATCTGGGCAATGCTGTCGCGTATGACGACGGTCCCAAAGTTGATCGTGTTCTCGTCCTCATTCTCCCACATGAACACGCGGTCGGCGCGCGGCTGCACAAAGTCGTCGATGAACCCGGCGACGAGGTCCTCGGCGTCCTCGCGCTCGGTGTCCGTGTAGAAGAACGTCTCGCCCTCGCTGAACGATATCGGTATCTGTATCGACGACGGCTCGGCGACGTCGACGCCCTCGGCGTCGAACAGCGACCGCACGATCTCGATGCGCTCGTCGCGCGTCAGCTCGTCGGGCGCGTCGGCGCCGTTGGACACGGTCATCGTCGAGGGCACGCCCGACAGCTTTTGGAGGTACGCGGTGAACGCCTCCTGCTGCGTCTCGCCGAGGCCGACGTGGTACTCGCCCGTGAACGCGGCCCCGACGGCGGCGATGGTGCCGAGCTGGGCGACTACGCCGCCGGCGCCGGCCGTGTACACGGGGATAAAGTACGTGTCGTGCTGCCCGACGCGGTACAGTATGTTGTCGCCGACGCGCGGGTTGCGCAGCAGCGTCTTGAGCTGCGCAAAGTCGGGGTCGCGGTCGAGCGCCTCGCGCACGGCCGTCGGCCCGATCAGCTTTGTCGACGAGTTGAGCGGCACCTCGTAGAACTGCATCTGCCCGAGGTCCGGCTGGTCGTTCTGCACGATCATGAACCCCGCGAGGTTGCGCCCCTGCGAGCCCTTTAGCTCGAGGGACAGCAGGCCGACGAACTCGGACTCTTCGAACCCCGGCGGCTTGGCCTCGATGTAGTACGTGTCCAGGCCGCGGGGTATCTCGTAGAACTCGTTGGCCTGTATGTACGTCTCGACGTCCGTCACGTGGTAAAAGTTGTACATGCTCGTCTTCCAGTTGAACAGCTCGGCGGGGTACCTCATCTGGCTGCCGAGCCAGGGGGGTATCTCCTCGAACTTTTCGCCGTACTGGCTCTCGAACATGTCGGTGAAAAAGTCGTCGCCGACCTTTAGCAGGGTGATGTCGCCGTCGTACGTGTCGATCAGGGCGTACCCGACCAGCCGTATGTAGTGGTTGTTGGACGCCCACGGCACGCTGTCGGCGCGCACGCCGAATATGAGCGGGACGAGCCAGTACGAGTTGGACCCGTCCGTGACGGGGTACGAGTCGAGCTCCTTGTCGAAGAAGTTGTACACAAAGTACGGGTACAGGGCCTCCATGCGCGAGTTGATGTCCTTGTAGCGCATGATGTGGACCGGCTCGCCGGGGTACGACACGAGGAAGTTCGGCTCGAATATCCAGCTCATGGGGGGCGGCAGCGTCAGCCCGCCGGCCCCGTCGTACTGCGCGTCGTCGACCTCGTCCGTCTCGGAGCCGCGGTTCTCGGGGTACGCCGACCACTGCTCGTCGAGCAGGCCGCCCTCGCCGTAGTATATGGCCCGCTGCGAAAAGAACTCGGCGCTGTCGACTATCTGCCCCTCGGTCGCGTCGAGCGTCAAAAAGCCGTTGGGCACGTGCGTGTACACGAGGTGCTCGTTGTACCACTGGTCGCCGGCGGCGACCGAGGGCGGCAGTATGGGCTTCATCGAGGCCGTCCAGTACAGCGAGTCGTTGAACCGCAGTATGTCGTTGTCCTCGAAGTCGACGTACGGGATGAGGCCGATCTCGGGCTTTAGCTTTGCGTACGCCGCCTCCCAGTCCCACACGCGGATGGTCCCTAGCAGGTCGGCGTTCTGGTCCACGTACGACGATATGGCGTTGGCCGATATCGAGTGCAGCTCGACGTCGTGCTCGTGCTCGACGACCCCGTCGAGCTCGGCGAGGTACCGGTTGACGCCGATCTGCTGCGCCGTGTACGGGCCGAGGTACTCGATCTTGCGCGCGTCGGCGATGCTGTCGTTGACGGAGACTATCGCGAGGACGATGATGCCGACGGCAATGAGCGTCAAAAAGCGGACCCACACGTCGCGCTTGAGCATGTGGGTGAGGACGCGGGCGCGGTAGCGGTCCGTCAGCGAGAACGCGATCATTGCAAAGCCGGCGAGGAGCGTGCCGCCGATGACGTAGCGCGTGTTGTAGTCTATCTGGTCGGTAAAGAACATGTTGAAGGCAGACCAGAGTATGGTGATGCCGATCACGGCCTCGATCGTCGAGACGTAGTTGAGGTAGCGCGGCTTGCCGCTGCTCGTGTCCGATATGTACGACGTGACGACGCCGAGTATCGAGTGGAGGCCGACGTAGAGGACGAGGCGCAGGCCGATCGCGGCGAGTATGGGGGGGACGAGCACGAGCAGGGCCGGCATCATGGGGACGACGGTGTCGACGGCGTACGTCGAGTCGGTCGGCGGCGTCACAAAGGGCAGGGTGAACAGGGCGGGGAGGTTTTCGAGGCCGAGCATGTTGCCGTCGAGGACCTCCATGGCGGCGAACCCGAACAGGACGTTGGTGAAGAACGCGCCGAACAAGAGCACCTTTGTGATCTGCCACAGGACGAACTGGGCGTAGCCCATGCGGTACGAGCGGAAGCTGCCCACGCTGCTCGAGACGGGCTCGTTCGACCCGCCGCGGCCCATCAGGACGATCGCCGTCGTGATCGAGTACCACAGCATCGACGAGCGGTTGGCGGCGTTGACCCGGACGAGCGCGATGGCCGCGAGTATGCCCGCCGAGACGACCGAGTAGAAGAGGGGGCGCGTGAACTGCTCGTCGAACTCGCCGACGTTCATCGACAGCATGATGCCCTGGTTGCCGACGATGCCGACTATGATCAGGGCTATGACGCCGACGATGCCCCAGCGGACGTACTTGCCGGCGTCCGTGGGCCGCGACTCGCCGGTGGAGGCGCTATACAACGGTCGCTCGCGCCCGTGCAGGGCAATTTAATGCCTTAGGGCCGGGCGGGGGCGGGAGGGGCGCCCGGCGCGGCGCGGCGCGGCGCGGTACGCCCCGCCGCCGGGTCCGGATCGGCGCCTAGGGGCGGGGGGCCGCCCGGGCCAGGCGCTTGCAGATCATGTAGGCGGCGGCGTACCGCGGCACGGTGGCCGCCTCGCCAGGCTTGTAGGGGCCGAACCGCCGGCCGCGCAGCCGGAACTGGACGCCCTCGGATGCGCCGACCACGTCGGCCGGCTCGTCGTCGATGAGGCATGCGTCCGAGTACGGGCTGAAGGCGTCGAGGTCGGCGCACTCGGCCTTTGCCAGGCCCGACTTGCCGCTGAGCGAGCCGGGCATGCGGAATATGCGGTGCACGTCCGCCGTGACGGCCCTGTCGATGCGCGCGCCGAGCGCCTGCGAGGCGGCGTCGAGGCGCGCCTGGTACGCCGCGTACCCGGCCTGGGCGACGGCGGCGGCGGCCCTTGCGCGGGCCGACTTTGGTCCCAGGATGTGGCTTGCCACGCGCCCCCTCCAGCCGGCCTCGCCGTGGCCCGGCAGGTCGTCCCTTCCGGGCCTCGAGCCCCGCTTGAACCCGTACGAGTCGGCCTTGGCCCCCCTGAACATGAGGTAGTCGGCGATCTCGCCGCGCTCCTTTGTCCCGAGCGGCTCGTAGGGCGTGCCCGCGGCGTGCACGTGAAAGCCCTCGTTGCCCGAAAAGTAGGTCGAGACGGACTCGCGCGGCACGCCGAGGTCGTCGACTAGCAGGCGCACGAGCAGGCGCACCTGCCTCTTGGCCCCGTCGATGCACCCGGCGCACGGGAGCGAGACGGACTCGTGGCGGGCCGAGCCGCACCCCGCGCATGCGCCCGGCGGGGCGGCGGAGCCCGGCGCGGCGGCGGCGGAGCCCCCGGCCCCCCCGCGCATGCGCGCCAGCCCGCAGTCGCCGCACACGAGCGCCGTGTGCGACGGGCGGCACGGCAGGGCAAGGTCCTTTGCGTCTATGTCGAATATGAGGTCGGCGCCGCGCCAGTCCTTTTCGTTCATCGGCAGGTCGGGGAACGAGTAGCAGGCGTTCGAGCTGTACAGGTCCGACGGCGAGCCGCGCATGATGAGCAGGCGCAGCTCCTTGTCATCCCTTGCGCGCAGGTGGCGGATCATCCCCGAGTTGAACCGCTGGTAGCCGAACTCGCGCTGCGCCGGCCTCGCCGGGGCGCGCACGGCCGGCAGGCTCTCAAAGTAGTACGCCTTGAAGGCCGCCTCGGCCATGCGGACGCTCGCGTCGTCAAGCGGGCGCATCGCCCTTCGCGTCCCCCCTGAACTGCATCGGGCTGCGTATCCCCTCGCACGCGGGGACCGGAAAGCACAGGTCCTGGCCCTGGAGCTTTTTGCACGACGGGCACGAGTACTTTGTCCCGCCGGCAGAGGATCCGCCGCCGGACAGGTGCCGCAGCTGGTACATTGTAATGCGCTCGTTGTAGTCGGGCGCGTTCTTGAACATGGGGGCGATCCTCTCGACGGGCCAGCCCCGGTTGATGTAGAACGTGGCGAGCATGAACCGGCCCGAGTGGGGGAGGTTCTCGCCCCTCTCGAGCACGGCCATGGCGTGCTTGATGCAGGGGGGCGGCTCGTCGTCGGCGCCGGACTGCGGCGGGGGCGCGGGCTCGAGCCCCCTGGCGACGTCGACGAGCTTTGCGACCGGCTCCTCAAAGGCGGGCAGCATGTCGGGGACGGGCGCCGACCTCACCCGGGTCTGTATGTACATGTTGAGCTCGCTGCGCACGAGCCGGACGACCTCGTGCCGGGTGAGGCGCACCAGGCCGCCGGCGACGCGGCGGTTTACGAGCTTCCACTCGACCTCGTGGAACTTTACGGCGTGCCTGACATAGTCGGCCACCGGTATGGCAAAGCCGCCGCCCTCCTGCGAGACCGGTATTGAGAAGAGCTCGCCGATCAGCCGCACGGCCAGGTCCGTCTTCGACGGGTCGGCCGCGCCCTGCGCGCCGCCCCCGCCCCCTCCGAGGTCCCTCTCGAGGTGCGCCTCGGCCCGGCGCGACTCGGCGAGGGCAAACCTGCGCACGAGCGTGTCCATGCCGCTGAGCCTGAGCAGGACGACGGCGAGCAGGAACGAGAATATCTCGATCTGCCGCTCGATGTCGCCCGGCCTCGAGCCGCCCTCCATCCCGGAGCGGTAGACGCGGCCGGACGCGGCGGCCATTACGCGCTCGAGGGCCCTGTCGACGACCACCCTGAGGTCGGGGTCCGTGCCGAACTGCTCGAGCGTGAATCCCTTGTCGCGCAGGTACTCGCCCGAGCCGGCCAGGAACGGGTACTTTGCCCACTCGTCGTCGCCTACCGTCAGCGCCATGCCGGGCGGCGCACGGCGCGCTGACTTAAATTATCGCCGCCGGGCGCCGCGGCGTTGCGCATAGGGTGCCACGTGTCGATCTCGGGCGGGGTCGACAGGGCAGTCGACAACGCCGTCGAGCGCGAGTGCACGGCCTTTCAGATATTCACGCGCAGCCCGCAGATGTGGAACGCAAGGGACCTGCCGGCGGACAAGGTCGGCGCGTACAGGTCAAAGATGGCGGAGAGCGGGATCGACGCGTCGGCCACGTGCGCGCACATGCCCTACCTGCCGAACCTGTCGTCGGGCAACGACGCGACCTACAAGAGGTCGGTCGACACGCTCGTCGACGAGGTGGGGCGGTGCGGGGCGCTCGGCGTGCCGTACCTGGTGACGCACCTCGGCAGCCACCTGGGGGCCGGCGAGGAGAGCGGGATCAAGAGGCTCGTCGCCGCGTACAAAAGGGCGGCCAAGGTCGACAACGACGTCGTCATACTGCTCGAGAACACCGCCGGCCAGAAGAACTCGGTCGGCTCGGACTTTGGGCAGCTCGCGTCGATACTGTCGCAGCTTGCGCCGGCCAAGAGGTTCGGCGTGTGCATCGACACGTGCCACGCGTTCGTGTACGGGTACGACCTGCGCACGAGGGGCGCCGTCAAAAAGGCGTTCGCCGAGCTCGACGACACGGTCGGCGGCGAGAGCGTGCGGATAATCCACCTGAACGACGCAAAGGGCGAGCTCGGCTCGAGGCTCGACAGGCACCAGCACATCGGGCTCGGGCAGATAGGCGAGGAGGGGATGGCCGCCGTCCTGGCCGAGGCAGACAAGAGGGACGTGCCCGTCGTGCTCGAGACGCCCATCAACGAGGAGCGCGACGACTTTGAGAACGTCAGGGTCGCAAGGGGGCTGCTGAAATGACGCGGGGCGGGGCCGCGGGGCGGGGGGGGCGGTAGGCCGTGGCGTCGGCGCAGTACGACGCCGTCATGAAGCTCGCCCTCGAGAGGGGGTTCTACTTTCCGAGCTGCGGGCCGTACGCCGACGCGCACGCCGGGTTCTGGGAGTACGGCCCGAACGGCGCCGCCCTCAAGAACCGGTTCCTAGAGCTGTGGCGGCGCGAGCTCGTCCGGAGGGACCGCATGATGGAGATCGACGGCTCGCAGGTAATGTCGCCGTCCGTGTTCGAGGCGTCGGGGCACCTGGCGAGCTTTGCCGACCCCGTCGTAAAGTGCGCAAAGTGCGGCGCGACGCACCGCGCCGACCGGCTCGTCGCCGAGGCGGCCGGCATCGAGATACCCGAGAGCGCCGGCCTGGCCGAGTTCGACGCGGCCGTGCGGGACGGGGGGGTGGCCTGCCCGGGGTGCGGCGGGGAGCTCGGGCCGGCCAAGAAGTTCAACATGATGTTCGGCGTCGGGATCGGCCCCGACGGCGAGCCGGCGTACCTGCGGCCCGAGACGTGCCAGTCGATATTCGTCGACTTTCCGAGGCTGTACAAGACCATGAGGGGGCGCCTCCCGCTCGGCGTCGCGCAGGTCGGCAAGAGCTTTCGCAACGAGATATCGCCGAGGCAGAGCCTGCTTCGCCTCAGGGAGTTCTACCAGGCCGAGATAGAGGTGTTCTGCAACCCGTCAAAGCTCGACGAGGTGGAGGGGTTCGGCCGGGTCGAGGGGACCGTCCTCAGGCTGCAGGAGGGCGGCACGCTCGGCGGCGCGCCCGACATCAGGAGGACGACGGCCGGCGAGGCGGCCTCGTCGGGGGCGGTGCCGAGCCGCCTCGTGGCGTACTACCTCGCGCTGCTCTCCGAGTTCTACGAAAAGACGGGGATAGACATGGGGAGGACGCGGTTCCGCAGGCTTGGCGACAAGGAAAAGGCGTTCTACGCCGAGGCCGCGTTCGACTTTGAGGTCGAGACGTCGACGGGCTGGCTTGAGCTCGTCGCGTGCAACTACCGGTCGGGCCACGACCTGTCGGGCCACGCGGCCAAGAGCGGCGAAAAGTTCGACGTGATGGACGGCGACGAAAAAGTGCTGCCGCACGTGTTCGAGATATCGATGGGGATAGACCGGAGCCTGTACGCCATACTGGAGCACGGCCTGCGGGAGGACGCAGAGAATGAGAGGACTGTCCTGTCGATCAGGCCGTACCTGGCCCCCGTCCAGGTCGGCGTCCTGTCGCTGGTCAAAAAGGACGGCCTGCGCGAAAAGGCCGACGAGGTCTTCGACCTGCTCAGGGGCGACTTTGAGGCGTTCCTGGACCACTCGGGGGCGATCGGCAGGAGGTACAGGAGGCTCGACGAGATAGGCGCGCCGCTTGCCGTGACCGTCGACCACGAAACGCTCAGGGACGGCGCCGTAACGCTCAGGGACAGGGACACGATGAGCCAGGAAAGAGTGGCCATATCCGACCTGCGCGCGGCCATATCCGGCCGGATTTGGGGCGGCAGGGCGTAGTAGCGCGGTGCGGCGAAAGGGCCGACGGCGGCAGGGGAAATGCGCGGCGCGGCGTTAGGAGGCAGAGCCACCATCGCGGGACGCCCGACCGCGGGGCAGCCGATCATGACTGCGGTCGCCCCCTTCCATCTGCCCGCTGCATGCGATAGTTTCGGGGTCAGACCGAGGCTTTTCGTCGCCTTCCCGGCCCCGGCAGTGGAATGTGCGGCTCGTTTTCCCGAAAGTGGCCAGCGTAGGCGTGGACTGTGTGGTTTGTGGTGGCGATGCTGGCACATTTTTCTGTTGTGTCAAAAACACGGGTTCCTCCGACCGGCGCCCGGATGCGCACGCACCCCAAAGCGAGATCTGCGTTCACGGGCAGTTGTTCTTTGGGGCGTGACTGCCGTGCGGCGGCTTGCTGCCCGCCGCCCGATCGGGCCACGCGTTTTTAACATAACACATTTTTCGCCTACTGGAAGGTAGTCATAATCAGCGACTCTGCGGGAGAGGCCCGCTGAGGGGGGCTGCGATTATCTTCTGCCGGACCTGCGGAGGCGCGCTCTTTCGCCGCTGTCCTGGTTTTGGAAAGGCGGGGTGCTACCCAGAATGCGCAGCGCCGGTTATGCGGGGCCGGCCTCGATTATCTGCTCAAGGCGCCGTGTTTGTTTTACGCGGCGGACATGCCGGCGCACCTGGTCCATGTCGACCAGGCCGCGCCGTAGCATCGAGTACAGAACCATTCTCGGCTCGTCGTCGTGTATGGGAGCCTTGTGGACGCTCTTTTCGATGATCAAGTCGGCGAACGCCTTGGCGGGGGAGGCCACGGTTGAGCCGGGTATTACCATGTATTCCCGAACGGCGACCATGGCGCGGACCCGCTCCGCGTTGAAGAAGGCCATGATCATCTTGGGGCCGGGCTGGGCCGCGGCCACTATCTCGTTGCCGAACTCATCCATGATGAGGCCCGCCGCCGTCTCCGCGTTTCCCGGCAGGGTATGCACCGTGTACACGGCCCTGCCGAGCATGTTGTGCAGGTACGGGCGCAGCGTCGACAGGGCGGTAAACTGGAACTTCATGGCAAAGTTGTCTTTGAGAAAGTCGTGGACCTCTATCAGGTCGTTGTACAGCCCGTAGCCGTAAATGTCGGGGACGGGGACTTCCCGGTCGCGCAGCTCGACCCGCCCCGCCCCGCCCCCAGTGGCCGCCGCAGTTGTCCATTCTCGCACGAAGTCCTCCACCCTCGCGTTGCGCTCCTCCAGGACGGCGGCGCTCCCCGGGTTTCGGGACACCATCTCGGCCTCGGAGGCGACCAAGCCGGCTAGGAATGCGGGATTGCCAACCAAGCCGAACATGGCGCTGCCTGTGTTGACGCGGATTTCCGCTGCCCCGCCCTTGACGCTGGCTGCATACAGGGGCCCGTCCGCATCCCCAAAGCTGACCTTGACAGGGATGCCGCCGGGTGTCCTCACCGAAAACTCCCCACCCACTGCCGCGCCGAGCGCCCGGGCCGACTCGGTGGCCCCGACTCGTCGCTCCATGCGCCGCGCCGGGCCCCGCCCCCCAAAATAGTCCATGACCGAAGCAATCGACACGGCTGGACGGCGAACCGGCTTGGAAGAGCGCAGCATCCTAGACAACACCTTGGATTTGCGGAATTCGTCAAGGGCCTCGGCGTATCTTGCATTCTCGATGAATCTGCTCTTGTTGAAGTTGACAGGTACATGATCTAGGCTGAGCTCTCCTATCAGGCGCGAGTTTTCTGGATGGGGCGGAAAGCCGAACTTTTCAAACGCCCTTATCAATCGGCCGTTCTTGAACAGGTGTATCCCGTACCGCCCGCCGACGGACCTTTTTTCGAGCAGGCCCAGGCGCCCCGTGATATGCATTCCAAAGCCAAGGTCTATATTCACCGGAACCCATTCAGAGCCTTCTGCCAGCGCCGGGGAGGCGGGCCTGCACGCCAGCGTGTTGACGCGAATGGCGACCTGCCCGGACTCGAGATACGGCGAGTAGCGCAGGCCGAACCTGTCCCTGAACCGGGCCGTTTGATTCGGGTACAGCGGCACGGTGGGGAAGCTTATCTCCACACGCGTGCCGTGCCAGTCTTCCTCGCCGCCGAACGCCCTTGTTTCTTCGACTTCAAAATTGTCCCACCCCTTGGATGCGTCGCCCAGCCACTCAGTCTCGTCGTACTTAACGCGGTACTGCGCGCCCGAGCCTTCCGGCGATGTAATTATCTCAAAGCGCTTGCCCAAGGCGGAGCACGCCCCCTTCATTCCCATGCCGAACTGACCGAGCTTGTCCGCATCCTTGGCGCTTCTGGCTATGACCATGGCCTCGGCCAGCTCGGCGCCGTCCATGCCACGCCCGTCGTCCGTGACGGTAATGCTGCGCCCGTCAAAGTCCAGGCGGACGACTACGTTAGTCGTGTGGCCCGGTATGCGCGCGTCTATAGAGTTGTCTACCAGCTCTGCGAGGGCCTGTTCCGTCCGATACCCCGACAGGCCGAGCTTTTTGACCAGGGACTTGTCAGGGGTGATGTCCGTCAGCATGCGACTCTGGGCGACGAAGTTAAGTCTGGAATATAAGGTTTATTCCAGAAATAGCCTCTTGACCTGTGAAGAATAGGCGTCGGACAGCCGGACTATAACATCTGGGGGATGTTATAGGCGCTGGCGGCGATGCCCGGCTGGACGGCGCCCGCCAATGGCTATGACCGGTCTTATAACAGGAAACAGGCGCTGGCGCGCCACGATTTTGTTTAAAAAGTCCGCGGCCCCACGCTGCCCATGGGAGCAAGCGGGGGCAAAAGTGCGTACGGCGAGCTGTTCCCAGCAAACGCGCTGGAGGATATGTGCGGTGGCGTGGAGCCGACCGCGGGGCAGACGCAGGCCGCCTCGGAGTGGCTCGCCCTACTAAGCCAGGGCAGGCTGGCGGACGAAAAACGCAACTACCCACGGTTTGTCAAGGTCGTGCTCGGGGACATTCTCGGCTACCCCGCAATGCGGGTAGACCATGAGCACGACAACATCGACTTTGAGTTCCGCGGCGATGACGGCCAGTCCCTTGTGTGCATCGAGGCAAAGGGGACTTCGACTCCGGACCTTTTTGCGTCGCAGAGGCGCCCGAGGCCAGAGCATTCTACGCCCATAAGGCAAACCTGGGACCACATGGGAAAGGTGGGCGCAAGGTATGGCATCTGTACAAACTACAGGCATTTCGCCCTAATCATGCGGGACCACGGGTACCGCAGGTGCCACGTGTTCGACTTCGAAGACGCGAGGAACGATGCCAGAAAGCTGCGCGAGTTCATCGGTGTCTTTTCTAGGGAGAGGCTCGAGGCGGGGTTTGCCGAGAAGATCAAACTCAGGGCCGACGAGGCCGAGAAAGAGCTTACGAGGGAGTTCTACGACATATACGGGCGCACCCGGCTGATGCTGGTCAAGGAATTCGAGGCGTCGGGGGCGAACAGGGCCGACGCCGTGGGGTTTGCCCAGACGTTCCTCAACAGGATCATCTTTGTCCTCTTTGCGCAGGGCGCGGGCCTGGTGCGCAGCAGGACCATGCTTGAGGACGGCATCGTCGACATGCTGCGCGGCAACCTGACGACGAACACGACGCGCGTGTGGAACTACATAACGGGGGAGCTGTTCGCGGGGTTCGGCGAGGGCTCGGACGACCCCGTCATATTCGGGTTCAACGGGGGCCTGTTCAGCGATCCCATTCCCGGCTCCGTGTCCATAAGGGACAGGAGGGGCGCCGGGTTCTTTGGAAAGCTGGGGGGCAGGACGAGGCGGGGGTCGTGGGAGTTCAAGAGCGCCGTCGAGACCGCCGTCAGGCGCCACGACGACACCAGCCCCATCATAAAGAACCTGCTCGCCATATCGTCGTACGACTTTCAGAGCCAAATACGCGTCAGCATGCTCGGCCACATATTCGAAAACTCGATAGGCGACATCGAGGAGCTGCTCGGCGCAGGGGCGTCTAGGCGCAAGGGGGAGGGCGTCTTCTACACCCCCGAGTACGTGACGAGGTACATTTGCAGGAACACCATAATCCCGTACCTCTCTAGGTCGGGCGCCGCCAACACGCCGGGCGGTCTCGCCGCCGAGTACGCCGACGACCTGCCCGCGCTCGAGAGCAGGCTCCGCTCGATCAGGATACTGGACCCCGCGTGCGGCTCGGGCGCGTTCCTCATCGAGGCGGCCAACACGCTGCTGGAGGTGCACGACGAGGTGCAGGCGCTCAAGGGACAGGGCGGAGGGGCCGGCAGGCCGACCCTAGAGCCCGGCCTTGCCGACGCGCTTGTCAGGAGGGTCATCAGGGACAACATATACGGAATCGACATAAACCGCCAGTCGGTCGAGATAACAAAGCTCTCCATGTTCCTGCTGACGGCGTCCCTCTACGAAAAGCTCCCCGACCTGGCCGACAACATAAGGGTGGGCAATAGCCTCGTGTCGCGCACCAACGGCGAGAGCGCCGCCTTTGCATGGGAGAGGGAGTTTCCAGAAGTGTTTCCCAAGACGGGCATGGTCCGGGACGAGTCGGCCGGCGCGCGCCCCAGCTTTGGGTTCGACATAGTAATTGGCAACCCGCCGTACGTCAGGCATCAGGACATACCGTACAAGGCCGACATCCAGCTGCCAAGGCACCCCGGCCTGGCGCTCCCCGCCGGCTTCAGGATAGACGGGACGACGGACCTGAGCGGGTACTTTTTCTACCACGCGTTCCGCTACCTAAAGGAGGGCGGGATGCTCGGGTACATCTCGAGCGAGACGTGGATGAACTCAAAGTACGGCAGGCCGCTCCAGCGGACCCTCCTAGAAAACTCGTCGATCAGGGAGATAACGCGCGCCGCGTTCAACTTTTTCGACGATGCCGACGCAAAGGCGGCCATTGTCGTGCTGAGCAGGGGGAGGGCGGCGGAGGGAGACGGCGCCAGCGTGCGCCTCAACTACGCCCGCGACAAGGGCGAGATGGTCGGCGGCGGCTTTGCGCTTTCAAGGTCCGTGAGGCAGGGCAGCATTGCGCCCGGCAACTGGGCCGCCCACTTCAAGCCGGCCCTTCCCCGCGTGCGGGCACTGACCAGGACGCTGGGCGAGGCGGGGAGGATCACGTACGGCAAGATCACGGGAAACAGAGGGTTCTTTGTGCTGTCCAAGAAGGACGTCGACGAGTACGGGATAGGGGCGCTCTACCTGCGCCCGACCGTATCGAAGACGACCCCGCCGGGCCGCCTCGACGCCGGCAGGGCGACCGAGTGGCTGCTCGACGTCAACGTGTCCAAGCGCGACCTGCGCGGCCGCGCCGACGGCCGCGGCGCGCTCCAGTACATTACCGACGGGGAGGAGACGCTGGCGCCGGCGCGCGGCAAAGGCAGGGCGGAGCGGCCCCTGCCGGAAGGCACCGCCATGGAGGGCAGAAAGTTTTGGTACTCGCTCGAGCTGTCCGACCCGCCCCCCATAATCCTGCGTAGGATAGTCAACGACACGCTTGACGTGTGGGAGAACGACGGGAAGTTCTTCACCACCAACACGCTTGCGAACTTTACGCCCAACAATCCGAGGCACACCGGCGCGTTCCTTGCGTACTTTGCGTCGTCGCTGTACCAGCACCACCTCGAGGCGGTAGGGACGGAGATGGGAGGGGGAGCCCTCAGCCTGGAGGTGTTCAACTACAGGGAGTCGCCGGTGCCCGACTTTGACGGCATGCCCAAGGCGGCGGTCAAGAGGATGGGCGATGCGTGGGGCAAGTACGGCGGCGACCCGGTCACAAACAGGCAACAGATCGACGGCGAAGTCTTTGCGGCGCTCGGGGTGGGCAAGAGGGCGGCCAAATCGATCGCGAAGAACCTCGAAGAGATGGTGCGCATGCGAAAGGCCGGGCGACGGGTCGGCGGTGCGCGGCCTGCCGCCTAGCTCAGCTCTTGGCAGGAACAGACGGCCATGCGCGAGTCGTCACCATGGCATAAAAGGCCATGGTGCAAAAGGCTACGGCAATGATTGTCTGGGAAGAGTTTATAGTATGTTTAACCCCACACATTGGTTGATCACTCATAAATTACGCACTTAGATAGCCCTTCCGCTTCTGCTTTGCTCAATATTTTGATCTCTTTCAGAAGGTGCTGTGGTGTAGGCAGTAGAAAATTCATAAATCTTCGCCACATTGCCGTGTCATGGGGGATCAACTCGCCTTTTTCAGGACAGCGACCAAATTGGTTAGGGAAGGGTGACATTAAAATTAAAATTCCGGCGGGCTTTAAGAAATCAGCGCATTTTTTAACAACTTGGCTCTTTTCTACAGATGACACTCCGTATCTTAGCATATTGGCACAGACGACAACGTCTGCTGTGTTATCACAGTTTTCGACATGTAAAACATCCGATAAAATAAATCGGTTTAGATTTTTCTCGGCACTCTTTCTGACCTTCGACGATTGATCGATGCCAACGGTGTCCAACCACACGCCTCTAGCGGCAAGCAAACGCTGGCAGTTTTTGATCGCTACGCCTTTAGAACAGCCCACATCGATGGTACGTAGTGACGTTATCCTTTTTTCTTTGCTGTAGGAATCTATAATGCATGGTATTCCCAATTCGTCGTACCGACCACTCCATGTCAGTCCACATTTCCACACAAAAAAGCACGACCAGCCCCCTTTATTATGTTTGTCTGTGCCCTAACACGCAAGCGGCATCGACTGGTGTTCGATTTGGCGTCATGCATGCGTGGTTGACCGGTACACGCCCCGCCATCCGCCGTTGCGTGCCAAGTCACACGAGTCTAAAATGTACCGTGTCGGCGCCGGATCCGCTGGTGGCACCATCGGCAGGCACCGAGACGGTGGGCACACGGACGGCGGGGTACAAGGCAGGGCGCCGGGCAGGCAGATGGCAGGCGCAACGATCGACAGGCCTGCGCTCAGGGCGGCAGGTTTCCAACTTATGAGTCTAAAAAGTCTTTGCTAGCCGGACGATCTAGGATATCAGACGTACTCTAGGATACCCTAGACAATCTACCTATGTCTTCCATTTTACAGGAAAGACGGCTGAGGAGGCCGAAACAAGGCGCAAGGCGTGGCGGTGCGGCGGGACGGAGGGGGAGGTTCTCGTGGCCTTATGTCCCCTCCGCTTCACGCTCCGCATAGTACCTGCACCTGCCGCGTATGCGGCACACGCCGCACATCGGCGAGACGGGCTTGCAGATGTTCTGCCCGTACATGACGAACGTGTCGTTTATCTCGAGCCAGTACTTTTTGGGCACCTTTTCGAGGAGCGCCTGCTCGGTCTGCTCGGGCGTCTTCGTGTCGACCAGGCCGAGGCGGTTAGATATGCGGTGCACGTGTATGTCGACGGGTATGGCCGGCTTTTCAAAGGCGTACACGAGGACGCAGTTGGCCGTCTTGCGGCCCACGCCGGGCAGCGAGACGAGCGTCTCGAGGTCGTCGGGGACCGCGCCGCCGTGCTCGTCCCGTATGATCCTGGCCACCTCGACGATGCGCCGGGCCTTTACGTGGTAGAACCCGATCGGCCTCACGATCCTCTCGACGTCGCGCAGGCGCGCGCCGGCAAGCGACGCAGCGTCGGGGTATCTTGCAAACAGCTTTTTGACTATTTTTGTCGTGTTTTCGTCGCGCGTGCGAGCCGACAGGATGGTGCCGATCAGTATGCTGAACGGGCCGCCCGTCTCGGCCTCGTGCAGCTCGCGCAGGGCCGTCATGCGCGGCGGCCTCTGCTCGCGCATCGTCCGCATCATGCCGTCGAGTATGCGCCTCACGGCGGCGCCGGCCGCGCTCAGGCTTATATCAGTCGCGGCGCGCGCCGAGTGCGGTGGAGCTGACAAGGGGCGAGGAGAAGGCGCTGGACGGCGAGGACGGCGAGGCGATGCAGACTGCGTACCGCGTGCTGCTCGCGACGGGAGAGGCGGCCGGCGCCGACCGGCTCGTCCCCGTGCAGTGGGCCCACCTGTCGGGCGTCAACTACAACACGATAGGGGAGGCGGGCAGGGAGTTCCTCGGCGAGATGGCGGGGGCCGGCGCGAGGGTAGCCGTGCGGGCCACCCTCAACCCGATGGGGTACGACGCGGACAGCGTCGCAGAGTACGGCCTGCCGGCCGAGTTCCTGGCCGGGCAGGAGAGCATACGGCGGTCGTACGCGGCGATGGGCGTCGAGCCGTCGTTCTCGTGCGTGCCGTACGAGATATACCCGAGTCCGGGGGACGGCGCCCAGGTAGCCTTTGCCGAGAGCAACGCGGCGATATACGCAAACTCGCTCGGCGGCATGAGGACGAACAAGGAGAGCGCGTTCAGCGCACTGGCCAGCGCCCTGACCGGCAAGAGCCCCGCGTCCGACCTGCGCGGCGACGAGCCGGCCGCCCCCGAGGCGACGGTGCGGATGGGCCTGGAGGAGCCGACCGAGATGGACTACGGCCTGCTCGGGTTCTTTGCCGGCAGGCAGGTGAGGGGGGCGTCGGTGGGCATATCGGGAAAGGGGGGAAGGCCGCCGGACATGCGCAGCTGCAAGTCGCTGTGCGGCGGGATGGGCACGTCCGGCACGTGCGCAAGGTTCGTCGTGGGAGGAGAGGGGGAAGGCGAGAGGATTGACTTTGGCAGGGAAGAGGCCGAGGAGGTGCGCGGCGAGCTGGACACGGCCGAGTCAGGCGACGTCGTGGTGCTCGGCAGCCCGCAGCTCGGCCTCGGCGAGCTCGGCGACCTGGCGGGGATGCTGCGCGGCAGAATGTTCAGGAAGAGGTGCCTGGTGTTCTGCCCGAGGGCGGTACAGGCCGACGCCGCGCGGCTCGGGTACGCCGGCGAGATAGAGAGGGCCGGCGGCGAGATGCTGTACGACTGCTGCGCGTGCCTGACGCCGCTGATCTGCGGGAGGGGCGCCGGAAAGGGCGGGCTAGAGGTCGACGCGGTCACCACGAACAGCATAAAGGGCGCGTACTACCTGAACAGCGCGACCGGCGTCGGCGTGAGCCTAAAGCCGCTCGCCGACATAGTCAGGGATGAGACGCGGTGAGCGTCAGGGTCATCGTGCGCGGCAGGGCGGCCGGAACGGTCGTGCTCTCGGCCGAGCCGATCAACTTTCTCGGCGCCGTCGACAAGGGGACGGGGGCGGTGCGCGACAGGGGGCACCCGCTGTTCGGCAGGTCGGTGGCGGGGGCCGTCCTTGCGTTTCCGCGCGGCGCCGGCAGCAGCGTCGGCGCGTATACGATATACTCGCTCGCCAAGAGCGGCGCGGCGCCGGCTGCAATGGTGTGCAGGGAGGCGGACCTGACGGTGGCGTCCGGCTGCGCCCTGGCCGGCATTCCGCTCGTGGTCGCCGGCGGGGCCGAGTACGGGCTGCTCGAGGACGGCGACAGGGTCGAGGTCGACGCGGGGGCAAAAGGCGGCGGGCTGCGGCGCCTCACGTAGGGGGCGGGGGACGCTCGCGGACGGGGCCCCCGGGGCCGTCCTCGGCAAAGACCGTGCCCTCGAACCGCTCGACCGAGACGGAGGGGTCGAGCCAGCAGTCGCGGCCAAGGCCGGCCTTTTCGCACGTGTGCTCCAGGAACTCGCGCGGGCCCCAGCCGTACTCGGTCGCGACCTGCGGGAGGAGCAGGCCCGAGCCGCGCGCAGAGCGGACGATCAGCCCGTCGCGGCCGACCCGCACGTGCCGCACGCGGTCCGCGGGGTCGGCTGCCTTGATCTCTACGGGCTCGGAGAGGACGGTCACCTCGACGGCGATCCGGCCGAGCTCGCCTGGCGAGACGGGGGAAAATCGGGGATCCGACATGCCGGCCGAGACGGCCGAGTCGACTACGGCGCTGCACAGGCGCATGTCCGGGGCGGGGTGGCCGATGCACCCGCGGAGCCGGCCGCCCTCGGTAAGGGTGACAAAGACGCCCGAGCGGAACGAAAACCTCGACTCGAGTTCGTGGTCGGGCCCCGGCCTGCCGCCGGCGACCGCCTCGGTCAGGGCCCGCCGGGCCGCCCCCACGAGGCGCTCGCCGTCGGACGCGTCCAGGCGCCTGGCGGCCGCCCCGGCGTCACCCATTGAGCCTCGCCGCCAGGGAGCCGAGGCTGCGCATGTGCGTCCCGTCCCAGTACACCTTTGAGCAGCGCCTGCACCGCCAGAACTCGCTGTGCGCCTCGGCCACTCGGGGCGGAACGCCGGCGGGGGCGCCGGGGCCCTCGGCGCGGGCCAGCGTCCCGTTGCATGCGGCGCAGCGCGAGCGGTCGGGGCTTGCGCTGAGCGGGCCAATGCCCGACTGCCTGGCCAGCTCGGCCAGGTCTGCCTCGTCGCCGGAAGTCCCGTCCGCCCGCGGCAGGACAACGGCCGGCGCGCCGGCGCCGCGGGCCCTGGCCGCAAGGGCCCCGCTCCGGGTGACCAGGATGCGCCCCTCTGCCGAGAGCGCGGCAATGTCCCCGCCGCCAAACCGGCCCCGTCCCGCATACTCGGCGTCAAAGCCCATCATTCGGAGCTTGCGCGCAAGCGACCCGAGCATTGCGTCGATCATGAACAAATGCTGCGCGCCCGCGTCTCCCTCTGCTGCCGCCATTTTGCGCCGCGCGGGAGGGGGCGGGCGGGCGATAAAAACTTCCCGGCCGCCGGGCGGGGCGGCGGGGGCGAAGGGGGGCGCCCTATGCGGGGGCGGGGGCGCCGGCGGCCGAGTCGGCCGCATCGGAGTGGGAGTCGGCGGCCCGGCCCCGCTCGGCCCCCGCCACGCGGCTCCTTCCGGCCGGAAGCGCCCTTACGTAGTCGTCGAGCTGGAGGGAGTTTGCGGCCGGCTCGTCAAGCCGGGCAAGCTCGCCGCGCAGGCGCTTGGCCGCGTCGCTAGCGGCCATGCCGCCCGGCTCGACGACGGCGTATGCCGTGCAGAACTCGCGCACGGCCTGCGGCGGCCCGCATGCAAGGGCTGGCCCCCCGCGGCCGGCGCCGGGCGGCGCAAGCCCGACGGCGAGGCGTAGCGCGGGCACGCGCACAAAGTTGCGCCGGCCCTCTATGGTAAACGACCCCTTTGGCAGGAACTGCCCCGACGGGGCCGACTTTTTGACCTGTTCCGGCTCGACCCAGTACGCGCTCAGCCCGTACATCGCCTCGCGCCAGGCCCGGCTAAAGCAGACCGTGGCGTGGGCCACCTCTGCTAGGCCGGACTGCGCGGCCGCGGCCGCGGCCGCATCGCGCTGCTGCTGCCGGCCCCGCTGGTGCGGCGGCGGCGGCCCCGCCGGCCCCCGCGCCAGGGCCCCCTTGAGCACAAAGAACGGCGAGCCGCCGACCTCGGCGTGGAACACGGCGTCGCCCGGCTCGAGGTGCTTGCGCACGATCGACGAGTTCGACGACGAGTCGCGGCCGCCGACGGCGAGCAGGCCGCCGCTCGTAAAGAACCACCGGTACCTCTCGTACCACGCCTTTTTGCGGACCTCGGTGTATGTGACCGACTGCCTCTCGGCCTCCGAGCGGCCCTGCAGCTCGGCCAGCCGCCTCTCGGCCTTTCTGCGCAGCGCCTCGATGCGCGGGGCCGCGGCCGACTGGCGCTTTGCCTCGTTGTACAGGCGCGAGGCCGTCGAGTGCAGCGATGCGGAGGGGTCGACCGCAATGCGCGCCCCTGCGACGGCTATGACGGGGGCGCCCCTGTCGGACAGGCGCTCGGCGCCGTGCCCCGCCAGTACGTCGGCGGCGGCGGGATCGGACAGCGACCGGGCCGACGCGGCGGCCGCCTGCAGGGCCCCGGCAAGCGCGGATATCCTGGAGGCCTTTTCCTTGACGGCCGCAACCGCGGCCGTCTGGTCCTTGATCTGGGCTTGCAGCTCGCCGATGCGCGAGTCCGAGCCGCGCGACTGGCCGGCCCTGCCGGCCTCTAGTATCTGCTCGGTGAACAGGCGGTCGAGACCCTCCTCAAAGGTGCCCAGCGGCGTGCGGGCATCGCCGCCGTTCGATTCGCCGGCGAGCAGCGGGACGGGATGCACCTCCTTTACGGCGCCCCTTTCCGCATCGCCGCTGCCGGCGGCGGCGCCGGCGGCAGAAACGACGGACGGCTCGTGGCGGCCGGCGGCAACGTCGCCGGCAACCTTCCGCACAGAGGCCGCCACGGCGTCTAGGTCGGCCTCCGACAGCCCCGAGCACGGCCCGGCCGCGTCGATGCCGGCAAGATGCAGCATGCGGCCTACGTACCTAGCCGGCAGTCCCAGGGTGCGGCCCAGCCAGCGATCCGCCTGCAGGGTGGCGCCCGCGCCCCCCGCCCCACCCGCTCCCCGCAGCGCCTCGGCAAGCTGCCCGCCCGTAACGGCAAGGACGTCCGCGCTGTTGGGCGGAGGAGGGGCGTACTCGAGGCCGACGGCGAGCCTTCGGTGCCGCACCTCAAGCGAGTGGAGCAGCGCGAGTATCTTCATGTCTTCGTCGCACAGCACGATGTTGCCGTCGCCAAAGAACTCGCCGGCGAGCACGCGCTTGCGCCCAAAGCCGCCAAACCGGACGTACGCCATGCGCTCGGTGCCGGGCTGCTCGACGGCCTCGATGCGCAGCCTTGCGAGGTCGCGCCGGAGCCTTGCGAGGAGCCGGTTCTGCTCGATCTGGCCGATGCGCACGGCGCTCTCCCACACGCCCATGGTCGAGAACATGAGCATGATGTCGGGCTTTTCCGGGTGGTGCAGCTTGAGCAGGAGGCTCTGCCGCGAGACGCCGTAGATGTTGCTCACGTAGTAGCCGGCGGTCCTCTCGTTGAGCGAAGACGTGAGGTAGCGCAGCTCGATACCAGCTATGTTCACGCCCGGGGCAAACACAACGATGATAATAACGGTTGGCAGTAGCCAGAATGCATCACTGATGGGAGCTGTCACCCACTCATCGTAACAACTCCACTAGCATCTTTTGTGCGCCACTCTATTCTTAGGCCTAGGCATACACGAAGGCTTTGATTTAACACCCCGATCGATCATGGCCAGAATGCTGCTACCATCGTGCAGTCCCCCAAGGGACTTTACCCTACCCACGCGCGCACTTGGCAAGCCGCATCTGCGTGAACCCCTTGCTCGTGTGCAATTCGTTGATCAGCTGTACACGTTCAAGCCACCAATGCGGCCCCAACCATGCCCCTGCGTCAGCGCAAGCGATCTTTCAAGTAGGGGGGAGGCAAGAACATCCTCGTTCAACGTGCACGATCAGGTCTCACCAACCCCTGCTGCACCGTGCATCAAAAGGGGCGGCCTTAGTGGTTGAACTTCTGGTTATATACGCCCGCGGCGCGCGGACGGCTCCGATCGCATTGCCGCGGCGCGCGGCGCGGCCGGCCGCATCTGCGCCTCGCGGGGGCGGCAGCCCTGCCACGATTGGCCCGCTTTGCTCAGAATTGGCGGCTCGGATTCGCCGCGCCGGCGCGATGCGTGACAGGGATTATGCAAGGCCGGCCTTTTTTGCTGCGGAGGCGCCGCCGTCAGTGCGCCGCTGCCATGGATTCCACGAACTCTTCGATCCTTCTGGTGATCTTGTTCCGATAGTAGCTCCACGACAGGATGGACTCCCTGAACTTTGCGGCTATGTCTATGATAAAGATCAGGCTGATCTTGTAGTACTTTCGCTTTGGCCTGTTTTGGACCTCTGCTGCGAGCCGGACTATTTTGCCGTGGTCGGGGGCGCCGCCGCCGCCTAGATCGGCTGGCTTTGACTCCTTGTCGCCCTCTTCCTCCTTCTCACCCTGTTCGTCTTCTTCATCGTCCGCCGTGGCCGCCGCCTCTTCCACCTCTTCCTCCTCCTTGCCTTCGCAGCCGGCGCTGGCGGGGGCCTGATCGGCCTGGCGGGGCCCTTCCTCGGGCGCCGCCGCCTCGGCCGCCTCGCGGGCGGCCTTTTCGCGCTGGTTGTACGCGGCCCACATGTTGAGGAAGACGGGGACATGAAGAAAAAGAACGTGCGCGCGCTGTGGTCGCGGCTCACGGTCCGCAGGCGGACCTCTTCGACCTTGCGGTAGTTCGACTCGATGTCCCACCTCTTGCCGTACAGCTCGTCGATGTTGAATCTAGGCGCGTGGACGACGGCGTCGGGGAGGTTCGTCGCGTACAGGACGTACACTTTTTTCTCCTTTCCCTTCTTGACCTCGGTCTTTTCTACAATGCAGAGCGTGAACGTAAACGATTTTTTCCCCGACCGTATGGTGCACTCCGAGATGGCCTTGCGCGTGCCGGCAATATACTCGTCAAGCGCCTTTTTGACGGCCGCCGTGCGCACCGCGCCCATGATAAAGTGCAGCCCGCGATCGGCGAACGCCTGCATGACGGCGACGGTAAAGAACCCGCGGTCGAGCATGGTGATCAGGGCCCCGATGCCCCTCCGGGCGCGGGCGTCGAGCAGCTTGGCGACGATGTCCGCCTTTGTCCTCTTGGCGAATAGCCGCGTGATCGCCGTGCAGTACGGGTAGCCCCCGGATGTGGTGAGCAGGGTCGCGTACGACTCGGCCTTGCCGGTCCCGTTCTTGTGCTTGGTCCGGACCACGTGCTTGTCCTTTTTCTTCCCATAGTGCGGCACGTTGTGGACGTCGACTATGTCGATCACGGCGTCGTTCATTATTCCGGCGCCCCGTATGATCTTCATCTGGGCGTCGAGCATGAGGTCGCATCGCTCCTCCATCTCCTCGGGGCTTATCGAGCCGAACAGCCGAAACAGCCACTGGTCGGTGGGAAACCGGACCTTGCGCCTGTCCCTGCGCTTTATCTCCTTGTGCGGATCCTTGCCAGCCTCGGCCCAGAACGAGGCGATGGCCGCGTTGGCGCACACGCCGTTGCGCACCATGTGCGCCAGTATGGCCGCGACGTGGTACGGCCCGAACAGTGCGTTCTTGCTCTTCGAGAATGGGAGGCCGATGAGTGCGATTAGGCCGGCAAGATGCATCACGTCGATCTCCTTGGTGGGCATTGCGGGGTCCTCCTCCCTGCGTCCCCGCGCTTCTTTTTTGTCGGCCCCTGCCGGGGCCCCTCCTTTTCCTGCGATCCCGTGCGGCTAAAATGGCCCTTTATGTACCCAGCAAATCAGGCGATCGGATCCCGCGGCGTGCAATTGCCGCCCGATGCGGCCCTTTCGTCGCCTCCCCTGGCGTGCCGGCTCCTGCCGATCGCGGGGCATCCTTCCGCGCTCCTTGGCGCGCGCACGGGCGGCCGTGAAGCCGCCCCCTTGACTGGGCCGCGGCGGAGGCCGCGGGCGCCCTGGAGTATATAAGCAAGGGAACAAGTTCAACCACTAGGCCTAGGCGCTACGGGGGGACTCGGCGCGCGCTCGGCAGGTACGATGCACCGTGCATCAAAAGGGGCGGCCTAGGCGCTACGGGGGGACTCGGTGCGCGCTCGGCAGGTACGATGCACCGTGCATCAAAAGGGGCGGCCTAGGCGCAGATGTCACCAGGGACCTGAATGCGCCGTTGAGCCGCGCATCCTACGGCAAACATACAAATACTAGGCCATTTCCGCAGGCTCGTTGGAAACACGGAGGCGGCGCAGGTGAAGAACGTGTGGGAGGCCTGCCAGTTCAGCGATGAGATAGTGTCGGGGGATCTAGAACTGCACAAATTTGCTGTGGAGCTGTACGATGTGCTGTCAGGCACGGCCGATCCCGTGTACAGTGACCCGCAAAAATTCCTCGACAATACATACCTCACATCACAGATGAAAACCATCCTAAGGGACGTACTTAAAAGGACCGAAAGGTCATCCGGCGTCCCATCCATAGTCATAGATACGGGCTTTGGTGGTGGAAAAACACACACACTAATGTTGCTATACCACATTCTAACCAACAGAGAACTCGGTTTTAAATATTTGTGCACGTATGATCTCGATAAGGAGCTTGGTATAGACCGCATTTCCAAGGTCAAAGTCGTAGCCATAGACTGTAGGGACATCAAGAAGAACACACTTTGGGGTGAAATAGCGGACAGGTTAGATATGTATGAAACGGTTGAAGAGTATGACAGGATGTCCAAACCGATTACAAATATGGAGACAATAAAGGCGTTTTTCAGCGAACCCGTTGTCCTAATGATAGACGAGTTGCCTCATTATTTGTCTGAAACGTTAGGTGACAAAGTGGGTGACACAACAAAATCAAAACTAACAGAAGGGTTCCTCTACAAATTAATCTCGGCTGCTTCATCCAGTAAGAAAGCGGCGCTGGTAGTGACGCTAACAGAAAACCAACAATTGTACAAGGAGAGGGTAGACGGCATTAAGTCCGCCCTAACAGACTTCGTAGTAGACGGTACAATGAATGATCTCAAAGAAACTCTATCACGCCAGACATCCATAATGAACCCCGTTCAAAAGGAGGAAATTTACAGTGTTATTTGTAAGAGGCTGGTTAAAAAAATTGATCAAAGCGAAAAAAATGAAACGATCAATAAATACATGGAATATTATACGGAAGAAGGCCTAGTCACGGATCCCAAGTTTCGTGAAAGGTTTGAAAAGTCATATCCAATACATCCCAATTTGATCGACATGTTGTATGAACGTGTTTCCACCATATCAAAGTTCAACCAAACTCGAGGGACGTTAAGGTTTCTGGCGCTTGTCCTCAACGACGTTTACAAGAGAGGCGCCGAGTGCACGTTGGTTGGAACTGGGGATATTCGCCTCGAATCTGCCGCAATAGCTGACGAGCTCACCTCAAAAATTGACCGAAATGAGTATACAAAAATCATTGACACCGACTGCATAGAGCATGCTCGTGAGCTTGACAACGAAAGGCACATAAAAATAATTAAAACTGTAGCTAGTACTATATACTTGAATTCATTGCATGAAATCCCAAGCAAAAAATCCGGCATAACGTCCAATCAAATAAAGATCGCAGTGGGCAAGCCAGGATTTAATGCATCACTGGTTGACAAGGCGCTGCACGAGGCCATACGGCCGCGCTTTTGGTACATACAAGAAACAAACAATCAGTTTTATTTTGTTGATGCAGTTAATGAAAACGCGATAATTGCAGAACACGCGGCCAACGTCACAGTTTCCGAGATGGACGAGCGCATTCAAAAAACACTTGAGCGTCTGACTATGGGCACTCCATTTAAGGCAACAATATGGGATGAAGGTGCCGTAGAGGACACCACCTCGTTAAAACTGTTTTTGTTTAGATACGACCAAAAACCCAGTACAGCTATGAACAGAGTTTCTAGTCTAATAGACCACGTACAGGAGAAGCCCCGCAACTACCCCAATACGATAGCTTTCGTGTGGGCGGAGCCTAGCAGAGTAAGCGAGATAACAGCATCGGCGAAGGAGCTCTGTGCCATCATTAAGGCAAAAAAAGATGAAAGGGTTAAGGCGGACAAAACGTTTGTTACAAACATCAGCCAAAAACAAGAAAGGGCAGTAGGAAATCTAAATGCGGCATGCGTGCGGGCGTACGCGCACGTTGGATATCCAGATGGCCCAGAGCCGCGGTTTGGTACTATGCCATACAGTGACATGACGGGGCAGACGATCGGAGAGCTCGTACGCGAATTCTTACGCAACAAGGGCAAACTCATAGCAGTGCTAGGACATGACGCAATCATTGTTGAATCGGTCAAAAACGTGGGCGAGATTCACAATGAATTTGTTTCTGACAAACGAAAGAAATTTCTTGAAAACGTGGCATCAATAATTGATGCGGTACGTGAGGGGGTTCAAAAAGGTGCTTTTGGCTACAGCGATCATATCACTGAATCAGATGAGGTACATGCCGGCATAATAAACGCGGACGCAAAAGTCCGATATGCGGGCTATATCATAAATGAAACACACCTGGAAAGGGCCGCAGACGAACCTGTTGAAGCCGACCCCCCCCCCCCGCCGGAACCCCTGGCATACAAATATGAAATTCCAGTTAGTCGAATCCAAGACATAATTAAAAACATAGACAATATTCTTGTCGGGGATTTCAAGCCTGTACGGAAACAGCTGCAAGTGGAAATGTGCTTAGACGAAAACACAACAATTACGTTATCTAGCACGTTAGAAAATACAACGCCAGTACGAAGTATTGTTAACAGCGTTATGGCATACCATAAAGGAAAGTGTTCAGGAAGTCTCAAGTTGGAATCGAGCAACGACATCACTGACATGCTACAAGACTTGGGGATGGGCTAAAATGAGACAATTTCAACATGTGTTGCAAAAAAGTAAAAGCGGAAAGTCGATTGCGTTTAGAATATATGTAAGCGATCGTTTTGGAAAACAGAAATTTAACTGTATGTCGCTGTCTGGTTGGCGTGCGGCGGTGGCGGAAAAGCACCTGCTCTTTAATCAAGAAGAATGGAATGAAAATCTTGCACGGAAGTATGTAGGAATGATGGTCCTCAAAGTAGCCAAAGATCCTCATCAAGGCATTAAGTTTCTCAACCATGTAAAAGCAGAAAGTGAAATGGGAATACATTTCTGGGCTCACCAGTTTTTAGTTAACAAAAAAGCACCCAACGCATGGAAGCATCTCAATGGTGATGCAGAATGAACACGTCCTTAATTGAAAGATCTACGATAGATGTTATGGATTTGTTCTACCGTGTCAGTAAAAAAGCGAAAAAAGAAAAACAAGCCACGATAGATCTCAACCAGATGATGTATTGGTGGACTCGAAAGCCTCTCGTGGTTGGACGATCTATCATACTTGCTAGCATTCTTGACAATCAAACTGATGTAGAACAAATGGCAGGCCTAGAGTCGAACAAGCCGTACGAATACATCACAGACACTGACAACCTGGCGAAAAAGGTGGGGGTGGATCTTAGTAAAATTAGCGTTCTTGATCCATTTGGAGGATCTGGAAATCTTGTGCTGCCAGCCGCGCAACTAGGGCTAGATGTCACTGTGTCAGACTACAACCCCTTAGCATGGTTGATTGAACGTGGCGCACTAGAATTCCCAGCAAAGTATGGGGCCTCGCTGCGTGACGATTTTTTGGATTGTGCTACTAAAGCGATAGAAATGACGCAGAGGGAAGTCGGCAAGTACTTCAAAAAGTCATCCCTAACGTATTTGTGGTGTTGGTGTATACGTTGTCCTTACTGTTCTCAACGATTTCCTCTTACTAACCACATGTACATAGAAGCCACTAGCAAAAGAAAAATTGGAATAAAAATATGGCCCGAAGATGGTGATTTTCGCATTGAGCTAGTACGTGGAATGACGGAGGCCGATGGGAAAAAATACACTCAAAAACGCGGTAAGGCAGTGTGCATATCATGCACCAACACTATACAAAGAGTTAAAATAGAAAATGATATAAAGAAACACAAAGACCGGGAAATGATTGCTGTGCAGATACACACTGCAAAAGGACGCGATTATGTACTACCCAGTGACGATGACAAGAAGATGTACAAAAACGCAGTTTATGATTTTAATCAAAAGCGGCAAGAACTGGAATCTGATGGTTTGATTCCAACAGAGCAAATACTTGCAAGTCAGGGAATTAAAAATACGCTCTGGAATTATGGCATAAATACATGGGATCAATATTTCGACGAACGGCAACTACTCGTCCTGTGCAGTTTAATCAAAAATATAAAAAAAGCATGTGCAAACGTGCCCAGCGAAAAACGTTTTATGATAGCAACGTATCTCTCCTTTGTACTAGCAAAGCGAATTGACAATGCTGGTCTGGGAGTTATCTGGAGTAAAACCAGAACCATGCCAGTTCACTTGTTAACTATGCGGCGTCCAAGCATAAGCTATAATTTCGCAGAGTCTAACCCCTTTGAAAATGTAGGTGGTAGCCTAATTAATATTGTTCGGTCAGTTGGCAAAGCAATTAAATTTGCCTCTAGAGTACCCGGTGGAGTTACCTGCAACAACACATCTGCTACAGATCCGTCCAGTGAAAAATATGATCTTATAATCACTGATCCTCCATATGGTGACGATGTTCAATACGGTGAGCTCTCTGAATTTTTCTATGTATGGGTATATCGAGTTTTAGCAGACTACTATAGTTTACCAACACGAATCTCGCTAGACGAAGACTACTGTGAAAGTCGGGGGAGGTTTGGCGACCGAAAAAAGGCCAAGGAGTTTTTTGGCGCTGGCCTAAAAAAAGCATTCAAGGCAACGGCAAAAAAGCTAAAGGACGATGGGTTACTCGTGGTTCTGTTTGCGCACTCTAGCAGTGAAGCATGGAACCAGCTTCTTGCCGCCTTGCAAGAGGCCAGGTTACGAATAGTGTCAAGTTACATAGTGCACACAGAGCTTGCAACCAACGTTCTCGCTCGCAACAAAGCATCATTTCAATCATCCATAATAGTAACCTGTCGTAAAATAAACAAGGAGTCTGTACAGTTTTTCGAAGACCTGATACCTGCCATAGACGATAGCGTGAGAAAAGTCATCGATGACATACCGGACGATCGAATTATTGAATTGCCGATGACAGACTTGTTAACAATGGTGTATGGCAAGGTTCTACAAGCTTCCACACAACACACAGTGCTCAAAAGCTATACGAAAGACTTTAAGCCAGATTTTGAAACATTAATCAAAAATGCGCGTACGTCGATCACGAAGCAGCTTGTTGAAAAAGTTCTCAAAATGCAGCCTGGAATAATCGGAACTAACATGTCGTTCTATATTATTGTTAAGGTCTTCAATGGCGGACAAGTTTCTGCAGATGAAGCGCTGAAAATTGCGCAAGTCTACAATACAAGCGTTGAAACGCTACAGGGTGAGAATTTGATCAGTCAAAGAGCAGGCGAGATGCATTTGGGAGGTCTAAAGCGCACCATGAATCACGGGCCAGACCGAGTAGACCCAAAGAACCTATACCAACAGCTTTGCTATCTGGTTTCACACAAGTCCGACATAGAAGATCTTTTGCACCATAAAAACATAAATACCAACGATCTCAAACCCATAATAGGCCTTCTTATTAAAAGTTACAAATTACAACGCAACAGGGGGCTTGACCTCACAAGTGAAAATTTGGAGGAAGAAAGCATACTTGCAAACATCGCTGACTACATGGGCATGAATGACAAAAGTCAATCGAGGCTAGAAACATGAGAGTTGGCGATGCGGTTGTCACGCCCGACGGCCAAGGAACGATTGTAGATATCAACTATCAACATGTAAAAGTAGTGGTGGGATCAGAAATACGTAAGTACGATCTTGCCGCAGCGGATTTCAGGTATGGCCCACTCGCAAGAGTAGCACGCCAAGAAGTCGAGAGTGCGTTGGATTTCATGGTAGGAATCGACGCACACAGGTTGCTAACTGAATACAAATTTAACCCCTACGTTCTTGCATCATCCACTAAAATCAAGATATTTCCGCACCAGATTAACGAAGTGATCTGGGGGTTAGACAACCCTAGAATAATGATTGCAGACGAAGTCGGGCTAGGAAAAACCATAGTGGCGGGTTTGATTGTTTCCGAAATCAAGGCCAGAGGCATGTCGAACAAAATGTTGTTTGTTGTACCAAAATCGCTTCAGCTAAAATGGAAAAATGAGTTGATACAAAAGTTTGATATACCAGCTACCATACTAAACGCAGAATTTATGAGGACCAATAATAATCCATTCGGTGACGAGTTTGCCTACGTTGCATCTATCGACTACCTAAAACAACCCCACATCATGGTCAAGCTTGACACAGATATTGATGTTGTCGTGATCGATGAGGCTCACAAAATGAAAAAGGGCAACAATAGGCTTGAGCTTGGCCAATACCTGGCACAAAAAACTGATGTCTTAATGTTGCTAACAGCGACTCCACATGATGGAAGTGATGAGGATTTCATGGAGCGTGTAAAGTTGCTCGATACGTACGTAGCAGATGTGCAGTCTGCTAAGCGACTGTGGACTAGAGCTGTAAAGGAAGATGTGGTAGACATAGAAGGACTAAAAGTCTTTCCTGAGCGAACCAGCAAGACGATTGACATACCGCTCCGAAACAAAGAACGTAACATTATCAGCCTCTTGGAAAAATATTTTGATGTTCTTGATAGATCTGCAGTTACGCCACAAGAACAGAGTGCCGTACGCTTCCTACGCCACACATATAGGAAGAGAGCAAGTTCGTCATTTTATTCCCTTCAAGTATCGCTAAAGAGGAGACTAGAAAAACTCAAGGCAGGTGGCAAACAAGTGGGCGACAATAGCTATGAAAGTGATGAAGGTGAACATGAAGATGTAGATTTTGAAGACATGGAAATTGATGATGGGTTCAACGTACTTGAGGGTGGCGAAGAAGAAAAAATGATCGAACTAATTTTAAGAGAAGTTAAAAAATTGGATTCGGACTCAAAGATGGAGCATTTAATTACTTTTATTAGAGAATTAAAATCAAAAAAATTCAATGCCAAGCTTGTAGTGTTTACCGAGTATCGTGACACTTTAAAATACCTTGAAGCTGCATTGGAAGGTTGGAAGTCTGGGAGAATCGATGGCACGATGTCCATGACAGAGCGCGAGCAGGCCCTAGCAGACTTTAGAGACCCCACAGGGAACGAAATACTTTTGTGTACCGATGCGGCTGGCGAAGGCATTGACATGCAGTTTTGTAACGTTGAGATAAACTATGACCTGCCTTGGAATCCAAATAAGCTTGAACAGAGGATGGGGCGCATACACAGAATTGGCCAGGATCAAAATGTTTCATACTATAACTTTGTGGTAGATTCAAAATCAACTATAGATGGATATATTATGCGGCGCTTGCTTGATAAAATTGAAAGCATCAAGGAAGCTATGGGTGAGGCAGTTTACGACGTAGTTGGCATGCTAATCCATAGTGATGATATTGGAAAATATTATGACGGGCTACGTTCTCTCCCTCAGGACCAGTGGGAACCAATAACATCAAAATTATTGTCGTCAATCGAGGCTACCAGGTTGGACATAATCAAAAAGCGTAAAATGTTGATGGAGGGGCACAGGTTGGACGGCACTGGTCTTGATACAATTCGAAACATACGCAAGGCGGCTGTCGTGATAGACGAGGTGAAGCGGTTCATGCATACGTACGTTGAATTGAATGGAGGAACTATGGAAAAAATTCACCAAGATGGCCATCTGTATCGTGTGCGTCCAGCAAACAAACAGGCGCAAAGGTTGGAAACAGGAGAATTTTACGGCGTCTTTGACCTAGAAGAATCTCAAAGGGAGTCATATCATTACCTAGCATTAGGTCACCCAGTAGTGAACGCAATGTTGATCGATGCGGCGGCCGATCATGTCGCATCCCTAGTACACGAAAGTCAAAGTGGCGTGTTGTGCGTGTACAAGATTGTTGTTCGTGATGGAGCATCCGCACAAAAAGATGCCAAGGTTGTTGCTTTTTTTGAACAGGCAGATGGTGTGATAACAGAGGTTGATGTTCGAAGTGTCTGGACATATGAAACCTCCGATAGAATGTTAAACGTTGATGCACTGGTGGGTGCGGCTAAAAGAATAGAGTCGTATGCTGCTAAGGCTGCATCTAAACGGAAGGGATGCGTTGATGAAAGGCTGTTAGATGTTAAGGAGAAAGCGCGTGAGGCCTATACTGCATACTATGCCCACAAGGTGAGCGAACTGGAAGACAGCATCAGAGACTTGGAAGTGTCGAAGGACGGACCGTATGTTGAGACCATCATAGCTAATAAAAAAGATAAAATTCTTGCGCTAAAAAATCAAGCTCGGAGTAAAAAGGCAAAACTGAATGAAAAGTATGTAACAAAAGCTAGTGCGCAGCTGATTGGAGTTGCGCAGATAACTCCCATTGACGGATCTGATGTACGAATTAGAGTAGACATGGCAGGGATGAATGCTGTGTTACAACATGAAAAAGATAGGGCGCCCAACCTTATAGCTCGAGAACAAATTAGTGACTGCTCTACAGCCAATTGTGGGTATGATGTAGAATCATTTGATCGAAAAATAGAAGTAAAATCTCATAAGGCAACAGGGAGCATAATACTTACTGATCACGAATGGCAGACCGCATGCCGGTTAGGTGATGAATATTGGATATATGTCGTTGAGCATGTGTTTGAGAATCCTCGCATAACAAAGATTCAAAATCCTGGTAAGAAGTTGTTAGACACAATAGAAAAAATTGAACAAAATCGCCTTCATTGGATTGTCCACGACTGGAGATCGAGCCATGGAGACGAACGTTGATCTGGTAAGCAGGTAGCCATACGTACTCGCGCGCATGAGATCGACTCCGCATGCACGACATGCTTAGGTTCTCGCTATAACTTGCCGGCAACGGGTTCGTGACGCATGGTCCGCCGGCGCGTCCGCGGCGCTAGGCCCGTTGATGGACTCAGGTTGTGCTGTGTGGCCATCACGACGGCTACGGGTACCACATGGCCCACGATCAAGCTACGGCAGGGACTGCTGGGCAGGGACTGCTGGGCGAGGCGTGCAGAAGGTGACCCTCTGCTGATCCTCTTGCCACTGCAAGTTAACTAGAGCCAGGTCTTGTTTCATCCACCTGGTTTTTTGACCGCCTACAGCCTCATGTTATATTCGACTATTACGCGCCCCGTTCTTGGCAGCAACCCCATTCAAAGCACTTAAACAAGCACGGCGGCCGGGCGCGGCGTACAGCTTGGCTAGGCACAAAAGGCGCAAGTCGGAACCGACGAAGGATCCGGCTCCGCCTAAGGAGGGGACGAGAAGGGACAAATCTGGCGGCGGTGCAGATCAGCCGCGCGGCGCGCCGCCGGGCCCCGCGCGGCCGGCCACCCGCGCGCCGCCGACCGAGGAGCCGGGCGGCCCCAAGAAGGGCGGCAAGGGCGGCGGCCAGGGCGAGTCCATCGACCCGGTGCACAAGGCAAAGCTCGACAGGCTGTTCTGGGTGCGCGTCGGCGTGGCGATTGCGGCCGGCGTGGCGGCGACGTTCATCTTCGAGCCCATACTGGGCGAGGAGCGGCGGTGGGCCTCGATAGGGTTCATGATCGTCGTCTTTATCGGCACCGTCATGTTCGGCAAGATGATGAACATACGCCTGCCTCCGTCGGACCGGAAAAAGCTCGTAACGCAGGGGATCGGCAGCTACATCTTCCTGTACCTGTTCATGTGGATAGTGTCGTACACGCTCGTGAACATGCCGGAGGCGGGGATCATCGCCTCCCCGATCCCCTAGGGGTGGCGGCGGGCGTGCCGGAAGAGGGCGGCGCAAGGAGATGGCCGCACGCCGTGCCGGGCATACCCGACGGCATGTTCGAGAGGTCGGGGTCGGTGCCGATAACAAAGGAGGAGGCGCGCGCCGTGCAGATAAGCAAGGCGCGGCTCGACGAGGGAATGACCGTGTACGACATCGGGTGCGGCAGCGGGTCGGTTACGGTCGAGGCGGCGCTTCGCGTGGGGCCCTCGGGGAGGGTGTACGCGGTCGACTCGGACCCCGAGGCCGCGGCCCTGACCGGCCGCAACCTGGAGCGGTTCGGGATAGGCAACGCCGAGGTGGTGCGCGGCGATGCGCTCGACGCCATACCGGGCCTGCCGCGCGCCGGCGCGGCCATCGTGGGCGGGACCGGCGGCGCGACGGCCGAGATCGTCCGCCTGTGCGGCGAGAGGCTCGCGCGCGGGACGGGCCGGATCGTCGCCGGGACCGTCCAGGTCGAGACGCTCGCCGGCGTGGTCGGGGCCCTGCGCGGCGGGCCGTTCGAGGATGTCGACGTCACGCAGCTCATTGTCGCAAAGGGAAGGCAGACGTCGACGGGCACAATGATGCTCTCGCGCAACCCCGTCGGCATCGTGTCGGCGACGCGGGCCGCCTAGGCCGCGGCCGCGGAGAGCCTAGGTTTTAATCGGCGCCCGGCGGGGCGGGGCCGTGGCGGCCGGAAGCCTGACGGGGATCGGCGTCGGCCCCGGCGAGGCCGACCTGCTCACGGTGCGCGCCGTCAGGGCCATAGAGCGCGCCGACACGGTAATGTGCCCCGCCTCGGCGGCCGACAGGCCGAGCATTGCGCTGTCGATAGTGTCGGAGCTGGTCGACACGTCGTCAAAGGAGGTCGTAAAGCTCGTGTTCCCGATGACGCGCGACAGGGACGTGCTCGAGCGGACGTGGGACGAGAACGCCGCCGCCATGGCCGCCAAGGTCCTCGAGGGGCGGCATGTCGTGTACGTGACGGTCGGCGACCCCCACCTGTACAGCACGTGGATATACATGCAGAGGCGCATAGCCGAGAGGCACCCGGGCATGGACGTGAGCGTCGTGCCCGGGATAGTCTCGCCGTTCACGTTCGCCGCCAAGGCGGGGGTGAGCATTGCGGAGGGGTCAGAAAAGGTCGCGATCATACCGTCGTGCTACGACCTGTCGTCGGTCGCCGAGATGGCGAGGCACGCCGAGTCGCTCGTGTTCCTCAAGGACGGCCGCTACTTTGACCAGGTCGTCGCGCTGCTGCGCGAGTCGGGCTTTCCGGACGACTCGGTGTTCGCCGTCGGCCAGGACCTGGGCACCGACAGGGAGATCATACAAAAGATGACGCTCGGCGAGGCCGCCGACGGCGGGACGCTCGCGTCAAAGTACTTTTCCATACTGGTGGTCAAGCGTGCCTGACGGCGGGGGCGGGAACGGGACGGTGTGGTTCGTCGGCTGCGGGCCGGGCGACCCCGAGCTGATGACCGTCAGGGCCGCCCGGCTGCTGCGCGAGGCCGACACGGTGGTGTACTCGGGGTCGCTCATACCGCCGGCGATACTGGCAATGTGCCGCAAAGGCGCCGCCATGCACGACGCGTCGGGGATGGTGCGCGAGGAGATCACCGACGCGCTGCGCGGTGGCGCCGCAGGCGGCCGCACGGCAGTGCGGCTGCACGACGGCGACCCGGCCGTGTACGGCGCCCTGCGCGAGCAGACCGACGCGCTCGAGGCAGGCGGGATCAGGTGCCGCATCGTGCCCGGCGTGACGTCCTTCCTGGCGGCGGCCGCGTCGCTCGGCGCGCAGCTGACGCTGCCCGGCGTGACGCAGACGATAATACTGACCAGGGCGCCGTCGCGCACGGCGGTGCCCGGCGCCGAGTCGGTCGAGGCCCTGTCGCGGCACGGCGCGACGATGGCGTTCTACCTGAGCGCGCACCTGCTCGAGGGCATCGCGCGCGAGGCCGTGAGGGGAGGGTACCCCGAGGGCACGCCGGCCGCCGTGGTCCAGCGCGCAAGCTGGCCCGACGAAAAGGTCGTCACGGGCACGCTCGCCGACATTGCCGAAAAGGCGAGGGCGGCGGGCATTTCGCGCACGGCGATCGTCATAATAGGCGACGTGGTCAGGCCGGCGTCGTACGAGTTCTCGCGCCTGTACGACAAAGAGTTCAGCCACGGGTACAGAAGGGCGGGGGAGAGGGGGCGGCCGCCCGGCCGCCCGGCCGCCGGCGGCTAGCCGCCGAGGCGCCGCACCTCCTCGCGCACGCCGAGGCGGCGCAGCCTCTTTTCCAGCGGGGCCGGATCGCCCGAGGTGTACACCCGCAGATCGCCGTCCGCGCGCGCAGCGCCGCCGCTGCCGAGGAGCCCGCGCGCCGCCTCTTCGACATCCTCGCCAGGGTCGGCGAACCGCACTCTTGGAAGCGCCGCGGCGAGCCGTTCGGCGAGGAACGGCAGGTGAGTGCTCGACAGGGCCGCCGAGTCGATGCCGTCCCTGGCAAAGGCGGCGCCGAGCTCGGCCAGGCGCGCTGCGCACGCATCGTCGTCGTCCAGGAACGCCCCCGACTCGACCAGGTCGACGAGCGGCGACGCGTCGATCGCGTGGAGCCGCACCCCGGCAGGGACGGCGGGGCCGGCGGCGAGCGCCTCGATGCGCCCGCTCTCCACCACGGACCTCGTGGCCAGGACGGCGACGTGCCCCGTGCGCGTGGCTTCGGCGGCGCGGCGCAGCGGCGGGGCCACTCCGACGACCCGGCCGCCGAGCAGGTCGGGGAGCAGCAGGGTCGGCGTTATCGAGCCGACGACGAGCAGGTCGGGGCGGAACCTGTCCCGCAGGAGGCGTATGCGGCCGGCCACGATGCGGCACAGCTCGGCCGGCCGCCTCGTACCGTACGGATAGTTGGCGGTGTCGGCCAGGTACACGATGGGCGCCTGCGGGACGGCCCGCCGCAGGCGCCGCACTACAGACAGCGAGCCGAGGCCCGAGTCGAACACGGCCACGCCGCCCCTCCCGGCGCAGGGGCGGGGCGGGGCGCCTGCGGCGGGCGGGCCGCGCCCGGCAGCGCCCCCTGAAGCGGCGCCAGGGGCGCCTGCGGGGCGCCTAGCGGGGCCTGCGGGCGGTGCCAAGGCGGGCGCGGGGCGCTCCACGCCCGCAAGGGCGCCTGCGGGGCGCCTAGCGGGGCCTGCGGGCGGTGCCAAGGCGGGCGCGGGGCGCTCCACGCCCGCAAGGGCGCCTGCGGGGCGCCTAGCGGGGCCCGCGGGCGGGGCGCCCCCGCCCCTAGCGCGCCCGCCGCCGGCCATCGCGGCGGCCCAGAGGTCAGCTAAATTTACGTCAAGGTCTACCAGATTACACCCGCCGCATTAAGAGACGGGGGCGGCAGGGGCGGGCATGACTAACTTTGACAAGTCCTGGTCCCGACAGGAGGGGCCTGGGATGACGACAAGGCTCCAAGAGGCCGTCAGGCCCCAGGGGGCCCTCAAGCCACGTATACAGACGGCGGTAAACAAGCTGCAGATACAGACTAGCAAGATGGACGCCATGCTGGCAAAGCTGCGAGAGAGGGATCAGCGCCTCTTCCAGCGGGTCGTGACGGCCCTCCAGCAGCACGACACGAGCGCCAGCAAGGTGCTCTCCAACGAGCTTGCCGAGATACGCAAGGTCACAAAGATGCTCAGCAACGCAAGGATGTCTCTCGAGCAGGTCCAGCTCAGGCTCACGACGATACACGACCTGGGCGACGCCATGGTCGCCATCGGGCCGGCCATGTCGACGATGAAGGGCCTCAAGTCGTCCCTCGGCAAGTTCATGCCGGAGGCCGACGCGGAGATGAGCTCGATGACGCAGACGCTCAACGGCCTGATGATGGAGTCTCTTGCGGGCGACTCGTTCAGCATGGAGTCGGACATGTCCAGCGAGGAGACCGACAAGATCCTGCAGGAGGCCAGCGCGGTCGCCGAGCAGCAGATCGGCGCGCGGTTCCCCTCCGTGCCGACCCCCACGGGCCTGGCAGCGGACGCGGCGGCATCGTCGACGGGCACCACGTACGAATAGCCGCGGCGACCCGCGGCATCTTTTTGTTTTTTTCGGCGGCAGGGCGGCCGCGGCGGCGGCCGCCCCCCCCCCCGGTCAGGACCACAGCCTCTCGCGGAACGTCCACCGCTTGTTGAGAACAAAGTTGCCGAACGCGGCCGTCATTACGGCGAGCACGAGCGCGGCGGGGTACGGCACCGAGTACGCCTCGACCAGGCCGTACACCATGCCGAGCTGGACGAGCGCGCCGGCCGAGCTGAACAGGACGAACTTGCCGTACTGCGATACCGTATGGCGCAGCGCAAAGTCGCGGTCCTCGAACGTCCAGTACTTGTTGAGCACAAAATTGGACGTCATCGAGGCGGCTATGCCGACCAGGTTGGCGTGCAGGTACCACACCTGCTCGAACCCGCTGGCGAACAACAGCGAGAGCAGGTAGTTGACTAGCAGGCCGCCCGCGCCGACCGTGTAGAACCTGGCCGCCTTTGAGACGAACCGGACGGACCGCGGCGCCTCGCGGGCCCTGCGCTCCCTCTTGCCGTACCGGTACAGCCTCCACACGGAGCGCCCATAGTCCAGGACGGTCCCCGCGCCGAGCTTGCTGCTGCCCGCGCGCCTGTCCGTGAACGTGTAGGGGATCTCGCGGACGGTGGCGCCGCGCGCCTTTACGAGTATCTCGAGGAGCATCTTGTAGCCGAGGCCGTCGAGCTTGAGGCCGGCGACGACGCTCTTCTTGAAGGCGAAAAAGCCCGACATTGGGTCGTCCTGCTCGACGCCGAGGCCCGCCTTTGCTATGCGGGTCGCCACCCTGCTGAGGACCTTGCGGCGCAGCGGCCAGCCCCGCACGGCACCGCCCTCGACGTACCGCGAGGCGACGGCTATGTCGCAGTGGGGGTGCCGTATGGCCTCGATGAGCTTTGGTATGAGGCTCGGAGGGTGCGAAAAGTCGCTGTCGAGGACGACGATCGAGCTGCCCGTCGAGTGCTGTATGCCCCTGAGTATGGCCGAGCCGAGGCCCTCGCGGGCCTTGCGGTGGACGATGCCGATGGCGTGGTTGGCGGCGCGCTGCACGTTGCGGATGTAGTCCTCGACGATGCGGCCCGTCCCGTCCGGCGAGTTGTCGTCGATGACGATCGTCTCGACGCGCAGGTTCTTTGGCAGGTGCTCGGCGACCGACCTGAGCAGGCCGACGATGTTCTGCGACTCGTTGTAGGTCGGCAGCAGTATCGAGACCTGCGCGGGGGCGGGCGCAGCCGCGGCAGGGGGCGCGCCGCCGTGTGCCATATGCGGCACGGGCCGCGGCGCGCGTTATTAACCGTTGCAGGGGGCGGCGGGGGGGCCAGAGCCCGGATCTGGCGCTCAGCACGGCTGAGGCGCGGGGCCGGTTGTGCTAGGCGCCGAGAGATAGGGCCCGAGGCCTCGCGCCGGCGGGGCGGCCTACGGCGACGGAGGCCTGAGGCCAGGTAATTAATAGCGGCCCATGCGCCGCTCCGCATGTCCCGGTATCTTGACGCCGCCTATGCCGTCCTACGGAAGGCCGGCGGGCCCCTCGCCGCCGGCGAGATAGTCAGGATGGCGCTGAAAGAGGGCCTGATCGTGGCCACGGGGAGCACGCCCGGCGCGACCATGGGAGCGCTGCTGTACACCGACATCAAGCGCGACGGCTCAAGGTTCGCCAAGAGTGGTCCTGGACTGTTCAGGCTGAGCGGCGTGGACGCGTCCCCAGCAGGCAAGCGCGCCCAAGGAGACAGAGGGGCCGGCGCGAAGGAAGCAGGAAAACGGCCCGCAGGAGCCGCGGGCAAGGCCAGGTATGGCGGGCAACAGGCGGCCACCCCCCCGTATGCACTTCAAGACATCAGAAAGATCGACGAGCCGAGCGGGAACGACTACCAGAGGAGGATCGGCGCCGCGGGCGAGCTCAGGGTAATGAGCGAGCTGCTGTTGCGCGGCTACAACGCAGATCATATTACAATCGACAACGGCATCGACATAAGGGCCACCAAAGGGAGGCACGTGTACGAAATCCAGGTGAAGACCGTGACCGAGCTGAAAACAGGCAACAAATTTGTCGTTACGATTAGAAAGGATGCGTTTGAAAGGGCAGGCGGCCCCCAGGTGTACTACGTCTTCGTCCTCCGCAATCGGCACAACGGCATCACATACGTCACTGCCTCTAACAAGGCGATGAAGACGATGATAGAGAATGGGAGCATAACCACGAACAAGGCGGGGTACCAGGCGCAGTTCACTGTAAAAGACGAATCCCTGTTTTTGCGCAATGAGAACGTCGACGAGCACGTGAACGACTGGGATTTCTGATGGGCTGGCGGCAGGGCGGCCCGCCCCGCGCTTTTGCGCGCGGCCGTGCATCGCCGCCGCGATTCCTTTGAGCGGGGCCGGCGGCGACTCCCCTCCCCCCGTTCAGCCGCGACAATCCGACGGGCACGCCCCGCCAGCGCCGGCGGCGACACGCGTCCTTATATCGAACCGCGCGGCTCGGGGCGCATGGCCCCTGCCCGCGCCGCGCCGGATGGCGCCAAGAAGCGCCGCCCCACCCTGGCCGAGGTCAGGAAGATGATCAACGTCGTCCCCGACGCCGACATCAAAAAGTTCCTGGCCGCCGAGCTCCGCAAGGACGAGGGCCTGCTGGCGCGGTTCGGGGAGCTCACCAGCCGGTCACTGGCCGACTCGCGCGGGGAAGACTACTATGCAAAGGTCAAGAACCTGCTCGACAGGGCCTCGGGCGGGGGCGTTATATCGCACCACACCCGCTACATCAGCCTGGCCGACGTCATAAAGGACGCAAGGGCGCGCGAAAAGATCGGCGACCACGCCGAGGCGGCCCGCATATACGGGCAGATAGCGAGCGCCATAATCGACTACCTCCCGATGATATACAGCGTGGCCGACCGCTTCCGCAACCACGCCAGCCGGTGCATACTGGCAATGGGCGGGTGCGCGGAAAAGGCGGGCGGCGCCGGGGAGCGGAGGCGGATAGCAAGGTACCTGGCCGACGGGTACGCCCGCGACTACGAAGGCATGTGGATGGACGAGTACGAGACGGCGCTAGACAAGGTGATCCAGGCGCGGGACGACAAAAGGCGCCTGCTCGAAACCATCGAAAAGGTCCTGTCGTCGGGGCCGCCGGACGACCGGGACATGAGCAAGAGGGAGCGGGACAGGTGGGGAAAGTGCCTGAGGGAGTACTGCGGCAGGGCGGGGGGCGAGGAGGGCGGCGATGCCGAGGGAGGAGGCGATGCCGCCCCCGGCGATCCCCGGGAACAGGAGTGAGGGACGGGGCGGGCGGCGACCCTACGGGGCGGGCGGCTCGGCAAGCGGCCCCGCGTGGCCGGTGCGCACCTGCACGAACGAGCCCTCCGAGGCGGCCAGGTGCATGGCGGCCGCGCACGGATCCCAGGCGGGGCCGCCCCCGCCGCCGCCCCCGTCGCCGCAGGCGGGGCGCAGGCGCGCCTCCCACACGGGCGCGGAGCGGGCGTACGCGTCGGCGAGGCGCTCGCCCCGCTCCAGGTCGACGAGCAGGTGCGAGTCGGCCACAAGCACGTACCGGGCCGCCTCCACGGGGTAGAACAGGACATGCGAATAGTCGGGCGCCACGTCGGGCATGCCGTGCACGTCGGACAGCACCCACGAGTAGGTTGGCGGGGCGAGCACGGTCGCGTTGGCGTAGGCGCCGGTCGAGGCCACGTGCGAGACGGCCTCGAACTGCGCCGACGTGAGGTCCTCGGACACGAGGGCGCCGGACCACGCGCCGCCGGCCGCGGCCAGCAGGACGGCGGCCGAGGCGGCCGCGGCCCTCCGCGCGGCGGGGCGGGCGAGGCGGCGCGAGATGACGTCGTCGATCATAAACGCCGCCGAGGCGCACAGGGCCGGCAGGACGAGTATGTAGTGAAAGTACTGAAAGTAGGTTACGGCCGAGAGCAGCGCAAACGGCGCAAGCCAGAGCGCCAGGAACAGGCGCCGCCTTGCCGCCGCGTACGCGGCGCCCGCGAGGCCGAGCCCCATGAGGACGGGATCGGCGGCAAGGTTGGCAGCCGTGAGGGCGGCGAGCCGCTCGCCGGCGGCGCCGGCCTGCCGGCCGGCCTGCCAGAGGACGCCGTCGAGCCACAGGCGGGCCTGCCCTGCCTGCGCCGCCATGGCGGGCCACGCGGCCGGCGCGGCCGCGGCCAGGGCGAGCCACGCCGGCAGGGCGCGCCATCCGCGGGCCGACACCACGAGGTACGCCACGACGGGGGCCATTGCGACGGCCGTCGCCTTTGTAAAGACGGCAAGGCCGAGCAGGGCGGCCGAGCAGGCGACGAGCGCGCCGCCGCTCCTTGCGGAGCGGCCGCCCGAGTTGGCGGCAAGCAGGATCGAGGACAGGACGAGTGGCAGGGCCAGGCCGTCGAGGACGATGCGCCGCAGCATCCACGTCATCGGCATGGCGGCGAACAGGACGGCGGCGATCACGGCGGCGCGGCGGCCGAGCCTTGCGTCGGCGATCCGGTACACCAGAAAGGTGTCGAGGACGGCGAGCAGCCCCATGAGTATGCGCGGCGCCAGGTACGGCGCCTCGGGCGAGCCGGCGGCCGACTCGGGAAAGCCGGCCGCCTTTAGGAACCCGGCGAGGAGGATCTGGCCGAGGTACGGGTGGTCGTACAGGTGCGACTCCTGCGGGCTGCCCGTCTCCGCGAGGTGCATTGCGCGGCGCATGTACACGCCCTCGTCAAAGAACACGTCGGGAAACCCGGCGGGGTTCCACAGGTGGACGTACGCCGAGAGCAGCAGCACGGCGACGAGCAGCGCGCGGTGGGCGCGGGCCGGCGGCGGGCGGCGGGCGAGCCCGAAGAGCTGCGCGGCCCGCGCGGCCGGGGCCGTCATGACGCGAGCCGCCGCGCGAGCGCGAGCGCCGACTCGAACGCCTCCCGCGAGAGGCGGCCGGTCTGCGTGTTCTGCCGGCTCGGGTGGTACGAGCAGACGACGGCGTACCGGCCGGCCCGGAACGAGCGGCCGTGCGCGAACGGCTCGGCCGACTGCCGGACGCCGAGCAGGCGGCACACCGAGGCGTGGGCGATGCGGCCCAGGCAGAGTATTGCGCGGACGTCGGCCAGGGCGGCCAGCTCTTCCCCGAGGTACGGGCGGCACGCGTCGAGCTCGCCGCGGGACGGCCTGTTGTCCGGCGGGGCGCACCTGACGGCGGCCGTAACGTACGCGCCGCGCAGGGCGAGGCCGTCGCCGGCCGACTCGCTCGTCGGCTGCGAGGCGAGGCCCTGCGCGTGCATGGCCCTAGCGAGCCAGTCGCCCGAGCTGTCGCCGGTGAACATGCGGCCGGTGCGGTTCCCGCCGTGGGCGGCGGGGGCGAGGCCGACGACTAAAAGGCGGGCGCGCGGGTCGCCAAAGCCGGGCAGCGGCCGCCCCCAGTACTCTTCCGACGCGTGACGCCTGACCCTTGCGCGCGCCACCTCCCTAACGTACGCCGAGAGGCGGGGGCACTTTTTGCACGCGACGATCCTTGCGCCGAGGGCGCCGAGGGCGCCCTGCGCGGCCGGAGGCGCCCCCTTCTTCACCTGTCCCGCGGGCCGCGGCTGCGGTATAACCGTTGCCGGGGAGGGCGGGGCGCCGGCCGGCATGGTTATACCGGCCCGAGGGGGCCGCGGCCCATGGCGGGGGCGCCCGACGCCAAGGAGCTGGCGGAAAAGATCAGGGCCATGGCCAGGGAGGCCGAGCACGAGGACATGCTGGCCGCCTGCGACAGGGCCATCGAGGCGAACCCGCGCCTCGCGCTCGCGCATGCCGCAAGGTCGCGCGCGCTGTGGGCCATGGACCGGCCGGACGAGGCGGCCGAGGCGCTCCGCACCGCCGTCGGGCTCGGGCCGAGCGATGCGGACGCGCTCGCGCTCTGCGCCGACGCGTACTACTGGGGAGACGACTGTGTAGAGTCCGCAAGGTACGGCAGGGAGGCCCTCGGGCTGGACCCCGACAACGAGGACGCCCGCTGGGTCATGATAAACGCGCTGAGCGGCGCCGGCGCGCCGGACGAGGAGGTGCTGAAATACTGCGACGGGGGGATCGAGCGGAACCCGACCAGCACCCGGTTCTGGGGCGAAAAGGCCGACCGGCTCAGGGACATGGGCCGGCCCAAGGAGGCCATTGCGTGCGCAGACGAGGGGATCAAGAGGTGCGGCACGGGCGTGGTCGAAGAGCCCGAAAACTCGCTGTACGTCACAAAGGCGCTCTCGCTGCGCGAGCTGGGCCGCCACGAGGAGGCCGTCGGGGTCCTGGACGGGGCGGCCAAGGCGGGCGACGACGGGGCGTACGTGCACGCGTACAAGTCGGACTCGCTGCGCGAGCTGGGCCGCCACGAGGAGGCGCTGAGGGAGGCCGACGAGGCCGTGAAAAGGATGCGGTACGGCGCCGACATGCACTACGTCAGGGTGGGGCCGCTCATGGAGATGGGCCGCACGGAAGAGGCCCTTGAGAGCGCCAACGCGGCGCTTGAGCTGAACCCGCGCATGCCCGATGCGGTAGGCTCCAAGGCGATCCTGCTCTCGATGCTCGGCCGCCACGAGGAGGCCCTCGAGGTATACGACGGGGCCGCGGGACGCCTCATCGACGGCCTGACAAGGCTGCTAGGGAGGGCAGGCGTGCTCGCGATGCTCGGCCGCCACAAGGAGGCCACCAGGCTGTGCGCCGCGGCCGCGAGGCGCAATCCCGGCATTGCGGTCGCGCACCACGCCCTGGCCGTCGAGCTTGCAAGGTCCGGCCGCCACAAAAAGGCCGTCGCGTCGTACCGGAGGGCCCTCGGGATCGATTCCGCCATGGCGGACTCGCGCGTCGGCCTGGCCGACTCGCTACTGTCCCTCGGCCGCAACGCCGAGGCCTTCAAGGAGGCGCGCCGGGCGGCCAGGGCCGACCCGCGCAACTACAGCGCGCTCGTCGCCGCAGCCAGTGCGCTGGGCAGGCTCGGGCGGCGGAGCGATGCGGCGGCCTGGTTCGACAGGGCCATCCGGGCCGACCCGGGAAACTGGCTCGCCTACATGTACAAGGGGGGCCTGCTGCAGCGCGCGGGCCGGAGCAAGGAGGCCCTGAGATGCTGCAGCAGGGCCATCAAGGCGGGGGCGAGTCCCGCGCAGGCGTACGAGGCAAAGGCCATGATCTTCAACGATCTGGACATGCCCAAAAGGTCCCTCGCGTGCGTAGACAAGGCCCTGGGGATCGAGCCGGACAACGCCGACATCCTGACCACAAAGGCCGACATACTGGGCGGCAGCGGCCGGTTCGAGGAGGCAGCGGCGTGCGTAGACAAGGCCCTGGGGATCGAGCCGGACAACGCCGGGGCGCTGGCCGTAAAGGCCGGCGTGATGGGCCAGCTCGGGCGCCGGAAAGAGGCGCTGGCCTGCGCCGACAGGTCGATCTCGCTGGACCCGCGCAACGGCGGCGCGCATGCCGCGGGGATCGCCATAATGCTGGCGGATGGCCGAGCCGAAGAGGCCGTGCGGCGCTGGATCGCCGCCAAGAAGGCCAGCCCCGACGTGACGGACATTGTCGGGGGCGACCTGGCGGCGAGCCTAGACAGGGCGGCGGCGGGCGGCGGGGCCGAGGGATCAGGCGGATAGCGGGGCGGCGGAGCCCGATCCCGGCGGCGCGCATGCCATCGGTCCGGCCCCCGGCGGCGCGCCCCGCCCAGGGCCCGCCACCGTTCCCCGCATCCCGGCGCAGGCTCGGGCCGCCGGGGCCCGGCGCCGCGAGCCCCTCCGCGCGGCAACACGGTTATACCGGCCCGGCCGGGGCAGGGGCCGTGCCGGGGGAGACGGACGCCAAGGAACTGGCGAAAAAGATCAACCTGCTCAAACAGGGGCATGACTACAACGGCATGCTGGCGGCCGCCGACAGGGCCGTCGAGGCGAACCCGCGCCTCGCGCTAGCGCATGCCGCAAGGGCCTGCGCGCTGTGGGCCACGGACCGGCCGGACGAGGCGGCCGAGGCGCTCCGCACCGCCGTCGGGCTCGGGCCGAGCGATGCGGACGCGCTCGCGCTCTGCGCCGACGCGTACTACTGGGGGGGCGACAACGAAGAGTCCGTAAAGTATGGAAGGATGGCGCTCGAGCTGGACCCCGACAACGAGGACGCCCGCTGGGTCATGATAAACGCGCTGAGCGGCGCCGACGTGCAGTTCGGCGAGATTCTGGAATGCTGCGACGGGGGGATCGAGCGGAACCCGACCAGCACAAAGTTCTGGGCGGAAAAGGCCGACCGGCTCATGTGCATGCGGCGGTTCGACGAGGCCATTGCGTGCGCCGACGAGGGGATCGAGAGGTGCGGCACGGGCGTGGTCAAAGGGCCCGAAAACTCGCTGTACCTCACAAAGGCCGTCTCGCTGCGCTCGCTCGACCGCCACGAAGAGGCCGTCAGAATCCTAGACGAGGGGATCAAGGCCGGGGACGGCACCATGCACGCGCACTCGTACAGGTCGGACTCGCTGTACAAGCTGGGCCGCCACGAGGAGGCGCTGAGGGAGGCCGACGAGGCCGTAAAGAGGGCGCCGTACGGCGCGGAGGCGCACTATACAAGGGTGGGGCCGCTCATGGAGATGGGCCGCCACGAGGAGGCGCTGAAGAGCGTCGACAAGGCCATCGAGCTGAACCCGGGGCTGCGCGATGCGGCCGCAGTCAAGGCCATCCTGCTCGCGCAGCTTGGCCGCCACGAAGAGGTGCTCAAGGCCAGCAAATCCGAGGGATCCCGCGGCGGCGCGGAAGAGCAGCTGACCAGGGCGTACGCACTCGGTCGACTTGGCCGCCACGAAGAGGCCATCAGGGAGTGCAGCGCGGCGGCGAGGAGCAATCCCGGCCTTGCGATAGCGCACCATGCCCTGGCATCCGCCCTTTCGGGGGCCGGCCGCCACGAAGAGGCCGTCGAGTCGTACCGAAGGGCCGCCAAGATCGACGGCGGGATTGCGCAACCGCACGTGGGCATGGCCGACTCGCTGCTGCTCCTTGGCCGCAACGCCGAGGCCCTCAGGGCGGCGCGCAGGGCGGCCAAGGCCGACCCGCGCAACGCCCACGCGCGCGTTGTCGGGGCCACCGCACTGGCCATACTGGGGCAGCGCAAAAAGGCGCTTGCCTGGATCGACAGGGCGGTTCGGGCCGACGCAAAACACTGGCCAGCCTACCAGGCCAAGGCGATGATGCTGCTAGACGAGGGCCGGAAGGGGGAGGCGCTGAGGTGCTGCAACAGGGCGGCCAAGGCCGGCGTGAGTCCCGCGCTGGTATACGATTTAAAAGCCCGTGTCTTTGACAAGCTGGGCAAGCACGAAGAGTCCCTCGGGTGCATCGACAAGGCCCTCGGAATCGAGCCGAAAAACACCGGCCTGCTGACCCTGAGGGCGGACGTGCTCTGCGGCATGGGCCGGAACAAAGAGGCGGAGGAGTGCATAGACAAGGCGGTCAGAATCAAGCCGAAAAACGCCGCGGCGCTGGCCGTAAAGGCCGGCGTGCTGATAAGCGCCAACCGCCCAAGGGAGGCGCGGCCCTGCTACGAGGAGGCGCTCGCGCTGGATCCGCGCAACCTGAATGCGCATACGGCGCGGATCGCCGCAGAGATTCAGCTGGGCCGCATGGGAGAGGCCGCAAGGCACTGGATCGACGCCAAAGAGTCCTGCCCGGGGATAGTCGACGCGATGGAAGGCGGAATGGCGGCCAGCCTGGACGCCGCCGCGGTTGCGGGCCGCGCGCCGGGCGGCCAAGGCGCTGCGCGGGAGGCGGGCCCGGCAGAGCCCTAGCGCCGTGCTCGGCCCCCTATTCAGCCCGAGTGCGCCAGAGACCTGCGGCCTGGCGGCCAGAGTGCCCCTGCGGCGGCCGCGCGGCAGGGGCAACAAAGGAGCCTCTGGGCGGCGGCCCCGGGAACCGCTCCCGCTGCATGCTGGCGGGGGACCCGAATGATCGCCAGCGGGCAGGAAAATCGACGCGGGGTTCCTGGCGCCGCGGTTGCGCGGAGCCCGCTTCCCGCACGCGCATCATTGCGAATTGCGGGGCGGGGCCCGCCCTGGCCGGCGGGGCCCGCCGCCGCCCTTGGCGCCCTTGGCGGGGCCCGCCGCAAGCCGGGCAATGATGGTTTCAATCCCCGGGGCGGGCCTCCACTCCTCGCGCGTCATGTTCCTGCCGCGCAGGATCGCGCCGATCACTTCCTCGGCGTGCGCCGCGACTGCGCCGGCGTCGGCCGGCGCATCGCCCATCTCCCACTCGGAGGCGCCGTCCCTGGGCGTGCTCCACATGCCTCTTGCCCGCGCCGCCTCTTCCTCAAGCCCGGCCAGCTTTGCCTCCAGGGCCCTGGCGGCGTCGCCGTGCCGTTCCGCCTCCAGCCGGTACTTTTCGCGCTCGCGCAGGAGAGCAGTGTTCTCGCGCTCCAGCCTTTGCAGCTTTTTGCGCCCGTCGCGCTTGATCCTTGCCACCTCGCGGTCATGCTTCTCCACGGACACCCACTTTGTCATGGCGGGGCGGCCCGACGGGGCGATTTACACGTGCCGCAAGGGCGGCAGATGGCTGTTGGCGGGCCGCGGGCGGCGCCCGGGGACGGCGGCGCCGCGGGCCGCAGGGGAGGGCGGCCGGGCGCGGACGCCGGGCGCAGCTCCCAGGGAGCGGACGCCGGGCGCAGCTCCTACGCCTGCCTCTTCTTTGACAGGTACAGGATCCCGACCAGCGCGCCGACGGCAGCCGTCACGTAGAACGGAAAGAACGCGAACACGTTCTCGGCCGGGTCGCCCGACAGGAACTCGACGGTCATCGTCCCGGAGTTGACCGGCCGCGGCTCGCCCGAGCCCTCTAGCCCATGCGCCGAGTACGAGGCGACGGCGAACGTGCCGATGTCCAGGTTGGAGACCACTATGCGCACGCCGTTGTTGACCGTCATGCCGGCGCGGTCGGTGTACGAGATTATGGTGTTCGTGTCGGGGCGCCACCCCCGCTCGGCGTTGCGGTGGACCACGACGTAGCCCTCCTCGCCGGGTATCTGCACCGCTACCCAGAACCGCCTGTCGGGCGGGCTCCCCATGCCGACCTCGATGAACTTGCCGTCGACGGCCGCGTCGTGCAGCCGCACGGCCGCGGTTCCGTCGGGGCGCTCGTAGAGCAGCGAGTTCCTTATGGTCACCTGCCAGCTGACGGCGTGCTCCTTTTCTAGCGCCACGGCCGGCGCGTCGCGCGCGACCGTCTCAAAGTCGGCCGCGCCCAGCTCGGCCGTCTCGATGGACAGGGACGGGTTCTTGACGTCCTGCGCCGAGGCGGCGGGAAGGGCGGCCAGGGCGAGAAAAAGCGCTAGGGCGGCGGGAAGGGCGGCCGCTCGCCAGCCTGCAGCTAGCACGGGGCGGGGGCGGCCCGCGGCGATAAATATCTAGGGCGGCCCACGCGATGCGGACGGCGGCTTTATAGAATGCGGGCATCCGCCAGGGCCGTGGCCAGGACGGGGCCGCGGAGGCAGTACGGCAGGCTGGAGTTCGACGCCGAGTTCGTGGGGGCGTACATGCGCGACGCCATCTCCCGCGGCGGCTACCGCGCTGCGCTGGACTACTATGGCAGGATGCGGGCAAGAACAACCCAGTCGTCCATACGCCGGATCAGGGCGCGTGGATGGTTGCTGGGCAGGCTGGCCTTGGACGAGGAGATGCCGGGGTGGATGAAAGAGGGCGGAAGAATCTGCGCATAGGTGTGCCATGCAGGGTTGACGGAACCAGTGCGGAGGAAGTGTACCCGGTCGAGCCCGATGTCCGACAGGCGCCCGAGGGCCGCTGTGCGCCGGGACAGCCACGCGCTCGTCGGCGAGGCGCGCAAGATGTACGGGGCGGCAAGAGGCGGCCGGAAAGGCCCAAGGCTAGCCGAACGGCGCTCGCAAAAGGGCAGCCCGCGCGGCGCTAGCTGACAAACGGCGCCGGATGCTCGAGTATGATCCTCGAGACCTCGGGCCGCAGTATGTACTCGCTCGGCGCCTGCCCGTCCTGGATCATCTGCCGCAGCTTTGTGCCGCTGATTTGCTCCCTGTCCCCTTCGCCGTGTGGGCACACCCTCGGGTTGGCGTACGTCAGGCACCTGCGGCAGTAGAAGAAGGCGGGGAAGAATATCGGCGATATCCCCAGCTCGGGATAGTCGTCGAACACGCGGTGCGCAGCGAACGGGTCGTAGTAGCTGCCCACGCCGGCGTGGTCCCTGCCGATGATGATGTGCGTGCAGCCATAGTTCTGCCTCATTATCGCGTGGTGCACGGCCTCCTTGGGCCCCGCGTAGCGCATCTCGGTGTGCAGCGTGGCCATCCTGCACCTGTCCGCAGGGTAGTAGTGCTCGATGACTGCCTCGTAGCACTTTACAATGACGTCGTCGGCAAAGTCGCCGGCCTTTTTCCGGCCTATGAGGGGGTTGACGAACACGCCGTCCCTGGTCGTAACGGACGCCTTTTGGAGCATCTCGTGGGCCACGTGCGGCGGGTTGCGCGTCTGGAACGCGGAGACCGTCTTCCAGCCGGCCTCGGCAAAGGCGGCGCGCGTCTCGCGCGGGGCGAGCCTGTACCGGCGCGACTCGGCGGGCGGCGGGCGGCGCGTGTAGTCGATGCGGCCGCCGACGAGCATCTCGTTCATCGACATGGTGCGGGCCACGCCCGGGTGCGCGGGGTCGTCCGTCCCGTACACGCCGAGCGCAACGGCCTTTTTGTCGTACGCGTACGCCTCCTCTACGTGGAGCACGGCCTCGCCGCCGTTGGCGCCGCGCAGCAGGACGTCGCCGGCGTCCCTCAGGCGGGTTGCCGCCTGCGCGTCGACGTCGAGCACGATCGGGATTGTCCAGGCCGCCCCGTCGGCCAGGCGGCCGCCGCCCACCACGCTCTCAAAGTCGCTGCGCGTAAGAAAGCCCTCGAGCGGGCTGAATATGCCGTCGGCTATATTCTCGACGTCGTTGGACAGGTCCGCCGGTATGTCGATGGATTCCATGCCGGACGTGTCGGCCGACGAGGAGCGGTCGACCAGCCGGCCGCCGTGCGGCCTAATGCCAGGGACGGAACCGGACGCGCCGCCGTTGCCGTCAGCCACTTCCCTCGCCCCCTTGCTTGAGCCGCCCGCCGGGCCCCACGTGCAGGCCGCACTCTTTGTGCTCGCCCTGCCCCTCCCACCACCAGCGGCCGGCCCTTACGTCCTCGCCGGGCCCCACGGCGCGAGTGCACGGCGCGCATCCAATGCTGGGGTATCCCGTGTCGAGCAACTTGTTGTAGGGAACCTCTCGGCTTCTAATATAATCCCACACCCGGTCCAGCGTCCAGTCTATTATGGGGTTGATCTTTAGCAGGCCGCCGCGCGACTCGTCGAGCTCGAACATGCGGGCGGCGGCGCGATCCGGCGTCTGGTCGCGGCGCAGGCCGGTTATCCAGCCGTCGAGCGTCTTGAGGATGCGGTTCGTCGGGTGCACCTTGCGCACGGCGCAGCACATGCGGCGGTTCTCGACGCTGTCGTAGAACAGGTTGACGCCCTTGGAGCGGACCATCTCCTCGACCTCGGCCGCGTCGGGAAACAGCACCTCCAGGTCGATGCCGTACCGCCTGCGGACGGCGTCCATTGCCTCGTACGTCTCCTTTGGCAGGCGGCCCGTGTCCAGCGTGAAGAACCTGAACTTTGGGTTGATGCGGACCATCATGTCCGTGACGGCCGCGTCCTCGGCTCCAAAGCTCGACGCCTTGGCCACCCGCGGGTGGAGGTGGCCCGAGGCCCACCGCAGGGCCTCGTCGGCGGTGCGTACGGCCGAGTTGAGGTTATCGACCTGCGCCTGCGTGAGCCTTGCCAACGAACTGTGACGTAAAGTCTCTTTTTATATGGATTTGTAGGCGTATGCCGTCGTTACGCGATCGTGCTAGGCACGGCAGCACGGTGGCGCGATGAGGTGAGGGACGCAACCTATATTAGTGCTTTTAAAAGCGAGGGCCTCGTTGACAAGGGTGTTTTGTCCCGCCTTTGGAGGCGATGGACGCCAAATGGAGGAAGTCGAAGAGGCTGACTTCGATGATGAAAGGGCCATGCAGGCCATCGTCGGGAACAACTTAGAGGTCATATTTCCAGACCTAGAAATCGTCGGCCATGAAATAGTCCTAAATCAGTGGAGGTTCGACACAGTGGCATTTAACGTGAAAACTAAGTCATTCGTACTTATAGAGTATAAAAAGGTTCAGAGCAAGGGGGCACTTGAACAAGTACTGGCCTATTTGGAAGCCCTGGATGGAAACGAAGGAAATTTTTTACAAGCATGTAAAGACCAGGGTGATAAAAAATATGAAAAGAAAGATGTTGCATGGGACAAGACTAAGGCCTTTTTGATAACCCCGTCATTTACAGATCCCCAACTTGAGGCAACAAAACATATTAAGGGACCTATAGAACTATATAACATTACCAAGTATCAAAATCGAATTATGACGATGAAAACGATCGTAGGTCCAAAACCAGAAAAGAATAAAAAGAGCACAAATGGTGATAATGTGGTTAATTCGAACGTGCTCTCTACCAACCTTGAAAAAATACTACATGAAGAGCTACATCTCGAAAAGGAAGAGGCCAAGGTGTATGATAAATGGGTCTTAAAAAATGGCGAGGTTGTGTGCACGGTTTCAAAACAAATAAAAACACTGGTATTGTGCTACACAACAAAATCGTTAGAGGTAGACAAAGCGGACGTTAGTTTTGTTAGATACATGGTTAAAAATGGCAGGAAGATCGGGGTGAGGGGACGGGGTGAATACATGTCTACAATACGAAGTGTGGGGGATGTAAAGAAGGCAATTAGGTATATTGAACAGGTTCGCACGCAAAAGACCAAAAGCATTGTAAATCAAAGACAGCAGACGCACGAAAATTTACCAAGCCAGGATGACATAAAGTATGTTATGCAAAAAGGATCGAGCCGAACAATAACTCTTTACACCGAACTCAAAAATACGTTATGTAATAGTATTCCCTACTTAAAATTTATAGTGACGAAAAGATATATAAACTGTAAATCATCGGTGACTGGAAAAATAATGTGCAGCGTAGTAGTAAACAAAAAAGCTTTAAAATTGTCCTATAACACAAGACGGTTAGATGTACCTGAAAGTGATGACAGTTTTGTTCGTCACTTGTTTAATAATGGTAAATGGATTAGCATAGCGCCGCCGGGAGACTACGATTCTAAACTAGAGACAGGGGAGGATGTAAAGAGGGCTATTCCCTATATCAAAAAAGTGCACTTGCAAAAGGTGGCTATATAATGCCAGCTTTAGCCGTTTGTAAGCGAGGATGCGATCTTGTCAATGTTAAATAGTGGTACGAAGGGTTGCTCCAAAGCGCTTGTGGCGCAAGCAATAAGACAATTAGAAGGTGGTCACGAACCCTCGTCATGGAATGTCATGGCGCGTGGGTCCATCGATCATGGCTGCCTTCTGTTGCAAAATACGGCCTCACTTGAATTGTACACTGACGGGGATGGGTTCGGAATAACTCGAATCGCGTGGCGGCTAGAGCAGGACCAAGAACATGGCAGGCAAGGTGTATGTACGCCAAACAAAACACACGAGCAATGGTGTGCGAAATGAGCAAGCCTAACGAGGAGAAGGCGGAACAACTCGTCGTGATAGCGGTGCCCACCATCTTCGCCGAGAAGAGGGCCGCGCTCCTTGCGCGCAACGCCAGGGCGGCCCTCAAGGCGGCCGGCCGGCCGTTCAAGTCGGTCGGCAGGGACGGCCCTCTCGTCGTAGTCGAGGGCGCGGCCGACCCAGTTCTGGCGTCGGCAACCGTCGGCATGCTGTCCGGCGTGCACAGGGTCGGCATTGCGCGCCGCGCCGGCGCGCCGCTTTCCGAGGCCGCCGAGGCCGTGTCGCAGGTGGCCGGCAAGCTGCTGCTCGAGGGCGAGTCGTACCTGGTGCGGGCCGAGGGCCGGCCAAGGGGGTACGTGCCGGGCGACTTGGAGATGGCCGCCACCTCGTCGATAATAGAAAAGCACGGGAGCATTGGCGCCAAGCCGGGCACGGCCGCAAGGCACGACCGCGAGCTGTACGCGTACGTCACTGCAAGAAACTCGTACGCTTGCCTGTTTGCGGACAGGGGCATGGGAGGGGTGCCGGCCGGAACGCACCCCGAGCCCGTCGCATGCTGCATGTTCGACGGCCTCTCGGCGGCCGCATGCTTTGAAGCGATCCGGCAGGGGTACGACGTGCGCATGTCCGTTGCGTATTCTACGGAAGCCGAGTTGCGGAGGCTTGCCAGGGCGGCCGGCCGTCTGGTGCCGCGCACCGCCGCATCTTTGCTAGACGGAGGTCCCGTGGACATCGAGTTCGTCAAGATCAAAAAGTCGGCCGGGGGACGGGCCGCGCGCCTGCTCACATCGTGCCTGCTTGCGGCCGCGGCGGCCAAGGGGGGCGGGATGGGGCGGGCCGTCCTGCCCATCTCGCCCGTGTTGGACTCGCAGGCCGTGATCGACGCGGCCGCGGCGGGGCTTGCCCGGGAAGGCATTGCGGCGTACGCGCCGCTCGGCGCGCTCGAGGACGAGATATTTGCCAACGCGGCCGCGGCGGGGTTCGAGGGGTTTGCCCGCGAGGCGGCCCGGCTGGCGGCCGGGGCGGCCGCCTCGGATGCCCGTGCGCGGGGCGGCGGGGCGGGGGCCATGAACGGCATCCTGGCCCGCGCCAGGGAGATGGCGGCGGGGGCCACGCGCAAGCAGGTCAGCGTCCGGGCCGGCCCCAACGCCGTCCACGACCTGCTCGACGCCGTGATCGGCGGCAAAAACAGGGGCAATAAGGGGCGGCGGCGCGGGGCGCCGACGTAGCATGGCGCCAAAGATAGCCGAGTTCGTCTATCCGTGGGGCGGCGGCCACTATACGAGGATGATGCGGCTCGACGCCGAGCTGCGGAGGCGCCTCGGGGACGGCGGCGCCGACATACACGCGGCGAGCAAGCAGCCGATCTACGGGCGCCTCCTCGCGGAGCATCCGAGCGGGCCGGGCAGGGTGCACGAGGTGCAGATGCCCACGCCGATAGACGGAGGCCGCGGGCCGGATGTGGCCCGCTCGCTGCTCAACGTGCTGCTGCCAGCGGCCGGAAACAGGCCGCTCGTCTCGCAGATAGCCGCGTACCTGCGCGAGGAGAGGCGGCTGTACGACACGATCGGGTTCGACCTGGTGATCAGCGACGGCGACATGGGGACGAACGTGCTCGCGCGCAACCGGAACATTCCGTGCCTGTTCGTCACGAACCAGTTCCGGCCGCGCCTCTGGGCGTCCAGGGCGTACCTGTACCCCGGCCTGCTGTTCGTGTCGAGGCAGATTGCAAAGGCCTCCAGGATACTCGTCGCCGACTCGCCGCCGCCGCACTGCATCTGCGAGTACAACCTGAACTTTCCGCGCGGCCTTGAGGACAAGGTCGAGTACGTGGGGCACTTTTCGGGCGGCGGGGCGGCGGGCGGCCCGCCCAGGGAGGACCTTGCGGGGCTCATCGAGGGCGCCGACTACGGGTACTGGATGCGCACGGGCGACCGGGCGACCAACGAGGGGACGGGCAGGAGGTACGAGGAGGCCTTTGCCACGGACGCGCTCAGGAGCGAAAAGAGGGTCGTCTCGCACGCCAGAAGGGACGCGTCGGTCGACCTCGTGACCGGGGCCGACGGCAGGACGCACACGATAGCCGAGGCGTACGAGAAAAAGGTCGACTGGGTGCAGATAGACGTTGGGTTCCTGCCCGAGGCCGACAGGAAGGCCGTGCTGGCGGGGTGCGGGTACGCCGTCGTCAACGGCTCGCATACGGTGATGGGCGAGGTCATGGGCGGCGCGAAAAAGCCGGTGGTGGGCGTGCCCGTGTACGACGAGCACACCAACCAGGTGAGGTGGGCCGAGGAGAGGGGCCTGGGCGTGCTCGCGCGCGACGCGGGGGGGATCGCGAGGGGGGTTGACCGCATACGCGGCGAGCGCGACGCCTTCGCCGGCAGGCTTGCCGAGTTTGCCAGGGGGTTCGACGGTGGAGGGGCCGGGGCGGCGGCCGGGGCGGCGCTCCGGGCGCTCGAAGAATAGGGCCGGCAGTCGCTCCGCGGGAGCCCGCCACGGTGGGCGGCGGGGCGGGCGCAGGCGGCGGGGCGGCGGGCGGGCGCTCCGCGGGAGCCCGCCACAATGAATAAAGCGCATTCCGCTGGGCCCCGAGCGTGGACGACCCGGAGGAAAGGGCGGGGGAGATGGGGCTGGAGAGGACCGAGGAGGACCTGCAGCGCTTCAAGGAGGCGCTCAAGAGGAAGCCCGGCAACTTCGCCCCGTACCTAGACGTGGCCATGACGCTGGCAGACCTTGGCAAGCACGCCGAGGCGCTCGACTACTATGCGGGGGCGGCCAGGCTCAACCCGGACCTGTACGTGACCTACTACTACCTGGCCCACTCGCTCCACGCCCTCGAGCGCAACGACGAGGCCCTGCGGGCGTTCGATGCCGCAATCAACGCGGATCCCGACATGGCGGGGGCCCACAACGACAAGGGGATAGTCCTGCACGAGTTGGGGCGCCACAAGGCGGCGCTCAGGTCGTACAAGAAGGCCGCCAAGCTCGACCCCGGCGAGGGCGACATATGCGACAACGTGGGGAGCGTCCTGGCCGACATGGGCCTCCACAAGAGGGCCATCAAGTGGTACAACAAGTCCATCAGGCGGAACCCGGACGCGCCGTACTCTTACTACCACAAGGCCCAGTCGCTCTGCAGCATGGGAAGGCTGGAAAAGGCGGCCTCGTGCTACTACAAGGTGATGCAGCTCGAGTCCGAGGGAGGGGAGGGGAGGGGAGGGCCAGGCGGGCCCGAAAAGGCCGACGACGGGGGGCTTGCGATAAAGATCAAGGACGCCAAAAAGGCCGTGCGGGCCGACCCGAAAAGCGAGCTAAACCACGAAAAGCTGTGCAAGCTGTACGCCGAGGCCGGCATGTACGCGGAGGGCCTCGAAAGCAGCATGAGGCTTGTGCGGCTGAACCCCGACAGCGCCGTGGGCCACCGCATCGCGATCGAGTGCCTTCGGTCCGTCGGCGTGGCCGACGTGATCGGCCTGACGGACAAGGATGCGGGAGACCGGGAAGCGATCATAAAAAAGGTCGGGGGCGCGCTCAGGAAGGCGGGACTGCTGGAAGAAGTGGAGGAGGGGAAGGAGGTGGAAAGCAAGGAGGGGAAGGAGGTGGAAAGCAAGGAGGGGAAGGAGGTGGAAAGCAAGGAGGGGAAGGAGGTGGAAAGCAAGGAGGGGAAGGAGGTGGAAAGCAAGGAGGGGAAGGAGGTGGAAAGCAAGGAGGGGAAGGAGGTGGAAAGCAAGGAGGGGAAGGAGGTGGAAGGGAAAAGCAGTCCGGGCGGGAGGCGGCATTCCGGCTCCCCTTCGCCGGCCGGGACGGCCAACAGATAAACCCCCACGGGTAGCCGGCGGGGTGCCGGGCGCGCGGCAGTTCGATGGGCGAACTGACCGAAAGGGATGACGATATAGTCCGCGCGCCCGGACACCAAGCCGGCGGGGGCGTCAGTTAGGCTAAACTAACGGAGCCGGCGAGGCGCCGGCAACGCTTTTAAGGAAAAATTGAGGGGGCCGTGCCGTTGCCCAACTGCCCCGAGTGCGTCGCCCGCGAGAGGAAAAAGATCGAAGAGCAGTACGAGATCGACGTGCCGGAGGAAGAGGACCGCAACAGGGACGACCTGTTCCGGCTGTTCGACGACATTAGCATACCGATGAAGCTGGAACCGCGCACAAAGCACTACGTGTGCAGGCTGTGCGGCCTGTACGCGACGCGGGAGCAGATAGGCGACATTAGAGCCCGCCTCAACAAGAGGGTCAAGACAAAGGAGGACCGGCAGTACGAGTATCAAGAGTGGTGGTCCAAGAGCAAGCGGGACAAGGCCGACGGGTAGGCGGCTCTCTTATGGCGGGCGGCAAGCGGCAGGGTATCCCGCAGTGGGTCGCCGACGAGGTGCAGTCTGCCAAGTTTGGAAGGCCTACCGCCGTCAAGAGGACGGGGTACGTGCTCGAGGCGTACGGCGAGGACGGCAAGGTCGACGCGCAGCTGTACGATCCCGTCGAGGACGGCAGGCACATAGTGACAATGGACGTCCCGCCGGAGATGCGGGTCGGCGACCTGCGGCGCGGCGTCGTGTACGAGTTTACAATAGACGCCTTCAAGGCGCCGCTGAGCGACAGGGCCGCCGAGTACCTCCGCGCCGAGATGGGCATAGAGATGAGCGCCGTGTACCGGTTTGTCCTGAGGGAGTTTGAGGAGCCCGGGTCCGACGCCGACTAGGCGGCGGGGGGCCGCCGGCGGGGCCCCCCGCCGCGGCCGCGGCCGAGGCCGTCCCGCCCGCGCTCGGCCTTTTCCATCATTCGGGCAAATGCCGACCCGACGACGGGGCCGACCAGGTACGGAAAGGTCTGCTTTGACCACACGGCGGCGCGCACGACCTGCGGCACGATGATCTCGAGGCGCGGCGACGACGAGGCGCGCACGATCGCCCGCGCCACCGTCTCCGGCGAGAGCGAGGTGGCCGAGCGGCCGAGCGGCCGCGGCATTCCCTCGAACGACGGGCCGTCAAAGAACGGGGTGCGCACCATTATGGGGCTGACGACCGTAATGCCGACGCCCGTGCCGGCCAGCTCGTGCTTGAGGCCCTCGGAAAAGGCCAGCATTGCCGCCTTTGATGCGCAGTACGGGGCGATCCCGGGAAGCCCCATGCTGGCGGCCACCGAGGCGACGTTGACTATGTGGCCGGAGCCGCGGGCTAGCATTGACGGCAGGATCGCCTTTGTGCAGTGGACCATCCCCATGTAGTTGGTCGCCATCTGCGCCTCGATGTCGGCAACGGACAGGTCGGCGACGCGGCCGTACACCGCAAAGCCGGCGTTGTTGACCATGACGTCGATGCCGCCGCCGCCGCCGAGCTCGGCCGCGGCGCGCGAGCATGCCGCGGCGGCGGCGGACCGGTCGGAGACGTCGCAGGGAACGGCCGCGGCGGCGGGGGCGCCCGCCGCCAAGGCGGCCCCGCACACGCGCTCGAGCTCGCCGCGGCGGCGAGCAAGGAGCGCAAGGGAATATCCGCGGCGGCCAAACTCGACCGCTGCGGCCTCGCCAATGCCCGACGATGCGCCCGTGATGGCTACCGTGCGCGGCGCATGCCGGGAGGGCTGCGGGGGCGGGGGCGGAGGAGGCGGAAGGCGCGCCCCGGTGCCGCCGGTGCCGGTGCCGGCGCTACCGGACATCCGCGCCGCCGGTGCCCGCCTCTCCACTGCCGTTGCCGCCGTTGCCATCAGGGCCTCCCCCGTTGCTAGCGTCGCCGCCGTTGCGGCCGTCCTTGCCGCGGCCGTCCTTGCCGCGGCCGTCCTTGCCGCGGCCGTCCTTGCCGCGGCCGTTGCGCCCCGCCGCGGCCGCGGCAACCCCCGATCCCGCGCCGCCGTCCCTGCCGCCCGCCGACGACACGGCGGCCGGCCGCTCCTTTGCGTACCTGCCCAGGGCAAGGCGCATCAGCAAAAACCACGTCACGGCAATCGGCACATAGTACGTCGCGATCCTCCAGGCGATCACGGCGTCCCACTCGACGGCGCCCTCGGACACGTCAAAGTCGAAGGGGTTGTGGTTCTCCAGGTACGCCACGATTCCGAACTCGGCAAGCCCCGACCCTCCGACCGTAATGGGCATGTTGCCGATCGCGTTGGCGCCCATTACGGCCATGACCGAGTCGAACGCGCCGACCGAGTAGCCGACCCCGGACGCGATGATCATGAACGATATGCCGTAGAACAGCCACGACGCGAGGGACATGCCGAGCCCAGCGGCGAACACCCGCTTCGAGTCGCGGGTGGGCATGTTCTCGCGGCTCATGGTGCACACCTCGGCCATCCACTTGTTGGCCTGCTCGACGTACTCGGCGCCGCGGGCGCGCCCGAGGCGGACCGCAATGCGCGCGAGCATGCGCGGCGTCTGGAACGTGCGCTTTGAGGACAGGAAGAACATTACCATCCACATCGACGTGACCGACACGCTCGTGGCCAGTATGATGGCGGCCACGACGTACGCGCCGGCGAGCAGCGCGACTATGCCGGCCATGATGGACAGTATGCCGCCGGCGAGCACCTCGGTTACGATGTCGAGGATGGCGACCCACATCGCCTTGGACGGGGGCACCCCCTTCTTGTGCATCCAGTAGATGACGACGAACTCGGCGCCGACGAACATCGGCGTCGTGAACTTGATGAACTCGCTGCCGACGCGCACGCCGGACATGCGCCAGACCGTGTCGATCGGGCCCAGGTAGTGCCGCGCAATGTACGTGAACTTTGCCCCCTGCACGCCGAGCTTTGCCATCATGACGAGCGCGGCCGCGGCGAACGGGACGGCGCCGACGGCGAGCACGTCGTCCAGGCTCACGTCGAACTGCACCACAATGACGGCGATCGGCACCATGCTGGCCGGCACGGCCGCTAGGCGCCAGTTCATTGCGCGCTTTTCGCAGGTTCAAATATAAGCGAATAATGGCCCGGCGCCGTGAAGACCCTGTTCGTGACCGGGACGGCGGGATCGGGCAAGTCGCTCCTCTCCTCAAAGATCAGCGAGCACTACACGGCCGGCGGCGCGTTCGCCGCCATACTCAACATGGACCCCGGCGCCGAGAGCCTGCCGTACGCGTGCGACGTCGACGTGCGCGACCACGTCGATGTGGTCGCGGTCATGCGCAGGTACGAGCTCGGGCCGAACGGGGCCCTGGTGATGGCGGCGGACCTGGCCGCCTCCAAGATCGCCGAGATCCGCGAGCAGGTCGACTCGGTCAGCCCCGACTACCTCATAGTGGACACGCCCGGGCAGGTCGAGCTGTTCGCGTACAGGTCGAGCGGGCCGTTCATAGCCGAGAATCTGGCGCGCGAGGAAAGGGCGTGCCTGTTCCTGTTCGACGGGGCCCTGGTCGTCTCGCCGGCCAGCTTTGTGTCCGTGTCGCTGCTGGCGACGTCGATCAGGCTCCGGCTCGGCCTGCCGGCGGTCAACGTGCTGACAAAGCGCGACCTGGTCGCCGACCGGCTCGGCGAGGTGCTCGGCTGGACGACGAGCACGTCGCTGCTCGGCGACGCGCTGGCCGCCGGCGAAGACGGCGAGACGTACGCGCTGGCCGCCAGCATGCTGCGCGGCCTGGGCGAGGGGGGGTTTGCGCAGGGGGTGCTGCCGGTCTCGAACGTGACCGGCGACGGCATGGACGCGCTGCGCGGGGCGCTCAGCCGCATCCTGAACATGGGCGAAGAGGTCGAGGACTGATGGCGAGCGGGCGGAAGAGGGCCGCGGGGCGGATCGCCGACAGAATCTCGGTTACCGCAAGGGCCCCGTCGTCGACTGCCAACCTGGGGCCCGGGTACGACGCGTTCGGGCTTGCCCTCGGCGCGTTCTTCGACGAGGTCGAGGTAGAGGCCGTCCCGGGCGGCGGGGACGGGCAGGTGACGATGGCCGAGCCCGGAATGGGCGCGCCGGCGGCGGCCGAGAAGAACACGGCCGGCCTCGTCGTCAAGAGGATGGCCGCCGCGTTCGGAAGCGGCGGGGATGCGCTGCGGGTGCGCGTCAAAAAGGGCGTGCCGGCGGGGTACGGCCTGGGCAGCAGCGCGGCGTCGGCCGCCGCGGCGGCCGCCGCGTTCAACAGGCTGTACAGGCTGCGCCTCGAGCCGGCCGAGCTGGTGCGCTTTGCGGGGGACGGCGAGGCGGCAAGCGCCGGCGTGCCCCACTACGACAACGCCGCGGCGGCCGTCCTCGGCGGGTTCGCCATAGTCAGGGCCGGCAGGCAGATCGAGGCCGTCAGCATGGACGCGCCAAAGGGGCTGTCCCTGTGCGTCGCGATCCCGGACATTGCCGTGCCAAAGTCAAAGACGGCCGCGGCGAGGAGCGTAGTGCCGCAGCGCGTCCCGCTCGCCAAGTGCACGGCCAACCTGTCGGCGGCGGCCATGCTCGTCGCGGCGATGGCGCGCGGCGACGGCGACGGCGTCGGCAGGGCCGCCACCCGCGACGAGATCGTCGAGCCGGCGCGCGGGCGCATGATGCCGTGGTACCGCAGGGTGAAGGAGGCGGCCCTCGATGCCGGCGCCGCCGGGGTGGCCGTCAGCGGGGCCGGCCCGTCCGTCGTCGCGTTCGCGACGTCGCCGGCGGCGAGGGACGCGGCGGGCAGGGCCATGCGCGAAGAGTTCGCCACGGTGGGCGTGTCGAGCCGCACCGTCAAGTGCTACCCGTGCGGCGGCGCGCGCATTGTAGGGGCCGGGCAGGGGAGGGGCCGGTGAAGCCAAAGGCCGTCGTCGTGTTCAGCGGCGGCCTCGACTCGGCATGCATGGCGGCCGTCCTGCGCCGCCGGCACTCCCTGCACGGCATTACGTTCTCGTACGGGCAGCGCGCGGCGGCCGAGACGGCCGCTGCCGCGCGGCTCGCTCGGGCCGCCGGCCTTGCCGAGCACCGGACGGCCGACATTGGCTTTATGCGCGGGCTGTACGGGCGGTCCAACGCCCTGACCGACCCCGATGCGCCCATGCCCGGGCGGTTCCGCCCCTCGATCGTGGTGCCCGCGCGCAACGCCGTGTTCCTTGCGATAGCCGCCGCGTGGGCCTACTCGATCGGCGCACGGACGGTCGCGTACGGCGCGCACGCCGGCGACTCGGGGTACCCCGACTGCAGGCCGGCCTTTGCCGAGTCGATGGAGTCGGCACTCGAAGAGGCCGAGGCCGACGCGGTCGCGTCCGGCCGGCGCAGGCGCCTTGCCGTGTGGAGCCCCTACAGGGAGGGCATGACAAAGGCGGACCTCCTCAGGGCCGGCCACGCCGAGCTCGGCGGGGCCGTGTTCGGCACGTGGAGCTGCTACGGCGGCGGCGGGGCCAGCGGGCTGCAGTGCGGCAGGTGCGAGTCGTGCAGGAACAGGCGCGCCGCCTTTGCCGAGGCGGGCATCGAGGACAGGACGGAGTACGGGCCGGAGGCCTAGCGCAGTATCCTCTTCTTGAGGACGAACCCGCGTATGACCAGGTACCACGCGCCGAATATCGTGCCGAGTATGCCGTAGAATATCCAGTTCGAGTACGCCACGATCTTGCTCTCGATCGCGTCGTCGAGCGCCTTGAACTCGGCGGAGTGGATGGACAGCCCCGCCCACGACTCGAGGGCGCCGGCGTGCCCCAGCACCGCCGCCACGTCGCCTAGTATCGCGTCGGACACCTTCCAGCCAATGGCCATCGAGACGGCCAGCACGACGCCGAACTCGAGGGCGTACCACGTCCAGTTCGGCCAGGACTCGCCGGGTATGTGGACGTTGTCGTGCGCTGGCACGGCGGCGCGCCGGCCGGGTCGGTATTTAATTATTCAAGGGCGGCGCGCGCCGCAGCCGCCCCGGCGGCCGCCCCGGCGGCCGCTACGCCATGTCGTGGGCAGGGGCCTGCGACGGGCGGCGGATCATCGAGACGACGGCCGCCTTTTCGCCGGCCTCGCGGTACGAGCCCCGGAACGCGCTCGAGGTCATCCTCGCGCCGTTGCGCACCCCCCTCATCCGCATGCACAGGTGCTCGGCCTCGGCCATGACGGCGACGCCCTTGACGCCGCGCGAGTACAGCTCGTCGGCAATGTCGCGCGTGAGGCGCTCCTGTATCTGCAGCCGGCGGGCGTACTTTTCAACCAGCCTTACGAGCTTTGAGACGCCGAACACGCGGCCGTCCGGCGAGTACGCAATGTGCAGGCGCCCAAAGAACGGCAGCATGTGGTGCTCGCACATCGAGTAGAACTGTATGTCCCGGACCACGACCACGTCCGAGTCCTCGGAGAACTGGACGGACAGCTCCGAGTCCGAGTCGTACCCGCCGAATATCTCCGAGTACATGCGCGCTATGCGGTCGGGCGTCCCGCGCAGCCCCTCGCGCGTCGGATCCTCGCCGATCTCGATGATCAGCTCGCGCACGAGCCGGCGCACCCTGTCCGCATCCACGCCCCCGCAACGTGGGAGGGGATATTTGAGTGTGGGGGGGCGCTCAGGGGGCGCCGATCAGCTTGTGCAGCTGCGGCACGACCCTGACGCCGCCGTACAGCGGCCGGGCCAGGTCGTACAGGCGCAGCAGGTGGTCCAGGTCGGGCGCGCCGCGCCCCGTGACCGGCTGGATGACCAGCCCGGACAGGCCGTCGCCGCCGGGAGCGGCCTCGAGCGCCTTCCCGACTAGGCCGGCAAAGTGGGACTCGGACGTCGAGGCGCCCACGACGATCTTGACGTACGTGTACTTGCCGCGTCTGATCGACGCGCGCAGGCACTTGGCGGCGCTGTCGAGCAGGCCCGGGTAGCGCGCCTCGTCGACGAACCCCGAGTCGGCCGTCTTGAGCTCCACCTTGACGTAGTCGATGTGGGGGACGACCGCCCGGAACCGCGCCGCGTCAAAGCACGACGACTCGAGGCACGTCGGCACGCCGGCCTCGCCGCGGACCCGGCGCGCAAGCTCGGCGACGGCCTCGTGCTGCACGAGCGGGTCGCCGCCGGTAAAGTTCACCTTGAACGTGCCCGGCCGGAGGGCCTTGCGCACTAGCGCGAACGCCTCGTCGATGCCGTACTCGGTGCCCGAGTCCATGGGCAGCGCATAGTCCGTGTCGCAGTACGAGCACTTGAACGGGCAGCCGGCGAGCCGGACAAAGAGCGTCTTGGTGCCGAACAGCATCCCCTCCCCCTCGATCGACGTGAACACCTCGGAGATGCGCACCGGCTTCAACGGGGCAGGGGCGGGGGCCGCCCAATTTAATCGGTCGGCGGGGGCGGCGCGCTAGCGCATGACCGGCTCGCGCGTGTAGAACAGGCCGGCTATGAAGAAGACGGCCCCGAGTATGCCGATCGTGCCGCCGATAAACTCGGCCGTGCCCGCAAGGTCCTCGGCGGCAGGGGCCCACAGGACGGCCATGAGCGCGCCGACCGCCATCATTGGAATGCCGACGCCGGCGCAGATGGCCCGGGATGCCATGCGGCGCGGCGGCGGCGCCGGGGATATGAAGGTTGGGCGCGCGGCGCGGTCGCCTGCCCGACACTATTGTTTAATAACGTCCGGCCCCCGCCGCGGGCTAGATGGTTGGGCTCTTTGGCCGCTTCAAGAAGGACGGGGAGGAGGAAGGCGGCGTAGCGGCAGCGGCGGCGTACGGGGGCGAAGCCGCGGGGGATCCGTACGTAGGAACGCGGCAGGCGGCCGAGGAGGGCGGGGCGGCCGGACAGGAGCGGGGAGGCGAGCGCGGCGGCGGCGGCGGCGCGGCAGGGGCCGAGGCGGGGCAGCAGGCCGGCGGCGGCGCGGCATCCGACCGCGGGGGCGGGGTGCAGGCTCCGTTGCAGGGCTCGTCGGACATTGGCATCGACGCGCTGATCGGCAAGCGCGCTAGGCTGGAAGAGGCCATCGACTACGTGGGCGTCATGATCAAGAACCTAAAGGACAAGCGGACTCGCCTTGAAAAGGACATCGAGGACGAGCTCGTCGACATCAAGAACCTGCGCGAAAAGCTCGTAAAGATCAGGGAGTACATTGACGAGGAGAGCAGGGGCATGCGCGACCTGGCCGAAAAGCGCGCCATGGTCGAGGGCGAGGCCGACGAGGTAGGCGCCGTCATTACGGACCTCAGGGGCAGGCTGGCCAACATAGACGAGATCGTCAACGACGAGGGCGGCAAGATAAGGAGCATCAGGGCGGACCTTGCGGCCCGGGCCTCCCCGGCGGGCGCGCCCCAGAACGGGGGCGGGGCCGCGGGGGCCGGCCCGTAGAGAAATAGAAAAGGGGAGGTCGTGGGGCTAGACAAACTTGCCCGGCTGCTGTGGCTGCTCGGCCGCCGCCTTTGTGTGCTCGTCGAGGTCGAACGGGGTCGACGGGAACTTGGTTCCGACCGAGTTCTCTGCAACCGCCGCCGCCTCTTGGAGTATCTTTTCGGACTCTTCGTTGGAGACCTCGCCGGAGCCGAACATCGAGTCGCCCGAGAACGTCTCGGTCATGAGGCCGCCGAGCATCTCGGTCATCTTGCCGATCTCCTGGTCTGCACCGGGCATGAACCTGGCCAGTGACGACTGTATGCCCCTCATCAGGCCGACGGTGGGCATTATGGTCATCACCGTGTCTCCGATGTCGCTGCACGTGGTCAGCCGCAGCTCGATCTGCTCGAGCCCTATCCTCGTGTTGCCGAGGACCTTTGTGACCTTGCGCACCTCGGCAAGCTCGCTGGACAGGACCCTGCTCGCATGCGCGTCGTGCTGCTGCGTGGCGGCTACGACCTTTTGGAAGAGCTTGGCGTCCTTGTCCTGGAGCTTTGCCAGTATGGCGTCGAGCTTGCCTACCTGCTGGTGTATGCTGTTGACGGCGGCCTTTATCCGGGGCTTGAGTGGCCCCTGAGGGTGGACCGCGTCGCCTAGGCGCTCGGTCAGGCCCGGCGTCATTGGCCGCGTCCATGTTTCTTCAAAGCGCGTCATGCCGCATAGTGCGCTGATGCGGCCATAATGGGGCTTGTAAAATGGAGTTGACAATGGGTCAACAATGGCCAACAAGGCGGCGGGGGCCGCCGGGGGGCCGCGCCGCCCGCCCTCTCCGCCCCTGCCCCCGTAGCGCGGCGTGCGGCAGGGGCCGCCGGGGGGCCGCGCCGCCCGCCCTCTCCGCCCCTGCCCCCGTAGCGCGGCGTGCGGCAGGGGCCGCCGGGGGGCCGCGCCGCCCGCCCTCTCCGCCCTCTCCCCCAGCACGGCGTGCGGCAGGGGCCGCCGGGGGGCCGCCGCCTTTGCTCTAGACGGGCGAGTGTGGACGGGCGGGGGCGGGCGAGCAGGGGGCAACACCGTCCTCGCTCCGCCCATTCCATGTCGATGGGCGGGCGGCGCATGCACGGACAACCGGCATCGGCGGCGCGGGGTGCGGCGGCAGTGCGCGGGCGTCGTCAATGCGACCGTCCCGCGCCGCATTCAAGGTATGGGGCGGCGGCGCGGGCGGCAGACCGGGAGCCGCCGGCAAGGGCATGGGCGGGGCCGCGCAGTGCGGCCGCCGCAGAGGCGGAATCGGCAGGCCGATCAGGCGGACTCCTCGCCTTGGCCTCCCCCGTTCCGCGGGCTGCGAGGCAGAGCCCGGCAGGCCGATCAGGTGGCTTGGCAGGCTGCACCATGCGCCGAGCATCTCATCGCAGCAGGGCCAGGGTGCGGACCAAGGCACGCCAAAGCCAGTTGCCGAAAGGCCGGGTGGCGGGGACATCGCCTCATCCCTTCCCGTTTGCCCCTTCCTGCTCCTTGATCATGGCTGCCACACCGATGGGCAGGGGCATCGCCTCATCCCTTCCCTTCCTTTTTGCCCTCCGCCCGGCCCGTCCCTCGCAGGCCTGATCGCCCCGCCGACGATCCGCGCATGGCAAAAATGCGGCGGGTTCTGCAGGGGCGCGACGGGGCCGGCAGGGTGCGGAACCATCCAGAGGCGCGCCCGCCCCCACGCCCGCGCCACGGCACGAGCAGGCGGCAAGACTTAATTTGCCTTGGAGTCGGGCCGGGGCGTGAAAAAGGCGGCGTATGCGGCAATAGTGGCGGTGGCCGCCATCGCCGCCCTGTTCGTTATCAACATAGTCGCCTCAGACACGACGGGCTCCGCCAGGCAGGACTTTGTGTTCCACGCCCTCTTGTGGGAGGAAGAGTACGTCGACGGGATACACCAAAGGACGTTTGAGATTGCGGCTGGCACGTACACGTTCAAGTTCGTCCCCAACGGCGACAGCCCCCGCGTCCTGTCGATAGGCATGGAGGGCGAGTCGTTCTCGTTCGCCGATGACTTTGAGCTCGACGGCACGCTCCACAAGTCGCCCATCTCCGAGTACTACACGTGGGACTACCAGGGACAAAAGACGTTCGAGGTGCCCGACGGCCAGAGCGTCGACATTACGATAGACCCGAACGGCAACGTGATCGGAACCGTCTCGGTCATGATCGGCGCAGCGCCCTAGGATCGGCCGCTTCTCGGCGGGGGGAGGCGGGCGCAACCCGCCGCCGCTTGTAGGCCATTCGTCTAGTCCTCGCAGCCGCGCCGCCTGGGGCGGGCGCAACCCGCCGCCGCCCCAGCTGGTCGGGGAAGGGCGCCCCGGGCGGGCTTGCGAGCATGCCGTACGGCGGCCTCATCGCGAACACGGGCTGGCCAGAGGAAGGGCCGTGGGTAGGCTTGCAGACGGGCGGGCACAACTCATCGTTGCCGCTACAAAGAAATGGCGTGATCCCTATACTGCAGGACGCTGGGAGACTACCTCCCTGACAAGCCGCCCTTGGCGTCTTGTACGCATTTTGTCCTGCGGGATCACGCACGGTTAGTCGATAGAAATTGCTTCCATCGGCATGAAGGTGGGATATTTTGGCTGTACTTAAGCCTTTATCAAAAATCTTACAAGAAATACCCGGTTTTGATGTGAAATTTTGCGGGGCGCGGGGCGCGGGGCGCGGGGCGCGGGCGGCCCGGCCAAGAAAGGGCGCGGGGCGCGGGCGGCCCGGCCAAGAAAGGGCGCGGGGCGCGGGCGGCCCGGCCAAGAAAGGGCGCGGGGCGCGGGCGGCCCGGCCAAGAAAGGGGCCGGGGCGGGGGCGGCCCGGCCGTCGCATCAAATAATAGCGCGCCTGCATGTCGGCGCCCGTGGAAGAGCAGGCCGTGGGGCCCGTTAGAAAAAAGAGCAAGGTGCGCCTCGTCATACTGCTCGCCGTGATCTGGTTCGTCGTCACGCTGCCCCTGCCGTGGCTCGTCGGCAACCCCGACGTCTCCGAGTCGTCGCTGTACACGGTGCTCGGCATCGTCGGCATAATGTCGATCCCGTTCGTCGTCCTGGGCGTGGTCTGGTCGCTAAGGCCCGAGCTGACGACATGACCGGGGCGGAGGCGGCGGCCCGCGGGCGGCCCCCGGCGGGCATGTCCGGCAACGTAGCCGCGGCCCTGGAGGCCGCGTTGCGGGCGGGCGTGGCCGTCATGGACGTGTACGCAACCGACTTTGCATCGAGGCCCAAGGAGGACGGCTCGCCGCTGACCGAGGCGGACCTTGCGAGCGACCGCATCATCGCGGGGATGCTGTCCGAGACGGGCATCCCCGTGCTGTCCGAGGAGGGAGGGGCGAGGGCGGGCGGCGAGGCGCAGGGACGGTCCTGGATCGTCGACCCGCTCGACGGCACGGCCGACTTTGTCGGGCGCACCGGCGAGTTTACCGTCATGATCGCCCTGGTCGAGGCGGGGAGGCCCGTCGCGGCGGCGATCAACTGCCCCGCGTCTGGCGGCGGCGTCGTGTACGCCGCCGAGTCGGGCAGGGGCGCGTTCCGGCTGCGCGCGGGAGGGGCGTGGGAAAAGATTTCGGTCAGCGGAACGAGCGGGCTGCGCGGCGCCACGGCCGTCGTCAGCCGCAACCACCTGACCGACCGCGAGCGGGGCATGCTCGACTCGCTCGGCATCGCCAGGCGCGAGGGGGTCGGCAGCTCGCTCAAGGCGTGCCGGATCGCCGAGGGGTCGGCCGACGTCTACCTGACCTACACGGACAGGATGCACGTGTGGGACACGGCCGCGTCCGAGTGCATACTGGCCGAGGCCGGCGGGGCCATGACGGACATGGAGGGGGCGCCACTGCGGTACGGCGGCCCCGGCACAAGGCACCGGAGCGGGATACTTGCGACCAACGGGCTGCTGCACGGCGCGGTGCTCAGGCAAGCCCGCGCGAGCGCAGAAAGTCCATGACCTTTGCGGCCGACTCGGGCGCCTCCTCGCCCTCCGAGTCGATCAGCAGGTCGGGGGCATCGGGCGCCTCGTACGGGTCGTCGATGCCGGTGAACCCCTTGATCTCGCCGGCGCGCGCCTTTGCGTACATGCCCTTTACGTCGCGCCGCTCGCACTCGGCTAGCGAGCACCGCACGTAGCACTCGACGAACGCCTCGCCGCAGCCGAGTATGCCGCGCGCCGCCGAGCGGTTCTCCTTGTACGGGCTGACGAGCGAGACGCAGCTCGGGACGCCGTGCCGAAGGAGCAGCGCGGCCAGGTGCGCGACGCGGCGGTTGTGCTCGTCGCGGCCGGCCTTGCTAAAGTCCTTTGGCGAAAACCACTCGCGCAGCTCGTCGCCGTCGAGCATGGCCAGGTTGGGCACCCGCTTTTGCAGCTCGCGCACGATCGTCGTCTTGCCCGAGCACGGCAGGCCCGTCATCCACAGCACGAACGGCCTCACGGGCGCCGCGGCCCGGCCGCTCTTAAAAAATCCTTGGCGGCGGCGGCGACGGCAGGGGCGTGCACATTCAGGTCTCTGATAGCATCTGCGCCTAGCTTGCCAACTGCTAGCGCAGGGCACGGCAGGAGCCGGCACAGACCTGAATGCGCACGCAGGGGCGCGGCTAGCGCCGCATCCACCCGCTCCGCTCAAGGTCCGATATCTCGGAGAGGATGCGCCCAATGCTCGGCGCCGTGGCCATGGCCGCCCTAAAGTACTCGGCCATCTCGGCCTCCTCGGCCCCGTCAAGGGCCCCCTCGGCCTCGTCAAAGAACCTGTCCTCCTTGCCGACGTGGTCGCGGAGGTACACCGAGTACGTGCGCAGGAACCTTGCGACCGGCTCGCGGGCGGCTGGGCCGTCGCCCGCATCGCGCCAGCGCGCCAGGTGCCTCGATATCTGCGCGGCGACGTTGCGGCCGAACTCGTGCTCGACGAGGAACCTGCGCACCCTGTCCTCAAAGCGCCCCGACGCGCCGGCGCACGGGAAGTACGAGTCCTCCTCGCGCGAGTAGTGGATCGAGTCGAAGAACTCGGAGATGACGCGCACAATCCTCTCCACGTCGGCCGGCGGCACGTCGGCGCCGGCGGACAGCGCGTCGGCGCATGCGGCTACCACGCGCTCCAGGCGCATCGCATGCACGTGGTCCTCGCGGAGCATTTCGGTCGCCGATGCCACGCGGCTGGCGGGAGGGGGCCGGCGTTTAAACGTGCCCCGCGCGCGGCCGGGCGGCGGCATACGTTAATTACCAAAATTGGGCAACGGGCGGGCGCGTGCTACCCGTCCCGCTTAGCATCCTAGGATCCCTCGACGAGCTGTTGGCCGACGCCGCGGCGGGCGGCCCCTGGGCGGCCGACGCCGTGCTCGGCTCGCTCCGCGAGATCGTCGCCGCCGTCTCGGCGCTGTCTGCCGGCGACGGCAGCGGGGGCATAGCGTCGGCCCCGGTGGTGCTGCTCGCCGCCGGCACGGTCGTCTTCCTAGGCGTGGCCGGCGAGGCGTTCTTCAAGCGGACCGGCATACCGGACGTGGCGTTCCTGATGATCCTGGGGGTGGTGATCGGGCCCGTCCTCGGCATCATTTCGCACAACGTCGTCATTGCGATCGTCCCGTACTTTGCGGCCGTGGCCCTGATCATAATCATGTTCGACGGCGGGAGGAGCCTGGACCTGCGGTCCATGGCCAAGACGGCGCACTTTGCGTTCGGGCTGGCGCTTGCGGGCTTTGCCGCTAGCCTGGCCGCGGTGGCGGCCATGGCCCACTACTGGATAGGCTGGCCCCTGCTCGACAGCATACTGCTCGGCTCGATAGTCGGCGGCAGCAGCTCGGCCATCGTGTTCGGCCTGGTCAGGAACATCAGGCTGTCCGAGTCGGCCAAGTCCATGCTCAGCTTCGAGTCGGCCCTTACCGACATACTCTCGACGATCGTCGCGTTCATCATGTTCCACGCGGTCCTGACCGGCGAGCTGAGCCTGGCCGTGCTGAGCGAGACGATCGGCACGGCGGTCGTCGTCGGGCTCGTCCTGGGCCTGGGCGTCGGCATACCGTGGATGTACGTGACGACAAAGCTCGGCAACGCGCAGCACGCGTACATGCTTACCCTCGGAATGCTGTTCGTCCTGTTCTTTATGGCCAACACGTTCGGCGAGTCGGGGGCGCTCACCGCGCTCGTCTTCGGGCTGATGCTGGGCAACAAGGCCAGCCTGTCGCGCGTGTTCCGGTTCAAGGTGCGCCTGATCGAGCGCGACGACCCGACGCACAACCAGCTCGCGTTCCTGGTCAGGGCGTTCTTCTTTGTCTTTGTCGGGCTGCTTGCAAGCTTTGGGCGGATCGAGTACATTGCGCTGGGGATAGCCGCCACCGTCGCGATATTCGTCCTGAGGACGGCGGTGGCAAGGGCCGTCCTCACGTCGAGGTTCTCCAGGCTCGACAAAAAGGTCACGCAGGTAATGATCCCGCGCGGCCTGGCCGCGGCCGTGCTGGCCACGATGCCCCTCACGATGGGCCTGCCCAACGGCGAGGCGTACCCCCAGATCGTGTTCTTTATCATACTCGCGTCGGTCGTGGTCACGACGGCGGGCCTCGGCTCGGCCAAGAGGATACCGCCGCCCGAGGCGGCCGAGGGGGGGTTTGTGAGGGGCGGCGGGGGCGGGGACGCGGGTGCCGAAGGCGGGGAAGAGCGCGCCGCCGGGCCGCCCACGGGCGGGTTCGTGCGGGACGGCGATGCAAAGGGCGGCCAGCCCCAGGGATAGCGCGGGGGCCGCAAGCGGCGCGGCTGCGGTTCATATGTTGGGCGCCGCGCTGCCGCCCGCCATGCTCCACGACGACGGCATGCCGGGCATGTACGAGGCGATGTACCCCATTCTGGAGATATGCTCGGACGGCCGCGCCCGCAGCGCCGATGCCCTGACCGACGAGGTCGCCAACTGGTTCGAGCTGACGGCCGAGCAGCGCCTCGCGGCCACGCGCGGAGGCAACCAGCTGCGGATCAAGGACAGGACGTCGTGGGCGGCGACCCACCTGTGCCGCGCAGGGCTCCTCTACAGGCCCTGCAGGGGGCAGGTAAGGATCACGGGGGCGGGGGCGGAGCTGGTCGGGGGCGGGGATGTGGCGTGCATAACGCTGCATTATTTGATGGGCATTCCCGCCTACGCCGAGTGGAAGCTGGGGGGCGCCGCGCCCGGTGCGGCCCGGCCCGCGGCGCAGGAGGAAGGCAGGCTGGGCGTCCTCAAGACGCGCCTAGCCAGGGGCGAAATCACCGTGGAGGAATACGCGCGAATCAGGGAGATTCTCGGAGTGGACCCTTAGCAAAAGGCCGGCACGGGGGCGCCTGCCAAGGCCGCGCGCCGAGCGCCCGCGCGGGCCGAGGCTACGCCCGGCCCTCGGCCGGCGCGGCGGGGGATCCCTGCGGCGGGGCGCGGAAGGGATCCGCGTCGGGGGGAGCAGCGGACTGCGACCCGCCATAGCCGCCGTGCCTGGCGGCGGCCGCCCTGCCTAGCAGCAGGCTGCGCGACCGGAGCGTCTTGCGCAGCAGGACGAACCCCAGGGCGGTAGTGACCGACCCGAACAGTATGTTGGCCACGTTGGCGTCCTCGCCGGTCGACAGCATTGTGAATGCGAGGCCGAGCACCATCATTAGCGCGCCGAGGCCGGCAAAGATCATCATGACTAGGGGGAGGTTCCTGGGCGGGGCCTTTAGCGACTTTAGCGCCTTTTGCTCGTCTGTTTCGTCCTGCCGCGCGGGAATTGCGCCGTTCGAGACCGCCTCGTGGCACACCTTGCAGTACTTGTGCCGCCTGCCGTCGCCGCCCTTGGTGCACCCCTTCAGGTAGTAGTACTCGACGCCGCACAGGGCGCACGGGGTCGTGGGCAGCGTAATCTTGGCATGCTTGTCAAAGTCCCTGCCCAGCTCTAGCATGCACTGCCTGCAGTAGTACCCGGGTATCCTCCACATGCGCTGGAACTTGTACTTTTTCCAGCCCAGGACGGCGCCGCAGCCGCTGCAGTGGGTCATTGGCCTCCCCCGCCCGTGCCCTCGTCCGAGGGCGGCGCCTGCCGCTGCCTGCGCGCCACCTTTGCAATGCCGTGCCTGGCCTCGATGATCGGCAGGCCCACTATAAAGAACGTCGCGGCGCTCACCCATACGATCGAGATGCCGACCCAGAACGAGTAGAACGCAATGTCAAAGACGTACCCCGCAAAGAACAGCGGCATCGGCCAGGCGACGATCAGCACGAGCGTCATGATGCCGCCGCCGCGGAGGCTGAACTTGAACGCCTTGGCCAGCGTGGCCTCGTCCTCCTCCAGGCGGCTCACCTCGGCCTGCGTGATGTCGACGAGCTTTATCCGCTCGCGCATGAGGCCCCAGTCGAACGTGGTCCGCCTCGCCAGGCTTCCGAGGCCCGCGATCGCGCCGCCCGTCAGTATGCCTGCTATGTTGCCGAACAGCATCGAGTAGTTGTCCCCGAGGCTGGCGAGCGAGACCTCGCCGCCGTACGCCGGCAGCGAGGCGGCCACGCCGACCCACGTGCCGAGCGCGACGAACAGGCCGATGATCGCGCCGGCGGTGGCGGCGACCTTGTCGGTGCGCTTCCACGTTATGGTCAGGGCGATCGGTATGACGGCCGAGCCGATGAGCACGCCCATGGCCAGGTACACGAACCCGAGGCTCAGCCCCATGCTGAGCAGTATGACGGCCAGGCCGCCCATGCCGATTCCAAACCCAATGATGGTCGCGCGCGAGACCTTTAGCAGCTTTTTGCCCGATGCGTTCGGGTTCTTGTACGTCCGGTACACGTCGTACGTAATGAGCGACGAGACGGCGATCAGCTCGGCCGAGCCGGCCGACGTGACGGCCATGAACAGCATCGTGAGGACCAGGACGGCGCCCACCTCGCCCATCAGCACGGACGCGGCGGCCGGCACGGTCAGGCCCAGCTGGACCTGCTCCGGGGTCAGGTCGACCCCAAGCGCGACGGCCGTCAGCCCCATCGTGGTCGCCAGCGTAAACGGTATCGCAAACCAGCACGCGCCGCCGAGCAGGAACCCCTTTACCGTCGAGGTCGGCTGCGCCGCAATGGCCCGCTGCCAGTACGCCTGGTCCACGAAGACGGTCCCAAAGTTGCCCACAATGTTGATGATGCCGAATATGAGGCCGCCGAGCGAGGCCATGGTCAGGTACATGCCCGCGGCGTTGCCCTCTACGGGGCGCAGCGCGGCCGCCTCCGTGAGCTTTTCGTACATGCCCTCGATGCCGCCCGTGAGCGGGCTGACAAAGTAGACGGTCGCGACGAACGTCAGTATGACGATGAATATGATTATCGTGTGCATGTAGTCCGCCACGAACGTGGCCTTTAGGCCCCCGACCAGCGTGTAGATCATGACGCCGATGGGTATGAGGAACGCCGCGAGCGAAATGTCCATGCCGGTCAGCCCGTTGACGACGGCCGCGCCGCCGAGCAGCAGCATGGCCGTGACGATCATGTTCGTCATGAGTGCAAAGACGAGGAACACTCGGTGGGCGCCGTCGCCGTACCTGGCCCTGATGATCTCTAGGAAGGTGTGCGCGTTGGGCGCCTTGCGCTTTAGCTCAATGGCCAGTATGCCGAACAGCAGCACCTGTATCGACGCGCCGGCCGCGTACCAGAACGGGCCGCTTATCCCGTACTGGTACGCCACGGTCGAGGACTGGAGCAGGGTCGCCGCCCACGTCCAGGCCGAGACGATCGCGGCGGCCGTCAGGCCCGTCTTGATGACCCTGCCGGCCGTGTTGAACCACTCGGACGTCTGCGAGACGCCCAGGTAGCGCTCCTCTATCTTGGTCTCGGCGGTGATCACGATCGCAAACACGGCGCCCAGGCCGACGACGATGAACCAGCCCCAGCTCTCGTCGAGCACCTCGCCGATCGTAAAGCCCTCGCCGATGACGCCGGCCGCGTGCGCCGGCTGCGCCTGCGAGGCTAGCGCCAGCGCCGAGACGGCGATCATGGCGCCTGCCATGGCCGCCGTGGACCGCCTGCCGGCCCCCATGGGCCGCGTGCCAGCCAGCATGCGCCCATGGGCCGGGGCGCCCTGTACTAGTCGGTTAATGCGGCGGGGCGGTTTAATACCGGGGGGCAGGGGCGGGCCCGGCCCGGCGGCGCGGCGCCCGGAGCGATCCGTGCCCGCCCCCGCGGCCCGCGCCGGACGCCAGGGCTGGGCGGCCCTCGCAGCAGGCGGGAGGCGGGGGCCAGGTTAGCCGATGTCGGCTAGGTTGGCGGCCGCCGGCGGCCGGGCGCCGGCCCTGCGCGGGGCGGGCGGCCATGTTAGCCGATGTCGGCTAGGTTGGCGGAGAGGGGGGGCGCCGGGCGATCGCCTAGTACAGGTTGTACAGCCTGCCGAGGGGAACGCGCTCGGCCGGCTCGGCCTCGGCGACCTTGCCGTCGACCCTGACCTCGTACGTCTCGGGGTTGATCTCGATCCGCGGCGTCAGCGAGTTGTGGACCATGTCCCTCTTGCCTATGGAGCGGCACCCCTCGACGGCGACAAGCGGCCTGCCCGCGTCTATCTTCGAGGCCAGGCCCCCCTCCAGGGCGGCCCCCGACGTGAACGTCACGGACGTGGAGCGCCTGGCCCCGCCGAGGGCCCCGAACATGGGCCTGTGCATGACCGGCTCGGTTGTCGGAATCGACGCGTTCGGGTCGCCCATGAGCGCGTACGCGATCATGCCCCCCTTTACGACCATCCTGGGGCGCGCCCCAAAGAACTGCGGCGACCACACTACGATGTCGGCGAGGCGGCCGGGCTCGAGCGAGCCGACGTGCCGCGAGACCCCGTGCGTTATGGCGGGGTTGACGGTTATCTTGGCCAGGTACCGCTTGGCCCGGGCGTTGTCGTTGCGCCCGCCCGAGGCCTCCATGTCCTCGGGCAGCGGCCCCGCCGAGCGCTTCATCTTGTCGGCCGTCTGCCAGTTGCGGGCGGTCACCTCCCCGACCCTCCCCATGGCCTGGCTGTCGGACGACATCATGCTGATCGCGCCGATGTCGTGCAGCACGTCCTCGGCCGCTATGGTCTCGCGCCGTATGCGCGACTCGGCGAACGAGACGTCCTCGGGAACCGACGGGCTGAGGTGGTGGCACACCATCATCATATCCAGGTGCTCTTCGAGCGTGTTGACGGTGAACGGGCGCGTCGGGTTAGTCGAGGACGGCAGGACGTTGGCCTCGCCGGCGACCCTCATTATGTCGGGGGCGTGGCCGCCGCCGGCGCCCTCGGTGTGGTAGGTGTGGATGGTGCGCCCCGCAATCGCCGCTATCGTGTCGTCGACGTAGCCGCACTCGTTGAGCGTGTCCGTGTGTATGGCCACCTGCGTGTCCGTCTGGTCGGCGACCCGGAGGGCCGCGTCTATTGTGGCCGGCGTCGTGCCCCAGTCCTCGTGCAGCTTTAGGCCGCACGCGCCGGCGGCGACCTGCTCGAGCAGCGGCCCCTCCTGCGAGTCGTTGCCCTTGCAGAGGAACCCAAAGTTCAGCGGAAACTCGGACGCCGCCTCAATCATGCGGCGTATGTTCCACTCGCCGGGCGTGCACGTCGTCGCGTTGGTGCCGTCCGCGGGGCCCGTCCCGCCGCCGATCATCGTCGTCGTGCCGGCGCACACCGCGGTCACCGCCTGCTGCGGGGAGATGAAGTGCACGTGCGCGTCGACCGCCCCCGGCGTGCAGATGGTGTGCTCGCCGGCAATGACCTCGGTGTGCGACGATATCGTCATGTCGACGCCGTCCATGATGTCGGGGTTTCCGGCGTTCCCGACCCCGGCAATGCGGCCGTCCTTTACGCCGATGTCGGCCTTGACGATGCCGATGACGGGGTCCATGACGACGGCGTTCGTTATGACCAGGTCCAGCGAGGCGCTGCGCGGCGCCCCCGACGCCTGCGCCATCCCGTCCCTGACGCTCTTGCCCCCGCCGAAGACGGCCTCGTCGCCGTGCCGCAAGAGGTCCCTTTCGACCTCGACTATGAGCTCGGTGTCGCCTAGCCGGATGCGGTCGCCGGCGGTCGGGCCGAACAGGTCCACGTACCGGTGGCGCGGTATGGACAGGGCCATCGCGGCTAGGCCCCCCCGAAGCGGCCGTCGCGGGCCGCGCGGGCCGCGTCCTCGCGCCTCTCGTCTAGCCGGCCGCGCACGAGGCCGCTGAACCCGTGCACCGTGCGGCGCCCGCCGTACCCGACGAGATCGACGTCGCGCTCGTCGCCCGGCTCGAAGCGCACCGACGTGCCCGCCGGTATGTTCAGGCGGAACCCGTACGCGTCGGCGCGGGGAAACGACAGGGCCCTGTTGACCTCGAAAAAGTGCGCGTGCGAGCCGACCTGCACGGGCCGGTCGCCCGTGTTGGCCACCCTGACCGTCGCCGTCGGGCGGCCCTCGTTGGCGATTATGTCGCCCTCACCCAAAATGTACTCGCCCGGAATCATACGCATCACACTATCGGGTCGTGGACCGTGACGAGCTTTGTGCCGTCCTCAAACGTCGCCTCCACCTGGACCGAGCGGATCAGCTCGGGCACGCCCGGCAGTACGTCGGCGCGCGAGAGCACGGAGCGCCCCGAGCTCGCGAGCTCGGGCACCGACCGGCCGTCGCGCGCGCCCTCGAGCACGTGGTCGGCGATCAGGGCGACGGCCTCGGGATGGTTCAGCCTGAGGCCGCGCCCGCGGCGGCGCCGGGCAACCTCGGCGGCGACGAACACCTGCATCTTTTCTGCCTCGCCCGGCGTGAAGATCATGTACCGCCTGCCTGCGCGGCCGCGGTGTATTTGTGCGTTGCGGGCGCGGGCGGGGCCCCGGCGGCGCCGTCACGTGGCGAGCATCTCCCTTGCCGCCTTTACCCTGCCGAGTAGGTCGTTGACGTACGAGTCGGCAAACCGCTCGAACGACGATGTGTCGTAGGATCCTTCCTCGGCCTTCCTGTGCTTTTGGTACTCGGCGTGCAGCCACTTAAAGTCCGACTCTTTCAGCTTTATCACGTTGTGCTGCGCCTCAAACTTGGACTTGAAGACGTTGGCCACAAAGTAGCTGACAAAGTGGGCAAAGCACTTCGTGTTGTACCTTTTCTTGTACGCCGCCGAGTTCTCCGCGTACATCTCTTCGAGCCACTCGCGAACGTCCGACCGGATCGTCAGCGTCTTGTACCGGCCCGACCTGCTGACCGACACGGGGTGCATGCCGACCTGGTAGGATCCGCGCCGAACCTCGTTCATGAGCATGATCAGCGTGCTCGGCAGGAACATGCCGGGGTAGAATGTGTCGGTCAGGCTCTCGAGGAGCGAAAGCGCGTTCGGCTTGAGCCCGAGTGTGGAATAGCCGTTCTTGGGCATCGCCCGGAAATACCCCGCTTTCTTAAAGCATTTTCGGCGCCAGCGCGGGGCCGGCGCCGCCTGCATGTGTGGCTGCGCGCCCGAGGGGGTCCCGCACCGCCTTGAATCAGCTCGCGACGGCGGCCCCGTACACAACCACGGCGCCAACCCTCGCTTGAATCAGCGATCTGCATGAGTTGGTGGGCGGGATCCGGCGCGAGGCGGCCTTGCTCTGCAAACTGCTACGAGCTCTGGCGCCGCGTCACGGGTGCCTGTGGCCCCGTTACACCCTGCAAGTTCCTGCTGGCCTAGCTAAAATTTAGGCCTCCTAGGGGACCGGATCCGGCCCCCGCCACGCCCCCGCCCGGCGGCGGTGGCAACGGAGGCACAGTTCGGGCCGTCGCCGTATCGGACGGAGGCGAGGCGGCGCTACCAAGTTGCGCGTGGACACGGAACGAGTACTCCTCGATCCCGTCGCCCTGCGAGGGTGCGTACTCGAACGAGCTGCCCTGCGTCCGCCCGATGCGCTCCCACGAGCCGTCGGCCCCCTGCGTTTCGACCACGTAGTGGCGGAACAGGGGGGAGTGATCCCAGTCTAGGGTCAGCGCGGTCCCGCCGGAGGTGGCAGAGTAGACTACCGAGAGGCTCGGCGGGGCCTGCAAGGCGCTAGGAATGCGGACGGACGCGTTATCCGATAACAACTGTTGCGGGCCGATCCGCTCTGACACCCTGTACGTTAGAGTCGAGCCGAGCCATCCGGGCCGGATCGCCTGCTCCGCGCCTGAGGGGGCCGTCCGGCCGGCACCGGACGGCCCGAACGGCCCGCCGTCGACCGACAGCTCGAGGCGGTACCCGCCGCCGCCCGCGATCCCGTTCGCGTCGTCCCACCCGAGGTCAATCCGGTCAGAGGCGGGGCGCAACGACGCGTCAAGGCGGAGCCCCGACGGGAGGGTGGCAGAGCCGGCAGGGAGGGTCGTCGCGCGTACGGCGCTCTGCGTCGAGTCGTCGCCCCTGACGCCGACGCGCACGACGTACTCGGTCGACGGCTCTAGGCCGGCAAGCCGGTAGCGCGACTCGGCCACGTTCCCGTCGGCGGTGCGGTTGCGTGGCGAGTCGGCCCTGTGCACGACCACCTTGTAGCGGTCGGCGCCGGGGTGGTCCTCCCAGTCGACGACGATGTCCGCGTCGTACGCGTACTTTTCGGTTATCATGATCCGGGTGCCGTTGGACGCGTGCATCCCGAGCAGCTCGTGCGCCTTCAGGGTGCTGTGGACAGGCGGCGCGCCGGCGAGCAGGCCGCGGACGCCGGGCCCAGCCCAGGGCGGAGGGGGCGGGGCCGTCGGCGTCGCGGGGGAAGTGGTGGAGAAATCGGGGCCCTGCGGCACCGGGGCCAGGGCCGTTGCGTTGTCGGGCGCGATCAGGGCACTCGACGAGGCCCGGGCGGGGGCGGAAGAGGTTGGCGCGGCGACGCCCCCCGGCTCCGCTGCGCCGCCGCCGGCGCACACGGCATTGTACGTCGCCGTTTGCCAGAGCCGGCTCACGGTGGCGGGTATCACGGTCGCGCTCCCGAGGTTGAACCGGTACTGTATGTCCAGCGAGCCGCCCACGGGGATCGGACCGAACTGCACCAGGCTCGACGCCGGGGTCCACGACGCGATCCCCGCCGCGGGCGAGCGCACCTCGGCCCCCGAGGGAGGGAGTGTGAACGATGTGGGGCCGCCCCGCGCATCGTGGCCGGTGATCCGCGAGTACGCTACCGAGAGCGACGAGACCGGCAGGCTCCCGTCGTTGTGCACAGTCTGGGTGTCGAACCCGCTTACTCCCGTCCCGCGGACGATGGGCCCCACGTCCAAGGCATTCTTGGCCAGCCTGATCTCGCACGTGTCGGGTGTCGCCCGCCCCTCTATCCTTAGGTCGTCAAGGTAGAACCTCTGGTCCCAGTTGGACCGCCAGTGGTCGTGAAGGTGCACGTAGGCGGTGCACGGGCACCGCCCGGAGTCGAACGACGTGATGGCGAACGTGGTGGTGCGCAGGCCCGTGTCTTGCACCACCGTGTTGCGCAGGCCTTGGAACAGTGCCCTGCTGGCCACCACGTTGCCGGACGAGTCGCTGATCAGCATGTGCAGGTTGTTGGTGTGGCCGCCAGTCGAGAGCCTCAGCCCCGTAAAGCTCTGGAACCTAGCGGTCACGTTGAGGTCGGTCCCGTTCAGGGAGGCGGGCACGTCGAACGTCCTAGTCGCTCCGGCGCTGCCAAACCAGCAGGTGCGGATGTGGTCCACGTAGGCCGACCCGCCGTGCTGCTGCGAGTGCGACAGCGAGTACGCCGTACTGTTCCGGCCGCCGCAGTACGCGCGGTTCAGTAAGTTGCTGGTACTATATAAAGAGCCGGCGATCGCGCCGCCCACACTTCCAGATCGCTAAATTTTCGCCGGGCCGAACGCCGCCTCCGCCCCGCAAAACCCGCGCGTTTCGCGCACTGGCGGTTACGCGGCGGCAGTTGCGGCCGAATTTTGGGGCAATTCGGTGAAAACGAGGGGGCGGCGCGGCGGCAATGCGGCAACCGAGAAGCTTGATTGGCTGCTGAGGGGAGGCGGCGGCGGCGGGCCGCCGCGCGCTATACGGCCGCCGCCGACATCTGGGCCAAGAGGTCGGCCCTGCCCTTGTCGGTCCGGCGGAGCATTTCGTCGGCGATCATGCGCAGCCGGTCGAGCATGGCGTCCAGGGTGACGACGTTCCGCCAGTACTTTTGCCACAGCTTGTCTTTTTGGCCGCGGCCGCGCACCTGCGCGGCCGACCTCCTGTCCGCCTCGGTCCTAGCCCTCTTGAGAAGGCCACTCCTGGTGCGCTGCGTGTCCGCCCCAAAGTTGACCATCGCCCACACGTTTAGGGCCGTCAGCGTAAAATAGAACAGGAACAGGCGCGCCGAGAGGCTGTTGCTCTTGGTCCGGGCGCGCGCCTTGTTGACCACGCGGTACCCCGTCTCGATGGCCCAGCGCTTTTTGTACTCGGAGGGGATCTTGTCGATGGCGTGCCGCGCCTTCCTCGTGGACATGTTGGTGGCGAACACCAGGTAGGCAGCCACGCGCCGGCCGTTCTTTTTCACGTACCTCTTGACGATGATCATGGTGTACGTGTACTCGCTGGCCGTGCCCTCGTTCACCGTGTACTGCGAGATCGCCTTGCGCGTTCCGGCCTTGAACTCGGCGATCGCGCGCCTGACAGGGGGCGACATGGGGACCGGCATGATGAACGTGACGCACATGGCCGTTGCCAGCTGCATCACCGCGGCCGAGTAGAACCCGCGGTCGAGCAGGAGGAGGCGGATCGAGATGCCAAAGCGCTGGCAGTCCTGCAGCAGCCCCCTGACGCACTTGTCGACCGCGTCGCCCGCGCGGACCGGCCGTATCCCGATGTGCGGCAGGTACGGCCGCGACGCGATCACGGCCGTGGCGAACGTCTCGAACCACGACGTGCCGCCCTTGGACTTGCCGCCGCGGGCTATCTCGTCCCTCTTTTTGCCCGAGTACGGCTTTGCCGTCATGTCCACGGCGACCGTGGCCCAGGCCGGGATCATGCCGCGCTCGACCATCATCTCGACGCTCCTTCCAAACATGAGGCCGGCCCGCTCCAGCATGGTCTCGCTGGCGACCGCCGAGAGCAGCCCCGTGAACCACCTGGGCGAGGGGACGCGGGCTAGGGGCGAGTCCTCCACATGCCTTGCAAGGGACGCGATCGCAGGCGTCGCAAAGTTTGACGACTCGCACATGGCGATCAGTATGCAGAGCACCGCGTCGAGGCCGTACTTGGCGTTGAAGTGCGTGGACAGGGGCAGCCCTGCGAGGACGAGCAGGTTGCGCAAATGCCGATATACCGCCTCGCCGCGCTCCTTCTCTGTCGCCCGGTCGGGCAATTCTTCTTTCACCGTAATGCCCGTCCGGGCGGCAAGCACAGTACCCCTAGTCACAAAAATGTGACCCGCGGGTCAGTATACCTACAGCGCCGGGCCGCCCCTCCGCGGCGCCGGCCGCGCCGCCAGCCGCCACGGGGGCACATTTCCACGTACTGCGGTTGTTGCCCTCGGCGGGGACCTGCCGGTACGCCCACCCCTCGAGCGAGGCGTCGAACCCGCTCGACAGCACGTCGACGGGGCCGCCGGCCCGGGCGCGCGCCGTGCCGTTGATCACGACATCGTCGACGGCCGCGTCCGAGGTCTGGTAGGAGAGCCTCGCCGAGAGCCTCACCTTGAAGTCCGTGCTGTTCAGGTACGGGGCCAGCGGGATCGCCTCGTGGTGCCACCTGTCGTCGTTCCCCGATCCCGGCCCCCACGTGCGCACCGCGCTCCAGCTCGATCCGCCGTCGGGCGAGACGTCGACCCTCAGGTAGTCGCCGCTGCCCAAGTAGTTGTCGACGAACCGCCAGAGCGACAGCTCGGCGGCGCCGAACCCCGACAGGTCGACGCCGTCCCTGAGCGTCAGGACGCACTCGGCGGCGCAGTGGCGCGCACGCGCCACGGTGTTGCCGGCAGGGTGCCCCGGCGGCTGCTCGCCCTCGAGAGGGGCCCCCGAGCTCCAGTTCAGGGTGCCGGAGCCGGCCCACCTGTCGAGCCCGCCGAACGGGTCCGCCAGCGGCCGCGCGCCGCCGGCGAACCCCATCGCGTGCAGATCCATCACGTTGCGCGCCGAGTGCGCCTGCGCCCGGGCCGACTCCCACGCGTCGTAAAAGCCCTCAAAGCTGGCGTACGTCGCAGCCTGAAGCGTGTCGACGATCTCGTCGTCGCCCATGGCCAGGTCGTCGAGCGTCCTGCCTCGCGGGTTGTGGCCCTCCTTGTCGAACTTTGTGTCGACGCGGGAGTCCTTCACGTCCCATAGGGCGGCCGCCACCTGCCCCTCGACTAGGTGGCCCTCGCCGCCGGTTGGGCCCGTCCTGGCAAAGGCGTTGCGCGCCTCGCCCGTCCCGTTCTCGGTCCTGTCCTGCTCCAAGTCCACATAGACATAGTCCGTCCATCGCAAATTGGCGCTGTTGTCCACCATGTGGGGGACAAAGTCAGCCCACCCCTCCGTCCACGCACAACCCGCGCCGCTCTGGTTGTGAAGATGGTGCGGGGAGGGACAACCCGCGCCCGCCGGAAATCTTCCAGTGGCGTCCATCACGTGGTGCCCAAACTCGTGTAGCAGCGTCCATCTTTCGTGCGAGTCGTCCTCCGTCGTCATCCCGTTGCCGTTGAGCCAGATGATGTTGCCTGACCTGCCGTAAGCGGCCGAATCGCTACTCCGATCGGAAAAGGCGCCGGCGCCGGCATCGTGCTGCCACTTTACGGTCAGCGGGGCCACTCCTATGCTGTGGCCCTCGAAAAACCGCCGGCCGTCGCTTATCGCGTCTATGATCCGCCCCGCGCCCGCGGAAGGCCCCGACAGCGTGACGTCCCTGTCAAGCATGGCCCCGTTGAAATTGCTGACCACGGGCTCGTCGTGGCGGTACGACGCGCCGGACGTGCCAGCGACGCTCAGCCTGCTCCCCTCCGACAGGACCCTCACTAGGAGATCAACTGTCGTGTCGTCGTCGGGATCGTCGTTCCTGATTTCAACGATGGCGTACGTCCCGCTCTGGGCCGTGACCGTGCAGGCCTGCCCGGACGAGGACGTGCGCAGCAGCGTCTCTCGCATCGTGGTGGCGTCATGGTCGTACGCGCACACCCGGATTCCGTGCACGGGCATGGCCTGCGTCCCGCCGTAGGTCGTCCCGTGCACCTTCCCGGACACGGCGAAATGGGCCGGCCGCGGCTGCTGCTGTTGTTGTTGCTGGCCAGCCGCCCCCGCCTGCGCGCGCGTCGCGGCCGCGTTGAGGACTAGGGCGGCTGCCTCGTCGTCCGTGTAGAACATGTGGTCCCGGAGAAGGTCGCGCGCCTCGGCGGCGGTGTAGTTCCTGCGCGTGAGCATGTCGTGGACCACATCGTCGATGCCGGCGGGGCTTGCCATGTACGCAAAGCCCAGCAAGTCGTCGCCCATGCGGACCGCGCCCGCCTGCTCCTCCGTGTAGTTCATGATGTGGACGAAAAACTCGCGTATGTCGCTCCGCAGGTGCCCGAAGAAGAACAGTTCCTCGACTATCTGGTCCTCGGTGTAGCCTAGAGACACGTACCCCTCGGCGAACGACGAGTACATCGCGTGGTACTCGCCTAGTAGCGTGGTCCTGTTGACCGGCCAGTGCGGCACCGTCAGGTCTATGTCGTACTCTGGAAGGGAGGGCGGCTCTTCATGGCCCGCCGCCATCATGTGGTCCAGGTAAGTCTGCCCGGTCGCCTCGTACTCGTCCAGCAACATGGACCTGTTTTTCGACGCGGCGATGTATATTTCTGCAATATCGCCATGAAGGCCAAGTCCGTAGACCTTCACGACTTCCTCTTCCGGCACGCTGAACTTTGCCTTTACCGTATAAGTCTCGCCCGGCCGCGCCACCGTGGTCACGTTGTCGGGGTCGTACGGCCTGAAGACGCCCGGGTCGCCGGTGCCTATGTTTGAGACCATGTCGAAGGAGCTGTCTGGCCGTGCGTAGCCCGAGATGCCGATCCCCGTCATGAGCCTTGCAAGCGGAAAGTCTTCGCCAAACGAATAGCCCGAGTCGTGGGCGACGGTTACGGTGAACGTCACATCGGCCACCTCGCCGACCACGGGGTACTTTGAGATCGTCAGGGTGTTGTGGTGGGCGTGGGGGCGCGCTGGTTCCGCGGCTACGCCACCGCCGGTGCGCCCGGAAATCGCCAGTGCGTCGTCGTGAATCTCCGCAGGGTGCGGGGCAGGGGCAGCGCGATCCTGCCCGGCGTGGCGCGGTTCCGGGTGTCCCGACGCGGGGGCGCTGGAATCGTGCCCGCCCTGCTCCGCCCCGGGCCCCTGCCAGCTGCCGTCCCCGCCCGCGGGCACCCCCGCCCAGCCGCGCCTCACGAGCGCATCAGCCGATCCCGGAAACGCGCATGCCGGCGTTCCGCCCGGCGAGATCATCAGCACCCTGCCCGAGTTGCACAGTATGTCGCCCGCCTCGGCCCCCGCGGCCATCTGTTTAAGTGGGGCGGGCACCCCCGAGTCTGCTGCCGCCGCCGGAACCAGCGCTACAAGGACGGCCGCCGCTACCGCCGCCAAGAATGCGGCCCCGATGGTATCCACGCGCGGTGTGTCGAGTCTAGGCATAAAAAGATCATCCAAAGCGCCCCGCCCTCCGTCTCTTGGCTTGTCTCGTGCGGGTGCGGGCGCCATCGGCTTGTCCCAGACCTTTTCCTCCTGTCCCGTATGCTTCCTGACTTGCTTCGTGCGGGTGCGGGCGCCATCAGCGCCCGCGGTACTCGCGCACGATCCGGACGGCGATCCACACGGACGCCATCACGACCAGGCCGAAGCCGAGGCCGGCCAGGAATGGCTCGTCCTCGCCGCCGGCCTGCGTCAGGCCAAAGCCGAGTATTATCAGGATCACGGCAAAGGCGAACTGCTTGTCCACGCGGGGGGCGCGGAGGCGTTCGATAAAAGGATCCCAGGCGCGCCCCGGGGGCTGGCATTCTAGGCCCGATTTTCCAGAAAAATTCCGTCCCTGCGTACTATACGGCCCATTTTTCATGCCTAAAGACGTACTTTACTCAAATTTTTCAACAGTTAAATAAAATTCGGCCAAGGCGGGGCGATGGAGTTTGACGGCTACGGGGTGGCGATTACCGCCTTTATCGTGCTCACCCTAGTCGTTGGCCTTCTCGCCGGCAGGCTGGTCAAGAAGAGCGGCAAGCGCCTCATCGTCGCCGGCAAGAGCCTCCCCCTCGTAATGGTCGGCACGATGCTCGCCGCGCAGGCCGTCGACGGCAACTCCACGCTGGGCAACGCGGCGCTAGTCTTCGAGTTCGGGTTCTGGGCGGGCGCGACAGTTCCGATCGGGCTCGGCATATGCCTGCTCATCACGGCGGCGTTCTTTGCCCGGCCCCTCAACCGCATGTCCATGATCACCCTGCCGGACTTTTACTTTAGGCGGTTCGGCAACGGGGCGGAGGGGATATCGAGCGTCCTAATGATCATCAGCTTTACCATCCTGGTCGCCGGCAACCTTGCCGCGAGCGGATTCATCATGGAGACCGTGTTCGGGATAGACTACTTTTGGGGGATACTGATATCGGCCATAGTCGTCCTCGCGTACACCTCGGCGGGCGGGCTGTTCGCGTCGGCGTACACGAACCTCTTCCAGGTGTACCTGGCGATAGCCGCCTTCTGGGCGGGGTTCATATTCTTCGCCGGCGGCTTTGCCGACGCGCCGTGGGACGTCATCTACGGGAGCGCGCCCGCCGCGGCGATCGACCTGTCGGGCCTCTTCGACATAGGCAACGGCGCGCTGATCAGCTGGGCCACCATACTGGCGCTCGGCCTCGGGGACATTGTTGCGCTCGACTTTATGGAGAGGGTGTTCGCCGCGAAGAGCCCGAGGGTGGCCCGGCGGGGCGCCCTCATGGGCGGGGCCCTGACCCTGTTTACGGTCGTCCCCACCAGCATGCTCGGCATTGTGGCGCTGTACTACCTGCCGGCCGACACGCTGCCGGACCTGGTCCTGCCCATAATGGCCACGGAGCACCTGCCGTTTGCGATAGGCGCCGCCATACTGATGGGAGTCGTCGGCGCGTCCATGTCGACGGCCAGCGGCGGCCTGCTGGCCATATCGAGCGTCGTCTCGCGCAACCTGACCGTGCGGATAATCCAGAAGAGGTGGCTCGGGCGGCCCGGCACGAGCGACAGGAAGCTGCTCCTGATGACGCGCGTGGCCATCATCCCGATGATGGCCGCCGGCACGACGCTCGGCTACTTTGTGCCGGCGCCCGGCGTGTACCTCGTGCTCGCCTTTGACATTATGTTCGCCGGCGCGCTGGCCCCGCTCACGTTCGGCCTGTTCTGGAAAAAGTCGAACATGCCGGCGGCGATCGGCTCGCTCCTGGTCGGCTCGTTCCTAAGGCTGTACCTCTTCTTTGCCATACCCGAGGATCTGGCGGGGCTCGACACGATGGTCGCGGCCATGGTCTCGTTCCTGGTGTTCATAGCGGTGGCGCTGGCCACGCAGGGCAGGTATCCCGGAAAGGCCAGGCACGACGTCAGGGACTATGTCCCGCCCGAGGAGGATGTCATTGCCGGCGAGGACCTCAAGCACTTCAAGAGCGGGTTTATGAGCTCTGGGCTCGGCGGCGAGGAGGCGGGCGGCGAGGGCCCGGGGCCAGGCGAACAGGGGGCCCGGCAGGGGCCGGCGGAGGCGGCGGAGGCGAGGGCGGCGTAGCGCGGCGCGCCGGCACGGCCCCGCGCGCAGCGATCTAAGGAGGATAATGCGTTGAAGTATCCAGACATTTTCAACCCCGAGCTGTCGAGGATCGGCGCGCGCGAGTCGCAAGCGTACAACCTGGTCGCCGCGCGCCTGGCCGCGGACGTTCTAAGGACGTCGCTCGGCCCCAGGGGAATGGAAAAGGTGTACATCGACATACTGGGCGAGGCGACGGTGACAAAGCACGGGGGCGCCTTTCTGCGCAAGCTGGACGTGGACCACCCCGCGGCCAAGGCGGTCGTCGAGGCAGTCAACGCCGTCGACACGCACGTCGGGGACGGCACTTCGACGGCGGCGGTCCTGATCTGCGCCCTGCTCGGCCACGCGCAGCAGCTGCGCGGCGTCGGCGTGCCGACGGCGGCCATTGTCGACGGGTTCGAGGCGGGCCTCGAGTTCGCCCTCGAGTCGCTCGACGGCATGGAGGTCCGCGGGGCGGCCGCGGGCGGGGGGGCTGATGCCCCGACGATGGAGCGCCTGGCCGACACCTGCCTGTCGGGCAAGGCGATATTCGACTCGATGGCCGACAGGGCCGCCGTGCGCAGCGCCGTCGTCGACGCCGCCATGGCGGTGGCCAACCCGCGCACGGGCAGGATCGACGTCGACGACGTCAAGATCGAGGAAAAACGTGGCAGCTCGGAGCGCATCGAGCTCGTCATGGGAACGGTCGTGGACAAGCCGGTCGACAGCCCGGCCATGCCCCGCGCCGTCAGGGACGCAAAGGTGCTGCTGCTCAACGACGAGCTCGGGGCCACTAGGACGAGGGCCGAGTCGGAGATAGTCGTGACCTCGCCGAGCAACATGGCCCAGTTCGCCCTGCAGGAGAGCTCCAACGTGCTGCTGCTGGCAAGGCGGGTCGTCGAGTCGGGCGCCAGGGTAGTCGTGTCGAGAAAGGGAATTGATGCCCACGCCCAAGAGGCACTGGCCGCCGAGGGCATTGTGTCGGTGCGCAGGGCCAAGTACAACGACCTGTGGTGGCTCGAAAAGGCGACCGGCGCCAGGACCTGCCGCAGCGTGGAGGACATATCGGCGGACGAGCTCGGCTTTGCCTCCCGCGTGTACGAGCGCAACGTCGGCGGCGACAGGATGCTGTTCGTCGAGTCCGAAAGGCCCAGGTCGGTCACGCTGCTGCTGCGGGCAAGCTCGAGGGAGTACCTTGACGAGTTCCACAGGACCGCAAAGAACGCGCTCTTTGTCCTGCGCAACTATGCCGAGAGCCCCGGCATTGTCTTTGGCGGGGGATCGTGCGAGGCGGCCATGGCGCGCGCCGTCAGGGAGCGGGCCGCAGGGCTCGAGGGCAAGCGGCAGCTCGCGGCAACGCGCGTGGCCGACGCGCTCGAAGAGATACCGTCCACCCTTGCAAGCAACGTCGGGATGAGCCCGCTCGACGCCCTGCCGCGCCTCAGGTCCGAGCACGCCGCGGCGGCGGAGGGCGGCCGGGGCCCCTGCTGGAGCGGCATCGACTCGTCGGCAAGGACGGTCGCCGACATGTCGGCGTCGGGCGTCGTCGAGACGGCCGCCGTCAAGAGGCAGGTGCTAAAGTCGGCCGTCGGGGCCGCCACGCTGATACTCAACGTCGACGACGTGTTCGTCAAGGACCTCATCGACAACACCCACTGCCACATAGACGGCACGGTGCACGCGCACAAGGATCCCGGCAGGAACCACAACCACTGGGAGCAGGAGGGCATCGAGCAGCGGCAGATGCACCACCACTACTAGGCGGCGGCAGATGCACCACCACTACTAGGCGGCGGGCGGCCGCCGGCAAAAAAACTACAGGGGGGTCATCGTGTCGATCAGGCGCGCGTTGGTCACTTGGCAGTCCTTTTCCTGTATCTCCAGGTCGACGGTATACTTTAGGCCGTTGAGCATGAAGTTGACCTGCACGTCCCACGCCTCGCGCGGCCCCTTTTCGGGCACCGCGAACGACTCGTTGACGCGAAAGTCCGACACGCCGTCGCCGTAGAGCGAGGCGATCACCCTGCGCGACTCCCTGTCGATGTCCTCGGTCGTCGAGACTTGAACCATGCGCCCGCGAATGCCCCGGTGTGATTTAAGGTTTTTCGGGGCGGCGCGATGCGTGCGTACAATACGCATTTTTCGGCGCCAGGCGGCGGGCCTAGGCCGGGCGCTCGGCGCGGCCAAAGAACGACCATCCCGGCGCCAGGCGGCGGCCGCGCCCCCTCCCCTCGATCTTGGAGAGGACCAGCTCGCGGTGGTACACGGCGGTGCGGTTGCCCGGATCGAGCTCGAGCGCCTTGTCGTACTGCAGGAGGGCCTCGTCGTACCTGCCGAGCAGCAACAGGAGCTTGCCGCGGTAGCTCACCGCGTAGACGTAGCCGGGATCCTCGGCAAGGGCCCTGTCGCAGTAGTCGAGCGCCTCGGCGTACCTCTTGCTGTGCTCGAGTATCCACACCATGCTGCACAGCGCCTTGACGTTGGCGGGATCGAGCCGAATGGCGCTCTCGCAAAAGAACCCGGCGGCCGCCTTTTGGTTGAGGCCGAACAGCGACACGCCCTTGCTGTACAGGGCCCTTACGCTTGCGGGGTCGTCGCTCAGCACGCGGTCAAAGCATGCGACGGCCTTTTTGTAGAGCCCCATGCGGTCGTACAGTATCCCCTTGTTGAGCAGCGCCTCGTGGCATCGCGGGTCGACGCCTAGCGCCCTGTCAAAGTAGGCTATGGCCTCCTTGGGCGGGAGGCCCGCCAGGTCCAGCGTCCACCCCTTTGCGACGAGGGCGCGCGTGTTCTTGGGGTCCAGCCTTATCGCCTCGGCATAGCGCTCAATCGCCTCGTAGTGCCTGCCCTGCCGGGCCAGGGCCGCGCCCTCCTCGTACTGCGCGGCCGAGCGCCTCGAGTCCTCGCGTATGGCCTCTTCAAGGCACGACAGCGACTCGGCCGCGCGCCCCATCCTGCCGAGGATGCGGCTCTTGCAGTAGAGGGCGGCGGGGTCGCCGGGGCGGGCCGCAAGGGCCTCGCCGGCCAGCCGCAGCGCCTCGTCGTGGCGGCCGGCTCCGCTCAGGCACGACGCCCTGCACGACAGCGCGTCCGAGTAGCCGGCGTCGATCTCGCATACGGCCGCAAAGCATCCGGCCGCCTCCTCGAAGCGGCCGAGCTTTTCGAGCGCAAGGCCGCGGCCGTACAGAGCGTCGATGCCGCGCGGATCGTCCGCGAGGGCCGCCGAAAAGCGCGCCTCCGCGTCGGAAAACCTCTCGCAGCCGTACAGTGCGTACCCGAGGCGGAGCAGGGCGGCGGCGTTGCGCGGGTCGATGCGCAGGGCCTTCTCAAAGCACGCCGCCGCCTTCCCAAACTCGCCGTACCCCTCCCAGCGGCGGCCCTCGTTGATCAGCGACCACTCGTTTTTGGCGGCACCGTGCATGGCGGGGATTGCCGCGCCTGCATTTAACCAGTGCGGCGGGCCGCGGGGCGTGCGTACTTTACGTGGATTCTTTATGTATATGCGGGCAGGAGTGCCGGCGATCCGCATGGGGATGGAGTTCTACGGCGATGCGTACAGGGGCGCCGACGTGGCGCCGTTCGTCGGAATCAACACGTTCCTCCACCTGCCCTGGGTGCAGACGCACGAGCAGCTGAAGGAGGCGAGGCCCGACGTAGCCATAATAGGCGAGCCGTTCGACTTTGGGACCACGATACGGCCCGGCGCCAGGTACGGCCCGCGCGCCCTCAGGGCCGCCTCTACCATACCGTCGCCGCCGTACGAGAGGTTCAACATCGAGACCGGCGCCGACCCGTTCGGGACGTTCAGGACCGTCGACTACGGGGACGTGCAGGTCTCGCCCGGCGACGTCATCGAGTCGCACAAGAGGATGACCGTAAAGGTAAAGGAGGTTCTAGAGCAGGACGGCATTCCCGTCATGCTCGGCGGCGACCACTCGATCACGTACGCCAACGTGCGCGCGTTCGCCAAAAAGTACAAGAACATCGGCATGATCCACTTTGACACCCACGCCGACTGCGCCCCGCAGGGGCTGACGGGGTACAAGTACGACCACGGCGCGCACATTAGGAGGATCATGGAGATCGGCTGCCTGAAGGGAAGGAACTACTCGCTCGTCGGGCCGCGCGGCTACTGGCCGGGGCCGGACCTGTACAAGTGGATGTCCGACCAGGACTTTCAGTGGTTTACAATGCTCGACGTCGAGGAGCTCGGCATCGACTATATCGCAAAGGAGATCGCTGACAGGGCCAACGACGGCACCGATGCGGTGTACCTGAGCTGGGACATCGACTCGTTCGACCCGGCGTACGCGCCAGGCACGGGCGAGCCCGAGCCGAACGGCCTGACGTCGAGGGAGGGGATCAGGATGATCCGCCTGCTGTCAAAGTCGTTCGACCCCGACAGGTTCGCCATGGATCTGGTCGAGGTCGCGCCCGCGTACGACGTGAGCGACAACAGCTCGTACAACGGCGGCATAACGTCTGGCCTCGGCCAGCGGCTGATCGTGGAGCTTTTGGCGGGCCTGTCGCTGACAAAGCGCGGGCTGGAGGGGGGCGACCCGGTCAGGCCGCGCGACTACAAGGGGACGGGAAACACGTACAGCTTTGGCGGCCCCCGCGCCGAGATCCCCAAGAGACAATGATGCGGATCGCGGTTACGGCCGCGGGGATCGGGCAGGGGGCCGAGCCGCTCCGCAGGGTGTACGAGTACGAGGGGTGCGACGACGAGGTGCTGGCGGCCTCGGCGGCCAGGATCAGGGACATGCTGGCGCGCGGCATGCGCCTGAACGTCAACGACGCGCTGCTCATGTTCGCCGCGTACGTCGCCGTGTCGGTCAGGGACGGCAAGGACGGGCGGAGGATAGCCGACGACGCGCGGGACATGCTGGCGCCGCACAATGTGATGATCGGCGTGCCCGAGATGCTCCGCTCGATGAGGTTCGAGCTGGACATGGGCGGGGGCCGCGCCGCGCGCGTGGAGATAGACGCGCCCATTGCGGTCGGGCCGCAGGGACTCTGGCCGGGCGGGGGCGGAGGATAGGCGGGCGCCCATGTTTGGCGAAGTTGTTGGGCGCATGGCTGAGGCGGGGGGCGCAGAGGCGGCCGCCGCCGCACCGGCCCTGCTCCTCTCGGCAGGGCTGGCGGCAGGGCTGGTCCACGCCCTGGATCCCGATCACGTGGCGGCCGTGCTTGCGTCGGGACACGCAAGGCGGAAGGCGGGCGAAGTGGGAGGCGGGGCGGGGGGCGAAAAGGCGCCCCTGCGGGCCAAGAGGGCCCTGTCGCGCGGCTCGCTCCTCGGCGCACTGTGGGGCGCCGGCCACACCTCGACGATCCTGCTCGTAAGCGCGGCGGTGTTCGCCTTTTCGCTGAGCATTCCGAATGCGGTCTTTGCGGGGTTCGAGGCGGTCGTCGGCCTCATGCTGGTGGCGCTGGGAGTGTCGGCGTGGACCGGAACAAGCCTGCTCGGCGTCTGGCAGCGGGTGTGGCGCAGGGGAAGGGGGGCGGCGCATCCGCACTCGCACGGGGGCGGGGGCACGGTCCACACGCATCCGCACTCGCACGGGGGCGGGGGCACGGTCCACACGCATCCGCACTCGCACGGGGAGGAGGAGGGGGGCGGGGCGCACCGGCATGGCCACAAGTCCTATCTGATCGGCTGCGTGCACGGGCTGGCCGGCAGCGGCGGCCTGGTTGCCCTGGGCGCGGCCGGCATGGAAAGCATCCAGGCCGGCATTGCGCTAATCCTCGCCTTCGGCGCAGGCTCGGCCGGCGGGATGATGCTCGCCGGCGGGATGCTGTCGCTTCCGTTTGCCCTGACGGCCAGGCTCGGCCGGGCCAAGAGGGCGATGCAGGCCGGCATTGGGGCGATCAGCGTGGCGATCGGGATCGCCATCGTGTCGGGAGTGGCGCTGGCCGGCGCGCCCTAGGGGGAGGCGGGGGCGGCCGGGCGCAATTTTGATATTGTGCCGGGCCGCGGCGTGGGGCATGCACGTAGCCGTCAGGTCCGAGGCGGGGGGAGGCGCGGGCGGGGAGTGCGCGGACCGGGTCAGGATGACAAGGGCCGAGCTTGAAAAGAGCAGGATCAGGAAGACGACCGAGGGCGGCGAGGACATTGCGGTGTCCCTGCCGGCCGGCGGCGCCCTGCACGACGGCGACGTGCTCGACGCCGGCGGGGGCAGGCGCATACTCGTCGAGCAGGCGCCCGAAACGGTCGCCACCGCAAGGCCCGGCGGCGGGGGGAGCGCCGCGGCGTTCCTTGTCGGCCACATAGTGGGCAACAGGCACAGGCCGATCTCCGTGTCGGCCGACGGCGCGTCGATCTCGTTTCCCCTGCAGGCCGACTCGGAGGCGGATGTGTTCAGGAGCCTGTTCGCCCGCGTCGGCGGCGGGGTCGAGCTGCGGGTGTCCGAAGAGGTGTTTCGGCCGCACGGGGGGGCCGACGTGCATGGCCACGAATGACGGGGGGGGGGCCGCGGCGGCAGCGGCCGCGGGCGAGCTGCAGCTGCTCGGCGCAATGCAGCTGTCCGACTCGATGTTCCCCTCGGGGCTGTACGCGGCGTCTAACGGGCTCGAGTCGATGTTCCTCGACGGGTCGGTGACGTCGGCCGGCGGGCTCGCCGGGCTGTGCCGCACCCTGATCGGCCAGCAGGTGGGCCCTTGCGACTGCGTCATGGCGGCGCGGGCGTGCTCGCTTGCGGCCGCCGGCGACGACGCGGGGCTTGCCGATCTCGACGCGGAGTGCGCGGCCCTCAAGCCCGTCAGGGAGCAGAGGGAGGCGGCAGCGAGGTCCGGCGCGCAGCTTGCCAGGTGCGTCGAGCGGTTCGGCGGGGGCGGGGGCGTTATTGCCAGGTACTGCCGGGCCGTCTCGTCGGGCGCCGCCTCGGGCACGTACCCCGTCGCGCTCGGCGCATGCTGCGGCTCGCTTGGAATGGCGCCGGGGCACGCCGCCCTCGTCGCGTTGTACGGCTTTGCCGCGTCGATGGTCGGCGCGGCGCTGCGTCTGGGGATCATACACCACATCGAGGGGCAGGAGATCATACACGGCCTCAAGCCGCAGATGGCGGCCGCGGCGCGGGAGGCGGAAGGGCGCGCCGCGGGGGGCGGCGATGCGGGGGCGTGGCAGTTCGCGCCGCTCGCCGAGATCGCGCAGATGTGCCACGAGCGGATGGACGCCAGGATGTTCGTCTCGTGAGGGGGCGCGTGAAATGGGCAAGGGAGGGGAGGGGAGGGCCGAGGGGGGGGCGCCGCGGCGCATACCGAGGGTCGGCATAGGCGGCCCCGTCGGCGCCGGAAAGAGCATGCTCATCGAGCGGGTCGTGCCCGTCCTCGCCGCGCGCGGGTACAGGATGAGCATCATATCGAACGACGTCATATCGAAGGAGGACGCGGACCGCATGAGGGCGGGGCTTGCCACCGACCAGGGGCTGCTCCCCGAGAACCTGGTCGTCGGGCTTGCCACGGGAGGGTGCCCGCACACCGCGGTCCGGGAGGATCCGTCGCTCAACATCTCGGTGATCGAGGAGATGGAGAGGGACCACCCCGAGCTCGACCTGATCCTGATCGAGAGCGGCGGGGACAACGTGACGACGACGTTCAGCCCGCTGCTTGCGGACTATTCCATCTACATTATAGACGTCGCCGGCGGGGACAAGTACCCCCGCAAGGGCGGCCTCGGCATACAGAACTGCGACCTGCTGGTCATAAACAAGATCGACCTTGCCCCGCACGTCGGCGCGGACCTCGGCGTGATGCGCGCCGATGCCGCGCGCGTGCGCGCCGGCAGGCCGTTCGCCATGGTCAACTGCACGACGGACGCGGGAGTCGGCGAGGTGGCCGACCGGCTCGTGCGCGACCTGCTGTTCGATGCGCCGCCCAGGGCGGGGCGGGCATGACGGGCCGGCAGGGACGGGCCGGCAGGGACGGGCGGCTCGAGGTGGCGTTTGCGGCCGGCGGCCGCGGCGGCCGCACCGTGGCCGAGAGGGTGTCGGCGGCGGTTCCGCTCGCCGCCCAGCGCGTCATGTACTGCGACGGGCCGGCCTCGCCCATGGCGTACCTGTACGTGGCGTCGGTCGCCGGCGGGATGCTGCAGGGCGACCGGTACGCCGTGGACATAGCGGCGGGGCCCGGATCCACGGCGCACGTCACGACGCAGGGCGCGACCAGGGTGTACGGGATGGATCCCGGCGGCCTCGCATCCCAGGACGTGCGCGTGTCGGTAGCCGACGGCGCGTACCTGGAGATGGTCCCCGACCAGATCATCCCGTACGGAGGATCCAGGTTCAGGCAGCGCGTGCGCCTCGACGTGCACGACGGTGCGACCATGGTCGGCTCGGAGATTGTCGCGGCCGGGCGCACCGCAATGGGCGAGGCGTTCGAGTACGACAGGTGCGACCTTGCGACGGAGGCGTTCGGGTGCGGCCGGCGGCGCCGGTTCTCCGATGCGGCGAGGCTCGAGCCGTCCAGGCTGGACCTGTCGGCGCCCGGATCGATGGGCGGGCACGCCGTGTTCGGCACGGTCTACGTGATGACGCCGCGGCGCAACGTGGGGGCCCTGCTGGGCGAGGTCGACTCGGCCGTGTCGGGACGGGACGGCGTGGTCGGCGGGTGCAGCGTCATGCGCGACGGATCGGGCATATTCGGCAGGATGCTCGGCGCGCGCGCCGGCGACGTCAGGGGCGCCGTGCTCGACGTCGTCGCCGCCGCAAGATCCAGGTGCGCGGGCGAGGCGTTCGCGGGGATCAGGAAGGGGTAGGGATCGGGCGGGCGGGCGGCTCAGCCGAGGAACGCAACGGGCCTTGAGGTCAGGGCCGGCACCGAGCTGGCCACGGCTCCCATGCCGGCGGCGGCCGGGGCGGCCTGCCCGCCTGCGCCGTTGCGCCTGCCCAGGCCGGTGCGCCCCATCACGACAACGTCGACGCCGAGCTTGGCGGCCGTCTCCGCAATGACCCGGGCCGGATCGCCGACCTTTACTATCCGGCGGTACTCGTTGCCGCCGGCGCCGTTGCCGTGCCGCGGCACCGCCACGCTTCTGAGGACCAGCCGCCCCTCGCGCATCATCGCCTCGTGGTCGGCCCCCTGGCGGGCGGCGGGCGGATCGCCCGGGGCGGCAGGGGCGGGCGGCTCCACCACGTGCAGCATGTAGACTCGCGCCCTCGCATCGGCGCCGAACAGGCCGTGCGCGCAGTCGAGGGCTCGCAACGACGGCGGCGACCCGTCGAGGGCCACGAGCAGCCTGCGCGCGGGGGGCGGATCGCCGCCGCGGGGCGCCGCGCCGGCCGCGGCGGCCGAGGCGGCCGCGCCCGCCCTAGCGATTATGCTGCCTATGCTCGAGCGCGCCTCGATCACCGGCAGCAGCGTCACGGCGGCGGCCGATCCAAAGGCCCACACGACCATTAGGGCTATCCACGCCGCAAACGAGACGGGCGTAAAGACGTGCCCCGACAGGTACAGCGACGCCGGCCAGGCTACGACAAGGAGCAGCGTGATCCCGATGCCGGCCCTCTTGCACGCGGACGACGCGCGGCGGAGCCGCGCATCGTCCGACTCGCGCCGCATCGCCGAGCGCGCCCGGTCGTCGACAAGGCGTATTTTTTGCCGAAGCGCCCCAAAGTCGAACCTCTCGGGAAACGCCGCGCTGCCGGCAAGCGTGACCGCCAGGCTCACCCCTATCGAGGCCACGTTGCCGGCAAGCAGCGCGGCGGTGCGCCCGGTCGTCTCGATCGAGACCTCGCCGTACAGGGCGGCCGCCGTGCCGGTCCAGGCCGCCAGGCCGGCCGCCAGGCCGGCCAGGGCGGCCGCCGTGGCGGCCCTCCGGTTGGCCCGCCGCCAGAGCACGCCGAGGGAGATCGGCGCGACGGCCGGCCCGATGAGTATGCCCATCATGAGGTAGACGTACTGGAGTCCGACGCCGAGCTGGAACAGGAACGAGGCGAGCACGCCCATGCCGATCCCGAACGACAGTATGGCAAACCGCGATATCCGCATGAGCTGCCGGCCCGTGGCCGACGGCCGCAGGTACGTGCGGTAGACGTCGTACGTGAGCAGCGACGAGACGCTGACGAGCTGCGACGAGCCGGCGGCCGTCACGGCGGTAAAGACGATGGTGAGTATGAGGATCGCCCCAAGATCGCCCATCAGGGCCGAGGCGGCCGCCGGGGCGACGAGGCCCAGGCCGACCTCGTCCTCGGTCAGCTCCACGCCGGTGGCCACCGCGGCGAGGCCCAGGGTCGTCGCGAGCGCGAACGGTATCGCAAACCACGCAAGGCCGCCGGCCAGGAACCCGCCCGCGACCGACCGCGGCCGGGCCGCAATGGCCCTCTGCCAGTACGACTGGTCGACGAAGACGGTGCCAAAGTTGCCGACAATGTTGATCACGCCGAACACGAGGGCGCCGGCCGACGCCAGGGTCAGGTAGCTGCCCAGCGCGTTGCCCTCCACGGGGCGCAGCGAGGCGGCCTCCGTGAGCTTTTCGTACATTCCCGGCACGCCACCGATGTCGGGGCTCGCAAAGTAGATCGCCGTTACGAACACGAGCACGACCCCGAAGATGAACGCCGCGTTGAGGTACTCGGCAAAGAACGTCGCCTTGAGCCCGCCGAACACGGTGTACAGTATGATGCCGGCCGGCAGGAGGAACGCGGCGAGGGTTATGTCGACGCCGGTCAGCGAGTTGACGACGGCCGCGCCGCCGAGCACGAGCATGGCCGTGACGACCGTGTTCGTCAGCAGCGCAAAGAACAGGAACACCTTGTGCGGGTGGCGGCCGTACCGGACGTGCAGCACCTCGGGGAACGTGTGTGTCATCGGCGCCCTGCGCTTTAGCTCTATCGCGAGGATCGAGAACAGTATGACCTGGATCGAGGCGCCGGCTGCGTACCAGAACGCCCCGGCCACCCCGAACTCGAAGGCGACCGTGGAGGACTGCAGGAGCGTCGCCGCCCAGGTCCACGCCGAGACGATCGACGAGGCTATCAGCCCCGTCTTGATCGTGCGCCCCGCGGTGTAGAACCACTCGGACGTCTTGCGCGCGCCGCCCCACCTCGCCTCGGCCCTGACCATGAGGGTGACGGCGGCGGCCATTATCAGGCCGACGGCAAACAGGGCCAGGTACCCGACGTTTTCGGGCAGGATCGTCGGGGCGGCCATGCCCGGCTAGGCGGGGCGGCGTATTAAAGGCCGGCGGACAGGAGTCTTATAGGGGCGCCGGCGCGGCATGCCGCGTGCACGGGAAGCCGGGCCTACCAGACCCCGCCGCAACGTAAAGGAGTTCGACTCCTAAAGCCGTTAGTGGGACGCAAGATCCCTTGGGCCCTTTGAGGTTCGTCCTCGGCGCGGCGGGGCCCGTGCGCGCGCACTCCCCCGCGGGATCCGGCCGCGGCGCCCCTTCAACACGTAAATAGCGCCGCACCGAGTCAAACGGGGATGGCCGCGGACAGGATAGACGAGCTGATCATTTCGGCCCTGAGCCAGGACGCCAGGCGGGGGACGGCCGACATATGGGACTACCTCAGGGGCTTTGGGCACAGCGTGACCGAGGAGGAGATCGAGGCGCGCCGGCGCGCCCTGGAGGAGGACGGCGTCATCAGGTACACGGTGTCGGTCGACGCCAAAAAGCTGCCCGCGGGCCGGAGGGTCGTGCGCGTCGACCTTGTCACGTTCAGGACGTCGCAGGCGCTGCCGCGCAGGCTGGAGGGCCTCAAAAAGTACCTGGCCGACGCGCCGTTCGTGGTGTACTCGGGCCGCACCAGGGGCGGGTACGACTGGATTACCGTCAAGTCGTTCCTGTCCTCGGAGATGGCCGACGAGGAGAACGACATCTATCGCAACCTGTTCGGCGACATACTGCAGGTGTACGAGGTGTACGACTTTGTCCCGCAGACGCCCGTCTCGCCGTACGCCCTGGCGTACACGGAGGCGGAGTACAAGGCGTTCCTCAAGGAGTGGGTTCCGCCGTTCATTGGCAGGTAGGCCCCCCTCCGCGCTACCGGCCGCCGTTCCGGCCGCACTCCTTTCCGTACCGGAGGGCATCGTCGATCATCGAGTGCGTGCGGCGCCGCAGGTCCATCAGAAACTCGATCAGCTCGGCGCGCCCGTCCGGCCCCCCCTTGTGGGCATCCTCTATGAGGTCGTCGATCCGGGACAGCGTTATCCGAAGAGCCAGGCTGCTCCTCTTGACTATCTTTGCCTGCCTCTGCAGCCGCTGCGCCGGCGCCGGCGAGCGGCCCGGCCCAGCCGCCGCGGCCGACTCTTCGGCAAGGCGCGACTTTGTGAGGCGAATCTGCTTGACGGTCATCTTTGCCGAGTCCGGCCCCGTCACCGCATCGATCAGTTCGGCCCGAATTGACGGGTCGGCCCCGGTAATCTCAATGGCCTGGCTGACGCCGAGCTCGCTGCTCGTGACCTTTTCCCTGAGGGCGTCGGGCAGCTTTAGCAGCTGCATGCGGTGCGAGACGTACTCTTCGCTGCGGCCGATGCGCCGGCCAAGGTCGGTGACGCCGCCCCACCCAAAGTCGACGACGTACCGCTCGAACGCCTCGGCCTCTTCGATGGGGTCCATGGTCTTGCGCTGCAGGTTCTCGCTGAGCTGGATCTCGAACGCCTGGCGGTCGTCGATCTCGCGTATCTTGCACGGCATGAACCGCCACCTGAGCGACCTGCAGGCGGCAAACCTCCTGTGCCCGGCGACGATCTCAAAGCCGTGCTCTAGGGGGCGCACCACGATGGGCTGGAGCAGGCCGTGTTGCCGTATGCTCGACTTGAGCCCGTCAAGATCGGGCGAGCCCCGACCGTCGGGGTACCGCACAGGAAATTTCGAGGGGCGGATCATCCGCAGCTCGATCGGCTCGACTAGTGAATCGTCGTACGCTTCCATTGCAACGGGGCCCCGCCTACAATATCGGGCTTTTATTTAACGATTTAATGGGCGGCGGGCGGTTAGGGGGCCGGCGCGGCTGCCTCCGCCCCCGGCGCGCCGGGCCGATCCCTCGCCCCCTCGCCCTTGACGGCCCTCGCCAGGTCTTCCTGCGTTATGCGGATGTCCTTGTACTCGGGCGGGTCCTTGCGGTCTATGTGCCGCCGGAGGGCGGCCAGGGCGGCCCTGTCGACGGCCCCCTCGATCTCGGCGCCGCTCATGCCGGCGGTCATGCCGACAAGCGCGCCCAGGTCCGCGCCGTCGGCCAGCGGCTTGCCCTTGGCGTGTATCTCCAGAATGCTCCTGCGCGCGCCGGCGTCGGGCATTGGCACCTCTATGATGCGGTCGAACCTGCCGGGCCGGAGCAGGGCGGGATCGACGATGTCGAGCCGGTTGGTCGCGCCGATTATGAGCACGTCGGCGAGCTCCTCGAGGCCGTCTATCTCGGTGAGTATCTGGGAGACGACGCCCTCGGTGACGCGCGAGCCGCCGTCGCCGGCGCCGCCCGAGCGGCGCCTGGGCACCAGCGCGTCGACCTCGTCGAAGAATATGATGCACGGCGCCGCCTGGCGGGCCTTGCGGAACACCTCGCGCACGCCCTTTTCGGACTCGCCGACCCACTTGGAGAGCAGCTCGGGCCCCTTGATGCTGATAAAGTTCGACTCGGCCGTGCGGGCCGCGGCCTTTGCCGCAAGCGTCTTGCCCGTCCCCGGCGGGCCGTGCAGCAGAATGCCCTTTGGCGGGCGGGCCCCGACGTGCGCCATCGCCCCTGCATGCCTGAGCGGCCACTCGACGGCCTCGCGCAGCTCCTCCTTGAGCCCGTCGAGGCCGCCGATGTCGCCCCAGCCCACGTCGGGCGCCTGCACCAGCACCTCGCGCAGCGCGGACGGGCGTATCTCGCGCAGCGCGCCGCGCAGGTCCGCCTCGGTGACGCGGATGCGGCCGAGTGCCTCGGGGCCGATGCGGTCCGCATCGAGGTCCATCCCGGGCAGGACGCGCCTCAGGGCCCCCATGGCGGCCTCCTTTGCGAGCGCCTCGAGGTCGGCGCCGACGAACCCGTGCGCCGCCCGGGCCACGCGCCCAAGGTCGACGCCGTCGGCGAGCGGCATGCCGGCCGTGTGTATGGCGAGTATCTGCTCGCGGCCGTCCCTGTCGGGCACGCCGATCTCGACCTCGCGGTCGAGGCGGCCGGGGCGGCGCAGCGCGGGGTCGATCGAGTCGGGCCGGTTCGTCGCCGCTATGACGACCACCTTGCCCCTGCCCTTGATCCCGTCCATGAGCGTGAGCAGCTGCGAGACTATGCGCTTTTCGACCTCGCCGGAGACCTCGTCGCGCTTTGGGGCGATCGAGTCGATCTCGTCGATGAACACAATGCTCGGCGCGCGCTCCTCGGCCTGCCGGAATATCTCTCGCAGCCGCTCCTCGCTCTCGCCGTAGTGCCTGCCCATGATCTCCGGGCCGCTCACCGACGTAAAGTGCGCGTTCGTCTCGCCGGCGACGGCCCTTGCGAGCAGCGTCTTGCCCGTCCCCGGCGGGCCGTGCAGCAGCACGCCCTTTGGCGCCTCGACGCCGATCTGCTCGAACAGCTCGGGGTGCCTCATCGGGAGCTCGACCATCTCGCGTATCTTCTGCACCGCCGGCCGGAGGCCCCCGAGGTCGTCGTACGTTACGCGCGGGCGCGCCGCGTCGGCCGCGTCCGCCGGGGGGCCCAGCTCGAAGGCGGTGCGCTCGCCGACAATGACGGGCCGGCCGGCCGGCGCGGTGCGCGTCACCACGAACTGCATCCACCCGCCCATCGACGTGCGCAGGGCCACGCCGTCGCCCTGCGTGAAGACGTGGTTGGGAAAGTGGCCGGCCATGTACTCCTGCAGGCCGGCCACGCGGGCATCCTCGGTCGGCGAGAGCACGATGCGCTCGGCCGCGGCGGCCTCGACGGCCCTGGCCGAGATCCTGTCGCCAATCCCCGCGCCGAGGTTCCGGCGCGTCATCCCGTCGATGCGGACGATCCCCGTCCCGACGTCCTCGGGCCCGCCCGGCCACAGCTTTACGTGGGTCACGCGGCCGTGGTCGAGCTCGAGTATCTGCCCCGTGCTCCAGCCGGCCGACTCGATCACGCGCGGGTCGACTATTCCGCGGCCCGTCCCGATAAACTGCCGCGGCGCCTCGGCCACGCGCAGCTCGGCCCTGCCCGCGCCCCCTGCCGCCCGCTTTTCGCCGCCCATCGCAACCACCATAAGCAAAAAAGGAGGGGCTACTGGACCTCCACCGTCGTCCCCCTGGGGGGGTCGGGATCGGCCAGCTTGAAGGCCAGCTCGAGTATCCCGTTCCGGTACGTAGCCTTTGCGGTGCCCTTGTCGACCTTTTGGCCCAGGGGCACCTTTGCATGGTAGCTCTTCTTGCCGCGGTCGGCGTCAATGCCCACCGAGTCGCCGTCGACGACGATCTTGACGTCCTCCTTTTCCACGCCGGGCATCTCTGCGACCAGCTTGAGGACGCGCTCCTTGTCGTCGACGATCGTCTCGGCCTGCAGGCCGCCGTCCCGGACGGCGGGACGCTCGCCGGCCAGCCCGGGGCGCACGTTGCCGTACTCCCGAACGACCGGCTTGCCGTCGGGCCCCACCGTCATCGTGTACCCGTAGTAGTACGGGCCGATGCGTCCGGAGGCGCCGCTGCCGCCGCTGCCGGCGTGCCTTGCCGCGTCAAGCAGGTCGTCGAGGTTCACGAACGACCCGTGCATCCCGCGGAAGAGCCTGTCGAACTCGTCAAAGTCGAACATGTCATGTCTCCTTGTTCCCTGTAAGCCCCATGACATTATATAAGAATATTGCATTCTGGCGCCAGATTTTACGCAATGGTTATATAATATGACAGGGCCTTGCCGCCCATGAGGGTCGCGACGACGTCCGTGCAGGAGGCCGTGCGCCGGATAGTGTCGAGCAACCGCTCCGTGTACGACTGCCTGAGGATGGGCCTGGTCAACTATACGGCCCTGGCCGCAAGGATACGCCCCGAGGTCGAGAGGCTCGCCGGCGGGCAGGTCAACCCCAACACGATCGTCGTGGCCGTAAAGCGGTACGCAGACGCGCTGGGCGGGGGGGACGCGGGGGGCGGGCAGGCGCCGCGCAGCGCCGACACCCTCAGGGGCGCCAGGATATCGCTGACCGACGGCGTCATGGACATGCGGTTCGACGCGGTGGGGCTCGGCGCGGCCGGCGGCGCGGCCGGCCTCATCGAGCGGATCTCGCGCGTGACGAGCGACTTTGACCTGTTCAGGCTGCCCGGCTCGCTGAGGCTCGTCGTCGAGGACATGGAGGGGGCCCGGAGCGCCGTGCAGACGGTCTCCGGCGCCGGCGCAATCCACACCGGGCTGGTCAGGATCAAGATAACGGTGCCCGGCGGCGCGGCCTCCGATGCGGGCGCGCTCGTCGTCGACCTGCTGCGCAGGAACGGCATCGGGTACGTGGACGCGTACCTGGGCGGCGAGGGCATGGTAGTCACGCTCGACGAGGGGGATGCGCCGCGCGCCTACGACGCCCTCAGGGCGGAGATGTCGGGCGGCGGTCCCTGATGGCCAAGCCCCGCAAGCGGCGCATACTGATCCTCGGCGGCGGGTTCGCGGGCGTCGAGTGCGCGCGAAAGCTCGAGTCGTACTTTGCCGGCGCCGACGACGTCGAGCTCGTCATGGTCAGCGAGGACAACTTTCTGCTGTTCACGCCAATGCTGCCGCAGGTGGCGTCGGGAATGATCGAGACGCGGCACATCATCATGCCCATACGGACCATATGCGAGCACACAAAGTTCTACGAGGGGCGCATCAAGAACATCGACCCGTGGGGCAAGCTGGTCAACCTGTGGGGGACGGGCGACCGGCGCGGCATCTCGCTCCACTACGACTTTCTGGTCGTCGCGCTCGGAAGCGAGACGAACTTTTTCGGCATGGGCGACGTCGAGAAGCATGCGTACACGATGAAGACGCTCGACGACGCCGTCGTGCTGCGCAACCGCGTCATCGACATGCTCGAGCAGGCCGAGAACGAGACGGACCCCATAATGAGGCGGGGCATGCTCACGTTCGTCATCGTCGGCGGCGGGTTCGCGGGCGTCGAGACCGCCGGCGAGATCATGGACCTGCTCCTGGACGCGGAGCGGTACTACCCGAACACGCACAGGGGGGACATCAGCGTGACCGTCCTGGAGGCCCTGCCGGCCATACTGCCCGGGTTCAGCGAAAAGCTCGCGTCGTTCGCGCACAAAAAGATGGCCGAGCACGGGATCGACATACGGCTGAGGACGGCCGTCACGAGCTTTGACGGGCGCGAGGTGAGCGTCAAGAGGCTCCCGGAGGGCGGAGGGGAGGGCGGGGAGGAGGGCGGGGAGGAGACGATCCGCACCAACACGCTGGTCTGGACGGCCGGCGTCACGCCGGTCAACACGATAAAGAGGTCCATGCTGAAGACGGACCGCGGAAAGATCGTCGTCAACGAGCACATGGAGGTGCCGGACTTTGCCGGCGTCTTTGCCATAGGCGACTGCGCGCTCCTCATGGACCCAAAGTCGGGCAGGCCGTACCCGCCGACGGCGCAGATCGCGGAGGCGCAGGCCAAGACGGCCGCCGCCAACCTGCACGCCCTCATACGCAACAGGCCGAGGAGGCCGTTCGAGTTCAAGTCGCGCGGGCAAATGGCCGTCATCGGCAAGCGGATGGGGATTGCGTCCGTGTTCGGGCTGAACATATCGGGGTTCTGGGCGTGGGTGCTGTGGAGGAACATCTACCTCTCAAAGATCCCGAGGGCCGACAAGCGCGTCAGGGTGCTCATCGACTGGATCATCGACGTGTTCTTTGACAGGGACATTGCGCGGATGAAGTTCTTCCGCAAGCCGGCCGAGCTCGAGTACAAGGGGCTCGACGAGGTCGACGACGTGTGGTAGGCCGCCTACCCGCGGCGGGAGGCGCGCCAGCGGCGGGCTGCCAGGGCAGCGGCCGCAACGGGCGCGGCGACGTACGTGCCGACGGCCAGGGCCGCGGCAAGGGACGCGAGTGCAACCGCCTGCCAGCCCGTCTGGCCGTCGGCAAGGGACGCGATCGACAGGATTGAGAGCAGCGGGGCGATGTAGGCCCGCACGGCGTCGGCCGCCACGGGGTGGTCGCGTACGGCGTCGGCCGCGGCGGGCGAGAACGCATAGTACGCGGCGCTGAGGGTGCCCACAGCGGCCGAGCCGGCCGCGGTCCGCGCCAGCGCGCCGTCGCGCACCTCCCTGAGGAGCTGCACCTGCGGGGCCATCTCGGTGCCGTACGCGGCCGTCGCGATCAGGCAGCCGCCTCCGCCGGCAGCCGCCTCCGCGGGCCGCCCCACCCCGGCCGCGGAGAACGACGAAATGACGGCGGCAAAGTCGTCCTCCGAGTCGGCGAACTGCCCGGCAAGGCTGCTGTACGTTATGGTGTAAAAGTCGTCCGTGCCGGCGACGACGACCTCGCGAAACCTTACCGAGACGTTTTCGCCGACAAACTCCAGGTCGCTCCTCGCGTCGGTCTGCTGCGCGACCACGCCGTTGACCGTGACTGCGGTCTTCGACTCGATCACCAGCTGCCCGCCGTCGACGGCCTCCTGAATCGTCGCGGCGTGGTCTTTGAGCATCGCCTCAAAGGTAGAGTTGCCAAGCGGGTCGACGGCGATCGTAATGGCCTGCGGCTGGCCGCCCATCGGCGCCGGCTTGAGCATTGCCAGGTCCGGAAAGAACTCGCCCGTCTCGCCGGTCAGCTGCAGGAGCCACCCGTCGGGGACATCGAACGAGATGCCGAACTCGTCGTTCGTGTAGGTGCCGCTGTCCGGAATGCCCACCGGAGGGGGCGCGCCGGGCGGGGGGCCCGCCGGCGCCGAGATGCGGGCCGGATCGCCGAGGTCCTCGACGCCGTCGACCGAGCCCCTGTCGACGATCGTGACGGACCTGACGGCGGCGGCGTCGATCCGCTCGGGCGCGTCCCGCCCGTCGGTGGGCAGCGCCGCTATCGCGTCAAGCGTCTCGAGGCTGTCGGCCGTCACGACCCTCCCGAACGCCGTGTACTGGCCGTCAAGAAAGTTCGAGTTGGAGTGAACTATGAAGAACTGCGATCCGGCGCTGTCCGGGGCCGCCGACCTTGCCATCGAGACGATCCCGCGATCGTGCCGTATGTCGTTGAATTCGGCATCGACCGTGGTGCCGGGGCCGCCCGTCCCCCAGGCGCTGCGCGGCGCCGGGTCGTCCTGGCGCGTGTTTGGATCGCCGCCCTGTATCATAAAGCCGGGTATGACGCGGTGGAACACCGTCCCGTCGTAGAATCCCGACTCGGCGAGCGAGGCAAAGTTGTCGACGTGGTTGGGCGCATCGTCGGCAAAGAACTCGATGACTATCCGGCCCGAGCCGGTGTCGAGCACTGCCAGGCGGCCCTCCCCGCCGTCGGCGGCAAGGGCGGCCTGCGGGGCCGCGGCGGCAAGGGCGGCGGCAATGGCCGCGGCCAGGAGCGGCGCAAGGGCGGCCGTTCGCGCCAGCTTCAACGCGCCGCGGCGCGCAAGTCCAAATAAAAAGCAAGGCGCGGGCCCGCGCCAGAGGGCAGGGGCGGCCGGTTTGTTTTTTAAGGCACGCGCCCGCCCGGCACCCGTGGATCCCGACGAGAGGATCAGGGCGCACCTCGTGTCCGTGTGGCGGGAGGCGCGCAAGTTCATGTCGATAGGGGGCCGCGAGGGCATGCTGCTCCTGACCGACCGGCACCTGTGCTTTGTGCACAAGACGGAGGCCAAGAAGCGGTGGTGGACGGCCATCGTGTCCAGGCAGGCCCTGCGCATGATGCGCTCGCGGGACACCATGATACTGCACGACGGGTACGACGAGGAGGACCTTGCGAGGGACCTTGCCAACCCGAAGAACGTAGAGCTGTCGTTTGACGACATACTTGACGCGAGGGCCGAGGAGAAGGAGTGGGGCAGCGTGCTGCTTCTCGACTACGCAAGGGGCGGCAAGCGCGAAAAGTTCCAGTACTCGATAGCGCGCGACTGGGTCAAGTACCCCGCCAAGGAGCCGACGCGCTACCTAAAGGTGGACTGGGGGCCGTTCATAGGGTTCATCAACCGTGGCAGGACGGTCAGGGAGTGATGGCGCGCGTCTTTGCCGTAGGCGTGGGGCCCGGCTCGGCGGCATGCCTGACGGGGGAGGCCGTCGCGGCCATACGGGACTGCGACGTGGTCGTCGGGTACGCCCGCACGCTGCGCACCATCAAGGCGCTCACCGCCGAGAAGGAGGTGCACACGGTTACGATGGACGACCAGGATGCGGTGTACAGCGAGATCGCCGCCGGGCCGAGCGACAGGCGGGTCGTCGTTCCGTTTACCGGCGACGTAAGCTTTTCAGAGTCCGAGGTGGTCGACAGGCTTGCCGAGATATTCGGCGACGTCGTCCTCGTGGCCGGCGTCAGCTCGGTGCAGGTCGCCGCCGCGCGCGCCCGCGTGCCGCTCGACAAGGCGCTGGTGGTTACAATGCACGTGTCCGGCCCAATCGACGGCAAAAAGGCCGACATGCTGGCCGCCGTCTCGGCCGGCACGCCCGTCATAGCGGTGCCCCGCCCGTGGCCCAAGAGCCCGGACAAGAACTTCATGCCGTCCGAGATTGCAGGGTTTCTCCGGCGGGGCGGGGTCGACACCGACTCGCTGCGGGCGCGCGTCTACGAGAACCTTACGGCCCACGACGAGTCCGTCTTCGACGGGCCGGCCTCGGCCATGGAGGGGGCGCACTTTTCGGACATGTGCGTCCTGGTCCTCGGCGAGGCGGGCCCCGACCCGTACACGAACTACGGGTGAGGGGAGGCGGGCCGCTACCGCGCGCCCCCGAACGCGAACACGTCTATGCTCATCCACGCGTATTCGGTGTCGGCAAGGCGGTAGAGGGCCCGCTCGGAGAACGTGGCAGCGGCCGACGAGCCGGGCGCGATCTCGCCGGTGTCGATCCGCCCGTCCATGGTAAACGTGCAGCCCTGCTGCGCGCGGCTTGACCCAGGCGCCGCGCCCTCGGGCGGCCCGGCGCAGACGACCAGCTCGCCGCGGCTAGTCGAGCCCGACGCCGTGCCGCTCACGATGCGGTGCGGCACCGAGTCGCCGTTGACGATGGTAACGGTCGTGCCCGGCTCGATCGACAGCCTGGTAGGCTCAAAGTAGCCCGCCGAGGGGGACGACATGGATCTGCCCGTCCGGTCAGAGTACGAGCCGAGGCCGCGGTCCGATGCGCCGGGCAGGATGCGCAGCGTCACGCCGTCCCGAGCCGCGGAGGGGGCCGCCGCCGCATCCGCCGCGCCGGCCGCCGCATCCGCGCCCGCGGGGCCCCCGACGGGCGAGACGGCCGACGAGTACAGGGCCCTGTACGAAGAGCCGCCCTCGACGATCCGGCCGGTGAACAGGTACGCCGAGCCGCCGCGGCCGTCCTGGACTAGCTTGCCGAGCATGCCGATCTCGACGGCGGCGCCCGACCGGCCCGCCGCCGTGCCCGATATCCGAATCAGGTCGCCGCCGCGCAAAAACGACGCGCCCAGGCCGTCGGCCGCGTAGTCCGCGCCGCCGAACGAGACGACGCCGCCGCTGATCGCGGCGTCGCTGCGGCCAGACGGGCCGGCCGGCCCCGCCGACACGGCCAGCCCGAACTGCGACGGGACCGGCGGCCCCGCGTCGGAGGTGGCGTACCCGACGCCCTCCAAATAGTACGTGCCGTTCGGCGCGGCCGCGGCGTGGGCCGCCTGCGGGAGGGGCCCGGCGCCGGCGAGCGCGGCCGCGGCCGCGCACAGCGCGGCAATGCAGGCGAGGGCCGCCAAGGGCGGCGCCGGCGGGAGCCGCCCCGATGCCATGCCAAGCGCGGGACGGCGGGCGGTTTATAGCTTGCGTTCCTGCGGCGGGGCGGGCGGGCCGTCAAAGTCCGACTCGTAGAACAGGTTGTCGATCCTTATGCCATTCTCGGCCTCTAGCCGCGCCTTGGCCTCCGGCGTGTCCCTGTACAGCACGGCGACCAGGCGCCTCACCTCGATGCCCTCGCCGGCAAGGACGCGCAGGGCCTTGAGCGCAGACTGGCCGCTAGTAACCACGTCCTCGACAAGGACGGCCGGCGAGGCCGGCGCGCCCTCGACCCACCGGGCCAGGCCGTGATCCTTGGGGCGCTTTCGGACGTAGAACGAGGGCAGGCCCGCGGCGCGCAGCGCAACGCGCTCGCTGTACAGCGAGACGGCCGCCGATATCGGTATCGAGCCGGACTCGATGCCGCCCACCGAGCGCACCCCGCCAATCCGCTCAACCGCCTCGTACACGGCGCGGGCCGTCTCGGCTATGCCGCGCGGGTCGCCGGTCAGCCGCCTAAGGTCAAAGTAGCGGCGCGACCGCCGGCCCGACGCGAGCAGCACGGGCTCGTCGCTGTACGACAGTGCAAGGCTGCGGATCAGGCCGTGCAGCTCGGCGTTTTCCGGGCGCCCGTTTCCGGCCAAGGCGGCCCGGGCGAGTCCCGTCGTGATATAAACCGGCCGTGGCGCCGTCACTCGGGCGCCCGCGTGCCGAGGCCGGGCATCGAAATCTCGCCGCCGGTGAGCGCCTCGATCATGTGCATCTCGACGTACGCGGCGGCCAGCAGCAGCCCCGCCATCACGGCAACCTCGGCGGCCGTCGCCGGAAGGAGGGGGCGGAACGGCCGGCGGCGCGCCAGCGCCAGCGCCAGCACAAAGCTGCGCGAGGTCGCCAGCGAGTACGCGGCCAGTTCCATGAGGCCGAACGGCGACAGGTACAGGACCGCCAGGGGCAGGATGCCGCCCAGCGACGGGTTGACGGTCGCAATCGACGCAAAGGCGAACCCCGTGGACCATGCCGAGAACAGGCCCCAGCCGACGCCGAGGCCGGGCACGAACATCGGCAGGGCGATCATCATGTTGTGCCTGAATATGCCCGGCGCGTCAATGCCCTCGATGATCCCGCCAAACTCGTCCACGAACCGCTGCGCCTCCTCCTCGTCCACCTCGTACATGGCGCCAAGCTGGTACGCGGCCGAGAATGCTGCCGTAAACGCAAAGAACAGGTAGAGGCGCAGCACGCGCGCGTGCGCCCCCCGATGCGCTATAAGCGCTTTCGGCCGGCGGGGCGGGGGGGGGCGCGCAGGTTTAATTAAAACGGCCGTCGTCCGGGCTAAATGAGGAGGGACGTGGCGCAGGCGCTCAGCTACGCCCTGAGCAGGGGGTTCCAGGTGCATCCGGACGCGCTGCTCACGCTCGAGGGCATCGAGCCGAACGCCCTGCGCAAGCTCATCCGGGACCTGGTCAAGGAAAAGGGGCGGCAGGGCGCCCACCACATCGGGCCGGCCGACCTTGACGAAATCCTCGGCGTGGGGGGAGACGAGGAGGTCGACGCCGAGTTCGAGGTGATATCGAACCCGACCGGGCGGACCGCGTCCGGCGAGGGCGCGTCCGGGTACGCCGCCCTCTTCATGAGCCGCTTTGAAAAGCTCAAGGCGATCGTGTCCGACCGGCCCGAGGCCAAGCGCATGCGCACGATCCAGGCCCTGGCGTCTTCGCCCCCGCCCCCGCCGCACCCGCGCGGGCAGCGGGAGGAGGGGGGAGGCAAGGAGGAGGGGGAGGGGCGGAGGGGCGGCGGAAACAAGCGGGACGACGACCCGTGCGTGTGCGGCCTCGTCTCGGACAAGTCGACTGACCGGACCCTGACGCGCATTACGATCGACGATCCGACGGGCTCGGTCGACCTGGTCGCGTACGACGAGGGCGCGCGCAAGAGCGCCGAGGCGCTGTTCAACGACCAGTTCGTGGTGGCAAGGGTGGCCGCAGGCAGGGGAGGCGCCCTTGTCGCGCGCGAGATTATGTCGCCCGGCGTGGCCGACGCGGCAAGCCGCAGGTCCAAGACCGACGCCTACGCCGTGTTCCTCTCGGACCTGCACGTGGGCAGCCGGTTCTTCCTTGAGCGCGAGTTCAGGTACCTTGCAAGCTGGCTGTCCGGCCCGGACCCGACGGCCAGGAGGGTGCGGTTTGTCATGCTCGGCGGCGACGTAGTCGACGGCGTCGGCATCTACCCGGAGCAGGACAAGGAGCTGCTGCAGCTGACGGCGGGCGCGCAGATGTCAAAGCTTGCGTCGCTGCTCTCGCTCATACCGGGCCACATTAGAATTTTTGTTATACCGGGCAACCACGATCCCGGCAGGCGCGCCCTCCCGCAGCCGGCCATACCCGAGAGCGTCTGCCCCGACATGTACGCCATGCCCAACGTCGAAATGTTGGGCAACCCCGCCAGCGTCTCGCTCAACGGCGTGCGCGTAACCATGTTCCACGGGCAGAGCGCCGACGACCTGGTAAAGGCCGCGCCGGGCCTGAGCTACGACGAGCCGGCGCCTGTCATGGAGGCGCTGCTCAGGGCGCGCCACCTCAGCCCGGTCTACGGCAGCCAGACGCCCATTGCCCCCGAGACCGAGGACATGCTCGTCATTGACGAGGCCCCCGACATACTGCACATGGGCCACGTCCACAGGCTCGGCTTTGGAAAGTACCGCGGCGTCCTCATGATCAACTCGGGCACCTGGCAGTCGCAGACCCCCTTCCAGCAGGCGCGCGGCATACAGCCGGACGCCGGCCAGGCCGTCCTGGTCAACCTCAAGACGTTCAAGGTGCTTACCAAGGACTGCGCCGGCGAGGTCGGCCCGGCATCGGGGCCGGTGTAGGCCTCCTAGAGGATGTCCGTAAGGGACAGGTCGCCGGCAAACGTCCCCTTGACCATGTCGGGCGACACCGTCAGGCGAAACTTTTTGGTGCGCCCGTGCCGGCCCTGGTGGGTTATCCGGCCCGATATTATTCCCGACATCTCGATCTCGCTGAGCATTTGCGTGACGCGCCTGTTGGTGAGCTCGCTCTGGCGGATCGTGCGCGCAAGGCTCTTGTACGTTGCGTATATCTCGCCGGTGGTCGACCCCTGCGCCCTCATTACGGCCAGTATCAGCAGCTTTTCGTGCAGGGGGTACGACTTGAGGGCGGTAACCTCCTTGTTCTCCTCTATCTTTGAGGCGGCCTCCCGTATATGGCCCTCGGTGACGGCCATTGCCTGCTCGCGCTCGGCCACCTCGCCGGCCACGCGCAACAGGTCCAGGGCTCTCCTTGCATCCCCGTGCTCCCGCCCCGCCATGGCAGCGCAGAGGCTCAGTGCGGAGTCGCTAACGGAGCCCGCCACGAACGCGGCGGCGGTCCTGTCCTCAAGGATGCTTCGTATCTGGTCGACCGTATAGTTGGCAAAGACTATCTCCTCCTCGCGCAGCGTGCTGATCACCCTCGGGTCGAGATGCTCCTTGAACGTCAGGTCGTTTGATATGCCCACTATTGTTATCGAGCCGGCCTCGACGCGCTCGTTGGCCCGCGTCAGCTGGTACAGCACGTCGTTGCGCGTCTTGGCGACCATGTGGGCCAGGTGGTCGATCTCGTCGATGACGAATACCACGTTGAGGGCGCCGCTCGAGACGGCCGCCAGTATGCGCCGAAATATCTCGGCAATGGCAAGGCCGGTCGCCGGCATCTCCTTGTCGTTAAGGCCCAGCTGCTTGCCCAGGCTGATGAACAGGCCGTACAGCGTCGTCTCCTCCTTGGCGTTGGAGTATACAAGCCTTATCGGAAACTTGGAACGGTCAACCCTCTCGCGTATTTGGGCGAGTATCTTTCGAACCACTAGCGTCTTGCCGGTGCCGGGCTTGCCGTACACAAGCAGGTTGGACGGCTTCGACTGCTTGAGGATTGGTAGTAGGGACTGTGCCACCTGCTTTTGCTCGGCATCCCTGTGATATATCACGTCGGGGATGTAGGTAAAGTGGAGAATGTCCCTGTTCTGAATGAGAGACTGGCCCGCCTCGGCAGCCCTGAACAGCATCTCGACAGGATCCTCGTGTACCGCCTTCATGCCGCAGGGTCTCGCCGTCCGGCATTAACACCCCTTGTCGATGTTTGTTTGGTGTGGGTGTAAAGTTGTTGACCACCTGCTGCACCGCCGGCGAGCAGGCCTGTCGCTGCCCCCATACCGACCCAAGTAGCCATTCGAGGCCGTCCTGAGCGCACCGCCGGCGAGCAGGCTTGTCCACTCCCGCCCTGCTCCCTCTGCCCACACACCTCTATTTCCACTCTAGACATACTATGCTGTACCGGCATGCCTATACCTACTTACTCGAAAAAAATTTTGAAAAGAAAGAGAGTGGAAATGATGGTGTGTGGGTAGGCGGCAGGCGTCGCCTACGGCGGGTGGCTTGTTCACAACGGCGGGTCTGGCTGTAAAGTTTGGGCCTGGAAGGGGCCGGTTTGACCCCTTCATTTCCACTCTAGGCGTAAAGACGGCTGTTAACAGTGTGAACGGGCCGGTTTGACCCCTTCATTTCCACTCTAGGCGTGGCAGGCCCCTCTACGGCAGGCCCCTCTACGGCAGGCCCTGTTATCGCCACCCCCTCTACATAGGCCCCCTAGGCGTCAACCTTCACAACCCCGTTGGTTGACAAAGATTGACATGGGGGGTTAACGGTGCATGGCACGACCCTAGAGGGATGGGAAGAAAGCGCATCAGGATAGACCTGGAGGATGCCGACGGCACAAAGTACGACATCAAGCTTGAGGGGACTGTCACAAGGGAAAAAATGCTCAAGATCTTTGAGGTTATGGAGCTGATGAACATTGAGGATGGCCCTGCAAAGGCGCCCAGCCTTGACTCGGTAGGCGCCAAGGTATGGCATGTGGTTGAAAAAGAGTACCCTGTAGGGCGCTTTACATCAACGGCCGTACTTGAAAAGTACGAGGACGAGTACAACCGCCCAATCAAGTTGAGCGTCATATCGACCTACCTGTCGAGGTTTGCCCAGAAGGGGCGCCTTGAGCGGGTCAAGACGGGCAGGGAGTGGTCGTACCACGTGGTCAGGGCAGCACCAATGGTGCCTGCCGGCCAAGTGGAAGGGCTTTCTATGTAATAACGGCCTTTCTCACTACTAGGCGATCCCCGTCAAGGACGACCCTCACATAATCACCCCTTTGCAGATCCATGTATTTTCTGAACTGCTTTGGGAGCGAGATAGTGCCGGCCACAGTGACCTTGACGAGCGTCTCGTTCTGTTGCGACTCCATGCCAATTTTTGTTAATTTTGACTATAAATAATTTATTATCTTATAAAAAGGAAAAATTATAATAAAATAACTCCTAGGCGGAACGACAAGGCGTCCCAGAGCCATGAACAGGCTACCTGGCGAGCCATGGGGATTAAACAACGGCGTTGCGGGGCAAAGCGTATGAGAAAACGGCCCTTACACTATTAAATATATTATACTGTTAATACTTTAACTGCGGGTCAACCTGTCGCTACTGGCCAGGGGCAACCGCCCCTTGACCCGCCAGTCTTTCCTTGCCGCGTTGCGTGATCGAGTAAGTGTACGGCCTCGAACCGGAATGCCGCTCAACAAAGCCCTCTTCTGCAAGCCGCTTCATGAGTCTTGACGTATGCTCGCGCGTCCTTCCTACCGTGATTTGTATATCACGAGATGTCATTGATTTTGATGTGATTAGTTGTAGTATGTGATTTATAAGGTCAAGCGGAGCTTTGGGTGCCTGTTTAGTGCCTAAAGCGGGCAAAGGAGCATTCGACGCCGCCGCATCGTCCTTTTTTTCACTGAACGCCGCCTCTTTGTCGCTAGCAGCCCCCACACCGCCCACAGCATCGGTAGCCGGCCCTGCCGCTGGCCCCGTAACGCCCAAGCTCAAGGCATCTAGGCGTATTTTCATGCCGATTAACTGGTTTTCATACTGCTCTAGGCGTTCCACATGCTCCGCGCACTGCTTGTCTTGGGTCTTTGTGGGGGCCGATCGCCTTTCATAGTAAAAGAGCAGGCCGAACAGCCCTGTTAAGAAGGCCAGTATGCCGCCTAGCACCACCTCCAAAACCGTCAACTCGGCGGCCAACAAGGGGCCCGACCACCGTGGTGATATAAACTTAACTGGTCAAGAAAAACTCACAAATCACGTAATTTTTCTAGTGCTAGTATCAAGAATGGGCAGTACGGGCGCGGCCCCCATCACAATAAATCATACTTTTGACGCCTGATCTATGATTTTTTCAATCACATCCAGCACTTCATCGCTACGCCCGTCGGGTGCCTCACAATCTAATATCACCGATACCTGCTCGGACAGGCGCGACATCACATCCATATCATCGGGCAGTAGCACGCCCAGGCCGCGCAACAGGACGGCCGTGTAGTAAAACTTGGCCAGCTTGTCCCGCGCCTGGCCTGCCTGCCTGTAGTACGCGCCCCTGCTAATGCCTAGGCTAGAGCTCTTGACTCCCTTTAAATGCAACAGAATTTCAACTTGTCGCTCGGTAAACAGGGATTTTTCTATTATTTCCTTGACAATTCCCTTGAAACTGGACTCTTCGCGTTCCGGCATAGCTATACAAATCTGTATGCGGGGCCTACCACTTAAACTTTAAAGCCGTCATATCGGGGGGCCCTTTATGGGCGTGGAGGACAGGCTGCTCAGAGAGCGCTCGGAGAAGGGAACGCTGCTGTTTGCCCTCATCGACTCGGAGGTGTCCGGCGCTTCAGCTGCGCGCGAGGCGGCCCGGCAGGCCGAGTCCAGCGGCGCCTCGGCCATTCTGGTAGGGGGCTCGACGACGGTCGACCAGGCCGATCTTGCCCTGACCGTGGAGGGGATACGGGCCGCCGTCGACGTGCCCGTCGTGCTGTTTCCTGGCAATGTCACGGGGGTGGCCGCCGGCGCCGACGCAATCCTGTTCAGCTCGCTAATGAACTCGGAGAATCCGTACTACATTACGCAGGCCCAGGCGCTTGCCGCGCCGAGCGTCCTTCGGCACGGCCTTGAGGCGCTTCCGACCGCGTACCTCGTCGTCGGCGAGGGAACCACCGCCTGGTTTGTCGGCTCGGCCCGGGCCATTCCGCACGGCAAGCCGGCCATTGCCGCGGCGTACTCGCTCGCCGCGCGGTTCCTTGGGATGAGGTTTGTGTACCTGGAGGCGGGCTCGGGGGCCGCCGCGAGCGTGAGGCCGGAGATGGTTGCCGCGGTGCGCAAGGCGTTCAACGGCTTTCTGATCGTCGGCGGCGGCATACGCGATGCCGAGACGGCGGGGCGGATATCGGCCGCCGGCGCCGATGCCATCGTCGTCGGGACGCTGCTGGAAGCGGAGGCGCCGGGGCGCCTCGCGGTAATCAGGGAGATGGTCGGGGCCATGCGGGGCCGGCGGCCCGCCGACGGCGGGTCGTTGCCGTGAGCTCATACGACGACGCCCTGAGCCGAATACGCGGCATGGACATGCCCGGGTACTACCACGACTACTACTCCGGGCTGACGAGGCAGGCGGGCGCCGAGTTCGAGGCGGCGGCGGCCGCAAAGTCGACGCTCGTCGACGCATCGTCGAGCGTCGAGCCGCGCATTGCGTACGACTTGGCCGACCGCGTCGCGAGAATGCACGACATTGACATAGCGGACGACCTGCGCGAGCGCCTCGCGTCGCAGGCCAAGGAGGTCACTGCGCTGCGCCTCTCCGAGGAGATCGCCCGCGGAAAGTACCTGCCGCCCGACGCAAAGCTCGTCGACCGCCTGGACATGGCCGTCAGGGTTGGGCTGGCCATAGTGACCGAGGGGGTGACAATAGCCCCGCTGCAGGGCATTGCCGAGGTGTCCATAGGCAAGAACAAGGACGAGAGCGAGTACCTGTCGGTGTCGATTGCGGGGCCCATGCGGTCGGCCGGCGGCACCGAGTCGGCCGTCACAATGCTGCTCGCCGACCACGTGCGCAAGACGGCCGGCCTGTCCAGGTACGTCGCCAACTCGTTCGGCGACGACGAAACGGGCCGGTTTGTCGAGGAGCTGCGGGTGTACGAGCGGGAGTCGGGCATGGGGTTCCAGTACCACGTGCTAGACGAGGATATAGTCACGGTCATCTCGAACCTGCCCGTAGAGCTCAACGGGGTCGACACGGACCCCGTCGAGGTGGTAAACCACAAGGGCCTGAGGCGCATCAAGACGGACAGGGTACGCGGCGGGGCGCTGCGCGTCCTCAACGACGGGCTCATCGGCAGGTCGAAAAAACTCCTCAAGCGCATCGACATGTACAAGCTGGAGGGCTGGGAGTGGCTGGCCAACCTGCGCGGCGCGATCCAGACCGGCGACAACAAGGAGGGCGCGGCGGCCAAGCGCATGCGCGAGGTGATCATCGGCCGGTCGGTGCTGTCGACGCCGGGCCGGCTGGGCGGCTTCCGGCTGAGGTACGGCAGGGCCTGCAACACGGGGTTCGCTGCCGTCGGGTTCCACCCCGCCGTCGCCGAGATTCTCGGCCACACAATAACGGTCGGCACGCAGGTCAAGATCGACATGCCCGGAAAGGGCGCCACCGTGGCGCTGGTCGACTCGATCGAGCCGCCGACGGTGAGGCTCGCCGGCGGCGACGTCGTCAGGGTCGGCGACGCGGCGCGCGCCGCCCGGCTCAAGGGGCAGATCGAGGAGGTGCTCCACCTCGGCGACGCCCTCGTCTCGTTCGGCGACTTTCTCGAGAACAACGCGCCGCTCGTGCCGTCGGGCTACGTCGAAGAGTACTGGCGGGCCGAGCTGGCGGCCCGGGTGGAGGAGGGGGGGTACGAGGCGCGCGCCGCCCTTGGCCGCTTCCTTGAAAGGGATCCGTCGCTCGCCGAGTCGTTGCGCCTGGCCCGGGACATGGGCGTGCCGCTGCACCCGCGCTACCTGCACTACTGGGACCAGATTACGCCGGACGACCTGGCGGCGCTTTTGGAGGGGGTGCACGAGGGCGGCGGGAATGCGGCCGAGCTGCGCCTCGACGCCGCCACATGCAAGCCCGTCCTTGAGCGGCTTGGCGTGCCCCACCGCGCCGACGGGGGCGAGGCGGTCCTGTCCGGCGACGAGGCGGCGCTGTTCAACGCGCTCCTCTACGAAAAGCGGCCGGATCTGGGCTCCGGCGACGCCCGCCCGTCGGTTCCCGAGATGATCACCGCGTCGTCGGGCGTCGAGATACGCCCGAAATTCTCGACCTCGCTGGGGGTGAGGATCGGGCGCCCCGAAAAGGCCGCTGCGCGCAGCATGACCCCGCCCGTCCACTGCCTGTTTCCCGTCTCGTCAAAGGGCGGCCCGCAGCGCGACCTGCTCAAGGCGGCGGCCGAGCCGTCCTTTTTTACGAACATCTCGAACCGGAAGTGCGCCTCGTGCGGCGAGCTGTCCGTTGGAATACGGTGCGCCTCGTGCGGCGGGAAGACGGCGCTTGCGCGCACCTGCGCCTCGTGCCGCACCAGCGTGGACGGCGACGAGTGCGCCTCGTGCGGCAGGAAGGCGACGGCCCACTCGTACAAGCCCGTCCCGCTCAAGAAGATGCTCGCGGCGGCCCAGGAAAAGGCCCGCGTGCGGGCGCGCACCCCCCTCAAGGGCGTCAACGAGCTGATCAGCCACAACCGCGCCGCCGAGCCGCTCGAGAAGGGGCTGATCCGGCAGAGCTGCGGCCTGACCGTCTTCAAGGACGGGACGGTGCGGTTCGATGCGACCAACTCCCCGCTGACCCACTTCAAGCCGTCGTGGATAGGCACCAGCGTGGCCCGGCTCAGGGAGCTCGGGTACGAGCGCGACGCGGACGGCCTGCCGCTCGAGCGCGACGACCAGACGGTCGAGATTATGATGCAGGACATTATAGTCCCCGAGGACGGCGCCTCGTACCTTGTAAAGGCGTGCCGGTACATAGACGACGTGCTTGAGCGCCTCTACGGCAGGCCGCGCCACTACAACGTCCAGGATGCCGACGGGCTGGTGGGCCACCTCGTAATCGGCCTCGCGCCGCACACGTCGGTCGGCGTCGTTGCCCGAATAATAGGCCGGACTGCCACGCAGGTGTGCTTTGGGACGCCGAACTGGCACTCGGCCAAGCGGCGCGACGCCGACGGCGACGCGGACTCGGTAATGCTCCTCATGGACGCGTTGCTCAACTTTTCGCGGGAGCTCCTGTCCGACAGGATCGGCGGCCTCATGGACGCGCCGCTGCTCATACAGCCGCTTGTCCTGCCACACGAGTCGCAGCCGCAGGCGCACAACCTCGAGGTCGTGCATGCCTTTCCCGCAAGGTTCTTTGAGGCGACGCTCGGCTCGCCAAAGGCGTCCGACGTAGACTGCGTCGAGATCATACGGTCACGGCTGGACTCGCCCGAGCAGTTCCGCAACTACCACTACACGCACGCGACGGCGCAGCTGGCCTCGTCCAACCCGCGCAGCGCCTACTCGACGGTCGGCTCAATGCTCGACAAGTTTGACATGCAGATACGCAACGCCGACCTGATACGCGCAGTCGACACGCCCGAGATAGTCACAAACGTAATCTCCGCGCACCTGGTGCCCGACATCATGGGCAACCTGCGATCGTACGCAAGGCAGCAGCTGCGGTGCACCGCCTGCAACACGTCCTACCGGCGGCCGCCTCTGAAGGGCGCCTGCAAGTGCGGCCACGAGCTCATACAGACCATTACGAGGGCCTCGGTTGAAAAGTACCTGGGACTGGCCAAGCGCCTCGTCGAAAAGTACGAGGTGGGCGAGTACAACCGCGGCCGAATCCGCGCACTGGCCGACGAGATCGACCTGGTGTTCGGCAAGGGCCGCGGCGACCAGGCGCTGCTCACAGACTTTGCGGGGTAGGCCGGCGCATGCGGGCGCCGGCGGCGCGTCCGCATCCCCCGCCGGCCTGGCCGAGGCGCGTGCGGACTTGCAAGGGACGACGTGGGCACAGGGGCCGCCTGGGTTGGCGCCGGCAGGCCTGTGCCCCCTGCGCGACTACGGGGCGCCTTGTCACGCGGGACGGCGCTGATCCGAGGGGGCGGACCGCGACGCGCCTTGGCGCCCTGGGAGTTGAAAATGCGCCCGCGCCGCCGCAAACCGCACAGATCACGCCTGCGGCGGCCGGCCTTGGCGGCGATCGGGCAACACGTTCGCCTGCCGTGCCGCATTCGCCTGACCGCCTGCCGGGGGCCGCCGCGGCCGCTACCTGAGCCGGACGTACTTGTACGCCGGCGTCCCGCGGTCAAAGCAGTAGCGGACGGTCTGAAAGTCGTTCCGGAGCGACCTAGCCAGGGCCCTGATCGCCGCCGTATCCTTCTTTTCGATGACTACCTGCCTGATGAACTTGGCGATCTTTTCCATCTCGCCGCCTTTCATCCCGAGCCTCGTGATCTCGGCGACGCCCATGCGGATGCCGCCGGGGCGCAGGTAGTGGCGGCCCGCCCGGATGTCGCCTGGTATGAGCTGCCTGTTGACTATGATGTTGGCCCTTTCGAGGAGCGCCTCGACCTTGCCGCCGTCCGCGTACTTGAGGACGTCGACGGCCACCTGGTGCGACTTTGTAAACCCCTTGGACTCGCCGAGCACCTTGAAGCCCTCCGCGCTCAGCGCCGCGGCAAACTTCTTGGCGTTGGCAATGACCTGCTTGGCGTAGTCCTCGCCGTACTTGAGCGCCTCCGCGTACGCGATTGCCTTTGCGGCCATGTGGTGTATGTGGTGGCTGCTCGTCAGGCCGGGGAACACCGCCTTCTTGATGTGCTCGGCGTGCTCCTTGCGGCCGAGGACCATTCCGCCCTGCGGCCCGAACAGGGTCTTGTGCGTGCTGGCCGTGAACGTGTCGGCCCCCTCGCGCAGGGGGTCCTGGAAGGCGCCGCCGGCGATCAGCCCCGCCACGTGGGCCCCGTCGTAGTTGACGTGCATGCCGTAGCCCTTGAGGAACTCAGACAGCTCCTTGACCGGGTGAGGAAACAGGAACAGCGACCCGCCGAACATTGCAATCTTGGGCTTTTTCGGGCCTTTCAGCCCGCGCACCTTTTTCTTGGTCGCGTCCACGTCTATGTTCATCTCCTGCGAGTCGAACGGGAAGAATTCAATGTCGAGGCCGTGAACCAGTCCGGCCGTCCCCCAGTGCTCCCTCTTGCCGTGCGATATGTGCCCGCCGGCCGGTATGGACGGGGCCAGCATCGCGTCGCCGGGCTTTGAGAACGCCGAGTACACGGCCAGGTTGGCCACTACGCCCGAGATGGGCCTCACATCGGCAAACTGGGCCTTGAACAGCGTCCGCGCGACTTGGGCGCACAGTATCTCGATCCTGTCGATGTAGGTGCAGCCGGCGTACACGCGCTCGCCAGGCCAGCCCTCGGCGTACCGGTTGCCAACGTCCGAGATGAGGGCTTCGCGCACGGCGGGACTCGGCACGTTCTCGCTCGCTATGAGCGGTATCGCGCGCTCAAACAGCGTGTTGTGTCGCTTGAGGTCGTCAAGAACCTTCCTGTACCTTTCCCTGGGCGAAGGCTTGTACTTGCTTGCCACGCCCCCCGCGCGCCCGCCCCCCCTTAAAACGTCTGGGGTAGGCCCCCCGATGCCCTCCCCCCGCCGGCCGACGCGCCGACTCCCCCCTCCCTCCCCGACACGGCGCCGCGTGCGCGGGGCGGGGCGGGGGCGATCGGATGCAGGGCGGGGGCGCGGGCGGGCGGCCCGATCGCTAGGCGCGCCCGCCCCTGGCCTCGCAGCGCCCGCCACCCCTCGCTAGGGCGCCCCCCGCGCCCCTGGCGCCGGTTCGGGGGCGCGGAGGCGCCCCCGGGCCCGAAATTGCGCCGCTCGCATACCTTATATGGGGCCCGAAAAGCCGCCCGCGCATGAGCCATGTGCAGGCCTCGTCAAAGGGGACAATGCCCGTCGTCCTCCTCAAGGAGGGCTCGACCGAGACAAAGGGCCGCGACGCCCAAAGGAACAACATATCCGCCTCCAAGATCGTCGCCGAGATTGTCCACTCCAGCCTGGGCCCCCGCGGCATGGACAAGATGCTCGTCGATTCGCTGGGCGACGTTACGATCACCAACGACGGCGCGACGATCCTCAAGGAGATCGACGTGCAGCACCCCGCCGCCAAGATGCTCGTCGAGATATCAAAGACGACCGACAACGAGGTCGGCGACGGCACCACCTCGGCCGTTGTCTTGGCCGGCTCCCTGCTGGAGAACGCCGAGTCGCTCATCAACCAGGATGTCCACCCGACCATCATCGTTGACGGCTATCGCAAGGCGGCCCGCATGGCAGAGAGCTACCTCAAGGAGATCGCCGACGCCGTCTCGGCCAGCGACGAGGGCATACTCTCAAAGGTGGCAAAGACGTCGTTGCAGACAAAGCTCGTGCGCAAGGACTCGGACGCCTTGGCCGGCCTGGTGGTTCAGTCCGTGCTAGCCGTCGCCGACAAGAGCGGCGAGACGTACGAGGTTGACGACGACGACATAAAGGTCGAGAAAAAGCCGGGCGGCTCAATCAAGGACTCGCGCCTCGTCCAGGGCATAGTCCTGGACAAGGAGGTCGTCCACGGCGGGATGCCCAAAAAGGCGAGCGGGGCAAGGATCGCCCTTGTAAACGCGGCGCTTGAAATCAGCAAGACCGAGACGGACGCAAAGATCAACATCTCGAATCCGCAGCAGCTCAAGTCTTTCTTGGACGAGGAGAACCGCATCCTCAAGGGCATGGTCGACAAGCTGATCGGCGCGGGCGCCAACGTCGTGCTGTGCCAAAAGGGGATCGACGACATGGCCCAGCACTACCTGGCCAAGGCCGGCGTGCTGGCGGTCAGGCGGATAAAGGAGAGCGACCTTACAAAGCTGGCAAGGGCCACGGGCGCGCGCATTGTTACCAACCTTGACGACCTCTACGAGAAGGATCTCGGGACCGCCGAGACCGTCGAGGAGCGCAAGATTGAGGAGGATCGCTGGGTGTTCGTCGAGGGCTGCCGCCACCCCAAGTCGGTGACGCTCTTGCTGCGCGGCGGCTCGCAGCGCGTCGTCGACGAGGTCGAGCGATCCGTGCACGATGCGATTATGGTCGTAAAGGACGTCATGGAGCTGCCGTCCATTGTGGCCGGCGGCGGTGCGCCCGAGACCTATGCGGCCGCCAAGATACGCGCATGGTCAAAGTCGCTCGTCGGCCGCGAGCAGCTGGCGGCCGAAAAGTTTGCCGACTCGCTTGAGTCGATACCCCTTACGCTAGCCGAGAACGCCGGCATGGATCCAATCGACACCATTACGGCGCTGCGATCAAAGCAGCTAAAGGGCGAAAAGTGGACGGGCATTGACGTCATGAGGGCAAAGACGGCCAACATGAAGGCAAGCGACATTATCGAGCCGCTCGCGGTCAAGACGCAGGTCGTCTCGTCCGCGGCCGAGGCCGCCTGCATGATACTCCGGATCGACGATGTCGTGGCCACCGCCAAGTCGTCTGGTCCCCCTGGCGGAGAAGGGGGCGGGCCCGGCGGCGGCATGGGCGGAATGGGTGGCATGGGCGGCGGCATGGGCGGAATGGGTGGCATGGGCGACATGGACATGTGAGCCTGCCCGCAATGTTGCCTCCTTCCTTCCAACGTTTACCCGCCGATGCACTGGGCTGATATTGATGAATGCGGAACAGCTTACCTCCAAGCTTATAGGCGGCGGCAAGTACGTCTATCTGGCGGTCCTCTTTGTCCTCCTGTCGGGGTTCTTTTACCCCGTCATTACGGGGGCCAGCTTTGAGGGGGTCGTGGCCGGCACGCTTGTCCTGTCGCTGGGGCTTGTCGGCGCCATACTGGTCTACAAGGGCGTCACGCTCAACGAGCGCAGGGGCGTGTACATGGGGGCCGGGTTCGGACTGCTCGCCGCCTCGCTGTTCCTGATTCTGCTCCTGACCAACCGCTTCATGGTGGTCATTTAGCCGCCGCCTTGCGGCGGCCGCCTAGCCGCCGCCGGCCGGCCAGCCGGCAGCCCTCGCGCGGCAGGCGAAGGCGCGCACCTTGGGTGGCGGGGAGTGCCGCCGCCGTACCGGCCGGCTGCACTGGCCGCCATAGTGGGCGCTGTGGCGGCAACAAGTGCCCGACAAACAGGCCGGGGCGGGGCGCCCCGGAAGGGCCCGCTACACGTCAAAGTACAGGTAGAACTCGTGTGGGTGGGGCCTGATCGAGATCTCCCTCTGGTCGCGCCGCTCCAGCTCGATCAGCTTGTCGACGACGTCGTCCGGGAATATGGGGACAAGGAACTTGCGGTCGCTCTCTAGCGCATCGAGGGCCTCGCCCAGGTTGGCGGGCAGGACGTCAATGTTCCGCTTGGATCTCTCGGCCTTGTTCATCTGGAATATGTCCTCCTTGACCTGGTCGCCCGGGTCGATCTTTTTCTTGACGCCGTCGAGGCCGGCGGCCAGCACCGACGAGAATACCAGGTACGGATTGGCCGACGGGTCGGGCGCCCTGAACTCGAGGCGCTTGAGGGCCGCGTACCCCTCCCCCTTGAAGTGGCGTGGCACCCTTACTATGGCCGAGCGGTTGCTGCCGCTCCACGCAACGTACACTGGCGCCTCGTAGCCGGGGACGAGCCTGTGGTACGAGTTGGTCGTCGGGTTGGTTATCGCGCACAGGGCCTTTGCGTGGGACAGGATGCCGCCGCAAAAGTACCGGCCGGTCTGGCTCAGCTCCAAGTCCTCTTCGGGGTCGAAGAAGACGTTCTTTTTCTTCTTCCACAGGCTCACGTTGGTGTGCATTCCCGAGCCCGAGTCCATCGAGATTGGCTTGGGCATCATCGTGGCGATCTTGCCGTACTTTTTGGCTATGTTCCGTATGACGAACTTGTACGACTGCGTCGCGTCGGCCGCGTTGGTGAGGTAGTCGTACCTGATGTCTATCTCGCACTGGCCGGCGGTGGCCACCTCGTGGTGATGGTTGTCGCACAGTATGCCAAAGAACTCGTTGAGGACGTTGACGCATTCGTTGCGGAACGGGGTGAGCGTGTCCGACGGCGTGCTCGGGTAGTATCCCTCCTGCAGGCCCATGGGGTACCCCGTCCCCTCCTGGCTCCACGGCGCCTCCTCCGACTCGATCGAGTACGACTGCCCCTTGTACGGGGTCAGGACGTCCCAGTGCACCTTGTCGAAGACGAAGAACTCGACCTCGGGGCCCCACGCGCTAAAGTCGAACCCGGCGCCCTTGACGGACTCTTCGGCCTTTTGCGCTATGCCCCTCGGGTCGCGGGCCAGCCTGCCCCTGTCCGCGCCCCAGTACACGTCGCACAGGAGCCTGGCCGTCTTGTTCTCCGAGTACCAGGGAACGACGGCAAACGTGTTCGGGTCGGGCCTGAGGACCAGGTCCGAGTCGTCAATGTTAGTAAAGCCGACGATCGACGACCCGTCCAGCTTTGGCAGGCCGTCGCTCATCTGCTCGGGCGTGAACGTGTCGGCCGAGATGGTCGTGTGGTGGAACCGGCCGGTCAGCCCCGTGAACTGCAGGTCGATGAACTTTATGCCCTCGTGCTGTATCTTGGAGAACACCTCGTCGGCCGAGTAGCGCAGCTCGAGGGCCTTACCGTGGCTTACCCTGTATGGCAACTATACGGCGGCAAGATAAATACCTAGGATTTAAGGATTGGCCGGCCATGGAGTCGACCGACGTCAGCCTGGGCATGCTCTACGAGGCGGCCCTGCGCGAGGCGCGCGACGAGGCAGTCCAGGAGATGGATCCCGACTTTTACGGGGCCGCATCCGAGTACCTCGGCCGCCTGCGGCACGAGCGGTACGACGGCGTCGAGGCCGCCGTGAAGAGGGCCGTCGCGTCCAGGGCCACGCTCATGCTCTCGCTGCTGCTCGAGATGCGCCTTGAAAAGGCGGCGGGGCGCCGCGGCCGGGCGGCCGGCGGAGGCGCCGCCCCGCCGCCGGCGCCCAAGGCGGCAAGCGCCCCCGGCCCCGACCCGCCGCCCGACGCATCCGCGGATGCGCCCGATGCGGCGGCTCCGCCCCCCTCCCCCTCCCCCTCCCCCTCCCCCTCCCCCTCCCCCTCCCCCTCCCCCTCCGGTTCCGGCAACCTGCTCGACGAGGAAAAGTACATCCTGTACCCCGGCACGGACATGGACGAGAGGCGCGCGCTCGTCCTTGACGGCATTGTCTCCGGCCGCCCGCGGCTCCTCGAGTCGGTCACGGCGGCGCACAGGGCGCGGCTTGTCACGGTCAGAATGCTAGCGCCGGTCGGCGAAATGACCGGCGCCGACCTGTCGCGGTACGGGCCGTACTCGGCGGAGGACGTGGCGACCGTCCCGCTTGAGAACGCGGCGGCCCTCGTCTCGCAGGGGCAGGCGGCCCGGGTCGGCACGGACCGCGGCTAGATGCGGGCTGTGGTTGGAGGGGGGCGGGCGGCGTGTCGCATCTTGACGTAGACGTCATCGACTTTCTGCTGCTTACGGTGTACCCCGCCGTCGGGCTGCTGGCCGTCGAGGCCGCGTACAGGGCCATTCGGTTCGCGCCGTGGGCAAAGCTCTTGGCGCAGGGCGTTGTCTCGGCCGGCTTTGCCGTGGCGTACGTGACCCTGATCACCGCGCACTGGCTTACGGCAATAGTCCTGCTGGCCCTGGCCGCGGCCCTCTTTTACCAGGCACGGCGCGTCTGGCTGGACCCCACAAAGCAAGAGTACTGACGGCGCGAAGAGGCGGCGGCCGCAGCGGCGGGCGCGCAGCGTGCGCAGCACTCGCCCTGCAGCTATCCCCTGGTCCGCCCAAACATTCTCCGCAGCAGGCCCGGCTTGTTCCTGTTGCCGTCCCTGACGACGCCCCTCTGCCCGAACTTGCTGGACCTGATCTGGGTGAGCTTTACGCACCGGTGCTCTTCGGGAAGGCGGTGCTCGGCGCAGAACGGATCCCGGCAGTAGCTGCACTCGAAGGGCATGTCCGTCGTGTCGCCGCAGTAGGCGCACTTTTCGGGCTTCACGCCCCCCGTCAGGGCCGGTCGTATAATAAAAGGTTGGGCCGCCCGGCCGCGGCCCGGAGGGTTTTTACGCGGCCCCTGCGCGGCCGCGCCGTGCTAGGCGGCAAGGTTGCCCTTGTGACGGGCGCGAGCAGCGGCATCGGCCGCGCCACGGCCTCTTCGCTTGCGCGCGCCGGCGCGAGGGTGGCCGTCGGCGCGCGGCGCCTCGGCCGCCTCGACTCGCTCGTCGCCGAGATCGAGTCGGCCGGCGGCGAGGCCCTTGCGCGCGAGCTTGACGTCGCGGACAGGGCCCAGTGCGACGCCTTTGCGGCGGCGGCCCTTGCCAAGTGGGGCCGCATAGACATACTGGTCAACAACGCGGGCCTCATGCCCCTCAGCTTTGTCAAGAACCTAAAGGTCGACGAGTGGGACAGGATGGTCGACGTCAACATCAAGGGCGTGCTGTACTGCACGGCCGCCGTCGTCGGCCACATGCGCGAGCGCGGCTCGGGCCACATCGTCAACATGTCGTCGGTTGCCGGCAGGATCGTCTTTCCGGCAGGCAGCGTGTACTGCGCGACAAAGCACGCGGTTACGGCCTTTACTGAGGGCCTGCGCCAAGAGCTCAGCGCGCGCTCCGGAATCAGGGTCACGTCGGTAGAGCCCGGGGTGGTCGCCACCGAGCTGACCGACACCATAACGGACGAGTCGCTTGCGGGGTTTGTCGAGGGGTCCAAGAAGATGGCCGCCCTGCAGGCCGACGACATTGCGAGGGCCGTCGTGTACGCCGTGGAGCAGCCGGACCACGTCAGCATCAACGAGGTTCTGGTCAGGCCTACCATTCAGGAGCGCTAGGGCGCCGGACGGCGTGCGGGCGCCCGCGCGCCGCCCCCGTCCCTGTCTCGCCGCCGATGTGGTCTAGCACTGCGCGCATTTCAACGGCAAGGCCGCCGGACCTCCCGGCGCCGGCCCCCTCCGCCACGCCGCCCCCGCCGAACAGCTCGTACCGGGCCGCCGCCGCGGCCCTCTCATCCTCGAGCCTGGCGCGCCGCATCTCGCCGCAGTCCAGGTGGTCGCCGCCGGACGCCGAAATCCTGCCGCACACGGAGCACGTCGCGATCCCGCCGCCGCGCATGCCCCGCCGCGCAATCTAACAGTTTAATAATTTGCCCCGCCCCGCCGCTCCCGCGGGGCCGTCGTCTAGCTTGGCTATGATGCTAGCCTGGGGTGCTAGAGGTCGCAGGTTCAAATCCTGCCGGTCCCACCATTAATGGCCTGCATGCGGGGCGCGGAATCCACATATAGCGGGCCGGCGGCCGCGCCGCATGGGACTACGCAATCGCCTCAAAAGGTACTGCGTCATGAAAAAGGTCAGGGAGTCGGCCGACGAGGACGACAAGGGCGCCGGCGGCACTTCGCCCTAGCATTGCGTGCGGGGCGCGGGTTCAAAGGCCGGGCGGCCTGTTCCGCAGGCGCGCCGGCCGGCCGGGCGCGGAGGGCGTCGCCCCGTTCACTTAAAGGCCGGCCGCCCCTTCGCGCCGCGTGGACGACGCGGCGGTTGTCACGCGGTTTGAGAAGGCGATCAGGGAGTTTGCCGTGGAGCGGCTCTCCGCATCCGGCGGCGACTGGTGGGCATCGCGCGTGCCCGCCGCGCTGAGGCAGACTGCCGCCGCGCGGCACAAGTCGACAAGGACGCTGGACAGGGTCCTCGGCAAGCCGGACCGCGCAGAGGCCGACTACCTCGGGTTTGACGCGTACGAAAAGATCATTTCGCGCCGCGACAACTGGCGCGAAATCTTCGGGCCCGTGTTCCAGGACAAGCCCGTCTTTCAGTACAAGATGAGGATCATTCTGTCGCTGCGAAACGACGTAATGCACCACAAGCCGCTTGACCGCATCAACAGCATCCGCCTCCGCCTGCACTGCTACGACATAGCCCTGCTCATGGCGGCCGCCTCCGCCGATGCGGGCGGCGGCGTCACGCGGGGGCCCTCTGCCGGCCGCCGCCGCGCCGCGCTGCAGCAGAGGTACGGCCTGTACGATCTCGTGGTGGGCAGGGGCCGGGACCGCCCCGCCGCCGGCGCCCGCTGACGGCCGCTCGCCTCCGCCCCCGCCGCGGCTCAGACCCTGTCGACCAGGCGCTGAAACTTCCACAGGTACCACGTTGCGACGGTCCTGTAGGGCCTCCACCGCTCGGCGATGCGCGTAGCCTCCGCCCCGGTTGGGAGCGCCCTGGTCGAGTACGCCATTTTGATCCCCTTGCGGAGACCCAGGTCGTCGACCGGCAGCACGTCGAGCCGGCCGAGGGTGAATATGAGGAACATCTCGGCCGTCCACCTGCCGATGCCCTTTACCGCGGTGAGCGCCGCGACGACGTCGTCGTCGGACATTTTTTCGAGCGAGTCCAAGTCCAGGTCGCCGGACTCGACCAGCTCCGAGATGCCCCTGATGTACGAGACCTTGCTGCGCGACAGGCCGACCCCCCTGAGGTCCTCGTCCGGCGTGGCCATGACGTCGGCCGGCGCGGGGAACGCGCCGCCGTACAGCGCCTTGAGCCTGGCCGTAATGGCGCCAGACGCCTTGCCCGAAAGCTGCTGCGTGATGACCGCCTGCACGAGCGACTCGTACTTGTCCGAGTCGAGCCTTATGTCGTACTCGCCGACCTCCCGAACGGCGGCCTCTAGTTTTGGGTCGGCGCACAGGTGGTCGATGATCTCGGTGCGTATGGGCATCCTGGTCGGCCGTCTCGGTTCTTGTCGCGCCTTGCCTTGCCGCGGGCCGGCCGCACCCCTGGCCTTGGCGGGCGCCTTGGCCGCACCCCTGGCCTTGGCGGGCGCCTTGGCCGCACCCCTGGCCTTGGCGGGCGCCTTGGCCGCACCCCTGGCCTTGGCGGGCGCCTTGGCCGCACCCCTGGCCTTGGCGGGCGCCTTGGCCGCACCCCTGGCCTTGGCGGGCGCCTTGGCCGCCGCCCCTCGCTTGCCGCCTGCCGGCCTTGCCGCTACGGCGCCCCCCTTGCGCCCCCCTGCCCCCGACCCCTTCGCCGGGCCGCGGGCCCCGCCGCGCCGTTGCATGTGGGTGCCCCCCGCCGGGCTCTCTATAACAGCTGCCTGCCCCGCCCCCCTGCGCGGTCACGCCCTGTCAAAGCCTGGCTGGAACTTCCACAGGTACCACGCCGCGACCGACCTGTACGGCCTCCACCGCTCGGCGATGCGCCCCACCTCTTCCTCGTCGGGTATTAGCCTCAGCGAATAGGCCTCCTTGACCCCCTTCCTGAACCACAGGTCGCCGGCGGGCAGCACGTCGAGCCTGCCCATTGCGAATATCAGGAATATCTCGGCCGTCCACCTGCCCACGCCCCTGACCTCTGTGAGCCTCGCGACGGCCTCTTCGTCGGGCAGGCCGTCGAGCTCGTCGAGGCGGAGCCGCCCCGATGCGACCCGCTCCGAGAGGTCCATTACGTACGCCGCCTTTGCCCTCGACATTCCCGTGGCCCGGAGGTCCCCGTCCGCGGTGGCCAGGACGTCGGCCGGCGCGGGGAACGCGCCGCCGTACAGCGCCTTGAGCCTGGCCGTAATGGCGCCGGCCGCCCTGCCGGAGAGCTGCTGCGTGATGATCAGCTCGACGAGCTGCCCGTACCTGGCGCCGGCGCTCGCCGCCGGCGGGCCTATTGCGTACTCGCCGACCTCCCTGACGACGGCCTCCAGCTTGGGATCCATGCAGAGGTGGTCGATGATCTCGGCGGCCCCCGCCGGCCCCTCCTTCCGGCCCCGCCGCGGGGCGGCCCCCGCCGCCCCGCGCGCGCGCCTCATAGGAGGCCGAGCAGCGCGAGCAGGCTTTTAAAACTGGCCCGCCCCCCCTCGCGCTTGTACGACCTGAGGGCGCCGATAATGTCGTCCTTGGGGGGCACCGCGTAGGCCCTGGCCATTCCCCTGGCCACGGCCGATCCAATGAACATGCTCTGGGCGGCCGACGTCACGTTCGAGGCGCGCCGGGCCGTGCTCGCCCCCTCAAAGTCGACAATGCATGCGTCGACGCCCCCGCGCCCCCGCCTCCCGCCCACGACGACCACGTGCCGCGCTATGTTGCTCAGCTCGCCGTGGTCCAGGCCGCGCTCGTCCAGGCGGTAGCAGTCCTCGAGGACTATGCGCGCGGCCGCCTTGGCCTCGGCCGCCCCGGCCCCTCCGATCCACTGCTCGATGGTCGCCCCGTCAAGATGCTCCATTGCGAGCAGGTTGCGCGTGTGGCCGACAAGCCCCGGCCCCGCCCCCGCCTCGTTGGCCGCGGCCAGCAGCCGCGCCTCCCCTGCCATGGATGCGCGCGGCGAGTCGGTGCGCCGCATCTTGAGGGCGACCGCGGCCCTGCCGCGCCCGCGCGCGGCGAGCACGACGACCCCCGTGTGCCCCCTGCCCAGCAGCCGCACGCCGCCGATCTCGACGGGCCCCTCGAACGACACGCCGGTGACGCCGAGCCTTTTCATCTCGGCCAGGCGCGACCCGACGGCGCGGCCCGATCTGCCGCGCCCGGGGTACGCTACGAGCCCAGAGTACGGGGCATCCCGCAGCGCGTCAACCCGACGGAAATACCGCCGCATCGGTCGAGATCAGCTCCATCAGGTGCCTCTTGACGGACTTTGACGTGCCGCGCCCGCCGACGGTGATCTCAAAGCCGGCCCTGAGGTCGGGGGCAAGCTTTGCCGGCACGCCGGACTCGTCGACGAGCCTCCCGAGCAGGTCCTCCAGGAACGACGCCACGCCGGGGTGCCTGCGCCTCTCCATGACCCTGACGCGCGCGTTGGGGCCGACCCACATGAACGGCGACCCCTTTACGTTCTTGTTGACGAACTGCTCCGCCTCGGGCGAGCTGAAGAACCACGGCCCCTCCCTCATGTGGTACTCGGGGATCGTCGTCGCGCCGAGCATGAACAGCAGCTCGGCCGAGCCGCCCTCGTCGGTGTGCGCATCGTACCGGACGACCTGGAACCCGTTGCGGCCGAGCTGCTCGGCCACGGCGCGGGCCGCCGACCTGAGCTGCCCCCACACGACGTCGGGGCTGCGCTCCGAGTAGCTGAACGAGACCGCCACGCAGTTGCCGATCAGGGCGTCGTTGCGCTTTGGCTCGGGCGGGGCAAAGTACGAGACGGCCGGCGTGCCCAGGAACGACCGGCACAGCAGGACGAGCCTGCCTATGTTCTCTACGGACGCCGATGCGGCCAGGTTGCGGGCGGGGTCTATGGGATCGGCGATCACGATGGGCGTGTCGAACTCCTTTGACGCCTTGCCTATGACCTGCCCCGGCTCGACGCGGGACAGCGCGCGGACCGTGTCCTCGAAGCCGCCGTACTGCAGCACGAGCGACTCTGCGGCGTACCCGCTCAGCCCCTGCACGGCTATCTGCGCGCCGTACAGCCGGTTGCTCTTGAGGAGCAGCTTGAGGAGCCTGGCGCCCTTTCTGGTCGCCGGGGTGAGGTTTTCGCGCATGAACTCGGTGTGGTAGTGCGAGCGGTCCGCCGCGCTCTTCCACTTGCCCCTTGGCACCGCGTAGCAGGGAACCGCGTTGACCCTGATCCCGCGCACCCTGCACTCGACGTAGGGATGCTCGGAGAATCTGGTGTACGGGCCGTAGTCGGAGAGGGCCTCGCCGCCGATCACCAGGGCCGTGTCGGCGAACGTATCCTCCGGCGTCTCCTCCTTGAAGCGTATGAACACGTCAATGTCCGCATCGGCGCCGGGTATCCACGTGCCCTTGATGTACGAGCCTCCCAGCTCCACGTCCACTATGTCCGGATAGTTCTTGGCCTTGTTGCGTATCAGGTCGAGCGCCGAGCTTGCCACGTCGTCCATGGTGCGCTGCTCCTTTGCCGACGGCGATGCCTTGCCGAGGGCCCTTCTGGCCACGCCGCCCACGCTGGACTTGTTCATGCGGCGGCCACCTCCAGCACGTCGGTGTGCACCGCCCCGTCGGGCGACAGGACGCTCTTCTTGAGCTTGAACGAGCCGATGCGCTGCGTTCCGAACCTTTCGGACCTGAGCGACCTGACGGCCGCCGTTGCAGCCGCCGCGGCTGCTCCCCCCTTCCGCGCGCCGCCCATCCGCGCTATGGTCGCATGCGGCCTGAACGGCTTGCCGCCGCTCTTCCCTTCCGCGCCCGCCGCCGCCCCGAGCGGCCCGAGCGCGGCGGCGACCGACGCGGCCAGGCCGGCCAGCCTCCTACCCCCGTCGGCGTCCGTGCCCACCCACACGGCCCCCGGCCTGCGCTCGCTCGGGAACGCGCCGACGCCGACGATCACTACGCTGAACTCCTCAAACCTGACCGATGCTAGGGCTGCCGCCACCCTCCCGCCTCCCGCCTCGCCGCCGGGCACGTCGCCTAGAAACCTCAGGGTAAAGTGGATCGGGGCGGGACCCGCCGGCCGCGCCCCGGCCTCGTCTCGCAGGCGCCGCTGCGCCCTGCCGATCGCCGCAAGGACCGCCGCATCGGTCACGTCCACGCCGACAAACGCCCTCATCGTTGCCGATAACCGCAGGCCCCTGCTTATAACGTCTCCGGTAGGTTGATAGAAACCGCGCGCGGCGGCGCGCCGTGGGCGCCAGGGACGGGCCGGCTGGGAGGCTTATCGTGTGCCTGACCGGCATGCCGGGCGCGGGCAAGTCGACCATCGCCGAGGGCCTGCGCGAGCGCGGCGGCCACACCGTCGTCAACATGGGCGATGCGGTGCGAGCCGAGGCGGCCAGGAGGGGCCTGGAGCCGACCGCGCCCAACCTCGGCTCCCTGATGGTGGGCCTGCGCGAGCGCGGCGGCCCCGGCGCGGTCGCCAAGCTGGTCGGGCCGAGCGTCGAGGCGGCCCCTGCAGGCCACACGGTCGTAATCGACGGCATCCGCTCGAACGCCGAGATAGACTACTTTAGGTCGCTGGGCCGGGTCCGCATACTGTCCGTCCACGCGTCGGCCGACACCCGGTTCGGGTTCCTCGGCAGGCGGGGCCGCCCCGACGACCCTGCCAGCCGCGAGAGGTTCAACGAGCGCGACCTGCGCGAGCTTGGCATTGGCATAAGCGGCTCGATAGCCATGGCCGACGAGACGATCTCGAACAACGCCGGCGGCGTCGACGGCCTCGTTGGGCGCGCCGCCTCGATCATGGCCCGGTGGGCCGCCCTGGAGGGCGGCGAGGGCGGCGAGGGCGGCCCTCAATGACCGGGCGCGCCGCCGCCGCTGGCGCCGCCCGGCGGCCCGCCGCGTCCCTGCCGCCCGCGCCCTGCTCGGTTATGGCCGAGTGCGATGTGCGCCCCTCGGAGGACGCGCGCGCGGTGGCCGCCGCCCTGCTGGAGGTTGTCCCGGGCGCATCGGTGCGGGTAGACGGCGGCGCCGGCGCCGGGGCCGGCAGGGCCGAGGCGGCGGCGGACGGAACGGGATGCCTCTCGCGCATCGAGGAGACCGTCCGCTCTAGGTCCAGCCAGGCCGCGTACCTGCGCTGCATGCTGCGGAACATGGACGGCGACGGCGACGGCGACGGCGTCACGTGGTTCTACCTCAACAAGCAGGCCGCCGCCGCGGGGCGCGTCGCGCTGTGCGCCGAGGCCGACGAGTCGCCGCTCGGCCCCATCCGCGTAACCATTCGTTCGCCGGACATAGGGGCGGTCATCGACCGGCTGGCGCCCGGCCAGCTCAACAAAATTAAAGCTGCGCGCGCAAAAACTTCACCCGCCCCATGAATACCCCCCGCCGCCCCTGTACGGCATGGGCTTGCTAATCGTAGGCGCGGGCGTTGCGGTGGTTGCCATCGCCGTCGTGTTGTTCCTCCCGCAGACGGCATCGCTGTTCCCCCAGCCCGGCCAGGTCGTCGACACGGTCAAGGCGGACGTGTCCGGCATGGGGCTGCAGGCGCAGGGGGCCGCGGGCGGGGTGCTGGGCAACGCAACCCAGGTGGCGGGCGGGGTGCTGGGCAGCGCGATCCCTGCCGCTGGCCCGGCTGCCGCCGGCAGTAGCAGTGGCAGTGGCGGCAGTGGCAGTGGCAGTGGCGCCGGGTCGCCCGCAGCGGGGCATGCCCCGCCCCTCCTCCAGCCCCAGCAGCCGCGCGCCGCCGGCCAGGGCGGGGAAGCGAGCGCCACGGCCAAGGCGGCCGTCGCCGAGTCGTCTATTGGCTCGCTCGCGTCGCTGTCGCGGCAGGCTGCCGGCGGCGTAGGGATGCAGCCGATGTGCATTCCCCGCTGAGCCCGCACGGCGGCAGGACGGGCGCCGGCAGCGCAGGGCCGCCGCCCCTAGCGCGCCCTGCTGCATGCCGCAAGAAAGTCGGCCAGCAGGGGAAGCGATGCGGCCGCCCCGCCGCGCATCTCCGCGTCCATCATATGGGACATGCGCCCCCTTTCCGGGTTGACGTCGACTAGGACGGCCCCTCCGGCACTTGCCTCGCCGGGCAGCATGTTGGCCGGCTCGACGGCCAGCGACGTGCCCGCCACGACCATCGCGTCGCACGCGCGGGCCGCTTCGACGGCCCTCCCTAAGGCGCCGGCGGGCAGGGCCTCGCCGAACCAGACGACGTCGGGGCGCATGATCCCGCCGCAGCCCGCAACGCACGGGGGCGGCAGCACGGGGTGGGCGCGCGATCCGTCGTCGGCGCCGTCGCGCGCCCCGCACGAGCCGCACCGCGTGCGGACTATGCTGCCGTGCAACTCGATCACGTCGGAGCTGCCTGCCCGCTGGTGCAGCCCGTCAATGTTCTGCGTTATGACCGAGACCTCGTGCGTCTTTTCGAGCGCCGCTATGGCCCGGTGCCCCGCGTTCGGCTCGGCGGCGCGTATGTTCGCGCGCCGGTCCTCGTACCACTCCCAGACCAGCCGCGGGTTCCTCTCAAAGGCGCCGACGGTCGCGAGCTCCATCGGGTCGTGGTTGCGCCACAGGCCGTCCTTGCCGCGGAACGTCGGTATGCCGCTCTCGGTCGAGACGCCCGCCCCGGTGAACACGGCCAGCCTCTCGGCCCTAGCAAGCCGCGCCGCGGCCGCCGCGCCGATTCCCGGCGGCGGATGCGCCGCGGCCGCCCGCGCGGGCCCGCCTTCCGCGGTCATGCCTTCGCCTCCGGCCATTCCACCTCAATCTCCATCAGATCCCGCGCCGCCGTTACTGACCCGTGCAGCCGCCCGGCCTCGGCGGCCAGCACGGCCGCGTCCGGGTACCTTGACGAAAAGTGCGTCAGCACCAGGCGCCTCGCTCCGGCATCCCTTGCCAGCCGCCCCGCCCCCGACGCCGTCGAGTGCCCCGTCTGCGCGGCCCGCTCGGCGAGGTCGTCGGCGAACGTCGAGTCGAAGACCAGGTAGTCGACGCCGCGAAAGAACTCGGCGAGCCTGCGCGACGGCCGCGTGTCGCCCGAGTAGCCCACGGTCCTGCCGGCGCGCCCCCTGCCGAGGACGTCCTCCGGCCTGACGGTGCGGCCGCCCTCCCCCGCGACGGCCTGCCCGCGCTGCAGCCGGTTCCACAGGGGGCCCTTTGGCACGCCGAGCACCTCCGCCCTGTCCGGGTGGAACGTCCCTGGCCGGCCGTCCTCGGCGAACAGGTACGACAGGGCGGTCACCGTGTGGTCCGCGCGGCAGGCGTGCACCGCGTACCCCCTGCCTGCTGCCACGCCCCTTCCCTCCCCCACCTCGCGGACGGTCAGGTCGAACGGCAGGCCGAGCCTCAGCGCCCTTGCGTTGGCCCTCACGTACTCGGTGATCCCTGCCGGCCCCGCGATCTCGACGGGCTCGGTCCGGCCGTGCATGCTCATGGTCATGAGAAGGCCGGGTATGCCGAGGCAGTGGTCGCCGTGCATGTGCGTTACGAGCACCTTCATCGGCTTGTTCCATCCAAGGCCCGCCCTCGTGTAGGCGATCTGCGCGCCCTCGCCGGCATCGAACATGACTATCTCGCCGTGGTCGGTCACGAGGCACGTGCACGCCAGGCCCCGGTCCGGCGTGGGACACGCCGCGGCCGTGCCGAGGAATACGAGCCTCATGCGCCGGCGCCGGCGCCGGCGCGCTTTATCCCTATGCGGGCCGTACCGGCGCCGGCGCAGCCGGATGCAAGTCCCCACACTTCCGTTGCTCGGGCGATGCATTCCCCGTTTACAGGCGGGTCGGCCCGTCCGCCGCTGGCCGCCTGCCTTCGCAGGGCGGGCGCGGCACAGGCGGCCGCTGGCCAAGGCATGCAACCCTGCCTTTTGGGACGCACGAAGAGGAGCGGCGCCGGCAGTCGCCGTCGCCAAAATGGCCCCGCCGCACGTTCGAGGACTAGGTGGCCCGGCCGCATGCGCGCATGCGCACTTGATGCGCAGCGGGCGGCCGCCTGGAAAAGGGCCGCATCCCTGGCGGGCAGCTCCGCACCAGGGCGCCAAAAGGCGCCGGCGCCTACCTGCCGCGCGGCTTGAGCAGGATGATTTCTCCCGCCTTTGCTATCCTGTCCCACTCTATGATCGCATCGCTTCCGTCCGGCGCCCGTACGATCAGAACCATGCCTCGATCCCTTGCGACGCCTGCCTCTTTTGCGGTTCCCACCACGTTGCCGTCCCCGTCAAAGACCCGCATGCCTGCGATGGGCCGTATCGGCGCCGCAGGCGCGGGCGCCGCAGGCGCATCGGCGCGCCGGTCACGCAGATCAAACACGGATCCCTTTAGCCTCACAAACGGCGACTCCTCCCCGCTCCCCCTCATCTCTTGATAGATGCACGTCCACATGCTGGCCTCGACATTTTTTGCCCTTGGCTTAAACGAGGGATATTTTGCGGCCGCCTCGACAATCTTCCTTATGTGCAGCGGCCCCCCCGCCTCAAGCAGCGCCCTCTTGGCGGCGTCCGTGTACATTCCCATGTTCTGCAGGTGCGGGAGCGCCGGCGCATTTAAGCCCGTTGCTGGCCCGCCGCGGGCGGCCCGCGCACCTCCGGCGCCGCGCTCGACCGGCCGTGGCCGGCCACCGCCCCTGCCAGCGTGCATGCCACATTGACGACCGCGCCGCGCCCGCCCGACCACCCGTCGATCGTGTTCGTGCCCACAATCTCGGACACCCCCGCCCCCCGAATCCTTTCCTCCGCGCTTCCAACCAGAATTGCGTGCGTGCATGCCGCGAATATGCGCCCGCACCCCCGCCTCCTGAGGAACTCGGCGGCCTTGACAATGCTGCCGCCGGTGCTTATCATGTCGTCGACGAGCACGACGTCCCGCCCCTCCGACCCGCCAAGGTCGGCGCCGACTATGCGCACCTCGCCCGTGTGCCTGTCCCTCTCCTTTTCAAGCACGGCGTATCCGGCGCCGAGCCGCTCTGCAAACCTGCGCGCCCTGTCGATTCCGCCGGCGTCGGGGGAGACGACCAGCGGATCGGCCAGGTCGCGGCCCGCAAAGTGGGCGGCCAGCTCGGGCACGGCCGAGATGTTGGACGCGGGCACCGAAAAGTGCGACAGGGCCTTTTCGCTGTGTATGTCGATGACGACGACCCGGGACGCGCCGGCCGACTCTAGCAGCCCCGCGACGACCTCCATGGTCACGACCTCGCCGTCGAGGAACGCCTGATCCTGCCTGGCGTACCCCATGTAGGGGATGGCGGCCGTCACGTCGTCGGTGAACCGGCGCGCCTCGCGTATCATCGACAGGGCCCGCACCAGGTTCGAGTCGACGGGGGGCGACATGGAGTGCACGACGGCCGCCCGCGCCCCCGCTTCCGGCCGGCCGTCCAGGGTGACCTTGCCCTCGCCGTCGGGGAACACCCTGACGTCGACCTTGACATGGGCGGCGCGGAGCATGCCTGCCACTCCGGCGGACAGGCCGTCGCGTCCGCCGATTACCACAAGCCCCGCCAACGCGCCGGCGCCGGCCGCGGGGCTCTTAAGTTTTGAGAGCGATGCTGTGTCGGGCCCTGCACACAGGCCTCTGGGATGGCGCCTGCCGGCGCGGGGGGCGGCGGCGCGCTGCCGCGCGGCGCAGGATTGGTAATAGTGGCGGGGGGGGGGGATGCTGGGCCCAGTGGTTGAAAATGCAGGCCCGATCACCTCCAAAGACGGCTAGCGCAGGCGCGAACTGCGCTACTTGTGGTGACGTTGCCAGCACATTTTCAACCACAGGGGCCCTGCCCTGCGAGTGAGCCGGCTGGCGGGTGCGCGTACGGGCCTTGGGCCGCCCCGGCCGAGCTTCGCCCCGGAGCGGGCGCTCCGGGTGTGGATCAGCCTAGAGGCCCGAACATGACACCGGGCCCGCCCGCCGCCCAGTCACCCTTTTAGGCAGCCCCTGTTTCCCCCACCCATGGCGCCGCGCGCTGGGATTCCGCGTAGCTTGGTAGCCGCCGCCGTCCGCGAGTGCCTGCAGCGGCGCGGCCTTCCCATAGGCGACATGCGCAAGGCGGCCGCCCATCCCGGGGATGCCGCCGCGCGCCCCTTCCGCGACAAGGCCGCCTGGCACTCCAAGCCGGAGATTGACCGTTGCGTGGCGGCCCGCCTAAAGCTTGACACGGACAGGGTGGTCGGCCCCAACCGGGACGACAACGAGCTGTACAGGTCCGTGTCAGACGAGATCGCGCGGCTCCGCCGCGCCGGCCATATACAGGACTGGCAGGCCGGTTCCGGCCTCGGGGTGTGGAGGCTTACGGGCCCCCTCCCGCCGCCCCCTCCCGGCGTCCTGTCGACGAGCACGGCAGAGGGCGGGCCGTTCTCGGGCCCCGCCGCGCCGGGCCCCGCCGATCCGCAGGCCCCCCTGTACTGCGTGTTCACCGGCATCATCAGGTCGGGCAGGAAGGACAACACGTACAAGTTCGCCTTGGCCAGGGCCCTGCTCGAGTACTGCAACACAAACCGCGAGCACGGCGACTCGCGGCTGGTCGTGCCCTACCGTTACCTGGCCGAGCGCTTTGCCGAGTACTACTGGCGGCTTGACCGACAGTTTGGCCTCAAGCAGACCCTCAAACGGAAGCGCAAGCCAGAAGCGGTGTCGGCCGTCCGCCTCGTGCCGCCCGCCAGGGCAGGGGCCCGCGGGCGCGGGCCGTATTATGGCCTTGACCGCGCCGACCGCGCCGACATTGTGGGGCATGTCCTGCACCACGTCTTTGGCCACGTACGCAAGAAGACGTCCATGGTCGTGCCGCGCTTCCAGAACGTTGCGTGCGGGCCGGGTGCCGCCGCCGCGGGGCGGCGGGTCGCGCCAAACCCCGTCTTTTACAGCCACAGCGACGACGACCAGGAGGTGCGCCTAAAGCCGGCGGCGTTCGACTTTTTTCGCGACAACCACCACATACTGATGTGGACCGTGCTTGACGGCTGGGTAGAGTTCATGAAAAAAGCAAACACGCCGGCGAAGATCGACGAGGCGATCGACGAGGCGATCGACGAGGCGATCTACAAGACTGCCCCCCGCGCAGTTGCAGAGCCCGGCATGATCATGGAGCGCGGGGGCGACCCGGCCGCATGTCCGTGCTGCGCGGCCCACCGCCGCCTGCAGGCCCCCGATCCGTACGGCATGCCGCCGCGCCTTGACGCGTGGTCGCGCATATTCGGCCACGGCATGGGCGTTCGCGTAAGCGTGTGCCCCGCGTGCGGCCGCCTCCTTGTGGCGCAGCCGCCTGCCCCGCGCTGCGGATGCGCCCCCTCTCCCCCGCCGGGGCGCCGCGCGCGGCGGGGCTAGGGCCTGGCGCCCCCGCCCCCGCTACTCGTCATCGTCGCCGCCGGGGGATATGTCGCCCGTCCCGTACTCCTTGAGGACCCGATCGCGCTCGGCGTTGAGCGAGCCGATCTCCTCGGCCTCCCTCTTCTCGTCGCCCTGGTAGACTGTCCGTATGGGCCACGGTATCCGTATGTCGTACCGCTTGAACTCCTCGTACATTATCATGCGGATGTCCGACTTGAGGGCGAACTGGTCGCCGTACGACTTTACGTACACCCACAGGGCAAAGTCGAGCGCCGAGTCGTTGAAGTGGTTGAACCTCACGACGGGCTGCGTAATGTCGACGTGCAGCCCCTTGTCGCACCCGCAGCTCGGCCTGTTCTCCGCTATGTACGGGCAGCGCTTTTGCCGCACCAGGTGCTTGCCCGACGCGCTCTTGGCCTCGCGCATCGCGCGCCTGCCGACCTTCATGAGGATCGAGGCTACCTGCCTGGGGTCGTTGAGGTACGACACGCCCACCTCCACGGACACGGGCACGAGCTTTGCGCCCCTCGTGTAGTTTATGATCTGGGCGTTGACGAGCTGCCTCGTCGGTATGGTCGCGAACGACTCGTTCATTGCGTGCCGCACGTACGTGACCCTCGCCGTTATCTTGTGGACGTACCCGTTGTACCCCGTGTCGAGCAGGACTCGGTCCCCCTCGACCATGATCTTGTCCTTTCTGATCATAATGTACGCGAACCAGTTCTGCATCGTCTCCTGCAGGGCGAACCCGATGCCGATGGCCAGGCCGCCAGTGGCCGTCGCAAGGACGATCAGGTCGACGCCCCACCAGCTGACGACGCCCAGCACGACGGACAGGAATATCCCGACCGGCATGATCTGCGTGACCGACCTCGGCATGTCCCTGCGCTTTTTTGCCGCGTAGCCAGGCGGCCGCCCGCCAGCCGCTATCCCCGCGTGCCCGCCGCGCCGCTTTTCCTCCCTCCACGTGTCGATGGGGTATATCTCGCCGGGCCTCTGCCCCATGCGCAGGGCCCTGCCGGACTCGTTGTTGCCGGACAGGCATGCGTCGAGGTACCCTGCGTACTTTGCCCGCTCGGCGCGCTTCCAATCCTCGAACGGGTCGTCGACGAGCTGCTCGTAGCTGCCGATCGGGTTGCCCTTGGGGGTGTGGTACTCTTCGAGCGACCTGCGGCCGCCCTCCGTCCCCAGCTTGCCCTGGAACTCGGCGTCGCCCATGCCCTCCGGCGCCGCCCGGGGCGGCACCCACCTGTACATCGAGTGGAACAGGTCGCCGCCGTCGTCGGCAAACCCGCGCCCCGCAAACCACTCGTCAAAGTCCTCCCTCTCGAGCACCGACTTTTCCCGCTTTGTCAGCATGATCGGGATCAGGTGGGCCACCGCGTACCCTATGACCAGTATGTTCATGGTGTTGAGCAGCTTTGCAAACGCCTCGCTCGCGACCAGGTTGGCCTCGGCCGCCTCGGGCGACAGGCCGGGGTGGTGCCCGAACAGCTCGAACGTCTGGGCGTAGGCGTTGATCGAGCTGATCAGGGCGATTGCAAAGAACGGCAGGACGGCGACCCTGACGAACCGGGACACGTGCGGCCTCGTGTACGAAAACCTCTTGGACAGCGACCAGCGGGCCAGCCTCCTGTACGCCAGCATGATGCCGATGATGCCGACTACGAGCGCGACGACGGCCACCTGCAGGGACGGATGCGTGGCCAGCAGCTGCGAAATGGCCGCGAACTCGCCGGCCTGCCCCGAGACGGCATCGACGATCTCCCCGTTGGCCAACGCCCCGCCGGCCCCGCCGCGCCCTCAAAAACCGTTCGCCGCCGCCGGCCCCGCCGGCCCCGCCGCAAGAGCTCAGGTTCAGGCGCTTAGCACGGCTGAAAGCGGCGTGGGGCGGGCCACTAGGCGTCATGAAATCTAGGACCTGAGCTCTCGCCGCCCGCCGGATTCAAGGCTTAAAAGGGGCGGCTCTCCGGCACGCCTCATGTCCCTACAGCAGCAGGCCGTGCGGGGCGAGGCCGAGCCGCCGTCGCTCTCGTCCTACACGCTCTCGAACTTTCGCAAGCTGCCGCAGATCGAAAAGCTCCCCGAGGAGACCAGGTTCGAGATGGAGGTCGTCGGCAGCGTCCTGCCGTTCAAGGCCAACAACTACGTCGTAGAGCAGCTCATCGACTGGGACAACGTGCCGAACGACCCGATGTACGTCCTGACATTCCCGCAGCGCAACATGCTCAAGCCGAGGCACTTTGAGCAGATGGCCGGCAAGCTGCGCGAGGGGGCGGACCGCAAGGAGGTGGCCGAGACGGCCAACGAGATACGGCTGCAGCTCAACCCCCACCCCGCCGGCCAGCTGGAGCTGAACGTCCCGTCGCTGAGCGACGGCACAAAGCTGTACGGGATGCAGCACAAGTACAAGGAGACGTGCCTGTTCTTTCCGAGCCAGAGCCAGACGTGCCACGCGTACTGTAGCTTTTGCTTTAGGTGGCCGCAGTTCGTCGGCATGGACGACATGAAGTTTGCGATGCGGGAGGGCGAGCAGCTGGTCCAGTACGTGCAGGAGCACCCCGAGATATCCGACATCCTGTTCACCGGCGGCGATCCCATGATAATGAAGGCGGGCATGTTCGGCAGGTATGTTAGGGCCCTGATAGAGGCGAGGATCCCCCACCTCAGGACCATACGGATAGGCACCAAGATGCTGGCGTACTGGCCGTACAAGGTCCTCACCGACCCGGACGCCGACGAGCTGCTATCGATATTCGGCGAGGTCGTCGACGCGGGGCTGCACCTGGCCATAATGTCGCACTTTAACCACCATGTCGAAATGGAGACGCCGGCCGCGGCCAGCGCGATCAAAAGGGTGCGCGCGACGGGCGCGCAGATCCGCACGCAGTCTCCGCTCCTGGCCCACATCAACGACGACGCCGGCGTGTGGGCTCGGATGTGGCGCGAGCAGGTCCGGCTCGGCTGCATCCCGTACTACATGTTCGTCGTGCGCGACACCGGCGCGCAGCACTACTTTGGCGTGCCCCTGGTCAGGGCGTACGAGATATTCCGCAGCGCCTACAGGCAGGTCAGCGGCCTGGGCCGGACGGTGCGGGGCCCGAGCATGTCGGCCACGCCGGGCAAGGTAATGATCGACGGCACGCCGGTGGTCGGCGGCAAGAGGGTCATGTCGCTGCGGTTCCTGCAGGGGCGCAACCCCGAGTGGGTCAACCGCCCGATGTACGCCGAGTACGACGAGTCGGCCATATGGCTCGACGACCTCAGGCCCGCGTTCGAGGACAAGTTCTTCTTCGAGGACGAGCTGGCCGCAAAGTACTCGGGCGCCCGCAAGCTGGCGCGGGACTAGCGGCCGCGCGCGGCGCCTGCCCAACCCTCATTAGTGCCGCCGAGGCCCCGCCCCGCGTTGGACGCGGCCGCGGTGCTCAAGGCCATCGACGACGAGCAGATCACGTTCGTCGACTTTTGGTTCGTCGACATATTTGGCGAGCTGCGGCGCATGGGGATGCCGAGCTACGCCATCGACAAGGACAGCTTTGGGAACGGCCTCGAAAAGCTCGACGCGAGCTCCATACTCGGGTTCAAGTCGGTCAACCGGTCGGACATGATCCTCAAGCCCGACCCGTCGACGTTCTGCATACTGCCGCCCGAGTACGACGACGGGCGGCGCAAGAACGCCCGCCTCATCTGCGACCTGTACGAGGGCAACACCTCGTCCGAGTCGCGCTACAACCGCGACTCGCGCGGCATTACGAAAAAGGCCGCCGCCAAGCTGTCGTCCGCCGGGCTGACGCACGCCTACTGGGGGCCCGAGCTCGAGTTCTTCGTGTTCGACACCATTACGGTGTACCCGTCGCCGTACGCGGCGACGCACTCGTACGGCGGGTCGGGCTACTCGATCGAGTCGAAGGAGTCGCCGTGGGCCAAGGGCAACATAAGCACGGCCATCGACCTCAAGGAGGGGTACTATCCGTCGCAGCCAAAGGACACGCTCGAGTCGTTCCGCAAGGACATCTGCGAGGACCTGTACCGCTACTTTGGCATAAAGATCGAGGCCGAGCACCACGAGGTGGCCACGTCGGGGCAGTGCGAGATCAACCTGGTGTACGACGACATGATGACCATGGCCGACAACGTCGTCGCAGCCAAGAACGTGGTAAAGGTAAAGGCAAAGCGCCGCAACAAGGTCGCCACGTTCATGCCCAAGCCCATATACGGCGACAACGCGTCGGCCATGCACACGCACCAGAGCCTGTGGAACGGCGAGACCAACGCCATGTACGATCCCGACGACGACGTGGCGCAGCTGAGCCAGACCGGCCGGTACTATGTCGGCGGCATACTCGACCACGCGGCCGCGCTGTGCGCCATCTCCAACCCGACGACGAACTCGTACAAGCGGCTCGTGCCGGGGTTCGAGGCGCCGGTCAACGTGTGCTGGGGGATGGGAAACCGCTCGGCGGCGATTCGGGTGCCCATGTACTACCGCAACCAGCAGCGGAGCAAGAGGATCGAGTACAGGGTGCCCGACCCGACGGCCAACATATACCTGCTCGAGGCGGCGCTGCTCCTGGCGGGGCTCGACGGCATACGGCGCAAGGCCGACCCCGGCTCGCCCGTCGAGGAGAACGCGTACAGGCTCACGCCGGAGAAAAAGCGCGAGTACGGCATCGGCACGCTGCCGGCCTCGCTCAAGGGCGCCCTCGACGCCCTCGGCAGCGACACCGGCTTTCTTGAGGACGTCTTCACGCGCGACTTTCTCGAAAAGTACTCTGACCTAAAGCGCCAAGAGTACGTCGCCTTTGCGCAGACGCCGACGCCCTGGGAAGTGTCAATGTACGCCGACGCGTAGCGCTTATCCTCCCCCCCGTCCCGCGGGCCTGCGCCGACGCCCGCCGCGGCGCGGGCTAGGCCGGCCGGCGGCGGGGGGCGGAAGGGGCGTGTGGTCTCTGCGGCGGCCCCCAGCGGCTGGCCGGGATATTTATGGGGGCGCCCCGACCGCGCCGCCGTGAATTTTCCGCGCCGCCGGGCGCATCGAATGGCCGCCCCCCCGCCGCGGGCCCGCGCGGCCGCCATTGCCCTGGCGGCGGCCATTGCCGCGGCCGCCCTTGCCGGCGGCGCGGCCGCCCCCCTGCCGGCCGCGCATGCCCACACGATCGACGCCGTCGGCGACTACAGGATCGAGATAGGCTGGATGAATGAGCCGGTAGTGAGCGGGGAGACGAACGGGATCGAGCTGTACATTAGCCCGCTGGCCCCGTGCCCCGACGTCGACGTTCCGATGGAATGCGCCGCCTCGCAGGAGTTTGCAGGCGGCATTACGGGCCTCGAGGACGACCTCCAGGTGCAGCTTGTGTACAGCGGCGAGAATATATGGCTGCCGCTGTCGGCCGACCACAACATTGACGGCAAGTACTATGCGTTTGTCAACCCGACCGCGTCCGGCTACTACCAGGCCAACCTGATTGGGGAACTTCCCACGACCAGAGTCAGCCTGTCGATGCATCCGCCAAAGGTCGCAGAGCGCGAGTACATCGAGTTTCCGGCCCCGGCCGACGCAAAGGTTCGCGAGATAGCCGCCGAGCATGTGAACCTAACCGCAGATCTGGACGCCATCAGGGCCGACCTAGACGGCCTGGCCGCCGAGGTGCGGGCGGCCGCCGAGCCCGCATCCGTGAAGCCCCCTCCTGATTTCAGAGCCGCGTACGCGGCCATGGGGCTCGGCGTTGCCGGCCTGGCCGCCGGCGGGGCCGCGCTGGCGGTTGCCGCCAGGTCGCGCGTAGGCCGCTAGGCCGCGCGGCCTGGGCGGCCGCCGCTCCCCCCGTCTCCGCACCGCTGCATGCGCTCGCCGATCTCCGTTATGATCGTCTTGAGGACCAGGCGCAGGTCGCTGCGGGCCCTAAAGTCGCCCGAGTATATGCCGTAGTTGGTGCGCCTGCCGCGCGCAAGCTCGTACGCCCTCTTGGGCATCTTTTTGTCGATGATTCCCATGCAGTGACCCCCGTTGTCGCGCACGGCCGAAAAGCACGGCACATCGCTCGGCCCGTCGCCGATGTAGATCATATTCTCGAACGGGACGCGGCGCCTTCGGCGGGGGACGGCGTTGTTGACCAGGTACGGGTTGCTGCGCAGGTCCCTCTCCCTGATCCCCTTGTTTATCGCGTACAGGAACTTTGTCTTTTCGGTGAACGTGACGGTCGACCTTACCGCGGCGTAGCGCCCGTCGGGGCCCGTCGCGTACCGCGCGCCAAAGATGCCGTTGAACTGGCCGGCGAACCCGCACCCCCTGACCAGGTCCTCCATCCCCGACGAGATGATGTACCCCTCGAGGCGCGCCCCCTCGCCGGCAATTCCCGGGTCCGACGCAAGCCAGTCGCGAAGCTCGTCGATGAACGCGGCCGCGCCGGGGTACGGCCTGACGGCCGACCTGGCAAAGGCGCGCATCTTGCCCGGCGTGTCCTGCTTGATGCGCCCCTCCCTCATGAGCCGAAGCATCTCGCTCAGGTACGCCTGCGGCGGATCCCACCCGTGCCGCACAAAGTCGGCCGTAATGGTGTCCCAGAACGACTCGACGTCGATGCCGTTGCGCTCGAGCAGCAGGCTCGTCGTGTTCGGCGCGAGGGTCTCGTCGCAGTCGCAAATGACCGCTATCACGTTCGAAGCGGGGCGGCGGCGCGTCCTGGCCAAGGCAATCAGCGCCGCTTTTCCGAGCCGGGGTACCTGCTATCGCAGATGTCAACATAGTCGCACCAACGGCACTTCATGTATTCAGGGCTGGCCGGGAACTCTCCGTTCAGTATGGCTTTAGCCTTGTCAATAATCACGGCCCGCTCCGCCTTTAGCTTTTCTTCATTGACCTCGTTGGGCACCTCCTTGTTCCCAAGCACAAACAGCTGCATGACCTTGGCTGGAAGCTTGTTGTAGACGGACTCGGCGGCAAGTGCGTACAAGTTCATTTGGATATCGCCCGCAATCTCGGACTGCCTAGTCGGGGTCTTTCCAGTCTTGTAGTCTGTCACGACGTACTTGCCGTCTGCCTCCTTGTCGACTCTGTCCATCTTGCCGATGAATTTGAGCCCGTCTATGTCTAGGCCGAATTTTTTCTCTACATCGACTATAGTAGACCCGCGCCCACTCGCATCCATGTCCCACTCCATGTAGTTGCGGATCATCAACTTTGCGTTCTCCCAGTACTCGTCTGCGTTCTTTCTACTCTCAAAGTCCGCACTCTCCCAGTGTTTTTCAAGAAGCACAAGGGCCTGTTCATTAGTTGTTGATTCTCCGTTCATGCGGCGTTTGGTGATCTTTTCCAAGACGGCGTGGACGGCTGCCCCGACATTGATCGGCCCGCTGGGACGAGTTGGCACGTTCAACACGTAGCGGTACTTGAACTGGAGCGGGCACCTCTTGTACAGCTCGATCTTTGATGCGCTGAACTCCATCGTGTCGGCGCTGATCCGGGGCGGCTTGTCCGCCTCCAGATCGGCGTTCGTATCCTCTCCACCGTCGGCAGTGGCTAAGATGCGCTTCGGGTCAAAGCCGTCAAGCTTGCCATGCTCTTCAAAGTGCTTGATCCTGGAGAGATCGACGATTCTCTTCACCGCCGTCTCAAGGTTCATGCCGCTTATGGCCGTAATGGCCCCTGCCTGCACCTCGCGCATTCGCCTTTTGATTACGCCGGGCTCCTCAATGGCGGCGCCGGCGCCGCTTCCCTCGTGCCGCACTACCTCGATCAGCGGGTTGTCCTGGTAGTTGAGCTCTTCCTCGCCTAGGAACACAGACGGCTTTGATTTGCTCCCGCCGTACTTTTCTGCGTACGTGATGAACAGCTTGGATTTTGCTCTAGTCATTGCAACATACAGCAACCTGCGCTCCTCGCGCCGATGCTGCTCTTTTTCGCCTTCGCCTCTGTCTTGGGTCTGACTCTCGGTCATGTCGTCCGGCACGCCGAACTTTTTGCGCCTGTACACGACGGGCAGCTTGCGCGCGGCAACGTCCGCCACAAAGACCACCTCGAACTCCTTTCCCTTGCTCTGGTGTATAGTCGTAATCTCTACTGCGTTCTCGACAGGAAGTGACTCCCTCGACTCGCCCTCCCGCTCGCCTATCTGGTAAAGATGTTGAACGAACCCTGCTAGCGTCGCCTCGTTGTAGAGATTTTCATAAGAACGGGCCATGCGGTAAACCTCGTTAAGTTGTCGCAGTTCTTCCCTGCCCTGCCGCGTGTCGTCCGCGGCTACCCTGCGGTACAGGCCTGATACGGACATCGTTATGCGGCGTACTGCCCTGTCGACAGGCATCGATCCACGGCCGATCTTGACGAGCTCGTCGAGCTTTGCCGCGAACTCGCGCATCTCTACCTCCTGGGTCGTCTTGGGCCTGCCCTGCCCATCTTCTCCTCGTATGGTAGACAAGACGCAGTCACCCTCGCCGCTGCCGCCCCCAAACACCCTAGCCTTCGCGGCTCTGTTGATTCTCGCGATGTTTCTTTCAGTGATTCCGTGGATCTTCATCAGCCGCGTAATCTCGACGCCGGAGGTGGCCGGCTCGGCCGCAGCCTTGACGTACGCCATCAAGTCGCGTACGACAGGCGTGTACAGCAGGTCGGTTGAACCGATATACCTTGTCGGAATGCCCCTCTCGACAAGCGCCCCTTCGAACTTTTCGCCGTCGATTCTTCGCCTGGTAAGGACTGCAACGTCCTTGTACTTGATGCCTTTCTCGTCTACAATCTCTGCTATCTTCTCTGCCACGTACTCGGCCTCGGCCTTGTCGTCGCCGCACTCGGCCACGGTGATTCTTTCACCCTTCCGGTCGCTTGCTGATTTTAATTTCTTTGGGGAGGCTCTCGTTTTCCCTGCCATCCAGTCGTTGGTGACTCGAACTATGTTCATGGTGCTTCTGTAGTTCGTAGTAAGCGGGGCCTTGTGTGTGCCCTTGAATGTGCCCTCAAAGTCGTTGAATATGATTCCATACGCTCCCTGAAAGCCATAGATCGATTGATCCTCATCGCCTACTGCGGTGACGTTGCCGCCCTTTGCAAGCATCTTGACTAGGCTGAATTGGGCCACGTTGTTGTCCTGCAGTTCGTCTACTAGTATGTGCCTGTACTTGTCGCGGTACCTGTTGCGTACGATCTGCTTTTCTCTGAATAGGCGTACGGCCTTGGCCACCATATCGTCATAGTCGACTACCCTCATTTCCCCCTTGAACCTCTGATACGCGTAGTATACCTTGCCCAAGTCGGCGAGGCCGCGCAGGCCCTCCGCCGCCTCCTCGTCTTTCCCAGGCAAATTTTCTGACACGTACTTTTTTATGTCGTCTGGCGTCTTTAACTCCTTTGCAAACGAGCTTATTCCGTCAATGATGTTGCTCATGACGCCATGAGCGTTGTTGCCTACCTTGACGCTCTCGAGCTCAAAGTCGTCTACGTGGTTAGTTGCCCATACTACGGCCTCGGCCTTTTCAATTACGCCTTTGCGCATGTCGAGCCCCGTTTCGAGCTCGTTGTCCTCAAGCACCTTCATGGCAAACGAATGGAACGTGCTCACATCCATCCCTGCCGTGTCCATCCCATATTGCTCAAGTCTCTTGCTCATCTCTTCGGCCGCTTTTTCGGTAAACGTCAGGCACAGGACCTGCTCGGGCGCGACCCCTTTTTTCTCCACGAGATGCCTGACCCTCTCGGTCAGCACTCTTGTCTTGCCGCTACCGGGCCCAGCCACGATGAGGAGCGGCCCTCCGTCGTATTCTATGGCGTGCCTCTGCTCTGGGTCGAGGGTAATTTCCATAGCCCGCCGCCCGCCCGCCCATACAAAAACCATTGCGGGCGTTTGGACGGTTGACGCGCTAGTCTATGGCGTTAGTGCCAGCTATGGCCGTCAGGATCATAAGCGGTCCGAGCGTTAGGGCGGTTAGCGACAGGCCTAGGTACAGGCAGTTGCGCGCCTTCCGGACATCGTCCTCGCGTAGCACAAAGAAGGCAACGATGCCGCCCACTGCATGCAGGAATATCGGCAGCAGGAACCACCAGTTGCTCCGCCTTCTCGCCTGCTGGACGGAGGCCGCGCCGGGCGCGCCGCCGCGCCTCCCCCTGAACGGGGCAGACAGGCGCCTGCCAGTGGCCCAAAGCACGCGCGCCGCCGCCGCCGACGGCCCGGCCGCGCCTGCGCCCGACTTGCCGGCGTCATCGATCGCCGCGTGGCGGCCTATGTCGCGCGGCGCGCCCATGTGCTGGGCCGCCTCACGGCGATCGTCCTCGACTGCATGTGCTCCGCTCAGGATCATGGGGCTTCACGCGCCGCCGCGTATAAAAGAATTGCCGAACGCCGTTCAGGCTACACCCTGATGATCCCAGCCTCCACCATGTACTGTATGCCGGAGGCGAAGACCTCGTCGCTGATCCTCCCGTCGGCCCACCACCGGGCGCTGTCCTTGACCCACGCGGGAATGGAGCCTTCGCCCCCGCCCGGGCCTTTCGGGTTGCCCCCGCCTGGCACCACAACGATCCCTTCGGTCATCATGTACTGTATGCTGCGTGCAAACTCTTGGCCGCTGATCCTCCCGTCGGCCCACCACCGGGCGCTGTCCTTTATCCAGCCGGGTATGACGACCGTCCCAGCCTCGCCGCCTGCGCCGCCTGCGCCGCTCCCCGCCCTGTCTATGATGATGGGAATCTCGGTCCTCGCCAGCGCGGCCCCGCCCAGGTTCTCGAACCGCAGGACGGCGGGCCCCCCCATCCCCTCGGGTATGCTCGCCGCAAGCCTTGCGCCGGCGTCTAGGGTGGCGTCCGTAGTGCCAGAGGCCGACGCGATCACCGTCCCGGTGCCCCCGTGCACGAGCGACACGTCGTACTCGGCCGACACCGGCCTGTCCCTGAGGAACACGTCGGTTATGTTGAACGCGAATTCTACGTCCCCGCCCGATCTGATGTGCCACGGGTCCCACCCGACGGACACCCTGAACTGCCCGTTGTCGACGGTTGCGCCGAGCGGGGCGCGCTCGCCCGCCTCCAGCCTGAACTTCATCAGCCCGCCGTAGCCTTCCGGCCCCGATGCCCGCTCCCTTTCGAAAAGGTGCTGCAGGTCGTTCTGGTTGAGGACCATGTGGACGATGCGCCCGCCGTCCAGCGACAGGTCGTCTATTGTGACGACCCGGTCGGGCATCTGCACGCCGTTGACCGACGCCTCGTAGCGGGCGGCCATCATGTCGCCGAACCGCCTGTCAAACGACAGCTCTTCGTGGACGACGGACGTCTCGTTGATGTTCGCCGCGTTCCAGGCAAAGGGCATCTCGAACGAGACGGACCCGAGGGCGGGGCCGTACTCGAACCCGCCAATCGTGTCATAGTACGTGATCACGCTGATCTCTTGGCGCCCAAAGTCCGCATCGTCGATCGCATACGTGGTCGTGTCGGGTATGGACAGGCCTGCGGCGAACCTGGCGGGCGGATCCAGCCTCCTGTCGAACGAGCCGGCCGTGGCGATGGCCACGTCGAACAGGTACAGGCCGCCGTCCGCCAGCGGCCCGCCCCTTGCGCGCACGACGGTCTCGTCGAGGCCGACGAGCGACTCTAGCAGCCCGCCCCTCTTGCCCTCGCCGACGATCTCGACGCCTGAGGGGTCGCCCGACCCGTCAAGGACGAGCACCAGGGTGCCGTCGCCGGACCTGAACGTGCCGCCGAACAGCTCCGTCCCCGTCTTGGCCGCCGTCAGCTCGAACGTTACGTCCCTGATCGTCACGCCGGTTGCCGCGTTGAGCAGCGCGAGCCGCACCTCCCTGGCCCCGCCGTCCTCGCCGCCGCCCTGCGTGGACTGCACCTCGAGGGCGGCGGGGCCGACGCCGTCGATCGGCACGGGGTCCAGCAGCTCGTACCCTACGCCGTGGCCGTGCGCGTCGTGCGCGGGGGCGAGCGGCGCGGCCGCCGCGGCCGCCGCCAAGAGCAAGGCCGCGGCGGGCCAGGCCGTCCCGCGCATGCTACGCATCCCCTCCGCCCCCCCTTCCCCTGCCGCCGAGCACGCGGCGCCTTATCGCAAGGGAGAGCAGCGCGCCGGCGGGTATGCCGACGATTGTGCCCAGGCTCACGTACGGCGCTATGAAAAAGTCGCCGATCCAGATGCCGCCGTCGCCGGTCAGCTCCATGAACGTCCTGGGCCGGAGCACCGGCGAGACGGTCCTCGTCTCCTCCTTGCGTCCGCCGTCCCCGTCCTCGTACGACACGACGACCTGCAGCGGCACCCTGCGCTCTGCGGCAACGTCGGCGGGCGGCACCCAGACGCGCGACTCGATCTCCATCGGAGCGCCGCGCCCGATCAGCGAGAACGAGTGGAGCGACTGGCCGCGCAGCTCCACGCCGGGCGGCGCGACTATCTCGACCCTCACGTCCGAGAGGTCGGCCGTCTCCGATCCGACCGCAATGCCGAGGGGAAACTCGGCGCCGGCGAACAGCGACTCGGGCGCCGAGATGTCCACGCCCACGCGCGGCCTGGTGACGACCTCGACGGGGATTGCTAGGTCCGTCCGCGACGGCTCCCTCGGCACCTCGTTGTTCTCGAGCAGGACGTGCGAGTACTCTAGGTTGATGTAGTGCGTGCCGGGCTGCGCCGCGGCCGAGGCGGCGAACGCGGCGGCCTGCCCGTGCGACCCGCCGGCGCCGACCCTTCCCGCGTCGATGACGGCGACCGGCCCGCCGGCGCCGCCCGCCGCCCCCGCCGGCGCGACCGACCCGCCGGGCGCGGCGAGCACCACCACCCCGTCCTTGTCCTCCCAGCCGCCGTTGCGCACCAGAAAGGACACGGCGAACTCGGAGCCGGCCGCAACGGTCCCGGGATGCGACACCTCCAGCTCCATCCCGTCGCCGACGTCGTACCGGGCGGCCTCGGCGTGGGCCTGCCACGCGCCCCCCCCTTCCGGCCAGCCGGCCGCCGCGACGGCCACGGCGACCGCCGCCGCCGCCGCCGCCAGCACTGCCGCGCCCGCCCCTCGGCGCGCCTCCGGGGGCCTCCGCCGCCGCCCCGCCATGCCCCCCCCGCCGGCGCGGCCGTTATTCTACATTCGCACGGGCCGATCGCCTAGGCGCATCCGGTATATATAGCCCAATATCAGGCATGGCAGACGTACTGAAATGGTGGAAAAGGCCAGTCCGCACGACATCTGCCCCCGGTGCGCCAAGGGCAAGCTGGTCACCGACAACGAGTCCGGCGAGATGTTCTGCTCAAAGTGCGGGTACGTCATAACCGAAAAGATACAAGAGTCCGGCCCCGAGTGGCGCTCGTTCTCGCAGGACGAGCACGGCGAGCGGGCCAGGGCCGGGGCGCCCACGTCGCTCACGATGCACGACATGGGGCTTGCCACCGTGATCAACCCCGTGAACAAGGACGCCTCGGGCCGGCCGCTCGCCGCGTCCATGAAGAGCACGATCGAGCGCCTGCGCACCTGGGACAGCCGCAGCCAGGTCCACGAGCCGGTCGACCGCAACTTTAGGCAGGCCTTTAGCGAGCTCAACCGCCTCAAGGACAAGCTGGCCATATCCGACGCAGTCATTGAAAAGGCCGCCTACATCTACCGGAAGGCGCTCGAGAAGGGCCTCGTCCGGGGCCGCTCGATATCGGCTCTCATGGCGTCGGCCCTGTACGCGGCCTGCCGCGACACGGCAACGCCGCGCAACCTGAAGGACGTCGAGGAGGCGGCCAACATAAAGCGCAAGGACATTGCGCGCTGCTACCGCCTGCTCGTCAAGGAGCTGGACCTGCGCATGCCCATAACCGACTCGATCCAGTGCGTCTCGAGGATTGCAAGCCGCATCGGCATTGCCGAAAAGACAAAGCGGTACGCGATCAAGGTGCTAAAGCAGGCCCAAAAGAGCGAGGTGTCCGCCGGCAAGGATCCAATGGGCCTGGCCGCGGCCGCCCTGTACCTCTCGTGCGTAAAGAACGCCGAGGACAAGACGCAGCGCGACATTGCGCAGGCGGCCAACGTCACCGAGGTCACCATACGCAACCGCTACAAGGGCCTCAAGGAATCCCTGAACCTTTGAGGAGCCTAACCGCCCATGAAATACCTAGAGGCCGCATGCGAAGTGCTCCGGCAGGAGGGGCGGCCCCTGCACCTGAAGGAGATCGTCAGGCGGGCCGTGAAGCAAAAGCTGATCGAGACTCGCAACCCGACCCCCCACCATGCGCTTGGAGCGCAGATTGGCGTCGAGATAAGAAAGAAGGGGGAAGGGTCTAGGTTTGTCAAGGACGAGGCAGCCAAGGCGACATACGGCCTCCGCAACTATTCGGCCCCCGCCTCGGCCGAGCCGCGGCCCCGCGGAGCCGCTGCAGGCGGGCGAACGAGCAGGCGGAGGGGGCCGGACTTTGTGGGGCCCGGGGGCGAGCTCCTGGTTCAGAGCGAACTGCTGTTCCGCCAGTACGAGGTGGGCAAGCCCGTGCCGGACATTGGGGTTGACATAGTGGCGCGCAAGGGCGGCAAGACGTTCTACATACAGGTCAAGACGCGCAACACAGAGGGCCCACACTCTTACGACATCAAGAAGCGGTCGTTTGATCGGACTCCCAAGCAAAGCACCTACTACGTGTTTGTCATGAGAAATCCGAGCACCGGGAGTGCCGACTTTATAGTCCTCCCGCGAGGTGAGATGGCGGCCATGATCAAGAGGGGCGACATACGGCAGACGGCCCGACAGCCCGCCTCCTACCAGGTTCTTTTTACCCTGAAGACCGGGACCGTGAAGTGCAGGGGCCATAGCATGATGCAGTACAAAAACAACTGGGCCATAGCATAGATCCTGGCGACGAGACACGCCACCCCGCCGCAGGCGGCATCCCACACTCGCCGCCACGATCGCCGGCGCCTGTGTCGGGACTGGATACCACCCGCGCCAACCCATGGGCCGGCAGGGAGCACGTCCTCAGGCTGCAGGATGCAGGCGCCTGATCGTCCGCCCGGATGGTTGGGCCCGACGGCCCTACCGCCAACATTTTTAATGGCCCGCCGCCCCCGCCGCCCCGAAGACGATGAAGATATCGGCCGCCATGAAAAAGGCCCTCAATGCCCAGATCGGCATCGAGGCGTACGCATCGAACCACTACCTGTCTATGGCCACGTGGTGCGAGACCGAGGGCTACGAGGGGTCAGCAAAGCTGCTCTATGCGCAGGCCGACGAGGAGCGCATGCACATGCTCAAGATAGTCAGGCACCTCTGCAACATCGGCGTTCGCGCCGCCATCCCGTCCGTCTCGGCCCCGCCGGCCTCGTTCAAGGGCCTTGAGGAAGTCTTCAAGGCGGCGCTCAAGAGCGAGCAGGCAGTCACGGATCTGTTCAACAAGATGGCCAGCCTGGCCCAAAAGGACGGCGACCACGCAACGGCCGTCTTTCTGCAGTGGTTTGTCAACGAGCAGGTCGAGGAAGAGGGCCTCTTTGAGACCATACTCCAAAAGTTCGAGGTGCTCGGCAGGGAAAAGATCGGCATATACGAAGTCGACAAGTTTGTCGGCACCATCCAACTACCGCCGGCCGATGCCGGCCCCGCCGCCGGCCCCGCCGCCGGCCCCGCCGCCGGCCCCGCCGCCGGCCCCGCCGCCGGCGCGTAGGCTCCGGCCGAGGCCCGCAACGCCCGACCCGCCGGCGCGCATTCTTCCCCGATCGCCCCGCACGCCGCGCCGAGGCCCCGTTGCGGGCCCCGCGGAGCCCTACTCGCCGAGGCCCTCCTTGATGGCCGCAACCCTGTTGCGTATGGTCACTGCGCTGATCCCCGACTCGGCCGCAACCCTCCTTTGCGTTACCGGCTCCGAGTTGAGCAGGCATGCCATGTACAGGGCCGCTGCCGCCTGGGACACGGGGTTCTTGCCCGCGCTGATGTGGGCCTTGTCGGCGCGCGCCAGTATCCCGACGGCGTCCCTCTTGGTCTTTTCCCTGAGGCCCAGGTTGTTGGCCATCCTGACGGCGAACGACGACGCGTCGTACTGGCCCAGGTCGAGCTCGAGCTGCCTTATGATGGTGCGCAGGTCGCGCGAGAGGACCCTCCTTTCGACGTTGCCGGCCCCGGCCACGTCGTCTAGCGTCCTGGGTATGCCCAGCTCGCGGCAGGCCGCGTACAGCGACGCGGCCACGAGCGACGACGTCGTGCGCCCGCGCGAGAGGCCCTTGCCGACGGCCTTGCGGTATATGCGCGCCGCATTCTCGGACGCCGCCCTCGGGACGGCCAGCTTGCCCCTCAGCGAGCTGAGCTGCGCCATGGCCCCGGCAAGGCTTGCGGCCCTCTTTGTCCGGCTCCGCTGGTCCCACACGCGCAGGCGGCCGATCGACCTCTGCGCCGCCCCCGAAATGGGCCTCCCGTCCGAGTCGACGCTCCTTCCCACTACGGTCGACAGGGCCCCGCCGTGCATTGCCGGCGAGCCCGCCGGCCCCGGCGCGCCGCCCAGCTGGTACGCGGCCGCCGAACCCGCCGATGCCCCGCCGCCCCATTCGTGCGCCTCCTCGAGCCCCTGCACCATGACCAGGCCGCACCCGCCGCAGAACACCTCGCCCCTCACCGGATCGGTGATGGCCGAGCCGCCGGGGCACGGGCCGTGTCCGGGAGGGCCGGAGGCGGCCGCCCCTTCCTGGCCGGCCGCCGCACGGCACGGGCCCGCACTGCGCGCATCCACGGATCAGTCATGCCGCCATTGGTTATAACATTGACTATACATTGTTCAGTATGCCCCCGCCGCCCCACCGCCCGCGTAACTAAAGTACGGCCGCCCCGCCCACGGGGCGCACGGGGGCCTGCTGGTGGAGAGCAACTACGACATACTCGGGGTGGCCGACGGCGCCGGCCGCAGGGAGGTGCAGGCGGCGTTCCGCCGCCTCGCCCTGCAGCACCACTCCGACCGGGGCGGCGACACGGAGCAGTTCAAGAGGATCAAGCAGGCGTACGAGGACCTCAAGGAGGGCAAGAGGTACCCCGACACGGGCGAGGAGCGCGCGCGCCGATCGCGCGTGTACTCGGGCAGCGACGAGGAAGAGGCCAGGCGGCGCAACCGCATCCTCGCAGAGGAGGTGTCCGGGGAGATGAGGCTGGCGGGGGAGTGGGCGGCCGCCCTGAACCGCACCGGCGGGACCGGCTCGCGGCTGTTCGGCTCGCGGGCCCTAGGCGAGATGGAGTTCGAGCGCACGGCCAACGGGGCCCTTACCATCAAGGGCAACATAATGGCCGGCTCGCTCGAGTACGACGGGCCCGTCATGGTCCGCGGCAACATTACGAGCCCCACGTTTGCAGGCGAGCACGCCACGAGCATTACCGTCAGGCGCGGGGACTTCAAGTTCGTCGATCCCGTCCAGAACAAGTACAAGGTGGACAACGGCGCGAGGATATTCGCTGAGCGCGGCAACATAGTGGTCGGCAACGTGTTCGGCAGGAAGATCCAGGTGCAGGATCCCGCCGGCAGGGTGGGACTGCAGGTGACGGCGGAGCGGCGCACCCACCTGTACGCGCCGCTCGGCAGGATAGTGGCCGAGAACGTCGTCAACACGGTGAGCCTCAGCGCCGACGCCGTCATGGTCCTCAACCTGGAGGACGACGTGCGCGTGTCCGCAAGGGAGGTGCTCGTGTACGGCGGCAAGATGACGTACGACGTCAAGATCGAGCTCAGGCGGGGCGGCGTGCTACGGTTCTTTGAGAGGAACTCGGTCCTCGGGCTGAGCGACGACGCGATAGTCTCGCTCGACAACGGCAAGGCGCTGTGCGTGCACGACCTCAAGACGCGCAAGATAAGCGACCTCCCGGGGCACCTGGTGCCGCCCGGCACGACGCACCCCGCGGCGGCGACTATGGTCGGCAACGGCTTTCCGGTCACGTACGACATGATCGACAACTTTGAGATGCGCTCCGACGGCCGGCCGCGGTCGTGGAGGTCTAGGCTGGGCCTGGGCGGGTAGGCGGCGGGCGGGCCCAGTCTCCCCCCGGGTCGGTGACTGCGGCCGCGGCGGGCCGGCTGGCGTCCGGCCGGGCGAGGGGCGGGCCCAGCCTTCTCCCGGGTCGGTGGCGGCGGCAACCGCCGCGCCGCCGACTGGGGCAGGCGGCGGGCGGGCCCAGCCTCCCCCCGGGGCGGCAAATAAAAGAAATGGCCGGACCGACTAGTCGACTAGTTCAGTCCAACCCTTGACGAAGACCGAGTTCTTGTAGAGCGGGACTGGCTGCCCGACGGTAAAGTCCATCGGCCTCATCCAGAAGATCGCCTTGGTCGGGCACACGCCGATGCATGCGCCGTCCGAAATGCACCGCTCGGGGTAGAAGACGAACGCCTTGCCCCTCTTCCAGCCCTCGACGGGCTTTACCCTCAGTACGTCGGGACCGAGCGTGGTGCATATCTCGACGCACAGGGCGCAGCCGATGCACATCTGCTCGCTGATATCCGGCAGGATTGCTACTGGCATTGTGCCCCTTGTCCGCCGGGGCTGCTAATATAACTTGCTCCGGGGGGGCCGATTATAACGCCGTTTGGGGCGCGTATAACGCCGTTTGGCGCATCGGCGCCGCCGCGGGCGGCCGGGGCGGGATCCGGGCGGCCGGGCGCCCTCCCCGCGAGGATCGCCTCAAGGCCGATCGCGCAGCCGCCCTCCCCGCGGCGATCGCCGCGCACAATGCGCAGCCAGGCGGCCCCCTTGCCGCCCGCGCCGGGCAGCCTTCTTCCGCCGGGCCGGAGGTACCACTCTTGGCCCCTGCGCTCGGCGATGCAGGCGACGACGACCCGCGAAGAGGTGTGCCTAGCGGCCATGGCAAGTATCATGACGGCCGCGTCGGCCCGCGCCTCGCCCCCTGACGTCCCGCCGGATGCATCGTACAGGCCGTTGAGCGTGTCGATGACGACGGTCGACGCGCGGGCCGACACGGCCGAGACGGCCCGGCCGAGCGCCGCGCGGGCCGCGGCCCCGCCGGCCGCCCTGATGTGCAGCGGGCCGCCCGCCGGCGGGCCGCCCGCCGCGGCCATTCCGGCCCGCAGGAACCCGCCGTACATCATGTCCAGGTCGATGTAGACCGCGTTGCCGCACCGCCGCGCCAGCCCGTCAAGGAACTCTGCCTTGAGCAGCGGCTCGCCGCACACCACGTACGACAGGCCGGCCGGCGGAAGGGGCGCCGCGCCCTCCTCCCCGCTGCTGTTTTTATCGGGGCGATCCGCTTGATGAGCCGCGTGGCATCGGTACAGCGCCGCGCCCTCCTCCCCGCCACTGTTTTTATCGGGCAACAGGGCCGGCCGGCCGGCCTGGTATAATAATGAAGGACGATGCCCCTGACGGCCGGAGCCATCGGCGGCCGCGCAGCCCAGCCTGCTCCGCCTACCTGAACAACGCGTCCGTCTCGCCAATGCCGGCCGATGCGGTCGCGGCCGTCTCCGACTTTCTGGCCGAGTACGCCGCGATGGGGCCCGACTCGGAGGCCGCGTCCGAGTACGCCAAGAGCACGGTCGCCTCGGCGCGGGCCGCCGTGTCCGGGATTATCGGATGCCGGCCCGACGAGCTGGTCCTGACGCAGTCGACGACCGACGGCGTCAACGCCGTGGCCGCCGGGATGAGCTTTGGCGGGGGCGATACCGTTGTAATACGGGGCGGCGCGCACGAGCACCACGCAAACTACTACCCGTGGCTGCGGCTGTCCGGCGGGGTCCGCATAGAGAGCCTGCCCGTGGACGACGACGGCCTGTTCCGCACGGCAGACCTCGAGGCGGCGCTCGGCGGCGGCGGCAGGGCGGCCCTCGTGTCGCTCAGCCATGCCCTGTACAACACGGGCGCCGTCCTGCCGGTGGAGGAGGTGGGCGAGCTGCTCGCCAGGCGGGGCGTGCCCTACTTTGTCGATGCGGCGCAGACGGTCGGGTGCATGGGCCGCATGGACGTCTCGAGGATCGGGTGCGACTTTATGGCGTTCAACGGGTCAAAGTGGCTGCGCGGCCCGATGGGCACCGGCCTGCTCTACTGCAGGCGCGGCTCGGAGGACCTGCTCAGGCCGCTCGGCATCGGCGGCGAGTCCGCCGACCTGCTCGACGGCGGCCGCCTCGAGTACAGGGCAATGCCCGAGCGCCTCGAGACGGGCTTTCGCAACTATCCGGGCGCGGCGGGGCTGGCCAGCGCGGCGCGCATCGTTGTCCGGCGCGGGCTCGACGGCGTCCGCCGCGAGGCGGCGCGGCTTGCCGACCTGCTTCGCGACGAGCTCGGTCGCATACCGGGGGTCGCCGTGTACGGGCCCGACGCCGAGGATGCGCGCACGAGCATAGTGCCGTTCGCCGTCGCCGGCCGCGATCCGGCCGAGGCGGCGGCCCGGCTCGAGCGCCAGGGGATCGTGATCGCCGTGCGCGAGCTCGTCGACAAAAGGATACTCAGGGCGTCTCCCCACTACTTTAACACGGAAGAGCAGGTCCTGTCGCTTGCCGGCGCGGTGCGGGCCCTATAGGGACTCCTGCTCGTCGATCATCATCATTGTCAGCGTCGACTGCACCTTTGGGATGCGCCTGATCCTGTCCGTAATGACGGAGCGCAGCAGCGCAACGTCGTCGGTCGTCAGCTTTAGGACGATGTCGTACACGCCGTACACGCCCTGCACCTCGTACTCGATGCCCTCCGCGCCGTCGAGGACCGACTTTATGCCCGAGATGATCGCGCCGTCCGAGCCGAGGTCGGAGTTTATCAGGACGAATGCGGTCGCCACGGGGCGGGCACGCGGCCCCCCTATTTAAGCGCCCCTCCGCCGCCCTCCGCGCGCGGGGCGGCCGGAAAACCGATAAGGGTTGCCGGCCGCGGCGCGCCCGTTGGGCCCGGGGCCGATCGACCTGACAATGACCGTCTCGGACGGCCTCGCCGCCTTTCCGGGATCGCCGCGCCCGCACATCGTCCCATGGGAGACCATTGCCCGCGACGGGTACAACCTGGAGCTTGTCTTCATGAGCGCCCACACGGGCACGCACCTCGATGCGCCGCGCCACTTTGTGCGCGGCGGCGCCACCGTGGACCGCATCCCCGCGTCAAGGCTGGTCTGCGATGCGGCCGTGGCCGGGTTGGACGGGCGCGACGCCTCGATGCCGATCACGTGGGCCGACATTGTCGCGGCCGCGTCGGGGCCGGGTCTGCCCGCGCCGGGCGAGGCGCTCGTCATCCGCACGGGGTGGTCCGACCGACCGGGGCGCGGCTCGTACTTTGAAAAGTGCCCCGGCCTGTCGGCCGGCGCCGCGCGCCGGATCGCCTCGCTCAGGCCGGCGCTGGTCGGGATCGACTCGCCGAGCATTGACGCGGGGGGCGCCTCGTCGTTTCCGGCCCACAAGGCCCTGCTCGGCGCCGGCATACCCGTCGTAGAGAACTTGACGGGGCTGGCGGCCGTGCGCTCGGAGCGGTTCCTGCTCGCCGTCCTGCCCCTAAAGCTAAAGGGCGGCACGGGCGCGCCGGCTCGGGCGCTCTGCCTCGGCGAGGCGGCTCCGCGGCAGTCCGGCGGCCCGCCGCCCGGCCGCCGCCCTGGCGGCGCCGGCGGAGGAAGAAGAGGAAAGGGCATGCGGCCCGGCCCGGCCCGGCCGCTCCGGCGGGGGCGAGGGGGCAGGACGTAGGAAGGCCAGCGGCCGGTTGCTAGTCGAGCACGCGCAGCTTGTTCGGCGAGTAGCCCGCCGGCGGCCTGCCCGTTATGGGAACGGCCGCTCCGCACCGCCTGCATGCGTTGCCGTCGTCCAGGTTCCAGCCTGTAATGGCAAAGCCGTGCCTGTCGACTGCCACCCCGCCGCACCCGTGGCAGTACGTCTTCTCCAGCGGGTGGCCCGGCACGTTGCCGACATAGGCGTACTTTAGGCCCGCCTCGACGGCTACGGCGTGGTGCCTCTCGAGCGTCTCGACCGGCGTGCTGTCGAACTCCATCATCTTGTAGTCCGGGTGGAACCGCAGAAAGTGCACGGGCGTCTTGTCGCCGAGCTCGTCGCGGACGAACTCGCACAGCCTCCTGGCGGCGCCCAGGTCGTCGCCGACCCCGGGCACCACGAGGTCGGTGATCTCTATGTGTATGTCTGTCTTGTCGCGTATCTCTAGGATGGTGTCGAATATTGGCTGTGGGTCGGGCACGCCGATGTACCGCCTCGTAAACGCCGGCTCGGCGCTGCCCTTGAAGTCGACCGTAATGCAGTCGAGGAACTCGCCCATCATTGCGACGGCCTCGGGCGTGTCGTACCCGTTCGAGACGAACGCGTTGAAGAGGCCTCGCCTGTGGGCCTCGAGGCCGCAGTCGCGCGCAAACTCAAGGAATATGGTCGGCTGGTTGTACGTGTAGGCGATGCCGTCGGCGCCGTTCGCCACCGCTTCGTCGACGACGTCGGCCGGCGACATGTCGGCGCCCTCGACCTTTCGCCGCTGGCTGATGTCGTGGTTCTGGCAGTAGCGGCACAGCCAGTTGCAGCCCGTCGTCGCAATTGAGTAGATGGGCGAGCCGGGCCGGTAGTGCACCAGCGGCTTTTTCTCGACGGGGTCGACGTGGCCGGCGATGACCTTGCCGTACACGTACAGGTCGAGCCGGCCGCCCTCGTTGCCCCTCACGCCGCACAGCCCCACCTGGCCGGGGGACATCTCGCAGTACCTGGCGCACGCGGTGCAGCGCACCTTGCCGCCGGGCTTTTTCTCGTACAGGACGGCCTCTTTGCCTGGCACGATGCCCGTGCGCCGCTAATCTATATAAGCGCACGTATGTCCGGACGCGGCTGTATAGCTAGAGACACAAGTTTCTGACACAATTTGAGCAAAATTGAAGCGTGTATACGACGCATGGCCCTAAACCGTGGCCAATAACCTGTGTCCGGCATTATAGTTAGCGTTACGAAGTCATCTCCGTGTTGTAACTGCCGTGGCCCTGCCTGTTCAGCCCATGCCACTGAAATATTCGTCATCTATCCTTTGAATTCTTAGTGTTTTGTCCTCAGTAACCCCTGCGCCACGATCCATCATTAAGTGCACAAGATCGTTGCCATCAATAAGCCTAACTGAGACGCTTTCATTTTTCTCAACCTCATCCTTCACAGACTTTGGAATTTCAGCCGTGGTCATAAATATGCCCTTTTTTGTAGCTTTCAAGCTCAGCGCGCCCACAAACACCCGTACGCTCTCGCTAGTGACTGGATTCTTATGTTTTTTAGCCTGAACATATATTTTGCTCAAGCCAAACCCATCATTAAGCGTGACTATCCCATCAATGCCTTTATCGCCGGGTTTTCCTGTATGCACAGAACTTGTGTCGGCATTCATTTTTTTACATAGATCGAGAACCATCAGTTCAAATCCACGCGAGGTCATCCCTCTAACTTTTTCTAGTAACTCATTTTCTAGCATACGCCTAATCTTTCCGTATTCGCGCATAATTGTTTCTTCGGGAGTAAGATCATCGTCACTTTCATCTGGTTCTATATCATCATTTTCAGCTATTTCATTCAAATATGCCCGATCAATGCGGAGTAAGCCCAAACTGAGAATGTCGCTTCCTTTAACGGTAATCATTACTAGGCCACGTGAGGGATATTCTACCAGTCCGGCATTTTTTAGGTATGATTTTGCCCAGCCGAGTCTGTGGCGCACCTTTGTTGTATGGCGATCTAGCATTAATTCGCTCAATACATCTTTAGATAAATTTAGGTTCTCTGCTACCATTTTTTCCAAGTCGTCCATTGAGTATTTGCGCCCATCTTTTATTCCTCTTAACAATGGGAGCAACATTTCATCGAGTGTAGGCATGTCACTCGATAAGTCGTTGTTGTCCGCTCCCCCCCTCTTCTTTGTGGGGCGTTTTGGACGCCAATTGATACGGCTGGGATTGCCCCTGAGCGTTTCTAGGCCTTTTTCAGTGATTGTGATTATACCACGCGAGGGGTAGTACGCCAATTCGGTCTTTTTAAGGAGCGACTTCACCCATGAAATTCTATACCGTACTTGGGTGGTTTTGCCACTGGGTGCTAACTGATCCAAATCATCTTTTGACAAGTTCATGCTTTTTGCTGCAATCCCCTCCAAGTCGCTCGTAGTGTATCCACGGCCGTCGCTAATCCCCCTTAATATGGGGAGTATCAAGTCATCAACCGACGGCACGGCCGTAGCCGCTCAACTCCGCCATATATACCTGTCTCAGGCCGTGGCGCGAGCTTAAACTACGGTGTTTAGCATAAGCGGCAAGACGGAGCACGAACCAATTTTGGGCCGCAGGATATAAGCCCCTCACGCTTTGGGGCCTGCCCAATCAACAGACACGACTACGATGACGTCTAGTGGGGCTACACGGTCCTTTTGTACATATAACCCCATTGACAGTGATAGTCCTAGCGTTCTTGCCTTTACCGTCATTCTCTAGCGCAACCACGGTCACGCAACCACGCCTGCTTTCGAGGCTCATAAGGTTAAAACCCCGCCAGATTCTACGCTTCCCGTGAGCGCCCCCGGCAACGCCTGGCGAAGGGTGCACGGGGCCGTGACCGGCCGCCCGACGAACTTTTCGTGGCTTGTCGACGGGCGCCTGGCCGGCTCGGGCCGCCCCATGTCGTCCGGCGAGGTCGGGTGGGCGCGCGAGCGCGGCGTCAGGGCCATAGTCACAATGACCGAGGACCCGCTGCCGGGCGGCTGGGTTGACGGCATGGACTACCTGCACGTGCCCACCGTAGACCTGACGGCGCCGACCGTCGAGGGCACCGACAAGGCCGTCGAGTTCATACGCGAGCGCGTCGGCGCGGGAAAGCCCGTCATGGTCCACTGCGCGGCCGGCCTCGGCAGGGCGGGCACCATTCTGGCGTGCTATTTGGTGCGGCACGGCGGCATGTCTGCGGCCGAGGCCGTAAGGGAGGTTCGCGGGCAGAGGCCCGGCTCGATACAGAGCGACGAGCAGGAGCGGGCCGTCGAGTACTATGAGCGGCACGTGGCCTCGGGGCGGGCCGGCGGCGGCGGCGGCTAGGGCGGGGCGTCCCCTGCGGTTACCGTGCACACCAGCCTGCCGTCCTCGCCGACGCCGATCTTCATCGTCTGGCCCCCCTTGAACGCCAGGGTGACGCCGCCGTCGGCGTCCGGATCGTCGACGCGCACCAGGTCTTGCATCCTGACCGGATCAAACTTGTCCATTCGCGTTCACTCCGGGATGGAGACGGTCTCGACCTTGCCGCCCGCCGCCTTGACGAACAGGAACCTGTTGTCCTTGAAGATCACGGTGATGCCGCCCTCCTTGTCGGGCTCTTCTACCTCGAGCACCGGCTGGCCGAGCAGGCCGTCGTACTTTGCCATCTGCTCGGCCCGTTGCGGCCGAGCCTTATATGGGTATGCCGGCCGCAGAATTCGGGGACGCTTGGCGGATCGGTGCGGACGCAGATGCCGCATGGTCGGCTCCGCCCTCCGGGGCCACGCCGCGCCCCCCCCGCCGGCGCCTCGGCATGCTTATAGCAGGCCCCCGGCACGCCGAGCCGTGTCAAGAGGTCCGGTCACAAGGCGCCTGCTGTGCATATCCATCCCGATCGAGTTGGCCGACAGGATCGACCGGTACACCAAGACGAGCGGGGCCAAGAGCCGCTCGGCGGCCGTGACCGAGCTGCTCACAGGGGCGCTGGCCTCCTCCGAGTAGGGAGCCGCCAGGGCCTGGTTCTAGACCTCGACGAGCAGCTCGGGCGTGCGCGCCTTTACGCTGCCGGCCCCGATGTAGTCGTGCTTTTGCCAGGACGCGCGCACCTCGGCCGAGACCGCATGCGCACCCCTTCCGCCGCCGCCGAGCTCGGACGCCTTGAAGACGACGCGCTCGTCAAAGTCGAACAGCTCTTCGCGAACCTCCTCCTCGGTCAGCCGTATGACCGGCCTAAAGTTCTTGGCCACCTGCACCCACACGCGCTTGTCCTTCATTGGGTTGACCAGCTTTGGGTTGCGCGTCCAGAAAATCGAGGCCTTGCGGTACGAGTCGATCTCCTTGCCGAGCGTGCGCCGCTTGAGGGCGCCGCCCGCCTGCAGGCGCACGCCGTACTTTAACTTGAGCGTGTTGTCGTACTTTTCATAGGCCCGCGTCCACCGCTCCTCGGTGAACGCCTCGCGCACGGCGCCGGCCAGCGAGAACCTCACCCTGACTGCCAGGGCCGCCCCGCCGTCGGTGTCGACCGCCCCGTCCCCGTCAAGGGCGATCCCCGCCGACACGATCGAGCTAGCGCCCGCCCCGCCGCGCCCCCCTGCCGCCTCCAACGGGGCGCAAGGCTTTATAACCACATAAGTTCCTTTTCGGCCCGTGGAGGCGACCATACTGGGCCTGTCCGACGGGCAGGCGAGCCTGTCGATCAAGGGGGCCGACATTGGAACGCTCTACGCCGTGCAGCACGAGATGCTCAAGGGCGCCGAGAGGGACGACTTTGCCGGCGTCATTGTAAAGCACCCCCTCACGAACGAGATATGGATGCGCGTCAACTCCTCAAAGGGGGATCCGCTCGGCCGCATAGCGGACGCGGCAGAGTCGGCGCTGGGCGCGACGGCCGACCTTCGCAAGATGCTAGAGTCAAAGATCAAGGTAAATTAGATGAAATTCTGTCCAAAGTGCGATACAAAGCTGCGCAAGGCGGCGACCGACCGCCTAGAGTGCCCAAAGTGCGGCCACGAGCAGGGCCGCGCGAGCCGCGGCGCCTCCTCGGCCTCTGCGCAGGACCGCGGCGCCGGCGACTTTAACGTCCTGGAGGGGTCCGAGGGGAAGGAGGCCCTGCCGACGATCGAGGCCGAGTGCGAAAAGTGCGGCCACGGCGAGGCCGTGTGGTGGATGCTGCAGACGCGCAGCGCCGACGAGCCGACGACGCAGTTCTTTAGGTGCACGTCGTGCGGCTACACCTGGCGGAACTATGCATAGGCCCGCCCCCGCCCAGCCCCCCCCGCCCCCGCCCTGCGCCGTGCCGGTCCTCGCCCCCGCCCCTCGCCGCCCGCCGACGCCGCGCGGCCCCCCTCGCCGCCCGCCGGCCCCCGGATCGCCCCTAGGGTATGCTTTTATTGCGCCCCTTGCGGGCCGCGCGCATGGTGTTCGAGGCGACCACGAGCGGGTCCGACGACCTCAAGGCGATCATCTCTGCCATTTCGACGCTCGTGGAGGAGGCCACGTTCGTCGCCTCGTCAGAGGGCATTACGTTCAGGGGGATGGACCCGTCGCACGTGGCCCTCATCGACATACTGTGGCCGAACACCGCGTTTGAAAAGTTCGAGTGCGACAGCGACATAAAGTTCGGCGTGCGGATCGAAGAGGTCGCAAAGCTCATCAAGCGCGCGGACAAGAAGGACAGCATTACGATCAGCATATCCGACGAGAACAAGCTGCTCGTCCAGATCGGCGAGAACAAAAAGTACAAGATCAGGCTCATTGAGAGCTCGGCGACGGACACGCCGCTGCCCCGCATACCGTACGAGGCGCGGATCGAGGTTCCCGCGCAGTCGTTCGACCGCATACTCGGCGACGTCCACGTGGTCGCCGAGTACCTGTCGATGTCGGTGCGCGAGGAGGGCGCCACGTTCTCGGGCAAGGGCGACACGGGCGAGGTCTCGATCGAGGCGCCCAAGGACAGCGACGACATGACGGAGATATCGGTCAAGAACGACAGCGAGGGCACGTACAGCCTAGAGTACCTCATGCCGGTGGTCAAGGCCGTCGGCAACACGGTAAGCTCGATCGTCTGCGAGTTCTCGAGCTCGAAGCCGATGCGCATCGAGTTCAAGGTCGCCAACATGGGCCGCATCCACTTTTACCTGGCGCCCAGGGTCGAGAACTAGCGGGGCGGCGCCGTTGCGCTGCCGCCGTTGCGCCGTTGCGCCGCCAGGCGGCGCCGTGCGCGGGGACGGGCGGCGGCCGGCTTGACGGGCAAAAGAAAGTCGCTCGGAAGGCTCGTCGTAAAGTACGGCGGCGCGTCGATAGACACGCCGGCCCGCATGCGCGAGGCCGCATCATTCCTCGCCTCCGACGCGGCCGGCGCGGCCGGCGGGGCCGTCGCCGTGTGCTCGGCGGCAAGCGGCATTACCGACGAGCTCATCGCGGTCTCGGCGCGCATACGCAGGGGCGACCGGGCGGGCGCGGCCCGGGCCGCGTCGCGGATAGTCTCGCGCAGCAGGCGCCTTGCCAGGGAGTCCGTGCGTGGGGCCGCGGCGCGCCGCCGCCTGCTCGAGGCCCTGCAGCGCGACTTTACGGACCTCCGCGAGCTGGTCGACGGCATGTCGCTGCTCGGCGAGGTCACGCCGCGGTCCATGGACTATTTGCTGTCGTTCGGCGAGCGGCTCTCGGCCAGGACAATGGCGCATGCGGTGCAGGACGCCGGCTGCAGGGCCCGCGCCCTTGCCGGCAACGAGGCTGGCATCGTAACGGACTCGAACTTTGGCGGCGCGCGCCTCCTCATGGACACGACGCGCCTGCGCGTCTCCAAGGCGCTCGGCCCGCTCTTGGCCGGCGGCACGATGCCGGTCGTCGGAGGGTTCGTCGGGGCCGACCAGCACGGGCGGATAACGACCCTCGGCCGCGGCGGCTCGGACTATACGGCCACGACGGTCGGCGCGTGCATCGGCGCCGACGAGATATGGCTGATGAGCGAGGTCGACGGCCTCTTGACGGCCGACCCGTCGATCGTCGCCGATGCTCGCGTCCTGCCGGCCGTCTCGTACGTCGAGGCCATGGAGATGGCCATGTTTGGCGCAAAGCAGATACACCCGCGCACGTTCGAGCCGCTTCTCGGCAGCGGCATACCCATGCGCGTGCGCAGCTCCTCGACGGGCGGCGGGCGGCGGGGGCGCTCCGCCCGGTGCGAGCCCCCGCCGCCGCCGGGCGGGACGCTGGTGGTGGCCGACCCGTCCGCGGCAGCCGCGGCAGCCGCGGCAGCCGCGCCCGCCTCTCCTCCGCCGGACAGGGCCGTCAAGTGCATCAGCACGCTGCGCGGCAACGCGCTGATAGACGTGCGCGGCGACGGGCTCGTCGGCGAGCCGGGCACGGCGGCCCGGATATTCTCGACGCTCGCCGGCGCCGGCGCCAACGTCATGATGATATCGCAGAACCCGTCCGAGTCGAGCATAAGCATGGTGGTGAGCAGGCCCGACATGGACGGCGCCGTGGCGGCCCTCGAGAGGGACCTGCTGGGTGGCATGATCAAAAAGGTCGAGGTCACGCCCGGCGTGGCCGTCGTGGCCCTGATCGGCTCGGGGATGCGCGGCGCGGTCGGCGTCGCCTCGCGGGTGTTCGGCTCGGTCGCGCGCAACGGGATCAACGTCGTAATGATCACGCAGGGATCGTCCGAGCTCAACCTGGCGTTCGTCGTCAGGGACGCGGACTGCGAGTCTGCCGTCCGCGTGCTGCACGACGAGTTCGGGCTGGGCGGGGCGGGCGGGGGCTAGCGCCGGCCCCGCCGGATGCAGGAATCCTTATCACGGAAGAGGGGCGCGCCGGCTACATGGGCAAGCGCCGGCATGCGGGCGCCGCGCCGCCGCACCCGCCGCTCCCGGGCGCCGCCGCAGGCTCCCGGGCGCCGCCGGCCGGCTACTGGCTCGTCCTAGACACCAACGTGCTGATCGACTACGCCAGGCATGCCGACGGCGACGCCCCCGACCGGCCGCTGCCCGGCGAGTTTATCCGGTTCATCGGGGACAATCCCGGCCTCGTCCTGCGCGTCAACACGGCAAAGCGCGAGATGCGCGCCTTTATGCGCCACTATGACGCCAACGACTGCGTCCGCGTGCAGCGCCTGCTCGGCCGCTTCCCGACGGCAAAGCGCCGCCACCTGCGCGGGTACGAAAAGTACCTCGGCGAGATCGTAGCGCACCTCGCCTCGGTCGCCGGCGATCCCGACTCGGGCAGTGCGCGCGCGTGGCTCGCCAGCAAGAGGGCGGCCCTGGCCAGCCGTGGGCTTGGGGGCGCCGCGGACGGGGGCGCCGATCCTGCGCAGAGGGGCGCCGCCCTCGGGTGGCTCCTCGAGAGCGCAAGGAAGAGCGACGTGTGGATCATGGCAAAGGCCGCAAAGCTGTCCGAGGACAGGCCGGTCAGGCTCGTCTCGAACGACGGCGACATGATCGTGTTCGGGGGCATGCTCGGCCGCCTGACCTCTGGCCGCCTGCTCGTGGCGCGGCCCGACACGTGGGGCTAGGCCCGCGCCGGCCGCCGCGGTTGCGCCCGGACAAAAAATTTAAGCTCGGGGCCGGGCCGCCCCCCGTGAGAAAGGCCGTCGTATTGCCGGTAGCGGCGGCCGCCGCGATCCTGCTCGCCGCCGCCGCCGCCGCCTCGCTTCCTGCCGAGTCCGACGCGGCCTCCGCCCGCCCGCCGTCCAAAAAGTTCCACTTTACGCAGACGCTCGACTCTTGGGCCGACCCCGGCGTTGGGCGCAACGGCACGCAGATCGCAATGTTCGTCTCGCCGAGCGGGGGCAGCATATTCGACGGGTCCATGACGTACGCGGCGAGCCGGCCCGTCGGCGTGATGGTCCTCCACGAGCTGGCCGACGGGCAGGAGGGGAGCGGGCAGCCCGTATGGACGGTCGACGGCGAGACCCACTACGCCCTGTCGCTGCACGGGGGGCCGAGCAGGTCCGGCTCGGCCGAGTTTACCGGGGCAGCCGTGGCCCTGTACTCGTCGGCCGGAAGGTTTGCCGCCACCGCCACCCTTGACGGGTGGGTGCGCGGCCCGCCCACCGAGGTCGTCATGCGGACCGTCGTGGTCGACGCGGGACCCGCGCGCCTCGAGCTCGCGCGGGGCGCGGTGCCGGCACACCTGCCGCTGCACGCGGGCCTCTACAACGGCACGGGCCTACTCTACGTCGTAACGGACGCGAGCGACGACAAGTACGCCGAGATGGTCTCGCAGAGGCAGGGCTGGCGCGTCGAGCGGGCCCCCGCCCTGGCCAATGCCCCGCCGGACGCCGTCTCCGACGTGTACGTGTTTACCAACGGCGTCGCCGGCGGCGGCCTCCGCGGCTACCAGGACGACGTCTTTTCGAGCACGCCAGGGCAGCCGCGCGAGTACAGCGCGCTGCGCCAGGTCAGCGAGGTCGCATGGAAGGTGGGGCAGCGCCCGTCGGTCCTCTCATCGGAGGCCGAGGTGCTCGAGGCGCGCAACGGCAGCCGCGTGACGGTCGAGCGCATCGGCGCGGTGGCCAACATGCCGCAGGTGCGGTGGGACGGGGGGCAGATGGCCGTGCGCGCGGACGGGTACGCGGTGGCCGGCAACGAGACGTACGACGGCGCGCAGCTAGCGCGGGTCGACGAGCAGTCCATGACGGCGACGTTCATAGCGCACCGCGCATGGGGGCCCGACGGCCGGACCGTGTACAGGATCGTGACGGATGCGGCGCCGGGCGGGCCGGCCGGCGCAATGGGCGCCGCGCCGGCGCCGCTGCTCGCCGAGCTCGTCGGCACGGGGGCGGCCGCCGACGCGTACGAGTTCGTCAACGGCGTGCGGGGGCAGGGGCAGCTCGGCTTCCAGCCGGGCATATCGACCGTCGCGCCCGGCGGGGACTCGTACACGCCGATAATGCACCTGTACGTGGCAAAGTGGGGCGCCGAGCGGGAGGCGTCCGTGCTGCAGACGGTCGCCGACGTCGAGGCGCTCGAGGACTCGGGAGACATTGGCGTAACGCTCGCCCTGCCGCTCAATGCGGACTTTGTCGTGAACAGCCCCGTCGTCGACCCGTTCCAGGGCGGCGCCGGGGGCGATGACGCCGGGGGCAGCGGCGCCGATGACGCCGCCGGCGCCGATGACGCCGCCGGCGCCGATGACGCCGCCGGCGCCGATGACGCCGCCGGGGGCAGCGGCGCCGATGACGGCGCCGGGGACGCCGGAAACAGCGGCACTCCCTAGCCTCCGCGCCGGTCCGCTCCCGCCAACGGTAAAATAGCCGCAGGTTCAATGCGGACGCACATGGGCGGCAAGCTGTACATCGTAGGCGTAGGGCCGGGCCACCACGACCACATGACGTTCCGCGCCAAGCAGGCCATTGAGGAGAGCGACACGATCGTCGGGTACGAGACGTACGTCAACCTCGTGCAGGACCTGATCGGCGGCAAGGACGTGTACCGCTACGCCATGACGCAGGAGGTCGAGCGCGCCCGCCAGTGCATCGACCTTGCCGTGTCGGGCCGGACGGTCTCGCTCGTCTCGAGCGGCGACCCCGGCATATACGGCATGGCCGGCCTCATCTACGAGACGCTCGCCGAGATGGGGTGGGATCCGCGGTCGGGCGGCCTGCCAGTCGAGGTCGTGCCCGGCGTGTCCGCCCTCAACTCGTGCGCGTCCATCATCGGCTCGCCGCTAATGACGGACTTTGCCGTGCTGAGCATGAGCGACCTGCTCGTGCCGTGGGAGATCATCACAAGGAGGGTCGAGGCGGCCGCCCGCGGCGACTTTGTCGTCGTCATATACAACCCGTCGAGCAAGAGGCGCATCCACCAGCTGCGCGACGCGCGCCGCATACTGCTAGAGCACCGCGATGCATCGACGCCGGTGGCCATCGTCAAGGGCGCGTTCCGCAGCTCGCAGTCGGTCGTGCTCACGGATCTGGGCCGCATGGAAGAGCACGCGGACAAGCTCGGCATGATCAGCACCGTCATAGTCGGCAACTCGTCTACGTACAGCTACAAGGACCTCATGATCAACCCGCGCGGGTACACGTCAAAGTACGCCCTGCGCGGCGAGCCGCCGGCATCGGAGGGCGGCAGCGGCGCGGCGGGCGACGGCAGCGGCGCGGCATCGGCGGGCGATCCGCGGCCGCCCTAGCCCGCCCCCTCCACTATCCGCCTGACCCGCTCGCTCATCGGGGCCTTGGCGGCTATCCCCGAGACAATCGGGACGAGCGCGTCGGCCACGGCCCCCTTCAGGTCGGACGGGTGGAGCCTTTTTGCGGCAAACGCTTCCTCAAGCTCTGCGTACGAGCCGAACTCGACGTCGCCGCCGAACCTGTCCGGGCGCTCGACGCGCAGCGGGCCGGGGCGGAACAGTATCTGCCTGCATATCTCGAGCAGCGGGTTTGCCTCCGCGCGCCCCTCCTCGCACCACGCCCGCTTGATCTTTGAGCGCACCTGGTCCTCCGTGTCGTGCACGAGTATGCCCGAGCCGGGGCTCGACTTTGACATCTTCGCGCCGGCCGCGCCGGCGCCGCCCTGCCGCGGCGGCCCCGCCGGACCGGTCAGGCCCGGAAGCAGGCGGTGGTGCAGCGCGACGGGCACCTTCCAGCCCATCTTTGGGAACGTGTCGCGCACGAGCATGTGTATCTTGCGCTGGTCCATTCCTGCGTGGGCTATGTCGACACCGAGGAACCTAATGTCGACGGCCTGCATGGCGGGGTACAGCAGCTTTGCCAGGTCCGTCCTCGAGTCCGCCTCGGACCGCCCCATGATCGTAAGCGCGCGCCGCGTGCGGTCCAGCGACATGTGGCCCGCAAACCGCACCAGCTCGCGCCAGTACTCGGGACTGCCGTCGTACAGGTCCGACCCGTGCCGTATCTCCGCTCCGGGGCAGACGGCGGCGAACGCGCTGCGGTAGTACGCGCCGACCTCCCCTATGCGCCCCGCGTCGCCGCCGAGCTTGTCGTTGATCATCGTGTGCCAGTCGGCCAGGAACACGGTGCACCGCACGCCGGCCTCTAGCAGGTCATTGATCTTGTAGCCCGTGCTGACGAGGCTGCCCAGGTGCAGGAACCCCGATATCTCCAGGCCGATGTAGTGGCTCGGCCGCGCCTCCGTCTCTAACAAGGCCCTCATCTCCGCCTCGGTGACGACCTCCTCGGTCGGCGGCCGCGTGACGAGGGCCATCCTCGACTCGACGTCCATCGGGCGCAGGGCCTCGACGGCGCGCCTATAAACCGTGGCCGGCCGCGGCTCGACACTTTGAAATAGCACGCCGCCCGCGGCCGGCCGTGACGGTATGCTATGCGCTCATAAAGTGCGACCTCGGCGCGGAGGAAGAGGTCGCCGACAAGCTCAGGGAGATGGAAGAGGTCGCCTGGGTCGACCACACGTACGGCGCGTACGACCTGCTCGTCAAGATCGAGGCGTCCAACATTGAAAAGCTCAAAGAGTTCTTGACATGGAACGTCCACAAGATGGACCGCATACGCTCGACGCTGACCGTCAACCGCCGCGGGCCCTGACGGGCGGCTCCGCCGGCCCGCCGCCCGGGGCCTAGCCGAGCCGCTTGCGCGGCATTGTGCTCAGGTAAAACGCATGCGCGCTGATCAGGAACCCCGCCAGGAATATCTTGGTGGCAAATATCAAGTTCCACGGCCGCGCCGAGTCCGGGTACGCCACGCTGAGCCGGTCGATGTCGGGGACGGCCCCGTTCGCCACGCCGGCGGCGATCTTTGCGTTCAGGACGGCAAAGTTCCAGAGCACCTCGTACAGGCATATGATGGCGAACCCGAGCAGCATGAGCTGCAGCAGCGGCATGCGCGCCCCGGGAATCTTGCCGGCCGTCGTCTTCTTCCAGCCTATCCTCGAGACGCAGTACCATCCGATGACGGCCGAGAAGAACAGCCACGTCGAGAGCCGGGCAAAGTTCTCGAACGGCACGACGGTCGTGTTGAGCACCTCGCCCATCACGTACGAGCCGGTCTGCTGCCACTCGGCGTACATTGCGTACGCGCCGTACGCGGCGATCGAGGCCATGGCGGCGGCGCACGCGTAGAACACGTACAGGAACACCTTGTACCCCCTGTCGTGCTCCTGGAGGTGCCCGCCGTCCATTGCGCGCGCCGCGCTCCGGCGAAATATAAAAAGTCGGGTGTCGTGTCGTGCCCCGCCTACCACAACGGACAAATACGACAGCTCCCCTGTTCTGCCGTGTTCTCGCATGCAGAGGTGTATCCGGCCGTGGTGGCCGCCCTGCTTCGCAGGGGCCGCGCCGTGACCGAGATTGAAGGCGGCGAGCGTGGCGGCCGAATATACAAGGGCGATCGAGCGCAGGCACGGCGCCGCAACGACCGCGTCTGGCACACCAAGCGGTCAGTCGACGAGTACGTTGCGAAAAGGCTCGGCATCGGACAGTCTGTGTGGGGCGCCGGCCGTAGCACGAACGAATTTCAGCAGGCCACGGCTACTGCGATAATCAAGTTGCGCAAGGCCGGCAAGCTGGTCGACTGGGCGAAGGGCAGGCGCTACAACATTTACCGCCTTGCCGCCGATCATGGCCTCAGGCGTCCCCGCCTCCACCGCGCGGCCGGCGGCGGCCCAGTCGGCGGCCGTCGGGACGCGTGCCGGCAACGGGCGCGCACCGACGACGACCGCATGGCGCTGTTCATGCGCATACTCAAGGATGGGGCTAAAAACGGCACGTACAAGTTCGCCCTTGCAAGGGCCTTGCTCGAGCTGTGCAGCGAGCGCGATCCCGGCGCGAGTGGTCCATACATCATAAAGTACGAAAAGCTAGCAGAACGGTTCCTGCGATACTACTGGCGACAAGAGTGCGTCTTCCACATACGCCAGAACTACTATAACGACAAGGAAGCGGCCGTGATCAGAGCAATACGCGGCAAGTGGGGGAAGATGACTTACCGCGACGACTTTGACAAGCTCGACGCCGATGATGTCCGGGACGTAACCAGCGAGATAGAGCACGACGTGTTCGGTAGCGAGCGCGCCAAAAAATCAGTGGTCGTCCCAAAATTCCAAAGGGTAAAGTGCGGCCGCTACGTCGAAGAGGTGGAGATGTTTTATGCACGCAACGCCAAAAAAAGGCAGATCACCGTGCGGGCCGCTGCATGCAGCTTTTTCCGACGCAACTATGACGTCCTCAAGAACGCGGTCGCATTCGAGTGGGCTAGGTATCTGATGGTGGGGCATAATGTTTTTCATGATTTTGCCGGAGTTTTGCATTGTTTGACAGATTGAATTACGGATTTTATCTGAGTTTCGCATTGTTTGACAGATTGAATTACGGAAAAGCTGTGCATTTTGGCAATATGCGTAACGAAGTACGACAGAATTGACTGTTAATTCTAACCTTTCCGTCGCAAACTTGAATTTGTCGATGCGTCAAGAGGTTTGTCGAATTGAAGCTGTGCTGCTTGCCGGCTTGCATCAGGAACCGACTAGGTATTTGACTTGTAGTGGATTATCTTTCTCTGTCGCGAAGCCGTAGAAGATGGCCAGCTGGTACGTGAATACGCATCCCAGTACGCGCTGGTTGACGGCCTTCTTGCCGCGCACGGGCACCGAATCGAGGCCGAACGTGCTCTTGAGGCGTCCCTGCTCGGGCTCTACCGTCGTCGACCGCTGCACGTACACCTCGGCGCCGCCGCCCTTCAGGTACCACTCGTCGCTCTCGGCCATCGCCTGCCTGGCCGCCTCTGCCCGGGTCAACGGGCCGGACTTTTTGCCGCCCCTTCTAATCCCGCCCGCCACCTTTCTTGTCCACGTGAGCAGGCGCCCGCCCTTTCCACCGTTTGCTTTTGAGGTGAGCTCCTTGACCTTCAGGAAGAGCTTTGAGTCGTGGTACGCATGGTCACCGAGAATCACTTGGATCACTTGTAGCGGAAGGTCTGGCAGCATATTCATCGCGACCTTGTTGTCGGCCGCGTTGGCCGGAGTCGTGGTGGCGGCAAGCGGCACGGGCACGCGGCCCGTGCTGGTAACTTGGTGGCATTTGTACCCGTACGTGTAGTTTCCACGCTTTCTCGTCCATTCTGCCTCGGTGTCTATTCCCGGGCGCGGCTTTTTGCCGGCTTTCTTGTCCTTTTTGTGGTGGACGAGGTAGCGCCACGCGTTCATGATCGTGCTGTCGATGGCGACCACCACCGCGTCAATGAACTTGTACGCTATAAAATGCCGGCCCATGTCTGATATGATCTTCTCGAGCGGCAGGGTCGCAAACCTGCGGTCGAATGTCCGCCTGTCGGGAATTTTTTTCAGCCCGCATGCCTTTACGATCTTTCTATTGTATTCCAAATCCTGTGTGAGGAACCAATAGAGCGACCTCACGCTGCCGCGCTTGGTCCACAACATCACCACAAGGCAAGACAGGATCGTCCTCGTACTGAAAACGTACGGCCGGCCCCTCTTTGACGCCTGATTTTCACCGCCGAGCGTGAGGATCCTGATCAGAAAGAGGATTCCCAGCAACACCGACCCATCTGGCATCTTTTCAAAGTCCTTGTGCCTTGCCATGTCACGTCAGCGCCCAACCGGTACCTTATCAGTTTTTCTGTCAAAACTATTAGACCCACTAGTCCAATTGTGCTCACACGCGACGTATTATAGGTTACGTCGAGTTTCGAAAACTCGAATTCCCCAACCGAGTTTCGAAAACTCGAATTCGGGCACCCCAATTTCGTAATTGTTTGCCCCGACTGCACAAATTGAGGCTCTAGAATTATGCCCCACCTTCAGGTATCTAGAGGGGGCCAACGGCGGGTTGCCGGGCTTGATCGCAAAGGTCGAGAGCGCCCAGACTACGCCGTCGAGAAACCCCGCCTACATAAAAAGAGCCAAGGACGCGTTGCTTACGCCCCGCACGAAGTGCTTCTACTGCCGGTGTAAGCTAGATCGGAAGGCGGCCCGGCTGGACCACGTCATTCCATGGTCGTTTATATTCGACGACCAGCTCTGGAACCTTGTCCCCGCATGTGGCGGTTGCAACGCCCGCAAAAGCAATTTCCTGCCAGACCAGAGGACGTACAACGAGCTTGTCGAGCGCAACGAGAAGTGTGCGAAGAGGATCAACAGGATGCCCGAGTCGCTGGTGCGGCTCGGGCGTGACGAAGACTGGAAAAAGGCGATGCGCGACCAGTACCAAAACTGTAGGTGCCAAGGGTTTGCGGTCATGCCGGTCGGCAGGATACGGCAGGGCAAGCGCGGCGGCGTCTGCACGGACTAGGAGCAGCTGCGCGGCGGAAGCGGGGTAGGACGCGGGCGGCCTGAACAAGGGAATCCCGGCGGCGGCGGCGGGGGACGCTCGGCCGAAGAGGCGCGCACGCGAGGCGCCCGCCGGCGGTCTACGTAGCAGCGCTAGGGCAACGGGCTACAGGTTCCGCCGCCCCGCCGGCACGGATATATTGAAACGCCGCGCCCGCCGCCCCGTGCGGGCAAAGTACGTCATCGTCCTCGGCATCCGGCCCGACATCATAAACTACGAGCCGCTCGTGCGCCGCCTGCGCCGCGCCAAGGCGGACCTCCGAATAGTCCACACGGGCCAGCACTACTCGTACTTTTTCGACGGGCTGTTCTTTGACCAGCTCGGCTTTCCAAAACCGGACTACCACCTCGGCGTCGGGTCCGGCACGCAGGCCGAGCAGCTCGCCGAGCTTGCCAAAAAGTTCGAGGGCGTCCTGGACCGGGAGCGGCCCGACCTCGTATTCTCGTTCTCCGACGCCAACCCCGCGCTCGCCGGGATGGTCGCGTCAAAGGCGGGCGTAAAGGTCGTCCACCTGGAGGCGGGGATGCGCAGCGGCGACTGGCGCATGCCCGAGGAAAAGAACCGCCGCCTGCTCGACAGCATCTCCGACTACCTGTTCACGCCGACGAGGGGCACCGAGGCGAACCTGCTGCGCGAGGGAATCGCCCGCCACCGCATACACCGCATCGGCAAGCCCATATACGAGGTGCTCACCGACTTTGCCGGCAAGATAGACAAGAGCCCCGTCCTCGACGATCTCGGCCTGGACGGGGGGCGGTACTTTCTGGCGACCGCCCACCGACCCGAGAACGTAGGCTCCCGCAGGCCGCTCGCGTCCATACTCGGCGCCCTCGGCGAGCTCGGCCGGGCGTACGGCGTGCCCGTCGTGTTTCCCGCCCACCCGCGCACGCAGGAGTCGATCCGGCGGCTCGGCGTGCGGGTGCCGCGCGGCGTCCGCGTGATGGACCCCGTCGGGTTCCTAGAGTTCTCAAAGCTCGAAAAGAACGCAATGTGCTGCGTGACCGACTCGGGGACCGTCCAGGAGGACTCGTGCATATTCCGCGTGCCGTGCGTCACGGCGCGGATCAGCACCGAGAGGCCCGAGACCGTCGAGGCCGGCTCGAACATAGTCGCCGGGGTGGTGCGCAGCCACATCGTCGAGGCCGCCCGCACCGTGCTCGGCCGCGACCGCCGCGCCTGGAAGAACCCGTACGGCCGCCCCGACTGCTCGGCGCGGATGGTGCGCGCCCTGGAGAGGCTCGACGGCGAGGTGCGCTCGCCAAAGGTCTGGTGGAACCACCCGCGGGCCGGATCGGGCAGCGAGACGAGCAGGTACCGCAGCCGCTGGAGGAACCCCGCCGTCCCCGACGGCATCTAGGCGGCCGGTTACCGTTATTAGAGGGGGGCCGCCCGGCCGCCCCGTGATCGACGGCGTGAGGCTGACGCCCGTAAAGTCGTTCGTCGACGACCGCGGGTTCCTCTCGCAGGTGCTCCCCGAGGGCTTTTCCGACCCGTTTCCGATCCGCCGCATATACGCGACGGGAAACTTTGCGCGCGGGACCGTCCGCGGCTTCCACAAGCACTCGCGCGAGCGCAAGGCGTTCTTTGCGGCCGCCGGCTCGGCAAAGTTTGTCGCCGTCGACGACCGCGAGTCGAGCCCCACGCGCGGCGGCACGGACACGTTCGTCCTGTCCTCGCGCAGCCCCGCCGTGCTCGAGGTGCCGACCGGGGTGTACACGGGATGGATGTCCCTGGAGGACGGCACCGTCGTGCTCGGCGTGTCGAGCGAGCCGTTCGACGCCGAGAACCCCGACGACGAGCGGCTCGATCCGTACGCGCACGGCGACGTGTGGGGGGTGAAGGACCGGTGAGGGTCCTGCTCACCGGCGGATCCGGCTACCTCGGCTCGCTGCTCACGCGCCGCCTCCTCAGGAAGGGGCACGACGTGCGCGTGCTAGACAACTTTCTGTTCGGCCGCGAGTCGGTCTCGGCCGTCTCCGGCGACAGCCGCCTCGAGCTAGTCCAGGGCGACGTGCGCGACCTGGCCATAGTCAGCAGGTCGCTAAAGGGCGCCGACGTCGTCATACACCTGGCGTCGATAGTCGGGACGCAGTCGTCCGAGCTCGACCCAAAGGCGTCCATCGAGATAAACTACCTGGCGACCCGCAGCCTCGCCGACCTGTGCAAGATGTACAAGATACGCCAGCTCGTGTTCGCGAGCACGTGCTCGGTGTACGGCGCGCAGCCGGACCGCCTCATAACGGAGGGCTCGGAGGTCAACCCGCTCGACTCGTACGGGCAGTCAAAGTACGAGTCCGAGCGGGCCATACTGCAGGCGTACGACTACCCGACCATACTGCGGCTCGGCACGCTGTTCGGCGCGTCGCACCGCATGCGGTTCGACCTGGCCATCAACCTGTTCCTCGCGCAGGCGCTCAACGGCGAAAAGCTCACGGTGTTCGGCGGCACGCAGTGGAGGCCGTTCCTGCACGTAGCCGACGCGGCCGACGCGTTCGCGTACGCCGTCGACAAGGGCATGGAGGGAACGTACAACGTGATATGGAAGAACCTGACGATACGGCAGGCCGCAAGGGACGTCGCAAAGAGCGTGCCGGCAAAGATATCCCTGTCCCGCGACATTGTCGACAAGCGCGACTACCGCGTGTCCGGGGCAAAGGCGGCCAAGTTCGGCGTGCGGCCGCGCCGCGACATTGCGCACGCGGCAAAAGAGTTCCGCACCATGATACCGGACGACGTGAGCCAGTACCGGCACAACAGGTACAGCAACTACAAGTCGTTCTTCAACTCAAAGTCCATCCAGAAAAAGATATACACGCGGGGGCCGATCTTCAAGTGACCGGCTCTGTCCTAGTCACCGGCGGGTCGGGGGCCCTCGGCACGCAGCTGCGCGCGAGGTTCCCCGGCGCGCTCGCCCCGACGCACGCCGAGCTCGACGTCTCGGACCGCGCCGCCGTCCTGTCGTACTTTGGGGCGCATCCCGAGATCGAGACCGTCATACACGGCGGGGCCCTGACCGGGATACGGCCGTGCGAGGAGGACCGGCCGCTTGCCTGGAGGACTAACGTGCTCGGCACGCGCAACCTCGTCGACGCCGCGCTGCGCTCCGGGGGCGGGATGCGGTTCTGCTACGTGAGCACCGCGTGCGTGTTCGACGGCCACACGGGCATGTACGACGAGGAGTCCGTGCCGTACCCCGAGAACTTTTACGCCCTGACAAAGCTCATCGGCGAGCACGAGGCGGCCCGCCTCGACGACCCGCTCATAGTGCGGACAAACTTTGTCGCAAGGGAGAGGTGGCCGTACCCAAAGGCGTTCACTGACAGGTTCGGCACGTACCTGTTCGCCGACGGGGTGGCCGGCGGAATATCCGACGTGCTCGACGCGGGGCTGACCGGGACCGTCCACGTCGCCGGCGACGAAAAGATATCGGTGTTCGACCTTGCCCGCATTACGACCCCCGACGTGCGGCCGATGACGATCGACGAGTACTCGGGGCCGCCGCTCACCATGGACATGAGCCTGGACAGCAGGCGGTGGAAAAAGTACAGGATCGCAAGGTGAGCGGCGCCGGGATCCCCGCGGCGCGGCCCGCCGGCGCGGGGCACGCCCGCCTTGCAGGCCCCCCTTCCGGCCCCCTCGAAGTGGCCCGCGGGCTCCTGCGAGGCGGGCGGGATCGGTACCGGCGCCCCCCCTGCCTTGCTCGGGAGCATGGTCAGGGCCGCAAGTTCCTGGCCAATTCGAGCAAAACCGAGGCGTGGATACGGCGCCCGAGCCTTAAACCGTGGCCGAGAACTTGTGTCTGGCATTATACACCTGCCTGCCTTTCCACCCCTTCCGGCCACGGCGCTTCCCGCCGCCGCCTCCGCCGCCCCGCTCCGCCAGGACGCCTTCCCGCTCCTCCTCGGATGCGCCGATCTGCTTCAGGCCTTTGGCCACCATTGCCCTTATGCCGTCGGGGCCAATCGCAATGGCGCTGCGAAAGTGCCGGAGCGACTCCTCGTGCCTCCCTAGCTTGCCGAGGGCGACGGCCTTGTTGAATATGACCGCTGCATCGCGCGGATCGCCCGAAATGACCACGTCGTAGCAGGCAATGGCCTCCTCGCACAGCCCCTTCATCATCAGCGCCACACCCTTGTTCGCCATGAACAACGTGTTGCCCGGGCTGATGGCGAGCGCGCGCTCGTAGCACTCTAGGGCCTCGTCAAACCTGCCCCTGTTCTTCAGCGTGAGCCCCTTTTCGCCCATGGCGCGCTCGTTGTCGGGATCGAGCCTCAGCGCCTCGTCGCAGCACTTTGCGGCCGCCCTGTACTTGCCGCGCATGCCGAGTATCGACGCCTTGTTCACTAGGTACTCGGTGTTGCGCGGATCGATGCGCAGCGCCTTGTCGTACCACTGCGTGGCCTTTTTTGGGTTGCCAGCGGCCATTGCAGCGGCGGCCATGATTTCCATGGCCGGTGCGCTGTCCGGGTTCGTCTCGAGAATGCCGCCGCACAGCCGCGCGGCCTCGTCGTGGCGCGAGGACCTGGACAGCCGCTCGGCCTTTTCCAGCGCCTTTGCCTCGGACTTGGCGGGCACTGCGCTGCGGCGTTCCCCGCCCCCTCCCCCCGACCTCTTCCAGAACACGGCGCGGCCGCCCCCGCCCCCCGCTTTATCGGTTGGGATCGGGCGGGCGGGCGGGCGGAGGAAGCCTTGTGGGCGCCGCAGTGTGGCGCCCCTTCCTGCCCCGAGCCCGTCAGCGCGCGCCGCGCGGGCGGCCGCAGCGGCGGCCCGGATCGCAACGCATATTTTGCGCGCACACGGCAGCTTTTCGTGAGCCTTCACGACGCAGCGGCAGGCGCGGACGCGCCGTTTGCCGACCTGCCGCAGGCAATGGTCCGCGAGATGCTCGGCTCGTCGCGCAGGCTAGCCGGCGGCCTGGCCTCGGACATTTCCTCGATGAGGTCGATGCGCGGCTCCGTCCGCGAGTCGCTCGCGCCGCTGCTCGGCCGCGACTCGGATATGCCGAGGCCCGAGTCGCCGCCCTCGACGGCCGGCGTCGACGGCTCGCACTGCGCCGAGCGCATGCTTGCGACCGATATAGTCGCGATGGGGGCCGTGGCGGTCGAGGGGCTGGAGGCGCGGCGCCCCGTCTGCGCCGGCGCCGCCGGGGCGGGGCCCGCCGCGCGCCTGTGGCCCAGGCCGCGCCACTTTGTCCATGTCGAGAGCCTGGCCCACGACGACGCAAACCCGGTCGCGGCCAGGGCCGTCATGGCGGCCATGGAGGTGCAGCTCGCGTCCGTCGCCCCCCACGACGTTGTGTTCGTCGACGGCTCGCTCGCCACGCCGGCGATTGCCCTTGACATTGCTCTGAGGCAGCGGAACGGCGGCCCGCCGTCGCTGGCACGGTACCTGGAAGAGGGCGACGGCGGCGGCGGCGGCGAGGGCGGCGGCGGCGAGGTGCGGTTCGGCCCGATCGAGCGCACGCTGTCGGGGTACCTCCGCATGCTCGCGCCCGCCTGCGCCGACAGCGGCGGCGGCGGCGGCAGCGGCGGCCCTCCCGCCCCGCCGCCGGGGCGGACCGTCGCCGCGGTCGCAAAGTACTCGCAGCGAAGCGAGATATGCGAGCGCCTCGGCCTGCCGAACCTTGACGACAGGGGCCTGCTCTCGCTCGTGCTCGAGCCCGGCGAGTACGTCGGGCCGTTTGCGCCGGGGCGGCCGGCGGGGCGCGCCGCGCCGGGCGCGTCCGGCGGCCGCCTGTTGTCGGGCCGCATTCCCGGCGGGGCCCGGGCAAGGTCGCTGGCCGAGGCGATCGCCGACGCCGTCAAGGCCGTGCGCGTATTGTACTACCGGCCGCACGCATACTCGCCGGCGATCCGCCTAGAGGTGGGCGGGTTCGGCGCCGGCGGCGCCGGCGACGCGGAGCGCACGGGCGCCCTCTTGGAGGCCGTCCGCCTCCAGTCGGCGGGGCCCGGCCTCATGGAGCCGTATCCTGTGTACATGGCGGACCGCATGGCCAAGAGCCTGCCGCGCGCCCTGCCCGCCGTGCGCGGGATTGCGGTGTCCGCCATGGCCCGCATGTGGGGGGCCGCGCCGTGCGCGGGCGGCGGGCCGGAGGCCCCGGGCGGCGGCATGGGCGTGGCCGAGCTGTACATTGCCGCGCGGGGGTACCGGACGTGAGCGCATCGGGCGGCCGCGGCGGCGAAACGGGCGGGGGCGCCCCCTCGCCGCGCGGGGCCGTCGACGCCGGCGAGCAGGTCGGCGTGGTCGGCTCGCCGTCGAGCACGTCGCGCCTGTCCGTCGACGTGCTCGGCTCAAAGGCGGCCCGCTCGCTTGCGGGCGCGCTCGCCGTCCTGCGCTTTGAGCAGGACGGCGCGGCCGCGTACGCGCTCGGGCAGGTCACCGAGGTCTCGCTCGACAACCCGTTCATGCGCGATCCGACCCTCAAGGGGCTCATACGGCAGCACGGCTCGGTCGATCCCATAACGGGCGGCCACGACACGCACACTGCCGAGATGCTCGTCAGCGCCGTCTTTGTAGAGGACGGGCGGGGCGGCGTTCGGCAGGGCTCGATGGGGACGGTCCCCCCGACCGGCACCCCGGTCCGGCTCGCCTCGGCGGGCGCGCTCGCGGCCCTGACGGCCCCGTGCGCGGGGCTGACCGTGTCGATCGGGCGCGTTCCGGGGACCGGGGAGGCCGCCGCCGCGCTGCCGAGCTGGTTCCGCCACTTTGGGCCGCCCGAGGAGGGGGGCACCGGCGAGGCCTCGCACGTCGGCATATTCGGCAAGACGGGCTCGGGCAAGTCCGTCCTGGCAAGGATGATCCTCCTGTCGTACATGCGGCACCGCGGCATGTCGTTCGTCGTGCTCGACCCGCAGGGCGAGTTTGCCCGGATGGCCGGGGACGCCGCGCTCGCGCCGCTGCTGCGGGGCATGGGCAGGGACGTGCGCGTGCACAGCCTCCACGGCCTGCTGCTGCGGCCCGACCGGGGCCTGTTCATGCGCCTGCTCGTCAGGTCGGGGCTGCTGCGCAGGCTCGGCGTGCAGGCCGAGGAGAACCAGGGGTACGCGGCGGAGGAGGTGTGGACCATACTGTCGGGCCGGTACGACGCGGGCCACGGCAGGTACCCCGACGGGATAGCGCTTGCGGCGGCCCACACGCGCGAGGCGTTCTCGTACGTGGTCAACAGGCTGGGGCACGCCCGCCGGTCGGCCGCCGGCGGGACGGTGCACCCGGCGGCCACCCGCATATACGCGAGCCAGCAGACGCGCGAGCGGTTCCTGCTGTCGCTCGAGACGGCCGACAACGACGACAACTTTGTGGCGTGGCAGGGCGTGCTGTTCCTGTTCGGCCGGCCCGAGATGTCGGGCACAACGCTCGTCTCCGAGGTCGTCGGCGGGGTGGGCCGCCGGGGGGACGGCGCGGCCGTCGTGCTGGACCTGGACGAGACGAGCGTGCCCGGCACGCTGTTCTGGAACGACGAGGTCAGGGCGATCGTCGTCAACCACATCCTTGACGAGATCGTCGCGTCCGCGCGGCGCCGGTACGCCGAGAGGGGTGGCGGCCTCAACACGCTTGTCGTGCTCGACGAGGCGCACCGGTTCGCCCCGCGCGGCGTACTGGCGCGGGGGCCGGCCGGCGGCGCCGGCGGCGGCGCCGACGACGGCGCCGAGCTGGCCCCCCTCAGGGCCACGCTGCGCGACGCGGTCAGGACGACCCGCAAGTACGGCCTCGGCTGGATGTTCGTAAGCCAGACCCTGGCCAGCCTGGACAGGGAGATCGTCAGCCAGCTGCGCATGTACTTTTTCGGGTACGGCCTCGCGTGGGGATCCGAGCTCGACGCGCTCGGCGACCTGATCGGCGGCAACCCGTCCGCGCTGCGGCTGTACCAGCAGTTCCGCGACCCCGAGAGCAGCCTCGGCGAGCGCAGGTACCCGTTCATGGCGCTCGGCCCCTCCTCGCCGCTGTCGTTCTCGCTGATCCCGCTGTTCTTTGAGTCGCTGCGGTTTCCCGACGAGTTCGTTGCGGGGGCGGCCGGGGAGGGGGAGGGCGCCGGTAGCGGCGGCGCGCCGGGCGGGGTAGCGCAGGCCTGACGCGCCGCCCCGCCTGGATGCGCCCCTGCCGCGCACACCTTGGCGCCAGCGCCGCGGGAGCATCGCGGCCTGGAGGTCTTTTGTTGCCGGCCCTCGGCGGCCGGCCGACACTTATTTAACGCGGCCCTCCCTCGCCCTCCCATGGTAGCCGGCACGTGCGCCCTCTGCAAGGAGGAGGTGGGCACGTACAAAAAGATGCTTGCGCACCTGCGCGGGCACTTTTCCGGTGGCGGGGCCGCCAAGGGCGCAAAGGCCGCCAAGGGCGCAAAGGCCGCCAAGGGCGCAAAGGCCGCCAAGGGCGCAAAGGCCGCCGACAACGAGGCACTCCTAGTGGCTATTACCGATGTCGGCCCGCCCACATTCTGGCTGTACGCCCGCGTGCACAGGACGGCCAAGCTCAAGGACGTCGACAGCCTGATCAGGGTCACATGGGTGGAGTGCTGCGGCCACATGAGCGAGTTCAGCGCGGGTGACAGGCAGAACACAAAGGAGATGGGGGCAAACGCGGTCGAGGTCCTGGCCGAGAGCGGCGCCCTCGACTACGAGTACGACTTTGGCACGTCGACAGACCTGATCGTCAGGCCGGTCGGGGCGTGCTCGGCCGCCGGCATGAAGCGGACTGCGGAGGTGGTTGCAAGGAACTCTGATCCCGGGTTCGGCTGCGGCACGTGCGGGGCCAAGGGAGCCCTCGCCGCGTGGATCTGCCCGGAGTGCATGTGGGGCGACCAGAGCCCACTGCTGTGCAAAAAGTGCGCCCGAAAGCACGAGCACGAGGGCGAGCCGGCCGACACCTCGACCTATCTCCCCGTGGTAAACTCGCCCCGGATGGGCATGTGCGCCTACACCGGGTAGCGCCGCGCCGGGGCCGGGCGCGGCGCGGTGCGCAACGCTTTTTGCGGGGGGCCGGGCCGCCGGCCGCGTGGCCCGGCGCAAAACCGCAACGCCGATCGAGGTGGCGGCCGACGACGCATCGTACGCCGCCACCGAGGACGAGGTGCGCGAGTTTCTCAGGGCCGAGGCGGCCCGCGATCCTGCTGCCATCGACAGGTTCAGGGCCGCAAGGGGGCGCGCAAGGACAGACCACCGCCCGCGCATCAGCGAGATATTCGACAAGGCTATTGAGGACTCGCAGGGCGGGGACTTTGATGCCGAGTCGTACGGCGAGATGGACATCGACCTGTCGCCGGTGCTCGACGAGGCCGGCGAGCTAGAGCGCAGGGGCAACCCGATCGAGGCGGGGCGTCTGTACCGCCACATCTCCGAGGTGATCGACGAGTACATGCCCAGCTTTGACGAGTGGGAGGGCGAGTTTAGGGACATTTTCCACAAGTGCAACCGCGAGGCCGAGAGGTGCGCAAGGGCCGGCGCCGCCGCCGCCCGCGCCGCGCAGCTGGCGGTCGCAAGCGAGCAAGACGCCGACGCCTGCGCGGAATATCTGCTGCACCTGCGGCGCGCCGGGGACACGCGCGGGGCCCGGCGGGCCGCGGCCGATGGCGCGCGGCGGTTCCCCGACTCGAAAAAGGTCCAGTCGCTCTCGCTCTCGCTCTGCACAAAGTCCGGCGCCGAGTACCGCGCCGCGCTGCGCCGCATGTTCGCCCTGACCGGCTCGCAGGGGCGCCTCGACGAGCTGAAGAGGCGGTCGCCGTCCTGGCCGGCCGACAGGTGCGAGCTGATCAGGGAGCTGGGGGGCAGGGCGGATCTGCTCGCAAAAGTGCTCTACGGCGAGGGCATGGCCGACGAGCTGGCCGACGTCGTCCTCTCCGCCCGCTGGCCAGGATGCCTGCCCAAGCGGTACTACGACGCCCTGGCCACGCCGAGGCACGGGGGGCGCTTGTTCGACTGGTACAGGAAGGGCGCGGAGCGGGCGCTGGGGGCAGCCCGGGGCGGCGACTACCGCGAGGTGGGCCGATGCCTACGCCGCATGCGCGGCATACCGGGGCAGGAGGGGCGGTTTGGCCGGTACGTTGCGGGGCTGCGCCGCCGGTTCGGCCGGCGCAGGGCCCTTGCGGCGCAGCTTGGCGGGATGGGCCGGGCCGGCGCTCCGGGCACGTAGGCGGCGCGGCCCCGCCCCCTCGCCGCGGAACGAATCGTCTCGGCGTTCCCGGGCGCGGGTTTGCGCCCGCCGCCCGCCGCCCCCTCGCCGCTACGGCCGCCGCTGCCTGCCGGCCATCATCCTCGCAGTGATCCTCGCCATGGCCTGCTTCATGCTCTTTGCGTCCTTGAGCCGCGCGTTTATGTCGTGCAGCATGGTCGTCTGGCTGCCGTACTTTGCGGCGAACTTTGCAAGCCTCTCGCCGCCGCCGGCCGCGGCCAGCGCCTTGCCGTACAGGTTGAGGATCGTGATCGCGCGGTAGTAGGACGCGGACCGGGGCGCGCTCTTCTTCGACGGGCGCGGGAGGCGCTTGCCGACCAGCTCGACGACGTACTCGGCATCCTCGGGGGTGGCCAGCGCGTCGAGCAGCGCGCCGTCGTACTCGTTCTCGTAGTTCTCGGGGTCGTTGTCTATGCAGATGTCGACCATCCTCGAGATGACGGCGCGCCGCTCCTTTTCGCCGTCCATCTTTTGGGCGCACTCGCCGAGCATGCGCACCGACCGGGCGTACCACGCCTCGTAGTGGCCGCCCGAGTCGAACGACGTCTTGATGTTCGACGATATGGCGTCGCACAGCTGGATGTATATCCTCGCCGCCTCGGCCCTGTCGCCGGCCTTTTCAAAGGCCTTTGCGGCCTTTGCGATCCCCCCAAAGTCGGCGTTGTCCGCCCAGCCGCGGCCCTCGACCTGCGAGTCGGCCTTGCTGAAGAGGGCCGCTATGCGCGGGCGGTAGTCCGTACGGCGCGCCCGCGTAATGCCCGTAACGTGCGAAAAGCGGTCGAGCACCGTCGCGTCGCGCATCATCTCCTTTTCGAGGAACCGGCGCATCTGGTCCGCCGTCGCCCCCTTGAGGATCGCGCGGACCTCGCCCTTGTCGGCCTTTAGGTTGGCCCTGCGCTGCGCGGCCTCCTTGCGGCGCCTCTCGGTCTCGGCCTTGCGGGCCGCGGCGCGCTCCCTCTCCCTCTCGGCGCGCTCCTTTTCGGTGAGGCGGCGGGGCACGGCCTAACTGCCCCTCCCGGTGCGCGGCGCATGCATGTCGACGGGACGCCCGCGCTGGCGCTTCACGGCCGTTGCCGCCGCGCCGCCGTATTTGTGTGTGAGGGAGGCCTTGTGAGTCCGGCGCGCCGCGGCCGCCCGCTCACCGGACGATCCCTAGGGCGTCGTGGTAGGCGGCGGGGATCATGCCTGCGCACCCGCGCACCAGCGAGTGCGTGTTGGAGTCGAGAATGTACGTTACGGCGTGGTCCTTCTCGTTGCGCACCGAGCGGCCAATCCCCTGCAGTACCTGCGTCAGCGCATGGGCGTCCGCCCATGCGGGCTCGGCCTCTCTCTTCCGCCTGGTCCACTTTTCGGTATAGTTGAGGTACGGCGTCTTTGCAATGATCTGGAACCTCGACTTGTCCCCGTCTAGGTCCGCGCCCTGCCACAGCGACGACGACAGCAGGACGCTGCCCGGCGTGCGCGAATGCTCGCCGATCACTTGCTCTTGCGTAAGCCCTCCCTTGTTGGTGGCATGGCACAGGCGGACGCGCCTGCGGTTGCCCGGCGACAGGCCCTCGAGTATTCTCCAGCACCGCGACTTTGACGACGTGAGGATCAGGCCTCGCTCGCCGGCGTGCCGCGCGAGAAGCTTGTCTATCTCGGCAATGACGGGCGCCTCGTTCTCCGGGCGCCCGTACGAAAGGGCGGCCACGTCCAAGAACTCGACCCTGCGGCTCTCTAGGGGGAACGGCGACTTGGGCGTGTCGACAAATGCGACCTCGTCGCCGGGTATTCTCATGTTGCGGCAGAACGTGTCCCTGTGTATGGTAGCCGACATGAATATCTGGACGGGAGTGCGAAACACCGAGCCGACGTACCGGCCGACCGACAGCGGTTTTATCAGGACGGACTTGAACTCTCCGTCCGCGCCAAGCTCTGGGTCGTTCACGACAAAGTTGCCGGGGTTGAGGCATATCTCGTCGCATATGTTCGAGTACTTGTCGGCCTTTTGCTGGAGATGCGCGGCGTGCCGCAGGTCGGGACGGCTTTTTGCCGCCTGGATGCGCTTTTCCTGCCCGAGCATGCGATCGTACTCGTTCCCGATGTCGTTGAGCAGGCGCACGACATGGCGCAGGTCGCCAAGGTCGTACATGGCGGCGCTTAGCCCGCATTCGTCAAGCTCGGACCGGGACACCTCTAGCCCGATAAAGTCTATGATGTGCTCCTCCGCGTTGTGCGCCTCGTCGAATATGGCCACATTGCGCTCAAGCCACGGCCTGTGCGCATCGTACTCGCTTTCGTTGTGCATCATCTGCAGGTACATTGCATAGTTCCACAGCGAGTGTGCGCTACGTAGCGCATCGTATCGCTGCAGGTCGTACGGGCAGTGCGCCACGGCGCTGGCGCCTGGACCGCCGACCATCCGGGATGATGCGCAGAACTCGGCGATGCCGACGGGCAGTCCGCAACCGTTGTGCCGCCCGACGTAGCAGCTCGCCTCGATTCCCGGCAGGCTGCCGGGTGCCGCGACTCCTCTCCCCTCCCCCTCGGCGATGCCCTGGCACTCAAAGTTTCTCTGCCCCTTTATCGGGCGCAGCCAGTCGAGGTCCCTGGCGTACTGGTCCTGGAGGTGGCGTGTGGACGTGACGACAAACGACGTCTCTAGGTACTGCGCCAGGGCGGCCCCGACGGCCGACTTGCCCGCGCCGGTCGGGGCCGACACTACTATCCTGCGGGCGCCGGAAAGCAGGTGCTTGTGCACCTCCGTCAGTATGTGGACCTGGATGCTACGCGGCTTCATGCCGGGCGGAAAGCACCGGAGGAGATCCCCGAGCGCGGGCTTTTTGGCAAGTATCTCTTCTACGGTGCGGCGCCGATACGGGGGCTCGTCGTCGGGGCGCCACGGTCCCCCGTAGTAGCCGGCGCGGCTCCTTGAGCCTTCACCGCCCCCTTCACCCCTCCGCTCTCTCCCTCCCCGGGCCTGCGGCCCTTCGTAGCCTCCACCCTCGTAGCCTCCACCCTCGTAGCCTCCACCCTCGTAGCCTCCACCCTCGTAGCCTCCACCCTCGTAGCCTCCACCCTCTCCGGCCGCAAGGTAGTCCTTGGCCGTCCTGTACGCCTCGTTCACCCTCTTGAACTCGTCGTCGGGCCAGTCCTCGCCCGGGTGCCTGTCGGGGTGGGTCTTGAGGGCCAGCTCCTGGTAGGCCCTTCGGACTTCCTGGAGGGTGGAGCCAAAGGCTACGCGCAGCGTCTCGAACGCCTGCCGAATGTCCATGCCGGCCGCTAGCGGCGGCGGCGCTAAAAGGATGCTTGCGCCCTGCCGGCGCGGCCGGAAAGGCGCGGGCGCAGACTGGATTCCGGCCCCGTCCGGGCCATGCTCCAAACAAGTTATACGCCCCGCGCGCGGCCCCGCCCCGTGCAGTGCGGCGCACGCGCGGCATGCCGCGCGCCGAACCTTGCGGCCGCCGCCGGGGGCTGCGGCGGGCGGGGGCGCAAGGCGCGCCCCGCCCGCCACGCCGCCGCGCGCGCAAAAACCCTGGGGGGCGGCGCCCGGTGATACGGCAATGACCTCGCACGTTCCGGATCCCGCCGCCCGCGGGGAAATGCTCGTGCGGCTGGCGCGCGCGCACGACGCCAAAGAGGTCGCGGCAATCCTTGCCGAGCCCTTCTTCGAGGCGATGGAGTGGAGGCCGCTCGGCGGCAGCACGGCCAACTATGGAATCGTGCACAGCCAGCAGTCCGACCCCGTCAACGCCCTGTGCGAAAAGCCGATCAACTCGATGGACCACGTGCTACTAAAGGCCTGCCGGCTCGCCGGTGACGATCCCGAGGGGCGCGGCGCCCCGCGCACGATGCGCAGGGCGGTCGAAAAGTACCTCGGGGTTCGGGGCGGCGACTTTGACGCCCTGCCCGCGGAGCGGGCCGACGAGATGGCGCGCAGCGTGATGATCATAGCCGACGGCCCGCGGGAGAGGCCGAACATTGCGGTGGCCGACCGCGGGGAGGGGCAGCGGCCCGAGGACTTTGAGGTCACGCTCCTCTCGCTGCAGAGGGGCAACAAGAACGCGATCCGGTTCGTCCAGGGCAAGTACAACATGGGCGGGACGGGCGTCCTGCCGTTCTGCGCGTCCGGGTACGAGCTGATCGCCTCGCGCAGGTGCGCGGAACTCGCCACCGCCGAGGGGGGCTCGGGCGAGTGGGGCTTTACTCTGGTCCGGGAAAAGCCGGACGTGCCCGAGGGGAGCAAGACGACGTGGTACGAGTTCCTGGCGGTTCCCGGCGGGGCCGTGCCGACCGCGCCGGCCGGCCCGCTCCCGCTCCTGCCGGCCGGCGGCGAGCTCGAGGACGGGTGCTACATCAAGATGTTCGAGTACGACCTGCCCGAGCCGTCGCCGATCACGACGTCGCTGTGGCGCGCGATCAATTCCAGGCTCTACGCCCCGTCGATGCCCGTCATGATGGTCGAGGCGCGCGAGTGCTTTGGGCCACGCGACAAGGCACGGCGCGCCGGGACGGTCATGCGCGGCAACAGGGGCCGCGTCGCCCGCGACGGCCGTGACCACGTGCACCAGCGGCGCGAGATACAGTTCAAGCTGCGCGGCTTTGGCAGGCACCTCGTGGAAGTGACCGTGTTCCGGCACGCCGAGATGCCCGGCGGCGGAGACGAAGGCGGAGGCGGGGTGGCGCGGGGGAGTCGCGTGGCCAAGTTCCGCACAAAGTCCGAGGCCGTAATGCTCACGCAGAACGGCCAGACGCATGCGACGATTACCGAGGCCCGGCTCAAGTCGGCCACGGGCCTAGAGTCGCTTGCGCCGTACATGATGGTCCATGTGGACCTGACGGCCATACCGACGACAAAGGCCAAGATCTTCATGGCCTCGAGGGACCGCGTGCGCAGGTCGGCCGACTACAAGGCCCTGGAAGAGGCCATCATGCAGGACCTCGGGGCGGACGACCATCTGCGCGCCCTGGACGCGGAGTACAAGGCGCTAGACCGCGCGAGCTCGATCGGCGACGAGTCCATGGACAGGGCGATCGTCAACGCCGTGCGCAGGAACCACTACATAGCCGAGCTGCTCGATGCGGGGCGGACCGCGGTGGACGGGGGGCAGGGGGGCGAAAAGGGCGGCGGCAACGGCAACGGCGACGGCGGGGAAGGCGGCGACGGCAACAGCAACGGCGAAGGCGGGGAAGGCGGTAACGGCAACGGTGACGATCCGCCCCCGTTCGTGCCGAGCTACGTGCCGACGTACCTGCGCATGCGGGGCACGGCGGCAACGGCGACGGCGGGGCAGGACGCCGTTCCGGCCAAGCAGATCCCCCACGACGGGGGCACGTCGTACGTGTACTTGGAGACGGACGCCCCCGACGACTACACGACGCGCGGGACGGACGCCGGCGAGCTGGCAGCCGAGTTTCCCAGCGCGGCGGACGGCTCGTGCCACCCGCCGCACGAGGGCGTCATACGCGTAAAGATAAAGTCGACGGGGGCGCAGTTCGGCGGCGCCGGCGACCTTGTCGTGGCCCTGACGCGGCCCAATGCCGCCGCCCTGCGGTGCATGGTGCAGCTGTACTATGGCGAGCCCAAGGACGGGGACGGGGACGGGGAAGGCGACGACAAAGGCGGCCCCGGCGAAGATCCGGAAAAGGAGTCGTCCGTAAAGGTGCCGGAGCTTCGGTGGCTCGCGCGCGACAAGTGGGGCGGGCAGGGGTGGGACGAAAAGAGCGTCAGCAAGGTCGACTCCGACGCGATCCTGATCAACGCGGACTGCAGCTACCTTGCGGACTTTACGAGGATTCACCCCGACCTGGACGCGGAAGAGATCAAGCACCGGTTCGGCTTCAGCGTGTACGTCGCCTCGCTGTTCCTACACAGCGACCTCTCCGGCACCGAGGACTACGAGGAGAACTTTGAGCGGGCGATCGCGGCGGTGGCCAAGTCGTGCCTTCCCGCGTCGTACGACTTTGTCCTGCCCGGCATCGGACGGGCTGCCGGCATCGCGGCGGGCAACGGCGGTAGCGGCTAGCGCGGGCGGCCCCCATCAAACGTTGCGCAAAATTGGTCCCAAGATCGGGGCGCTTGCGGAATGTTGGCGTCACTTTAGCCGCGATCTGGTTTTGTTGGCACATGAGCCTGCTTTTGCCAGCCCGCCTGAAGTGTCGGGACGCAGGCGTGAGCACAAGGACAGCGCGGCGCAGCGGTCGCGCCCACCATAGCCGCCGCGCGCCTTTTATGGTACCGCGGTTGCCGCCTGTCGTGCCTTCAGACTACGCATCTGTCTTTGACGCGTTCTTTGGGGGCAGGCCTAGCATGACCAGCGTGTACAAGCCGCTGCTCCTGCGCGCGCTACTTGACGCGATCGCAGCGGCCGAAAACCCCGGCGCACCCGGAAGAGAATGGATCACGCTTGAGGACGACGGGCGAATCGGCGTAAAGCTGGACTTTGTCGCGACGCGCATGACAAAGTACTGCTGGGACATGCACCACGGCTTTCGTCTCAGGCAGTCGCATGTAGGCTCAAACGCCGACATAATCAGGGTGATAGCAAAGTACGGCGGGGCGGTGGCGGAACCCGCGTCCGACAAGCCGGCAGAGCTGCGAACGCCGCCCAGCCTCAGTGACCTTGCGGGCGAAGATAGCCAGCAGCTCAGAGACGGCGTAATCCGGAGGTGCATCAAAAAGCAGGTCCTGTGGAGGCTCCCGGACGATCTGCCCGACCTGTACGAGACGGACGGAGGGGCGGGAAAGAACTGCGGCGCCGCTACCGCAAAAACCATATTCTTGAGCGCCGCTGCGGCCGACTACATGCGCAGCCACAAGGCGCAGATCAGAAACGGCCTCAACCAACTCCTCGCGGTATACCTGGAAAAGATAAACGCCTTGACGCCGCAGATCGCATCAAAGGTCGACTACGACATGGACGGCAGAAACGCTCCCCGCCCCGCCCTTAGAGCAGGCGTAAGGCACAAGATGCGCGCGTGGCAGAAGCAGCGGTGCTTTTACTGCGAGTACCTTCTCGATGCCGGCGCTGGGCGTCAAGCGCACGTCGACCACGTCGTCCCCTTCAAGTTCGTCTACTCGACGCGCGCGTACAACTGCGTCATGGCATGTCAAGAATGCAACTGCGTAAAGTCCGATAAGTTGCCGAACAATAACTTGTTCAGGTCCGTGCTCGACCGAAACGACGAGGACGACAAGAGGGGTGCGTTGCTCGCGGGGGCAGTGCCAGAGTACACCAGGAAGTCGTACGACCGCCTCTTTGTCGCCTGTAGGTCAGAGTACAACAGGGGACGCCGGCCGTTCTCGCCCGGGAGCCGCGATGCCGGAGGCGGGGCGGGCTCTGCATGCTAGCGCTTGACGAGGGGGGGGAGGGCGGATACTGCGCGATGCGCGACGGCGGGCAAAGGGCTAAGCTGCGCGATCTTGCCGTCATCTCGCACCGCGCCGCGGCCGGCGCACGCTTGCCCGCCACACAGCGCCGCGGCCGGCGAAGAAACGCAGACAAGCCGGCGCATTGTCTCCTATCCGCCGCCTCCACCATGCGGACGCGCGCCGGCCCCGCCCAAAAGCGAGGCGGCCGCCAAGTGGAATTCACTGCCTAAAGAGGCGCGGCCTCTCCTGCGCGTTTTACGTGACTACGGCGCCGTACGTAGGCCAAAGCTGCGCAGATTGAAACCGAGGATTGATGCTCGGCTCACCCGCGCGCGGCGTAGCAAGACTTAAGCCGGCCCCGATCCGCCCCTTGGCATGGGGCAGCCGTTCCTAAAGTCGGCCGTCGCCGTGCTCGAAAAGTCCGGCAGGCCGCTTGCCGCCGGAGAGATAGTCGAGCGCGCAATCAAAGCCGGCCTTCTCGACTGCGGCGCGACCGACGCCAGCTCGTCCACCATGAGGAGCATGCTCACGAACAACATCCGGCAAAAGGTAGACGAGTCGCGCCTCATGACGCAGAACGGCAAGTTCGGGCTGCGAGCCGGCGGGGGCGCCCAGGCCGGCGCCCCGGGCGCGGCGCCGGAGGGGCCCGGAACCCGGCCGGCCGGCAAGCCCAGAAAGCCCCCGTCTCAGCAGCAGCTCAGCGGCGCCGGCGCCGAGCACCTTGTCGTGTACGAGCTAAGCAACGACGGGTACGACACCGTCATGCCCGAGCCCGACGAGGGCGTTGACATAGTCGCAAGCAAGGACGGGCGCGACTACCCGCTGCAGGTCAAGACGTCAAAGGGAAAGGGTGGCCTGTACACGTTCAGGTTCAAAAAGACCTCGCACGAGAGGCTCCTAAAGCCCAACGCGCACTACGTGTTCGTCCTGAGAAAGCCCGACAAGAACGTCTTCGTGGTGGTTCCGTACGCGGAGATCCAGAGGCAGATCAACCTGGACAACATCCCCCTCAAGAACGGGGTATACCATGCCAAGATGCGGCTGAACACCGTGTCTCTGGGGGGCCAGAAAGCCGACATGTCCCCATACGAGCACCGCTGGCCGGGGGCCGAATAGGGGGCGGGGACTTGGTTTACCGGCGGCCGACCCTTGGACGGCCTGGGACTGGCTGGCGCATGGAACCTTTCCCGGTCAAGATCCGCTTCGGCGCAAGCGGCCGGCAACGCTTGTGCCGGGGCGGGCGGGGCCTTGGACGGCCCAGGAACTTGCCCGCATGGCCCCGGGCCGCCCCTTCCCCGCCCCGGACTTGCCGTCCGCCCTTTGGTCCGCGCTTAGCGTTGCACCTGTAGCAGTAGCAGGACCGTCTCGTCGAGCAGGCCGCAGTGGGACTTTTGTCGCAAAGGCGCGCCCCTGCGGTCAATCCACACGCCGCACGCGCCGCACCGGCCCTTGCACGTGTTCACGGAGCCCGCGCCCCTCCCACGCTGCGCCATATGGTGGCAGCGGGCGCGCCGCGGGTCTCCGGCGCGGCCCCTGCCCGGCCGGCGCGCCCGGCGACTACTGTGAGCTGCGCAACCGGCTTCGGCGAGCCCTTATACGGCGCGCGTGGCCCGTTCCCGCATGGCCCTGCCGTCCTACGACGACCTGAGGACCTCGGCGCTCTACATGATCGGGGACGGCAGGGTGCACCACATACGGGAGGTCATCGAGGGCATTGCCGCCGAGCTTGGCGTCGGCGGCGCCGACCGCGCCCTGCTCACCCCAAAAACGCGCAGGCCCAAGTTCGACATAGACGTTGAAAGCGCCGTCGCCAACCTTCGCAGGGCCGCATGGCTCGAGAACGTCGAGCTTGGCAGGTTCCGCATAACCGGCGGGGGGCGCGCCGCCCTGTCCCTAAACCCAAAGAGGGTCAGCCTCGGGTTCCTACGGGACAACTCCGCCCCGTTCCGCGAGCAGGAGGCGCGCAGCCGCCGCGGCCCTGGCAGGGGCAGGGGTGCCGCTGGGGGAGCGGCGGGCGACGGGATAGTGGCCGCCATCTGCGTCCCCGCGGCCGGGCATCCCGGTGCCGCGGGCGCAGCGGGGGCAGCGCGCGGCAGGCCGCTGCGCCTGCTCCAGTACGCCAGGGATCTTCTCGAGGGGGAGAAGGCGCTCGGCGGCCTCGAGACGGCGGCGTTCTCGGGCACGCTGTTCATGGCCGCGGCGGGCGCCCGAAAAGATCTCCTGCTCGCGTTTGGCAGGGCCGTGTGGCCCGCCGTCACGCACGGTATACGGGAAGACGTGCAGGTCAGCGGCTGCGTGGCATGCGGCCGGTTCGCGAGGCCCGCCAAAAACTGGGTTACCGGGCCGGCCGCGGACGAGGCCGCCGCGCACCTCGGCGCGCCGCCCTGGGTCGGTATATCGGCGGCGCCTAGCGCGGACGGCGTGCTGGAGGGGGCCATGCAGCGCGCCCGCTATCCCGACAGCATGCTGTACGCAAGGCGCGCCGCCCCCTTGGGGGCCGCGGACGGGCCGGCCGCGTGGGCCGTGAACTGGCCCGGGCTGTGCGGAGAGGAGGACGGCCGCGAGGTCGAAGAGCTGGCGGGGATCATTGACGACAGGATCGAGGCAGCGCCGGACGCCGGGGAGGCGCTCCGGTGGTGGAACACGCGCAGGTTCTGCGAGAGGGCGCTCTCCGCACCCTAGCCGCGCCGCGCCATGTGCGGCTACTTCACAAGCCGCCGGCGGCGGAAAACGCCGAGCCTTCGCGATCGCCCCGCCTCCGCAAGCCGCACCCTGGGCGCCTCTGCCGCGCAGGCGCCGGGACCGGCAGGATGCAATGACGCCCGCTGTGGAAAATTGGGGCCGATATCCGCCCAAGCTAGGCCTGAGATGCGCGCGGAGCGTCGCTGCCCCCTGCATGCCACGCCCCGCCTCCAAAACCTTCAAAGGTGCCGCCCCTCTCCCCGCCGGCATGTTCCCGTGCCAAGAGGTCTTTCCTGCCGTCGTGTCGGCATTGCTCTGCAGGGGCAGCACCGTGCCCGAAATAGAGGCAAGAACCGGCCGGTCGTACAAGGGCGCCCCGCGGCAGGGCCGGCACCGCAACAAGAGGGTCTGGCACGACAAAAAGTCCATTGACCGCCGCGTGGCGGCAAGGCTCAAGCTCGATCCCTCGGTGCTCGATCCCGATCGCACCACCAACGACCTGCAGGATGCCACCGCCAAGGCCGTCAACAAGCTGCGCCGCGACGGCAAGCTGGTCGACTGGTCCGGCGCCAAGGGATCCAACGCGTACCGCCTCGCAGAGGGGCATGGCCTGAAGAGGAAGGCGCCGCGAATGGGCCTCGGCGAGCGGGCCGCCGCCGGCACCGCCGAGTCGCGCTGGCTGCGCGGGCAGTACACCGATGCAGACCGCACCGAGATGTTCATGCGCATACTGGACCGCGCCGCAAAGGACAACACGTACAAGTTCGCGCTTGCAAGGGCCCTGCTCGAGATGTGCCGCGAGAGGCACGACGGGGGCGGGCGGGGGCCCTACACCATCGAATACGAAGAGCTGGCGAGGCGGTTCCTGCGGTACTATTGGCATCAAGAGTGCGTGTTCCGCATACGGCAGGATCGCCACCCCGGGAGGAAAGTGGCCGTGATCAGGGCCATCCGCGACAACATGGACTGGGACGAGCGCGACATGCCCGCCAGCTTTGACGCGCTAGACGACGGCTACGTGGAGAAGGCCGTGCGCGACATTCGGCGCGACGTGTTCGGCAGCGTTCGCAGCAAAAAAGCCAACGTCGTGCCAAGGTTCCAAAAGATCAAGATCGGCGGGTGCGCGCAGGATATCCCAATGTTCTACACCTTTGACGGCGCGAGGGGGACGCTCACCGTCAGGGCGGCGGCCTGCCGCTTTCTTGCCGCCAACTATTCGGTCCTGCTTGACGCGGTGACGCTCAGGTGGGCCCGGTACCTGGAGGGCGCCAACGGCGGCCTGCCGGGCCTTATCGCAAAGATCGAGGCGGCCCGCACCATGCCGCGCCGGAACGCCGCTTTTATCCGGTCGGCGGCCGACGCGATATACAAGAAGGAAAGACAGTGCTTTTACTGCCACTGCCGCCTCAAGAGGGCCGATGTCGAGATGGACCACGTCATTCCGTGGTCGTTTCTGTTCGACGACCAGCTGTGGAACCTGGTGCCCGCCTGCGGCGGCTGCAACGGCCGCAAGAGCAACTCGCTGCCCGACCGCCGCACATACGACCGGCTTAAGACGCGCAACGCGTCCAAGGCCGGCTCGATCGACAGGCTTGCAAAGTCCCTCGAAGCGCTAGGCCGAGGGGGGGACTGGAGGCGGGAGATGCGCAGCCACTACGACACCTGCCAGAGGCACGGGTTTGCGGTCATGACGGGGGGCCAGATCCGGAGCGGGCCAAGGCGGGGCGGCGATCCCTGTGCCGGCCGGGGGAGCTAGCGGCGAGGTCACCGAGGGCGGGAACGGCCGGAATGGGAGCCGGGGGCGGGCGGGGCATGACGCACAAGCTCCGGCCCGCCAAGAAGCGGACAGTGCGGCCGAGCTTCCCTCGACGAACTCGGGGTAGCCGGGACACGCCGCAGGCACAGCATTCCGCCGACCGTGTTCGACGACAGGCGCTAGTGGTTCGTGGGCGCCACTGTGGAAGTCTTGGGGTATTGCGGTAGCAGCGGGAGCAGTTCCCTGGTGCTGCCCAGGGAGAACGAGCCGCTTAGGATCGCCGTTGGCGTGCTTTGTGCGATAAATACAGAATTTGACGCCTGTGAATACGGCGCCAGTGAACCAAAAAACGCGGCTTTACGCCTAGGCTTTGAACCAAATGGATCAGGGTCACGCCTAGCGGCCGGCTAATTGGTTCAGTTCGACGCCTAGGCGCCAGGCCGGGCAGGCCCGGAGCGGTCCCGGGGCGCCCGCGGCGGCTGCCGGCCCTCCGCAGCGGCCCGCGAGTCGCGATCCCGGGTCAATGCCATGCTTTTTATGCCCCCATTGCGGCCCTAAATGATGCAGTTAAAGTACGGTACGGCTCAGACAGGGCGGCGGCCATGAAGGCGGGCGGCGGCGGCAGCAGCGGCAAGGGCGGCGCGGCGGGCCGGAAGGGCGGGCGGCAGCCGCAGCCGAAGCAACGGCAGCCGCAGAGGCAGCAGAGCAAGAAGCGGCGGCGCGGCAACCCCGGGAAGGGGATACTCGAGACGGGCAGCAGGTTCATGAGGTCGGTCTCCTCGGCGACGATGGCGGAGGAGCGCGACAAGGCGCCCGAGGGGTCGGAAGAGCGAGCTGTCTGGGATGGATGCATCCTGCGCAGGGCCGACATAAAGTGCCGCGACATAGCGAAAAAGGTGGGCATGCCGTACTCGACAATGCGCAACAGGCTGATCCGCATGCACGAGAACAAAAAGATGAAGATGACGTACGACGACGCGCGGTACATCGACAGGGGCAGGTACTACATCCTCGACGTGACCGAGGAGACCATGTTCAGGGGCATCGACGAGATGAACAAGGGCAAGAGGGGGCGCCCCTTCGTGTACTGCCGCGACGCGTTCTGGCTTGCCTACGTGTTCAAGGAGCTTACCGGGATCCCGTACAGGTCGCTTGCGGGGGCGGCCAGGAACAAGGCGGCCGGCCGGTTCAGGACCCCGTCGTACTCCACGTACCGCGAGAGGATCGCCTCGCTCAAGATCGAGGAGGACGACACGGACGGAAGGGTGTGGTTCACCAGCCGCGGCGAGAGGTACGAGGTAGGCATGGTGCTCATGGACGGCTCGTCGCTAAAGGGCACGTCGCGCTCCGAGTACAGGCAGATTACGTACGGCAACGGCAGCAACGCATGCCACAAGATAGCGGTCGCCGTCGACTCGAACGCCAAAAAGGTCCTGTTCGTGGTGGTGACCGACCAGTCGGTCGGCGAGTCGCCCGCCACGCTCGATTGCCTGCTGGACGGGGCGGTTAGGAACGTGAGCGCGAACCCCGGCATGACGCTTGCCCAGGGGGCCGTTGCGGCGTACGACGGGGCCGTCGACGCAGCCGAGTCGTACGAGATCGCCGATAAGGTGGGGGTCGGTCTGGTCGTGCCCGTCAGGATCAACTCCTCGGCGAACCCCGTGCCAGACGAGGAGGTGGTAGGGGAGGGTGAGCCCCGCTCGGGCGCGGCCGAGCCCCGCGCGGCCGAGAGCGAGCCCCGCGCGGCCGAGAGCGAGCCCCGCGCGGCCGAGAGCGAGCCCCGCGCGGCCGAGAGCGAGCCCCGCGCGGCCGAGAGCGAGCCCCGCGCGGCCGAGAGCGAGCCCCGCGCGGCCGAGCCCCGCGCGGCCGAGCCCCGCGCGGCCGAGAGCGAGCCCCGCGCGGCCGAGAGCGAGCCCCGCGCGGCCGAGAGCGAGCCCCGCGCGGCCGAGAGCGAGCCCCGCGCGGCCGAGAGCGAGCCCCGCGCGGCCGAGAGCGAGCCCCGCGCGGCCGAGAGCGAGCCCCGCGCGGCCGAGCCCGATGAACCGAATTCCACTGCGTCGCCTCCGGGCCAGCCGCAGGACCACAGGAAAGGTGCCGCCATGCGAAAAATGGCGGTCTACAAACAGCTGGGCGGCATGGACGAAATTACACCAGAGACCGAAAAGGCTCTGAGGAACATGTCTGTGCAGGAAAAGCGAGCCAACAGGCGACTGTGGCGAACAACCTCTGGATACAACATGCGGGTCGGGGTCGAGGGATACTTTAGCGCCTTCAAGAGGATATTCGGCGACAAAGTAATGTCTAGGAAACGGGACACCGCGGAACAAGAAATCCGGATGAAAGTGGCGATCTACAACGACATGATCGGCATGGCTGTGGCAAATGGCCATACTGCGAAGAAAGTCTGGGTTCGATCAAGCAAGGACGCGGGCGGAACATCCTGCAGGGGTAGGACAAGCGGCGGGCGCAGGGTGGACAGCAAGAGATCTAATAGGCAGGCGGCCCCCGGGCATGCAGGTGGCGGGGATGCCGGAAGGCTAGCCGGGGCCAGCGAGGGCGGCGGGGATGCCGGAAGGCTAGCCGGGGCCAGCGAGGGCGGCGGGGATGCCGGAAGGCTAGCCGGGGCCAGCGAGGGCGGCGGGGATGCCGGAAGGCTAGCCGGGGCCAGCGAGGGCGGCGGGGATGCCGGAAGGCTAGCCGGGGCCAAGACCGAATACGGGTGAAGCACTTGGGTCGATTGCCCTAGGAAAGGGCGTATTTGGTTCTCGATAATCGCACAGAGCAGCCTGGTGAAAAAGCAAGGTTGAATGCCGCCAAGAGCCTTTGAGCCAGGATGCGCCTGGCCGAGACGGCGCGGCGTGCTACCACAAGCTGCCGCGGCGGATCGGCGTGTCGGCCGCCCCGAACGCCAACCGTGTCCGAGCGGGGCCGCACGGCAGGTCCGACCCGCGAAACCGCTTTTGTGCGCGGCACGGCATTCTCTTGGGAATCTCGGCAGTGTGGACGCGTGGGTCGCCAACTGGCTACGACAGTACGACGACGGCGTGGAGCCGGGCAAGGCCATGAAAAACACCCTCGGACGCATCGACGGCAAGCTTGGCGGGATCACCGGAGTCGACGCCGCCCTCAAGCGGCGCAACGCGCGCAAGTTCTGCACCGACATGCTATCCGAATAGGCGAGGCGGCTCAGCCCCCCTGGATCAGGCGCACCAGCAGGGCCGTGTCGTCGACGGTAATCTCGTCTATGTGGGGCCGCCTTTGGTCTGGCCTGAACATGTCCCGCCCCACCACGGCGATCTTTTCGCCGGCCTCCTTCGAGTCGAGCAGCATGTGGTAGAACCCCTTGTCGTACGGGCGCCGGTCCATGTCGTCTGGCAGCGCCGGAACCTCGACGAGCGACTCGCAGCCAGCGGGCTCCCCGTACGCGCATTCCCCCTGCGGCGCCGCGGGCGCGGCCGCATTCCCGCCGAGAACGCCCGCCTCCACGAGGAGCTGGCGCGCCTCCTCGCATCCTTCCCTGGTGAATTCTGGCCGCCTGCCGGCCACCCTGTCGAGCGCCTCCCCGCGACCGAGGCCGGCCATCCCTTCCAGGAAGTGGAGCGACGCGGCCATCTCGAGAAACGCGTTGTCGTTCTCGCGCCCGCCGACAAACCTCTTGAAGCGCTCAAAGCGCCCGTGCACCGACGGGCTCGAAAAGCGCATGCCCGCCCCGGCCGGGATGCCGCCGTAGAACCCTGTCAGGGCAAACCCCGACGCGGCCAGCGTCGAGCAGTACGGGCCGCGCAGGTACCAAGAGTAGTCGTACCCCAGGTACACGTCGAACGACTGCAGCAGGTACACGAACTTTTGGACGCGCAGGCGGTGCCCAAAGGTGTGCATGCCGAACTCGAGGCGCGGGAACTGCCTGAGCACGAATCCCAGATCCACGGGCTGCCGGTTCACGCGCGGACCACCCTCCCCCGGGCGCGGGCGGGCGCAGCCCCTTCCCTACTCGCCGCGCAGGCCAACGGGCATGCGCCGCGCGGGCGCGTAATAAGGGCTAGTTGCTGGCGGCATCCGGGCGCTTAGCGCCAGTTGGCCGGCAAACTTTTGATCGCCCCGCGCCGCCAGGTTCAAGCGCGCGGCTCCGCTGGTGCCGTCCTGCTGCCCCGGCCCCCGCCGCGCCCGCGCGCGGCCCCGCCGTGTCGACCGCCTCTTCGGGCTCTGGTCACCCGCGGGCCGCGGCTGGCCGATCGGCCCCGCACGACGATCGTCGTGGCCCCGCCGGCCGTTCCTGATGCCGGCACCCCTCCGTCCCCGCGCCTCGGGCCCCGCCCCCTCCGTCCGCGAGCCGCCACAGCCGCATCCTGATCGACGCCGCGCCGCGAGGACCCCTTGACACGCTGTCGACGGTCGCGCCGATCCTCAGGCCGCAGTCCATCTCGGGAGCCAGGTACTGCGCTACATCGCGCTCGACGCGACCGATCACGCCGCCGCCAGCGGCATGCACGGCAATGGCGTTCCGGTCGTGCGCCGCGCCGTGGTCCCTCTCGAGCCTCAGCGGGTCGCCCGAGGATACGCGCGCCGCGCCGGCCATGCCGCCCCCGTCCTTTGCGCACGCGGCGCTTGCCCCGCCCCCGAGCACCTCGTCCAAGCCGCGGCCCTCCCGCAGGAGCGGGTTTGCCCCGATCCTCGACGCGGCCGCAGCCGCGCCAGCCGCATTCGAGTCCGCCCCGTACCTTTCGCCGGCCTCCGCGTGGCCGAGCCGGCCGAGCCACCCCGCAAACTCCCGAAAGTCGGGCCCCCCGCCGTAGTCGGCCGCAGCCGCGACCGCCGCCTCCTTCGTGGCCACGCCCAGGCGCATGGCCCAGTACGCCTCGGGTGCGGGCACCCCGTACCTGACCATCCCCGCCAGGTGGCGCACCCGGTGCGGCAGCCCCGACGGGTCGAGCCCCAGCTCGCGGGCCGCGATGCGGGTAAACGCCGCGATGCACCACGGGGCATAGTGGCCGAGGGATACCTCGATGAACCGCGCCGCGTCGTCGGGGTCGCCGATCCCGCCCGACTCCTTGAACGCCTCCGACGCGCTTTTTCCCGAGATCCACGCCCTGACCAGCGCCTCCCTGTCCCCCCCAAACGTCGGCATGCCCGACATCTCCGGCACTCCCTCCGCCGCGTCGAGCACCGCCAAGGCCAGGTCCGCCGCGTCGCCGTCCGATCCGGCCGCCAGCATGCGCCCCACCTCGCCCTCGTTCTCGCGCGCGTACGATTCCAGGGCCCGGCAACCCTCCAGCCCGAGGCCCGTGCTCCCGTAGGTACTGACGCGCTCGCCGCCGAGATCGGACGCCCTGCGCGCGGCGGCCCTGAACCTTTCGCGCATCGCGTCCATGCTCCCGCCCCCGCCGCCGTTCGCCCCCGCGGCAGCCAGCGTCCCCGCCACGACCTCGCCTACCGTGCCTTCGCAGCTCTCCACGGTTCCCTCCTCGGCGAGCATGCCCAGCACCTCGGCGTCTATTTTGGCGTCCACCTCTTCGGGGCTGATCCTATTCTCGGCCAGGCTGCGGTGCAGCCTGTACAGGCTGCTGTCCACGGCCTCCGCAGCCCCCCTCTCCTTCCTGTAGTGGTTGTAGTCCCGCTCGTCCATGTCCGTGCTGACTATGTGTATGACCGTCCCCTCGGTCTCGTGGCCCGCCCGTCCGGCCCTGCCGACCAGGTTCCAGTACTCGGCGGCGGGCATCCTTTCGGACCTGTGGTCCCCCTCGTCGTACCGCCGGCAGGAGTGCACAATGACGGTCCTGATCGGCATGCTGGCCTCCTGCGCTAGCGCGCCGGCCGCCACGATCACCGCGTGGGAGTGGTCCCGCGAGTCCTCCACCACCGCCTGCCTCAGCCTGCCGGGCAGATCGCCGTGGTGGAGCGCAATGCCGCGCTCTAGCAGGCGCGTCACGCCGTGGTCGGGGCCGAGCCATTCCGCAGCGGCGCGGATCGACCGGCGGGACTCGTGATCCGTGCGGAGCCGCAGCTCCTCCGGCACATCCCTGCCGGCCGCGGCGGCCAGGCCTATCCTGTACAGCAGCTTGCCGGCCACCGCCTCCGCCGACTTTTTGCTTGCCGCATAGACGAGGACCGGGCCGAGCGGCGAGTACCTTAGCGCCAGCTCGGCCGCCGTCTCGCTCCTTTCGGGTGACGGAAACCTGGGCCTGACGGCCCCGCCCGTCCTTGGGCTCGCGTGGCCGTACGTCTCGCGCCTTATCACGTTCTTGACCTGCACCTCGCGCCGCAGGCCGTCCTGGCCGCGCTCGTACACGAGCATGCACTGCGAGCCCTTGCCCGACCACCGGAACATGGCGCGACGCTGGAGGGTGGGCCTCCATTCGGTCGCAATGACGGCTCCCTTCCCCCCTTCGCGCCCGCCGCCCCCGCACAGCCACGCGGCGAGATCGCGCATCGCGCCGTCCGGGATCGCGGCGGACAGGACGACGAACCGCGCCCGCGCAAACCTCCTGCGCAGGCGCGCCAGCAGCAGCTCCATCTTGAGGCCCCTGTCCCCGCCGCCTACCACGCGGCACTCGTCTAGCACGAAGAGCGCCGCGCCGCCGAGGCTTTCGGGGCGGGCCCTGAGCACAAAGTCGAGCTTTTCGGGCGTCACTACCAGTATGTCGGCGGACGAGCAGGCTTCCTCGTCCGACGGGTCGTCGTCGTAGGAGCCGTCCAGCCCCGACACGGTAAAGCCCAGGTCGTGGAACAGCCCTGACATTGCGCCTGCCGCCTCCGGCACTGACGCCCTGCACGGCACAACGTACACGCACCTTGCCGGCCCGCCGGGCGGCGTCAGCGCCCGCAGGATGCACATCTCGGCGATCCTCGCCTTGCCCGAGCCGGCCGGCATCCTGACGATCTTTGATGCGCCGGGCTCGAGCAGGCCGTTTTCCACGGCGCTCTTCTGGGGCGGCCACATCTCCGAGGCCGAGCGGCCGGCCGCGGGGCCGGCGCCGGGGCCCCTTGCCAGCAGCATCAGGTACCGCCTCCATGCAAAGTGCCCGCCGGCGAGGTTCCCGAGGACCGACCATGCGGACCTGGACGCCATCGGGGCCGCCAGCGCGCGGAGGTCGTGCACCAGCACGAACTCGGCGTTGAACCCTGACGCGGCGAACAGCTTGCCCGCCCTGGCAAGCCCCGCCGATGCGGCCCCGATCCTGTCCGTGTCCCCCGTCAGGAAAAAGCCGCCCAGCGCGGAGAGCGACGAGGCGGTAGCGGCTAGGCCCAGCGCGTACGGCAGGTCGCCGACCTTGTCGTAGTCCGGCTCCTTGGTCAGGGGGGCGCACTCTGCGTCTAGGCGGGCGAACCGGCGCTGCAGGAACGTGCTGGCTAACCGCCAAAGATCGCCCCCGCCAGCGGGCCGGCCGTCCTCAAAGCGCCTAGCGAGGCATGCCGCGCTTGCCTGGTGCCCCGCAAGCTCGTACGCGCACGCCGCGCTGAGCAGGGAGTGCCCGTCGGGCTCCCCTCCCCCGAGCTTTGCCAGGCTCTCCCACAGCCTGGCCAGCCGCAGCGCCTGCTCCTGCAGCACGTCGCGGTTGCCGGCTTTTCGCCCCAGCCACTCCATGTCCTCGGCCGAAAGCGCGCTCGCCAAGTACGACAGGGTCGCCGCGCTGCGGCGGAGCAGCGGCTCGCTGAACGCCCCGCCTGCCTTTTCCGCCCGCTCCACCGAAATCTCGCCTAGGATCGACCTTGACATGGCCTGCGAGGCGTTTTCGCAAAAAGCCTCGTCCGACAACGTCGCGGACATCTGCTCGCGCATGAACCCCGTCAGCTGTCCTGGCAACCGCACCACCGTCCTGTGCTGCTCGGGGGCGGGGCTGCGCAGGGGCCCGATCCCGGCAGCGCCCGCCGCCGTGCCGGGCTCGCCGGGATCGCGCGCGCGGCCAAGGCCGTCCAGGCGCGAGCTGGACCGGACGGAATCCCCAAAGGCCGCCCCTGCGCGGCGGCGTTTCCCCAGCGCCCGTGTGCCGCGCCGGCAGGGCGCCTGTGCATGCGGGGATCGCTCCCGTACGGGCGGCCCGTTTCCGCCGGGAGGCGCCGTTTTCCCGCGCGGACTCTTGTGCCGAGCCCACGCCTGGGAGCGCCGGGCAGCCGCGCGAGCCGGACTTTCATCACATGTAGCGGCGCGCGGCCCCTAAATATCTCTGGCGGGCTCGCCGGCTTTTGCTGCGCGCAGGGCGGCCCCGGGGGCGCGAGCGCGGCACTGTTTTTAACTAGCGGCGCGCGCGGAGCGCGCCGTGCGACAGTCGAGCCAGGCCCGTGGGTTCGAGGCGGCAGAGCGCGAGGGCCGGACCATGGACGCGTGCAGGGCGCAGGCGCCCGGCGGCGGCAGCAGCAGGGGAGGCCAGTACCCCCGCATGCCGGGCGTAGATCGGGCCTGCGGCGGCGCCGCGGGCCTGCACGTCCTGACGGGCGGCGGGATGCTCCGCTGCCAGCCTGGCCTGCAGCCCCGGATCGGCAAGGCCCGCCCCCCGGCCGCCGGGTTCCCGGCGAGGGCGGCGGAGGATGGGCCGCCCCCCGGCGCCGCGTGCCGGCGCCGCCCGGGCGCCGCGGCGTTCCGGCCGTTCAGTGGCGCCGCGGGGCGAGGGGACGTCCAAGGCATCACAGGCGGGCCTGCGTCGCGCCTTGGGCCCAAGTTTGGGCGCCGGCACGCGCAGGGTGCGCGCGCCCTGATCGAGCACCCGCTCGTGAAAAGCCGGTGCGTCAGCAAGCATGTGGGCCTTGACGGCCTGTGCAGGGACGCCGGGGAAGCGGCGGCGGGGCTCCTGCTCGGCGGCCGCGGGGGGCGTGCCACAACGTCAAGGCCCGGCCCTCCCTTTGGGATGCGCCGCGGCGCCCCGCCCGGCTTGTTCGGCGGGGTGGGCGGCTAGTGGAAATCACGGCCAGCGTCCCGATAGTCACCATACTGGCGCTCGGCGGGATCGCCCTGCTCGTCCTCTGCCTCGACCGGCGCCGGGCGCGCCTGGCGGACAGGGGCCACAAGGCCGTCATTGCGAGGTCAATGGGCGAGCTGAACGACATGGTAACGCACGTAATGCTCGGCGTGAGGGACCTGGACACGTACGAGTCGGACGAGACCGTCCCCGAGCGGCTCACCCAGTACCTTGCGCGCAACCATAGGCGCGCCGAGCTCCTCGCCGGCGCGATCGAGCTGCACGGCGCCATGTGCACGACGCTGAGCGGCCGGGAGAAAAAGGACATTGAGACGACGGCACGGTTCGCCCGCTGGCTGCTCGACAACTACTACCCGCAGGACGTCCGGGAAGAGACGCGGCACGGCGTGTGGACCCGGCACCCGCCTGACAAGCTGAAGAAGCGCGCCAGCGAGATGCACTTGTGCGTATCCAGGTTCACGGGGGCGCCGCCGCCGACGGCGGCCGGCGCGCCGGCCTGAATGCGCGCCCGCGTAGAGGCTCCGGCGCGCCCGCGGGCGGGATGCACAATCGGCCTGCGGATTTCCGCCGTTTCTAGCGCCGGCGGGGCGCCCCGGGAAGCTGCCAGGCTTACGTGCACCGGGCAGGCGCGGCGCGGCCCCGCCCAAGGCGCGATTCGGGGCGCCGCCGCCGGCGGCCGAGCCGGACGCCGCGGCGCATGCGGCCGCCGGGCAAGGTGTATTACCGCCGCGGCGATTTGGGGGCGTGGGACATGATGCGAGGGTTCGACGGGAGGGGACGACAGCCGCCGGAACTGCACCGGCCCGCGCGGTCCGGGCCTGCGCCCGCCCCCGGCTGCGCTGCCCGGTGGCGGGCGCCCGCCGGGGGCATGCGCCGGGCCCCTGCGAGCCTCCAGCGGGCGGGGCGCCCGTCGGCCCGCATCGACGGCGGCCTTGCGGCGCGAAATCCCCGCCCCGGCCGCCGCGGCGCGGCCCGCGTCGGCGAAGGCCCCGCCGATCCCGCCCCGCCCGACGCGCCGGGCGGGCGGCGCCGGCAAGAGCGGGCGTGCGGGGGCGAAACATTCCAGCCGCTCCCCGCCGCAGGGGTCCCCGAAACGCAGGGCACTCGGCGCGGCAGGCGCCGCGGCGCAGGGGGGATCGCCGCGGCGCGCCCGGGTGGTCTGGATGATTAAGAGCGATCGCGAGTGCGCGGTGACAAGGTCCTGGGTGAAAAAGTTCGAGGCCTCCGCGGCTAAGACAGAGTCGATGCCGGGCGGCTTGGCGGACAAGATACTAGAGGCGGAACGCACCGGGTTTCAGAGCCTGGCGGAAGAGATGAGGAGCGACATCGCCGAGTACGAGGCCCTAAAGTCGGGCACGGCCCCGCCGGCCGACATGGACGACTTTGAGGGGCTGCCCGATGCCCTGATCAGGGCGAGGATCGGCCTCGGCATGACGCAGCGCGAGCTCGCGGAAAGAATGGGCGTGAGCGAGCGGCAGATACAGGGGTACGAGGAGACGGGCTACGAGTCGGCAAGCTGCGCGCGGCTTGCGGAGGCGCGCGCCGCGCTGTCGCCGGGGGCCGGAAGCGGAGGCATCCCGGACGAGGCCCGCGTAATGTCGAGGATCGGGGCGGCCGGCCTGGACAAAAGGTTCGTCGACGACTGCATAGTGGGGGGGCCGCGCGGCGGCGGAAGCGCGCCGGCGCGCGAGAGAAAGCTCTTGTCGCGCCTGCGCAGGATATACGGGTGGACGCCCGAAAGTCTGCTCGGGGGCGCCCCGCTCGGGACGGCGCCCGTCCGGGCAAGGCTCGGTCTCCTGGCGGGCGCCGACCGCGCCGCCGTGCACGCCCACGCCGTGTACGCCGCCCACGTGTCGGGGATCCTGGCCGGGGCGGCGCGCGGCGCGCGGCGCCACCCCCCGCGCGGCGACCCGTGCACGCTGCGCGCCGACCTCTTGGACGGGGGAAGGGGGGCGGTCACGCTTCCCCGGCTGGTCGAGTGCGCCTGGGATGCGGGGATTGCGGTCGCGCGCCTGCCGCCCCTCGCGTTCCACGCAGCGCACTTTGGCGGGGCGGACGCGGGGGCGATCGTGCTCGCGAGGGGGGCGGCCACCGAGTCGAGGCTCATGCTCGACCTGGCCCGCGAGATGTGCCACGCGGCGGCGGGCCGGGACAGCATAGACGCCGACGAGCACGACACGAGCGCAGAGGGGTCCGAGGCCCGCAGGTTTGCGCACGCCGTTCTCGTCGGCCCGCGCGCGGACCGCATGTTCAAGGCCTGCGCGGGCATGTGCGCGCCTGGCGGGGGCGCCTGGGACCGCGCGCTGCTCGGGCGGGCCGTCCTGAGGGTGGCCCTAGAGGAGGGCGCGCGGCCCGACCTGCTTGCCGACTACGTGGCGCACCGCCTGGCGGGCGGGGCCATGCGCAGCTGGATGGAAACCGCGCAGGGCATGCAGGAAAAAATGGCCGAATGGCGCGGCGCCGTCACGTCGGCCTTGCTGGCCCGCGCCGACCTCTCCCGCCTCTCCGACTCGGACTTTGGCCTGCTATCCGACGCGATGGGGGTGGGGCGCCAGTGACGGGAGCCGGCGCGAGGCCGGCGGTGACTCGGATGGCGCCGCAGGACGTGCAGAGCCTTGGAAACGGCGCCTTTAGGCTCCCCGACGGGTTCATCGCGTACAATGCGGAGCGGGCCGCCGCCGAGTTCAAAAAGCTCAGGCCCGTCGAGTACACGGCCACGGACGTGATCCTGCTCCTGCTGTCGTCGCGGGACGAGCCAGTCGCCGGCCGCGCGCTGCTCTTCAAGGAACTCTTTCTGTTCGAGCGGGAGGCGCTCGGCGGGGAGAACGTCGAGGACTGCATGTTTGTGCCGTACTACCGCGGGCCGTACAGCTTTTACTTGGGATGCAAGATACGCGAGATGGCGAGGAGGGGGCTGATCGTGATATCGGGAAGCGGGGCATCTTCGACGTACGCCCTGACCCCACGGGGCCTCGAGATGGCGAGGAAGAGGCGCCGTACCGTGCCGGCCGACTTGGCTGACAGGATGGGGACGCTCCGCAGGGGCATGGACGAGCACGGGGCCGCATACATACTAGAGGCAACACGCCTCGGGGACGAGTACGCCAAGTACGCGTTGAAATCTAGGGCGGCGCACCGCTACAAGGCCATCACCTGGGGGCGGGGGGTATGACGCTCGGGGCCGGGGCCGGGTCGGCGGACCGGGGGCCGCCGTGCGCGCACCCCTGAGCAGGGTCCAAGCAGCCGCCGGCGCGGGCGGGGCGCCCGCCCCGGGCAGGGCGGCGCTTCCACCAATGCTGCGGGGCGGGCACCGCGCGTATCGGGCTTTCATCAAGCGCCCGCCCGCACGGCCGTTCTCTTGGCCGCTCAAGGCCGGCCGCGGTTCCTCGCGCGGCCCACGCCCGGGCGGGAGCGGGCGCCGGGGACAACCGCGCTGCTGTGAAAGTCCGTGCAGCCAGCAGCGCTCCCTTGGCGCGGGCAGGGGGGCGGGAGCGGGCCGCCCTGCGGGCGTGCGGCGGCATTGGAGGATGGCGGGGCTTGGCAGGCCATTCCGGGGGAGACGTGCACGGGCACCGCAAGGACATTGCGGCGGCGGCGGCGGGTGCAGGGGCGAGCCAAGAGCCCCGCCGCCTGCATCTTGCCCGTCCCCGACGCTGACGCCAAGGCCTGCCATGTGCTTTAGGCTGTAAGAAATTCGAGCCCGGCGCGTACGGCTCGCCGTCCCGCGTCCTCGTCGGCGATCCCTGCCGCAGTGCACGCCATCCCAGAGGCATTCCGTACCAGTTACCGGGGGGAAGGCGCCAGCTTTAAGGGCGGCCGCCAAGGAGCATGGCCAGACGGAGATGGCGATCGAGGACATTGAGCAGGTGGCTGCCACCTCCGGAGGGGGCGGAGGCGGAGGCGCCAGCGGCCGCCACGCCGGGGGCGCCGCCAGGATCATGAGGATTACTACCGCCGGGGGCGGCCTCTTGACGCCGGCCCGGATGATATCGTACGGCGAGCAGGCCGCCCGTTCCGCAGTCCCCCTGTCGAGGGCGCTGCCCACCGAACTGGCAGTGTACTTTGGGGCCGTGCGCGCCGGGGAGGCGGCCGTTTTGGCCGCCGGCGGCGCCGGCGCGGCCGCCCCGGGGTGGCGCCGGCGGATCCGACTGCACCGCGACATTACCGAGAGGGCGCTGCTGAACGTGTCGGTGCTCCAGCCGTCGGCGGCGGCGCTGGCCGGCATGTCCGCGCAGGCCCGGGTGCGCTTTGCCGACGCGCAGGCCGATCTCTTGCGGGACGAGGCCGGCGGCGGGCTCGTAACGTACCCGTATCTCGGCCTGCCGGCGGGCGACTACCTGCGGTTCGTCAGGGAGCGATGCGGGCGGAACGGGGAGGGCGCGGCGCTGTTCGTGCTGGACATGGGCATGGACAGCGCCACGATGGAAAAGATGCTCGACTACCTCGCGGGCAGGGGCGGCCCCGTCCTCGTTCCCCTGATCTACAGGGGGGCCGCCGGGACGCCGCCGCCGGCGGGCCGCGCCGCGGTCGCGCGGCGCCTCGGCATCCCGAGGATGGCGTTCCTCGCGTGCCAGGTGCCCCGCGAAGTGGCGGCAGGCGGATGCAGCGTCAGCGGGCTCCATGCGGCGTGCTTTCAGCAGGGGTTCGACATGGCCGCGCCGGCGCTGTGGTCTCGTCCGCCGCGCCCCTTCCGCCGCGCCCGCTCCCGCCCCCGCCGGCCAACGGCGCCGGCGCCGGCGCGCACATCGGGAGGGGCTAGGTTCTTTTCGCCCGAGACATGGAGGATCGACCCGCTGGCCGATGCGCTCGCCACCAGGGGGATGCGGATCGTCGACGAGTTCCTGCTCAGCGAGCACAACGGCCCCGACAGGAGGCTCGTAACCTCGCTGCTCAGAGGCAGAAGCGACTGGCCGGACGGGAACCGGCCGCTCCTCCTGCGGCACCTTGCGCGAGTGCACGAGGCCATTAGCAGCTCGGCCGAGTTCGGCCGCATGCGCGCTGCGATCTCCGAGCGCGGGCCGGGACGCGGCGCGCCCGGGACTGCGCTTCCGCCACTCGTCCTGAACTAGCGCGGGGACGCCGGGCCGCCGGGCCGCCTGCCCCACGTTTTTTGCGCTGCGCCTGCGCGGGCCGCGGCGGATGCGCGGCGGAGGGCCCGCCGGACAGCTACAAATGAGGCGCCCGGAGAGCGGCCCGGCCCATGATCGCCTCACCGCACGAGACTCGAGCCGCCGGGAGGCGCCTTCGGCGGCCGCTACCTTTAACAAAGCACCCCGCGCATTTCCGCCGTGCGATCCGCTCAGGCGCTTGGCGTCCATGCTGACAGGGGCGACGGCCCCGCATCGCTGAACGCGGGCCCCGATCCGCCCGCGCCGTGCTATATGGATCTGGAGGATGCGCGGCATGGCATGCTCGGCCGCCTGCCGTAGGGGCTGCCATGGGGCATCGCCGCCCCGCCGCCTGCCGGGGGCGGTTCCGTGATACCCGCCGAGATTGCGCCGCACCTGGCGATGGCGTCGATGGCGGCAAGCATCGGGGTGGCCGCGACGTTCTGGGTCCTGCATACCGGCCAAGAGAAGAGGAGGGAGCGGCTTGCCAAGCGCGCAATCGGCAACCATGTGGCGGACCTGGTGCGCATACTGGAGAGCCTGTACGCCCGCGCGGAGGGGGCGGAGCGGGGCGAGCGGGAGGCGAAGGTTGCATGCGCGTACTTTGCAAGGCACACGCGGCGGCTCGAGGCCCTGCGGCTGAGCGTTGAAAACCTCCTGCCGTGGGTAGATCGGGACGACGGGTACGCCGGGACGGTGCGCCGCATTCTCGAGGTAGAGTCGTGGCTGATCGACAGGTACCACGATCCGACCGTCCCGGAGGGGGCGCGGTTCAACCTGTGGACGTCGGGCGCATCCGTCCTCCGCGAAAAGACGGGGGCCGCGGTAAAGGCGGCCACGTCCCTGAGCATCGTAAAGCCCGTCACGATAGACTGACGGGGGCGGGCCGGGCGTCAGGATCCTTCGAGGGGCGCGCGCGGCGGCGCCCCGCCCCGGCGGCCGGCCCGGGCGCCCGCAGGGCGGCGCGGCCGCCCGCGCCTGGCCGCCGCGCCCCGAGCACCTGCCCTGCCTGGAACCGCCCCCGGCGGATCCTTTACAAGCCCGCGCCCGCGGGCCCCGCCGCCGTGAATGAAGCCGCCCCGGCCCGACTCTGCGCGCCTGCGGCGGCCGCCCCGTGCACGGGATCGCGCGGCCGGCCGCGGCTCGCCCCGCCCCGTGAATTTTCTTGCGGCGCCGGAGGCCGCCGAAAAGCTCGGACCGCGCATCGGGGCACTGCGCAGCCACGCCGGGGCCGCCGCCGGCCGCGGCGCGGCTCTGCCGGCCCCGGTCCCTGCGGCCGGGGCGCCAATGCCCGCTTCGGTGGCGCCGTGCATTTTGGTGGCATCCGTTCGCTTGACGCGGCATGCGGCGGCTTTCTGCTGCCGCCGGCCGCGGCGCCGCGGGCGGTCCCCTTGCCCGCCGGGCTTGGGGGGCACTCGGCGCCTGCCTGCTGCGCCGCAGCCGCAGCCGCCGCCGCAGCCGCAGCCGCCGCCGCGATGAACCGCCCTTCCGCCGCGAAGCGCGGGCGATCAGGGGGTAGCCGCCGTGGCCGTCATTGAAAAGGACATGTACGGGCCCGTCATGGGAGCCAGGCAATTTGCCGGCTGCGCCGTCGCGTGCGAGGTGCAGATAGCCGAGTGGTCCCTCAGCACGAAGAGGATAGACATGGTCGCCGTCGGGAGCCGCTGGATGCATGCGGTCGAGCTCAAGGTGCGCGACTGGAAGGGGGCGCTGCGGCAGGCGTACGCAAACCTGTATGCGGCGGACTTTTCGCACGTGGCGCTCTGGCACGAGACCGCCTCCCGCGTAGACGCCAGCCCCTTTGAGGCGCACGGGATCGGCCTTCTCCGGGTCACGAGCACGGAATGCGAGACGGTGCTCGAGCCCAAAAGGTCGCGCCTTGTGATCCCCGAGCGCCGGGAGTACGTGCGGCAGTACTGCAGGAGGGAAGGCGCCCGGCGGCATGCCCTTCCTCGCAATCCGAGCCGGCCTCGGCCGGAAAACGGGCCGGCTTGAAGAATTTGCGCGCAAGGGGGGGCAGTCGCGCCAGCCCGCGTCCTGGCGGGCCTTGAAGAGCGCGCCGCGTCCATGGCCGGCATGCCCTGCCGCCCGTGCGTGATCGGCCCCTCCGCCTGCGCGCCGGCGCCGGCGCAGGCCCGCGGCCGCCCGTCGGGCAATCCGCGCCACTGCGCCGCCCCCGAGCGCCGATTGGCGCCCAAGTCGGCCCAAATACGCGCCCCCAAGGGATAGCGTTACTGCCCCCCTCCTTTCGACCGACTCCGTGGCAGGCGGCGGCGTAGAGCACATAGGTTCCCGGTCGGCCATGGTCAACAACGTCGGCCTGCTGTGCCTGATCATAGACGGCGCCAAAGGAAGCGTCGTCAGGGGCTGGGTTCGCCTGCAAAAGCCGCCTACTTTTGCCAGTATCTGGGGTGGCCGCGCCTCGACTGCAGGCTGGACTTTTACGGCCCATCCTCGCTGGCGCTCGCGGAGACCGTCGCCGATGCCGAGCCGGCGGGGCTGATCAGGCAGGACAGGGGAATATCAGCAGGTTCAGCCTTACCGGCGCCGGCAGGGAGGTGCCGGGCATGTTCGTCGAAGAGGGCTGCGACCGGGACAGGACCGACAAGACGCGGCGCCTCGCGCGGCTGCTCTTGGTCTGGCCGAGCACCGACCTAGAGATTGCGGCAACCATCGACTATGGCGAACGGCGCGCGCATGTCGAAGGGCGACCTGCTGGACAAGGTCCGCTCGATCAGGCCGACGCGCCGAAGAGACAGCATTGCGAGGGCGCACGCCGCGTGGAAAAAGCTGTCCGCGAGATGGACGTTCTAATCAAGTCCGTGCGCCGGTGATGCGCCCGCCGCGCGGCCGCCGAGCCCGCGCGCAGCTTGGCACCCGCACGATTGTGGGCGTTGAGGCTGCCGGCGGCAGCGCCGCCTTCCGTTCCCGCCCCCAGCTGCACGGGCCATGGACTCCCGCCGGGCCTGGCCCGGGGAGTGAAAGGCGCCCTGCCGGGCCGCGCCCCGGCCGCGGAACGGGGCGTCCGGGGCGGACATGCACTGGCCCGCCTGTCCAAGGGAGCGACCTTTCGGCCATTGTCCGCCGCCCCGCCGCCCCGCCGACGCCCGCGGCCTCCATGGCGCCGCGCACGGCCCTCACCCCCGCCCTATGAGGTCCACCAGCAGGCGCTTGTCCTCGACGGTGATCTCGTCGATGGGCGGGCGCCTCTCGTCCGGCCGGAACACGTCCCGCCCCACCAGGACGATCTTTTCGCCGCCCACCTCCGAGTCGAGCAGCATGTGGTAGAAGCCCTTGTCAAAGGGCCGGAGGTCCATGGCGTCCGGCACCTCGGGGGCCTGGGCAAACCACCCACTGCAAGGCTCTTCCCCGTAGCCGCGCTCCGCGCCGGGCGCGGGCGCCGGCTGCCCGGCGCCGGGCTTGCCGACAACTCCCCATTCCTCGAGGTACGACCGCACCTCGCGGCACCGCGCCTCGGTAAAGCCGGGGCGCCTGTTGCTGACCTTTTCAAACGCCCTGTCGCTCGGCAGCCCGCCGCCTTTTTCGAGAAAGTGGAACGTTGCGGCCATCTCTAGAAAGTCCGTGTCGCCCTCGTGGCCGCCGATAAACTCCCCGAACCTTTCAAAGCGGCCGTGCACCGCAGAGCTGGAAAAGGACATGCGCGCGCCGGCCGGTATGTCGCCGTAGAACCCGGCCAGTGCAAACCCCGACGCGGCCAGCGTCGAGCAGTACGGGCCGCGCAGGTACCAAGAGTAGTCGTACCCGAGGTACACGTCGAACGACTGCAGCAGGTACACGAACTTTTGGACGCGCAGGCGGTGCCCAAAGGTGCCCATGCCGAAGTCGAAGCGCGGGAACTGCCTGAGCACGAATCCCAGGTCTACGGGCTGCCGGTTCACGGCAGGGCCGCACTCCTCCTTCCGGCGCGCCCGGGTTGCACCCCGCCTCCTGCCGCCGCCCTGTCCAACGGGAATGGGCGGCGCGGGCGCGTATTAAGGGTTGGCGGCGGCGCCGTATAGCCGGCGGCCGGCTGCGCGCCGCCCGTAAAGGCCAGCGTAAGGCCGGCCGCGCTTTCGAGCGAGGGGGCGCGGTGTTGCGCACGGCCGGGCGCATCCGTGCCTGGGCCGAGCTGCCCGACATGTCCGCTGCCCGCCGCGGGCGCCCGGGGCATCGGGCAGCCCGGGCCGTGTGGGAGGGCCGGCCTTGCTGCGCGCCAGCGCCCCCCTGCTGGCGGGGCATCGCCGCCGCCCGCCGCCCGCCGCCACGGCGCGGCTCGCTCCCCGCCCGCCCGCCCGGTATGCTTTTTTTGCGCCCAAGGCGCCACGCCGGCATGTCGGAAAAGGCCGCCGAGCTGCGCAGGCTCCCCTCCGCCGCCGAGCAGCGGCGGGAGCGGAGCGGGAAGGCCGCCGGCGGCGGAGCGGAAAACTCCCCCGTCCCCGTCCCCCTCGACTCCGAGCGCGGGCTCCCCCTGCTGCGCGTAAAGCGCCACTACCATGCCCCCGGCGACCTCGTCGTCGGCGCCGAGCTGACGGGCGCCATCGAGTCGATCATATCCGAAAACCTGGTCGCCGGCAAGATACGCTCCTACGGGCTGCGCCCGACCAGCAGGGTCCTGCTCTGCGGCCCTCCCGGCACCGGCAAGACGCTCACGGCGCAGGTGGTAGCCAGCGCTCTCGGTCGCCCGTTCGCGTACGTCGCGTTCGACTCGCTCATCTCGTCGTACCTAGGCGAGACGGCGTCGAACATGAGGCGCGTCTTCGACTACATCGAGGGGCAGAGCATGGTCGTGCTGTTCGACGAGTTCGACAGCATCGGCAAGAGGCGCGACGACCCGCACGAGCACGGCGAGCTCAAGCGCGTCGTCAACAACTTTATGCAAATGCTCGACGAGTACGACGGCGGCACCCTGATAATGGCCGCCACCAACCACCACCACGCGCTCGACGATGCCGTGTGGCGCAGGTTCGACGAAATACTCTACTTTGACCTGCCCGACCACGCGCGCCGCAAGGCCCTCTTTGAAAAATACCTGGGGGTCATGAGGCGCGACGACGACATCGACGCCGCGGCGCTTGCCAGGTCGACGAGAAGCTACTCGGCTGCCGACATCATGCAGGTGTGCGTCGGCGCGCTGCGCCGGAGCATTGTCGGGGACCGGCCCTCGGTGGGCAGGGCCGACGTGATGCGGTCGCTGTCCGACCAGAGGAGGCGCAGGAGGGCCGGCAGGCGCGCCGCGCCCTGACCGCGCCGTCACGAGTGGGCCGCGAGCGCCTTCCTGAGGAACGACATCATGTCCCCGTGCACCTCCGTGTCGTGGCACTCTATCCTGTCGCCGTAGAGGTCGAACTCGTGCCCGCCGGGCGTCGTATATCTCACCGTGTCCGCGCCGATCGAGCCTAGCATTGCCCTTGCCCGGGAAAGCGACCCGACCTTGCAGGCGATGCGGAACGCCTTTTCGTGGGCCAGCCCCGCCCTCGACAGGGCCTCCTTGGCCTTTACCTGCGCCTCCCTCACCTCCACAATGCAGACTTCAAAGTCCCTGTACCCGCACTCGGCGCCGACGGCGATCTCGGCCCGCTCAAAGGCCCCGTCGCCGTCGGACGCGAACCTCACCGGTTCTGCTCAAAATTCGTGCTCGCCGCGGTTTCTTAATTGGCCAGCGCCGCGCGGCACGTGGCTGCGCAAGAGGCTGGCGTTTTTGGGCCGGTGCTAGATCGGCATCGCGCGTTATTCCAACGGCGCCCCCGGCTCACGCCGCATTCGCCTTCAAAAGATCGAATGCGGCTCGAGGCGCGCGGCTGCGCGGATCGTCGTTCTAAGCAGATGGAGCGGCTTAAACAGTAATATTACCACCAAAATTTTGCCGGTCGTCGTGGCGGAGCAGGTCCCTAGTTTCACGGGAAAGCGCGGAACAATCCATGTCCGAAAGATCAACGAGTACGAGTACGAGGCGATGTCCGTCTCGAAGGACGGCGAATGGCACAGGATCGCGTTCATCGTGGGCCAGTGGCTCTGCGGCTGCAAGGGGTTTGCGCACACGTGCAGGGCGTGCAAGCACATCGCCGCGATGAAAAAGCTGTACAGCCCCGCGACGCCCCCGATGCGGGCGCCGAGGGCGCGCTGGCGGGTGAGCCGAAGAAGACGGCGCATCATCGGCATGCCCGGTATCCGGTGCTGCTTTTGCAGGTCGACGAACTTCAGGCCGTCGTTCGTCAGGCACAACAAATACCGCAACGTGCAGGCCTGCCGCCGCCTGGCAGAGCCCTGCAAGAGGCGCTTTACGCCCGAGGACGGGTTCAAGGGCAGGACGTACACGCCCGAGGACATCAGGATGGCGCTCGGGGACAGGCCCTGTTGCAAAAGGTCCGCGACATACTCGATTCCATAGCCAAAAACAACCGTCGGCCGCGCCGATCGACGCTGCACTACTGGTTCGTGTACTGCCCGCGCATGGCCGCCCCGTACCCCGTGTGGCTCGACCTCTTCATGTCCGAGACCATGTACACCGACGAGATAATCGTCTACATCAACGGGATAAAGTGCGTGATCTTTACGACGTCGGACGAGGGGTCGCGGCTGCTGACGGCGCACCAGATAGGGCGGAACAAGGGGTCGCACGACGTCGCGCCCATGTTTCGGATGGACATGGCCGTGAGGGGGACCGTCCCGTCCCTGGTAAAGAGCGACGGGGCCAAGAACTTTGCCAGTGCCCACGAGCGCGTGTTCCGGAACAACGCCGAGGGCAAGCCGTCGATGCACATAAGGCACATCCACCTGGACGGCGACACCAACACGAACCTCAAGGAGCGCGACAACGACACGCTGAGGGACTTTGTAGAGTCGTGCAGGGGGCTGAAGCGCCTCGACACGACGTACATCGGGCTGTACCAGATACACTTCAACGTCGCAAGGTCGCACACGGGAATAGACGGGTGCGCCCCATGGAGGCGGCGGGGGTCGGCTTTGAGCATCCCGACAAGTGGTTCGCACTCATCGCGAATGCGGCGGACTACAACAACGCAGTCAAGCTTGGGGAAATAAAGCCGGCCGCTGAGACCCCGCCGCTCCAGTCGGGGTTTCAGGCGCGGCTGGAGTAGCGCACGTCGGCGGCGCGCGATCGATCAATTAAGGGCAGGCCCATGGGCACGAATTTTGAGCAGAACCACCTCACCGACAGGCTCAGCGCCCGCCTTCCCACCGGGACGCGCGCATTGAGCGACGGGCCGCCGCTTGTGACGCCGAAGCCGGCCTCGCGCATGCTGGCTGCCACTCGCTCCCGGACATCGCCCGCGGGCTCGGCCGGCCCGCCCTCGGCCGCGGCCGCCTTGGAAACCATCTCCATGTCCACGCGGGCGGGCCAAAGGCGCAGGCGGAGGCGCATCCTCCACCGGGACGCTTCCTCACAGACGCGCGGCGGGAGGAGCGGGAGCACGAGCATGTGGACGGCCGTCGATGCAGCCAGGCCCGCCGCAACGAGGGCTAGCGCGTCGGCCATTGTAGTCACCTGCGCGGCGGCGCGATGCGCCGCCTGGCACCGGCATCCCGCCGCGCCGTTCGGCGGTACAGGCGGGAGAGCACCGCCCCGCACCCCCTGCCAGCTGTCGCAGGGGCTTGCCCCCTCCGGCCGCATGGAAGAGCGTGATCGCCATGGGGCCCCGGCAGGGGCGTGCGGCTATAAGTCTGATGTGCACATTAAAGCCCGCGTCGGCGCCGCCGTGCCCTGCGCAGGCCGGGGCGCGCGGTGCTGACCGAGGCCGAGGCGCTGTCGCCCAGCCGGATCAGGGGATTCGGGCGCGGTGCGACGACGGCTTGCAGTGCACGAGCGGCGAGTTCAGGAAGGCGACATTCATTCTCGGCATCAAGGCAGAGCATGCATGGGTCAGCACGCCGTAGCAGAACGGCATTCCGAGTCGCACCGCAACACCTTCGAGCGCTACTATATCCGGCGCACGGCTTGAGAACTTCTAAGATGCTGCGGCGTGGTTTCCCGTGGCGCACAAGGACTACAACGCAGACAGGGTCCGCGCCTTGATTGGATGGGCGCCGCCCGACGAGTTCCTCAGGCTCTGGGAAGGGAAGACTGGGCGGGAGGCGGAGGCGGGTGGACTCGATGACGATGACGGTGATAGCGATCGAAGCCACGGCCTCCCAAAAATGACCCTAAAACCGTTCTCAATCTATGGGCCTAGATCAATCCGTTCGTGCCCCTGAGGTGCGCAGCGGCCGGAATGGGGCGGCGCCGCGGCCCTCTTGGCCTCGTGGAACCCCTGCACGCCAGGCGCCGGAGGACGGACGGCGCCCACTCCCGGGCTTTGCTTGCGCAAAGGTTGGGGCAAAGGCTCTAGGCAAAGGCTCTAGGCAAAGGCTCTAGGCAAAGGCTCTAGGCAAAGGCTCTAGGCAAAGGCTATAACATTCTTCTTGCTAGATGGGCCGCCATGTCTGCGGCGGAGAAGGGCACGGGTGGACGCGGCCCCGCGGATCTGTGCCCCGCGGCTACGCGGCTTGAGGAGGACTTGGCCGGCGGGGTGGAGGACAAGAGGGCCAAGGCCGAGTGTGCAGGCGAGTACATAAAGTGCGGCAGGCGCCACGGGGAGGCTGGCCGGCTGGAAGCCGCCGAGAAGTGCTTCAAAAAGGCCGTCGGGATACATTGCGTGTGGACTGCATGTGCGGACGAGTGCGGCAGGATCGCGGCCCGCCTTGAGGCCGCCGGTAAGCACGCCGGCGCCGTCGTGTGGTACGGCAGGGCAGTCGGATACACAGACGGTGCACTGCCCGCCCCCCAAAAGAAGGGGAAGGACACTAGGCGGAAAAAGTGGGCCTCTAGGTGCATTAGGTGCTGGGACGGCCTTGTTGCCGCCTCCTCCTCGTTGCCGTCCATCGAGATGGAGGGGCCGTACCGGGCCGCGGCCGCGGCCGACCCGTCGCGCGCAGCGACGCACGTCCAGATGGGGGACATTGGGCTGGGACGGGGCAAGCACGACGAGGCGGCCGCACTCTACGGCAGGGCGCTAGAAATTGATCCCCTGAATGCAGACGCCGCATTTGGCGCGGGCCGTGCACTCGAAGGCGGCCGGCAGTGGGCCCGGGCGGCGCTGCAATACGCGAATGCCGCACGCAACGGGGCCCGCCTGCGCAAGGAGTGTGCAGCCGGGTGCGCCCGATGCGCCGCGGCCCTGCAGGCGGCCGGCGATCCCGCTGCGGCCGTTCCCGCGCTCAGGGCGGCCGCCGAGCTGGATCCATCGCATGCGCCCGAGTGCGCCCGGGCGCTGGACCGCATGGGGAGGCTCGGCGAGGCCCTGCCTGTCCTGGAGGCGGTTGCCGAGGCGGGTTCACTGCACGCGCTCGAGTGCGCCCGCATGCACAGGAGGCGGGCCGACGGGCTGGCGCTGGAGCGGGAGCAGGGAGGGACGGCAAGCGCGGAAGAGGCCGTCTCGCACTATGCGGATGCCGTCAGGTGGTACCAGAACGCGGCAAGGGCGGCGGCGGGCGCGGCGGGCGGCGCCGGAAACGCCGAGGCGGGCGCGGGGTGCCTCGAGTGCGCCCGGGCGCTGGACCGCATGGGGAGGCCCGACGAGGCCCTGTCCGCGTTTAGGGCTGCCGCCGAGACAGATACTTTGCATGCCCTTGAGTGCGCCCGCATGCACAGGAGGCGGGCCGACGGGCTGGTGCTGGAGCGGGAGCAGAGGGAAGTTGCGGCGGCGGGCGGCGGCATCGGGGCGGGACGCGCGGAAGAGGCCGTCTCGCACTATGCGGATGCCGTCAGGTGGTACCAGAACGCGGCAAGGGCGGCGGCGGGCGCGGCGGGCGGCGCCGGAAACGCCGAGGCGGGCGCGGGGTGCCTCGAGTGCGCCCGGGCGCTGGACCGCATGGGGAGGCCCGACGAGGCCCTGTCCGCGTTTAGGGCGGCCGCCGGACTGGACGCCTCCCACGCGCTCGAGTGCGCCCGCATGCACAGGCGGCGGGCCGACGGGCTGGCGGCAGGCGGGGGCAAGCTCTCAAAAAAGGCGAAGAAAGCGTACGGGGAGGCCCTTGCGCAGTACGGGACGGCCGCGCGGGGCGGCGGTCAGGACGGGGCGCAGGGCCTGCGCGAAGCCGCCGCAATATGCGAGGCGGTCGGCAGGCACAGGGAGGCGGCGGCAAAGTTTGTCGAGGCCTATGAGATGGACGAGGGTGCGGGGCGCAACGCGGGGGACGGGGGCCGCTCCCGGGCCGTCTGCGTCGAGCGGTGCTGCGCATGCGCCGGCAGGCTTGCCGCGCGCGGCAATTTTGAGGGCGCCCGCGAATGCCTCGAGCGCGCCATCGCGGCGGATCCGGGGCGGCGCAAAGACTTCGCCGGGCGCTGCGCCGCGTGGGGCTCGGCAGAGCACGAAAGGGGCCGGCACGCAGAGGCGGCGGAGTGCTTTAGGACGGCCATCTCCGTCGACGGCGGCGGCGCGGAGGCGTGGTTTGGACTGGCCGATGCGCTCGCCAAGCTGGGCAGGCACCGCGAGGCGCTCGGGGCGTACAGCGAGGCAAGGGGGCATGCTGGGCGAGGCGGCGCAGGGGCGGCAAGGGCGGGGCTTGGCCTGGCCGGCGCGTGCGAGGGGCTCGGCCGGTACGCAGAGGCGGCCTGGTGCCTGCTGGAGGCGGCCGGCGCGGATCCCTCGCGCAGGACGGAGTGCAGCGCCCGCTGCGCCGCGTGGGGCTCGGCCGAGCACGAAAGGGGCAGGTACGCAGAGGCGGCGGAGTGCTTTAGGACGGCCATCTCCGTCGACGGCGGCGGCGCGGAGGCGTGGTTTGGACTGGCCGATGCGCTCGCCAAGCTGGGCAGGCACCGCGAGGCGCTCGGGGCGTACAGCGAGGCAAGGGGGCATGCTGGGCGAGGCGGCGCGGGGGCGGCAAGGGCGGGGCTTGGCATGGCCGGCGCGTGCGAGGGGCTCGGCCGGTACGCAGAGGCGGCCTGGTGCCTGCTGGAGGCGGCCGGCGCGGATCCCTCGCGCAGGACGGAGTGCAGCGCCCGCTGCGCCGCGTGGGGCTCGGCCATGGACAGGGAGGGCCGGCACGGGGAAGCGTCAGAGTGCTTTGAGGCCGCCGTGTCCATCGACGGCGAAAACGCGGAGGCGCGGCTCGGTCGGGCCGGCCTGATGCGCAGGACGGGCAGGATCCGCGACGCACTGCACGATTATTCGGGCGCGCGCAGGCCGGGAAACCCCGACCAGCGGGCGCGCGCGTACGCCGGGCTCGCACTGGCCCTGGCGGAAATGTCGAATCATGTCGGCGGGGCCGAGCTGGCCTGCATGGCGGCCGCCGCGGCGGGGCCCGGCGGCGACGCCCGCTGCGCCGAGCTCGCCGACCACTGCTCCAAGTGGGGCGATGTCATGTACGGTCGGGAACACTACGACGGCGCGTCCCGCTGCTACGCAATGGCGCTTTCCATAGACTCCGGCAACGCGGGCGGCCACACAGGCAGCGGAAACCTCAAGGCGAGGCAGGGACGGTTTAGCGCCGCCCTGAAAGAGTACCGCGCGGCACTAAGGGCGGATCCGCGTTCGGCCGTTGCCCGGGCCGGAGTCACCCTGTGCAAGGCCAAGTCCGAGCAGGCTTCACGCAAGAAGGCCGCCGCGAAGCTGGTGGCCGCCGGCGCCGCCCTGTGCAAGCGTGCTAGGCACGGGCCGTCTGCCGCCAGCAGGCTCTCCCAGTACCTGGAGGCGGAAGAGGAGTTCGACCGTGCAATAGAGCTCGATCCCGGAAACACGGAGGCCCGCATGGGCGCAGGCAGGGCCCTTAGAAAGGCGGCGCATCTCGACCATTCAGGCAACAAGGCGGACTACTACAGGCGGGCACTGGCGCACTACGAGGCCTTGCCGAGCTCCTACAACACCCCGGCTTCCGCCTACTGGAAGGGCGTGTGCAAGCTGCACGTAGGGGGGCAGGAGTCAACGGACGCCAAAGAGGTCATGGGAGAGGGGCTGTCGCGCGCAACGCCAAAGGGCCGCGCGGACCTGATTTTTTGCGGCAGAATCTGCGATATTCTGGGCTACTATAAGACGGCTTGCACGTACTATGCAGAGTCCCTCAAGGAGAACCCGCGGTACACGCCCGGGTTTTACGGGAGGGTTGAGCAAGACAGGTTCCACGAAGAGTCCCCCGCGCCTCTGCGTCCGGATGCAACATCGACAAGCCCGGCAACATACGTTCTGGACGCCAACGTGATAATAGACTGCGAAATGTGCGACGAATCGAGGCTACCCCCGAACGTCATATCACTCTTCAAGAAGATCCGGGATGCAGGGCATTGTTGCGTGCCCCGGGCGTGCTTTGACGAGGCGTACGGGGTGCTGACAGCCAAGCTCTGCCAGGATGACAACAATGCGGCCAACGCGGTGCTCGACAGCTGGAGGCCCCATGTCCACGGGCTGCCGGAGGACCACGACGCGGCAGACGCCTGTATGCAAAAGGCAAGGGAGGCGATGATGACGGCATGGCTGTACTCGTCCAAAGACACCAAGGAGGAGTGGCGTGACGCCAAGTTCGGCCCCCGGACGCCCTACTGCGGCGGGCCGCCCACGGGCAGGGACGTGCTGATCCTCGCGACCGCGGCGCACCTGGGCGCGGGCAGGGAGGCGGCGGATCCCCGCCGCATACTACTGGTCACGTCGGACCGCGACTTTTTGTTCTTTAGGCGATACATACGCGAAGTGTTGTCCGTGGAAGTGATAGAACCGGACAGAGCGGCAGGACTGGTTGACACCGGCCTGCTTGAAGGGGGCGGGCAGGAGGATTCTACGAACCCCTCCCCGCACGGCGGATGAAAAATGCGATGTCCATGGCCGCGGAACGCCCCGCAGCCGAGCCGCCTGCAGGTGGCTGTGCGGGGGCGCCGCCACAAAACCCGGTCCACGGCCTCCGCCACGTGCGCCCCCGTTCTTTCCGTAGGCGTTTGGGCCGCAGCGCGCGACGGCCAGGGTTTATGTGGAGCCGGCGCAGCATCCACTGCATGGGCGAGCCCGCAAACCCCGCCGAGGCCGCCATGCCCGTCGACGGCACTCCCCGGGCGGAGCCGCCCGGCGGCAGGGCGGCCGTAAGGCAGATCATTGGCGGGCTTTTCACCCGGAACCAGAGGGCCGGGGCGGGCGACTGCCGCCTGCCCGCCAGGGACGGCCCCGTTCCGGGCCCCGCCTCCGTCCCAGAGGACGACGGCATCCCCGGCGGGCCGGTCCCCGCCCTCGCGAAAAATGACGGAGGCGGCGGCGCGTGGAGCGGGCGGTAACGATCGTCGACCCCTCCCTCTCGCGCCTGCGGTTCGACGAGGGAACGGCCCCGCTGGCCGAGTCGGACGCCTACGCCGGCATGGGCATCCGCGTGATCGAGCGCGAACACCCCTCGCTCGTCGTCGGCCTGCACTGGAGGGCGGCGGGCGCCGAGATCCGCCTGCGCGTGCAGGCCGACAACTACGACTACCTGCCCCCTCGCGGGTGGTGGGTGGGCGAGGACGGGTCGCCGCTTCCAGCGCGCCTAGTGCCGTCGGGCGGCGGATTCCAGCGGCCGCCGAACCCCTACGGCGAGGACCTGGGCTGGCTGTGCTTTCCTGGATGGCGCGAGTACCACGACCACCAGTCGCACCTGGGCGACGCCTGGGCCTCTAGGGCCGCGCTCCCCAGGTACAGGCTTCCCGGCACGCTCGTCCAGCTGGCCCGCGACCTCAACAGGGAGAGGGTGGCGGCGCCATAGCCGCCCTGCCGCGGACCGTCCCCGGGGATCGCCGAGCGGCGGCCGGGGCGTTGCCCGGGCGGGACGCCAGTGTTCGCGCTCTGGACGGCCCCCCCGGCCGCCGATGGCCGCCGGCGCACATGCCGCGACCGCGTGGCCGAGCGGGGGCCGCACGCGGCCGTCGCCTCTCGCATCCGCGCCCCGGCGCAGAGCCCCGCCGCATCGCGTTCGACAACTACGCGAGCGGCGGCCGCGGCGTTGTCCAAGTGCACGCGCACCCGCCGGCCGACGCGCACATGTCCGTTCTAGACAGGAAATGGGAGGTGGCCGCGCGCCCTCGTTTGGCGCCACGCCCCCCGCCCAGCCGCGTCACCTCGCAGATCCGCGACTCGATCAGCGGGGCCTCTACAAACTCCCCGAGCACCGAGCCTGCCGTCGCCCCGACGCGCCCGGGATCGACGCCCGCAATGCCGGGCGCGGGCGAGCGGATCCCTTCCCTGCAGGGCGCGCTACCCGAGCTCTTCCCGGACGGCAAAGTCGCCCGCCCGCATGTCGTGCCCCCGCCTGATAGCACGGCGTGGCTTGTGCCCGGCACGGTGGCCGCGCCGCGCCGCGCCGCCCCTCTCGCGCATCGCGCCGACCGGCCCGCCGAACGCGTCGATCCCCAAGGGATTCGCGTGGTACCTCCGTGTGCGCCGGCGGTGGAGCCCGCGCACGCCCCCCTCTGCTGTCGCGCCGGGACAGCCCGGCCTCGGCGTCGCGCAGGAGGGCAAGGCTGGCGGGACCATTAGCGCGAAGGGGCCAGTCGGCGGCCCGGACGGGTGGTCGCCAAACCCGAATATGCGGCCCGCCGGCCGCCCCTCGAAGGAACCGCCCCACCGCCCCGTCTCCCCCACCGCCCCCGTGCCGAACACGGCCGCGGGGAGCTTTCGCCTCTTCCCAGGCAGCCTGCCGCCCAAGGCAAGCATTGCCTTTCGGCGCCTTGATCTTGCCGGAGGCCGTTTTTGCGGCCGTCGTCAGCGGCCCCCCGCCGCCGCCCCCGCCTGCGACAGCGCGGCCTTTACGGCGTTGACGACCTCGCCCACTTTTGAGAGCGGGACGAGGACGCCGCCGACGTCGCGCGCAAACCCGTTCCCGTCGATCTCCCTCTCCTCGATGCGGACAAAGTCGCCCTCTTCGTTTGAGACCCGCCGCGCGTTGTACATCCGCCCGCCCCTGCCCCCGCCGTCAATGTCGCGGTAGGGCGCCGGCTCGTCGCGCTGTGAATAGTACAGGCGGAACCGCCCGTGGCTGACCCTGTGCACCCGCCTCTGGTGGTAGAGCGTGTCGAGCGACTTTAGCACGGCAAGCTTTGGAAAGCCCGTGGCCCGCTCGATCTCGGCCGTCAAGAGCCCGCGGCCGTCGTTGGCCGCCAGCAGGGCGAGTATTCCATCCTCGTAGCGCGGGGCGCGCTCGTCGGGCGGCAGGTACATGATCGTCTCGCAATCGGGGCCGCCTAGCGGCTGTACCACGGGCTGCACCACTGGTGATCGCGCGGCGGCCGCCGCGGGCGCATATAAGCAGTCAGGGCGCGAATTTTGCGCCAGCAGAGCGCCCATTCCATGCAGGAAAAACCCGCGGGAGGCTCCTCGCAATCTACGGCGGGCAGCGCCGGGGGCGGGGCGGGCGGGCTCCGCCCCCTGGCGCCCCCGCCGCGTCCGCCCCCGGCCGTGCGCATGCCGCCAGGAGGACGGCCCGATACGGATTGCAGGAACTCGGGGCCGCAAGGCGTTATTAGGGCCCCGCCGGCGGCCGGCTGGCATGCCGCTGCAGACGGCATGCGAGGAAGAGGTCGGGTTTCGCAGCATGGACGGCACCGCGCTGCGCGGGACGATGCGCACCGCACCGCATCCCCGCATGGGGGTTTTGTTCGTGCACGGCATTACGGTCGACAGGGAAGAGGACGGGTTCTACAGCACGTTCGCCGCCAGGCTGGATCCGGCCGGCGCGACGTCGCTTCGGTTCGACCTGCGGGCGCACGGCAAAAGCGGGGGCTCGTACGAGGAGGCCACCCTGTCGGGGGTGATCAACGACATTGGCAGCGCGTACGGCCTCCTCGCGTCCAGGCTGCCTCCGGGGACTCCGGCGTTCGTCGTGGCCGCAAGCTTTGGCGGCGGCCTGTCGGCATGCTGGGCCGCAGCAGCCGCCGCCGTGGCCGGGCGGGGCGCTTTGCCCAGGGGCCTCGTGCTGCTCAACCCGCTGCTCGACTACGGCAGGAGGATGATTTTCGACAAGCCCTACTGGGGCGGCGAGGGGCTGACGGATGCCGGGATTGCCCGCCTGTCGGGGCGCGGCTGGCTGGATCACGGCGAATTCAGGATCGGGCCGGCCATGTTCAACGAGCTCCTCTACATGCGGCCCCAGGACCGGGTGAGGGATCTGGCCATCCCGCTGCTCGTCATCCACGGCGACAAGGACAGCGTGGTGCCGCACGGCATTGCGCGCAGGTGCGCCGGCGAGGCGCGCGACTCGGAGTTTGTGACCGTAGAGGGCGCCGACCACGGGTTCGTCCACCCCGACGACGAGGACTACACGCACCCCGACACGCTGCGCTTCAGGGACGGCGTGTTCAAAAAGGTGCTCGAGTGGGCGGTCGCCAGGGCGTGACCGCCGGCAATGCGCCCAGGGCGCCCGGCGGCGCGGCCTGGCGGGCGGGCCGTTCGGAGGGGGAGCCGCGGCGGGGCGCCGCAGCTGCGCGGGGCTTTCCGAAGATCGCCGCAGCTGCGAATCGGCAGCAGCCTGCCGGATACTGCTCGAGTGGGCGGAGGTGCCTGTCGCCGCCGTGGCCTGGATTCCTCCTTGGCATGCGGGCCGCAGCGCTAGCCGATCCCGCCGCCCGGGCCGAGCACGGCCCCGCCTGCGCCAGATCCCGCCGTGCGAGGCCTAGAGCACGTGGGTGCTTACCTCCCGCGCTATCGCGGCGCACACCCCCCAGAGTGCGACCGCGCCGAGCCCCAGGAGGACGCTGTACAGCGTGACCGCGCCTGACTCGGCCTTTTCGCACAGGCCGGCCCACGTGCCGGGCGGATACCTCTCGGCGGTCGTTGCACCCGACGGGTTGTACCCGTCCACCGCCTCGCACGTGTAGTTGTCGTGCACCTCGACTATCACCCCGTGCCCGATCCACGCGAAAATCGCGATCACAACGGCGGTGGACGCCAAGCAGTATACTAGCACGGCCGGCCAGTCGCCCTGTGGCATATAGGCCTGACGCCGCTGCAGTATTCCGCGCCCGGGCCGCTTCCTGCTCGCGCGGGCCGCGCCAGAGGCCGGCGTCGGCCTGAGCTTGCACTGCGCTGCTGCCGCACGCGGCGCCGGGGGGCGCAATGCGCGCAGGACTGGCGGCCGCATTGATCGCCGTGCATGCAGTCCAGCGATCAAACCTGGGCGGCTTTCCGGCAGGCGGATGCCCGCCCGCCGCCGGCGGCCAAGAGCGACCCGCCGCGATGCGGCAAGAGTTCCGGCGGGGCCGGCGGCCAGACGATCCGCCGCCCCATGGGCCCGCGCGGCCGGACCGGCCCGCGCGGGCGCCGCGGGCATTTGCCGTGCCGCCGCGCGGCCCGCGAGGGAAGAGGAACCAGCCTGTGCACACGCCACGGGCGCCGCGTCGAGCCGGGCCCAAATACGGCGCGGCCCGTGCACCCCGGCCGCCGCGCGGCAGGCATGAAAAAACAAAAAACAAAAAAAAAAAACGGCGGCCACCCGCAACCGCAGTCGAGCGGTCCGTCGCCCTTGCACAGGTTTGTCTCGTGGTAGGGCGGCTGGAGGCTCGAAATGCCGCCGCCGCCCTTTGGGTCGACGCGGCCTATTCCCCGCCCTTGTGGGGAGTCTGCGTTGCCGTGCTCTGCCTGGGCCATTGTCTTGCCGCACGAATTACTCTGTGCCGGTCGAGATCGCCGCCTAGATCTTCGCCCTTGCTCCAGACGCCCTCGATTTTCTTGTCCGAGGCCATGCTTGGGCCACGCGCAGGGGGACATATGCAGCCTGCTACTGCCGCGTGCGCCGCATCGGTGCACAGCCGGGTCCCTGGAATGATTCGCCTGGGGCGCCAGGCGCCGCCCTGCCGCCGCCGGCGCTGCCGCCCCGCGGTAACCCGTCGGGATCAACGTCCGATTCAGGGCGCGCGCCGCCGCCACGCGAGTAAGTGCTCACACGGTTTAGGGCCTAGCTGGGGCGGGGCGGGGGCGCCCCGGCCGGGCGCGCCGCGGGCGGGTCAGAGCACCCTCCTGATCTCGGCGAGTGGCCGCAGGCCGTGCATCTCCCAGGTCGTCTTGCACGACAGCAGCGCGCAGAACGCCCTTACGCCGGCCAGCGAGCGCAGCGCGCCCCTGATCTTGCGCAGGACGACCGGCTCCCTGAGGAGCTTTTCGGCGGGGTTGTTCGTCGGGGGCACCCACGGCAGTATGATGAACAGGAACAGGTCGAGCGCGGCGTTGTCGAGCTTTGTCATGAACTCGGCCAGGGCGGGATCGCCGGCGTAGTCGTCGACGAGATCCCTGACGCGCCTGGCGAACTCGTGTCGCTTCCTGGCGCGCTCGGCGGCGGTCCCCCTGAACGCCTTGGCGTCGTGGAATATCTTGTGGAGCCTGGCCGAGACGTACAGGACGCGCTCGTTGTCGGGGAAGTTGCGCGCGAGGTACTTGGCCTCGTTGAGGATGTGGGCCCAGCACCGCTGTATCCTGTACTTTCGGAACACGGGGGCGCCGTCGCACACGATGATCCCGTCCCAGGCGCCGAGTATTTTTTGCAGGACGGCGTTGTCCCCGTCGGGGCTGAGCCAGTATACGGCGATCTTTCGGAGGGGGTCGAAGAAGATCCACAGGCCCCAGTTCTCGCCGTCCTTCGAGTACGTCGTCCTGTCCGAGTGGATGACCTTTGCGCTGGCGAGCAGCGCGATCAGGGCCATCAGCCCCGGCCGCAGGGCCAGCCCCGCGTCCCTGACGACGTTGCTGGTGTGCCCCTCGGAGATCTCGACCTCCTCGTCCATGTGCGCCTCGCGGTTCTTGCGGATCGTGACGCGGTATAGCCAGTTCTTGATGACGGACGACTTTAGGTTGAGCCCAAACACGCCCTTTAGGGGCAGGCACAGCCAGAACGGCTTGTCCGGGTCGTCGGGAATGTCGTTGACCGGCGCGCCGGCGCCGCTGTCCGCGCCCCCGATGGCCGCCCGAACGGCCTCGACGACCGCATCCTGCGGCTGCGGCCGCGGCCGCGGCTGCGGCTCCTCTTTCCCCTCCTCCTGCCGCGGCCCCTGGCCAGCGCCGTTCGGCCCCGTGCCGGCCGGCTCCGCCCCCGCCGCGGCCCCGTCCGCGCCGCCGGCCGGATCGGGCCGGTCTGGCTCCGCATCGCCACTTTCCGCCTCGAACATGTGCAACGGGACGGCCGTCCCCTCGGTCACGGTTCCACCGCACCCGCACCCGGCGCACTCCCACTCGGGGCACTGCGACTCGTAGGTCTGCGGCCGCCGCGGCGGCGGCCGGTCGTACACCCTCCGCTTAGAGTACCCTTTGACCCGTATATGGCCCTCGCAGCCCGGGGTATCGCAGCCGCCGGGCTTTTCGAGCACCACGTGCCTGTCCGGCACAAACTCTCGCCTGGTCGCCTTGCGCCTCGGCTGGCCGCCGGGGCGGCGGCGCGGCCTGCCGCCGCCGCCGCCGCCGCCGCCGCCGCCGCCGCCACCCTCCCCTTCCTCCTCCCCCTTCTTGTCCCGGTTGCGCTTCTGCCGCGTCTTGGAGGGCGGCACGGACGGCCCCTCGTAGGCACTCAGCCTCCGCCTGAGATCGGCGTTCTCCTTTTTCATTTTGGCCGCCGGCTCCTTTTGCCTTGCCAGCGCGGACTTCGCCCGGGCCTCCCTTTGCTCGGCCTTCTTGGCCCTCAAGTTGGCGCTCCTGCTGGACGCGGCCAGCTTGCGCTTGTCGCCGTTCAGCTTTTTGATCTTCTCGTCCTTTGCCCTGATCTTCTCGTCCTTTGCCTTTTCCCTTTTGAGCGCCGCTTGGAGGCCCGTCTCGGCCTTTTTTGCCCTGGCCGTGAGGGCCCGTATCTTTTCGTCGCGCATCCTTACGGCGGCGGCCCCCGCCTTTGTCAGCCTCACTGCCGCATCGCCCCCTTGCCCGCATCGCGTACTGCCTGCGTTCCTCCTGCCGCCGCCGCCACCATTTGCGCCGCGCGCCGATCCCGTGATCCTTAAGGGTTTGGATCCTTCCAGGATCTTGAGCGGGAGGCCCCCGCTCGCCGTCAAGGCAAACGGCCCTGCCCGATCGCCCCCCCCGCCGCCGCCGGGCCGAGCCGTGCGCCCGTGTGGGCGCCCCGTGCGCGGATCGTCCTAGAAGCACACGTGTGCACGGTTGCGCCTGGCCGCCGCCTCCTCGCCCTGCGCTTGGGCAGAGTCGCGCCTGCGGCGCGCCCATAGTGCCCTGCCGTGCGCGATCCTGGTCCAAGGCCAAAATCCTCCAAATTGTTGCGTCCGGCAGTACCGAAGCCGCAGAACGACGGGCAATCTTGCCGTCAAAACACCGTCCAGGCCTCATACGGCCGTGAGCTGTTACCCACGCGACGATCCCGGCCGTGATGCGTTGTGGTGCGCGCGCGCGCACCTCCCCCCTCCACCCCCGCCCCCGCCCCCGCGCCGCGCCCGGCCGGCCACAGAGTTAAAACCGCCCCCGGCGGGGCGCCCGCATGGCGGCAGGGAAAGCCAACAGCCTGGTCAAGCCGCCGCCGCCGCCGCCGCCGCCGCATCCCGCGCATCGCCCCTCGAGGAGCCGCCGCATCGCCCCCCGCTTGGGCGTCAACCAAGCAACGAACCCGAACTCGTGTGATTTGGAGGCCCCGAACGTCAGGCCTTATATACAGGGCCAAAACGCGGGGGCGGCATGACTATCCGAGATGTGATCTGGGACTCTTCCGATCATACAAGAGCAAAGCTTGCGATTCTCAAGGGCTACCTAAACGCATGGTTTCCAATACTTGCGCAAACGAGAAGCAAAATTATCTACATAGACGGCTTTGCCGGGCCGGGCACATATGCCAGCGGGGAGGAGGGCTCACCCGTCGTGGCCTTGAAGGCGGCTAGGGAGCATTCACAGCGCGACAAGTTTGGCGAGATCGTTTTCTGGTTTATAGAGCAGCACAAGAAGAGGTACGAAAATCTGGTAAAGGTGTTACAGGAACAATTCCCCGATATGAAGAACGAGGGTGGTGACCGGTTCCAGTACCATGTTGTGCACGGGGAATTTGCACGGTCGGTCGAGAGTACGCTTGACGAAATAGAGTCGCGTAATCAGAACCTGGCCCCCACATTTGCGTTTATAGATCCGTTCGGCTTTTCGAACATGCCTATGCGCACGGTCAGGCGCATACTGGAATACCCGCACTGCGAGGTGATGGTCACGTTCATGGACGGCTTTATCAAAAGGTTCGGTAGCATGCAAAAAGATTTGATCGATGAAATTTACGGGACGCCAGACTGGGAAAAACTACTCGGCGCCAGCCCCTCCGCCGATATCGCACACGTCGACCTGTATAAGAGGCAGCTTGAAAAGGCCGGGGCAAAGTACGTAAGGACGTTTCAGATGAAAAACGCCGGCGGCATGGCCATATACCATATGGTTTACGCTACAAAGCACATAAAGGGAATGGAAGTCATGAAAAAGTCGATGTGGAGCGTCTCGCGGGCGGGCGAATACGCGTACTCGGACAGGACCGATCCGATGCAAAAAGTGCTGATCGACGGCCGAGACGAGCCGGTCTGGCTACCCAAGGCCGCAGAGTCGGTCTTTGAAAAGTTTGCCGGCAAGAGGAAGCCGCTGGAGGTAGTCAAGGAGCACGTCGTCGGCCATACGCCCTACCCGTTCAAGAAATCGATACTGCGGGAACTAGAAAAGGCCGGCAAAATTGTGGACGTGACGGGCCGGAAGGGCAAGCGCGGGTATCCAGACGTTTCATTCATTTCATTTTCCTCCGGCGCGTGACCGCGGCAGCCGCCCCTTGTCCCCGGGCAGGGGCGGCAGCGCAAGGGCCGCCTGTATCCTCTGCGCGTCGCGGTTGCTCGGGCTCCGCACCGATGGGTACCGCCCGATCGTCCTCCCCCCCACGCGTCGCCCGCCCGCCTTTGGGGTGCGGCCGCCCCACTGCTTGAAGAAGACCGGCACGCCGTCACGCTTGCACTGGGCCACCAGGCCGTCGACCCATTCCGGGTCCATGGGGCGGTAGCGCGGCCCGCTTTCGCCTCCGATGATGGCCCAGTCGATCCCCCCCAGCGGCGTCCTGCGGATCCCCTCAAGTAGCGGCTCAAAGCTCACGAACCGCGTCCCGCAGCGGACCCTGAGCAGCTCGCCAATGCGGTGCGCCGTCGCGTTGTCCTCCACGCTGGTTCCCATCCATATGTGCCGCGGCACGGGAAAACCGTAGTGCCCCTCGAACATCGCCGAGAACTCGGCCATCCGGGCGGGGCGCTTGGTGAGCACCTGGTAGGTGTGCCAGTCGGCTCGCAGCATGGTATGAAAGCACCTCCCGACGAACGCGAGGTCGGATTTTTCGTGGAACAGGTCGGACATGCTGTTGACGAATATCCGCCGCCGCTTGCGCCAGCGTAACGGAAGCTCGATCTCGCCCTCGTGCTCGGTGTACTCAAAGTTGTTCCGGTATTTTTCCAGCCCCATCGCCTGGAGTCGCTTCGAGAGGCGCTCGGCGTAGCAGTTCTTGCACCCGCTGGACACCTTCGAGCACCCGGTCGTCGGGTTCCATGTCGCCTCCGTCCACTCTATGGCCGAGCCGGTTGCCAGCGCACACACCCCCTACCGCGGCGCGGGCGGGACGGCGAGGCCCGGCGCGGGGGCATGGATGTGGCGCCGCCCGCCCGCCCGCCCGCCCGCATGATCAGACGTCCCCCGCCGCCCGCATGCCGCGGCGCCGCCTCGTCCGGCCGGGGACGCCGCCCAGCCCGTTCCCGCCCTTGTCCTCCCTCGCATGCGGTGATCGTGCCGAGCGCCGCCTTGAACGCGCTTGTCAACAAACATTCGCCAGCGGTTAACTTTTTTACACCCGCCCTCTCCGCGGTCCGGCGCGCCGGTCTGTCGCCGCCCGCCCGGCGTGCGGGGCTCGGGGTCGGGTCGCCCACGCCGCGGCGACCTCTGAGCGCCGCGCGGATGCCGAGATCGACTGGAACGGGGCTCGGGGTCGGGTCGCCCACACCGCGGCAACCGCACACGGGGCTCAGCTGCGTCGGTATGGCCGCACTCGGCGCGCGGGCTCGGGTCGCCCACGCCGCGGCAACCGCGCGCGGGGTGCGGAATACCCCGGCCCCGCTGCGGCGGGGCGCCCCTTTGCCGCCTTTGGCCCCGCCCCGACGCCGGGCGCGCGCGGCACGGCGGCCTGCCTGCCTGGCGGTAGCGCCCCGCAAAACCCTCTGGCTGGCGTCGGCCTTCGGGCCTTTTTGCGCCCCCACCTGTCCACATTCTGCCGCCGCACAATTCTCGCCGCTTAAAAACTTTGTTGTTGAAACGCAGCTACGCTCAGGTCAACACACGGCGCGAGTGGGGGCTCGATCTCTTGCACTCCGCGCGCTTTGGCGCGCGAAGCGCAAGCTGCCGCGCGACGATTTGCCCGCCACACGCCCCGCAGAGCACTGTCCCGCGCATGCAAAGGCCGGGCTGCCCCTGCCCGCATCGGCTGTTGTGGGGGCATTTGCCGCGCGGGATCCGGCGGCGCGGGGCGCGTCGCCGGATCGCCGCCGGGGTTCTTGCAATCTGCGGTGCGTAGTGTCAGGGGCGAGGCAGACATGGGGTAGCCGTCCTTTATCACTCCTGTCACATCCGCTCTCAGCCGATGCACATGCCGCTATGCGAACGGCCGCCGCGGATTACAAGGAACCGCCCGGCCCTATTCGTAATCTGCAGCAGATCGTTCGACCCGGCACCAGCTCGCCCGTCTGGGCCGCGCATCTGCTGTTCCCTGTGGCTGCCCCGCTGAGCCGATCGGTCTCTGCGGCACGGCGCAGGCGCGGCGACGGATGCGATCGGGGGTTGCACGGGGCTCTGACGGGCCCACGCCGTCCCGCTTTATGGCCCCGCGCCGGTCGCGCTACTCGCGGCGGCGTTGCACGGGGCTCTGACGGCCCACGCCGTCCTGCCCTGTCCGCTGGGCGCGGCTGCTGGAGCCGGCTGCTGCGGGCGCCAGATACGGCAGTGCCGCGCGTGGCGGCATTGTGGGCGTGGCGCCCGCGGGCGGCCAAGGGCGCATCTTCGTCGCGTTGGCCGCCCCTAGATCAAGGTGCGCCGCCCCTGCGCCCGGCCGTTGGTACACCACAGGCTCGGCGCGTTTTTGAGCCGGCCCGGCATTCTTTCTTGGCTTGCGACAGGCGCCCAGACTTGATATCAACTTAATAGTTTTATAGCGCTGGTGGCGCGATCGGCCATGCCAGAAGACGTGCGCGCCGTGCATGACGTGGAAAGGGGGGCGCCTGGCCTGGCGTGCCGGCCGGCGCCTGCGCCGGGCGGGCCGCCGAAAAGGGGCGCGGCGACGGGCCGTGCGGGGGGGATGACCTGCGCATGACGGCATTTGCAGGGCGCCCTGTCACGACACCGGGGGCGAGGCGCGCCCGGAGCCATCCGGAAGAGGCGCAACGGAACGACGACAGCGGCAACGCAATCGGGCCAGTGCGCGGCACCCGTGCTGCCGCGCCGGGGGTGCACCGCCAGACGCCCCTCTCCGCGACTTTCTCGGCCAACCGCCCGCCGGGTGCGCCAGTGGGGCCCGCCCTGCGCCTCCAGACGCCCCGCCGCGACGAGCGGGGCCGCCGCACCGGCATCCCTGACACGCTAGCCGCGGCGGGCCCAGCGCCCGCCCGCCCCGGGCGGTTGCGCAATCGGGAGGCGCGCGCCCGTGCCTGAGCCTCCGGCGCGCGGCGCTCCCGCCGCTGCGGATCACGTGCGCATCAGCGGCGGGCAGCTCGGGCGCCTGCAGGATGCCATACTGTCGGGCATCAGGCGGCTCTTGGGCTCTTCCGAGGCCCTCCGCCGAGCGGCTGCCTCCGCGGGCGAGCCCGACTCGGGCGGCCTACTGACGGTGGCCGGAGGCTTGTACACGTACGCGGTGGAGGAGTACGGCAAGCTGCTCCTGCTAGAGTTGCTCCCCGAAAAGGGCGGCGCCGTGTCGGTGCCGTACCGGGAGATATTCCGCTCACACGGAAAAAAGTTCGAGGCGGCGCTAGGCGCACTCCCCGCCGACTGCGGCCGGCTGGCGCGGGGCAAATTCGATCCCCGCATATTCGATCCCCGCATATTCGACACGGAAGTGACCGAGGCGACGTTTTTCACGAGGATGTCGATGCTCTACACCGACATCGACCGTAGCGGCAGGCCGAGCGCGCCGAGGCGGGTCGACGCCGGACTTCTCGAAAAAGCACTGCGAGGGCCAGAGCAGGCCGCCGCGGAGTGGGAGGCGGGCAACAGGCGGGAGGCGCCGTAAAATGCTCTGGCGCAGGGGCTCTCGCGCCGCAGAGCGAAATGCGCGGGTTTGGCTACTGGGGCGCGCCCACCCAAGCGCAGACAGGTCGATCGGCTGGGACGACGATCCGTTTCCCAACCTGAGCGACCCCGACGCGCTGGTCGTCGACCTCGCCACGCTGACCGCGCCGGTTCTGGAAAGGATCGGCAAGGCAAAGCTTGACCAGGCGCGGCAACTAATACGGGACAAAACTCTCAACGGGGGAACCGTCATAGTGATAACGCAGCCATTATTTTGGGCCGATCCGCCCCTCACTCCGAACAAAAGCCGCCTTTCGACCCCTGACCTGTCCGCGGGAAACCCTGGCGCCTACTCCAACTATGATATCTTTCCAACCCGGCTTGCGACAAAAAACGTGCCGGACGGTGAGGCAATAAACGTAGATGACGGGCACGACTTCAAGAAATACATGGACAATGTCCGCAAGTTTTCTTTTTACATTAGGGGCTACTCCCCCCGGGTCGTTTCGAAGATACCCGGAAGTTTAACCAACATCGAACTGACGCCGGTAAGGGGGCAGGGGGTCAGGGACAACTCCGGCCACGACCTGGGGCTGACGCTGGTCGCTGAAACTGTGGACCACTACCACCAAACCGCCGATCCGCTTGAAAGCACGGGGCGGCTGGTGTTCCTGCCGCCTCCGCCTGCCGAGCTTGCGGACAAGGCAATTGAAACGCTGCTCGGCATATTCGGAAAGGATACGCCCCGCGAGAAGGCGCCGACGTCGGGCCGGCCGGCGCCGACCCGCCCCGTGGAGCCGACATCTGCCCCCGCGGGCCGGCCCGGTGCGCAGGCTGCGACGCGGCAACAGGCAGCCGGGCCGGCCGCCGCCGAAAGCGGGCCCCCGGCCGGCCGGCCGCCACCTCCGACCGCGGACGAGGTCGAACAGGGGGGCGGAGCGGGCACAGCCGGGACCGCGCCCGGCGGCGCCGGCAGCCCGGCTGCCGCCGTCGCGGGCGGCACCGACGCGTTCCTGTCGTACCACCACGAGGCCAAGGACGGCGTGGCGAGGCCGCTCGCCGACGGCCTCGAGAAAAGGGGCGTCACCGTATGGTGGGACAGCACGGCGATGAAGATCAGCGACACGCTGTCCGACAAAATCAGAGAGGGCCTGAACGGGGCGCGCTGCGGCGTTGTCATAGTCAGCAGGGGATACTTGGACAGTGCCTGGGGGCAGACCGAACTCGGGGCCATGTTCTTGAAGAACTTTCCGATATTCGCCGTCCTGCACGGGGTGACCGCCGAGGAAGCGCAGAAAAAGCTTCCCGCCCTCTCGGGAAAGGTCATGCGGCCTTGGGACGGCCGGCCCGAACCGCTCATGGACGAAATAGCAGACGCGATCAAGGAAGACCGCGGCGGCCGAGTCGATCAAAACGGCCCGAGCGCTCCCGCACCACATGGCGCGCCACCGGAACACGGTATCCCCTCCAAGGGTGACGCCGCCCTGTCTCCGGGCAAGACGCGCCCCCGCGCCGCGGGGCCCCCGAAACCGACCCGCCCCGCGCCGCGGGCGCCCGACCGGAACCATCTCGGCCCCGACGCCGTCGGGATGCTGTCTTCGCGCAACGTCTGGCACAAAGATTCGGCCGATTTTACAAAAAACCCCTGGTTTGACCTGCTCCACGGCGGCGCGCTTAGCGGCCCCAAAAAGCCCGTCTTCCTGTTCACCGCATGCCTGCACGACCCGCCCGTCCCCGGCGTTGGCGTGCCGCTTGAGCTTCCCGGCCGGGACGAACTGCCGGCCCGCGTAAAGGTCGACGGCCAAGACATCCCCCTACTGGGCATCGACCGCCTGTCCGACACCCCCCTGATAGCCATCGAAAAGTGCGGCCGGGCGCCCCCCGGCGCGGACATTCTCATGTACAGGGAGCTGCACCCCCACGGCCTTTGCGAGTGGGGGGCGTCCGGCATGTTCATCGACTGGAACAGCCGCAACAACATAGAGCTCCGCCTGTGCCACATGGTGGGCGAGTTCTGGGCGTTCCTCGCGTACACAAGGCTCGCCTACGCCGCACTCGGGCTGGACGCCCCGTTCACCGCCCTCGCGTCCGTAAGAAACGCCGGCGGGCTGGTCCTGGGCAACTACGGCAACGAGGTGTTCAGTCAATCGTGGGACGCCCACAAGCACTGGTCGCTCAGCCCCGCCGACCCCAGCACTAACAGCGTCAACATACAGTGGCGCCGCGCCTTCGCCTCTACCACCGAAGCGACCGACGGGGCGATCGCGCAGGCGGCCAGGGAAATGGCAGGTCACGTCTGCTTGGAGTACGGCGAAGGGTCGCCGAGGTGCTATGGCGCCGACGGGGCGTTCCACTGGAAGCTGTGGCGGCACGCCCGGGGCGAAACGCTGAGGGGGTGCCTGCCGTGAGCGCCGTGGGGGGCGGCGCGGGAGCCGGAGGCGGAAGCGGTAGCGGGGCCGCCCATGCCTCCCGCGCCCCGCCCGCGGCGCCCGGGGGGAACGGCGGGGCGGCGCCCCCCTACGACGTGTTCATATCGTACGCCCACGAGGACGGCATGGATGTCGCGGCCCGGCTCGAGGCGGGGCTGACCCGCAGGGGCCTGCGCGTGTGGAGGGACAAGCATGGCCTGTACCTGGGCGACATCCAGTTTGACGAGATCGGGCGCGGGCTGGACAGCTCGTCGCATGCCATAGTCGTCGCAAGCCCCGCGTACGCCGACAGCCGGTGGACGATGATCGAGCTGGGCGGAATGATGCGAGGCAACTTCAAGGGCAGAATCATCCCTGTCCTCTACAAGACAGATCGCGACTATGTGGCAAGCAAGCTGCCCATGCTGGCCGACAGGCTGGCGGGAACCTGGACCGATGACGCAGAGCCCCTCATGGACGAGATCGAGCGCTCCGTGAAAAGCGCGCATGAGGATTCCGAAAAACCCACCGTCCAAACGGATGACGGCGCAACGGACATGGATATGTTGACCCAGGCAAGCAAGGGCGCCGCTGCTAGTATTCCGCGGGAGATCAGCGGAACCACCATAGGCAGGGGCGAGCAGGTCGCTGCGGTCAAAGGGCTGCTAGAGAGCAGGGGGCGGGTGGCCATCGTTGGCGGCAAGGGCTCGGGAAAGAGCGTCATATCATGCCTGCTGTACGAGAGGCTTGCTCCGTCCGGAGCCGCGTTGCTCGTCCGGTGCGACGACTTTCTCGGCGCCGAGTCGGCCGAGGAGCTGGACAGGGCCATAGTCCCGGGCCGTAGCCTGGTCGACCTTGCCCGCTCTGTAGCCAAATCCCAGCCCGGCGCGGTTGCCGGCATGACGATAGTATTCGACTCGCTCGACGCCGCAGGGCGCAACGAGAGGACGATGCGGGCGTTCAGGCGCCTGCTCGAGATGGTGTGGGGCGCCGGCGCAAGGACCGTCGTTACGGTGCGCAGCTACGACTACGAGTACTCCGATGTCATCGGAACCACCGACTGGGGGGAAAAGTACGAGCTGGGGGCGCTGTCAGACGGCGAAGTGGGCGCCATACTGCAAAAGCTAGGCAGTCCCGCCGTGCCGCCTAGGCTGAAAAAACTGCTGTCCAACCCGCTCAACCTGCACCTCTTTTCACTCGTGCTGAAAAAGTCGCCGGGCGCCGACCTTGCGTCGATCGGCAGCGAGATCGACCTGTACGACGCCCACTGGCGCCACTACGTGGAGATGGAGCCGCTGGACGAGCGGGTCAGGGACACGCTCTACAACATCGCCGAAGAAATGACCAGGGCGCGAAAGACCCTCGTCCCGTACGACCCGGGCGACCAGGAGGCGTCCGCGCTGGCGCAGAGCTCGGGCATACTGGTGCGCACAAGGGACGGCGGCAGTGTCCGCTACTTTCACCACGCGTACCTGGACTATGCCATGTCCAGGGCGCTCCTAGAGAGGCACCAGCCGGTGGAAGAGTACCTGCGCGCCGACGAGTACAACGTGTTTCTGCGTCCGACGCTGTCGTTCACGCTTGCGATGGCGCACAGGAGGGACCCGGGCGAATTCGCCTCGGCTGTGGAGGGAATACTGCTCGCCGGCATCAAGTACCACTGGAAGATCGCGGCCCTTGAGTCGCTGGCGTCCGTCGTGCCCGAGGGAGGCGGTACGTACGCCAGGCTGGAGGGCCTGCTCACGGACGGGCCCATCCTGCAGCGGCACTTTCTCATAGGGCTCGCAAAACGCCGCAACGCGTCGTGGCTTCTCGCGTGGGGCGGCACCCTCGCCGCCTGGGCGTCGGACCCCCGCAACCCCAACGGCGCGTTTATTGTAGGCTACCTAGAGGCTGTCGCCGCCGCGGACAGGCGGTGCCACGGCCCCCTGTTCGCCGTAGCCACGGCCCTTGCGGAAAACAGCATGGACCAGAGGGTGCGCCGGAGGGCCGTCGCCGCACTGGCCAACATCGACGCTAGCGGCAAGTCCGAGTGGCTCAGGAAAATGTCGCGCAGCGCAGACCCGCGCGTGCGGGCGGGCGTGGCGCACAACCTGCCGCGCCTGCTTGAGCGCGACCCGGATGCGGTCCCCGACATATTCTGCAACCTCTACGCGTACGGGGAAGAGCCGGCCGAAAAAGCGGGCGGGCCAGCCAGCGGGATCCCCGGACCGGCTAGCTCGCAGGCCAGGGACAACCACGTGAACAAGATGGAGCTCGGCAGGATGTTTCCGCAGCTTATGGGCGCAAACCCGCCCGTCATGGCGCGGGCCGCCATACTTGCGGCTGAGCATGCGAACCGCGGCATCCTGTCTAGGCCGGGGCCCGGCCTTGTCGACGACCGCCTGCAGTGGTGGAGGCGCATGGCGTTCTGCGGGGACGGCGACCCTGCCCTGGACCACACCCGGAAGTACGTGGGCGAGTGCGGCAACGAAGAGTTTTCGCGGCTGGTTTCCGTCCTGGAAGGCACCCGCCTAGCCTCGTTCCGCGGCATGCTCATCAGCGCCATGGCGAAACGGGGGCCCGCATTCTTGGACAAGCTTGTCGACCTGCTATCCGATCCGTGGGTGCACGGCGTCTACACGCTGAGGCAGACCGTTCGCGGCGCGATCGGGGCGGTGCACGGCCTGCTCGACGAGGAGCAAAAGGGGCGCATCCTCGGTGCCGCGGCCGGGCCGGGCGCGCTGCGCGGCGGGCCCGGGGGCGCCGAAATGGAGGGCGATGCCACGCCGCCCGCAGTACCCCCTTGGTCGCCGTGCGCCGCCACGCCGTCCGGACGCGCGCCGCCCGCGAGCTGGCCCTCCGTGATCGGGACGGGGGGCACCGCACCCGCACCGCGCCCCGAATTCCGGTTGCCCTTGGAGAATGCCATAGAGGACGACCCCGTCGCCCTCGCAGACGCCATGCTGGACGCCCACTTGACCTGCGAATTGGATCGGGACGGAAAGATATTTTTGCTCGAGTGCTTTTTGGAGGCGCTCGACGGCCGGCCCGCCGACCTCGACAAGGGCCTCGTCGACCGGGTCACGGCGTTCCTGATCGAGGCCCGACTAGACACGGATCCGGTGGACAACGCGGCGGCGGCATCGACCGGACCGGATGGCACGCCGGCGGCCGCGCGCAGCGTGCGCGGCTTGGCCGCCGAGTGCCTGATCCGGATCGCGGCCCGCCACGGGGGCGGGGCCGTGCTCGATGCCATACGCGAGCTGTCCGTGGATCCCGCCGCCACCGTCCGCATCGACGTGGCCCGGTCGCTTGAGCGCTTGCTGCTGGCCCACTACGACACGGCGCGCGGCATAGCCATGTACTACAGCCGCGACCCCGATGCGCGCGTCCGGTCTCCCCTGCCGGCGGTCCTCCACCACATAGCGCAGAGGGAGCCCGCCGCGGCATCCGCCATGGTGGGCAACATGCTGGAGTCGTCCCCCCGCCCGCCGAACGGCCTCGCTCCCCTGCTCCTGTGGCTCGCGATGGTCGTGAAAGAGCCCCGCTCGGCGGAGCTGCTTCGCCGGATCGCCGACGAGGGGGCGTTTTCCAAGGAGCTGCGCACAGAAATACCGTTCTTGCTGGCAGAGGGGTATCTGGCTAGCAGGGGCCACAGGGGCGCGGCGCTCGGCCTGCTCCGCGCCCTCCTGGACGATCCAGAGCCCGAAGTGCGTCGCCGGGCGGCACTCTTCACGCTCCACGGCTTTGACGACGACCCCGCCATCGACGACCGCGAGTACATCGGGGAGATCGCGCCGCACCTGGACCGCATGGCATCCATGCTCGGGGACAAGCCCCCCGACCTCGACATCGCCGAGATGCTGACCGCGTTCTTGGAAAAGTTCTGGAGGTATATTCCGGAGGCGGCCCTGGCGCTCTTGGAAAAGACCGCGAAAATAAACGACTCGCTTGCAACGTTCGAGCCCACCATTGCGGACGGCTCGCTAAACGTGCTCGCGGGGCTGCTCCGGCACCACTCGCTCTACGACGGCGAGTGGAACCGCTGCCTCGACGTGCTCGACGAGTACGCGGCCGCGGGGTGGCCCGCCGCGCTAGACCTGCTCGCCAAGATGGGGGAGCGGAGCTAGGATGGCGGACTCGCCGCCGTGCGCAACCCGCGGGCGGCTTGCATGCCCGCCGCGCCGTCCCGGCGCCTACCTGCGCAGTGCCGCGCCCACCGGCCGCCCGCGCTGCGGACACAAGGCGGCGCAGTCTGCCACGAGGGCGCAAGCCCTGCACTTCGGGGGCCGCCGCGCCTGGGGCGGGCGGTGAGGCAGCATGCCTAGCGGCTGGCTAGTGGCAATACTTGTCGCGATCGCCGCATCCACTACGGCCGCCGCCGCCCTAGTGGATCGCATGCCCTCGTTCGACGGCCGTGCGATCTTCTTCGCAGAGGTCGCCCTTGCTGCCGCCCTGGGACTCGTCGTATTCTGGTACTCGCAGCGCAGCGATCGCGCCATGAAAGCCAACCTGGGCGAGGTCAGATCCATGCTACAGCGAAACGACAAGGCAAAGCAAATCCGGAGACTGGAGGCGAGCCGCACCCTGCACTCTACAATCCGATCCATGCTAGGCGCCTGCGCCACGCTTGTCAAAATGGGCGGCCAGTCGGACAAGACGCCCGAACACGAGTGGAAGCAGCTCAAGGCCGACCTTGCCGCCCTGCACGAGAACGTCAAGGAGTCCGCTGCCAGGCTCGGCCGCGAGCTGGAGCATGCGGACTATCTTGACGACCGCGCATACGACGGCATTGCAACGGCAGTAGGACAGCTGGACGAAACAATCCGCGTCGACGACGAGGCGAGGACCGTCGACACCCACCAGTACCGCGCCATAACGGAGGCGCTGCGGCCCGTCCTGCCCAGGCTGGAGCGGCGCCTCGGCCTTGGCGCTGACCTGCCCCTGGCCATTCCGGGCCCGGCAGACTTCCCGAGCCTGTCCGACCGCTTCGAGATTACCCTCGACCGCGTGGCCTACTATCCCAACGCGGTGATCCGCGCGTCCGTGGTGTCCGACGAGGCGTTCCCGAGCCGAAAAGTCACTGTGGCCATACTAGACGAAGACCTAAAAGTCCTTGCCAAGAAAACGGAAAAAATTTCCAAGGCAGGCCTGTCCACTGCGAGCCCCATTGCGATAAACCTGAGGCCGAAGGGCCTGGCCCCGGACAGGCAGTACATTGCCCGCGCGACATGCGGCGGCCTAGTCTCGGAAGAACTGTTCGCCGTCGACCAGAGCGCGCCCGTCGTGCAGACCGACAAGCCAGACTACATGATGGACGAGGATATACTCGTGACGGTCATAGACCCCGCCGCAAACACGGACAGCGAGGCGGAAGAGCACGTCGGGGACACGAAAAAATCGAGGCTTGTCATCACGTCCCCGCACGGGATGATCGACGGATACCGGCTCAAGGAAACGAAAAAGTCGACGGGAATATTCCAGGGGCTGGTCAGGTGCATGGGGGTCCGCGACGACGGCTCTGTACGCGGAACGATCCTAGACGACGGCGTGTACGTCGACAGGACGCAGGGCACGGGCACAGAGGACGGCGTCATCGCCTGCTCCCCGGGCAACCTTATCCGGATCCAGTACACGAACGAGTTTGGAACCGGCAAGGTCGCCGTCTACGCAAGCGAGTCGGCCGCGGTCGTGGATCTTGACCGCGGCGAGTACCCGTGTACCGGCATTGTGGGCATCCGTGTAATCCTGGTTGATCTTGGCCTTGACGGCGCCGAACACCCGGCAACGATTGGAGACGACCGCCGAGACTGCTGGGTAACAATTTCGACGAGCGAGAACTCGCTTGACGGATACCGGCTGGCAGAGACCGGCCCCGACACCTGCATGTTCGCCGGCACCGTGTCGCTAACGGGCCTTGCCAGCATGGGGGGCCGCAAAAGTGCCGCGCACGGCGCGGCGCACGGGGGCACCCGCGGCGCGGGGCCGCACGACGGCATGCTCGCATGCAAGCCTCACGACGCCGTCAGGGTGTCCGTCAAGTCGGCGTTCGCAAGGGAGGTGCACGCCGAGGCGCCGGTCCGCTGGCACATCGGGGACGTGCGGATGTCGAAGGCCGTCTACCTGCCGGGCGAGGAGGCCGCGGTGCGCGTCGCGGACGCCGACATGAGCGTCAGCCGCGACGGACCTGACGAGTTCCAGGTGCAGGCGTGGTCCGACTCGGACAAGGAGGGAATTCCGGTCACCGTCCGCGAGACCGGCCGCGACTCGGGCGTCTTTGAGGGCAGGTTTGCCACTGGCGACGGACCGTCGAGCCCGGAAGAATCGATCCTCGAGGCGGCGGACGGGGACGCCGTCTACGCCGAGTACGTCGACGAGACGCTGCCAGACCCGTACAGCAGCAACGACTCCGTCGGGATCACCACATCGGCGCTGATCACCACAAAAAACAAGATTCCGGCCGCCCTTGAGCGGCTTGTAGTGGACAAGGTGCACATTTGGAACAGCCAAACGGGCGGCGGCGCGCTCGTGGCGGGCGACGATGCGCAGGTCCTAGTACGGGTCAGGAACCCCGGGCAGGAAATTTCGTTTATCGCCCTATTCCAGGTGACCGACTTGGACGGCGCAATGGCCGAGGCCCTGTACCAGCCGCTGAGCGCAAGGGCGGGCGGCTACGCCTCGCACACATTCCGATGGATGCCGGCCAAGCCGGGAGTATACAGCATCCACCTCGCCCTGTGGAAGAGTATAAACAACCCCAAGGCGTACTCCCCCTCTGTCTTCAGGCCGGTGCAGGTGCTCGACCCGCGGGCGGCCGGCGCCGGGAAGGGGGGAGATCAAGGAGGCGCGGAATCCCCTGCCGGCGCGCATGACGGTGGAGGCTCCGAGCCGCCTGCGCCTAGGGAGGGGGGCCGGAACGCCGGCAACGCGCGCCACAGCCCTAAACGGAGGCGGCACGGCAGGTGACGAGCGCCTTATTCCCCCACTTGGCCCCCGCCGTTTTCGCCGGGCCGGGTCCGTCCGCCCCGCCCCGCCCCGCCCGGGCATCCTTCTGCAGCACGAGCCTGCCGCCCGCTGCACGCCACCATCGCCTGCGCCGCTCCCATAGCCTGCTTTCCGGCGCCCGCCTGCTCACCTCCCGCCCCGGCACCCTTAATACAAATACGAGCGCCAACCCGCGCCATGGCCGCCCCTCCCGACCCGTGCCCATTCTGCGGGGGCCGCCCCGCCAGGGTGCGGCCCGCCCTGGCCGGCACGAAAATCAGCGTCAAGGCGGCGGGAACAGGCGCGTCCCTGAGAACAAAGGGGTTCGGCGAGTCGTACCTCCGGTGCAACGGGTGCGCGAGGGAGTACGTGCTAGCGGACAGGGACATCGAAAACATACTGTCCGGCCTGGAGGTGGAGGACAGGGTGCCGCCCCTGATCGCCCTGTACCACGGGGAGGGCGTGACCGTGACTAACCTGCTGACGGCGCACCGCACAGCCATCGTAAGAAGGGCGCACCGCTACCGCTCGCTCGTGTCGGTGTCCGTCGCAAAGAGGGAGATTCTGATCTGCTTTTGCCACAGGGGCATTAGGACGTTCGGCACGTTCGCCCGCAAGGCCGGCAGGTCCGGGAGGGGCGACCACTACATGTTCAAGGGGCTGAACATGGCATGACGGGGGAGGATCGCGGCGCCCCCGGCAGGCCGTACACACTCCAAGAGGCCGACGATGCCTGCCTGGGGCGTGGGCCCTGCGCGGCCGAACCCCCCAGGCTGACGGTCGAGGATGCTGTCCTGCTCCTGCTGAGCGCTGACTCCCACCCCATGGAGGGGAAGAAGAGCCGGGTGCGTCGGGCGCTCGTCGCCGCGGCCAGGGCGCTGCGCGAGTCAGGCGTAGAGCCGGTTCTGTTCAGCGGGGGCCGGCGGGGACCGAACACCGCCCACATCAACGACGCCGTCGAGCAGCTTGCATTCTCGAACAAAGTGCGCGTGTCCGGCGGCAGGGGGGGCCGGAACCTTGCGATAGGGATCACGCCGAGGGGCCGCGCCGCCGTCAAGGAAAAGCGCGAGTCTCTCCCGCCCGCGGCGCGGGCGGAGCTGGCGCGGATCAGGGCGGAGCTGGGCGCGCCGCGGCCGCGGCCGCGGCCGCCCGCCGCGGAAGAACGGCCCGCCCTCGACGCAGCCGCGGCTGCAAGGCTTCAAAAGTACGTGGACCGCGGCGATCGCCTCTTCGAGGAAGGCAAGTACGACGAGGCGTACGCAAACTACAAGCTTGCCGCCAAGCTTTGCGCGCCGGATGCCGGCCTGCGCCTCAAGATGGCCCGGTCCATGGCCAAAATGGGTCTCCACGAGGACGCGCTGAGGCATTGCAGGGCGGCAATCAAGGCGGATCCCGGCAGCGCCGACGCCCATATCGCCGCAGGCCACTGCCTGTGCAATCTTGGCCGGCACGCCGAGGCCCTACCTCACTCAAGGCGCGCCGCACTGCGGGATCCCTCCAATCCCCGGGGATACATGCTGCACGGCATTATCCTGAGCAGGCTTGGCCGGCATGCCGAAGCGCTGCCCTACTACCAGAGGGCGGCAAGGCTCGATCCAGGCAGCTACCAGGCGCGCCGGAACGCGTCATTCACCCTGTTCCAGCTGGGGCGGTACGACGAGGCCCAGCGGCAGGTGGAGGCGGCGGCCAAGACGGGGCCGAAGGATCCGGCGGCGCACGCGAGGATCGCCAGCTGCCTGTCAAAGATGGGCCGCCACGAAGAGGCCGCTTCGGCCGGCCGCAAGGCGATCGAGGCGGCGCCGGGCCGCGCCGACTCGTACCTCCCGCTTCTGACCGCGCTGTTCGGGCTGGACCGCCACAAAGAGGCCCTGGAATGGTGCGGCAGGGCAGCCAGGGCGTTCCCCGACGATCCCAGGCCGCACCATGCCACGGCGCTCGCACTGCGCGCGCTGGGACGCCAGGAAGAGGCGCTGGCGCACTGCGAAAAGTCGGTCGGCCTTGACCCCTTCAACACTGCATTTCACACCACCATGTCCCTGTTGCTGCGCGACCTAGAGAGGCTTCCCGAGGCGCTGTCCCACTGCGAAAAGGTGGTCTCGGCCGAGCCCGCCAACCTGCCCGCGCTCTCCAACATGGGGAGCATACTGGCGGAGCTGGGACGCCACGACGAGGCGCTCGCGTGCCTTGGCAGGGCGATCCGGCTAGACCCGAAGCAGCCCGTCCCGCGCTACAACCGCGCGCTGTCACTGCAGGAGGCGGGGAAGCCGGGCAGGGCGCTCAGGGAATACAAGCGGGTCGTCAAGCTGGACCCCGGCAACACCGGCGCGTACAACAACATGGGGAACTTGCTGTCTGAACAGGGAAGGGACGGCGAGGCCCTTGCGCACTTTGACCGGGCGCTCGAGCTCGATCCCGGCAACGCGGAGGCGCATCTCAACAGGGCCCTCTCTCTCCAGCACTTGAACCTGCACAAGGACGCCCTTGCGCACTTTGACCGGGCGCTCGAGCTCGATCCCGGCAGCGCCGATGCGCGCGTCGGAAGGGCGTCGTGCTTGGTCGAGCTCGAACTGCCGGACGAAAAGATTGGCCACTATGCGGGGGAGGCGCTCGGGCCAGCCGCGGCGGCCGGCGAGGCCGGCCCTGGCGCCCCGCGGCGGCATGCGGCGGCGCCCCGCCCCGCCCCGGCGCAGGGAAGCGCTCCCGGCGGTGACCGCGCCGAACTGGTCAGGTCGCTCCTGTCTAAGGACGAGTCCAAGACACTCGAGTTCAAGTCGTGGCCCGCCTCGCGCCCGGACCGGCCCCAGGAACCGGGCAAGATGAACGAAAAGATCGCCAAGGTGCTGTGCAGCTTTGTAAACACGGACGGGGGCGACCTGCTGGTCGGCGTCGGCGACGGCGGCAAGTTGGAGGGCCTCGCGCCCGGCGGCGGGCGGCTGTCGCGCAAGGAGAGGGACGGCATGCTGGCCTGGATGACAAACGTGATAGTGGGCTACTTTGGGGCCAATCACGACGGCCGCTTTGACCGCGAGATTGTAGAGGTCGACGGCTTCGACATACTGCACTGCCGTGTCGGCGCGTCCGAGGACGAGCCCGTCATGCTCAAGAGGACCCTAGAGGGAAAGTACGACTTTTTCATGAGGGCAGGTAACACGTGCAGGGTGCCCGACACGAAGGAGATGCTCGAGCACGTAAGGACAAAATGGCCCGAGTGGATGTCCCGCCCGCGGCCGACGGGCCCGTCCGCAATGGAGAGCCAAGAGGGAGGCATGGAGGCCAATGCGGGGGGCGTGGAGATTCCTCCTCCGTGATCATACTTTGCCGGCCCATCCGGGCGCCATCCATCCGCCTTGTACCGGGCAGTCTGCGGCCCGCGGCGCCCCCTCCCTCCACCTACGCCTTTCTCATCTCGAGCACGACCTCCCGCCTGATGCGCCCGTCAAGCGCGTCTCCCGCCCGCGCGGACGGGGGCGGGAGGTACCTGCTGCACGGCGGCAGGCTGCGCTGGCGCCTAGAGACGACCTCTAGCCCCGCCCCCTCGGCGAGGGCCCTGATGATCCCAGAGTTGCGGATGAACGCGCCGCGCACCGTATTCTCGCCGACTACGTACGCCGCCGTGCCCCCGTCGGCCAGCACCCTCGCGGTCTCGCGCACGGCCCGCCGCATGTCGTGCACGTACCTTGTCAGGACGGCCTCGGTCCTGCGGGGCAGGGCCCGCCCGCCTATTTCCGAGACGATGTCCGCCACATCCCCGCCGGCGCCGTCTCCCGCCCCGTACATGCCGACCTCGGTGCCGATCGCCCCCGCCCTGATCCGCCGCAGCTCCCCGACCGTGTAGCCCATCCATACCAGCGAAAACTTGCTGCACCGCATGTAGTCGATGGCGTTGAGGTACGGCGGCGACGTAATGACCATGTCGGCCGAGCCGTCGGGCATGTCTAGGCTCCGGGCGTCGCCCAGGCGCACGTCGACCGCGGCCTCTTCCTCCGCCTCGCCTTCCCCGCCGCCCGCCTCGACGCAGCCCTCGGCCACGCGCCTGGCCGCCGACTCGAACCGGGTGAACGGCAGGGCGGGGGCCCGTTCGTAGACCCTGTGCGGCCTGCTGTGGGCAAGGTCCATCGCAAGCGACGCGCCGGACTGCTTGGCTATTATCAGGCGCGAAAAGGCGCACCACAGCGCGTCCCGGACCGGCCCGCTCCGCATGCGGCTGATGGACGCCGCAAGCGAGGCGAGCTGCCTCCTCGCAGTCGGGTCGAACCAGTACCTAGCAAACCGCCGCGTCTCGTCGTCCGACCCGTGCGGGTACGCGTCGGCCGCCCTGCGCAGCCTGCAGTCCCTCTTGGCCGCCTCGAGCGCGGCCGAGGCGCGCCGGAGGACTGCCCCGCGGTCGACCGGCGCGGTCCACACCCCCGCGATCAGCACCGCGAGCGGGTCGGTGTCCGTGCCCGCCGCGCTGTGCCCGCGGTCGAGGGCCACCGCGAGGACGGTTCCCGACCCCGCCATAGGATCCACGACGCGCAGCCGCCTCCCGCCGCCCCTTTTCATGATGTCCAGGACCAGATCCGGCGTCATTCGGGCGGGAAACGGGTGGATCGGCCGGCGCGGGGCCTGCCCCGTGCTTCTCCCCGATCGGCCCCCCCTGCGACTACCCGCCATCTCCCCTTCCTTTCCCGCCCCTCCCCGCCTTTTCCCCGCCGAGCGACTCGCGCTCGCACTCCTGCAGGGCGTCCTCTATGGCCTTGATTGCGTTCTCCTCGCTCTGGTCGAGCTCCACCCTGTCGTCGTGGGCCCAGACGGCGCCCCCCGACATCTGGGCCATCGTCCTGCACAGGTCGGCGACCTCCCTCGACCTCTGGTACTTTATGGGCGGCTCCGCCTTCATGAGCCATATGTAGAGCGCCTTGTAGCTGACGGGCTCCGTTGGAACCTCCCTCTGGTACTCGGCGATGGCCCTGACGATCCTGCGGTACGGCGGGCGCTCTACGCTCTTCTTGGCGACTTTGTCGATCCAGGCCGCGCTGTCCGCCGGCATCCTGCACTTCCGGAGCAGCCCGCGGATGTCCGCCAGCCCGATCTGCTTTATGGGGCGGAGCCGGACCAGCCGGGCCAGGTCGGCTGTGGTAATCATGGTGATCGTGGGGTGGCCACCCTCCCCGCCGCCGCTGCCGCCGGCGTCCCTGACGAACTTGCGGAGCGAGGACCTCTCCCCGCCTCCTTGGAACGCCGGCCCGACGACGACCGCGTGGTCGCACCCGCTCTCCCTGCAGTGGCTGGCCACCGCGCTGACGCCGACATCCTTTGCCGCCACCGCCCCGTCCCCTCCAGCCTTGCTCTTGGCCTCTATGCTCACCGCGTACCTGCGCACCGCCCCCTTGTCGTCGGCCGCTAGGCTCGCCGTGGCCACCCCGTCGGGCTCGCCGCTGCCGCCCGCCTGCCTCACGTCGAATCCCAGGCTCCTGAACGCGTCGCACACGCACCTTTCAAAGTCCCTGGGCGTCCGCGCTCGCTCCAGCGCGCCGGCCACGGACGGCGGGCTCTGCCGCCCCGACGCAAGGGCCAGCGACCTCAGCAGCCTGTCCCTTGCCATGACCAAGTCGTCGATCTTTCTCGGATCGAGCCCGTCCTGGTACAGCCGCGCCTCCGCCACGACGTCGCTCATGACGAGCAGCTCTAGGGGAAGGCTGTGCTTTTTGCTGCCGAACTCGTCGTCGAACACCGTGACAAACGGGTGCTGGGCGTTGATGCGCAGGCGCCTCGACCCGCAGTCGAACTTTGCGATCACGTCCTCGGGATCCCCGCCGTCGTCCATCACCCGCCCCGTAATGAACGACTCCGGCTCCATCACGCTGTGCTCTAGGCGCGCGAGTACCTCTTCGCGCTCGTCGCGCCCGCCGCTGGGGAACACCAGGTGGCGCGACTGCGCTCCGCCGGCCGCCACCGCCCTGGCCAGGGCCGCGATCGGGCGGCGCGACAGGCTGGCCGGCCCGGCCGACACCCGCCTCGCCAGCTTTTCGTCGGGCGCGTTGCCGCGGTCGTACTCGTCCATCGCCTTGCGGACCGCGTTGAAGATGCCGCGCAGGGTGTTCCGCGCCGCGCTGGCCGTCTCGCCGTCGCCGACGGCCTCCCTGCTCGAGCGCAGATCCTCGTCGAGCTTGTCGATGTTCACCACCGCTCGAAAGCGCGAAAAGGTCCCGTGCCTGAGCTCGTTGGGCAGTATCCCAAAGTGGCCGTCGTCCGCGTTGACGAGGCGGCCGCGTGCGTACACAAAGAACCCCGAGCTCCGCCCCCATTCGTCGGACTTTCCCTCCAGGGGGGCGTCGTACGCCTCGGCGTGGCCGGTTATGCGCCCCAGCCCCTCCACTTCCAGCCCGAACCTGTGCTCGCTCGATCCGGCGAGCGCCTTGTTGGTGGACTTTTTTACGACAAGGCTTGGCCCAAGGTCGGTCAGATCCTTGCCGATGATCCGCCGGACAACGGGTTTGCGATCGGCCTTGCTCGGCCTGATCTCCTCGCCGTTGAGCCACACCTTGAAGTCGGATCTCAGGGGCAGGGCGGTGCGCAGTATCCAGCCGAGCCTGCCGGTGCGTATCTCCTTGGCCATGGGCTTGAGGTCGGACATGATGCTGACCGTCCACGACTGCGGGCCGGCCCTGCCGAAAAGGTCGATGCCGCCCTTTCGCAGCTGCGCGGATCCCGCCCACGCGCCGATGGCCTTCCTGGCCTCCGGGGCGGTCAGCCCGCGCAGGGGTATCTCGATCCGCCTCTCGCCGTCGTCTTCCTTGCCCGCGAGGTTGTTGATCTCGCGAAAGTTCATCGACGCGGAATAGTACCTTTTTCCCTGCCTGCAGATGTGGGTGAGGCGGTTGGCCAGCACGTACGTCGCGAGCTTGCCTATCCCGAACTTGCCGATCTGCGGCCGGTCGCGCGGCGTCGACGAGAGCTTGCGCTTGTTGGTGCGCCCGATGAGCCAGTGGCTTTTCAGGCCGTCTCCGTCCATGCCCTCCCCGTCGTCGAACACCGCGATAGTATCGCCGCCGCCGCCGAGGCTGGTGACGACATGGACCGCCTCGGCCCCCGCGTCGAACGAGTTGGCGACCAGCTCCTCGATCGCCTTGTTGGGGCTGGTGTACAGCCCCTCGGAGAAGAGCGTTATGATCCTGTGGCTCAGGAGGACCGGTATCCTGTCGGTCTCCCTTCCAAGGACCGCAAATGCTGGCTCCCCGCCCATGCTCCGGCCCCGCGGCGTGTCAATATAGGCTTTGGGCGGGCCCTGCGCATCGGAAACCAGGCGCCCTCCCGCCCCGTGCGCGCCCTTGCCTAGCGGTCCTAGCGCCGCGCCGGCCGCGGGCGCGGGCGGAACGGGCGGGGCCAGGGCGCGGCCGCGCGGCCGATCGCCGCCGCGTCGCTCTCCGGCGGCTACATATACGAATGAGGCAGTCCGAGCGGCATGTTCTTGGCAGGAAACACTGCATGCGGAGGGCGAGCCCCCGCCCCGCCCTGTCGCGAGCCGTTCCTCCGGCAGGGGCGGGCCCCCGCCCCGCCCTCTCCCGCCCCGCCCTGCGGTTTGAACGGGGGCGCGGCGTCCCCCGCCCCTCCCTCTCTATCCCGCCCCGCCCCGCCCGGCACGCCGCCGCCCCGAGCCGGAACGTGAACTCCGCTGGTGCGCAGAGGCGATGATGATGGGCGCACCGCGCGAGGCAGGCCCTGCCGGCGGAAACGCATTAGCAGAAAGCCGGCCGGCGCGGCGCGGGCCCCGCATCCTGCGGTGCCTCTTCGGCGGCGCGGCATCGCCGCTACCCGCCTCGGAATTCGCATGCCCGCCCCGCCTTCGCCGGATCGTCCGCAACGCGATGCTCGATACGGCCAAAAGCGCCAGTTCGCCCGCCTTTTCCGTGCCCTCCTTGGACGCAATAGGGAACGACCTGGGCTGCCGCCAGCTGGCAGAGGCCCTGCCGGCCGCCATGGAAAGGGCGGACAGGGGCCTGTGCGCCGGCCTCCCCGCGGCCGAGCTGCGAGGGGAGATCAAGAACCTCATAATGGACGATGTCATGGGCGTGGTGGCCGGGCTGGCAGTCAAAGATGCCGGGTCGGACCTGTCCGGCGGCGGCCGGCACGAGCGCGAGATCTTTTTTGGCACCACCGGCGCGCTCGTTGCTGAGCACCTGGCCGCGGGCCTTGTCGGCGGTAGCGCGCCCGCGCCCGGCGCGGGCAACGCCTCCCCGCCACCACCGGCGGGCCGTAAGGCGGCCGGGCTGATACGCGCCGCGCTGTTGTCCGCGGAGCGGGCTGCCCCGATGGCTGCCAAAGTCGCGCGCGGCATCCATGACGCGACAGCAGACTGTGTCCGCGCGCAAGGGGCGGCAGAGGGCAACGACCCGACAATCACAATAACAAGCGCCGTGGCAGGGGCGGTTGCGGAGGTTGGCGCACCGACCGTCCTGCATGGCCAGCAGTACCCGCGCGACTCCGGGCGTCGGGGGCGAGGCGACGGTCGGGCAACCGACAGCATCTGCAGGGGGATCGTAAGGCGCCTTGCCAGCCCTCCGACAAAGATCGACAGGCGGGGCAAGGAGGGTGCGTGAGGCGAACAGGCCGATCCTGCGCCTCGGGCGCGGCACCGGACTCACTCGGTTGGGGTGCGTGAGGCGCGAGCGGGCCTATTCTGAGCCGCCCGAATCGCGGCGCCGCGAGCCTACCCTAGCCGTCCAGCCTCTCGGGGGACGGGAAGGCGGTGGCGCGCGGGCGCCGGCCGGAATGTGTAGCAGGAGGGGGATGGCGACTGCGGTGCGCCGCCGCCTGCCGGCGATCACCGCCGCGGCACGTAGCGTGAACAGAAGCGGGCCGCACGGCCTGTCTCTAAGGCCGGGGAAGCTATGGGGCCGCGCGGCCTGGCCCTTGCATAGGCCGTCCCTGCCTGTCGGCGCCGCCCGGTTTAGCCCATGGCGTATCCCGGCGGCGCGCTTACATGAGAGCCGTTATGGCATCATAGGTAGCCCTGCACAGCAATCCCGTCGCTGGGTTGCCGAGGCACTCGGCGGCGAACCTCTTGATCTTGTCCGTCTTGGACAGCGAGTCAAAGCTCTCGTCCTTTCCCCTGATCTCCGTAAAGGCGCCGTCCATGACGGACTCGACAAAGTTGATCCCGCGGCTGTTGATGCGCCCGATGCTCGGCAGGACTGCCCTCCCATGATTGAGAATCTGCCCTTCGACATAGCCTTCGTCTATTAGCCATATTCCGGCAGCACGTTTTTCGGCGTCATTCACTTCGATCGCCTTGACCTTGCTGGGCGCCTTGTGGTCGTCCGAGTGGAGGTCGTTATAGTACTCGAAGAGAATGCGAAACCTAAGCTCCTTGCGGTCCACTGCCTGTCGACGCCCAGCCGCTTATATTAAACGGCGTGCCGGAGGGTGTCGACCGAAGCCATTGCAGGGGCAATTTTGGGGCGGCCTCGACCCTGTCCATTCCCTGCTCTGCCCGCCCAGCGCCCTGATGCCGCCGGCGCAGCTCGTCGGCGTCGAGGTGGCCCTCGACGAATTCACTGCCCTGCTCACCCAGCGCCCAGATGCCGCTCCGGCGCGCCCCGCGGCCCCTCCTCCTCCGTGACTGGCAGTCAAAAGCGGGCGGCTCCCCGGGTCCAACTTGAGGCAGTCACAGCCGGCGGCACAGAAATTTGGGCGTGACCGGGTGGGCCGCCTTTTAATTGTTTATATACCCCGCGCGCCCGCCTGAACACACATGGAAGGCGGCACGCGGTTGGTCGACGCATTGCGGCGGCGCAGGATCGACTACTACTGGCATGTCTACCCGCGAATTATGAGCGCCCTGAGTCCCAAGCTCTTGACGTATATCCCGCTTGCAAGCGTGTCCAAAAAGTACTTGGACGTGCTCTTGCGATGCGAGGCTTGCCTTTTTCTTTCGGAGCATTTCAAGGCATGCGGCTACTTGAGGGAGGCGCGTAACGTCCGCGACCTCGCAGAATCCTCGCTGATCGCCCTGTCCGCCGTCGACAGCTACCGTGGGGCCCCACTTGATCTTCTTGCGTACGGCCGATTGCCGCGCGGCTGGAAGGTTCCCCAGCTCCCGTTCCTTGAGGTTAGGATGCAGCCCGCGTTGAGGGACGGGGATGCCGGCAAAAGAATATCCGAACTTGAAGAGCTGTGGAGCAAAAGCCGCGCAGAGTGGCTAAGGCGCTGGGTTGAACCGGCGGAGGAGCGCATCACGGTGCCCGGCAGGCATGGCGCCAGCGTCCGGCTGGTCTGGCGATCATAGATCGTGTACTGCCGCGGCGTTTTGCAGGGGATACTTGGCGGACGCCGTCCGTTTTCGGGCGGCCGGAGCCGCGGGGCGACGCCGCCCGGTAGCGGGGCGTATTTGCCTCGTCCGCGCTACCGCGCAGCCCGAGGCGCCGCGCGGCGCCCGCAGGGCGCCTCTGGCCGCCGGGCGATCGGCCGGCACCGCGCGTACCCCGACCTGCATCTAAGACTTATAGCAGAACAGGCGCGCCAAGCGGCATGGCGGATGACGGCACGGCAGATGACGGCACGGCGGGCAAACTGCGCGACTTTGAGGGGTTGGTGAGGCGATCTATACACGACGCACTCGCGGCCGTGTCGGACGACTGGTGGGACGAGCTTGTGCCCGAGGACGTGAAAAAGAGGGCAAATCGGATATTCGAAAAGCGCTCGTCGCACGGCGAGCGCCCAGTATCCAGACCCGAGTGCCTCGCCTTCTCGGACTATTCAAAAATAATAGACGCCAACTGGGACAGCGCATTCAAGAGGATATTCAATGACAGGGACACGGCCCTCTTCTGGTTCAAAGAGCTTATCGCAATCAGGAACAAGATGGCGCACTCTGGGGCCACAAGCGACAACGAGCGCAGGGGATTCGAGTACTATTCGGAGGAGATCAGGAGGGCGTTTCTGAAAAACGGTCCTGACCACGAAACGGCGGCAGGCTACCTCGAGAGGTACGGTAAAGACGTGCGGGACGCGTACAAGGGGGCCGTCAGGGCCGCCCACCAGGATGCGTACCCCGACCAGGCGGTCCAGTTCGCCCACTCCCTGCGCGAGGTGATCGACCTGCTGGCGCGGAAGGGCCAGAAGGAAATCGGGGGTGATCGCCGGCGCAGGGGAGGCAGGGCCGAGGCGATACAAAGGGCGGTCGACCCGCGCGGCGGCAGCCCCCTCGGCGGCGACTTTGCTATGCTCGACGACATGTACGAGGAGCTAAGCGCTATTGCGCACCACCGAAAGTCGATCACCGCGGGCAAGGCACTACATCTTCTCAGGCAGGCCTGCGACGCGCTGCTACGCATAGCCCGCCCCCAGCTAGAGGTGGATGGCAAGGTCGAGCGGGCGATCAAGAGCGGGCCGAGCGAATCCGGCGCGCGGCGCCTGAAGGAGCTGTCCGGCAAAGAGGTCACGCGCACCCGCATGGCGCGGCTCCTGACTCCCGACTGGTTGCCCTTCCTGATCGATGCGGGCCTCTTTGGCGAGCCGTCCCCCGGCACCGGGAGCGGCCGTGGAGAGGTGCGCATACCAAGGCCGCTGTCCGCCTACCTGGCAAGGTGCGCCCGGCGGTTCCCCGACCAAGTCTCTAGGCTGGTGCTGGCGTACCCTGTCGGTGATGTAGAGTCTAGGCCGTCCCTCTACTCTGACTTTCTGCGGTGCGCCGCTGCGTTCGGCCCCGACACGATGGAAAGGGTGGCGCAAAAGGCGCTCGGCGAGGGGTGGACATACATCCTGTCCTCCTACAAGCTCATCGAGCCGTTCGCCGCGTTCGTCGAGGCCCTGCTCAGGAACAAGAGGTACGATGCGGGGACGGCCCTGGCGTACGACGCGCTAAGGCCGGTGCCGCGGCGCATCGAGGGGGACCCCGAGCCGGCGGCCCGGCTGCATGTCAAGACGCTTGACAGCTACCTGTTCAAGTCCGCCCTGGCAGAGGTCGCGCGCCGCGCCGTGCGGGCGTGCCCCGAGGCGGGCATCGAGCTGCTGGCCCGCCTGCTCGAGGCGCATGCCGTGGAGCAAGACGGCGCGGGGTGGGCGGTGCCCGGCCGCGTGGCGTCGATCGAGGACTCGGACCAGAACGGCGACGGCCCCGTCAACGCGGTCGTGTCGGAGCTCAGGGGCGCTCTCGAGCTCGTGGGCGGCACTTCCACAGACCTACTGAGGTTGATTATGCCCGCCCTGTACAAGAGGGACGGAATACTGTTCCGCCGGCTGGAGCTCTACGTCTACGGGCGGTTCCCCCGGGCGTTCACGAGCGAAACGGCGCTGTCGCTCCACACGTACTTTGGCGTTGCCAAGGCTCACCACGAGTACTACCACCTGCTGAGGGAGTCGTTCGCCGGCATGCCCGATCAAGCCAAGGAGTCGCTCTACGCCCTCGTCGACCGCGCCTGCGCCGGGGGCGAGCGGTACGGGCCCGGCGGCGATCATGCGTCGGGCAAGCTGGCGCACAAAAAGTTCCTGTTCCTGCACGCCATCCGCGACCACCTGGACAAGGGGCATGCGGAGGAATACGAGCGGCTCCGCGGGGTATTTGACGAGCCGCCCCGTCCCGGCCACCTGTCCTACATTGAGACCATCCTGGGCGGTGGCGCGGCATCGGCCGCCCCGCCCGGTTCCCGCAGCGCTGATGGCGTCCTGCGGGAGGCGGTGTCGAGCAAGCCCCCGACGGGGCCGCCCGCCGAATACGAGGACGAGGCGGCGGACAAGCTCGAGGAGCGCGTGGCGCGTGATCCCGCCGACTACATCCCAAAGTCGGCCATGCTGAAGGGGGCCCGCCCCGCCGTCCAGTGCGCGTTCATTGCTGGAATAGAGACGGCCCTGCGGGATAAGCGGCTGGCCGCCCTGCCCGACTTGACAGATCTTTTCATGCACATCATAAGGCGGGAGCTCGACGACCCCGGGCTGGGCGGCGGGTACGGGCAGTGGGATCCCCTGCGGCGCATCTGCTGGCTGCTGGACGAGTCGTTCAAGACGGATGCGGCGGGGCCGGAGCTGGCCGAAAGCCTCGAGAAGACCATACTGGCCCTCGCCGAGGCCGGGGCGCGCAGGGGGCCGCCGGACTGCGCGGAATACCAGCAGGATGCGCTGTCGGGGGCGATCAACGGCGTCGGCGGCCTGTCGTTCATACTCCTCTTCCGCTACTGGATGTGGCAGGTAAGGGCGGGCGCCGAGGGCTGCGAGCGCTTTGATCCCGTCCTGCGCAGGATCATCGACGGGTACGTCCGCGGCGAGGAGGGGCACCACACGACCTGCCGGCATTCCTCGATCGGGCTGTTCGCCGTGGCCGTCCTGCAGCGGGATCCGGAATGGTTCCGCACGATAGTGGAACGGATGGGGCGCACAAGGGAAAAGGCGTCGTTCTGGGCGGCGTACGTGACGAAGAGCGACCTCTCCGAAGAGGCGTTCGGGGCGATCTGGAAGTCCTACGACAAGTTCTTGAACGGAAAGATCTTGTACAACCTAAAGCTTGACGGAGTCGTCGACACCACGTTCCACCATGTGGCCCTGGCGTACTTTTACGGCCTCGAGCATGCGGACGCCATATTCGAAAGGTTCGTCAGGGAGGCCAAGCCGGCGACGATAAGGAGGACCATTAGACCGCTCGTGCTCATCATGAAAGACAAGGGGGGCGACGATGCCTTTGACATGAAAAAACTGGCGAGGCTCTGGAAGGAAAAAAAGTTCGGCCAGCTCGACCTGGGAAGCTGGTTTCGGCACACCCCGCTAGACAAAAAGACGGCGATCGGGCTGTACCGGGACTACCTAGAGCACTACAAGGAGGCGATCGACATGCTGGCCGCCCCCGTCGACGAGCTTGAAAAGTACGCCGAGGAATTCCCCGGCGAGACGGCGTCGTGCCTGTCGCGCATGGTCGAAAAGAGCAGGCAGGTGGACGTCCGGGCCGTCGGGAGGATCGTGGGGCTCCTGGAGGCGCGCGGCGGGCCGGGAATAGGCGAGGCATGCGGGGCCATACGGGAGGCGCTGGCCGAGCGCGGGTTCGATGCCGAAGGGGGCAGGGACGCGCCGGAGCGGCGCCGCGCCGGGCGCGGCATGAGCAAAAGGGACCAGGAGACTTCTGGCGCCCGGCCGCTCGCCGGGGAGGCCAGAGAGGGCGCGCCGCCCCCGATGCCGGCCGAGCCGGCAGCGCAGGGGATCGCGGGCGCGCCGGCGGGCCGGCCGCCCGCGCCCGCGCCGCCCCACCACCTGTACAAAAGCGGCAAGATCCCACTCATGAACGGCATGCTGTACCCCCTGCTTGAAGTGTGCTCCGGCAGCGAGAGCAGGGCCCTCCGCGACTTGTCGAACGACATGGCCGACTGGCTGGGTCTCTCCTCCGAGCAGCGGGAGAGGAGGACAGAATACAGACGCGCCCTGACAATCGACAACAGGACGAGACGGGCCGCGGACCACCTGCACAGGGCAGGGCTGCTCGGCAAGGAGCGGCGCGGGACGCTGGTCTACTGCAAAACCACGCCCAGTGGAAAAGAAGTAGTTGCGGACCCTTCCATCTCAAATCTAACTACAACCTATCTCAAGAAGACCTACCCCCTGTACCGGAAGTGGATGGAAGGCTGGCACCGGAGCCGCCGCCCGCCTCCGGGCGGCCCTGCCGCGAAAAGGAGCCGAAGCGCCTAGAATTGCGGGCGACAGCCGGCCGGGCCGCGCACATTCGGGCCTTGGGAACGGCGCCAAGCTGCGCGGGGCACGGCGCCGCGTTGTGGAGACAGGCAGGGAGGAGCGGCAGCGGGCAGCATGCGGACTCCACGCCCGCCGCCGCCGCGTCGGCAACATCCCTGGCGGCCCGCCCCCTTCCTCTCCCGCGCCCCGACGGAATCGCTTCCGCTGCTACTACCTCCGAAATTTTCCCGCCCCGCCCGCGGGCCGCCCGCGCCGCCCGCCGGGCGTGGCCGGCGAAATGCCGAAACTGCGACACGCCCCGCCCGCTCCCGTGGCAGGGAAGGCAGGAGGACGCCGGGCCATGCAAGTATAGTGGAGCGAGCGGGCCTCGCGCCCCGCCGTAAAGCGCCGTCGATCCCCGCACTTGTAGCCGAACCGCAGGGCTGGGCGCGGCCGGCCCGCCCGCCCCGCTACCTCCGTATGCTGCGCCGCAGGCTACTCAGAACGGATTGTCTGCGCCGTGGAAGAGCCGCCGATCCCGCAGCATCCTCAGGCCCTCGACCGTCGCGACCACCACGGGCCACCTTGTCGCAAGCGCAGCCTGCCCGGCGTTCCGTGTGGCGACGATCTGGTCGGGAAACCTGGCGAGGACGGGATGCGGGCAGTGGTATATCACCGCGTCCACCCTCTTCAGGTCCATGTCGGGGGCGTCTAGCCGATTTAGATCGAGCGCGCCCGGCTCGTACTCGCACGTGAGCAGCCTAGCCGTGGTCACTATGACGGGTGCATAGCATTCCAGTGCGCAGGCCGTTCCCGCCGTTACCTGGTGCGTTACCATGTCCACGATCAGGCCAAAAGTGCCCTCTAGCACTTGGCTTGTTGCGTCGTGCAGGGACGTTCCCTGGTGCTTGTATCCGGCACGGGGATCGTACGTGATCTCCATCCCGTGGTCAGCGACGACGCCTATGCCGTCTGGAAGCGTCCGGATCATTTTCTTCCGCACATGGATGTCGCCCATGTCTACATTCGACCTAGTGACCTTCATGAGCTGTAGCTCGCCGCCGTCGGGCCTGTCCGATCTTGTCACTACGGAATAGTCGTAGGGCGGCCTGTCCAGCGCCATGAACACCCAGTTGACATAGGCGGGGTCGAGCCTCTTGACCTCTATGACCGCGGTGTAGACAGAGCCGATATTGTCCTGCCGACTTGCGCACACGTCGATCGTCCTGCCCTTCCTCTGCGATCCGTCCTGGCTTGCGGCGACGGCGCTCTGGAAGGCGCCCCTGTTCAGTAGGCGTACCTCGTCCCTGTCCCCCGGCCTGCGCAGGCTGGTTGCGCGTGGTTGCCTCGAGGGATCTGACAGAAACGGGGCGACGCTTACCGGCAGCTCAGCGCGGAGGCTGTAGCCCATCCCCTCCAGTTTTTGGATCACCCCCGCGTGGAGAAACGCCCCGCTCCGGTTGAGCGCGTCGCGGATTTCGCATCCCTGGGGATCGCACTCTTCGCACAGCCCGACGCCCGGGTCGGCCTTTCGGGCCTCCGCAAGGCCCTTCCTGTACAGGCGCAGCTCTTCCGCCGCGTCCTCCGCCGCCAGCGCGTCTAACCTGCCGCATGACAGGGCGTGAAGCGCGCCGCCGGGTCCGGGACCACGGACCACGCCCCCACCGCCCCCGCGCGCCGCCTCCAGGCCATCCCTGCCCCTGATCCGTTCCACGCAGGGCAGCTTGACTTGGCGCGTATAAACCGCGCGCATGGCGCCGTGCCGAACGCCGTCCTGCGACTGGCCGCATTCATGCGCGCGCAGGGCCGTCTATTCCGTGGGATGCCCGGCCGGGCCTTTTGCCCCCGAGTGGAACAGCCGGCCGCCGCGGCCGGGTGCAGGCTCGAGAGGCCTCGAACCGAGGCGGCCGGGCCGCCGCACCCGCGCCCCTTGACTACGGGCGCCACAGCGGGAGCACGGCATCCTCGTTCACGGACGCCACGATCGTGTGGGTAAGCCTGGCGATCCTACCGCTTGCCGGATGCGCATATTCCAGCAGGGTGCGGGGCACTGCACGCAGGGAAAACGCGGCGCCGGGATCGAACACAATGCCGGCCCCGCCGCCGCCCCGCCGGCCGCCCATGGCGGATGATGCGACATAGACGATGCCTCCGCCTTCCGCCCCCGCGCCCGGCGGCGGGGGCATCAAGCCCGCGGGGGCATAGCACACGAGCGGCGAGCGGCCATAGCCCCTGCCGCGCAGCAGCTCGGCCGCCCCTTCGACGTCCTCCGCCGCCGGCCTCCCGCCGCTTCCGCCGGCCGCTCCGACGGGCACGGCGCCGCGCGCGAGATGCCGCCCCACGACAAAATCCCGCAGCGCAGCCGCCTCCCAGTCGACCAGGAGGAGGCATGCCGCGTCAATTGTTCGCGGCAGCGCCTCGCACCACGCGGCCGCCGCGGCTCCTCCAAGGGCCCGTGCAGGTATGTTGAGGACGCAGGCGCCTACAAACACGGCCTCCGCCCCCGAATGCGTCCTGGGCGCGCCGCAAAGCTGGCGTATCGGGGTCACGTACCAGCCCTCGCGCGTGGTCAGCGACTCCACGGCCAGGCTCTCCGCATCCCCGTAGCGGCGCACGCCCTGGTTGGGCGTCGCGCTGCCGCGCCGGCGGACGGCAGGCCATCCAAGGCTGGCGGCGTCGATTGCATACCGGTACGGCGGCACTTCCCGTCCGCCGCCCGCCGTCCGCGCCGCCGGCCCGCCGCACACGCCCCCTATGACATCGCTGAACGCCGCTTTCCAGAGTGGCGCAGCGCGCCTCATGCCCGTCCCCTCCCGCGCCGCGCGGCCCCGCCCCCGTACGGCGCATTCCGCCGCCGTGCCGATGCCTCCGCCCGCCGTGCCTGTGGTCCCGCGCGCCTTCTTTGATTCACGTCCGCCACGCCGTGCGCTAGTTAAAAAACACTGCCGGATGCGCTGGCGCGCATTCGGGCCCTTGGGATGGTGCCTGCCGGGCAGGAGATGGCGGCCGCGGCGCCGCGCCGCGCCGCACCGGAGGAGGGGGCTGCCGCGGCCGGATGCCTGCGCCGCGGGCCCGACGCCCCGGCTCGCGTGGCGGCCGCGTGACCCCCGCGCTGCTGCCATGCGGCTGAGCGGAACGGGGACGCCGCCGCTGTGGGCGCGCCGGGTTCCTCGCTAGTGCAATCTAGGCGCACGGCGCCATGCGCATCACGCTCAGCGGCCGGGAGAAAAAGGGCGTCGAGACGACTATGTGGTTCGCCCGCTGGTTGCTCGACAACTGACGCCCGCAGGACGTCCGGGAGGAGGCGCGGCACGGCGTGCAGACCCTGCACCCGCCGGACAGGCTGAAGGAGCGCGCCCGCGGGATGCGCGTATGCACCTTCAGGTTTACGGAGCGGCGGCCGCGCCGGCTTGGGTGCCGCTCTCCCCGCAGCCCCGCCAGCCGCCCCGCGCCCTGCGGGTTTTCCCGTGCACGGCTAGGAGCATGGCCGCCAGCCCTCCCGCTATCCGCTGCCCAGCGCCGCACCCACCTCCCGGTGCCGGCGCCACAAGCCAAAAAGCCCGGCGTTTGCAGCCCAGTTGTTCTCGACCTTGAACAGGCCCCTTGCTACGGCACGCCGCCACGCCCTCGACATGGGCATGCCGACGGTCGGATCCCAGACCGCGGGCACGCCGCCGAGCGCCACCGTAGCTAGCAGGAGGTGCCCGAGCAGCCTCCACTTTTCGACGCAGTGCCCGCCCGACATGGCCTCTACAGATGCCGCCGTCGGATCCATTCCCGCATAGTCCCGCATAATGCATATGTGGCCAGACGGAGTTTCAAACTCCAGCAGGATGACCGCCATGACATAGCACGCCACAAGCCCGGCAAGCACAAGCGCGTACGCCGGCCTGCCTGCGCACACCCAATTCACGGACCCGGCGACAACTTGCATGCGAAAAGCACGCCCCGCCTTAGCCACGCCGCCGAGCCTCCTTTCGCCGCGGGCCGGCTAGCCCGGCCTCCCTCCCCGCGCCGCCAACCGTCCGGGGGCGGGCGCCGATACACACAGCGCCAGCCGCCAGGACGAGCCCGCCTCCGAAGACGCCCGGCGCCCGCGATCCCGCGCCGACGCCCCGCCCCACCAGTCCGCGAAGCGGGGCCCGCTGCCGCCCTGACTGCAGCCGCGCCCGCCGGCGCGGCATCGCCGAGCAGGCAGGCGCCCGCGGCATGCCATGGAAGGGGACGGCCCGGCCGCAAGCCCCCGCGACGCCCCGCTTCCGCCTCCTTCCCCCTGCACCCCCGCCCCGTTCGGTTCCCCGCTTTCCCCTGCACCCCTGGCGCATCGGCGCGCGAGCGCCGGATTCGCCGAGGCGCCCGCCCCGTTCGGTTCCCCGCTTTCCCCTGCGTCCCCTTGCCGCCGGGTTCCTTCTTCCCACACTGTCCATGTACGTCCTGTGCCGTAATCACGGGTATACATAAGTCTTTCATGACCCGCCCTGCCGACTTTGCGCAGTCTAGATGGACAACTTGTTCACAAGCCTTATCAACTACCACAGGCCTCCCACGGCCATGAAAGCGCAAGAGATCGCCGATGCGATCGCAAAGCTAGTCGATCACAGCGGCTACTCGTACGAGAAGTGGACGGTGGGCGTCACCGACAACCCCTCCCAGCGCCGCAGTGACCACAAGCGGAACAGCAGTAAGTGGTGGCATCATTGGAACGCTGACACCGAGGCGGATGCCCGCGCCGTCGAGCGGCATTTCCTGGGCAAGGGAATGCAGGGCGGAACCGGCGGCTCCGGAAGAGCGGACTATGTCTATGTTTTCTAGTCCACCCGCGCCGCCGGACGCTGCCTCCTTTTTTATTCCCCGGTAGATGCGGCGCATGGGACGCATGCCAGCAACCGCTTTGGCGCCACTGCCGTCACACTGCGGCAGACGTACAGGCCCTGGCAGCGGCCTTTCCTCGCCCCGGACACCTGGAAACGCCGCCGGCCGCTTGGGCCGCGCGCACCGCCGGCCGTGCCGCGCCGGATGTCCGGCTGACACTGCCCGCCCTTCGCATGGGCATCCGTGGGAGCAAGGGCCGCCAAAGCGACGTGCCGGCGCCGCCGTCGAAATGCCCGCCCGCCATCCGATCAGGTCGTGCAGGGCGATTTGCCGCGCTCTGGCCCCGAGAACGCGCCGGCCCGCCCCGGCGCGGCCGCGCAGCCCACGCCGGCGCGCGATGCCCGCAGGCGACGCCCACGGCCGCCCGCTCAAACACGCACCGATCGCCGAGGACTTATAGGGGTCGTCTCGCGGGCCCCCGCGTGGGCAGGCAGGCGGCGCAGCGGCGGCAGCAGCTGCTTGCGCAGGCAATGGCCCCCGCCGGGCGCGCCCCGGAGCGGGCCCGCCGCCGGCTCGGCCAGTACTATACGACAAACTACAACCCGTTCCTGCTGAGGCCGTTCCGCGAATGGGCGGCGGCGGCCCGCCTCGGCGAGGGCGAGCTGCTCGAGCCGTTTGCCGGGGGCAACCACCTGGTGTCCATGCTGCGGGCGGCGGGCTGGGCCGGCCGCTGCGCCTCCTACGACCTGCAGCCGGGCCACCCCTCCGTGATGCGCTGGGACAGCATCGCCGACTTTCCGCCCGGCCACCGCAACTGCGTCAGCAACCCGCCGTGGCTGGGGCGCAGCTCTGCGGCGCGCCGCCGGATACCCTACCCCGACACTCCCTACGACGACCTCTACAAGCACTGCCTCTCGCTCGCGCTCGGCCGCTGCGAGAACGTCGCCTTCCTGGTGCCCGCCTCGTTCCTGCACAGCCGCCTGTTCCGCGCCCGCCTGGTCTCGGTTGCGTTCCTGCACCACCTCGCGTTCGACGGCACGGAGAACCCCACGTGCCTGGCAATGTTCCGCGGCGAGGGGGCCCGGGGCGCCTCGGTGTGGCACGACGACGAAAAGATCGGGGACCTGGCCTCGCTGGAGCGCCACATACCCGCGGGCCGCCGCCGCGTGGCCGCGCGCCTACGCTTCAACGACCCGCGCGGCGGCCTGGGGCTCGTCGGCATAGACGACACGCACGCGCCCTCGATCCGGTTCTGCCGCGGCGCCGACTTGCCCCACGCCATAAGCCACTCGTCGCGCTCCGTCACCAGGATCGGCGGCATCAGGGCCGGCGGCGCCGTGGTCGAGCGGCTCAACCGCGGACTCGAGAGGTTCAGGGCCGCCACCAGGGACGTCTTCCTTACCCCCTTCAAGGGCCTCAGGGACGACGGCGAGTACCGCCGCCGCCTCGACTACGGGCTGGCCCGGAGGCTGATCAGCGAGTATGCCGAGCAGTAGCGGCCCCGACTTTGAGGGAGCCTACAAGAGGGCGCTGGCAGAAAACCACCGCAAGTTCGACCCCCGCTCGTCGGTGGAACGGATACGGAGCTTTGCGGAGCGGGCCGGGGTGCCGGCGTCGGCCATAGCGCTCAAGGCGGAGACGGATCCGATTTTTCGGTGGGCGATCGTCAAGGATCCAAAGCGGCAGAACGTGTACGAAAAAGAGGCGGCCCGCTGGCTCAAGGCCCTGCCGTCCGTAACCACCTTCCAGACACACCGCGCGGCCAAGCAGGCCCCGAGCCGCGCCGCGGCGGCGGCGGCGGTGCCGGGCCTGACGGGGCCGGGCAGCAAAGTCCTGGCAAGGAACGTGGACTTTAGCTGGCGCACGGGCAGCTACAGGGTGTACGCGGCGCACACGTACACGCACGACTCGGGAGGGACGCAGGGGAGGCAGTACGACGCCCTGTACTCCTTCATAGGCGAGGCCAACAAGTCGACGTATTCCGGCCGCATCTTCATAGCCATTGCCGACGGCCCATTCTACGGCACGAAAGGCGGGCGCAGTAACCAGACTAAGATTGACGCCCTCCGGGCACACGCCAACCGCCGGACGGCCTTTGCCGGGAGGTCGGCCGACGTGCCGGCCATCCTGTCGGGACTGCCGTGACGCGGCCGCGGGCGCCGGGCCGCCGAACCGAACCGCAGGCGCCAGCACGGGGCCGAATGTGCACCTGCCTGGCGCCCGTTCAGACTTGCGCCCGGCCCGCCCTAGCGCCGCCAGCGCCCGCACTCCCTTCCCTAAAACTCGTACCTGCTGTACTGCGCGTACTCGGGGTGCTCTGCGTACACCTCTTCCAAGAGGTTCCTTATCCCCATACCATTCACCCTTTTCTTTATGCCGCAGATCTCCTCGTACGCCCTGCCGCCGAACCCGTACTTTTCGTACCGCGAATCTCCAAGCAGTGCCTCCGCCATGGCGGCCCCCTTCTCCGTAACCCTGTACCTGTACGCGTACTGCCCGGCCGGGCTCTCCACCCCCTCCTCCTCGATCAGCCCCTCGCCGATCAGCCCCTCTATGTCGTCCTGCAGCTGCCGCGAGTACGGCCCGTAGTGGTGCGGCACGAATCCGAGCCCCGAAAGGCTCCCCCTCCCCTCCCTCTCCATCCCCTTCCACAGCAGGAACATCATCTTTTGGAGCCTCGTCCGGCCGCGCACGGGCTCTTCGCCGTTGGCGTACGCCATCAGGAGGGGGTACGCCTGCCTAACGATCAACCTGCAGCCCCGCCACTTCGTCGCCCCTTGCGAACTCGTCGTCGAACCTGTCGATCCTCTCGGCGACGAACGCGCCGTCCCTCACGACAATGGCCGAGTCGGGGCCGGTAAACCTGACCATGGCGACCCGCTCGTCCACGATGCAGCACCGCCCGGGCGCGCCGCTCATGCGCACCCTCGCGCCGGCCCTCCTCAGGGCCTCCAGCCTCGACGACTGCGCGGGCGCGCCGACGACCTCGATCTCCGCGCCCCCCTCGCCCGCAAAGCCCCGCACGGCCGTCGTCGCCCAGCCGAGATCGGGATCGGCTATTTTTAAAGACTTGCCGCACTCCTCGAGCAGGCGGCGCAGCTGTATCTGCACGCCGCTGATCCCCTGGACGGACCAGCACACCTCCTTCCTGTCCGCCCTCTCGTACTGCCCCTCGTAGGCGCCCTCGGCCTCTTCGAGCGCCAGGTCCTTCATCTCGCCAATGCGCTCGATCTGGTGCGCCAGCACGTGCCGCGGGTGCTGCGCCTTGTACATCGTCGGCCGGCCTCTCTCCTTGACGACGGCTCCCTTGTTGCGCTCTAGGTCGTCTAGTACCGAGTACACCTTGCCCTGCGCTATGTCGGAGTGTATGGCCAGGTCCGACGGCTTCATGGCCCCCTTCTCGATCAGCGCACAGTACGCCGACGCCTGGCTGTCGGTCCACCGCAGGCTTTTTAGTACGTTTTTGAGTTGGCCCAGCATACTCCCACTTCTGGTTTACAACCGAGACCCCCAAACGGAGTATAATAAACATAGGCTTTAATACCGTCGGCTGGGCGGGCCGGCCATGCTTGTCAAAGGCGTGCGCGGGACGGGCCAGCCCGCCGAGGTGGGTGTACCACCCGGCACCGCCACCCGGCACCGCCACCCGGCGCGCCGTCGAAGAGGGTCACGGCGGCGGGCCCGCACCGCGAGGGTGACCTGCGCATGACGGCGTTCGTGTGGCCGCCCACCACGACATCCGAGACGAGGTACGTCGGGGATCTGCCGAGTGAGGTGTGCAAGTATGGTGCTAGTAGCGACGTAATCGAGATGGTGCGCGAGTATGCCGCCGGCCACAAAAAAACGTCTCTGCGAATACTGGATGTGGGCTGCTCAAAGGGCGTTGCGGGGGCGTACATGAAAAAAAGGTTACTTGAAACGAACCTGCAGGTGAGTGTGTCGGGGATAGACGTCGCGCCGGATGTCTTTGCCGCCGCAAGGCGCAACCTCGACGAGTTCTACGAAGGCAACATAGAGCACGTGGAGTTGGAAGCAAAATATGATGTCGTGCTGTGCGCCCGAATGATGCGGTTTGCGCTGCCGCCCGAACAGAAAAGGCTGATGGCGGCATGTGCGGAACATTGCATGCCCGGCGGCGTCGTCATAGCCGACGCCCCCCTGGCCAATATGAAGAACGCCTACCACACGGTTAGCAAAGACAGGGCAGGTGACTACGGCGCGTCACTGATCATCGCATGGGACGCCCTGCCCCGGCGCAAACGAATATCGCGCAAAATAGAACTGTACTTCAAGCGGCTTTATTACGTTGGTAGGCGCAAGTTGAGCCTCGGAGCGAGGTCGTTGGAAAGACTTCTAGCTGCTTGTTTGCGTAGATTGTTAGGGAGGAGCGCAACATGCTGATACGGGTAGCTGAAGCCGCGCGCGCCGTTCTCGTAGAGATGACAGGGTTGCAACCAGCCCCCCTGCCGTCCTCCGCGTTCAGCGTAGCCTGGGACGACGAAAATAAACCGGCGGCACTGGTCGCGCTGTCGCAGATGTCGCAAGAGCTTCGGCAGAGATCCCTCACAACCCGCACAGGGGACGCAAAGGGCGGACTCTCGCCCGCGCAGCACGTTGGGGGGGCTAGGGACGGCACCTACCCGACGACGATCGGGGGCAGTCCTGCTCGGGGTGCGTTTGCATGAACTGTCCCGTCCCCGCCGCGCCTGCGCATGCCGCCGCCGATGCAGGCTCCCTCGATCTTGCCTGGGCTCTGCACAACCAGCAGGAGGACAAGGAGCCGATTGACGCGGCACTAGAACTGGCGGGGGGCCTGCGCCCGCGACACCTCGACTCCGACCGCAGAATGGAGCTGAAGGTGCAGGCGCACGCGAACCTGGCCAAAACTCGTTCAGAAAACCTTGGCAGCACAAAAGGCGGCTACCTGTCCATTGCAGCACTCCGCATTCCCAGGGACGCTGCCGCGTACTGCCGGTCGAGGTACGCCGACGGCCGCACCAGCCTCCTCCTAAAGTGGCACTACTGCCTGGTCCTGCACCTTGCCACGGGCAGAAGCGAGTGGCTCGCGCGGGCCATCGCCCTCATGCTCCAGAGCGCCGACGGCACGGCCGACGACCGCAGGGCGTCGTCCTACATCATAACTGCGTACAACCTTGACCGCTGGTACGGCTGCGGCCTGCGGGACGCCGTGCTCGCCTCCGCCCTGCGGTTCATCAGGGGACGCCCGCACAACGTCTTTACCTACAAGTGCGCGTATGTCGTAGCCAATCTTGCGAGGGATTCCAGCACCTTGGACGAGATGCTGGACGCGATGATTCGGGCGGCCCATGTGGCCGACGGACTGGACGCCATCCACTGCCTGCGCGCCGCATCCCTGCTGGCGGGCGTCACGCGTGAGCGCGCCGCGCGCCCACCGCTTCCCCCGCGGAGGTGGGCCGCGCCGTGAAGAGCCTGCACATAGACATGAGAAGCTGCTACGGGATCGGGTCGCTCAGCGAGGTGCTCAACCTCGACAAGCGGCACGTGGCCATCTACGCCTCGAACGGCGTCATGAAGTCGTCGCTAGCCCAGGCGTTCGACGACATAGGCAAGCGCAGCTCGGAGGACCGCGTGTTCACAAAGCCCGGATACCTCCGCTCCATAAAGGACGACAAGGGCAACGACTTGGATGCCGACTCAATACTGGTCATAAAGCCCTACCGCGGCGATAAGGACACCGTCCAGGCCTCGCAGGAGATACTTGCAAGCGAGAGGCTCCGGTCCGAATACAGGGGCATAATACGGGACATGGAGGCCGCCAAGCAGGCAATCCTCAGGCACCTGGCCGCTGCATCTGGCATGAAGGACGGGGCGGAGGACGCGCTCCTGCGCGACTTTGGCTACGAGGGCGCGGGCGCAGACAAGTTTTTCGAGCTGATGGGGCATCTTGCGGGCCTGGATCCGAGCAAGTTCGAGCACTTTCGAGGAATCAAGTACGCCGACATCAACAGCGCGCAGGTCCAGAAAATGCTCTCCAGCGAAAAATTCAGGGCACACCACGCAGACTACGTGTCAAAGTACAACAGCGTGCTCCGCAAGTCGCACTACCTCAACCGCAAGTTTGACCACACCAGCGCTCAGACCGCCTGCAAGCAGCTCGTAAAGTCGGGGTTCTTTGACGCCCACCACCAGGTGAGGCTCATATCCAGCATGGACCAAAAGCCCAGGGATCTGACACGCGGCAAGCAGTTTGAGAAGGTAGTCGGCGACGACCTGAACGAGGTCGGCAAGGAGTTCCTCTCGCTGTGGCGGGAGATCGACGCCGAGGCGTCGCGCAACCAGCAGGTGCGCGACATCCGCACCGCCGCGTCGGAAAGGCCCCGCCTCCTGGCCGAGCTGGGCGACCCGGACGAGCTGCGCAGGAACCTCTGGAGGGCGCACCTCTCCGAGAAGGCCGCCGAGATCGCCGCAATCGCGTCCGAGTACCGGGACAGCAAGGCCCGCATCGCCAAGATACTCGATAAAGCCGAAAAGGAGGGCACCAATTGGGACGCCGTGGTAAAAAAGTACAACAAGCGGTTCGCTGCCCGGCTAGAGCTGTCCGTGGCGAACAGGGCGCATGCGCTGCTCGGCACCAAGAGGCCGGTCCTCAAGTTCGCCTTCCGCGACCACGACGGCGCCGCGGCCCCCATGGAACGCGACCGCATCCCCTTGATCTTGAGCGAGGGCGAGAACAGGGCGTTCTACATGCTCAACGCCCTCTTCGAGATCGAGGGACGACTTAAGCGAAAAAAGGAGACCGTCATAGTAGTCGACGACATCGCCGACTCGTTCGACTACAAGAACAAGCATGCGATAACCCAGTACCTGAAAGAGCTGTCCGCCGACCACCGCCTTTTCCACCTCGTCATACTCACGCACAACTTTGACTTTTTCAGGACTGTCTGCCGGCGCCACATAGTAGAGTACAGCCGGTGCTACTACGTGGGCAAGAGCGGTGGCGACATGCGCCTCGTGCCGGCCCTGTCGATCAAGGGCCCACTCGACCACCTGCTTGATCACGCCGACGAGGCCAAAAAGTTCATAGCGGCAATTCCGTTCGCCCGCAATATAATAGGGCACACCCACGGGACAGGGGACAAGAACTACGCAGCGCTGTCGGCCGTGCTACACTGCAAGGCTAGGACTGACGCGATCACGGCACAAGAAGTGCAGGATGTACTGGCCCAGACGTTCCCAAAGGCGGCAAGGCTGAAGTCCACGCCCACGTTTGCCGCCGATGCAAAAATGCACGAGCTCGTAGAGGCGGAGGCCGCCGCGGCCGCTGCCGCGGCAAAGGGAGATCCGGACCGCCTCGACCTGGAAGGCAAGACGGTCATGGCAATCTACATCCGGGTTGCCGCCGAGCGCTTCATGCTTTGGCGCCTCGGCGACGAGCCGCCCGACGACGCGGGCGACTCGACGTACGAGCTGGCGGAGAGGTACCGCGAGAAGTTCCGCAGTGCATCGGACGACGGTACGCTCGATGTCATAGACCGCGTAGTGTTGACTACCCCCGACATCATCCACCTCAACGCGTTCATGTACGAGCCGATCCTCGACATGTCTGCCGACGGCTTGGCCGGCCTGTACGATGACGTGCGCGCCTTGGGCGGGGAGGCGGACGGAGCTTGACGGGGAGGAGTGGGCGGGGCCGGCGGATGTCCGGCGAGCGGGGCCGGCGGATGTCCGGCGAGCGGGGCCGGCGGATGTCCGGCGAGCGGGGCCGGCGGATGTCCGGCGAGCGGGGCCGGCGGATGTCCGGCGAGCGGGGCCGCAGGCCGCCGCGCCGCGGCCGCCCCGGCGCCGCGGGTGATCGGGGGTGACGCGCCGATGAGACTCGAGAGCGTGAGGGTGCGAAACTTTAGGTCCATACGAGACGCGACGTTGCGCTTGGGTAGCCTCACCGCGCTCGTCGGCGCCAACGGCGCGGGCAAGTCCGCCTTCCTAAAGGCCATGGATATTTTCCAGGACGAGCGGGCCGCCGTCGAGGAGGAAGACTACCACTGCAAGTCCACGCAGGACGACATCGTCATAACGCTTGCTTTTGGGGACCTATCCATGGCCGAGCGGAAGGAATTTGCCGGGTACGTTCCGGACGGGATACTCCTGGTCGAAAAGGTGTTCTCCTGGGACGACAGCCCCAAGGGGCGATCCCATGCAGTGTATGGCATGCGCCCGGGCAACCCCGACTTTGACATCATAAAGAACGGCAAGAGGGCAGAGGCCAAGCCGCACTACGATAGCATCCGCGCAAAGTACGGCCTAAACAAGTGGACCTCGCATGACCAGGCCGTAGAAGACGTGACAGAATGCGAAAATCTCTCGGCAGCCAGCCTCGAAAAGCGCAGGGACGACGGCAAGACGATCAAAACGGCGGGAGGCAAGGACATGTCGCTCGACACCTATGTAAAGTTCGTGGTCGTGCCCGCCGTGCGGGACGCCTCGGCCGACGCAGGCGATGGAAAAGACTCCGGCACGGCCCGCCTCACCGACGAGCTCGTCCGGGACATAACGACCGGCAAGGAATTCAACGACTTCCGAACAAAGACCGAGGAAGAATACGGCAGCCTGGTGGCCAAGTTCGAGGCGACGCAGCTCGCCGAGATATCGGCCGCAGTATCTAGGCGGCTCGATAGCCTGGCCGGGGGCGTCGGAGTAAAAATGTCGTGGCCCGACAAGAGCCTAGACATTGGGCTGCCGCGTACCCGCGTAAAGCTGGCCGAGGGCGGCCAGGCGCTAGACGTAGCCAGGGCGGGGCACGGATCGCAGAGGGCCTTCATAATATCCGTGCTCGAAGAAATTGCGTCTCCGACGGCCGGCGCCACGCCCAGGGGCGGGAGGTCCCAGGACGACCCCGCGCTGGTCATCCTCATGGAGGAGCCCGAGCTCTACCAGCACCCCGTCCGCCAGAGGCACATGGCCAAGGTCTTTGCAGGCATGGCGCAGCCCCAAGCACAGTCCCGCATCCAGATCGCGTACACCACGCACTCGCCCCACTTTGTCGGCATGGACAGGATAGGGGACATACGCCTAATCCGCAGGGAGGCGAAGGGGGGCCGCCGCCGCGCCGCGCGCGAGACCGTAGTGCACAGCACCAGCCTAGACGACGTAAGAAAGAGCCTGCTAGGGGGCGGCAAAAAGGTGCTCCCGGACGATGCAGTGGCCGAGCGCCTGCGGGTGGCCATGACGCCTTGGCTCAACGAGGGGTTCTTTGCCGACCTTGTCGTGCTCGTGGAGGGCGACGGGAACTATGCGGCCATACTCGGCGCGGCAAGATCGCGGAACGTCGAGCTCGAAAAGGCAGGCGTCGCCGTCATACCGTGCAACGGCAAGTACAACATGGACAAGCCCCTGGCGGTCTTCAAGAGCCTCGGCATCGAGACGTACATGGTATGGGACGCGGACAGGGGCCGCGCCGCGGCCCCGCGCCCCCCGCCGCCCCCGAGCCGCGGTGCGCGCGATCCGCAACAAGACATAGCGACGAACCGCCGGTACCTCGAGATGCTCGGCGAGCGTCCCGCCGACTGGCCGTCCGGGGTAGCCGGCACGCACGCCTGCTTTGAGGACAACCTGAACGCGACGATGCGTGACGAAATCGGCGGCGCACTGTACGACAGGCTGCTGGAAGAGGCAAAAAGCCGCCTTGGCATACACGACAAAAAGACGGCGGAGAAAAAATCGATCGTCATGGTCGACATACTGTCAAAAGCCCGGGAGCAGAACAGGCCCTGCAGAACCCTGGACCGCTTGGTGGACACGATACGGCGCCTAGGAGGCGAGGCGCACGGGGGAGGGGGGGCGGAGGAGCGCGCCCCCCGCGACGTCGCCGGGAGGGCCGACGCCTGATGGCCGCCGCATCCGGCGGCCGGGCGGGATGCCCCCGCCTCCCTTTTCGCGGTCATGCAACTGCAGCCGTCCCCACCCCCGCCCCGATGTCCGCAGCCTCGCCCCCGCCCCCCTCCCCGCGCGCAGTTCCCGGGTGCACGGCATGGTAGTCTACACCCCGGCCGAGGCCAACATGCGGAGGCTGACCATGATCCGGAGCCTCTTGTATGGACTCTGCGGCCTCTTTGAAAGCGGGTTCGCCCCTTCAACAGCATCCTACTACGGCGTCCTGCACCTTGCGCAGTTCGTGGACGCCTACGACGGCCTCATGGGCCACCTGACGGCACGCCAAAAAAGGCTGGTGAAGTGCGTCACGGGCCTGATCTCCGGCGTGACCGTGCACAAAAAGGCCCTCAAGGACGTGCGCAACAACTGGATAACCCACCTCCAGGACGACGGCGAGTTCGCCGAGGATGCGTCGGACTTTGTCGGGCGCGTCGGTATGCCAGGCGATCCCGCGGCACACTACGAAATGCACGTATGCGTCATTGCGTTCATCGACACAGTGAGGGCCATCCTGCCCGAGATCGACGAGCCGGCCGCGGAAAAGTTCAACCGCACCTGTGACGCTAGGCCCACATACCACTGCGTCGACCTTGACCAGGTCGATCGGAACGTCCGCGCTAGGCTTGAGGCGGCCCAAAAAAGGGCGAAAAGGGAGTTTCCCGGCATGCCGTGGGACTCGCTACTAGGCGCCGTCGGCGTCCGCCTGAGGCAGCTCGGTCCCGGCGCCCTTCCTGCCGGCCTTCTTCGCCCGCGTAGCGGCCCCGCCCCCCGCGCTCCCCGCGCCGCACGGCCGCCCCCTGCCTGGCTCGCAGGGCTCGGGAGCAGTAGGGATGCCCCAATGAGCGCGGAGCGCTACGCCAGGTCGGATCTGTCGGGCACCGACTCGGACTACCTATGCCTATTCTGCTACGAGCCGCTGTACGTCGACATGGCCACGATGAAGGAGGCGTGCCTCAACCGCGGATGCACGTGCTACACCGGCAGGGGGGAAATCACCGGCAACCTGGCCGAGCACGACGGGCCCCGCCGCGCCAAAAAACTGTACGCAGAAAGCGTACGGGAATTCCACAAATTCGACCGCCGGTTCCTACTTCAAAAGATCCACGAGGCGCGGGCCGCCGAGTGCGCCAAATTCCTTCTAGGGAACGGTATGAATATCGGCATTCTTGCGTCCCTAGACCACTTGCTGATCCAGCTACATGGCAACGCCGAATGGGGCGACTCTCGAGACAGCCGCGCCTGCCGGGCGGCCTTTGACGACTACTATGAAAAATTTGAGATACTGCAGCTTGCCGAGGACATTTGTTCCAAATATTACGTCACCAACGCAAACGCGCAGCCGCTTGTCATAAAATACCACCACGCGATAAGGGAGTTTTTCAAGACCCTCGGCATAGTCAGCGGCGACGACAGGCAAAACCGCGCCGCCACCCTTCCGTTCTACCACATAGACAAAAAATCAATGGATGATCCTGCAAAGAGCGTATTCGACTTTGAGGCAATCTATAAAAACTCGCTGCCGCTCGCCAACGCGCTCAACCACGCCTTCAAGATGAGATACTCCACATCAAAAATGTACGCATACCCCGACAGGTCCGCGGATTTTGCCGCCCTCCTCTCCCTCTGGACAACCTGCCCACCTGGTTCCGCAAGAACTGTCACCACCGACAGACTGCGCGAAATATACGACGGCACCGTCAAGAAGAACAAAATGGACGGGGACTTTGACCAGTTTCTGGAGGACTGCACATCGGGCAGGACGTACGCGCCGATCCTGGTATTCGACGGTGAAAAGTACCGCTTCGACTACGCTACCCTTCTACTGTACCTCGTATACATGTTCTCGAACAACCGCTCGCGCTCCGGCACGCAGACCGAGGCCGGCCGGACGACCCACGACAAGAGGAGGCACGCCGCGGCCGACTACTTCGAGGACCAAATACGCCAAAAGCTGCGCGACGACGGGCTCGACGTGTATCCAAGGCAGGGCGGAAAACCACTCAATCCGTCGTTTGACAACGTGCGCAAAGAGTTCGACTGCGTCGCGGTAGACCGCGAACGAAAAATCATCGTCATCGTAGAGGCAAAGTACGAGGACATGGCGCCCTCCTCCATGGCGCCCGGCACGATGGTCGGCCAGCTTGTCCTCGACAGAAAGACCGGCCTGCTTGCCCACGCGAAAAGGCACCATTCTAGGCGGGAGTTCTTCAAGCGGAACTTTGACGGCATGAGGCGGCGCGGCCTAGACCTGCCGGGCGACTTCATAGACTACACCGTCTACACGCTCTTGGTGACCAAGCACGAGCCGCTGATCTCGCGCCACATGGCAGTCGACATACTGTCGTACGAAAAGTTTACGTCGATCGACTTCCGGTCTACCACTGCACGGGACGACTTGGACGGCGCGGCGGGCGGGCTGCCGGGCAGGCAGCCGGGCGCGGCCGCTACCGGCGGGCCCGCGCGGCCCGCACGCGGAGGGGGCGGCGCGGGGAGCCCGCGGCGGCCCGGGCGGGGGCGGCGAGGCTGATGGCGGGAGCCGTCTCGGCGGACGGTGGCGCCCGCGACGCCGGACGTTGCACGAGCCGCCGCCCGTCTGCCGACCCCGGCGGCCCGCCGGCCGACGTCCGCATGCACTCCCCCCACCTCAATGTCCTTAATACCGCTGAAGGCGCCAACGCACGCCATGGCCGCCCCTCCCGACCCGTGCCCGTTCTGCGGGGGCCGGCCCGCCAGGGTGCGGCCCCTCCTGGACGGCGCCAGAATCGGCGTCCAGGTGGCCGGGGCCGGCGCGTCCCTGGAGACGAAGAGGTCCGGCAGGTCGTACCTCCGGTGCGACGGGTGCGGGGCGGAGTACGTGCCAGCCGAAAGGGACGTCGAAAACATACTGTCCGGCCTGAGGGTGGAGCCGGAAGTGCTGCCGCGGATCAGGATGTACCACGGGGAGGGCGTGACCGTGACTGACCTGCTGGCGGCGCACCGCACCGCCATCGTCAGAAAGGCGCACCGCTACCGCTCGCTCCTGTCGGTGTCCGTCGCAAAGAGGGAGATAGTGATCTGCTTTTGCCGCGGGGGCGTCAGGACGTACGGCACGTTCGCCCGCCGGGGCAAAAAGTCGGGGGACGGCTACCACTACGTGTTCAAGGATCTGAACAAGGCATGAGCGTCTACGACCCCCACCGCACAAGGACCTACTCCGTCCGGGAGGCGGACGACATCCTGGGGCGGCGCGGCGGCATCCGCCCGACCCTCGCCGTCGAGGACGTCATCCTGCTCCTCCTGCACGCGGACCCGCGCCCCATAAGGGGAAGGGTCGGCCTGGCCGCGCAGGTCTTTCTTGCGGTAACAGAGGTGCTCGGCGGGCTGGGCGTGGAGCCGGGCATTTTCAGCTGGCCGCGCCGCGGCCCGCGGCGCGACGACCGCGTGCGGCGCGCCCTGGAAGAGCTAGCCTTCACGGGAAACGTGGCCGTCTCCGGCGGCGGGGGGCGCGGGCACGGCGGCGAGATCAGCATCACCGCCAGGGGCCTGGAACGCGCCGAAAAGCAGCGCGCGCGCCTGCCGGCCCCCGTAATGGACGCCCTTGCCCGCAAGAGGGCCGAGTGGGCCGAACTGGAGGCCGAGCCGGGCACGGGCCTTGACGATCCCTCGCACGGCCCCGAGCCCCCGGAGCGCCAGGAGCCCACGGAGCCCGGCGCCGGCGGGCGGGCGGGAGCCGGCACGGCGGCACCCATTGGCCCCGGCCGCCAGGAACTAGCGCCGCCCGCGGGCCGGCCATCCTGCGACAGCGCCGAGGAATGCTACGCGGCGGGGTGCGCGCTCGCGGACCGCGGGGACCACGGGCAGGCAGTCCGGCTCTTTGAAAGGGCCCTGCTCTTGTATCCCGCCCACGCAGGCAGCCGCGGCAGGAGGGCCGAGTCGCTCGCCGCGCTCGAGGGGCGCGGCGGCGGCGCGGGGGGCAGCGGCGCGGTGGTCCAGCCCCCGCCGGCGCAGGGCCGTACCGGCGCGCCGCCCGACGGATGTCCAGCCGCCGGCAAGAGTGTAGACGCGGCCTTCCCTGGTGCACTGGGCGCGCCCGCCCGTGGAAAAAAGCGGCGGTATCCCCGCATTCCCGGCTTTCCGTCCATTGTGGGCGTTGCCCTCAGGTCGGCAAAAAAGGGCGATAGCGCCGACATTCTCACCCAGTTCGAGCTCTACAGGGGCGAGCAGCTGTCGCAAGGCGACGGAATCTTTGCGCAGAACGTGATCTACAGGCTGCTCTCCGACCACGTGTACCCGCTCATACTGCGCGTTTCCGAAGAATGGCCCGAACCAAGGGACTTTGGCCTCTACGCCGTCCAAATTGTAATGCATTCAAAAGAGGAGCTGAACGACGTGCTCGTCAACGAGGACGTGAGGCTACGCGTGCTGTGCCGGACGTCACGCAAAGACCTCAAGGCAGGCGACTATGTTCTTTTAAAGGACATAGACGAGATCGTTTCAATCAGCGATGTCGACCGTGATCCCAACACAGCGACGATTTCAATGTTACATGTCAACGGAAAATGGTTTGGAAAATTTGACGTGATCTACAACAGGGGAATTGCACACCAGAAACTAAAGCTGGCTCTCAAGTTTCTGAACGACTCCACAAGGGAGGATGTCAGCCTAGAAGTTCGCTACAACTCGCTGTGGAGCGGCTGCGAGCTCTTGGCGGAGTCGGCGCTCCTGCTGCACAACATGCTGAAACCCAAATCCAACCACAAAAGCATTAGGAAGGGGCTAGAGCAGCTCCTGAAAAACCACAACCTGCCCTACATCAAAGAGTATATCGAAATCGCGCAGATCCGCGAAAGCTTGAGGTACGGCCACCCGCACCCCGATCGCTCGTGCGAGGGCGAAAAAAAGATGGCGCACCTACTCGACAAGAGCCTAGAGTTCGCCTTTTTTGCAATGAACTTTCTCGAGAGGCGCCAGGTTGGCATAGGCTTGGACGATACTCCCGAGGCTAGAATTTTTGATCCTGCTGGGAGTCCCGCGACCTAGCCCGCTTCCGCTGGCCGCGGCTCCTGCAGCGCCTCCTGGCCGGCCGCCGCTAAGGGGCGGGCCGCCCGTTGCCCGCCGAGGTTGTCGCGGACCCGCGCCGTCCGGCGCCGCCCCCCGTGCCAGCCCGCAGGCGTCCCCCCGTCTGGCGACCGGTAGGAGGGCGCTTTTTCTGCCCCCGTGCCTGCCCCTGTCCGACGCCTTCAAGCTACGCAAGTGCCACAGGGGGGGAAGGCGCTTTTTCCGCCCCCGTGCCGCCTCCCGCCCCGCCCGCCGTGGACGGCCCCCGCACCTGCCCCTTTTGCGGCGGCAGGGCGTCCCGGCGGAGGCCGCCGCTGGACGGGGCAGAGCTGCGCGGCGCGGCGGCGGGCGCCGGCCTGTCGGCGGGGACGGCAGGGGCGGGCGGCTCGCACCTGCACTGCGACGGGTGCACGGCCGACTATGTGCGCGCCGACCGGGACGTCGAGACCGTAGCGGCCGGCCTGCGCGTGGACCCGCGCGTGCCGCTCCAGGTCCGCCACTACTACGGGGAGGGCCCGACGGTGTCTGGCCTGCCGCGCTGCCGCCTTGCGGCCATGGCGAGGAGGGTGCACGCCCGTCGCTCGCTCGCGACCGTGCACGTCGACCGGGCCGAGCTCCTCCCGTGCTTTTCGTACCGGGGCGTCAGGACGTTCGGCTCGCTCGTCCGGCGCCGCGGAAAGGGAGGCTACCACTACGCGCCCAGGGGGCCGAGCAGGGCGTGACCCGCGGCGGGCGCGGACTCGGCCGCACCCTGTCCCTGGGCGAGGCGGACGGGGCGATCCTGCGCCGGGCGGGCCGCATGCGCCCCACGGCCGAGGACGTCGTACTGCTCCTGCTCCGCGCCGACCCGCGGCCCGTGCGGGGCGCGGACGCCCTGGCCGGGCTGGCCTACCTTGCCGTGACCGGGCCGCTCGCCGAATCGGGCGTGGAGCCCGTCGCGTTCCGGCGCGGGCGCGGCGGCCGGCCGCGCAGCGGCCACGTGGACCACGCCCTGGAACGGCTTGCCTTTACGGGGAACGTGGCCGTCTCCGGCGGCCAGGCGCGCGCCGGGGCCGCCGTAACAATAACCTTGAGGGGCCGCAGCCGCATAGCCGGCAAGTACGGGCGGCTGCCGGCCGCCGCGAGGTCCGCCCTGGCCCGCGCGAGGGCCGAGTGGGCCGTGTCCCCGCCCGCATGCCGCATGCAGAGTAGCGCGTACGTCCACAACCGCGGGCTTTTGGACGGACTGGCGCCGGGGACCGGTCGCGACCGCGACCGCGACCGCGCCGGATCCCCGGCCGGAGGCAGGCGCGGTTCATATTCCCGCAGCGGGGCCCCGAGGGCAGTGCGGGCAATATCCTAGGGCGGCCCGTCAGCGAGACGGCCTGGCGCCGAGGAACCGATCGCCGCGGTGACGGCCGGGGCGCGGCGCACGGCCGTCGAGGCCATGGACGCACGGCTGGTCTCGGCAGTTGAGCATGCGGGCCCGCTCCACCCAAAAACCGGCCCGCGTAGGCGTGGATTGCGCGGTTTGCGGCGGCAATGTCGGCACATTTTCATCTATTGAGGCTTGGATACTTTCAAGATCTTCCCCCTTCCCCCCTCCTGCCGTCAAGTCGAGCGGCCCTGGCCCGATCCCCCACCCCCCGTCGGGCCGGCGGGGGGCGCACCTGCGGGATGCCGCCCCCGCCGGCCGCGCCGCGCGCCTATGCGGGGACCCGGGCGCGGATCGATCGAGGCCTGGATGTGCACGCCCCCGCCCTTGGCGTGCGGCCTCACGCTTATATGGGCCCGTTTTTTCGCCTGTTGCATGAGCCCGATGTTGAATGGATGCAGGTTCGGCCCCGCACACCCTCTCAGCGGGTGGCACGCCCCGCGGGCCGGCGGCATCTACGCCATTAGCCACATTGTGGAGGACGCCGACGGCTCGAGGGTGCACAGCGTTCTGTACTTTGGCCAGTCAAGTGACCTCTCGTCGCGCAGCATTGGCCCCGGCCATGAAGAATACGAGTGCTGGAAAAGCCACGCGAACGGTCCGCTCTACGTAAGCGTCCACCTTGAGGCAGATCCTGGCCAGCGGCTCGACAAGGAGCGCGACCTTGTTGAAGCGTACGAGCCAGACTGCAATGAGGTCTATACGTGACTTGTTCAGTCCACCACCATACAGTTGTTGGTGTTGCACAGGGCAGCCGACTACAGTACACCGCCCGGGGCGACACGCACGCCCGCAGGCGCCGTCGGCGGGCGATCGGCCCGCAGCGCGCCGGCTGGCATCCACGGGGCGATCGGCCGGCCGGCCGGGCACGCACTATCTTTGGATCGAGCCTAAATTGGCGCGCGCCCGTGCAGTTGCGAGGGCGGTTTTTGACGCAGCCCGGGGCCGGTAGGGGCGCCGGCCGGCCCCAAAAGGCCAGGCTTTAAATACTGGCCGACACCTCCCGCGCCTATGGCTCGAAAGAGTTGCCACGACGACGCGGTGCAAAGTGAGGCCGACCGCCTCTCCGCGCTGGGCTACAATGTCAGCGCCGACGTGCCAGGCTACCCCAAGCCGGATCCCATATGTCACGATGGAACCTGCGGGATTCCTGACATTACCGCGGAAAAAAACGGCCATACGAGGATCGTGGAGATTGAAACGCCGGAGTCGCATGGAAGGGATCAGGACCAGCGCGACATCTTCAGCAGGTACGCGCAGGACAGGCCCCGGACAAGATTTGACACCAAAATCTGCTAGCCCTTTCATATTTTTTGAGTTCCGCCCGATACAGGGGCTCCCGGCTACCCGACGGCCAATCTTTGCCCATGATGCAGCCAAGAGACGGCGATCCTTGATCTGTAGGGGCCCCGCCGCCACCTGGCCCTCAACATTGGGACGGGGCGGGGCACGTCCGTGCTCGGCCTGGCCCGCCTGATGATGCGGGCGGCCGGCATGGGGGGCGCGGCCGCCGGGCCAGAGTTCGGCCCCGCAGTCCCGGGCGACGCGGCGTACAGCGTGTCCGACCCGCGCCGGGCCGCGTCCGTCCTGGGCTGGCGCCCGAAAGTGGCGCTCGGCGACGGCCTGCGCGGCCTTTTGCCCCCGCCCGGCGCGTAGCGCTCTGGCTGGGTGGCCGTGCCGGCGGCCTCGCGCTTCATAGCCGGCCGGCCAGGCCGCCCGGCGCGGCAGTCTTCGACAGGCGCGACAGGGGGCTAGGCCCGCCCGTTGCCCCGCCCCTCTCGCCCTCCGCATGCGGCGCGCCGCCGCTAGTATTTGATCATGCGATACAACTCGTAAAAGGCCTCGCGGGCGGACTCTTCCAGCTCTAGGAGCACGTCCGATTTTTCGCTGTACCACTTGGCGCGCGACCTTCCGCTCCACGTTCCGGGGTACCTGCCGTACTCTTCGTGGGGTATGACCTTGACCAGGGTGTCCAGGTTTGCCTGCACCCAGAGCAGCAGGCACGCCTCTGCCTCCTTCCGGCTGAGCCGCTTGCGCCCTGCGTGGGGCTTGTACAGTAGGGGTTATTCGTAATTGAAAAAGCATTTCACTACGAACGGCAGAGTTGTGCAAAATTATTTTGATTAATTCCCAAATTCGACTTCAATACGCGGTTTCCCCGGTATTATTTGCCGCGCAAATAGAGTTTTGCCGAAATAATGCGGCGACCATGATGCCTGCAATGCATAATTGTTTCATGTACGCAGGCGGCCGTCCCCGGCCGCCATGCGTTAGCGCCAGTTGTTTCGGCACGTCTTTGGACCCGGCTTTTTCTGCTTTCGGTGCGTGTTTTCCGGGCTGGCCATGCCCATGGCCAGGTGGTATAGGCCCTCAGGTTATCAAGATCCTCTGGCCCGTGGGTCAATTTTAGCTCACCCGCCAGATTAAACCGCCGAGCGGACACCTAGGGCATGGGCAAGGAGCCTGCAAAGTTCGCCGATCTGGACAAGGCCGCAGACAAAGACCGGTTCAAGCCGCACATAGTCAGGGTGTACGCCGTCAGGGCCGAGAAGAGAGAGCAGGCAAAGCCCCGCAGGGACGTTAGCCAGGAAGGCATAGCGACAATGTTCTCGGTCGCCACCCGCACCCTCCGGACATGGGTCCACTGGTACGACGAAGAGGGCGTGGAGGGCCTCAAGGCGCGCGGCGGCCAGGGGCGCAAGCCGGCCGTGTCCAACGAGGATGTGGCCCGGGCAATCAAGGCGGCCCAGGAGTCGGGCGGAGTCCAGGGATCCCTCGAGGAAGCGGCCGACAAGTGCAGGGCGTGCAAGGACGACTTGGAGGCCAAGGAGGCCGGCAAAAAAAGGCCCCGCCGCAAGGCGCCCGTGCCGGCCAAGTGCAGGTGCAGCGGCAGCGGCGAGTGCGTGAAGCCGAACAAGTGCAAGTGCGCGCCCGGAAAGGCGTGCAAGTGCAAGTGCTGCCGCAACCTCAAGCTGCCGCCGCGCGGCCCGCGGCATGCGCCCGGCTGCCCTCGCGCAAGGATCAGGCCCAAGGGCGCGATCACCGCGCCCATCCTGTGCGCGGCCATATTCGCCATGTTCGGCAAGATGTACAGCGTGGGGCACATGTACACCATCATGTCCAAGCACAACCTCGCGTCCAAAAAGCTCTCGGCGATCCACATCAACCACGCCGGCTGCGCCGCTGTCAGGGCGTGGCAGCGGCGCCTGGAGGTGCGGCTCAAAAAGCTGCGCGATGCCGGCTACGCCATATGCTCGTTCGACGAGTGCTTCATGGTGCGCGACAAGGCGACGGGCCGCATGTGGATCGAGAAGGGCAAGAGGCTGGCACAGCTGTACACGGGGTCGCGCGATCGGATTGTCCTGTTCGGCTACTACTTCGAGGACTGCACCCACCGCTTCCAAGAGTACGCGTTCGCCGACTCGTACGCCCTGATCGACTCGCTCAAGCGCATCGGGGCCGAGTACGGCAAGGTCGCCATAATCATGGACCGGATGTCCGCCCACCAGGCCAAGGTGGTGAAAGAGTTCCTGCGCGAGTACCGCCTGGCCAACCCGGGGAGGGACATACAGGTGATCTTTTTGCCGCGCGGCTCGCCGTACCTGAACGTCGTCGAGGAGTGCTGGAACATACTAAAGAAGGCGGTGGCGCAGTACTACTACTATCCGCGGTTCGACGACTTCCGCTGGGCCGTCTCGGATCACCTCAGGACCGCCCGGTACAGGATGAAGATGGCCAACTTTTTGTACCGGAATCCCCGGCTGCACCTGGTTGGAGAGTAGGGCCGCGCGGCGAGGCTGACGGGACTGCGCGAGGGACCGCGCATGCCGCCCGCGCTCTTCTCCCCCGAAAGGAACCGGCAGTGCCGCAACCGCACACTCGGGGGCACTGCGGCCCGCGCGAGGCAGCGGGAAAGCGCCGCGAAACGCGGCAACTCCGGCCAGGCTTTCTAGGCGCATGCCGCCGCCGCCGCTGGCGCCAAGCCGCCGATCCCGAAGCGGATCTTGATTGCCTGAGGCCCTATACCACTTGCGCCCTGCGCTTATCCCCAGCGGCCTCCTCAAGTTGTCTTTTATGATCTGGTTTATTTCCCCCACTTTGGCATTCCCGTACGCTACGTCGCATTGCCTGGGCCAATCGACCGCCCATACGCTGTGCACGCCCGCCTTGGACGGAACGTCGTATTTCACATAGTATTGCGAACTTGAAAAATGTCTTCATGTTGAGGCGTGCAAGCGACAAGCACCGGCTTTGGGCGCATCGGCCCCTGCGCGGCAGAATGCAAAACCGGCAAAGCCGCGGCGTGCAGGGGGCGTCAGCCTCGACGGGGCGCCGGCGCGCGGCGGTGGTGGAGCAGGGCTTGCTCCTCCTGCACGCCGCCGCCGTAGCAGCGGCGCGGAGGGGATGGGGATGATGCGCAGGCGCGCCGCCGCCGCGCGGGCATCCGCGCCGCGGCCCTGTCCCTAGGGCGCATCAGTAATGTCGGGGGGCGGCTTGGCGTAGAGGTAGTCCGCCAGGGCAAAGTTGAACCGAGCCGTCCCCATGAACTTTGAGGCGGCCCGGCGCAGGTCCTCGAACGTGGCGTGGTGCTCGCCGACGACCACCGCCCTCTTGAGCCGGTTCCAGCACTGCTCGACGACGTTGAGGTACGGGCAGCCCACGGGAAAGCGCACCATCTGGATGTCCCTGTCGGGGCGCTCCCCCCTGTTCTTTTTGATGAACTCCCTGACCACGTAAGAGTAGTGCGCCGAGTACTGGTCTGCAATGACGGCCACCTTGCCGAACTTGGCGGTGAGCCGCTTGAGAAACTCGATGAACGTGTACGAGTTGGCCCTTGCAAAGAAGCACGTCAGGTGCCGCCCGTCCTCCGCGTAGCCGCAGTGCGGGGCCGCCCTCTTGTGGGAGCCGGTGTGCGCCTGCGGCACGCGCTTGCCCACAAGCGACCAGTGCTTTCTTCCCCTGATCGTGTTGTACACAAGGAACGCCTCGTCGACGGCCACCACGGTGTACCCCCTTTCCCTGAGCTTGTCTATCCTCTTACGGACCCTGCGCTGCCAGCGCAGGACGTTCCGCCGCGAGGCGCGGTTGACATGGGTCATCGTGGGGGTCTTTGGCGAGAGGCGGAGGGCGGCCAGCAGCGCGTACAGGTGGCTCTTGGAGTACCTCACGCCCGTCACCTTTTCGATCTCGTCGCCGAACTCCTTGGGCGTGAGCGAGTGCGGCGGCGCGGTCACCAGCGCGGGGCACCCCTTTACGTGCGGCGGGCCGAGCGGCGGCATATCCAGGGGCTCGCAGCATGCGCACCTGCACGGCTTGCCCGGCTCGCACTTGCAGTTGCGCCTCTTTCGCCCGCTGGGCATCGTGCAGGCCCCCCTGCACTTGCACCGCGCCGGCCGCTGCCGCTGCCGGGGCTCCGGCACCACGCCCGTCCCGCCCGGGCGCTGCCGCCAGCCGCGCCGGCCCGGCCTTGGAATGCCGTCGCGCCCGACGTACCACTCGCCGGCGGGCGCCAGGCCTGCGGCGATCAGGCAGGCGAGGCACTCGGCGCTCACAGGGGCCCCCGCGCCCCCCGCCTTTTCGCCGCCCTTGCCGGCCCCCGCGCCCCCCGCCTTTTCGCCGCCCTTGCCGGCCCCCGCGCCCGCGCCCCCCGCCTCTTTCGCTTCCTTGGCCTCCTTCGCTTCCTTGGCCTTCTTGGCCTCCTCGATGTTCCTGGCCGCCTCGGCCTGCGCATTGCGCGCAAGGAGCTTGTCCCTTGTCTCCTCAAGCGTCGCCATGCCGACCTTTGGCGGCCGGCCGAGGTTCTCGGTGGGGCGCCGGAGCGCGTCGACGCCGCCCTTTTTGTAGGCGGCCCACCAGGCGTACAGGGTGCGCACGGAGACGTGCTGCATCCATGCAATGCGCCTCATTCCTAAGCGCCTGTACTTGGGCCGCGATCGATCTGCGGCGATAGCCTTTATGGCCCGCAGCTTGACGCCGAACACGTCATGGCCCGTCTCGACTAGGGCGGCCAAGAGCTCGGCGTCGGGCTGGAACTCCTTGATGTACGTGTCGATGATGACACTGTCCGCAGAGGAGCTGCCGGCCTTGATAGGCGATGCCAACGCCCCTAGTCGCACCCTGTAGATATGACCCCCCTAGTGGACAAAAGCTGACCTGCGGGCTCAAGTAAGCTGAGTTGCTATCCCGCACTCGCAATAGTCGTGCACAGAGCCAGGCTCGCCCCCGTCCTTCTCCTCCATCCTGTCCAGCTCGGCCCCTGCGCTAGGCGCCGTCACGATCCCGATCCACTCGGCGCGGTCGTGCCACTTCTTGGCCTCTGACACCGTCTCGCCCGTGACTAGGTCTTCGATGCCTGTACAGTACTTTCCCGCCGCAACGCAGCCGCGCACCGGCATGCCGGTCTCGATGCCCCTGATAATTATCCTCGACGATAACATGCCGAGCAATTTTAGCAGGGTTCCCGAGTCGTGGCCGGTGCCCACGACCTTTATCGTGTCCGACTCGGCCCTGATGTCAAACCCGTCTCTGGACCGAAAAAGGCCCCTAGCCATAGTGACCAGGCCCGCCCACTGTTCATGAAGCTCCATCTCTTCGCGCTCTGTCCGCGCATTGGTAGTTCCCAGCATGTCGATCGCCGCTACAACCCCGTTTGAAATTTTGGCGGTTCCTCCGGCTCCGCGGCGCAGCGGCCTTGTCACCCGCTCGTCGCCTCCCGCTTCCCGCACGAGGGTTTCGGCCGGCGCAGGAGCCTGCCGGACATGGTGAGCCCCGCTTCCCATCCTCCCGCCACGCCGTCCCTGCGCATCCGCGGAGCCGCCCCCGCCGTACACCCGGCCCATTTTGTTCGGCTGTGCCCTCCCGCCAGCCGTAACCTGCATGTGCCCGCCGGGCCCGATCCGCGCCAGAACCGCGCGCGCCATGTAGACTGCCGCAAGATCGGCGTTCCTGTCCAGCTTCCGCCTTGGCCCGCTTGGCAGGCCGGCGTCAAGGGTAGCGGCGCCCGCCCCGGGGCGCGCAGTCGCAATGCCGGCGGCAATCCGCCGCAAGCCCGCCCCTGCGCCGGCCGCAGGCGCCTCAAGCACCAGAAACCAAAGGCGGCCCCTCTCCGGAACTGCCGTGACCACTCGCCCGCCGCCATGTCGCCCGCCTGGGCCCCCGCCCCCCGCCCCCGACGCTTAACAGGCGTCCCCGTCCGACGTGCCGGCAGAGCCGCCCCGCCCCCCACCTCCATGCCCGCCGCCCCGCGACTCGACTAAAAACCACGTTCGGAAGCGCGGGCGCGCGGGCGCGCGGCCCCCTCTTTCCGCGGCACGGCGCCGGGACGGGGGGGGGGGGGAGGGGGGGGGGCTTGGAGCGTTGTGTCAGAAACACGAGATTCTTCCGAGCCGGCGCCCGGATGCGCACACGCCCCAAAGCGGGATCCGCGCGTTCACGGGCATTTCTTACTTGAAGCGTGGTCACCGTCGGCAGCTTGCCGTCCGTTGCCGATCGGCCCCCGCGTTTTTGACATAACAAGGATCGGACAGCGCGGGGCATGCGATTAGGGCCCTCCACTTGCGCTTTAGCGCATTTGCGCAATTAGAAGTACTTATAACTAAACCTGCGGCGCCAGTTGCCATGACAGTGTCTCGCCCGACAGGGCGCGCTCTGCACAGGCGATCTACGCCCCCCGGCGCACGCGGCCTGCCCGGTGGACACGCCCGCCCCGCCGCCCACTCGATCGGCCCCTGCCGTTCCCGAATGCTGGCCGCTGCCAAGGCCAATCCGCAATATCCCAAGGGCGCTGTCCGTACGGCGCCCTGCACAGCCTGCGCGCAGGCCTGCCACAGCAAGGCGGGCCCGTGCCCCTCCGCCCCCGACACGGCTCCTGACGGCTCCGTCCGCCTGCTCTGGGCGGGGGCAATGGCGCATCGCCGCGCCGCCGCGGGCGCCCCGCCGACCAGATTCCACAGCAAGCCCGAATGCCGCCCCGGCAAGAATCCACCGCCGGATCTTAATTTCGGGGGCCGCGGCGGGCAGGCGCCCCAGGCGTACCGGATGCCGCAGGCGGGGGCAAGGCCGGCAAGCAGCCCCTCGGGGCATTCCAGCGCACGCTTGAGCCTTCAGCCGCTCCATGCGGCCGGGCGGCGCAAAGGGGGGGCGTAGACGCATGCCGTGCTCCGAATGCGGATCCCGCCTAGTCGTCATCGAGGGTTATCCGACCTGCCCGTCCTGCGAACGCATAGGCATTGTCCCAAAGCCCGACGCCGTCAGGATAATGCAGTCAATCCTAGACGAAGGGAAGCAGAACCTCTTGAGCGCGATCGCCGCATACGAGCCGGATCGCATCATCGAGACCGCCTTTGTCCTCCGGGAGCTGACAGCGCGCAACTTTACGCTGCGCTACGCCGCCCTTGATCTAGAGATGCTGATCGGGTCCACCGCCATGATCAAGACGCTCCTCCAGACCCCGCGCTCCACGGCCGGCAGGCGGGCCAGCACGGGCGAAGCCATGAGGCTTATCAAGTCGTACGCCATACTCTTGAGCGCAGAGGACAACCTGCACAGCCTGCGCGCCGGCACGCACAGCATGATCCACACGACCAGGTACCGCCTAGACCGCCTCGGCGGCCTGCGCCCCGCCGACTTTCCGCTGTACCCGAACGAGGACTTTGCCCCCGTCATGGGCGCCCTTAGAAAGCACGGCATAATGACCGAGGCGGAGGCCGTGGAAAAAGTCGAGAAAATGCGCAAGGAGCTAAAACGGGTAGAGCTAGGCTCAAAAAAGATCACCACGCTTGAGCAGACAATCTCGACGTTTTACCGGGCCAGCAGCATGCTACGCGTGGCGTTTACCGCCAACCATACGCGGAAGGAAATCTTCTCGCTTCCCGACGGAGCGGGCATCCCCGCCACGTTTTTCGAGTTAAAGAGGCTCATTGCGGGCATCCCCGCCTTTGATGGCGGGGTCACTTGGTGCCCCGCGCGCCGCTTTGAGCTGTACGTGAAAAGCCGGCTCGGAGGGCGGTACGCGGCCTTTGCCCGCAGCTTTGTGGCGGGGCGCGGCAATCCGGGGGCATTCCCGCTCTTCCTGGGGATCGGCGACAAGGTCTTTGTATCGCACTTTTTCGGCGAGCTGCACTGCTACGCCCTGCTCCCCGTCCTGCACAAGAGGGCGTTTGACCACGAGAGCATGGATCGGGGCAAATCCTACGAGCGGAGGGTGCAGGCTCACTTTGAAGGGCGCGGGTTCAGGTACATACCGAACGTGAAGAGGCGGTTCAAGCACACGGCCGGCGTAAAGGAGTTCGAGATCGACGGGATCGCCGTGTCGGACGCTACCGCGTACGTGATCGAGGCAAAGTGCTGGGCGTCCCGCCAGATGATCGGTGCCTCGGCGCACTCCTACTACCTAGCGGAGAAGATACGCGACGCCATTGACGGCATGCAACACGAGCACGCGGCCCAGAAAACCAAGCGGGTGGGCGCCGCGCTCTCCAGCAAGGTGGCTTGGGTGCGCGAGAACCGGGCGCAGTTCGGGATCGGGGAGAATGCGGCCGTAAAGGGGCTGCTCGTCGTCAACACCCCGCCGCCCGTGCAGGAGTACAGCGGCTGCCGGGTCGAATTTCTCGACGACTTTGAGATGGGGTGCCTGTAGGAGGCGCGCTCACCCTGCGCTCCCTCGCCCCGGCGCCGGGCGGCGGGGCAGGTACACGCCTGAACGGCCAGCAGACTCCCCCTTCGTCCCAGTCCTGCCCCGGCGCCGGGCGCGCGGGGCAAGTCCACGTCTGGAAACCGACATGCCCAGAAAAATCGACGTATTCCCGGTGCGCCGCTCCGCGCTCGCAGGGGAAAGGATGGTTGCGCATGTCCTCGTCCCTCGGGCCGCAAGGGCGATCGCCCCGCCCCGCCCCCTGCCTGCATTCCCCCTCCCCGTCGGCAGAGGCCGGCGGGCCATCCCAATTGCGTGCCCGCACGGTATTATCAATCGGCTACTATAAAATACGGGAACAGGCCGTAGGATACATATAGCGCAAATTTCGCGCGCCCGCGTGGACTGGAGCCGCTACGATCAGCAGGAGGACGAAGAGCCGTTCGACGTCCTCCTCGAGGCAAAAGAAACAGTCGAACCGGCCGACCGGGAGCGCTACGATCGGGAGGTGAAAGTGCAGGGCTACCTGCGGATGGTAAAGACGGGCGTGGTCCAGAACCCCCAAGAATGGCTACGCAGCTTTGCCGCCCAGAGCCCCTTCCCCGACGCCGACTACTGCAAGGCCAGGCTGGACGGCAAGATCAGCCGCCTCCTGAGGTGGCACTACTACCTGGCCCTGTACTTTGCGGAAAGGGGGGACTGGCTGGCAAGGGCCATCCCGCTCATCCTCGAGAGCGCGGAGCTGGCCGGCGACAGCCTGCGCGCAGCCTCGTACCTGCTGCTAGCCCACAAACTGAACCGGTGGCACAACTGCAGTATGGATGGCGCAGTGCTCGAGTCCACCCTGCGGCACATGAGGGGGCGCGGGGGCGACGCCCACGCCCACTGGTGCGCCGGGATCGTTGAGGACCTCGAAAATAACCCAGGGATCAAGGACGAGATGCGCGACCTGCTATTGGCTGTGGCGGACAAGGCAAAGCCCAGCATGAAGTTCCTGCACCTCGAGGCGGCGATCGGCGTGGCCAGCGACAAGGCGCCCGCCAAGGCGGCGTGGGTGCGGGCCCACGAGCGGCACGCCGACGAGTCGCAGGATCCACTGCTAAAGATATCCTACTACAACGATGCCAAGGATCACCTAGACGACAAAGAGGGCCAGCGGCGGATCAACGCCAAGATCAAAGAGGCCCAGAAACACGTCAAGCTGGACGCGTTTACGCACGAGTGGAAAGTCCAAGAGATCGACATTCCCGGCGCGACCGGCTTTGAGCGGGTCCGGCACCTTGTCGGAACACTGCGGGCGTCGATACCCAACGTTGAATCGGCGCGGATTGCGGAAGAAGAGATGCGCGAAATGTTCCCGATACAGCACCTCTTCCCCCGCATCATCATCGGAAGCGACGGCGTGCCGGGCCAGAGGCCGGGCGCCGCCGGCCCTGACGGCGATGCCGCCGGCCACGCGGCGCAGTTTGCGCGCGCGGTCCAGATTCTAAACGCAATCCTCTCGGCGAACGTGCGCGGGTACGAGGCGGACGGCAGGATAAAGGGGGCCGACTACGAGGGGTACCTAGAGACGTTCGGGCTCCTACCTGATGCCGCCAGGAGGCTGGCCGCGGCCGGCATCAGGGCGCACTTTGCGGGCGACTATATCACGTCCGTCCACATACTGGTACCGCAGGCGGAGCAGGCGCTCAGGCTGCTCTTGGAGCAAAAGGGCGCGTTGATGCTCGGCGGCAGGGACAGGGTCAGGCAGGACCTGCTCAAAAAGATGCTCGCAGAGGGCGAGGGCGTACTGGGGCGCGACCTTGCCGAGTTTCTCAGGGTGTGGCTGGTCGACGAGGGCTCGGTGAACCTGCGCAACAGGGTCTGCCACGCCCTGTACGGGGACTATCCGGACATGGACGGGTACGACCCCCTGCACGAGTTTGGTCACGGAACGTCGCTCCTGCTGATACTGACAATATGCCTGCTAGTCGGCCTGTCTACGGACGCCGGCCTGGGCTCGCAACAGGGCTAGTGCGGCCAGCGCGGGACGCTGCCGGCCCCTTGGCCCTGCCCGGCCCGCCGCCGCGCAAGCTACGGGCGATCCTCCTCCCCCGCCGCATCCCTCCTAACAAGGCGGCCGACACGCCGTCTTTGTTCGAGTCAGCTGAGGGGCCTGAACCCGTGCGATTACAAGAAACTGGCGATCGGCAATGCTTTAAATAGGAGGCAAGGGTTTCAGCGCGCATGAATAGCGAAGCCGTAGTGGCGGGCGGATTGCTGTTGCTTGCCGTAACTGTCATCTTCCCCGCTCTTTCGAAAGCGCTGGCCGGCTAGCCCGGAGATCGCCCCTTTTTTTGCCGATCCGCCCCGCACCCGATCGGGGCGCACGGCCGATCATGCCAACGCCTCGAACCGCCCGGCCGGTCGCGTGCTACCGGGAACCGCCGCGAGCGGAATCCTAATAAGAGAGAAGCGGCCGCGCGCTTCTATGATATGCCCGCGTTGTCGACAGTGGATAGCCGGCCTGCCGTGCCCCAAGTGCGGCTACGACGGCGAAACGCGCAAGGCCGCCGTCGAGGGGACCACGGGCGGCGGCGATCCCTAGACGTCCCACGCCTTTATCTTTTCCAGCACCCTTGCAATGTTCGTAAAGGTGTACTTTTCGTTCTTTTTTCTTGCGTTGTCATAGTATTCTCTTATGGCGCGGTTGCTCTTGATCATCTTGAAATGCTCCGCAAAGAGCTCTTTGACGTGAACCTCGTTCAGGGTTTTCTGCTCCATGAACATTGCGATCGTCTCCATCCGGTTGAGAAAGCTGTCGATTTCCCCTTCCCTTCCCCGAAGCTTGTCGTTCTTGCGTGCGTCGCTCAAAAATTGTTTGAACTTCCCCTTTGCCCAGGGCCCCCTTAGTTTCATGACTAGATTTGCCGATCCGACATCGGCGAGTCTTCCAGACTCCGCGCGCGCGTGCCGAAGCATAAAGAACGAAAGTGTGCCCGACACAATTGTGGACACGACTACGGCGCCCACCAACGGAACCCACTCCATACCGCCCAAGTCGGGCCCGGCGGTACATAAACTTGGGGCCGTGGGCCCTCATGCCGCATGGGTGGCCCGTGCCGCCCGCCAGCCCTTGCATTCAGGGCGAGCAGGCCTGCCGCATGGCGTAGGCCGTGCGCGGCCGCCGCGCACGGCCCGACGGCGGGCTCGCGGCCGCCCTCGCAGGGTATATCAACCCGCCACGCCGCGCCCCCCCGCAGGCGATGGCGGGCCGCAGGTGGAAGAGCGCATCGGTGAGAATGATGGCGGAGGGCGGCGATCCGGCCCGGGCCGTGTCGGACAAGGCGCGCCGCATGGTTCTCGACGCCCTAGACAAGGGATGGAACGGCCCGCCGTACGACCCCGCCCTGCTCGCGGCCCTGCTCGGCATCCGCGTGGAGCCGAACGAGGCCATACTCGACGCCAGGCTCGTCCCGGAGGACGGGGGCGGCGCGGTCATAGAGTACAACCCGAACCGCCCCGAGGCCCGTATCCGCTTTTCCATAGCCCACGAGGTCGCCCACACCCTGTTCCCCGACCACCGCGACGCGGTCAGGAACAGGTCGGCAGAGCCTGTCTCCACCGACGAGCGTGAGGTCGAGCTGCTGTGCAACATGGCTGCCGCCGAGCTGCTCATGCCGGCGCTGCCCGAAGAGGGCCTCGACAAAGTCCCGTTCACCATGGCCGCCATGACACGCATCCGCAGGACGTACGCCGTCTCGATCGAGGCGGCGCTGCTCAGGATGGCCGACCTGACCGCCGCGCCCGCAACCGTGTTCGTGGCATCCCGTACGAACGGCGGCGGCCGCCGGGCCTCGCACCGGGTTGACTACGCAAAGGCCTCGCGCGGATCGCGGCTTTTGCTGGATCGCGGATCCGACCTGAGCAGGGTCGGCGCGCTCGGCGAGTGCAGCGCGGTGGGATACACCCGCGCCTGGAGCGGCCGGCTCAACGGCGGGCGCAACACTCTCGACCTGGAATGCATCGGCATAGCGCCCTACCGCGGCACGGCATACCCGCGCGTCATGGGCATAGCAAGGGCGCGGCTCCCGGGCGCCCCTCCTCCACCCCCGTCGATATCCGCCGCCATAGGGGACGCGGCGAGCCCCGGCGGCGCCGGCATGCGCATTATTGCGCACATCGCCAACGACAAGGGCCCCCGGTGGGGTAGGGGGTTCGGGTACGCCCTGACCCGCAGGTTCCCGGGCCTCAGGGCAGCGTTCACCGAGTGGGCCTCGCAGGGCCTAGAGCTAGGGACCTCCCACACGTTCGACGCGGGCGGCGGCATCGGGGTGTTCAGCATGGTCGCGCAGCACGGGTACCTGCCGTCGCGGGGCCGCCCGCCCATACGCTACGCCGCCCTCTCCAGGTGCCTCGAGCGGCTCGGGGCCGAGTGCCGGCGGCGCGCCGCCTCGGTCCACATGCCCCGCATAGGGACGGGCCACGCCGGCGGCAGGTGGGAGATGGTCTCGGAGCTGATCAACCGCCACCTCGTATCCAGGGCCGTTCCCGTCACCGTGTACACCCCGCCGGGCATGGACGGGCCGGCGGCGCGCAGCCAGACGGTGCTCGACCAGTACGGCGAAGGGGCGGAAGGGCGGTGACCCGGCACGGCGAGGATACTCGTGCTTTCCGGCGCCGGGCCGCCGACGCATGAGCTCGCATCGAGCATCGAGCAGGGGCACGGCGCCCATACCGTGCGCGTCCCGTCGCCGGGCCGCGCGCGCGCCGCCGCCGCCGCCGCCGCCGCCGGGCGCGCCGCACCTCGCGACCTCCTGTCGCTCATCGGCGCCGCCGTGGGCCGCATGCCTGGCGGCAGGGGCGGCCAGGGCCTGCTCGTAGTCTACGGCGCATCCTCGGTCGAGCAGATCGACCGCATACGCAAGGCGTACCCCGGGCAGGCGGTCCACATGCACCTCTCCCCGCACGCGGGCGGCCCCGTCGCCCCGGGGCGCCCCGCGGGGGCGACGGATAGCCCCGCGCAGAGCCGTACCGCCGGCCTGAATGCGGGCGCCGCCGCCGCCAGGCAGCGCCTGTTCCACGACGCCGACGTGGTGGTCGGCACGCGCCGGTGCCGGCCGGCGGACGTGGAGATCAAGGCGTCGGGATGGATCGCCTCGCGCTGGCCCGCCCGCCGGGGCTACGTGGACGTGATAGTCGGCGGCCAGTACGGCAGCGAGGGCAAGGGGCAGGTCGCGTTCTACCTGGCCACCGAGTACGACCTGCTGGTCAGGGTGGGCGGCCCCAACGCGGGGCACAAGGTTCCCACCGACCCCGTATTCACGCACCACATGCTGCCCTCCGGCACGAGGAGGGGCAACGCCGATCTTTTGATCGGCCCCGGGGCGGTGATCGACGAGGAAAAGCTGCACAAGGAGATCGCCGAATGCGGGGTCGATCACGAGAGGCTCAGCATCGACCCGAACGCCGTGCTCATAGAGGACGAGGACAAGGACGCAGAGGCCTCCCTGGTGGCCGGCATAGGATCGACCGGCAGCGGGGCCGGCTCGGCCACCTCGCGCAAGGTGATGCGGGCGGACGGCGTGAGGCGCGCATGCGACGCCCGCGACCTGCGCCCGTACGTCCGCCCCGCCGCCCGCATAATGGCCGACGCCATAGAGGGCGGCCGGCGCGTCATGCTGGAGGGCACGCAGGGGACGTCGCTGAGCGTGCACCACGGCTGCTACCCGCACGTGACGTCCCGCGAGACGACCGCGTCGGGGTGCATGGCCGACGCCGGGGTGGCGCCCGGCCTGGTGCGCCGCGTAATCATGGTGACAAGAACGCACCCCATACGGGTACAAAGCCCCAAGGACAAGACGTCGGGCAACATGTACGGCGAGACCACCCTTGAGGCGATAAGCAAGCGCTCCGGCATAAGCCTGGAGGAGCTCCAGAAGAGCGAGAGGACCAGCACCACAGACCGGCCCAGGCGCATAGCCGAGTTCGACTGGGAGCAGCTCAGGGCCTCGGCCCTGCTCAACAGGCCGACCGACATTGCGCTCACCTTTAGCGACTACCTGTACGTGGGCAACAGGCGCGCCAACCGGTTCGACCAGCTCACCGGCGAGACGCGCCACATGATCGGGGAGATAGAGCGCGTCGCGGCGGCCAGGGTGTCACTCGTGGCCAAGGACTTTGACGTCAGGGCGGTCCTTGACAGGAGGGCGTGGTAGGAGTGCGCGACGAGGACCTGTTCCGCGACTACCCCGAGCTCTACCACATGGCAGAGGCTGGCAGCTGGCCGAGCATTGCCAGGCACGGGCTGATGAGCGCGACGGCGCTGCTGGACCGGTGCCGGACGGGGCCAGCCGAGCGGCGCGCCATCGAGTCGCGGATCAGGCCCGAGGGCGTCGAGATCGGGTGCGGCCGGATGGGCCGCGTCGTCATACGCGACCAAAAGCCGCTCAAGGAGCGCACCCTTGCAAGGCTCCTGCCCGGCAGCATGTCGGTAGCCCAGTACTGCCGCCTCCTCAACGAAAGGACGTTCCTCTGGGCCGACGAGGGCAGGCTCAAGGCAATGCTCAACGCCAGGGCGTACCGCGGCAGATCACACGACGTCCTCACGGTCGACACGCGCAGCCTCGTGGCCCGCCACCGCGGCGAGATCACGCTCTCGCGCATCAACTCTGGCGCGACGTCGCGCGGACGCGGCGAGCGCGGCCGCGGGACGTTCAAGCGCATTGGCGACTACCCGTACGCCCCCGCCAGGGCGCACGGCGGGAACCGCGTCGTAGAGGTCGCCGTGGACTACATGATCAAGGACATTAGGCGGTTCGTCGTGCGCGTCGAGGAGCGGCGCGGGGACGAGACGGTCAGGCGGCTGTGGAAGAGGGGCGAGAGGATAGGCCCGCCGGGGGGCGATCGCGCGCGCAGGGGGCGGCGGCGAGGTTGAAGGGGCCCTTCGCCGCCCGCCGCCTCTGCGTCGCCCCGTCCTCCCGCTCCCCCAAGCGAGCGGGCCTTGGGTGGGCGCCATGGTAGACTACACCCGCGCCGAGGCCGGCATGCGGAGGCTGATCCTGATCCGGAGCCACATGGACGTGCTCTGCCGCCTCTTTGAAGGCGGGACCGCCCCGTCGCTCGCGTTCCACTACGGAGTTCTGCGCCTTGCGCAATTCCTGGACGCCTACGAGAGCTTTATGGGCAGCCTGGACCCGAGGCAGCAAAAGCTGGTGGCGTGCGCAGCCGGCCTGGTCTCCGACGTGCACAAGCGCCAAGACGCCCTCAAAAATGTGCGCAACGGCTGGATTGCCCACCCCCCTGACGACGGCCTGCTCGCCGAGGATGGATCGGACTATGTCCGGCGCATCGGCCTGCCGAGAGATCCCGCGGCCTACTACGAGATGCTCGTATGCACCGTCGCATTCATCGACACAGCGAGAGCCTTGCTGCCCGAGATTGCCGAACCGACAGTAGAAAAGTTCAACCGCAGCAGCGACGCCAAACCCAAATTCCATTGCATTGACCTGGACCAGATTGCCCAGAACGTCCGCTCCAAGCTCGACTCCGTGCGAAAAGAGGCGGAGCAAAAGTGCCCCGACATGCAGTGGGGCTCGCTGCTCGGCGCCGCCGGCGTCCGCCTGGACCAGCTCGAACCTAGCGACCCCGGCGCCTATACCGCCCGCGGGGACGGGCCTCGCGAAGGGGGGGCGGAACGGCAATGACGCCGCCAGCGCCCCTCCCGCGCCCTGACATTGGGCTTGGCCGCGCCACGGCGGACGCGACACCGCCATGCCGCCCCGCCGGGCTTTCCGCCCCGCGGGAATCGCGCACAGAAGCAGGAGGCGCGCGCGGCGCATGAAGGTCTTCATAACCCACGCGTTCGGCGGGGGCGACGAGCTGCTGGCAAACATGCTCAAGAAAGACCTGGGCGCGGCCGGCATCGACGGCTACCTCGCTGAAAAGGCGCAGCGGTACGACCTCCTGATAGGCGACAAGATAAGGCAGGAAATAAACGAGTCAGACTGGCTTGTCGCCATCATCACAAAGCAAAGCCAGGCGTCGGCGTCGGTGCACGAGGAGATCGGGTACGCGCTCGGGAGGGGCGTCAGGGTCGCGCTGATGGTCGAGGAAAGCGTCGGGAAAAGCGGCGTGCTCGTGTACGGGCGGGAGTACGAAGCATTCGGCGTGCCCGAGTTCGGCAAGCACTCGCATAAAATGGCCAGATTCATAGCCGAATCCCCCCGCCCCCCGCCACGGCATTACCCTCTCCCGGCGGCCGCCGAGGCTTTTTTGGAAAAGAGACGCATACTGTCCGACGAGACAGGCAATTTTGCACAAAACGAGCTCTACCGCCACCTCCACAGCCCGATGTCAGATGGCGACGAAAAACCCACCGTTCTGTTCACGGCATGCCCGCACGACCTGAGTGACGTTGCCGACGTCACGGCGCCGAAATTTACAGAATGGGTAAAGTCAGTCCGGTTCTTCAAGGTAAAAGGCCACCGTATCCCGATAAGGGAAACCACGCAAAAAATCGACATCGGGACGCTACAAGTCGTCAAAAGATACCCCCACGGAAACCCGGGCAGAGGCATCCTGTCGTACAGGGAATTCCAGAACAACGGCTTTTTCGAGTGCGGCACATCTGACCTGTTTGTTTGCCGAAAGGTCACGGGCGAGCTGTTCCTGCACTTGCCCCACATGGTGGGGGAGTTCTGGGGGTTCATCGTGTACGCACGCTCCTTCTATCAAAAGATCAAGATGGGGGGTAGGTTTACCGTACTGCTGTCCATCAAAAACAGCTCGGAGCTGGCACTAGAGGACCACGGGGACGAGGCGGCCGATCCCGACCGGTTATATATGACCTGGCTACAAATTGCCACAAGGGGCCCCCGGACCAGCCACCACAACATCCAGCTGCCCCACACGTTTGCCTCGGCAGACGGCTTGGGCGACGAGGAGATCGCGAGCGCAGTTCACAAGGCGGCCAAGATGGTCTGCAACGCGTACGGGGTGCCCGCCCCAAGATGCTACGACGGCAACGGCCGGTTTGCATGGAGGTTGTGGGGGCAGATCACACGATGACGATGCCGCCGTTGACGAGTGGCCGACGCGGGCGGCGGAGCTCTCACCTACAGAGATTTCGAGGTCCGCGCGCGCACGATGCCGGATGGTCTAGCTCGCGGCGCGTCCGGCGGTCCAGGAAAGCCTGCCATTCCGTCCGCCGCATGCCCGCGCGGCCACCTGTCCCCGGCACAGGCATGCCTGTCGGGCTTCCTGATCGGGGCGGATCGCCGGCCTGCGCGGGGGCCACTGGCCCAGCCGTTCTCGTGTCTGGGCCTGGCCGTGCGCCTGGCAACCTTCCGCCGGCGCCAGGGGGCACGCCCGACAGTCACGCGGTGGGGATGCCCCCGTACGCATGCCCCTGTCCGCGCGGCCCCCGCGCACCCGACGCGCCGGCCGGCCAGCCCCGCGCGCATACCGCCGCAGGCATGTCCCGCCGCCCCGCACCCGCCCCGCCCCACGGAGGCCGGTCCCCATGAGGGTCTCCATAGTAATCCCCGTGTACAACGCCGCGCCGTACCTCGACGAGTGCATCTGCTCTGCGCTAGACCAGACCCACCCCGACACCGAGATAATAACCGTCGACGACGGCTCGACCGATACGTCCCCCGAGATACTGCACAGCTGCGCCGACCGCATCCGCATCCTTAGCAAGGAGGACGGATGCGCCGCCTCTGCGCCCAGCCTCGGCGCCCGCCGCATGTCCGGCGACCGATCCAGGCGGCTCAGCGCCGACGGCCTGCTCAGGCCGCACGCCATGGCCGCCCTGGCCGCCGAGGCGGGGCGCCTCGATGATGCGGCCGCCGCCGCGGCCAGCATCCCCTGCGTCGCCCGCGACAGCATCGGCGCGGACGACTCCCCCGCAACGGCGGAGGGGGCACGGCCGGCCGACTACGGCTGGCCGCCTCCCCTGCGCCGCGCCGCCGTCCTCCCCGACCACTCTTGCGGGAGCGCCATCGCGAGCATGTCCCGCCGGTCTATACTCGCGCGGTGCGGCCCGTTCGACGAGCGCCCCGGGCTCGACGAGGACTGCGGGTTCCGGCCGCGCCGCTATCTGGTCCACAGCTGTACAATGCAGTACGCCGACCCGGCCGCCGCGGGCGGCCGCGCGCGCGGCGCGCAGCCGGGCGCGGCGCACGCCGGGGCGGGCGCGCTCGCAAAGGAAGAGCGGCCAGGGGCCCACGTCCTGAGCATGCCGCCTCCCAAGCGCCGCCGTTGTTGCCTCTCGCCCCTTGCGCGCTGCAGGCACGGCCAGCCTCACGCGCGGGCGCGCCGGCGCCCCCGCCGCCCGGCCGCCGCCTTTCACCCCCGCCGCCCAGGCAGGTGTCCGCCCCCATGAAGATAGCCGTCATCCACCGCACCCTCGCCCTGCTCGGCGGCGGCGAGCGCGTGTGCATGTCCCTCCTGCGCGCGCTCGACCGCACGCAGCACGAGACCGCCCTGCGGTGCATAGACCCTCCTCCCCCCTGCGTCCGGTTCGCCGGCAACGGCAACGGCGACAGCGGAGGCGATGCGGCAGGCGCTCCCGCCCCCGACGCGGGCGGGGAGACTGGGGGCTGGGGGGACGGGGCGACGGCGGCAACGGCAGAGGCGGCCCACGCGTTCAGGCGCGTGCGCCTCGCCCCCGTGCCCTGCCCCGCGCGGGGCCCCGACGGGGCAATGCCCGACCTTGCCGCCGAGGCCGAGGCCCTGTTCCGCCGCACGGGCGCCGACGTCGCCGTCGTGACCGACGGCGGCCTGATGATGGGGCGCACGGACGCGCCGCGCGTCGTGTGGTACTGCAATACGGCCCTGAGGTCCGTACTGGAGATACTCTTGCTGCCCCGCCCGCGCCACCCGCGCAACGTTCTCCGCCTGTGGCGGTTCAAGCGGCCGTTCCGCAGAATGATGGCCGCGGCGAGGGACCAAAAGGTAGAGATCGTGCCGAACAGCGAGTACACGAGAAATATGGTGTCCTCCACCCTCGGGCGCGAGGCAAGGGGGCCCGCGGTGTACCCGCCCGTCGACGTGCGGCGGTTCGCCGCCCTGCGGGGCATGCCGAGGGGGCGGCGGACCGCGACCGTGGCCAGGTTCGGGCCCGAAAAGAGCCTGGGCGCGGCGGTGCGGATAATGCGGGCCGCCGGCGAAGAGTACGACATCGTCGGCAACGCGAGCGGCAGGCATCCCGACCAGGTTGGGACGCTGGAGGAGGTGCGGCGGTCTTTGTCGCCGGGGATGCGCCTGCACGTCAACGCCGGGCAAAACGTCCTGGAAGAGGTGCTGGGAGGGGCCAAGGCGTACCTCCAGACGTCCGAGGAGACGTTCGGCGTGGCCGTCGCCGAGGCGATCGCCGCCGGGTGCGTCCCCGTCGTTCCGGACAACTAGGCGCACCCCGAGACCGTGCCGTTTGCCGAGCTGCGGTACCGCACCGAGGCCGAGGCCGTCGAGATCGTGAGGGGCGCGCTCGGCGGGCGGTTCGACGGCCTGCTGCCGGCGCTGCGGGGGCACGCGGAACGGTTCTCGGAGGAGGCGTTCCAGGAGGCGATGCTCGGGATAATCGAGGGGAGGAGAGGGGATGGCAAGCCGAAGTAGGGGGCGGCCGCGGCCGCATCGGCGCGCCGCCGGCGTGCCCTCGCGCAGCGCGCAGCCTCGGGTGGGCATCCCGCATCCGCCCCCGCCGGCGCCGGCACGGCAGGACCGGCATTCGCGCGGCCGGGACTTTGGGATGAGGCGCCCGCGCGGGAGACGGGAACGACCTGAGGACGACGGGCAGGTTGCAGTTGCCCGCGGGCGCTGCGCGGGGGCATTCCGCCGCGGCCCCGGGCGCTGCGCGGCGGGGCCTTCCTGGCCGTCAGGGCGCGTCGCCTATCCAGAGCCGGTAGGCGCCGCCCCCGTCCCCGCCTTCGTCCTGCCCGTCGCGGCCGCACGCATGCCAAAAGCTGGACTCGGCCTTGTCCACGCCGGGCCGCCCAGGGCCGTCGTCGGCGGCTATTGCTGCCACTGCCGCCGACTCGTCGGCCTCCCAGCGGCCGTTGGCCCAGCGGTAGGCGCGCCCGATCGGCGCCCCCAGCGCGCGGCCGGCCTCGGCCCGCCACCCGCGGCTGTCCCACTTGGCGCCCCGCCTCGTCTCCATGCGGCCGTCCCTGACGTCGAACCCGATGCCGCCCGCGCCGTGGCAGAGGGAGCCGGCCGGCCTGGAGGGGACCTCAAAGTAAGGCGGGCCGCCCCTGCCCCCGCCCCCGCCGGCCCGTATGCGCACGGCGCCGCGCCTTCCCCCGCCCCCGTCGACGTACGCGACATGGTCGCATTCGGAGCAGGCGCCGCGCCTTCCCCCGCCGCCGCCGCCGCAGGCGGCCGCCCCGGCCCCCGCCGCGCGCCGCGACCGCGAGACCGCCGCGAGCACGTCCCACGCATCGACCATGCAGGCCCCGTGCAGGAGGCACCTGCCAAGCCCGGCCATTTCCCCGTTGGTGAGGGCCGGCGGCAGCACGTAGAACGCCGATCCCCGCGGGTACCGGAGAAGCGTCAGCGCCTGCCGGTCGCCCATCTCAAAGCGGGCACTTTGACGGCAGGCTTTTTCGGGCCGCTTGAACTGCAGCACGGCGTAGCGGCCCCGCGGCAGGCCGACCATGGCGTCAAAGCCGCGCGTATGCTCCTCTGGCTGCGTCGGCGACACGGGCACGACGGCACCCTCGGCAAGGCCGTGCCTGCGCTCCAGGCAGTTTGCCAGGCAGCGCAGGATATTCGTCTCTAGGGATGTCTCGCTCGGCGGCCTGTCTTTGAGCGGCCGCGCACCGGCAGCACCGGCCGCCTGTGCCGCCGCCCCTCACGCGGCGCCGCCACCGCCGCCGCCGCCGGCCGCCTGTGCCGCCGCCTTTCCTCCCGCGGCGAAACCGGCCGCCGTTTTCTTCGGGCCGGCCGGTTCGACGGTGAACCGGTTCTCGCTCCGCCGGAATGCCGTCAGGGCCGGCCGGCCGAGCCCCCCGGCCGCCGGCGCAATCGCGCTGTAGCTCCCCGTGGCGCCCCTGCCCAGAGCAGCGGTGTACTCGTCGGTGCATTCCTTCCACCTGGCCGTGCCCTGCGCCGTGATCCTGCCCAGCACAATGGGTTCGGCGCCGCCTCGCGCCGCGCAGCCCGCGCCCTTGGACAGCGCTCAATCCCTCGTCCTGTACAGGCTGGCCAGGCCGGCGGCAAGGTCCAGCGACATGGTGTAGAGCGGGCCCAGATCGCTCCTTTGCGCCATGGCCCTGCGCTCAAGCCTTGTGACCTTTTTGATCTTGCTCTCGTACGCTTCGTTCAGGTTGACCATGGTTGCCACATGCCGCGCCGACGGGTTGTTCGCCTCCAGATGCCTTGCGACCAGCTCGCCGAGCGCCGCCTTGAGCGCGACGGCGTTGCGCCTCATGTACTCCATGCCCGCCGCGTCGAGCACGATGCCGTTGCTGCCGCGCTCGATCTCGTACAGGTTGAACTTGTTCGTGCACAGCTTGGCGAGCGGCACGGACTTGATCGACTTTTCCACGACCCTGCCCCTGAACCCCGCCATTTCATCGGAGGCTAGCCGGGCCAGCGTCGGCGGCTTGCTGCTAGCGGGGGGGCCTTTCCTCCTCCCCCTCGCGCCCCTCTTCCGCCCACCCGCCTTTCCCGCGGCGCCCTCCCCCGCGCCGATCCTCTCCCCCGTGGCCTCTTCCTCCTTCATCCTTGCGACCTCGTCGCGGATCAGCCCCACGATGTTCACGTCCCTGCCCGGATCGTCGGGGTCGGCCATGCGCACGGGCGTGTGCCTGGGGCCAAAGCCGGCGACCATGTCCCAGTAGTACTTTGCAAACGGGACCGCGACGAGCTCGAGGTCCACGCGCACGCGGCCGTCCCCGCCGGATATCCACCCGCCCGCGTCGAGCGGGCCGCCGCTCTTTCTTGCGGCGATGTCGACTAGCGCGGCGAGGAGCACGGGCTTGTACGTGCCTGCCATGTTTGGCTTCCTGAAAAAGCCGTCGAACATGTCCGCGTAGCGCCCGCATGGATCCCCGCCGCCCGGCACGGGGAGCGGCCGGAACCGGCCGCTTTATGCCTTTGCGGCCCCGCCCGCCGGCCTGCCGGTGGGGATCGGCGCCGCCCCTGGGCCGCCGCGCTCGTCTGGGCACATTTACGCGCACTGGGACTCTCTCCCGAAACTCCGCTTTTCACATACCGGGGCCCGCGTGCTGCCCGCAAGTTCCGGCAGCGGCGTCCGCCGGCGCTAGGGCCCTTGTACTCGGCTCTGAAAAGCGCAATGCCCGCCGGCGCAGAGCATGCCGCCCCCCCCCGCCGCCCCCCGGTGCGCAGCCCGCGCAACCGGGCGATCGGCGGCAGCTCCACCTGCGGGCGCTAGCGCAGCCGGCCGCCCCCGCCCCCGCCGCGCGCCGCCCGTCCACCCGGCCGCCCCCGCCGCGCAACCGCCCCCGCCGCGCAACCGCCCCGCCGACGACCGTGCCGCCGCCTCCGAGCTCGACGCCCCGGCAGGATCGCGCCGCGCCGCGCTGCACCGCCGAGCTCGACGCCCGCGGCCGCCCGCCTGCCGCTCCCCCTCCTCCCGCCTGCCCCAGGGGCGCCGATCGCCCGAAATCTCTTTATAGGATTTCCCGCCGCACGGCCCCATGACTAAAGCAGGTACGGACGACGGCGCGCGCGTGCTGCGCACGCTGCAGTCCTTTGGCCCCATCAGTATGGACGGCTTTGACGATCGCCTGAGAATGCAAAAACTGGCGTACCTCGTGCAGGAGGTCGGCGGCGGCGGGCCCTTTGTGTACCAGTGGTACATACGCGGCCCGTACTCGCCCGCGCTCACGCAGGAGCTGTTCTCCTGCGCGGGGGCCGGCGGGCAGCCGGAGGCGGCGCCCTCGAACGGCGAGCTGGCGCTAGCGCAGCGCGTCCGATCCCTCGTGGGCGACGGGATCGGCGACCCCATGGAACTAGAGCTCTACGCATCGGTGTGGTACCTGACCCCCCCTAGAAGGCTGTCCGAGTCGGACAGGGCGTCCATCCGGGAGAGCATGCGGCGTGCAAAGCCCCACTTTGGCGAGGGCCAGGTCCGCGATGCGCTCGACAGGATAGAGTCGTTCCGCGCAGAGAACGGAATGATCCCGCAGGGCGGCGCAGGATAGGCCGGATACGGCCGTCCCGCCCCATTTTCTCGCTACCTGGGTTCGCCCGGCCGCCGGGATGCCGCGCCCGGCTCGAGCCACTTTCCAAGGTGGTCCATGAACTCGTCCTTGGCGTGCAGGATCGTCGCATTGCTGCCGAACGGGTGGGTCGAGGCGCCTGGGAGATCGTCGGCTTTGGGATGGTACACTACGACCCTCCTGCTCGTCTCGTTGGCATGCCGTATCTCGGCGGCGACCCCCTCGGACTTTTTGCGCATGTACTGCGGCCTGTACACGGCCACGATCCTGACCGTTTCGACCAGGCGGTAGTCCCTCGAGCGAATCTGGTTCTCGATGTCGCCGGGGATCGTCCTGCCGGACCTGGCCGTCTCGAGGACCTCCCGGACCTCTTCGGCGGGGATGCTTATGGGCCACCGCGGCTCCTCGGCCACGGGATCGTCAATGCCCAGCGGCCAGCGGTGCGACTCGTCGATGCGCACCGTCTCGCAGCCGGCGCCGCCGGCCGCGCTGTACGCCTCCCTGATCGCGAGCTCGTCGATGGCCACGGGGTCGAACACGGCCGCGCGGGCCCTCTGCCCGAGCGCGTACATGTCGCGCCGGAAGGAGTTGATCTCGCCCCTCGCCTCGGCCGACCCGCGCGTGGACGTTATCGGGTACGAGAGGTAGACCCTGCCGGGGTTGCGCTCGAACGCCAGGCTCTCGAACGTGCTGTACGGGTGCCTCACGGAGGCCAGGTAGGTGCGCACGGGATGCGCGTGGACCTCGGGCAGGCCCTCCAGGTGCAGGCGGATCGACTCGGCCCGCAGGGCCTCGAGCGACCTCCAGAACATGATCTCCCTGAGCTTTAGATCCGTGCCGCTGTAGATGCCCTCCGCCCTTGCCCGTAGCTTTTGCCACACGGTGAACACGTCGTCCAGGAGGGTGACTACGGTCAGGCGCGCGCCGGGTATCTGCGCCAGCAGGGACGAGAACAGGTTCGGGAGCATGGGCGGGAACACTTCGCTGTTCTTAAAGTACGACAGGTGCATGCGCAGGAACACGTCGTCGATGCCGCTCGCACTCCTTATCTCGTCGGTCACCAGCTTAAAGCACGAGTTCAGGCCGTCGATCTTGGCCTTGAGGCTCGGCGTGTCCAAGAACGTCGATATGTCGGGCGAGTCGACGGACGCCTGCCCGACAAGCATCTCCTCAAAGCCCAGGTCGAGTATCCTGTCCCGCCGGCCGGACCGCCTGGCGATCTCGCCCACCACCGCTTTCTTGTCGATTCCGCTGGTTCCGGCGAACAGCGTTATGTTGATGCCACTACCCATGCCCCGGCCGTGTGGCCGGGTGCTATAAACGTGTAAAGACGGGCCCCGCCCGGCGCGATCGCGGGCGCGCCCGGCTTGCCGGCTCGCCGCCCGGGCGTTCCGGCCGGGCTGGCGAGTGCCGCACCGCGCGGGGCGGATCCCGGCCGGAACCCGGCGCGGCGGCCCGCCCGCATGCAGGCTGCCGCCCGCTCGCGCGGCCAATGCGGGCCGCCGGCGGGCGGTGCGACATAGTCGGCAGCGCGAGTTACGAGCGCCCCGCCGGGCCTTAACGCTGGAGGAGGCTCGCCGCTCCGCGTCCGGTATGATGCGCCTGCATGCCAATGCGGGCCAGGCGATCTGGAAGAGGTGGTCGGCGGAGGTGCAAAGGCGTGCCTCCAGATGTCCGAGGAGACGTTCGGCGTGCCCGTCGCCGAGGCGGTGGCGGCGGGGTGCGTGCCCGTCGTGCCCGACCACACGGCGCACCCCGAGACCGTGCCGTTCGCCGAGCTGCGGTATCGGACCGAGGAGGAGGCAGTTGAGATCGTGCGGGGCGCGCTCGGCGGGCGGTTCGACGGCCTGCTGCCGGCGCTGCGGGAGCACGCGGAGAAATTCTCGGAGGAGGCGTTCCAGGAGGCAATGCTCGGGATAATCGAGGGGAGGAGGGGTGGAGCGTGAGGGCGAGGGGCCGCGGCCGCGGCGCGGGCTTGGAGCGGGCGGGCGCGGGCGTGCCCGCCGCGGCCGCAGCCCTTCGGGGTGCGCCCCGTGCCCGCCGCGCACGGGGCAAGGCAGGGCAGGGGTTGCTACTGGCCGGGGCTCTGGTATCCTCAGCACCAGCGACGCAAAAGTAAAAAAAGTAGCGTTGCGCGCACTGGCTCCGCCGGAATCGTGGCCCGCCCGGCGGCACGCTCACTATTTGATCATTTTGTAGACTGCATCGATCGTTCGCAGATCGGGCAGCGCTTTTCTACTTCTAAAAGCTGTCATCAGTTCACCCCCGCCAGTCCAACACACCCGTACTACTTAAGTTTTATGTGATTTTTTACAGGAATTGCTGTGTGATCAGCAACCCCTATAGATCTAGATATCAAAGCCGTAACGTAATAACACCGGATTAATTTTTTGCAGGCTGAATCCAAAATGCGTGGAAATGAATTACTTCAAACGTCAGTCAGACTTGGTTTTAAGCGCAAACGCCGGCTTTAAAGGCAATCGTGCATGGCGGCCAATTGTGGATAGCGGGCAATTGTGCTACGCCGGAAACGCCGGCTTTAAAGGCAATCGTGCATGGCGGCCAATTGTGGATAGCGGGCAATTGTGCTACGCCGGAAACGCCGGCCCTAAAGGCAAAAAGCGTGGTTGTCGGGCGCACAAATTCAATTCTGCAACCTGCCGCGACAGCTCGCATCAATTTATGCCCTTTTTCCAGCATGCGGCTGCGGCAGGCGATCCCGAGCCGAACGCGTGCCGCGATCAAGCCCGCCGGAGGGCCCTGCGCAAACCCTGCCGACCTGTAGGCGGCGGGACTGCATGCAGCACATCGGCCGCCGCCGCGCTTCGCCCCGCGCCATTGCGGTACGCTGGCTCGCCAGCCGGCTCTCCGCCGGACCCGACAGCCGCGGCCCCGCGCGGCCGCCGCGGCGCGCCCCTTGTCACACCCGGGGCGCAGCCCGCGCAGCTTGGCAAGGCGTTGCGGCGCACATCCCCCGGGCACATCCGCTGCGGCCTCTTGGACCATCAGGCGAGTTGGCGATCCGGACGCAGCAGGCGCCTTTGCCGTTCCCGCCTGGCCCGCCGCTCTCGCATGCTTGGTGAAACGGGCCTCGACCTAGTCTAGGCTGAGCCGCCCCCGCCCCCCCCTCCGCCGACCCGCTGGCCTCGTTCGTCCCCCGCGCCGACGCTCCAGGGGCGGGCGCGACGTGTAGCCGCCTTCAGCGCCCCGCGGCAGCCGCCCCCTCTCCATACACTGCTTTTTTCGCCCGCGGGCGGCGGGCGGGCCGTGTTCAAGGCCTGCTCGCCCGCACCGGCACGCCGGTACCGCCTGTGCTGCCCCCGCGGCGCCGGCGATTGATGCACCGGCGAGCGGATCCGCATCAAGGCAGGTTTTGGGTTGGGCCGCCAAGCTCCAGATTTTTGCTCTGGCGCCGTCACATTTGTCAGAACAAGCCTGGCACTGCAAGGCCGTCGCGCGGCGGGTGCAGGGAAACGCAGGAGCGCTGATGCTGGATATTACTTGTCCCTGACGATGACGCCAAGGCCTGCTATGTGCTTTTTAAACTGTAAGAAATCCGAGTCCCGCGTGTAGAGCGTCACCGCCCTGCGCTTCTTGCCGGCGATCTTTGCCGCAATGGCCAACACCTTTATATCGACGGGCCCCGCCGGAGGCCCGCCACCCCTGTACCCGGTGCTCACGGGCGCCCGCCTGTTCGTGCCGGGGCGCACCCACCCCTTCTTGCGATCCTGCCACGCCCGCTTTCTTCCGTCGCCCATGTCGAGCCACGCCATCCAGTACGTTTTCATGACCGCCAGCGAGTCGCCGTAGCCCACCCTGATGCCCAGTTCTTGCTCGGTCGGTATGCGTTCCAGCTCCGCCCCTACCTTGTGGCTGATATCAGTGTACGCCGACGACAGCAGGTTGTCGTCGACGTACTTTCGCAGGTTTCCCTTGACCTCCCTCGCACACGGGCGGGGTATGACGGCCTTCCCGGCTTCCGGCCCGCCGCCGAACAGGCGGTCCGCGAGGCGCTCTGCCGTGTCGTCTTCAAGGTTTGCGAGCCTGCCGGTGCACAGGTAGACTAGGCACGGCATGGCTATGTTGGTGTCGACGACGACCACATCGCCGCTGTCGCCGTACGGCGGCTTGCCGGCGGCAGTCCCGTGCTTCATGATTTCCCCGTAGAGCCCGCTGTACTCGCAGTTGATGCTCATCCATGTCATGTACCGCTCGCGGGCTTCATCGAACCTCCCCAGCGCGTCAAGGGCCCTGCCGGCGCACTCGTAGTCTTCCAAGCGCCGCGGCCTGCATGCCGCTGCGCTCCGGTAAAAGTCGGCTGCCGATCTTGGGTCTTCGCCCTCGCGCAACATGCCGGCGTGGTACAGGACAGCGGCGTCGTCAAAGTCGGTTTTGCACGCATTTGCAAGCAGCCTGCATGCCGTGCTCTCGGACGTGTCGGGCATGTCTTTCATGTTTACGCTGTACGCGTGGACCAGCCCCTCCAGGGCAAGCGCCTCGTGGTGGTCAGGCTCCCCGCCGCGTATTTTTTTGATTCTGTACAAAGCTGTATCGTAGTGCCGCTTGGCGCCCTGCCCCCAGCTGTACTGCCCGCGCCGACCGAGTTGCATGTCGCAGGCGGCGGCAGCGACGAGCACATCTTGGTGGCACGGATCGGCAGGGTGCGCCTTTTTTGCGCATTCGGCAGCCTCCTCGTACCGGCCAAGGCCGTACAGCGCCGCCGACTTTGCTGCCCAGCCTTCCGAGTCGTCCGGGGGCAGCCGCTCTAGTGCGCCAAACTGGTCTAGCGCATCCTCGAACCTGCCGACGCCTGACAGCCTCACCGCCTCGTTGCGCGCGGCCTCGTCCCTGGTGCGCCGCTCGTCCTGCCGCGCCTGTTCTCGGCGGCGCCGCAACGTGGCCTTCTGGGCATGCCCGTTGCGCTGGGCCGGAGCTGCGCCGGCCACCCTTTGCACCGCGGACTGCGAAGCCGCACGATTCGCGCGGCCGGCATTGGCCCCCTTCGCCGCGGCGGCGCGCCCCCCGGCCCCCTTGGCCGCACGATTCGCGCGGCCGGCATTGGCCCCCTTCGCTGCGGCGCGCATGGACTCCCTGGCCCTCTTTTCTAGGTCCGCGGCGCGCCCATTCTTCTTGTTCTTTGATAGGGCCAGCTTTAGGAGGCGCACTGCGTCGGCGTACCTGCGCTCCTCGCCCGCGCGGCCCAGCATGTACGAGGCCAGGCCGGCATAGTACAGGCCGTCCGAGTTCGCCGGCCCCGACGCGGCTGCCGACTTGAAGTGAGGCGATGCCTCCCCGCCGTGCCCGGCCTTGGCGAGGGCCATGCCGGCGATGCAGGACTTTGCCGCGCTGTCAAGCGCGCCGGTGGCCGTCACCGGCGCCGCGGCGGTTCCCGACGGCAGCAGCAACCCGGCCGCCCTCTCGTGCATGCCGGTGCGGCACAGCGCGTACGCCCTTCCGAGCACACCCGCACTGGTCGTCAGGTCCCTGTCCGGCGCCGCGCAGCTGCCCACCGTCCCGTACGCCCGTGACGCCTCGGCCGCGTTGCCTAGCGCGTCGTGGGCCATGCCGGCGTACAGCCATGCGGCGGGGCATGGCGCGCCTGACCCGCGGGCCGCGTCGCACCGCTCCGCCGCCTCTTCGTGCCTGCCCGTCTCGTACAGGGCCCTCGCCGCTACCGCTAGGGTCGCCGGGTGCCCTTCCGCCACGCCGGCCTCGCCCGCAAGAGTCTCCAGCGCCTTGTCGTGCCTGTCGTCGAGCACCATTGCAAGGGCCCTGTAGGCAAGGATTTCCGGGTCGCCGTACTTTTCCCACGCCTTTGCAAAGTGGTTCGCCGCCTTTGCCGCCCTGCCTAGCAAAATGTAGAGGCGGCCGCACATTACCTCGGCGTCGCGCGCGGCCGGCTCTGCAAGTCGCCCGCCAAGAGCCTTCTGGCAGTCCCTAAGGGCCTTGCCGTGCTCGCCAACGGCCTCGTAAGACGCGGCCCGCCTGGCGTAGGCTTCCCGCGCCCCGCCGCGGTGCTCTTCGATCGCCCCGCCGCACACCGTTATGGCCTCTGCGTCAAGCCCCATAGCGGCAAGGGATGCGGCGGCCGCGACCGCCCCGTCCACTCCCCGCAGGCCGCCCCGCTCTTGGCCTCCCGTTCCGGGGTTGCGGCCCTCCTCCGCACTCCATCCCGCATCTAGGCCTGGACGTGAATGATGATCCGTGCCGCCAGCCTGCCGAGCCGCCATTTATCACTAGCCTCGGAATGGTGGCGAGAGCTCCCCCGCGGCCCCCCGTGCCTTCCGGCGCGAGCCTCTTCTTCCCCGCCGATCCCGCGCCCCGCCCGGCGCCGCGCTCAGCCCCTCGGCCTGTACAGGCGGGACATGTCGGCCGTAACGTCGAGCAACTTGGCGTAGACGGGGCCCAAGTCGTCCCTCGGCGGCATGGCCTTGCCCTCTAGCTCCGCGGCCTTTTCCTTCTTGTCCTCGTGCCACCTGCTCAGGTCCACCATGGTCGCCACGTGCAGCGTGCGCGGGTTGTTGTCCTCCAGGTGCCTGGCGACCAGGTCGCTCAGCGCCGCCTTGAGCGTGGTGGCGTTGCGCCTCATGTACTCTACGGCCTCTTCGTCGAGCACGATCGAGTCTTTGCCGCGCCCTGCCTCATACAGGTCAAACTCGTCCTTGCTCAGGTGGACGAGGACCTCGGGCTTGATCGACTTCTCTACGACCCTGCCCCTGAACCCCGCCATTTTATCCGAGGCGAGCTCTTTGAGCGTCGGCGGAGCGCCGCCGGCGGGGGCGGAGGCGCCCCTCCTCCTGCCGCGGGCGGCCTTGGCCGCCCCCGCGGCGCCGGCCCTGCCCCGGAACGCCTCCTCCTTCATCCTCGCGATCTCGTCGTGTATCAGCCCCACGATGTTTACGTCCCTGCCGGGGTTGTCGGGATCCGCCATGCGGGCTGGCGTGTGCCTCGGGTCAAAGGCGGCGGCCATGTCCCAGTAGTACTTTGCGAACGGGACCGCGACAAGCTCGAGGTCCACGCGCACGCGGCCGCCCTTCGTTGACAGCCACCTGCCCGCGTCGAGCGGGCCTCCCCCTTCCCTCGCGGCGATGTCGACGAGCGCGGCGAGGAACACTGGCTTGTACGTGCTTCTCATGTTGGGTCTTTTGAAGAATCCGTTGAACATGTCTGCGTAGCTCTCGCATGGATCCCCGCCGCCCTGCACGGGGCGCGGCCGGAACGCGCCGCTTTATGCCTTTGCGGCCCGTCCGGCAGCCACGGGTCGTGTGATGGCGGCGCGTCGTGCTCTGTCGCCGCCGAATATCCTCGGCGAGCACGATCGGGCTGGTCTGCCGGGGCAGCGGGGGCGGGCGGCGCCAGGCCCGCTGCGCAAGGGCCGCGAAACGCGGTCCGTGTCCTTGCGCACGGCATTCCATGCGGACAGCCGCTAGCCGTCCTTATTCGGGCGCAGCTTCGCACCGCATTCGAATTTATGTATATTATATCAATAGCAATGTACAAACTTCACAATCCGCCAAAATACATATATGACCACGGATCCGCGCTCCGCCATGCTTGCGTGGACGTGCCTAGACACTGTCGTCTGGAACGTGGGCCATGGCAGCGCCGCCTCCGTGCGGCTGCCCAACGGCGCCGTCGTCATGCTCGACTGCGGACCGATGTCCGACGCGAGCTCGTCGCCGGCGCTTGCCACGCTCCGGCGCTGGGGCAGGGTAGACGCCCTGATCGTGAGCCACTCCGACATGGACCACATTGGGGACATTTGCAACATGGCCGCCGTCCAGCCGCCCTTCCTCGTCGCGCCGCCCGTTCCCGCCCCACAGATACTCGATAACAAGAACGAGGCAGACCGACGCACAGCGCTGTCCTACCTTTACTTCAAGGGGGGTTATGCGTATTGCATTCTGACGATCTCGCCCGCATCCGTGAAACTCAAAAACAAATTCTGAAACTCCGCGATTGCGGCGATAAGATGCCGGAAAGTATCACGGATGCGCCGCCCCCGCGCAAAAGGGGGCCAAGGCCGGCCAAAATGGGCCGTTTTGCCTCCCGCGGCGCGGCAGCGCTCAGTCCTGCTTTTTGAACGCCTGCCGCGGCTTGCGGCCGCACGGCCCGGGCTTTTTGGGCCCCGGCTTTAGCCTCTTGCGGTGCGTGTTGGGTGTCCATCCCCTGGTGCGCCTCATCAGCCGCTTCAGGTTGACGATTCCCGTGACGATTGTAAACGTCCGCTCGAGGTCGGGGACAGAGCCGCGGAAGGTGTTGCCGAGCACCCTGTACGACTTGATGTCGGCAAAGTTGTTCTCGATTATGGCGCGCTCCCCCGCCTGCCACTTGTTGTAGTCCAGCTGGTCCTGCGTGAGCTCCCTGTTCGGGGGCTTGCGGTACGGCATCTGCAGGTTGGCCCCCTTTAGCACCTCGCCTGCAGCCTGCGGGCCCCCGTCAAAGTTTACCGTGATGCGCTCGCCCGCCGGCGTGCGCTCGCCCGTCAGGGACTCGGTCACGCTGCCCACGCGCGGCAGGTGGTTCCGCAGGTACTCGATCTCGCTGCCCCTCCCGCCGAGCGCGGGGCCCCTGAGGAGGATGATGCCCCCCGCGGTGCACCCCAGCAGCGTCTTGCAGGTCGTCGCGCCGGCCTTGTGCGAGTACGCCTCGTTGTTCGACTCGCTGTCGCCCGGCCTCTCTATCCGCACGTGCGTCCAGTCCATGTTGATGGTGCCCCCGACAAGGGCGAGCGCCTTGGCGCGGGGGGCCTCGGCGAGCTCCCTCATGACGACCAGGTCCGTCGGGAGGATGCGTGACTCGGACAGGATCCTTGCCACCCTTGCAATGCCCCGCGAGGCGGTCGTCTGGTCGACCCCGAACATGCCCTGCAGGGACGCCTGCGCGCACCCGGTCCACCACCAGTACAGCGCCATGCAGAGCTCGTGCTCGGGGGGCAGCGTGCAGCGGTTGCCGCGGTCGGACGACCTGTCCTCGTCGACGCCGCGGTAGAGGGGGGCGTCGGGATCCTCCTTGACCGCCGCAACGTAGCAGGCGGCAAGGTAGAAGAACTCGATCGGGGTCAGGCCCGTCGCGCCGTGCAGCCAGTCGCCGTCGAGCAATATGGCGTCTATGACGGTGCGCCTCGCAGCCCTGTGGTACTCGGCTGCATTCCTGAACCCCGCAACCCCCGCGCTGTCCCTCTCGGCGACTTCCGCGGTCAACTTTTTGATCTTTGCGCCGCCGACCCCCTTGACCAGCTCCATCTTCGCCTCAAGCCATGCGGCGGGGATCATCTCCCCGTACCTTTCTCTCGCGGGCCCGAACGCGCGTTTTGTTTCGCGCCCGCCGGCCTTTCGGCCCTTCCCCGTTTCGCACTCTTCCGTCAAAGTGAGCTGCTGCTGCGCCACGACGGGCGGCAGAATTTGGATGGTAATATTACTATTAAGATCATTCTATATGCTTGGAACGAAGCCTGCGGCGCCGCGCGGCCGGGCCGCACTCGATCTTTTGAAGGAGGGGCGGCATTGCAATGCCGCGCGTTGCCGGCTCGCTGCGGCCCAGAAACGCCTGATCTTTGCGCGGTTACGCGCGCGCGGCGTCGCCAATTATGAAACGGCGGCCGCGCGAATTTTGGGCAGATCCCTTCACTTTGCCATCTTTTGCGCCCGAAGCAAACACGGAGCGTGCGGATGTTTGTATGTTTGTTTGTTCGCTGGCCTGTTGTCAAAGTTTGTCACGCGGGCCGTTGTGTTCTGCTGGGCGGCATGGCGGCTAGGATCGTTTTCGGCATCGGAGAGTATGCGTTGCGCTGATTTGAGTTTTGTCCGAAAATTTTCAGATGGCGAGGATCGTCAAGTTGTAATACGCATAACCCCCAAGGGCGGATACCGCCCATTCTTTGGCCGCATGCCGTTTGGCGGCACCCGCGTGGAGTGGTTTTCGCTGGGCGGGCACCGCGGCGAAATGAACGAGTACAGCATTGTCACGTTCGTGCAGTGCGGCTGGTTTACGCTCCTGTGCGCCGGCGACCTGCCCGCAAAGTGCTGGCCGGAGCTGCTTGAAACGCACGGCATACGGCTCGGGCGGCTGCTCCAGCAGACAAACTTCTTCGTCCTGCCCCACCACGGGCGCAGGGACGCGTACAGCCACGGGTTGATGGCCTTCATGAAGAGCCTGCAAATGGGAATCCTATCCGACGGCGGGGAGCAGACGACAAGCGTCACGCCCGAGTACGACCGCCACTTCGAGGGGTGGCCGGCCTGCAACATGCGAACCGGGGAGTGCAGGCAGAGGAAGATACTGACCACGCGAAACGACGGCCCCGTCACGCTGCGCGCCGTCCTTTCCCTGGACGGCGCCTGCAGGGTGGTGTACGCCACGTTCGGTGGCCGCAATGAATGAGGGGCGCGGCCCCGCGTGGCTCTCGTCCTACTACGAGCGCACGCAAGCGGACAGCAACATTTCGTTCCGCCGGCGCGACAACGTCACCAACTGGTCGTATGTTGTGATGGCCGCCGTGGTGGGCACGTACGCGGGGTTCTTCGCCGACGGCAGCTTTGTCCCCCCGCTGGGCAGGTTCGGCCTTGTAGCCGGCGCGCTGGTCGTCCTCACCAGGTTCTTCTTCATGTCTTCCATAGCCTACGGGTTCTATCAGCGCAGCTGCCACTTTAGAACGCAGATTGAAAAGCACTGGATGCATGGAAAGCCGACGCTCGACGCGATCATTTCCGAAATCGACATGTACGACCACGGGAGGGCCATGCCTCCTACCGCGCGGGGCGTGCTAAGGGGGCAGGTCGTGTCGGGTGGAGCCATCGCGCTTGCCGTACCGCTCATCCTCCTGTCGTACGAGCTGTACCTGGGGCACAGCTGGGCGCACTGCATGATTCTCGTCGGTCTGGTCGCTTACGCCGCGCTGGAGGCGATCAGCTACAAGTCGTACGACCCGATGCGGCGCCCGCCCTGCGCAGGCGGGAGCACGGCCGTCGCGCCCGGCTAGAGCGTAGGCCTTCCCGCAATGCCCTGCTGGCCGAACGAGACCTGTGTGCCGGCTCCCGGCAACGCCGAGGCGCGAAAGCAGCGGCCCGCCAAGATCCTGGGGTTCAACCGTGCACACTCGGGTCACTCGACGCTCGCCGACCACATATCCGTGAAAAACGGGGGTGCGCACAGGTTCGAGCAGCCCACCCCCGAGACGATCAGCATGGTCGAGGTGGTCGAGCGCGTCGCGGAGGCGCGCGTCTCGCTCATAGCCACGGGCTTTGACCCGCGGAGCATCATAGACAGGGGGAGTGGTAGCGGCATGGACGCGGCGACCTGGTCTCTAGGTACCCATTTCTTTACCACATGGCCGAGGCGGGGAGCTGGCCGAGCATACGAAGGCACGGCCTGCTGAGCACGTCGGCGTTGCCCGACAGGTGCCGCGTGTCCGGCAGGTGCAGGGCGGAGATCGAGTCCGAGATACGCCCGCGCAGTGTGGTCGTGTCCCGCGAGGGGTTCGGGCGGGCGGTGATCAGGGACCAGAGGCCGCTCAACAGGGCCAACCTCGAAAAGATCCTGGACGGCGTGTCCGTCCAACAGTACTGCAGGCTCCTCAACGACAAGACTTTCTTCTGGGTCTCCAGGGAGCGCCTGGACCGGCTGCTCGGGGCCCGCATGTACAGGGGCAAGCCGCACGACATGCTGACGGTCGAGGCAAAAACGCTGGTCCGCGACTGCCTGGACAGGATAACCTTCTCGCCGATAAACTCGGGCACGGTAATGTCCCCAAGGGGGAGGCGCGGCAGGGTCACGTTCGCGAGCGTTGCCGACTACCCCTTCGAGGAGCACAGGAAAAGGCGCCCGAACGATCCGCTCGTCGAGCTAGCCGTCGTCTGCGGGGTCGTGAACATACGCAGGCACGTGGTGCGCGCGGAGCGGCAGCGGGGGGACGAGCGGCCCGTGACCGTCTGGGAGAGGCGGGGGCGGCCGGCGTGACTTGCCGCACCTGCGCGCCGGGCCGGGCAGCCGTAGCGCGCATGCGTCCGCCCAAGCTCCCGCCACACATATCTAAGATTTATATATACTCCGTATGCGTGCCCTGCATGGACGGGTGCAGCATGGACCGCGGGGCAGGAAGCGCGTTGGTATACGTCTCTTGGATGCCGCAAGGCGCCGTCCTGCTGGAGGCCGGGGCGGGACGGTTGCGGACGGCGCTCAGGGCCGCGCCAGGCGCAACGCTGGCCGACATTGCATGCGTCCTGCTGGACTGGCTGGCGTCTGCCCTGCATCCTTGCTACGAAGGGCAGGCGTTGCCGGGCATGCGCGACGCGGCGCTGGCCTATTGCCTCTGGGCGGGGCCGCATGCGCGGCTGGGCATGCAGGACACGCTGGCGTACGCCCTGCGGCACTCTAGCACGCTGTGCTTTTGCGCCGGCGGTTGCTACGTGACTGTGAAGGCGTACCGGGGCGTGGACGCCACGGGAATGCGGGACCGCGTGGAGGTTGTCGGCGACAAGTACGACATGGATATTGGCGGGTTTGGCGACCCTCTCTACACTCCGACATCCGCAAGGCTCGAGGATGGCCGGTCGGGTGTACGCCTAGCTTGGGCATGCGGTGGCGGGCGCGCATGAAACCTAGGCGCGCGGCGATGCCGCCCAAGGACCCCACCGGCGATCCGGTGGAAATCGATGTCTACCTGCAGTACGCCCAGGAGAACATAGATAGGAGCCGCATGCTGTTCAAGAGGGGCGATCTGAGGTACGCCGTCTTTTCGGCCAACGAGGGGCTGGAGCTCTTCGTCAAGGCGCACATGCTGCGCTACAAAATCATCGACAAGGCGGTAGTGGCAGGGCACTATCCCTACCCTGTAGCCGTTGACAAGATGATAGAAATTGCACAGTCTAGCATGGTCAAAAACCCCGCCAATAAAAGACAACTGGAACATATTTTTGGTCAGTTGTGCACTCTTAAAGATATGTTTAACATGGTGAAAAAACTACAGATGGAAATTTGGAAGTTATCGCTAAACGTTGACCTTTCCGACAACAAAAAAAAGGAGGTTGAAAAACTTTGGAAAAAATTCGATGAATGCGGCAAAGAAATAGTACAGAGGGAGGATGACGAACAACGCGCGAGCAAGAAAGGCCGTGACAAGCTTACGCCAACCGAGCAGGACGCATTTTTTGCGGCTATCTTGGGGACGTTTAGGGAAAAAACCGGGGATCGTAGGGGCTCCCAGACACTGCCGTTGCCCAGAAACAAAAGGATGCCCTACAGCAGTGCGCTAGACATGGGGCGGCTGTTTGCGCTGGTGGAGCTGATCGAACACAAGCGCGTAATAGTTTCCGCTTTTGTTCACCAACAGATATCTAGATACCCCACCCCGGTAGACGGTGTTGACTCGCGTGAGGTCTACATGGATCACAAAGACGACGTTAAGGCCCTGCTTAAGCAAATTTATGCCACATCTAGAACGCTGTCAGAGCAGTTAAAGTACGGAGACCGCTTCGCGATGCAAAGCCTAGTCAGCATAAGCGCCGACATGGAAAAGTTCATGCTGCCATAACGGGCGATTACAACGGCGGAGGTTTTGATTACCATGGCATCTAACGATCCTTCAAGGCGGCTGTTGCAGTGCACGGTCAGGATCGACACTGCGGCCGGGGGCGGCACGGGGTTCATTACCGGACGGCGCGAAGGCGACAATCTGGCCCTATTCCTAGTCACCAGCCGACACGTCGTGGACCGCGCGGATCGCATGAGGCTGGCGTTTTTGACCGAATCTGGCGGCCAGAACACGGGCAGGCCCGAAAAAGTGCTTGTAGACGTCCCCGATGTCCAGCACTACTGCGTTTTCCACGAGGATCCAACGGTCGACATAGCCGTCATTCCGTTCGGAGGGATAGCCGGCGAATATTCAAACCGTGGAACGCCACTGCGCTTCAAGGCCGTACCCGCCGACATGTACCTGTCAGAGGCCAAATCGCACGAGCTGTCCGCGATAGAAGAGATAATCGTCGTCGGGTATCCCCGGCTGCTGCGCGACGAGCACACCCTGACGCCGATTGTCAGGAAGGGCATAACCGCAACGCCCATAGACCAGGACTTTCAGGCGCTGCGCGGGTTTCTGATCGACGCGGCGATTTTCGAGGGGTCTAGCGGAAGCCCCGTCTTCATATACAATGTCGGTTCGTACCCGACCCAGACCGGGATTGCAATAGGGCGACGCGCCATATTCCTGGGCATCCTGGCCAAGCTGGTGAGCGGGCTCGAATACTCCCCCGAAGTCAGACAGCCAGGTATCGGGGTGCCCCGCCCATTCGGCGGGATACACGACACGGACCGTGCAGATCTGGGCATGGCCAAATACACCAACCTGGGACTAGTGTTCAACACGCAGTGCGTGCACGAAGCAATTGCGCGCATGATGGCCGAGGGGGGCGCATGATGGACACCCGCGAACCGCCCGGCCGCTCCGGCCTGGTGCGCCCAATCGAGCGCCGCGCCGTCAGCCCGGCTTTCCCGCTGGAAAAGATCCCGGGCTGCTTGGACAGGATGCCGCGCGGGGCGGACGGGGGCAGACGCGGCCGCCGGACACTAGAAACGATGACCGCCTTCCCAAAGGATCGCCAGCGCCTGGTGCCCGGGCGTGCGCTAGGCCACCGGGAGCGGGTCGCTGCCCTGCTGGAGCCGCCGTGCCGGCCCCCGATCATGATGGGCTTCCTCGTGATGCCAACGGACTGTTCAGGAACCAGGCGGACGACGACGGCAGGCGCAGATGCCTTACCGTGCTGGACAGGTCCGCCATGGCCGGACGGCCGCCCGCCCCCTGCCTTCTTTACAAGATGGAGAAGTCCGAATGGCATGGCGGCATTAACGCGGCTACGTTTGGGCTTTAGCAGCGCCCGGCGCGCAGGCCGGTCCGCGCCGGGTAGGGAGCGCTCCGCCTGGACGCGGGGCGGGGGCGAATGCAGCCCTGCTGTCGGGGCCAGACAGCCTGCCCGTCCTTTGGGCGGCCACGGCGGCGGAGCGAATGCCCCCGCCTTGGACATCCGCCTGGGAGGTGTGCGCTAGCTTGCTGGACTGGGGAAGGCTGAGGCCCGTGCCGGACGCCCGGTCCAGCTTTGAAGAGCTGTGCTGCCAGCTGGCTGCGCGCGAGCCAATGCCAGAGGGGTCGACATTCACGAGGCTGGACCCGCCGGACGGCGGAGTGGAGTGCTTTTGGAGGCTGCCCGACGGAACCGAAGTGGGGTGGCAGGCCAAGTTCTTCGTGAACGGCGTAAAGGGAGCCCAGAAAAGGCAGATCAACGAGTCGATCGCGCGGGCGCGCAGGACGCACCCCCGCATGGCGAGGTACGTCGTCTGCCTGCCCGTCAACAGGCGCCAGCCGGCAGGGGAACCGCGGCCGGAATTCCGCGACAAGTGGGCAGGTTGGGCAAAGGCATGGAAAGAGGAGACGAAAATGGACGTTGAGTTCTGGGGGTCTGCAGAGATTGATGAGCGGCTGGGCAGGGCGGAGCATGCCGGACGCCGCAGGTACTTTTTCGACGGCGTGTACCTAGACGCCGACTGGTTCAACACGAATCTGTCGGCCGCCATAGAGAGGGCCAAGCCGCGCTACGTCCCTGAGACGAACGTGGACCTGCCCGTCTCGTTCGCGCTCGACTGCCTGTGCCGCACCCCTAGGTTCCGCGAGGCGCTACTGGGAGCAACGCGGCGTATCACCGAGCACCACCTCCTCGCCTCCACGCGGGGCGCACGGGAGCATGCCGCGGCCGATCTCGACCTCCTCGGAAGGGAAATCGACGCCATAACGGCGGTCGCGAACGCGCAGGCATCGCCCGCATGCCGGATAGACTACCTCACGATCGGCAGGTCCGCCGGCAAGGCGCAGGAGCTTGCGGGAAAAATCACTGGTACGCTGGCGGCAAGGCGCCGCGAAGCGACGGACGGCGAAGAGGGCGATCCATACCACCCACAGCCGTTTGGGAGCGAGTCGTACCACCTGGACGAGCTCCACTTCCTGCTTGCAGACCTGGAAAACAGGATTAAAAGCAGCGAGTACGCGTCAGCAAACACGAAGGCGCTCGTCGTGCGCGGCGACGCCGGCGCGGGCAAGACGCACTTGTTCTGCGACGTGGCCGAGCGCAGGAACAGGGCCGGCCTGCCCACCATACTCCTGCACGGCTCAGACTTTGAGGAGGGCGATCCCCTGCCAAGGATCAAAGCCAAACTGGAGCTAGACGCCACAATGCCCGAGTTTTTGTCGGCCCTGGACGCGGCGGGGGAGGCAAGCGGATCCCGGGCGCTCATACTAGTCGACGCCCTCAACGAGGGCGGCGGGCCGTCGGTCTGGCGCAGGCACTTGGCCGGACTGCTCGACCTGGCCTGCCGCTACCCGTGGGTGGCGGTGGCGGTCAGCGTAAGGACTGCGTACGCACGCCTGGTCATACCCGAGCATATCGTCCCGGGCAGGGCGGCATCGATCAAGCACGCGGGGTTCGGCACCATGACCGACAAGGCCATGCGGGTCTTCTTCGACGGCAACGGGATAGAGCGGCCCGGCATGCCAATGCTGGCGCCCGAGTTCTCGAACCCGCTTTTCCTCACAATCCTGTGCAAGGGCCTCAAGAACAAGGGCATGACGCGCATGCCGGAGGACAAGTTCTCTCTGATGTCGGTCTACGGCCTGTACATAGAGTCCGTCAACGAAAAGCTCTCGGGCCCTGACCGCCTCGACCGGCCGGTCGAGGCCCGCCTGGTCGACAGGGCGGTAGACGCCATGGCCAAGCTAATGGTCGGCAACGGCTCGTGGCGGGTAGACTACATGGCCGCACACGAAGAGCTGGGGCGGATTCACCCCGAGAACCGCGAATCCAAGTCGCTTCTCTCCCTGCTGATACGCGAGGGGGTGCTGAGCGAGGACTACGCGGACGCCGAAGGCGGGCCGCGCCGGGTCGTCGGGTTCGCATACGAGCGGATGGCCGAAAACCTAGTGATCCGCTCCGTCTTGAACGGTTCAACAGTCGACGATCTGCCTCGCCTGCTGGCCGACGGTGGCGACCTGGCCGGGTGCTTGAAAGCCATGAAATCGTACAGGGGAATGATCGATGCCCTGTCGATCCAGATACCCGAAAAGTTCGACAGGGAGCTGATCGACGTGATCCCCGGCGGCGCGGCCACCACACTGTACGAGTCGTTCCTCGCCAGCCTTGCCTGGAGGAGCCCGTCCAGCGTGGGGCCGCGCGCCGCGGCCCTCATGGACAAATGCCTGAAGCGCGGCGACGACCCGTACGCCGCCCTCGGGCCCCTCCTGAGCGTCTCGGCCACCCCCCGCCACCGACTCAACGCAAAATACCTGGACTCCCGCCTCAAGCCCCTCGCGATGGCCAAAAGGGACAGCACGTGGTCCATATTCCTCGACTCCGACTACTACGAGGACGGCAGCGCCGTCCGCCGGCTTATTGCATGGGCCCGCAACGCGGACAAGGCTGCGGCCCAGCCGGAGACGATCGAGCTTGCGGGCGTGGCGCTAGCCTGGTTTCTGACGTGCCAGAACAGGGCCGTCAGAGACGGAGCCACCAAGGCGCTGGTGTCGCTGCTTTCCGGCCACACAGACATCCTGGTTCGCATACTTGCCCGGTTCGCCGGGTGCAACGATCCATACGTGACGGAGCGCCTCTACTGCGCCGCCTACGGGTGCGCGGTATACGCAAAATCGCCAGGCGACCTGGAAAAGCTCGCTAGCCACACGTACAGGGCCGTGTTCAGGGGGGGCGACCCCCCCGCCGACATCATGCTGAGGGAGTATGCGCGCCTGGTCATCGAAGAGGCCCAGCACAGGGGCGCCAGCCTCGACATGGACCTCGACAAGTGCATCCCCCCGTACGCAAGCGAATGGATCAAGGAATTTCCCAGCCAGGAGCAGGTAGATAGGCTGGAAAAAGAAAACACGGCGGAATGTCCCCGACGAGATGGCGGGGCGGCGCTCTTCGCGTCGCTGGGCCCGCTAGGCGACTTTTACATTTACATCATCGGCCGCGACGAGTACACGCACGCCTGGCCGAGCGTGCCCCTCCTGCCGGGCCGCCTGCCGAGAATGGTAGCGTTCGATAGGATCCATCGGAGCATAACCCCCAAGCAAAAACCGCACTGGGAACGGTTGCTGAAACTATGCTTGGCGGCGGAACACGGGGGGGTTGTGGAGCCCGCGCCCGCACCCGCGAACACCAAGGCGTCCCGGGGATCCGACACGAAACAGGAGGCGAAGTCGCAGGCAGAAAAGGTTGAAAAGATGCTGAAACCGGAGCAGCGCGCCATCCTGGGCGGCGCGCTGTCGTGGCTCGACTCCCCCAAGCGAGGCGACAAGCCGCACGCCCCGTACTTTGATTCCGGGAGTCTTGCGCGCTGGATTGCCGTGAGGGTGCTCGAGATGGGCTGGACGCGCGACCTGTTCGGTGCGCACGACGGCGCGATAGAACGGGACGCGCCACGCCGCCGCGGCGAAGAGCGCGAGCGCGTAGGAAAAAAGTACCAGTGGATTGCGTACCGTGAGCTGCTGGCGCGCCACTGCGACAACTACGAGTTTCACGACGAGGCGTCCCGTCTGGGGTTCGGCGTCTATGAATCGTCTAGGCAGCTGAACCACGGAAGGGACATCGATCCCACGCTGCTTCTCTCCAGCCCGTTTCCCTGCGCGGATCCGCACGCCGATCGGAACGCGCCGTTCATCGCGTACCGGCACGACTGGCATACCCACCTGAGCGACGAGGAGTGGGTTGGCGCAGGGGAGGATCTTCCCGACATTGCAAAAATTGCCGGCGGCACCGCGAGCAAAGGAGCCGCATGGCTTGTTCTCGGCACGCACATGCGCCAAGACCGCAGAATGCCGCACGACCAGGACCCCCACGAGACGCCGTACCGCGAGTTTGGCCTTCACATGGACAGCTTTCTGGTTCGGAGATCCGACGCCTCCGCGCTGTGCAGGTGGTGGACACAGCCCGGGTCGTGGGACGCCGCCTCGCATGCGGCCAGGCTGGAGCCGGAAACTTTTGCGAGCGATGTGTACGCCCCTGACGGTCCCCCCGGATCTCCCGCCGCGCCTGATTCCCCGTGGGCAGAGATTGCCGTCGGTTCCAGGAGGCGCCCCGCCATGGTGTGCCCCAACGTCCACACTTTGAACTCCCCCTTCGGCGACTACGACTACTCGGCGGCGAGGCCCTTTACCATCAGAATCCCGGGCCGCCTTCTGGTCGACGGCATGCGTCTCAGGCACAACGGCAGAGGGTCGTTTGTAGACGAGCGGGGCGAGCTAGTGGCCCACGATCCCAGCGCAACCGAGTGCGGGCCCAGTACGCTGCTGTTCAGGAAGGACGCGATCGCCGATTTTCTGCGCGTGCACGGCTATGAAATAGTATGGAGGGCGATTGTCCACAAGCGCATGCTTGGAGGCAACGCGGCGCCCTCCCGCAGGCGGTGGGGCGCGCTTACCATGCGCGCCACATGCCGCTTTGCCGACGGGGCCATCAAGTCCAAGATCAAGATCGAGTCCAATGGCGACAGGGGGCGAAGGCGATGAGGGTGAGCATCCCGCTCGAACTCGACCCTGCCATGACGCCGGCGGTGAACGAGGGGCTCTTTGCCGAGACCGTGGTCCTGGTCGAGGGCGAGTCCGACCGCATTGCCGTCACGGAGGCAGCCGCGATCCTGGGCAGGCCGCTCGACGACGCGGGGGTGGCCGTCATCCCGTGCGGGCCAAAGACGTCCATGCTGCGGCCCCTTGCCATGTTTACCGAGCTGGGGATGCGCGTGTACGCCGTCTGGGACGGGGACCTGGACAATGCGGCCGAACAGAACCGGAACAGGCGCATCTTGTCGATGCTCGGGCACGACGCGGCCGGCGGCGACTGGCTGGGCAGGGTCACCCCAAAGTTTGCATGCCACAGGCGCGGCCTGGAGGGGGTGCCCGGCTCCGACATGGGCGAAGAGCTCTACGATAACCTCGTTGACTCGTACAGGCGCAGGTGCAACCTAAAGCCCGGCCAGAAAAAGCCACTGCTCACGCACCTGCTAATGCGGGAGATCAAGCAGAGGGGCATCCGCCCCGCTACGCTGGGGCGCATAGTGCGGGCGATCCTGGGGGATCCCGCGGGGGGCTTTGACCGGGCATGACGCCCGTTCGGCCGCCGGGCGCGGCCTTTGGCCGGATGCGCACTCCTGCTACCGCCGCCGCCCAGCCCTGGCAGGCCGCCTGCGGGATCGACGACACGTCGGACGCAGGCCGGCGGCGGGGCCCGCGCCCTGCCCGTGCCCGCGGGCCCGCTCCCCGGCGCCCCTCCCCTCCGCCCCGCGCCCGCGGGCACTTCGGTATACAGCGCACGAACTCCTTTGCCATACATCCCGCCCGCCGGCTTAGCCCCGCGGGCCCGCCCGCCGCGCCCCCGCCGCGCGCCAGTCCCGCCCCGCAGGGCGCGGCGCAGGGCGCGGCGCAGGGTGCGTCGTACGCCGCCCCGCCGGGCGGGCCCGCAGGCCGCTCGCCAAAGTCCCCCACTGAACCGAACGGGGAAGGCCCGCGCGGGGGGCCGCGCGGCGCGGGGAGCGCCCCCGCCCCCAAAGGGGCCGCTACCCCCTGCCCGTTCTGCGGTGGCCTCGGCCTGCCCAAAAAGCCCGGCATTGACCGGCTGTCCGGCTCGTCGGTCAGCGTGGGCGTCGCCTCCCTGCACCTAGTCGTCGACTCGAGTGGCGAGGAGTACTACAAATGCCACGGCTGCGACATGTCCTTTGTGTTCGCGGACAGGGAGGTAGAGACCATGCTGCCCGGCATGATGGTGGACCTGAGCGTGGCGATCCGCATCAAGCACTACTACGGGGACGGCGTGTCGGCGCGCGACCTGCTGACAAGGCACCGCACCGCAACTGTCCGCAAGGTGCGCGGGCGGCTGTCGTTCTTCTCGTCGAGGACGGCCCGGAACGAGCTCATAGTCTGCTTCAACTGCAACGGCATCCGTACGTTCGGCTCGTTCCGCCGGCGCAGGGGAGCCAACGGTTATTACTACACGTTCGAGGGGCTGGACAGGCCATGAGCGGCGGCGGGCTCTCGTACGACCGGCTCTACACGCTCTCCGAGATAGACGACGTGGTCCTGGGCCAGACCGGCGGCGTCCGCCTCACCACGGCCGACGTGGTCCTGCTCCTACTGTACGCCGAGCCGAGCCCCATCCAGGGCAAGATCAGGCAGATGAAGCAGGTGTTCCTGGCGCTCCGCGAGGTACTCCCCGAGGCCGACGTCGAGCCCGTGGTGTTCGAGCCGAGGCAGTTCGGCCCGTACAGCAGGCAGGTCGAGAACACGATCGAGCAGCTCGTGTTCGCAAACTACGCCTCGATCTCTGGCAGGTCGCACCGCGACTACCTCTTGACCATCACGCCAAAGGGCCGGGCCTACATTGCCGGCAAGTTCGACGCCCTCCCGCACCGCATCCGCGAAAAGCTAGCCCAGAAGAGGCGGGAGTGGGACACGCTCACGCCGACCGGCATGATGCACTACGTCTACGTGCACAACCCAAAGTACCTAGAGAACGCAATACTTAAAAACAGGTACAAGGGCATGGAATGGGACGGCGGGGACGCGGTGAAAAAGAAATGACACTTGAAGACGTCAGCATGGAGGACAGCTACTACGACACCCGGAGGCTCCCCGGCACCGTCACCCGAACCATGAGGATTACGACCGACAAGGGCTCCTTTGCGACGCCCGCCCGGGTGATATCCCGGAACGACCACATCGCCCGCTCCGACATTCCCCTGTCAAGGGAGCTTCCCCCCGAGCTGACCATGGACTTCAAGGTGCTCGTAGACAAGGACGTGGAGGGCCTGACGGCCAACGGCAACGTCGCCGAGAGGCTGACCCTGAGAACCCGCCAGTACCACTCGATCACCGGGAGGGCCCTGCTGCGGATGTCCGTATTCCAGCCGACGCAAACGACGCTCAACCGCCTCTCGACGCCGGCCAAGATACGCTTTGCCGACGCGCAGGCCGAGTACCTGCAGGACAGGCTGGGCTGCGGGATCACGACCTACCCGTACCTCGACCTTGCAACCGGCGACTACCTCCAGTTCATAGACGACCGCTACAGGCGCACCGGGGACGCCACGTCGCTGTTCGTCCTGCACATGAACATGGGCCGCGCCCGGCTCGAGCGGGTGCTTGACCGCCTCGGGGAAAAGGGCCCCGCCGTCGTCCCGCTGATCCACAGCGGCTCGGCCAGGGCGGTCCCCGCGTACGACGCGATCAAGCAGCGGCTCGGCGGCCGCAGCAGGACGGCCTTTCTTGCGTGCCAGGTGCCGCAGGAAGAGGCGGTCGGCGGCCGCGCCGCGAGCATGCTCCACGCGGAGTGCTTTGGGCGCGGCTTTGACATGGCCACGCCTATACAGCGCATGCCGTTTCCGCCGCGCCGGGGCGGCGCGCCCGCGGCGGCGGGGATCAAGATGTTCTCGCCGGACACGTGGGAGATCGAGACGCTCGCCGACGCGCTGGCGTCGCGCGGGCTGCGCATAGTCGACGAGTTTAACCTCAACGAGCACAACGAGCCGGACAGGAGGCGCATAACCGCGATGCTAGAGGGATACGAGGCGGCCGACGCCGACCCGAGAAAGTACAGGCTGCTACGGCAGCTCGCCCGCGTCCACGAGGCCATGTCCAGCTCGGCCGAGTTCGACCGCATGCGGGCGGCGATTAGCGACCGCGCCCTCGGCGACCGCGTGCACAGGACCGCGGTGCGCCAGCTTGCCCTGATCGGGCGCGGGGCCGGCGGGTCGCAGACGTACATGCCCGATTTTTTCTAGACATTTTTGGCCGGCGCCCCCGCGCGGGGCCGAATCGTAGCATGAGGCGGTACGACCGCCTGCCCCTTTCGACCCCTCTCCTGCCAGCACACCCGCCCGGGCCGGATCGGCCGGCGGCGGTTGCAGCCGGCGCCCCAGCAACCAGCGCCGCCCGATCTGCTCCGAATGGCCGCCGCCGGCTAGGAGCGAGGCACGCAGGCTCCCGATGCACGCCTTGGCGCGGCGCCGGGCGCCGATCCAGCGGATCCGGCCTTCAGAACTCTTATAACGCCCCCCCGCCGGCACTCCCCACATGATGGACACGATAAGAGGCGCCATCAGGGAGCGCAAGATGCTTGAGTTTGTGTACAACGACCACACACGGATCGCCGAGCCACACGTGGCCGGGATCAAGGGCGGCCGGGAAGGCATACTCGCATACCAGACGGGCGGCACCAGCTCGTCGGGAGAACTCCCGGAGTGGAGGAGGTTCCACCTAGACGGGATCTCGCAGCTGCGGGTGCTCGACGACACCTTTCCCGGCAAGAGGGAGTCCCCCTCCGGCATGCACAGCGCGTGGGACGAAATCTACGAGATAGTCGACTAGCGGCCGTCCCTGCCCCTCCCCCGCATCCCATATATTACCGCCCCGACGCCCGCCGCCATGGGCGCCCCTCCCCCCGCCGACCCCGCCGGCACCCGATGCCCCCTGTGCAACAAGCCGCTCGCCACGGACGAGTACGAGAGGGCCGTAACGGAAATGGAGGACAGGATACGGCAGCGGTACGCGCAGGGTCTAGAGGCCGAGCGCGAGGCGGCCGCCCGGGCGGCCAAGGAGTCCGACGAGCGCCACGCCGCCGAGGTCGGGCGCCTGCGGGCCGAGCATGAAAAGTCGACGGCCCAGCTCCAAAAGAACCTAGAGGACGGGCAGGCCAAGCAGATGGCCGCCCTCGAAAAGCGGTACGACAGGATGGCCGCGCAGTCCTCAAAGCAGATGGCCGCCCTCGAAAAGCGGTACGACAGGATGGCCGCGCAGTCCTCAAAGCAGATGGCCGCCCTCGAGAAGAGGCTAAAGGCGCAGCACCAGAAAGACATTGCGGCCCGCGACCGGCAGGCGGCGGCGGCCGAAAAGAGGCGGCGGGACGAGCACCGCAGGGACGTCGCCGAGCGCGACCGGCAGATCAAGGACCTAAAGAGCCGGCAGGCCGCCGACAAGAGGGCCGCCGCCGACGAGGCGCGCGCAGGGTTCGACTCGGAGCGCCGCAAGCTCCGCGAGGACCTGACCGCAAAGGACATCCAGCTGCGCCGCTTCGAGGGCGAGGTCGGCCAGCTAAAGGAGCAGCTCCGGCAGAGCCAGCCCGAGCTCAGGGGAGAGGCCGGCGAGCTCGACCTGTACGCCGCCCTGACGGCGGCGTTCCCCGACGACCACTTCAAGAGGCAGCGGCGGGGGACGCGGGGCGGGGACATTGTCCAGCGCATCCGCTCAAGGTCCGGTTTCCTGGACACGCCCATAGTCTACGACAACAAGTCGGCGGCGACCGTCACAAAGGCGGACATTGAAAAGGCCCAGGGGTACAGGCTGCAGCACGGCACCGAGTACGTCCTCGTCGTGTCCGCCTCGCTCCCAAAGCGCTCCGTGCCCAACGGGCTCGTCGGCGAAAAGGACGGCGTCCTCCTGGTCCACCCGTCGATCGTCGCCGAGGTGGCCCGGCAGATACGGTCCGGGATAGTAGAGGTCTCTAGGTACTCGCTCGGCGCGGCCGACCGCGAGGGCAAGCAGGCGCGCCTGTACGACTACGTCATAGGCGCCGAGTTCGCGTCCACGGTCGGGTCGATCGCCGAGGTGCAGGAAAAGGTCGCCGCCCTCCAGTCCAAGGAGGAGAGGGACCACCAGACGCTCTGGAAGACCCGCAGGGCGCTACACGAGAGGCTGGAGCGCCTGTACGCAGACATGTCGAGCGGGATCGAGAGCATTACGCACGGCGGCCTGTCCGTCGAGCCGCTGCCGCCCGGAGGGGCGCGGGGAGTGGAGGGCGGGCCGCCGACACTACCGCCACCCGAGGCGCTGGTGGTTCGGCGCGGCGCCGGGCGGGGGCGGCGGGGCGCCGCCGGCGGCCGGGAACCGCACGGCAACACTAGCGTTGCAGGGCACGAATGGGAGATGGAGTAGTTGGCTGGACTTGCACCGCGTTCGTGCGCCGCAACCGCCCCGCGTGGCTGCGGGGCTCGTCCGCCTGCGCCGGCCCTGCCGGCGCAGCTGCAGCGGCCCCTGCGCCCACTCCCCGTCCCCATCCGTCCCGTGCACAGGAGGCACGCCCCATGCGCATTAAAAAGGTCCGCATAGAGAACCTCCGCTCCGTCAAGGACGCCGAGGTGCGCCTCGACGGCCTGACGGCCCTCGTGGGGCCCAACGGGTCGGGCAAATCCACCGTCCTGCTGGCGCTGCGCGTGTTCTTCAGGCAGGCTGCGGTGGCCGAAGAGGACTACTACAACAGGAACACCGCCGAGGACATTACAATCACGGTGACGTTCGGCGGGCTGGGAAAGGCCGCCCTGTCAAAATTCTCAAAGTACGTCGACGGCAACGGCGACCTGGAGCTGGCATGCATCGTGCACTGGGACGGCGCCAAGGCAGCCGGGTCCCTCCACGGGTTCGCATCGCAAAACCCCGACTTTGTCTCCATATCCTCCGAAGACAAGGCAGCCGTGGCCCGGCCCCTATACGAGGCGCTGGTGGCCAAGCAAGAGTACGACTCGCTTCCAAAAAAATGGCCCGGCCTTGCCAAGGCAAAAGACCTGCTGTCCCTCTGGGAGAGCGACCACCCGGAAAAATGCAGGCGCATGCACGACTCTGGCAGGTTCTTCGGCTACGCCGGGGTCGGGTACGGGTACCTCGGGCAGCAGGTGCGCTTCCTGCACGTTCCCGCCGTCCGCAATGCGGCAGCGGACGGCAGCGACAACAAGGGGTCCGTGCTCGGACAGATATTGGAGCTGACCGTGCAGAGGGCGCTTGAGGAAAAGGCAGAGTACAAGGCCCTGCCGGACACGATCAAGGAAGACTACGAAAGGGCCATGGGCGCCGCCAGCCTGCCGGAACTGGCGGGCGTCGGCAAGTCCCTGAGCGAAATGCTCGGCCGCTTTGCGAGCGGAACCAGGGCCGAGATCGACTGGAAGGTGCCGGAGCCGAGCATAGGCAAGCCCCGCGCTGAGGCTCGGCTCGTAGAGCACGGGTACTCGTCGCCGGTGGGCGGGGCAGGCCACGGCCTGCAACGCGCCTTTATAATGGCGGCGTTGCACCGCCTGTCGGGCGCGCAGCACGCCGCCGCCGCAACAACAACAGCCGCCGGGGGCAAGGCCGACGCGGCCGGCAGGCCCACACCCGGCGACACCGCATCGATCATACTCTCCATCGAAGAGCCCGAGCTCTACCAGCACCCGACCCGAATGCGCCACCTTGCGGGCCTGTTGCGCACACTGCCCGACAGCGGGCTCGAAGGCGCGGCCGGCCGTATCCAGGTCGTCTACAGCACCCACTCCCCCATCTTTGTTTTTGCCGACCGCATCTCGCAGATCCGCCTGGTTAGCAGGGCGCCTGGGTGGGAGGGCGGTCCGATGACGTCGAAAATCGCGAGCACCACGTCGGACGACATCCTGGGCGACCTCAAGCGCCACAAGGCTGCAAGCCGGGCCGACGAGTCCATCGACCAGTCCCTCCTGCGGTTCATGGGCCCCGCCGCAAGCGAGGGGTTCTTTGCCGACACGGTCGTACTGGTCGAGGGCCCGTCCGATCACATCGCGCTGGCCGCTGCCGCCGAAATCATGGGGCGCCCCCTCGACGCGCTAGGCGTGACGGTCGTGCCGTGCGGCTCAAAGACGGCCATGCCCCTGCCCCTCGCACTGTTCCTCAGGCTCGGCATGCGCGTGTACCCCGTCTGGGACGCAGACAAGAACAAGGGCACACAAAAGGAAGAAAGCGAGAGGATACTGGGCCTGCTCGGGTACGGCGGCAGCGACTGGCACGGCAAGGTAGGCCCATCGTTCGCCTGCCTGGAGACGAACCTTGAGGGGACCATCAACTCCGACCTGAAAAAGGCGCTCGGCCCAAAGGCCGGCGCCGACCCCTACAAAACGATACTAAACAGGCGCCTCAAGCTGCACGGCCTCGGCAAGATCGACTCGAAGATACTCAAGGCCCACCTGGTAATGGAAGAGGTCAGGGAGAAGGGGCTGCGCTTGGAGACCCTTGAGTCGATCGTAGCGCAGATCGCGGCGCCGCACGGAGGCCACAAGGTTGCATGACGAGCTGCAACGGCTGGACATCGGCCGCCGCGCGCTCGGCGCCCTGCACCGTCCATTCGCGCCGACCGGCCAGCCGGGGGTCGACCGATTGACCGCCGCCACCCTGCCAACACCCGCGATGACGGCTAGGACGGGTCGGCACACGACACCCCCTGCGCGGATGCCGGGAAACTGCCACTCCCGCGCAGGTGGGCCGATCGGCGGGGGCACCGCCCGCGCGCGGCGGGCTAGCCAACTGCGCCGAGCATCCGGGACGATCGAAGCCAGCGCCCGCTCCCATGAGCCTGGGCACCCGTCGCCGGTAACGCCGCCGCTACCCCCTGCCCCCATACACTGCGCCAGCGGGTCCACGCCGTCCGGCGGCCGGCCGGTGGGGGCGGGAATGCGGCAGGGCGCCGCCCACGCCCGCGTGCTGTCCAGCGCCCACTTGGGAGGTGCGCCCCACCCGTGAACCGCATAGACCCCGACCTCAAACCTAGCCACGGCACAGCATCTCCCAAGGCGCGGCCCGAGCTCGACAAGCATGACAACTGCGTAGAGGGGCTAGCCCGCATGTGCGTCCGTCTCGTTGCGGCGCGCCTCTTTAATCGCCTTCTTGCTCCCCTGCCTCTGATACCCCACGTGCAAAAACGGGATGCCCGCGCGCGCGGATTGGACCGTCTCGCAAGGCCGCCACCCGTTGGCCATTCGGACTGCAGGCGCCGGCGGCCGGCCTGTCGGGGCGGGGTGCGCACGCCGCTACGCGGCGGGGGTGGCAGGCGATGAAGCTGCACAGCATCTCGCTCCAAAACTTCAAGAGCTTTGGGGGCGAGACGACGATACCACTGGGCCAGATTACCTACCTGATCGGGCCGAACGGCGCCGGCAAGTCCAACATCCTGCGCGGCTTGGAAACTCTGTCCGCCATCATCACAGGGGGCGACTACGAGCCGAAGGAGGGGGACTATTTCAACGGCGGCACGGACCGGGAGATGAAGCTGGCCGCCGTGGTAGAGCTGTCCGATGCCGAGCGCCGGGCGATAGCCGCGCGCATAGATACCCGCCCCCTGGCCATTTCCCGTGGCGGCCTAGCCGACTGGCTCTTCAGGCGCCTCAAGTGCGAGACATCGCTCAGCGGCACGACCAGGGCTTACACAATTTCACTGACGTTTGCATCCGAGGACTACCACGTGTTCATGAGCGCCGAGCACGGCGGCAACCGGCACACCGCGAGGCGGCGGCGCATCGAACTGATCAACACAGAGGAAGAATCCCTGCCCGACCTAGAATCCTACGACGCGGGCCGGACCGCCACGGTTGCCGCCCTTCTTGAAAAGATCGACAAACCACTCGCCTCCAAAATCAACGACCTGTTTTCGGGAGTCGCTTACACCACCACGCAACGGCACATCCCCAAAAGTACCCCCGTCCACGAGAGTCATGGCATAACCCCCGACGGCAGCAACATTCTCAACGAGCTGAACAACCTCCCCCGGAACGAGCAGCTAGAATTCGACAAGTTCCTGTCCGCAATGACGGGCAAGTCCCTCCTTGGCGTCGAGCCAAGGGTGCGCGGCTCCGAGCTTGCACTCGAGGCGACCGAGGCGGACCTGCGCAGGAAGACGCCACATACGGACTTTGGTAGCGGCCAAAACCAGCTCGTCCTCCTCGCGCTGCAGCTGTTCGCCAAACCGGGCACCATCTTCATGCTTGCCGAACCCGAGCTCCACCTGCACCCGAGGGCGCAAAAGCAGGTCCGCGAGGGGCTGAAGGCCGCTAGCACGAGGCTGCAGATCGTCATCGAGACGCACTCGCCCGTATTCCTGGGCACGGACCCGGGCGAAGCCACGCTTTTGATCACCAAGGACGAGGGATCTTCGCGCATAGCCCCGATCATTACCGACAACATGGACGTGATTCGCGACGAGCTGGGGATCACGCACTACGACGCGCTGTACCACGAAAACGTCCTGTTCGTAGAAGGCGACTCCGAGCGTGTAGCCTTCCCAAAGTTCTTGGCCACCCTTGGTTACGACTATGCGCCAAAGATCGCCATCTTCAACCTTGGGGGGGTGGGCAGGCTCAGGCACCTGAGACCGCTACTCCGGTACTTTAGGGACGAGGGGCGCAATGTTTTCGTCATTCTGGACGGAAACGACGCCGCGCGATCGAGCATAGCGGCGCTAGAGCGCGACGGCGCCCTAGTCAAAAACTCCTTCGTGCTGGACAAAGACTTTGAAGACGCGTTTGCAAGCAAGATACTAGTGAGCGCCGCCTCGGACATGGCCCGGCAATTCGGCTGCGAATTCGACCTGACCGTGGAAGACCTTGATCGCCAGCGGGGCGCAGGCAAGCCCGCGGCATCAATACTAAAAAAGCACTGGAAAAAGTCGACCGGCCACGATCTCAGCAAAGTCGACCTTGCTAGGTCGCTTACCGCCCTGCAGGGCAGGGATATCCCGGACGAGATCAAAGGCGCGCTACGGGCCGCCATGACCCACTTTGAAAAAAATGGGGGCGGCACGCCCGGGCACGAGCATAGTCCCAAAACTCCCCGCACGCCCGGGTCTGGTGAGTACTCCCGCAAAATGGGGCGGCCCGCGGGCGATCTCGCCGGCCTCCGGCCCCGGTTGTCCTACCCCGGCGAGGCGGCTAGGCCACTCCTGGAGGGGCGAAACGTCCTGCTCGCAAGCTCCGATAATTTTGCGCAAAATGAGCATTTCCGCCACCTCCACAGCCAGCTGCCCGACGACGAAAAACCGGCTGTACTGTTTACGGCATGCCCGCACGACCTGGGCGGCAACGCCGATGTCACGTCGCCCGAGTTCGCGGAGTGGGTCGCGACGACCGCCAGCGTAGAGGTCGACGGGTGGCAGGTGCGCGTGCCGGGGCTCGAGCCGCACGTGGACATCGGGAGGATGCTGGCCATCGACTGGCTCCAGCGCGCACCTCCCCGCAGGAACGTCCTGGCGTACAGAGAGTTCCAGTCCAACGGCCTTTTCGAGTACGGCACATCGCACTTCTTCTTCGGCAGGAACGACAGGGGAGACATGGAGTTGCACCTGTGCTACATGATCGGCGAATTTTGGGGCTTTCTCGCCCAAGCTAGGCTCTTTTACCAAAGGACCGGACTGGATGGCCCGTTCACTGTCTTCGTGTCCTTAAAAAACAGCGACCGCCTCCGCTTGGGCAACCACGGCGACGAGGTGCTGCCGCCCCGATCGCATCGTGTCGTTTCCTCCTCCTCCTCCTCAGTCACCCACCGCAGGAACATCTCGCTGCGGTACGACTTCAAGTCCGTCCGCGGGGTGACCGATGAGGAGATCGCGAGGGCTGCCAAAAAGGCGGCCACGGACGTCTGCAACGCCTACGGGGAGACGGCCCCGCGCTGCTACGGCAGGGACGGGTCGTTTTCGTGGGCGCTGTGGGACATTGTAGCACAGAACTCGACAAGGGGGGGCCAGCGGTGAGGACTGGGAGCATGCGAGTCGGGAACTTCGTCAGGGGCGCCGCCCTAAAGCCCTACGGCCCTGCGGCCCCCACCGGCGCCAACGGGGGCGGCAGGTCGACGTTCCTGGACGCCCTTCCGACCTTTCGGGGAGAACAAGATCTAGGCGCAGACTTTTGCAGCCGCGGCACGGCCGAGGACACTGCGATCGCCTCCGCGCTCACCGGACTGCCCGGCGTGGCTGGCGGAACGCCCGCAGGGTGCCCGAACGGCGGCCCGCGCGGCCGCGCCGCGCCGCGTGCGGCCCGCCCTGGCCACATGTCGCGCCGCCCGAATCCCTGCCCCCTCCCGCGCCCCGGCGCGGTATGCGCTACAGGCGAAAGCGCCCCTCTGTGCAGTCTACCTCCCGTTCACGCCGGGGCGCCGCCGGCCGCGTCGGCCGGCGGCCAGCGTATCGCCCGCGGGCGCCCCGGGGGGCGGCACAAATGACGACCACCGCGCCCCTTGGCGATCCCCGCCGGGGTAGCCTTGGCCGCGCCGCCCGCCGGCTCTTGGACGACCGCCACGTAATGGATGCCGAGTCGGCCGACTTTGCAAAAAACCTCCACTTTGGCCGGCTCCACGGCGGCAGCCTCGACGGCCCCGAAAAGCCGGTAATCCTGTTCACCGCGTGCCCGCACTACCTCCCCGCCCAAGGCGCCGCCGTGCCGGACGATGTTGCGAAATGGGTCACCTCGCCCCCTCCCGTAACGGTCAACGGTCGGGCCATCCCCGTGCTCGGGACCGACCGCGAGGCAGCCCGCCCCCCGTCCTGGGACGACCTGGCGGCCACCCGCTCCGTGCTGGCCGTCGAGCGCGGCCGTCCGGCGCTCTACGGCGGCGACATCATAATGTACAGGGAACTGCACCCGGGCGGCCTCTGCGAGTGGGGGGCGTCCGGCCTGTTCTTCGGCCCGAACGGCCGGGGCAGCACGGGACTGCGCCTGTGCCACATGGCAGGCGAGCTCCGCGTATTTCTCAAGCACCTGGCGCCGCTCTACTTTGTGATCGGCCTGGACGGCCCGTTCATGGTCTTCCTGTCCATAAGAAACAGCAGCAGGCTGGTCCTGGACACCTACGGCGACGAGTCGCTCAACCGCCCGTGGGACATTCGAGGCGACGGGCCGCCCGCGCAGATCGACCCCACCACGAGCTGTACCAACATACAGTGGTGGCACGACTTTGGCTCCGCCGGCGAGCTGGCCAGAGGGACCGCCGCGCGGGTAGCCGGGGACATGGCAGCGCGCGTCTGCACCATGTACAACGAGGCCGACCCGGGGTGCCGCATCGGCGGGGCGTTTCCCTGGCACCTGTGGCTGCGCGCTAGGGACAGGGCGGTGGGGAGGTGCCGGCCGTGAGGACCGGACCGCCGCGGCGGATGCCGCCGCGCCGCAGCCGGCCGGTCTGCGCGGGAAGCGCCCGCTACGCCGTGTCCCACTCTAGCGTCAAAACATCGCGCGCGAAAGCGGGAGGGGATTCCGGCGCATGAAGGTCTTCATCAGCCACGCGTTCGGCGGAACCGACGAGCCGCTGGCAAGCACACTCAAGGAAGACCTGGGCGCGGCCGGCATCAACGGCTACCTCGCCGAAAAGGCGCCGCAGTACGGCCTACCAATAAGCGACAAGATAAGGCGAGAGATCGAGGAATCTGGGTGGCTGGTAGCCATCATCACAGAGCGCAGCCACGCGTCGGCGTCCGTGCACGAGGAGATCGGATACGCGTTTGGCAAGGGCGTCATGGTAGCGCTGATGGTCGAGGAGGGAGCCGAGGCGGCCGGCGTGTTCACGTACGGCCGGGAGCACATGAGATTCACCGTGCCCGGATTCAGCGGGCGCTCCAAGAAAATGGTCGAGCACATAGCCAACTCCCCTCGCTCCCCGCCCCTTCGCCACTCCATCAGGGACGCGACCAAGCGCTTTTTGGAAGGGCGAAACATCCTGTCCGCCAGCACCGACAACTTTGCAGTCAACAAGCGCTTTCGCCAACTCTTCAGCCCGGTGCCCGACGACAGGAAAAAGCCGGCGGTGCTGTTCACGGCATGCCCGCACGACATGAGAAACAGCGCCGACGTCACGTCCCCCGAGTTCGTAGAGTGGGCCGAAGCGACCGCCGGCGTAGAGGTCGACGGGCAAAGGGTACGCGTATTGCTACTTGATCCGCAGGTAGACATTGAAACGCTGCTGGCCACCATCCGGCACCCGCACGCCCCACTCCAGAGAAACATCCTGGCGTACCGGGAATTCCAGTCCAGCGGCTTTTTCGAGTTCGGCTCGTCGCACATCTTCTTTGGCAGGCGTAACGGGAGGCTGGAGATGCACCTGTGCTACCTGGTCGGCGAGTTTTGGAGCTTTCTCGCCCAGGCGAGGCTCTTTTACCGAAAAATCGGGATAGATGCCCCGTTCACCGCCTTCGTGTCCGTAAGAAACAACGATCTCCTGCACTTGGCCAACTACGGGGACGAGGAAAGCCACTATTCGCCGTACGGCAACTTGTCGTTCGGCCGCCACAACTCTTCCGTCCGCCGCCGGTACATCCTACTGCATCATTCTTTCGAGTCCGTCCGCGGGGCGACCGACGAGGAAATTGCGCGGGCGGCCAAGGAGACGGCCAAGAAGGTCTGCAACGCCTACGGGGAGACGACCCCCCGCTGCTACAACAAGGACGGGTCGTTCTCGTGGGGGATGTGGCACGCCGTTGCGCGGGGCGCGGCAAGGGGCGACCGCCTATGAGGATCAAGAGCATCCGCGTCGAGAACTTCCGTTCCGTTCGGAGCGCGACCCTCAAGCTCGACGACCTCACGGCCCTCGTCGGCGCCAACGGCGCCGGCAAGTCGACGTTCCTGCACGCGCTTTTGGTCTTCCAGGGCAGGCTAAAGCCGGATGTGGAGGACTTTTACAACCGCGACACGGACGAGAGCATTGCGATCACAGTCACGTTCACCGGGCTACCAAGGGCGGCAAAGACAAAGTTCGCAAAGTACCTCCGCAACGGCGAGCTCGAGGTGGTCCGCGCCTGCAGGTACGCCAACGGCGCCGTCAAGTCGTCCCTGCACGGCAGGGCCCCTCGCAACCCCGCCTTTGATGCGGTGCGCGGGGCCCCCACCGCCCGCGACGCGCTGGCCGAGTACGACAGGCTTCGCGGCCGTCCCGAGTACCCCGCACTTCCCAAGTGCACGGCAAGAAAGGCCGCGGAGGAAGCGCTGGACAAATGGGAGGATGACAACCCCGACAGCTGCGAGCGCTCGACCGACGACGGCCAGTTCTTTGGGTTCGCAGAGGTAGCCAAGGGGTACCTCGGTCGCTTTGTCAGGATACTCTACGTCCCGGCCGTGCGCGACGCGTCGGGGGACGGCACGGAGGGCGGCCGGGGATCCGTCCTGCACGAGCTCTTGGAGCTCACTGCCAAGCGCGCGCTCGCCGAGAGCGACCGCTACAAAGAGCTGCAGGAAGAGGCGGGCGCCGTCTACGAGAGGGCGCGGGACGTAAAGGACCTGCCCGAGGTGAAGCGGCTAGAAGACGACATTAACGGCACGCTTGGAATGTTTGCAAAGGGGGCAAGGGTCGGCCTCGAGTGGAGTCTGCAGGCGCCGAGCGTCGGCCTGCCGACCGCCACCGTCCGACTCGAGGAGGACGGCTACTCTACGACGATCGACCGCACTGGCCACGGCCTCCAGCGGGCGTTCATCATTGCCATGCTCAGCCGCCTCCACGGGGCGCAAGCGGCCAGGGCCGCGGCGGCGCAGGCCGAGGATGGCGGCAAAGGCGACGGCGGCAAAGGCGACGGCGGCGATCCGTCCATCGTGCTCGCCATCGAAGAGCCCGAGCTGTACCAGCATCCGACCCAGGCCAGGCACATCGCCGGCCTGCTCTCGTCGATCTCTAGGGGCGGGTTCGAGGGGGTGGCGCCGAGCGTCCAGGTAGTCTACACGACCCACTCGCCGTACTTTGTCGGCGCCGACCGCATAGGGCAGATACGGCTGCTGCGCAAGGAAGACGGGGAAGAGGGAATGCCCAAGGCGACCCGCGTGTGGAGCACAAGCATGGACGAAATCCAAGGGCGCCTCAAAGCCGCCGGCGCCGCAAAGCACGCCGACCTCGACAAGCTAGAGCACGACTTTGACCACCTTTTGACCCCCCTCATGGGCGAGGGGTTCTTTGCCGGCACGGCCGTGCTCGCGGAGGGGGAGACCGATCGGATAGCCATCACGAGGGCGGCCGAGATGCTCGGCACGCCCCTGGACGAGCAGGGCGTGGTTGTCATTCCCTGCGGGTCGAAATACTCCCTGCCGGGCCCCCTCGCCATGTTCAAGGGGCTCGGCGTGCGCACGTACGTCGTCTGGGACGGCGACGACAACAAGCCGGCCGAGAAAAGGCACAACGAGCGCATCCTGTCGCTCCTGGGGATCGCCGAGGACGAGATTGCCGCCGGCGTCTGGCTGGGAGACACGAACGCCGAGTTTGCCTGCCACAAAAGCAAGATAGAGGGAGTGCTGCGATCTGACATGGGCGGAAAGCTCTACGACGAGCTTGTGGAAAAATACAAAAAGGCGTACCGCTTGAAGGATCCGAACGACAAAAAGCCGCTGGTCGCCCACCTGCTGATGCGGGAGATGAAGCGTCGGAAAATCTGCCCCGCAGGGCTAGGGCGCATAGTCAGGGCCATACTGGCCGGCGCCGGGGAGCGGCCGGCGGCGGACGCATCGCCCGGCGGCGTAGCGGCAGGGGGGCGGGACCCTGCATGACGGCCCCCGCCGCGCCGCCGGGCGCGTTTTACAGGCATGGCGCACATCCCTGCCGCGCGGGCGCGCGCCGCCCGCGGCAGGGCGCCCCCGGACGCCACGGCGGCGAGGTCCACGTCACGCCGCCCCGCCCCGCCGGGGCCGCCGCCCCGCCTGGCAGGGGGCGGTCCCCCTGAACGTCTCGATCGTCATCCCAGTGTACAACGCCGAGCGCTACCTCGACGAATGCATACAGTCCGCCCTGGACCAGACGTACCCCCACACCGAAATTATAGCCATCGACGACGGCTCGACCGACTCTTCCCCCGAGATACTCAAGGGCTACGCCGACCGCATCCGCGTGTACCGCAAGCCCAACGGCGGCACGGCCTCCGCCCTAAACCTGGGCGCCCGCCGCATGTCCGGCGACTGGTTCAAGTGGCTCAGCGCCGACGACGCGCTCAAGCCGCGCGCCGTCGCGGCGCTCGCCGGCGCCGCCCGGTCGCTCGGGTGGCCCGACGACCACATATTCTACGCCAGGTGCGACTACATCAACGAGCACGGCAAGAGGGCCGGGCGCCTCGCCGCGATCGAGCCCAACTACAACCGAAGGAGCGACTTTGAGCGCAACGCCATACTGCTGCGCCGGTTCTACGGCAACGGCATAACCAGCATGTTCCACCGCTCCGTATTCGGCAGGTGCGGCCCGTTCGACGAGACGCTCGGGTACTCGGAGGACTACGAGTTCTGGCTCAGGTGCTGCCTCCTGCACGGGTGCCGCCTGCGCCTCGTCCCGCGCAGCATTGCCCGGTACCGCGTCCACACCTCGACGCTCACCAGCGCGCACGCCGGCGAGTCAAAGAACAAGGACGACCAGATACGGGCCGCGATCCTGTCGCGGCTGCCGGCCGGCCTGCGGTCGCGGTACATCGAGGCCGCGGCCCGGGTGGGCCCCCCGCCCGACCCCCACTCGTTCCGGATCAGGGTGGCGGCCCACAGGGCGCTGTTCGCGTGCGTGCCCGGCGGGGCCGCCCGGCGTGCCGTGCGGGCGTACCACCGGATCAGGCGCGACGGGCTGTAGCAGGCGGGGACGGGCGAGGCAGGGAGAAGACACGCCATCCGCCCCGAGCGGCGTCCCTGTTTGGGTGCCGCTCTTTTGCCATACAACACAGGCTGGCCGCCCCGCCGCACCCGCGTTAAGCCCCTAGTTGCGCGCACGCCTCAAACAGCTTGAACACGTTGCCTATATTTTGAATGCCGTGCTTTATTATCATTTTTGGCAGGCTTGGGCTGTTGCTACGCAGGGCATCCACAATTTCGGTGTCTTGCGCCCTTATTATCGACTCGGGGATTGTACCCCGTCTGCAGGAATCCTGTATGTACGACAGGTTTTGACGCACGTATAGTATCCCCTCGTCAGAAATTCGGTATGTCGTGTTATTAGTGACTCCATCGACAAAACCGGCAATATCTATATATTTTGATGACCGAAGGCTGGAAAGATCGGCATCCACGGCCTTTGTTGACAGCGCCCTTATTGCCGAATCGCAGCATGACAGCAGCAAATCCCTGCGGGTATACCGCCCTGACGGATTGTCGAACATGAGGAACAGCGTCCACAGCTGAAAGGGCGTAAGGGTCTCGTTCATAGTCGGCCGCCCGACTTCGGCCATGTATATACATTGGTAATCCGAAGTTGCGGGAGATCTGGTACGAGATCACGTCCGCCTGCCACACGCCACCGCAGGCGATGGCGGACGTAGCCAGGTGGGCGTATCAGTGGGAGGAGCGCCAAAGGGCCACGATCCTGCCGGTGCGGCGCCGGACAGGGTGCGCCGTGTGGATCTCGAGCTATGAATGGGGCCAGACCGGCCCGCCGCACGACCCATCTTCAGACACTGCAACCGGAGGCGGACGCCGCCAATCCGGACTGTGCTGGGACAAGAGCATGCAGAGCATGCATGCAGACTTGACGGCACTCCTCCACGCCGCCCTCCCCTTCTTTATATAATGCCCACAAGGCCGACAATTCTGTATGAATGCGCCCGAATCTACAACAGGTAGCACGCGCGAAGCTGTGCACTTGCGCATGATCTGGGGGGCGGCTAGCGCTAAGCAGAACCCGTCACGCTCTCCGCCTGCGACAAGTGTAGGGTCCGCGGGACATGCGGCGCCAGCGGCGGGGCCTCGTGTACGCGGCATGCCGTGGCGTCTCGAGCCGCGTTTGGCAACCGCCGCAGCTCCTCAGAGCGCGGGCGCCCGGCGAACGCCGGGGCATTCCAAGCGGCGGGCGGACTTACGACGCGGGGAAGAGTGGGTGAGGCGTTGACGGACCCGCTCGGGGCCGTGTGCCCCTATTGCCGCAAGAGCAACTGGTCCAAGGCGCCCCATTCGCAATACCTGCTGTGCGAGCTTGGCCCCCGGGGGCCGACCACGGGCGGCATCCCCGTGGAAGTTTACCTTTGCACCGTCTGCCACAACATAAGGTTGTACCACAACGCGGGCCGCAGGCAGGCTGGCCCCGCCACAAGCCCGGGCACCTAGCCCATGCTGAAGGAGACGTGGCATTTGCCCGGCGGCGACCACACCGACGCGGGAAAGCCCGCCCTTGTCATGGCAAAGGTCCCGTGCGGGGAGGGCGAAGCAAGCGGCGACTGCCCCAGCAGGCCGCTCGATGCCAAGCCGCCTATCTGCGGGTAGACGCCGTCCGACGTATAATAGTCCTCGAACGCCCGATGGCCGTCGAGGACGAAATACGTCCCGCCTCCCTGCGGCGGATGCGGCGCGCTGCTGTACTGTCCCCAAAAGCTGTCCCTGAACAGGTTGTTCATGTATATCGACCAGAACGAGATGAAAACGGCCCCGTTGTCCGTCTGCTTCATCCCCGAGTCCCGCTTTTCCCTGATCTTCCGCAGCAGCCTGCAGACCGAGTCCGCCCTCCAAAAGTACCTCCCAACAATGGTCTTGACTTCCACGTCAAGGCGGCCAACCGTAATGTCGGGGGTGGGGCCCCTGTTCGACCTCGGGTTTAAGACGACGCTGTAGTCCCTTTGAAAATGGCCTGCCAGCTGCGCCAAAACCCTGTTGTGTAGCAGGTCGCCCTCGCTCTTCAGCTCGTTTTTCTCCAGCAGGCGGCGAAAGTCGCTTGGCAACTTGCTCGCAAAGTAAACCAGGGCGACCAAGTCATACAGGAACGAGTGAAAGTCACGGTTTTCCCGCTGGTACATGTTTGCCAGCTCGACCAGCCTGCCTTCGTGCTTTTCGATGGCGGCCAGCAGCAATCTGTAGTACCGCCCGTCGAACTTTGAGGCCGCTTCGCGGTGGTCGAACCCCTGGTCCGCGCCATCGTCCAGCCTCAGCCTCAGCTGTCTGCTGCCCCGCCTGAACTCTATGCCCAGGACCCTGCGCGCCATTGCCTGTTCCGCGGTGAGCGCCACCTCCCGTCCACCCGAGTTCCTTGGCGCCTCCCGCCCCTTCAGCCGCGACCAGTAGCCCTCCACGGATGCGCGGCGCGCGTCGGAGGGTCGCACTAGCCGGATCTCGCCGCAGCCGTTGCACAGGTACGCGTCTACCGCTATTGCGTGGCCCACCGGTGCTGTTTGGGGATGGCTGATCAGGCAGTGCGGAAAAGGGGGCCTGCGCCACGTGCTGCCCTTGCAGTGGGGACAGGTAGTTTGGGCCAAGATGGTGACCTGGTCGCGAAGGCGTCACTACATAAGCATACGGGGTATTGGCCTTCCTGCCATCTGTAACCGTGAGGGTGTAGGCCTCCATGGTATACGCGCCTGATGCCCGTGCTTGTGCAATGGGTAGCCAGGGCCGGCGGTGCTCTGCGCGACCCGCCCGCAAAAGATCGGGTCCGGCCGCCGATTCTGCGGAGAGGGAGGGTGCTGGCGGCGGCCATGGCGCCGGGCTCGGGCGTTGCCATGCAGCGTATGCCGGCGGCGGCGGGGCGCGCGGGTGCGCCGATACAGCATGACCGGCCCCGTTATGGCATGGGCGGGAGGCGCGCGGCATATCCGTTGCCGTTGCCGTTGCCGTTGCGCGCCTGTAGCGGCGGCGGCGGTCCCATCCAGCTCCAGTCAACCCAACTTTGGATGTTGACGGAGAGTACGTGGCTTCCATTTTTTGTATGAAACTGGGCGGTTTGATTTGCTGATTGTGGTTTTGAGTTGTTTTGCGGTCACGGGCACAGAGCCAAATGCAAAGATCTATAAGTAGTATTTTGGGCGCCCCGCCGAATGGCGCGAAACGGCAAGAGAAAAAAGGCGGGGCTTACAAAATTGCAGCAGAAGATCACGAATCGGACATCGTACAAGAAGCAGTCGCAAAAGATTGCCAGGGTCGGAAAGGCGCAGTTTGCAATCAAGCAAATGGTCGACCGCATGGTGGAGGGGGAGCAGTTCGTGGACTTTTCCGACAGCCCCCACGCGATCTACGGGGCCGGGGACTTCCACAGGAACATACTCAGCGGCGCGCTCCTCAACGCGTCAAGCACCGCCAGCGCCGAGCTGTCCAAGATCAGGGTGATGACCGACGGAACGGGCAGGTCGCCCGGCGGCGAATGGCAGCGCCTGAAGATCAACTCCGCCGAAGACGGGCGCACCATGCGCGTCCTGGAGGCGTCGGCGCGCGACGCGGCCGAGGTGCTAAAGCGCCACAGCAGGCTTCCAAAGACCGCCCATGTGGCCATCGACCTCCACTTTGAGGAGCGCTGGGACGGCGCGCGCCGGATCAAGCCGGGCGCGTCCGAGGCGCAGGACAAGATCAACAGGGAGGCCCGCGACCGCCTTGCGGGGGAGAGGGGGCTCGTCAAGTCCCGTCCCAGTCGCGGGACGACCTACTTTGAGGCGTACATCGTCGCCCAGATCGTCGACAAGGGGGTGCAGGTGGTCCTGGCCTGCATGCGCGTCGACGACCTGTCGAACCTTGCAAGGTTCATACCCGTCCTAGCGGAGAAGATCAGGGCGGCGGGGGTGTCCCGCGCCATGCTCCTCCTGGACAGGGTATTCTTCAACGAGGCGGACATACGCGCGCTGAACCAGACGGGCTTCCGCTGGATTGTCCCGTGCCGCAACACCGGGGCGGTCAAGGCGGCCCTGGCCGACGCCGATGCCGGGGGCAAGAAGACGGGCGTCAGGCGCATGGTCATCACGGGCAAGAGCGGCGCGCAGAGCGAGTACTGGATGCGCCACGAGCCGCGCAAGAGGGGCGAGGGCGAGCCGGGCGAGGGCCGCTCCCGGGGCGGCCGCAAGGGCAGAAAAAAGCGCGAGGCGCACCAGCGGCTTATCGGGTTTGCGATGAGCCACATGTCGGAAAAGCCCCGCAAGTACAGGAAGAGGTGGGGGATCGAGACGCGGTTCAGGATGGTGTCGGGCAGGAGGAACAAGACGTCGAGCACGAAGCCGCCCGCCCGCATGCTTGCGTTTGTCTACTCTCTTTTTACGACAAACACGTGGGTTATGATCAATTCCGTGTTCTGGCGGCGCGCGTCGGACTACGTTCCGCGGATATCCCTTGCAGCCGTGATTTCTATGAGCGTCAGGATGCTGGAAATTCGCGAGCCCAAGCCGCCCCCGTAAAGGTCAAAGTTGGGTTGACTGACACGGAGCACCGGCCGCCGCCCCGCCGCCGCCGCCCCGCCGCCGCCGGCCGAGGGCCATGCCTTTACGCCACCGCGACCCTCGGCATGCCGATCGGGCGATGACGGCATTGGCACCGCACTGTTCCGGGGCACCGCTCAAAGTTCAACGCGCGCAACCGTCAGAGGATCCGGGCACGGGACGTTTATCCGGCTGCAAAAAACAGGGAGATGGATTTAGCGTGCCTAAGGCGTCTTAAAAACATAGACATGATCCGCGTTTCCCCGTCCGCCACCGCCGCCCTGCATCTCCTTGTCTAAGAAATGCTTCTCTACGTTGCGGGCAGCCTGTTCGGAGCTGGCGTTCCAAGTGTGCCACCACAACACACCCCCGCCGCCCTGCTCGTGCTGCTTGCGGCGCTCGGCAGGATTGTCGGTGACGCCTACGGTCCATTTCTTATACGGGCCGCCGCGGTCCTTGACCAGCTCGTCAATCTCATCGGCGATCTCTTGCGCGTTCATGAATCGACCGGGCACCGGCACTAGTTAAGCGTTGTGAACAAGTTGTTCATTTCCAGTGTACGAGAGTCGACCCGGGCCGATCCAAGATGCTTGTAACGCCCGCTCTGCCGACAGGCAGCCATGAACAAGGTGGGAGGGGGGCCGATCGGGCCGCAGGACGGCGCGGCGCCTTGCCGCCAAAGCGGGCTGGGGCGATCGGGCAAGGGCCGGCACAACGCCGAGGCGTAAGGGCGGTCTTCCCAAAGCTCCGGCAACAGGCGCGTCGAGGGCTGTGCCTCGCCGCCGGCCATCCCCCGCGAAGGGGTCCGAGTCGCGAGCGGCGCGGCGCCGGCGCGCGGGGCCGAAGAGGCCGCGGGCATGCCGCCTTGGGGGGGGGGGCTCGCCGAACGCGACGCGGCGTGCCGCATCGGGACGACGGCCTGCATGCCTCGCCAAGCCCATGCAGACCTGTCAACCGGCTCTATGGCCACCCGGGCTGCTGGCTTGCCGTCTGCAAGACCCGCCTTGGCCAGAAGCTGGCGCCCGGAAAACGGCTACGGCCACCCGGGCCGTTGGCTTGCCATCTGCAAGTCGCCCTTGACGCCACACGAGATCGGGTCCCTGTCCGTTCCCATATCTCATCCAGCCGGGCGGGGCGCGCCCGGCGCTGCCCCTGTCCTGCCTGGGCACCTAGCGGCGACGGCGGGCGCAGCCGCTCGCGCTGCAATGCCCGGCGCCGCCAAGGGCCGCCGCCGCGCATCAGGCCTCGCATCCGCCCAAGCCGAGGGCCGCGCAACGGACGCATTCCGTCCGTGCCGCCCCCTGCGCTGCAGACGACCCAAAGGTCCGGGCTTGCCTGGCCGGGGGACCGGCTAGGACGGGCCGTCGCGCAGGGGCGGTTGCCGCGCAATCCGCCTCCTGCTCAGTTATATAGGTGGTCCCCGCCGCCATGGGCATGCGCCCCGCCGCCCGACCCCGCTGCCGCGCAGGAGGCTGCCCGCGTTGAACCTCCCCGACCGCGAGTGGATCGGCCGCCGGTGGTTCGAGATGCGCATGGGATACGGCACGTACCTGGCCTTTACGTTCGGCTTTGCCAACTTCATACTCATACTGCACGGCCTGACCGACTGGTTCAGGGACTACCCGCTCCACTGGTTTGCCATAGCCACCTTTGCCGCCATCGTGCCCGCCGCCGTGCTCATAGGCCACCGCCACAACCGCACGCAGCAAAAGACCGAGAACCGCAACCTCACGCACCTCCACCCGTACATCGATCTTGTCATACCCGACTCAAAGGACGAGTACGCGTTCCGCATAATGGTCACGCAGGCGGCCTGGATGGCCGAGGCGGCCAGGCGGGCGGGCGACGAGGATCTGGCCTCGCGCGCCGAGCGGCTCGGTAGGGCGTGCCGTAGGTACCTCGACGGCGAGCCGTCCACAGTTGCGCTCCGGAAGGAGGGCCTGTAGCGATGCGGCCTCCGCGCCGCGGCCGGGACCCGCCCCGCCGGCATTCCGCGGCGCCCCCGTCGCCCGGGCCCCGCCCCGCCGCGCTCCGCCCGGCGCCCGCCTCCTCGCGAGGAGGGGTGGCATCGCCATGAGAATCGCCGCGGACTGGGTCGGCCGCAGGTGGTTCGAAATGCGTGTCGGGTACGGCACCTACATGGCCTTTATGTTCGGCTTTGCCAACTTTATCCTCCTGTTGCACGGCCTGACCGACTGGTTCAAGGACTACCCGCTCCACTGGTTTGGGATAGCAATGGTGGCCGTCATCGTCCCCGTGTCCATCGTCATAGGCCACCGCCACAACCGCACGCAGCAAAAGACCGAGACCCGCAACCTCACGCACCTCCACCCGTACATCAACCTGCTCACGCCCAACTCCAAGGAGGTCCTCGTCGAGGCGTACCTGCACGCGCAGATCGACCTGATGATCCTCACTGCAGACGACGCTGGGCTAAAGGCCGAGCTTGAAAGGCTCCGCGCCGCCCTTGTGCGGTACATGGCCGGCGAAACCGCCACGGCCGCCCTCGAAAAAGAGGGCGTAAGAAGCACCGATCGCTTTGGCCACGGAGACGGGCCGGCCGCGGGGGCCGCCGCACTGTAGCACCGCGCCATTCGCGAGGGGACCGCCGCCATACGAGATTCCGTCCGGCATGCTCGCCGCCGCACTGTAGCACCGCGCCATTCGCGAGGGGACCGTATCGTCATGGCTGTCCCGCGCGGCTAGGGCACAGGCGGGGGCGGGGGGAGGGGGGTGGAGGGAGCGCAGGCGGCTCGCCGCCGCTACGCGCCACATGGGAGCCGTATAGCCATAAATAACCGCCGAGATGCCCGAGACAGCGTTGATACGCCGGGTGTCTGCATGTGTACGGTTGGCTGCGATGGCGTGCAGGAAGCGGCCCTTCGCCGGCAAAGCAGTAGCCGCACCCCTAGAGCGAATGGACTATACCTACTCGGCCGGAACGGCCATGGGATCACAGTGGGCTGCGCACTACGTGATATACAGGGAGTCTGCAAAGCACGCGTCACGCCTGGCGCCCACCTTGGATATCTGCTGCGGATCGGGGCCCGGCACACGGTTTCTGCATGATGCGCTGGCCGCACCGGTGCTCGGCGTCGACTACTCGGAAGAGGCCATACGGTACGCCCGCGCCAACAATTCCGCCGACGGAATTGAATTCGTCCTGCTGGATGTCAGGCGCGAGACGTTGCGCCTGTGCCGCCTAGTAAAAGACAGGTGTATTCGGCAGGCCTTTTGCATCGAAGGCATTGAGCATATCCCAAACCACACAGAAGTAATCGACGCACTGTTTGACGCGGGCATTGAAAAAATACTGGTCTCGACGCCCAAGGAGAAAGAGGGGGCTTCCCCGCTCGACTGGCACGTAAACCCCATCACGCCAACAAAGATGGCCGCAATGGGGGACAGATACGCGCTGCAAGTGCACGCATACTGCCGGCTCGTCGATTGGGCGCAATCGGCGGGGCGGGATCCATCCTCGTACGTGACGGAATGCGCCGAAGAGGGACTCAACTATATTTTTGGGCTGGAGCCACGGACGCGGCAGGGGTAACCGTGCGGACAGTACTGCGGGAACGGCTACACTGCGTCGCGCGAGCCATGGCGCGCCGGCCCTGCCCGTAGCGGCGGTGCGCCAAAGGCTCCGCCGGCGCCGGGCACCGCGGCGGGGATTCGTCGGGGGCCCCACTTGCCGCAAGGCCGCACTGCGTCGCTACGCCCTCGCTGTGCGCACCGCAGCGGCCGTGTCCTGCATGCGCGCGGGCGCCTGCCGGTAAAAGCCGTGGCACGTTGAACGCCGGCCGCCTCCGTCTACATCCCCGCCTGCAACCCCCCCCCCGCCGCCCACGGGGGAGCGGGGCCTCGGCAACACGGCAACTCTGCCCCCTTCCCGGTCGCCCGCACGCCGCCAATTTCACGGCGGGCGCTTACTCCTCCACCAGCCAGCCCGCCCCTGCGCCGAGCCTGCGCTACCAACAGCAATAAGGGGCCGCGCGGCACTCCCCCCATGGTTGGTAACAACAGCGGGCACGGCGCCGCCGGTCACGGGGCGCCCCCGCCGCGAGATCGGGCGGCCCAGCCAGGGCGTACGGCAGCGCAGGTAGATGGCCCGCATGACTAGCCCACCCGCTCTCCCCCGGGAACGCCGCCCGCTGTACCGCCGCCTCGCCCGCAGGGCGCTGTTCGCGTACCGGCACTGGCGTGATCCTCCCCCCGTCCTAGGCGATTCGCAGGTACGCCTTGGACGTTCCATGCCTGTCGGGATGCGCGACGAGTTCCAGCACGAAAAGTGGGAGCGCCTCCATGTGGGCAACGCCTACTTTGCCAGGGACGGCGACGGCCAGGCTGACCCGTGCCAAATGCTGAGGCGCCGCATGGTCGGAAGGGCCATTTCCGAGATCAACGAGAGGCACATGGCAGGAACCGAGACCCTCCGCGGCAAATCCGTCCTGGAGATAGGGTTCGGCGGCGGCTGGTACCTTGCCCAGGCCCTGCGGGAAGGCGCCCGGCAGGTGTACGGGTTCGAGGCGGCCGACAACATCATCCGTTCCGCGTCGGACGAGTTCGACCGGCTTGGCCTAGGCCCCTACGAATTCCACAAGGTCGACAGGCGGTACTTGGGCGCCCTTCCGCCGGCCAGCATCGACGTTGCGTTCAGCATTACCGTGTTCCAGCACATCAACCCAAGGGCCACCCAAAACTACCTGCACACCGTGTCCGGCGCGCTTGCCGACGGCGGCTACTGCCTGTTCCAGTTCGTACTGAACGAAAGTAACCCCGTCAAAAACTCTAACGCGCCCGGGCTGGAAGGCGCAGTCGCGTACACAAAGGCCGAGGCGGATTGGATGGTCTCCGAGGCTGGGTTGCATACGGTCGTGTACGCCGAGACCCATCGGGACGCCCGCACCGGCAACTACTGGGCGTGGTACAAGCTTGCCAAGAATACGGGTGGCCGTGGGGGGGGGGCCGTTCCGCCGCCACCCGCTAGAAACAGTGATAACGTACCCCACATCAAGGGTATGATCCCGCCCGGTGCAACGTCGATCCTCGACGTGGGTTGCGGCATGCTACTGGACGGAAACCCGCCCACGGAGGACTTGCTACACGAGATATGCCGCGGCAAAAGATACGCAGTGACGGGAATAGACTTACACCCCGAATGCGTGCGCTGGCGAGAGGAGAATGGCCCGCCCGGCGAATACATGGTCATGGACGCAAGAAACGTGCACGCGCTACACAAAAAGTTCGATGTGGTTGTGTGCCACCATGTCATAGAGCACTTGCCCAAGGGCGACGGCACAAAGCTGTTGGACGTGCTTGAGCGCATGTACAACCACACGCTCGTCGTCGCCACTCCTAACGGCTTTGTCGACACCGAGTACAATGTCCGGTTGCATGACAACGAGCTTGAAAGGCACATGTGCGGATGGGAGATGGAGGAGTTTCGCGCCAGGGGATACTACATACGTCAGATCAAGAACCAGTTCATGGCGTTCATGACGAAGAGTCCCATGCCGGCCGGTGCGGCGGCCCGCACCGACCCGGCGGGGCAGGATGGTGGACATCATGGCTAGCTCCCGATCTCCGCCCCCCCCCCACGCCGATCCACCTCCCGACCCTGCGGCCTACGAACTCGCCGCTTGCGCGCCGCCGTCCGGCGACAACGGAGGCCGCCCGCTGCACCGCCGCCTCGCCCGCAGGGCGCTGTTCGCCTGCAGAGACTGGCGCGATCCTCCCGTCATAGACGCCTCGCGGGTGCGCCGGGCCAACGGCCGGGACACGCGGCTGGTCGGCTTTGTAAAGTTTCACAACGAGGGCGGCAGGAGCGGCAACCTTGAGCGGTGCCTGCGGCACATGGGCCGCTTTTGTGACGACATTGCTGTGTGCAACAGCGGATCGACGGACGACTCACTCCAAATTGCCCAGAAATTCACCGACCATGTAATCACCGTGCCCGATGACTTTAGGCGCGAGCTCTATGACAAGCAGGCGTTGCTTGAGTACACGCTAAAGCTCAGCCCCGACTGGATTGTATGGCTGGATCCCGACGAGGTGTTTGACCGCGCCGGCGAGCTCGGCGGCATACGGGCCCTGTGCGGCCACGGGGACCGCAAAAAGATCGACGCGTTCTCGTTCCTGTATCACAACCTATGGAAATCCCCCTGCTTGTACCGCACTGACGAGCTGTGGCTGCAAAACTGGCAAACCAAGCTGTGGAAAAACACAGGCCGCCTCAGGTTCGACACGCGTGAAGGCCTGCACCACGACCAGTCCCCCGAGAGCCTTAGCAGGATCAAGCGAGCAACCGTCAAGGTCATACACTACGGGTTCTCGACCGAGCGCTTCGTCTCGCAAAAATACGACGTGTACAAGCGGCACGGGCAGTCCGGCCGCCTCTTGGAGCGCATAAGGGACGAGTCGACTCTGCGGCTTGTGCGGTTTTCGCCGGACTGGTACCCGCCGTCAGCCCTCAAAGTTTCAGTGGTGTGCCTCATATACAAATCGCCCGGATACGCAAAATTCGTGCACGAGTCGTTCAACCGGCACACGGGCGGCGGCCGGCGTCCCATGTACGGCAACGTCGAGTTTACGTTCGTGGCCAACGATCCGACCGATAGACTGGTCGAGTTTTTGCGGTCAGCTGGCATGAACCACACCGTGTTCCGCAACCCCGACCCCGCCGAGCACTACATGAACAGGGTGTACCGCGCGTGGAACCATGGCGGGATGGCCGCAGCTGAGACCAAGAGCGACGTTGTTGTGTTCGTCAACTCCGACATGGCCTTCACGACGGGCTGGCTCGACGGCCTGCTCAGGCGCCTGGACGAGAAGACGGTCGTCACGTCGCGCCTTGTCGAGTCGGGCAAACTCCGCTCGGGCATGCACGGCATCGAGAAAAATTTCGGCACCACGCACTCCGAATTCGACGACGCGGCGTTTCAGAAATTCGCCAAAAAAATATCCCGCGACAAGGCCAGGCCTGGCGGGCTGTTCATGCCGTGCGCCCTGTACGCCGACACGTTCCGCAGGAGCGGCGGCTACCCCGTGGGCAACCGAACCGAGCCGGACGGTACGGTCACCTCGGGCGACGCCATCTTCTTCAACGAGACTCTAAAGGCGATGGGCGTGTCGCATGTCACGGCGTTCGACAGCATCGTGTACCACGTACAGGAGGGCGAAAAGGACGAATGATGCGCGCGCGCGGCGGTCAGCCCGCATCGCGCCCGTAGCTCTTGCTTTCGATGCAGACGTTCGGGTCGCCGCCCCGCGCGGCCTGCTGCACGCTGTACCCTAGGGCCTCGTCGATGGCCCTCTTGAACATGGACCGCCTCTTTACGGACTCGATGTTCTCGAACGACTTTTTGGCTATCTCTTCAAGTATCTCGGTGCGGCCCTCCCCGCCGTCGCCCAGCGCCTCTAGGCGGCGCTTGAGCACTGCGGTATCGTCGAGTATGTGCCAGAGCCTGACATTCTCGATGCACAGCCGGTCGACCAGCTCGGAGAACGAGTTGCACGAGTTGACAAATTCGGCCGCCTCGCTCATGCTCGGACCGTACTCGGCAAAGTCCCTGGCCGCCGCTCCCGCTCCCGCGTTTGCCGCCGCCTTTTCCCTGGCCGCCTCTTCCGCCTCGCTCAGCGTGCCCTCGCCTCCATTGGCATTTTGCTGCGTAGCCACCCGATCACTTCGTCGAGGCTCTCGCCCAGGCCAATCTCGGCCTCAAAGCCCAGAATCCGCCTCGCCTTTTCGATGTCGGGCACGCGCCTCTGCACGTCGTGCTCGTACGGCGGATCCGAGACGGTGCGGAACGGCTTGTCCGGGTTGATTCTCTCCCATATCATGCGGGCCAGCCCGGCCACGGTCGTACTCGTCCCCGTCGAGATGTTAAAGTCCTCGTTTACGGCGTCGGGGGACTCCATGGCAAGGCGCATGCCCCTTGCAATGTCCTTGCCGTTGGTGTAGTGCCTCACCTGATCGCCCGATCCCAGTATGTGCAGCGGATCCTGGCCGAGCAGGCACTTGTTGACTAGGTCGGGCACCACATGCGACATGAGCAGCCTCACATTGCCCGACATGACCTCTTCCTCTCCCAGCGCCCTGTCCTCGCCGACCCCTATGCAGTTGAACGGCCGCACGATCGTGTACGGCAGGCCATACTGCTCGCGCGCGCCGCGCGCAAAGTACTCGGACGCGAGCTTTTGGAACCCGTACGTGGAGGACGGCGCGGGGCACTCCGACTGGTGCCCCTCGGGAGTGGGCCAGACGGTGGCATTTTCGAACGCCATGCTGGAGCTGACGACGACGATGCGGCTTAGCCGTCCACTCCTGTGCCGGTCGACCGCCACGTCGAACGTGTTGGCCAGTATGCGCTCGTTGCGGGCCAGCAAGTCGTACGCGTACCTGTGAAAGTACGATATCCCGCCGATCATTGCAGCACCCGCAACAATCCAGCCGAACTCGGTGCTGGCCTCCTCCCCCTTGAGGAGGGTGCGGCGGAACGACTCGCTGGCGCAGTCTGCCTTGATCAGGCGGAACGACGGGTGCGAGTCGTGGGGGCGCACGAGGGGGCCGTACTTTGAGTAGTCGTCGACGCCGACGACAGAGTACCCGCGGCCGAGCAGCTCGGCGCACATGTACGAGCCGATGAACCCCTGCGAGCCGGTGACGAGGACCGTGCCCTTACCGCCGCCCGGCATCGTTGATCCTCCTGTTGTCGGCTAGCACGCCGCTCAAAAAGTCGTACTGCACGCCCTCCTTCGACGCGAGCGCAAGTAGCGCCTCGGTGTCCTTTGGGAGGCACGCCCCGCCGAACCCGCGCAGGTTCTTGTTGCAGTCCAAGTACGAGTCGATCATGTTACTGCGCCTCACGGCCAGCCCCTTGACCTCGTCGTAGTCGGCGCCTACCTTGCCGCACACCTCGTAGAAGAGGTTTGCAAATATAATCCGTGTCGAGTTGAACGCGTTCAAAAAGTACTTGACGATCTCGGCGTTGACGGGGGTGGTCCTGACGTACTCTCTTGCTAGGTTGCCGTGAGCCTCGACAATCGCGTTGTACAGGCCGTCGTACTTCGTCCCTATGACGCACACGTCCTGGTCGCAAAAGTTCTGCACCGCGGCCCTTTCGAGCAGAAACTCGGGGTTCATCGCCAGCCTTAGCGACGGGCATGCCCGCTCGATCTTTGACACGGTGCCCGGTATTACGGTCGACTTTACCACCACGTCCTTTGTCTCTCCCCTTTCTTTGGCCATTGCCTCGATCGAGGCGCAGACGTGCTCGACGGCCGACGTGTCGCACGAGCCGTCGGGGCCCTGCGGCGTGCCGACGCATATGAATATTATCTCCGAAGCGTTGTAGACGGACTCGAGGGATGTTCCCTGCATTTTAATGTCGTGCACGGCTACGTCGTGGCCACGCTTGGTCTCTAGGCCGAACCGGACGGCCGAGCCGACCGTGCCGACGCCGACTATCCCTATTTTCACCGCCTTTTCAGCCTCCCGAGTAGCCTCTTTGCCGAGCCGGCGCGCGGAGTAGGAGGGGCTGCTACCGGAGCTGGCTCGTTCCTTTTCGTCTCCAGACCCCCGCAGTGGTAGCTGATCGAGTTGAGTGCCTTTGTGATCTCGACGCCGCCGGCGCGGCATCGGTCGAAAAAATCCGTGTCGCCCGTCACGCCGTCCTTTGTGAGCGTCGGCTGCATGGGGCCAAACCTGTCCCAAACGTCACGCGGGCACACGAACGGCATCGCGTCAAAGCGGTGACCGTACGCCGCCTCGTCCGAGCTCATCTCGTCGCGGTACAGGGCGTCGGCGAGCCTTTCGAACCCCGCTGCGTCGAACTTGCCGGGGAGGGTAAGGCCAAGGTTAACAGTAGTATGAAGGGAGGGCAGTGTGCCGGGCTCGACGAGCTTGCAGTTGACTATGCGGTTGGGGGCGGCCCACGAAAAGAGGTTCTTGAGCCAGTTGCGGTAAAAGGCGTGGTCGGTGGCAATAGGGCACACATAGTCGGCATGATTGTAGCCGATCTCGTACCCCATATTCCATCCCTTGTACAGGTTCCACAAGAAGTCCTTTTCAGCGTCGTACTCCATGTCGACGTACTTGTAGTTGCGCTCGTCCAAGTACTCGTAGACCTCCTTCGAGGTGCGCCAGCACACGAACACTACGTCATAGTCCTCCTTGGGCATACCCGCGTTGGAGACTGCCTGCCCCAAGGAGAAGTCGAGCATGTCCGTGGCCTTGCCTACCTGGCAGTACAGGACAACCCTTGGATCGTCCCACCGGCCGTTGTCAAGCACGATGCGGCGGGGCCAGACGAGCGTATATTAGCATTGGTTGCGTCGCCATCTCGGCGGCACTCGTCCGCCGGTTCCAGCGAGGCGCGAAATCCCCTACTAGGTCGCACGTAGGGATGCAGGAGGTTGATCACCGTCATGCCTTGGGCCGCCGCGCCCATCAGGGGACGGAGTGCCGCGCCATCCCGCCCGCGCCGCGCACCCTGCGCGGCGCGGGCTACACTGCCGCTGTGACGCGCATTGCGATCGGCCCGCCCACGCCATCCCGCCGCCACCCTGCCGCCGGTCATGTCGACAGCACGGCGTTGCAGAACTTGCGCGTGTTTCTCCACTTGAGGGCTGCTCTGATGTCTGTAATGCGGTCCATCCTGTCGTCTATGTGCTCGATGATCGCCTCCATGGTCCCCTCCTCGTCCTCATCTTCGGACTGCCTCGGCCAGTTGAGGGCCCATGCGTCCTGCTCGACTGATGTCTTCAGCGGTATGTCGTGCCTCCGGTATATTCGGTTGTTGCGGTGCGACGGCCTGGGTATCGCCCTGCTCAGGGCGCTGTTGGCGCTCGGCGCCGCCGAGATGCCGATCCACTGCGGAAGGGAATAGTATGCGGCAGCCTCGTCGACGGCGGGGCCCGTGAACAGGTTGTCGCGGCTGCGATAGTAGTCTCCGCACGACACGCAGCCCCTCACCGGAACATCCTCCCTGATGCTGTGGACTATGGCCTGCCACATGATCCCGCCGAACGACAGCAGCGCCTTGTCATAGCTGCGCTCTTCCACGGTTATGAACATCGTGTCCGAGAATGCAGAGAACGTCATGTTCCTCCCGATTAGGCCGTCGCCCTTTAGCAGGCACCTGGTAGACCTTAGAAGGTCGTTCCACCTCTTGTGGATGCCGGGCGTGCTCGCGCCGTTCTCGTTCTTCCACGATCCTTTGACGCCTAGTACGTCTATAATGGCTACCATGCCGCGCCTCTTGCGCGGGCCGCCCGCTCTCCCCCCACTTCGAAGGTTCTTGCGGTTCGTGGCAAGGCGCTCCTCGTTGAGGCGGTACTGCTTACAGTTTTCGCGCAGGTACCTTGCGTCGATGCGCGTCGGCTGTGCAGCCAGGACGGCCCCGCCCTCTTTGGTCATCTCGAACTTGCCTATGTCCTCGTTCTTGATCAGCCCTGCGGCGCGGAGGTCGTGTGCCGCCCTCCTGACGTTCATGTCAAACAGCCGCCGCCCTGCCCTTCCTACTCTTTCGCGCGCCTCGTCCGTTACGCCAAGCCTCCCGGCTACCGAGTCGGTGACCTCTGCAATTTTGTGCATGCGGCCGTCGGAGACGGCCTCAAGGATCGCTAGGTGTGCATCGGCGACGCTCGGGATATCTTCCACGTCACCGCGGCCGCTCCGGGGCTCTATAATTGTAGGGGAACCGCCACAAAGTCTGGGTCGCCCGGCCCAGTGCCGTCGTGTCAGTGTTACTTGCCGGGTCGCAAGGCCGTCCTGCTGTGCAGGCTAGCCACGGCCGAAGCCGAGGCCGAGGCCGGGCAGGCCGCGGCCCGGCGGAAGCGGGCGGGGGGCGGGGGGCGGGGACGAGGGCGGCGGGCAGGCAACAAGGGTCGTCCGCCTGGAGAAGGAGAATGCCGACCTGAAGAGGGAGAATGCCGTCGCCAGCGGCCCGAACACTCCGTTCGGCTCCCTGTCGCTCGCCCACATGCTGCGGCGCAGGTTCCGGGCCATAGTGGGCCCGGCGTACAGGGGCGGCGACAAAAAGGGCAGGAAGCACGGCGGGTAGCCGGGCCACAAGGGGTACTCCAACAACGACCCTGTAGGCGCCCGCTTCCGCGTCCCCGCCCCGCGGCAGTGCCCCGACTGCCACGTGGACCTGGAGGGTGCCCACTCGGGAACGAGCAGGTACTGGCTGAGGCCGGGCGAGTCGATCAAGGGCCTGGTGCCCGTGAACGAAGAGGCCGCGGAGATGCTGCGGGTGTCGCGCGAGCTGGAGCGGCACGGCGTGGCCGGCAGGCCCGAATGCACGTCGGTCTCGTTCGGCAGGGGGCGCTGCCCCAAGTGCGGCTGCCTGTTCGAGACGGTGTGCACCGCGGTCGTGCGCGGAACCGCCGCCTCCAAGGAGGACTGCCGCGAGGTGCTCGGCCTGTGCGAGCGCATGTCGGACCGCCCCATAGCGGCCCACCTGTGGGCAAGGCGCAGCTTTAGGCTCGGCCCGGCCACGGTGCGCAGCGCGTGCGGGGCCATGCGGGACACCGTCAAGCTGCACAACGCAAGGATACCGGGGCGCATCGGGGAGGAGCCGCACCACCGCAACGACGAGTTGGTGAAGGGAAGCGGCGGCACCGGCGGCGGCGGCGGCGGCACCATACTCGAGAGCGCAACGAGGGCCGCCTCGCCCAAGTTCGTCACCGTCCTGGGCGCCTGCACGGAGCGGCTGGTGTACCTCCGCTTCCGGACCAGCCGATCAAAGGCGACGATGCGCGCAACGTACAGCGACTTTGTCCACGTATCCGCCACGGTCGACGGGTACGAGGGGCAGCCGTGCGAAAAGATCTAGCGCGACATGGTCCACATAATCCGCAGGGCCGAGTTCTCCGCGTTCAGGGCGTTAGACCGGCTCGCCAAGGGAGGGCGCATGGGCCCCGACGACCTCTACGTGCACATGAGGGAAGAGTACGAGTGGGCCCGCGACGGCGTGGGGCGGATCATGGGAGACCCTTGGTCGCATGCCGTGCCGTGGATCGGCGACGACGGATCCCCCGCCGCCGCCCCTACTGCCGCCCCGTCGGCCGCCCCCCTGCCCGACGGCAGCGGCCGCCGGCGCAACGCGGCGGCCGTCCGCGCAGCCGGCGACGAGATCGAGGACGACGAAGAGGCCGCCAAGCTTCTCGGCGCCGTCAGGGCGTACCTCCGCCTGCTGTACCTGTACAAGTTCGTCCGGTGCTGGGACACGGCGTCCGATTCGGCTGCGGCCGCGCTACGCGGCATGGTCGAGACGGGCATACTCCCGCTGTACGGCGAGGGCAAGCACCCCGCCAAGACGGCAATCGCCAACGCGCTGCCCGACATGTTCTACGCGCTCTCCGTCAAGGGCATGCCGTTCGACAGCAACGAGATCGAGAGGGCGTTCCACGAGCTGCTCGGCCCGTACAAGAGGTCGCACTTCCAGACGCAGAGCGTATGGGGCATGACCACGGGGGAGGAGCTTCTCACGTTCATCGGCATGTGCACAAGGAACGGGATCGACCCCGCCGACGGGCTGGACATGCTGATGGCCGATCCAAACTGGTTCGCCGCCGACGACGGGGCGGCTTGCGCGCCCCGGCGCGCCGCCAGCGGCGGCGCAGTGCGGCAGGTGCGCCGCTACAGCCAACCGGCCCGGGCCCGCCTCCATGACGGGGGCGGGAGGCGAGCGGCAAGCCAGCCGCTGCCGCCGCTACTACTGCGCCTGCAGCGGCGGCGGCTGGCCCGTCCCAATAGGCCGCATGACAGCAACACGAGGGCCCGCGACCCGTCACGGGCGGAGGGGCGGCGGGCCCGCGACGGCGGCATGCCGCCCGCGCACCGGCGTTCCGGGCGCCCGCGACGGCGGCATGCCGCCCGCGGCCGCCCCCTCTAATCCTGCGCGACTCGGCGCCGCGGCCGCCTGCTCCTTGCCTGGCAGGCACCGCCCTAGAGACCTGAATGTGCACCCCGTGCGCTCCCCCCAATCTCGCGTAGACAGTTATAGCGCCCGCGCCCCGCGCCGGCGCGTGAGAATATCCGTGGTCCACCGCGACTTTGCGACCGACGGCGGGGGCGAAAGGGTGACCCTGTCCCTGCTGAAGGCGCTGGATCGCACCGGCCACGATGTCGTCCTCCGCTGCCTCCGCCCACCGCGAAGCGTGTCCTTTTGCGAGATCGAAAACGGGGACGATGCCGCGGCCGGGCCGGAGAACGAGGCGGGCCGGCCCCTGCACAAGTTCCGCCGCGTGCGCCTCCGCCGGGCGCCACCTAGGGCGGACGCCCGGTGGCTGTTCGCCAACACCGGAAGCGATCTGCTCGTCGTGACCGACGGCGGGTTCGTCATGGAGCGGACGGACGCGCCGCGCGTCCTGCTGTACGCCAACTCGGATCTGGAGTACGAGACGGGGGTGCTGTCGCTGCCGCGCCCGCGCCACCCGCGCAACATGCTGCGCCTGTGGCGGACCAGGCGGCCGTTCCGCAGGATGATCGCCGAGGCGGGAAAGAAAAAGGTCGCAATAGCCCCGAACAGCGAGCACACGAAGCGGGCTGTGTCCGCCGCCGTGGGGCGCGCGGTGCAGGGGCCCATCGTGTACCCGCCCGTCGACCTGGCCCGCTTTGCCGCCGCTGCGCGGGGCCGCCCCAAGGAGAGGAGGGCCGTCACGACGGGGCGATTTTCCCCCGAAAAGCGCCACGAGGCGGCCGTAAGGGTGATGCGCGGTGCGGGGGGCCGGTGGGACGCGGTCGGGAACGCCAGGGAGCAGTTCCACTTAGACTGCCTGGAGAGGCTCAGGGGCATGGCGGGGCCCGGCATGCATTTCCACGTAAACGCCGCAGAGGAAGAGCTCGACGCGCTCCTCGGCGGCGCCAGGGCGTACCTGCACGCGAGGCCCGAGTCGTTCGGGATAGCCGTAGTCGAGGCGATCGCCGCCGGGTGCGTCCCCGTCGTGCCGGACAACTCGGCGCACCCCGAGACCGTGCCGTTCGCCGAGCTGCGGTACCGGACCGAGGCCGAGGCAGTTGAAATCATGAAGGGTGCGCTCGGCGGGCGGTTCGACGGCCTGCCGCCGGCGCTGCGGGACCACGCGCAACGGTTCTCGGAGGAGGCCTTTCAGAGGGGCATGCTTGAGGCGATAGAGGGGCACGGGACCTAGCGGCCGCACTGCCGCCGCTGCCGCTGCCGGCGCGTCTGCGCGCCCCGTGGCTACATGCACCTCCCTCCCTTCTCGCAACGCCGCTCGGCGCGATCCCCGTCTTTTCGCTTGCAGCGGCGATCGTCCTGCGGAGCGGTCGCCCGGATACACGGGGTGGCATGCCGCTCGGGCGGGTCGGCCTGCGCACTGCGCCCATCGGCCGCGCCGCCCGGGCCGCCGCGGGCGCAGCATGCCGCGCGGTCGGGGCAGCGCAGCACCCTCGTTTCATACATGGGAATGCGTTGCGGAGAAAGCGGCCGCCGCCCCGCGGGGCGCCTTGGCTCGCCCCTGTTGTTGGCCCTCATTCAGGCCATGCACCGTCCGTGCTGTGCCCTGCGCCTTCTGCTCCGCCGGTGGGGGGGGGGGAGAGGGTGTGTGGCGAAGCGGATTCCAGGCCGCCGATCTCCGCGCGAGAGCTCATGTCCTGCCGCTAGCCTGACGCCTGCGGCGGGCGGTTGAGGGCCGGGGCGGGGCCGGCGGCGCCATCCGCCCCCGCCCCCGCCATCCCCGCCGCGCTCCGGGGCGGCCGCAGGAGGCGCCCCCGCCGCCGCCGCTGTCGGGCCGGCCGGCCGCATCCGTCGTGGACAGGGGCGGAGAGGGGAGCGATCGCCCGCACTGGGCCCTGGGAAGAAACCAAACCTTTATCGATCAAATAAATTCGGGCCGCGGCCATGGGATCGCCGAGCCAGGCCACACTCATCCGCTGGGAGCTTGTGAAAAGGGAGCACGAGCATCGTGCCGAGAAGGAGGCGTGGGCCATGGAGAGGCGCGAGCTTTTGGACAAACTGGGAGCGATAACCGCGGAGCGGGACGGCCTGCTGATCGTCTGTCGGATAACGGACGCGGCACTGGCGAAGTCGACAAGGGATAGGGACGAATGGGCCGAAAAGTACCGCAGTGCATCGGAGGACCGGGACAGCACGGGCGCCCTACTCAGGCGGCACGAGAACCCGAACAGCCCGACCTCGTCGCGGGCCATATGCCACCGGGAGCGCGACAAGATGCGCGCAAAGATAGGATCGTACAACGACGGGGACGACGGGCTGCCGGCGGAGGAGGGGGATGCGGACGGGGAGGAAGCCGTCCCGCCCGGAGGGGGGCGGAAGGGCGGGAGGGCGCTTGCGAAGAAGAAAGATGGGGAGGAGGGCGCGGCATCGGGGAGAAGGAGGGGGGAGGAGGGGGAGGAAGGCTGCAAAGGGCCCCGCCGGCGCGGCGGACCCCGCCGGCGCGGCGGACCCCGCCGGCGCGGCGGACCCCGCCGGCGCGGCGGGCGCGGCGCGCCGCAGGGGCCGCGGCCCGGGCAGGCCGAACAACTCCAAGACGGAGGGATCCCTGCTCGTCGCGCTTGGGCCGTTCGAGTGCTGCGGCGCCGACCACGTCATCCTCGGGCGCATACCCAAGCGGCACTTTGACGTGATCGCCGGATGGGCGCTCGAATTCGAGGCGCTCGACGAGGGGGGCAGGCTCCTGCACGATCTTGCCAGGGCCGCGGTCAGGATCGGCGGCATCGGCCGCGACTGCGTCGCCAACCTCCTGTTCGAGGCGGGCTGCTGCGCAGAGTGCGGCCTGTTCGAGGTGGCCACGACGCCGATCTCGATCCGCGGCTCGGCCCTCGGCGCGGTCATCAGGGAGCGCATACTGGACCTGTCCAACCACATGTCCTACCAGGAGGTCGCCGACTACATCGCGGCGCACTACGGGGTGGTCGTCTCCGAGAACACCATAGCCAACGTCGTGTCGGCGAGCATGGACAGGATGGACGGCCAGATCTCGATGATCGTGGAGCGCATACGGGTGCTCTGTGCGATTATCGAGAACCAAATACGCCCTTTCCTAGGGCAATCGACCCAAGTGCTTCACCCGTATTCGGTCTTGGCCCCGGCTAGCCTTCCGGCATCCCCGCCGCCCTCGCTGGCCCCGGCTAGCCTTCCGGCATCCCCGCCGCCCTCGCTGGCCCCGGCTAGCCTTCCGGCATCCCCGCCGCCCTCGCTGGCCCCGGCTAGCCTTCCGGCATCCCCGCCGCCCTCGCTGGCCCCGGCTAGCCTTCCGGCATCCCCGCCACCTGCATGCCCGGGGGCCGCCTGCCTATTAGATCTCTTGCTGTCCACCCTGCGCCCGCCGCTTGTCCTACCCCTGCAGGATGTTCCGCCCGCGTCCTTGCTTGATCGAACCCAGACTTTCTTCGCAGTATGGCCATTTGCCACAGCCATGCCGATCATGTCGTTGTAGATCGCCACTTTCATCCGGATTTCTTGTTCCGCGGTGTCCCGTTTCCTAGACATTACTTTGTCGCCGAATATCCTCTTGAAGGCGCTAAAGTATCCCTCGACCCCGACCCGCATGTTGTATCCAGAGGTTGTTCGCCACAGTCGCCTGTTGGCTCGCTTTTCCTGCACAGACATGTTCCTCAGAGCCTTTTCGGTCTCTGGTGTAATTTCGTCCATGCCGCCCAGCTGTTTGTAGACCGCCATTTTTCGCATGGCGGCACCTTTCCTGTGGTCCTGCGGCTGGCCCGGAGGCGACGCAGTGGAATTCGGTTCATCGGGCTCGGCCGCGCGGGGCTCGCTCTCGGCCGCGCGGGGCTCGCTCTCGGCCGCGCGGGGCTCGCTCTCGGCCGCGCGGGGCTCGCTCTCGGCCGCGCGGGGCTCGCTCTCGGCCGCGCGGGGCTCGCTCTCGGCCGCGCGGGGCTCGGCCGCGCCCGAGCGGGGCTCACCCTCCCCTACCACCTCCTCGTCTGGCACGGGGTTCGCCGAGGAGTTGATCCTGACGGGCACGACCAGACCGACCCCCACCTTATCGGCGATCTCGTACGACTCGGCTGCGTCGACGGCCCCGTCGTACGCCGCAACGGCCCCCTGGGCAAGCGTCATGCCGGGGTTCGCGCTCACGTTCCTAACCGCCCCGTCCAGCAGGCAATCGAGCGTGGCGGGCGACTCGCCGACCGACTGGTCGGTCACCACCACGAACAGGACCTTTTTGGCGTTCGAGTCGACGGCGACCGCTATCTTGTGGCATGCGTTGCTGCCGTTGCCGTACGTAATCTGCCTGTACTCGGAGCGCGACGTGCCCTTTAGCGACGAGCCGTCCATGAGCACCATGCCTACCTCGTACCTCTCGCCGCGGCTGGTGAACCACACCCTTCCGTCCGTGTCGTCCTCCTCGATCTTGAGCGAGGCGATCCTCTCGCGGTACGTGGAGTACGACGGGGTCCTGAACCGGCCGGCCGCCTTGTTCCTGGCCGCCCCCGCAAGCGACCTGTACGGGATCCCGGTAAGCTCCTTGAACACGTAGGCAAGCCAGAACGCGTCGCGGCAGTACACGAAGGGGCGCCCCCTCTTGCCCTTGTTCATCTCGTCGATGCCCCTGAACATGGTCTCCTCGGTCACGTCGAGGATGTAGTACCTGCCCCTGTCGATGTACCGCGCGTCGTCGTACGTCATCTTCATCTTTTTGTTCTCGTGCATGCGGATCAGCCTGTTGCGCATTGTCGAGTACGGCATGCCCACCTTTTTCGCTATGTCGCGGCACTTTATGTCGGCCCTGCGCAGGATGCATCCATCCCAGACAGCTCGCTCTTCCGACCCCTCGGGCGCCTTGTCGCGCTCCTCCGCCATCGTCGCCGAGGAGACCGACCTCATGAACCTGCTGCCCGTCTCGAGTATCCCCTTCCCGGGGTTGCCGCGCCGCCGCTTCTTGCTCTGCTGCCTCTGCGGCTGCCGTTGCTTCGGCTGCGGCTGCCGCCCGCCCTTCCGGCCCGCCGCGCCGCCCTTGCCGCTGCTGCCGCCGCCGCCCGCCTTCATGGCCGCCGCCCTGTCTGAGCCGTACCGTACTTTAACTGCATCATTTAGGGCCGCAATGGGGGCATAAAAAGCATGGCATTGACCCGGGATCGCGACTCGCGGGCCGCTGCGGAGGGCCGGCAGCCGCCGCGGGCGCCCCGGGACCGCTCCGGGCCTGCCCGGCCTGGCGCCTAGGCGTCGAACTGAACCAATTAGCCGGCCGCTAGGCGTGACCCTGATCCATTTGGTTCAAAGCCTAGGCGTAAAGCCGCGTTTTTTGGTTCACTGGCGCCGTATTCACAGGCGTCAAATTCTGTATTTATCGCACAAAGCACATACGGGCCAACGGGTACGCCGTCGTCGACGAGTCCATGGCGCGCGCCATGGGCCGGTGGGGGTACATTGTCGTCGCGTGCAGCGGCGGCGCCGTGCTGATCACGACGGCCACCAGCAGGTCGCAGCCGGCGCTGGAAGAGTCGCTTGGCGAGGTCTGGGACATCCCCATGGTCACCGACGAGCACGGCGCCTACAGGAAGAAAAAGAACAGGCAGTCCGACCACGTGCACCACCTGCGGTTCGCCGAAGAGCCCGTCTACGTGTGGCTCACCATGTTCGGCGAGTTCGCCGGGGAGGCCGGCATCGACCCGCGGGCCGAGTTCAGGAGGGTCGAGGCGGCCGTGGTGCCCCCGTTCGTCGACATGATCGAGTCCAGCCCGGGCGTGCGGCTCGTGGCGGCGCCGTCCTGCCGTCCGTCAAGCCGATGGGCGGAGGGGATGCAGCGGCCGCCGCGCCGCCGCGCCGCCGCGCCGCGCCGGCCCTGCCTCCCCCGCCGCGTGCGGGGGACATTGCGTTGAAAAAGAGGGCCGGGGGGCGTGCAGCGGGATCGGGCGGATCGCCGGCCGCGCCGCCTCAGCCTCCGCCTCAGCCTCCTCCCCACCACCGTCGCCGTCGCCGGCGGCGGCGGGGCGCAGGCCGACGCCGGGGGAGATCGCGGCCTACCAGAGACGCGAACCCCTACTTTGCAATACTGAGCATTTACAACGTCGTATAGCACATCGACACGGCTCCCCCTGGAAATGGCCCTTGCGCTGCAGCGCGTGCTGTGCGGAATACTCGACGGGTACGGGGACCAGCATCCCGTCAAGACCCGGTACCAGAATGCAATGTCCTGGCTGTTCTACTACCGGCAGGTCGCAGGCATGCCGCCGCACTCGAACGACGCCGAGAGAGCCGTGCGCAACGTGGCAAAGCGGTACATGGACGCGCACGTGCAGTTTAAGAGCGTCCGCGGCATGGACATCGGATCGAAAAGATGACGATCACGACCAACGCCCGGAACCGCGGCATGACGGTGGAAAGGGCCGTAACCTACGCCCTTGCTGATCCCAGCTGGTGCATACTCGACGGGCCTCCGAAGAAGCCGCCGCTGTGGCTGCCCCCGGGCGGGGCAAGGGGCGGCGCCGGATGACGACGGCCGGCTGCGGGGGAGCAAGGCGCCGCCGGCAAGGCCGCTTCCCTCCCCCCTGCCGGCGCCGGAGCGACAGGATGACGGCAGGCTGCGGCCCGCGGCAGCCGGCGGCGGGCCTGCGCGCCCCCGCCCGCCGCCATGGTCGCCCATGGACGCGGCGCTGATCGCCCGCGTTGGATCGCAGCGGCGCCTAGCTGGCCTAGCGCCCCTAGGACCTGAGCTCTCGCTTAGCCCCCTGCAAACTACCAAATATCAGGGGCCGGCAGGCGGCGGCATGAGCAAGCGGGACGGCGCGGGAATCGCAGCCGCTGCCGGCACGCGCAGGCCGTACTCCGTGATCCTGCCAGCAAAGCATCCGGCGCCGCACCTGGCCTCGGCGCTGGATGGGCTACGGGCGCTGCGCCCGCCCCCGGACGAGATCGTACTTGGCCTGGACAGCGACGACCGCATGCTGGGCGGCCGCATTCCCGACTGGCCGAACATTACCGTCCTCGGGGTTCCGCCCTCGGAGCGGTACGGCATGCCCCTCGCCCATGTCGTCGTCGAGTGCTCAAGGGCCGCTAGGAACGACCGCCTGCTGTTCACGAACGCCGACGTGCTGCTCAAGCAGAGGACGATGGAAGGATTGGCAATGATTGGCCCGCCAGGTGACGTGGCATGGGTCAGCCATTCGGAGCGGTGGCCGGTAAAAAGCCCCGGAGATTGGCTCCGCTGGCGGCACTACCAGAGGCAGCTCAGGGCGGCGGAGAACCCATTGACGGGAAACTACTGGATATGGAGGCCATCCATGTTCAACGCCGTCTCGCAAAAGGACTTTGAGTCGATCAGCGACGGCATAGACACGCTGATCTACACGAGACTCAGCACGTCAGGGTACGCCGTCCGCGGATTCCGCGAGGCCGGGTCACAGCTTTTGGGAACATCCCACGGGTACCTGCCGTGGGTCGCCTTCAAAGAGGGCATATGGGACGCCGCGCCGTGGGCAAGGTCGCTCGACGGCCTGCTTGCAACCGGCACTTCGGCCAGGACGCGCCGCCTGCCGCGGCGCCTGAGGATCCCGGCCGCAAAGGCGTACCTGGCCCTGCCCGCCGCAAGGGCCGTGTTACGCGCCGTCGCCACATGGAGGCCCGAGTACGCAAGGGGGTTTGTGTGGGCGCTGCGGCACAGGGAAAGCGGGGCGGTTCGGGCGGCGGGGGACGCCGGCCCGCTCGAGTGGGTGTTCTCGGGCGGCAGGCACGTGCGGGAGTGTCCCGTGCGCGGCGGAGGCGCAGGCTGGCGGCTGGGGCGGGGGGCTGGAACGGGGTAATCCAGCCGATCCCGTTCGAACCGGGTCAATAGCGCGGCGGCGCGCAAAGACAGGAGGCGCTGGCAAACCATTAATAATCCCGAGCCTGCATGTCTAGTTGTGGCGGTGTCGGGCTAGGGCAGGAGGGCCGCTTACACCCCGCCCTCGCGAAGCGCTCCCCCCTTTGGATCGCGCATGCCACATGGGCGAAAGCCTTAAAGCAGTGCCGCCAGGATGCTTGGCATGGGCAAATGGCACAAGATCGGCGCGGAGACAATACGGAAAAAGAGCGGCAGTGGCTCTAAAGAGCCGGAGATCGCGGGCGGATCCCGCCTGATCGGGAGAATCAGGGCAAGGGACGGCGTCCGCATCGGACACGGATGCGTCATCGAGGGCGACGTCGAGATCGGGCAGGGCACCCGCATCGACCATCATGTGGTGGTGCGCGGCCGAGTCAGGCTGGGCGACAACAACTGGGTGTACCCGTTCTGCACCATCGGAACCGGCCCGCAGCATTACCGTTACCTCGAAGACATCTCGGCCGATCCTGCCACGGACCCGCCGCGCGGCGAGATCCGCATCGGCTCTGGCAACATAATACGGGAGTACAGCACCGTCCACATGCCCACCGTCGACGAGCGCACCTCGATCGGCTCTGGCTGCCACATGCTGGCGTACTCGCATGTGGCACACGACTGCCACGTCGGCGACGGCGTCACCATGGCCAACGGGGCCACCTTGGGCGGCCACTGCCGCGTGGGCGAGCGCGCCAACCTGGGCCTAAACGTGTCGGTGCACCCGTTTTGCCGGATAGGCCGGTATTCGATGATAGGCATGATGAATCCGGTGGTAAAGGACGTGCTCCCGTTTGCGCTGATCAACAACCAGCGATTTCGAAAGATCAACAGGGTGGGAATGCAGCGGGGCGGCATGAGCGAGGAGGACATACGGGCCGTTGAGGCGGCGTACGGGGAGTTTGGGGGGAGTGCCAGGAGTGCCAGCCGCGTGGCCAAGGAAATCGCCGAGTTTGCCGCTGGCTCTAAAATGAGATTCTACTCGCCGGAGGGGCCGTTGCGGGGTTCGGCCAAAGTATCCGGCTAGACCGAGCCCATCCGGCCGCTGTGCAGGGCCCCGCGGGCTATGCGGAACCGGCCCGCGCGCGTTGCTCCGTAGCAATTTAGGGCTAAAAACACTCGGTCGATCGACGGCGGATGCTACGTTGTTGTCTGCCAGGTCCGCCATGTTCGCAGCACGGATAAGCGTCGGCGTACATTCGAGCGCACTGCGGCCCTGCCGGCTCGGGAAGTGTTAGCGCCCCCGGATCCTGTTGCCCTTTGCCGCCCCGGCGACGGCGGGAGCGCCTTGCCCGACATGGGGTGCCAGTATCCGCTCCCGTTGCCGCATTCCATCCGTCGTGGGACGGCCGGCCCGCGCGGCCACCGACGGGGTTCGGGGCGAGCCCGCTTAGGGCCTGCGAGATGGGCCCGCAACCCTTGTATCCGGCGATTTCGCCAAAAGGAGGGGCGTGACCTCGTTGAGGCTGTTCGGGTGGAGACCCCTGCAGCGGGTGGCAAGCCAGTGGCCGGGATGCCGGCCGGCCCACACCCAGCCTGCAAAGTACCGCATGCTTCCTGCACGCCTGGCCGACAGCGCGCCGCGGTAGAGCTCGTGGATGCGGGGGCTAGAGCGGATCAGGCGTGATGCGGCCAGGCGGGCCGGGCTGGCGCATGATGCGCGGTCGGGGGGCGCCAGCGACCTGTTGACAAAGTCAAAGACGCCGCGGACAAACTCCTTGTTGCGGCGGTACCGGGCGAGGGCTGAAAGGTACTCGGATTGTTCGTCGGCGGGGAGCATGCCCAGTATCGATTTTTGTACGTCGTCCATGGCATCCTGCCTTAGCTGCGGGCTCACCGAAGACTGGGAGGCATGCCGTATGCGGTATTCGTAGACCGGCCTAGGTATGTGCCAAAAGCGGTACTTGTGGAGGAGGAGGAGCCGCAGGCTGTGGTCGTAGTCCTCTGCAAACCTCAGCGACGTGTTAAGCGTTCCGACCCGCCTGAAGACGGACTTGTGAAATACAGACTCGGCGTTTCCTGCTATCCAGTGGTCCATCTGGCGCACGCCCTGCTCGAACGTCGTCATGTGGTTGTAGTCGTATCCGGACACCCACTCCGTGCCGTCCACGTACACGATCCGGATGGACATGGCCGGTATCACCCTTGAATTCGGGCCGAGGGCAGCGTTGGCGCGGATCAGGTCCGCCAGACAGTTGGGATAGATCACGTCGTCGGCGCCCACCGCCTTGAACCAGTCGCCGGTCATCGCTTCAATCCCGGCGTTGATTGCAGAGGCGGTTCCGCCGTTCTCCTTCGAGACTACCTTGATGGTGGGATACCTGTCTAGGACTTGGGGGGTGTTGTCCGTAGAGCCGTCGTCGACTACGATCACCTCCGTGTCGCGGTACGTCTGGGCGAGCACAGACTCGATGCAGGCCGGCAGGTACCTTGCCGCGTTGAACGCGGGGATGATGACGGACACCTTGCCGGCACTGGGGGGATACCCGGCAGAGCCACCCGGCCGTCCTCGCCCCGCCCCGCCGCCGGCAGTGGCAGGGGGCGGCAGGCCGCTCACCTATGCAGCGCCCTTTACGGCCCGGGCCACCCACCACTGGCCGCTCTTGTCGACCGAGCCGCTGGCGCTGGCAAACCCCGCGAGCAGGTCGCGTATCTCGCCGTCCGTAAGGGCGTACTCGGCGCCTGCGTAGAACTCTGCCCTGGGAATCTGGACAAAGAACAGCCCGCCGTCTCCGAGTATCCGGATCACCTCTGATGTGTACGCCCTTTGCGTCTTTTTTGGCATGTGCAGATACGCAAGCTCGCAGTAGACGAGGTCGAACGCGCCGTCGGCAAAGCCGCCCAGGGAGATCCCGTCGTTGACGTGAAAGGTGGCGTTCGGAACGCCCTTGTTGTAGCCGCGCGCTTTTGTGATCATCCCCTCGACAAAGTCGACGCCGTGGTACTCCTTGACGAGGGGCGCAACGTGCCTGCAGGTGTGGCCCATTCCGCAGCACAGGTCCAGGACCGCCATGTCGCCTCGCAGGTCGCCGTACAGGGGCAGCCGGGAGGCGGCCTGCTCGCCGAACTCGCGCGGGCCGTACCCGTCGCAGATCGCGTTTATCGTCTCTTCGTCGGGGGCGGCGGCCGCCTCGGTCCAGTACTCCTTGGTGAGCGTACGGTCGGGTTGGGGCGGATCCCTTCTGCGAAAAGCCCTACTGCGCAAAACCCTGCCGAGCACGCCCTTGGGGCTCATCGGACGCGGGGCAAGTCGCGGCCTATATAACACTACGTCGCAACATGGCATCCTGCGATACTGCGGCCAGTGCGGGCGCTGCCAGCGCCCCTGCCGTCGGCGGGCATACCGGTGGCGGCAGTGGACGCGGTGCCGGAAAAGGGGGGCCGCATGTAGACTCGCCTCGCGGTGGGCGCAGGCTGCGGCCGCCCTCTTCCCCGCATTCCTCTTGCAGTGTGATGGCTAGTTCATGCCGGAGGAAAACGGCCGGGTCAGCCTCGCACCTCCACAAGGGCCAATGAGGGGGTTAGGCACGACACGTACACATTCAGGTCTGGTAGCTTCCGCGTCTAGCTCGCCCTTGGTGCAGGTCGCAGCGGGTGCTAGCGTAGGCCAAATGCGTACCCCAATTCCTTGCCTAGAGCGAGAGCTCGGGTCTATAGTGCCGGACACAAGTTCTTGACCCGGCTTAAGGCTCGGTCGCCGCATCTACGCCTCATTTTGCACGAGGCTGACGCTAAATTGACGGCTAGAAATGGGTATCCTCAGCAGGGGCGCCCTGCCTGCCCCAAAGTCCGCTACCTGCCAGGGCGCAACTGCCCCGCCCTGCTCAACTTTGCGCTGCGTTCGTGGGATGCCGCTACGTAGCGCCTTGCGGCGGGGATGTGCCACCCCCTACCCGCGCCTTGCCGCTCCCGCCCCCTCCCGATCCCCGCCGCCCCTCCCCGGCCGCGGCCCCGACCACTCTTTTTCCATCGCCTCCGTAGACGTCTCGCCGTCCATGTAGCGGTAGAGCGCAGCGCGAAGCTCAACGAGCTCCTTTCTGAGCCCGGCGTCTTTTGTCGTCGATATCATCAGTTCTATGAACACCAGACCAAACGTCTCGTAAAAGACTTCCTTGGAGTTGGGCACCTGCAGGTCAATGTACGGGTTGAGGTGCGTGAGGTTGCGCGTCTCGGTCTTTTGCTGCGTGCGGTTGTGGCGGTGGCCGATCAGGACGGCTGCGGGGACGATGACGGCCAGCATTGCGATTCCAAACCAGTGCACGGGATAGTCTTTGAACCAGTCCGTCAGGCCGTGCAGTATGAGGATGAAGTTGCCAAAGCCGAACGTGAATGTTAGGTATGTGCCGTAGCCTATGCGCATCTCGAACCACCGGCGGCCTAGCCATGTTCGGTCCGGCGAGTGCATGCGCATCACCCTCCCTGTGCCTCGGCCGCCGCGGCGGCCCTGGGCGTTCCGAGTTCATAAAACCCGTCGCTAGCGAGCGGGCGACGACGGCTGCCACGCTGCACTACCGCCGCCGTCACGGGAATCGCCGTCAACTCCCTCCCTCCCTTTCCCGGCGCGGGGAGTGCGCATCTTCCGCCGCGAGCGCATCCGTAGCCGGCTCGCCCTCTGCGACCCTTATGCAGACGGCCTTTACCCGCCTGATGCGCTCCTTGAGCTCCTCGCTTCCGGCCATCTCGATCATCCAGTCGGCCTGCGCTATCATTGTGCGTACCGACATGACCTCTTTCGAACGAGGTATTATCGTGTCGACGTACGGGTTGAGGTGCGTAAGGTTGCGCGTCTCGGTCTTTTGCTGCGTGCGGTTGTGGCGGTGGCCGATCAGGACGGATGCCGGCACGATCACAGCCAGCATGGCGATGCCGAACCAGTGCACGGGATAGTCCTTGAACCAGTCCGTCAGGCCGTGCAGTAGGAGTATGAAGTTGACAAAGCCGAACGTGAACCCCAGGTACGTCCCGTACCCCACGCGCAACTCGAACCAGCGGAGGCCGATCCACTGCGAGACGGGGCGCTTCATGCGGGACTGCCTCCTGTTGCAGGGAGGCCCGGAACGGCGGCTGGGGAGAGGGTATAGCGGCGGCGCACCACCGAGTCTACGGCACACTGCATTACAGTTTGGCAACGGCCAACTCGGCCGGATATACCTTGCGTGGCCGGCGGCGCGGGCATTCAGGTCTGGCCGCAGGGACTGGCAGTTGAATTTGTTCCCTTGCTTACATACTCCAGCGGCCGTAGCCACGGCGTCGCCCATAGGAGCCGGCGCCGCATGCGCGTGCGCGGCATGTCGGAAGGTGCCATACAGGTAGCCACGGCGTCGCCCGTACGTAGCCGGCGCCGCGCCGGCGCGCACGCGCCGGCGATGCGGCGCGATGAGCGTGACCTTCCCCGCCTTGCGCGGGGCCGCGCCGGAATGACATGGACGCCCCGCCGGGTTTGGCTTAATACCGGCCTGTCTGTCGCCGCGCCGTTGAGTCGCAACACGACACAGCGGCGGGACGGCGGCCGCCTTCTAGCCTTGGCGGCCGCAGCCGCCGTTGCGATCGCAGCCACGGTTGCTGTAGCACACGACGCCCATGCAACGGGCGGAATCGCCCCCGCCCCGCAGCCGCCTGCCGCCTCGATCGTCTTTCCCGCTAGCATGCCCGCCGGCGGCACGGGGCTGATCACGGTCAATTACACCGCTGCTGCCCCTACGCCGCCGTTGCCGCCCACAGGCGAGGCGGGGGCCGCAGCCGCCGTGCTCGTGTTGCGCGTTCCGGCCGGCATTGAAATCGCCTCCGAGGGCTTTGAGGTGTACCGGGGAGGGGTCGGCATGGGCGGACTCGCGGGCGAGTTTCCCGTGTTCTACGCGAAAAAGCCGTTGCTCCCGCCGCCCCCGGGCGGCGCTGGCTCGGAGGAGATCGCCGTGCGCATCGGCGGGGATATGGCTCCGCCGCAGAACTTTGTCGACGTGCACGTGTGGGACGCCGCGGGAGGCAGGACGGCCGGCGCGTCGGCCCTGCTGGAGGCCAGGGGCGGGCACATCCACTTTTCTCCGCGGCCCGATGCCACCGCGGGGGCGAGCACAATCCCCGCGGCGGCCGCGTCCCCCGCCGAGGCGGCCCCCGCGGCGGCCGCGCATGCGCCCCCTCCAGCTGGCAGCCTTGTCGCGCACCTCGCAAGATCGCTCCCGCCGGGCTCCGACGCGGCCGCGTGGCTTGCCGAAAACGCGGGGCACATGCCCGAGGGCTACCGCGAAAAGGTGGCCGCGGCGTACGGCGCGCTGGCGGCCGGCTACGCCTCGGGCGCCTCGGGCGCCTCGGGCGCCTCGGGCGCCTCGGGCGCCTCGGGCGCCTCCGCCCTGCATGCCCCCGCGCCCCCGTTCGCCCCGCTGTCGTCGTACGTGTACGGCACGCTACACTCGCGCGGCGCCGACGGCGTCCTGAGGGGCCAGCCCGGCGCGCTCGCCTGCATGTACGATGTAGCCGGCGACAACCGCACGCTAGCGCCCCTCGTGAACCTCGGAGACCCGTCCGACCCGCGCGGCGCCTGCGCGCCGACCGACGCGTCGGGGTTCTTTGGGATGAGCATACTCACGCTCGACCCGTCCGACCCGCTCACAAGCGTCGACCTGCGCATAGTGCTGAGCGCCGACGGGCCGCGCGCCAGGGTGGCCGACGCGGCAAACCGCACGTACGAGCTGCACGCCGCGACCGCGGCCAACCTGTCCAAGCCGGTGGCGGGCTTTAACGTCACGGTGCCCGACGGCCACGAGTTCCGGCGGGCAATGTGGATAGCCGATGCGGTCGCCGACGCACACGGCCGGCTGGCAGCCGAGTTCGGCCACGCGGCCCCGAAGGCCGACGTGAGATGGGATCCATCCTCGCCTGCCGCCTCGTCGTACGACCCTGTATCGGGGGCGATGACGGTCAGCTCGGTGCACGCCCAGGGCTCGCGGCACGGCGCCGAGGCCGTCCCGGCGTCGATCGCACACGAGTACGCGCACCACGTACTGGCGGGGCTGCGGGGGGCGGGCGGCATCGGCGACAGCAGCGGAAGCGGCGCGGCCTGCACGGGGCCGTTGCGGATCGACTGGCCGTTCACCGAAGAGTGCGCATGGACGGACGGTTGGGCCCACTTTGCGGCCGCCGCCGTGCAGGGCTCGCCTCTGCTCGCATACCACGGCCTGCCCGTCGCCGTCGACCTCGAGGTGCCGGCGTACAGCGTCGCCGGCGGCCTGCACCTGTTCGGGTTCGCCGGCGGGCCGCGCGTGCCGGGCAACGTAGCCGGCGCGCTGTGGGACCTGTACGACGACGAGAACGAGCCGGGCGACTCGGTGGGTGGCAACGGGACGGCGGTGTGGAACGCAACGGCCGGCATGCGGCGCGGGGACGTTCCGTCCGTACTGGGGTTTCTAGATGCCTGGGAGGGGAGCGTGGGCAACCCGCCGATGCGCGGCGTGCTCGCCCTCAACAGCATCGGCATCCCGTCCGGCGCGCCCCCCGCACTAGCCGCCACTAGTGCGACCCTGGCCGTCCCCTACGGAAGAACGGCGCACATTGGGGTCAACGCGACGGGCGCGGGGCCCGCCGCGTTCGATCTTGTAGTCGCAGCGGCGGCGGCCGACGGGACGGGCCGAACCGCCCCGCCCCCCTCGTTCGCGAACCTGACGTACCGGTACGAGGGCAACGGCACCACGGCGGCCCTGGTCGCGCTCGCCCCGAACGCGTCCGACGTCGGCTCGTACCTGCTCAACGTGACGGCGCGCGTGCAGGGCGGGCCGGACGGCCACGCGCTGATCCTTGTCAACGTCACCGACCCTGCGCCTCCCTACTTTGCGTCCGTGCCGTGGGACATTGCGGTGGAGGCGACCGGCAGGCTCACGCCGATCAACGCGTCCGCGCTCGGCGTGATCGCCCGCGACGAGGCCGACGCATCTCCGGCCCTCTCGCACAGCCCCGCGGGGCCCCTCCCGCTCGGCGGCCACTACGTGCGGTGGACGGCGACGGACGCGTCTAACAACTCGGCAGCGGCCACGATGTACCTGACGATCGTGGACACGACGCCGCCGGCGCTCTCGCCGGCCGGAAACGTCACGCTCACGTTCGGGCCCGGCAAGCCGCCCGCCGCTAGGTACGCCGTGCCGGGCGCGACCGACCTCGTCGACGGCTCGGTAGGCGTCCGGTGCTCGCCGCCGCCAGGCTCATTCGTGCCGCTGGGCGCCACGCAGGTCTCGTGCGAGGCGCGCGACTCGTCGTGGAATACGGCGTACGTATCGTTCTGGATCAACGCGGCCCGCGGCGGGACGCCCGCGGCCCCCTCGCTGTCGGCGTCAGCCCGGGCCGTCGAGGTCGAGTACAACGGGACGGCCCGCATAGTGGTCAACGCGACGGGCGCCTACGGGCCGATCACAATGCGCCTCGCGCCAGTGGCGGCGCCGGCGGGAGGCAACGGCAGCGGCGCTGCGGCAGCGGTGCCGCCCCCCTCGTTCGCAAACCTGACGTACGGGTACGACGTAAACAGCAGCGCGGCGGCGGCCGTTATATCACTCTTGCCGAACGCGTCCGACGTCGGCGTGCACCTCCTCAACGTGTCGGCCTCCTCGGCCGGCGGACTGTCGAACCATACGGTGATCACGGTCAACGTGACCGACCGCGCCCAGCCCTACTTTGCATCCGTGCCGTGGGACGTCTACGTGGAGGCTACCGGCAGGCTCACGCCGATCAACGCGTCCGCGCTGGGGGTGCTCGCCCGAGACGAGGCAGACCCCTCCCCGAGACTCTCGTACTATCCTAACGGCCCCTTCCCGCTCGGCGGCCACTACGTGCGGTGGACGGCGACGGACGCGTCAAACAACTCGGTTGCGGCTGAAATGTACCTGATCGTCCGGGACACGACCCCTCCCGCGTTCGAGGGCGCGCCCAACCTCACGCTCGCCTTTGCGCCTGGCGTCCAGCCCGTCGCCGCGTACGCCGCCCCGAGCGCGACCGACCTGGTCGACGGCGAGGTGAGCGTGTCATGCTGGCCACAGCCGGGATCGGCAATTCCGTGGGGGACGACCACGGTCACGTGCGATGCCGGCGACAGGTCGGGCAACTACGCGTGGGCCGCGTTCGGCATCAACGCCACGCGCGGCGGCACGCTCGCCCCGCCCCTGGTCGTAGCCTCGAACTCAAGCGTCGCCCTCGAATACAACCGCACGGCGCGCATAGTGGTCAACGCAACGGGCGCGGGGCCCGCCTCCATCGCGCTTGCAGCCGCAGGCGGCGGCGGCAACCGCACCGCTACGGCCCCGGCGTTTGCGAACATAACGCAGTGGTACGCCGGCAACGGCACCACGGCGGCCCTGGTCACGCTCGCCCCGAACGCGTCCGACGTCGGCTCGTACCTGCTCAACGTGACGGCACGCACGCGGGACGGCCTATCAAGCCACACCGTAGTCCGCGTCAACGTCACCGACCCCGCGCCGCCGTACTTTGCGGCCGTGCCGTGGGACGTTGTGCTGGAAGCGGAAGGGCCACTTACGCCGATCAACGCGTCCGCGCTGGGGGTGCTCGCCCGCGACGAGGCCGACCCGAACCCCGAGCTTTCACGCGTCCCTGCCGGCTCCCTGCCGCTAGGCTACCACCTCGTCAGGTGGACCGCTACGGACGCGTCGAACAACTCGGCGGCGGCCGACATGTACCTGACGATCGTAGACACGACCCCACCCGCGTTCGAGGGCCTGGCCAACCTCACGCTGGCCTTTGCGCCCGGCGTCCGCCCCGTCGCCGCGTACGCCGTCCCGAACGCGACCGACCTGGTCGACGGCGAGGTGAGCGTGTCGTGCTGGCCGCGCCAGGGAACGCCGGTTCCGTGGGGGACGACCACGGTCACGTGCGATGCCGGCGACAGGTCGGGCAACTACGCGTGGGCCGCGTTCGGCATCAACGCCACGCGCGGCGGCGCGCTCGCCCCGCCCCTGCTCGTATCCTCGAACTCGAGCGTCGCCCTCGAATACAACCGCACGGCGCGCATAGAGGTCAACGCGACGGGCGCGGGGCCCGCCTCCATCGCGCTTGCAGCCGCAGGCGGCGGCGGCAACCGCACCGCCCCGGCCCCGGCGTTTGTGAACATAACGCAGTGGTACGCCGGCAACGGCACCACGGCGGCCCTGGTCGCGCTCGCCCCGAACGCGTCCGATGTCGGCTCGTACCTGCTCAACGTGACGGCGCGCACGCGGGACGGCCTGTCGGGCCACACCACGATCATGGTCAACGTAACTGACCGAACACGGCCCTACTTTGCGGCCGTGCCGTGGGACGTTGCAGTAGAGGCGACCGGCAGGCTCACGCACATCAACGCGTCCGCGCTGGGGGTGATCGCCCGCGACGAGGCAGACCCGAACCCCGTCCTCTCGCACAACTCTTCCGGGCCCCTGCCGCTCGGAGGCCACTACGTTCGGTGGACCGCTACGGACGCGTCGAACAACTCTGTTGCAGCCGACATGTACCTGACGATCGTGGACACGACCCCGCCCGCGTTCGGGGGCTTGGCCAACATCACGCTGGCCTTTGCGCCCGGCGTCCAGCCCGTCGTCGCGTACGCCGCCCCGAGCGCGACTGACTTGGTCGACGGTACGGTGCACGCATCGTGCCTGCCGCAGCCGGGATCAGCAATCCCGTGGGGAACAACGACGGTCACGTGCGATGCCGGCGACAGGTCCGGAAACTACGCCTGGGCCCAGTTCTTCATCAACGCCACGCGCGGCGGCGCGCTCGCCCCGCCCCTGCTCGTATCCTCGAACTCGAGCGTCGCCCTCGAATACAACCGCACGGCGCGCATAGAGGTCAACGCGACGGGCGCGGGGCCCGCCGCGTTCGAGCTTGCCGCAGGCGCCGGCAACTACACGGACCTAGCATTTGTGAACCTGACGCAGTGGTACCATGCCAACGGCACCACCACGGCCCTGATTCGGCTCTCCCCGAACGCGTCCGACATCGGCTCGTACCTGCTCAACGTGACGGCGCGCACACAAGACGGGTTGTCGGGCCATACAGTGATCGCGGTCAACGTCACCGACCGCACGCCGCCGTACTTTGAGACCGTGCCGTGGGACGTCTACGTGGAGGCGACCGGCCGCCTCACGGAAATCAACGCGACCGAACTGGGCGTGATCGCCCGCGACGGGGCCGACCCTGACCCCAAGATTTCGCGCGTCCCCGCCGGCTCCCTCCCGCTAGGATACCACCTCGTTAGGTGGACGGCGACGGACGCGTCGAACAACTCAGCGACTGCCACGATGTACATAACGATCGCGGACACAACGCCGCCCGCGTTCGGGGTCGCGCCCAACCTCACGCTCGCCTTTGCGCCCGGCGTCCGCCCCGTCGCCGCGTACGCCGTCCCGAACGCGACCGACCTGGTCGACGGCGAGGTGAGCGTGTCGTGCTGGCCGCGCCAGGGAACGCCGGTTCCGTGGGGGACAACTACGGTGACCTGCGATGCGCACGACAGGTCGGGCAACTACGCGTGGGCCGCGTTCGCCATCAACGCCACGCGCGGCGGCGCGCTCGCCCCGCCCCTGCTAGCAGCCTCGAACTCGAGCGTCGCCGTCGAGTACAGCCGCACCGCCCATGTCGAGGTCAACGCGACGGGCGCGGGGCCCGCCTCCATCGCGCTTGCAGCCGCAGGCGGCGGAGGCGGCAACCGCACCGCCCCGGCTCCGGCGTTTGCGAACATAACGCAGTGGTACGCCGGCAACGGCACCACGGCGGCCCTGGTCGCGCTCGCCCCGAACGCGTCCGACGTCGGCTCGTACCTGCTCAACGTGACGGCGCGCACGCGGGACGGCCTGTCGGGCCACACCACGATCACGGTCAACGTAACTGACCGAACACGGCCCTACTTTGCGGCCGTGCCGTGGGACGTTGCAGTGGAGGCGACTGGCAGGCTCACGCCCATCAACGCGTCCGCGCTCGGCGTGATCGCCCGCGATGAGGCCGACCCGAACCCCGTCCTCTCGCACAACTCTTCCGGGCCCCTGCCGCTCGGAGGCCACTATGTTCGGTGGACCGCTACGGACGCGTCGAACAACTCGGCGGCGGCCGACATGTACCTGACGATCGCGGACACGACGCCACCGTCGTTTTCCAGCGTAATCTCCAACGCGTCCTCGGCGTTCGCTCCGGGCGAGGCGCCCCGTACATCGTACGCGCGCCCGAACGCGACCGATATCGTCGACGGGGACGTGCCCGTGCACTGCCATCCTCCGCCCGGCTCGCCGGCGCCGCCCGGGCCGACCCTGGTCGAATGCGACGCGTCCGACCGCTCGGGCAACTCGGCGCGCGCGTCGTTCTGGTTCAACGCGACGCGGGCGGAAAGCCCTTTGGCCGCTCCACTGCTGGCCCTTTCGGACAGCAGCGTCGTTGTGCCCTACAACAGCACCGAGTCGGTGCTGGCAAACGTGACGGGCGCGGGGGACGCGGCGACCATTGCGCTGTCGCCGCTTGACGCGCGCGGCCTGGCCCTGCCGGCGCCGGCGTTTGCAGCCCTAGAGCACGTGCGCGCGGGGGGCAACGCCACGGCGGCCCTGGTCGTGCTCTCGCCGAACGCGTCTGACGTCGGCGTGCACAGGATAAACGTGACCGCCGCCGTGCGCGGCCATCCTGTGGCCCACGCCGTCCTGACCGTCAACGTCACCGACGGCACGCCGCCGCTGCTGCGCGTGCCGCCCGAGGCCGTGATCGAGGCGGCCGGCAACCTCACGCGCATCAACGCATCGGCCCTCGGAGTGGGGGCGTTCGACGCGGTCGACCCGTCGCCCGCCCTGTCCGCCGGCCCGCCCGGCCCGCTGCCCCTCGGAGCACACGGCGTGCTGTGGACGGCGACGGACGCGTCGGGCAACGCGGCCTCTGCCTGGATGCGCCTGACCGTCCGCGACACCACGCCGCCCTCGTTCGGCGCCACACCCAACTACACGCTGGCCTTTTCGGGGGGCGCGCAGCCTGTCGCCAACTATACGGCGCCGCCGGCTTCCGATCTGGTCGACGGCGCGGACGTGCGCGTGCGCTGCCTGCCGCCGCCCGACTCGTTCGTGTCGTGGGGCTTGACGCAGGTCGCCTGTGTTGCGCTCGACTCGTCGGGCAACGCCGCCTGGGCCCAGTTCTGGCTGAATGCGACCGCCGGCGGCGGGGAGTAGCCGGATGGGGGACAGCGCGCCCGCGCCCGCGCGAGGCGACCGCCGGCGGATGCCCCCATGCTCCGATCCGCGCAGGGGCGCAACATGCAGGCCCGCGCCGGGGCAGCACGGCGCGGGCGGGCCGTACGGAGCCGCGTCGGGGGCCGCGTGCAATTGAGCGGCACGGCGGCGCCGGCAACACCCGGCCGCGCCCACCGCCTCTTTTTGCGCGCAGCCGCCCCTCCTCGCCCCTTTGCCCTGCAACGTTGCCGCCCGGGGCGGGGCGCCGGAGTGCTGAACGGCGCCGCCAGGTCCGAACCCTCGGCCGGCGCGACAGGGGGGTAGGAAGGCAGTGCGAATCGCCGTCGTCCACCACAGCCTGGGCCTCACGGGCGGCGGCGAGCGCGTCTGCATGTCCCTCCTCAGGGCGCTGGACCGCACGAACCACGACGTCGTACTGCGGTGCGTCGAGCCGCCGCACGGAGTGCGGTTCGCCGGCGGCGACGGAGGGGGGGCCCGGATCCGCCGCCCTGGCAGCCGTGCGACGAGGCCTGCCGCGCCGGCCACGCCTCGCTTCGCAGCGTCCGGCTCGAGATGGTGGAGCCGGGCCCCGCCCGCCCGCCCGCCGAAGCGCTGTTCGCCGTGGGCGGCCAATGCGACCTGATCGTCGTGACCGACGGCGGGTTCCTCCTCGCAAGGACCGATGCGCCGAGGGTCATACTGTACTGCAACTCGGCGCTGCGCGAGGAGGGCCGGCTCGACGCCCTGAGAAGGGCCGGGTCGATCAGGGGGCGCATAAGGTACTACAGGGCCCGCAAGGCGGACAAGAGGGTGCTGCGGATGGCGCGCGACAGCAGGATCGAGCTCGTGCCCAACTCGCTCGACACGATGCGACTGGTCGGCCGGGCCGTGGGCAGGCAGGCGGGAACGCCCGTGTACCCGCCCGTCGATCTCTGCCGGTACCTGCCGCTGCGGTCCGCCGCAAAGGGACGCCGCGTCGCGACCATAGCCAGGTTTGCCCCCGAAAAGAACCTGGAGGGCGCCGCCCGGATCATGGCCGCGGCCGGCGAGCGGTGGGATGTGGCGGGCAACGCCGCGCACCCGTACCAGCTCGACTACCACCGAAAGATCAGCGGGGAGGCGCCCGCCCGCGCGCGCATCCTGCTCAACCCCGCGCCGGGCGAGCTCGACTCGGTGCTCGGCGGGGCCCGAGCGTACCTGCATGCCTCCAAGGAGACGTTCGGGATGGCGGTGGTTGAGGCGATTGCGGCGGGGTGCGTGCCCGTGGTGCCGGACAACTCGGCGCACCCCGAGACCGTGCCGTACGACGAGCTGCGGTACGGCTCGGAGGAGGAGGCGGCCGACAAGGTGCAGGCGGCCCTCGACGGGCGGTACGACGGCCTGCTTGCCGGCCTCCAGGGCCATGTCCGGCGGTTTTCTGAGGGCGCGTTCCAGGAGAGGATGCTGGAGATCATAGGGGGCTCCGGCTGACGGCCGGGCGGATTTTCCGCGCCTGCCTGCCGGCCCGCCGGCCCGTATGCGCAGCGCCGCCAGGCGCGCAATTTTTTGGACTAGGCGCGCCTGGCAGCAAAAATATTGCAGTTTTGGGGATTTTTTGTGCAGGCCTTCCAACACTTGGGCGATCTGTGCAGCCCGCCGCCGTCCGGCCGCACGCCTTAAATTGGCGGGGGGGGGGGGCCCCAAGATGGGGCTGGCGTCTAGGGTACTGCGGCGCATGCGCGGCGGCGGCGGCGGCCGCGATCCGGCCCTGACCAAGGAGTTCTGGGAGGGTGCGGCCGGCGGCAGCGTCGAAAAGGCCGTACACGCGATCTGCGACGGCTACGACCCGGCACAGTTCGCCAGATCGGGCGGGGTGCACTTTGACGAGTCCGAGCTTGGCGCCCCGCATGTCGTCCTTGACCTGGCCTGCGGCATGGGGCGAACCTGCAGGCATGTCGCCGGCAGGGTCAAGGAGTACCACGGAGTCGACTTCGTACCCGGAATGATAGCCAAGGCGCGCGAGTACAACAAGGGAGTCCAAAACGCCACGTTCCACATCAACGACGGCAGGACGCTCGGGGGGTTTGCGGACGCCACGTTCGACGTGGTCTACTCCGAACTGGCATTCCAGCACATGCCACGGGACGTCCAGATGTCGTACGCGGCCGAGGCCGAGCGCGTCCTCAAGGGCGGGGGCCTCTTTTTTGCGCAGCTGCCCCGGGCGGAGTTCTACCCCGGCGCCGAGTACGCGCTTACCGAGGACGAGGCGCGCGGGCTGCTCTCGCCGTTTGCCTCGGCCGATCTGGTCCGCACCGAGGCGTACTGGCTGGCAAGGGCCGTGGCGGGGCACAAGCAGGGCGATGCGGGGAGGCGCGACGCGCCGGCGCCCGGCCCGGCTTCCTGAAGCGGTGCAGCCGCGGCCATCGCCTTCGCGCCCCGCACGGCGCCGCACCGCGGCGCCCGGCGCCGCAATTGCACCCCGGCGCCTTGGGACATGAAGATCGGCAGGCAGCGCGGCCGGGGGGAGGGAGACGAGGGAATGCGGCCGGGGAAGGAGGCGGGAAAGTTGGGAGGCGGGTGCGCGCCGTGCATCTGGAGCGAGCCGCCGGCGCGTCCCTGGAATGCGCTCCAGCGCCGCGGCCTAGCCCGCGGCCCTCGCCGGGCGTTGCGCCTGGTGCAATTATAACCGGCGCGCGGGTGCGCACTACGGTGAAGGTCTCCATAGTAATCCCGGTGTACAACGCCGAGCGGTACCTCGACGAGTGCGTCCGGTCCGCGCTAGACCAGACTTACGGGGACACCGAGGTGATCGCCGTCGACGACGGCTCGACGGACTCGTCCGCCGAGATACTCGGCGGGTACGCCGACCGCGTGCGCGTCTTCCGCAAAGAGAACGGCGGGACGTCGTCGGCCCTCAACTACGGCTACAGGAGAATGGACGGCGCGTGGTTCAAGTGGCTCAGCGCCGACGACGCCCTCAAGCCGCACGCGGTCGAGGCGCTGGCGGGCGAGGCGCGCCTGCTCGGTTGGCCCGGCGACCTCATATTCTACGCCCGGTACGACTTTGTCGACGAGCGCGGCAGGCGGGCGGGGCGCCTGCACAACACGGAGCCGAACAACAACCGCAGGAGCAGGTTCGAGCGCAACGCCATACTGCTGCACCACTTTTACGGCAGCGGCATTACGAGCATGTTCCACCGCTCGGTGTTCGAGAGGTGCGGCACGTTTGACGAGGCGATCGGGTTCGGCGAGGACTACGAGTTCTGGCTGCGATGCTGCCTGCTGCACGGCTGCAGGCTGCACCTGGTCCCGCGCAACATCGCCATGTCCAGGGTGCACGGGGCGCAGCTTACCCGCACGCGGGCAGGCGAGATCGACGAAAAGAACGACCGCATACGGGACATGGTGCTTTCAAGGCTGCCCGCAGGGGACCGCGAGCGGTATGCAGAGGCCGCCTCGAGGGTGCGCCTCCCGCTGAGCCTTCCGTACAGGGCCAGGGCCGCGGCGCGACGCGCGCTGTTCTCGTGCATGCCCGACTCGGCGGCCAGAACGGTGGTGGGGCGGTACCACCGAATTAGGAACGACGGGCTGTGACGGCGGGGCGCATCGGGCCCGCGCCTTTCGCCGCGGCGCTAGCCCTCGTAGTGCTCCCGCAGCCTCGACACGACGGCCCCGGGCTCGTGCTCGCGCGGGAGCCCCTCGAGAATTTCGTACCTGTGGTCGACGACCTTGCAGCCGACGGCGAGCGCCTGCAGGCCCGTCGTGCTCAGCGCGGCCATGACCCTTCCGATCGGCAGCCACTTTATGTCAATGTAGTACTCGTACTTCGAGAGGAGCCCGGGCATGTCCGCGTACGGCACGGGGCGCTCGTTGACGTCCCGCAGGTCGTAGTCGAGCCGGACGCTGCCCTGCTCAAGCAGCCGCAGCTTTGTGTCGCGCGGCTCGCTTCGTATGAGGAAATAGACGGCCCTGCCGTTGCGAGCAGGCGCCCGCGGCGAGAACAGGTCCGTGTCCACGGGGTTGGGCAGCCACTCGTGGCCGCCGTACTCGCGCAGGTCCGGCGTGCTGACCAGGACCTTGTCGGCATGCCTCTCGTACGCCTTCCTGCGCGCGGGATCCATGTGCCTGAGGTTGTCGCCGTGGTGGTGCAGTATGATCCTCTTGCCGGGGTGCCTTGCCCGCATGGGCGCGGCAATCTCGGCGCTTGTGTGGATGTGGATCACGTCGTATTTTTTGGCCGCCCTGCTGACGATGTCGATGAACCGCGCCGCCACCGTGTACGACGCGGTACTGCCCCTCCGCCACAGCGGGGATCCGCGCATCGGGAGTCGATGCCACTCCTCGGCGCCGTAGTGGGCGTTGATGCCGTGCGGCGCGCACATGGCCCTCAGTATCACGTCCGCCTCGCATCCGGGCACTCGGTTTTGGTACTTTGCCAGTATGTGCGCCACCCCCGACGCGTCGCCCATGTGCAGTATCCTCATTTTGATCGCCGCCCGCCGCGCGCGGTTAAGGGTATTGCGGCGCGCGGGCGGCGCCGGGCTCCGCGCGGGACGGGGGGGGGGGGATAAGGGCGCGCGCGGGCGGCCCCTGCGGCCACCGCCGGCCGGCCGGCCGCGCGCGCATCCGGGTCTGCGCCGGCCCGTCCCCGTTGCCACCCCCGCCCCCACCCCCGCCCCCGCCGCCGGCCGGCCGGCCGCGGGCGCCGCGGGGGCCCTAATGCGCATCGCGGCAGGCGGCCCGCGCCACGAGTTATAACGCCGCGCCCCTCTCCCGGGGGCGTGGGGGATCGGCGGGCGGAGCCGGAGGCGGGGCGGGCGCGCGGGGGCGGGCGCGCGGGGGCGGCGCGCCTGCGGGTCGGCGTCATAGCGCGCCGCTTCTTCAGCGCCGGCGGGGCCGAGCGCGTCACGCTCTCGCTGCTGCGCATGCTCGGGGGGACGGGGCACGACACGACCCTGTACACGCTGCAGCCGCCGGCCGAGGTGCCGGCGGGGGTCCGCGTCGCGGTGCCTCCAGCCCCCCGCAGGGTCGCGCCGCCGCTCCTGGGCAGGTACACCCTGCTGCACACCGACCACAGGCCGCTGTTCGAGGCGGCGCGGGACGCCTGCGACGTCATCGTCGTGTCCGACTGGTCGCTGTTCATGGAGGAGAACGGCGCCGAGAGGGTCCTGTTCTACTTCCACTCGCAGCTCGCGCCCGGCAGCGCGGCGGCCCCCGCCGCGCCCCCCGCGGCCGGCCGGCCCCGCCGCGGCCTCGGGGCGCGCGCCCGCGCCCGCCTCGTGGCCCGGCGCGCGCGGGGCCTGCGGGACCCAAGGGTCACGCTGGTGCCGAACTCGGAGTTTACCCGCGGGCGCGTCGAGGCGGTGGTCGGCCGCGCGGCCCATCCGGCCGTGTACCCGCCCGTCGACGTGGCCGGCCTTGCCGGCCTTGCCGGCGCGGCAAGGGGGAGGCGGGCCGTCACGGTCGGCAGGTTCGCCCCGGGCAAGAGGCACGATGCGTCCGTCCGCATAGCGCAAAAGGCCGGCGTCCCGCTCGACATAGCCGGCGGCGTCCTGAACGGGGACCACGAGGCGCTGGCCGACTCGGTCGGGGAGGGCGCATCGAGGTCGGGCGCCGACGTGACGCTGCACCGCAACGCGCCGCGCGGCCGGCTGGCCGGGCTGCTGTCCTCCTCAAAGGTGTACCTGCACGCCGGCCCCGAGGACTTTGGGATATCCGTGGTCGAGGGCATCGCGGCCGGATGCGTCCCGATAGTGCCGGACGACTCGGCGCACCCAGAGACCGTGCCGTTCGCCGAGCTCCGGTACGGCACCGAGGAGGAGGCGGCGCGCAAGGTGCGCGCCGCGGCCGACGGCGAGTACGACTCGTACCTGCCGCGCCTGCGGGATCACGCAAGGCGGTTCGACGAGCCCGAGTTCCACCGCCGCATGCTCGCCCTGGTCGAGGGGCGCGGCGCGTAGGGGGCGGCCCGGCGCAGGCGCCCCGCCCTTTCAGGCCCTGCGCACATATGGGAGGGCACGGCTCCGCGGCGCATGGGTCTGCATCGGATGATACTCGGGACAACCGGCCCGCCGCAGCGGCCCGCCGTCCTGCCGGCGGCCCCCGACGGCGGCGCGCCGATCACGGGCCGGGCAGGGCTGCAAAAGATGACGCTTTTGCTATCCGGCATGTCCGACGGCACGGCACGGCGGGGCGGCGCGGGTGCGGCGCCGGCGGCCGCGGCCCGCACAGCGGGATCGCCGGCGGGGCGGCGCGGCGCCTCGAAGAGACCGGCGCGCCGCGCTTCGACCGAGTAGGCGCCCTGATCACCCCGGCGGGCCTCAGGGTCGCCGAGGGGATCGCGGAGGGCGGGGACGGCGGCGCGCCGGGCGCCGTCGACGGCTGCAGGGACATGCCCGACGGCCTGCCCGGCGGCGAGGCGCCCGCGCACGCCCGCCCGTCGCGCCCGCGGTGAGTGTTTAGGTGCCCCCCGCGCAGGGGCGGGCGTCACGGGGGCGGCGGATCCAGGCAAGCCACGCATTGGCGGGCCCCGGCGGGACCTGCCTGCCGCACCCCTGGGACGCGCGGCACGGCGGCTGCGGCCTGGGCGACGGCAGGCCTGGGCGGGCTGCGGCGGGGCAGCGGGGCCTGCCGGCCGGCCGCTGCGCCGCCGCACGGGCCTCAAAGGCCGTATGGGGGCCCTTGGCGCCGCGCCGTCTTGGCAAGGTCGGACCTGGTCATCATGCGCGAAAAGTTCGCAGGGGCTGTCGCCGAGAACCAGAGCCTGCGCAAAGAGCTGGGCGAAAAGGACGAGCGGCTGGCCGCGGCGAACGGCAGGATCGAGGAGCTGGGGGCCAGGCTGGAGGAGGATCAGGCGGGGCACGCCGCCGAGATCAAAGGGCGGGAGGCCGTCCACGCCGCCGAGATCGGCGAGCGCGACGAGAGTCAAGAGGCTGGAGGCCGACAATGCCGCCCTGGCCGGCGACAACAAGAGGCCGGCCGCGAGCGACTCGTGCCACAACAGCCCCCACTCCCCGCCGCGCACCGGAACGCGGACCGCCGAGTACCGCCGGAAAAAGGCGATCGGGGCGCTGCGCGCGCGGCGGCCCGACCGGCGGCCGCCGGGCCGGCCGTGGGCCGCCCCGGCGCGGCGCGCAAGCTGGAGACGAACAGGCCCGGCGAGCACCGCCGCCCGTCCGGGTGCGGCAGGTGCCACGGCCGCAGCCTGTCGGAGATGCACGCGTTCGCCAAGCAGGTCGTCGACATCGAAGGGATAATCGCGTCGCGCAGGAGCCTTGCAATGCACGACATGGCATGCAACGACTGCGGGGCGCGGGTCGACGCGCCGCGCGACGGGACGCTGGGGAAGACGTGGGCGGGCCCGCGGACGGCGGCGCTCGTCTGGAACATCCGGTGCGGCACCTACTGCAGCCTTGGCATGCTCGCAAAGGTCGGCGGGAACCTTCTCGGGATCCCCATGGCCAGGGCGACCGCGGCGGCGATCGTCGACGCGGCCAACGACGCGCTGGCCTGGCCGGCCAGCATCATACGCCAGGACATGGACGCCCTTCGCGACTACGGCGAGATGGACGAGTGCGTGCACAAGATGATGGCGAGGGACGGGGAGGCGGAGGCGGGGAGGGGGGAGGCGGAGGCGGGGCTGATTGCGAGTGCGGGATAGCGACTCAGCTTACTTGAGCCCGCAGGTCAGCTTTTGTCCACTAGGGGGGTCATATCTACAGGGTGCGACTAGGGGCATTGGCATCGCCTATCAAGGCCGGCAGCTCCGCGGACAGTGTCATCATCGACACGTACATCGAGGAGTTCTAGCCCGACGCCGAGCTCTTGGCCGCCCTGGTCGAGACGGGCCATGACGTGCTCGGCGTCAAGCTGCGGGCCATAAAGGCCATCGCCGCAGATCGATCGCGGCCCAAGTACAGGCGCTTAGGAATGAGGCGCATTGCATGGATGTAGCACGTCTCCGTGCGCACCCTGTACGCCTGGTGGGCCGCCTACAAAAAGGGCGGCGTCGACGCGCTCCGGCGCCCCACAGAGAACCTCGGCCGGCCGCCAAAGGTCGGCATGGCGACGCTTGAGGAGACAAGGGACATGCTCCTTGCGCGCAATGCGCAGGCGGAGGCGGCCAGGAACATCGAGGAGGCCAAGAAGGCCAAGGAAGCGAAGGAGGCGGGGGGCGCGGGCGCGGGGGCCGGCAAGGGCGGCGAAAAGGCGGGGGGCGCGGGGGCCGGCAAGGGCGGCGAAAAGGCGGGGGGCGCGGGGGCCCCTGTGAGCGCCGAGTGCCTCGCCTGCCTGATCGCCGCGGGCCTGGCGCCCGCCGGCGAGTGGTACGTCGGGCGCGACGGCATTCCGAGGCCGGGCCGGCGCGGCTGGCGGCAGCGCCCGGGCGGGACGGGCGTGGTGCCGGAGCCCCGGCAGCAGCAGCGGCCGGCGCGGTGCAAGTGCAGGGGGGCCTGCACGATGCCCAGCGGGCGAAAGAGGCGCAACTGCAAGTGCGAGCCGGGCAAGCCGTGCAGGTGCGCATGCTGCGAGCCCCTGGATATGCCGCCGCTCGGCCCGCCGCACGTAAAGGGGTGCCCCGCGCTGGTGACCGCGCCGCCGCACTCGCTCACGCCCAAGGAGTTCGGCGACGAGATCGAAAAGGCGACGGGCGTGAGGTACTCCAAGAGCCACCTGTACGCGCTGCTGGCCGCCCTCCGCCTCTCGCCAAAGACCCCCACGATGACCCATGTCAACCGCGCCTCGCGGCGGAGCGTCCTGCGCTGGCAGCGCAGGGTCCGCAAGAGGATAGACAAGCTCAGGGAAAGGGGGTACACCGTGGTGGCCGTCGACGAGGCGTTCCTTGTGTACAACACGATCAGGGGAAGAAAGCACTGGTCGCTCGTGGGCAAGCGCGTGCCGCAGGCGCACACCGGCTCCCACAAGAGGGCGGCCCCGCACTGCGGCTACGCGGAGGACGGGCGGCACCTGACGTGCTTCTTTGCAAGGGCCAACTCGTACACGTTCATCGAGTTTCTCAAGCGGCTCACCGCCAAGTTCGGCAAGGTGGCCGTCATTGCCGACCAGTACTCGGCGCACTACTCTTACGTGGTCAGGGAGTTCATCAAAAAGAACAGGAGGGCGCGCCCCGACAGGGACATCCAGATGGTGCGCTTTCCCGTGGGCTGCCCGTACCTCAACGTAGTCGAGCAGTGCTGGAACCGGCTCAAGAGGGCGGTGGTCGTCGGCGAGCACCACGCCACGTTCGAGGACCTGCGCCGGGCCGCCTCAAAGTTCATGGGGACGGCTCGGTTCAACTTTGCCCTGGCGGACTACCTCTACGCCAAGCCGCCCCCCGACATTACTGATGCGCCCTAGGGACAGGGCCGCGGCGCGGATGCCCGCGCGGCGGCGGCGCGCCTGCGCATCATCCCCATCCCCTCCGCGCCGCTGCTACGGCGGCGGTGTGTAGGAGGAGCAAGCCCTGCTCCACCACCACCGCGCGCCGGCGCCCCGTCGAGGCTGACGCCCCCTGCACGCCGCGGCTTTGCCGGTTTTGCATTCTGCCGCGCAGGGGCCGATGCGCCCAAAGCCGGTGTTTGTCGCCTGCACGCCTCAACATAAAGATATTTTTCGAGTTCGCAATAGGCTTGCGTGCAACTAGGTGGCTACGGCGCGCGCCGCGCGCCCGCCATGCGGGGCGTGGTGTTCACCAACACCGCGGATCGGGGGGCGGCCTCGCCGGGCACCGGAAAAGGGGGCCGCGGGCGGTTGTCCCAATCATGCATGCGATATCCTGCATGTAGAATCTGCGGCTATTACGGCGCCGCCGACTAGGTGGTGCGCTGCAAGGCGGTAGCCGTTTTCCCCATACGGGGCGCAACTAACCGTGACCGCGTCGTCGCTGATCAGCCCAAACGAGACCTCCGGCACAAACATGACGCTGCGCGCCCCCGCATCGCGCGTGCCGCCGGCGGGTGCCGCAAGCACCGGGGTCGCTACCAGGAGCATGCCGTCTATGACGGCCGTGTCGCCGGCGGAGGCGGCTCCGTCTCCCAGGGCGAGGCCACCCTTTCTTGCAAAGTCCTGATCGTGTTTCAGGTCCGTCAGCGCCATTGCCGTGGTGTAGCAGACGGCATGATCAGCGCCAAAATTGCGATCGCGTATCTTTTTCCTGGCGGCAAACAGCCCCCTGCACGTAAGGCTGGCCTCCCCGTTGCCGGCTACGAACGAATCATCGTCTAGATCGCTGCCAGTGTTGCCGTTGACCCAGTTTTTCTTGATGCCGCCGCCCTTCCCCTCGGGGCGGTCGTCGTCATACACGTAGTCAAGCAGCACGGCGGCCTCGTCGTCTAGTGCCCCCTGCAGGCATACGTCGCGTATCTTGTCGTCCAGATCGCCATGCTGTCGGGGCGGAGTGCGGTCAAAGGTCATGTTCAGAAAGCGCCGCATTGTTGCCTTGCCCCTTGCAGGTGTGTGGGTGACGCACTCGGCGAGCTTGTCGCCGGGCAGCGTGTCGAACGAGACATCGCCAATGTGGGGGAATGATGCGGCGTGCGTCCCGGCGCCCGGCTTTTTGACCTCGCAGAACTGGCGGATCGGCACGACTGCGGCCCGCGGCGCGCCCGGCCTTTTCACGGCGTTGTGCGCCGGGATGCGCACTATGCTGCGTAGCGGCCAGCCGTAGTCCTTCTTGAAGCGATCCTGTTTGACGTGGGCCCACTTGGAGAGCTCGCTTGTCCTTTCCATGTGGGGGCGGGCAAACGGGGCCGAATATATGTGGTGAGTTGGTCCTGCTGTGCGTATTTAGGTCGGCCGATCGCATGCTAGGCGGCACGGCGGCCATGCCCCTGTTGCCAGCGGCGCCTACGGCCGTCGCGCGCTGCCGCCGCTGCCTCCTGCCGTGCGCCTGCGGCGCCTGCGGACCGGCAAGTCCTCCGGCCCCCTAGTGACGACGATCTCGTCCCCGCGCACCCTGAAGGTGATGTGGGTCGGCCGGCCGAGCCTTTCGACGATCGGCATCGGCACGGTGCTCTGGTATCCCCTGTTCCCGCAAATGTTCACGCTGACGGTAAACTCGGTGCAGTCGGGGCCCAGTGCGGCACGGCAGGAGGGGCGCAAAATCCCCTTATAAGCATGAAAACACCCTTATACGTATCCGCGCGCGCACCCGAGATGCAGGCAAGGTACGTGACGGACGAGACGGCGCTCAGGAGGGGCCGGCCGAGGCGTACGCCATTATCGACGACCTCAGGGCGACGATACGCAGGATGGAGGAGGACGCCGAGCGCACGGCTGCAGAGAAGGTGCAAAGCGACGTCGACGCCAAGCGCAAGGACGCCGAGATCAAGCGCAAGGACGCCGAGATCAAGCGCAAGGACGCCGAGATTGCCGCGTACAAGGAGCTGCTCAAAAAGGCGGGGATCGAGGTCAAGAGGCTAAAGGCCAGCGAGGCGTACCACGACGGGGCCCACGTCCCGACGTCAAAGGGGTCGCTGACGATGCGGCAGATGCAGAAGGAGATCGTCGACGAGCGGCGCGCCGCGTCGACGGGGCGGCGCCCGGGGCGCGAGGAGGGCCACGAGGGGACCACGTCAAAGATCGACCCCGATGCGCCCGTGGAGCACCGGTACTGCGAGGCGACGCGGTGCCCGCACTGCCGGGGGACGGACCTGCGCGAAAGGACCACCACAACGCAGTGCGTGGACGTCAGGGTCGTCAAGGACGAGAGGTAGATCATCCTGCACGACCTAGAGTGCGGCGGGTGCGGCGCGCGCCTAAAGGCCCCGCGGGACGGCGCAGTCGACGGCACGGTCGCCGGCGCAAACCTCCTCGCAATGGTCGGCGCAGTGCACACCAACTGCAACGGCACGACCGGCGAGATACGCGACTTTTTGCGCGACGGGCTCGGGATCCGAATGGGGACTTCCGCCGTGCACAACATGATCAACGTGATCGGGCGCGGCATGGCGCACCGCGCGCAGGACATACGCGACAGGGAGGAGATGAAGGCGCCGCCCGCCGAGGCCGACGAGACGGGCATGACGACGTTCGTCGAGAAGGAGCCCGAGGACGACGGCAGCCCGCCCGGGAGGGGCAGGAACCGGAGGCGGCGGGAGGCCAAGCGGGGGTACCTCTGGGTCGTCCTGTCCAGGGACGCGGCCCGCGTCCACGCGGACCCGAGCCGGGCCGGCGCCGTCTTTGAGGAGTACTTTCCGGACCGCGTCCGCGGGCCCACGACCCACGACAGGCTCTCCCCCTGTACGACCGCATCTGCGACGTCAACCAGGACGACCCGGTCCACATGGCGCGGTACGCAAAGCTCGCGGTCAGGAGGGCGGCAGGGGACCCGAAAAAGAGGGCCAAGGCCGATGCGCTGCACCTGCGCCTCGTCGCCGCGTTCAGGCTCGCAAAGAACGAGGCCGCGGGACACAGCGGCGCGTTCCAGGACCCCCTCATCAAGGAAAAGGCGCAGCGCCTCGAGGACGAGGTCGCCGCCATCGCCGAGGCGTACAAGGAGGCGGGCATCCCCGAGATGCACACGTACCTGGCGGGGGCCAAGGGCCACGTGTCCGTGTTCATGCTGTACCCCGGCATGTCGGCCGACTCGACGGGCGTCGAGCGGTTCATCAAGTGGCTGATCGGCTGGCGCAACAGCGGGGGCAGGACCGTCACGGCCGAGGGCCGGACAATATTCTCGGACATTGCCACGGTCGCCGGCACGGACATGGTGCAGGGGCGCAGCTACGCCGACGACATACGCGAAGAGTTCGGGGCGCTGCCCCCGCCCGAGTACGCACGGGTGCGCGCCGAGGGATCCCGGAGGAGGATGCGCGCTCCCGCCGCGGCCGCCGCGGCCGCCGCAGCCGACCCGTCCATCGCCGCGGCGCCTCCGCGGCCGCTGCCGCGGGCGGCCGCGGGCGGCACGGCCGCAAGGGCCGCGGCCGCCTCCGCGGCCGCGAGGGCCGCCGCGGAGGCGGCCGAGGCAAGGGCAAAGGCCGCGGAGGCGGCGGCCGAGGCAAGGGCAAAGGCCGCGGAGGCGGATGCAAAGGCAAGGGCCGCCGAGGCGGATGCAAAGGCAAAGGCCGCAGTGTTGCCGGGATCGAAAAGGCCGGCAAAGGCCGAAAGGCCGGCAAAGGCGCCGGCCAGGCAAAAGGCGGGGGCCGGCGAAGGGGCGAAACCCCCGGCAAAGGCCGAAAGGCCGGCAAAGGCGCCGGCCAGGCAAAAGGCGGGGGCCGGCGAAGGGGCGAAACCCCCGGCAAAGGCCGAAAGGCCGGCAAAGGCCGAAAGGCCGGCAAAGGCCGAAAGGCCGGCAAAGGCCGAAAGGCCGGCAAAGGCCGAAAGGCCGGCAAAGGCCGAAAGGCCGGCAAAGGCCGAAAGGCCGGCAAAGGCCGAAAGGCCGGCAAAGGCCGAAAGGCCGGCAAAGGCCGAAAGGCCGGCAAAGCAAACCTTGCAGAAGGCTAGAAGGCACCCAAGTGGCGCGGCGCGCGGAGGTGCGCCCATGCCGCGACTGCGGCGCTTTGCAGTAGCCGACGCGCTCGAGGCGGCGGATGCCGCCGAGAAGGCATGCAGGAGCCTGCAGGGTGCGCAGGCTCGTCCCACTACCGCCCGCGTCGCTCGCCGTGGCGCCGGACGGCCTGGGCCCGCCGCCGGCAGGGGGGCAGCGGAACCCGGTAGCCGTTGCCTGACCCCCGGCAGATGGACTACCGGGCGCCAGCGGGACGGCGTAATCCCGCAGCTGGCCATCGACCGATCCACCCCACTACGTCAACCCTCCAAGCCCGGTTGACGCTCAAATCGACCTAAATACGCACGTCCTGCCACCAGCTCTGACGCCTGTAGCGGTTGGCTAAAAGCAGAGATGTAGCAACGCCGGCGCCGGCGCCCATGCCTCCCGCCGCCTGTCCAGCGCGCCGTAACGCGCACGACATACGATCGGGCTTGCCGGCAAGCCGGCGTTCGGCATGCTCGTAGCGCCCCGCAACAAGAGAGGAGGCGCGGGATGGCCCGCTTGCCGGGAGCCAGTGCGACGGGGGCGGAGGCGGCTGCCGCTTGAAGACCGGGGGTATGCTGCGGCGCCGGCGCCAATCCGGGGCCGACCTGTAGCGAACTGGGCCGGCCGGCTGGGCGTCATTCCGCTCCGGATCCGCCCGCGTCGAACGTCTAAGCGTCGAACTTGACCAGAAACCCGACCGCTGGGCATCCCAGTATCCCTCTAGTTCACGACCCTAGGAGTCAAGACGCGAGAATTGGTTGGTGGATGCTATGTTACTAGGCGTCAAATTCTGTGTTAATCCTACAAGGCAAACAAAAAGAGGCCCAGACGCCAAGGGATACTCCGGGCAGAGACCGCAAGCGGCCCAAGAACGGCCTGTCGGCCATGTTACGATCGGATCTTGTTGACGAGCAGCGCTGCAAAAAATCCCGCTATGCCTACAGCGGCCGCGACGGCAAGCGCCGTTATGCTGGTGGGCTTGACAGGCTTGACGACGACGGGGTCTAGGCACGTGGCAGGCACGTCCGGCACCGTCCGAAACGGGATTCCGCACTCTCTGAGAACGTCGAGAACCGCGCCGTGCGCCGAGTAGCTATGATCCTGGTTCCAGTGCGCGAAGGGGTACTCGGGCGGAGGCTCGATTTCCGCCTCTATCCAGCCGTCTGGCATGACCTTGATGTGCAACTGCTCATGCTCCGACAAGCGCAGCCGCCTCCCATAGGCCTGGCCGTGGTCATCCTCTAGCACCTGCCGCCCAAAGCCCAAGCCGTCCAGCATTCCTTCAAACCGGCGAATTTTGTACGGGGGTATCTTGTGGCACTTGCAGTGGTACTGGTCGTGCGCTATGCCGTCCGCCGTGTGCTTCACAGCAGGCAAATCAAGTGGCTTTATTATAAGGCCTATGGATCATTTGTCCTCTTGTCGTGGGCGTTTGCGGCATCTTTCGCCGTAGGCGGCGGCGGATGCTCGCAGCGCCGGCGCCGCTTGCCATGCCGCCCCTGCCCTAGTGGCGCCCGTGCCAGCACCCGCGCCGGAGGGGCGCAGCCCGTGGCGCTGGCGGCGGCGGCGGCGGGCCTGCCAGGTAACCGAAGGTGGGGCATAATTCTAGAGCCTCAATTTGTGCAGTCGGGGCAAACAATTACGAAATTGGGGTGCCCGAATTCGAGTTTTCGAAACTCGGTTGGGGAATTCGAGTTTTCGAAACTCGACGTAACCTATAATACGTCGCGTGTGAGCACAATTGGACTAGTGGGTCTAATAGTTTTGACAGAAAAACTGATAAGGTACCGGTTGGGCGCTGACGTGACATGGCAAGGCACAAGGACTTTGAAAAGATGCCAGATGGGTCGGTGTTGCTGGGAATCCTCTTTCTGATCAGGATCCTCACGCTCGGCGGTGAAAATCAGGCGTCAAAGAGGGGCCGGCCGTACGTTTTCAGTACGAGGACGATCCTGTCTTGCCTTGTGGTGATGTTGTGGACCAAGCGCGGCAGCGTGAGGTCGCTCTATTGGTTCCTCACACAGGATTTGGAATACAATAGAAAGATCGTAAAGGCATGCGGGCTGAAAAAAATTCCCGACAGGCGGACATTCGACCGCAGGTTTGCGACCCTGCCGCTCGAGAAGATCATATCAGACATGGGCCGGCATTTTATAGCGTACAAGTTCATTGACGCGGTGGTGGTCGCCATCGACAGCACGATCATGAACGCGTGGCGCTACCTCGTCCACCACAAAAAGGACAAGAAAGCCGGCAAAAAGCCGCGCCCGGGAATAGACACCGAGGCAGAATGGACGAGAAAGCGTGGAAACTACACGTACGGGTACAAATGCCACCAAGTTACCAGCACGGGCCGCGTGCCCGTGCCGCTTGCCGCCACCACGACTCCGGCCAACGCGGCCGACAACAAGGTCGCGATGAATATGCTGCCAGACCTTCCGCTACAAGTGATCCAAGTGATTCTCGGTGACCATGCGTACCACGACTCAAAGCTCTTCCTGAAGGTCAAGGAGCTCACCTCAAAAGCAAACGGTGGAAAGGGCGGGCGCCTGCTCACGTGGACAAGAAAGGTGGCGGGCGGGATTAGAAGGGGCGGCAAAAAGTCCGGCCCGTTGACCCGGGCAGAGGCGGCCAGGCAGGCGATGGCCGAGAGCGACGAGTGGTACCTGAAGGGCGGCGGCGCCGAGGTGTACGTGCAGCGGTCGACGACGGTAGAGCCCGAGCAGGGACGCCTCAAGAGCACGTTCGGCCTCGATTCGGTGCCCGTGCGCGGCAAGAAGGCCGTCAACCAGCGCGTACTGGGATGCGTATTCACGTACCAGCTGGCCATCTTCTACGGCTTCGCGACAGAGAAAGATAATCCACTACAAGTCAAATACCTAGTCGGTTCCTGATGCAAGCCGGCAAGCAGCACAGCTTCAATTCGACAAACCTCTTGACGCATCGACAAATTCAAGTTTGCGACGGAAAGGTTAGAATTAACAGTCAATTCTGTCGTACTTCGTTACGCATATTGCCAAAATGCACAGCTTTTCCGTAATTCAATTTGTCAAACAATGCGAAACTCAGATAAAATCCGTAATTCAATCTGTCAAACAATGCAAAACTCCGGCAAAATCATGAAAAACATTATGCCCCACCATCAGGTAACCGGAGCGAAAAAGCCCTGGCCCGACCGTCGTGACGCAGGCTGTGCATGTCAAACACGCCGCCCTCCTAGCTACAACCTAGGACGGTGCAGGCGCAGCCCACAAGCCCGTGGCGTAGGGTGGAGCGGGTCTTATTAGGCAGCGCGCGCCTTTCGGGCCGAACCGCCATGAACGAGGACGTGTCCGGCCAATTCATGAGCGGCATCGTCCAAGAGCTGCTTGAGGACGGCCAGGTGCACGGCGCGCTCGTGGCGGCGACAAGGATCACGGAAGAGAGCCCCGACGACGCGGGCGCGTGGGCCGACAGGGGCGACGTGCTACTGGAGCTTGAGCGGTTCCACGAGGCGGTTGCCGCGTACGAGCGAGCCTTAGAGATCGCCGGCCTATCGTTCGGCGCGCTGGTGGGCAAGGCCGAGGCGCATGCCGAACTGGGCCAGTACGAGGCGGCCGTCGAGTGCTATGCCGGCGCGATAAAAGTCGATCCGCGGGACATGGATGCGATGATCGGCAAGGCGTACTGCCTTTTAGAGGTGAGCCGGTCCCGGCGCGAGGATGGCGGCGCCAAGGACGCCGTGGCCGAGGCCGCTGCGCTGGCTGAACGGGCCATGTCATGCGCGGGGCCGGACATGGAGCATCCATATCCGATCCTCGAGATACTCACCCGGGCCGGCAGGCACCGCGACGCCTACGGGCTGGCCTACGCCATAATCGAGAACGATCCTGCGGACGCCGAGGCGCGCGCCTACCGGTCGGATCACCTCCGAGCCCTCGGCAGGCACGACGACGCGCTTGCGGACGCCGAGGAGGCCACAAGGCTCGATCCCCACAACGCCCACGCGTGGCAGGCAAGGGGCGGCGCGCACCTATGCATGGGCACGAACCACGAAGCGCTCAAGTCCTTCAAGAGGGCCGCTGCCATAGACCCGCCCGACGGCAGTACCTGGCTGGGCCAGGCCGAGGCCCTTGCGGGCATGGGAAGGGATCGGGAGGCGTCCGACTCGCTGCTCGTGGCCGTCTCGCTGGATGCGGGTCTCGTGTCCGAGCTGGACCGCCCGCCGCTGAGCGCCCACAAGGACGACGTGCTCGGTCGGCTAGCCGTGTAACCGGTCAAAGGCCGCCGAACACGTCGAGCGACGACAGCGGGTGCCCTTGCGCCCGCAGACCGCGCGCATGCTCAAGCGCCGCTCTCCCGTCGTCGGCAAGCGCGTACACTGTCATGCCCCCGCCCACCGACGTTCTCCTGCTTGTGACCCAGCCCGCCTGGATCATCTCCTCCAGGATCGCCTTGAGCTCCCCGTCGCCGCGCTTCCGTATGTCCGACTTTTGGGACACTTCGTTTCTGGTGGCCCCCTCGGCCCGCCCGGACAGGTAGGCAACGATCTTTAGCTTTGCGTTGTCGCGCGGATAGCGCGCCCTCAAGAGCCCGGTTCGGCGGCCAAGGTACGTCTTAGAGCCGGCCACAGGCGAGGGAACGCCCGCCGGAATTTGAGCCTTTAGTGCATAGCGCGGCCTGCAGGGCGGCATGCCGGGCGGCGACCTGCGCTGCGCAGGGGCGGCGCAGGCGCACGGATCGCCCGAGCGGGCCGGTTCGCTGCCTGTCTCCCCCTTTCAATGTCTGCCTGTCGGTGCCCTCCAGGCGCATCCGCGCGGCGCGCGGTAGTACGGACCAGCCCGCATCCGGGCCGCCGCGGGCGACCGGAAACGTAATTATACGCGACGGCGGGCGCACCCCTGTGTCCGGCAACGATACGGTGTGGGAATCCTCGCCGCATACGAAGGCAAAGCATACGATTCTCAGGGAGTACCTCGCCGCGTGGTTCCCCATACTCGGAACGTCGCACAACAGGGTCGTCTACATAGACGGGTTCGCCGGGCCGGGCGTCTATGAGGGCGGGGAGGACGGATCGCCCGTCGTGGCGCTGAAGACGGCGCAAGACCACCACCTCCGCTCCAGCTTCAACGAGATCGTCTTCTGGTTCGTGGAAAGCGACCGGCGGAGGCTGTCCAAGCTGGAGGAGGTGCTCCGCGGCCGGTTTCCCGACATCGGGAACAAAAAAGGGGACAGCACTCGCTATTTCACGGTAAACGGGCAGTTCGAGGGGTCGGTCGAGAAGATGCTTGACAGCATAGAGTCAACGGGCTACGGCCTGGCCCCCACATTTGCGTTCCTGGACCCGTTCGGGTTTACGGGGATCCCCATGAAGACGGTCAGGCGCATACTCGGCTATGCGCGCTGCGAGGTGATGGTCACGTTCATGGAGGGATTTATCAGGAGGTTTCATGACGACAGGCGCAAAAGCGCCCTCGACGGCCTCTACGGGACAGGGGAGTGGAAAAACATTGCAGATTCGGGCGCCGGGGCGGACGATGCGTACGTCGACCTGTACAAGAAGCAGCTGGAGAATGCGGGGGCAAAGTACGTGAGGACCTTTCGAATGATCGACCCCCACGGCAGGACGATCTACCACTTGGTCTACGCGACAAAGCACATAAAGGGGCTCGAGGCCGTAAAGAGGGCAATGCGAAAAGCCTCGCAGACGGGGGGATGCGAGTTTTCGGACAGGACCGACGCGCGTCAGCAGGTGCTAGTCGACTACAAGGACGATTCGGTCTGGATTCCCATGGCGGCAGCGCTCGTTTATGAAAAGTTTCGGGGCGCAAGGAGCGTGCCGATCGGCCTGATCAAGGAGTACGTCCTTGCCGAGACGCCGTACCTTTTCAAGAAATCCATACTGAAGGAGATGGAGGGGGCGGAGCCGCCCACGATCGTGGACGTGACAAACAGGAGGCGCGCGGGCACGCACCCGGACGGCTGCAAGATCTCGTTTGCGGCGTAGGCAGGGAGGGCGGCCGGTCGTCACGAGGATGGGGTGCCAAGGCCGGGCGGGCCCCTGCCGGTAGCTGCGGTCCGCAGCACTGCCTCCTCCCGTGGGCCCGCCGGCCGCGTGGATGGGTACCCACCGATCGCTCTCCCGTGCACCAGCCGCCCGTTCGCCTTCGGAGTACGGCCGCCCCACTGCTTGAAAAAGACCTCGACGCCCGCCCTCCTGCACTGGCCTATCAGGCTGTCGACCCACTCTGGATCCACCGGCCGGTAGCGCGGGCCGCTCTCGCCGCCTATGATGGCCCAGTCGATCCCCCTCAGGGACACCCTGCGGATTCTCTCCAGCAGCGGCTCAAAGCTGACGAACCTCGTCGCGCACCGCACGCCCCGCAGCGCGGCTATGCGGGGCACGGCGCGGTTGTCCTCGACGCTCGTCCCCATCCAGATGTGCGGCGGCACGGGGAACCCGTAGTGGGCCTCGAACATGCTGGAGAACTCGGCCATGCGGGCGGGCCGCTTGGTGAGGACCTGGTACGTGTGGTGCCTGGCCTGCAGCATTGTGTGAAAGCACCTCCCGACGAACGCATAGTCTGACTCTTCGTGGAACAGGTCGGACATGCTGTTGACGAATATGCGCCGCGGCCTGCGCCAGCGCAGCGGGAGGTCCACCTCTCCCTCGTGCTCGGTGTACCCAAAGTTGTTCCGGTACTTTTCCTGGCCCATGGCCTTGAGCCGGTTCGAGAGCCGCTCGGCGTAGCAGTTCCTGCAGCCGCTCGACACCTTTGAGCAGCCCGTGGTCGGGTTCCATGTCGCCTCGGTCCACTCGATGGCGGAGGTGTTGGCCAGCCTACGCACCCCCCTTGTAAGCGTGACGTATGTGTGCCGCATGCGGCGGCGGGAGCGGCAGCGAGGCGACCCGGTGAATTATTGCCGGGTGCGCTCCCGCTGGGTGCACCAGGCGGTTATTCCTCATTTGTATCACTTCGCACAGGCTCTGGCCCTGCCGGCTCCCAGCATCTGTAGGCCGAATTGACGACGGCGCGGCCGGGCGCGTCCGCGCCCTCCTGCCGAGTCTCCCGTCGACATAGCCAGCACAGCCGGCGGGACCACGCACGGTCATCCTAGCCGCCGGGGCGTGGCGTCCAGCCCCTTTTCGGGCGCGGAGTTCGCGTGCGCGACCCCGATGCGGGGAGTAGCATCCGCCACATGGGTACGGTTGCAAAACCCAGGGCATATGCCTAGTGACGGAGGGAAAATGCGCCGAGGCGCAACTAGGCATGTCCCCTATACCAAGATTTGCATGCGGAAGTTGGTGGATCATCTCAAGTGTGGACATACTGGAAACGTCATGGCGCGGGTCCGCGTCCCTTCCGTATCGATGATCAAATCTGCACCCGATCGTCATTATTGGACACCGCTTCCCGTGCCATCGCGCCTGTTGGCAAACCATTTCTCCGTCACCCTTGCTTGCCCGGCCGCTATGGATTTCAACTCCTGCCACGCCTCCTCAAAATCCAGCATGTCGGCTGATGGGCGCCGGGCCATGATTTTTTCCACCGCTACCATGACGAGCCCGAGATCCCGCACAGTCGGGGGCGACCTCAGGACAAACCCGTATGACCGGTGCTTTTCTGCCCGGATTCTCACATCGTTAGTGACTTGGTCGACGGAGTCTGCAGAATTGACGACAAAAAAGCTCTGCTTAAGGGGCTCGGGAATGTTGTCGTCGCCAACCAGCAGTATGACAACCTCGTTGGCGACGTCGTCAATGCTCGTCATGGAGGACCTGATCGACTCGGATGTCGACGCCTTTTGTGCATCGAATATGGCAAGGCGAATCTCGCCGTTCGCACTGGGATCGTTGGCTACCGCGCAGTGTGCTACATCGCTCAGGTTCGCCGCAGACGCGAGGCTGAACGGCGGAGTGTCGCCGGGAACGGTACTGATTCCCAAGTACAGCTCGAACGCCCGCGCCACCAGGTCGACTGACCTGGTGCGTATTTCAGACAAGGCGTGCCTCGCCTGATCAATGTACTGCCTCATCTCGTCGGGAGGCACGGACGGCCCTCCCGGCTCGCCGATCCGCAGGCTGCACCGCCTCATCTCGTCCGGCATGGAAACGCGGGCAGCAACCGCCACGACGTCTTGCAGGTCGTCCCACTGCTCCTCTGCCGCGTCCCTGTCAAACCGTTCGCCGTGCCCGTCCATAACGCTCCTGCAGTTGGCGATGCTGACCATGGCATCCAGCAGCCTGTCGTACGCATCAGCAAAGGCGTGCTCCTCCTCGACGTGCGTTCCACCCCTGAACGTGGAGAGCTTGCCCTTTATCGTAAAGTCGTCTCCGTTCTTTCCTGCATAGCCCTCGTCGGCAAGCAGCATGAAGAGGTCGCGCGCTGCCGAGGCCTCGTGCCGGCTGTACTTTTCTGTAGTGCCGCCCGCGCTGATCGTCCGGCCGCTTATGGTAATCGTTTCGTTGAGCACGTTTTCCGACATTGCGGACAGGTCGTACATGATTTCCAGCATATCCTCGTTGTCCTGTTGCCTCGAGAGCGACCCGTACGCCTTCCGCTCGTACACGTACTTGATGGCCCGCTGCAGGTTGGCGGCCGTCCTTTCCCTGCCGTCCAGGGCCGCGTCGAGGACGGGGCGCCGTCTGTCGTCGGTCCCGGCCTTACGGTCGCACACAACCCTGTGCAGGTCGAAAAAGTCGGCCTTGGCCCTGTAGCAGAGATAGTATTTAAAGTCCACATACTGGTCGTCCGTAAGGCCCGCACTTCGCTCTTCCACGATGCTGTCGATAAAGGTTTCCATCTCGTCAAACAGGGAGCGCTTAACAAACAGCGTCTCGGAGAAGACCGTATAGTTGATGTCCTGGCGGCGTTCAAGGTCAACTGTTTTGTCGGGGGACGTGATGAGTATGTAGAGCGCCCCGCCCTGGTTGATGAGCATTTTGATGGGAGCCATGACGCCCGCGACGGTCTGTCCCGGCTCTACCTTGTCGAATTCGTCAAGGACGAAGACGATCTTGTGCGTTGCCGAGCAGTCCTGGAGCACCTGCTCAAACTCGCGCTGGATGTCGGCAAACCCGTAGTCGTGACGGGACGACACGACTAGCCGCTCCCGCGCGCCCCAGCTGCCTGCCAGGACGATCAGGGGGGCCGCTGCCAGCGCTGCCGGCACCCACCAGTATTGCCCGAGCCAGTCGCCGCCGAACACCGACAGAATCACTACGAGCGCGTAGGACGGAATCGTGCCATAGTTTAGCGACACGCTCAGTGTTTTTGAGTTGGAGCGCACCCTGGATTTTTTTGTGGCCGTTGCGTTTTCATGCAGCCTGTTGACCCCCCTGCGCAGAGAACGGGCGCGGCGGCCGGCGGGCACCTCACGCCGCAGGGACCTGATCAGGCTGACGAGCAGCTGCTTTTTGTCGGCCAGCCCGTTTGCCTCCATCGACGTGGCCTTGACCGGCACGGGCACCAGGGTCTTGCCCCGGGGCATGCCGCGGGCCGCCTTGTTCACGGCGGCGATCACCAGGCTCGTCTTGCCCGACCCGCGCCGCCCGACGACCAGCAGCGACCCCTCGTCGCGCCTCGCGACAAAGTCGACGACGGCCTCCTGCTCCTCGCGCCGGCTCGCGTGGTGCCCCTTTGTGCGGCCAAGCCGGGGCTGGTAGTCCCAGTCCTGCCGGAGGGTGACCGTGGGGGCTGCGCCCGTCATGGGGCGCCGCCCCTCGCCCTCGCCCTGTTGGCCGCCTTTAGCCCGCTGTAGATGTCTATGCCCGACGAGTGCTCGAACGTCACCGCGACGGCGTAGCCCTGCTCGTAGTCCCGCACTTCGCTCCACTTTTTTTTGGCGATTACGACGAGGACGAGGGGGAGAGACGGGTCGATGCCCATGTCCCTGCTGGAGGTGGCCCCTGCCTTTTGGTGTATTTCGCCGTCCCGTTGCCGGGCGCCGGGTATGAGCTTAACCTCGTTCCTACTGATGGAGGTCGGCATCGGCCTGCTCTGGCCCGCAACCTTGGCGCCATCCTCGTAGCACCTGCGAACCGCATCCGGGTCCGTGTTCTTGTACAGGCGGCACTTCATTGCGGCGCCGAGATAGGCTCCCCTCTTTGCGTCCGTGGGGGGGTCGAACGCCAGGGTCACTTCGATCGCCTTGCGCCCCCGCGTCGCAGTAAATGCGGCGGGCACCCGCACGGCGAACAGCTCGGCGTGGTTAAGGCGCACGCTTCCGTCGTGCACGAATGCCACGCGCCCCTGCCGGGAGTGCGTGGCGCGGTCCAGGTCCGGCTTGCCGTGGCCGTACACGTGCGAGAGGCGAGGCTGGTCTGCGCCATCCCGCGGCGACAGGGCGTCGAGGGGCGGCGGGCGCAGCGGGGGAATTTCTGCGGACGAGACCAGCAGGGCCTTGAGAAGGTTGCGAGATGCGTCGGGGCGGGCCGCCTGCATTAGGGCCAGCGTGTGGGCCACCTTGGGCGCGCTCATGCTCGTGCCCGAGTCGAACGTGAACAGCCGGCCCTCCCGGGCCCATTCCATGTTCATCGTGAGCACGTCGGCGGTGTCGGGGCCGATGTATCCTCCCCCGTAGTCCACTAGATCCGGTTTTGCCATTCCCGCTAGGCCGGGGCCGACGCGGGTAAGGGGTGACGGATGGTCACCGTAGCCCAGGCCAGCGCTCTTCTGGAATATGGAGCCCACCGTTATGGCGTGCGCCGAGGTGGCGGGGTCGATCAGGCGCGTCGTGGGCGGGCGGCTCAGCAGATAGTGCGGGTACGGGACGTCCCCGTCGTCCTCAATGTTCCCTGCCGATACGACGAACAGGAGGCTCCTGTGGGATGCGGACAGCCGGTCGATGAGCGATGCCAGGCGGAGCTGCGGCATGCCGGGCGCGATCGTGCTGGTGGAGTCGCCCAGCGACAGGTTGACGATCCTGCACGACGGATCCCGCGCGGCTATTTCGTCGACCGCATGCTTTATCTTTTCGTCGATTAGTCCGTCAAACGCAGCATCGCCGTCGCGATCCTTTTTCAGGACCTTGGCAGAGTACAGGCGGACCTTGGGCTCGAACGCCTTGCTGTCGGCGCATGCCTGCACGTCCCCGTACGCGGCAACGCCGGCCACATGCGTCCCGTGGCCCTGGTCGTCGTACATGTCGGCGTCCGCCCTGCCCGAGTCGTCGACGGGCACAAGCCCAGCGATTGCGGGCTCGAGTAGGGGATGCTTCACGACGCCCGAGTCGATTACTAGTATGCCGGGCGCGCCGGGATCGGGGCCCTTGATCGTGCCATATTCCATGATGTCGGAGTCGAGGCGCGCGCCGCCCCGCATCTGTAAGGGCCGGCTTACGCGGGCCACCTCGGGCAGGGAGGCGATTTCTAGGAGGGATGAGGCGCCGCACCGCACCCGGATCGCGCAGTAGTCGCTCGTGCGGAACATGCCGTCTACGTCGCCTCCCCCGTCCCTGGCGATTTTGTAGAGCGTGTCTCCAAACTCCTTGAGTCGGCCGCCCGACATCGGCCAAGTTTCAACATCCACGCCCTCGGCCTCCCTTCCGGCAGTATCCGCCAAGAGTCGCCGGTCTATTTTTTCTTCGGGTTTGGCGATGCCGATTCCCTCGATCGCGTCGACAAACGTGGGCTTTTCCCTGCCTATCCGATCCCTGGCCTTGGCGGCAAGCCGGTCTCTATAGCCCCCAACGCCCTTTGCCACCCAGTGGCTTTCGAACGCAGACGAGACGGTCTCTATGCCGACGGACTTGAGGTCCGCCTTGAACGCGTCGTAGCTCACAGGTTGCGTCAGGCCAATGTTGAACAACTGGGCAGGGGCGTACCCGGAGTGGGTGTACCGCTCGGCGAGTGTTGCGTAGTGCTGTGCAAGATCGTTCAGGCTCGCAGCGATCGTAGCGTGAAATTTCTCGTGGTCCCTGTCGGCCCGCTTGTACGGGCGGAATCCCTTCCGCCTCCGCGCGGCAAAGGTCGCCCTCCTTTGGAGCGGGAGGTGCGGCAGGGGCGCGGTCAGGGCGCGGCGCCCCCGTTGGCCCTCTTGCGCCTCTTTTGGTCGGACAGCGACCGCATCACGTCGGCCCTGCCCACCGAGGGCCGGTCCTCGACAATGCTCCGGCGCAGCGCGCCGACGCACACCTGCATGATGTCGGCAGCCGAGTAGTTTTTCGTCGACCTGGCAAGCGCCGCGGCGTCGATGTCGTCGTCGCGCCTCATGACCCTCAGGTATTTTTCAAAGAGGGCCCTGCGGCGCGCGTGGTCGGGCAGGTCAAAGTAGAGGATGTCGTCGAACCTGCGCCACACGGCATCGTCGAGCGCGTGGTGGTGGTTGGTGGCGGCCATTATCAGGGTGCCGCCGTCGTACTCGTCGAGCATTTGCATAAAGTTGTTGACGACGCGCTTGAGCTCGCCGTGCTCGTGCGGGTCGTCGCGCCTCTTGCCGATGCTGTCGAACTCGTCGAACAGCACGACCATGCTCTGCCCCTCGATGTAGTCGAAGACGCGCCTCATGTTCGACGCCGTCTCGCCGAGGTACGACGAGATGAGCGAGTCGAACGCGACGTACGCGAACGGGCGGCCGAGGGCGCTGGCTACCACCTGCGCCGTGAGCGTCTTGCCGGTGCCGGGGGGGCCGCAGAGCAGGACCCTGCTGGTCGGGCGCAGCCCGTAGGAGCGTATCTTGCCGGCGGCCAGGTTTTCGGATATGATCGACTCGATTGCGCCCGTCAGCTCGGCGCCGACGACGAGGTCGCCGAGGGCGTGGTAGTGGCGCTTTACGCGCAGCAGGGGGAGCCCGCGCTCGGAGTCGAGGGGGACGGGGGCGGTGGGACTCGCGCCGCCGCCTCCTGCCCGCTTCTCCTGCCGCCGCTCGGCGGCGGAGGGGAGCCTGCGCAGCTCGGCGACCTTTTCCGCCATGCCGGCGGCGCGCCTCGGGCGTAAAAAAACATGCCGGGCGCCCGCGGGGCGGCCGGCCGCCCCCCGGGCTGGTACAGATTCAGGTCTCATACGCCTTGGGCAGGATCACGACCGCCGCGCGGCGCTTAGCGCGCCGCCCTGCGGGCGCGGCGGCGCTAGCCGCCGTCGTAGGCGGGAGTAGGCGCCCTAGGCGCGCCGCCAGGGCCGGCGCCGAGGCGCCTCGGCGGGGCAGCCGCGCCGGCGGGTACGGGTAGGCGCCCCTGCAGTAGGTTGCTGGTACTATATAAAGAGCCGGCGATCGCGCCGCCCACACTTCCAGATCGCTAAATTTTCGCCGGGCCGAACGCCGCCTCCGCCCCGCAAAACCCGCGCGTTTCGCGCACCGGCGGTTACGCGGCGGCAGTTGCGGCCGAATTTTGGGGCAATTCGGTGAAAATGGGGGGACAGCGCGGCGGCAATGCGGCAACCGAGAAGCTTGATCGGCTGCTGAGGGGAGGAGGCGGCGGCGGGCCGCCGCGCGCTATACGGCCGCCGCCGACATCTGGGCCAAGAGGTCGGCCCTGCCCTTGTCGGTCCGGCGGAGCATTTCGTCGGCGATCATGCGCAGCCGGTCGAGCATGGCGTCCAGGGTGACGACGTTCCGCCAGTACTTTTGCCACAGCTTGTCTTTTTGGCCGCGGCCGCGCACCTGCGCGGCCGACCTCCTGTCCGCCTCGGTCCTAGCCCTCTTGAGAAGGCCGCTCCTGGTGCGCTGCGTGTCCGCCCCAAAGTTGACCATCGCCCACACGTTTAGGGCCGTCAGCGTAAAATAGAACAGGAACAGGCGCGCCGAGAGGCTGTTGCTCTTGGTCCGGGCGCGCGCCTTGTTGACCACGCGGTACCCCGTCTCGATGGCCCAGCGCTTTTTGTACTCGGAGGGGATCTTGTCGATGGCGTGCCGCGCCTTCCTCGTGGACATGTTGGTGGCGAACACCAGGTAGGCGGCCACGCGCCGGCCGTTCTTTTTCACGTACTTTTTGACGATGATCATGGTGTACGTGTACTCGCTGGCCGTGCCCTCGTTCACCGTGTACTGCGAGATCGCCTTGCGCGTTCCGGCCTTGAACTCGGCGATCGCGCGCCTGATTGGGGGCGACAGGGGGACCGGCATGATGAACGTGACGCACATGGCCGTTGCCAGCTGCATCACCGCGGCCGAGTAGAACCCGCGGTCGAGCAGGAGGAGGCGGATCGAGATGCCAAAGCGCTGGCAGTCCTGCAGCAGCCCCCTGACGCACTTGTCGACCGCGTCGCCCGCGCGGACTGGCCGTATCCCGATGTGCGGCAGGTACGGCCGCGACGCGATCACGGCCGTGGCGAACGTCTCGAACCACGACGTGCCGCCCTTGGACTTGCCGCCGCGGGCTATCTCGTCCCTCTTTTTGCCCGAGTACGGCTTTGCCGTCATGTCCACGGCGACCGTGGCCCAGGCCGGGATCATGCCGCGCTCGACCATCATCTCGACGCTCCTTCCAAACATGAGGCCGGCCCGCTCCAGCATGGTCTCGCTGGCGACCGCCGAGAGTAGCCCCGTGAACCGCCTGGGCGAGGGGACGCGGGCGAGGGGCGAGTCCTCCACATGCCTTGCAAGGGACGCGATCGCCGGCGTCGCAAAGTTCGACGACTCGCACATGGCGATCAGTATGCAGAGCACCGCGTCGAGGCCGTACTTGGCGTTGAAGTGCGTGGACAAGGGTAGCCCTGCGAGGACGAGCAGGTTGCGCAAATGCCGATATACCGCCTCGCCGCGCTCCTTCTCTGTCGCCCGGTCGGGCAATTCTTCTTTCACCGTAATGCCCGTCCGGGCGGCAAGCACAGTACCCCTAGTCACAAAAATGTGACCCTCGGGTCAGTATACCTACAGCGCCGGGCCGCCCCTCCGCGGCGCCGGCCGCGCCGCCAGCCGCCACGGGGGCACATTTCCACGTACTGGATCTAGGCACTTTGAGCTTTTTTTCCGGCAGGGCCGCCGGAAGTTCGGCGGCGGTGCTGGCCCCAACTCTCTACCCACCTCCGGTACGGCTGGTAGTTCTTCTTGAGATAGGTGCGGGTCAGCTTTGAAATGCCCGGATCTGCAACCGCCTCTTCGCCCTTTTGTGTGATTTTGCAGTAGACCAGCCTGCCGCGCTTTTCCTTGTCGAGTAGCCCGGCCTTGTGCAGGTGACGTGCAGCCTCCCGCGTCTTATTTTGAGTTATCGGAAGGCTGACGCCGCCCGTCCACTTTTGCCGCTGTTCAATGGAGAGGCCCAGCCAGCTGGATATTTCGGCTTCGAGGTCGTCGAAGGATCGTGCGCCGCCGGAGGAACATACCAATAGCATGGGGTACATCATACTGTCCATGGTGGGAATCTTGCCGCTTTTGTACAGGGGATGTCGGGGCGGGGGCGGGGGCGTTCCGCCCCCGCTCGCGCCGTCCCCGAGCCGCCGCAGCCGCATCCTGATCGACACCGCGCCGCCGGCGCCCCTGGAGACGCTGCCGACGCTCGCGCCGATCCTCGCGCCGCAGTCCATCTCGGGCGCCAGGTACTGCGCCACGTCGCGCTCGACGCGGCCGATCACGCTGCCGTCCGCATGGACTAGGATGGCGTTCCGGTCGTGCGCCGCGTCGCGGTCCCTCTCGAGCGTCAGCGGGTCGCCCGCGGACGCGCGCGCCGCGGCCAGCACGGCGGCGGCCGCGCCGGCGCACTCGACGCCGGCGCCGCCCCCGAGCACCTCGTCCAGGCTGCGGCCCTCCCGCAGGAGGGGATTTGCCCTGATCCTCGACGCGGCAGCCGCCGCGCTGGCCGCGTTCGAGTCCGGCCCGTACCTTTCGGCGGCCTCTTCGCGGCCGAGCCGGCCGAGCCACTCCGCGAACGCCCCAAAGTTGCAATCCCCGCCGTAGTCGGCCGCCATCGCGACCGCCGCCCCCTTTGTGGCCACGCCCAGGCGCATGGCCCAGCACGCCTCGGGCGCCGGCAGCCCGTACCTGACCATTCCCGCCAGGTGGCGCACCCGGGGCGGAAGCCCCGACGGGTCGAGGCCCAGCTCGCCTGCCGCGATGCGGGTGAACGCCGTGATGCACCACGGGGCGTAGTGGCCGAGGGACCTCTCGACGAACCGCGCCGCGCCGTCGGGGCTGCCGATTCCCCCCGACCTGCTAAACGCCTCCGAGGCGCTGCTGCCTGCGATCCACGCCCTGACCAGCGCCTCCCTGTCTCCCCCCTCGAACGTCAGCATGCCCGACATCTCCGGCACCCCCTCCGCCGCGTCGAGCACCATCAGGGCCAGGTCCACCGCATCGCCGCTCGACCCGGACGTCAGAATGCGCTCCACCTCGCCCCGGTTCTCGCGCGCGTACGATCCCAGGGCCTCGCAGCCCTCCCTTCCGAGGCCCGTGCCCCCGTAGATTGCGACGCGCCTGCTGCCGAGACCGGACGCCCTGCGCGCGACGGCCCTGAACCTTTCGCACATCGCGTCCATGCCGCGGCCGTCGGCGTTGCCGTTCGCCTTTGTAGCCGCGAGCGTCCCCGTCACGACCTCGCCTACCATGTCCTCGCAGCTTCCCCCCGCCCCCTCCTCGGCGAGCATTCCGAGCACCTCTGCGTCTATCCTGCCGTCCACCTCCCCGGGGCTGATCCTGTTCTTGGCCAGGTTGCCGAGCATTTTGTACAGGCTGCTTTCCACGGCCCCCGCGCCCTCCCTCTCCCCCATGTAGTGGTCATAGTCCCGCCTGTCCACGGCCGTGTTGACTATGTGTATGACCGTCCCCTCGGTCTCGTGGCCCGCCCGCCCGGCCCTGCCGACCATGTTCCAGTACTCGGCGGCGGGAATCCTCTCGGACCTGCGGGCGTCCTCGTCGTACCGGCGGCAGGAGTGCACAATGACGGTCCTGATCGGCATGCTGGCCCCCTGCGCGAGCGCGCTGGTCGCCACGATCACGGCGTGGGCGCGGTCCCGCGAGTCCTCCTCCACCGCCTGCCTCAGCCTGTCGGGCAGATCGCCGTGGTAGAGCGCGATGCCGCGCTTTAGGAGGCGCGTCACGTCGTGGTCGGGGCCGAGCCATTCCGCGGCGGCCTGGATCGATCGCCTGGACTCCTGCCCCGTGCGGGGCCGCAGGCCCTCCGGCATGCTCCTGCCGGCCGCGGCGGCGAGCCCCAGCCTGTGCAGCAGCTTGCCGGCCACCGCCTTTGCCGACTTTTTGGTGGCCGCATAGACGAGGACCGGGCCGAGCGGCGAGCACTTTAGGGCAAGCTCGGCGGCCGTCTCGCTCTTTTCGAGCGACGGAAACTTGGGCCTGGCGACCCTGCCCGTCTTTGGGTCCGCGTGCTCGTACGTCTCGCGCCTTATCACGTCCTCGGCCTGCACCCTGCGCCGCAGGCCGTCCCGGCAGTCCTCGTACGTGAGCATGCATCGCTCGCCCCTGCCCAGCCACTCGAACATTGCGTGGCGCTGGAGGGTGGGCCTCCACTCGGTCGCAATGACGGCGCCCCTTCCCGCCTTCCCGCACAGCCACGAGGCAAAGTCGCCCATCGCGTCGTCCGAGATCATGGCGGACAGGACGACGAACCGCGCCCGCCCGAACCTCCTGCGCAGGCGCGCGAGCAGCAGCTCCATCTTGAGGCCCCTGCCCTCGTCGCCTACCATGTGGCCCTCGTCGAGCACAAAGAGCGCCGCGTCGCCGAGGCTTCCGGGGCGGGCCCTGAGCACGAGGTCCAGCTTTTCGGGCGTCACCACAAGTATGTCGGCCGACGAGCAGGCCCCCTCCTCCGACGGATCGTCGTCGTAGGAGCCGTCCAGTCCCGACACGGTAAAGCCCAGGTCGTGGAACAGCCCGGACATTGCGCCGGCTACCTCCGCCACGAGCGCCCTGTACGGGGCAATGTACACGCACCTTGCCGGCGCGCCGGGCGTCGACGTCAGCGCCTGCAGGATGCACATCTCGGCGATCCTAGCCTTGCCCGAGCTCGTCGGCATCCTGACGATCTTTGATGCGCCCGGCTCGAGCAGGCCCCTTTCCACCGCGCTCCTCTGGGACGGCCACATCTCCGAGACCGAGCGGCCAGCCGCGGGGCCATGGCCGGGGCCCCTTGCCAGCAGCATCAGGTACCGCCGCCATGCAAAGTGCTCGCCGGCGAGATCCCCCAGGACCGACCACGTGGACCTGGACGCCATCGGGGCCGCCAGCGAGCGCAGGCCGTGCACGAGCGCGAGCTCGTCGTCGAGCCCCGAGGCGGCAAACATCTTGCCCGCCCTGGCGAGCCCCGCCGATGCGACGGCGACCTTGCCCCTGTCCCCCGTCAGAAAAAAGGCGGCCAGCGCGGAGAGCGACGAGGCGGCCGAGGCCAGGCCCAGCGCGTGCGGCAGGTCGCCGACCCTGTCGTAGTCCGGCTCTTTGACTAGGGGGGCGCACTCCGCGCCCAGGCGCACGAACCTGCGCTGCAGGAACGTGCCGGCTATCCGCCAAAGGCCGCCGTCTCCGGCGGGGCGGCCGTCCTCGAGGCGCCTCGCGAGGCACGCGGCGTTTGCCTGGTACCCGGCAAGCTCGTACGCGAACGCCGCGTTGAGCAGGGAGTGCCCGTCCGGCGTCTTCCCTTCGAGCCTTGCCAGGCTCTCCCACAGCCTGGCCAGCCGCAGCGCCTGCTCCTGCAGCCCGTTCCGGCCGTCCGTTTCTCGCCCCCACCACCCCTCCTCGTCCTCGGCCGAAAGCGCGCTCGCCAGGTACGACAGGGTCGCCGCGCTGCGGCGGAGCAGCGGCTCGCTGAACGCCCCGTCGGCCTCGCGCGCCCGCCCTGCCGCAAGCTCGCCGAGTATCGACCTCGACATGGCCTGCGACGCGTTTTCGCGAAAGGCCTCGTCCGACCACGCCGCGGACATTTGCTCGCGCATGAATTCCGTCAGCTGCCCGGTCAATTACGCCACCGTCCTGTACGATTCGATGACGAGGCCGCGAAGCGACCCGATCTTGACTATGTCCACCGTCATGTCAAACTCGCCGGGATCGTGCGCGCGATCGAGGCCGTCCAGGTGCGAGTCGGACCACGCGGACTCTTCAAAGACCGCCCCTATGCGGTAGCGGCTCTCCTTTTGCCTCCGTGCCGCGCTGACAAGGCGCCTGAACATGTCGGGATCGCCCGTGCGCAGGCGTATCATTTCCGCCACGAGGCTGGGCGGCAAGACCCTGCTGCCGTTGATCTTGGCAAGCCCCGCGCGCGCCTTTATCAGAGCCCCTCCGTCCCGCACGGTGCGAAGCTTTGTCTCCGCATAGACAATGCGCTCGCCCTGGCCCCCTTCTATCGCGGCAAGCGCTATCAGGTCGACCCCGTGCACGGCGGCGTTTGGGGTGGGGTTGTACTTGTACCGCCTCGTGACCACCGCCATGCCCTGAAACTCCTCGAGTATCCCGGCGTGGAGGACCTCGCCGAACTTGCCCATCCTTTGCCCCTCGTCGTCCGGCTGCCTCTTGGTAACGAGGCTGTTCCTGACCCTCTTTTTGCTCCAGCCCAGCTCTTTGGCTATGGCCCCGGCGGTCTCGTCGTCGGCCGTGCTTGCCGCTAGCAGCCGCGCCATGATCTTTGGGGCCCCGGCGGCGGCCCAGCCCTTTTTTTCCGCATAGACCTCCGTGCCAAACCCGTGTCCGGAGGCGCCGGACTGTTGCACAAGCCAGCCCTTCATCGAGTGCAGTGGCCCGCGGCGACTAAATATCTCTTTGGGAGGCGCCGCGGGGCTTTTCCAGCGAGTGTTTACCTGGGCCCCTCCCCGTAGGACATGCGGCACGGCTGCGGCCTAGATGACGGCAGGCCTGGGCGGGTTGCGGAGCGGGGGGGGGGGCCTGCCGGCCGTCCGCTGCGCCGCCGCACGCTGGCGAGCTGTGCGTACCACTCCCCTGCATGGCCCGGATGCCCGCGTTTATGGCGGGCGCGACCCTGCCGCGCCGCTTGCGGACGGCCCGTATCCTGTCCGGCCCAGGCGCCTGGCACGGCTGAAAGGGGCGCGGGCCCGGCCGCACTAGTCGCCATGCAGGCAGGACACGTTCTCGCGCCGGACGGGCGCCCGCGCGCATGCGGGCCGCCGGCCGCATCCGATCCCGGTCCCCCTGCCGGCGGAGCGGCTCGTGACAGGGTGGGCGCAGCGGGGGCCCGCCCTTCGCGCAGTGCAGCCGCCTCTATACCGCTGTGGTTGTTTGACAACAAGGCCGGTTTGGTTGCGCCGCATCGTAGCATTTGATCACTTATGTACTAGCGGTTGGCGGGGGGCTCGTGGAAGGGCAAAGTGCGGCCGGGCGGTCCAGACAGGTGGGGACGGGCCTGCTTCAGGGCGGGCAGGATGCGGGGGGTCGGGCCTAGGCATGGACAGAACCGGCGTTGCGTCGAGCAACCTCAAATCTGTGGGGTACGACGAAGGCTCTAGGGTGCTAGAGATCGAATTTTACGACGGACGCGTCTATCAGTACTTTGGGGTGCCCCCCGAAGTGCACAGGGCGCTCATGGATGCCGGCTCGCACGGCAGGTACCTTGCCGCCGAGATAAAGGGCAGGTACAGGTACGAAAGGGTCCGGTAGGCCCGCGCGGCTCGGCCCTTCCGGGCCGGGGCGCGCGCCGCCGCCCCTCAAACCGTTATCGCGAGACGCGCGGGCGCTGTCCCGTGGCCGCGGCAGGGAATGCGGGCCGGGTGGACGTGGCCGGCGATCGCCTGGTGGTCAGGAACCTCGAGGTGCCCGACCCCGACGTCGTCTCGTACTTTGGGGGCCTGGACGATCCCGACCAGCGCGTGCAGAGGCTGAGGCAGGCCCTGCGCATAGGCGTGCTGTCGATCGCCTCGACGAGGACCACGCAGAGCGTCGACCTTGTCGAAAGGGCGTTCAAGTCGCTCGGCGCCGAGTTCGACCGGAAGATGGACGCGGTCTTTGGTGAAAAGGGCCCGCTCTCGGATATAATCGCGAGGCATTTTGGCGGCGACGGCGCGGTGATCCGGGAGCCCTCAACCCCGACAGGGAGGGCAGCCCGCTGCACGCGCTCCGCGAGTACCTCGGCAGGTCGCTAGCAGAGATCAGGGACGCGCTCAACGCGCGCGAGGCGGCCAGGGAGGCCGCGGCCAAGGAGGCCGCCCGGGGAACCCAAAAGGGCCGCGACTCTGAGGCGCGGTGCGGGGAGGAGCTAGGCCTGGCCGCACGGCCCTACTCGGACATGGTCGAAAGGACGGCCGACTCGGGCGGCCGCGCGGGCAGGAGCAAAAAGGGCGACTTTGTGGCGACCCTAGACGGCGGCGGCTCAAGGATAGTATTCGAGATGAAGGACACGGCCGCGATCGGCCCCGCCCTGATCAAGGGCGAGCTGAAGGAGGCCATGGACAACAGGGGCGCCGCGTACGGGGTGCTGGTCGCAAGGAGCCGGGCCTCGCTGCCCGGCAGCGTCGGGTGGTTCAACGAGTACGACGGCGACAAGCTGGCGTGCGCCGTCGAGGACGGGGATGGGAACCCGGCGATCGGCGGCGAGATGATCCAGACGGCGTACAAGTGGGCCCTCGCCCGGCTCGCCGGCGCGGACGCCCCCGAGGCCGGCGAGGCCGACGCGGCCCTGATGGCGGCAAAGGCCGCCGAGATCGGCGGGCATGCCGCCGAGCTTGCAAGCATTAGGCGGGAGTGCACGAACATCGACAGGTCTTCGGACAGGATACGCGGGTGGGCCGAGTCGGCGGAGAAGGGCATAAAGGCGCAGGTGGCGGAGATCGTCGGGTCGCTGAGGGGCGCATAGGGCGCGCCGGCCGCCCGATCGGGGGTCGACGCCGGCGCCGCGCGGCCTGGCCCCGAATGCCGGCGCGGCTCGGCGCCGGCGCCTACGCGCCGGCCAGCATCTTCGAAGCCTTGGAAAGCCGATCCAGGCGCCCGCCCACCTCGTATCGTTCGTCGTTCCAGACCGCCCTCTGCTCCACGGACGGCTCATGGCCGTCGCATCCGTAGAACGCGCCGAACCAGCGCAGGTCGTCGACCACGCCGCCAACTTTTCCGACCACGGCGTCCTTGCCGCCCAGGCGCCGCATCTGCTCCCGCATCTCGCTCTCACACCGCCTGATCTTCTCAGCGTTCCGCCTCGCATGCGCTGCGATCTTGCGGGATGCCGCATCCTCGTCCATAAAGTCATAGTCGTTCGACAGCGCGGACATGTCCCGAAAGACGGCCTCGGCCTCGCGTATAGACCTCCGTATCTGCCCCCTGCGGTGGCTTCGCTCCCTCTTTTTCTCCTCGCGGCCTTTCAAAAGCGAGGCGGCGGTGCACGTGAGCGTGGCGGCGCTTGCCGCTATCGTAAACCACCCGTACCACTGTATGTCGCCGCTGAACACGTAGTACAGCACGAGGGCGATCGAGACCGCCACCGCTAGCGCGTGCAGGAACTTCAAGATCCGCCAGGCCCCCCGCCGCCAAGAATGCCCGCCGCGATCTCGGGCACGACGCACTGGCAGGCGAACGCGGCCCGCGGCTCCATCCTGGCGCCCGCGCACGCTGGGGGCGCAGTATACCTCTTGATCCTGGGCGGGATGCCCCGCGGCCGCCCCCACCCCTCGCGGATTCCGCCCGCGTGGTGCGCCCCGGGCGCGGGCTCGAACCTTGACGACCGGTCCAGCATCCCCGGGTAGCCCGTGCGCGCCGCGGCGCGCCGCCTTTTCGCGGGGGTGGACCCGCCGCGGGCCGGGCCGCCGTGCCCCTCGGCGTTCCCGGACCCGAAGCGGGGATCGTGCAAGATTGCCCCTGCCTTGGGCATGCGCCCGGCTAGTCCCGCCATGGCGCCCTTGCCGCACCCGGACCCGCCGATTTTGCCCCGGTCCCCCGGCACGCCGGCCAGTGCCCCGACGGGGGCGGCCCTGCCTGTACGGACCGCCGCGGTCCGCGGCTGGCTGCTCGGCGAGAACCGGTGGAGGCGATGGCCGAAACGCCCGCCCGCCTCGGCCGCCAGGCGGCGGGGGATTCGCACTGCCCCCGAGATGCGGCCCCCTTCCGGCCCCTTGCCGACGGCGATCCCGGGGCGGTGCGTCCTGCCGTTCACGACGGCCGACGGCCCGTTCGCCAGGGCCCCCGCAGGGGCGGCAGCAGTGTCCCGCGCATTCGCAAGCGGGCGGAGGCGGTGCAGCCTGACGCTTTTTGGCACGGCTGGCGGGCGGCGGACGTTTGCATAAAATCCTGCCGGGCGCGGCGCATGTCTGGGCCGCCCCTGGCGCCGATCTGCGCTCGGCGGGCGGCGCGAACTGCCGGCGGCCGTCTTTGTGGTTGCGCTGCCCCGCGGGGGCCCCGGCGGAGGCAGAGGCCGCGCAGGCGGAGGCGGGAGGCGCGGCGCACATCCTAGCATCGGACGCCGGCCGTGATCTGCCGGCGCGGGCGGCTCCCCCGCTGGGGGCCTAAAGGCACACATTACACGAGTCTACAGTCGCCGGCGAGCCTATTTAGTGTCCTGCCGTGCCCCCGCCGGCATGCGCGGCAGTAGGCGCCAGCCATGGAATTGCATGGAGACCGGTACAAGCCCCGGCGGCGCCCCCATCGGGGCCGGCGATCCGCTGTTCCCCGTCCTGGTTGCCGACTATTTTATTGCCAACGCCCGCGGCCCGCTCACCCCCCTGCAGGTGATCAAGATGGCGTACATAGCGCACGGCTACTCGCTCGCCATTCTGGGCGAGCCGCTGGTGGAAGAGGCCGTCGAGGCGTGGAGGTACGGCCCGGTCCTCCCCTCCGTGTACTATGGCGCGAAAAGGTACGGCGGGGACGGGATCACGCGGCTCCTGTACTCTGGCATCAAGACGGACGACGGAGCGGGCATGGAGGGCGCAAGGAAGTTCTTTCGGAGCCGCATCCCGTCGCGGCAGAGGGCCGTACTGGACGGGGTTCTTGACGTGTACGGCGGGTTCAGCGGCCGCCAGCTGACCAACATGACGCACGTGGCCGGCTCCCCGTGGAACAGGCACTACAAGGAGGGCGCGGCGGGGAGGCAGATTCCGAACGGCGCGATCAGGGAGCACTACAGGGGACTGATCGACAATAGAGGCGCGTGACGCCGCGGTCCTGTCGCCGCCCGCCATGGCAAGGTCGAGCCCTATCGTGGACTCGAGGCCGCAGGGCCGCGCGAGGGGGAGCGCGGGCCGGGGTCGGGGAAGAGCGAGGGCGGCATGATCGAGTCGATGCGGACGCTGAAAGTCTCCATGGACTATGCGGCGGGCAGGCAGCGGCCGGCCTCGGCATCATGGCCGCCGCTCTCGTATTGCAGGAGTCCGGGGCATGCGAATTATGTCGGACAGCAACGTGCCTGCCGCCCCTGTGCCGCCGCGGCGCCGGGGGCGCTCGGCGGGGCGGGCCGCGGCGCGATGGGGCTAGGACAGGCGGGCATGCTCGGCATGGGCCGCGGACGCTTGCGTTGCCTCGCCGGTTGGCCGCCCGCCCTTGGCCGGCGGCGCGCAAGGGCGGAAGTCCTCCGGGGATGCGGCGCCCCGGCGCGGCGCGGCGCGGCGCCCCGGCTTGGCGCACGGGCGGCGGGGGCGCCCCGCCTCTTGCGGGGGCGGACGCGCCCCCGCGGCCGGGCTTGTGCCTGGGCGGGGGCGCCGCGGCCCCCCGCCGCCCCGCCGACTGGCGGCCTCTCCCCCGGCGGTCGCTGATGTTCCTCGTGCCCGTGCCGGGCCAGCACATGCTGAGCGACTGCATGATCATCTCTGGGCCTGTAACAGCTCACGGCCGTATGAGGCACGGACGGGGTTTTGACGGCAGGATCGCCCGTCGTCCTGCGGCATCGGCGCCGCCGGCACGTTCCGGCCTGGAGGATTTCGGGCTTTGGGACACGGGCCGCGTGCGGCAGGGCGCCGCGGGCGCGCCGCGGGCGCGGCCTCCCGCGCCGCGGCCGGGCGCGCCCGGCGGGCCCACGTGGTGATCGACGGGGGCAAGGCCGGGTGCACGGGATGCGGCGGGAAGTGCCGCATGAGGGTCGTCGGGTACAGGAAGAGGGTCATGTACGAGCAGAGGCCGGTACGCAGGGCGGAGGCGATCGGGGCGCAGTGCTCCGTCCGCCGGTGCGGCGGGTGCGGGCGCGAGGAGGCCGTTGCCGAGGGGACCGCCGTGCCGCTGGCCCTGTTCCGGGCCAGGGAGGGCGACGCGGCGCCCGAGGCCGGGGCCGGGGCCGGGGCCGCGGGGGCGGCCGGGGACGGCCCCAAACAGGCGTCACCGGACGCCCCCGCGGGCGGCGCGGCCGGGGACGACGGCGCCGTGAACGACATCCCGGACGACGCGAACGCGCCGTTCAGGATCCGCCTTCCCCGGAAGGGCTGGCTCGGGGCCAGCCTGCGGATGGCGGTGCTCCCCAGCACGCACAACAGGCTCACGTTGCGCAGGAACCGCGACGCGGCCGGGGCCGGGGGGGGGGGGGGGGCGAGGATCCCGGCCGGGCAGACCCGCAAGATCGTGAGGAGCGCAGGAAAAGCGCTCAGCCCCGCCCTGATGATGGCCATCGTAGCCCTGCAGGCGGCCAAGATGCCCCGCATCGACAAGACGGCGTACTGGATCAACGGCATCATGTGCAGCCTGTGGGTGTCTTGCGACCCGCAGAGGAACATCGCGGCGTACCGGGTCGGCAGGGCGGGGGACACGGACGTCGTGGAGCGGGTACTCGGCGCTTGGAACGGCATCGTCATATGCGACGGGGCCCGGGTGTTCAAGAGGTTCGCCAGGATCCAGCGCTGCCGGGCCCACGTACTGAAGGAGGCCCGGTACCCGGCTCGCGTCTACCCGGACAGCCCGGGCGCGCGCCATGTGCTAGCCCGCCCTGGCGCGACATTCGCCGACGCCAAGAGGTCCGGAGGCGGCGCCGCGGCGCGCCGGAACAAGCGGCACGAGTTCGCCAGGCGGGTCCGTACGCTCGCCAGGCAGCACATGGACGACCCCGGGCTGCGAAGGTTCATGGTGACCCTGGGCAACGCCGCCTCCGGCCTGTTCCCGTTCGTCGTCGACCCCGAGGTGCCCCCGACGAACAACGCAGCCGAGAGGCTGCTGCGCGAGCCGGTCGTCCTGCGCAAGATGCGCGGGGGGCTGCGGGCGGCCGCCAGCATGCTGGTCATGTCGGCCCTGCCGACCTGCAGGACGACGTGGGAACTGCAGGGCCCCGGCTGGCGGGCCGAGATCGCCAGGCGCATCTGGTGGGGCCCGCTACCGCCGCCGCGGGGCTCCGCCTGCGGGAAAAGGCGTCAACTGCCGTGAGCTGTTACGAATCCAGTCATGACGGTCACTTTTTCACAATGACGGTAAATTCAAAGGGATCTGCACTGCTTCCTTCCTTGTACGTCTCGTGCCACGCAACGCTGCCCGAGTGCTCTGCCATAAACTCGCCAAGGTACTTGTTGCCGTTCCGGTCGGCCCGGTCCAGCACAAAAATACCGCCGCTTCGTAGGCGCGGCCACGCATGTCCGCCCTCGTGCCTTTGCACCTCGTACGTGTGTGTCTGCCCTGCGCAAAACACGTCGATGTCGCCGGTCTCGGCGAGCACGTCTCCCATAACCTTCTGCGCGTTGCCCTTGATCAGATTCCACCTCGACTTTGTGCGATCTTCTACAAGCGGGCCAATATTCGACACTATCTTCTTCCTGTGCACGAACACCGAACCAGTGTCGATCGACCACAGGCGGCCGGAGCCGTTCCTGTCGAGCGCCTGCAGGATCATGTATGACGTTCCGCCCTTTTCGACCCCCGTCTCTATCACCTTTTGTGGACGCAGCTTTCTGCAAACCATGTACACCATGGTGTGGATTGGCAGGTACAGGTCCAGATCGCGCCTGCCGGACTTTTCTTGGGTCTCGGCCAGCTCGCCCATGATCCCCCTTGAGTCCTTTAGGGTGTCAACTACGCTGCACCCCTCGTGGGCGGCCAGATGTTCGTCCGCTTTGTCGATGCCGCGGCCCAGCCACTCCCTGTACTCGGCAATGAACTTGGACGCCTCGGCCGTCATTTTGACCCTTGGCGGCAACCCCAGCTTGAACCGCAGGCGGCGGACGCCCCTCGTTGCCAATGACGGGCGCGCCTTCCAACGCGGCTCCGCATCAGGCATGGCGGCGCCCCTTTGTGGGGGTATATGTATGAATGCCTGGCCAAGGGGTGCGTATTTAGGCATAAGTTCAGGTTCCTAGGCGTGCCTGCCCCACGCGGCCGCACGGGGCGCGCCGGCGCCGGGGAGGCGGCCGAGCCAGCCGAGCCCGAGCCCGTTGCGGCCGAGCCAGCCGAGCCCGAGCCCGTTGCGGCCGAGCCCGTTGCGGCCGAGCCCGTTGCGGCCGAGCCCGTTGCGGCCGAGCCCGTTGCGGCCGAGCCCGTTGCGGCCGAGCCAGCCGAGCCCGAGCCCGTTGCGGCCGAGCCCGTTGCGGCCGAGCCAGCCGAGCCCGAGCCCGTTGCGGCCGAGCCCGTTGCGGCCGAGCCCGTTGCGGCCGAGCCCGAGCCCGTTGCGGCCGAGCCCGTTGCGGCCGAGCCCGTTGCGGCCGAGCCCGAGCCCGTTGCGGCCGAGCCCGAGCCCGTTGCGGCCGAGCCCGTTGCGGCCGAGCCCGAGACCGAGCCCGAAGTCGCTACACCGGCTCCAGCTCCGACCCTGCCTGCAAAACCAATACCCTTCCGCACCAGCCGCGCCCCGCAGTCGCCGCGAACGTGCCGCAAAAGGCGCCCGGCGGCTGCGCGCACCGCCGGCATCAGTCGACTCGGCGCCCGGCAAGGCCGCCGCATGCCGCATCGGCCTGCTGCTCCAAGGCCGCGGCGTCCCCCAAAGCCTCCGCCGCGCATCAGGCTTCGCATCCGCTCAAGCCGAATGCCTCGCAACGGACACATTCCGATCAGGCCATCCGTGCCGCCCCCCTGCGCAGCGGATGACCCGAAAGTCCGGGTTCATCCGACCAAGGGAACGGGCTCGGACAAGCCATCGTACCAGGGGGCGTCATAACACAATCCGCCCCCGACTGGGGCTTGGCCGATCCGCCGATCGGCCTCTTCCAGCCGCCGCTTTTCCCGCCATTTCGGCCTCCCGCCGCAGAGCGCGCCGACGCGGGGCGGCCTAGAACCCGCACGGGGCCGGGCATGCCGCGCCCCTGCCACAGCAAGGGGCCGCTACGGGCCGCCCTACGCGGCACCATCATACAGGCTGTGGACGATCCTCCCGCCACCCCCGCCATCCTCTCCCTGCCCCACCCCCTACATCTCCCCCTCACGGGGCGACCGTCAAGGCGCCATCGCCTAGGCGTTAGCTAGGAAGGGACCTGAACTCATGCCCCGCCGCGCCCCCCGCGGCCGGCCGGCCCCGCGGCCTCGGGGCGCGCGCCCGCGCCCGCCTCGTGGCCCGGCGCGCGCGGGGCCTGCGGGATCCAAGGGTCACGCTGGTGCCGAACTCGGAGTTTACCCGCGGGCGCGTCGAGGCGGTGGTCGGCCGCGCGGCCCATCCGGCCGTGTACCCGCCCGTCGACGTGGCCGGCCTTGCCGGCCTTGCCGGCCGCGCCGGCGCGGCAAGGGGGAGGCGGGCCGTCACGGTCGGCAGGTTCGTCCCGGGCAAGAGGCACGATGCGTCCGTCCGCATAGCGAGCGCGGCCGGCGTCCCGCTCGACATAGCCGGCGGCGTCCTGAACGGGGACCACGAGGCGCTGGCCGACTCGATCGCGGAGGGCGCCTCGCGGTCGGGCGCCGACGTGACGCTGCACCGCAACGCGCCGCGCGGCCGGCTGGCCGGCCTGCTGGCCTCCTCAAAGGTGTACCTGCACGCCGGCCCCGAGGACTTTGGGATATCCGTGGTCGAGGGCGTCGCGGCCGGCTGCGTCCCGATAGTGCCGGACGACTCGGCGCACCCCGAGACCGTGCCGTTCGCCGAGCTCCGGTACGGCACCGAGGAGGAGGCGGCGCGCAAGGTGCGCGCCGCCGCCGACGGCGAGTACGACTCGTACCTGCCACGCCTGCGGGAGCACGCAAGGCGGTTCGACGAGCCCGAGTTCCACCGCCGCATGCTCGCCCTGGTCGAGGGGCGCGGCGCGTAGAGGCGGCCCGATGCAGGCGCCCCGGCCCTCCGGCCGGCGGCGCGGCGGTCGTCGGGCGCCGCGCCCGCCGGGGGGCGGCCCGCTGCCGGCGCCGCCGCCCCGGCCCCCTGCCCTGCGCACATATAGGGGGCATGGCTCCGCGGCGCATGGACATGCATCGGAAGATGCTCGGCGCCATCGATCCTCTGCAGCGGCTCATCGTGCTGCTGGCTGCGTCCGGCGGCGGCGCGCCGATCACGGGACAGACAATGCTGCAATGGATGACGTTTCTGCTCTCCGAGGGGTCCGGCGACATGGCGGGGCGGTGCGGGTACGGCGCCGGCAGCTACGGCCCGCACAGCGAGATCGTCTGCGAGGCCGCGCGGCTCCTCGGGGAGATCGGCGTCCTGTGCTTCGACGACAGCGGAGGAAACATCTCCATCACCCCGGCGGGCCGCAGGGTCGCCGAGGAGATCGCGGAGGAAGAAGACGACGATACGCTGGACATCATCGACAGCTGCAAGGACATGCTCAACGATCTGCCCGACGACGAGGCGCTGGCGTACGTCTGCCTGTCGTACCCGAGCATGGCGGGGCGGCCGGCCGTGCACGACCGCGTAAGGCGGGGGGCGGAGCGGCACGTCATGTCGATGCTAAGAAAAGAAAAGATCAGCTCGGAGCGGGCCGCCGAGCTGCTCGGAATGCCGCTGGACTACGTGCTGAGGCGGGCGCGCGGGATGCGGGTTCCGGTGCAGGGGTGACCGCGCCTGGGGATGCCGGGCGCCGGATCGGGGGCGGCGGAGGCCGGGGCGCCGCCCGCGGGCAGGGCGACGCGGATCGGGGGGGCGAGTCCAGCCCCGCGCCGGCCGCCGCCAGCATGCTCGGCGGGGGCGCGGGGAGGGGGATAGCGCATGGAAGCGGGGCCGGGGGCGGGAGCGCGCACCGGCAGGGGCCGCGCAAAGCCGTTCAGCATCGTGGTCCCGTTCAGGGACACGCCGCGCGAGCGGGCGTTCGCGGAGCGGTCGCTGCCGGCGGCCGCCGCCCTGCGCCCCGACGAGATCGTCATAGGCGTCGACTCGCCCCCGGCGGCCGGCCTGGAGGGCTTTTTGAGGGGGGCGGCTGCGGGGGGCAAAGGGGGGAGCGGGGAAGGAGAGAGGCCGCCCCCGCGCTGCCGCATCGTCGCCGTCGCCCGCTCGGCGGAGTGGGCCATGCACCCGGCCCATGTCGTCCACGAGTGCTTTGGCAGGTGCTCGACCGGGACGGCCCTGCTGTACAACATCGACACGGTGCTGCGCCCGGCGGTGCTCGGCGGCCTGGACGTGGTCGGCCGGGACGGCGTCGCCGTGGTGTCGTACTCGCTGCGGCTGCTCACGCACGACGCGCGCTCTACGGCGAGGTACTGGTCGTACCGTGCGCGGGCCAGGGTGCGCGGCGCGAGCGACACGGGGACGTTCTGGCTGCACCTGCCCGACTACTTTGAGCACGTCGACGCCTCGGGGTACGCGAGGGTGGCCAACGGCTTCGACACGTACATATACGAGGCGTTCGGGGCGGGGGGCCGGCCGCGGGCAGTCGCTGTGCCGACCCTCGGGGCGGACTGCATGGACAGGGAGAACGGCGACCTCGAGTGGAGGCAGTTCGGGTACGGCGTGTGGCAGTACGCCAACAGGGACACGGCCGGAGGGTCGGGCCTCGCCGCGGCCGCGGCGCGCCTGCTCGGCGGCCGGGCCGGGAGGCGGGCGGCGCGCCTGCTGGCAGCCGCCAACATTGCAAAGCACGCGGCGGCCAACGGCCACCCGCACAGCCTCGCGGGGTGGAGGTGGGCGCGGGCCAACCCGGGCTCGGCGGCCGTCGCGGCGGCCGCAACCGCGTCGTACCGCGACTGGACAATGTACCACGAGCCGGCGCAGGTGGGGGGCCTGATGGAGTGGCCCGAGCGGGGGACGGGGCTCGGCGGCGGCGACGGCGGGCCGCAGCCGCCCTGATCCCGCCCTGCCCGCCCCGCGGCCGGCACGCGCTACGCCGCGGCTCGCCGCCCTGCCCCGCGCCGCGCGCGCCGGCCGCTATGGGTGGCAAGGCGAGCCCTCGCCGGCGCTCCCGGGCGGCAAAGGCCGGCCGGCCGGCTTGCTCGCTCCGCATCCTCACCGCGCCGCGGGGTCGGGGATCGACCCGAGCGCCGCCGCGCGGGCGACGCGCGCGGGGAAATGCAGATATACGAATCCCGGCGCCGCATGCACATGGCCGAGCATGCCCCCCTTGCCCTGAAGATAGGACTTCCGGTCATTGAGGACCTGGGCATAAAGCTGTACGGCAAGCTTCCACCGGTCATGTCCGAGATCGTGGCCAACTCTTGGGATGCGGACGCCAAGAAGGTCGAGATCCGGCTGCCGGACGGCCCCATTAAAAAAGGCTCGACGATAACCGTGGCCGACGACGGGACCGGCATGTCGTACGACGACATAGCGGAGAGGTACCTCCAGATAGGCAGGAAGAGGCGCGACGAGGACGGGACGGACCGGTCGGCAGGGGGGCGCAGGATCATGGGCCGAAAGGGGATAGGCAAGCTGTCCGCGTTCGGCGCCGCATGCACAGTGACGGTAAGCACGACCAGGGACGGCCGGCGCACGACCTTTTGCATGAACATTGACGACATACTGAGCTCCGCCAAGGCGAGCAACTCGTACAGCCCGGTGGTCATTGACGACAACGTCGAGACCGGCGATGCGGACGGGACGGTCGTGTCCCTTACGGAGCTAAAGCGGCTGTCCCCCGTCGATCCCGACTCGATTCGCAGGGGGGTCGCAAGGCACTTTCTGGTGTTCGGCAAGGGGTTCGAGGTGCTGGTGGATGGCAGGCCGATAGGCCCAACCGACAAGGTGTGGAACGCGGACATTGAAAAGGAGTGGGTGGTCGAGCCCGAGCCCGTCAGCCCGAACGAGCATCCGGAATGGATCGCGTCAGGAAGGATCGTCGCGTCAAGAAAGCCGCTTGACGAGGACGACGTCGGCCTTGCCGTCATGGCCCGCGGCAAGCTAGTCCAGCGGCCAACCACGTTCGGCATAAAGTCGGGCGGAAAGCACACGTACTCGTACATTGCCGGCGAGATCACGGCCGAGTTCCTGGACGAAGAGTACGACATGATATCGACCAACCGCCAGGAGATCATGTGGGAGGATGCCAGGGGGGTAGCCCTGCGCGAATGGGGGGCAAAAAAGCTCAGGCAGGTGTCCGCCGAGCTCGCCGAGGCCAGGCAGGGGAGGCGCGAGCGGGAGATTCGGGGCGACCCCGAAGTCAAGGCGTGGCTGGACGGCCTGAGGGGGCCCGAGCGCCAGACCGCCGACAAGATCATAAAGATACTGACATCCAACAGGGGACTCGACGAAAGGCGAAGGGTAGAGATCATAAAGTACATCCGCAACTCGTTCGACCAAGAGGCGTTCAAGGAAATGATCGACGACCTTCGCGAAAAGCCCGCATCGGCGACGATACTCAGCATGTTTGCAACATGGAACCTGATCGAGGCGCGCGAGATACTCAGGATCGTCAAGGGCCGCATGGTGGCGATCACCACGTTTGCGGGCATGGTCGACCGCGGGGCCCGGGAAGTGCCAGACATGCACCAGTATTTCAAGAAGTGGCCGTGGATCATCGATCCCGCGTGGACGCAGTGGAGGGACGAGGTGCGCTACTCCAAAGTCCTGGCGGAGGCGTACCCCGGGGAGGGGCTCGACGAGAAGGACAGGCAGATGGACTTTTTGGCCATCGGCGTCGGCGACACGATCCATGTGGTGGAGATCAAGCGGCCGGGCCACAGGGTCGACAGCGGCGACATGGATCAGCTGCTCGACTACGTGTCGTTCGTGGAAGAAAGGCTGGGCAACGCCCCCGGCGGATACAAGGTCGTGGCCGGCTACATAGTGGCGAGCGGCATCAGGGACGACCGCCTTACGAGGATCCGCGTAAAGGAGGCCGCGATCAACCGGCGGTACGTAAGGACGTACGAGGACCTTATAGTGGCCGCAAAAAGGCTCCATGAGGACTATGAGGCAAAGCTCAGGGAGTTCGAGCGGCACGAGCGCGGCGCGCCGTGACGGCGCGCGGAGCGCGACGGCCACCGGCGCGTCCTGGGCCACTGCGCGCCCGGCAGGCGGACGTGAGCAAAGCGCCGGCGCGCCGGCCGGGGCGGAGGGGCGGCATGCCGCGTCCTGCACCCGCGGTAGAGGAGCCATAAGCGCCCCGCCACGGGACGACTCGCCGCGCCGCGTCCTGCACCCGCGGTAGAGGAGCCATAAGCGCCCCGCCACGGGACGACTCGCCGCGCGCAGTCGCCGGCTATGACATGTTCGAGTCGCGACAAGCCTGCCCGGCGGCGGCGCGCACCGTGGCCGCCGGCTGTGCGGAGGGCGGCCGCGGTTCCGGCGAGGGCGGCCGGCGGGCGGGCGGCCGGCGCCGCGCAAGGCGCGCAGCGCGACGCGCCGGCCGGATCAGATGGCCAGCTCCTCGTCCGTCATCATCCGCAGGAACCGCGCGGGGCTGCCTACCCACACTTGCCTTGGGGGCACCTCTGGTTCTAGGACGAGCGAGCCGGCGCCGATCGAGACGTGGTCGCCGAGGCTGGTGCAGACGAGCATCGAGCCCTGCCCTATGCGGCAGTCGTCGCCTATGCGGCACGGCCTCTTGGTTATGTTGGCGGTCCGGGCCGTCATGTGCTTTTCGTCGGCCGTGAGCACGCCCGCCCCGAGTATGCAGCCCCTGCCGACGACGGTGTCGCTGTTGAGCAGGCAGTATGCGTTGAGCAGCGTGCCGTCGCCGATGGACGCCCCCGAGTTTATCTCGCAAAAGTTTCCAACGACCGCGTTCTCGCCGATTGCCACGCCGGGGCCTATGTAGCACCAGCCGCACACCCGCGCCGTCTCGGCTATCTTTGCCGACGGGTGTATGTCGTTGTAGCGCCCGACCTCCCTCATGCTCCCCGCACCGCGACCCGCCGGGGGTGGTACCGGCCCATGCGCGGGCGCGGGGAGGGCCGGCTTTTACGTCTTTGGCGCCCGGCGGCGCCTGGATGTAGCAGATTCGGGCCCCGCGTGCGCCACCGGGCGGATTGCGTCCATTCCGCCCCGCCCGGCGCCTTTGGCCGTTTTGAGGGAGGCCTGACCGGGCGCAGGGGCTCCGCGAGCACGCAGGGCAGCCAGGTAGTGGCCGGCGGGCGTCCGGCTGGGCCTCGCGCGGGATCGGGTTATCGCGCCGGCGGACGGGGCGGGGGCGCCCGGCCGCACGCCGACGGCCGCCGGTCTCCTTTTTTTCGACCGCCTCATCCTCCCTGCGATTGAACGCCTGGCAAGGCTCGGATTCGTGGCCGCCGGTCTCCTTTTTTTCGACCGCCTCATCCTCCCCTGGCGGCAGGGGCGCCCCTCCCTCCCCGGCCCCGCAGGCCTGCCGCGGATGCGGCAGGAAGGGGCGGCCGCGGCGGGCGCGCCCTGCTTCGGGTGCGGGAGCATGGATCCGTATCGGCCTGCGGCGCCCCTGCGAGCGACCAGACATATAGCCTTCCCCGGAGACGGGGGGACGGATGGCGCCCGCCCGCAGCACACCGCCCGCCCGCGGCGCGCCGGCGAGCGCCGACCGCCCCGCTTCCGGCGCCCGCAAAGGATCGTCCGCAGCGCTAGCTGCCGCCCGCGGGGGGGGGGGGCGGCGGCGGCGGCGGGCGGGCGGCGGGTGACCCGCGGTGAGCTACAAGATCGCCTTTGTGGCGACGCTGTCCGTCCTCGTCGCGCTCGTCGCCTCCGCCGCCGTCGTGTTCGACCGCACCATCGAGGGCTATCTCGCCCCCTACATCGTCAACCAGACGACCGGCGGCACGTACGCCTTCCTCGATCCGTCGTGGTACGAGGGCGTGGACCTGCTGCCCATGTCGTACGAGAGGAACGTGCGCACGGCCGAGGACTTTTGGGAGTGGAAAAAGGGGTTTTCGCGCCCCGACCTGGCCGCCGATGCGCACCGGCCTTTCACGGTCGACGTGCTCGGGTCGTCGGGGCACGACGGCTACTCCCTCAACAAGCTGCTGCTGGACGGGCGGCTCATAGTCTGGGAGGCCCTGCCCGACAGGCCCAACGGAAAGGCCGTCGTCATAACGCCCGGCACGGGGCACGGGGGAGCGCGCGATGTCATGGGGGTCCCGTCCGACTACTCGTTCTCGTACTACCACGGCGACATCGGGCCCAGGCTGGCCCAGGCGGGATACGCGTCGTACGCGCCGGAGCTGACCGGCTACGGGGAGCGGCAGGTCGACGTCGGCTCCGCGTGCGCAGGCCCGGGCGCCGACGCGACGAGGTGCTCGTTCGACGTGTTCAGCAACAGCCTGGCCATGTACGGGATCAGCACGTACGCGATCCACCTCAACGAGTCCGCCAAGGCGTTTTCGTACGCCCTCTCAAAGCACGGCCGCGTCGCCGTCGCCGGCCTGTCGTACGGGTGCGGCGCGGCGGCGAGCACGGCGCATGCGAACCCTGACAGCGTCGCCGCCGTCGTCCTTGCAAGCTGCATCGGGCGGTCGCACGGGTGGCCGATGAGCGCGGGCGTGGTCGGGAGTGGCCAGAACCTGCGCGCCGAGCCGCTCGATTCCGTGCGGTCGCTCGCGCCGATCCCGGTGCACCTGTCGTACGGATCGCTTGAGCTGGGGCTGGGCCGGTACGAGGCCGACCACGGCGACGTGGGGCGGATGGTCGCCGAGGCCTACGACCTGGTCGGGGCGCCCGGCAGCCTGGACTATGTCGTCCACGGCGGCGGCCACGAGTACGACGTGGACTCGGTCGTCGCGTTCCTCGACAGGTCGTACTGACGGCGGGGGGGGGGGGGCGGCGGCGGCGGCGGCGGCGGCGGCGGGGCGCCCCCTCCCGGGGCGGCGCGATCCGCGCGCGGCGCGCAACGGCGGCGCCACGGATCCGTATCGTCGCTTATAAACCCCACAAAAGCGGCGCGATCCGCGCGCGGCGCGCAACGGCGGCGCCCTGCCCCGCCTTGGGCGGGGGCCCTGGCGCCGCCGCGCCTACCCGTCGAACCCCGTCCCCTTGCGGTCCCAGTCGCCGAGGCTCCTCACGTGCGCCGGCTCGTGCTCGGTGACCCACTCGGCGAACGTGCACCGCCGCGCCGCCGCGCACGCCTCCGAGTCGGGGTGCGACAGGGCCCACCACCACCCCCTCGCGAGGTGCGGGCGCTGGTACGCGGCGGCCTTGAGGGCGACCGCGGCGGCGGCGCGCGCCGACCGCCGCATGCCGGACCGCCGCGGCGACCCGTTCGCGCCGTGCCAGATGCCGTCGCCGAACTGCCTCCAGGGGTAGTCGGGGTTCTGCAGGTCGAGCGCGTCCTCGCCGATGTCGGGGAGCGTCACCACGTTGTGCGTGCCGTTGGCCCTGATGGCCGCCACCATGTAGTCGTCGAGCCCGTTGGCGATGGAGGATATGCCCTCCTCGCGCACGTTCGCAAAGTAGTAGGGGAGGTGCACCCAGTACAGCCCCGCGAACGCGTTGGCGCCCGTCCTGGCCCGGACGCGCAGCGACGCGAGCCGTATGTACTCGGGGACGCTGCGCGTCAGGATGCGCTTTGTCATGCTCACGACGGCGTTTCCGTCCCTGCCGACCAGCTCTAGGCCCCGCATCGCGGCGGCTCGCAGGACCGAGTCGATGTCAAAGACGAGGACGGTGTCGTTGCGCGATGCCTTGTAGCAGCGCCAGACCACGTTGGCTAGGTGGAACCTCCACGCGTCCGACCGCTCGACGCGCACTGCGGTCAGGGCGCCGCCGAACCCGTGCCGCCTGCATGTCTCTTCGACGAACCGCGCCGCCGCGTCGTCGCCGGTCCTGTCGACGCCGACGACGATCTCGTCGGGGCCGAGGGCCACGGCCGACGGCAGCGACCTCTCGGCGAACGCCCGCTCGCGCGGGGTGTCCCTGAACGGGACCACTATGCCGAACGGCCCGGCGCGGCCGCCCCCCTCCCCGCCCGCGAGCGCGGCCCGGCCCTCCTCTGCCGCCTGATCGGGGGCGACATCCTGACCGGCATGAGGCTCCCCGCCCGCGCGCACGGCCCGGCCCTCCTCTACCCAGCCGCGGCCCTCTTGACCGCGTCGGCCACCCGGTGCACGTCGCCGTCCGACATGCTGGTCGTCGACGGGAGGTACAGGCCCTCCCCGTGCCGCCGCTCGGCGCCGGCGAACGCCCCGGCGGACTCGGAGTGGGCGTGCCCCGCGGCCACCCCCTGGAGGTGCAGCGGCCTCGGGTACGCCCTGCAGTGGATGCCCTCGGCGCGCAGGGCGTCCCTGATCCGCGCGGCGCGCGGCGTGAAGACGTCGGCGTACCAGCGCGGCTCGCCGTCGCCAAAGCCGACCGTCCCGCCGAGCAGGTCCCTGTACATGCGGTACATTTCGCGGAGCCTGCGCATGCGGCCGGGGAGCGCGCGCAGCTGCGCGAGGCCAAAGGCCGCCTGCATTTCGGTGAGCTTGAAGTTGACGCCCCACTCGCCGTAGTTGTCTGACATGGGCCTTAGGCTCTGCCGGTCGTTCCTGCCGTGGTCCTTGATGCGCACGATCCTGTCGAACGTGTCCCCGTCGTCGCAGCACACGGCCCCGCCCTGCCCGCCCGTGGTCAGGTGCTTTGTGGAGGCAAAGCTGTACGTGCTTATCCTGCCCGGCGTGTGGTGGTCGATCGCCTGCGCGCAGTCCTCGACGGCCCTTACGCTTTCCGATATGCGGCCGTTGGCGTGCACCACGACGGACTGCGCGCCCTCCCCGCCGAGCCCGTCCGGCTCGGACAGCAGGCCGCGGCCGTCGACGTCGCATACTACGGGCCGCGCGCCGGACGCCTTTGTCGCGTTGAACGCGAATATGCCGTCGTGCGAGGGGACGAGCACGTCTCCCCGGCTCCCCGCCGCCCCCGCGCCCTCTTCCCCGCCGGACTCGGGGAATGCCACGCACGAGGCGCAGTAGAGGGCCGCCGTCCCGCTGGTCACGGCGGCGCAGTGCCTCGCGCCGACGAACCTGGCGAACTCGCGCTCGAACTCGCGGACCGTCTCGTGCTCGTTCAGGTAGTCCGACTCGGAGAGCACGCGCGCGACGGCGTCGATCTCGCCGCGGCCCCAGTACGGGACGAACTGCGGGATGGCCGTCATGCCGGGGCGCCCCCCGCAGCGGGGCCGCCGCCCCGGCGCGGCCCGTGCGCCCTTTCCCACTCGTCTGCCAGGCGCGGCATCTCCGTTTCTGGCGTGTGCTCGGGCCGGAAGCCGATTGCGTCTCGTATCTTTGCAAAGCTTACGCGGTAGTCGCGGTTGTCGACGCTGTCCGTGATCTTGATTTTTGCGCCCGTCTGCGACGCCACGAACTCTGCGAGCTCCCTCTTGGTGTAGTTCTGGCCGTCGGAGCCGACGTTGTACACCCCCCGTACGGAGGGGTCGGCGACGATCCCGGCGATCGCCCTGGCGATGTCCCGCACGTGGCAGACGGGCCGGCAGGCGTCGGGCTGGAACACGTCTATCTCGCCGGACGACAGGGCCGCGCGGGCCAGGTCGTTGAGCAGGACGTCCCACCTGGTGCGGCCGGCGCCGACGCCGTACGCGGTGGCGCACCTCAGGATCGCGGCATCGCGGACGGTGCGGCGCAGGTACCGCTCCGCGTTGACCTTTGTCAGCGCGTACATCGAGACGGGGACAAGCTCGCCGTCCTCGTCGACCGGCGCGTCGGCCTTGCCGTAGTTGCTGCACGTGCTCATGAAGACCATCCGCCTCCCAAACCTTGCGCAGCAGTCGCCGGCCGTCTCGGCCATGTACTGGTTGACGAGCATGCCCTCCTCCGGGTCCCTTGCCGTGTCCGGCATGGTCAGGGCAGCCATGTAGACGGTGGCGTCGTGCTCCTTTATCAGGGCCCGCGTGTGCCGCATGTTTGCGACGTCGCCCTTGACGAGCCTGACGCGGTCCGACGAGACGAGCCTGTGCAGGTGGGCGGGGTCTATGTCGTGCAGGAGCGGGTCCAGGACGGTGACCGCGTCGACGCCGGGCCTGCCGAGCAGGACATCGACCAGGGTGGAGCCAATGTACCCCAGGCCGCCTATCAGCAGCACCCGCGGCACCTACAGCCACCCGCCCTTGTTCATTGCGGGGCACCGGCCCTGCGCCTGCGGGATTTCAACGGCGGGCCCGCGCGGCGCGGCGCCATATAAGTCCCGGCCTTGGCAGGTTGCGCGGGCGGCCCGCGCGGACGCCCCGGCGCGGCTAAACTTATAACGTGCATTGCCGTCCTTGCGGGCGTGACGCGCATTGGCATCAAGGCGTTTGAAAAGCTGGCGCGCGAGCAGGCGGAGCGACTGGCGGACCTGCTCGACGAGCGCGTACTGTACGAGCGCCCGCCCTTGGACGCAATGCGAAAGGCTGCAGGGCCGGACTTTAGCGACGAGGATCTCTACAATCTTGCTAGGCTGTACGCCTCGTTTATGCACAAGCCGCGCGACACGGCGTGGAGCGAGGATGCCGGCCGCGCCGGCCTGTCCGCCGGCAAGCGGCCCCTCTATGCGGACGTGGCAGAGCGGGTGAACGGCAAGGCCGATGCCGGCAAGGTGCGGGAGTACTCGGCCCTCGGCACCGCCATGCTCTACGGCCATCCGCACATACACAGCCTCAACATATTCACCGAGTTCAGGCCCGTGTCTGGCGAGAACGGCATAGCGCACCTTGTTCCCTACCTTGTTGTCGACGGAACCGTGCACGATCCGTCTGACGACGCCGACCGGCAGATCAAGATACAGCTGAATCCGAGCAGCGCCGAGAGGCTGGCTAGGGACATTACGAGCGGCTTGGAGGTTCTGACTGCGCAGATTGCCGAGATGCGGGAGAGGTTTGGGGATGCCGCTGTTCGCTCCTAGGTGCCACGCCGTCCCCGACCCCGGCGCCGAATACGGACATGGCGCCCGCGAGTATGGTCAGGAACACTTTTGGCGCCGCCAGGAAAGATGGATGGCCCGGGTCGCCGCGGACGCGGATGTGGATGTGCCCTGCCCCGCGATGCTGCTGCCGTTGCGCCCGCGCCCGCACGCATCGCTCGTCCTTTGGCCGCCCGAACCCTATGGCCAGCCGCTCCCGGTTGCCTTGACGGGTGGCGCGCAGGAGCGCCCCGCTCCTGCGGCGGGCCTCGCAGAGGGCGGGCCCTGCATCGATCCAGTGCTGGCGGCAAAGGCCCGCACCGACCCCGCGTATGCCGAGTTCGTGAATGCGGTGGAGTCGGTTCTTGCGTCGCCCGAGGCGGAGCCGTTGGGACTGGCTGGATATAGATTTGCCGAGAAACGCGATCCCGAGCGCCCCAGTTGGCTAAAGCTGATACTGCACATAGAGTTTGCCGGAGGGGACTTTGACAGCAAGAGGGGGCGCCGAATAAGGCTGCGGGAGCTCTTGAATGGGCGCATAGGCGCGGCGAGGCGCGGGTCCGGCGCCCCCGGGCGCATTGACGAAATGACGGGCCGGTTTTTCATAACTGTGGGCTGGTAGCATGCAGTTTAAACCAGAAGACTTTTTAAAGCTTGCGTCCATAATCCGCGCCGATCCGCGCCCCTGGGGCCCCGCTGGCATACGGACCGCGGTCAGTCGCTGCTACTACTCTGCGCTGCTGGCGGCTTCGTTACTGCTGGAACGCTCTGGCGTGAAGATTGGAGCCGGCGACGGCATGCACGTTGCGGTTGTCCGCGCCCTGCTATCAGGGGGCAGCGGCGCCTGCCAAAGGCTGGGCGACGACCTGGCCAACATGAACGAAATGCGCATTGCGGCCGACCTTGCTCCCGGGTCGCCCGTCGGGGAGGACGATCTTGACCACGCCTACAGTCTAGCGAGCATATTCAACCGCGACGTTGCCCGCTACTTCAATCCCTAGCGGACCTCCTGGCGCGCTCGGCCGCCTCCTGCGCCGCCAGCACAGCCGCCGACGCGTGTCTTGACAGGCCCTGCGCGCTTTCTCTTCCGCTGCGGTACGCCCATGCCGCAATCGCTATCGCCACGGCGGAGTGCAGCAAAATCTCCTGCAGGCCGCTGAGATGCTCCAGCGGGTTGTCGGGGGCTACGACGCTCACCGTGAACAGCGCCGCCCATGCCGCCGCTACGCACAGCCAGCGCCAGTAGCGCCTCAGGCTTATCGCAAGGGCGAATTGCCTGGGCCGCATGTTGACGACGCGCACCCCCCCTATCTCTGACAGCCTCGCCCTTACCTCGTTGGCGGTCGTATGCGCATTGACTTGAAACTTGTAGAGAGGGCTTCCGTCCCTGACGGGAATCGGCACCGCGCCCCTGTACGCGGCGCAGATCGATGACACGGCACTGTCGGCGTCTTTCTCCGCTATCCGCACTAGGACGCCGTACAGTGCCACGTCGCCCCGCCCCGCCCCCTTTGTATTAACCAACCGCGGCGCGGCCGCGCTCTGGCGCAAGTGCTGGATGTCCCCTCTGCCCCCTTGACATGGCATGTCGGGCCGCCCGACGGCGCGGCGCGGCGAGGCCGGCGCACCGTGTGCACCGTGCGCGCTGCCTTCGATGCAAACGGGGCCAACTGGGGCCACGCCCTCCGTCCCGGAGACCGTATCCGGGCCGCCGCCGTCTGGGCGGCGGGGCGGCCGCTCTTTTTGCTCCTGTTCATGCGCCCTGCCCGCCCCGCCGCCGGGTTACCCCAGCCGCTTCCAGGCCGCCATGTTCCCGCCCCGCCCGCCGGACCCGCCGGCCGTGCTCGTCTCGTACCCGAGCCTCTGCATGTCCTCGGGGTAGATGTGCCACAGGTGCCTCTCGTAGTCGTTTCCGTACTCGCTGCCCTGGGGGGACTCGCCGTGCGGCATGCCGAGCACGACCAGGCGGTCCGCCACGGACTCGAGCGCGCCGATCACGCCGGGCGCCTCGGCCTCGGAAAGGTGCTCGGGGCCGTGCCAGAAAAAGCACACGTCAAACCGCCCGGCCGCCAGGCCCGCGACGTCGCGCACGTCCCCGTGCACGACGCGCACCCCCCGCGGCCCGTACGCGGACCTGACAAAGTCGGCGTTTTCGCGGAACGCCTCCAGGACGACGACCCTCCCGCACGCGGCGACCAGGTCGTCGAGGAAGTGCTGGCGGCGCCGGTTGGCCCCCACGTACAGCGCGCTGCGGTACGCGCCCGAGAACAGCTCCGGCACGGCCCGCCGCACCTGCTCCTCGACGTGGGGAGGGGGCCTGCGGCCGGTCACCGGGGGCGGGGGCCGGAAGACCGGGCCGTACACGCCGCCGCCTGGCGCCGCCGCCGCCGGTGTGGGCCCCGCCGGGCAGATCACGGGCGCCGGCGGGGCCGCCCGCACATAAGTGTGCGCCGGGCGGCGATCTGCGGCCCCTGACTGTTTCGGCCCTGGGCGTGCAGCGCCGTTATGCCGAAGACACGGAGCCCGGCTAGCCGCCGCGCCTCGGGGAGTGGCCGCCCGCGAACGCGCGGATCCCGCTTTGGGGCGTTTGCGCATCCGGGCACCGGTTCGGAAGAATCCCGTGCCTTTGGCACAACGGCCGGCGCCCCCTCCTAGTCCTCGGCGATGCCGGGGCGCCCTGCCCTTATAAGCACAAAAATACTTATATTACCTGCTAGGACGGTACCGGCATGGAAAAACGCAGTGGAGTGGGCCGCGCCGAGAGGCTGCGGTCGCTCGCCATACGCCGCCAGAACGTCGTCTACGCGCTCCTGATCGTCATAGGCGTGCAGTACCTAGCGCGCAGCGCGCTCGGCTCGCCAAGCCTGGTCAGCGAGGGCGCCGCCTTTATAATGGTCGGCTGTGTCGGCCTCATAATGTCCTTCACGACAATGGACATAGCGGGGAGCCTCAAGGATGTCGCCCGCGAGGAGGGCAGCATGACGCGCGACATCATACGCGAGGAGGGCAGCATGACGCGCGACATCATACGCGAGGGGCTGGAGGGGCTCGGCAAGCAGATCGGGCAGCAGATAGACGCCCTAGGAAGGCGCATGGAGGAGCGCATGGAGGAGCGCGACAAGCGCATGGAGAAAAGGCTCGGCCAGATGAGCGCCAGCATCGAGTCCATGTCCTCAGACATCAAGGCCATGTCCGAAGACAACAGGGCCTTTTTCAAGCAGATGCTCGAGGCGCAGAACCTCATCCTCAAAAAGGTGTCCTAGGCGGCCCTGCGCCGCCGCCCCATTTTTCCCGCCCGCGGCCCTGCGTGGCCGGAACTTGCCGGGGCCGTTGCGCGCGGCGGCCTTTGCGGCCGCATCGCAGCACCGGGGGGCGTGCTTGGCGCCGTACTCGGCCCTGCGCCCCTGGCCGAATGCCGGCCGACCGGCGACGCGATGGCGTCGGGCGGGGCCGCGGTGGTGGGGCTCTGCTCATAATTGTTATGCCAAAAACGCGGGGCCCGATCGGCAGCGGGCGGCAAACCGCCGCACGGCGGCCACGCCTCAAGTAAGAACTGCCCGTGAACGCGCGGATCCCGCTTTGGGGCGTTTGCGCATCCGGGCACCGGTTCGGAAGAATCCCGTGTCTTTGACACAACAATCGTCATAGGCGTGCAGTACCTAGCGCGCAGCGCGCTCGGCTCGCCAAGCCTGGTCAGCGAGGGCGCCGCCTTTATAATGGTCGGCTGTGTCGGCCTCATAATGTCCTTCACGACAATGGACATAGCGGGGAGCCTCAAGGATGTCGCCCGCGAGGAGGGCAGCATGACGCGCGACATCATACGCGAGGAGGGCAGCATGACGCGCGACATCATACGCGAGGGGCTGGAGGGGCTCGGCAAGCAGATCGGGCAGCAGATAGACGCCCTGGGAAGGCGCATGGAGGAGCGCATGGAGGAGCGCGACAAGCGCATGGAGAAAAGGCTCGGCCAGATGAGCGCCAGCATCGAGTCCATGTCCTCAGACATCGAGTCCATGTCCTCAGACATCAAGGCCATGTCTGAAGACAACAGGGCCTTTTTCAAGCAGATGCTTGAGGCGCAGAACCTCATCCTCAAGAAGGTGTCATAGGCGGCCCTGCGCCGCCGCCCCAATTTTTCCCGCCCGCGGCCCTGCGCCGCCGCCCCAATTTTTCCCGCCCGCGGCCCTGCGCCGCCGCCCCAATTTTTCCCGCCCGCGGCCCTGCGCCGCCAGAACGTCGTCTACGCGCTCCTGATCGTCATAGGCGTGCAGTACCTAGCGCGCAGCGCGCTCGGCTCGCCAAGCCTGGTCAGCGAGCGAGAGCTCAGGTCTAGGCGCTTAGCACGGCTGAAAGCGGCATGTGGCGGGCCGCACTAGGCGTCATGAAATCTAGGACCTGAGCTCTCGCCGTCCGGTCCTTGTAATCCGCGGTGGGCCGTTCGCCTAGCGGCGTGTGCATCGCTTGAGGGTGGACGTGTCAGGAGTGCTAAAGGACGGCTGTCCCATGACTACCTCTCCTTGAACGCCGCCCACCGTGGATTCAAGGAACCTCGGCGTCCGGTCACTAATCCGTAGCAGGCCGCCCGCCAGGCGGCATGTGCATCGGCCGAGGAGAGGCAGTGGCCGGGGCGCCAGGGGATCGACTACGCCCAGGCGTTCCTTTGTGGCTGCCGCACCGTGGCCGGGGCGCCAAGGGGCCGGCTACGCCCGCGCCGCCCCCCCCGACGCGACCCGCCGTAGATTGCAAGCTCCCGAGACCTGCACCCTTAAAAGTCCGCCGCGCCCGGCCACTGGCATGGACAACTGTTCCGCGCCGGGCCGCGGGGACGGCGGCCGCGCCGGCGCCGGCGCCGCCGGCGGCGCAGAGGTCGCGCCCGGCGCCGTCGTGCGCGGCAGCGTTAGCCTCGGCCGCGGCGTGCGCATAGGGCGCGGCTGCATGCTGGAGGGCGACATCCGCGTGGGCGACGGCACGCGGATCGACGACTACTGCATAGTCAGGGGCCGGGTCACGATCGGCGAGCGCAACTGGATATACCCGTTCTGCTCCATAGGGACCGGGCCGCACCACCTGGGGCACCCCGAGGACCCGCATGCGGACCCCGCCTCGGTTCCCGCCGCCGCCGGCGCGGTGGCCGTCGGGTCGGACAACGTGGTGCGCGAGTACACGAGCATCAACGGCCCCGTCTCCGGGAGGACGTCCGTCGGGTCGCGGTGCTACATCTTTGCGCACTCCCACATACACCACGACTGCGCGGTCGGCGACGGCGTCACGCTGGCGACCTCGGCGACGCTCGGCGGCCACAGCGAGGTCCACTCGCACGCCAACCTGGGGTTCCTCGTGGCGGTCCACCAGTTCTGCCGCGTGGGCCGGTACGCGATGGTCGGGATGCAGAACCCCGTGGTGAAGGACGTCCTGCCGTTCTCGCTGATCAACAGGCAGCGCTTTGCAAAGATCAACAGGGCGGGGATGGAGAGGGGCGGCTTCGCGCCCGCCGAGATCGACGGCGTCGAGGGCGCGTACCGCCGGCTCGCGCCCAGGCTGCGCGGGGGCAGGGTCTCGGACGGCGCCGGCGCGGAGGGCGGCGCGGAGGCGGAGATACTGCGGTTCGCCTCCGCCTCGAGGCGCGCGTTCTACAGCCCCGAGGTGTGAGGGGCGCGCGCAGGAGTCCTCCCGGCCGCCCTACTGCGGGGCGCGGGCGCCATGCGCCCCGCCGCCCGCGGCCCTGGCGGGGACGCCGCGCCGCGTACCTCCTCAGGCTCCCCGTCCGGCATGCCCCGGTGCGCGCCGCCCGCGCCCCGTCCCTCGGCTAGGTCGAGCATGCCGCCCGCGTGCGGCCGGTCCCCGCCGATCTGCCGCCCGGCCTGGATGGTGCGCATCCCAAGGGCAGGCCTTGCGGCGGCCTGCCTCCCGATCGTCCCCGCCCCGCGCGCTCTTCCCCTTCGTCGCCGGTGCGGCCGCCGCCATCGGCTGGCCCTCCCGATCGTCCCCGCCCCGCGCGCCCGTCCCTTGGCGGTGGCGCAGGCGCCCGGCGCGGCAGGCGAGACGGCAGGCCGCGCCCTGCGCGGCCGGCACAAGTCCCCGGGAGGGGCCGCGCAGCGCCGAAGCGGCCGTCACGCCGCCGCCGCCCGCTCAAAGTCCGCGTGCCGCATCGTGCCCGGGCCGCAACATTGGCCGTATTCGCCCCCGCCCCCCTGCCTTTTGGCTCCCGCCGCACGGCCGCCCGCCTTCGCCGCCTTGTGCACTGCCTGCGCGGCACGTGGATGCCCGCGCCGCGCTCAACGCGCCCCTCGTGCGGGCCGCACTGGCTCCCGACGCTCTGCTACTTGCAGCTCGGGCTGGGACACGGCGCTGCGCATCTCTGCAAGCTCCCCGTCTAGCATGTCCCAGTGTATGCTGTCTACGTTCCACTCCTCGACCAGGTCGAGTATGTCGGCCACGTGCGGCCGGCCCCTGTCGACCTGCCGCCTGGTCTGGATCGTGCACATCCCAAAAGTAACCTTAACGGCGCCCTGCCTCCTGATCGTCACCGCCTCGCAAACTCTTTTTTTGACGGTGGCGTAGGCGCCCTGAGCGGCCAGCGAGACGGCAAACAGCGCCCTGTACGGCCTGCCGTCCGCAAGGAACACGTTGGGGAACCGCATCGCGGGCGGCCGCCCCAGGTCGAACTCGTATGCCTGCCTGTAGCACCCCTTGGGAAAGTGCACCTCGCGAATCTTTTCTCTGAGCTGAATGTCGGCGGGGCCGGCGCGCCTGTTTTTCCCGCCGGCCGCCGCCGCAATGGACACCTGCGAGTCGTATGTCCACCCCAACGCCTCCTCGTGCGTGTCAAAGGGCATCAGGTTTTTGGGCGGCGTTACCCGCAGGCTGTCCATGAACTGGCCCTTCGACAGGTTCTCTAGGTAGTCGTCTTCGACGCTGAACGGGCCCTGCTCGGCGGCCTCGGCGCTGCCGGGCCTGTACCTAAAGCCCGTTATGCGGTGCACCTCTTGCCAGTTGTCGGTGAGCTTGCGGTAGGCTATGTTCTCGCCCGGATCGTACAGTATGACGCCGACGTTGGCGGAGGCGTAGCGTCCAGGATCGTGCGGCACCACCTGGATCGTCGAGAATTGGCATCTTGGCACTACGGCATCGCCTGCTCCGTGGATTTTACGCCAAAGTGCCGCCCCCCGCCGATTGGCGGGATGCTTTCCGCCTCTCGCCGCGCGTTGATCTGTGCCGCATGCTCCGCGGGCAGCAGCACTAGGAACGGCTTGAGCATGGGCAGCTTGAAGTGCTTGGCCCGGCAGGCGCAGACCCTTTCGTTCATGGAGGTTCGATCCCCGTCCCCGTAGAGCATTACAATGTAGGCGCAGTTGTCCCTGCCTCGCATTCTCCAGGCGTTAGACATGCCCACCCTAGCCGGCTCCTCGGGGTAGGCACACTCGACCGTGTCCACGGCCGGCATGACGCGGGGCCGCATAAAAGGAGACCGCCGTCAGGGGCGGCGGCGCGTGCCGCGCACATTCAGGTCCACGGCGGCCTCGCCGCGCCCCGCGCCAGCAGGGGGCGCCCGGGTGCAGGTTGCCAGAGGCCTGAATGTGCACGCCAGCCTCGATCGCCCCCGCCACGGATGCGGTGGGTGTGCCCTGCGAGCAGGGCTCCCCCGCGTCTCCGGCCGCCGCTCCCTCGCGCGGCCCCCTGGCGGAATACTTCCTCCCGGCCCGTTCTGCGTCCCCGCGCTGCCCTGCCCCCGTTCCGCCCCCGGTCGTGCGGAATGCGCCCGGCCGGGCGCCCTCGCGCTGCCCTGCCCCCCACATTCCTCGTGCGCCCCGCCTGCGCCCGTCGCGGGTCGTCGATCGCCGAACCTGCATGCCGCACTAGGCGGCCACTGTATAAATACGCCCCATTTTCATGATTTGCAGTTGCAAGCCTCGACACTCCTAATGGCGCCGGCCGTGGCCGTGCTGGCAATGGCCTCAGCAACCTATGTCGTCATTCCCGAAGTCTACGGCCCCGTGGGACCATACGTTGAAAGACTTGCAATCATGGCAACCGCACTATCCCTCATACTTGCTCCGGGGATATACTTTCTGCAAAAAGCGCACGATCGCAGGGATGAAAGGAGCAGAGCGTCGGGTAGCCTTTACCTAGAGCTTGATGACGCATTGAACGGGCTTGACGAGAAGAACCATGGCGATCTCCGAAGGGTGTTGATAGCGAACAGCCACATCTACTTCATGAACAGGCTTCATAATCACGGCTTTTACGATAGTTTGATCAGTTCCGGCAAAATAACGTTTATCAGGCCCGAACTGCAGCAGCCCATCCAGGACACATTCCAGTGCATAATAGGCCGCAACGAGATGCTTTACAGGATAAGGGAGCTGGAAGAGTCAGGCGCCCAGGCCGAGTCGGCCCACTCTCACTATGAAAGCCTAGCAAGGTATGAGGAGTATCTGATTAACAACATACCGAACATCATGCGCGAACTTGAAAAGGAGTACGGCATACCGAGCGCGGACAAGCTGCGGCGGCTAGACTCGCCAAGCACGGCATAGGCGCGCAGGGCATCGCCCTGCAGGCGTGTGGAACACGTAGCGGAGGCAAAGGGCGCGGATCATGGAGGGGCGGGCGTCACGGCCCCGACATTATGGGCAGGCGGCGCGGGGCAAGGGACCGATGCGCCGGATCGCCGGCGGCCAAGCCTGGCAGCGGCGTGCCCGGGGACATCTCGGCATCGCGTGCACGTTGCCGTGCCCGTGCCCCCTTGCCAGCGCGCGGTCACGGGCAGGCCCTGCCCCGTCCGCGTGTTCGGTGGGGGGGGGGGGCGATACATGTTCGCGGCGTCCGCAGGCCGGCCGGGCGCACGCCGCCCGCGCGCGAAATGAAAAATAGCGGGGTGGCTAGTCCTTTCGCTTGGGCCTGGAAGTGGCAGGCTCCTCGATGCCCCAGCCGCCGCTAATCCACTGGCGGCTGCCGACGAACCTCCTGCTCTTCTTGGTTTGCTTGTCGTCTTCGGCCATGCTGGCCCAGCGTTTTATGGCGGCATTAAAGCGTTGCGTTGCCGCCGCGCGAGGTATCTGGCCCTGCCTCTCATGACGCCTAGCACGACCCGTCCCGCGCCTCATTCGGCCGCGCCGAGCACCTGGGCCTGAGATCTCGCCTGCCAGCGCGCACGGGACGCCGGGGCGGCCGCCGCGGCAAGGCCCCGCGAGCAGGCGCGCGCCCTGTCAGCCGTGCCAAAACCGCGCCTGTGACGCCACTCCGGCCCGCATCTGGAGCCACTGGCCTGAGCACATACCACGCAAGCTCTCGCGGCCGCCACAATGCCAATGTACACGAACAATGACGGCCAAGCCGTGAGGGTCGTAGCAGGCCGGACTTGATGTCGGGCGGGGCAATTGCTTGGCATCGTTGGCAGTTGGGCGCCTCGGGAGGGGCGGAGCCTGCGCGGGGCAAGGACGGCGCCGAGCCTGCAAGGGCCGCCCCAGCGCCCCTCTTACACGGAGCGAGGTCGAGACACTGGACATTCTAAACGACGCCGAAACGATGAGGAACATTGCGGCAAGCAGGGAGGATATGAAGGCCTGGCGGGTGGTGGTGTGGATGCCAAGGGATGCAAAGAGTACGCGGTCCACATGACCAAACTGTGCCAGCGACTGCAAGAAGGCACCTGGGAGGATAGATCGCCGCCTGCGCGAACTTGTCGAGTTTGAACTGGCACGGCATAGGCGCGCAGGGAATCGCCCTGCAGGCGCGTGGAACACGCAGCGGAGGCAAAGGGCGCGGATTATGGAGGGGGGGGGGGCGTCACGGCCCGGCATCGTCGACAGACGGCGCGGGGCGAGGGACCGAGGCGCCGGATCGCCGGCGGCCAAGCCTGTAGCGGTGTGCCCAGGGAGGCCCCGGCATCGCGTGCACGCTGCCGCGGCCATTTCCCCTTGCCGGCGCGCGGGCGGGCCCTGCCCCGCCTGCGCGTCGGCGGAGCGGGCCCGATGCATGTTCGCGGCACCAGCAGGCCGGCCGGGCGCACGCCGCCCCGCGCGCGAAATGAAAAATGGCGGGACGGCTAGTCCTTTCGCTTGGGCCTAGAAGTGGCGGGCTTCTCAATATCCCAGCCGCTGCCAACCCACCGGCGGCTGCCGACGAACCTCCTGCTCTTCTTGGCTTGCTTGTCGTCTTCGGCCATGATAGCCCTGCGATTCGTGGCTACATTAAAGCGTTGCGTTTTGCCGCCTGCGAGGGCTCGTGCACGTTTGGGCCTCTAGATCGCCGCGCCTAGGCGCGCCCCGTGGCCGCCTCCTCCACTTCCACTTCCCGACGCGCCGGGCGCGGCGCGGGGGGGGGGGAGGGAGGGACAACGGCAGCTGCCGCGCCCAGAATAGCCGGAATGCGCCACATTCTACAGGCCGGGGCGCGGCCGCGGACCGCCTCCCCCCGCCCTCTGGGTTCGCCGCGCCCGGCGGCCGCAGCGGGGCCCGCTCGCGCGCCGCCCTCGGGGTCACTCGCAGCTGCCCGCCTGCCCTGCCGCGCGGGCCGGCAGCGCCAGCACGTCTTGCGCTGCACCGCGAGTTCCTCGCAGCTGCCCGCCTGCCCTGCCGCGCAGGCCGGCACGCAATGGCCTGGATGCAGGACCCCGCGGCGGGGGACGCCCGCCCTCGCCGGGATCGATTGCCCGCCACATTCCCAAGAGGGCTCGACCGGGGCGTGGAGGGGCGAACGCTTGCCCCCGTCGCAAGGCTGAGGCCTGCCGCCTTAGGGCACGCGCCCTGCAGCGCAGGGCCGGCGGGCGCGCCGGGGAGCGGGCGCCGCGCGCCCGCGCCCGCGCCCACGCCGTGCTCTGTCTGGCCCCGCAGCCTGCGGCAGGCCGCGCCGGGGATGGAGGTTGGCACACCGGGGCAGACCGCCCGCCCCCGGCGGGTGTCCTGCGCCGGTCCGGACCGTCCCGTGGGAGGGGGGCGGTGGCGCGGGGCATCTGGCCCTTGGCGCCCCCGCCGCCCCCGCCCCGCCCCCTGCCGATCGCGCGGCCGCCGGGCGGGCGGCAGCCGCGGGCTGCGGGGAGCCGCCCCTCCCCGCCAACTTATTACGGGCGCCCGCGCCCCCCGTGCCCGTGAAGGTGCCCCCGAACGCCCCGCTGACCGGCCGCGAAGAGATATCCGCCGCCTCGGCCGTCCTCAGGTCCGGAAGCCTCACGTCGGCCTCGCACGAGGGCGGCGGGCAGGTCCGCGCGTTCGAGTCCGAGGCGGCGTCGTACACGGGCGTGCGCCTCGCGGTGGCCGTCAACTCGGGGACGGCCGCCCTGCAGGCGGCCCTCTTGGCCCTCGGCATTGGCCGCGGCGACGACGTGCTCGTCCCGTCGTTCACGTTCGCGGCGACGGCCAACGCGGTCGTGTCGGTCGGCGCCAGGCCCGTGTTCGTCGACATACTGGGGGACTCGTACACGATGGATCCCGCGGAGGTCGAGGAGCGGATGACGCCGAGGACAAAGGCGGTCGTTCCGGTGCACTTGTACGGCGGCGTGGCCCGCATGGAAGAGATCGCCGAGGCGGCAAAGAGGCGCGGCGCCCACGTCATCGAGGACGCGGCGCAGGCGCTCGGCTCGACGCTCGGCGGGAGGCACGCGGGCACGTTCGGCGCCGCCGGCTGCTTTAGCCTGTACCCCGCAAAGGTGATCACGTCGGGAGGCGAGGGCGGCTTTGTCGTGACGGACAGGCCGCGCCTCCGCGACCGCATGCGGATGGCGCGCAACCACGGCATGCTGCGCGGCGGCGACGTGCGCATGCTGGGGCTGAACCTGCGCATGCCCGAGATGGCCGCGGCCGTTGGGCGCGCGCAGCTCGCAAAGCTGCCGCGGTTCCTGAGGGCGCGGCGCCGCAACGCCGGGGCGCTCTCGGAGCTGCTCAGGGGCCTGGACGTGCGGCTTCCCTCGCCGCGCCCCGGGGAGGATGTCAACTGGTATTTGTACACGGTCTCGGCGGGGGGGCGGCGGGACGCGCTGGCGCGCAAGCTCAACGCCGCCGGGATCGGCGCGGCCGCGTACTATTCGGTGCCCGTCCACAGGATGCCGCTGTACGACACGGCGTCGCGCCGGCCCGCGCGGCCGCTCACGGAGACGCTGCGCGCGGCGCGCGAGGTGCTGTCGCTGCCGGTGCACCCCGGCGTCACCGGCGACGACCTGCGGAGGACGGCCAGGATAGTCGCGTCGGTCGTCGGGAAGCGGAGGTAGGGGGCAGCGTCGGCGCTGGCCCGCGCTATAGGCGCCCAGTGAGGCAGAGGCGCCCCTTGGAGTCAATCACGGGGGCAGCGTCGGCGCTGGCCCGCGCTATAGGCGCCGGCCGGTGGCGGCCCGGGCCGCCCTTGCCAGAGCCGCGAGCGGGCCCCCTGCGGCCCGTGCCCGCCGCCGCCGCCTCCGGCCCCCGGGCTGCAGGGCCGCGAACCAGGCGCGCAGGGCGGCGGCCGACCCGGCCGACGCTGCTACCGACGCCGCCGGCCGCGCGTGACGACTTCCCGGCGAAGGCGCTTGTCCGCCCCCGTACTCGACGGCCGGCACGCCGGACAGGGATGCCTCCTCGGCCATGGCCGACCCGGCCGCCCCCACGAGGGCGCCGCACCTGCCGATCAAGAGCATGCCGTCGTACCGCCAGTCGGGTATGATCCGGGCCGCCGGGCCGAGGGCGGCCCGCAGGCCGGCAGCCTGCCCCGGCCTAGCGACGACCGCGATTCCGGGGGGAGGGGCGGAGGCGCCGCGGGCCGCGCCGCGCGCCGCCCCTGCTACCGCGCGGGCCCACCGCGCGCCGCCGCGCGCCGGCGGCCTTGCAAGGACGGCGCCCCTGGGCACCGCCGTCTCTAGCCCCCGCAGGGCCGCGCCTCCCGACGGCGCCGCCGGCTTCCGGGCCGCCGTCACCGATGCGGCCGTCCCGTCGAACCGCAGCAGGTCGGGCGCGGCCAGCCCGCGCCGCGTGAACGGCGCGGCCGCCGCGCGCCGCGGCACGATCATCTTTTGGACTAGCGGCGCGGTCAGCCTTACGATCTCGTCGTCGGGCGGCTCGTCGAGGCCGAACGCGACGTGGGGCACGCCGAGGCCGAACGCGACGCGCGCCGCCTCGACCGACGACGCGCTCACGGCAAGGTCGGGGGCGAACCGGGACGCGATGCGCGACAGGGCGCCGAGCCTTGAGACCCTGGCCTCAAGCAAGGCCCTCCTCGCGGCCCTGCCGCCCCCTGCCCGGCCGCCGGCCGCGGCCGCCGGGGGCGGCCGGCGCCCAGCCCTGCGCGCATCGATCCCGCGGATCCGGGCTGCGGCGAGCGCGGCGGGGTCGCCCGAGACGGTGCACAGCACCTCGTGCCTCCGGCCGGCCCTCGCCGCCGCGGGCTCGAGGAACAGCAGGTCGCCCGCGGAGGGCGCGTCGAACCACACCCTCAGGATTCGCCTCGCCCCCCTGCGCGCGCCGCGGCCCCCGCCCCCGAGGCCGGCGCGCCGAGCCTGTCGAGGACGGCGCGGCTCCCCGCCGACGGGCGGAGCCTGTTCTGGCAGTCGTACACGACGGGGACGAGCGAGGACGCGTACGCCTCCTCCACCTGCCGGCGCGCCCTGGCGTGGTGCTGGACGACGCACAGGCAGCTCGTGCCGCGCAGCGTGCCCGCTCCCAGGTCGCCGACGGCCTCAAAGCCGTGGGCCCCGCCTTCCCCGCCCATGCCGTTCTCGGCCAGGTACCTGGGCACGAGCGCGTCGTCGTGGAACGGGTCGAACGTGCGCACCTCGAACCGGCGCGCGGCGAGCCCCGCCGCGATCCTAAAGCCGGGCGAGTCCCTCATGTCCTCGACGTCGGCCTTGTACGCCATGCCGCACACCACGGCAGTCCTCGGGAGGCCCATGGACACGATCCTGTCGAGTATGCGGCCGCACACGTACCCGGGCATGGCCGCGTTGGTGGCCAGGGCGCTGTCGATCGACGCGAACGCTGGCCCGCCCGAGCGCCTCGCCGCGTCCGACAGGAACCTCGGGTCCTTTGGTATGCAGTGCCCGCCGGCGCCGGCGCCGGGGGCGAACGGCATGAACCCGAACGGCTTTGTGGCCGCCGCCGATATGACCTCGCGCGAGTCTATGCCGAGCGCGTCGCACAGGACGGCCAGCTCGTTGACGAGCGATATGTTGACGAGGCGGAACGCGTTCTCGTACGACTTTACGACCTCGGCGGCCGCCGCCGAGCTGACCCTGAGCAGGTTGGCGCTGTTGACGTGGCCGTACACCTCGGCGGCGACGCCGAACGTGAGGTCGTCCGAGCAGTACACGACGCGCGGTATGTTCTCGAGGCCCCACCTCTTGTTGGCTGGGTCTATCCTCTCGGGGCAGAACGCCAGCCCGTAGTCCTCGCCGACGGCGCGGCCGCGCGACTCGACCATGCGGCGCACGGCGTCGGTCGTGCCGCTGCCCACGCTGCTCTCTATTACAAGCACGTCGCCGGCGCGGCCGCCGCCCGCCCCCGCGAACGCGCCGGCCGCGGCCATGACCCTCGCCGCGGACGGCTCGGGGCCGCCCGGCGCCGGGGTCGGCACGCATATGATCCCCACCCTGGGCGTTTCGGCGCCGGGGTCGCCGGGCGGGCGCGCCTCGATCGAGAGCCTCCCGGACGACACGGCCCTGCCGAACTCGCCGGCCAGGTGCGCCTCGGAGCTCATCAGGCGCCCGGCGCGCAGCCTCTCGACGCGGCCCCCGTCGGTGTCGATTCCCGTCACGCGCACGCCGCCGGCGGCCAGCCGGACGGCAAGGGGGAGCCCGACGTACCCCATGCCGTACACCTCGACGGCGTACCTGCCGTCCCTCACGGCCCCCAGCGTCGCCTCCAGTAGCCGCCCGCCCGCCACGGGCGGGGCCCCCGCGGCGCACCAATAACTGTTCTTGCGGCGGTGTCCGGTCGCCCCGCCCATACGCATCCAGCTCTGGCAGCATTCGAGCCTAGGCTGCCCCCTGCTGGCGTAAGGCGCGGCTGCGGCCGGCGCAGGCTTGGATGTGCGCCCCGCCGCCCCGCGCGCCCGCCACTTACAGCGGATGCCCAATGTCCACTGCGGTCCTGGCAAGGCAGTCGTACGGGTCCTCCATGCCTGCCGACTCGGACGCGGCCCTGGCCGCTGCGGCCCGCCTGCCCGCCGCACCATCCGCGAGGATGCGCCCGACGCGCCTCCGGATGCCCGCCCCGGTCGTCTCCCTGGCCGCTAGGCGCCTCCTGACGAGGTACTCTTCGACCACGTTGGGCACGCCGTTGTACGAGACGGTCGGAACCCCCGACAGGGCCGCCTCGGCCGTCATCGTCCCGCCCGACCCGACGAACACGTCGCAGTTGTCGAGTAGGTACCTGCCGTCGTACGACATGCCGATGACGGTGACGGCCCGGCCGAACAGCGACCTGATGCGCCGGGTCTGCTCGGCGTACCGCGACAGCACGAGTATGTTCTCGGACGGAAACGCGCCGGCGAGGGCCTTGATCACGCCGTCGGCGACGTTCGAGCCGTCGGTGTACGACGCCTGCGTCTCGGTGGGCCTGACCAGTATGGTCCTTTTCGACGGGTCGGCAGGGAGGCGGCCGCGCGGCCTGGCCGGCCTCCTCCTCGCCGTGATGGCCCCGTCGATCGACATGTACTGGACGACGCGGGCCGCGGGGATGCCGTGCCGCGCGATGGATGCCTTCGAGACGATCCACGGCACGAGCAGCCTCTGGACGAGCGGCGCGGCGAGCCTGAGCACCTTGTGCGAGTGCGGCGCGTCGATGAACGCAATGTGGTCGGCCCCGAGGCCGCGGGCCACGAGCGCCGCGTCGGGCGAGCAAAAGCTGACGACGAGGTCCGGGTCGAGACTAGAGGCGACGGGGAGCAGCCCCGCGGCGCGGCGCACGCTGGCGGCTAGCTTGCCGGCCCTCGTGCCGCCGCCGTGCCTGCCGACCTGGACGATGGAGAGACCGCGCACCCTGGCCAGCTCGGACGACTCCCTGTACGAGCGCGACGTGCAGACCACCCTGTGGCCCCTTCTCCTGAGCCTCCCGACCATGGGCTCGAAGAACACGACCTGCTTGGGCGTGAGAATGTCGAACCATATCCTCAACGGGCCGCACCGCGGCCGCCGCCCATTAACCCTTTCCGGCGCCGCGCCGCGAGAGATCAAGCCCGGGTGCCTAGCACGGCCGAAAGAGGCGCGGGGCGAGTCGTACCGGGCGTCGCGAGGGCCAGGACCCGATCACTCGCGCCGCGGCGCCCCCTCTCCACCGCGCCGCGCCGCGCTGCCCGACCGTTCAGAACGGCGTTCCGGCGCCGCGCCGCGCCGCGCCGCCCTCCCCTCGCCGCCCCCCGCGCCGCGCCGCCCGCCCACAAAAGGTAATATGCGCCGCGCCGCGCGCGCCGCCCGCTTGATGTCGAACGCCCGCCTGGCGACGATAGGCGGATTCGAGCTGCGCCTCCACCACCTGCTCGTGGCCGGGGTGCTCGCCTCCGCGTTCACGGTCTCGTTCCTGATACGGGCGCAGCCGGCCGAGTTCGGGTACGAGCTCAACGAGTTTGACCCGTTCTTCAACTACCGCGCGACCGAGTACCTCGTCGAGAACGGCCCGCAGGCGTATGCGGACTGGCACGACGCGATGAGCTGGTTCCCCAACGGCCGCGACGTCTCGGCGACCTCGCAGACAATGCTGCACGTCACGGCCGCCTACGCGTACTCCGCGTTCGGCGGCGGCTCGTCCCTGTACGACTTTACCATACTGATGCCGGCCGTGTTCGGCTCGCTCACCGCGGTCGTCGTCTTTGCGCTCGTGCGCGTCATTGGCGGCACGACGGCGGGCCTGTTCGCGTCGATGCTCTTCGCCGTGTCCGTGCCCGTCATCGTGAGGGGGACCATTGGATGGTTCAAGTCCGAGCCGCTCGGCCTGTTCTACGGGCTACTCGGCATGTACCTCTTCCTGAGCGCCCTCCGGGGAGGGGACGGGGGCGGCACCGCGCGGGGCCGGGCGGTCGCGGGGGCCCGCATGGCCGGCGGCGGGATAACGCTCGCGTTCGGCCTGGCGTCGTGGGGCGGCATCCAGTACATGGTGGTGCCGCTGTGCCTGTTCCTGTTAGTGCTGCCGCTGCTGCGCCGCGACCACTCGTTCCTGGCGTGGTCGGTGCCCGCGTTCGCGGCCGCGTTCCTGGTGACGGTGCCGCTCTTTGAGAGGCCGGGGCTCGGGTTCGTCACCGGCATCGGCGGCGTCCTGGTCGCCGGCTCGGCGGCGTACCTGGCCGCCTCGTCGCTGCTGCAGCGCTTTTCGCCGCGGGCCGCCGCCCTGCGCAACGGCCTTCTCTTCCTCGGCGGGACGGTCGCGGCGGGGGCGGCCGTGCTCGCCGCCAACGCCTCGTCTGGGTTCATACCGCTCCCGTCGTTCCGGTACCAGAACGCACTCAACCCGTTCCTCAGGTCGGTCGACCCGCTCGTCGACTCGGTCGCCGAGCACGCCACGACGACCACGGCCCAGTCGTTCTTCTTCCTGTCCATACTGATCGTGTTCGCGGGGGCGGGCGCGTGGCTGGCGTTCTCCAACAGGGACCGCCTGCGGTCGTACAGGATACACCTGCGGCCCGAGATGGCCGCGTTTGCGCTCGTATTCGGCGCGGCCGGCGCGTACGTGAGCTCGGCGTTCATCAGGCTCGAGCTGTTCGCGTCGCTGGCAGTCATCGTGCTCGCATCGATGGGTCTAGCCGTGCTGGCCTCCGAGGCCCTCCGGCCGGACGTGCAGACGAAGCGGCACGTGAGGGGCATGCCGCTCGCCGGCAAGGCCGCGTTCGTGTCCGTTATAGTGGGGCTGCTGCTCGTGCCGACGGTCGTGCCCATACAGGGCAACTGGGTCGACAGCGTGCGGGCGCCGCCGACGCTGCTCAACGGGGGGACGAACTTTGGCGCCGTGTTCCCCGACTGGCCGGACGCGCTCGAGTGGCTGCGGACGCAGACGCCCGAGGGGTCGGTCGTGGCCGCCTGGTGGGACTATGGGTACTGGATCACGACGATGGGGAACCGCACGTCGCTCGCCGACAACGCGACGGTGGACTCGGCGGCGATCCGCGAGATCGCGCGGACAATGCTGGCGGACCCCGACGAGGCCTGGAGGAGGCTTGCCGGCATGCAGGCCGACTACGTGCTGCTGTTCGTCGCCGGAACAAAGATACAGAGCGAGCCGGTCGGGGCGTACCTGCTCAACGGGGGCGGCGACGAGAGCAAAAAGCAGTGGTTCATGAGGATAGCCGCCGACGACCCCGTCGAAAAGTACCTGCACGCGGACGGGCTGTCGGGGACGGACCACTTCTGGGGGAGCACGCTCGCCGGCAGGCTCATCCCGTACTCGGTGCTGGCGTACGTCAACCCCGCGACCAACGAGCAGTCGGCGTCGTACCTGCCGGGGTACACGCCCGTGTACGCGCTGGACTTGAAGTACCCGCCAGACGGCGACGGGCCGTTCAGGCTCGCGTACGCGTCGGGCACGTTCTGGAGGGAGGCGCCGGGGCCGGTCACGGCCGTCATGATATACGAGGTGAACAAGGGGTACGACCCCGACATGCCGACCGTGGAGGAGGCGCTGGAGGCGATCATGGAGCAGCAGAGGGCGGCGCTCGGGACCGCGGTCGTGAGCACCGCGGCGGGCGAGTTTACGATAGGGTTGCGGCCGGACCTGGCGCCGCGGACGGTCGAGAACTTTCAGGGCCTGGCCAGGGCGGGGTTCTACGACGGGACGATATTCCACCGAATAAACCCCGGGTTTGTGTTGCAGGGCGGGGATCCGAACACGAGGGAGGGGCCGCGCGAGACGTGGGGGGCCGGCGGGCCCGGATACACGGTGCCGGCCGAGATCAGCGGGGCGACGCACTCAAAGTATGCGGTGTCGATGGCCAGGGGGGCCGACATCGACAGCGCCGGCTCGCAGTTCTTTGTGGTGCTCGGGGACGCGCCGTGGCTCGACGGGCAGTACACGGTGTTCGGCGAGGTGACCGAGGGGCGCGACGTCGTCGACAGGCTCGCCGCGGTCGGGCTGGAGGGGGGGAGGTTCCCCGAGCAGCCCGGGAACCCTGACGAGACGCGGATACTGGCCGTCGCGGCGCCGTGAGGGTGGGAGGGGCGCAGCGCGGGGCGGGCTCGCGCCCGCCGCCCGCCGCCCGGCCCCGACATCCGGCATCAAAGCGGCGGCGGATTGCAGGTATCGGGTGCGGTGCGCAGCGCCAAAATGCCGCGTGCCCGCCTGCCGGAAGAATCGAGGCATGCGGGCGCCGATCGGCGGCGCCGGCGGGCGCAGCATGGACTACGCGCGCCCGGCCCTTGGAGTCGGGCACCGGAGGGGGCGGTGCGCTGCACCGCGCGCGCCCCTCTCGCACGGTGACGTGGGGGCCGGCGTGCACGCCCTGCCTCGGCGCATTTGGCCCCCGACAATCGCAGATCGCCTCTGGCGCAACGCCGGCGGCATCTTGCGGGCGGGGGTGCCTGGCGCGGGAGGGACATGCAGGCGCGAGCGGTTTGGCCGGCGAGCCTGGCTCCAAAAGCCCGCTTGAGGGCGGAAGCCGCATCCCCAAGGGCGGGTGCGGCCCCGGGCGCCGCATCGGGGCGTGTCCCCGATCTGCCCTTTCCGACTTGGACGCTGCGCCTTGCGTCATCGCCGTCGTTATCGGGCACGCACCGGATCGGACCGATCGCCGCGTCCTGTTCCGCCGCTTTTTTCCGTCGGCCAGCCGGCGTACGGCATGTTCTTGCGGGCGGCAAAGTCGTGCGGCACCGTGGCACCTATGAAACCCCCTGGGGCGCGCAAGGCGAGCGGCTGTCCGATGTCATACGATCGAGGGCTGGTTAGGGGCGATCCTCTTAACCATTTCTCGCAGAGCCCCCTAGGGGTGCGGCAACCGGCAGGGGTTGCCGCCCCGATGCGGCCTGGCCGGTAGGCCAGGCTTCGAATACCGGTCGGGAAAAAACTAGCCCTTGGTCTTCTGAACCTTGTCCGAATACATCGCCCTGTCGAGTCTTGCCAGCTTGCTCTGGTACAAACGGTCGTTGCGGTACTTGTACACCTCGTTCTTCCTGAGCATTGCCCACGCCATCTTGACCATCTTGTTGGCCACGTGCGTGATCGCCATCTTGTGGTTGCCTCCGTGCGCCTTCTTGACGCGCTCGAAGTACCCCTTCAGGTAGTCGTCGTGCATGACGGCCACGTTCGCCACCTGGATCATTATCCAGGTTAGGTTCCGGTTGACGTCGCGCTTTTTCATCCTGCCGTGCCGCAGCGAGTCTCCAGACTGGTAGACGGTCGGGCACAGGCCCATCGAGGATACAAGCTTTCTAGCAGTTCTGAACCGTTTTATATCGTCTATCTCTGCAGCAAGCAGCATCGCCGCGTAGACGTCGATGCCGGTCATGCTGACAAGCAGGCGTATGCTCGGGGCAAACTTTGAGTTGGCGGCCTCGCGGAGAATCGCCTCCTCGGTGAGCCCGATCTCGCGGTTGTAGAACTCCAGCTGCTTGACGAGGCGCTGGATGTTCGTGTTGTCCACGTGGTTGCCAAGCGTCGTGTTGCGGAGCTGGGTCAGGGCCTTGTTCGAGTAGATCTTGGCCGCCTCTAGGCGCAAATCGTACTTTACGAGCAGCGCGCGAAGCCTGTTGCAGATCCTTGTCCTGTCGCGCACGAGCGCAATGCTCGCGCGCATCATGTCCCTGATGGCGCGCGTCTCCTGGTCGCCCATAGTCACGCCAAAAAGTTTTTGCAACGTTCGATTTCGGACTGGCTGGGAGGCTCTTCTGTGATTGATTCAATTTCATAGGTTATTTCTTCGCCCGGCCTTTTTACGACAATGGGAGATTCAGCCACGATCCTTCGTATGTCAAAGTTTGGCCTCAGGGTGCGCACAGTGTTCATAACTTTCTTTACTCGCTCATCAACCGTTTCGCACACCTCGCTCATGGCGTAGTGCCTTTCTAGGTTGCCCCAAAACCCCTCGACCGGATTGCGGTCTGCCCAGGCGGTGGGAAACCACAGCACGCGTATGTCACTCGCATGGTCCGCCAGGTAGTCGGTTATGACGTAAGCCATATGCTGAGAGGCCCTGTCCCATATGAGCCCAAACTGTCCCCAACGCCTGTGCATCTCTTTGAGGACAACGAGGACATTATCTGCGGTGTACTTGCCAATGTTCCTGAACAGCTTCCGGCCGGCAATCGTAAATCCCCCAAAGAGGTAGAAGTGGCTGCGGTGAGGGTACTTGTAGCGCCAGATGGGGGCGCCGACGGGCGACCACAGCCGCCCGGTCGGATTGTAGTCGTTTTCGACACGGTGCTGGTCGGCTACACAGGCGTCAAATCGGTCCTTTTCCAGCTCGTCAAACCACTCCGCCGCGCAATGGCACCATGGTAGGATGTCCTCTATGCCCGCTTTGTTGTGGAAGACCGGCTGCGGCTTTTTGTACGACCAACCCATCGAGTGGGCCTTCGCCCGCATGCCCGACTCGCTATAGTCCACCCCTAAGTCCTCGCGCAGCCCTTTTGAAAGCTTGCCCAGATGGACCCCCATCCTGCTGTTGCCTATGTAGTCGTCCAGCGTTTGATTCTTGATCTTTGGCGGGCGGCCGGATCGAGGCGCGTCGCGCAGGCCGTCAATCCCACGTTCCTTGAATCTGTTACAGTGATTCCTGATTGTGTTGTACGCCTTACGATGCAATCGTGCAACCTCGGCAATCGACATCTTGTCAACCAAGACATGTACTACTCCAAGTATCCTTTCGGCAACTTTTTTGGTGGGCTCTTTCTTGTATGCCTCCATTAGTTCGGGGTATTCGTCGTCCACGGCCGCCAGGATCGGCGGGATGATTTATGTATTTAGTTCCGCGAAACTGCTTTGGAATTGCAACTCAGATGCGGGGGTGCTTCGCCAGATTGCAAAGACTTTTTGGCGTTACTACAGGTGGCACGCCGGAAACGCGTCGCGCCTGAGCATGTCCGCCATCTTTTCGGCATCGTTCTTGTCGTTCTTGTTGGAGCTCGACCAGATGATCTTCATCTTGATCGGGCTGCCAAGCTTGAACTCGATCCCTTCCTTCATGCAGGTGTCGCACAGCTTGATCCACATGTATCCCGTGGCCTCGCAGCCGACGACAAACTTGCCGTACCGCTTGCGCGCTGCCTTGAGGAACGAGCGCGCCCCCTCGGCCGTGTTGGTGAACACGGGCCGGTCTAGGACCTCGCCCTTGTAGTTCATGATGCATGCATGGTTGATCCCTTTAGCGATGTCTATTCCTATATATTTCACATTCTCACCTCCCATATATCAAAAGCGCGGTCGATCGTAAGCTGCACTCACCTATGAGGACTCTTCCGTCCAGTAACACAGCAGCTCGGATTGCCCCATTCAAACACAAGGACTCTAGGCCCAGTCACTACAAGGGGTCGCTCGACCACAGCCCGGCGCGCCCCAGGGGGTTTACATGGGTTCAAACACCCTTCCGGCATCATGCGCAAGCTACCGCGGCGGTCGAGGGCGAGGCGGCCGAGCTCACGCTGGTGGCAAACACCCTTCCGGCATCATGCGCAAGCTACGATGACGCCTTGATTGCAAGTAGGCCCGTGGCCTTGTCATAGTCGCGCCGACATGGCCCCCGCGACTCCCTCGCATCGTCGTGCCGCCCAGCCTGCAGGGATCGGGCTGCGCGCCACGATGCCGCTCCGGCGCATTTTTTCCGTCCTCCGCCAGAGCAGCGGGGGGGGGGGGGGGGGGTGGTGCACGCGCTGAACCCCGCCGGCGGGCCGCTACATTTGGACCAGCTTGAGCGAGCTCACGCCGCAGTTGGGGCACGGCCTGGCGCTTATGTCGAACTGCCGCGCCGGAACCCCGCGCGGTATTGAGATACACTGGAGCCGCCCGCAGTTGGCGCAGTCGGCCGTCATGGTGTAGCTCTTGGAAGCCATGGGTTGCGGGCACCGGGTGCGCTATATGAGCCCTTGTTGCGGCACTCGCCCTACTGGAAGGGCCGAGTTCTCCGTGGGCCGGCGCTAGGAGGGGCGGCACGCACCGCCGGCCACGCTGGCAGGCAGGGGTTCGTGGCGCGGACATGCCGGCCCGCGCTCTTGTAATCCGCGGCGGCCGCCCACCCGGCAGCATGTGCATTGGCTGAGGGTGGCCGTGACGGCGGTACCAAAGACCTGCCGCTCCCGCGCCTTCTTTTCATCCGACACGACTCGTGCAAGTTACAATAAGGATATTTGTGATCGCCAGACTCCGCCACTTGCGCAAAGGACACGATCCAGAGGCACGGACGGCAGCGACAACGAGTGCAGGACGACAAGAGCCGTCCCGTGCCTCGCATGCCGCCAGGCGCGCAGGCGTTTGACAGGCGGGAGGGGGGGTTATGAGGGAGGGCCGCAAGGCCCAAGCCTCGAATGGATGCGTGTCTGCCCCTTATCCTAACGGTGGCGCCTGTGCGGGTGGGCAGTGCTCGCCCGCGCGGCCAGCCCCCGTTCACATATAATGATCACATGGATATTTTCTAGTTACGTCCCTAAAATGCGCCAAGAATCGCCTAGTCGCTGACAATGCGGTTTGCGCTGGATGTTTGCGGGTCGTGTAGGAAGACTGACTCAATTGCCAAAGAAAAAGAAAAAAGTGGTGGTTCGCAAGATTTTACACGTTGCGATTACCAACCTTGTCATCTTGGTCACTGTCAGAGGTATTGGCTTTGCTACGCTTCCTCCTTCTCCGTCGTCTCACGCGTCGGTTCTGTTTAGGCATACTCAGTATATAACGCACGTTGGTGACGCAGCTACGCATCGCCCTCCTCGTTTTCTTAAGAATGCGTTCGACGATTAACAGTGTCTCGTATATTGCCACTATATAGAATATGAGCTGCGAAGTAATTTCATTTAGCGGAACTTGCAAGTGCGAAGCCATCGTGCAAAGATCTTGTGTATAGAGCAGTATGCCTATAGCTATTGTATACATTGTGAAATTTAGTTCCCCGCCTTTTACTTAAGTATTCTGTATCGGATGTGTACCGTTGCGCTCTTATAAACAGAACGATCTACTTTTAACATTGATAAGAGATAAACACAGATAGTGTCTGAATTGTGACTGCAGCGGCCAAGGCTTGCAGCAGAAAATCCGCCAATTGCGTGAAGGTTAAACCTCAAGATGCCTGAGCCGTGACTGCAGCGGCCAAGGCTTGCAGCAGAAAATCCGCCAATTGCGTGAAGGTTAAACCTCAAGATGCCTGAGCCGTGACTGCAGCGGCCAAGGCTTGCAGCAGAAAATCCGCCAATTGCGTGAAGGTTAAACCTCAAGATGCCTGAGCCGTGACTGCAGCGGCCAAGGCTTGCAGCAGAAAATCCGCCAATTGCGTGAAGGTTAAACCTCAAGATGCCTGAGCCGTGACTGCAGCGGCCAAGGTTGTGTGGCGAGGTCGCCGATTGGCGCTGGCACTGGCGGGCGTAGCCCTAGATTGCGTCCATCAGCCTCTGGAGCTGGGCATAGGCGGAGCCGACGCGATCGCGTCTCGCCTGCCCTGCCCGCTTCTGCCGCGCGGCAGCGTGGAGCCCCGACGTGCGCGCTCGGCCTCTGGCGCAGTTCCGGTAGCGCCCTGCGAACAGGGGCGCCCGGCGCGGGGGCGGGACGACGCCGGCGTGGACGGTCTAGCCGGCAAACCTGGCCCCGGAAGCCCACTCGATGGCAAAAGCCGCCTCCCTGAAGGCGGATATGGCGCCGAGCACCGCATCGGGGTATATTTCTTCCTCGTCCTTTTCGACTTCGACGCTGCGCCTTGAGTCGTTGTCGTCTGGCACGAACCGTGTCAGGCCGATCGTCACGTCCCCGTTCCACCGCTTTTTTCCGCCGTCCCAGTCCACGTACAGCATGTTCTTGCGAGTGGCAAAGTCGTACGGCACCGTGACAAACACCTTTCCGGCATCGTACGCCAGCGGCGAGGACACCCTGATCGTAAGTCTTCCAGCGTTTTTGTCATAGTCGCGCGTAATGACATGGCCTCCGCGGCGCTCCGGCGGCGTTATGCCGCGCAGCTTGCAGAGGGCGGGTTCTTCGTCGTGCCGCCTTTTTAGGGCCTTTTTCCCGTCTTCTAGCAGGTCCGAGCGATCTCTGGGGATTTTTTCCTGGTCGTAGCAGACGTCGGCTTCCTGGTACGCGACGGCCTCGCTGGGAAGTACGGCGTGCGCCCTCTCAAACTTTGCCTCGTGCGCCCCCCGCCCGCCGAACCACTGCCGTGGCACCTTGAGGACGACGCCCCTGCTCTTGGCGAGGAGGTCGTTGAGGAGGAGCGCCTTGCCGAGCTCTTCGATCGCCGCGGTGTACAGGTATACGGCAACGGTCTCGTCGCCGCCGTGCCGACAGACGATCTCCGCGCCGTCAAGCGCGTGCGCCACCTTGTCGAGGCACAGAGCAATCCCCTCAGCCGCCTGTTTACGCGTCATTGCGTACGCTTTTGCCGCCATGCCGCCGCCGGGCGGCCCGCCTATTTATTGGCTGACGGGCCGGCTAGCGGCGCGCAGCGCACGCTCGGGCCTGCTGGCCGTGCAGCATCCTGCACATATTCCCGCCCCGCGCCGCCCACAACGCGCTCCTGCGTCCTACGCCTGCGCTACGGTCACGGGCGTGCAGAGGCGTTGCGCCGCGAGCCTGGTGTGATGGCCGGCAGGAACATGGCGCTGCGGGGCTTGCAGGCGCCGCTTGGCCGGCAGGCCTGGGCGCGCGCCTCTTCCCTGCCCCGCGGGATACGGCACAACAGTGGAGCGAGTGCCGGGCCGCGGCGCGGCTAGCAAGACCGATTGCGTGGGGCGCCGGAAGGCAGGTGGCTGGACGGCAGCCGGCCGATGCCTCGGGCGTGCGGGGCACTAAAAAGCCAGACTCCTGCCCCTGCCAAAGCGCAACCGGCTTTTTGCGGCCCGCCGCCCGCCCGCCCGCCCGCCGTGTCTCCGCCTGCCCGGGGGCGCGCCGCGGCATCGCGGCGGCGCGCGGCCCGGCAGCGGTTGCGGGCCAGGAGTCGTCGCCCATGCGAACCGAGACGATGGCGATGCCCTTGGGGAACGCCTCGTCGAATATCTTTTGGGGCGCCTTTTGCGCTCGGCGGCCGTCTCCGTTGCCTGGTGCGTCTTTTCCATGGCGGATGACGCCCCTGCCGCAATTTAGGGCCTGGCGGGGGAGTCCTATAGGGCTTCTCACCGATGTTGTGGTTGTAAATCCTGACGAGTGGACAGACTTGGTCTCAAAAAACGCTACAGACGCAGACATGGGATATGGGCATGCGGGGCGCCCCCCGTCGAGCGGGTCGCGGCCCGTGCGGGCGAAAAGCGCCGCGCAAGCCCCCTGTCGACACTTGGAGCGCCTTTTGGGCCCAAGTGTGCATGCCGCTTTAGAGCCTGCAACCACAACATCAGTATGAAGCCCTATAGGCACTCGGCGGCTGGCCTGATCGTGGCACGGCGGCCGTTCCGCGGCGGCAGGTCGAAGTGTCGGGCCGCGGCGCACACTCTGCCCCGGGGGCGCGCCCGGCGGCGCGGAGGCGCCACCGCCGAGATACTTTATAACGGCCATGTCGCGCGACAGGCCTGCATGATACGGGTCCTAAGGCAGTACCAAGCCTACGCCGTCAGGGACTCGACTCACCTGGAATGCAGCTGGAAGATTACCCTAGAAGTAAGCGGCCAGGACTACGCGTTGCTGCCCGTCCCCGACTACCTTGCGGATCTGCAGGTGCAGGACGGGCGCGGCGAGGAACTGGTGGTCATTCCGGACGGCGTGTTCGAGAAGATGTCAGGCATCGATCGGGACGCGCTCAGGGAGGCCATGCTGGGCAGGATGGTGGTCGAGGTGGAAAAGAACGGTGGCAGCGCCGGCGGCGTTGCAAACCTAGCAAGGTACAGAATCTTGCCCATAATGCTAGGCGATCGGGGTGGCGGCGCCGCCGACGCGCGGTACGAGACCATTACCCTGAGGTGGATCCGCCCGATGTCGTTCGACAAGTCGCGCGGGCTGACGCTAAGGTCCACCTTTACCGCTGACATTGTCCGCCACGGGTTCTCCCAGAGCGCCGGCTCGTCGATGTACGTCTCCATAAGACTCGGCAGGGGGCTGCGGTTCGCCTTCGCGCCCAGCTGCAAGCCAATCGTGGGCGCCCTGCCTCCTGTCAGGGTCATCATGAGCAACGAAGCCGACCACACTGTGCGGCTCGGCTGGACAGAGCACCCCGTCTACTTGGTCGTGAGCGTCAAGTGCACCGTGCATCCCGCGATGGAGTGGTGGTCGGCCCTGGGCGTAGCCATAGGGCTTGTGGTTCCCGCACTCCTACTTCTCGCCGCGAGGCTGGGGGTGGGCGTGAACATGTCCTTCGAGATGCTGGCGGGCACGGTCGCGCTACTGATGGCGTTTCGCTGGTTCGTGTTCGAAGACCTCCCGATTATGCAGAGGTGGCAGTGGCTGATACTCGTCTCGGTGGCCATTAACGTGGTCGTACTGTTCGCGCTGCATGTCCCTTGGAACCAGGTGCAGGGCGCGGTGGCCGCGTGGCTCTCCGCGTAGCGTCTTCGCCGGCTCCCGCCGCGGCCCTGCGTTGCCGCGGGGCCTCGGGGTGAGCGGCGAGGGCCCGTGCCCGCCAGCCGGGCATCACGCCCGCGGCCGGGCAAGTGGGGGCCTGCTCTGCCATGGTTTGCCCCGCCCCAAAGCGGGGCGGGGCGTGCATCGGGCCGCGCAGACGTATCTGCGCAACCCGCGGGTCAGGAGTCGTCGCCGTCGCCCATGCGGACCGAGACGAAGGCGATGCCCTCGGGGAACGCCTCGTCTAGCACCTCTTCGGCGCGCCTTTTGCGCTCGGCGTCGGTCTTTGGTTGTGGTCGCGTCTGGTTCATGGGTGAGAATAATCCGGCGTGTATTTAAATTCACGGGGACGGGGGCGCGGCGGCAGGCTCCGCGCGCGGCCGGGGGCGAGCGGCTTGGCCTGTAGCTCGTTCCACGGCATACCGACCGGCGCCCGCCTGGCCCCTGCCGCCTCGGGGCGAGCCTCGGCCGACGGCCCATCCGAGCGCGTCGGCGGGCCCGCCAGGGAGGCGCCGTTAAGTCGTCCGCCCCAGCCCCTGGTTAGGGCCGTGACGGGCGCCCGCCCGCCCGACCGCATTGCACGTCTGGAGGCGAGCGCAGTGCCCGCAATACAGCCAGCCGACCCGCCGCCAAACAGGTTGGATAACGACAAACGGCTGGATGCGAACGCAACGCCCGCAGCACAACCTGCGGCCGCAACGGGCGGCCGGACCGACCGACTGCGGACGCCGCCCGCGCCGCCGGTCATGCGGCGTGTCGCCCCTCCCCGGGCGCGGCCGTGGGGGCCTGCGGTCCCGGATATCCCGCCGCCCGACCGCGGGCGCCGCCCCGCCGCGGGATACGGCGCGGGGTAGCCGCGCCTTTGCCGCCCGCGTTCCGCCGGTTCGCGCTCGAGGGCCTGCCGATCATAGATTGGCGGCGGCCGGCATTCGCCGCGGCCGCCCTGAACGCGTGGCGTTCCTCGCGCTGCATGCTCCTTGGGTGGCGCGGCGCCGCACGCAGCCGGGCATCCGCGACATGGGCGGCCCGTGGGCTGCATGCAAATGCGAGGCCCGTGATGCCCGGGGCGCGGCTTGGCTCCCGCGGCCCCTGCCGCCCGCGCCGCGGCCCGCGGGTCAAGAGTCGTCTGTTTTGCCCATGCGAACCGAGACGATGGCGATGCCCTTGGGGAACGCCTCGTCGAATATCTTTTGGGCGCGCCTTCTGCGCTCGGCGGCCGTCTCTGGTTGAGGCTCCGTCTTTTCCATGGGCGGGGACAGCCCGCCTAGCATATAAGCGCGCCGGGGCGGGGCGCGCGTCCAGGTCTCGGCGGCCTTGGCCGTGCCTTGCGCCGGGCCGGGCGCCCCCGCATCGGGGCGGGGCCGGGCGCCTGAATGCGCGCGGACGGAACCCTGGTGCGCAGGGATGCGCTGCGCGCCGGCGCGGGACCAGCGGGGGCGCGCGGCCCGCGGGTCAGGAGTCGACTTCGTCGCCGGTGCGGATTGTGACGAAGGCGATGCCCTCGGGGAGCGCCTCGTCGAGTATCTCCTCGGCGCGTTTTCTGCGCTCGGCGTCCGTCTTTGGTCGTGGCCTAGTCTGGATCATGGCGAAGAGTGACCCTGTTGTCATTTAAGTGCAACGCGCAGGCACCCGGCGCAGGGCGGGCATGGGTTCAGGCTCCCTGCCTAGGTAACCCTGAGCGAGGGCCGGCGTGGTGGCCGCCCGTGAGGGGCGATGCGCGGGACGCGGCCCGGGGGACGGCGGATGCGGCAGTGGGGATCGTCCGCAGATTGCATGATGGCGCCGCGCAGGGCGGCCCGCGGCCGTCCCGTGCCGCGCAGGAACGCGCAGGCCGGCCCCCTTTGGCCTTTGGGCCTCCCCGCGGCGGCGCTCTCGGCGGCAGGCTGCCGAAGCGGCGGGGAAGGGGCGGCCGGAGGGGGCCGATCAACGGATCGGCCAAGCCCCGGTCGGGGACGGATTGTGTTATGACGCCCCCTAGCGCGATGGCTTGCACGGGCCCGTTCCCCTGGTCGGACAAACCCGGACTTTTGGGCCGTCTTTGGCGCAGGGGGAGGGGGAGGGGGCATGGATGGCCTGATCGGAACGTGTCCGTTGAGCGGCCTTTGGCTGGGCGGATGCAAAGCCTGATGCGCGGCGGCGGCTTTGGGGGGCGGCGCGGCCTTGGAACGGCCGGCCGCTGCGGCATGGTGGATCCAGGTCTCCGCCACGAGCCAGGGATGTCCGGGGCGGGGCACGATCGCCGCCCATGCCAGTCCGGCGGCCTTGCCGCCGCGTGCCCGCCGCCGCATCTGCATCCGCCCGCAACCTGCCCGCCATCGTGTGGCATGGGGCCGACACGGGAGATGCCGTCCCCGCGCGCATGGCGCCGCGCCGCGGGGCGCGGCAGCGGGCGTCGGGCGGCCGCACGCGGAGCGCCTCGGCGGACGCGGCGTGCGCTCGGCCGGCGGCGGCGGCGGGGCGATCGGCGGGCCTGCGGCCCGGTCCGGCCCGACGGGATGCGGCGCCCCGCTCGGCCAATGGCGGGGCGGGGGCGCAGGCTGATCCGGGGCGGGCTGGCCGGCCGGCGTGCCCGCGCCCCTGCCCCGCAATCCAATATATCCCGGAACGCCCCGCCCCCCGCCATGGCAATGCCGCCCGAGGTCGACCTGCGCCTCCCCGTCCTCGGCCTGCTCTCCGACGGCGGCGTCCACACGATAGCCGAGGTCACCGGCCGCATGGCCGACCGCTTTGGGCTCGGCGAGGAAGAGCGCGCCGAGACGTACGCCGTGTCCGGGCGCCCAAAGTTCGGCATGCGGGTAAGGCATGCCGTCTCGCAGCTCCGCATCGCCGAGTACCTGTCGAACGCCGAGATCGGCTCCTTTTCCATCACGCGGGCCGGGCACGCCGCCCTGTCGTCGGGCGCGCCGCGCCTGACGAACGAGTACCTCTTGCTGCACTCCACGGCGTACCGCCTGCACAAGGACGAGCAGGCGGAGAGGAAGAGGGCGCTCGGCGGCGGCGCGGCCGCGCCGGTGGAGACGGAGGGCATGGTCGCCATCCTCGACATGCTCGGCACCAAGGGGCAGGGCGGCCCCGGGGACCACGCGCGGCTGCACGCCGGGTGGCGGGGCCTGCTCTCTTCCGCGCAGCACCTGATCGGGTGCAGCGGGGCGCTCGGAGGGCGCTGTACCCTGTCCGCGTTCTCGGATACAATGTTCGTCACGGCAGCCGCGCCGGAGCCGGCGCCCGGCGGCGGCAGCGGCGGGCCGGGGCCCGAGGACATGCTCATTGCGTTCAGCGACATTGCGTGGCGCCTGGTCGTCAGGAGCATTGAGAAGGACGTGCCCGTGCGCGGGTGCGTCTCGTACGGCAGGTACTATGCGGGCGCGAGCAGCCTGTTTACGGGCAGCGCCGTGGACGAGGCGGCGCGCTACCACGAGCTGCCGCAGTGGATCGGCGTGTCGGCCGCCCCGAGCGCCAACCGCGCCCTGAGCAGGTCCATACGGCGCAGGTCGGATCCCCGCAACCGCTTCTACACCAGGTACGACATCCCGCTGGGGAGCTCGGTCGAGCGGGACGCGTGGGTCGTCAACTGGCCGAGGCGGTACGACGACGAGGAGCCGGGCGAGGCCATGGAGAACGTGCTGGGCCGGATCGACGGCAAGCTGGACGGGATCACCGACGTTGACGCCGCCCTCAAGTGGCGCAACACGCGCAAGTTCTGCACCGATATGCTCGCGGAGTAGGCGGCGGCGGGCGGGGGGGGGGGGAGGGGGGAAAGGCCGCGCGGATCCGGCCGGCCTAGGCTGCGCCTCCGCTGCGGCGCACCGCCCGCCGGGCGGTTCGCCCATCTGCCCCACGCGGGCGGCGGCGGGCGCGTAAGCACCCACACGCATGCTGCCGCTCCCCTCACAAGGACAATAAGGCATGGCCGCACCCGCCAGTCCAATGGCGGCGGCGAAAGAGTCAGGACGCGGGCGATCGTGCGCCGCCTTTCCCCGGCAACCAGCCGTCAAGGGCAAGCGTGTTGTAGCCCCGCTTGGGCCGCGGAGTGGCGAGCACGGCGGCGCCCGCGCCCGCGCCCATCCGCGCCTGGGCTGCCGTGGCGCCGGCCGTACGGGCGCCCATGCGTTGCGCCGTGCGGGCATCCGCCCCGGCCCTGCGGCCAGCGCGCGGCCCGGCGGTCCTAGAACCTGCCCTGTGCGCCGTTGTGGCTCCCTGCGCCTCCGCGCCCCTGCGCCGCGCCAGGGCCGTTCGCACCTGCCCCGCCTGTGGAGCATGCCGCGGCAGTCTGGCGCCCGCCCCGCCCTGCGCCCCTCGGGAGGGCCCTACATGGCAACAAAAGGGCTTCCGCCGAGCAAGATCGCATGCGGGGACAGCGCATGCCTTCTCAAGCAAGTCCCCGACCCGTCCATAGACCAGGTAACCGCGCCGCCCCCGTACTGCCAGCGGCGATCCTGCGGGGGCGGTGAAGCCGGCAGCGAACGGAGCATCAAAATCTGCATCGACGCCGCCATGGAAGTGTTCGTCGAGTGCGTCGGGGCCGCGAAAGACACGGGCGGCATTGCGTTCAACACGGGCGACAAGTGCGTAGGAGGACGGCTAGAACTAATCCCGCGGAGGTTTGCGCTGGAGGCAAAGCCCGGGGCCAAGCTTGACCTGATAAGCGAGATGACGCGGGCCAAGAGCAACCCCGCCTGTCACGCCCCGGCGGAAAAAAACGGGGCCGCCCCCGATCCATACACGGGCGGCGGGACCGCGGCTACTGCCTCAAAAAAATCCGGCAGGGACTGTGTCGGCACTGGCATTAGCCCAAAGCGTTGCGACGCCGCGCAAGTGCGGGTAGGCAAAGCCCCATGACGTCGCACGCCGAGTACCGGTCAAAACTGGACGCGTGCCTGGACAGGGCGCGCGCAACAAAGCCGTCCGTGCCGCCGGGCATCGGCTCGCGGGTCGACAGGCTGGTTGAGAGGGGCGACAGGGCGATCATTTCGGCCGCCCTGGCATCGCTGCTTGAAAAGGCGGTCGACCCAGGGCGGGATGTGCGCAAGCGCCAAGTCAAGATGAGCGGCGGCTACGCCTGCCGCACTCTGGTCCAAGAGGTGGCGACGTCGTTCTTGCAGGAAAACAGCTTCCCCGCCGTGGCAGAAGGCGGCCGGCCGGCCCGGTCCCCTGAGCAGAGCGCGGAACACGCCCTCGGCCATCCGGGTGCAATAAAAAAGTGCAAGAAAGAGCTCCTCCTCGCACTAGACGCCGTCGAAAGGGGTGACGTGGACGCCACTGCACTAATCGTCTATTTCCTGCAACGGCTGTTCGGGGGGCAGGAGCGCCAGGGCATGCATCTGGCCGCCCCCTCGGGCCTGACCGTGCAAGAGGTCGCCGAGATTCTCGAAGAGCACTTTTCCGCGCAATACGGCGCGCGCGGCGCGGCGCGGCTGCCCGCGCTGGCTGTGCACGCAGTCTACCTGCAAATGACGGAAGAGGTCGGCCGCTACAAGGACTGCACCCTTGGCGGCCTGGTGCCCCGCGCCTCGGCGGATCGCCTAGCCGGGCCCCTGGGCGATGTGGAGGTCAGGTCAGGCAGCGGGGGAGTCTTCGAGGCCATCGTGGTCGAGCACGACCAGCCGGCAACCGCCCGGATGGTTCGCGCCGCCTTTGACAAGTTCAAGTCCCTGCGCAACCTGGACCGGTACTATATTCTCACCACGCGCAGGGGCGGCGGCGCCGACGACTCGGAGGCCGTGACAAGGGCCGTGGTGGAGGTCAGCCGAGAGCACGGGTGCCAGGTCATTGTAAACGGCGTGATTGAGGGCCTCAAGTACTACCTACGGCTGCTCAGATCGACCGACGAGTTCGTTCAAAACTACGTGGCCCTGCTCAGGGACGATCCCGCCGTTGCGTACGAGCACAGGGAAATGTGGAACAAGATTATTGGCAGAAAGCGCGCCTCGTAGGAGATCAAAGGCCTTGCAGCAGCCCCGGCCCCTGGATTGTTATGCCAAAAGCGCGGGGTTCGATCGGACGGCGGGCGACATGCCATCGCACGGCAGGCGCGCCTCGGGGAACAGCTGCCCGCGAACGCGCGGATGCCGCTTTGGAGTGCGTGCACATCCGGGCGCCAGCCCTGAAGACTCCCGTGTTTTTGATTGATCTGGCGCGCGCGCCGTCGGGCGACGCTGCGGCAGCGCCCAAGGCCCCGGCCGGTGCCGCACCTCACGGGGCGCGATCGCGTCCGCCTGGGCTGCAGCGGGACGCCGCCGTCCAGGCGCGGGCCCGCCCCCGCGGCGCGGCCAGCGGCGGAGGCACGGCGACTGCCGCCCCGTCCTTCCGTCCCCGGGCCTTTCGGCCCCGACCCCCGCCGCCCGCGGCGTCCCGCCCCTTGGCCCCCTGCCCCGCCGGCGCGCGGGACGCCTCTTCGGTTCGATGGGCAGGCGGGCCGCGGCGCCCCGCCCACCCCTCACGCCCCCAGGGTCTCGTACCTCGATGCGAGCCAGTCGCCAAAGACGCCGTCGGCCATCGAGTACCTTCCCCTGCCGCCCCTCTCGATTATGTCCAGGCCGGCCAGGCGCCGGAGGGCGCGCGGCAGGGACGTCGGCCGCGCCCCTGCGCTGCCCGCCATGCCCGACACGGTGTCGTGCGAGCGGGAGATGGCGAGCAGCACGTCCTTTTCGAGGTCGCTCAGCGAGTCGAACTGGGCCACGAAGACGGGGTCCAGGTGCGCGAGCATGTCGGAGTAGGACGACTCGACGTCGCCGGCGCCGATGACCGTCCCTCCGCGGACGACGCAGGCGGTATAGGAAAGCATGGCGAGCCTCTGCAGGTAGTCAGGTATTCCGCGGCTGAGCCGGCATATCTCTTCCGCCGTCCCATCGCCGAGGCGCACTCCCGTAGGCCTGAGCCGCCTGGCCAGGAACGGGAGCATGACGCCGTCGGGCAGGGGCCCGACTCGCACTTCGTGCAGCTGCCTGTACAGCGGCGACCGGGCGTCGTCCACGATGCCCTCCATCATGGACGGGGACGAGCCCGCGAGTATGTACGCAACGTGCGCCTGGTCCTGCGCTAGCCGGCGGAAGAGGTGCAGGAAGGGCGCGCCCCACTTCAAGAGGCTCTGGAACTCGTCGATTATGACGAGAAACGCCAGGTCTTTTTCCGCGCCGAGCCTCTCGGGAAATCCCAGCGCATGCTCGAGCAGGCCGTCCTGGTCCACCACCCTCTTGTTCATCTTCGCCCCGAATTTTACGCAATCGAGTACGGACACGTCCAGCTCCGAGACCGCGTCGCGGGCATCCTGCAGGCCGGCCGATATGGCCCGCCCGATCCTCGCCCTCCTGGCCCGCCGCCGCGTGCGCCCCTCGTAGGCGAGCAGGACCGCCTTCATGTACGCGTCGGCAAACTGCCGCTTCGTGGACATGCCCTCGGCGTTTACCATGACGGTCGCCACGCGCGGGTTCCGTTCCTGCCTGCCCTTGACGCCGAGGAGTATGGAGCTTTTTCCAATCCTCCGCGGCCCGAGCAGCATGACGTTGTTGATGGCGCCGTCGGCTATCCCTCCCATGACCGTGTCTATCGTCTTGAGTATGCGCCCGCGCCCTACAAAGTACTGCCCGCTTACGGGCTTGCCGGCAAGGAAGGGAACGACGGCCGCGGCCATTGCCGCCGGTGGGCGGGAGCCGTATTTATGCATTATCCCATTATGCGGCTGCGCATTATGCGGCTGCGCATTATGCGGCTGCGCATTATGCGATTACGCATAATCCCTGCGGGCCGCCGCCCGCGGGCCCCGCAGGGGCGGGGCGCCGGCGCCAGCGCATGGCCGGGGTAGCGAGGGCCCCGTAGAGCCTGCCCCCGTCCTGCCCGCCGCAGCGCCGTGCACGAGCCGCGCCCGCGCAGGGCGGTGCCGTCCGCGCCGCGGAACCGGACGGCTTCCTCGCATCCGCCTGCGGCGTTGACATGCCGGCCGGCGGCAGGCGGGACGGTAGTGGCGCCTTGTGGCCCATGCGGGCCTGGCGTGGGGTACAGAGCCCCACCGCCTTGTCTTGGGTCGCCCCGCCGCGGGCGCCCGCGGCGCCCGCGGGCCCGTGCCACCGAACGGCCGGCCGGGGCGTTTCGATCGCGCGCGATCCCGTCCCCGCGCCTTGCAGAACCCCCGCGTCGCGCGATCTGCAGCAGGTCGCGTCGGCGGAGAGGGTGACACGGGGCAGCAGGGCTTTGGCGCCCCTGCCATGGCCGTCCTCGGCCGTTGCGCATGCCGACAGGCGGGCGGCCCGCCGCGGATTAAAGGCCAGGGGGCGGCAAGGCCTTTAACCGACCCGCGCCCCTTCCGCGCGCATGGGTTCGGCAGGCGGGCAGCCCGCGCTGCCCTCTACTCCCGGGCGGCCCGGCGGCGATGTGCAGAGTCCGGCCACGGACGGCGGCGGCAGTAGCAGCAGGAGGAGGAGCGCCGCAATCGCGGTAAACCGCCAAGCCTGCGGGGCCCACGGCCCGGTAGGAACGGAAGAGATCAGGAGGATGGCAGGCGCGCCGTTACCGCCCCCGCCCCCGCCCCGCCGCGCGCCCATGCTCGCCGCGGGGCCGCCTGGCGGAGGAGGCGACGAGGCCAGGCAGGGCTGCGCCGCTCCCGCCCGCCTTGAGCGCGGCATGCGCCCCCGCCCCGCCGGCCGGCCCGAGTCCGGGCCCTCGCCCCCCTGGCTTTGGCTGCCCGCGCCCGCCCAGGGCCCGAGGTGGCTCCGTTGACCGCGCTGCCGCCAAAGCTGGCAGAGCACATCGCCGTCCTGAGGGGGCGCGGCTACGAGGTCGAGACGGTCGTCTACGGCGAGATCGCAATCGTCATCAAGGACTACGGGATACCCGCCCGCATCTGGAGCAGGCCGCCGGCCGACCTCAGGCTCGCCGCCGACGCAGAGTACCCCGAGTCGGCGCTGGGCCCGTTCTGGTTGCAACCCCCGGTGCGGCGCAGGAACGGGGACGCGATACGCGGGGTGGGCAGCACGGAGTGGCAGGGAAAGACGTGGCAGACGTTCTTTTGGGACGTGGTGCACTGGGATCCGAGGTACGACAACCTGCTCACGCACCTGGACGTGGTCGACGAGAGGATGCGGAGGGACGAGTAGGCGGGAGAGCGGTAGAGGCGGACGCCGGCCGGCCGGCCGCCCCGGGCTTTGGGTGCCAATGAACACATTAACGGTACAACTTCGGGGCGGTGGCATGGATGGCGAACCCAGGGCATGAGTTCAGGTCCCTAGGCGTGCCTACCTCTCATCTGCCCGTACGGAGCGCGCCCAACGCTACCCCCCCCCGCCGCCGCTAGGCACCATCGCTCGCGCCACGTGCGATCCCGGTGCGGCTGAAGAGGCCCCTGCCCCGCCGCCGCTAGGCACCATCGCTCGCGCCACGTGCGATCCCGGTGCGGCTGAAGAGGCCCCTGCCCCGCCGCCGCTAGGCACCATCGCTCGCGCCACGTGCGATCCCGGTGCGGCTGAAGAGGCCCCTGCCCCGCCGCCGCCGCCGCCGCCGCCCACAGCCAGTGTGAAATATTTTACCCGCAAGTGAATAAAGTTCACAGCGCCGCTATAGGCCGCAGGCGGAGAGGGGCGGCGGAAGCCGCATGCCCCACAGCGACGCCGACGGCGGGAGGACCCTCCACGTGATGTGCACCGGCGGCTGCAAGGGGGTCATCTTCGTCCGGCTGGATCCCGACGCGCCGGGGAAGGAGAGGGCCATCATGCGCGCCGAGTACATCCGGCTGTTCGACATCATCGACCGCATCACGGAAGAGCTGATCGAGTACAAGATGCGGGCGGACCTGGCCAGGACGGAGGACGCCAGCAGGTTCGCGGCGATCGCCGCCAGGATCCTCGACAAGGGCTCGGACACCCTGCGCACACTCGAGGAAGTGTCCAAGGAGCTCGCCGACGTAAGGCTGGCGCTCAAGGCCGCCTCGGGCACCCACAACCCCGAGGACCTGGACATGATCGGCAGGCTCGAGGCCAAGGTGACCGAGCTCGAGGCCCTGATCAAGTACTATGAAACGCCCAACAGCCGGCGCGGCATGCCGCCCCTGTCCAACAGCGTGCTCAAAAAGTTCGACAAGTACATCGCCGAGTCGTGCAGCAGGCCGCTGCCGGCCGCCCCCCGGGGGGCAGCCATGGGCCACGAAGGCGCCTCGCACCACCAAAAGCCCGAGGGCACGCTCAGGTTCCGCGCGCCCCGCCGCTGCCCCGCATGCCTCCACCACAGGCTCGTGCGCAACGGGAAGAAGGTCTCAAAGGTGTTCGTCGAGTGGGACGGCGACGGCCACAGGGTGCGCACGCACCAGCTGTGCTATCCCAAGGCGTGGTGCGTGCGGTGCCGCGAGTGGGTGCGCCCGCCGGGCGCCCCCGACATCAAGGACACGTTCCTCGGCCCCGTACTGATCGCAAGGCTGCTCATCCTCTACGCGCTTGGGGTGACCGACCGCAGGCTGGCGCAGTACCTGGAGAGCCTCCTCGGCTTTACGGTGTGCCCGTCGACCATAATGAACGCCCGCAGGGCCGCCGCCCGCGTGCTCGAGCCCTTCATGAAGCACCTGGAAAAGCTGATCGTGGCCAGGGGGTGGGCCCACTTTGACGAGACGACCATGCGCATGTTCGGCAAGCAGGGCTACCTGTGGATGGTCGCGGCCGCGTGCGCCGCCATGGTCGTCGCGCGCCCGTCCCGCGGCATGTCGATATTCGACGAAGAGTTTGCGTTCGCCCGCCGCCTGGCAGGCGTCGTCGACGGCTACAAGGTGTACCGGATCATACTCGGCGAGATCCAGCGGTGCTGGAGGCACGTCATCAACAACTTCAAGAAGGCGGCCTGTACGGACGACGACTCGGCCGTGAGGGCCGCGTACGGCGCCTTTTGCGGCCTGTACGACCGCATCAAGGGCATGGACACGGCGCCCAAGGGGGTGCGCGACGCCATAGTCGAGGAGGCGCTCGCCATCGCGCGGCGCCTGCCCGAGGGCCACCCGTCCCGCGTCGAGATAGAGAATGCCGGCGCAAACCTCGTCACCTTCCTAATGTTCAAGGACATGCCGCCGACGAACAACCCCGTCGAGGGCGACATCCGCGGCGGCCTCGTGGCCCAGCGCAACGTCCGCTGCCAGCTGCGCACGGAGGGGGGCGCCAGGACGTTCTCGGTCGTAATGTCCTTCATCCTCACGTGCAGCAAGCAGGGCGTGCCGCTCGACAAGGCGTTCATCGCCCTGGCCGGCGGGGCCGACCCCGCCGACATATTCAAGGTAGGGCAGGTGGCGCCGAACCGGTGGGGCGGCCCCAAAAAGCCGGCCCGCCCGGGAAAGGGGCCCCTTGACGGGCTGGCAAGGGCGGCGGCCGAGGCGGCCGCCGCCGGGGAGGCGGCCGAGCCCGAGCCCGAGCCCGAGCCCGAGCCCGAGCCCGTTGCGGCCGAGCCCACCGAGCCCGAGCCCGAGCCCGAGCCCGAGCCCGAGCCCGTTGCGGCCGAGCCCGTTGCGGCCGAGCCCGTTGCGGCCGAGCCCGTTGCGGCCGAGCCCGTTGCGGCCGAGCCCGCCGAGCCCGCCGAGCCCGAGCCCGTTGCGGCCGAGCCCGCCGAGCCCGCCGAGCCCGAGCCCGCCGAGCCCGCCGAGCCCGAGCCCGTTGCGGCCGAGCCCGAGCCCGTTGCGGCCGAGCCCGAGCCCGTTGCGGCCGAGCCCGAGCCCGTTGCGGCCGAGCCCGAGCCCGTTGCGGCCGAGCCCGTTGCGGCCGAGCCCGAGCCCGTTGCGGCCGAGCCCGTTGCGGCCGAGCCCGAGCCCGTTGCGGCCGAGCCCGTTGCGGCCGAGCCCGAGCCCGTTGCGGCCGAGCCCGAGCCCGAAGTCGCTACACCGGCTCCGGCTCCGACCCGGCCTGCAAAACCAATACCCTTCCGCACCAGCCGCGCCCCGCAGGCGCCGCGAACGCGCCGCAAAAGGCGCCCGGCGGCTGCGCGCACCGCCGGCATCAGTCGACTCGGCGCCCGGCATGGCCGCCGCATGCCGCATCGTCATGCAGCTCCAAGGCCGCGGCGTCCCCCAAAGCCTCCGCCGCGCATCAGGCTTCGCATCCGCTCAAGCCGAAGGCCTCGCAACGGACACATTCCGATCAGGCCATCCGTGCCGCCCCCCTGCGCAGCGGATGACCCGAAAGTCCGGGTTCATCCGACCAAGGGAACGGGCTCGGACAAGCCATCGTACCAGGGGGCGTCATAACACAATCCGCCCCCGACTGGGGTTTGGCCGATCCGCCGATCGGCCTCTTCCAGCCGCCGCTTTTCCCGCCATTTCGGCCTCCCGCCGCAGAGCGCGCCGACGCGGGGCGGCCTAGAACCCGCACGGGGCCGGGCATGCCGCGCCCATGCCACAGCAAGGGGCCGCCGCGGGCCGCCCTGCGCGGCACCATCATACAGAGTGTGGACGATCCTCCCGCCACTCCAGCCAGCCTCACCCTGCCCCATCCCCTACATCTCCCCCCACGGGGCGACCGTCAAGGCGCCATCGCCTAGGCGTTAGCTAGGAAGGGACCTGAACTCATGCAACCCAGGCGCCGAAGCGTAACGGAAAGCAAGAGGCAGCCCGGCAGCCGCTCGTACGTCTCGGACTTATGGGACGTTGAGAGGCCCGCCGCCTCCTGGCCCCGCGAAAGCGAGGCCGCCTTTTCGCGGTGCGGCGGCAGCCCGGCGCGCCCGGGCCTGCGGGCACTACTGGGCGCGCTAGTGGCGCGAGCTCGGGGCCGGGGCGCGGGCGGCGAACTAGGGCGTAGGGGCATGACGACGGGAAGCAAGAGGCTAGACGGCAGCCGGCGGTACGTCTCGGACTTATGGGACATTGAGAGGCCCGCCGCCTCCTGGCCCCCGAGAAAACGCGACTGATTTTTTGCGGCGCGGCGGCGCCGCGGCGGGCCAGGACCCCTCTATGTCAGCTGCGCGGCCCCCGCCTCGCCCGCGGTTCCGCCGCCCTTCCCCTGCCTTCCCGCCGCGCCCTTCCCCTGCACCAGCGCCGCTGAATCGTCCGGGCCCGGCATGCATGCGGCATGCAGCGCGGCGCCCGCCCGCAGCGGCGATGCCTGCGAGCGAGGGGGACGCAGAAATGGCCAGGGGGATGTTGGCGGCGGGGGAGGCATTGCAGGGCACATTGTCCGCATCGGGATCAGCATCGAGAACGCGGCCGGGGCCCGGGCGGCGCCATGCACAGGGTATCCCTCGGCCGCGGAGCGGCGTCCGGGGCGGCCGCGGAGGGAGGCGGTGCGGTGGGCAGAATTGCGGGAGGGAGTGCAAAACGGCGCGGTCTAGGCTGCCGGGAGAGGCGTGGGCGGCGCGTCCCTGCGGGGCATGGCCGGCGCGCGATCCCGATCTACCCAACATGGCCGGCGCGCAGCCCCCTGTCGGACACCTGTGGAGCGCGGCAGGGCCCGGGCGCGCCTGTTCCGGGCCGCCGGCCGCCTCTGCCCCCGGGCCGCCCAACCATGCAATGCGCGTCCGCTCCTCGCGCCGGGCCGCGCGGCGGGCTTGCGTACGCCTCTGTTTCTCTACCCGATCCCTCTGCGCCCCCGCTCGCCGCTGCACCGTGGCGGCCCGGCGTTGGCACGGGCTGGTCATGGCTTGAATTGAATCGCGCGTCGCCGACGGCGCGGCAGCCAGGACCAACCTCGGGGATGGACTGGCTGTATGCCGCGGCCGGCCCCTGGATCGCGCCTTATATGCAACCCGCAAGGCGCCGTCTTTATAGCCAGGGCCTTGCCCGTCAATCTTGATGAGAATAGCCGGAATGGACTTTGTTGGGCCCTGCGGCCTGCACGATCTACGGGACGAGCCGGGCGTTTACATTGTGCTCGACAAGTTCGACGACAGGTATGGCAGGACAATGCTCTACTGCATCGATGTCGGCGAGTCCGACAGGGTGTACTCTAGGGCGGGTAGCCACGACCGCAGGGCGTGCTGGGACACCAACAGGCAGGGCGCGCTGGCCTTTGCCGTTCACTACACGAGTGGCGGCGATGACGCCAGAAGGCGGACGGAACAAGAGGTTAGGGCCTATTTGTCCCCCCCGTGCGGTGGCCGCTGACAGGGCGCACAAAGGCGCGGCGACGCCGGGCAGCTATGCCGGCGCGCGGGGGATTGCGGCCAGAGAAGGAGCCTCGGATGCCGATCCCGCACGGGGCCTGCCGCGGCGGCGCCGTCGCCGCCGACCTGCCTGATTCGCCGCCGCCGAAGCCGCGGGACTTAAATCGCGGCCGATGGAGCCGCCTGCATGGCGGCCGGGGAAGGGGAGACTCCGCGGCGCGGGGCGCGTGCTGGTGCCGGGGCGGCGCCGGAAAGGCCCCGGCGGCGGCACTAGAGAGCGCATGGCAGGGGCGTCGAAGGGGCCGCCCGCCGCCCGGCGGCAGGGCATGGAGGGATCGGCCGCTGGCGGGCCGGCGGGGCGCGCCGCGGCAGGCCCCTCCTGCCGCGGCGCCCGCCCGGCCGATCGGGGGGCCGCTGGCTCGGCGCGGGACCTGCATGCGGGCTGGTACACGGACGCGCTGCGGCTGATGGTCGATGGAACCCTGACGGGGATGCGGCGGCGTACAGGGCGGCGGCCGCGACGCTCGAGGACCTGGCCGGCGCCGGCGTGGTGCCCGGCGGCGACGAGTCCGCGGCGCGGGGCGCGTTCTACGCCACGGCATACTCTGCCCTGTGCTATGACGTGGCGGGGATGCGGCAAGACGCGGCGCGAATGTACTGGCTGCTTGGGCCGAGGCACTCGGTCGAATTCGAGTACATTGTCGGCTCGGCGGGGCATGCGCGGCGGCTGGCCGAGGGCCTGGCCGCGCTGGGCATGGGGGATGGGGGCGCCCGCCTCGCGCCGGCGCTTGACGATGCGCGCGGGTGGCTGCGGAGCCGCGCGGGGCCCGGAGGGCGTATCGGCCACGACTCGCCCGACGACTACAATCTGTTCTTTGCCCTGCTCAACCCGCTCTGCCGCTTTTTCAAGGCGATCGGGGCCCCGACCCGGACGGCCGCGCCCGCGACCTGGCCGAAAAGGCGGGCGGGCTCTGCGACGACCTCGTCCGGTACTTTCCCGACCCGCCCCTGGGGCTCATGGTGAGCCTGTACCTGCGGCTCGTCGAGGCCGAGTACGGGCGCTCGGCGTCGGGGGCGGGACCGGGAAACGGCGCCGCAGCGGGGCCGTGCAGCCCCATGGGTTCGGCTGCCCGCCGGGCGCGCCTGGGAGACGGGGCGCGCACTGCGCGCGCGGCATAGAGGGAATGACTAATATGAGCGCGCGCGGTTGCCGCGGCGAGCATGAAGTTCCAAGAGATCCAGTTTGAAAACATAGGGCCGATAAGGAGCGCCGCCATCGGCAGGCACCGGCTGAGCGTGTTCGTGGGGCCGAACAACTCGGGCAAGTCCATCGCGTCCAGGATCATACACGGGGTGTGCCAGCTCGACCCGTCGCCGGGCGCGCAGCTTCACTTCTCTTCCGAAGGCCTGCCTTGCGACGAGCTTAGCGGCGGGGCGGCCGCGCGTTCCGCCGCTTTGATCAGGAGCGCCGGGATGAGGTGGGGCGACATGGTCACGCACTCGGTGGACTCGGGACGCCTCGTGCTTGAGAACGGCGGAAAAGCCAGCATTACGATGAATTTCAACCGCAACGCCAAGCGGAACGGGGCCTCTCTGATCGCCTCGTTCCTCGACACATCCTTGGACGAGGCGGCAAAAAGCAGCATATACGTCCCCGCCGGGAGAACCGGGACTGTCCAGTCCCTTTTGGCCATCATGCAGATAAAGAGCGACCTACTCAACTCCGCCCTGCGAATCCTTGACGAGCAGCCGGACAGCCCGCCGGAGACGAAGGGTCGCAAGGCGGTTGCGCCGAGGCTCCGCCTCAGGCGGCAAATGCCCGAGTACCTTGAGCAGTTTTACAGCATTGTACTCGAGACGTTTTCCGGAGGCTTTGACGAGGAGTCCAAGAGCATGTTTTCAAGGCTGTTTGCGGGCTCGATAGAGGCCTCCGCCGCCGACGAGCTTCCCGCCATGCTGTACCATGATCCGTCCGGCTTTGCGGTCGAAATCGACTCGGCCGGCTCGGGTGTGGTATCCACGTTTCCCATTGTTGCTGCCATGCACCGCGTGGAGCCGGGCGGGACGCTCGTCATAGAGGAGCCCGAGGCGCACATGGAGCCCATGAGGCAGATACGGCTTGTCAACGAGATCGTGCGCGTCGCATTGATACGCGACGTCAACCTCGTGCTCACGACGCACAGCGATTTTGTTGTCAGCGCAATACTCGGCATGGTGCACAACGAAGTCATTGGCCCCTCTGATCTGGGCCTGTACTATTTCCGGCGACAGCGGGAATCCTACACGGATGTCGAAAGAATTCCAGTCACGCGTTCGGGCGAGGCAGAGCTAGACATGTTTAGCGAGTCGCTTGACGCACTTGCAAAGGGGAGCGTGATTTCAGATTATCCATGATCATAATTTGGGAATAATTGCCGACACGGGAATTGTCCTTGAGATCATGGCCTGTCGTCCCGGGGAGACTATGCACAACGCAATGTTGTCTTGGATAAAAGACGTGGTGGCCAAGACTTTGCCGCCCTGCCCGCGCGGTAAGCGCGTCACGATGTTTATTTCGCCCGGAGTCTACCGTGACTACAAGGCTCGGATGGGCGGAGGGGCCGACACCATGATTCTACCATGGCACGTTATACGGAAATTTCACTATACGAGAAAGATCAGCCACCATAACCGGCTGGTCTTTACGATCCAGCTGGTCGATACCACCATGATTGATGCCAGCAGCTGGGACGGCGACCGGTTTGACAAGCCGTTTTACGCACTCTTGGAAGCCGTAAGGCAACGCCGTGCGTGGACCGATCGCAGAATCATATTCGCCAGCAAAGACAGGGATACCTATGGCCGCATGCGCGATCTGACGGCACAACGCGACCCCTGCGGCAGGGTGCATTTTGCGAGTGGCCTTTCAGCCTGTGAGGAGCTGGTCATGTGCTAGGGCCAAGGGTGGATCCCCGGGTCGGGAATCGGCAGGGGCAGAAACGGCATGGCTCGGCCCGTGCTACGCCAGGGCCGGAAGGTGAGCGGCCCGGCGGGCCGCTGTGCAAGGCGCCCGCCGGCGCCTCTTGAACCCTGTCACGCACGTGCAGCGTGCGTACAGGACGCCGCGCTCCCCGGGCCGGCGGGGCGCGCCGCGGCCGGCCCCTCCTGCCGCGGCGCCCGCCCGGCCGATCGGGGGGGGGGGGGGGGAGGGGGCCGCTGGCTCGGCGCGGGACCTGCATGCGGGCCGGTACACGGACGCGCTGCGGCTGATGGTCGATGGAACCCTGACGGGGATGCGGCGGCGTACAGGGCGGCGGCCGCGACGCTCGAGGACCTGGCCGGCGCCGGCGTGGTGCCCGGCGGCGACGAGTTCTACGCCACGGCATACTCTGCCCTGTGCTATGACGTGGCGGGGATGCGGCAAGACGCGGCGCGAATGTACTGGCTGCTTGGGCCGAGGCACTCGGTCGAATTCGAGTACATTGTCGGCTCGGCGGGGCATGCGCGGCGGCTGGCCGAGGGCCTGGCCGCGCTGGGCATGGGGGATGGGGGCGCCCGCCTCGCGCCGGCGCTTGACGATGCGCGCGGGTGGCTGCGGAGCCGCGCGGGGCCCGGAGGGCGTATCGGCCACGACTCGCCCGACGACTACAATCTGTTCTTTGCCCTGCTCAACCCGCTCTGCCGCTTTTTCAAGGCGATCGGGGCCCCGACCCGGACGGCCGCGCCCGCGACCTGGCCGAAAAGGCGGGCGGGCTCTGCGACGACCTCGTCCGGTACTTTCCCGACCCGCCCCTGGGGCTCATGGTGAGCCTGTACCTGCGGCTCGTCGAGGCCGAGTACGGGCGCTCGGCGTCGGGTGCGGGACCGGGGAACGGCGCCGCGGCGGGGCCGCGCAGCCCGGAGGTTCGGCTGCCCGCCGGGCGCGCCTGGGGGACGAGGCGCGCACTGCGCGCGCGGCATAGAGGGAATGACTAATATGAGCGCGCGCTGCGCGCGCGGCTGGCATGGGGTTCGAAGAGATACGGTTTGAAAACATAGGGCCGATAAGGCGCGCCTCGATCGGCAGGCACAGGCTGAGCGTGTTCGTGGGGCCGAACAACTCGGGCAAGTCCATCGCGTCCAGGATCATACACGGGGTGTGCCAGCTCGACCCGTCGCCGGGCGCGCAGCTTCACTTCTCTTCCGAAGGCCTGCCTTGCGACGAGCTTAGCGGCGGGGCGGCCGCGCGTTCCGCCGCTTTGATCAGGAGCGCCGGGATGAGGTGGGGCGACATGGTCACGCACTCGGTGGACTCGGGACGCCTCGTGCTTGAGAACGGCGGAAAAGCCAGCATTACGATGAATTTCAACCGCAACGCCAAGCGGAACGGGGCGTCCCTGATCGCCTCGCTCCTCGACACGCCCCTGGACGAGGCGGCAAAAAGCAGCATATACGTCCCCGCCGGGAGAACCGGGACTGTCCAGTCTCTCCTGGCCATCATGCAGATAAAGAGCGACCTACTCAACTCCGCCCTGCGAATCCTTGACGAGCAGCCGGACAGCCCGCCGGAGACGAAGGGTCGCAAGGCGGTTGCGCCGAGGCTCCGCCTCAGGCGGCAAATGCCCGAGTACCTTGAGCAGTTTTACAGCATTGTACTCGAGACGTTTTCCGGAGGCTTTGACGAGGAGTCCAAGAGCATGTTTTCAAGGCTGTTTGCGGGCTCGATAGAGGCCTCCGCCGCCGACGAGCTTCCCGCCATGCTGTACCATGATCCGTCCGGCTTTGCGGTCGAAATCGACTCGGCCGGCTCGGGTGTGGTATCCGCGTTTCCCATTGTTGCCGCCATGCACCGCGTGGAGCCGGGCGGGACGCTCGTCATAGAGGAGCCCGAGGCGCACATGGAGCCCATGAGGCAGCTGCGGCTTGTCAACGAGATCGTGCGCGTCGCATTGATACGCGACGTCAACCTCGTGCTCACGACGCACAGCGACTTTGTCATCCACGCAGTACTGGGCATGATATACGACGGGGTCATTGGCCCCGCCGACCTGGGCCTCTACTATTTCCAGCGCAAGCGGGGATCCTACACCAGCGTGAAGCGAATTCCGGTCACCGACGCGGGCGAAGCGGAACAGGAGCTGTTCGACGAGGCGCTCGACGCGATCTCAAAGGGGAGTGTGATTTCAGATTATCCATGATCACAACCTGGGAATAATCGCCGACACGGGGATCGTCCTCGAGATCATGGCCCTGCACCGCGGGGGGGCGTTCCGCGATGCAATGCTGTCCTGGATCACGGATGTCGTGGCCAAGGCCGCGCCGCCCTGCCCGCGGGGCAAGAGCGTCACCGTGTTCATCTCGCCCGGGGTCTACCGCGACTACAGGGCCAGGATGCAGAGGTCTGGCGCTTTGTCCCGTTCATGGACCACCCTGCGAACCTCACAGTTTACGAGGCACATGAGCCGGCAGGACAGGCTGGTCTTTGCAATCCAGTCGATAAACACCGACAAGATTGACGCCAGCGGCTGGGGCGGCGACCGGTCCGACCGGCCGTTTTTCGCCCTTTTGGAGGCCGCAAGGTCGCGTCCCAGGTGGGCAGATCGCAAGATTATATTCGCCAGCAGAGACAAGGACTCCCGCGACCGCATGCGCGACTTGATGGCCCTGCACGACCACGACCGCAGGGTGCACTTTGCGGACAGCCTCTCGGCGTGCGAGGAGCTGGTCATGTGCTAGGGCCGGGACCGGGCAAAGGCCGGGGCGGCAGCAGGCGCCGACCGAGTCGGGCCGCGGCCGGGCGGGGGCGAAAGACGGCCTGCCCGGCGGGGCCCTCCGCGCCCAGGGCCGTCCTCGGTGGCAGCACAGGCTGCACTCGCCGGCGCAAGGCGGCCTGCACGGCTGGATCCGCCGCGCTCCCCGGGCCGGCGCGGCCTGTCCTGCATGCGGGGCGGCGCGGAGGGGGTGCCGGGCCGTGAGGGTGCTCCAGGTCGGCACGGGCGGCTGGGGCAGGAACCACGCCCGGATACTCTCGCAGGCGGGGTCGCTGGCGGCCGTGTGCGACGCCGACGCGGGCCGGGCCGCCGAGTACGGGCGGCGGCACGGCGTGCCGCACTACACGTCCGTGTCCGACGCCCTAGCGGCAGAGCGGTTCGGCGCGGCCATTGTGTGCACCCCGACGTCGACCCACGTCAAGGTGGCGTCCGAGCTGATCGGCGCCGGCAAGCATGTAATGGTCGAAAAGCCGATGACGTACGACCCCGCCGACGGCGAGGCCCTCGCGGCCCTGGCCGCCCGCCGCTCGGTCGTGCTGACGTGCGGGTACATTGAGCGGTACAACCCGTGCGTGGCGTCGGTGCGCGGGATGGTGGCGTCCGGCGAGCACGGCGGGCTCGTAATGGCCGAGTTCCACAGGGAGGGGCGGATGCCGCCGCACATAAGGGACGTCGGCGTCATATACGACACGGCCGTCCACGACATCGACACGGCGATGTGGCTGTTCGGGTCGGCGCCCGAGGTCGTCTTCGCTAGGGCCGGCAGCATACGGCACGAGCACGAGGACTTTGCGACCATAATGCTCGGGTTCGGGGGGGACAGGGCCGCCGTGATCTCGTCGAACTGGATCACGCCGACTAGGTCCCGCACGTTCAGCACGGTGTTCACCGGGGCGATAGTCTCGGGCGACTTTGTCACGCAGAGGGTCAGTATAGAGACCGGCGAGGAGACGAGGACGCCGAGGACGGCGTGGTCCGAGCCGCTGCTCGCCGAGATCGAGGCGTTCATCGCCGCCGCCGAGGGGGGGCCGGCGCCGCTCGTGTCGCCGGCGGACGCGGTCAGGGTCACGCGCGTGGCGGAGGCGGCCCTGCTGTCGAGCCGGAACGGGGCGCCCGTGTACCTGGACCTGGCGTAGCGGGCGGGCGCGTCGGCGAAGCGTCCTGCTACCGGGCAAGGGCGGAGCTCCGTGCACCGTGACTTGGCGCACAACCCTCTTCTATCCTCTGAATGTTTTGCCGCTTGGATACAGAGTTATGGTCTCTACCTTGGGATCCCTAGTTTTTTTAAAGTTCCCGAAGCCGGCCGTTCGCATCGCCGCAAACGCCGTGATTTCAACATCCGGAAACACACTGCGCATTTTTTCTGCCGCGCCTATGAGCGTGGCGCCTCTAGTCACCACATCGTCGACCAAGACTACCTTGTCGGGCGCCGCGACCGACTCTACCGCGATAGTCTGGTGGTGATCTGCCGCCTTGGGCCGCTTGTCGGGGCTTGACCATGCAGCCTTCTGAACTGCCTTGTCCCTCCTGAGGCACGGCACGACGTCTACTCCTAGGCCGCACTCTGCCAGCGCCTCGGCCAAGTTGTACGGAACCCACAGGTCGCCCTTGTTGATCAGAGAGCTTTTTGGGATAGGCACCATGGTTGCCCCGCCCCCCATGAAGATGCTGGCAAAGTCCCCCGCCGTGGACTCGGCAACGGATCGGGCTATGTACGATGTCGTTTTGAGGTCGGAGCCGGGCCACACCCAGTCGTTTTTGATCCTTCTCATCGCCTCCTTTGATTCCCATTCGATGCTGGACTTTGGTCTCGGCGTGTACGACAGGTACGATGCACATCTGAGCGTAGCAATGGACAACGCGGATCACAGCGTGACAGTGCGGACGACCGGGGTTGGCGGCAGGCGGTCGACTATGTCCCCCGGATCGGAGAACGTCATGGCGCCGTACTGGGCTATCTTTTGGCCCCACTCGTTGTTGGGGTCTCCCATGACTAGCTCCGACACGAACAGATCCCTGCCGAGGCGGATCGCCTCCCATCCCTGGTGCTGTGTGCCGCTCGACCTGCCGGCCTCAACGATCACGGTAGCGTCGGAGATGAGGGCCATCGTGCGGTTTCGCATGACAAAGTTGCCCCTCTGGACGGAGCGTCCCGGGGGAAACTGCGAGACGGCCAAATGCTTTCCCATTATCTCCGCCTGGAGCCGGGCGTTCTCGGCTGGGTACGTCTTGTCTAGGGGGGTGCCGAGAACAGCTATCGTCTGCCCGCCTGCGCTGATAGCCGCGCTGTGGGCAACGGTGTCGATTCCCTTGGCCAAGCCACTCACGACGGCGTACCCGTTGCGCACGAGTATCTCCGCCGTCCTTCGGGCCAACTCCGCCCCCTCCTTGGACGGCGTTCTCGTCCCGACGATCGAGACACGAGACTGTTCTAGGGGCGTCGCAAGCCTGCCGCTTGCAAACAGCCGATCCGGGGCATTTTTGGACTCCACATCGTTTGGCCTGTGGCCGACTAGCTCTTCGAATGACAGGCAGGCAGTACGCGCGTTCATGCTCAAGACCTACGCGGCTAGGCGACTGCCCTTGTTTTTAAGCATTTGGTCGTGGACGGCGCGAATTCGCCGCTCGTAACGCTCCTAGAGGGGCCTTCCTGCCGCGCCGGCTGGAAAGCTGGGTGCTGTTGCGCCCCCGCGTCTGTTGGCAATGCCAGGGCCGAGGTAGCCGCACGGCTGCGGCCGCCCCGTCCTTCAGGCGCCGGCTCCCCCGCCCCCCGCCCGGCGGAACATCCAGCTGTTGGCCCTCGCGAGCGCCGCCACCCACGCGGCGACGAACGCCGCGGCCGCGGCGGCCTTGAGGGCCGACGATGCGATTGCGTTGTATTCCCCTAGGCCCGGCACGGAGAGGGGGCCGAGGACGAGGACGAACAGGCCGCCGCCGGCGAGCAGCATGCACCACATGACGGCCATGAACGCGTACAGCCGCGGGCCGGCGCGCGCTACCACTGCGCGAGCGCCCCCGCGGCGGCCGTGGCGACGGCCAGGCAGCTCGAGAACGCGACGAGCCGCAGGATCGCCGAGCACACCTGCCCCTCGGTGAGCGGGCCGTCCGAGACGAGGATGCGAACGAGCGAGTGCGGGGCGTCGGGCCGCGGCGAGGCCACCAGCCTGCAGTCCGGCAGGATGTCGACCCCGCTGCCGCCCTTGAGCTGGCGGTGCTCGACGATGCGCCTCACGCTCGCCAGGTACAGGAACGAGTTGAAGACGGCCGGCAGGACGGCGATCACGGCGACTATCTCGGCGCCGCCGGCCACCGCAATGGCGCCGTACGCGCCGCCGAGCGCGAGCGCCCCCGAGTCGCCCGGGAACACGCGGCTCGGCAGGCGGTGGAACCTGTAGAAGGCCAGGGACGCGGCGGCGAGCGCGGCCGCCGCGGCGGCCATGCCGTGGCTTCCGGACATTGCCAGGGCCGCGGCCAGGGCCGCGCCGGCGATGGCCGTCGTCCCGCTCAGTATGCCGTTGCCGACGTCTATCGAGTTGGCCGTGTTGCCCATGGTCGAGACCATTACGGGTATGACTGCCAGGTACAGGAGCGGTATGGCCACGTCGCCGAACGGCGGGAACGCCATCGACGTGTCGTACGCGCCGAGGGCAAAGATCGGCGCCGAGCACAGGGCGAGGCAGACGGGCTTGAACCAGCCGCCCATGACGCGCAGGTCGTCAATGATGCCGACGGCAAAGGCGCCGGCGGTCACGGCCGCGACGGCCGCGGCGGCGCCCGACGGGTACGCGGCGTGCACGACGGCCATGCCGGCGAGCAGGCCTGCCGCGATGGATATGCCGCCGGGCCGGGCTACCATGGGGCGGCCCGGCTTGTGTATGTCCGGCACGGCCATGCCGCGCGCCTCGAGCCGCCTGATCAGCGGCGGCGTCGCCGCGTACACGACGGCGGCGGCCGCTGCCGCGGCGGCCGCCGCCGCGGCGGCCGCCGCGGCGTACAGCATGTGCGGGTCGGGCGGCGGCAGGCTCACGGCCCGGGCACCGCCGGGACGCCCGCCGCTTCCCTTTCGCCGCCCACGCCCCCGGCGCCCTCCCCCTCCGAGCCGCCCCCGCCCGCCGCGTACCTCTCGGCGAGCCTGTACCTGGCGTACTTGTCGTCTGGCGAGTACCTGGCGGGGTGGGCCGACCTCGTGTCCTCCCCGCACTCGGGGCACCCGCGCCTGAGCGTGTAGCGGCCGCACGCGGGGCACCGGCGCAGCAGCGGCTTTGCCATTGCGGTCAGCCCTCCCCCGTCTTCCTGGACTCTTCGCGCGAGAACGCAAAGGATCCCTTTTTCTTCTCGACGGCGCGCTGGACGCCGTCGATGATCGGCCTGAGCTCCTTTTCGGCCGATTTGAAGTCCTTGGCGGTCACCGAGATGCGGTACCTTGGGGCGCCCAGGTACGCGACCTCGACGCCGGGCACGCCGAGCGCGCCGGACAGGGCCTTCTTGACGACCTCGACGCCGTCGGGCCTCGCGCTCGATATCTCCATCACGCCCCTGATCTCGACGGACGGGAGGCGTATCTTGGAGCTGACCTCGGCGATGGCCTTTGCGGCCTTTGCGGGGACGCGCAGGCCCTTGAGGGGGCCGGCGGGGCCGCCCGCCCGTGCTATCTCAAGGAACGCGTCGTGGACGGTGCCGAACCTCGAGTCGAGGGCCGCCTCGAGCCTGGAGGCCTCTTCGTCGGTGAGCCCGGCGCGCTCGCGGACGCCGCCGATCAGGGTGCGGCCCTTTTCGTACTTTTTGGCCTCTAGCATCTTGGCCTTGCGCTGCTCGGCCGAGACCTGCTTGAGCGAGAGGAAGACGTCGGACCTGCGCGCGTCGACGCGCTTTACGCGCAGGACCTTTTTCTCGCCGTCCTTGAGGTGGCGCCGGATGGACCGTATCCAGCCGGGGGCTATCTCGCCGATGTGGAGGAAGCCGCGCATGCCGTCGAACTCGTCGAGCGAGACGTACGCGCCGTGGTCGATGATCTCGGCTACGGTGCCTATTACGATGTCGCCCTCCTCGGGCAGCTCGGGGGTCGGGTCGGGCGGCACGGCGGCGCGCCGCCGCCTGCGCGCCAATTAAACCATGGCGGCGGCCGGCGTCGAAGGGCGTCCGGCGACCGGGCAAGCCTCGATACCGAGCGCCGCCGCGCCCCGGCGCATCCCGGGCGTCGCGTCCTCCCCCTGCGTCCTGCCGGGTGATCGGCACGAGGGCGCCGGCCGGCCCGCCGGCGGCCGGCAGTGGCGCGGCGCGCGCCGCATTGGCCCGCCGCGCCGCCGGCCTGCACGGCCCCGCCGCCCTGCGCCGGCCGGCCGCCGGCAGCGGCGCCAGGCGCCCCACCGCCAGACTATACCACGAGGCGGCGTATGCGGCCGAGCGCCTCCCGGATGCCGTCCATGTACACCACGCCCACGCGGCGGTCCCTGAGCATTTCCAGCCCGTTCCGCACGTCGTTGTCCAGCGGATCCACGTCCCCCCTGTTCTGGGCGGCGAACATTGCAAACTCGATCCCGTCCCCGTGCCACTCCCTTATCGACAGGACGTCGTACAGCCTCTGCTTGATGCGGGCGAGCGCATGCGCCTAGGCGAACGAGACGGCAAACATTGCTGCGGACGGCGTGCCGTCCCTGCCGAACACGTACGGGAACCGTATGGACACCCTGCCGTTGCCAAACCTGTGGCCGCGCATGCAGCTTCCGCGCGGAAATTCCGCCTCGCTTACGAGCCCTGCAAGGACTGAGTCGGCCCCTGCGGCCCGCCGCCTTCCCCCGTCGGGCACCCCTACCTGCGACCTGAACACCCATTCGAGCGCGGTCTGGTGCGTGCCAAAGTGCATGAGGGGGCGCGGTGCTGTTATGACTATGCCGCCCAGGGAATTTTCCGCCAGCGATGCCAGGTAGCCGTCGTCGACTCTAGTCGGGGACTCTTCCAGAACAGTCCCCAGGTCGGGCAGCGATGCGACCCCCGCCCGCCGCCTCACCTCGTCCCAGTTGTCGGTAAGCCTCCGGTGCAGCAGGCGCTGGGCCGGATCGTAGAGCAGTATTCCGATGTTGATCGACTCGCCGCGGGCCGCCTGCGGCACGAGCCTTATGGTGGAGAATGTATAGCCGTCCGTCATGCGCCGCCGCCCCCGCCGCCGGGCGCGCCTTCCCGCCGCCGCCCGTACTCACCGATCGCGCCCTCGCAGAACGCAGACGCCAGGAACTCGGTGATCCGCAGGAGCGACTCGCGGGACGTATTGATCTGCGGTATTATTGCCAGCGCGCTGTCCCCCACGGATCTCAGGGCGAGGGAAGAGTTGTCCTCCCTGTCGACCACAGATACGTAGACGTGCGACGGGCCGGCATGCACTATCCCGTAGTTGCATCTTGGGTAGTCGTCGATCAGCGCGCAGAGCCTCCTGCGCCCCTCGCCGGCGAGCACCGCCCTTTTGTACTCGACCAACAGGGGCCTCGGCTCCCTGTCCGGCCACTCGCTCCGGCCGCGCCGCGAAAAGAGCCTGCGCCGGCCCGACCAGGCGCCCATGATCGGGCGCAGCAGGCCGTCGTAGACGGCCCCAAAGTCGCCGCCGTGGACGGCAAAGGGGCCCCTGCGGGAGACCGTGACGTCCGGCCCGCCGCTCCCGCCGGCGAACGCCCGAAGGCTCTCGATCACCATGCCGTCCCTGTCGGCGTCGGCGAACGCGCCCCTGATGCCCCCCCGCCCGCGGTCCCCGGCAGGGCTCCGCGCCGGGGCCGCCCCCCGGGCCGCGGCGACGGGCCTCTTTCTTACGGACCTGTGCCTCAGCGGCGCGCCCGAGCTCTTTTCGAGCCCCGCGAGCGCGCCCTCGATCATGGCCGACTCGGCGGGCGGCGCGGCCACCCCGGGGCGCAGCCCGGCGGCGGCGCGCAGGACGCTGCCCAGCGTTCCGCCCCGCCACCCCGCGAGCAGGCACACCCTGGGCCCCTCCCGCAGCGAGTGGATCGCCTCTTCGCCGCCGGGCTCCGAGTACGCGCAGTGGACAAACGGGCCGTGCCTGCTCTTGGCCTCCTCCTGCATCCCTGCCCACGCGCCGCCCCGCTCGGCGATCGCCTCGGAAAAGTCGCGGTCCGACATGAGGCACCGGACCCTTAGCGGGCCGCGCTCCCTTGCGTAGGCGCCGGCCATTGCGGCCAGCGCGCGCGGCAGGCGGGGCGGAAGGCTCACGGGGCCCGCGCCCGCGCCGCCCCAACATAAGCCTCCCCGCGCGGCCGAAGGGGCGATGCGCAGCCGGGGCGGCACGCGGCCCGGCCCGCGGCGGGCCGAATCCATGCGGATTGGATACGGTCATAAAAGCGCGGCGGGCGGCAGGCGGCATGAGGTGCTCCAAGATCGTCCTGAAGAACGTCGGCCCGATCGAGCACGGCGAGATCAGGCTCGGCAGGGTCAGCGTGTTCATAGGGCCCAACAACTCCGGCAAGTCTATTGCGGCAAGGGTCGTGTACGGCCTGCGGCGGCTGGGCGGCCGCGCCGCATCGTCCAGCGCAGGGCCGCCGCCCGGCGGCCCGGGGCGCGCGGGCGGCGCCGCGGGCCCGCCCCTCGAGCCCGCCCTGGTGGCGAGGGCCGCCGGCATGCACGCGCGCGACATCATTACGAACGGAAAGGCGGGCGGGTGCATCGAGGCCACCGGGGACGACGGCCTGGTCGCGCGCTACTCGTACGACCGGGCGGGGGAGCCTGCGATGGGCAGGATGTTCGCCCGGTTGCCGGGGGCGGGCGCCGGCGCGCCGGAGGACTGCGTGTACGTCCCCGCCGGCAGGACGGGCACGATGCAGTCGCTGCTGCTGTTCATGCAGATCAGGAGCGACCTGCTCAACACGGTCTGGGAGGCCCTGGGCGAGGGCCCGCCCGAGGCGGGGCGCCGGCCGCCGCCAGGGGCGCCGCGGGCCGCGGGCCGCCCCGGCAGCCGAAGGATCGTGCCCGAGTACCTAGAGCGCTTCAACGACCTCGTCCTGGAGGCGCCGTCCGGGGGATTTCCCGAGGATGTGCAGGGCCTGTTTGCCGCGCCGCTCGGCGGCACCGTCGAGGCCGACGACTCCTACGGCCTGCCCCGGGCGTGCTACCGCGATCCGTCCGGGTTCTCCACCGGGATCGACTCCGCCGGATCGGGGACGGTCTCTACGTTTCCCGTGGTGGCCGCCCTGCACAAGGTCGGGGCGGGGCGGGGGGGCGCTGATAGTCGAAGAGCCCGAGGCGCACCTGGAGCCGCTGGGCCAGCAAAGGATGATTGCGGCGCTGGTCAGGGCCGCGCAGGCCAAGAACGTGAGCCTGGTGCTCACCACGCACAGCGAGTACGTGGTGCACCCCCTGCTCTCGATGGTGTCCGGCGGCGAGCTCGGGCACGGCGACCTGGGGCTATACCGCTTTCGCCGCGCGGCCGGCTCGCTCACCCGCGTCGAGGAGATTCCCGTGTCGGAGGCGGGCGAGGTGGAGCAAGAGCTGTTCGAGGAGGCCGTAGACGCGCTGGGCACGAGGCTGTAGGCGGCGCCCGCTTTCCGCGGCGGGCGGGCGCGGGCGCGGGCGGCGGAGTGGGGGGGCGTACCCTCGCTTGGCCGCGGGCCTCCCGGCTGGCTCTCTACCCCGCCCGCCGCCTGCAGGACGGCGAGACGTTTTGTAGCCGCGGCCCACTCGCACTACTGATTTATACTGCCGGCGGTGGCGCCATGCGTGCCCCGCAGCATAAGGATATATGCACTACACTCCGACGAAGATGTCGGAAGGATGCGAGACGAGATTGCTAAGCACCGCCCGCAGTCGCCGATCGTAGAGGTGGACGGCAAAAAGCACCGTCCGGAGATTGCAGTCGGCCCCAGGCGGGGCGCCGACCGCCTGTACGGGATCGTGAGGGTGCCGACCGCCACCGCCGCGGACGACGGTCCGGTGTTGGGCCACAACACGTACTCATTCTACCTGGCCAAGGCGCTGGCGACGGCCGCAATAGAAGGCAATCAAAAGGTACCATACGACATTCTCCGCGCCGCGCTGGGCGGCACGGCTGAGATATCGCCACACGCGTACGACAAGCGCCGCATGGTGGCGGTATCCGACGCGATCAGGGCGTCCGGGAACGCAATCATTCACGACCCCCGCTTTGAGTTTGGGGGTGGCGGCAGCGATGGCTATGACGGCCTGTTCCGTAGCGGCTTTACCGTGACTCGCAGCCGATGTGCCACGACCAGGTCGAACTATGATAAAATGCTCGAAAGGGCATCCGTATTCGAGCCCGTCCTGCGCGTGTTCCGGGCCGACGGAATATGCGACGAGACGAGCGAGATGGGGAAACTGCTCAAGATCAACAGGCGCTATGGGTTCTCGATGTACATCGACGTACAACTTGACATGTGGATCCGGTTTATAAAAAAATATGCGCTTCCGGCGCTAGAGGGGGATGAATAGGCATGGAATGGTACCACGCGGCCGGCCTGATTCTCGGGCTGATCTCTCTAGTGCTGGTCGTCTGCATCAACTGGCGCAACTACACGCGGGATCGCAGGGAGCGCGAGTACCACAAACTGACGATAAAGGATACGATATACGACGCCGAGGCAGTCATGAGCAGCGTGTCGACTCTATCGCGCGACTACGATTACGTGGACGGGAGTGAGGCGTCCGAACAGATCGCCGCGTACGCTAGGATGAATACCCCGAAGATCGAGCGCTACATCGACGAGATACGACGGCACTCGCTTTACCTAGAAAGCAGAGATCCACTAAAGGAGCACGTCAAGGAGGTTCTCGCCGCGCTAGACTGGTTTATAACCACGTACGGGAACGACGGCGGCAAGCCGTCGATCAAGCAGCGTGTCGTCTGGAACAAGGAGAGAGAAAAGATCAACGAAAAGATCGACCAGGTACTGGCGGTGGCGGAGAACCTGTGACGGGCCGGGCTGGCCTTCTGGCGCGGCGGAGCGCGCCCGCCCGGATGCCGGATGTGCGCGGCCGCGAGTTTTTTAGCGCGGCGCGGACGGCTCGACGGGGGCATGCAGCGGCGTTTCCCAGGGGAACGGACGCAGGATGCGGCAGCACGCATGCACATGGAAAGGCTGCCGGATAGCGGTGGGGGAGGGGGAGGAGGAGGCGCCGACGGAAACGCATGCCGGCGGCGAGATGCTGCCGTGGGTGTAGCCCGAGCCGCTGACCGCGGCAGGCTGGCCCGTGGGTAGGCGAGCATGATCATAGAACCAGATCACAGTAGGTTGCAACCGGTTGACGAGCCGCGGCCTAGCACAGCACGGCCACGGGTTGCAGGATCCCTGCCGCGCGGGGAAATTGCGCTGCGCTGCGCGGGGAGTGGGGTGGGGGCGGAAATCGAACCGCCGTCCAATGGGTGCCGCCGGATCGCCGCGCCGCCGCGGGCTGCGCGTATGCCCGGGCGGCGCTGCGAAGGGGGGAGGGAGGGAGGGGGCATGCATCGCGAGCACGGGAGGATGCCGCGGCGGCCCGCGCCGCCCGCGTGGAGATCCCTATCTTTAACCCCCGGCCGCGCGTCGCCGGGCCTTGCTCCTCCGCGCCGCCCGCGCGAGGCACCTGGCGCGCCCTGCCCTGGCTGCGTCCATGTCGTCTACATAGGTGCCGTAGGTGTGCGCCAGGTTCATGCAGTCGTCGATCGACTCGGCGATCTGCCCGTACGCCCGCGCCGCCTCGGCAAGCTCGCCAGCCTTTTCAAGCTCGCCGGCCGTCTCCATTACGTCGTCGAGCTCGACGTAGTTGTCGTCGTACCAGCCGCGCGAGGATGCCTCGGTCACGGCGGCGTCGCCAAACCGCGCCTTCACCCACTTGCGGTAGTCGAGCCTGGCCGGCGGCGGGATCCCGAGGCCGCGCGCGAATCGCCCCGCAAGCTCCGCGTTGCCGGCCATCTCCTTGGCGAGAAACCACTGCATGTACTTTGCGTCGGCCTGCCGGACCAGCTTGGCGGTGGTCATGGCGCCCAGGCCTGCCCTGCCGGCCATCTCCCCGTGGTGCTCCATCGTGTAAAGCAGGGCCGCCACCGCATGCTCGCACGCCCCGCCGCGTGTGTATGGGCAGGTGCAGGAGCACGACAGGGCGCGCCTGCCTCCCCTGCCGCCCTCCCCCGAGGCCACCTCTGCCTCGTACCCTTCGCCGTCCCTGACGGTGGCCTTTGCCGCGCCGCCGACCAGCCGGGCCGACACGACGCGGCCCGACCGGTAGTGGGCCGCGCCGCGGGCGTACGCCCTCCCGCTGCACGCCTGCTTGATCTCCTCTACGGTCAGGCAGTCCAGGCCCATGCGGCCGGCCGGCCTGCCTGCCCCGCCTAAATTCCTGCCGGCCGGGCGCAGCCCCGCGCGCGCCCCCCGCCGCCTTTGCCCCCTCGGGGAGGGCGCCGCGGTCTCGCCTCCCCTGCGCCGCAGCCGGCCCTGCCCATCCGCCGCGCGTGGGGCGCGTGGCGTACCGCGCGCGGCCCGGCGCTCCCGGCCCGGCCCCGTCACTGGAGAGGCATCCAAGGGCGGCGCGCGTCCGGCCGGCCGGCCGGCCGGCCGCCTGCCCTGTGCGCCGGCGGGGCTGGGATCGCGCCCGCCGCCATGCGGAATCGGCCCGCGCCGGACAATACGGCGGCGCGCCTTTATGGCGCCCTGATGCCCCGCGCGCGGCCCGGCCGGGATTCCCATTGCCGCGATGCGCCGGATGCGGGCGCGGCTCCGCCTGTGGCATTTCGCGAGGGCTCCGCCCGCGGCGGCTCGCACATCAGAACGTCTTACGGGGTCTTGTTATTCGCCCGCCCGCCCGCGCCCCCTTTCTCGTCGACGCGCTCGGCGACCACGTCGATTTTGTGCTTCATTGCGACCGCGCCGGCCGGCACAGGGCTCGCCGCGAGGTACACCCGCCTGACGGCCGCAAAGTCGTACTCGTACTTGAAGCGGCCGACGCCGCGCAGGGCATCGCCTACCCTTGTCTCCTTCATGGTCGGCTTGTCGCGCATGTATGCATCCCTCTCGTTCCACGCGTACTCTTTGCCGTCGATGACGAACGCGCTCAGGTGGTCCCAGTCGAACCACTCGTACCGGACAACGCGCTCCAAGTCCTCCAGGTTCGCCGAGGCGGCGATCCTGACTATCAGGCGCTGGCCCCTCCACTTGGCCGTCACGACAAACGTCTCTTCGTCGCACCGTGGGCCGCCCTTTGCGCCCGCCGCTGCCAGGCACTCGGGCAGGTGCGCCTCTATCGCGTCGACGGCGAACGTCTCGCCGCACACGTGGCACACCAGCTTCCAATTCACGCCGGGGCCGCCGCGCGGACATTTTTGAGGCTTTTGGCATGCGCCCGCCTGCGCCGCCCGCCCTGATCGGCAGGGATGGCGCCCCCCTCCTTCGCCCCCTGATCGCGACCGAGCGCGGCAGCGGCGGGCGGAGGGGGCCGCCCCGCCCGCCCGCCCGACCCCCGCCTGCGGGGCGCCATGCGCCCCCTCCCGCCCTTTTCCTCTTCGCCCCGGCGAGGCACCTGGCTCGCCCTTCCCTGGCCGCGTCCATGGTTACAGCGTAGTCGCCGTATGCGTATGCCGAGCCCACGTAGTCGTCGATCGGCCCGGCGATCTGCCCGTACGCCCGCGCCGCCTCGGCAAGCTCGCCGACCGTCTCCATTACGTCGTCGAGCTCGACGTAGTTGTCGTCGTAGCAGCCGCGCGAGGATGCCTCGGTCGCGGCGGCGTCGCCGAACCGCGCCTTCACCACTTGCGGCAGTCAAGCCTGGCCGGCGGCGGCATCCCGAGGCCGCGCGCGAACCGCCCGCGAGCTCCGCGTTGCCGGCCAGCTCCCTGGCGAGAAACCCCTGCACGTACTTTGCGCCGGCCTGCCGGACCAGCTTGGCGGTGGTCAGGGCGCCCAGGCTTGCCAGGCCGGCCATCTCCCCGTAGTGGTCCATCGCGTAGAGCAGGACGGTGGCCGCATGCTCGCATGCCCCGTCGCGTGAGTACGGCAGGTGCAGGAGCACGACAGGGCGCCCTGTTCCCCCTACCGCCCTCCCCGCGGATGCCTGGCCTCGTACTCCCTGCCGTCCATGGCGGTAGACTTTGTCGCGTCACCGGCCAGCGGGCCGGCACGACGTGGCCCGACCAGTAGAGGGCCGCGCCGCGGGCGTGCGCTCACCCGCTGTACGCCAGGTTGATACCCCCGACGGTCAGCCAGACCAAGCCCGTGCGGCCGGCCCTCTGAATTCCTGCCGCCTCGCCGGGGGAGCCCGCAACGTCATGTTCCCGGGCCGCCCGTCGTCCAGCCCCTTCCTCGTCGACGCAATAGCCGGCCACGTCGATCTTGCACTCCATTGCGGGCACGCCGGCCGGCACAGGGCTCGCCGCAGGGCGCGCCCGCCCGTGGAAACCCAAAGTCGTACTCTGCTTGAGGTTGCCGGCGCCACGCAGGGCGCCGCCTATCCTTTCTCTTTCATGATATCCTGCCACGCCCGTCCGAGTCGTCCCCGTCCAAGCGTACTCTTTGCCGCCGATGACGGACGACTCCGGCGGTCCCAGCTGGTACAGGTGGTAGAAGGCTATCTCGCAGGTCATGCAGCCGCCGATGACGGGCGACTCCGGCGGTCCCAGCTGGACCACTCCTTTCGAACCTCGCCCTCCGGGCTGCCTGGGCTCGGCGAGGCGGCACCCTGACTATCAAGCGCTAGCCCCCGGCTTGACATCACGGCAAGCGTCTCTGCCGTGCCGCGGGCCGCCCTTTGCGCCGGCCGTCGGCTGCCGCCCTGCTGGTGCGCCTCTGTCGCGTCGACTGCTAACGGCCCGCCGCTCGTGGCGCACCTCTTCGACTTTACGCGGCGGCCGCGCCTCGGCCGCTCTTCAGGCCCTTGGCGCCTCGCCGGATCATCTTGGCTCCTTGGCAGTCCGGAATGGCCAATGCTCTGCCTGCGCGCCGTATCCGACAGGCGCCGCAGGAAGGCGGCCCGACGCACGGCCGCCTAGCGCAGCCGTCCGGACTCGAGTAACCCGCCCCGCCAACTTGCGCACGACTTATAAAGAGGCACTCGGGCCCAAAAGCGTGGCTGTAGACAAAAAGGACCTGGAGACTGCCAAAAGGCTGTTCGGCTGCGAGGGTAGCATTACCGACTATGTCGTGAGTCTCGGGACTAGCGTTGAGAACACGACCATGGCCGAGATCGACGCAATGCACAAGGGCGGGCGCGCCGGCGGTGCGCCATCCTGGATCGGTCGGGGCGGCGGCCTACAGGACGACGAGGGAGCAGAGCGCCAGGGCGACCGGCACGAAATACAGCCAGAGTAGGCCGTTGCGCAGGTGCGCGTCGTCTATAAAGCGCGGGACGACCAGGCTCGACGTGACTATGAACAGCAGGAGGAGCATCTCGTGGCGAACAATCGCATCGGCGACGGGCCACAGGGGGTTGCCACTGTCCAAGTACGGGCTTATCCCCAACGATACGGCCAACAGCGAAAGCATAGCGATTGCCGCCACGGGTAGAGCAAGCACGATTTTCTTGGGGGCAAGGGAGTAGTACAGGATGGCCCCATTTCGGTCGGGGCTGACGCGGAGCGTTTCACTTTTTGCCGTGGTTTTGCAAAAGACAGCCTTGGCATTGTCCTCCCACGAGCCCATGTCTTTTAGCGCGCCGTTTTTGACCCGCAGGTAACGCCGGCGAGATATGTTATAGTCCGCGGGCTTGTTGAGTATCCAAAGCGTGGGGAACGGCGGCGCGGGATGGACCTTTATTATGACGGCACCCGTCCTCAGGCTTCGGATTGCTCCCAGCAGGCCGCCCTTTTTCTCGGGATGCTCGTACGTCAGATGCAGCACTCGTACTTCGTTTGCACGCAGCGCCTTGTGGGGCGGAACCTTGAACCAGAGTATGCGAGATTTGCGGCTGTTGACGGCCGCAAGCAGCTGGGCGGCCTTGGATCGGCCTGGGCCGACAGCAGCGGCATCCTCAAGCATAGCCCGCAAATGCTTGTTGGACATGAGCGGGTACTCCTCACCTGACGAGTCGACTAAGCGGAGGTTGGGTAGGAAAGCGCCCGATTCGAGCAGTATGTGATCGGACGGCAAGCCTGATGACTGTATCGTGATCTCCACATCAACATCCGTCACTTGTCCACGATCATGGTTGAGGACATTTCTGATTCGGACTATTTCAAACCGGTTGCCGACTTCTACGGGTAGCGAGTGCGGCGGGGCAATCTAAATCAGATCCGTGGAAACCGTAGCCGATCGGCGACGCGAGGCAGTATGCGCTTGCCGGGGGCGACAAAGCGCCGGTGCGCCGCCTTGACAGTGCGGCGGGGCGGCTGCGACCGGATGGCGGGCAGTATGCCGGCCGCCGCGGCGACGGGAGCGGCGGCGGGCGCAGCTCCAGGGATGGCGGGGGCGGCCGTCACCGCGCGAGCAGACGCCGGCGGCCGGCCGAACTCGACACGGCCGCGGCCGCCGTGAGCGGGAGAGTGAGGACAGGGGGATGTGACGGATGCAAAAAACGCGCGCCTACGGCGCGCCGCTCCGCACCGCGCGATCCTGAATGTCCGCCGCCACCCGTCCGCCAGGTCCGCCGGACTATCGACTCCGCACCGCGCGCCGCATCTCACTCTTGCGGCTGTGGGATCGTAGCGGGACATGGCCCCAAAGGGTTAATTTCCCACCCCACGCACCGCGCGGCATGGCGGCACTGCGGCTGTCGAGCCCCGCGTTCGAGGACGGGGCGGAGATCCCGCGGCGGCACGGCTACAAGGGCGGCAACGCGCCGCCGCCGCTCGAGTTCTCCGGCGTGCCGGACGGCTGCCGCTCGCTAGCCCTGGTAGTCGACGATCCCGACGCGCTCAAGCCGGCGGGCAGGGTGTGGGTTCACTGGACGGTCTGGAACATGCCGCCCGGCGCGGGCCGTGTGGGCGGAGACGCTTCGCTGCCCGGGGGCGCCGCCGAGGGCCTCACGGACTTTGGCAGTACGGGCTACGGCGGGCCGGCGCCTCCCGACGGCCGGCACACGTACGTCTTCACCTTGTACGCACTTGACGCGCAGCTCGGGCTTGCCGCCGGGTCGGACCGCGCGGCCCTCGAGGCGGCCCTCGAGGGGCACGTGATCGAGCGCGCCGTCCTGACGGGCACGTACGCGCCGTAGCGCTCCCGCGCCGGGCCTCCCTTCCGCCCTCCGTACGCGCCGCCGCTCGGAGCTCCCGCGCCGGCCGCCCGTCGAAGGCATTTAGCCGAGCCCCTCCACGGCGTGGCATGGGCCGGCAGCGGACGCTGGTGGGCGGATGGGCTGGCGGGGCGGGCCGCCCCGCCGGCGCGCGTACGGATATGGCGGCCGCGCCGGCGCCGGCGGGGCGGACGGTTGGCATCGAGGAGCTGCTCGGGCGCAGGCTCAACGGCACAGAGGCCAAGGGCGCCCCGCCGGCCGTCCATGTGGCAGGCCCCATGCCGATTCCCGTGCCGGGACCAAGGGTCTCCGTGGTGGGGTCGAGGAATGCCCCGCCGGCCGGCCTGGCCGCGGCGCGCGCCGTGTCGGGCGCCCTGTCGGCCGCGGGGGCGACGGTGGTCAGCGGCCTGGCCGCGGGGGTGGACGCGGAGGCGCACCGGGCGGCCATCGACGCCGGCGGGCGGACGGTCGCCGTGATCGGCACGCCCCTCGACCGGTCGTACCCCGCGGCGAACGCCGGCCTACAGGCGGAGATCGCGCGCGGCCACCTGGTCGTCTCGCAGTTCGCGGCCGGTAGCACCGTGTCGCGGTCGAACTTTGTCCTGCGCAACAGGACGATGGCCCTGCTGTCTGACGCGACGGTCATTGCGGGCGCGGCGGGCGCCTCGAGCGGGACGAGGCACAGCGGCTGGGACGCGATCGGGCTCGGCCGGCCGCTGTTCATACACCGGTCGGTCCTGTCGGGCCCGCCGGCCGCCTGGGCCGGGGAGATGATTGCGCGCGGGGCGGTTCCGTTCGACGGCCCCGGCCCCGTCGTGGCCGGCATCCGGCGGAAAAGGGCGGCCGAGACGCTGCCGAAATGCGGGCCTTGAGGAGATCGGCGCGGCGCATGCCGGCGCGGGCAGGGAGGGGGCGCAAGGCGGCGCGCGCCGGCGCGTGATTGGGGCGCAGGGATCGCTCGGCCGGTGCGCTCCTGCGGCAGGCGCGCCGCAGGGATGCGGGCAGGCTTGATGGGGCGCCCGCGCCTGCCGGCTGCCCGCGGACCGGCTCGGCCGCGCGGCCGCGCGCCCTGCCGCCTGTTGTTGCCAGCATGCACAGTTTGCGGCGCGCCTGGCGCCGGCGCGCGAGAGGGAAGGAGGGGGGCGCTCGCGCCCTGTCCGTGTACCTGGCCGCCCCGTGCCGGGTGCGGCAGCGTGGCCGCCGGCGCCTGCCAAGGGGGCCCCGTTGAGGGCGCCGGCGCGGCGGACCGGAGCCGATGCCCGCCCGCCCGTATTGCGGGCCCCTGCTGACCGGAACCGCGCGGTTCGCCGGATGCGCGGCCGTGGCCTTGCGGGACGGGGCGCCGGGCGTTCGGATACCTTGGCCCGCCCGCACCGGGAATCGCCAACTAAATATATGGCTCAGCCGCCGCGGTAGCGGGGGGGCTCAACATGACTGCTATCGACCATTCGGACGTGCTGTACAGGCAGAGGAACGGGCTGGACGACATCGTCAGGGCCTCGAAGGGTATGGTCGCCAAGACCGGCGCCAGGATCAACGCGTTCCTTTTCTCCAGCGACGGCGATCCGGCCAAGGAGTTTGCCGAGTGGGCGCCGCCCGACCGGCACCCCGGGGCGGCAAAAAAGGGAGACAAGCACGTGCTGAGCATAGACGGGAAGGACGGCGTCCCCGTCCGCGTCGCCGTGGCAGGGGATTCCCGTACGCCGTCGATCCGCTATGCGCTAAGCGACTGCCCGTCGGCGCTTTTCAAGGGCCGCTTCGTGTCGCTGGTCGGCAGGCTCGTCCCGACACTCTCGAGGATCGTCCTCTCAAACGAAGAGATCGCCGAGATACTGGACGGCATTGCAAAGAACGACCTTGATGTCAAGGTCAAATACGCCTCCATCGCCACGCGGCGCCGCGGCGGGGGGTTTGATTCCCGTGCCGTCTACACGGACAAACCGTGCGGAAAGTTTCTCGGCGCCCTCGGGGAAGAGGACGCGATAAAAACGATCCGCATCGAGTGCAGGCCCGCAGGCTTGGCGGACGGGGCGGGCGCATCCGGGCGGTCCGCCCTGACCATGACGCGCGACTGCCGCTTCTCGGCGGCGCGCAACGCCGACGTGCTCTTTGACCGCGTGCTTCCCCGGGCGGCAAAAATGGCCGAGTCGAGGGTCAAGCAGATCCGGTTCAGTGCGAGGACCGCCAGGCGCAGGACGCCCGAGCCGCTGATCGTAAACTATGGAAGGGACATCTTTGCGGATCCTCGCCACAACAAGAACCACATAGCCGCCCTCGCCTCGCTGCCCAGGATCGGCATCAGCGTGTACCACAGCGACACCTACCTGCACGCATCGCTTGTCGACTACACCGGATCGTCGTACGACATATGGATACTGGCTAGCGACAAGCTTGCAATAATCCCTCAAATCTATGCCAGCGAATCGTCCATGGGGCGCCTAGTCAACCACATCTTTGAAAACATAGGCGGCGGGAGAATTGAGAGGTACGACAGGGGGAATGCCGGGCGATAAGGCCGCCCAGGTCCGGGCGAAGATCGATGCGTACGTGTTCGCCGTACAGGCAGTGCTGGCACTCGAAAAAATCTTTGCCGAGACGCTGCAGGCGCAGGCCCGCCAGGGCCCAAAGATGGAAACTTCGACAGGGGCCGAGGTGACGCCTGACATGACGTTCGAGGTGGCGGAAGGACGCTTTGCCGGCTACCGGGCCGTCAACGAAATCAAGTCCCAATATCCTCCACGCGGGCGGGCCCGCCGCAGGCTTGTAAGGCAGCTGCAGCAATACGACGACATCGAGTCCGGCTGGTCGCTGCCAGCGAATTTGGCCGGACCCTGTAGGCGGAAATACGACCTCGTGCTGACCGTGCCCGCAGGCCATGCGAGTGACTATGTTGTCAACCTGCCCAAAGACTTTCGTACTGGCGGCGTAGCGATCACGAGGAGACTCTGCATTCTCGGTTTTGAGCGCGAGGCCCGTGCCGCCGGCGACCGCTTCCGCACTATGATAGTGCACGGCCATCTGTCCGTTTCGGAGATCGAGGAGCGGCTGGCGGAGGGCAGCGTGCTTGAAGCATACGAGTTTCTTGACGAGCTTGGTGGGACAAAATTCTACGATTCAGAACCGCCTGCTCTATACACGATGTCAATACTGTGGTCTTACGTGTTTCCCAACATGATTCACGACGCCAAGCGCAGGGACCTCTTTCGAGGCAAAATAGTAAAAGTTAGGGCGGAGGCCAAACGCGTGCACAAACTTGCCTCGAGATTCTCCCCACCGTCAAACCCGCAGTGCATCAAGGCATCGTGGGTCACCACGGCCCTTGACGAACTCGTGGGCGTCAAGCTGGCAAAAAAGATCGGGGCCGGAAGGTACGAGATATTCTACAGGCTGCGTACGCCCCCTTTACTCGATTGGCTAATAAGCCTTATGGACAATGCCAACGGCAACGGGGCCGGATCCCACTCGGGGCAATTTCCCAATGCAAAGGACGAATGATGCAGCATGGTGCACCCGTAGCCCAATACTGGCCAGGGCGTGGGCAGACTGCGCGGTCCGCCAAAGCACGGTGGTGGGCGGGCGGGCGGGCGGCTACAGGGCGGCTCCTGACCTGTCTCGCGCACTTGCGCGCCGGCTGGTATGGGCGCATGCGCTTGCTGCTGCGACGCGCATACTGCGGCGGCGCCCCCCCCCCTGCGGCGCCCCCTAGCGCAGGCCCCGTCGCCGAACCGTGGCCCTCCCTGCGGCGCCCGCCCGCATCCCCGCGGCACACTGCGGGCATGCCGAGCCCCCGGCTGGCGCGCGGATTTATTCCCCCGCTTGGGGTGGCGCACCGCGCCCCCGGTTGGATGCCGCCGGCCGATGCCGGCCGAGGGCGCGTGCATGCCCGGCTTGCACCACAGGCCATGGGTGTCGGGGGCAGATCCCGATCGCTACCCCGTGGCTTCGGGCGGCGCTATGGCGGTTCGGCAGTCTTGCCGCCCCGTGCCCACTCCGCCGCCGCCGCCATCATCGCCGCCGAGACGAGCGCAACGCCGCCGCGGCCGCGCAGCGCGGCAGTGGCCCTGCCGTGACGAGCCAAGACCTGAATCTGCGCCGGGCTGCCGTGCCTGGCCCCTATACTGTTAATAAGAGCCGCGCGCGACGCCGGGCATGGTAAAGACGACGACGGCCGTCCTTGCGACCGTTGCCGCGGCGGCGATCCTCTCGATCGCGGTCGCCCCGATCGGGTACGCGTACGCGACGCCCGGCGGGCAGGCCGCGCCGATCGGGACCGACGGCGCCGACGGCGCGCACGGCGGCGACTACGACGGGGAAGGCGGCACCTGCCCGTTCAAGGACAGGCAGGGCGCGTCCGTACAGGGCGCTTGGCAGGTCATCTAGGCCCGCCGGGCCCCTCCCCCATTTTCCTGGCCATGCCGGCGCGCTCAAAAGTCGATTCCCTTCTTGGCCTTGACGCCGGACCTGTACGGGTGCTTGACCTCTTTCATCTCCGTGACCAGGTCCGCCTCGCCGATCAGCTCCTCGCGCGCCCCGTTGCCGGTCAGCACGATGTCCAGGCGGGCGGGCCTGCCGCGGACCACGCCGAGCACGTCGTCGATGCCGACCAGGCCGAGGCCGACCGCATAGTTGACCTCGTCGAGTATGACCAGGTCGTACTCGTCCGAGTCGACGCGCCTCTTGGCCTCGCCCAGGGCCGCCCGGGCTGCGGCCTCGTGCTCGGAGCGCGGGCTCGTGTCGTCGATGATGCCGACGAACCCCTTGCCCGCCGGGACGAGCTCAAAGTTGGGGCCGAGCATCCTCGCCGAGTCCATCTCGCCGTAGTGCCACGATCCCTTTATGAACTGGACCATGCAGATGCGGCGGCCGTACCCCGACGCGCGCAGCGCGAGGCCGAGCGCGGCGGTCGTCTTTCCCTTGCCGCCGCCCGTGTACACAATGACGAGCCCCCTTTCGCCGGGGCCGGCGCCCCGCCGCCCTCCCACGCCGGTTTCGGCCGCCTGGGCCCCGCCGCCCTCCCCCGCCTGCTCCCGCGGCGGCCGCTCCGCCCCTGTGCGCCCCCCGCCCCTGCCGCCGCTGCCGGAACCCACCTCGGGGATCGGGCCGGCGCCTGGGCTGATAAGGCTTGGCATGGCGGCCCGCCCCGCGCCCGCGCTTCCGTTAGCGCCGCAGGCCGGCCTTCATACATGCGAGCGCAGCAGCTGGCGCCCCCTCCGGTCGAACCGGCCGAGGCGCCGCCCGATCTCCTTGGCGCACGCCTTGATGCCGCCGGGCCGGATCATCTTGCAGCCCCTGTCCTTTAGGTGGCCCTCTGCCTGCTTGTACGACTCGATCCCCCCGCGGGCCCCGTCCGGCGGCGGCTCGGCGACCACGGTGCACTCTAGGGTGCCGTCCTTAGCCTTCGCATCCTCGAAATCGACGGCCAGCACTTTGGCGGCACTCAGGGCCGATGCAACGCCCGTCGTTGTCCCTGCCCCAAACGAAATCGCGTGCAGCGCAAGTGTCCAGCCGTCGCCGAAAACCCCGCGATCGGGAGTGAATCTGCCGCGCCGCCCGGCAAACCTCGGCCGCTTTTTCACCGCACCTACAGCGATGTTGCCGCCTAACAGCGCCGCATCGATTTCCTCGAGTAGCAGCGTCTTCGGGCGGGCCTCTCTCCCTTGGGCTGCATCCTCGTCGATGTACGCCTCGAACGCGCGTTGCAGCGAATCCTCCAGGGTGGGGGCGGCCACCGCGCGCGGCGGCGTGAACTGCAGCAAGTTGGTGTGCCTCTGCGCCAGGCGCTCAAGGTCATCGGCGCCGCCCGGCATGTCCTGCACCTGGAAGGATCCCACCATTTCTTCGAGGGACTTTAGGTCGGCGCCGGGGCATCGGGGCCCCAGGCCGCGCAGGCTGCGCATGAACCTGTGGGCCGTCTCGCCCGTCTCGGCGTCGACGACTATCACCCCGATGTTGACCTGCTCGTTCCTTATCGGGTCCGGCACGAACCTTGAGACAGTATAGCTGTACGTGCCCATCAGGAGACCCACCTGCCGAGGGCGCCCGGCCGCGCGGCGGGGCGGAACTTGCCGGGCCTTGTGGCGACCCGCATCTTGTCCGGCTCCCCTGGCGGCGCTGCGCCTTTCAAAGCATCATGGCCGGCGTCCGGCATGCCCCGCTCGGCGGGCGGCCCGCCCAGGGCCCTGTCCGTGCCGCGCGCGGCGCACGCCTTGTCGCAGAACCCGGTTGGAAAGCACGGCCCCAGCTGGGTTTGATCCGGCCTCGGGGCCGGCGCCCGCCCCGCAAATTCGGCTCCGGGCTGGGCTGTGGCGGGCGCGGCCACGGACGGCCCCGCCCGCTGCGCAATGTTGGCGGCCACGCGCTCGTTGAAGAGCGGCCTTGGCTCCCCGTCGCGCATTTTGACGGCATAGCCGAACCCGCCGCCGGCCCTCGTGCGCCTCGGGCGCGTCGGGGTCTCCGTGCCGGGGGCGGCCGGCCCGCAGTCCATCCTTGCGCCGAGCTGCATGCGGTAGGGGCGAAAAATGGCGTATAATAGGGCGGCGGCCCTTGACCGCCTGCCCCGGATTCGCCGGCGGCCGGCGCGCCCCGGCGCCGCCCGGGGCGGCGGCCGGAACGCCGCGCCGCAAGGGCTCTTCCCTCCCGGCGCGCCCACCCCCTACAGCATCCTGAACAGCGCGTTGACCGCGGCGGCCGCCGCCGGGCTGCCGCCCTTTCGGCCCCTGTTCGTGATGAACTCTAGGTCGGAACGCGCCGAGAGCGCCTCCTTCGACTCGGCCGCCGAGATGAACCCGACCGGCAGGCCGACGACGAGGGCCGGCGCCGCCGCCCCCTCGTCGGCCATTGCGAGCACCTCGAGCAGGGCCGTCGGCGCGTTGCCGACGGCGACGATGCCGCCGTCGATGTCGGCCGCCGACTCCCTCATGGCCGCCTGCGCCCTGGTCGTCCCGTCGCGCGCGGCCCTCTCGGCTACGGCGGGCTCGGGTATGCGGTTGACCACTGCGTTGCCGTGCCTTGCGGGGCCCTGCCGGCTGATCAGGCCGGCCACGCCGCTCACGTCGGCCACTATGGCCGCGCCCCCGCGCAGCGCGCGCAGGCCCGACTCGACGGCCCCCGGGCTGAACCGCACCCCGCCGGCCCCGGCAAAGTCAAAGTCGGCCGTCGAGTGTATTATGCGGCGCACGACGGGCCACTCGGCGCCCGAGTACGGGTGCTCGCCGATCTCTTTCTCGATGACGGCCATGCTCGCGTCCTCGATGGACATGCCCAGGCGGCTCGGCCCCGGCGGCTCGGCCCCGACGCCGGCGCCTCCCGCCGGGCTGCCGCCCCCCGACTCCCCGGCCCCGTCAGGCAGCGGCTGCCGCCTCCGCCTCCCTGGCCCTGCCCACGACCAGGTCGATCATGCGCTCGTCGGCCCCGATGTGCCTCGTGACGAGCACCTTGCCGAGGCCCCCCGCCTCCTCAAGGGCGGGGTTGAGGTCCTCGTAAATGTCGCGCTTTACGTGGGCCCCCTCGTGCAGAAAGTAGAACACGACGACGAGCACGCGCGGCCGGCGCCGCTCGGCGGCGCGCACGCCGTCGCGTATGTCGGGCTTTTCGATCTCCAGAAAGCAGTGGTCCACGCCGCGGTACTCGGGGGACAGCGCGTCGACGACGTACTGGACGGAGCGCTTTGCGTTGGGGTCCTTGCTGCCGTGGCACACGACGAGCACGTCGACCTCGCCGGGCGGCGTGTCCCCCTCGCCGCCCTCTTCGAGCGCCGCCGAGACGCGGCTGCGCACGATGTCGACCATTGTCGGGTGCATGCTCATGGCCCTGGACACGACGAACCTGGTGCCCTGCGCGCCCGCCTGCATCCTCATGGCGTCGGTCACGGCCGCCTTTGACTTGCGGCCGGGGTAGAGAAAGTACGGGACTATGGTGAGCGTGCCGGGCGCACCGGCCAGGGCCCCGCCGATGCCCTCGGGGATGTACGGCGGCTCGACCTCGAGAAAGCAGTACGACGCGTGGTCGTAGCCGCCCCTGCGCATGGCCCCCGCGCAGATGGCGCCGAGCTCGGCGCGCGCCTCGGGCTCCCTCGATCCCCTGTCTATCACCAGGAGGCTGCGCCTTTTGCTTACCAGTGCGACCTCGCCACGGCCACGGTCAGGTCGGGAGGGTATTTCTGCTTTTCAACGGCCAGGCGCGCGCCGGCGGCCCCGTCCCCCGCCCCGGCCGCCGCCGAGAGCGCGGCCGCCTCGGAGACGCTCGGCGTCCCCTCGAACGCGCGCACCGTCTCCGACGGGTTCGGCACGCTGACGCGCGCCAGCTCGCCCGGCTCGATGTAGGAGACGGGCACGGACAGCTCGGCCGCCGCCCCTTCCAGGCCGGCCGGCGGGTCGTCCCTCTTCATCGAGGCCAGGCGGGCGACCGACTTTTGGCTGAGCGAGTGGGACGCGAGGCAGTCTCGTATGCCCCCGAGTATGGTCTCCGCCGAGGTGCCGCGGTGCAGCCCGATGCCGACGGTCAGCGTCCTGGGCCGGTACACGACGACGGCGGGCCTGGCCGGGTCGCCGCCGGACGGGGACAGGCCGACGATTCGGTCGGTTATTGCGAGCAGCGCCGCCGAGCCGGACGACCCGAGGTCCGCGAGCGACCTGTACGCGGCGACGTTGGCCGGCAGGGGCGCGCCGGCGCGGCCCCCCCACCAGTCGGCGCGGCCCGAGTCCTGGTACAGCCCGACCCCCTCGCCGTTGACCATGCACGCGCTGGCCCGGGTCACGTCCGAGTCGTCGTCGATCGTCCACCCGAACTGGCGGCCGACCATGTCGACGGGGATGGTGCCCTTTACGTCGGCGGCGGTCGTGACGACCGCCTCGGCGCCCGTCGCGCCGGCGATGCGGGCGGCCAGCCCGTTGGCCCCGCCCAGGTGGCCGGACAGGGCGCTGATCGCGTAGCGGGCCGCCTCGTCGACGACGACCACGGCGGGGTCCGTCTTTTTGTCGCGCAGGTGCGGGGCGGCGAGGCGGATGACGGCGCCGAGCGAGAACAGGCAGACGAGCGCGTCGCTGCCCCTGAACAGCGCGCCGAGCCTGTCGGGGGTCGGCTCGGCAAACCACTCGACGTCGGCCCCGCCGTCGGAGAGCTTTGCCGGCGCGTAGGCGCTCCATCCGGGGAACGCGGCGAGCAGGCGGCGGGCCGTGGCCAGGCCGCCCTTGGTAATGGCCAGCACGGCTACCCTTTCCACGCTTGCCGGCGCTAGGCGGCGGTAAAATGTCTTTCAAGGGAAGAGGGCGGTTGCTAGGAACGAGTCGGCCGGCGGCGGGCGCCGCGGCAGCCGCGGCGCGAGGAGGCTGCGCAGGCGCCATGCGTGGGCCGTGCAAGGGCCGCGCCGCCCGCATCGCCCCGCCTGGCAACTTGCATCGCCCCGCCTGGCCTGGCGCATGGGCGGGGATGCAAGGCGCCTGGCCGCTGGTCGATGCGGGGCATGCCGGCAGCGTCGACTTGGACCGGACGGCGCCGCCGGCCGCACTTTTTGCCCGTCCCCCAGGCGCGGGCGTGTTTCGCATGGCGGCGCCCCGCAGAAATGCCTTGATCGGTTTGCACCGTCGTGGCCGCTGCCCCGGAAAGCGCCGCAGGGAGGGGCGGGGGATCACCCCTGCGATTGCACGCCCGACTCGAGGGCGATGCCGCTCGCATGCGGGCCGGCGGTCACTCGTTTTGTCTTGCGCTGTTCATCCAGTGCATGGGGCGGAGGTTGACCATGCTGTCGCTGCCGCCCCTGCACGAGGGGACTATCCAATCCACATCCCAGCCGTACTCCGCCCGCTTGCCATACCTGCTCCATTTTATGAGGGCGTGAAACGCATCCATGCGGCACTCGGACGGGCTTCGAGGGCTCGGCGCGGGTGCGGCCTTTTGCCAGATGTGACGCAGCTCATCGCTATCATATCCCATGCCGGCTAGCTCCAGTATGCCGCTATGAGTTTTTCATACGCCCTCGTCCATGGCGCGGCGCCGGACGGCCTCAAGTCTGGGGGGGGGGGGCGTGGCCGCGCATCCTATAGCCGTAGCTTGGCTCCCTTTGCGGGCATCGGGCGTCGACGGCACAACGATAACCCGTGCCAGGATCGGGCGATCGATGCCTTCTAGCCCCCCTACGCTCCGATCTGCGCCTAGGCGGCCTAAACGCTTAGCACGTGTAGTGAAGTGAGAGAGGACGTACGGACGTACGGACATTGTGCCCAAAATTCATCCCGACTCTTGCACAGCCAGAGCCTGATCTCCATTTGTGGCGACGTCGCAGGCAGCCTTTGTGAGCACACGCGCCCACATCTCGATGGAGCGTTGGCGGCGGTTCTTGGACAACAGCAGGCCCTCATCCGCCCACTGCTCTGCAACAGGAGCCAAATGCACAAATACGCCCCCTGTGGGTGTCACCCATGGGCGACACCGGCAATGGTAGCGTTGCCATCTACATCAACAAGAGGGAGGTACTGGTGACGGATGACGCCTTGGACGCGTCTAAGATACTGACCATGGCCGGTTTTAACCCCGACGATTATTCGCTGTTTCTAGTGCACAGCCCGCCGGGCGGAGGCGTCGGGCCGGGCCAGCAGCCGGGCCAAGTAGGGCCGGCCCAGCAGCCGGGCCAAGTAGGGCCGGGCCAGCAGCCGGGCCAAGTAGGGCCGGCCCAGCAGCCGGGCCAAGTAGGGCCGGGCCAGATCATAGAAATGCGCCACGGCCTGCACTTCCACGCAATCTTAAAGAGTGTGCCGTATGGATGATTCCTCAGGAACTGAACCATGACTTGGAACTGCTAAGTTCCACAGGCCTCAAATTCAAGACGGTTGTAGAGAAACGAAAGGTCTATGTGTGGTTCAACGACTACAAGCTCCCTCTGTCGCTCTACAACAAGCCCTCCACAGACCTGCTTATCCTCACCCTCACGTCGTACCCCAAGGCGGGGTTTGACATGTTCTGGGTGAACTCGGATGTCGCACTCTACGACGGCAGAACGCCAAACAACGCAGATGTGATCGAACAACATGTGGGCAAGATGTGGAGACGGTTTAGCTACCATCCTTACCAGAACAGGACATGGAACCCCTCAGAGGACAGCGTGGCCTCTTTTATAAGGTATGTTGATCAACGGCTAGAGCGGGGGGACTAACATGTGGACCATAGCAATCCCTGAGACGCTACACTCTGACATGAAGAAGCTACTCTTTGATTCTACCCGGCTTGAAAACGGGTGTTTCATGCTAGCTAGGCACTTCCGCACAAAAAGCATGTCGTCGTTGCTTGTCACGGACATGTTGACGCCGGAGCGCAACTCTTGGCATGCACGGACTCGGGGTTCGCTTGTGCCGAGCGCGTCGTTCATCAACAGATGTGTTGTAGAGGCCGACGGAAGCTCGTCAAGCCTGATTTTTGTCCACAGCCACCCCGATGCTATTGGCCCCGCATCGTTTAGCCCGATAGACATAGAGTCTAACACTCGACTGTTTAAAAACCTTTCCGATATACTTCCCGGCAGGCCGCTGGGCAACCTCGTATTTGCCAAAGGCGGAGCGAGCGGCCAAGTCTACGAAGACGGCATAAGCGAAGTGGGCCAAATCAAAATTGTAGGCAGGCGGATCGACTGGATTCCCGTTGCTGGAAACGGTGGGCCGGAAACCCGCGACGACGACGCCGTGTACGACCGCCAAATCCGGGCCCTGGGGCGCACCGCGCACCACAGGATGAAGCGCATGACCGTCGCCATAGCGGGGGCGGGCGGAACGGGATCTTCAGTCGCGGTCCAACTGGGCCGGATGGGCGTGGGGCGGCTACTGCTGATCGACATGGATACGATAGATCCGACCAGCCTTCCGCGCGTGTACGGGTCGCGTGCGGACGACATCGGGCGTTCAAAGGTTGACGCGCTCAGCAGTCACATACGGTCGTTTTCGACATCAAGAGTAGACGCTATACGCGGCAGCATAGAGGACGAAGCGGTTCAGCAGGCGCTCTTGGAGTCCGACGTCATGTTTTCGTGCACCGACAACCTGACTAGCCGCTGCGTTGCCAACGAGATCTCCGGGAGGTACTACATACCCCTCATCGATGTCGGGTGCAGGGTTCGGCTTGACGGTGACGGCTCGATCCACCAGGCGGCTGCGAAGGCGCAGCTGGTCACCATCGACGGACCGTGCCTGTGGTGCACGGGCACGCTCGACGGCGTGGCCATACTGCGAGAATCCTTCACCGCCGACGAAAAAAAGGCGCTTGCGGCGGAAGGGTACTATGACGGGCTCGAAAAACAGCCCAGCATCGTGCCGCTTACCACCATGGCGGCCACCATGGCAGTCACCAAGTTTCTGGGACTACTTGGCGCGTTCAACGGGAATGCGGGCACGCGAACGCATGCAGAGCTTGGAACCGGGATCATGGTCGACGACTCCCCCTCCCTTAAACCGGGCTGCATATGCCGAGCGGAGCGGGGGCGTCCCTTCGTGCGTGGTGTTGCGCATGCCTGACGAAGGGATCGAACTCGAGTCTTGCTCGGTCGGCGACAGTAAGTACGCCCCGTACATGAACACGGGGCAGTACATCCAGGCCACCTTTAGGAACGCGTTGGACTATCCGGTCACGATTACCCGCGTAGCGTGCTCGTTTGCGTCCGAACCTGGCGTTGCCGCAAAAGCGTACGAGACACGTGTGCCACACGGCATTGATCCGGGCGGTCGATCCGAGACGGTTGTCGTCCCGTTTACGGTGGATCTGAACATACGATCCACGACGAACCACGCCCGGATCGAGGTCGAATACACGACCCGTGCCGGCGGCAGGGCGACGGCCGTGTTCGATCATCCCGACACGGACTTTATCGTGACGCTGCCGATCGACCCCACTCCCAAGTCCCAGCTGTTCATAAGCCACAAAATTCCCCCCGACACGCGGCTGGCTAGGCGCCTCTCCCACTACCTGTCAAAAATTGGCATTCGGGGATACGTTGCGGAAGACGATCCTAGGTACGGCCACCACATGCACACGGGCAAGTTTTCACCGGAGATTGACCGTAGCACGGCCTTGGTCGTCCTGTGGACCAAGAGCGCCTCCGCCGATCCGGGCACAATGTCGTGGGAGATGGACCATGCGAGGAAGCTTGGAAAGCACCTGATTGTCGTAAAGGAGGGCACGGTCGCCCCGCCCATCGACGTTCCGGCGGATCTGGAGTACTTTGATGCGTCCACGCCCGTGTCAGAGGCCGATCTGATCCATTTTGTGACAAAGATCCACGACGCCCGCCGCCGCGGCCTTGACTGAGCCTGCCGGCCCCGCCCAGCCGCACTCCCCGAGTCGCTTACGCTGTTTGCGCGCGCCGGCCGGCATCAGGGTGGCGCGCAAGCACATCCCCGTCAAAGCCGAACATGACGACCTCGACGCGGAGGCCCTTCCCCGCCCTGCGCATCATGTGCGTGTGGACCAGCCCGCATACGCTCTCGAGGAATGCCGCGGCCCACGGCTTGCCGGCGGCGATCTCGAGCGCGTGCCGCGCCGTGTTGGCCCTTTTGACCTGCTCGGCCTCGGCGCCGGGCGCGCCCGCCTCGGCGGCCAGCCGCGCAAGGAGCGCGGTGTCGACCTTTGAGCCCTTTACGTGCGTCTGGGCCGCCCCGGCCGCCATCTTTGCAAGCTTGCCGATAAACCCCGCTATCACCGCCTTCTCGACCCCCTTTTTCGCGCACTGCTCGACGGCGTACCCCGCAAAGTCGCCCATCTGGACGTAGCAGTGGTCGGCAAGGCCGGTCAGGGCGCGGGCGAGCTCCTCGCTGCGCCCCCCCGTCGAAAGGACGATCCTCCGGTCGCCCATGGCGACGGCCACGTCAATGCTCTGCCGTATGGACGCGGCGAACGCGGCCGTCGAGAACGGCACGACGATGCCGCGCGTGCCGAGTATGGATATGCCGCCGACGATGCCGAGGCGGGGGTTGTCCGTCCTGGGGGCCAGCTCTCTTCCGGCCGGCACCGAGACGGAGACCCTGATCGACTCGCCGCCGGCGAGCAGGGGCGCGGCCGCCTCCCCGACCTCGGCGGCGATCATGGAGCGCGGCACGGGGTTTATCGCCGGCGCGCCGATCTCCAGCCCCAGGCCCGGCTTTGTGACAGTGCCGACCCCCTCGCCTCCCTCGACCTCCACTGCGCCGGGCGGCCCGCCGGGGTCCAGCGACACCGTCGCGACTATCTCGGCGCCGTGCGTGACGTCGGGGTCGTCGCCGGCATCCTTTACGACGGAGCACGTCGCCGCGCGGGCTGAGCCGTCGCACTCGGACCGCTTTACGGCGAACTCGGCCGTCCCTCCTCCCTTGGGCAGGCGCACCGACACGGACCCCGCCCGTTCGCCGCCCGCAATGCGCATGGCCGCCGCCTTGGCGGCAGCCGCGGCGCAGGCGCCCGTCGTAAAGCCCGTCCGGCCCCCCCTTTTTTCCATGCCGCACGCGAGCGCCGGGCGGTATTATCCGTTGCCGGGCGCGCGCCGCCGCGACCGAGCTCCATCTCCAGTTAGCCGGGAGGCCGCCTCTGCTTGCGCGAACCGGGCAGGGCCGGAAGTCCGGTCTGGGCCGCAGCGGGGCCGCCGCCTCCCGCGCAAGCGCTTTAGGGCGCCGCCCGCGCGCGCCGCCCCGTGGCCCGCGGCCCCTTCTCCCCCGCCCCGCCGCCCGGCACCGCGGTGGCCGTCACCGGCGCGAGCGGGTACGTCGCGCGCAGCCTGCGCGCCGCGCTGGCCGCGGCCGGCTGCCGCGCCGTGTGCGTGTCGCGCCGCCCCGTGCGCGGCCTGCTGCCGTCCGAGGCCTCCCTCGTGTCGGCCGGCTACGGTACGGGCGAGCTTGCGGCCGCGCTCAAGGGATGCTCGGCGCTCGTGCATCTCGCCGGCGCCGGGCGGGTCGGCCCGGCGCAGTCCGGAGCGCCCTACTCCGAGTCCAACGAGGGCATCGCGCGGCGCGCCGCCGAGGCGTGCCGCGCCGCCGGCGTGGGGCACGCCGTGTACCTGAGCGGGCTAGGCGCGTCGGCCAGGGCGACGACGCCCTACTTTGCGTCAAAGCACGCCGCCGAGCGGGCCCTTGCGTCCCGGGTCCCTGTATGCACCGTCCTGCGCCCGTCGTTCATCGTCGGGTCCTGCGGCGGCGGCGGCGGCCCCGACCCGCTCTCGCGCGGCCTGGCCCGCCAGGCGCGCCGGCACGGCGCCGTCCTCGTGCCCGGGTCGGGCCCACACATGACGCAGCCCGTCCATGTCGGGGACGCCTGCGCCGCCGTCCTGTCGGCCCTGTCGGGCAGCCGACTTGCCGGCCGCACGGCGGACCTCGTCGGCCCACGCGCGGTGCCCTACCGCAGCCTGGCGCGCGCGCTAGCCCCGCCAGGCGCGCCGCTGCGCACCGTCCCGCTCGCCGACGCGTACCGCGCCGCCGTCACCGACCCGTCGTACCCGTACGGGACTGACGACCTGAACATACTCGTCGGCGGCTTTACGGGCGACCACGCGCGGCTGCGCCGCCTGTCGGGCCTGCCCCCGTTCCTCGACCCGCTGCGCGCCGCGGCTAGAGGCCGGCCGCATCCCGGAGGGCGGCGGCGCGGTCGGTCCGCTCCCACGTGAACCCCTCGCGGCCAAAGTGGCCGTACGCGGCCGTCCCGGCGTACACGGGCCTCTTGAGGTCGAGCCGCCCTATTATCCCGGCAGGCGTCATGTCGAACTGCCCGCGCACGGCCTCCTCGATGCGCTCCTCGGGGACGGCGCCTGTGCCGAACGCGTCGACCATGAGCGACACGGGCTCGGCGACCCCTATGGCGTAGGCGACCTGCACCTCGCAGCGGCGCGCCAGGCCGGCGGCGACGATGTTCTTGGCGACGTACCTGCACATGTAGCACGCCGAGCGGTCGACCTTTGAGGGGTCCTTGCCCGAGAACGCCCCCCCGCCGTGCCGCCCGAACCCGCCGTACGTGTCGACGATGATCTTGCGGCCGGTCAGCCCCGTGTCGCCGTGCGGCCCGCCGATCTCAAAGCGCCCCGTCGGGTTGACGTGTATCTTGACGTCTTCGCTCCAGAGCGGGCCGCATGCGGGCCTGACGACCCTGTCGATCACGTCGCGGCGTATCCGCTCGCTCGACGCGTCCGGCGAGTGCTGCGTCGAGACGACGACCGTTTTGACCGAGTCGGGCCTGCCGTCCCTGTACAGGACCGACGCCTGCGCCTTGCCGTCGGGCCTGGCCCACGGCAGGCCGCCGGACCGGCGCTCGTCGGCGAGCCGCCTCGTCAGCGCGTGGGCGAGCTGTATGGGCAGCGGCATCATCTGGTCGGTCTCGTCGCTCGCGTAGCCGAACATGAGGCCCTGGTCGCCGGCGCCCTGCCTGCCGCCGGGGCCGGCCGGCGCGACGCCGCGGCTAATGTCGGGGCTCTGCGCGTGTATGCGCAGGTCCGCCGTGCACGAGTCCGCATCGAACATGAGCGCCGGATCGTCGTACCCGACGCTTCGTATCGCCTTGCGGACGGCCTCTTCCTGCGCGCCCCTCTCGAACTCGGCCCTGGACGAGACCTCGCCGGCGACCGCGACGTGGCCCGTGGTCGCCATCGACTCGATCGCGACGCGCGAGTCGGGGTCGCGCCTAATGTACTCGTCGAGCAGCGAGTCGGATATGAGGTCGCACAGCTTGTCGGGATGCCCCTCGGTCACCGACTCTGACGTAAACAGGTATGTGCGAGCCACTGCGCACCGCCGCCGCAACCACGCTCACAGCTCGTTCTCGAGCCGGATGAACAGGACGTTGTTGCCGCGCAGTATCGCCCTGCCATAACTGGCGACCGTCCTGCCCTCGACGATCTCCTCGGCGTCGGCCATGATGAGGTTCATGTACGAGTCGACGCTGGATATCTTGCCCCTGTACTCTACCTCGTTCTTGAGGCAGACCGTTACCCGCTTGTCGGTGCTCCGCTGCAGGGTCGTCAGCGGCCTCTCGGCCCGCGACCTGTTCTCGTCGTTCACCCGGCCGGCGCCGCGCCGCCCGCCTTAAAAGGCTTGCTTGGGCCGCTTTGGCGCGGCATTCGCGCCGGTTCGCGCCCCTGCCGCCGCCCGGACGCGGGGGCGTCCCGCTCCCGCAGCCGGGCGGCGAACGCGGCCGCGGAGGAGGGACGGCAGCCTGCGGCAGGGCCGCCTGGTGCATTCTTGCCGCCGGGCCCCGCGGGCACGCCCGCCCCCGCCCCCGCCCCGCCCGACGCGGCCCCGTCTCGCGGCCGCCTGCGCCCTGCGGCCGCCCGCTGCCGCCGGCGGGGCCCGCCCGCGGGACTGCGACTTGCCTTGATTCGCGGGCGGCCGCTGCCGCTGCTTTTGTTGCCGCCCTCTTTCCGCGCATCAAAAATCTGCTGTACCCCCGCCGCCGGAGCGATGCACGCCCTTCGACGCCCCTCTCAACCGCGGCATGCGGCCGCCCTCTGGCCCCCGCCTCCCGCCTGGCCCCTGCCGTTCCCGCGCGCCCGAGCCGCCGGGCGTTCGGCGCGGGCCCGCCCGCCCGCCCGCCCGCCCCGCCCCCTTATCACGTCCCGCCCCGTCCGCAACGGCGATAAGGCGCCGCGCGCGGCCGTGCCCGTGGCAATGGCCGACGACGCCGGCGCGGTGGCGAGGTTTGGCATCGGGGGGATCGACGGCCCGCTTGGCGGCGGCCTGCGCCGCGGCCTCTTCGTCGACGTGTACGGCCCCCCGGCGTCGGGCAAGACGCAGCTGGCGTACCGGGCATGCGCGAGCGCCGCCGCGGCAGGCCGGCGCGTGCTCTTTGTAGACGCAAGGGGCGAGTTCCGTCCCGAGCGGGTGCTCGCCATGGCCGGCGGGCTGGTGGGCGCCCGCGGCCCCGCCGGCGATCCCGCCGAACTGCTGGACCGGATATCGGTGTCCCGCGCCGCAAGCTCGGCCGAGCAGGCCGGCCTGGTCGGGCCGATGTCCGGGTTTGACCTGGCCGTCGTCGAGGGCCTCACCGACCTCTTTACGTTCGAGTTCGACCTGCGCGAGCGCAACCGCCGGTCCTCCGGCCGCCGCGCCGCCGCCCGCCACCTCGAGTTCGCCGGGTACGCCAGGGCCCTGTCGGCCGCCGCGGCCGAGGGGGGCACGGCCGTGCTGGCGACCAACTCGGTGCGCTCGGCCGGCGACGGCAGCGGCAGGACCGTAGAGAGCCTCGGCGCGGCCGTCTCGATGTTTGCGCACGCGCGGATCAAGCTGGAACTCGGCGCCGGCCCCGGGCGGGCCTGGACGTCCGGCACGCTCGCCACCCTGGGCGCCCGCTCGCGGTTCGCCTTTGAGATTACGGATGCGGGGCTCGAAGAGCGGGACGCCCCGGCGCCCGCCGCGGGCGAGCAGGCGGGCGGGGCCTCCGCGGACAGCGCCCCCTAGCCCGCCGCCCGGCGCCGCCGCCCGCCGATGCGCGCCCCGCCCGCCGGCCGCGAGATCTCGGGCCCTGGCGCCTGGCATGCCCAAAAGAGGCGCGGGGCGAGCAGTACAGGGCGCCGCGAGGGCCGTGGCCCGGGCCCTCGCCCGTGCCCCTGTGTACGCTCCAGAACTCGGGCGCTCCTCGCCCGTGTTGGCCCGCAGCGCGGCCGCACTGCCGTCCCCTGCAAGGCCGTCCAGCATCCTGCGCGCGCCGTCGTCCATGATCTCGCCGTCGACGCGGGGCGCCGCCGCGAGCACGCTGTGGGCCCCGGCCGGCATTAGAACCAAGCCGGGCCTGCCATGTCCGAAAGGAGGGCCAGCAGCGCCGACGCATCGAACATCAGCATGCGCAGCAGCCCGCGCCCCGCGCCGACGCGCCGGGGCCCGCCGCCGCGCCCCCCCTGTTGCGCCTAGTGGAGGTAGGCAATGCCCGCCTCCTTCATGAGCTCGATTACATAGTGGCGCGGCTTGCCTAGGAGCTCGGCCGCGTGGCCCGACGTGATCTTTTCCTTGCGGATGAGCGACACCATGATGCGCTCCATCTGCGGCCTGATCCTCTGGTACTCGACCGACTCGGACGTCGTCTCCGGGTACGCCGCGTAGATGTACGCGAGGACCTCCCTCGTCGGCAGGTCGTTGAGGAGTTCCTTCAGGTTGGCTAGCATGAGAGGGGTGTCCGCGCCGACCTCTTTCGACATCCTCTTGGCGATGCGCCTGCCGGCCCGGGTAATGCCGATCGCGCCGCCGGTGATGCGCAGAACGCCAATGCTGGCAAGGTATTCGAGCTCCCCGTCGACGACCTCGCTGTATGGGCCATAGTTGTCCGGCTCAAAGCAGCCCTCCCTGCCCAGCTCGCCGTCCGCCTTGGACGCCATGAACATCATCTTTTGCAGCTTTGTGCGCCCCCTGACGGGCTCCCCGCCGCCGGCGTCGGCCAGAAGCACAAGGTACCTCTGCACTACGTCCGCGTCCGCCAGCACGGCCTTTTCAATGTCCACGGCGGCGGCTGGAACTAGCGCCGATTAACCCTTGTGCGCGGCAGGAGCGAGATATCTGGTCCTGCCGCCGGCCTGACGCCTGCGGCGGGCGGCCGAGGGCCGGGATGTCGCCCTTGCCCCCCATACCCGCCCCCTCCCCGCCGCGCTCCGGGGTGGCCGCAGGCTGTGTCGGCGCCCTTGCCCCCCGCTCCCCCGCCCGCCGCCACGACCGCCTAGCGGCGCGGCGCCGATCGCGCCCGTGCTGGATCGCAGCGGCGCCTGGCCCCGCACGGAGCCTCCCATGACCCGAGCTTCCGCGCCGGCCGAGACCAATCTATTTAACGGCGCGCGCGGGCGGCACAGCGTGGCCGGAATATTCGACTACATATCGGTCATTGCAGTGACGCTTTTCGCCGTCGGGCTCGTCGGCATAATGGTGTACGAGCGGTCCAGGGCCCGCCTGGCCCAGGAAGAGGCCGCCGGGGCGGCCGATGCCGGCGATGCCGGCGATGCGGGAGCCGCCCCCGAGGCCGCGCCAGGCGAGGGCGGCAGCCGCGGCGAGGGCGAGGGCGGCGGCAGCGGGAGCGGCAGGCGCGGGGACGGTGGACCCGGTGGCAGCAGGGGGAGCGGCGGCAGGGGCGGCAGGCGCGGCAGGAAGCGGGCCCGCGCCTGACGGCCGCCTTGCGGCCGCGTTCGCGGCGCTCGGCTTTTCCGAGCTGACCGAGATACAGCGCCGCGCCTCGCCGGCCATACGCCAAAAGAGGGACGTGCTCGTCGTCGCCCCGACCGGCTCGGGCAAGACCGAGTGCGCCGTCGTGCCCATATTCGAGCGCCTCGGCCGGGCGCGCCGCGCGCGCGCCCGCCCGAGGCAGGGCGGGACCGTCGGCGCCCTGTACGTGACGCCCCTGCGGGCCCTCAACCGCGACGTCCTCCGGCGCGTCACGTCGTACGCGCGCGCGGCCGGCCTGGCCGTCGAGGTGAGGCACGGCGACACGCCGCAGCGGCTCCGCCGGCGCATTGCCGAGCGCCCGCCCGACGTGCTGATCACGACCCCCGAGTCGCTCGTCGTCATGCTCGTGCAGGAGCGCATGCTCGCGGCCTTTTCGGCCCTGGAGTGGGTCGTCATCGACGAGGTCCACGAGCTGCTCGCAAGCGAGCGCGGCGCGCAGCTGTCGATCAGCCTCGAGCGGCTCGCGCTCGCCTCGGGCCGCGACATTGCGCGCGTCGGCCTGTCGGCGACGGTCGGCAACACGGCGGCGGCGGCAAAGTTCGTCGCCGGCGCGCGCAGAAAGTGCCGCGTGATCCGGGACCGGTCCGTGCGCCGGTACGACGTCGAGATAGCGTACGTGCCGGGGTCCGCGGCCGACGTGGCGTCCGAGATCGCCTCGCGCATCGAGGCGCTGCGGCTCGACTCGCCCGTCCTCCTGTTCACGAACAGCAGGGGCGAGGCCGAGTTCATGGCCTCGGCCCTGAGGGAGAGGTCGGGCCTGCCCGTCGAGATGCACCACGGCTCGCTCTCGCGCGGCGTGCGCGAGGAGACCGAGGAGTCGCTCAAGGCCGGCCGGCGCGGCATCGTCGTCTGCACGTCCTCGCTCGAGCTCGGCCTGGACATCGGGTCGGTCGACCTCGTCGTGCACTACGGCTCGCCGCGGCAGGTCTCGAAGCTTGTGCAGCGCATCGGGCGCAGCCGGCACAGCCGGCGCCGGTCGGCGCGCGGCCTGGTCATTACGAACAGCGCCGACGACGAGTACGAGGCGAGGGCCATCATGGACAGGGTCGCGGCCGGCTCGATCGAGGAGCAGCGCGTCCACGACGGCGCCCTGGACGTGCTCGCCCACCACATGGTCGGGCTGGCGCTGCAGCTCGGCCGCGCCGTCCCCGTCGACGAGGCGCTGGCCCTGGCCCGCGCCGCCTTTCCGTTCCGCTCGACGTCGCGCGAGGACCTGCTCGGCGTGCTCGGCCTGCTCGGCCGCGCCTCGCTCGTGCGGCTCGACCCCTCCGCCGGCTCGTTCGCGGCCGCCGGCAGGTCGCTGCGGTACCACTACGAGAACCTGTCGACGATCCCCGACATTCTGCGGTTCCGCGTAATCGACACGGTCGGCCGCCGGTTCATCGGCACGCTAGACCAGCGGTTCGTCGGCGAGCACGGCGAGCAGGGGAGCGTGTTCGTCCTGAGGGGGTCGCAGTGGCGCATCGTCAACGTCGATGAAAAGTCGCTCGCCGTCAACGTAGAGCCCTTCCGCGCCGGCGGCGTGACCGTGCCGTACTGGGAGGGCGAGACCATACCGGTCGACTACGAGACGGCCCGCCTCGTGGACGGGCTGCGCCGGCGCGCCAGGGCCGGCGAGGCGGAAATGGCCTCGGGCGACGCAGTCGCCCTGCCCGCCCCCGCCGCCCCGGCCGCCGACTCGTCCTTTCCATCCTCCCCGCCCGCCTCCCCCGCCGCCGCCGCCGGCGCCGGCCGGCCGCCCTCCGACCCGTGCCCCGGCATACTCGCCGAGTCGTCCCGCGCCGACGGGGCGGTCGTCGTCCACGCATGCCTCGGCACCAGGATAAACTCGACCCTTGCGGCCCTCCTCTCGTCGATGCTCTCGGCCTCGCTCGGCCGCGCCGTCGAGGCGCGCTCGGACGCGTACCGCATCGCCCTCGTCTCGCAGGCGAGGATAACGCGCAGCCGCCTGCTCGCCGTCCTGTCCGACACGTACGACCTGGCCGACGCGGTCTCCGCCTCGCTGGCCGGCACGCACAACGTCAACTGGCGCGTGTGGTGCGTGTGCAAGAGGTTCGGCATAGTCGGCAGGCAGGCCGTCTACGAGCAGCGCGCCGCGCGGTTCCTCCACGGGCGGTACGCCGGCACGCCCGTAGTGGCCGAGGCCCTCCGCGAGCTCTTCCACGACAAGTACGACCTGGAGGGGGCCGGGCGCGTCCTCCGGTCCGTCCGCGAGGGGCGCACCGCCGTCGAGTGGGTCGACATAGGGGGGCGCTTTTCCCGAATGGCCGAGCCGATCCTGGACCACACGTCCGGGTACCACCCGTCGGCGGCCGGCATCGACCGGGGCATCTTGGACATGGTCAAGAAGCGGCTGGCCGGGACCGCCCACCGGCTCGTCTGCGCCAGGTGCGGCAGGTGGCAGCTTGCGTGCCGCACGAGCGAGGCGCCCAGGCGCCTGGCATGCCCGCACTGCAACGGGAGGCAGATCGCCGCTACGTTTCCGTCCGACCTGGACCTGCCGGGGCTGGTGCGCAAGCGGTACGGGGGCGGCCGGCTGTCGGCCGACGAGCGGCGCCGCCTGGCGCGGGCGTGGAAGACGTCGTCGCTGATCGAGGGGTTCGGCCACACCGCGCTTCTCGTCCTGTCGGGGTACGGCATAGGGGCCGACACGGCCGCGCGCATACTGCGCGACAAGGCCGACGACGGCGACGGGCTGTACCGCCAGATATACGAGGCCGAGCGGCGGTACGTGCTCACGCGCGGGTTCTGGGACTGACCGGCGCGGCGCGGCCGCCCGCGGCCAGCCCGCCTACGAGTCGGCCTTTGTAACCTTCGAGTACGGGCCGAGGACGAGGTCGGTGCGCCCCTCCAGGCCCGGCCTGGCGCTCAGGTCCGTGACCTGTATGATCTCGCCGAGCTCGCAGCCGTCGACTAGCCGCGCCTGGTTCCTCCACCCCTTTACCGTGATCTGCGCCGTTGGGTCCTCTACGAGCATCTCGCCGAGGGACACCTGCTCGCCGCTCTTTGTCTGTATCTCGCGCTTGTCCGATATGTTCAGGACGATCACCTTGATGCAGTACCCCTCGCCGCCTGCCTTGATGTCGCCGATCTTTGTCGTCACGTCGTCGAGGGTGGGAAAGTCGCCCTCGGCCTTGATGGCGTACGACTTTTCGTCCTCGAGGGTGATCACGTTGCCGTGCGCCTTGACCGGCATGCACTCTATCGCGTCCCCCTCGCCGTAGCCGTTCGTAATGCCGGCCGCGTCGAGCACGCGCAGCATGTTCCGGCCGGCGTCGACGCCGAACAGCATGCTCGGCCCGGGATCCGACCTGACCGACGAGAGTATCCTCAGCTTTACGGCAGTCGCCTCCTTTGCGCCCTCGACGACGATCGTGGTCGCCTCGTTGCCGTGCACCTCGATCGTCTCGTTGGCCTTCTTCGACCTGACGCCGAAGAGGCGCGCCTTGGACCCGCTCCCTATCATCGCCGGCAGGTCGTTTTCGTCCTTTCCCCACACGACGACCCGGACGACCTTTTCGCCGCCGCCCTTGAGCTGCATCCTGAGGGCCTTGCCGGCCCTGCCGCGCTGGCTCGTGTACTGCATCGTGCTGATCCCCCCCGTTATGAGCCCCGACACGGCGATGTTGCTCTTTTCCTCGGTGAGCGTGCCGACGTCGACGGTCAGGCTCTCGACGGGAGGTATGTCGCTCTCCTCGGCGGGCATCTCGACCTCGGAGCCGGACCCCACGTTGATCGTCGGCGATCCGTCGAGGTCGGCCTTGACGTACGCCCTGACGAGCCGCACAAGGTCGCCCGGCTTGAGGTCGCCGACGCCGGGCAGGTTGGCCTTTTCGTCCCACATCTTGACGGTCCTTGCCGCGTCCGCGTCGTACACGACCATTGTACGCAGAAAGAACATCGTGCCGTCCTTGCGGGGGTACTGTTTTGCCGCCGAGATGCTCATTACCTTGGCCGTGACGGTCACCTCCTTGGCGCCGGGCAGTATGTCCTTGAGGCCGACCTCGGTCTTGAGCGGGTCGGCCAGCGAAATGTTCAGGTCCGACGCTATCAGGAACAGCGCGCCCTGGTCGGTCAGGTAGCCGGCGCCGATCTTTTCCTTTTTGTCCTTGATGCCCTTTTCGACCTCGCTTCGATTGAGCTCTGGCCTCTCTTTGAGGAGCTTGCCCATGAGCTCTTCAAACTCGGATTCTGCCAACGCGCCTACCCCGCCGGGGCTCATTATAAGGATTCAAGGGGGCGGGCGGCGAGAGCTCGGGCCCGCGTGCTTGGCGCGGCTGAGTGGGGCGTGGGCGGGCCGGGCTAGGCGCCGTGGGGGCCAGGACCCTAGATCTCGCGGCGGGCGCCCCGGCCGTGCGGTCGCGGCGCTCGGCCGCCCCTGGCCGGGCCGGGCCGGGCCGCGCTGCGTCTGGCCCCCTCTGCGCGACGCGGGAGCCGGGGCCGTGCGGGGAGGGGGAGGGGGCCGCGGCGCTCGGCCGCCCTTGGGGCCGTGTCGGGCTGGACTGGGCCGGGCCGCCTCCCGCCTGCGCGCCGCATGGCGGGGCCAGAGCCCGGCGGCGCCCGGCGGCGCCCTGCGCCCGCCCGCCGAGCCTTGTCGCGCCGCCGCCCCGCGGCAGCTGGCATCGAAGCAGGGGAAGGGGGGCCGCGGCTGCCGCGCGCCGGCCCGCCCCGCGCAAGTTTCCGGATGGAGGGGGAGTAGGCATGCGGGCAGCGGCCCCGTCGCCTTTGCGGCGCACGGGGCCGCGTGCGAGGCCGCCGGTGCGGCCGGGCGCCGCCTTGATGCCGCCGCGTCCGCCGCCGCCCCGCGGCCAGAGGCGCGCCGGCGGCATGCCCGCATGCCGGTCCGCGCGCACGGCCGGGGCGGCAGGGGGCAGGCGGCCGCCGCGGATCGCAGCCCGCGGCTCCGCCCCTGCCCTGCTACCCTTCCGCGGCCCCGGCCCCCGCGGGATCCCAGAGGAACTGGACGACGTGAAGCCCGTCGTCGTTTATCCTGACGTGGTGGTTCCTGCCGATCTTTTCGACGTCGACGAGCTTCCACTTGTCCTTGAGCGGCTGTATGACGGTCTTGTCCAGCGTGGTGTACCTGACCATCGACCGATGCTCCTCCCTGCGGGCGTTGACGCTGATGATTCCCTTTTCCTCCGCCACCGCGGCCATCTCCTTCTTTGTCATGGTCCCCCCGGCGTCCCTGATCAGGCTTAGCGCCCTGACCAGCCGGGCGTCGGGCACCTGCACCCCGTACATCGGGAGCTGGACTATATTCCTGACTCCGACCGACTGCTGCCTGATGGCGCCTCCGCCCCCCTCCGCCCGCTGCCGATCGTCCTCGTACCCGACGTACTCCTTGGGCTCGGGGTAGAACGGCACGACGCCGCCGATCTCGCGCATCGTCATGCATGCCATCATGCAGCCGATCGCCTGTATCTTTGAGCCGGACGCCACGTTGACGAACACCACGTTGCCGGCGTCCCTCTCGTCCTTGATGATCCCGCGAACCTCCCGCATAATGTCGAACAGGTCGGTCCTGTCGACTGACCTGTCGCGGGACTCGATCTTTGCCCTTCCTAGGCCCTTTTTGATCTCGGCTATGAACTGGTCGGCCTTGTCGGCCGACGCGTTGTTGTGCACCAGCAGCCACACCCTGTCGGCCTTGCGCATCTTGGCGGGCAGCACGATCCTGTCGACCTCGAATCCGACCGGCGCAATGTGGACCCTCATCCCCTCGAGCATCTTCATCGATATCTACATTATGGATAGTATCCCGATGTTATATAATACTTTCGGGCCGGCCCGCCGCCCCGTGAGCATGCACAGTGGCGGTATGCAGGGCGCGGGGGGCCGCATGGCGAGGCCGGCCGCGTTCTATCCGCGCATCATCCGCGAGTTTGACGACGGCCCGGACGAAGAGCCGATGCTGTACACGCGCCGCTAGGCTCCGCCCTCGTGCGGCTCCCTGCCGGCGCCGGCGGGGGCCTGGCCTGGGGGGGGGGGGGCGCCGGCTGGCGCATCCACGCCCCGTCATATCTTGCAGGATTCATGGCAGGGGGGGGGGGCGCCGGGCCTGGGGCGCCGGCTGGCGCATGCCCCGCCCCGCCCCGCCCCGTCGCGCGTATTCGCTAGCTAAATTAGCGCCCCGCCCCGCCCCGCGCCCGTGCTGTCCATCGAGGCCAGGTCGCTGTCAAAGTCGTACGGCGGCACGGCCGCGGTCGACGGGATCGACCTGTCGGTGGGCGCCGGCGCCGTCTTTGGGTTCCTCGGACCCAACGGCGCCGGCAAGTCGACGACGATCAAGATGCTCACGACCCTGGTCCGGCCCGACTCGGGGAGCCTGTCCGTCCTCGGCATCGACGCGGTCGCCTCGCCGCTCGAGGTGCGCCGCAGGATCGGCGTCGTGCTCCAGCAGCACAGCTACGAGCCGACGCTGACCGTCCAGCAGTCGCTCGAAAAGTACGGAATGATGTGGGACGTGCCGCGGGCCGAGAGGTCCGAGCGCGCCGCCGCGCTGCTCGGCGACTTTGACCTCGACGACATACGCGGCAGGCGCAACGACGACCTGTCCATAGGGCAGAGGCGCCGCGTCCAGGTCGCCCGCGAGTTCATGCACGACATGGACCTGCTGTTCCTCGACGAGCCGACCGTGGGCCTAGACCCCGCCGCGCGCCGCACGCTGCTCGACCGCCTGCGGGCCAGGGCCCGCGCGGGGCTGACCATATTCTACACGACGCACGTGCTGACCGAGGCCGAGTACCTGTGCGACGAGATCGCGATAATCAACAGGGGGCGCATAGTCGCCGTCGGCACGCCCGAGGGCCTCAAGGCGCGGTTCGGCGTAGAGCGGACGGTCCGGATCGGCGTCTCGTCCGTCGGCGGCGACGCGGCCGCGAGGCTGCGCGCCATCGAGGGGTGCGCCGTCGGCGACGGGACCGTCACGGTAAGGTCGCCCGAGTCGGGCGGCGCGCCGCTCGCGCGCGCCCTCGAGGTGCTCGCCGCGGCGGGCGCGCGCATCGAGAGCCTCTCGGCGGTGCCTACGAACCTGGAGGAGGCGTTCCTGAGGGTGGTGGGGGACACGAATGCACCCCGTCGCTAGGCTCGTCAGCCGCAACCTGACGATATCGCTCAACCCCGGGTTCCTCATATGGCAGGTCATATTCCCGCTCATCTACGTCTTTGTAGCCGGGTTTGCGTACACGTCGCTCATAGACGTCGTGCCGTTCGGCGGCCGCGAGCTCGACTATCCGGCGTACCTTGCGACCGGCATGATCGCGTTCAACATAATGAACAGCACGCTCGTGACGGGCATCATCATATGGAACGACCGGCGGCACGGCATGTTCGAGCAGATCATGTCCGGCCCGTTCACGCGGGCCCACTACATACTCGGCAACGTCATAACGCAGGGGATAGTCGGGCTTGCCAGCGCCGCCCTCATCGCGGTCCTCGGCGTGGCCGTGTACCACGGCCAGGCCGAGTTCGGGCTGTACACAGTGCCGCTGATCGTCTTTGCCGCCGTGTCGGGGTCCGTCCTGTTCGGCTCGACGGCCTCGATAATATCGACCCGGCTGCGCTCCAGCGAGGGCTTTAACGTCATAATCAACACCGTGTTCCTGTTCTTTGCGTTCGTCAGCACGGCCTTTTACCCCGCCGAGGGGGCGCCCGAGCCGCTCGCGACCGCGTTCTACCTCAACCCGCTGACGTACCTCGTCGACGTCGTCCGCGCCGGCATGTTCGGGGCCGGCCCCACGGGGTTCGTGCTCGCCGAGATGGGCGTGCTCGTGTGCCTCGCGGCGGGGCTGTTCGCGGTCGCCATCAAGCTGCTCACGCGCCTCGACTTTTAGGCGCAGCGCGCCCCGCCGGGGTTGTATAGCCCGACCCAGATTCGAACTGGGGCCAAGGGCTCCAAAGGCCCCTATGCTTGACCGCTACACTATCGGGCTTCGGGCAGGGGCGGCGAGGCCCCCTAATCTTGCTTTCCATCCGGGCGCCCGGCCGCGGCGCGATCGCCCCGCCCGGAGCGCAGTCCGGCCCCGCCCCGCGCCGCCCTTATTACCACCTCGCGCCCAACCCCGCCATGGGAGCGAGATCCCGCGCAGCGCCGCCCCGGCCGGATCCCGCGGCGCTTGCAAAGGGGGCCAGGGTCGTGGTGTACGGCCTCAGCGCCGAGGGCTACGGCCTGGCCAAGCCGATGGCCGCGGCCGGCGCCGACGTGTGGATCGTCGACGAGTCGACGCCGTCGGCGATCGAGATAAAGCCCGAGGTGGCGCGGACGTACCCCGACGTGCACTCGCTGAGGACGGACGAGCCGCTGCTCTCGCTGGTGCCCATAGGCACGGCGATCTCGCGCGCGCAGTACCTGTTCTTTGCGCCCCGCCTGCGCATGGCCGGCGACGACGCGGGCTCCGATCTGCTCCCAAAGCTAAAGGAGGCGGCGTCGAGGCTGCCCAGGGACTCGTCGATAGTGTACTGCCTGCCCGTGGGGCTCGGCGGGAGCGCCGACATTGTGGCGCTCGTCGAGCACACGACGGGGTACGAGGCCGGCGCGGGCGTGCACTACTACTACTACCCGATCGGCGGCCCCGCGGGGCCGACCGAGTCGGTCGGCTCGGCCGCCGCCCGGCCCGGCCCGGCGGGGGCGCCGCCGGGCGCCGCCGGCGACGTGCTCGGCGCCCTGCTGGCCGCCGGCGACGGCAGGGAGCGCGAGTTCGTGACCCTGAGGTCGGCCGAGTCGCTGCACGCCATCCGCATCATGTCCCACTTCCTGTCGGTGCACTCGATGCTCGAGGTGTACAGGCTCGCGCGCGGCGGGCGAGACCCCTCCTCCGACAAGGCCGGAGGCGAGCCGCTCGGCATCGAGTACGACTCGGTGTTCGTCGACAGCATGGCCGCCGGCATGTACGACCTGCAGGTGGTCCACAGGTCGCTCGGCCACGGCAGCGCCGTGCTCTCGCAGATCAACGCGTGCGCCAAGGCCGTCTTCAACTACAAAAAGCACATCGTCGACACGGTTCGCCACATCGTCAAGTCGTACGACCTCAGGTCCTCCAAGACAAAGGTCGTCATCTCGTGGCGGTTCGACCCCCTGGTGATCCGGACCGACAAGGCCAACGCCGCCGGGGTGCTAGCCGACATGATACGCGACCACATAGTCGAGGTGGAGACCCACAACTGGTTCGATACGGACGCGGCGGCGACCGTCGCCGGCGGCGGCGGCGGCGGCGGCAGGGGGGGAGCCGGCGGGGGGCCCGGCGGCGTGTACAAGAGCGACAAGACGATCATACTCGTCGCGTGTACCGAGGACGACCTCGCCGACGCGCTAGAGCACGGCGAGGACAGCGACATGATAATCGTCAAGGCCAACGCCGCGTGCGAGACGATCGACATGCTCTCCGAGCCCCACGCCGGGCAGGGCGGCGACCGGCGGGTCGCCAAGGCCGGCGCCGGCCGGGCAAGGGCAAAGCCAAAGCCAAAGCCAAAGCCAAAGCCAAAGCCACGGCCCATTCCCAAGCCCGACACGGCTTGGTAGCAATTATAATCGGCCGCAGCCGCGGCGCGGCGGGTTGTCGGGCGATGACGATGACGACGAGGTGCATGTGGAGATTGGGGACGGCGCGCGCGGCTCGGCGGATGAGGGCGGGCCTCCCGCCTCCGGCCCTGGCGACGCGGGCTCCGGCCGCGCGGCCGGGCCCTGCCCTGGCGCCGGGGGCGCCGCCGCCGCCCCCGCCGAGCCGGACGCCAGCAGCAGCAGCGGCGGCGCAGGCGCAGGCGCAGGCAGAGGCGAAGACGGCGACGCCGCCGAGGGGGCGCCAGCCGCGGACGCCGCCGGGAGCGCGGACGCCGCGGACGCCGCCGGGAGCGCGGACGCCGCCGACCTGCACTCCCGCCTGCTCGCCGCCGAGGGGCGGGCCGGCGAGCTGGAGGCGCAGCTGCGCCGCGCCCTGGCGGACTATCGCAACCTTGAGCGCCGCGCCCGCGACGGCGTCGACGCCGCCGTGCGCGACCGCGTCGCCAGGTTCGCCGCCGACATGGTCTCTGTGCGCGACGACTTTGAGAGGGCCGCGCGGGTGGCCGCGCCTGGGCACGCCGCCGGGGGCGCCGCCGACGGCGAGGCCGTCTCGTCCGGCCTCCGCGCCGTCCTGCAGGGCATGGACTCGGCGCTCTCAAAGCACGGCGTCGCGCCGATCGAGGCGATCGGCGAGATATTCGACCCCCTCAGGCACGAGGCCGTCGCGACGGCCGAAGATGCGGCGCTCGACGAGGGGACGATCACGTCCGAGGTCGCGCGCGGGTACTCGCTGGATGAAAGGATTATTAGGCCCTCGCGGGTCGTCATTTCGAAAAAGCCCGCAACAGAGGAGGTAGGTGCGTGAATGGCCAAAGTGATAGGTATAGACCTGGGTACGAGCAACTCGGCGGCGGCGGTTATGATGGGCGGCAAGCCGACCATCATACCGGCGGCCGAGGGCGCCACCGTCGGCGGCAAGGCGTTCCCGTCCGTGGTCGCCTTTTCAAAGGACGGCGAGCTCCTCGTGGGCGAGCCGGCCAGGCGCCAGGCCGTCACAAACCCCGACAACACGATCCGCGAGGCCAAGCGCAAGATGGGCCAGGACTATGCATTCGGCATCCAGGGCAAGGACTACAAGCCGCAGCAGATATCCTCGTTCATACTCCAAAAGATTAAAAAGGACGCCGAGGCGTTCGTGGGCGAGCCGATCGAAAAGGCCGTCATTACCGTCCCCGCCTACTTTGACGACAACCAGCGCCAGGCGACCAAGGACGCCGGGACGATAGCGGGCCTGGACGTGGTTCGGATCATCAACGAGCCGACCGCCGCGTCGCTCGCGTTCGGCCTGGACAAGGCCGGCGAGGACATGAAGATACTCGTGTTCGACTTTGGCGGAGGCACGCTCGACGTGACCATCATGGAGATGGGCGGCGGCGTGTTCGAGGTCCTCAGCACGTCGGGCGACACGCAGCTAGGCGGCGCCGACATGGACAAGGCGCTCATCGACTACATCGTCGACGACTTTAGGAAAAAGGAGGGGATCGACCTGTCGCTGGACCACACCGCAATGACGCGCGTTCGGGAGGCGGCCGAAAAGGCAAAGATCGAGCTGTCGACCGTAATGGAGACGGACGTGAACCTGCCGTTCATCGCGAACGACCCGTCGGGCGCAAAGAACCTAGAGCTGCGCCTGACGCGGGCACGGCTCGAGGACCTGGTCGGCCCGATCATCGACAGGTGCCGCCCGTCGATCGAAAAGGCCCTCGCGGACGCGTCCCTGCAGGCAGCCGACATCGCCAAGATCGTCATGGTCGGCGGCCCGACGCGGATGCCGTCCGTCCACAAGTTTGTGAGCGATGTCATTGGCCGCAACGCCGAGTCCGGCGTCGACCCGATGGAGGCCGTCTCGATGGGGGCGGCCATACAGGCTGGCATCATTGCCGGCGACGTCGCGAGCGAGATCGTCCTGCTCGACGTGACGCCGCTCACGCTCGGGATCGAGACGCTCGGCGGGGTGCGCGAGCCGCTCATCGAGCGCAACACGACCATCCCCACGTCAAAGAGCAAGACGTTCACGACGGCGGCCGACAACCAGACTGCCGTGACGATCCACGTCGTCCAGGGCGAGAGGCCCATGGCGGCCGACAACGTCTCGCTCGGCAGCTTTAACCTCGCCGACCTGCCGCCGGCGCCGCGCGGCACGCCCCAGATCGAGGTAAAGTTCGACATCGACGCCAACGGGATCATCAACGTGACGGCAAAGGACATTGGCACGCAAAAGGAGGCAAAGATCACGATCGAGTCGCGCACAAAGCTGTCCGACGACGAGATCTCGCGCCTTCGCGAGGACGCCGAAAAGTTTGCCGACGAGGACAAGGCCAAGAGGGAGGGGGTAGAGGTAAAGAACGAGGCGGAGGGCTTTGTGTACAGCGCCGAAAAAATGGTCAACGACACGCTAAAGGGCAAGATCACGCAGGAGCAGGGCATTAAGGTGACGGACGCGATCCGCGAGGTCCGCGAGGCCCTGTCCGGCGACGCGGCCGCGCTCAAGGCAAAGCTCGAGGCGCTAAAGGCGCTCGTCAACGAGGTGTCGACCGAGGCGTACAGCAGGGAGGCCGCCGAGCAGCAGCAGCAGCAACAGCAGCAGGCCGGCCCCGGCACGGCCGAGGAGGTGCCGCCCGGCCCCGGCCCCGGCCCCGGCACGGCCGAGGAGGTGCCGCCCGGCCCCGGCGGCGATGCCGACCCGCAGGGGAGGGGCCCGTCCGCCTAGCCGTTTTATATCCGGGTGAATCCGTGCGGGCATGAGCGCCAAGAGGGACTACTATGAGGTTCTCGGCCTCGGGAAGGAGGCCGCGCCGGCCGAGGTAAAGTCGCAGTACCGCAAGCTTGCCCTCAAGTTCCACCCCGACCGCAACAAGTCCAGCGAGGCGGCCGAGCACTTCAAGGAGGTGTCCGAAGCGTACGCCGTCCTGTCCGACCCGAAAAAGCGCGCCCTGTACGACTCGTACGGCCACCAGGGGGTCGACAGCCAGTACAGCACCGAGGACATATTCCAGGGGGCGCGCGGCAGCTTTACGGACATATTCAGCGACCTGTTCGGGCGCTCGGGCGGGTTCGACACGTTCTTCGGCGGGGGCTTTCAGGGCCCGGGCCGGCGGCGCGGCCGCGACATTGCGATGCGCACGACGGTGACGCTCGAAGAGGTGGTGCGCGGAAAGCGCATGAGGATCGAGATGGACAGGGACGCCCCGTGCGGCAAGTGCAAGGCGACGGGGTGCGCGCCGGGCAGCTCGCCTGACCGGTGCGGGACGTGCGGCGGGCACGGCCAGGTGCGGCGGCAGCAGCGTACCCCGTTCGGGGTGGCCATGGCCGTGGCGGGGTGCCCCGACTGCGGCGGGGAGGGCAAGGTGATCACGAACCCGTGCCCCGAGTGCAGGGGGCGCAGGGCCGTGCGGGGCAGGCACACCTTTGACGTCTCCCTCCCCCCCGGCACCGTCGAGGGGCAGTACACCATGCCGGGCAAGGGCGAGTTCGTCGTCGGCGGCGAGAACGGCGACCTGGTTATCGGCGTGACCGTCGAGCCGCACCACGCGTTCAAGCGGGACGGCCGAAACCTGTACTATGACCTCGACGTCGACATGGTCGACGCCGTCCTCGGCCGCCGGTTCCAGGTGCCGACCCTGGACGGCATCAGGCTGGTCAAGGTCGATGCCGGCGCGCAGCCCAACTCGTTCATCAAGATCAAGGGGAAGGGCATTCCGCACCACAACTCGGGGCGCGGCGACCTGTACGTGAGGGTCGTCGTGAACATACCGCGCAAGGTCAGCCGCGACCAGCGCAAGCTGCTCCAAAAGTTCAGGGAGAGCGCCTAGGCCGGCGGCCCGCGGCCGGGGAGGCGGCGGCCGGGGAGGCGGCGGCCGGGGAGGCGGCGGCCGGGGAGGCGGCGGCCGGGGAGGCGGCGGCCGGGGAGGCGGCGGCCGGGGAGGCGGCGGCCGGGGAGGCGGCGGCCGGGGAGGCGGCGGCCGGGGCCGCTGACCTTCCCGACACGATGTGCCTCTGCTCGACGACGTGGCCGAGCTTTACGTGGCCCGCGTGGCATGTGTTGATGACCTCGCCGACGCGCGCCTCGGTGTAGTACTTTGCATTGTACCTGCCGATGATCCGGTTGCAGTCGCGGCAGTATATCTCGCGGTAGACGATCAAGCGCCGGCCGGTCGGCCGGCGCCCATTTTAACCATAAAGAGACTTATTCGGGGACTCGGCGCGCCCATGCGCGGGAGTCGCCCAGCCTGGTCAAAGGCGTAAGGTTCAGGTCCTTATCTCTCAGGAGTTCGTGGGTTCGAATCCCATCTCCCGCATCTTGGCCGGCGGATCCCCTCCTCCCCGCCCCTCCGCGGGGCCTGGGCGGCACCGGAAGAAGGGAGAGGGAGAGGGGAGGGCCCGCGGCATCCGTGGGCGGACCGGCGGGGCTCGGCGGCCGCCAGCGCCCTCCCGCCGGCCCGCCGCGGCGATCGGGAGCTGGTGGGGGGGGGGGAGAAGGGAAGGGAGGGGACGAACGCGGACGGGGCATCAAGGATGCCCATGGCCGCCCGCGGCGCCTCCGGCCGGCAGGGCTTTTGCGCATGGCGGGCCGGGCGGGGAATGCGGGTCATGCAGGCCCGCGGCCCGCCTCCCCCTGCCCTCTGCCGCCGCTGAGCCTGGCCCGCAGCTTGTCGGCGAGCATTTTGCTCACGTCGCCGCCGCCGGCCCTGCCGCGCAGCCTGGCCATGGCCGCCCCCATGAGCGGCTTTGCGGCCCGCTCTCCCGCCCTGTCGATATAGTCCGACCTCTCGGCAATCACCTCGTCGAGGACGCGCGATATCTCTTCCTCGCCGGCGGCCGCGCCGGCGCCGGCGGCCGCGCCTGCGGCCGTCCTTGCCTCGCCGGCCATTATCCTCTCGAATATCATGCCGACGGCGTCCTTTGCTATGCGCCCGTCCGCGAGCATTGCGAACGCCTCGGATATCTCCGAGTCCGAAAGGAGCCGCGCGTCGAGCCCCTCCTTCCTCTGCAGGGCCGTCAGGGTCGAGCAGATGGCCGATGCGGCAAAGTTCGGCGGGACGCGCCGGTCGGCGCACACCCTCTCGATCAGCGCGGCGCGGCCCGAGTCGAGGGCCTGCTCGGCGAGCTGCTCGTTGATGCCGAGCCTGCCGGCGAGCCCCGCGACGAGCTCTTCCCACGGCGGCGGCGCGGCGGCGGCGGCCCCTGCCAGCTCGCCGTCGGAGACGAGGACCGGCGGTATGTCCGTCTCGGGGTACATCCTGGCGGGGCCCGGCCGCGGCCTGAGGTAGGTCGTCGTCCCGTCCGGCTGGGCCTGCCGCGTCTCGGCCGGGGGCCCCTCCAGGGCCTGCCCGAGGCGGGCGATCACCTGGCCGGCGGCGGCCGCGGCCACGGCCGGCGGCGCGGCCAGGAGGATCAGGGCGTCGCCGGGGCGGGCCCCGGCGGCCCCGGCCGCCGCCTCCACGTCCCCGGCGGATATGCCGTACGCGGGAAGCTCGTCGGTGTGGAACACGCCGCCTATGCCGTAGGGCCTGACGGCCTGGGCGATCTCGCGGCCGAGCCGAATGCCCTCGTGCGGCTCGTACCCGAGCAGGCCGGCAAACCCCGCGGCGCGCACGGCGACTATCCTGCCGCCGCCGGCGATCGCCTTGCGGACTATCTTTGAGGCGCACCGCCGCATTGCGTCCGTCACGTCGGCCGAGGAGGGCCGCCCTTTGCCGGCCCCCGCCTCGGCGAGCCTCCTGGCGATCGCGCCGAGTCCGTCCTGCCGCCTGGCCTCGAACGCGACGACCTTTTCGAGCTGGTCGAGCTGCTGGACGCCCTTGACCTCGACGACCGGCCCGCCGCCGACCGAGACGTTGACGTCCTGCCTGATCGTGCCGATCCCGCGCGCGACCCTTCCGCTGGCGCGCAGCAGCCTGCCGAGCGAGACGGCGATCATCCTGGTCCTGCCGGGGCTGGCCCTTGTCGGCTCGAGGGCGATCTCGACCAGCGGCACGCCGAGCCGGTCGAGGCAGTACTCGCGCGCGCCGGCCGCGCCGCCGAGCAGCCGCGCCGCGTCCTCCTCGAGGCAGACGGACTGGACGCCGACGGCGCCTCCTCCCCCGCCCCCGTCACCCCCGCCGACGTCCAGGCTTCCGCCCTGGGCGACGAGGATCGTCCTCTGGAACCCCGACGTGTTGGACCCGTCAATGACCATCTTGCGCATGGGGAACAGCTCGCGGAACACGCGCGACCCGAGGGATGCCGCCACGATCAGGGACGTGCGCAGCGCCTCGCCGTCCAGGTCGTGCGGCGGCTCGTCGTCCTCCTCGACGAGGCAGCTCGTGCCGGCCGCGCCCCTGCTGTACAGCGTGGCCGCCGCCTTGCCGCTCTCAAAGACGGCGGCGGGGTCGTACCGCCCCGTCTCGCTCTTCGAGGCCCGCAGGGCCCTGGTAAAGCCGCCCGACGGGCCTTGCTGCCCGCCGGCCTCCGCCTCGCCGCCCTGCCTGCACCCGCAGAACAGCTTGCGGCCGGTCGCTAGCTGCTGGTGTATCTCCAAGCCGACGACGAGGCCTATCCGGTCATAGTACTCCGCCTCGCCGCCCGTTCGGGCCCCGGCCATGCGCGGCCCGCCCGCGGCCGCTCATTAAACCTACCCTGCCGGCGCCTATCCGGCCGACGCCTCGGAGGCGACGGTCTCGAGCATGGCCCCGCGCAGCGCCGCGGCGGCGCCCTCTTTCTCCCCGCCCGCGTCCGCCCTGCCCAGGGCCCACATGGCCTTTGCAAGGGCCGTCTCGGCGAGCATGTCGCCGAGCGGCACGATCCCCATGGCGAGCAGGTCCCGGCCGCTCTCGTACACGGTCATGCGGACCCTGCCCTCGACGCACTGCGACGTCATTCCCATGAACACGCCTCGCCTGGCGGCCCTCTTGACCGTGGGGTACAGCGCCCTGCCAACGTGCCCGAGGCCCGTCCCCTCGAATATGACGGCCCTGCACCGCCCCTCGTCGATCATGCGGTCGAGCGCGGCGGGATCGTACCCCGGATGGCACTTTACGAGCACGGCGCCGGCGCCGACGGCGATCTCGGGCGAGTACGGCGCCCCGCCAAAGTAGTCGGGCGGCCCGCCGCCCGCGCGCGGCGCGCCCTCTTCCACCTCGCCGCCCCTGTCGTGCCTTACGACGAACGCCGGCGCCGCCCCTACGGTGCGGAACGCGTCCCTCCTGCTCGTGTGGCACTTGCGGACCCTGGTGGCAAGGTGGCATGCGGCAGCCGAGTCGCCCCCGTCCATGTGCATTACGACGTACACGCCCCTGCCGGCCCTGCCGCTGGCGATCAGCCTGGCGGCGGCGATCAGGTTGAGCGCGGCGTCCGACGACGGCCGGTCCGACGACCGCTGGGAGCCGACGAACGCGACGGGCAGCGGGTACCCTCGCAGCGCAAACGAGACGTACGAGGCCGTGTACTGCATGGTGTCCGTTCCGTGGGCCACGATGACGCCGGCGTACCGCCCGCCCCGGCCCCGGCCTCCGCCCCCGCCCGACCCCTCCGCCGCAACCGAGTCGAGCTCGGCAGCGAGGCGCATCCAGTGGTCCGGCTCGATATTCTCCGAGTACTCGGAGAACAGTATGCGCGGCTCGACGCGGGCAATGCCGGCAAGCTCGGGCACCGACGCGCTCAGCTCGCCGGCCGACACGGCCGGCGTCACGGCGCCGGTCCGGTAGTCAATGCGGCTCGCTATCGTCCCGCCCGTCGAGAGCAGCAGTATGCGCGGCAGGCCGGACCCCGCGGCCGGCCCCGCCGCCTCCTCCCCCGCGGCCGGCCCCGCCTCAGCTTCAGCCGCAGCCGCTGTTGTCGTTGCGCCCCCAGGGCCCCCCTCCCCCGCCGCCTCAATGCCCTCGATCTCGGCAATTTCGAGGCCGACGTTGTACCCGCTGGCCAGCTTTACGACGAGCCTGCCCTCCTCGCCGCCGGACTCGTACCGCGGCATGACGACCCCCTCGTGGGCGACCCCCCCGCCGACGCCCACCCTGACGCGGTCGCCGACGGCCACCCCGTTCCTCCTGAGGAACTCGAGCGATGCGCCGACGTACCCCCTGTGCCCGGACACGCGGGGCGGCGCCCGACCTTTTTTATTAACCTGAAGCGCCCCCCTGGGCGGCGCCCGCCCCCGCCCCGGCCGGCGCCCTCCCGCCGGCCCGCTACCCGTAGTACGGCGTGGCGACCTTTTGGCCGAGCTTTAGGTCCTTTTGCTCGCGCACCTTTTTGACGGCCTCCTCAAAGTGCCGCATCGTGACGCGCGCCTTTTTCGCCCCGCTCTCGATCTTTTTCGCGTCGGGGTTCGTGTCGAGGTGCTCGTGTATGACGAGCGAGACGGCCGTGTTGGCGATCGACGCCACGTCGGCGCCGCTCATCCCGTCGGTGATCTCGGCTATCTTGTCGAGCGAGACCCTGTCGGGGCTGTCCTTGTCGTCGACGACGGGTATCTTTTCGGCGTTGATCTCGAGTATGCTCCTGCGGCTCTGCTCGTCGGGCAGCGGTATCTGGATGATCTTGTCGAAGCGGCCCGGCCGGAGCAGCGCGGGGTCTATCATGTCGGCCCTGTTCGTCGCGGCGAGCACGACGACCCCGTGGAGGTTCTCCATGCCGTCGAGCTCGGTGAGCAGCTGGCTCACGACGCGCTCGGCGACGGCCGTCTCGCCGCCGGCGCCGCGCACGGGCGCTATCGAGTCGATCTCGTCGAAGAAGATGACGCACGGCGACGCCTGCCGGGCGCGCCGGAATATCTCCCGTATGCCCCGCTCGGACTCGCCGACCCACTTTGAGAGCAGCTCGGGGCCGCGCACGGACACAAAGTTGGCCTCGCTCTGCGTGGCGACGGCCTTTGCGAGGAGCGTCTTGCCCGTCCCGCTCGGCCCGTGCAGGAGTATGCCGCGCGGCATCCGGTGACCGAGCGTCTCGTACAGCTGCGGGTACTTCATGGGCCACTCGACGGCCTCCTGCAGCTCGCGCTTGACCTCGCCTAGGCCGCCGACCTCTTCCCACTTGACGTCGGGGTTTTCGATGAAGACCTCCCTCATGCCGGAAGGCGTCACCTCGACGAGGGCCCTGTTGAAGTCGTCCGCGTTGACGACGAGCTTGTCGAGCGTCTCGGCCGGTATCTTTTCGTCCTCGAGGTTCAGCTCGGGCAGCAGCCGCCTGAGGCACTTCATGGCCGCCTCCTTGCACAGGTACTCGAGGTCGGCGCCGACGTAGCCGTGGCTCAGGCCCGCGACCTTGTCGAGCCTGACCTCGTCCGTGAGCGGCATGTTCCTCGTGTGGATGGCGAGTATGTCCTTGCGGCCCCTCTTGTCGGGCACCTTGATCTCGATCTCGCGGTCGAACCGGCCGGGCCTGCGAAGCGCGGGGTCTATCGCGTTGGGCCGGTTCGTCGCCGATATGACAATGACCTTGCCGCGCGCCTCGAGCCCGTCCATGAGCGAGAGCATCTGCGAGACGACGCGGCGCTCGACCTCGCCCGTGACCTCTTCCCTCTTCGGGGCGATCGAGTCGATCTCGTCGACGAATATTATCGACGGCGCCTTTTCGCGCGCCTCCTTGAATATCTCGCGCAGCCTCGCCTCGCTCTCGCCGTAGAACTTGCTCATGATCTCGGGGCCGGATATGCTGATAAAGTGCGCGTTGCTCTCGTTGGCGACGGCCTTTGCGAGGAGCGTCTTGCCCGTGCCCGGCGGGCCGTACAGCAGGACGCCCTTGGGCGCCTCGATCCCGAGCTTTTCGAATATCTCGGGGTGCCTGAGGGGCAGCTCTATCATCTCGCGGACCTTTTTGATCTCGTCGGTCAGGCCGCCGATGTCCTCGTACGTGACCTGCGGCACGCCTCGCAGCGTCTCGCCCTTTTCGGCGATGTGGAACACGGTCTTTTGCGTGACCAGCACGGCGTCGGCGACGGGGGTGACGCCGATCACCTGGAACGTCAGCCTCCCGCCAAAGTAGGGCACCATGACGTTGTCGCTCTTGACGAGCGGGACGCTCTCGAGGGCGTCGGCCAGGTACCTCTCGTCGATGGGCGGCATGGCCTCGAGCGGGGCGACGACGACCTTTTCGGCAGCGGCGGCCTTGATCTTGCGGACCGATATCGTGTCGCCGATGGCTATCCCCGAGTTGTTCCTGCCCAGGCCGTCGATCCTGATGATCCCCTTGCCCTCGTCGGACGGGTACAGCGGCAGGCACTTTGCGACGGTGCGCCGCTTGCCCTTGATCTCGATCACGTCGCCCGTGGACGCGCTCAGCGTGTCCATCGAGTCGTAGTCTATCCTGGCCACGCCCCTCCCGACGTCCCTGGTGTATGCCTCGAGCACCTTTAGCGACAGCGGGTTGGCGCTCACGCGCGACGGCGCCCGTCCTTTGGTTTTATACCTTTGGCGAAATTGCCGCATCCGGGGGGGCCGGGCGCAACGTTAAAATCGGCGGGCCGGGCCGCGCGGCGGCATGGGCAAGAGGCCGCTTGTGAGGAGGCGGGGCCGCGGCGGCATGCAGTTCCGCGCCGCAAAGACGGGCAAGGTCGCCCGCGCGCGCTACCCCGGGTTTGCGCTCTCCGAGCAGCACGAGGGCAGGGTCGTCGACATCGTCCACGAGCGCGGCCGCGACGCGCCGCTCGCAAAGGTCGTCTTCGAGACGGGCAGGACGGCGTACGTGCCGGCCGTCCTCGGCACGCGCGTCGGCGCGGTCCTGCACTTTGGCCTAAAGTCCGGCATCGAGGACGGCAACGTCGTGAGCGTGCAGAACATACCCGACGGGACGACCGTGTGCAACGTCGAGAGGCAGTTCGGCGACGGCGGGACGATTGCAAAGTCGGCGGGCGGCTCGGCGACGGTCTTTTCGCACAGCGACGAGGGGGTCACGATAAAGCTGCCGTCCGGCCGCTTTGCGACGCTCAACCCAAAGAACCGCGCAATGATCGGCACGCTCGCCGGCGGCGGCGTCACGGAGCGCCCGCTCATGAGCGCCGGCGGCAAGTGGCGCCGGTCCCGGTCAAAGGGGCGCAAGTACCCCATCGTCAGGGGCGTCGCGCAGGCAGCGTACGTCCACCCGCACGGCGGCGGGCGGCACCAGCACGTCGGGCAGAGCTCGACGGTGGCGCGCGACGCGCCGCCGGGCGCAAAGGTCGGGAGCATTGCGGCTCGCAAGACGGGCAGGGCCCGCCTCAAAAAGCGGCGGTAGCGCGGCGGCGCCGCGTAAAGCTGCGCGGCGATGCGGCGCCACGGGCTATCGCGCCCACCACCTCCGCCGCCGCCGCCGGCCGGGCCCGCGGCGCGCCGCCACGTTGATTAGGGCGCGGCCCCGGCGCGCGGCATGGGCCCGCCCCGCCGCATAAGCGTGCACGTCAGCGGCAAGGTGCAGGGCGTCTTTTTTCGCCAGGCCCTCAGGGCGGAGGCGGAAAAGAGCGGCGCGGCCGGCTGGGTGAGAAACCTGGACGACGGGCGGGTCGAGGCAGTCGTCGAGGGGCCCGCCGCGGCGGTCGGCGCCGTGGCCGAGTGGTGCAGGCACGGCCCCGCCGGCGCGAGGGTCTCGGGCCTGGAAGTCGTCGACGAGGAGCCGACCGGCGAGTTCGCCTCGTTCACGGTCCGGTACTGACCGCGCGGCGGAGGGGCGGGGCGGGGCGGGGAAGCACGGCCCCGCCGGCGGCGCCCCGATGAATTTCATGGTAGCAGGCCCGCCGGTTCCAGCCCAAGCGAACGGCCCCATTTCGAGGCGCGCAAGATCCGCCACGTGGACGAGGAAGCGTGGATGCTCCGTCTTAGGACTGCTCCCTCCCGGACCTCGTCCCTTTCGACGGCTCGGCCCTGGGAGACGCCCCTTCGGGCGTTCCCGGGCCTGCAACCACCCGCCTCGGCGTGGGTTCATTTCCGCCCGCCCCGCGGGTACCGCCCGCCTGGGAGTTACCCCGGCGGTTACTGGCCTCCGCGTATAGCCGGTTTCGGAATGGGGCACGGCTAGCACCCCGACCCTCCCTGCTACCGGTTGCCCTTTGGAGGCGTGGTATATCTGCATTGCTTGCCGGGGGGCCGCGCCGGCGGCGCGGGCGCCCCCGCGCCCCCGCGCCCCTGCCCCTCCCGCGCTTGCAATGGACGACGACCACCCCTCGCACCCGGTAGCCCCCGCGCCCCCGCGCCCCTGCCCCTTCCTACGCCCCGCGCCCCCGCGCCCCTGCCCCTCCCGCGCTTGCAATGGACGACGACTCCCCCCTCGCACCCGGTAGCCCCCGCGCCCCCGCGCCCCTGCCCCTTCCTACGCCCCCGCGCCCCGCCCCTTGCGCCGGCCGCCCCAGCCCGCTGAGCGTGCTGCACACCGAGCAGACGCCGTCCGAGCTGCACGGCGCGCCGCACGACGGACAGGGCCTGGGCCGCTTGCCGTCCCCTCCCGCCCCGGCCCCGGCCCCGGCCGCGGCAACCGCCTCAGCCAGGCGCATGGCTGACCTGTACATGCTGTTCTTTGAGCCCGCATGCGCCGCCTCCAGCCCGTTGAGAAACTCGCGCAGCCCCGTGCGGACGCCCTCGTTCATGTGGGGGCACGGCTCGGCCTGGAACGGGATCTTGTTGACAAACGCGTAGAAGACGATCTCCTGCTCGTATATCTCGCAGAACGGCTGCACCCTCCGCGGGGCGCCGCCGCCGAGCGCGCCGCCCGACCCGGGCAGCATCCTCCCTATGCGGTCCGTGTCGCCCGAGATCACGTTGATCAGGAACGTCTGCAGCGCGTCGTCAAGATTGTGGGCGGTCGCGACCACGTCGGCGCCGGCCTCGGCGGCGGCTATGTCGATGGCGCGCCGCCTGAGCGTGCCGCAGATCGAGCACGACGTCGGCGCCTTGGGCCCGTCCCTCGCCTGCAGGGCCTCGTCGAGGGTCGTCCCGAACAGGTCCCCGTACGAGCGCACTGCAAGCTCGACGCCGAGCTCCGCGCAGTACCGCCCCGCAATGCCGAGCGCCTCGTCCCTGTACCCCGGAATGCCCTCGTCTATCATGACGGCGCTGACGGCGAACCGGCGCCCCTCGGACATGCGGCTCAGCACGCGGAGCAGCGCGAGCGAGTCCTTGCCGCCGGAGACTGCAACGCACACTCTCCGGTCGCCGCCGCGTATCATCGAGTGCGCCGAGATCGTCCTTGCCGCCTTGCGCTCGATCGCCGCCGTAAAGCATGGGGCGCACAGCCGCTCGCCCGAGTACGCCCTTGCGTACGCCGCGGGCCGCTCGCTGCACGCGCCGCATGCGGATGCGCCGCTGCTCGCCGCGGCCCCCCCTACCTCCACTTCGCCGGCCACCTCCCCCTTCCAGCCGCGCCGCGGCCCGCCCTATATCGTAAACCAGCCGGACTTTGCGTACGACAGGCCGATGTTCAGGCCGAACAGCACGAACGTAAACGCGTAGACGGCCCACATCGTGGCGTTGACGGATCTTTCGGACATCCTCTGGTCGATTATCGTGTGTATGAACTTGCCGCCGTCGAGTATGGGGAGGGGCAGCATGTTGATGATCCCGATAAAGAACGAGATCATCCACAGCCACAGCAGGAACAGCGACAGCTCGTGGCTCGTCCACTCGATGAACCCGTACACGGGCTTGTACGCGGCCGAGTTGTCGCGCATGATGCCGACGAGCCCCCTCTCCGGATCGTCCTCGGCGGCCGTTATCTCCACGGGCATCTCGAGGGCCTGCCCGTCGCGCGACACGGACACGGTCGCGGTCTGGCCGGGCTCGAGCCCCGCCCTCTCCATGTCGAACGCCGTGTACACCGGCATGCCGTTGATTCCGTTGATGACGTCGCCGGGCTGGATGCCTGCCCTCTCGGCGCCGGACCCCCCGATCACCGACAGGACGAACACCCCGTCGGGCGCCTCGTAGAACGCCCCCTTGATGGGCTCGGGCACTATGATGGCAAAGACGGGGTTGGTCAGGAGGACGGCCCCGAGGGCTAGCGAGAATGCGACGTTGGACGTCGCGCCGGCTCCGATCACGCGCAGCTTTGAGACCTTTTTGGCCTTGTTGAACTCGTCCTCGTCGGGCTCTACGAACCCCGCGAACAGGGCGATAAAGATCGCGAACCCGCCCGTCTTGATCCTGATCCTCTCGAGGGCCGCCACGATGCCGTGCGCGCCCTCGTGCATGATCAGGACGATCGGGATGCACAGCAAAAAGTTGATGATGGCCGAGTGCGACGTCACGGTCACGCCGGGTATGAGGACGGTCACCTCGGCAAAGCCCGAGGGGGCGACAAAGTAGTTTGCCACGTTCGACATGAGGAACCAGAACGCAAACCCCATCATGCCGAACCCCGCGACGACGCTCACGTCGGCGAACACGCGCACGGCGCGGCGGGTGCGGCCGAGCATCCTGTCCAGGACGGACTGCACGCTGGCGTTCTTGTACGTCAGGCTGTACGGCTTTACGTCGAACCCGCGCTTCTGCAGCCCGAGGCCCTTGGCTGCGGCAAGTATGACCCCCCACGCTATCAGGACGTATATGATGGCATTGTCTGCCAGCGCTGCGAGCTCCAACTGCCGACCGGCACGCTTTTTAGCGCGGCTATTTTACCGCTTGCCGTGGAATCAGGCGCATCGGGCGGCCCCGTCGCGGTCGTCTCGACGTACCCCGACCGGCAGGCGGCGCTGAGCGCCGCCCGCGACGCGGTAGGCGCCGGCCTGGCCGCGTGCGTCAACATGGCGGACGTCTCGTCGGTGTACAGGTGGAACGGGCGGATCGAAGAGGGCGCCGAGTGCCTGGCCGTGTTCAAGACGACGCGCCCCGCCCTGGACGCCCTCAAGGGCCGCATCGCCGCGACGCACCCGTACGACGTGCCGGAGATCGCCGAGCTGGCGATCGCCTCGGTCAACGGGCCCTACCTGGACTGGCTTGCCGAGTCGACGCGGGGGCGCGGCGGCGGCGGCGGCGGCGAGAGCGGCAGCCCCGGCAGCGCCTCTGGCCTCGACGGCCCGGCCCGGCCGTAGGGTAGGCGTCGGCAGGCGCCAGGCCGCGCTATGGGGGGGGGGGTGGGGGGGGGGGCGGCGGCAAGCTGAACAATGTATAGGAACTCCTTATATCCACCGCGCGTCCGACCGCCCAATGACAGCACAGAAAGAAACCGAGACGACGCAAGAGACGACTATGGCCGGCCACGAGGCGGGCGCCGCCGCATCCCTGCGGCGCGGCCCGCCGCTGCCCGGACGGCGCACCGCCGCCCTCCTGGTGCTCGGCGCGGCGGCGGTTGCGGTCCTCGCGGCCGCGTTTGCCGCCGCGGCGGTTGCGCCTGGATACGCCGCGGCGACCGAGCCTGGAGCGGACGGCATGGGCAAGCTGGACGCAACGGCGACGGCGGCCGCCTCCTACGGCGGCGCCGGCGCCGGCGCCGGCGAGGCGCACTTCGATGCCGCGTCCCCGTACGCGGCCGCGTGCGGCCCCCTGTACGGCGGGCATCACGGGTGGCCGGCGGGCGAGCAGGGCGACGAACTGGCCGCAAACATGACGGCCCGCATGGACGAGCTGTACGCCGAGCACGACGCCATACTGGCCGAGTACGGGTTTGCGTACGAGGAGCCGCCTAGCCTGACCGGCGCGCAGATTGAGCGCATAGATGCCGAGATGGACGCCTCATTGGCAAGGTACGACGCCATGCTTGACGAGGCCGACGCCCTGAGCGTCCGGCCCGCCGGCGCCCTGCTGGGGCACGAGTTCGCCGTCTTTGGGCCGCAGTCCGCCATGTCGGCGGTCTACCAGCTGATGGCCGACGAGCACGACGACATCCTGCGCAGGCACGGCTTTGTCATCAGCACGCCGCAGCTGTCCGATGCCGACGAGCGGCGCCTCTCAGAGAGGCTCGACGCAGTCATGGACAGGATGGACCAGGTGTACGAAGAGTACTGCACGGCCGAGCCGCCCGCGCCCCCCGGGACGGGCGGCGCCGGCAGCGGCACGGACGGCTACCTGGCCGGCCATGGCAGCGGCGCGTACGGCGCCGCTCTCCACGGCGGCATTGCAGCGCCGGCCGTCGCGCTCTACGCCGAGCACGACGCCATACTGGCCGAGTACGGGTTTGTGTACAAAGAGCCGTCCGCCCTGACCGACGCGCAGCTCGAGCAGCTTGACGCCAGGATGTCGCGCCTGTTCGAGCGGCACGCCGATGCGGCCGAGGCCCTGGCGGGGCGGCTTGCCCCGATGCTTGCAAACGGCAGCATTACAATGTCCGGCGCGTTCGCCGAGGACATGCGGCTCGCCGATCGGGCCAACGCCGAGCACAGGGCCATACTCGCCGAGTTCGGCTACGTCATCGTCGTCCCCGAGCTGTCCGCAGCGGAAAGGGATGCCATGGACGAGCGGCTCGACGACGTCTACGCGAGGATCGACGCCGCGCTCGAAGAGGCGTATCTGGCGCACGGCGAGAGCGGCGCCGGCTACGCCCCCTACGCGGCATCCGGCACGCCAGGGCACACGGCCCCGCTGCCGGACGGCGATGTGGCGTACGACGTGTTCGACGGGGACGGGCAGCGCGCTGCGCCGCCCGGCGCCGAGAGCGGCGCGTCCGCTGCCGTGCACGGCTACCTTACCGCCACCCCGGAGCCGTCCGCGGCGGACGGGGTTGTCGTGGGCGGGCAGCCGGCCGGCATCTACGCCGGCATCGACGCGGCGCCCGGCGAAGGCCACTCGGAGACGCGCGGCTCCGCCGCAGGCGGAGACGGCGACGACGGCTAGGCCGCCGCCGCTGAACGCCGGGCCTGACAGGCATGGACACCGGCGGGGCAACGCCCCGCCTCCCCCTTTTTTTCCTGTTTTTCGGAGCGCCTCTGGCAGGCCGCCCCCTGCCGCGTCACTCCACGGGGTGCCTCAGGATGCAGACGACCCCTCCCAGCCCGGCGACCTGCATGCCGGCGTCCGTCGACGAGTCGGCGCCGTAGACTCTTCCCCCGCCGCCCTCGACGGCGTTGAGCAGGGCGATCGCCTCCTCCTCGCCGGCGTCGTGGAGGAGCTTTTCCGAGTACACCAGCGACTCGACGGCCCCCGCGCCGCTCGCCCTGCGGGCCTCGGCGTACCCCATGGCGAACTTGCGCGACCTTGCGCCGGCCATGCGCATCACCTCCTCGACTATCCCGTACACCGCCGCAAGCTTGCCGCCGCCGATCGCCTTTCTCATTGCGTCCGACTTTGTAAAGCCGTATATCCCGTCCATCCCGCCGGTGTCGGCGCCCTCGACGACGCTGACGGGGGCCCCGCCGCCCTCCCGCAGCCTGTTGGCCACGCGCCTCTTTGTCTCGCCCGGGCCGAACACGATCACCGCGTCCCCCTTGCGGGCGAGCGACGCGGCAGCGCCGGCAATGTCGTCAATGTACCTTGCCGGCCGGCCGGCCCCCCCGCCCCCGCGGGCCGGCGCCTCGGCGTACCTCTTGCCGCCGGCCCCCGACCTGATCGACGACGCCGCGTGGAGGCGCGTGCCCTTGAGCCTGGCCACCGCGCAGTCGGCCGAGTCGACGGCGACCAGGACGAACCCGGGCGAGGCGCCCCCGGCGTCGCCGGAGGCGAGCCTCTTGTGGACGGGCGACCAGCGCTGCTTTGAGATCGCCACGGTGTCGCCCGGCTGGACGACGATCGAGTGGTGCGACCCGCGCTGGACGGACTCGTGCGTCGATGCGGTTATCGGGCCGCGCACCCTGAGCCTGTCGAGGGCGCTGTCGAGGGCGGCCGACTCGACCTGGACGGTGAGGCGCATCGTCACGCGCTCCCCCCTGTCCGGCCTCGAGTACTCCTTTTCGCGTTTTACGACCCTGTTGGTCACCCCCGAGACCTGGTCGCCGGCCTCGAGGATGCGCCGGACGGCGAGCAGGTCGTCGGACTCTTCGGGCTGCACCGTGAACGTCCTCTCGTCGACGGCCCTCGAGATCACCTGGTCTGCACCGCCCCGCGCCCCGCGCGCCGGGGACCGCTAGCCCTGCGCCCCGCCGCCCTCTCCCGCCGCCTTTTCGGCGAGCCTCTCGGCGACGTACTCTTCGACCCACTCCAGGGTGAGCACGCCGGCGGCGGCCAGGTTGGCAAGCGAGTTCGTCGACGCCTCGCCGGTCACCCTGCCCCTGTACCGGTCGGTCTGCCGCCACTTGAGGGCCGTGTTGCCACTCTTTGAGTTGTAAATGACCCCGAGCACGTCGGCCGCATTCACGAACGTAACGTCCCTTATCTTTTTGAGCGTCGCCTTGTCGGTAGCCTCGACGTGTATGGCGCCGAGCTCGGGGTCGCGCTCGGCGTACACCTCGCGGTCGTCCATGTAGCCGCGCGGCGCGTACGAGGCGCACGTGCTCTGGTACACGAACCTCCTAAAGCTCTCAAGCGACGACATCGTGTCGATCGCGACCATGCCCCGCCTGCCCTGCGGTTGCTTATTACCCTTGTGAAAGGCAGATAAGTGCGCGGCGCGCCGCGGCGGCGCGGGCGCTGATGAACCCATCCTGCTGAGCGCATGACGACGATCTTGAGTTCTGAGCCTGCCCACAGCGCCGCGAGCCCTTTTAAGGCGAGCCTGGGCCGGCCGGCCCGGTGAAGTCGCGCACCGAGTACCTCCACTTCAAGACGCCCACGCGCAGGGCATTCGTGCACATAACCGGCCAGGTGCAGGACGTCGTCGGCAGGAGCGGCGTGCGCGAGGGGCTGTGCCTGGTGAACGCAATGCACATTACGGCGAGCGTCTTTATCAACGACGACGAGCGGGGACTGCACGGCGACTACGAGCGCTGGCTCGAGCGCTTGGCCCCGCACGAGCCGACGGCGCAGTACCGCCACAACGACACGGGCGAGGACAACGCCGACGCCCACCTCAAGCGGCAGGTCATGGGGCGCGAGGTCGTCGTTGCCGTGACTGACGGCTCGCTGGACCTCGGGACGTGGGAGCGCGTGTTCTACGGCGAGTTCGACGGCAGGCGCGACAAGCGGGTCCTCGTCAAGGTCATCGGCGAGTGATGCGGGCGGGCGGGCGGGAAGCGCGCCGTCATCCAAAGTCAGCGTTGCGCTTTTGGCTTGCGCCCTCGTTGGCCCTCGCCGACCTGCGGAACTCGTCGTCGTGGTTCTGCGGGCCGTGGTCGCACCGAACGCAGCCTATGACAAACCCGTTCGGGCTCGCCTCGTACTTTGGGCATCCGCAAAAGCACGCCAACGGGCCGGCGCAAACGCGCCGCCCACATAACTCTTGCCTGCGCCGGTGCCGGTGCCGGCGGGTGCCGTTGTCAGACGCTGCTGCCGCCGGCATCGCCGCCGCTGCTGCCGCCGGCATCGCCACCGCCGCTGCTGCTGCCGCCGGCATCGCCACCGCCGCTGCTGCTGCCGCCGGCATCGCCGCCGGCATCGCCGCCGGCATCGCCGCCGGCATCGCCGCCGCTGTTGCCGCCGCTAAGTGCTGCCTTGCAGCACTCGCCGGGGGGTATGTTTAGGCCGTGGGGGCACAAGCTGGGGTGGCCGAGCATTGTGCAGAGCGCATCGGTAAACTGCTGGCTCATGTGGTGCTCGATCCCGCACACCATCTCCTCGTCGATCTCTATCTTTAGGGCGCTGTCCATGAGGACCTCGAGCAGCCTGCTATTGCGCATCATCGTTGAGCCGACGCTGTTGCCCTCTTCCGTCAGGCTCACGCCCGCCTTGTTGTAGCTTACGAGCTTTTTTGAGTTGAGCTTTTTGAGCATCTGCACCACGCTCGGCTGCCGGACATGCAGCATTCTTGCAATGCTACTTATCTTGACATCCTCCTTGCGCTCGTCCAAGTGCCAGATGGCCTTGAGGTACATCTCGACATGCTCGGCCTCTGCCGTGCCGACGAACAGTATCTCGCGGTCGTCTACCACCATGTCCATGCCACCCCCTTGCCATTTATTAAATATTCCGCGGCCCCACGCATGCCGGCCGGCCTCGCGCGGCCCGCGGCCCGTTGCCGCCGTTGGCAGCTAGCCGGGCCTCGGCCGGGCACGATCGTGCCGCCCCCTCCCTGCGGTGATGCCGCCGGCGATCTGCCCGTCTAGGCATGCTGCGCAAGGATGCAGTGCCCGTACCTCCCTCCGCCCCTGCGGCTGGCACAGCTTGGGGGATGTCTCCGAGGGGGTGGGGCCGCCCGCTTTTGGCACGGCGGTCCACCCTGCGTTGGGCCCTGCGCAGGCTTGATCGCGGCCCCGGCGCCGCCCCCGCACGCCGGCCACTTCAAACCTCGGCACCCGGCGTGGGCGGCCGCCTTGGGCAGCCGCTTGAACCTCCCTGCCCTCCATGCCGCACCGCCTGCCCGCCTCGCGCCTTGATTGTGCCTGGGATGCTGCGAGGGCGCTTTACCTCGCACGAAGGGGAGTCTGCTGGCAGTTCGGACGCCGCCTGCCCTGGCGGACCCAGCACGGGAGCGGCGCTTCATGGCCCCTGCCGGCCACGCGACATTCTGGCGCGGGATGCGCGCCGCCCGGCACATTCTTAGCTCAATGCGGGCAGTATGGCCTCTTGCGGCACCCTGCTCACCCCCCCGCCGCCTCGCACATGGCGGGATCGCGGCGGCTAGGCGTGCGCCGGCCCGCGGCGGCTAGGCGTGCGCCGGCCCGCGGCGGCTAGGCGTGCGCCGGCCCGCGGCGGCTAGGCGTGCGCCGGCCCGCGGCGGCTAGGCGTGCGCCGGCCCGCGGCGGCTAGGCGTGCGCCGGCCTCGCCGCCGCAAGGCCCCCTGCGGCCCCTAGGCCTAGGGGTGCGCCGCGCCGCCCTCGCGAGGGCAGCAGCCCGCCAGAAACCACGTTCTCTTTATAAGCGCCCGAACTTTATATAGCGCCACACGGCCGCTCGCCGACAAGCGCATGTCTCTGATCCAGATTGCCAACCAGCGGCAAAAGAGCCTCGGCAAGAGGACGACGGTGCGGTTCACGCAGAGCATCTGCCCCGACTGCAACATGATCCTTGACGCCGAGGTCTTTGAGAGGGACGGCAGGGTCTACATGACAAAGACATGCCCAACGCACGGCGAGTGCGAAGAGCTCTACTTTGGCTCGTACGAGCTGTACCAAAAGTTCAGCACCTACTGGCAGGACGGCAAGGGGGCCCACGCGCCGAACGTCATGATCGAAAAGTGCGCCTGCCCGAACAACTGCGGCCTTTGCTCCAACCACCTCTCGCACAGCGGCCTGGCCAACATGATCGTCACGAACAGGTGCGACCTGACGTGCTGGTACTGCTTCTTCTACGTCAAAAAGGGCCTGGAGGGGGCCTACATGTACGAGCCGTCGCAGGACCAGGTGCGCGCCATGATGAAGACGCTCAGGGCCGAGCGGCCCATACCGGGCAACTCGATGCAGATTACGGGCGGCGAGCCAATGCTGCGCGAGGACATTACGGACGTCATTCGGATCATGAAGGAAGAGGGCGTGGACCACATACAGATGAACACCAACGGCATACGGCACGCAATGGACCCCGAGGCGGCCCGCGATGTCCGGCTTGCCGGCTGCAACAACCTGTACCTGAGCTTTGACGGGGTCACGGCGAGGACCAACCCAAAGAACCACTGGGAGATACCCCACGCGCTAGACAGCTGCCGCAAGACGGGCACGACGGTCGTCTTCGTGCCGACCGTCATCAAGTCGATCAACGACCACGAGCTCGGCGGCATCATCCGGTACGCTCAAAAGAACATGGACGTGGTGCATGCGGTCAACTTCCAGCCGGTCTCGCTCACCGGGCGCATGGGCAAGCAGGAGCGCGAAAAGTACCGCATTACCATACCCGACTGCATACAGAGGATCGAGGAGCAGACCGGCGGCGAGGTCACGATCGACGACTGGTTCCCCGTGCCGAGCTGCATGCCGCTCACGAACGTCATTGAGGCGTTTTCGAGCAAGCCAAAGTACGAGCTGTCCATCCACTTTGCGTGCGGCGCCGGCACGTACGTCTTTGAGGACGAGGACACCAAAAAGTTCGTCCCGCTCACAAAGTTCTGCGACATTCAGGGCATGCTTGAATTGTTCGAGGACAAGGCCGAGGAGATACGCTCCGGCAAGAACAAGTACTTTACCATGCTAGAGGTCGTCCGCAAGCTAAAGGGCTTTGTCGACACGAAAAAGCAGCCGGCGGGCCTGGACCTGGCCAAGATGTTCGGCAACATACTCATGAAGCGCTCTTTCGACTCGGTCGGGTCGTGGCACGTAAAGGGCCTGTTCCTGGGCATGATGCACTTTCAGGACAAGTACAACGAGGACCTGGAGAGGCTGCAGCGGTGCGACATACACTACGTGACGCCGGACCTGCGCATCATTCCGTTCTGCGCGTTCAACGTCATACCAGAGTGGTACCGCGACCGCATACAGAAAAAGTACTCGATCACGGTCGAAGAGTGGGAAAAGCGCGAGGGCGTAAAGCTAGAGGACGGCCTGTACCGCGGCCTGATGAGGCGCGGCGCCGGCGACGAGCTTGCCGCCGGCTGCGCAAAGAGCCAAATGTTCCACGAGGCCTCGCAGGCGCTCGTATAGGCCCGCCCGCGCCCACGCTAGGCGCGATCGAACTCCTTAATACAAAGCGGCCCGGCTGCAGCCGACGTTGAGGCGCTCGTACTATTCGGCCGACCTCGGGGAGTTTGCAGCGGTCAGCCCCGACAGCATCGTGGCCGCCATGGCGCGCGAGCTGCCCTTTGACCTGGGCGACGAGCAGCGCGACGCCTGGGAGCAGACGATTGCGATCCTCAAGGGGGCGCTGGCGGGCCTCGGCTCCGGCCGCATCTTTTTCGAATTCTCGATACCGCGCATGGGCAAGCGCGTCGATGCCGTCCTCGTCTGCCGCGGCGCCGTCTTTGTGATCGAGTTCAAGGTGGGCAGGCGGACGTTCGACAGGGCCGACATTGACCAGTGCGTCGACTATGCGCTGGACCTCAAGAACTTCCACGAAGGAAGCCATGCGGCGCCGATCGTGCCCGTCCTGGTGGCCACTGAGGCGCCGGCCGGCAGGGGGGCCGACTCGCCGCCGAGCCGGGGCCCCGACGGCGTCCTTGAGCCTGCGCTTACGAACGCGGCCGGCCTGGGCGCGGCAATCTCCGGCGTGCTAGACGGCCCGTGCGCGGGCCTAGACGAGATGGACCCCGTCGCATGGGAAGGGACTGCCTACAAGCCGACGCCGACGATCATTGAGGCGGCGCGCGCCTTGTATGCCAACCACTCGGTCTACGACATAACGCGGCATGAGGGCGGCGCCCGGAACTTGGCCGAGACATCCGCGGCCGTCTCGAAGATCATCGACCGCTCAAAGGCCGAGGGGCGCAGGTCGATCTGCTTTGTGACGGGCGTGCCCGGGGCCGGCAAGACGCTCGCCGGCCTGAACATTGCAAACGAGCGACAGAGCACAGACAGGGGCGAGCACGCCATTTTCCTGTCGGGGAATGGGCCGCTCGTCAAGGTGCTGCAGGAGGCGCTTGCGCGCGACCGCGTCGCCGACGCAACGCGCCCCCGCGTGAAAAAGGGCGAGGCGCGCCGCGAGGCGTCTGCGTTCGTACAGAACATACACCACTTTCGCGACGAGTACATGGGCGGCGGGATCCCCCACGAGAGGGTGGCCATATTTGACGAGGCGCAGAGGGCGTGGAACCGCGACCACCTGTCGTCGTGGCTGGCGCGCAAGAGGGGCCGCAAGGACTTTGACAAGTCCGAGCCCGAGTTCTTGATCGACGTCATGGGCCGGCACGAGGGCTGGGCCGTGATCGTGTGCCTCGTCGGCGGCGGCCAAGAGATCCACGCCGGCGAGGCCGGGTTGCCTGAGTGGTTCCGTGCCGTCCGTGACCTGCATTCCGAATGGGACGTCTACGTGTCCGCCGAGATCACCGACAGCGAGTACGCCCCTGGCGGGGATGTGGCTGCACTGGCCTCGTCTGCCGGAGCCGAGTCCGTGCCGGACCTGCACCTGAGCACGTCGATCCGGTCGTTCCGTAGCGAGCACGTCTCGAGGTTCGTAAAGGCGCTACTCGACACAGACACAGACACGGCCGCCGCCCTGCGGTCAGGCCTCGACCGGTACCCGATAGTGGTCACGCGCGACTTTGGACTAGCAAAGCGGTGGCTTCGCAACAAGGCGCGCGGAACCGAGCGGTTCGGGATCGTCGCCGCGGCAAAGTCGTACCGGCTCCAGCCGCACGGCATCTACGTTGAGCTGACAGTTGACGCCACCAAGTGGTTTCTTAACGGGCCCGACGACCCACGCTCGTCGTACAGCCTAGAGTACGCGGCGACCGAGTTCGACGTGCAGGGGCTCGAGCTCGACTGGGTCTGCGTCGCATGGGACGCCAACCTGCGGCGCAGCGGGACGGGAGAGGGCGGGAGCGGCTGGCACCACCGCGAGTTCAGGGGAAAGCGGTGGTTGCACGTGCGCAAGGCCGACAGGCAGTCGTACCTAAGGAACGCGTACAGGGTCTTGCTCACCAGGGCGCGGCAGGGCATGGTCATATTCGTGCCCGAGGGCGACGGCGAGGATGCCACCAGGTCGCCGGCGTTCTACGACGAGACGTACAGGTACCTGCTCAGTCTGGGCCTCCCCGAGCTGCCGGCCTGACGGCGCCCGGCTGAACGCAAAGCGCCGCAAATTCTGCACATTTTAGCCCGTTTTTGTGGAATTTTTACAGTACAGGGGGCCGTTTTGCCACGCCCCGTGCGCTGGCCAGGTGCATACCCTCCCAAATCTTACACTCATATTTATATACAAGCCAAATCTCAGCAGGCCCGTCAGGTATACGGCATGACGTGCAAGGGGATATGCATCAGGTACAAGGCGCAAAAGCCGGTCGGAACGGGCAGGTATGTCTCCGGGCAGAGGCGGTGCCAGATATGCGAGATATTCATAAAGTGGGAGGGCCTCTGGTGCCCGTGTTGCGGGTACCGCCTGCGCACAAAGCCGCGCAACCTAAAGTACAAGGCAAAGCTCAGGGCGCGCGTCGAGGCCGACTCGAAGGAAGAAGAGTCGGCATCGAAAAAGTAGGCGGCCGGGCCCTTGGCCGCCAGGCCCGAAGGCCCGGACGGGCCGCAGGGATCGCGCAGCCATGCTAGTGCTTCCACTGTTGCGGCCCCCGCCCCCGGCGCCGCGGCAGCGGCCGCGACCGCGGCCCCGGCTGCGCAGCCGCCCTACGCGGTGCGGACCGTCCGCGCCGGCGGCCGCACGTACCACGTTGCAGCCGTCCGCTTTGCCAACGGCGACTTTGTCTCGGTCTCGGAGGGGGATCCTCCCCCGGCCGCCGGGATCGGATCCATGGCCGTCTCGATAACCACCCCGGGCCTGCCGCCGGCGACGACCACCGTCATACCCTCAAAGCACGACGGCCTGTTCCTGCGCCTTGCCGCCGAGCGCATCAGCCACCTCAACGCCGGGATATCCGTCGTGACGTGCAGCGCGAGGGGGCCGCTCGGGGCCGACGGCGCAAGGGCCGTAATGGAGGCGGCCTCGGAGATGGTGAGGCGCAGTGCATGACCTGCGCTCGTACCTGGAAGAGCTGCGCCGCGCCGGATGCCTGTCCGTGGTTGGCCGCCGCGTCTCGCCGCGCCACGAGATCGCGGCCGTGACGGCGCGCGCCGACGGATCCGACGCGCTCCTCTTTGAGGATGTAGAGGGCTCTCCGATGCGCGTGGCGGCGAACGTCGTCGGCACGCGCGAGCGGTTCGCAATGGCGATCGGGTGCGGGGCCGGCGGCATACACGCGGCCGTCGCCGCGGCGGCAAGGGCGGCCGCAGCAGAGCCGCCACTTCCGGGCCCCGCCCCGCCCGATTCGGCCCCTCCCTTTCTCGAGAACTCGTCGCCCGACCTCTCGCCGCTGCCGGTCGTCACGCACTTTGAAAAGGAGCCTGGCCCGTTCATTACGTCGTCCATAGTGCAGGCGCGCAACCCCGAGACGGGCGCGCAGAACTCTTCGTTCCACCGCATGATGCCCATCGACGACACGCACATGTCCGTGAGGATGGTCGAGGGCCGGCACCTGGACCGGTGCCGCGCCGACGCGAGGGGGCGCGGCGAGGACCTGCCCGTGGCGGTCGCCGTCGGCGTGCACCCCGCCTTTTCGATCGCCGGCGCGTACCAGGCCGAGTGGGGCGCGAGCGAGCACGCCATTGCGGGGGCGCTGGCCGGCGGGCGCCTGGCCCTGGCAGCCTGCCCGTCCACGGGCCTGCTCGTGCCGGCCGGCGCCGAGGTCGTCATGGAGGGGCGCATCCTGGCCGACAGGACGCACCGCGAGTGGATGGTCGAGATGCTCCAGACGTACGACCACGCGCGCGAGCAGCCCGTGTTCGAGCTGGACCGGCTGTACTACCGCGACAGGGCCGTGTACCACGACGTCCTCGCCGGCTACTCGGAGCACCGCCTGCTCATGGGAATGCCGGCCGAGTCAAAGCTCGACGGCGAGCTGAGGGCCAGGCTCGGCCCGCTCGTGCGCGCCGTCCGCCTCACCGCGGGCGGGTGCAGCTGGCTGCACGCCGTCGTGCAGGTCTCAAAGCGCTCCGACGCCGACGCCGCGGCGGCCATCGAGGCGGCCTTTGCCGCCCACCGGTCGCTCAAGCAGGTCACGGTCGTCGACGAGGATATAGACCCGACGTCGGCCGAGGCCGTCGAGTACGCAATGGCCACGCGCTTCCAGGCGGACAGGGACCTGACGGTCCTGCGCGGCGTGCGCGGCTCGAGCCTGGACCCGTCGAGCGACCAAGAGCGCCTGCAGACCGCAAAGCTCGGCATCGACGCGACGAGGCCCCTCGGAAAGAGGGCGGAGGGGTTTGAGATCGCCAGGATACCCGGGGCCGACCGGACGTCGCTTGCCGACTACGCCGGGGCAAGGGCCGGCGGCGTGGCCGGGGCCGGGCGGGATGCCGCCTAGCCCCGCTCGCCGCCCTCTTCGATCTCGGGCAGCATGCCGAGGTTGTCGAGCATGACCCTGTTCGAGTCGACGCGGATCGAATAGTCGCCGCCCGACCTGAGCAGCCTGACCTGCTTGCCCATCCTCCAGCTCCCGCCCCTGCCGGTAAACACGGTCGCGTACGTCGATCCCCTTTTCATGTTGTCTGCGATGGTGCTGCGGCCGACGAGGGTGCCCCGCCCTATCTGCGAGCCGTCGTCCGCATGCTGCCGCGCCTCGACGATCCGCCTGGACGAATCGTACCGGACGGCGGACAAGAGGTAGTCAGCCCACCCGGCCATCGGGCCGGCCGCGCCGGCTCTGAATATAAAATTAGGGGGCTGCTGCGCTTCCGGTCAGGGGGTCCGTGGGCCCTTTTGGGGCCACATGCCGTCCCATGTCTCGCCGAACTTTTTCATCATGTCGCCGTACGCCTTGATCTGCTCCATGCCGGACTCGCTGAGCGCCTTCTGCCAGGTCTCGCCGAACTGCCTGAACGACTCGACCGACGACTCGCTGAGCGCCTTCTGCCAGGTCTCGCCGAACTGCTTGGCGCCGCTCATGCCCGCATCGTTCATGGCCTTTTGCCACGCCTCGCCGAACCGCCTCATCGTGTCGGCCGACGACTCGGACGCGGCCTTTTCCATGACCTGGTTAAAGCTGCGCTGCATGTCGGACGCGGCCTTTTGGACCGACTCGACCATCCGCCTCCAGTTCTCGAACGACCTAGAGTACTCGTCCCAGAGGGACTGCCAGTCGCCCTGGCCGCCCTGTCCTGTGGTTGACATGGCGGCCGGGGCCGGCGGCTGTCTGATAAACCCTGCGCCCCGCGCCCCCGCGCCGCTAGCGCCGGCGCTCCCGCCTGCCGCCGGATGCGCCCCCGCGCCGCTAGCGCCGGCGCTCCCGCCTGCCGCCGGATGCGCCCCGCGCCGCCCCGTCCGCCGGCCGGCCGGCCTCTTCGTCGAGGCCCTGCAGCTTGTCCTCCTCGTACGGCATGCCCCATACGGGGGATCCGCGCCCATACGGGGCGAGGTCTAGAAAGATTGACCTGCTGGCCTGCCGCAGCTCGCCTGCGGGTCAATACATTTTCACAAGGAAATCATATAAAACGAACCCGTCTGATGTAGGCGCCCGTAGGACAATGGGCAGCATGGGCGGGGCGGCTCTACTCTCGGCGGCGGTGCTTGCCGCCGTGCTCGCCGCTGCTGTTGCCGCCGCCGCCGCGGGCGCGCTGCCGCCCGCGTCGGGCCAGGGGGCGGCCGGCGGGCCGGCGCCCCTGCCGGATGCCGCGGACGACCCCTACTCGTTCATCGAGCGCTACAACGCCGAGGAGACCTTCCGCAAGTGGTTCGACGACAACTACGGCTCGGTGTACTCGTCCGTGTACGAGGCGGCCGGCGTGCCCGAGCCGGCGCCGTTCGCCGAGGGGGCCGACCCGCAAGAGCTCGTCGAGCGCTACAGCGCCGACGCGGACTTCCGCAAGTGGTTCGACGACTCCTACTCGGCCAGCTACGAGTCGATATACGAGGCAGTCGGCCTGCCCAGTCCGGCCGGCTCGGCCCCGCCCCCTACCTCCCCCCCTTCTCCCTCCCCGCCAAAGCCGGCCTTTGAGGCCCACCCCGACTTTGCCCCGTACGCGGACGATCCCGGCGCCGGCCCGTACGACTACGTCGAGCGCTACCGCTCCGACGAGACCTTCCGCAAGTGGTTCGACTCGGGCTTTGGGGGCCTGAGCATTTACGAGGCCGTCGGCGTGCCCGAGCCGGCGCCGTTCGCCGAGGGGGCCGACCCGCAGGAGCTGGTCAGGCGGTACGAGACCGAGAGGACGTACCGCGAATGGTTCGACGACGCCTATGGCTCCGAGTACCGGTCGTTCCACGCCGCCGTCGGCCTGCCGACTCCCAGGCAGCCGGCGGCGTTCGTCGATCCCGACGTCGACCCGCGCTACTATGTGGCCAGGCACGACAGCGAGCCAGAGTACAGGGAATGGTTTGAGAAAAACTATCCCGGCCAGACGATACGCGAGGCCGTCGGGCTTGCCGAGCCCGGGGCGCCAGAGTACGGCGAGTGCGGAATCGGGACGAGCCTGGTCGCCGGCGAGTGCGTGCCGGTCAGGCCGCCTCCTCCCACGCGCGAGGGCGCGCAGCCGGGCGCGGCCGATCCGGCCGAGCAGCCCCCCGCCGCCCCGGGCGGGGGCGGCTGCCTGGTGGCGACGGCCGCGCACGGGACCGAGCTGGCGCCGCAGGTGCAAATGCTCCGCGAGGTGAGGGACACGGCGCTGCTCGGGACGGCGCCCGGCGTATCGTTCATGGCCGCGTTCAACGCCGTGTACTATTCGTTCTCGCCGGCGGTGGCCGACATGGAGCGCGAGTCGCCCGCGTTGCGCGCCGCCGTCGCCGCGCTGCTAGCGCCCCTGCTCGCGTCGCTTTCGCTCATGTCGGCCGCCGATGCCGGCTCGCCCGCATCCGTCCTTGCGGCGGGCGTCCTTGCCGCCTTGCTCAGTGCGGCGGCCTACGCGGGCGCGCCCGCGGCGGCCGCGGCCTGGGCGGCCGGCTGGCCGCGGCGCGAGGGGGGCCGCCGCCGCCGCATGCACTCTAGCCCCTACAGCGCGGGAGGCCGATCTTATGGCAAAGTGGTCTGACTACCTGGTGTCCGCGGCGTCCTACGATGCCGACCGCCAGCTGTCGGCGCTCGTGCGGCACCGCGACTCGGGCACCGAGATCGGGGCAGGGGAGGTCGTCGACAAGATGACCGTGGCGACCGGCATCGGCCGGGGCGACTCGTACATGACCATCTACGGCGCCGGCGAGAACTGGAGGCGCGGCTCGGCGATAAGGCGGTTCATGACGGGCGGCCGCTTTTACCTGAGGGTCGACGACAACAGGGTCGCCCTCGACCACCTCGGGTCCGTCATGGGCGTTGAGGGGGCGCCCGGCGGCGGTAGCGGCAGCGGCGGCCCCGGCGGGGAGGCGGGCCGCGAGGCGGGCGGAAAGGGCGCGGCGGCATCCGCCGCTGATCCTGCCGATGCTGCCCCGTCGATTACCGCCAGTGACAAGGCAATGCTCAAGAACATGGGCGCAGGCGGGGGCGGCGCCTCGGCCCAGGCGGCCGTATCTCCCGGCATGCAGGCCGGGCCGGAGCCGTATGCGCCAGGCGCCAGGGAGCGGCGGCCCGCGCCGCAGGCGCGCCAAAGCCGCCCGCGCCGCGAGCTGCTCGCCGAGTACGAGGCGGACTATCTTGCCAGGCTCGGCGTGCATGCGCAGCCGCCAGAAGCGGGGCAGGCCGCCGCCCCCGATGCTGGCCGGCGGCGCGACGGAGAAGACGGCGGCGATTCCGCCCCCGAGCCCCCGTCCCCGCACGGCACCCTCCCCAAGGGGTTCGCCGCCAAGCCGGCCCCCGCAAAGGAGCCCGAGCCGGCTAAGAAGGCAGAGCCGGCTAAGAAGACCGATCCCAAAAAGCCCGCCCCCGAGCCCCCGTCCCCGCACGGCACCCTCCCCAAGGGGTTCGCCGCCAAGCCGGCCCCCGCAAAGGAGCCCGAGCCGGCAAAGGAGCCCGAGCCGGCAAAGGATCCCGAGCCGGCAAAGGAGCCCGAGCCGGCTAAGGAGCCCGATCCAAAAAAGCCCGCCCCCGAGCCCCCGTCCCCGCACGGCACCCTCCCCAAGGGGTTCGCCGCCAAGCCGGCCCCCGCAAAGGAGCCCGAGCCGGCAAAGGAGCCCGAGCCGGCAAAGGAGCCCGAGCCGGCTAAGGAGCCCGATCCAAAAAAGCCCGCCCCCGAGCCCCCGTCCCCGCACGGCACCCTCCCCAAGGGGTTCGCCGCCAAGCCGGCCCCCGCAAAGGAGCCCGAGCCGGCAAAGGAGCCCGAGCCGGCTAAGAAGGCAGATCCCAAAAAGCCCGCCCCCGAGCCCCCGTCCCCGCACGGCACCCTCCCCAAGGGGTTCGCCGCCAAGCCGGCCCCCGCAAAGGAGCCCGAGCCGGCTAAGAAGGCAGAGCCGGCTAAGAAGGCCGATCCCAAAAAGCCCGCCCCCGAGCCCCCGTCCCCGCACGGCACCCTCCCCAAGGGGTTCGCCGCCAAGCCGGCCCCCGCAAAGGAGCCCGAGCCGGCTAAGAAGGCAGAGCCGGCAAAGGAGCCCGAGCCGGCTAAGAAGGCAGAGCCGGCAAAGGAGCCCGATCCAAAAAAGCCCGCCCCCGAGCCCCCGTCCCCGCACGGCACCCTCCCCAAGGGGTTCGCCGCCAAGCCGGCCCCCGCAAAGGAGCCCGAGCCGGCAAAGGAGCCCGAGCCGGCAAAGGAGCCCGAGCCGGCAAAGGAGCCCGAGCCGGCTAAGAAGGCAGATCCCAAAAAGCCCGCCCCCGAGCCCCCGTCCCCGCACGGCACCCTCCCCAAGGGGTTCGCCGCCAAGCCGGCCCCCGCAAAGGAGCCCGAGCCGGCTAAGGAGCCCGAGCCGGCTAAGGAGCCCGAGCCGGCTAAGGAGCCCGAGCCGGCAAAGGAGCCCGAGCCGGCTAAGAAGGCAGATCCCAAAAAGCCCGCCCCCGAGCCCCCGTCCCCGCACGGCACCCTCCCCAAGGGGTTCGCCGCCAAGCCGGCCCCCGCAAAGGAGCCCGAGCCGGCTAAGGAGCCCGAGCCGGCTAAGGAGCCCGAGCCGGCTAAGGAGCCCGAGCCGGCTAAGGAGCCCGAGCCGGCTAAGGAGCCCGAGCCGGCTAAGGAGCCCGAGCCGGCTAAGGAGCCCGAGCCGGCTAAGAAGGCAGATCCCAAAAAGCCCGCCCCCGAGCCCCCGTCCCCGCACGGCACCCTCCCCAAGGGGTTCGCCGCCAAGCCGGCCCCCGCAAAGGAGCCCGAGCCGGCTAAGGAGCCCGAGCCGGCTAAGGAGCCCGAGCCGGCTAAGGAGCCCGAGCCGGCTAAGGAGCCCGAGCCGGCTAAGGAGCCCGAGCCGGCTAAGGAGCCCGAGCCGGCTAAGGAGCCCGAGCCGGCTAAGAAGGCAGATCCCAAAAAGCCCGCCCCCGAGCCCCCGTCCCCGCACGGCACCCTCCCCAAGGGGTTCGCCGCCAAGCCGGCCCCCGCAAAGGAGCCCGAGCCGGCAAAGGAGCCCGAGCCGGCTAAGGAGCCCGAGCCGGCTAAGAAGGCAGAGCCGGCTAAGAAGGCAGAGCCGGCTAAGAAGGCAGATCCCAAAAAGCCCGCCCCCGAGCCCCCGTCCCCGCACGGCACCCTCCCCAAGGGGTTCGCCGCCAAGCCGGCCCCCGCAAAGGAGCCCGAGCCGGCAAAGGAGCCCGAGCCGGCAAAGGAGCCCGAGCCGGCAAAGGAGCCCGAGCCGGCTAAGAAGGCAGATCCCAAAAAGCCCGCCCCCGAGCCCCCGTCCCCGCACGGCACCCTCCCCAAGGGGTTCGCCGCCAAGCCGGCCCCCGCAAAGGAGCCCGAGCCGGCTAAGGAGCCCGAGCCGGCTAAGGAGCCCGAGCCGGCTAAGGAGCCCGAGCCGGCTAAGGAGCCCGAGCCGGCTAAGGAGCCCGAGCCGGCTAAGAAGGCAGATCCCAAAAAGCCCGCCCCCGAGCCCCCGTCCCCGCACGGCACCCTCCCCAAGGGGTTCGCCGCCAAGCCGGCCCCCGCAAAGGAGCCCGAGCCGGCAAAGGAGCCCGAGCCGGCAAAGGAGCCCGAGCCGGCTAAGAAGGCAGATCCCAAAAAGCCCGCCCCCGAGCCCCCGTCCCCGCACGGCACCCTCCCCAAGGGGTTCGCCGCCAAGCCGGCCCCCGCAAAGGAGCCCGAGCCGGCTAAGAAGACCGATCCCAAAAAGCCCGCCCCCGAGACGGCGCCGGCAAAGGAGACCGAGCCCAAAAAAGGGCCCGCAGGGCCAAGCAGCGAAGCGGAGGCTGGCTCGAGCAGGGCCGGCGAGATCGCCGCCGTCAAGGCCCGCCTGGCCGAGCTTCGCACCGCGCTGGCGGCCCTGCCCGACGACGCGCCGACCCCGAAGCCCGCCCCCGCCCCGAAGGACAGCGAGGCGATAGCCGCCGTTCGGGACGAGCTGGCGAGGCTCCGCGCCGCCCTGGCCGAAATGCCCGACGATGCGCCCCCGCCCCGGCCCCAGACCGGCGCGCTCACCGCCTACTGCATCAAGTGCCGCAAAAAGACCGCCGTGTCGGGCCCCGCCGAGACGCTCCTCAAGAACGGCAGGCCGGCCGTGCGCGGCCGCTGCTCCGAGTGCGGATCGGGCATCGTCCGAATGGGGCCGCTCAGCCCGCGCTAGGGGGGGCGGGGCCGCCGCCCACGGGCACGACCCTCCTCTCCGAGTCGACGAACACGCCGAGCACCTCGGCGCCCGTATTCCACGACTCGGCTACCCTCATGCACTCGGCTATCTGCCGGGCGTGCTCGTCGTCGCCCACGGGGTTGCCCGCGCAGTCCGCGTGACCCGACACGACGATCAGGCGCGACCCGTGGGCCCTCACCGATATGACGGCCTTTTTCCTGAGCGACTCGGCCGCCGCCCCGCCGCCCGACAGGGCCCTGTCCATGCCCGGCTCGGTCACCGTATCGACGTACTCGGCCCCCGACCTGCGCCTTATCCACTCGGACAGCGGCCCCTGCACCCTGCCGTCGATGCAGCTTAGCGACGTGGCGAACCGGCCCGGCGTTGCCGCCGCCCCTCCGCCCTCTCCCGCGCCGCCCATGCCGCCCCCGCCGCCTCCGGCCGCAATAAAAGGGCCCCGCTCACAGCGCCGTGTCGACCATCAGTGCTATGAACAGCACCGCCAGGTAGGGGCTGGAAAACTTGAAGAGCACCCACGCGGCGCGCTCGGTCGGCCTGGCCACGACCCACGCGGACAGGGCTACCATGAGGGCGCCCGATGCGGCGGCGGTCCACATGTACGCGGGGCCCGCAAACGGCCCCTCCCCGCCCCCCGCGTCGAGGAGCAGCGGGGCGGCGCTGAACGCGGCCATCATTATGGTCGACGCGGCGATGATCCTCGCCGACGCGCCCTCCGACTGCACCGCCGTGAGCATTGGCACGCCGACCCTGTTGTAGTCCTCGCGAAAGTGCAGCGTCAGGGCCCATATGTGCATCGGTATCCAGATGAACACCAGGCCGGCCATGACGGCGCCCATCGTCCACAGGCCGGCCGTCGTCACCGCGACCCACCCTATCAGCGGCGGCATCCCCCCGCACAGCCCGCCGAGCACAATGTTCGACCGGCTGCGCCTCTTGAGGGCGTACGAGTACACCAGGACGTTGTTGAACAGGCCGAACGCGATGAACGCCGCCGCGAGCGCCCCCTGCCAGGGGCTCGTCGTGAGGGCCAGCGAGGCCGCGAGGGCCAGCGAGGCCGCGGCCAGCGCGATCCCGAACCCGCGCGCCGCCCCTGGCGCGATCCTGCCCGACGGTATGGGCCTCCCCTTTGTCCTCTCCATTACGGCGTCGATGTCGCGGTCGTGGTAGTTGGTCAGGACGTTGGCCGCGGCCGAGCCGGCGGCCACCGAGGCTAGCATGAGGGCCCACGTCGCGCCGGAGACGGGCAGGCCGTACACGTTCGACGCCGTAAGGGCCGCGCCGAACGCGGTGAACACCAAGAGGTACCATATCTTTGGCTTGCTCAGCTCATAGTACGCCGCGGCCCTCGTCTGCAGCCGAGATCGCCCCTCCTGGCTCACGGCGCGCCCCCTTCCCCGCTCTGCATATATGGCATTGCCTTGTCGCGCGACCTCATCTGCAGAAAGCTCTCCGACGAGAGGATGCCGGCGATGCGCCCCACCCTGCCGTACACGATGCGGTGCATGTCGTCGAGCGAGCGCGCGTGCACCGTGACCAGTATGTCGAACCGGCCCGTCACCTCGGCGACCTCGGCGACCTCGGGTATGTCCATGAGGTCGTCGATGATGCCGTCCCGCCGCTTTATGTCCATGTTGACGCCGAGCATTGCTTTTACGCCGTACCCCAGGTGCCTGCCGTCGACGGCGATCGAGTACCTGCGTATGACGCCCCTGCGCCTGAGCTTTTCAATGCGGGAGTACGCGGCGTTGGCCGTGACGCCGATCCTCTTGGACATTTTCGGTATGGACACGGACGAGTCCGCGGCGAGCTCGGCGATGATGCGCCGGTCCGTGTCGTCGAGGGCGGCCGGGGCCGCCGGCAGCGGCTTTTCGGCCTCCTTGGCCGCCGCCGCCTTGCCCTTTTTTGCCGTTGCGCGCCCCACTTTCCACTACCGCCGCCGCCGAGTCGGCGGCGCGCGCCGTTATAACTTGATCGCGCCTAGCGCGGTTGCGGCGGGGAGGCGGATGCGCGCGCAAACCGCCGCCGCTGCGCGAGGCCGCAGCGCCGCCTGCTGGCCGCGCCGGGGCGGCCGCGCCGCTGGGCCGCGTCCCTTGTTGTAGGCGCCTGCCTGGCCCGCGCGCGCATGCGGGCGGGCGGGCGGCGGACCTGCGGCCGGGCCCGCAGGCGGTCGGGCGGACGGGGCAGGCGCCCCGCGTCCGCATTCCTGGCCCTGCAGCGCCGCCCGCCTGGCATCCCGCCCCTGCGCCGCCCTCCCACCCGACGCTTTTTGTGCAGTTGCCACGTGATCGGCGTAGGCAATGTCAGCCGCGCCCCTGCGCCGCCCTCCCCCCGGCGCTTTTTCCGCGGCCGCTGCTGAACGCCTGCCCCAAAGTCCGCCGCCGGACATTGCCGAGCCGCCCCCCCGGCGCTTTTTCCGCGGCCGCCGCTGAACGCCCTGCCGCCCCGCGCCGCTATATCTTTGCCTTTTTGAGCAGCATCTCGGCTAGCAGGACGGCGCCCTTGCCGGATCCCATCTTTTTGTTGTGCGAGAACAGCATGTACTTTAGCCCCTTGTCGAATATCTCCTCCCTCTCGACGCGCCCGATCGTCGTCGTCATGCCCCCGCCGACGTCCCTCTCGAGGCGCGGCTGCGGGCGCGTCGGGTCCTCGTGGAACGCATAGTACGAGTCCGGCGCCGACGGGAGGCCCGCAACGGACGCGGTCCTGTTCGCCTCGCCGTACAGCTCCTTGGCCGCGCCGGGGTCGATGTCCCTCTCGGTCTCGACCGAGACCGCCTCGGTGTGGCCGTCGATGACGGGCACGCGCGTGCACGTCGCGCTCACCGCAATGTCGGCGTCGCGGATGCGCCCGTCCTCGCCCAGCCTGCCGAGTATCTTGCGCGTCTCCCTCCGCACCTTGCCCTCTTCCTTTGCGATGAACGGTATGATGTTGTCGGTAATGCTCATGGCAGGCACGCCGGGGGCCCTGCCGGCGCCCGATATGGCCTGCATCGACGTCATGAGCACCCTCTTGACGCCGTACCTCTCGTGGAGGGGCTTTAGCGTAATGGCCAGGCCGGTGGTCGTGCAGTTGGGCAGCGGCGCGACCCACCCCTTCCAGCCCCTGTTCGAACTCTGGCGGTCGAGCAGCTCGGCCTGCTCGTCGTTCACGCCTGGTATGAGTATCGGCACGTCCTCCTCGTACCTGTACGCCGAGCTGGTCGATATGACCGGCACGCTCGCGGCAAACCTGGTCTCGATGTCGCGCGCCGCGCCGGACTCGATCGCCGAGAATACCAGGTCCAGGCCCGACGGATCGACCTCGTCGATGGAGCGGACGGTCATGCCCCTGACGTACCCGGGAACCTCGCCGCCGACCTGCCAGTTTACAATCCCCGTCTCGTCGCGGATCGCCTCGATGTACGTCTTGCCGGCGGAGCGCTCGGACGCGGCGATTTGCGCGACCTTGAACCACGGGTGTCCGTCAAGCGACTGGACAAACTCCTGCCCGACGGCGCCCGTGGCGCCGAGTATGGCCACCCTCTTTCGGGGGGCCGGCGACTCCATGGCTACCGGCGGCCCCGCCGATTTAATATTCGTTGGCCGGCGCGCGCTTTGCGCCTGCGCGCGGCCGGACGCCGCGGGGCCGGCCGCGCCGCCGCTTCGATGCCACTCGGGGGCAAGGATGGGAAGGGCCCTCCCCTTTGCCAGTTCGCCCTCCCCTTTGCCGGTTCGGCCGCCTCGCATCTGCCAGCCTCCAGCAATGCTCCCGGCGGGCGCACTCCCCTTGGCGCGCCGCCCTTCCCGCCGGAGCCGGCAGGGGCGGGATACTGCCCGCCACTCCTCCCTGCCTGCGACGGCTGCATCTCGGAAGGCTACGCGCCGGCAGGGGCGGGATGCTGCCCGCCACTCCTCAAAACACACTAAACGACCGCCCGCCGCCGCCGCGCCGCATGCGCGTTCCCCCCGAGGTGCACCGGCACCGCCCCGCCGAGCACGGCGGGCCCCACTCCGCGCACTACTCGTCCCCCGCCCCGCCCGCCTCGGCGCCGCCCCCGATCGACTTTAGCTCGAACGTCTCGCCGCTCGGCCCGCCGCCGGCCGCCGCGGCCGCAATGGCGCGGGCCGCGGCGGGCGGGGCCGCCGGCGCCTACCCCGATCCCGATTCGTCGCTGCTGCGCGCGGCCCTCGCCGAGCACGCCGGGGCGGGATCCCCGTCCAACGTGGTCGTCGGCTGCGGCGCGACCGAGATCATCTACAACTTTTGCCGCGCGTTCGCGCCGCGCCGCACTCGCGTCCTCGTGCAGGCCCCCGCGTTCGGCGAGTACGAGGCGGCGGCCCGGCTCGCCGGCGCCGACCCCGAGTTCTTTGCGTCGATGGACCTGGCGGCCGACCTGGACCGGTTCGCCGAGAGGATGCCGAGGAACGGCTGCGCGTTCGCATGCACGCCGAACAACCCCACCGGCGAGGCGCTCACCGCGCGGCAGGTGCTCGGCCTGGCGTCGGCGGCGGCCGACGCGTCGGCAATGCTCCTCGTCGACGAGTGCTTTGTCGAGCTCGCCGACGGCCCGGGCGGCGGGCCGGCCGCGTCGGCCGCCCCGTCCGCGCCGCGCCGGCCCAACCTGGTGGTGCTGCGCTCGCTGACAAAGTCGTTCGGACTCGCCGGCGCGCGCGTCGGGTACGCCGTCGGGCCGGCGCGCGCGGTCCGCGTGCTGTCCAGGATCAAGGTGCCTTGGACGGTCTCGGGGCCGGCCCAGGCGGCCGCGCTCGAGGCGCTCCGGCACCCCTCGCACGTGGAGGCGGCCCGCCGCCTCGTCTCGCGCGAGAGGGCGCGGCTCGTGCGCGAGATCGACCGCACGCCGGGGTTCGAGTGCGTCGGCCGGCCGAGGGCCAACTTTGTGCTCGTCCGCGCCGCGAGGCCGGCCGCCGCCGTCCGCTCCGACCTGCTGGCGCGCGGCGTGCTCGTGCGCGACTGCTCGTCGTTCCGCGGCCTCGGGCCCCGCGGCGGGCGCAGCTCGCGCCACCTGCGGGTCGCCGTGCGCACGGCAGCTGAAAATAAAAGGCTCGTCGGGGCGCTGCGCCGCATATGAGATCGTTGATGGTGCAGGGCACGTCCTCGGGCGCCGGCAAGACGACCCTCGTGACGGCCCTGTGCCGGATATTCTCGGACATGGGGTACTCGGTCGCCCCCTTCAAGGCGCAGAACATGTCGTCGTTCTCGTACAGGGGCAGGGGCTTTCGCATCTCGCGCGCGCAGGCCGTGCAGGCCGTCGGGGCCCGGACGGCGGCCTCGCCGGACATGAACCCCGTCCTGCTCGAGCCCCTGGGCGGCCTGTACAGCGCGGTGTACCTCAACGGCAAGCGCCTCCGCCGCATGCACTACAAGGAGTACCACTACGAGTTCGCGCCGCTCGGCGGGATGGCGGCGGCCCTGTCGGCGCTGCGCCGGCTCGCCGGCGCCCGCGACGTTGTGATCCTCGAGGGCGCCGGCTCGCCGGCCGAGATAAACCTGCAGCGGTACGACATAGCCAACATGGCCATGGCCGAAAAGGCCAGGGCGCCCGTCGTCCTCGTCAGCGACATAGACCGGGGCGGGTCGTTCGCGAGCCTGGCCGGGACGATGCAGCTGCTGCCCGAGCGGCACAGAAAGCTCGTGCGCGGGTTCGTCCTCAACAGGTTCCGCGGCGATCCCGCCGTCCTGAGGCCGGCGTACCCGCGCCTCAAGAGGGCGACGGGGCGCGGCGTCCTGGGGGTGGTCCCGATGATCGACATGGACATACCCGGCGAGGATTCGCTCGACGTCGGCAGCGGCGGCGGAGGGGGCGGCGGAGGGGGCGGCGGCGGAGGGGGCGGCGGCGGAGGGGGCGGCAGCGGCGGCGCGCCGAGCCGGCAGCCGCCGCCGTACATGCCGCGGCAGAGGCCCCCTCCGCCGGCGACCGACCCGTTCTCGTGGACGCCGCGCGAGGTCGAGCGCCTCGACGCCGAGATCGACCGCCTCGCAGGGGTGGTGCGCGAGAGCCTCGACATGAGGGCGGTCGAGGAGATGGTACTCGGTGGCCGCTGAGGCGCCGTGGCTGTGGTGGGCAGCGGCCGGCGCGGGGACCGTCGCCGGGGCCCTCGTTCTCGACTGGGCGGCCGGCGACCCGCCGAGCCGCCTGCACCCGACCGCGTGGGCGGGGCGGCTTGCCGGCGCGGCCGTGCCGCGCCTGTCCGCGGCCGGCCGCCGGGGCCGGCGCGCGCAGAGGGCCGGCGGCGCCGCCCTGGTCGCCGGAATGGTCGCGCTCGTCGCCGGCCTGGCCTGGGCCGCCTCGGCGGCGCTCGGCCCTGCCTGGGCGGCCCTGCTTGCCTGGCCCCTCTTGCCGCCCCCGCAGGGGGCGGGCTGGCCGGCGCACGCCGCGCCGCTTGCGCTGTCCGCGGCCGCCTCTGCCGTGCTCCTAAAGACGACCGTGTCCGTGCGCGGCATGGAGCGGCACGCGCTGGCCGTCGCGCGGCGGCTCGAGGCCGGCGACCTGCACGGCGCCCGCGAGTCCCTTGCGATGATCGTAAAGCGCGACACGTCGCGGCTCGACGGCACGCACATCGCGTCGGCCGCCGTCGAGAGCGTCTCGGAGAATACCGTCGACGGCGTGACCGGGCCGCTGTTCTACTTTGGGCTGCTCGGGCTGGCCGGCGCGTTTGCGCACCGGACCGTCAGCACGCTCGACTCGATGGTCGGGTACCGCACGCGGATGTTTCGCGACCTGGGGTGGTTTGCGGCCAGGTGCGACACTGCGCTCAACTACGCGCCTGCGCGCCTGACGGCCCTCTGCATGGTGGCAGCCGCTGCGCTGTCCCCGCGCGCGGACTGGCGAGCGGCGTACCGGGTCATGATGCGCGACGCGTCGGCGCCGGCCAGCGCCAACTCGGGATACCCGATGGCCGCCATGGCCGGCGCCCTGGGCACCTGCCTTGAAAAGGAGGGGCACTATGCGCTCGGCCGCGGCGGGGCGCCCACCGCGCCCGATGCCGCGCTAGTGCGCTCGTCCGTGTCGATCATGAAGGCGACATGCGCCGTGTTCGCCTGCGCCGTTGCGGCCCCGCTGGCGGCGGCCCTATCGTGGGCGTGGTGGCACGTCCTTGGCTGACGACCCGTTCCGCGCGGCCCTGTCGTTCCTGACGGTGCTTCCGGTCGGCGCCGGCCGCGGCCAGGGAGGCGGCGCCGCCGGCGCGGAGGACGGGAGCCGCGGCGCCGCCGCGGGCGCGGAGGACGGGAGCCGCGGCGCCGGCGCCGGCGGCGCCCGCCCGCACGCACTGGAGCAGGCGGCGCGCGGCATGCCCGCGTTTCCCATAGTCGGAATGATCATAGGGGCCATGGCCGGCGCGGCCGGCGCGGGGCTGATCTGGGCCGGGGCCGACCCCCTTGTCGGCGCGTTCGCGGCCGTGGCGGCGGCGGCCATTCTCACGGGGCTCCACCACGCGGACGGGCTGGCCGACCTGGCCGACGGCCTGATGGCCGGCGGATCGCCGCGGCGCCGGCTCGCCGCCATGCGCGACAGGTCGGTCGGCGCGGCCGGCGCATCGGCGCTTGCGCTGTCGTACATCGGCACGGTCCTGGCCCTGTCGCTCGCCGGCGGCGCGTACGATCTCCTGGTCGCCGTCGTGCTGTCCGAGGCGGCCGCAAAGTTTGCAATGGTACTGATGGCCCGCGTGGCCCGCCCGGCCGCGCCGGGGTCGGGCGCCGTCTTTGCGGCCGCGGCGCGGGGGCCCGCCGGCGCGTGGAGGCTGGCCGCGGCCGCCGCCGCGGCCGCCGCGCCGGCCGTCCTGCTCGGATCGTACGCGGGCGCCGCAATGATCGTCGCGGCCGCCGCCGCGGCCCTTGCGCTGGCCGCCGTGTCCACGAGGGCCTTTGGGGGCATAACCGGCGACGCGCTCGGGGCGGGCAACGAGGCCGCGCGCCTGGCAGCCGTCATGGCGTTCGTGACGGTGTGACGGGCATGGGGGGCGGGATCGGGATGCGGATGGCCGGCCTCGTCATGGCCGGCGGCCGCGGCGGCCGCATGTCCGGCAGCGGCGGGCCGAGGGAAAAGCTGCTCATCGAGCGCGGCGGCACGCCGGCCGTCCTGGGCGTGGTCGACGCAATGCTCGGGTCGGGCGCCGTGCACAGCGTGCACGCGGCGACGAGCCCCCATGCGCCGGCGGCGGCCGCCGCGCTGCGCCGCGCCGGGGTCGGCATTGTTCCGACCGCCGGCGCCGGATACTCGGCGGATCTGGCCGAGGCCGTCTCGGCCCTTGCGCGCGCAGGCCACGCGGGGCCGGCCCTGGTCGTGCCCGGCGACATGCCGCTCCTGACGGCCGCCGCGCTGCGCTCGCTGGCCGCCATGTACGGGTCCGCGATCGAGGGCGCTAGCCGCCGCGGCGGGGCGCCCGCCGCGGCCGCCGCCGCTGCGGCCGCCGCCGCTGCGGCCGCCGGCCCTCCCGTGTGGGCATGCTTTGTCGTCCCCGCCGGGCAGCGGGCTGGATCGCACGCCGATCCGCGCTGCGCTACGCCCGAGGGCAATGCCGACTACACGGGAATTTCGATAGTCGATCTGGCCGGGGCCGCCGCCGCAGCGCGGGCGCGGGGTGGCCCCGCCGGCGCAGGCGCCGCATGCGACACGGAGATGCGCATTCCCCTGGAGGATCCGCTGATCGCCGTCAGCTACAACACCGCCTCGGACATTGGGCTGGTGGAGCGGATTGCGAGGCTGCGCCCCGGGCCGCGGCAACAGCCGCCGCCGCCGCCCCCGCCCCCGCCCCCGCCGCGCCGCCCAACCGACTGATCGCCTTTCCCGGCCGCGCCGCACTGCGGCCGGCTTGGCGGCGGGGCGCCCCTGCGCGCGATGCGTTCCGGCGGCGGGGCCCCGTTCGCGCGGCGATCTGGGCCGTGCGGCGGGGCATCCCCACCAACAACCTGCGCCCCTCCCTGCCGCCTGGCGGCCGGGCGCATGCAACGGCCGCATCCGGCGGCGGGGCGCCCCTCCCCCCTTGCCCGAGCCGCCCGCGCGCCCCGCCGGCCGCCCTATGCCACCGGCTCTAGCTTTTTGCCCTTTAGGGTCGCCGCGGACCCCGTGGGGGTGGCCACCTCGTTGCCGCACGAGTTGCACGTGACGGTCGTCGTCGCGTGCGAGTAAATGACCTGCGTCTCCTTGCACTCGTCGCACTGCACCCTGTTGAACGTGCTCGACGGCTTTGGTATCTCGTTGTGCTCCCTCTTCATGCCGCAGTCGCCACCAGCTCGAACTTTTTGATCCGTATGCCCCTCGTGCTCGCCTTTTTCTTGCAGCCGGGGCAGGTGAGTATGCGCGTGACCTTTTTGGTCACCTTTGCCGGCTTTGCCAGCTTTGGGAACTTTTGCCCCCCGTACCCCTTTTTGTCCTCGGCGTGCCGCCGCTCGCCAATGGCCGAGGCGCGCCGCTTGCCGGCCTTGTAGATCGAGACCTTTTGCAGCGTGTGCTGCTTGCATCGCGGGCAGTACCTGCGGATGGCCTTTGGGTAGTTCACGGGCGCGCGCGCCCGCGCGGCAATTTAAGCGTTAAATATCGGCCCCGCCCCCTCTGCGCGTGGCAACCGCCCCCCCGGCCGGGCCGCAGGCGCCGCCGGGGAGGGGCCCCCGCGCGGCGGGCCGGCCCAGCGCGGCCCCCGCGCGCCGCGACCCCGGCCGCATCCCAGGCGCGTCGTACCTGCCCTCTTCGATATCGCGCCTTGCGGCGGTCGCCGCCGGGGACCGGCCGGCCGACCTGATCGTCAAAAACTGCGCGCTCGTCTCGGTGTACACCGGCGAGGTGCTGCGGGGCACCGACGTGGCCGTCTCGGGCGACCGCATCGCCTACGTGGGGCCGGACGCGTCGCGCTCGCGGGGGCCGCGCACGCGCCTGCACGACGCGCGCGGCCGCCACGCCTGCCCGGGCCTCGCCGACCCGCACATACACCTGGACCAGTTCGTCCTGCCGTCCGAGTTTGCCGCCCGGGCCGTCCTGCGCGGCACGACCTCGATGTTCTCGGACCCGATCGACATTGCGCGCGTGGCGGGGTACGAGGGGCTCGCCGAGTTCGCGCGGCTGTGCGGCGCCCTGCCGGTGCGCATCTTCCAGGCCGTGCCGGGGGGGCTGCCCGTCGAGCCGCGGTTCGGCCACGGCCCCGCCCTGACGCCGGGCGAAGAGGCCGAGGCGGCCGCGCGCCCCGACGTTGCCTGCATGGGCGAGGTCTTTTCGTGGACAAAGATCACGGGCCGCAACGCGGCGGCAATGCGCTCGGTCGCCGCAATGCTCGGCGCCGGCTGCCCCGTCAACGGGCACACGGCAGGCGCGTCCGGGGCAAAGCTGAGCGCGTACGCGGCCGCCGGCATACACTCGTGCCACGAGCCCATAGACGGCGGGCAGGCCGCCGAGCGCCTGCGCCTCGGCATGTGGGTGATGGCCCGAGAGGGGTCGATACGCAGGGACCTGCGCTCCATAGTCGGGGCGCTGCGCGCCACGGGCGCGCGCCTCGACCGGCTCATGCTCTGCTCGGACGGCGTCGACCCGCTAGACCTCGGCCGGTACGGGCACATGGACCGCTGCGTGCTGGAGGCGGCCGCGGCCGGCGTGCCGCATGCGGAGGCAATCGCAATGGCGTCGCGCAACTGCTTTGACCACTACGGCATGTCGCGCGACCTGGGCGGGGTCGCGCCGGGGCGCCTCGCAGACATTGTGGTGCTCGACGACCTCGAGTCGTTCAGGGTCGCCGACGTATTTGTCGGCGGCCGGCAGGTCGTGGGGTCGGGGCGCCTCGCCGCGCGGGCCGGCCCGCGGGGGCACGGCCCGTGGCCGCGCCGCCGCCCGCGCGCCTGGACCCGCCGCACCGTCATGCTTCGGCGCCTCACGCCGGCCGACTTTGCCGTCCGGCCGCGCGGCCGGCCGGCCGCGGCGCGCCCGCATCGCGTCGCCGTCAACACCATAGACCTGGCGACCGAGATCGTCACGCGCCGCGGCGCGGCCGAGCTCGAGGCGCGCGACGGCAACGTGCGCGCCCCGCCCGGCGGCGGCGACGACGTGTGGAAGGCGGCCGCGTTCGACAGGGTGCGCGGCTCGGGCCGCTCGGCCGTCGCGTTCCTGAGGGGGTTCGGCGCCGACGGGGTGGGGGCGTTCGCTTCCACGTGGAGCTTTCACGAGAACGATCTCGTGGTGATCGGGCGCGACGAGGCCGACATGGCGGCGGCGGCGAACGCCGTGGTCGCAATGCGCGGCGGCATGGCCGTCGTCCCGCCGTCCTCCGGCCGCGGCCGCGCCCCGGGGCCCGCCGCGGCCGCGCCGGCGGCCGCTTCGCCGCCCGCGTACCGGGGCGCATCCGCCGCCCGCATGCTCGCCTCGATGCCGCTCGAGTTCGCCGGGATCGCATCCGCGGCGCCGTTCGACGAGGCGGCAGCGCAGTTCAGGGCGGTAAGCGAGGCGATCGCAGACGCCGGCTGCCCCCTTGCGCGGCCGCACCTCGTGCCGCTGTTCCTGCCGTTCCTTGCCCTCCCCTCGGTGCGCCTCCTGCACGCCGGGATGGTCGACGTCCGCTCGCGCACGCTGATCCCGGCGATCGCGGGGCCGGGCGGCAGCGGCCCCTAGGGTCCGGGCGGGGCGCCCGCCCAGCCTGGCCCCCTCCCCCCCGCCCCGCCACGCCGTGCGGGGGCGCCGAAATTGAGCCGTCGGAATGTTCATATAGGGTACATTGGGCGCGCCGGCCGTTGGCATCGATCCAGCAGACACCACAGGGGCCGGTACTCGTGCTCAAGGAGAGCGCCCTGCAGCAAAAGGGCCGCGACGCTCAGCACAACAACATTGCGGCGGCGCGCCTGGTGGCGGACCTTGTCCGCACCAGCCTGGGGCCGCGCGGCCTGGACAAGATGCTCGTCGACTCGCTGGGCGACGTTACGATAACCAACGACGGCGCTACGATCCTAAAGGAGATCGACGTGCAGCATCCCGCCGCAAAGATGATGGTGGAGATATCAAAGACGATGGACAACGAGGTCGGCGACGGGACGACCTCGTCCGTCGTGTTCGGCGGCGCCCTCCTTGAAAAGGCCGAAGAGCTGCTCAAAAAGGACGTGCACTCGTCCGTCGTCGTGGAGGGGTACCAGTCCGCCGCCGAAAAGTCGCTAGAGCTGATCGGGGACCTGGCAAGCACCGTCGAGGCGACCGACGAAGAGTCGCTCCTAAAGGTCGCAAAGACGAGCATGCAGTCAAAGCTGATCTCTGAGGACAGCGATCCGCTGTCTAGGCTCGTCGTGAGCGCCGTCGTGAGGATCGCCGAGAAAAAGCCCGACGGGTCGCACGTGGTGGACTTGGACGACGTAAAGGTCGAGAAAAAGTCGGGCGGGTCGATCTCGGACACGGAGCTCGTCGAGGGGATCGTCCTGGACAAGGAGGTGGTCCACAGCGGCATGCCGACCAGGATCGACGATGCCCGGATAGCCCTGCTCAACACCGCCCTAGAGGTCGAAAAGACCGAGATGAGCTCCGAGATACGCATTACCGACCCGACCCAGATGCAAATGTTCCTCGAGGAAGAGAGCCGCATGCTCCAGTCGATGGTCAAAAAGATACACGACGCCGGCGCCAACGTCCTGCTCTGCCAAAAGGGCATTGACGACATTGCGCAGCACTACCTTGCAAAGAGCGGAATACTCGCCGTCCGCCGCGTAAAGGAGAGCGACATGACAAAGCTCGCAAAGGCCACGGGCGGGCGCGTCACGGCCAACATCGACGACCTCCAGGCCGAGGACCTGGGGGCGGCCGAGGCGGTCCACCAGAAAAAGGTAGAGTCGGACAAGTGGGTGTTCGTCGAGGGCTGCAAAAAGCCGCAGTCGGTCACGATCCTGATCAGGGGCGGCTCGCAGCGCGTCGTCGACGAGGTCGACCGGTCGATACACGACGCGCTCATGGTCGTGCGCGACGTGATCGAGCGGCCCGCGATCGTCGCCGGCGGCGGCTCGGCAGAGGCGTACATTGCCGCGCAGCTAAAGGCGTGGGCCGACACGTTTGACGGCCGCGAGCAGCTGGCCATCAAAAAGTACGCCGAGTCGCTCGAGACCATACCCCTCACAATCGCCGAGAACGCGGGGATGGACCCCATCGACACGCTCGCGACGCTGCGCCAGAGCCACTCGCAGGGCAGAAAGGCCGTCGGGATCGACGCGCGCAACACGATCGTCTCCGACATGTCGGCGATCGACGTCGTCGAGCCGGTCGCGGTAAAGGAGCAGATCGTAAAGTCCGCGACCGAGGCGGCGTGCATGATACTGCGCATTGACGACGTGATCGCCATCGCCGGCGACTCGGCCGGGGGGCCGGGCGGCGGCGGGCCGCCGTCGCCCCCGATGTAGGCCTGGCCTAGCGGCGCCCGTGCCCCCTGGCTGCGCCCTCCGCCCTGATCGCATCGCCGCCCGGACAGGGCTCCGGCACGGTATTTTTACCGCGCCGCCCCGCCGCGCGCCGTGCGCCGGATAGGCGTCGACCTGGGCGGGACAAAGATCGAGGCGGTGGCCGTCGATATGGGCGCCGGCGCCGGCGAAGGCATCGGCTGCCGCGTCCTCTCGCGCCGGCGCATCCCGACTCCGAGGGAGTCGGAGGGCGCCCCGCCCGCGTACGGGCGCATAGTCGACGCGGTCGCGTCCCTGGTCGGCCGGGTAGAGGCCGACGCGCAAGAGGCCGGCGGCGGCGGGGCGGAGGCGCCGCCGCCGGGCGACTCCCCGCCCGTCGGCGTGTGCGCGCCAGGCTCGCTCGCGCACGGCTCGGGCGCGGTCGTGAACAGCAACACGCGGTGCCTTGCCGGCCGGCCGTTCGGGCGCGACCTCGAGGAGGCCGTGGGGCGGCCGGTCCGCGTCGAGAACGACGCGAACTGCTTTGCGCTGGCCGAGGCTGCAATGGGGGCCGGCCGCGGCCTCGACACCGTCTTTGGCGTGATCATGGGGACGGGCGTCGGCGGCGGGCTGGTTATTGGCGGCAGGATACACCGCGGCAGGGCCGGCGCGGCCGGCGAGTGGGGCCACCACACGCTGCATCCGGGCGGGCGCCCCTGCTACTGCGGCAGGCTCGGATGCGCCGAGGCGTACCTGTCGGGGCCCGCCCTCGAGGCGCGGTGGGCCGAGCTTGCGGCCGGCGCCGGCCCCGGCGATGCGGCCGGCGCCGCCCCGCTCGCCGCGCCGGGAGCCCCGCTCGCCGAGATATCGGCATCCCTCGACGCGGCGGATGCGGCCGGCCGCCCCCTGCCGCCGCACGCCGAGCGGTGGCGCGGCGAGCTGGCGGCCGACTTTGGGGCCGGCCTGGCCAACGTCATCAGCATACTCGACCCCGACATGGTCGTCGTCGGCGGCGGCGTCTCGAACGTGGGCCTCTTGTACGGCGCGGGCGTGCGCGCCGTGCGCGAAAGGTCGCTGCGCGATCCCGCCGCGGCGGATGCGCCGCAGGGCGGGCCGCGGCCGACGCCCGTCGTGCGCAACGAGCTCGGCGACTCGGCCGGGGCCCTCGGCGCCTGCATGATATGAGGCGGCCGCGGGCCCGTTGGCGCGCCCGTGGCCGGGGCGCCAGGGCCAGTGCAGAGGCGGACACGCGCGGATCCGGCAGGGCGCCCAGCCGCCGTGCGGCTTATATGGCATGCCGGCAACCCTTCCGCGTGGGCGAGCAACGCAAGGAACCGGCCGGCAGGAGCGGCGGCATGGCCGCGGGCGGGGAGGCGGCATGGGGCGGCAACGGGGATGCGATACAAATGGTTCCCTGTTCGGGCGGATACAATGCGGGCCATTCGAGCACCGCGCAGCGGGCGGTCGGAGCGTCACCAGAGGCCCAGATGTCACTCGATGCACTGCGCCGCGCGGATCGCTCTTTTTCCATGGCGGTGCCGCGCGGGTTGCAGGCCAGGCTTGAGCTAGACAGCAGGATGGTCGGCACGTACATGCGGGACGCCATAGGGCGCGGCGGCTACCGTGCGGCGCTAGATTACTATGGCAGCGACGAATCTAAAAAGTCTGACAGGGCGTGGCATCGGCTCAAGGCCAGGGGCTGGCTGCTCGGGAGGCTTGGCTACTACGGCCAGATGGCGGGATGGCTTGAAGAGGGCGCGGCACTGCCCGACTTTGACCTTCTATTGTCTACCGCCCACTCTGTGCCTCGCGCCGCCTATCGGGCGCCGGCGCTGTGGATGGAAACGCCGAGCCCGGCGCCGCCCCGCGCAGGCTGCATGATGGCGTTCGAGCCGGTCGCAGCCGCCTGCCGCGACATGGGCACGGTGCCGGACGACGTTTGGGCCGTCGCGCTGATCCTTGAGGCAGCCGGCCCGATCTGCTCGCATGCAGGGCTTGGCGCCGCGTTGTCCCTGGTCGCGGCGGGGGCAGATCGGCAGGCGGCCGGCCCGGCCAGCCGCAGTGGCAGGTACGACCCGCTGCGCGGCGCAAAACTGCACGGCGCGCCGGAGGGATGCCACAGGTGGATCATTGCCGACATCGACTTTAACCCGCATCCCTCAAACGGGCCGCACTACTACTACGACCTGACCGACGAGGGCCGCAGGGCCTTGGACGCCGCCAGGGCGGCCGGCGCCCCGTGGCAGAAGGCGACCGAGGCCGCCGCCGCCGGCCTGGGGGGCATGGCCCTCCCAGACATGCTCGAGAATGCGTGCGGACTCGGCGGCCCCAGGAGGGACCTCGGCAAAATGAGGGGCGATCTGGCCAGGCTCGTCGATGCGTGGCGGGCCCAGGACGACGGAAGGCCCGCGCCGCCAGTATGCGCAGAGGACCAGGCGCTCGCCGACCTTGGGTCGACCGCAGAGTGGTTTGAAACCGGCGAAACGGTCGGCTCCCCGCTCGACTACCTCCTCTACCTCATAAGGGTCGTCGACTCTACCCGCGCAATAGCGTGCGAGGCCGAGCCGTCTACTGGCGCCGAAAGCGCCGTACTGCAGACGCTAGTTGCGGCGATACAAGACCTGTGCAGGAAGCACGGCAGGGCGGTGGCCTCGGCCGCATCGCCTGCGGGGCCCGCCCCCCCGGCACGTGCCAATTCCGCAGGACGGGGGATCGGCATGCGGCGGCTGCGGTATACGGACGCGACGCCGGCAATGATCAGCGACCTGTACTACTGCCTGGCGGAATACTGCAAGAGCCGCCGGCTGGACGTAGACCCGTGCAGCCTTCCGCTCTCCGAGGCCCTTACCGGGGACAAAAAGGCCGCCGTGATAGCGGTGCTTGCGGATGACTCGGTGTTTCACCACGGCACAGATTGATCGAGCGTCGATGCACATTGCCGGTGCTCTCAGCCGACAGCCCGAGGTGGGTGTGCGTCGATGCCAATGCGGTGATCGACTATATTAGGGAGTGCACGTTGCACGATCTGGCCAAACAACCGACCAGCCGTAGGGCAGAAGCGCTGAGGATACGCTTGGGGCAAATGGGCCGCGTTTTTGTCGCTGAAACGGCGGGCATGGAAGCGGAGAAAAACTTGCTGAAAGATCTGGCGCAAAAGCTAGGACACGGAGATGCCGCCACAGTGAAGGACACTGCAATGCAACTGCTCTACCAGTACCTTGACGATGTGGGGGTTGCAGATGATTTTGCTCATGTTTAAGCTGCCCAAAAAATGTACGCCACAATAAGCGGTGACCCTGCCAACCAAAAATCTTCCAAGTGGAAGAGAAAAAAGGGCGCGTTTATAGTAGATCCGGTACTCGGGTCGGACGAAAACGATCTCATAATACTGTCGACGGCGGCACGCCATGCCCGGCATCACGCGGTAGAGCTGTGGACGCACGACATGGACTTTACCATGTTCGCTGGCGAGATTAGGGAGACGTTCGGCGTGACGGTTGTCGACACTTACCGACTCTCAGGCCATTCCCTGCCGACAAAGTACGGCTGACAAACCGGAAAGTGGCCATAGTCCCCCGCCGCGGGGCCGCCAACTGCGGCCGCCCCCTACTGCGGCTCGATCGTCGCCGGCGGCTTGCTCGAGACCGCGTACGTCACCCACGCGACGCCGTCGACTTCGTTGGTGATCCGGTTGCTGATCGCCTCAATGACCGCGTCCGGCACCCTCGTCCAGTCGGCCGTCATCGCGTCGACCGAGTCGACGATCCGGACCATTACGATGCGCCCGTAGGTGCGCTCGTCGCCGACGACGCCGACGGCCCTGTCGTCGCCGACGGCCGCGTACGCCTGCCACACCGACCCGTACAGGCCGGCTGCCTTGAGCTCGTCCTCGACGATGCGGCTCGCGCGCCTGCAGGTGTCGAGCTTTTCGGCAGTGACCTCGCCGATCACGCGCACCGCCAGGCCGGGGCCGGGGAACGGGTGCCTCCGCGCCAGCGAGCCGGGCACGCCGAGCATCCCTGCGAGGCGGCGCACCTCGTCCTTGTACAGGTCGCGAAGCGGCTCGACTACATCGAGGCCGAGCCAGGCGGGCAGGCCCCCGACGTTGTGGTGCGACTTGATGACGGCCGCCGGGCCGCCCGAGACGCCGCTCTCTATCACGTCGGGGTACAGCGTGCCCTGCGCTAGCGACTTGAACGGGCCGTTGCGCTCGGCGAACTCGGCGAAGACGGCGGCGAACTCTTCGCCTATGGCGAGCCTCTTGCGCTCGGGGTCGGAGACGCCGGCCAGCCTGCCCAGGAACCGGGCCGACGCGTCGACGTACTCGACGGGCAGGCCCAGCCCGCTTGCGCCCAGGGCCGCCTCGACCTCGGCGCGCTCGCCCTCCCTGAGCAGGCCGTTGTCGATGAACACGCACGAGAGGCGGTCGCCGACGGCGCGGTGCAGCAGGGCCGCGGCCACGGTCGAGTCGACGCCGCCGCTGATCCCGCACAGCACGCGGCCCTCCGTGCGCGAAAGCGCCGCGACGGCCTCGTCGACGAACGCCTCCATGGTCCACTCCTGCCTTGCGCCGCATATGCCGACGGCAAAGTTGCGCAGTATCTGGTCGCCCTTTTCCGTGTGGGCCACCTCTGGGTGGAACTGTATCCCGTAGACGGACCTGCGCCTGTCGGCGATGGCCGCGGCGGCGGCCGAGTCGGTGCGGCCTATCACCTCAAAGCCGTCCGGCACCCGCTCGGCCTCGTCGCCGTGGCTCATCCACGCCCTCACCTCGCCCCCGAGGCCCGCTAGCAGGCCTGCCCCGCCGGCCCCTTCGCCGCCGCTACCGCCGCCGGCGACCGACAGGACGGACGAGCCGTACTCGCGGTTGGCCCGCTTTACCGTGCCGCCAAACCTGTCGACAATGACCTGGTGGCCGTAGCATATGCCGAGGACGGGCACGCCGGCATCGAACACGGCGGGGTCGGGGCGGGGCGCGCCGTCGGCGTACACGCTTGCTGGCCCGCCGGACAGGATTACCCCCTTCGGGGCCATCTCGGCCAGCCGGCCCGCAGGCGTGTCGTACGGGACGAGCTCGGCGCGGACGGAAAAGTCGCGTATGCGCCGGCAAATGAGGTGGCTGTACTGCGACCCAAAGTCGAGCACGGCGATCGTGTCCGTGCGATCACCGCCCGGCTACTCTGCCCCGTCCGGCCGCCCGGTCCCTGGCTGCGGATCGGCCGCCGACAGGGCCGCCGCGTCGACAAGCTGGTTGATGGCCCACCTGGCCGTGCCGACGATCTCGTTGGACCTTTCGCGCTCGCGGTAGTTGCTGACGGTGACCGACACGAGCCGCGCGCCGTCGGACTCGACCTTGGCCTCGACCGTCCGGCCGGCCTCGATCCGGCCCTCCTCGACCCCGACCGCGTCCTCGCGCTTCATCCTGCCAACGACCTTGCCCAGGAGGAACTCTTGTATCTGGTCCGACTCGGCGTCGACGTGGACGCCGTCCGCCATTACAATCGACACCCTGTCGTCCGTGACGTGCGCCCTTGCAAGGACCTGGCCGCCGGGGCCGGATATCGACGTCATCTCCGCCGTTCCGTCTTCCCGCCTGCCGCCTCCGACGCCCGCCCCGGGATCGGCCGCCGCCGCCGCCTCCTCTTCGGCCTTTGAGTCCGCCTCCGCCGCGCCGCCGCCCTTTGCCGCGGCGGCCTCGGCCCCGCCGCCGCCGGCCCCGCCGCGCAGCAGGTCGGAAGCCTTTGCAAAGCTGGACTTTGTCAGGGTCGAGTCGAGCAGCTCTAGGTTCCTGCGGAGCATTTCGATCTCCGCCTCGTGCTCTTCGATCTTTTTGGCCACGTACTCCTTGACCTCTAGGATCGACCTTACCCTCTCCTCGTCCGGGGGCGGCGCCATGGCGCCGCACCCCCTGCGAGCTATAAAACGCATTCGTCACGCCGGCCCGATCCGGGCGCCCTCGCCGGGGTGCGGCGGGGGGGGGGGGAGGGAGGGAGGCGCCGGTCGGCCGGCGGGCCGGATGGGCTGCGCCCTGATGCCCTGCCGCATGCCGGCGCGGGCGCGGCGCGCCTCTAGGGGGCCGGCCGCCGCGCCGCCCGGCCCGGGGCGGCTGGCGGCGGGCGGGGCGGGCTGCCGCTCCCCCCTTTTCTTCCACCGCCCATGCCCGCGTAGCAGGCTAGCAGGAACTCGAGCCTGTCCATGTCGGTCATGAACGGCTCGCGCCGGTACAGCCTGTCCACCATCCTGTCAAGGCGCCTGTGGGCCCTGCGCAGATCGGCGGGCATTGCATCGGGGTCGTACAGGTCGGCGAGCGTCGACTTTGGGTGCTCCGATCTGGCGTCGAGGATTCCCCGGGCGGCGCCCTTGAGGGAGTCGAGGCCGCCGCCAGGCACTGGAAACGTGTTGTACACTATCTCCTTCGAGTACCGCAGCTCGCGGCCGAGCCTGCCGCCCACGCGCCTCAGCCAGGTCATGTGCATCGACGACGAGACGAGCCCGAACAGCCCCAGGCTGGCGTTCCTTACCACGAGGACGGCGTCGCTCGGTATGGCCGGCGGATCCAGGTAGCCGGCGGGCAGGTACTCGCGGTGCTCGGCGTTGACGCGGGGGACGATCAGGAACCGCGCGTCGGGCAGGACGTTGAGGTGGTACCTTGTCGGGGTCAGGGCTAGGTCTCGCGTCGGCCGGCTCCTGCTTGCCAGGCGGAACCGCTTTACGGCCCGTACAACCTTCATCGTCTCGGGCATTGCGCGGAGCCGGTCGGGCTCGATATCGTGCAGCGCGAATATCCACCGGCTCTGGCCGTTGAGAAACTCGCGGGCCCCGATGAACGGCCGAATGCATTCACCGGCCTGGGGCTCTTTTGCAAGGAACGACTCCCTCTGTTCGTCGGACAGCATAAAGTGCCCGCCGTCGATCGCCTTCGACCCCATCTCCATGGGGGGCAGGCCGTTGAGGGCCGCCGGCGCGCTCTTGACGAGCGGCAGCGGCCGGGCCGCGCCGATCAGGTACGGGGAGATGTGGGCCGGATTCTCCTCGAGCGCCGACGCGCCGTCGCCGTGGTAAAACAGCCGCCTGTGCTCGCCGCCCGCATCCCCCGCCATTCCGACTATTACCACCGACACGGACGCCCTGCCCTTGGCGTCGGATCCCCACTTGAACGGCTGGTGCGCAAAGACGATCTCCATGCCATCGCCGAGCACGGCGGGCCACAGCTCCGCCACCTGCTCGCCCTGCACAATGCTGCTCGTCGCGACCAGGCCCACCCTGGCCGCCCCGCCGCCGGCGTACCGTGCCGCCTTGATGAACCACCCGGACACGTAGTCGAGCACGCCGCCGCGCCCGCCCGCGCCGGCAATGCCGCGGATCTGGCGGCGCTGCTCCTCCGTCATGACCTTTGAGCCGCCAAACGGGGGGTTGCCCAGCACGTACGAGCACTCCTGCGGCGGCAGCACGGCGTCCCACTCCGTCTCGAGGGCGTCGGCGATCGCGATCTCCGGGGACCTGCGCAGGGGGATCCGGGCGTACGCGTAGCCGAACCTGTCGCCGAGCTCGCGGTTCATGAGGTGGTCCATCATCCACATTCCGGCCTCTGCGATCCGCGCGGAAAACTCGTTTTTTTCTATCCCAAAGAACTGGTCCACATCGACCCGCGAGAGGGCCGATATGTCGAGGCGCTTGTTCTTGGCATCGTGCAGGGCCGCTATGGCGCGCAGCTCGAGCCTCCTTATCTCCCTGTACGCGATGATCAAAAAGTTGCCGGATCCGCACGCGGGATCCAGCACCCTGATGCAGGAGAGCCTCTCCTGGAACCGCTCGATCTCCCTCCTGCGCCGCGCCCCCCGCCTGCCCGCCAGCAGCCCGTCAAGCTCGCCGCGCAAAGAGCCGAGGAACAGCGGGCCAATGACGCGCATTATGTTCTCCTCCGTGGTGTAGTGGGCCCCCTCCCGCCGCTTTTCCGCTGGATCCATGACCCCCTGGAACAGGTTTCCAAAGATCACCGGGGACACCCTGGACCAGTCGAACTCGCACGACCGGAGGACCAGGCGGCGCAGGGCTGCGTTGCAGGCGGGTATGGCGATGCGCTCGGCGAACAGGCTGCCGTCTACGTGCGGGAATGCCTTGAGGTCGTCGTCAAGGTTGCCCTGCCGGTCCTCCTCGGCCGTATTGAGGACCTCGAAGAGGTTGGCAAGGCTGGGGCCTAGGTCGGAGCCGTCCGGCAGCGTCCTTGTCCGCACGTACTTTTCGAATATGCCCGCGTCGAATATGCCCGTATCCTCGGCAAACATGCAGAACGCAAGCCGCACAAGGAGCCGCTCGACGTGGGGCGAGCCGTACTTTTGTCTGTTCAGCATTGTAAATACCTCGCCCATCATTTCGGATGCGCGTATGTCGACCGGCCTCTCGTGGGACGGGGGCGAAGGGTCGCCCCTGCCGGCCATGAACCCGAACAGGCCCACGTGGTCGGGCAGCTCGGGGAGCCTGAACCTGCTCTCGGTCCGCCTGTCTAGGTCGACTAGCAGGAACCGCTTAAAGTCGCATGCGAGGAGGTGCCGCGGATGCTCCGCTTCGGGCAGCGATACGAGGTAGTCTTCGGCCTGCCTTATGGCCTTGTCTAGGTCGTGCCCCGCGCTCTTGTGCTCTGCAATGAGCGTGCCGGGCCACAAGAGGTCAATGTACCCCGACTTTGACCCCCCTATCTTTTTGACCTGCCTCTCAAAGGCCGCAACAAGCCGCCTGTCCCTCCCAAACACGCGGAAAAGGTCGCTGTAGAACGACTGGGCCTCGCCCTTTTCGTACGAGGCATCCTTCCACTCGCCTGCAAACGCAGCGGCGCGCGCGCGTATCTCTGCCCAGTTCAGGGCGCGCATCATTTCGGGCATCCTCCCGCGGTGCTCGCAAGGGCGGGCGGGGCATGCCCGGGGGCGGCGGCAGTCATCCTGCGGCAGGCATGCCACGGTGCGTTATAACCTGTGTAGCCGGCCGCTTGGGCGTGCTTGTGCCTAGCTTGCGGCGGCGCTACCCTCCCCGTCCTCCTCGCTACCCTCCCCGCAAGGCGCCGCCGCCGCCCCTACCTGCCCAGTATGTTGCCCACGCCGACCTTTTCGAACCCCGCAATCCCCCCGTCCGAGGCCGTGAGCAGGCCGCAGCGCGACGTCCGCGCGAGCCACGCGAGCAGGCGCCTCGCCCACTCGAGCTTTTTGAGCTTGGCGGCGCGCCCCGAGGCCGGCGTGGCCGAGGCCGACCCGATGCGGCCGCCGGACACGTCCATGCCGCACAGAACGATGCGCGCCGCGCCGAGCGAGTCGGCAAGGAACGCCGCCCTGTCGCCGTCGGTGAACCCCCCAAAGTTGTGCAGCGAGCCGACCGGCCTGCACTGCGCCGTGCCCATGCACCTCGGGCCGAGCGAGGCCGCCAGCCTGCCTATCTCCCTAACGTTGTCGCCGTGCGCGTGCACGACCATTGCGGATCCCTCCGCGGCGGCCCTCTCCAGGGCTCCGCTGTTGCCGTCGAGGTCGGTCACGACCACGTCGGGCACGGCCCCGGCATCGAGGAGGGCGCCCGTCGCGCTGTCGGCCGACACGAGGGCTGCCCCGCGCGGCATGCCGCGCCGCCGCAGCGCCCCGGCCAGCCGGTGCAGGGACGGCCCCGCGCCCGCCACAATGGCCGTCCTGCCGGCCACGATCTCCCCGACTCGTGCGGCGGGGAGCGGGTCGGCCAGCGCCGCGTCGAGCAGGACCGCCGCCTCGCGGTCCCTGTACACGCTGTACCCGAACTCGGAGGCTATCCTGCCGTACCACGCCATCCATCCCCTGCGGACGGGGCGCCCCGCCCCGCCCCGCCCCGCCCCGCGATCCACACGGTTCAAATCGCCCGCCCCCGTGATAAACCTGTGGCGCGGATCGGCGGGGCGAGGGCGGGCGGGGCCGCGCCCGTCCTCATAATGGGGATCATAAACGCGAGCCCCGAGTCGTTCTACGGCGCGTCGGTCCGGACGACGCGCAGGGCCGTCGCGGCCGCCGCGCTGCGCATGCAGCGCGAGGGGGCGGACATTATCGACGTCGGCGGCATGTCTACGGCGCCGTACCTGGACACGATGATCCCTGAGGATGTAGAGGCCGAGCGGGCCGCCATGGCCGCCGAGGCCGCCAGATCGGCTACGTCCCTGCCGATCTCGGTCGACACGTGCCGCGCCGCGCCGGCCGAGGCGGCCCTTGAGCGCGGCGCGTCCATCGTAAACGACGTGACGGGCCTGCAGCGCGACCCGCGGCTGCGCGGCGTGGCCGCCCGCCACTCGGCCTCGGTCGTCGTGTGCGCCCACGCGGCGCGCGCCGCCACCGGCGACTGGCAGGAGACGCGGGCCCTCTTGGAGCGCAGCGTAGAGGCGGCCAGGGACGCCGGGGTGCCGCGCTCCCGGATAGCCGTCGACCCCGCGCTGGGGTTCTTTCGCGGGTCCGGCCGCGGGCCGCTCTTTACGCGGACGGGCGGCCGCGGACGGGCGGCCGCGGACGGGCGGTCGTGGGTCCGGCGCGACCTCGGCGCCATACGCGACCTGCGGCGGCTGCGGTTCGGCTACCCCGTCGTCGTGTCGGCCTCGGCAAAGTCGTTCATAGGCGAGGTGATCGGCGCCGGCGGCGCGGCCGCCCCGCCCCCCGCCCCGGCCCGCCGCGCGGCCGGCTCGCTGTCGTGCGAGGCCGCCGCCGTCCTCAACGGGGCCGACGTCATACGCACGCACGATGTCGCGGCCGCCGCCGCCGCCGTCGCGGCCGCCTCGTCGGCGCTGGGCCGCCCGGTCCGCCGGCGGCCTCTTCGCCCCTCCCGCCGCGACTGAGCGGCCTCCCGCCCCGCCCCTGCCCGCCCCGGGCCGCCCCTGCCCTTCCACGCCGCCGCATGCGCCCCGCGCCAAAGGCTTATTACGATTTTTTCGGCGCCCCGCAAAGCCCATGGAGTTCCGCGACGGCCTGACCTTTGACGACGTCCTGCTCGTGCCAAAGTACTCGGACATTACGAGCCGGTCGCAGGTGGACCTCGGCACGCGCCTGTCGCGCAACATTACCCTGCGCATCCCGCTCGTGAGCGCCAACATGGACACCGTGACCGAGTCGGCCATGGCCGTGGCCATGGCCCGCGCCGGCGGCATCGGCATCATCCACCGGTTCCTGACTGTGGCCGACCAGACGGCCGAGGTGCTGCGGGCAAAGCGGTCGGGCAGCGTCGTGATCGAGAACCCCTACACGGTCGGCCCCGACCAGACCGTCGGCGAGGCGGCCGCGTACGCCGCCGAGCGCGGCGTCTCGGGCCTGCTCGTGGCGGGGCCCGGCTCGAGGCTCGCCGGCATACTGACGAGCCGCGACATGAGGTTCGCGCCGGGCCTCGGCGCGCCGGTGCGCGACGTCATGACGACGAGCGTCATTACGGAAAAGCCGGGCATTAGCATCGAGGACGCAAAGGCCGTGCTCCACAGGGAGCGGATCGAAAAGCTCCCCATCGTCGACGGGTCGGGGGCCATACGCGGCCTGATCACCGGCAAGGACATACGCGACGGCGAGAGGTACCCGGGCGCGTCAAAGGACAAAAAGGGGCGCCCGCTCGTCGGCGCCGCCGTCGGGGTAAAGGGCGACTTTATGGAGCGCGCCGAGTCGCTCCTCGATGCCGGCGCCGACGTGCTCGTCGTCGACATCGCGCACGGCCACAGCAGCAACGCCATCAACACGGTGCGCAACATAAAGAGGGCGTTTCCCGACTGCGAGCTCGTCGCCGGCAACGTGGCCACGGCCGCCGGCACGCGCGACCTGATACGCGCCGGCGTCGACGCCGTCAAGGTCGGCGTGGGATCCGGCTCGATATGCATAACGCGCGTCGTGACGGGCTCGGGCGTGCCGCAGCTGACGGCCGTGATCGACTGCGCGGAGGCGGCCAGGGACGACGGCATCCCGATCATATCCGACGGCGGCACGCGCACGTCCGGCGACGCGACAAAGGCGCTCGCCGCCGGGGCGTCGTCGGTAATGGCCGGCAGCGTGCTTGGCGGAACGGACGAGTCGCCCGGCTCGGTCCTCACAAAGAACGGCAAGCGGTTCAAGGTGTACAGGGGAATGGCCTCGCTCGGCGCCTCGCTCGGCCGCCGGTCCAAGGAGGGCGGGCCGGGAGCGGCCGGGCGGGCCGGCGCCGACGACGGCGACGGCGACCTCAACGACTACGTCGCCGAGGGCGTCGAGGCCATGGTGCCACACAAGGGCAGCGTCGTCGACATACTAAAGCAGCTGACCGGCGGCATCCGCTCGGGCTTGAGCTACTGCGGGGCTCGGACCATACTGCAGATGCAGGCCAACGCCGAGTTCGTAAAGATGTCGCGCGCCGGCTTTGCCGAGAGCCAGCCGCACGACGTGTCGGTCGCGTAGGGCCTGGGAGAGTGCTCGGGCCCCCTGCCCGGCCTCCGCTACGCCACCGCACCCGCCATTCCCGCCGCCCCGATGCGCTCGACTTTTATCGGGCCCCCCCGTGGCCCCCCCGTGATCACTGGCAAGACGCTCGTGGGCATGATAGTCGGGGCCGCGATAATCGCCATCGGCGGCGCCTCCTTCCTGATGGACCTGGGCCTGCAGGAGGTGGTCATCGACGAAATGTACGCCGCCGGCGAGCGCGCCTCGTACAGGTTCTCTGCCGAGGCCGGCGCGCGGCAGCACCTAGTGGTCGTGGCGGACAGGTTCGAGGTCGAGATGACCACGCCCGGCGACGGCGGCAGGCCCGCCCTCGCGTCGCACCGCGACCGGGCCACGCTGGACTGGTACCACGACGAGAGCGGCGAGAGCACTGTGCACGTGCGCAACACGGGGCCGTCCGAGATGAAGATCGCGGGGGTCGCCCAGGTGACGACGGACCCGATCTACTTTACGTACCATGTCCTGGTCATGATCTCGGGCGTCGTAATCATGGGGTTCAGCGCAGCCTTTAGCCTGCGCCGCCCCCGCGGGTTCTAGGCGGCGCGGGGCCCGCGCGGCGCCGGCGCCGCGGCGGGGTACGACCCGACGACCTTTAGGAACAGCGCCCCGGCGCGGACCTCTTCGAGGGCGGCGGCGGCCCCCTCCTCGTCGCCCTCAAAGTCGACGAAAAAGTTGTACTCCCAGGCGGCGCTGCGCGTCGGCCTCGACTCGATCCTCGTCATGTTTATGCCGCGCCCGCCGAGCGCGCCGATTATCCCGCCGAGCGCGCCCGGCTCGTCCCTCACCGAGAATACGATCGACGTCTTTGACGGCGCAGCCCCTCCCTCCCTGCCGGCGGCCGCGGCCCCGAGCGCGGCCGCCAGGGCCCCGCCGGCCCCGCCGCCCGGCCCGTCGGCCCTGCCGAGCACGAGGAACCTGGTGTGGTTGTCGTCGTTGTCCATTATCCCGGCGCGGATGACGGGCACGCCGTGCACGCCGGCCGCGTGCCGGCTCGCAATGCACGCGACGTCGGCGCGGGACGGCCCCATTCCGGCGACCATCATTGCGCTGCCGGCCGTGTCGTACGCCGGCACGGCGCGCCAGCCCATGCCCTCCACGAACCGGCGGCACTGCCCGAGCGCCTGCGGGTGCGAGTATACGGTGCGCACGTCGCCGACGCCGCCGTACCCGACCAGGCAGTGCTCTATCCGGTGGTACGCCTCGCCGAACGCGCGCAGCGGCGTGGTGCGCAGCAGGTCGTTGCTCTCGCCGACGCTGCCCTCGATCGAGTTCTCGACGGGTATGACGGCGCAGTCGGCCGCGCCGGACTCGACGCTGCCCATCGCGGCCGCAAAGGTCTGGTGCGGGACGGTCCTGACGGCGCCCGGCCCGCCAAAGAACGACACGGCCGCGCCGTCGCTGTACGCGCCGGCCTCTCCCTGGAACGCGGCGCGCACGACGCCGCCGGGCGCCATGCTAGGCACCGGTCGGGCCGATGGCGGCCTGCGCGCTCCCGTAGTTCGTCGAGAGCTTGCGCTCGTCGAACCAGCCGCACTCGGCGCACTTTACGCCGTCGCGCACGGTGATCACGCCCAGGCCGCACTTGCGGCACTTTGTAAACAGGACGCCGAGCTCGGGCTCGTCGATCGTCGCGTGCATGGTCCCGTTGATGCGGCTGAGTATGCGCAGCGCGACGACGTCCCCGTTGAGCGCGATCATGCGGCGGCGCGAGTCGCGCGTGGAGCAGACGCACTCGACGTTGGACGTGACGGCCCTGCCGTTGACGTACCGTATGGCGACGGCGAACATGGCCGACATGACAATGGCGACCGTGCCGACCACCGTGTCGCCGACGTCGGGCACGTGCATCTGCACGGGCGTCGCCACCCTCGCGACCCTCTCGGCCCTGTCCACCTCGGCGGTGCCGACGGCCGCGGCCCTGACCCTGTCCCCGTCGTCGAACGTGTTCGGCCCCGCCTCGTACTCTTCGATCGACGCAATCGCCTCGCCCGGCAGTATCGACCGGCCCGCCTCCTGCACGGTGCGGCGCCCCCGGGTTCAATTATAACCGTTTAGCGGCGCGCGGCCCCGTGCGGGCCCTCGTGTACGACAGGTACGCCGAGGACGACGACTTTGAGTCCATCCTGGGCGTGAGGGACGTCGAGCCGCCCGCTGCGCGCCCCGGCGAGGTCGTGTTCCGCGTGCGCGCCGCCGCCCTCAACCACGACGACATCTGGGGGATGCGCGGCAGGCCGATAGGGGTGCCCATGCCGCACGTGTCGGGGACGGACGCGGCCGGCGAGGTCGTCGAGGTCGGCGCCGGCGTGTCGGGGCTCGAGCCCGGCGACCGCGTCGTCTCGCACGGCAACCTGTCGTGCCGGACGTGCCGCGCGTGCGCGGCCGGCCGCGAGTACGACTGCCGCCGGCGGCTGGTGTGGGGGTTCCAGACGGGGCCCCTGTGGGGAGGGTTCTGCGAGCTCGCGCACCTGCCCGAGTACAACGCCGTCCCGATACCCGACGGGGTCGGGTACGACGAGGCGGCGGCCGCCTCGATGACGATGACGACCTCGTGGCACATGCTGGTGGGGCGCGCCGGCGTGCGGCCCGGCCAGGCCGTCCTCGTGATGGGCGCGGGGTCGGGCATGGGCATGTTCGGCGTGCAGATCGCAAAGCTGCACGGGTGCACGGTAATCGCGACGGCCGGCCCCGGCAAGCTCGGCAGGTGCCTCGAGATCGGCGCCGACTACGCCGTGGACCACCGCGCCGACGGCTGGGACGACGAGGTGCGCCGCATCGCCGGCCGCCTGGCGCGGCAGGGGGGGCGCGGCGGGGGCGGAGGCATCGATGTCATATACGAGCACATCGGCGGCTCGCACTGGGAAAAGGAGCTGCGCCTGCTGCGCCGCGGCGGCACCGTCGTCACGACGGGGGCGACGACGGGGTACGAGGTGCGCACCGACCTGCGCCGCCTGTTCTCGGAGGGGCTGAGCGTGCTCGGCTCGACGCAGGGCACGCGCGCCGAGCTCGAGCGCGGCCTGCGCTGGATGGCGCGCGGCCGCCTGCGCGCCGTCGTCGACTCGGCGTACCCGCTCGAGCGCGCCGCCGAGGCGCACCAAAAAATGCTCCGCGGCGGGCTGTTCGGCAAGATAATCATGCGGCCGTGACCCTGTGCCCGCGGCGCCCCTCCCGCGGCCGCCGCCTCCGCCGCCGCTAGAGCCAGTGCGGGGCGCGCAGGTACTCGCCGGGGTCCTCCCCGCGCAGCACCCTGAGCAGGGCCCTGCACTGCGGAATCGACAGGACGGGCACGTCGAACGGGTTGTCCGTCGAGATGCGCGGGCAGGCCGACTGGACGAACGCGTCGATCCCCGTGAACCGCCGCAGCGCATCGCCGGTAATGTCGGTGAGGGCAATGAGCTGGACCCTCTTGCCCGCCGCCTCTAGGTCCTTTTTGGCTCGCAGGCCGGCCGTCTTTGACATTTGGCCGTCCCTGAGGCCGACTATGACGCCGAACGAGTCGGCCTCGGCGGCCTTGTACACGGCGAGGGTGGCCTTTTTGCGCAGCCCCGCGGCGAACTCGGTCACGTCGCGCACCTCGCCAAAGTACGGGTCGAGCACGTACGTGGGGAGGCCGGTCGCGAGGGCGACGCCGGCGGCGTGGAACGTGCTCTGGCCCATGAACGCGTTGCAGTCGGCCGCCGCGGCGCCGCCGCCCGGGCCCGCATCGCCGCCGCCGCGCCCCTCTAGGCCGGCCGCGTCGAGGGCGGGGTAGAACTCGCACCCGAACACCTGCCCGTCGTTGAGCTGCCCCCTGCCGCGGCCGACGACCACGGACGCGCCGCCCCTTTCGAGCGCGGACCTGACGGCGTCGACCTGGTCCAGGTGCTGGCTGTCGGTGAGCAGCGAGACCGTCCGGCCGGCGAGCATCTCGGCCGCCTTTGCTGCCACCGCGCCGAACGGTATGTCGTCGTAGGCGCTTATCATGTACACGCCCTTTCCGAGCCGCTCCGTGCTTACGGTGTGCCCTATGTTGAAGAGTATGTCGGCGGCGAGCGTGCGGGCGCCGGCCATGTTCAGGTCGCACGCGCCCCACGTGGCGTCGCCGAGGACGTACGCCGGTATGCCGAACTCGCCGGACAGGGACGAGGCGGCGCGCTGCACCTGCGGCAGCATGCCCTCGGGGCCGTTCAGCGCGACCGACGCGGGGCCGTCCTCGCGTATGATCTCGCGCATGCGGTCCACGTCGATGACGATCACGCGGGGCCGGCGCCGGCCGTTTCCATTTAAACCGTCATTGGCGCGCCGGGGCGCGCAACAGGCAAAAATGCCGCGCCCCGCTCCCCCGCCCGTGGGCGGCGCGGGGCGGGGAGGCGGGGAAGAGTCCGGCGCGCGCGCCGCGCGCCGCGGCGGGGCGCTGCTGCGGATAGGCATAGACGACACGGACTCGGAGCGCGGCATGTGCACGACGTACATTGGGTTCAGGCTCGCGGCCGAGCTGCGGCGGACAGGGGCTCGCTTTGCCGACTATCCGCGGCTCGTGCGGCTCAACCCGAACGTGCCGTGGAGGACGCGCGGCAACGGCGCCGTCGGCATGGCCGTGCGCACCGCGGACCCCGCGGCGGCCAGGGAGGCCACAGTGCGCATGCTCGAGCGGCACTCGGACGTTCGGGGCGGGGCCAACCCGGCCGCGGCGTTCATCGAGGGCGATGCGGTGCCGCGCCCCGTGGCGCGGTTTGCGCGCGAGGCCCTGCGCACCCTGATCGGCCGCGGCGCGGCGCGCCGGTTTCCGGCGCGGCACGGCGTGGACGTCGAGTCGCTCGGCAACGGGCAGGGCATCGTCGGGGCCGTCGCGGCCGCGGGGTACGAGTTCGCCGGCGACAGCACGCTCGAGCTGCTCTCCTACCGCCGCCCCGAAATGTTCGGCCTGCCGCGCCGCATCGACGCGGAGAGCGTCCGGCGCATGCAGGACGCGACGCATCCGCGCACGTTCAACAGCTACGACGGGCGGGCGCGCCGCCCCCTCATTGCGCCGCGCGGCCCCGACCCTGTCCTGTACGGGATACGCGGCGAGGACCTGCCGGCGCTGCTCAGGGCGCGCCGCATGGTCGGCACGGGCGGCGAAAATTCAGCGGGCTACGCCGTGTACAGGACCAACCAGGGGACGGGCGAGCACCTTTCGGCCGGCCTCGGCGCCGCGCCGCTCGCGCCGTACGAGTCGGGGACGGTCGAGGGCCCCGTCGCCCGGTCGGCCCCCGCCGGCCCCGGCGGCCACGCGTACTTTGACGTGGGGACGGCCGGCGGCGGGGTGCGGTGCGCCGCCTACAGGCGGTCGGGGCTGGCCGGCACGGCCGCCTCGCTTGCCGCCGGCGACGTGGTGCGGGTCGGCGGCGGCGTGAGGCCCGCCTCGCGCGGCTTGCCTCGCGTGCTCAACGCCGAGGTGATCGAGGTCATTTCGGTCGCGCGGGCGTGGCGGTACGAGAACCCGCGGTGCGCGCCGTGCGGCAGGTCGATGAAGTCGCGAGGGCGCGGCCAGGGGCACGCCTGCCCGAGGTGCGGCGCGGCCGCGCCCGGCAAGGTTCGCGCCGAGGTGCGGCGCAACCTCGCGGCGGGCGTGTACCTGCCGCCGCCGTCGTCGCAGAGGCACCTTGCGAGGCCGCTCCAGAGGCGCGGCGTCGCCGGCGAGGCGCGGTTCGACGGCCGCTCCGAATGGCTGCGTCTTGAAAAGAGTAGCGGGGAGTAGATTTGAACTACTGATTTGCGGGTTATGAGCCCGCCGGGATGACCTAGCCCTTGGAGACTGACTTCCCCACCCCGCTGGGCATGCCGCCTCATCCCGCCGTATATACGCCTTACCGGGCGGGCTCTTGCGGCTCCCGCGGCGCCGCGCCGCGCGCATGCGGCGGCAAGGCGGACATTCCTCCGCTTGCCCTGCCTGGATCCGCCGGCCCCGCGGCGCCGCGCCGCGCGCATGCGGCGGCAAGGCGGACATTCCTCCGCTTGCCCTGCCTGGATCCGCCGGCCCCGCGGCGCCGCGCCGCACGGCCGAGGAATGCCATACCCCATTGCGGCCGATGAGGCCGCCGCCGCATCCGTGCCGGCGTTCCGCGGGCCCCTGCGCGCGCGGCCCCCTCGGGCGGGCCGCCCTGCGACGGCCTCTCCCGCGGCATGCCCGCGTGCCCCGCCGCAACCTTTGGCGCTTCCAAGTCGCCGGTCCGCACATCCCCGCCCCCTTGCACAGGGACTGCCCAATTGTCCGTCCCGCCTGCACCGGCTGCTCCGCGGTCGCCGTCCTGCCGGAATGCGCCCCGCCCCGGCCTCCGCCACGCCCCTAGTCCACGCCGCTGCGCACAAAGCCGCCTATGACCGCCTCCATCTCTCCCCTGTCCACGCCCAGGGCGCCCGCCGCCTGCTCGTAGTCGGATCCGCTAATGGCCGAGAGCATTCTGCGCATCTCCTCGCCTGATACCAGCCCGGACACGTCGCGGCGGAGCCCCTTCACGGGAGCGCCCGAGTGCCAGATCAGCGCGTACATGTCCATGACGTCCTTGTGCTTTTTGTGGTCCTTTGTCCTGCCCGGCAGCGACGAGGCCTTCATGGCGATGAGGACGGGCGGCGTTGGCAGTATGACCCTGGCCGGAAGCTCGTCGATCAGCCTGTACATGCCGCCCTTGAACACGTGTGCGAGCCGCTTTTCGTCAAGGGGCCTGAACCCGATGGCCTCCCTGACTCCGTCCGGCACGTTGTCGGCCAGGATGTCCACGTACAGCTGGAACATGTCGTAGGAGGGCGTCTTTTTCGCCCTTTCCTCCGAAAGGAGCATGCGGGTCTCGCGGTGGTACTCTTTGAACAGCCGCATGCCGACGCTGCGAAACCCCGCGCCCCTGAGCGACTCGACCGCGCCGGCGAGCGGCGACCTGCGCATCGAGTCGCCCGCCGCGCCCTCGTCGAGGTGGAACCCGAGGTCGATGTCCCTTGATCCGTGGTACGATCTTCCTGTGCTCGCCTGGTAGTTGGCGTTGACCGTGTAGTAGACGGCCCACCCGCCTAGCAGGCACGCCGGCGGGGGGATCGCCGAGACCACCCTTGGCAGGGCCTGCTGGGGAATCTCCATCTCGTGCTCCTCATACAGCACCGTCTTTCACCTTTTCAAGAAGCATGTCCGCCGCCTCGGTGCAGGCTGCGCCTATATCGTACAGGTCCGCTATAATCTGGGGCAGGGACACGACGGCCACGCCCTCGGCGTTGAACGACTTGTAAAAGACGTGGTCGTCGCCGAACAGGAGTCGAAAGTTGCCGCCGCCGACCAGCCCGTCCTCGACTATGATCTCGTGCCACCTTGCCATGTCCTCCCCGCGCACGTACACGTCCACGCGCGACGTAAACAGGTAGTCCTGGACCATGCTCTCGGCCAGGTACGTCGTCGCCGCGTGCTGCATGCCGGAGCCGGCCAGGAGGCTCAGCGGCCTTTTTACCATGTAGTCGCGGTGATCAAAGGGGAGCCTCCACCGCCGCCACCACGAGACGAGGCCCCCCGTGTCGACGACCCTTGTGCCGTCGACTAGGCCGGCGTCCTCCAGCCTTCGCAGCAGCTTGTATGTCCACGGGAATCCGGCGCCGGCCAGCTTGGCCACGCGGTACTTTGAAAGGTCCCCACGCGGCGAGTTGAGCAGGACCCTGGCAATCCTGTCCTTTAGCCGGGTTCTGCACTCGGTCTTCACGGCCAAAATACTCCCGTGTACTATAAAACAATATTGTGCTGTTTGGCGCCATAGGCCAAAAAACGGCATAGTTCTAGGGGCGGCTGTGCCCAAAAGTCGGGGACGTGTGCTTGATTGTCGTATGCAATGCCAGATTTACGCTAAAAACAACATATCGTTTTTTTAGCCGTGATTGTGAAAAAACGATAGTCCGTTCAAGTCCATGAATGCGAGATCCTGTAGCGCGCAGCCCGCGGAGTCGTGGCAAGGCGAGGCGTAGCGCGCAGGGCTAGGGCGGCCAAGCACATTGGGCGCCGCGCCGCGCCGCGCCGCGCCTTGCGCCGTTGGCATGAGGGCGGCCGCCGGCCAAGTGCGTTGGGCGCCGCGCCGCGACGCACCGCACCAGCCGGCCCATCTGGAACGCGGCGCAGTCTGGCGGGCGGACACTGCGGGCTGTGCGGCCCGGAATGCCGCGCCGAACTCGTGCCAGATGCCGCGCCGCCCGCCGCGGCTCCGGGACCACTGCGCAACGGGCGGCGCCGCCTGGCTGCGGGCCGGGCGTCCTGCGGAGCACACCCGCGCCGCCCCGCGCCGCCCGCCGCTGTAATCCTTGAAAAAGAGCGGGCCGAGCGCCGCGCCGCATGATGCGGTGCAGCGGTCAGGGGACGCGGCGGGTGGCGGCGGGATGCGCCCGAGCCGCCGCCCAGCTGCGGGCCCGCCCCTCCAGTCGGCGCGGGCTGCGCGGCCGGCAGCCGGGATGCGACCGAGCCGAGCCGGCGGCGCGGGCGCCGCGCCGCAGCGGGCGGTGATCGGAGTGCGGCCCGTGGGCATTACGATAGTCGGGTTTGTCTACATTCTGTCCCTGGGCCTGTGGTTTGTCGACGCGACGCTCTTTTCGGAGGATCCGGCGCTGCGGGCCAGGGACATGACGGGCGGGCCGTTCGATGCAGTTGCCCCTCCCGGAGGGGATGCGCCGGGCCTGCCGCGGACGGGCGCCGGCGAATTGCCTTCATGGGACGCACTCGAGCTGCTGGCCGGCACCTATGTGTTCGGGGTTCTGGAGCATGTTGGCCTGCACCCGAACATGGTCTTTGTAATCAAGGCGATCTTTCCGGTGGTGGCCGCCTCGACGGTGGTGTACTATATTGCGGGGCGGCGCTAGCGGGGACGGGGCTCGAGGAGGGCTGCGCTCTCCGTTGCGGCACCCTGCCGGTGATCGGCCTTCCCGCCCGCCCCGCCACCTTCGCCCGCCGGCGCGGCGGCGCCCCGCCCCGCCCCGCCCCGCCCCTTCCGCACCGCGCTGCAAGCAGATAATACCGCCCGCGCGGGGCCCGCGGCATGGACAACCGCCTGCGCATCGCGGCTATTGCGGCCGCCGTCGCATTCTCCGTGTTCGTCCTCACGTCGCCTTCCAAGCCGCTCCCCCTGCCCCTCCCCGACCCGTCGACGACGGCCGAGGCCGGACCGTCGGCGGCCGTCCTGGCGACTGGCCTTGACAGCCCGAGGTCGATCGCGTTTGCCGGCGGCGACGTGCTCGTCGCCGAAAAGGGGGGCGTCGTCAGGGCCGTCCGGGACGGGGCAGTGCTTGACGAGCCGGCCGCCGTCCTGCGCACAGCCGACGGCTTTTCGGCCGGCCTGCTCGGGATCGCCGCGCATCCAGACTTTGAGGCCAGCCCCTACGTCTACGCGTACCACACGTACGAGGAGGGCGGCGAGCTGCTCAACAAGGTGCTGCGCCTGCACGCCCCGGGCGGCAGGCTGGCCGGCGCCGACGTCCTGGTCGACGGCATACCCGGATCGCGCTTTAGCAACGGCGGGGCGCTCGCGTTCGGCCCCGACGGGCTGCTGTACGTCGGGACCGGCTCGGTCTCCGACTCGCTCCACCTGGCGCAGGATCCCTCCTCGCTTGCCGGCAAGGTGCTCCGCATGGACGCCGACGGGGAGATACCGGACGGCAACCCCTCCGCCGGCTCGTACGTGTACGCGTCGGGGCTGCGCGACCCGCAGGGGTTTGCATGGGACGCCGCCGGGCGCATGTACGCAAGCGACCTGGGGCCCTCAAAGAACGACGAGATCGTCGTGGTCCGGCCCGGCGGCAACTATGGGTGGCCCGAGTACGAGTGCTCGGACGAGCACCCGCCGGGGTACGACGGGGCCGCCGCGTGCTTTGATCCCGCGATAGGGCCGGGCGGGCTTGCAGTGTACGCCGGCGGCGCGGACGGCGCGGACGGCCTCCTCATCCCGGACGGCTCGCTGCTGATGGCCTCGACGAGGGCCACCGGGCTGTACAGGGTCGATCTGGGGCAGGATGTAGGCGACCCGGCTGGCCAGCAGAGCATACTCGGCGGCCTGGGCCGCATACGCGACGTGGCCGTCGGCCCCGACGGCCTCGTCTACCTGATAACGTCGAACACGGACGGCAAGGGGTTTCCCGGCGACGGCGACGACAGGCTGGTGAGGATCGAGAGGTGAGCGCGACGGAACAGGGCGGCGGCGCGGACGAAAAGGGGTCGGCCCGGCGCGCGTCGTCCGCCATGCCGGGGTTCTTCCGGCTCGGCCGCGAGGAGCGGGTGCGGCTGGCCATGGACTTTGCCGGCATGTCCGAAGCAGACGGGGCCGCACTCGCCGACCAGGCCGGCGGCCTCGACTTTGGCCGGGCGGACCGCATGGTCGAGAACGCGGTCGGGACGATGGCGGTGCCCCTGGGCGTGGCGACGAACTTTGTGATCAACGGGAGGGACGTGCTCGTGCCGATGGCGATCGAGGAGCCGTCGGTGGTGGCGGCCGCCTCAAAGGGCGCAAAGGCGGCGCGCATACTGGGCGGGTTCGCCGCCGAGGCGGGGCCGCAGGTGTGCATAGGGCAGGTGCAGGTGGTGTACGACGGCCAGGGGGGGGCGGCCGGCGACCCGCCGTCCCCGGAAGAGGCCAGGCGCCTGATCGACGGGTCGGCCCCCGAGATACTGGCCGCCGCCAACGCATGCAGCTCGACCCTGTCGCGGGCGGGCCGGGGCGCAAGGGCCGTCACGTGCCGCAGCGTCAGGGACTTGGGGGCGGAGGAGGGCGGGGCCGAAGCCCCTCCAATGCTCTTGGTGGAGCTCCACGTCGACGTCGGCGACGCGATGGGGGCCAACGTGACTAACTCGATGTGCGAGGCCGTCGCGCCGATCGTCGAGCGGGCCGTGGGCGGCAGGGCGCTCCTCCGCATACTGTCGAACTATTCGACGATCCGGACGGCGCGGGCGACGGCCGTCTTTGCCGCGGATGCCGTCGGCGGCCCCGGCGCGGTCGACTCGATGATCCTTGCGTACAGGCTGGCGCGCGACGACATGTACAGGGCCGTCACGCACAACAAGGGGATAATGAACGGGTGCGCCGCCGTGGCCTGCGCGACCGGGCAGGACGTCCGGGCCATCGAGGCGGCGGCGCACGCGTACGCCGCGCGCAGCGGCTCGTACAGCTCGCTGTCCGAGTGGTCAAAGGACGGGGACGGCAACCTGGTCGGCGCCCTCGAGATGCCCATGCAGGTCGGCACGGTCGGCGGCGTGGCCGGCGTGCACCCGACGGCCCGCCTCTGCCTGAGGCTGCTCGGGGCCGACTCGGCGGCCGGCCTGGCGCGCTGCATAGTGTCGGCCGGCCTTGCGCAGAACTATAGCGCCATGAGGGCCCTGTGCACCGAGGGAATACAGCGCGGCCACATGAGGCTGCACGCAAGGAACCTGGCCGCGGCGGCGGCGGCGGCCGCCTGCGGCGGCCCGGGCATCGACGCCGACGAGATCGCCAGGACCATGGTCTCCGAGGGCCGCGTCTCGGCCGAGCGGGCCCGCCAGCTGGCCGCCGCGGCGGCGGCCGGCTAGATGCGGCGCCTGCGCTGCTCCCTTCCGCCGTCCCTCTCCCTTCCGCCGTTCCTGCCCCGCCAGCGGCCCGGCCCCTCGTCGTCGGGCCTCCTGTCCCTTCTCCTGCCGCCCCTCTTGCCGCCCCTCCTGTACCTGCCGCCCCTGCCCCTCGACTCGGTGCTCATTATTCTCATTTCGTAGAACTTTACGCTGTCGCCCTCTTCGTACTGTATGAGGTACGGGTGCTTGCTGGGCGTGCTGTGTATGTCCTCGTGGCACCAGTCATGGACATAGCAGCACAGCTCGGGAAAGTAGCTGATGTGGTGTACGGCCAGGTCGCCGCCGGCCCTCGGTGGCTTGAAGCAGCATATACACATCTCTTTGTTGTTCATGTAGCGCCTGTCCATGTGCCGGCGCGCGAGCGGGCCGTTAAATGATTTTTGAGCCGCCCGGCCCCCTCCTGCCGCCCCTTGCTCCGCGGGCCCTGCGTCGCCCTTGGCCCCTGTGCGGCCACTGCCAGGCCGCCCGCCTTGGCGGCTCCCCGCCCGTGCGGCAATCGACTACAATGCGGCCAGCCTGGCCACTGCCAGGCCGCCCGCCTTGGCGGCTCCCCGCCCGTGCGGCAATCGACTACAATGCGGCCAGCCTGGCCACTGCCAGGCCGCCCGCCTTGGCGGCTCCCCGCCCGTGCGGCAATCGACTACAATGCGGCCAGCCTGGCCACTGCCAGGCCGCCCGCCTTGGCGGCTCCCCGCCCGTGCGGCAATCGACTACAATGCGGCCAGCCTGGCCACTGCCAGGCCGCCTGTCCTGGCTGTCTTGTGCCGTGTGGGGGATGCGAACGGCGGCAGGTTGAGGCTACCGCCGGTCTTACAGCCCCTGCCCGCCCTTGACGGGATAAAACACCGACGCGCCGTCCTTCCCGACCCTCCATTCCACGGCGCCGAGCTCGGCAAGCCTCCCCATGGTCGCCACGCGCCAGCCGACTATGCGCGAGTCCATCATTTTCTTGTCCAGCCTATCGATGCCCAGCTTGCTGCCCGCCTCTGGGTTTTTCCTGGCAAGCGCCTTGGCCTCCTTCAGGAATATCCTGTCCAGTTCGGGGGTGGTGACCCCCTCCGGGCCGGCCTTTTCCGCCGCCTTGATGGCGGCGCTTGCGAACGCATGTTCTAGGGGCAGGCGCGGAAGCAGCTCGTTCAGTATGAACGCGGCCTCTTCGGCCCCGAGCGCCTTGCCGCCCCCGTACTCGCCCCTCACTACGGGGTTGTCTAGCATACAGAACCTCCTGCCGGCATTGGTAAGGGTCACCGCCACCTTGCCGCCCTTTTCGAACATGGTCAACAGCCCCAGTGCGGCCGGCGCCCCGTCGGCGTACCCCGTCCCCTTCTCCCTGTCTTTTCGCACTCTCCCTACGTACTGGTCCTTGAACCTCTTTTGCCTGTGAGCCTTTTTTTCGACTCCAGCCTGGCTGTCGTCGGCCGCCTTGGTCGGCAGGCCTGTCGACACCCTCTTGTTGCGCCCAATGCCGTTCTTCTTCTCATTGTCGACGAGATGCCCGCCTATCTCTTCGGCAATGTCGTACGCCGCCCCGCGCAGGCTGTCGAGCCTCACGTGGTCCCCTCCGCTTTCGTACAGCATGTTGGCAAGGACCGCCATCGTGATTCGAACCGGCAGAAACCTGCTGTACATCTTGAACAGGAGGGGGTAGCCGTCGTACTCGTGCGCGCCGGGCGGCTCGGGCGCCGTCCACTCCTTCATGCGCTCGGCGACCTTGTCTAGGCTCTCCCTTACCCGCTTGTGGTCCAGGTCGGAAATCCCCCGGACTGCGTGCCGGGTGGCCTCTTCCCCCCCAGACTCTCCAAAGTCCTTCCTGCGCTCATCGTCCTTCATCTTCTCCTTGAGGAATTCTTCCTGCTCCGGCGTGAACGGCATCATTGACTGCATGATCCTGATCGTGTCCTGCGGCTGCTCGCTCTCCCATGCGAGGAGTATGCTCACGGCCCTGTCGATGAAGGCGCTAGCGTTGGGGTAGCGCCCCTTGATGACCAGCTCCTGCATCCTCTTGGCGTCGGCCGCCATGGGCCTGTACGCGTCCGGCTTGTCCATGGCCTGCCCCGATCGCACGCCCTTATAGCCCTTACAGTGACGGTTGGGTGCTTGGCCACCATCTTTTAAATTTGCGGGGCCTTATATACCATCTATTCATACTTAGTCAAAAAATCACGATTTACACCACTGTAGGAGTAAAATTGACTTGTAACACCATAATTTTTTGGATGTATTCAACCTTACATTGAGGCTAAGTAGTCTTATATAGGGTGTATTTGGGCGCCGGCGTAATGAGCAATAGAATCAAGATAGGACGACGGATAGCACTTGACACGTGCCACATCCTCGATCTGTTCTGGCCCAATCTCGACAAGGCACGCTGGCACCCTCTCAACAAGCTGCGCCGGTTCTTCTACCGCAACAAGATACGTCGCCTCGGCATCTTCAAGGGCGCCACCGTCCTCGTCTCCAACGTTGCTTGTAGCGAGGCGTACCTCAAGGCTGGCGTCACCCGCGAACAAATCCGCGCCATACATGAAGAGTTTGGAGCGACCGTGGATTTTACTGACGTGACTCAAGAGATGTGCATTGACGCTGACGAGATGGAACGCCGCCACGACGAACTCCACGATCCCGACAGCAGGATACTAGCGCATGCAAAGCACAGTGTGTGCGCCTTGTGCACTCGCGACTCTGATCTTGCCGCGGTTGCCCCACTCGAAGATGTAGCGTGCATCAATCCCGACGATACGTATGGTTCGGACGACCAGCTTTACGTGTGGGATAAGCCACACCGCTCTGCTTCGCAGCCTCTCGATGTGTCCGCTTGCCCGGCGGCTCCTGCCAAAGGGCGCAAGCGCCCACCCCGCCGAGCCTGCCCTAGCCGGACCGATCCAAGGTACCGCGATCTGCCTGGATACCCTGCACGGGACAGAACCGGCGGGACACCACGTTGCTAGCCTAACAACACCCTGGGCAAACCCTGCCCTTTTTCATTTTTTTATTGGATTATCATTACTGTTGCCGCCCTGTGCCGTGGCCGCTTGACGACGTGTCATGCTATCTCGGGCTTGGCAGGTATGCGCGCTCGAATGCGGCAGGATATCTTCCACAGTGCGCTTGACGGCCTCTTGCGCGACAGGCAAGACCGCCAAGCCGCTGGCACCATTTACACATGTTCGTCGTATGTAGGTGCAACAGTACGAGTGACTAGCGCAAACTGGTCCTAGCGGCGCCGTTAGTGTGAGGGTGGCCATGTTGAGACGCCGTGCGCCCTTCTCCGTCGCCGCAAGCGCCCACGCCGCGCGCCGCCCCGCAAGAATAATACGAGGCGCAGGCGGCGCGCCGCCGCCATGTCGTACTCTGAGCGGTCCAAGGTGTGCCCAAAGTGCAGCGGCCGCCTGTACGAGCAGCTTGTCAACGGCATCGAGACAAAGCTGTGCAGCGTCTGCAAGTACAAGGTGTCCACATCGCAGACGGCCCGCGCGTGGGCCCCGCCCGTGCGCCGGGTGAAAAGGCCGGTTGCAAAGCGCCGCCCCGTCCGACGCCGCGGCCCGGCCGCCCCCGCCGCCCAGCCCGCCCCAGACGCGGGATCCGGCCCGGCCGCCCCCGCCGCCCAGCCCGCCCCAGACGCGGGATCCGGCCCGGCCGCCCCCGCCCCCGCCGGCGGCCCCCCCGCCGGACCGCCCCCGCCCCCGCCGGCTGCCCCCTCCCGCACCGCCTCCGAGTACGCCGAGCACGTGCGCAACCGAAAGGACTGCGAGATCGTGTACGAGCACACCTTCCCCGCCGAGGCGCCCCGCTACGCGGCCGAGCCGCTCAGCGAGCTCGTCTCGAGCCGCCGCCTGCGCGACGCCATCGGCGGCACGATCGACCACCTCTACGAGTTCCAGGCCGACGCCATCTCAAAGATACGCGCAGGCGCCAACGTGGTCGTCACGGCGTCGACGGCGTCGGGCAAGACCATGGCGTTCCTCATACCCGTCATGGACGAGATACTGCGGCGCGGCAGCCGCCGAAAAAAGGCCGTCTCGGCCCTCTTCCTGTACCCAACAAAGGCACTCGCGGCGGACCAGATAGCCAACATTGGGGGGATCGCCGAGTCGTGCGGCGTCTCGGCAAAGCAGCTCGACGGCAGCAAGAGGGACCCGGGGTACCGCGCGGCCCTGCTGGCCGACCCCCCCGACATACTCGCGACCAACTTTGACTTTGTCTCGTACCACCTGGCCCGCTCCGAGAGGTCGCCGGCGTCGGCGCAGTTCTGCAGCATGATCCGCTCGCTGCGCTTCATCGTCGTCGACGAGGCGCACCAGTACACGGGGTTCTTTGGGGCCAACGTGGCGTGGATTATCCGGCGCATTGCCCGGCTCAACCCCGGCGTGCAGCTCGTCGCGTCGTCGGCGACGATCGACGACCCCGTCGCCTTTTGCAGCCGCCTGTTCTCGGCCGACGTAGAGCAGGTCGCGGGGTCCGGCAACAGGGGCCCGATGACGCTCCAGCTCGTCCGCACGGAGTCCGAGCGCAAGATCATGACGGACCTCACGCGCATGTTCGCCCTCGACTCGCGGCAGACCCTCGCGTTTGCAAGGTCCCGCAAGGAGGCCGAGGTGATCGGGATAGACGGCAGCGACAAGAGCCTCGAGATACACGTGCACCGCTCGGGCATAACCGACGAGCGGCGCGGCATCATCGAGTCGGGGCTACGCTCGGGCGAGATACGCGCCGTCGCGTGCACGCCGACGCTAGAGGTCGGCATCAACCTCGGCAAGCTCGACGCCGTCGTCTCGTCGTACGCGCCGCACCCGCGCCTCCTGCAGCGCATCGGCAGGGCCGGCCGGAAGGGGCAGGCGTCGAACGCCGTCATGGTCCTCGACGAGCTCGGCGCCATACCCGGCTACTATGCGCACCACCCCAAAGAGTACCTTGCCGACGGCGAGGGCCACGCGCCGGGCTTGGAAAACCCGACGGTCGACGAGAGGCAGCTCGTCCTGATGACGCTCGACAGGCCGATCGAGCCGGGCGAGGTCCCGGCGGGCCACAAGGGCACGGCCAAGGCGCTAGCGCGCGACGGCCTGCTCGAGGCCGGCGGAGACGGCTCGTACAGGTGCACCGAGCAGGGGTGGGAGGCCGTAAAGGACTACAGCATCCGCGACATCGGCTCGTCCGTCACGCTGTACGACGCGACCGGCGGCGGGCGCCGCACGCGCATAGGGAGCGTCGAGATACCGTTGGCCTACTACTGGCTGCACCCTGGCGCGCTGTACTTTCACGACCGCCGCACGTACCGCTCCGTCTCCCTCAACAAGGGCCCGTACCCGTCCGCGGTGCTGCGCCGCGTGAACGTCAAGAACGTGACGACGCCGGTCGTGTACAAGAGCGCCCGCATGGAGAGGCTGATCGAGTCGCGGACGAGCCGCGGCAGCGCCCCGTCCGCGTACGGCCGCGTCCGCGTGTACCACACGATATCGGGGTACTATGAAAAGAGCCGCTTTGCGGCAATGGACAAGGCCGTCATGCACGAGGCGCGAGCAAAGCTAAAGTTCGACTACGCGACGACTGGCGCGGCGTTCCGCATCGCCGAGCCGAGACCGGAGGACAGCAACGGCGGCGGCGGCAGCAGCGGCGGCAACGGGGCGGACGGGGCGGACGGGGCGCCCAAGGCGCCCGACCGCTCCCTGCGCGGCGAGAGGGTGCCGCTCGCCGCCGACCTGTCCATAGTGGACACGCTGGGCGACGACGACGCCGCCGTGCACGGGGCAAAGCACCTCCTTGCCCACGCCGCGACCATGATCACCGGCGCGAGCCCCGGCGACATTGCGGGTATGATCGACCCCGTGCAGGGCATTGTCATGCTCTACGACAACTCGATGAACGGCGGCAACGGGTTCTCAAAGGCCATATTTGACCGCCAAAAGGCGATCATCAAGCGCGCCTCCGTCCTCGTCAAGCAGTGCCCGTGCCGCTACGTCGAGGGGTGCCCGCGCTGCACGCAGTGGGAGGGATGCTCGCACTTCAACAGGCACCTGGACAAAAAGGGGGCCGCCAAGATACTGCGCGCCTGCATGGCCCGGTGACCGCCGGCGGCCGGCCCGCCCGCCCCGGCCCCGCGCGCGGGAGGCCCGCCCGCGCCCGCCCTTCGCCCGCTTCGCGCCGGCCCCTGCGGGGCCCTATTATATGGCCCCGCCTAGCGGGGCCGCCATGCAGGTAAAGTTTGCCATTCCAAAGGGGAGCCTGGAGGACGCGACGTTCCGCATACTGGAGAGGTCGTGGACGAGGGTCACCCGCAAGAGCCGCACGTACCGCGTCTTCCTCGACGACCGCAGCATTGCCGTCAAGATGCTGCGCCCGCAGGAGATACCGACCCTGGTCGCCGAGGGCCTGTACGACGTCGGGATTACCGGCAGGGACTGGGTCGCCGAGGCAAAGGCCGACGTCGAGCCGCTGCTCGACCTCGAGTACGGCCGGATAAGGCTCGTCGTGGCGTTTCCCGACCGCTACCGCTACCGCGACATGGACGCGATGGTCGCCGACTATGCCCGCAAAAAGAGGACGCTGCGCATCTCGTCCGAGTACCTGACGACGGCGTCGGCGTTCGTCGCCGGGCTGCCGTCGTACAAGAGGCTGCACGGCGCGAAAAAGCCGCTGATCGTCACGCCGTGGCTCCGCACGGGCTCGAACAAGTCCGTCCAGATACACCTGTCGTTCGGCGCGACCGAGGCCAAGCCGCCCGACGACGTCGACGCGATCATCGACGTGACCGAGACCGGCACGACGCTGCGCCAGAACAAGCTAAAGATAGCAGACACCGTCACCGAGTCGACGGCGCACCTCGTCGCCAACCGCCGGTCCCTCGAGGACCCCGCAAAGCGCGGCAAGATATTCGACATCGTGACCCTCATGCGCGGCGCCGTCCAGGGCCAAAAGTACCTGCACCTGTACCTCAACGTGGAGGGCGGCCGGCTCAAGGCGCTGCTCCGGGACATCCCGTCGCTCAAGCGCCCGACGGTCAGCCGGCTCGCCGGCGACGACGGCGCCGGCGAGTGGTACGGCGTCAACACCGTCATCCTAAAGTCCGACTACCACAAGCTCATACCAAAGCTGCGCCGCACGGCGCAGGGGCTCGTCGTCCACGAGCCGCGCCAGATACTAGAGCTCGAGGAGGTAAAGCGCGACGAGGAAAAGTAGGCGCGCCGCCCCCTCCGCCCCCGCCCCCGCCGCGATCCGCATCGTGCGCGTCCGCCGCGGCGCCGCGGCGGCAAGGTTCGCCGCCTCGGCCCGCCCCCCGCCCCCGCCCGAGCGCGACCGCCGGGCCGTCGAGCGCATCATACGCGACGTGCGCGAGCGCGGCGATGCCGCGGTAGCCGAGCACGAGGCGCGCTTTTCGCGGCACAGGCGGCCCGTGCGGGTGCCGCGCGCCGAGATCGAGCGCGCCCGCCGCGACGCCGCGCCAAGGGCGCTCAGGGCGGTCGCCGCCGCGCGCCGCCGCCTGCTCGCGTCCGAGCGCGCCGTCCTGTCCGCGTTCGCGTCGGGCAGGGCGGTCACCAGGACGCCGGCGGGCACCGTGATCGAGCGGAGGATGGTGCCGATCGCCAGCGTCGGCTGCTACGTGCCCGGCGGGCTCGCCCGCTACCCGAGCTCGGCCGTCATGCAGGTCGTGCCGGCCAGGGCCGCCGGCGTCCGGCGCATTGCAGTGGCCACGCCGCCCGCCCCGGACGGCTCGATCGACCCGCTCACGCTCGCCGCCGCCGACATGTGCGGGGCTACCGAGGTGTACCGCATGGGCGGGGCGCAGGCCGTCGCCGCCCTGGCCCTCGGCACCGGGTCGATCCCGCGCGTCGACAAGATAACGGGCCCCGGCGGCCGGTTCGTCACCATGGCAAAGTCGATCGTGTCGGCCCACACCCAGATCGACATGGTCGCGGGGCCGACCGAGCTCGGCATCGCGGCCGACTCGTCGGCCGATGCGCGTTTGGTCGCAGCCGACCTGGCCTCGCAGGCCGAGCACAGCGCCGACGCGTTCTGCTTTGCGGCCACGGACTCGGCCCGCAAGGCGCGCGAGGTCGCAGCGGCGCTCTCCGAAATGGTCGCCGCCGCGCCGCGCGGCCGGACCGCGCGCGCGGCCCTGTCGGCGCACGGGTTCATTGCCGTGTGCGACAGCGCCGCCGATGCGCTCGACCTGTGCCGGATGATCGCCCCCGAGCACCTGGAGATCATGGTCGGCGGGGCCGCCGCCGCCGCCGCCGGCCGCCGCGCGCCCCCGCCGCCCGCGTCGGCTCCCCCAGCCGGCCTGGTGCTCGCCGGCCCGGACTCGCCGTCGTCGGCGAGCGACTATGTGCTCGGCTCGAACCACGTGCTGCCGACGGGCGGGACGGCCCGCGCGCGCGGCCCGCTCTCCGCGCTCGACTTTGTCCGGCTCGCGACCGTCCTGCGCTCGACGCGGCGCGAGCTGGAGGGCGTGTCGGGCCACGTCGGGGCCCTTGCCGCGGCGGAGGGGCTGCCCGCCCACCACGCGGCCGTCATGGAGAGGCTTGGCGGTGGCTCCGGCTAGCGGACCGGCGCGGCCGCGCCGGGCGGCGGGGGGCGGCAAAGGGAGAAAAGGCGGCCGAGCCGCCCTCGCCCGGCTTGCCGCCAGGTACGCCGCCGTTCCCGGCTATGAAAAGCCGCCGGCCCCTCCGGCGTCCCGCGGCGCGGCCGCGCCCGACGCCCGCCCCGCCGGCTACCTAAAGCTCGACTCGAACGAGAATATGGCCATGCCGCGGCAGTTCCAGGCCGACCTGCTCCGCGCCGCCCGAAAGAGCGCCGACGTGCGCGAGTACCCCCTCGGGGGCGCCGAGCGCCTTGCGGCGGCGATCGCGCGGCACCTGCGCGTGCCGGCCTCGTCGGTCGGCATCGGCAGCGGCTCGGACCAGGTGCTCGACCAGATACTCTCGGCGTTCGTCGCCGGCAGCGGCGCCGGCGTCCTCACGACCTCGCCGACGTTCGGCTTTTTCGAGGACCGCTGCCGCCTGTACTCGGTCCCCGTCACGGCCGTCCCCTACTCGGACGACATGACGCTCGACGCCGGCGCGCTGCGCGCCGCCTGCCGCGCCTTCGGGCGGGGCCCGCGCGGCGCGCCCGGCATGCTGTACCTGGACATGCCCAACAACCCGACCGGGTTCCAGCTGGCGCGCGCCGACCTCGAGGATGCGGCGTCCTCGTTCGACGGCCTGGTCGTAATAGACGAGGCGTACGCCGAGTTCGCCGACTATACGGCGGTGCGGTGGACCCGAAGGATCGACAACCTCGTCGTCGTCCGCACGTTCTCAAAGTCGTTCGGGCTCGCGGGGCTGCGCCTCGGGTACTTTGCCGCCGGCGGCCGCCTCGCCGAGGCGTACAACCGCGCGGTGGGGTACCCGTACCCCGTCGCCTCGCTGTCAGTCGAGGCGGGCATCGAGGCGCTGCGCCAGTCGGCCCAGGCCCGCTCGGTCGCCGACCTCGTGCGCCGCGAGCGCGCGCGCGTCGCGCGCGAGCTGCGCTCGCACGGCGCGTTCGAGGTGTTCGACTCAAAGGCCAACTTTGTCCTGTTCGACGCAGGCGGGGCCCACCGCCGGGTGCACGCCGCGCTCGCCGAGCAGGGCATCTCCGTGCGGCGCCTGGGCCGCATCGGCGGGCGCGAGGGGTGCCTGCGCGTCACTATCGGCACGAGGGAGATGAACTCGAGGTTCCTGCTCGCCGTCAGGGACCTGCTGGGGTGACCGGGGACGGCCCCCCTGCGCCGCCTGCGCCCCGCCGGCCCCGGCGCGCACCTTGCGGGCGGCGCGGCGGCCCGCCTGGCCGCGGCCGACTGCCTTGCGCTCGACTGCGACGGCGTGCTCGTCGACGTCTCCGAGTCGTACGACGCGGCGATACGCCAGACCGTCCGCCACGCGCTCGAGCGGCTCGCCGGCGTGGACTCGCCGCCGGCCGCCACGGCCGCCATGATCGACGCCTTCAAGGCCACCGGCGGGTTCAACGACGAGGTCGACGTCGCGTACGCAATCGCGCTGTCCGCCGCGGCGGCGCGCCGGAGCGGCGCCGGCGACGCGTCCGCGTACGTCCTTGAGGTCGCCGCGCGCGCCGACGACCGCGGCGTCGCGTCCGTCGAGCGCCACCTGTCGCGCGTAGCGCCGGGCGTGCGGGCCGCCCGCCGGGCCCTCGGCCCGTACCCGCCCGAGCCAGGCCGGCCCTGCCCCGTCCGCGACATGTTCGACCAGCTCTTCTACGGCCCCCGCCTGTACGAAAAGCTGACCGGCGCGCCCTCGCCGTTCTCGGGCGAGGGGCTCATCGAGCGCGACCGCGTCATTGCCACGGCCGGCGCGCTCGAAGCCCTGCGCGCCCGCTTTTCCGGGCGCGTCTCGCTCGTGACGGGGCGGGGAATTGCGCCGGCGCGGCACACGCTCGGCCCGCTCCTCGACATGGTCGACGTGAGCTCGTCGCTCTTTCTCGAGGACGAGCCGCGCGAAATGGCAAAGCCCAGCCCGGAGCCGCTCCTCCGCTCGGTAGGGGCCATGGGCGGCAGCCGCTGCCTGTACGTCGGCGACTCGTACGAGGACCTGCTCATGGCCCAGAGGGCCGGCGCCGGCGAAGGAATCGAGGTCGCGTTCTGCGGCATTGTAGGCGCCTCGGCGAGCCCGCGCCGGCGCCTGGAAATGTTCGACGCCGCCGGAGCCGATGCCGTCCTCGACTCGATGCTGCTCCTGCCGGGCGCGCTTGAGGCGGCCTCTGGCGCCGACGCATAGGGCCGCCGCCGCGGCGCAGCGCATTGGCCGCCCGCCGTCTTCTGGGCCATCTGACTGGGCGCACGGCGCCCTTGGCCGCCGCACCTGCCGTAGCGTGCGGCCGGGCGTAAGGCACCCCCTTGATCATTGCTGCTAATTTTTTGCCAGCAATGCCACCGTCTAGGGGGTGCCAATGCGATCGGTCACTGACTGATGCCGGCCCTTTGCACACCACGGCTCTAGCACACTGCATGGGCCTGTGTGGCTAGGCACAGACCGTGCCTGAACGCGCACATTCTCCGTTATAATCCCTCGATACCTTTAATACCCCCCACTGAGCCTTGCTTCTTGTGGGGGTGTCGCCTCTCCAGGCGGCATCACCGATCGTCCAAAGTAACTAATTTGTTGCTTTTATTGATCGCCTTAGTTCTAGCCCGGACATGACCGTTATGTCGACTGCATCTTGGAGCGCCTTGCCCACGCTCTTTGACTTCTCCCCCATGTAGACGAAGACGTCCCTGTCGCGGACAGACTGAAGGTCTTCGTCAAGCTTGAATACCTTGAGCGAGCCTGACAACTCGAGCGCCTTGCGCACGGCGGCATTGTACGTATCGGACTGCCTTACGACCTTGTTAAACGGTATGCGCTCCGCTGCGGCGCGCGACGAGCCGGAACTCGCACCACCTTCGCCGTTCATGTCATCGGGTGCGGCGCCCGGTGCAGGATCGACGAGATTGTCGATCGAAAGAAACACGATCGGCCTTGCAAGGTAGGGATGGATGTTGATCGAATCGCTTGAATACCATGCATAGCTCCAGAGGTTGCCGTGCCCGTAGACGGAGGCAGTGACATCAAACGGGTATGACTCCCACACCTTTCTGACGGTGTTTACTTCAAGCTTTAAATATGCAGAGTACAGCTTTGCATCAGTAAGGAAAGCGAGCAGGTCGGCGCAGGCTATGGCGGCGTCACACTCGTCGCCCTTCCAGTACACCTTGGGCTTTAGCTTTTCCAAAATGTCCCACGCCCGGGTTTGCCTTGATGTAAACGAGTCAATTCGAATGTCCGTGCCCTCTGGAAGATCTCCGACTGTGTGGACGTAGCTCTGGGCTGTAAGGTAGGAGAACATGGGGCCAAGCTTGTCAATGAACGATCTGGTTTGAATCTCTTCTGCGGGGCTGTGCGCACCCCCTACCTCGACGGTCTCGTACTTTTTTGGGGAAAGCGCAACATAGCAACAGTGCACGCCCTCGATCATATCCTGAACAGACGTGACAAGTCTGTCCGCAAAAGCTATGGCCTTCCTTCGTCCGTGCTTGAGCAGTTCGTTTGTAGACATAAAGGGCAGAATGGTATCGATCCCAAACTCGCCCTTGATCGTGTCAAACTTGGAGACAAACTCGGCCGTAAACGCCTCTACGTCGGGTATCACAACGCCCATGCCAAGCTGCGTGCTGTGCCCTGTGTACACTTCGGCTCCGATCGGGCCCTGCGGCCTTGCCGCACGGCTTCGATTGAACGGCTTCGAGTCAAAGGCCACCACCCTCATACCGGCGCGGGCGCTGGCCCCCCTTAATATACCGTAGCGGCGGGTATCCAGTGCATACCGCAGACAGATAGATGCGCACGAGCTGATCGACTGGGACGCCCGTGGCCGCGTCAACCCGTCACCGCAGCCCATTGGGCGGAACAGGGCGCGCCGCCGCTGTTGCGCGGTGATGCCCCGTCCGGCCGCGCGCGGACGTGCAGTAGGCCTCGATCGGGCCTTTATGGCCTGCAGGCGCGACACCAAATGGCCGTTTCGCGGCGCAGTCCAACCCATAAATTGGGCCGTGTACTCCGGGCGGCATGGGGCTGGACTCGGGCCAGGCGCCGGCGCCCCCCCGCCCCCGCGCCGCCTCCCGCACGCGCACCACCGCCGAGACGTCCGTCGAGGTCGCCGCCGGCATCGACGGGACGGGCGCCTGCACGGCCCGCACCGGAGTCAAGTTCGTCGACCACCTCCTCGCGTCCCTCTCAAAGCACTCGATGATCGACCTAGACGTGTCCGCAAGGTCGATCGACGGCATCGAGCACCACCTCGTAGAGGACACGGCCATTGCGGTCGCGTCGGCCATCGACGGGGCCCTCGGCGACCGCTCGGGGATAGCGCGGTTCGGCCACGCGTCCGTCCCCCTCGACGAGGCCCTCGCCGACGCCTCGGTCGACCTAGTAAGGAGGCGGCACTGCACGATCGACGTGCCGCTCGGCCGCGAGCGCATCGAGGGCGTCGCGCGCGAGGACCTCGGCCACTTTTTCCGCTCGCTCCTCGAGAACCTCGACTGCTGCGTCCACCTGTCGGTCCGGTACGGCGAGAACGACCACCACAAGGCCGAGGCGGCCGTAAAGTCGCTCGCCGTCGCCCTGCGGGCCGCCGCCTCGAGGGACCCGCGGCGCGCCGGCGCGCCGAGCACAAAGGGCAGCATGTAAGATGGCCCGCATAGCCGTATTCGACTACGGGGCCGGCAACATATTCAGCATACGGGCCGCCCTCGAGCGCGCCGGCGCCGACGTCGATATAGTCGGGTCGCTCGGCGCGTCCCACCCGTACTCGGGGCTGGTCCTGCCCGGCGTGGGGAGCTTTGACCCGTCCGTGCGGGCCCTGCGCGCGGGCCTCCCAGAGGAGGTGCTGAGCGACGCGTCCGGCGGGGCACTGCCCGTCCTCGGCATATGCCTCGGCATGGAGGCGTTCTTTGAGCGCAGCGCCGAGGGCACCGAGAGGGGGCTCGGCCTGCTCGACGGCGAGGTCGTCGGGCTGCCTGTGTCGATGAAGGTGCCCCACATGGGATGGAACAACCTCGAAGAGCGCCGCCCCTCGGCCCTGCTCGAGGGGGTCGGAAAGGGCGGCGGCCCCGTGTGGGCCTACTTTGTGCACTCGTACATGGCAAGGCCGGGCGACGCCGATGCGGTCGCCGCCGAGGCCGACTACGGCGTGCGGGTGCCGGCCGTGGTCGAGTCCGGCTCGATCACGGGGACGCAGTTCCACCCCGAAAAGTCGGGCCCCGCCGGCCGCCTCATGCTCGCAAACTTTCTGGGGGCGTGCGCGCGTTGAGGGTCATACCTGCCATCGACCTGATGGGGGGCAAGGTCGTCAGGCTCCTGCGCGGCAACCCCGCCGACAAGACCGTGTACGGCGACGACCCCGTCGCCGTCATGCGGCGGTGGGAGGACGACGGGGCCGACATGCTGCACATCGTCGACCTCGATGCCACCCTCGGCTCGGGCTCTAACCTGCCGCTCGTGCGGGACATGTGCCGCCTTGCGGCCATCCCCGTCGAGATCGCCGGCGGCCTGCGCACGCAGCGCGCCGTCTCGTCCCTGCTCGACTCGATCGACGGCAGCCGCACCGTAGTCGGCACGCTAGCGTTCGCCGACCGCCCCGCGCTCCTGTCCCTCCTCGCGCGGCACGGCCCGCGCCGGATCGTCGTCTCCGTGGACCACTCGGGCGGCAGCATTATGGTGAGGGGGTGGCAGAGCGACACGGGCGTGCCGCTGCTCGACGGCATGCGCACGCTCGCCGCCGAGGGCGCGCGCGAGTTTTTGCTCACCGACGTCGGCAGGGACGGGACGATGGGGGGGCCCGACCTGGACTGGCTGCGGCGGGCGTGCGCCGAGCCGAATACGGCCGTGATCGCGAGCGGCGGCATCTCGTCGGCCGCCGACGTCGGGCGCGTCAAAGAGGCCGGCGCGGCCGGCGTCATACTCGGCAAGGCCCTGTACGAGGGGCGCGTGTCCATACGGGAGGCCAAGAGAGAGGCATGCCGCTGACAAGGCGGGTCGTCCCGTGCCTGGACGTGGCCGGCGGCCGCGTCGTAAAGGGCATGCGGTTCGCCTCGACGCGCGACGCCGGCGACCCCGTCGAGCTCGCCGCGCGGTACGGCGGGCAGGGCGCCGACGAGCTCGTATTCCTCGACATTACGGCGTCCGAGGAGCGGCGCGAGACGACAAAGGGGCTCGTAAGCGACGTAGCGCGCGTGCTCGACATACCGTTTACGGTCGGCGGCGGCATCGGCGGGCTGCGGCACGCGCGCGACATACTGCTGGCCGGCGCCGACAAGGTGGCGATCAACACCGGCGCCGTCCGCGACCCGTCCGTTCTCACCGGTTTGATGGACCTGTTCGGCAGGCAGTGCGTCGTCGTCGCGATAGACGCAAAGCGCAACTACGGCCTGGGAGATGGGGCGGGCCGCGACGGGGGCGGGGGCGAGGGAGGCGGGGGCGAGGGCGGCATTGAGGGGCCCGTCCGCGTGCTCCGCGACGCCGACGGCCGCCCGTTCTGGTTCGAGGTGCACGTGTACGGCGGCAAGAGGCCGGCGGGCATCGACGCCGTCGCCTGGGCCGGGCGCGCGCAGGAGATGGGCGCCGGCGAGATACTGCTCACTAGCATCGACCGGGACGGCACAAAGGACGGGTACGACCTTGACCTTACGGCGGCCGTGTCCCGCTCGGTCGGCATCCCCGTCGTCGCGTCCGGCGGGTGCGGCCGCCCCGAGCACATGGCCGAGGTCCTCTCGGGGGCGGACGGCGCCGACGCGGCCCTTGCCGCGTCCATATTCCACTACGACTCGCACGGCATACCGGCCGTCAAGCGGTTCCTGCGGGACGCGGGCGTGCCGGTGCGGATGTGACGCGCCGGCGGGCCGGCGGGGCTGGCGGGATGCCCGCCGCCGCTAGATCGGGCCGTGGCAGATGCCAGACCACCCGCTGCCGCCGTCCGGAAAGACGGCGTTGGCCCCCGTCCGCGCCTTTTCCATCATCGCGGGGTCGACGATGCTCATGCCGGCGGCCGCGGCAGCGGCCACGCCGGCCTTGCCGCCCCGCCCCGTCCCGCCGGCGGCAAAGTCGAGCGCCTGCGCGTCCGAGTACCTCGACAGGCTGTCGACGCCTATCATGCGGCCGTGCCATCCGAATACCGCCTCCGGTATGGGGGCCCAGTCCCGCGGGATCGACGCGGCGTTGCGGACGTACTCCATTACGATCCGCGACGACCTGCCGGGGGTGCGGAACGCGGAGAGCAGGGCGCCGAGCTTTGACTTTGGCAGGTACTGCGTGACGCCCTCCGCCACGACGAGCGACGGGCGGCCGCCGTCCCATCCCTCCTTCCGGAGCGCCGTCCCCAGGCGGCGGGCGGTCATCGAGGACAGGTTGGCCGTAATGCACCGCACGCAGCCGGCCGCGGACCTGTCCCTCATCTTGTCCATGACGAGGCGCTTGTAGGGCATTGTCGCGGCGTCCACCTCGTACGACGACACGGCGTACCCGCTGTGCTCGGCGATCTCGATCGGCAGCGCGTCGAGCCCCGCGCCGAGCACGACGATCTGCCTTATGCCGGGGCCTATGTAGTGGGCGGCAAGCTCGGCGATGCTGCGCTTGCGGTTGCGGACTGCCTCGCCGTAGCCGGGCCACACGCGCTCGAACTCGGCGACGACTTTGGAGCCGCTCCCCAGGTCGAGCATTTCCATGTAGTCCCACGCCGCGTCGCCCGTGCAGCACTCCCCGCGCGACCATATCACGTCGGCCGCCGCGCCGCCCTCCATGTTGGACTTGCGGATCGCCAAGCCGTGCCTCTTGTCGATCCGGAAGTGGCGGTTGGACCTGCCGGTGGCGATCGCATCCTGCATGTGCATCAAATGCTTGATCGTGTCCGCGTCCACGGCCCGGCCCGGCCCGGCCGGAATATCCGTGTTTGCGCCCCGGGGCGGGCCGCCCTGCCTGATCCGTTTCCCCGCGCCGCTGCTGCGGCGCTAGGCGGGGGGCGGCAGGGGGGCGCGCCCCCGCGCCTCCGCGCCCGCCCGCCGGCGCTTGCTCGGCCTCCGCGCCGCCCCGCGCCGGGCGCCTCCCCCTCGCCCGAAAAAGTGATATTTTGGCGCCTGCGGTTGCCGAAGCGTGAGCGGGCGGCTCGTGGTGAGGGAGGCGGCGGCGCACTTCCGCATCGGGGCGGCCGCCGAGCGGTCAGGCTGGTCGGGGTGCCGCCTCGACGCGCTGGAGCATGAGCAGGCCATGAAAAGGCTCGACATGGGAGTGGACATGGCCAAGATCGGCGGGCTCGACGGCCTGGCCTACGGGTCGTTTCGGACTGCGGTGGCGGGCTAGGTTGCTGGACGAGGGGATGTCCGCGTTCATGCGCGAACAGATCGAGCTCAAATGGGGGGACGGCGAGTTTGTCAGCAGCGTGTCCCGCGTCTCGGCCTCGGCCGCGCTACGCGAAATGTCGGTTCCCGAGCACGCGGCGGGGGCCGGGGCCCGGGACATCGGCGAGGTGCTCCGGCGGCATGCCTCTGTCCTGCTGTACCTGACCGAATTACTGTCCATCGACGACTACTCCGGCACCGGGGCCGCGCCGCCAGCGGCGGCGCCGGCGGCGCCGGCGGCCCCCAGCGGCCATGCGCTGCGGCTTGCCCGGCTGTTGGAGTGCATTGCAGAGCTGGACGGGCCCCGCTCGAGCGGCAACACCCTGCTGCACGCCGCCTCGCTGTACGATCTGGCGGGATGCCAGGCGAACGCGGCATGCCTGGCGCGCCGCTTTGACAGGCGGCACGGCGCCGGCGCGCCCGCACTCTCGCGGATTGTAAGCGCGCTTTTGCAGCGGCAGTTTGCAAGGCTCCGCCGCGACTGCCTTCCGCTCACAAGGGAGCCCGACTACGAGGTCGCCGAGGACCTGCCGCATGCGCTCGGCATGGCCGTCGCGGCAAAGGCCGTGCTGTCGCTCGGCGGGTACCTTCTGTCCGGCTCGCAGGCCATGCTAGACGAGGCCAGGGGCGGCTTGGAGACGGCCGAGCGCCTGTTCGCCGAACTGGGCCTCGACGAAGAGTTTTTGCTGATGCACAGCGTGCGCAGCGTGTCGGGCCCCATGGCCCAAAGGTCCATGTGGTCGGTCCTGGCCAGCGAAAAAAAGCACGGCTTTGCATGGGCGCGGTACGCAATGCTGCTCGCAAGGGGGCCGCGGCCGGCCGCGGCCGGCCGAGACCTGCCCGCCCCGGAGGCGTGGCCGCCCCAGAGGGCGGCCGTCGAGGGGGGCCTGCTCGACCCGAACCGCTCGCTGATCGTCCGGACGCCCGCCGGACCCGGCAGGGCAAGGATCGCCGAAATGTCCATCCTGGACGCCCTGACGGCGGCCAGCGGCGGGGCCGCAAAGTGCGTCTACGTCGTACCGCACCGCGCGCAGGCCGGCGAGGTCGCCGCCTACCTGTCCGGCGTATTCGCCGACCTGGGATACGCCGTGTCCGGAATGGACGGGTGCTGCGGCGCCGGCGACCCGTTCGACGACTACGCCGTGGATGCCTCCGACATACTGGTCGTCACGCCCGAAAATCTGGACATGCTGACCAGGACCAGCCCCGGGCAGCTCGGCATGGCCCCCCTGTTCCTGTTCGACGGCGCCGGCGACGCCGTCGGCGACGGCATGCGCGGCCTCAAGGCGGAGCTGCTGCTGACGCGCCTGGCCGCGCAGTTTCCCGACTCGCGCCTGATCGTGCTGTCGGAGGCGATCTCCGACGAGTCGATCGGCGAGTTTTCACAGTGGCTCTGCGGAAGGGATGGGAACGGGGGCGGGGGCGGGAGGCGCTTCGGCGTAGTCACGTCGGGGTGGAGCCCCGTGATCCGGCGGCGCGCCCGGTTCGAGTGGCAGGCCCAGGCCGGCGCCGGCGCCGTGCTCGTGTTCGACGATCTCGAGGGCGATCCGCTGTCGGGCCGCACCGTGGAGGGGGCCGCAGGCCGCAGGACGTACGAGTACGTCGACGAGGCGACGGGCCGCGCCGCCAGGGAGCGGTTCCCCTCGTCCAACAGGGACGACGGCGCGGCGGAGATTGCGTTCAGGCACTCGGAGGCGGGGCCGGTGCTGGTGTACGGGGCCGAAAAGGGGTCCGCCGTGCCGATATGCCGCAGGCTGGATCGGAGGATCACCCTGGCGCGGCTATCCGGCGAGGGCGTCCCGCGCCACTTTTTGGCCGATCCCGCGGCACGCCCAAGGTCGCAGGCGGCCGCATCCGAGTGGCTCGGCGACGACCACGAGGTGACCCGGCTCCTTGCGCGCGGAATCGCCGTCTACGACGAGGGCGTTCCGGACGCGGTCAAGAGGGCGATCGAGGACGACGCAAGGGCCGGCGCCTACCGCGTAATGGCCGCCGCCGGCGCGCTGCCGCGTGGGGCCGGCATGCCTGCGAGGACCGTCGTCGTCCACTCGTCCCGCCGCCGCGACGGGCCCGCCGGCCGGCCGGCGCCCATGCCCGCCGGCGAGTACTGGAGCCTGGCCGGCCTGGCGGGCAGGGAGGGGAGCGAGACCGAGGGGCTGGTGGTGCACATTGCCGCATCGGCCGCTGACCGGCGCGACTACGAGCGGTACGGCAGGGAGCGCGGGCGCGGCGGCGTCCGCAGCCACATGCACGCGCTGCTCGACGATCTGGCCGCCGGGAGGATGAGCGGCGAGGACCTGGAGGACATGGTCGACCCGGACGTGCTCGGCTCGCTGGCCGGGGAGTCCTCCCAGGCCGGGTGCGAGGATGCGGCCGGGCGGCTGCTTTCCGGGACACTTGCGGCAGTTCAGATGCGCGCCGGCGAGGGCTCGGCCGACAAAATGGGGATCGCACTCGACCGGTTCCGCGGCGCGGCGAGGCGGGCGGCGGGGCTCGGCCGCCGCCTTTCCGTGTACGCCGGCACGGGGCTGGGATCCCACAGCTGCCTAGCGGTAAGCGAGTACGTGCGGGCCAACAGGGAAGAGGTGGAGCGGCTCGTGCCCGCCGCAAGGAGCGGCGAGGATGCGGCGAGCCTCGCCATCATGGCGCTCGGCGCAGTAGAGGGGCTGCCGGAAATGCCCGCGGTGCCGGCGTACGGCGGCGACAGGGACGCCCTGGTCCGCGGGTGGGTTGCGGGCGAGGCGGTGCAGGCCATCCTCGGCGCCGCGCCGCCGGGCGGCAGGGAGGGCGCGGCGCGGCTTGTCGGGTTTCTCGGCGGCCGCGCGCCGCAGGGGGTGTCTGCGTTTGTGCGGATCGCCGCGGCCGAGCTGGGCATCGAGGGCGCCGGCGTGCCGCTCGCCGCCCGCTGCGCCCCGGAGATGGTGAGGCACGGCGTCCCGAGCCCCGAGGCGGCCTGGGCCGTGCGGCTCGGCGCGGCCACGAGGCGGAGCGCAATGCGCATCGCCGCGGACTATGCGGGGGAGCGGGCGGTGCGGGCGTTTGCGCGGTGGCTTGCGGGCCTCGATGCCGGCCGCCTTGCGCGGTACGGCTGCGGCCCGGAAGAGGCGGCCGCGATAGTGTCAAGGGCCGCGGGGCCCAACCCGCTGGTCCGGGGCGGCCATTCCCTGGGCCGCGTGCTCGGGATGGGCGCAAGCGTCAGGTGCGTCGAGAACGGGAGCGGGCCGGGCGCCGCGGCCCGCCTGTCGAGCGGCGATCCCGTGCATCTCGAGAGGGACCACGACGGGGCGTACGACAGGAACGCGATAGCCGTCTATGCGGACGGGAGCCTCGTCGGGCACGTGGAGCGCGACGTGGCCGGATACCTTGCGCCGCTCATCGACTGCGGGGCGCGCATTGCCGCAAGGGCGGACGGCGCGGCGGGGGGATCGGGCGGCCCCGGGTCCGTCAGGATTACGCTGCAGGTAGCCGCGGAGCCCGGCGCAGCCCCGGGCGGAGCGTAGCGGCCGCCACCCGCTCCGACCAGAAGGCCTGCCGCCTTCGCCGCACGCTTTTAATGGGCCAGCCATGGCCGGCCCTGTTGTTAGCTGCCTGGATGGAGGGCGGGTGCTGATGAGTTCCGGCCGCGGTAGCCCGCAACGGGCCCTCCAGGTGCGCGACATGCTCATCGAAGAGCTGCGCGCCGACATTGTCGGACCGCGCGGCGGCCCCGAAGAGGTCCTGCCGTCAAGCGAGAGCCCCCTGCGCGGATACCTGTCGGGCATACTGTTCCCGCGCCACGTGCCCCCCGACGAAGAGGCCAACGAGGGGCGGTCGGGCGTGCAGGCCGGCAGCGGAGCCGCCGGCACCGGGGGGGACGGCGACGAGGGCGGCGATGCCGCCGGCGCCGGCGCCGGCGCCGGCAGCATGCCCTCGACCGGCGCCAACCCGTCGTCGTTCGGCCTGACCTGCACCCTGGCGCCGGGCGCGGACGCGGTGCGGGCGCGCATCGAGTACGGCACGTACGCGGAAGAAAAGGCCGGCGAAGACTCGAAGGCCACGCAGTTCCGGCGCGTGCCGCACTCGGAGGCCATCGACATTCCCGTGGATCGGCCCTGCTCAAGATCCGTGCCACTGCGGGATCGCCCCGAGTTCGAGGTCCGATATTCCGTCAAGGGAGGGCTTGGATCTGCCCGCACCCTGCGCGTGTTCGTCGTAAACACGAACGTGCATCTCGGGGCAAAGCCGCCCGGCGTGTCGCGGTGCGCCTTCCAGCCGCGCATCGAGCTGCTTCCGCCGGCCGGAGCCGCAGGCGAAGTGGCCCGCATATTCGCCAGCAGCGCCAACGGCGACGACCCCTCCGATCCCGACCTAGCCCTGTTCGAAATGATGTTCCGCGACAGGATACACGTTGCGGTTGGCCACTGCTGCGCTGTCCACTGGGACGAAAAGGAAGCGGCCGAGCACGGGGCCGTATCCTCCCTCGAAACGACCTTTGTGCCGCGGCACGACGTCCCCCACATAGGCCCCCGCCGCTCCGACGCCGCATGCCTCGACATGAGGGCCCTGTACGAGGCAAAGCCGGCCGACTATGGCGCCCTGCTTTCGCCGCTTGCAGACGCGTACGAGGCCTGGATATCAGCCGATCTAGAGTCCCGCATCGGGCAGATTCCCGCGCGGCACGAGGCGGCGGCCCGGCGGCAGGCCGCCGAGTGCAGGCGCGCGCTGCTGCGCATCCGCCGCGGCATCGAGATCGTATCGACCGACGCCGCCGCCGCGGACGCCTTTTCATTCGCCAACAGGGCCATGTACCTCCAAATGTCCCACTCCATGTGGATCAAGGACAAGAGGGCGAGCCGCTCCGCGCCCGCCTACGAGCCGGCCAGGTACGAATGCAGGTGGCACATGTTCCAGCTCGCCTTCATACTGCTCAACATCGAGTCGATCACCGACCCCCGCTCGGAAGATCGCGCGACGGCCGACCTGCTGTGGTTTCCGACCGGAGGGGGCAAGACGGAGGCGTACCTGGGCCTGATCGCGTTCACCCTGGCCCACCGCCGCTTGCGCCGCCACGACGCCAACCACCTCCGCTACGGCACGGCCGTCATTATGCGCTACACCCTGCGCCTGCTTACACTGCAGCAGTTCCACCGGGCCGCCGCCCTCATGTGCGCCTGCGAGTTCGTGCGCCGCCGCGGCGTGGACAAGTGGGGCGACGAGCCGTTCCTTGTCGGCCTGTGGATCGGGTCGGGCGCGACGCCCAACACCCTCGAGAGGGCCAGGGATGCGATCGACGAGGCAAGGGCGGGCCGCCCGCGCCGCGGCGAGAACCCCGTGCAGATCATCGCGTGCCCCTGGTGCGGCGAAGACATAACGGCGCGCGACTACCGCGTGTCCGGGACGCCGGAGCAGTGCCGCGTGTACTGCCCCAGCAAGTACTGCGAATTTTCCGACAGGCCGGGCGCCGTGGAGTCTAACCTGCCCGTCCTCGTCGTCGACGAGGACGTCACCGGCGGTGCCCGTCCATGGTGATAGGAACGGTCGACAAGTTCGCACAGCTCACGTGGAAGTGGCGGGCCGGCGCCCTGTTCGGGCGGGTCGACAAGTACTGCCAAAAGCACGGCTTTACGGTCGACGCCCTCGACGCCGACTGCGGCACGCATGCAAACGCCGAGACCCTGCCACTCGGCGACCACGACGGCCTAGACCCGCCCGAGCTCGTCATACAGGACGAACTGCACTTGATATCGGGGCCCTTGGGCACGCTGACGGGCATATACGAGACGGCCGTGGACGCGTTGTGCAGCGGCGGCAGGGCGGGCCCCCCCAAGATCGTGGCCTCGACCGCAACGGCCAAAAAGGCATCGGGCCAGATAGCCGCCGTCTTCGACCGGCACGACAGCAGGGTGTTCCCGCCGCAGGGCCTCGACTACGGCGAGTCGTTCTTTGCGACAACGGCATCCCCGTCCGAAAGGCCCGGCAGGGCGTACGTCGGAATGTGCATCACGTCGCGAAGCGGCCCGACCGTGCTCGGCAGGCTGTCGGCCGCCGTCCTGCGCAAGGTGCGCGCGCTCGAAGAGGGCGCCGAGTTCGGGCCGGCCGACCTCGACCCGTACCACACCCTCGTGTCCTACTTTAACACCCTGCGCGACCTCGGCGGCGCCAACAAGATGTACGACGACACGGTCCCGCGCCTCATCCAGAGGATACACTCCAACTTTGAAGGCGGCGGCGGGGAGCGGGCCGGAGGGCCGACCTACAAGGACGCCCTGCTCGAGAAGAAGGAGCTGACGAGCCGCGTCGACTCGAGCGACATACCCGACATACTGCGGGACCTCGAGGCCGCGGTCGAGGGGGCCGGCCGGCGGGGCCCCGCGGGCGCCGGCACGCGGCGGATCCCCGTCGACGTCCTGCTCTGCACGAACATGCTCTCGGTCGGCGTCGACATACCGAGGCTCGGGGCCATGATCGTCAACGGCCAGCCGAAGAACCACTCCGAGTACATACAGGCCACGGGCAGGATCGGGCGCGCATCGCCGGGGCTGGTGATAGCCAACTTCAACTACCTCAAGCCGCGCGACCTGTCGCACTATGAGGACTTTGAGTACTACCACTCGACGCTGCACAAGAACGTAGAGCCGAACACGGTCACGCCATTCTCCCCGCGCTCGCGAGACAGGGCGCTGCTCGCCGTGCTCGTCGCCATGGTGCGCCACGCGGACGCCGGGCTTGCCGGCGACGCAGGGGCCGCCGCGTTCCGCTCGTCCCCGCCCGGGTCGCGCGTAGCGGGGATACTGGAACGGGCCCGCGCCGCGATAGCGGCCAGGGCGGGGCGGGTCGACCCCGGCGAGGAGGGGGGCACCCTTGAAGACATTGGCCGCCTTGCGGAGGTGTGGCACGGGGCGGCCACCGGCCGGCTCCCGCTCCGGTACAGCCGGCCGTGGCACCCGAGGGCCGCGCAGCCGGAGAATGTGGAGTATTTGATGCGGCCGACCGGCGAGGACGCCTCGAGGGGCCTGGAGGAGGCGCCCAACTCGCTGAGGGACGCCGAGCCGCCCGTGCCGGTGTGGTACCTTGAGGACGTGCGCGGCGCCGGCGGCGGGGGCGGCGCCTGATGGCCGGCCACGGCGGCGGGCGGAGGGACGAGCAGCGCCGCCCGTACGCGGATCCCGCCGGCACCGTCCGGCCGAGCCAGCTGATCTCCGCGTTCGGACCCGGCTCGATCGTGCAGACCCGCAACGACTCGGTCATAGTAATGGGCCCCGACAGCTGGGCCGAGTCGAACAGGCACTACAAGGTGATCAACCACGCGTACCTCGAGGCGCTGCTGGGCAAGACCCACTTTCGCATGCCGTGCGCCGGGGATAGGGGAATGGTCGTCGCGTGCCGGTCGTTCCCCGCGTGGGGCGTCTGCTCGAACCCAAAGTGCAAGGCGCTGCAGCCGCACCGGGACGCGCCGCCGCGGGGGCGCGCCGAGTTCCGGTGCGACCGGTGCAGGAGCGCGCTGTACCCCGCGCGGTTCGTCGTCATGTGCGAGAGGGGGCACCTTGACGACTTTCCGTGGCGCGAGTGGGCCCACAGCAGGTCAAAAAAGGCGTGCGACGACCCGAACCCCAACCTGCGCATGCTGGCCAGGGGGAGGAGCGCAGCCCTGTCCGACTACTACGTAAAGTGCGACTCGTGCGGCGCGTCGCGATCGTGCGGCACGGCCGTCTCGCCCGGCGGACTTGACGGCATCGTGGACCGCTGCGCCGGCCTGTCGCCGTGGCTTGGCGGGCAACCGGAAGAGTGCGGCGCTGCGGGCGGCGGCGGGAGCGCAGATCCCGCCCGGCCGCGCGGCATCCAGACGCTCTCGACCAGCCTCTACTACCCGTCGACCGTCTCGGCGCTGTACATACCGAAAATGCTCCACGAGATACAGCGGTTCGTCGCCGAGCACAAGGCCGAAATCGACAGCATGCGGGAGATGATCCCCGACCGCCAGATCGCCGAGCAACACTCGCTCTTCGCCGGGTTGCGCGAGCGGTACGGCGCCGACGAGATCGCGGCCCACCTCAGGGACTGGTACGAGCCGACCGGCGCCGGCGGGGCGCCGCTTACGAGGGCGTCGAGCGAGGCGGACATACGGCGCGCCGAGTACGACGACCTGACGGCGCACGCCGAGTTTCGCGCCGGCGACTACCTCGAGATTGCCAGCGCGCCGCTAAGCGGCGAGGCATTCGAGCACCTCTCGTCGCTCAGGACGATCAAGCGCCTCACCGAGATCAGGGTCATCCGGTCGTTTACGCGCGGAGTTGCGCCCGACCCGTACTCGACGGAGGAGGCCGCCGAGATCCACTACTGCCCGATAGCGCGGGGCCGCATGAGCTGGTACCCCGCAGTGGAGAACCGGGGCGAGGGGATGCTGTTCTCGCTCAGCGAGGGGATGCTGCGCCGGTGGGAGGCCAGGGAGGCCGTCGCCTCTAGGTGCGCGGCGACGATCAGGGCCGTCGGGCAGTGGGACGACGAGCACGGCTGGCGGCGGCAGGATGCGGTGCGCCCGCGGCACCTGCTGATCCACACCGTGTCGCACCTGCTGGCCCGGGAGCTGGCCCGCAGGTCTGGGTATTCGGAGGCGTCCATACGCGAGCGGCTCTACTGCGGAGACGACTACAACGGCATACTGCTGTACACAGCAAGCCCGTCGTCCGACGGCAGCCTCGGGGGCCTTGCAAAGCAGGGCGAACCGGGCGCGTTCTGGGACGCCCTGCGGTCGGCGGTGCGCCGGTCACGGCGGTGCTCGGGCGACCCGCTGTGCTCCGACGACGACCCGTACCTCAGGGAGCAGAGCGACATGCCCGTCGTCGCCCGGCTCAACGGCTCGGCGTGCTACGCGTGCGCGCTGCTGCCCGAGACGAGCTGCGAGAACGCCAACCGCCTGCTCGACCGAGCCCTTGTCGCCGACGACTCGCTAGGCTTTTTTAGCGGCCTCGATTGAGGGCGTGGCATGGACACGCACGCCGCCGCCGCTGGTGGTAGCACTGGTTGAGATTCCGGCCGCGCCCGCCTCGGGCGCCCCGACGGGCTCCCAGAAGGTGTGCACGGCCAGGTTCAGGGAGTGGTGGACGCCGGCCGAGCTGCGCGGCATACTCGGCGACGTCAGCCCGTCCGTGGCCGACATGCTCGCCGCGCACGGGGAAATCGACGATGCCGAGCGCCTCTCCGAGATACTCTACGCCTGCGTCGGGCCCCACTTTCTGCGCACCATAGACGACGACGTGGAAAAGCGCCAGCGGTTCCTCGAGAGCGCGCTGCGCGCGGCAGTCGAAAAGGGCGACGTGGAGGAGGTCGACATACTCGACATGGCCTGGAAGACGCACTACCGCCGGTTCCGCACGCTAGGCGAGGTCGCCGGGGCGCGCGTGTCCGACAGGTGGTGCCTGTCCCTGGCCCTAAAGCTCGGACTGCCGCCGTCGACGGCCAAGAAGAAGCGCGCGTTCCGGCCGCCGGACACCGAGGTGGTCGAGCCACACTCGCCGCTCAACCCCCTGTACGACTACCAGTACACGGCGGGCCTCCTTGTGCGGGGCATGCTGGAGGGGACGAGGACCGGCGAGGACGGCAGGCCGATCAAGCGGCAGCTCATCGCAGTGCCGACGGGCTCCGGCAAGACGCGCATGGTAGTCGAGACGCTCATCAACTGGCTCAACGACGGCAAGCCGTCGAGGAGCGGGCAGCAGGCGCGCTCAAAGTTCATCGTGTGGGTGGCGCAGACCGAAGAGCTGTGCGAGCAGGCGATGAGCAGCTTCAGGGAGGTCTTCGAGGCGGTCGGCAAGAGGGGCACGACGCTGCGCCTGCACAGGTTCTGGGGGATGGGCGGGCGACTGCCGCCCATGGAAATGAGCGACCTGCTTGACGAAAGGGCCGTCATCGTGGCCACAATGCAGTCGCTCGACAAGGTACTCAAAAAAGATCCCGATCAGCTCGACCGCCTCGCGAGGATCACGTCATGCATAGTGGTCGACGAGGCGCACCACTCGACGGCAAGGTCCTACTCGGACGTGCTGCGCAAGATGCACTTCAACTGGGACAACCGCAAGAAGGAGATATCCGAGCTGGGCATAGTGCTGATCGGCCTGACGGCCACGCCGTTCCGCGGCACGGGGGGCGCAGAGGAGAAGGCAAACCTAAAGAGGCGGTACGGCGACATCTTCTACCCCGACATCCCGTACTACGGCGGCAGCGGCAGCGGCGGAAACCAGCTCCCGCACGCTCTCATCGACTGCCAGCCGTCGGCGCACGCCGGGGACTATGTCCGCATACTCGGCGAGAGGTCGTACGACAGGGACGGGTACATACGCGACGACGGGTACGCGTGGACGATCGAAAAGACGAGGCCGTTCATACACATGTACCGCCGCCCCGGCGAGGCGGCCGGCAGCGGCGGGGAGGTCAGGCGCTCAAGCGGCCAGAAGAACATAGTCGAGCGGTTCGACGACCCCGGCGAGTACAAGATAACACTCACGGTAATGGACAACGAGGGCGACGCGGGGAGCGCATCGGCCTACCTGCGAATCCGGGCCCCTCCGGGGGACGCGCGCGGGGGCGCGGACGGGGCGGAGACAGAGGTGCAAAAGCGCCTGTACCACAGGCTGATAAAGAGGAAGATACTGTGCGACGTGCACCACCGGGTGCTCCCGTCGGTCGACATACGCCTCACCCCGCGGGAGATGGACCACGTGAAGCAGTTCGGCGAGTTCGGCCTGGACACGATCAAGGGCATAGGCAGCATTCCCGCCAGAAACCGCCTCATACTCGACACGATACGCGAGATGGGCAGGACGTACGGCCACAAAAAGATACTCTTCTTCGGGTGCAGCGTGGAGCACTCTAGGCTGATCGCGGTCCTCCTCAGGGCGCTGCACGGCATGAAGACGGCGTACATCGACTCTAGGACGGACGCCGACTCGCGGGCGGCCGCCATCGAGGGGTTCCGGTCGGGCGACCTGGAGGTGCTGTGCAACTACGGGGTCCTGACCGCAGGCTTTGACGCGCCCAACATCGACTGCGTGTTCGTCGGGCGCCCGGTGCGGAGCACGCTGTTGTACACGCAGATGATCGGAAGGGGAATGCGCGGCACCAGGAGCGGCGGCACGGAGGACGTGGTGATCGTCGATATAGACGACAACTTTCAGCTTGACGACGGCAGCGACGAGTCCCTAGAAGAGGTCGGCTGGAAGATATACCGCATGTACTGGAAGGAGTGGACCGGGGGAGGCGACGGGGCCCCCCGGAAGATCGAAGAGCCCGCCAGGGAGCCTGCGGGCGTCGGCCCGGGCGCTGCGGCGGGGCCGCCGGCCCCCGTGGCGGGCGCGGGGGCCCTGCGGGGGCCTGCAAGCGCCGATGCCGCAGGCGGCGGCGACGGGGATGCGGGCGAGGCAGATGCCGGCCGCCTTGGGGCCGGCGACCTGCGCCGCAAGTCCGTGATCGACGGCGAGTTTGCCTACCTGCGCGACAAGGAGTGCGGGCACGTGCCCACCTCCCGCCAGTTCAGGACCCGGGCGTCGCGGGACGCCGTCGACGCGGCCGGCCGCCTGTACGGGGGGTATGCGGGCTATCTCGAGTCGAGGGGCATCACGCTACGCGGCGATCCGGGCCTGACGGACAGGCTGTACGAGGCCTACTTTGCCCTGTACCTGAGGAAGAGGGCGCCCCCGTCGGGGGCAGACCTTGATCTCGAGGGCGAGTACGCCGCCGAGGACTATGCCGAGTGCTTTGGGGACTATGACCGCTTCCAGGCGGCGGCCGACGAGATTGCCGGGCGCATGTCCCGCCTAAACACCGGGGTGACAAAGGATGCCCTGTTCAGGGACTACCGGCGGATGCGGGCCGCCCTGGGCCGCGCGCCGCACTTTGACGAGGTGCGCCGCCAGTCCAGCCTTGGTATCGAGTACTACCTGGGCCTGTTCGGAACCATGACGGAGTTTGCCAGCGCCGAGGAATACGACAGGACGACGACACTCCGCGACTTAGAGTCCGACTACCGCCGCCTTGCCGGCCTGCTCGGCGTGGCGCCGAACGCCCGCCAGTTGGACGAGCACGCGCCACAGTCAAAGGGCCGCCTGCGCTCGCTGTATCCTGGCCTGGACGGCGCCGAGGCGCATGAGAAGTTCCTAGTGGACGCGGGCATTGCCGACGCCGACGCCGACGCCGACGACACGAGGGCCGAGCAGGGCCTGGCCGGCAGCCCGCCGCCGACGTAGCGCCGATGCACCCGCCGCCTACCCGTCAAGCCTCATGACATCGTCAAAAATGTCTTGGACGTACTCTTCGAACTGCGCATCTGTCCGCCTCGCCCTTTCCTCCATGAGGTACCTTGCGTCCTTGCCCGCCGCGTAGCGCGCAGCCGGCTCGTCCTCGCCGAGCACGCCGAGTATGACCTGGGCCACGTCCCGCGGGTCGGTCCCGTTGTCGTACAGCTGCGCCGACCTCTTGACCAGCTTTTTTGCCATGTCCGCGTACGGCGAATTTTTCGGCGCCTTTGTCGCCATGCTGCCGTGGAATCCCGTCCTGACTACCAAGGGCTCGACGGCGGACACCCGTATGCCGAACGGGCGAAGCTCTTGGCGCAGCGACTCGGTTAGCCCCTCGACGGCGAACTTTGAGGCGACGTACGCCGAGCCGAGGGCGAACCCCACGCGGCCCGCCGTGGCGCTCACGTTGACTATGCGGCCGCCCCCCTGCCTGCGCATGGCGGGGGCGACGGCCTTTGCCATGCGGACGGTCCCGAAAAAGTTCGTCTCCATGTTGCGCTTTATCTCGCCGATCGACATGTCCTCGATCGCCCCGATCTGGGCGTAGCCGGCGCAGTTGACGAGGGCATCGATCCTCCCCTCCGCGTCGAGCACGCCGGCTACGGCATCGTCGACGCTCGTTGTGTCGTCCACGTCGGCCTTGACCGGATTGATGCCCCCGCTGCTCCACCTCTCCGCCACCTCTTTCCGGACGCCTCCTGGACTTCTTGAGCAGCCGTGCACCGCGTAGCCGGACCCCGCGAGCAGCAGGGCCGTCTCCAGGCCGATTCCCGACGAGGCCCCCGTGACGACGGCCACCATCCTGCGCCCGTCCATGCCCGCCCCCGTCGGGCGGATCAATTATGTCTATCAGGCCCGCAAGCTCCCCGGCTGGGGCCGACGGCCCGCGCGCGCTGCCGCACGCGGGCCGCGCGCCGATCTGCCCCGCGCGCCGGCAAGCGCCGCCCGCCGCGCCCCGCAAACCGCACGGAGATCGACGCCATGATCAACGCCTGCCCCGCGCGCCGGCAAGCGCCGCCCGCCGCGCCCCTGGGGCGGGATGCGGCCGGGTGCCGCCCTTTGCCCCCGCGCATTCTGCCGCGGGGAGCCGCGGGCACATTCGCGCGAGAGCTCAAGTCCAGGCGCTTGGCACGGCTGAAAGCGGCGTAGGGCGGGTCGCACTAGGCGTCATGAAAGCTGGGACCTGAGCTCACGCACATTCGCGCCCGGCGGGGTGTTATACGGCCCCGCTTGGCGGCCGGCATGGAACGCGCAGCCCGCACGGGGGCGTCCGCAGGCGCAGGCGCGCGCCGCGGCCGCCGCAGGACAGGGACCGATCCCTGCCGTGCCCCACTGCGCCCATGAAATATTACCCGCCCCGCTCCCGCGCGCCCGTGGAAAAGGCCATTGCCGAGATCGACTTTGACAAGGGCGGCGGCCTCGTCCCCGTCGTCGTCCAGGATGCGGAGACAAAAGAGGTCCTCACCCTTGCCTACGCCAACCGCGAGTCGCTCGAGCGCACCGCCTCGACGCGCTCGTCCTGGTTCTGGAGCCGCTCGCGGAACCGGCTGTGGATGAAGGGCGAAGAGTCGGGCAACACGCAGGCCGTAAGGCGCATACTAGTCGACTGCGACTCGGACGCGGTCATCTACCTGGTCGAGCCGTCGGGCCCAGCCTGCCACAGGGGCGAGCGGACGTGCTTCCACAACGAGCTGCCCGCGGCCGGCGGCCGAGAGACGCCGCAGCCATAGCAGCCGCAGCAGTAGCCGCCGCGGCCCCGGCCGTCAGCACTCGTCGTCGATCGAGTCCTCGGCGCCGGGCACCCACTCGTCCTCCACGACGAACCGCAGCGGCGGGTACGCCCCTCCCGCGAACGCGACGGCCCACGCGCCGACCAGGTCGCCGGCCGTGCAGAGGCCGAGCCGGGCCGACGTGTCCGGCATAAAGTACGCGTTGAAGGCGCCCTTGAGCGAGCCGTCGTACTCGTACTGCCTGTACAGCTCGCCGTTCGGCGCGATCACGGCGAACGCGCCGGACTCGCCGGGCGCAAGGCCGGCGACGCTGATGAACACGGTGTCGCCCAGGCGGTGCCCGTACTGCATGACCGTGACGGGCCCCGACGAGACGGGCATGCCCGGCGCCGACGGGCCCCCTGCAGAGGGCGCCGCGCCGCTCCCCCCGCCAGATCCGCTCCCTCCGCCCGGCTCCTCGGGCAGGTTGAACACGACGATCCCGCCGGCCACGATGGCGGCGGCCGCGACGATCATCGGCAGGGCCCTGCGGTCGAGGCGGGGCCTTTTCGCGCCGCTCCCCGCCCCGCCCTCTGCTGACACGGCGCGGCCACCTCCTCGCCCGTATATCCGCATTGCCCGCGCTCCCGCCCCAGCGGGCGCGCCGCGGGAAACTCCCTTCGCAGAACGGATCGAGAATGCCGCCCGCGGCCCGCCGCGGGCAGCCGCCCGCCGCGGGCAGCCGCCCGTGGCGCGATCTGCCAGACCCTGCCGCGGCCGCAGGGATCAAGCCCCGCCGCCCGAGGCGCGCCCCCGGGGGCGCGCCGCGGGATCGCCGCCCCGCCCCGCCTCCCGCTTATCCTTTTAGGGAGACCGTGCGGCGGCCGGCCATGGGCAGGGCGAGCGCCCCCGGTGGTACCGCGCTCGGGGAGGCGGCCGGCGATGCCTTGGAAGTGGTCCAGGACGACGACGCGGAGGCGCCGACACCCCTCAAGTACAACATATCCTCAATGCCCGCGGACTATACGCTCGAGACGCTCCACCAAAAGTGGCGCAGCGGCGACATTGAAATCCCCCGGCTCCAGCGGGGGTACGCCTGGACGCCGCGGCAGGCGTCGAGGCTGATAGAGTCGTTCATGGTGGGGCTGCCAGTCCCGCCGGTGTACCTGGCAATGGGCGACGGCGAAGGATCGGTCGTCATAGACGGCATGCATCGCCTCTTGACGGTATTCTCCTACATGGACGGCCGGTACCCCGAGGGTGGCGCCCAGGGGGGCGAGAGGTTTCGGATCACGGGGATCAACGAGGGCAGCAGGCTCTACGGCAAGACCTTTTGGGACCTCGGCGACGACGACCAGCGCCTGCTGAAGAGCGCAATCCTCAGGGCGACGATAGTAACGACAGACGGGCCGGCGGGCGGCAGCGGCGGCAGCGGCGGCAGCGGCGGCAGCGGCGGAAGCAGCAGCAGCTCGGCCATGTCCGAGGTGTTCGAGCGCCTCAACGCCGGCGGCACCCGCCTGGAGGCACAAGAGGTCCGCAGCTGCCTCTACGCGGGAGATCTCGGCGACATGATCCGTGGGATGAACGGCGACAAGGACTGGAGGGACATACTGGGGAGGCCCCGCCCGGACCCGCGGATGAAGGACGCCGAGATGATACTCCGGTACATGGCGCTATTCCACGCCGGGGAGGACTACGCGCCGCCCATGAAGTCGTTCCTTTCGGGCTTTATGGCGGAGCACAAAAACCCGGGAGTGGAGTTTATGGACAGGGAGCGCGCCCGCTTTGCGGGCATCTGCAGGGACGTCCGCGGCGCGCTGGGATCCAGGCCGTTCAGCAACGGGCGCGGGCAGATTCGCATGCCGCTGTTCGACTCCGTCTTTGTGGCCTTTGCCCGCAGCGCGGGCCGCCGCCCGGCCGACCTGGGAGAGCGATTCGGGCGCCTGCAGAGCGACGAGGAGTTTGCGGGGTGCGCCGCGGAGGCGGCCGCGACGGCCGCCGCGGTCGGGGGGCGCCTGCGCCTGGCGCGGGAAATCCTCTTCGGGTGAGGCGCGCGGGCCCGCCAGGCGCCGATCGGGGCGCCGGACGGACGGAATCTGCTGGCGGCTGCCTGCCCCTGACCCGCGCCGTCCGGCCCTGCCGGCCCTCGTGCGCGGCCGGCGCTAGGGGGCCGCGGACGGCCTGATCGGCCGCCGCGAGCACCCTTCGCAGCGATTGGGGACGTGGGGCCCCCAACCGGCCGGGCCGCATATTGTTCGAACTGCAGCCGGGGTGCCCGGCGGGCGGCCGCGCCCCTGTCCTCACACCCAAAGCCCAAGCCCCTTCCGCGCCATCCACCCGCGACAAGCGCGGCCCCGCGGGCCCGCGCCGGCCGCCCGGCCGCCCCGCCGCGGCGCCCCTCCGGCTCACGAGGGCGCCCCGCCGGGCAGCATCCCCGCATCCCCGAGCATGCGCAGCAGGGTCCCCGCACCCGCGCTGGCCGGCCACTGCATGTTGCCGGCCCCGGGCCCGTCAGGGCGCCCCGCAAGCTCCTTGATCCGCCGCAGCAGCTCGCCGCGCCGCATGCCGGCCCCCGCCCGCGCCTCGTCGGCCAGCTGCCGCAGGTGCGAGCCCCTGACGACCGCCCGCGACTCTTTTCTGATTCGATCGGGCCTGCCGGACGTGTGGGCCCTCGCGTACCTGGCCCCCACCTCGGTCAGCCCGTACGATCCGGATACCGACCTGCGGGCGACCCCGACACTCTCCAGGAACGACAGGTTGATTGCCGCGTTGTGCTCGCCGACCGACGCGGCGGCCGCAATGTCGCGCAGCTCCGCCTCGCGCCCGGCGCCCGCCTTCTCCCCGAGCGCGCGCACGAGGGCCGCAAACCTGCCGTAGCCGAGCGCGTAGGGGGTCGGCCACGGCCCGCCCCCGCCTGCCGAACGCACTATCGGAGCCCCCTCCGTCCCGCCCGCCCCCGCCGCTCTGCCGTTTCCGCCCCCGCCCCTGCCGCCGCCGGGCCGCCCCGCCCCATCTTCCCCTGCTTTTTCCTCGCCAAGAAACCCCTCGAGAACGGCCTTGACATGGATGGCATCGGCATCGAGGGCCCCCGCCGCCTCCCCGTAGTCCCCGTCGGCGATGGCGCCTAGCGCCTTCGAAAGCCGGCCCTGCGGCACGAGGCCGGCCACGGCCGCCCGCAACTCGTCGATCTTGATGCCCGAGTGCCACACCAGCGCGTATATGTCCGCAATGTCTTTCCACCGCTTGTGCCCATCCGGCCGGCGCGGCATGGACAGAATTTTGGCGCCCAAGAGCACTTCCGGCCGCGGCAGGAGGATGCGCGCGCCGAACTCGTCGATCTCGTCGGACCTCCCCCCGACAAGGGCGTGGCCGATCATCTTTTCGTCGACGGGCACAAAGCCGAGGGCGTCCCCTGCGCCGGGCGGGACGTTGTCGACCATCAAATCGACGCACATGCCGAACATGTCGCGCAACGGGGTCTTTGACGCCTCTTCCCTAGTCAGCGGCCGCCGCCGGAAGTCTCTACTATAGTATCGAACCATGCGGAAGGCAGCGCCCTCGTACCCGATCCTCCCGAGCGACCGCACGGTGCCGGCAAGGGCCGAAGAGCGCACGGCCTCGGCATCCTCGCCTCCCTCGAAGTGGAACCCCAGGCATATGCCCCTGGAGCCGATGTAGTCGCGGCCGGTTGCAAGCCGGTACCCAGAGTTGACCGCCGCATGGACCGCCCAGCCGCCGAGCAGGCACACGGGCTCGGACGCCTCCGACAGGACGGCCGGCAGGCTCCTCTGCGATATCTCCGTCTCACACTTTTCGCAAGGCGGCATCCCTCACCCTCTCGACCATCATCCCCGCGGCTTCCACGCAGGGCCCCCCAGCATCGTACAGGTCGGCGGCAACCTGGGGCATCGACGCGACGGTGACCCCGCCCGTCCTGAACGAGCCGTGCAGGACGTGGTCGTCGCCGTACATTAGCCTAAAGTTGCCGCCGCCGACGAGGCCGTCCTGCACGATCAGCCCGTGCCATCTCTGCACGTCCGCTACACGCACGTACACGTCGTACCTCGAGACGAACAGGTACTCTTGTATCTTGTTGTCGGCCAGGTACGTCGTGGCGGCATAGTCCATCCGCGCCCCCGCGAGCAGGGACAGCGGGCTCTTGACCATGTACGCGCGGCGCTCAAAGGGGGGCCGCCAGCGGCGCCACCACTCGAACATGCCGTCGTAGTCGACTACCCTCGTGCCGTCCACCAGGCCCTGCCGCTCAAGCCGGCGCAGCAGCTCGTGCGTCCACTGGTACGCCCCGCCCACGGTCTTTGCCACGCGGTACCTTGACAGGTCGCCGCGAGGCGAGTTGAGCAGAACCCTGGCGAGGCGGTCCTTTGGGCGCGTCCGGCACTCCGTCTTCATCGTCGACGGCGGCGCAGTAGGCCTATAAAACTGCATATTGGGTTATGCGCCTGAAATTGAAAAAACTGCATGGGCTGTGCACCTCGCAGCGGCCGATGCGGGTGAGGGGCCCGCGCATGCGCCCGCCTTCGGGGGAACGGCGGCGTGAAATATGGTAAAAACGACATGCGGTTTTTTTCAAGGCCGAGGGCGCTGTGCACCGGACGGGCGGACGGCATGCACAGGGCCTGCAGGCAGGCCGTGCGGCGGCGGCAGTAGCGGCGGCGGCGGCGGCAGCCGGCGAGACGGCCGCCGACATCGGCATTGAGCCGGAGCAGGCAGGCCGTGCGGCGGCGGCAGTAGCAGTAGCAGTAGCAACAGTAGCAGCCGCGGCAGGGCGCCTCGGCATCTGGCCGTGCGACGCGGCGCCCCCGATGCCGGCACGCGGGACGGCGGCGGCAGGGAATGCCGGCCGCTGCTGCATCGCGCCAGGGCGCCCGCGCGCCGCCCCTTCCGCCGCGCGGCAGCCGCCCCTTCCGCCGCGCCAATGCCCGCCTGGCATCCGCATGGAGTGCGCAGGGCGATGGGGCGGGGTTCCCCTGGAACGCATGGCCCAAAGGCCGCCGCGGTCCCCTCCAGCCCTGCTCGGGGGGGAGGGCAGGGGGCGCGGGATCGCGCGCGGCGCCCGCGGCGCGGTAGACAATTTAATGCGCAAAAGCCGCGCGGGGGCATGGAAGCGGCGCGCCGTCCAGGCTGCGGCAGGGCCGCGCGCCGTCCGTGCGAGGCGCGCCGCGCATGACGCCGTTCCTCCCGGGCCGCCCGCCGCATCGGGGCAGGATCCGCAGCTACATCCTCCTGCTTGCCGGCGAGGGGGGCGGGGCCGTGCGCAGCATTGAGACGCTCCAAAAGATGCTGTACACCGTGGCAAGAAAGACGGGCGACGGCGAGGTGGAGGCCGGCTTTGGGCCGGGCGAGCGCGGCCCGCACAGCAAAGAGGCCGCCGACGAGCTTGACCGCATGTCGGGGGACGGCCTGGTGTCGCGCGCGCAGGGCGCGATCGCCACGACTCCCGCCGGCCGCGCGGCGGCCCGAGATGCCCGCGGGGGCCTTGGCGAGTACACGCTGGCGGCGATCGCCGGCTACGGGCCCTTTTTCAACTCCATGACGGACGAGCAGCTGCTGCTGTACACCCACCTGCTGCATCCGGGCATGACGGCAAACTCCCGGGATTGTATCGACCTTGCGCGCAGGGCCGACGAAATAGTCATGGGGATGGTCAGGGACGAGATAATCTCCTCGGGCCGCGCCGCCGAGGTGCTGGGCATTTCCATACACGACATCCTTCCCATGATGAAAAAGCACGGCATTCCAAACCTGTACTAGCGGCTCGATCCGGGCCGAGGCCCGCGCGCGGCGCCGCGCGACGGGAATGGCCGAGGCCCGCCCGGCCGCCGAGAGCGGGGGCGCGCCGCCGTTGTACGAGGCGCCGATTGCCGGGGCGCGCTCAGGGTGCGGGCGGCCAGAAGGGGAGGCTGCTGCCCCCGCGAGGCCGCCTTCCGCTGCGCCTGCGCACGGCCGCGGTGTGCCGCGGCGGGCAGAGCCGGCGCGGCCGCCGCGGCCGGAACAGGCGCGCCGCCGCCCTTCATGCGCCCCGCCCCCGGCCCGGCTCTGCCCTCTCCCTGCCCCGCCCGCGCGGCCCCTCTCCCCCCCAGCCGGCGATAGCTGGCGGGGCGCCGGGGCCCCGCCCCGCCCGCGCCCGAAGGCACCCGCCCCCGCCCGCCGCCCTTAAATTGAGCCCCGCCGGCCGCCCGGCGTGCCCAGCCAGATAACGACGGTCAACCCCGCGACCGAGGAGCCCATCAAGACCTACGACGCAATGACGACGGAGCAGGTCAACGGCCTCGTCGAGACCGCCCGGCGGGCGTTCCTCGAGTGGCGCAAGGACATTGAAAAGAGGCGCAGCTACATCTACAACCTCGTCTCGTACCTGAACTCGCACAAGGACGAGCTTGCGCGCGTGGCCACGCGCGAGATGGGCAAGGTCCTCAAGGAGTCGATAGGCGAGGTCGAAAAGTGCGCGTGGGCCATGGAGTTCTACGCCGACCACGCCGACAGCTTTCTGCACGAAGAGGTGCTGCACACCGACGCCCGCAAGAGCTTCCTCACGTTCGAGCCGCTGGGCGTCATCGGCTCGATAATGCCGTGGAACTTTCCGTACTGGCAGGCCCTCCGCTTCGCGGCGCCGTGCCTCATGGCCGGCAACACCATCGTCATGAAGCCGTCGCGCGTCTCGATGCAGTGCGGAATAGAGATGGAGCGCGCCTTTGCCGAGGCCGGGTTTCCCGAGGGCGTCTTCCAGACCGTCGTGGGCAGCGTCGAGTCTGCCGGCGACCTCGTCGACTCGCCGGTCAGCGCCGTCACGTTCACGGGAAGCACCGAGGCGGGGGCCAGGGTCGCGCAGCGCGCGTCGGCCAACCTCAAAAAGTGCGTGCTCGAGCTCGGCGGCAGCGACCCGTTCATCGTCCTCGAGGACGCCAACGTCGAAAAGGCCGCTGCCGGCGCCGTCAAGGGGCGCTTCATAAACTGCGGGCAGAGCTGCATCGCCTCGAAGCGGTTCTTTGTCGTCCGCAACGTCGCCGACGAGTTCGTCGAGAGGTTCGCAAGGGAGGCCTCGAGGCTGCGCATCGGCGACCCCGAGTCGCCCGACACGGACATCGGGCCGCTCGCGAGCAGGGACGGCCTCGAGTCCATATCGTCCATCGTCGACGACGCGGTCTCAAAGGGCGCGTCCGTCGTCATGGGCGGCTCGCCGGCCGAGGGGACGGGGTACTACTACAAGCCGACCATACTCACGGGGATCACGCCGGACATGCGCATAGCGAGGGAGGAGACGTTCGGGCCGGTCGCTCCCGTCACGGTCGTCGACAACGAGAGCGAGGCGGTCCGCATGGCCAACGACATCGAGTTCGGCCTCGGCGCGAGCGTGTGGTCGACGAACCTCTCAAAGGCCGAGCGCATATCGAGGCGGATCGAGTCGGGGATCGTCAGCGTCAACAACGTCGTCGTCTCCGACCCGCGCATACCGTTCGGGGGCATCAAGCACAGCGGGTTCGGCCGCGAGCTGTCGCGGTACGGCATACTAGAGTTCGTCAACATAAAGTCGGTGCGGTTCTACGACAACCTCGTCCACCACCACTACGTCGAGTAGGGCCGGCCGCCCGCCCCTGCGGCCGCCGCCCCGCTGCGCGGGCGATGCCGGGCGGCAGGGCCGGCGACGGCTGCGCCTTGGCGGCCCCCGCGCGCCGCCCCCCCGGCGCCAGACGGCCCTCTCGTTCTTCGCGCCGGACCCGGCGGGCCCCTGTCGGCCGCTGGCCGCTGGCCGCTGGCCGGACCCGGCGCGCCGCCCTCGGCCCGCCCGCATGCGGCGCCGGCGGAGCGGCGCCCTCGCCTGACTTCCAGCCGGGCGCAGGACGCCCCTGGCCCCCCGCCGCCCGTGCCGGGCGCGTTCATTCCAAAGAACGCGATTCTTGATTTATGTCACCGGGATGCTCCGCGCTTATAAGAGTCGTACATAAGCATGGCCTTTTTTTTCCACCCCTATTGAATACTCCTAGTCTGGCCAGGCGATCCGTGGCCGGCCCGGGGCGGGGCGGAGAGAAGGGGGAGGCGCCCTGCGCAGGAGTGGCCCGCGTCGCCGGGCCCTCTCGCAGCCGCCGGCTGCCGCTGGCGGGGACGGCGGCGGCGGCGGGACGGCCGGTCCGCCGCCCGATTCCCGCGCCGCGCCCTGCCGGGCAGGGCCGGTCGGTCCGGTCCGGGCGCCCGCCGGGCGGAGACTTTGCCGACGGCCAGGGCGCCTGGCCGGGCAGCGGGACGGCCGCCCGGGCAGAACTTTTGATATACGGCGCGGCGGGCGCGTTGCCGAATGCACATCCGGGGACGGGGCAGTCCGGCGGCCGCGACGGCCACTCTTGCGCCGGCGGAGCGCGGCCCGCGCACCCTGCGCCGGCGCCGGCCCGCCCTGCCGCCGGCTGCCGCGGCCGTCGCCATTCTCGCCGCCGCCCTCGCGGCGCCGGCGCTCGCCCTGGCCGCCCTAGACCTGGCTGCCGCCGCGCCGCCGCCGCCGCCGCTACCGCCGCTACCGCCGGCCGATCTCCCCGCCCGCGGCGCGCCCCTGCTGCCGTGGGCGGAGGCCGCGGAGGGCCGGCTGCGGGCGACGCCCGCCGGCGACGGCAACGCGACCAACGCTACGGGGACGGAACGGGGAGTCTCCCCGACGGGCGAGCAGACGAACGCGGCCGTCATACTGCCCCCGGGCGCCGATCCAGACCCTCCTCCGCCGCCCGAACCTCCAGCCCCGCCCGACGCCCCTCCAGCCCCGCCCCCGCCGCCCCCCGCAGCGCCGCCGCCACAGGCTGCCCCGCCGCCGCCTCCGCCGCCGGCACTGGCGGCGGTCGTGGGCGGAGGCGGAGGCGGCGGAGGCGGCGGCGGAGGCGGGGGGAGCGGCCGCACCGGGACCGCGCCCGGCTCGCAGCCCGTCGTCGTCTACTCTGTGTCCTGGGACTGCGTCGAGGACTATACGCGCGCGGTGATCTCGCGCGGCGGCGACTATGACGTGCTGCTGTTCACCGGCCATGGCCGCGTCGCGGCCGAAAAGGCGGCCGTGCAGGACCTGCCCGGGCGCATCATATACGAGGCCGCGTACGTTCCTGACTTTTTCTCGCTGCGCGTATTCGCGCTCGAGGGGAGGTCCCTGCAGACCGACTCGAGGACTGTCCGGGTCGGCGACTCGTGCACCGGCGAGCGCTTGTACGTGACGTACGGCGGGCCTGCGGCGGATGATTCTGCCAGTCCCCCGCAGCGGGCGGCGGAAGAGCCGCTCCCGCCGCGGGCGGGGATCGGGGCAGGGGATGCGCCCTCGCCGGGGCCCCCGCCGCAGGCCGTAGCCCCTCCCGCCGATCCGGGCCTGGCCGCGGTTCCTGCGCCCGGCCAAGCCTCGCCCGGCGCGGGGCCGGCGGGAGGGCCGCCGGACCCCGCGGACGGCCGGGGCCCAGGCGGCGATCCCGGCGCGGGGCCGGCGGCCGGCCCCGGCGGCGGGGAGCCAGGGCCGTCCGCACCGCTGCCCGCGCCGGACCCTGGTGCCCAGGGCGGGGACGGCGGCGGATGCCTCGTAGCAACCGCCGCGTACGGCTCCGAGCTGGCCCCTGAAGTGCAGGCGCTCCGCGAGGTGCGCGAGGCGGCCCTGGCGGGCACCGGGCACGGCGGCGCCCTGCTCCTTTCCGCGTTCAACGCTGCATACTATGCGGCCTCCCCCGCGGTGGCCGACCTGGAGCGGGCCCACCCGTGGCTCAGGGACGCGGTGCGGGCCGCGCTCGCGCCGGCAGTGCTCGCCCTGTCGGCCGCAACGGGCGGCAGTGCAGCTGCCCCCGCCCCCGCCGCCGCCGCTCCGGTGGCGGATGGGCGCGGCGGCGGCATCGGCGCCCCTTTCCCCGCCGCCCCCGCCCCCGCCCCCGCCGCCCCCGCCGCCCCCGCCGCCCCCGCCGCCGCCGCCGCCGCCCCCGCCGCCGCCGCCGCCGCCGCCGCCGCCGCCGCCGCCGCCGCCGCCGCCCCCGCCGCCGCCGCCGCCGCCGCCGCCGCCGCCGCCGCCGCACCGCTCGCACTGGTAGCACCCGCCGCACCCGCCGCCCCAGCGCAGGCCGTCGAACGAACGCCCTAGAACTGGCCACACGAGCGCCCCCGTGTTTGGTAGATTGTTGGTGATTACCCCGCCTTGTAAATGCCGCCGCGTGGCCCTATGTCGACGAAGTCGACACTGTGCGCACCTTCGTTTATGGTACAGCAGATTCTGCATTTGCCCATCCTTTCCCGATGCATGTTAGTATTGACTAGCCTTGTCCCCCTGTATGGATCCCTGCAAATGTCATTCACCATATCAATGATTCGACGCGCACATCTAGACGGTTCTTGCAAAGTTTGAAATATTTCTCGTTGAATGCACTACTGTGCGTCATGGCCCTAATTCTTCCCGCATCTCTTCGCGTGTATAGTACTCGCCCCTTGCCCTGCGACGCATGCTTTCGTCTAGCCTTTTTGCATCTTCTGCAGTGTACGTTCCAGGCTCGTCGGCGTTGTACACTCTCACCATGTACTCGCCGACTGTCTCGGTCGGAAGCTTGCCCTTTTCGATATACTCGAAGCGTGTGCCTGCAAGGATCGACTTGTTTGCTAGCGCCATGTCGTGCCCTCTGCTGTTGACCAGTTCGCCGGCACGGGAATTGCCTGGCTTGACCGCCCAGCGTATGGCCTTCCCCTCGATGGAGATTTTTCGAGAATGCTCTAGGTATTCGAGCACGCGATCCAGGGATCGCGCGTCAATGTGCTCTGGAAGGGCCCTAAGCAGCGGCTCTTGTCCTCATACGAGCGGTGCAGCGAGACGACGCACTCGACCGTTTCGATCATGCAAAGGTCGGGGCCGCCCTGCAGTGCCGCTCCGCTTTCCGCCGCGTCTGGCGCAACGCGGCCCGCCGCGCAGTGCATGCCCATGGGCGGGCGCGACGGAGCTTCCATATAACCGGCATGGCCGGCTCGACATGGGCGCCGCCGCAGCGGCTCCGGCCGCATCCTTGCATGCAGGATGCCGTGATCTGCGCGCTTGATGCGCCGCCGCCGGGTGCGGGCGGCGCGGCGGGGGCGATGCCCCGCGGCAGCCGCCGCCGCCGCCGCCCGGTCCGGCCCTCGGTTGCGCGCTTTGCCGTATGCGCGGCGCGAGCCCAATGGGCGCCTGGCGGCGCGCCGCCTCCTGCGCTAGGCGCCGCATGCGCGCAGCGGCCACCCCGCCCGCCACATGGCGCCCCTGCCGGAAAAGGAAGGGTTGGGCGGGAGGGAGGAAAAGCGCAAGCCGCGCCGCCCTCCGCGGGCCCGTCCAGACGCGCCGTGCCCTGTGCCGGGTGGAAGAGCGCGAGCCCCCGCCCCCGCACGCGGTTGCCCCGCCCCCGCCCGCCCTCCCCGCATCCGTCCGGCCCCGGCGGCGCCCTCGTCCTGGACTGCCCCCTCGGCCTTTCGGTCCCCGCGCCCCCTCCAGCCTCCCCTCCCCCGCAACTCTGTACCCCGCCAGCCTCGCAGCGCGGCCCTGCGCCCGCGCATCCGGCCCGGCGGGAGGAGCCGTCTGCCCGCCCATGCCGCCCGAACCCGGCACTTCAAAACCCTGCAAAGGTTACCGTGCTGCATAATGCTGATTCTGACGCCTACACGCGCCCGTTCTGCAGGCGTCGGAAGGGCATATGCAACACGGCAGCAAAGGTACAATACATAAATAGGACTATACGCGCGCCCCTGCATGGCCGGGGGCAGGCGGCGGTACCCGATCACGTCGCAGATGGTCACGCAGAGCGTGCTCGACCTGGTCGACAGGCTGGCCGAGAACAAGAGCGACTCGGGCGGCATGGGCCGGCGCATCCGAAGCTCCATAGTCGTCGAGTCGGTGACCGTCGTCGAGCAGGCCATGCGGCTTGCCCTGGAGCCGCACCTCGTCTCAAGGGGCGAGACCGGGCGCGTCGTCGAGACCATATCGGACATTGGGCGGGACGCGAGCGTGCCCAGGGCCCGCGTCAGTGCGGGGTTCCGCACCTACCAGAGCGTCGAGGCGGTCAGGAGCACGGCGCGCGAGTTCAACCTGGTCGCCGTGATCAGGTGGCTCGACGAGGAGGGGGGCGCCGAGGCCCTCGGCAAGCTGCTGGGAACCAGGCACACCCTCGTGCACACGCTCGGCTTTGTCATCCCGGACGACGTCGGCGCATGCGACGCGGCCTGGGGGCTGGTGCGGGCCGTACTCGACGGCAGCCCCGTCCACCGCGTGGTGGCCCTCCTCGTAGAGGGCAGCTGGATGGACATGGCCGGGCGCGTCGACGACGCGCGCGCGGCGTACGAGGGGGCGCTCGGCGAGTGCCGCGCCCTCATGGCCGGGGGCGATCCGGCGGCGTGGCTGCGCATCTGCGCCGGTCACGCCCTTGTCCACCTGGGGCGGGCCGGCGAGGCCGAGGCCTCCCTAAGGGACGCGCTGGCGGCGGATCCGCGCAGCGCCGTCGCGCGCCTCGAGCTGGGCAACATAATGATGCTCGGCGGCCGGCGCGAAGAGGCGTACGAAATGTACTCGGAATCGCTCAAGTGCGATCCCGAGTACGCGCCGGCGTACCTCTACAGGGGGCACGCGCTGCAGATGCAGGAGGGGCCCGACCACACGCTCGTCGTCGAGGACTATACCAGCGTGCTGGCCCTCGATCCGCAGGGAATATCGGCGTACGTGGGGCGCGGCATGTCCCTGGCGGAGAGGGGCCTGCACGCCGAGGCGGCCGCCGAGTTCGAGAGGGCCATAGAGATCGACCCCGACGACGCCGCCTCGTACGTTGCGCTAGGCAACGCGTGGGCCGCGTCCGGCCGGGATGCGGACGCGGCCGGCGCGTACGAGACGGCGATCGGGGCGGCCGGGCGGATCGGCCTCAGGGTTGCCGGCACCGCCCCGGGGCGCCGCGGAGATGCGGCCGCGGCCAGCCAGTCCAGCCGCCTGAGGTACAGGCTCGGCGGCGTTTCGGCGTACCTTGGACTGGCCTGCGTGCTGTCGAGGGCGGGCCGACTCGACACGGCGCTGGCGCGGTACAGGGAGGCCGCCGAGCTCGACCCTAGCAGCGCCGGCGCGCACGCCGGCGTGGCAAGGATGCTCGCCCTTCTCGGCCGAGCCGAAGAGGCCGTACCCGAGTACCGCCGGGCCGCCGATCTAGACCCCTCCTCCGCGGCCGTGCACGCCGGCCTCGCCGGCGCCCTCTCGAATGCCGGCCTGCACGAAGAGGCCGTACCCGCGTACCGCCGGGCCGCCGATCTAGACCCCGGCAGCGCGGCCGTGCACGCCGGCCTCGCCGGCGCCCTCTCAAGGGCCGGCCTGCACGAAGAGGCCGTACCCGCGTACCGCCGGGCCGCCGATCTAGACCCCGGCAGCGCGGCCGTGCACGCCGGCCTCGCCGGCGCCCTCTCAAGGGCCGGCCTGCACGAAGAGGCCGTACCCGCGTACCGCCGGGCCGCCGATCTAGACCCCGGCAGCGCGGCCGTGCACGCCGGCCTCGCCGGCGCCCTCTCGAATGCCGGCCTGCACGAAGAGGCCGTACCCGCGTACCGCCGTGCCGCCGAGCTCGACCCCGGCAGCGCAAAGGCGCACGCCGGCCTCGCCGACGCCCTCTCGAATGCCGGCCTGCACGAAGAGGCCGTACCCGCGTACCGCCGGGCCGCCGATCTAGACCCCGGCAGCGCGGCCGTGCACGCCGGCCTCGCCGACGCCCTCTCAAGGACCGACCTGCACGAAGAGGCCGTACCTGCGTACCGCCGTGCCGCCGAGCTCGACCCCGGCAACGCGGCCGTGCACGCCGGCCTCGCCGGCGCCCTCTCGAATGCCGGCCTGCACATGGAGGCCGTGCCCGCGTACCGCCGGGCGGCCGAGCTCGACCCCGGCAGCGCGGCCGTGCACGCGAGGCTGGCCCGTGCGCTGTACACGGTGGGTATGATTAGAGATGCTCGGCAGGCACACGAGCGCGCCGTGGATCTCGGCTACAGCGGCGCCAAATGGGGCCGTTACGATCCCTACGACTGGGGCGTATAGAGGCCAGCGTTGCCGCCAGCACTGCCGCGTTTTTGACCCCCGCACAAAAAAAAAACTGCCGCCTAGCAGGATCGAAGTATGTCCATCCGCATGTACTCGCGCCTAAAGGTCTTAAAATTCTCGACCATGATCTGCCTGTCTATCTCCTCTTCAATCTGGCTCTTGATGCGCTCGTCAAGGCTCTCGTCGAACCTCTTCACATCCTCCTCAAACCTCTCTTCAGTCCTTCTCTTGATGCCCTCGTTGATGCGCTCATTGATGCGCTCGTCTAGCATCTTCTCCGCATCCGCGTCGAGCCTCTCCCCCAACCGCCTGAAGAACTCGTCGACGCGCCTGTTGAGCATTTCCCACGCATCCTTGCCGTACTTTTCTTCGACGTAGCGCTCAAAGAGCTCGTCGATGCGCCTGCCGATCCTGTCCCTCACCTCAGTCTCCTCCATGGCGCGCCCGCCGCCGCCCATCACTGCCTTGATAATTTCGATGACTTTCTTGTCGACTCCGAGCCCCTCCATGGCGCGCCCGCCGCCGTCCGCCCCCGCCCCCTCCGCACGGCCTCCGGGGCCGGCATCCCGCATCATGCTGTCGACCAGCTCGTCGTACAACTCTGTCCACTTTGCGCCGCTCCCAGCCCTTGCGCCCGGGTATATCGACCTCAGGAACTCGCCAAACACCGCGGTCCACTCCAGCTCTGGCACTGGCTCTGCTGTCCTTGCATTTGCCCCGGGCGCGTCGCGCAGGCCCGCATCGCCGCCGCTCTTGATCGGCTTTTTTGTCAGGCTCAACAGGCCGGCGCGGCGGCCCCCCCATATAAGCAGTCGGGCCGGCGGTTCGCAAGAGCTCGGGTCTAGGCGATTGGCACGGCTAAAAGAGGCGCGGGGCGGGTCGTGGTAGGCGTCATGAGGGCCAGGGCCCGAGCTCTCGCGGCGGTTCGCCGCGCCCGGCTGCGGGATGGGAGCGCCGCCTGCCCTACCTGTCGATCACGGCCGTCATCGTGCCAAAGTGCCGCAGGGCCCCCTCGTCCGGATCGGTGACCATCGGCACCACCTCGTACTTGTCCCTCATGCCTGCCGGCATCATGTCCCTGAACTCCCTGGCCTTCCTGACCGACGTCATGGAGTACTCGTGGAACTCGTCTGCGCTGCAGTCGCCCTCGATTATCACCCTGAGCAGTATGCGATCGCCGAGCTCGCCGACGACGTAGCCGAGCTTTTTGACGTACGGGAGGTCCTTGTACAGCCCCAGCAGGGTTGCGCCGATCTCGAACTCTTGCTGGACTGTGGCCATGCCCGGGCGCGCCCATGCCTGCATTAAAGGGTGCGCCCGTATGGCCCAGCTGCGCAAACAGCCCAAATGCTGCAACATCTGCAGCAAAAAGCCTCTAAACTGCAGCATGTCTGCCTCTAGGCGCGTCCAGCCCAAAAAATTGCGCGGCAAAGGCGTTGTGCGACTAGCCCTGCCGCAGCACGGCCGCAGCGCCGGCGCCAGGCGCACTACGGGGCTAGGGGGCGCTGGGCGCCTTCCCTGCCAGGCTGCCTGCCGCGGGCCGGAACCGGCCCCGCCCGCCGCCGCCGCCGCGCCCCCTACCCGCCGCCCGCCGCTCCGGGTTCGTCCGCCCCGCCGGCCGGGCCGCCGCTCCCCGCGAGCCGGCCGGGCGGGCATCTGGGCTGCCGCTGTGTCCGCCGGCCCTGCCTGCCCCTCCCGGGCGCGCGCTCCCCGCACGCCGCCCGCGTGCGGCATCATCGCGGCCGGTTCGGCATCCCCCGCCCGCCTGGCTGCGCGGCCTGTGGCGAGGGCCTCTGCCGGCCTCCCGCGCACCGCCGCCGCGCTGCGGCCGATCCGTGGGGGCCGCATCGGCGCCCGCGCAGCGCCGCCATTTCACGGCCCTACCTGTCGATCACGGCCGTCATGGTGCCAAAGTGCCGCAGGGCCCCCTAGTCCGGATCGGTGACCATCGGCACCACCTCGTACTTGTCCCTCAAGTCGGCCGGCATCATGTCCTCGAAATCCATGGCCTTGCCGACCGCCTCCATCGAGTACTCGTAGAACTCGTCTGCGCTGCAGTCGCCATCGATTATCACCCTGAGCAGTATGCGATCGCCGAGCTCGCCGACGACGTAGCCGAGCTTTTTGACGTACAAAAGATCCCTGTACAGCCCAGCAGGGCGGCGCCGATGTCGAACTCTTGCCGGGCCGCGGCCATGCGGGGCCGCCCGTCGCCCCGCCATTAAAGGATGACGCGGCGCGGCGCGCCTCGAGGGCGTACATTCAGGCCTGGCGGCATCCGCGCCTACGCGGCCCCTGCTGGTTCAGGGCACGGCGAAGGGCGGGACAGGCCCGGACGTGCACGTTCCGGGCCGATTCCCGGCGCCCGGGCGGCGCGGTTTCTCCCAGCGGCCAGCTGCCCTTGGGCGGCGCCCGGGCAGCCGCGGCGCCGGAAGCGGTCTGCGTCGGGCCGTGGGGATGCAAAAGGCCCGGCAGGCGGCCGCCCGTGGCAAGCGACGACAACAGCCGCGTCGGGCCGCGGGAGATGCAAAAGGCCCTGCAGGGGCCTGCCGTCTCCCCCTGATCGCCCCTTCCCGATACCGCCGTCGGCTGCTCCCACGGCGGCGCGCACCGGCGCACGCCGCCATGAAAAACCGGGGCGCATCCCCTGCCGCGCCGCCGGGCCGTCACTGCACCGGGATGCTACTGGCGAGCGTCTCGCGGCACGCCGCCGCCTCGAACCACGCCTTTTCGGTCATATCGCACCCTTCGTAATACCTGGCCTTCAAGCTCAGGCCGTATAGGTCGTTGTACTGCTCAGCAAGGTGCGGAAGGTGCCGCCTGACAATGGCGCGCCTCGCCGTGTGGGTCTCCGGCACGGGAATGCCCCTCAACTCGGCGTACCCGTCCACAGCGATCACAATCTCGTAGAACATCATGACGATCTCCCAGGCCCAGAACCTAGTCCCTCCGGTTCCTGCCAGCCTCTCGCGCGCCCTCGCATTGTAGTCGATTTGGCGGAGCCGCCATCCTCTGTCCATGCCGCGCTGCCGCCTCCCCTACCTGTCGATCACGGCCGTCATGGTGCCAAAGCGCCGCAGGGTCCCCTCGTCCGGATCGGTGACGATCGGCACCACCTCGTACTTGTCCCTCAAGTCGGCCGGCATCATATCCTCGAAATCCATGGCCTTCCTGACCGCCGCCATGGAGTACTCGTGGAACTCGTCCGCATTGTTGTCGCCCTCGATTATCACCCAGACCAGTATGCGATCGCCCAGCTCGCCGACGGTATATCCGAGCTTTGTCACGTACGGGAGATCCCTGTACAGCCCCAGCAGGGCGGCGCCGATCTCGAACTCTTGCTGGACTGTAGCCATGCTCGGGCGCGCCCAGTCCATCTATTAAAGGATGCGGCCGCCGGGCCGCGAGAGCTTAGGCCCTAGATTTCATGACGCCTAGTGCGGCCCGCCCACGCCGCTTTCAGCCGTGCTAAGCGCCTGAACCTGAGCTCTCGCGCCGGGCCTGGCTGCGCAAACCGCTCAAATGTTGTAGCATCTGCAACAACATGCCCCTAATTTGCAATATATTTTTGCTTTTAGGCGCGCCCAGCCCAAAAAATTACGCGGCAGGTGGCGTTGTGCAACTAGCCCGGCCGCAGCACGGCCGCAGCGCCGGCGCCCCTGTGTGCGGGTGCGGGGTTCGGGAGCGGCGCTGGGCGCCCGTCCCTGCCGGGCGGCCCGCCGCGGGCCGGAGTCAGTCCCGCTAGATGCCGGCGTGCCCGCTGTCGCGCCCCTTCCCTGCGCCCGCGGCCCCTGCTAGGCCGCCCAGGCCGGCCCGTGCCATCCCCGCGCGCCGCCCTGGCGAGCATCTGGACTGCCGTTATGTTTGCCGGCCCCCGCCCGCCCCTTCCGGGCCGCCCGCTCCCGCGTGCGGCATCATCTCGGCCGGTCCGGCATCCCCCGCCCGCCTGGCCGCGTAGCCTGTGGCGAGGCCTCCTCCGCCGGTCTCCCGCGCGCCCCGCCGCGTTGCGGCCGATCCGCGGGGCCGCCGTTCGGCGCCCGCGCAGCGCCGCCCTTTCCCGGCCCTACCTGTCGATCACGGCCCTCATGGTGCCAAAGTGCCGCAGGGCCCCCTCGCACGAGTCGGTGACGATCGGCACCACCTCGTACTTTTCATCCACGCCGGCAGGCAGCATGCCCCTGAACTCCCTAGCCTTCCTGACCGATGCCATGGAGTTGTCAAAGAACTCGTCGTAGCCCCCGTCGGCGTCGATTATCACCCTGACCAATATCCGCTCCCCCATCTCGCCGACGCTATATCCGAGCTTTTTAACGTACGGGAGGTCCTTGTACAGCCCCAGCAGGGCGGCGCCGATCTCGAACTCCTGCTGGACGGTAGCCATGCTCGGGCGCGCCCCGCCCCGCATTAAAGGATGGCGGCCGCAGCGCCGGCGCCCCTGTTCGCGCGCGGGGTTCGGCCGCGGCGCTAGGCGCCCCGCCGCGCGCCGGAATCCGTCCCGTCCGCCGCCGGCGCCCCGCGGCCCCGCCTCTCCGCGCGCCCGCGGCGGCGCCGGACGCGCCGCCTGCCCCGCCGCGCCCCCTCCCGGCGCCCGCCGTCCCGGGCTCGGCCGCTCCGTCCGGCCCGCGCGTCCACACGCCCGCGCGTTCCCCGCCGCGCCCCCTCCCGGCGCCCGCCGTCCCGGGCTCGGCCGCTCCGTCCGGCCCGCGCGCTCCCCGCTGTGCCGCCCGACAAGGCCACAATTTCCTGGCGCGCACTCCGCGCCGCGCCCCTCGACCGCGCGCACGGCCTGTTCGCCGGCCGGCCCGCGGGCTCCCCTCGAACCAGCCGGGCGGGCATCTGGGAGTTGTTGTGTCCGCCAGTCCCCGCCCGCCCCTCCCGGGCGCGCGCTCCCCGCGCGCGGCAACATCGCGGCCGGTTCGGCATTACCTGCCGCCTGGCTGCGCGGCCTGTGGCGGGCCCCCCGCCTGCCTCCCGCGCCCCCCGCCGCGTTGCGGCCGATCCGCGGGTCCGCCGTTCGGCGCCGCGCAGCGCCGTCCTTCCTCCGCTACTACCTGTCGATCACGGCCGTTATGGTGTCAAAGTACGACAGGGTCCCCTCGTCCGGATCGCTGACAATCGGCACCACCTCGTACCTGTCCCTCAGGCAGGCCGGCATCATGTCGCCGAACTCCCTGGCCTTCCTGACCGATGTCATGCAGTGCTCGTGGAACTCGTCCGCGCTGCAGTCGCCATCGATTACCACCCAGACAAGTATGCGCTCGCCCAGCTCGCCGACGGTATATCCGAGCTTTGTCACGTACGGGAGGTCCTTGTACAGCCCCAGCAGGGCGGCGCCGATCTCGAACTCCTGCTGTACGGTGGCCACGCTGGGGCGTGCGATGCCCCCCTATTAAAAGATGCCGTAGCGCGGGGCCGCCTTGAGGGGCATAAGTTCAGGTCCCTAGGCGTGCCTGCCCCACACGGCCGTCCGGGACGCGCCGGCGCCGAGGGCGATGCTCGGCGCGGCCAGGGGCCGCCGGGGCCGCCGCCGGCGGCGCCGAGGGCGATGCTCGGCGCGGCCAGGGGCCGCCGGGGCCGCCGGCGGCGGCGGCAGCAGTTGGTGTAGAACGCATGACAAGCAGGTCAAAGACAGCTGACCACGCCGTTGTTGGTCGGGGGCGGGGCGTAGCGGGCGAAGCGACATGCCCCACACCGACGCAGACGGCGGCAGGACTATCGACGTGGTGTGCGCCTGCGGCTGCGCGTCGGTCACCCGCATCCGGCTGGATCCCGACGCGCCGGGCAGGGAGAGGGCCGTCATGCGCGCCGATCGCATCCGGCTGTACGACATCATTGACCGCATCACGGAAGAGTCGGACGAGTACAGGAAGCTGATGGACATGGCCAGGACGGAGGACGCCAGCAGGTTCGCGGCGATCGTCGCCAGGATCATCGAGATGGGCGCCGCCGGCCTGTGCACCGCCGAGGATGTGCGCCGGGAGCTCGGCGCCGCAAGGATGGCCCTCAGGGCCGCATCGGGGTCCCACAACCCCGAGGACCTGCGCAGGATCGGCGAGCTGGAGGCGGAGGTGCGCAGGCTAAAGTCCATGCTCAAGTACTATGAGACGCCCAACAGCCGGCGCGGCATGCCGCCCCTGTCCAACCACGTGCTCAAAAAGTTCGACGAGGAGATCATCGCATCGTGTTGCAGCCCAAAGCCTCCCGCCAGCAGGGGGCCGGCCATGGACCACCCCGGCGCCTCGCACGACCTGCATCCGGAGAAGACGCTCCGGTACCGCGCCGCCCGCCGCTGCCCGGTGTGCCTCCACCCCAGGCTCGTGCGGCTCGGAAAGACCGTCTCAAAGATATTCGTCGAGTGGGACGACGCCGACGGCAGGCCGCACGTGTACCAGCTGCGCCTCCCCATTGCGTGGTGCGTGCGGTGCCGCAGCGAGGTGCGCCCGGCGAACGCCCCCGACATCGAGGGCACGTGCTTTGGCCCCGCCCTTATCTCAAAATTCATAATCCTCTACGCGCTCGGGGCGACGGACCGCAAGCTCGCGGAGCAGCTGGTGGGCCTCCTCAACGCCTCGTTCTGCCCCTCGACGATAATGAACGCCCGCATGGCCGCCGCCCGCGTGCTAGAGCCCTTCATGAAGCACCTGGAAAAGCTGATCGTGGCCAAGGGGTGGGCCCACTTTGACGAGACGACCATGCGCATGTTCGGCAAGCAGGGCTACCTGTGGGTGGTCGCGGTCGCGTGCGCCGCCATGGTCGTCGCGCGCCCGTCCCGCGGCATGTCGATATTCGACGAAGAGCTCGCGTTCGCCCGCCACCTGGTCGGCGTCGTCGACGGCTACAAGTTGTACGAGATCATCCTCGACGAGATCCAGCGGTGCTGGAGGCACGTCATCAACAACTTCAAGAAGGCGGCCGCGACGGCCGACGACCCCGTCGTGAGGGCCGCGTACGGCGACTTTTGCGGCCTGTACGAGCGCATCAAGGACATGGACACGGCGCCCAAGGAGGTGCGCGACGCCATAGTGGAGGAGGCGCTCGCCATCGCGCGGCGCCTGCCCGAGGGCCACCCGTCCCGCACCGAGATAGAGAATGCGGGGGCAAACCTCGTCACCTTCCTAATGTTCAAGGACATGCCTCCCACGAACAACCCCGTCGAGGGCGACATCCGCGGCGACCCCGTGGCCCAGCGCAACGTCCGCTACCAGCTGCGCACGGAGGAGGGCGCAAGGGCGTTCTCGGTCATTGTGTCCTTCATCCTCACGTGCAAAAAGCAGGGCGTGCGGCTCGACAAGGCGTTCATCGCCCTGGCCGGCGGGGCCGATCCCGCCGACCTGTTCAAGGTCGGGCAGGTGGCCCCGAACCGGTGGGGCGGCCCAAAGAAGGCGCCCCGCCGGGGGAATGGTCCCCTTGACGGGCTGGCGAGGGCGGCGGCCGAGGCGGCCGAGCCCGAGCCCGAGCCCGTCGCGGCCGAGCCCGAGCCCGAGCCCGTCGCGGCCGAGCCCGAGCCCGAGCCCGTCGCGGCCGAGCCCGAGCCCGAGCCCGTCGCGGCCGAGCCCGAGCCCGAGCCCGTCGCGGCCGAGCCCGAGCCCGAGCCCGTCGCGGCCGAGCCCGAGCCCGAGCCCGTCGCGGCCGAGCCCGAGCCCGAGCCCGTCGCGGCCGAGCCCGAGCCCGAGCCCGTCGCGGCCGAGCCCGAGCCCGAGCCCGAGATTGAGGCCGTCGCGGCCGAGCCCGAGCCCGAGCCCGTCGCGGCCGAGCCCGAGCCCGAGCCCGAGCCCGAGCCCGTCGCGGCCGAGCCCGAGATTGAGGCCGTCGCGGCCGAGCCCGAGCCCGAGCCCGAGCCCGAGATTGAGGCCGTCGCGGCGAAGCCCGAGCCCGAGCCCGAGATTGAGGCCGTCGCGGCGAAGCCCGAGCCCGAGCCAGTCGCGGCGAAGCCCGAGCCAGTCGCGGCGAAGCCCGAGCCCGAGCCAGTCGCGGCGAAGCCCGAGCCCAAGGCCGAGCCCGAGGCACCTGCATCGGCTCCGGCCCCGCCGGCAGGGCCGCCGATGGCCCTCCCCTCCAGCCGCGCCGCGGCCGCGCCGCGGCCGCGCCGCAAACGGCGCCAGGCGGCTGCGCGCACCGCCGGCATCAGCCTACTCGGCACCAAAGCCCGGCAGGGCCGCCGCATGCCGCATCGTCAGGCAGCTCCAAGGCCGCGGCGCCCCCCAAAGCCGCCGCCGCGCATCAGGCTTCGCATCCGCTCAAGCCGAAGGCCTCGCAACGGACACATTCCGATCAGGCCATCCGTGCCGCCCCCCTGCGTAGCGGATGACCCGAAAGTCCGGGTTCATCCGACCGAGGGAACGGGCTCGGACAAGCCATCGTACTAGGGGGCGTCATAACCAATCCGCCCCCGACTGGGGTTTGACCGATCCGCCGATCGGCCCCCTCCGACCGCCCCTCCACCGCCGTTTCGGCCGCCTGCCGCCGAACGCGCCGCCGCGAAGAGGCCCAAAGGCCCGAATGGGGCCGGCATGCCGCGCTCCTGCCACTGCACGGGACGGCCGCGGGCCGCCCTGCGCGGCGCCATCATGCAGGCTGCGGGCGATCCCTCCCCCCTCCGCATCCGCCATCCCTGGCCGCATCCCATGCATCGCCCCTCACGGGGCGGCCACCACGCCGCCCTCGTTCAGGCGTTACCTAGGTAGGGGACCTGAACTTATGCCTTGAGGGCGCACGTTCAGGCCCTGCAGCCCTCGCTTGTGCGGGCCCCATTGGCGCAGGGCCCGGCAAGGGTCAGGGCCGGCCCGAACGTGCACGTCCCGAGCCGATTCTCTGCCGGCGGCCGGCTGCCCTTGGACGGCTCGCGGGCGGACCGCGGCGCCGGAGGCGGGCGACGCCGGGCCGCGGAGGGGGGATGCGAAAGGCCTGGCGGCCTCCGGCCGTCTCCCACGGCTCGCCCATCCCCGCCCGCCGCCTCTCCCCCCGGCGCGCGGACCGGTGAGTGCCGCCATTCAAAGCCGAGGCGCATCCGCCAGGATACATGCCGGCCGCGCCGCCCGGCCGTCACTGCGCCGGGATGCCTCTTGCGAGCGTCTCGCGGCACCGAGCCGCCTCGTGCCACGCCATCTCGGTCATAGCACACCCATCGTAATACCTGGCTACCAGGCTCAGAGTGTAAAGGTCGTCGTACGGATCGAGAAGGTGCGGAAGGTGCCGCTCGACAATGGCCCGTCTTGCCCTGTGGCTTTCCGGCACGGGAATGCCCCTCATCTCGGCGTACCTGTCCACAGTGGCCACAATCTCGTAGAACATTATGACGATCTTCCACGCCCAGAACCTGGCGCCGCCTCCTACGGCCCGCCTCCCGCGCGCCCTCCTATTGTGGTCGATCTGCCGTGGCCGCCAAGTAATGTCCATGCAGTACCGCCACCACTACCTGTCGATCACGACCGTTATGGTGTCAAAGTACGACAGGGCACCCTCGTCCGGATCGCTGACAATCGGCACCACCTCGTACTTGTCCCTCAAGTCGGCCGGCATCATGTCGCTGAACTCCCTGGCCTTCCTGACCGCCGCCATGGAATAGTCGAAGAACTCGTCGTCGTCGTCGTTGTCGCCCTCGATTATCACCCAGACCAGTATGCGATCGCCAAGCTCGCCGACGGTGTATCCGAGCTTTGTCACGTACGGGATGTCCTTGTACAGCCCCAGCAGGGCGGCGCCGATCTCGAACTCTTGCTGCACGGTGGCCACGCCGGAGCGGCGGCGCCCCCCTATTAAAAAATGGCGCGGCGCGGGCCGAATTCGGGCGTGCACATTCGGTCTCTGGCGGCATCCGCGCCCCGCCTGCCGCCTGCTGGCGCGGGGCGCGGCGGGCGCTGGCGCAGGCCTGCATGCGCACATTCGGGCCTCTGGCGCCAACTGCTTACGCGGGCAGCGGCCGCCGCCTTGCCCCCCGCCCGGCATCATACGGTGCCACTGGCGGCATCCGCGCCTGTGCGGCCTCCGCAGCCCCGGCCGGCGCGTCCGGCACGCGGCCGGCATGCCTTGGCGGCATCCGCGCGTATCCCTGCCCCTGCTAGGCGGGGCGCGGCAGGGCCTGGGCCGGCCTGAATGCGCGCGTTCCGGGCCGGCTCTCGGCGCCCGGGCGGCGACATCTCGGCCCGCGGCCGCCGCCGGCTGTCCTTGGACGGAACCCGGGCGGCCCGCGGCGCTGGAAGCGGGCGGCGCCGGGCCGCGCGGAGATGCGAAAAGCCCGGCAGGCGCTACCGCCCCCCGGAACGTGCCCCTCACCCGTAGCCGCCACCGGATGCCCTGCGACGGCGCGCGCCGCCGGGCAAAGCCGGTGAGCATCCCCTAGCCGCTGTCGCCATTCGTCACTGCACCGGGATGCTTCTTGCGAGCATCTCACGGCACCGAGCTGCCTCGTGCCACGCCATCTCGGTCATTGCATACCCCTTGTAATATCTGGCTGCCAAGCTTAGAGTGTAAAGGTCGTCGTACGGATCGAGAAGGTGCGGAAGGTGCCGTTCGACAACGGCCCGTCTTGCCTTGTGGCTTTTCGGCACGGGGATGCCCCTTATCTCGGCGTATCCATCCACAGTGGTTACGATCTCGTAGAACATCATGACGATCTCCCACGCCCAGAGCCTAGCCCCGCTGCTCTTGGCCAGCCTCTCGCGCGCCCTTGCGTTGTAGTCGATCTGCTGGAGTCGCCATCCTCTGTCCATGCAGCGCCTCCTCCTCCACTACCTGTCGATCACGGCCGTCATGGTGCCAAAGTGCCACAGGGCCCCCTCGTCCGGATCCGTAACCATCGGCACCACCTCGTACTTGTCCCTCATGCTTGCCGGCATCATGTCCCTGAACTCCCTGGCCTTCCTGACCGACGTCATAGAGTACTCGTGGAACTCGTCTGCGCTGCAGTCGCCCTCGATTATCACCCTGAGCAGTATGCGATCGCCAAGCTCGCCGACGACGTAGCCGAGCTTTTTGACGTACGAGAGGTCCTTGTACAGCTCTAGCAGGGTTGCGCCGATCTCGAACTCTTGCTGGACTGTAGCCATGCCAGGGCGCGCCCTGTCCCTGTATTAAAGGGTGCGCCCGTATGGCCCAGATGCGCAAACAGCCCAAATGTTGCAACATCTGTAGCAAAAAGCCCCTAAACTGCAACATATTTGCATTTAGGCGCGCCCCAGCCCAAAAAATTGCGCGGCAAGTGGCGCTGTGCGGCTAGCCCGGCCGCAGCACGGCCGCAACGCCGGCGCTAGGCGCACTACGGGGCTAGGGCGCGCACTGGACGCCTTCCCTGCCGCCTGATTATCCGCTGCGTCCGGCGCTTTCTAGGCAACGGGGCAGGGCGCGCACTGGACGCCTTCCCTGCCAGGCGGCCTGCCGCGGGCCGGAACCGGCCCCGCCCGCCGCCGCCGCCGCCGCCGCCGCGCCCCCTCCCCGGCGCCCGCGGCTCCGGGTCCGCCCGCCCCGCCGGCCGGGCCGCGCGCTCCCCGCGAGCCGGCCGGGCGGGCATCTGGGCTGCCGCTGTGTCCGCCGGCCCTCCTGCCCCTCCCGGGCGCGCGCTCCCCGCACGCCGCCCGCGTGCGGCATCATCGCGGCCGGTTCGGCATCCCCCGCCCGCCTGGCTGCGCGGCCTGTGGCGAGGGCCTCTGCCGGCCTCCCGCGCGCCGCCGCCGCGCTGCGGCCGATCCGTGGGGGCCGCATCGGCGCCCGCGCAGCGCCGCCCTCTCACGGTCCTACCTGTCGATCACGGCCGTCATCGTGCCAAAGTGCCGCAGGGCCCCTACGTCCGGATCCGTAACCATCGGCACCACCTCGTACTTGTTCCTCAAGTCGGCCGGCATCATGTCCTCGAAATCCAAGGCCTTGCCGACCGCCTCCATCGAGTACTCGTAGAACTCGTCTGCGCTGCAGTCGCCCCCGATTATCACTCTGAGCAGTATGCGATCGCCAAGCTCGCCGACGACGTAGCCGAGCTTTGTCACGTACGGGAGATCCTTGTACAGCCCCAGCAGGGCGGCGCCGATGTCGAACTCTTGCCTGGCCGCGGCCATGCCGGGCCGCGCAGCGACCCCCTGTTAAAGGATGCTGCAGAGCGGGGCCGCTCTGGGCCAATCCTCGGCTCCACGAGTGCCTACCTGCCGGCCAGCCGGCCACCGTGTAGTCACTGCACCGGGATGCTTCTTGCAAGCATTTCGCTGCATCGCGCCGCCTCGCGCCACGCTTTTTCGGTCATGTCATACCCGTCGTAATACCTGGCTATCAGGCTCAGGGTGTAAAGGTCGTTGTACTGTTCGGCAAGATGCGGAAGGTGCCGCCTGACAATGGCGCGCCTCGCCTTGTGGGTTTTCGGCACGGGGATGCCCCTTATCTCGGCGTATCCGTCCACGGCGATCACAATCTCGTGGAACATCATGACGATCTCCCTGGCCCAGAGCCTGGCCCCGCCGCTCTTGGCCAGCCTCTCGCGCGCCCCCGCGTTGTAGTCGATCTGAAGGCGCCGCCATCCGGTGTCCGTGCGCTACCGCCTCCCCCTACCTGTCGATCACGGCCGTCATGGTGCCAAAGTGCCAGAGGGCCCCCTCGTCCGGATCCGTAACCATCGGCACCACCTCGTACTTGTCCCTCATGCTTGCCGGCATCATGTCCCTGAACTCCCTGGCCTTCCTGACCGACGTCATAGAGTACTCGTAGAACTCGTCGTCGTCGTTGTCGCCCTCGATTATCACCCTGAGCAGTATGCGATCGCCAAGCTCGCCGACGGTGTATCCGAGCTTTGTCACGTACGGGAGATCCCTGTACAGCCCCAGCAGGGCGGCGCCGATGTCGAACTCCTGCCGGGCCGCGGCCATGCGGGGCCGCGCATCGCCCCGCCATTAAAGGACAAAGCGTCGCGGCGCCGCCTCGAGGCGCACATTCAGGCCCGGCGGCATCCGCGCCTGCGCGGGCCCCGCTGGTTCAGGGCACGGCAAGGGACGGAACAGGCCCGAACGTGCACATCCCTGGCCGATTCCCTGCGCCCGGGCGGCGCGGTTTCTCCCGGCGGCCGGCTGCCCTTGGGCGGCGCCCGGGCGGCCGCGGCGCCGGAAGCTGCCTGCGCCGGGCCGCGGGGAATGCAAAGCACGGCAGGGGCCTGCCGTCTCCCCCTGATCGCCCCTTCCCGATGCCGCCGTCGGTTGCCGCCACGGCGACCCGCACCGGCGCGCGCCGCCATGAAAAGCCGGGGCGCATCCCCGGCCGCGCCGCCCGGCCGTCACCGCGCCGGAATGCCCCTAGCAAGCATCTCGCGGCATCGCGCCGCTTTGCGCCACGCCTTTTCGGTCATGGCATACCCCTTGTGATACCTGCCCTCCAGGCTCAGGCCGTAGAGCTCTTCGTACGGATCGACGAGGTGCGGAAGGTGCCGCCTGACAATGGCGCGCCTCTCCCTGTGGCTTTTCGGCACGGGTATACCCCTGACCCCCGCGTACCCGTCCACGGCGATCACGATCTCGTAGAACATCATGACGATCTCCCACGCCCAGAACCTAGCGCCACCTCCTTCGGCCAGCCTCCCGCGCGCCCTCTTGTTGTAGTCAATCTGGTGGGGGCGCCATCCGGTGTCCATGCAGTACCGTCACCACCACAGCTACCTGATGGTGGGGCATAATGTTTTTCATGATTTTGCCGGAGTTTCGCATTGTTTGACAGATTGAATTACGGATTTTGCCGGAGTTTCGCATTGTTTGACAGATTGAATTACGGAAAAGCTGTGCATTTTGGCAATATGCGTAACGAAGTACGACAGAATTGACTGTTAATTCTAACCTTTCCGTCGCTAAACTTGAATTTGTCGATGCGTCAAGAGGTTTGTCGAATTGAAGCTGTGCTGCTTGCCGGCTTGCATCAGGAACCGACTAGGTATTTGACTTGTAGTGGATTATCTTTCTCTGTCGCGAAGCCGTAGAAGATGGCCAGCTGGTACGTGAATACGCATCCCAGTACGCGCTGGTTGACGGCCTTCTTGCCGCGCACGGGCACCGAATCGAGGCCGAACGTGCTCTTGAGGCGTCCCTGCTCGGGCTCTACCGTCGTCGACCGATGCACGTACACCTCGGCGCCGCCGCCCTTCAGGTACCACTCGTCGCTCTCGGCCATCGCCTGCCTGGCCGCCTCTGCCCGGGTCAACGGGCCGGACTTTTTGCCGCCCCTTCTAATCCCGCCCGCCACCTTTCTTGTCCACGTGAGCAGGCGCCCGCCCTTTCCACCGTTTGCTTTTGAGGTGAGCTCCTTGACCTTCAGGAAGAGCTTTGAGTCGTGGTACGCATGGTCACCGAGAATCACTTGGATCACTTGTAGCGGAAGGTCTGGCAGCATATTCATCGCGACCTTGTTGTCGGCCGCGTTGGCCGGAGTCGTGGTGGCGGCAAGCGGCACGGGCACGCGGCCCGTGCTGGTAACTTGGTGGCATTTGTACCCGTACGTGTAGTTTCCACGCTTTCTCGTCCATTCTGCCTCGGTGTCTATTCCCGGGCGCGGCTTTTTGCCGGCTTTCTTGTCCTTTTTGTGGTGGACGAGGTAGCGCCACGCGTTCATGATCGTGCTGTCGATGGCGACCACCACCGCGTCAATGAACTTGTACGCTATAAAATGCCGGCCCATGTCTGATATGATCTTCTCGAGCGGCAGGGTCGCAAACCTGCGGTCGAATGTCCGCCTGTCGGGAATTTTTTTCAGCCCGCATGCCTTTACGATCTTTCTATTGTATTCCAAATCCTGTGTGAGGAACCAATAGAGCGACCTCACGCTGCCGCGCTTGGTCCACAACATCACCACGAGGCAAGACAGGATCGTCCTCGTACTGAAAACGTACGGCCGGCCCCTCTTTGACGCCTGATTTTCACCGCCGAGCGTGAGGATCCTGATCAGAAAGAGGATTCCCAGCAACACCGACCCATCTGGCATCTTTTCAAAGTCCTTGTGCCTTGCCATGTCACGTCAGCGCCCAACCGGTACCTTATCAGTTTTTCTGTCAAAACTATTAGACCCACTAGTCCAATTGTGCTCACACGCGACGTATTATAGGTTACGTCGAGTTTCGAAAACTCGAATTCGGGCACCTCAATTTCGTAATTGTTTGCCCCGACTGCACAAATTGAGGCTCTAGAATTATGCCCCACCTTCAGCTACCTGTCGATCACGACCGTTATGGTGTCAAAGTACGACAGGGCCCCCTCGTACGGCTCGGTGACGATCGGCACCACCTCGTACTCGTCCCTCATGTCGGCCGGCATCATGTCGCTGAACTCCCTAGCCTTCCTGACCGCCGTCATGGAATAGTCGAAGAACTCGTCGTCGTCGTTGTCGCCCTCGATTATGACCCTGACCAGTATGCGCCCGCCCATCTCGCCGACGGTATAGCCGAGCTTTGTCACGTACGGGATGTCCTTGTACAGCTCCAGCAGGGCGGCGCCGATCTCGAACTCCTGCTGCACGGTGGCCATGCCGGGGCGCGCGGCGCCCCCTATTAAAAGATAACGCGGCGCGGGCCGGATTCGGGCGTGCACATTCGGTCTCTGGCGGCATCCGCGCCCCGCCTGCCGCCTGCTGGCGCGGGGCGCGGCGGACGCCGGCGCAGGCCTGCATGCGCACATTCGGGCCTCTTGCGCCAACTGCTTACGCGGGCAGCCGCCGCCGCATCGCCCCGCCCGGCATCATACGGTGCCACTGGCGGCATCCGCGCCTGTGCGGCCTCCGCAGCCCCGGCCGGCGCGTCCGCCACGCGGCCGGATGCCTTGGCGGCATCCGCGCGCATCCCTGCCCCTGCTAGGCGGGGCGCGGCAGGGCCTGGGCCGGCCTGAATGCGCGCGTTCCGGGCCGGCCCTCGGCGCCCTAGCGGCGACATCCCGGCCCGCGGCCGCTGCCGGCTGTCCTTGGGCGGCGCCCGGGCGGGCCGCGGCGCAGGAAGCGGCCGGCGCCGGGCCGCGGCAGCAGGCCTGGATGAGAAAGGCCCGGCAGGCTCCCTCCGTCTCCGAGGGCGCGCCCCTGCCCGGCAGCCGCCGCCGGCCGCCCCCTGCGGCCCGCACCGGCGCGCGCCGCCGCGCAAAGCCGCGGTGCGCCTCGGCCGCCGCCGCCAGGCGTCACTGCGCCGGGATGCCCCTAGCGAGCGTCTCGCGGCACCCCGCCGCCTCGCGCCACGCCTTTTCGGTCATATCGCACCCTTCGTAATACCTGGCCTTCAAGCTCGGGCCGTAGAGGTCGTTGTACGGCTTGGCAAGGTGCGGAAGGTGCCGCCTGACGACGGCGCGCCTCTCCCTGTGGCTCTTCGGCGAGGGCATGCCCCCCGCCTCGGCGTACCCGTCCACGGCGATCACGATCTCGTAGAACATCATGACGATCTCCCACGCCCAGAGCCTGGCCCCGCTGGCTCCTGCCAGACTTTTGCGAGCCCCCGCGTTGTAGTCGATCTGAAGGCGCCGCCATCCAATGTCCATGCGCTACCGCCTCCCGGCCCTACCTGTCGATCACGGCCGTTATCGTGCCAAAGTGCTGCAGGGCCCCCTCGTCCGGATCGGTGACGATCGGCACCACCTCGTACCTGTCCCTCATGCCGGCCGGCATCATGTCCTCAAAGTCCATGGCCTTGCCGACCGCCTCCATAGAGTACTCGTGGAACTCGTCTGCGCTGCATTCGCCCCCGATTATCGCCCAGACCAGTATGCGATCGCCGAGCTCGCCGACGGTGTATCCGAGCTTTATCACGTACGGGAGGTCCTTGTACAGCCCCAGCAGGGCGGCGCCGATCTCAAACCCCTGCTGGACCGTAGCCATGCTAGGGCGCGCCGCATCTCAATATTAGAGGGTGACGGTCGCAGCGCCGGCGCCCAGGTGCGCGTGCGGGGTTTCTGGGGCGCGCCAAACCCTTTTTGCCCGCCCTGACTTGGTTTTGCTTGCACCATACCCTGTCGGGCCCAAGCCGTCCCCTCGCATCCTAGCCGCTGTGCCTCCGCGCCCCGGGTGCCCACACCGGCGCGCGATGTCGGGCAAAGTTGGGGCCGTCCCCGGGACACCTGCCGGCCGGACTGCCGTCACTGCGCCGGGATGTTTCTTACAAGTATCTCGTGGCACCGCGCCGCCTCGTGCCACGCCTTTTTGGTCATGGCGTACCCCTTGTAATACCGGCCCTCTAGGCTTAGGCTGTATAACTCTTCGTACGGATCTACCATGTACGGGAGATGACGCTCGACAAGGGCGCGCCTCTCCCTGTGGCTTCTCGGCGCGGGCTTGCCCATCATCTCGGCGTACCCGTCCACGGTGATCACTATGTCGTAGAACATCATGACGATCTCCCAGCCCCAGAACCTGACTCCGCTTACTTCGGCCAGCCGCCAGCGAGCCCTCCTATTGTAGTCGATCTGTAGTGCCCGCCAGCTAGTGTCCATGCAGTGCCGTCACCACCGTACTACCTGTCGATCACCGTCGTTATGGTGTCAAAGTACGACAGGGCTTCTTCGTACGGCTCGGTGACGATCGGCACCACCTCGTACTTGTCCCTCATACCTGCCGGCATCATGTCCCTGAACTCCCTGGCCTTCCTGACCGACATCATAGAGTACTCGTGGAACTCGTCGTCGTCGTTGTCGCCCTCAATTATGACCCTGACCAGTATGCGATCGCCAAGCTCGCCGACGGTATAGCCGAGCTTTGTCACGTACGGGATGTCCTTGTACAGCTCCAGCAGGGCGGCGCCGATGTCGAACTCCTGCTTGGCCGCGGCCATGCGGGGCCACGCATCGCCCCACCATTAAAAGATGCCGCGGCGCGGCGCTGTTCCGAGGTTGCACATTCAAGTCTTTGGCGGCATTCCGCGCCTGTGCAGGACTCGTTGACGCAGGGTTGGCAAGGGCCGGGACAGGCCCGGACGTGCGCATTCCGAGCCGATTCCCGCGCCCGGGGTCGCAATTTTGGCCTGTGCCCTCTGCCCATGGATGCGGGCACGGGCGGACCACGGCACCGGAAGCGAGCGGCGCCGAGCCGGGGGAGGGCGTGCGAAAAGCCAGGCCGCCGCCGGCCGTCCCGGGGAGTGGCGCTCCGCCGCCGCCGCCGCCGCCGGCAGCCCAGCGACGGCGCGCGTCGCCGGGCAAAGCTGGAATGCAACCCCTTGCCGTTGCTGCCCTGCAGTCACTGCACCGGAATACTCCTTGCGAGCACCTCGCGGCACCGCGCTGCCTTGCGCCACGACATTTCGGTCATGGCATACCCGTCGCAATACCTGGCTACCAAGCTCAGGCCGTAGAGGTCGTTGTACGGCTTGACAAGGCGCGGAAGGTGTCGCCTGACAACGGCGCGCCTCGCCCCGTGGGTTTTTGGCACGGGCATGCCCCTCGCATCGGCGTACCTGTCCACGGCGATCACGATCTCGTAGAACATCATGACGATCTCCCATGCCCAGAGCCTAGTCCCGTCGCTCTTGGCCAGCCTTTCGCGCGCCCCCGCGTTGTAGTCGATCTGAAGGCGCCGCCATCCAATGTCCATGCACTACCGCCTCCTAGGCCCTACCTGTCGATCACGGCCGTCATGGTGCCAAAGTGCCGCAGGGCCCCTACGTCCGGATCCGTAACCATCGGTACCACCTCGTACTTGTCCCTCAAGTCGGCCGGCATCATGTCCTCGAAATCCAAGGCCTTGCCGACCGCCTCCATCGAGTACTCGTAGAACTCGTCTGCGCTGCAGTCGCCATCGATTATCACCCTGAGCAGTATGCGATCGCCGAGCTCGCCGACGACATAGCCGAGCTTTTTGACGTACGGAAGGTCCTTGTACAGCTCAAGCAGGGTTGCGCCGATCTCGAACTCCTGCTGGGCCGTAGCCATGCCAAGGCGCGCCCCGCCCCCGTATTAAAGTGACTGCCGAAGCGCCGGCGCCCAGGTGCACGCGCAGGGTTAGGGGCGGCGTCCAGCGCTTGCCGTCCTGCCCGGCCGCCAGCCTGCTGCCCCCCGAGCCGCCCCTTCCCCCATTACGCCCTGCACGCCCGCAGCCCCTGGTTCAGCACGCTCCTGTCGAGCCACATGTTCCTGTGCTCGCACGACGTCTCCGAGTTGAGAAGGCACGCATAGCAGGATGCCCCGTTGTAGCCGCCGGCCCCGAGCGCGCTCTCGCCGCACAGGGGGTCGCCCGAGCACGCCCTGCCCCTCTCAAGCGAGTCTCCCAGCATGTCCCTCATGTGCGGCATCATTCCGACGAGCCCGCCCATCGCCCCCTCGTTGCCGGGTTGCGTGGCGTACAGGAGGAGCCCGCCCCTGAACCATGCGCCGTCGCCGCCCCGCTCAAAGTACACCCTCTCCCTGATGGCCGCCGCCGAGTATCCCGACTGCTCGCCGATCGTCCTCACCAGCAGGTGGGCCAGCGTGTGCCACCAGACGAACCCTGGATGCATCTCCTCCCTCAAGCCGTCGTCCCTGAACGCGTACGGCGGGTACCTGTCGCGATCGTGCCCTTCGAAGGCCTCAAGCCACGCGCCTGCCGCGCTGTCCGCCGGCGCTTCGGCCCACCCGCCGCCGTCCTCGAGCCGCATGAACAGGCCTTCGCCCGTGTACTCGACGCCGGGGTACCACTTCTTCCCTCCCCTGGTAAACGACACGTCTACCGGCTCGGGGCGAGACTCCCACCCGCCTATCCCTCGCGTAAATCCCTTTTGCACGGTGACCGTCCTCAGCTTTTGGACAGGCGTGACTCGTATCCTTGTCCCCGCGGCCTCGATCACCACGCCGCGGTCGGCCTTGATCTCCAAGACCGTCCTGACTCTCACGCCTTCCTGCCCGGCCGCCTCGCTCCACGACGGCGGGGCTCCTTCCACGGACGCCGAGAAGAGCCCCGCGAACTCGTCCTTGATCAGCCCGTCGTAGGTCGTCGGGCCGCGCTTCGTGACGTACGCCAGCGCGTCGTCCACCACCTCCCATGTCGCGTCAAGAAGCTTGTCCCTTGTGCCAGCGGATATGCTCCCTGCCTCCTCCTGGATCCTGACGATCCTTTTGAACCCCTCGTGGTCGATCTGGCCCCTCGCCCTCTCCTGGGCGATGGCGGCCTTGAGGGCGTCGTCCTGGAGCAGCGTGTGCACCTCAGTGACCGGGCGTATGGACAACAGCGTCCTGGTATCCGCCACCCTCAGGACGGCCGATTGCCGTGGCACCACCCGGGCGGGAGAGGTGCAGTTCCTTGGCCTGACAGGCTCGGCAAACTCCTTGTGCGGGTTGCGGCCGCTGCAGATGTGGGGCTGACGGTACAAATCTCCGAGTCTCGCCTGTGCGTGGCACTGGTCGTCGTAGTAGCATTTTACAACTATGTCGCCGAGTGCGCCGCCGCTGCGGTGCCAGTAAAAGGCATCCCCCTCGCGTATCCTGCGCCTTGACGTGTCGACCGCGTGGCCCGACTCGCCGTGCACAAAGTGGTCCCAGTTCAGCTCGTCCAGGTGCCCCGCGTTGCAGGCGACGACGAATCGGATGGCGCTCTGCCACTTGTCACTGCCGCAGTAGGGGCACGAGTCCTTCCTGTGCAACAGGTAGTCTCGCCCCTTCCCATGCCGCTTTAGGCATAGCTTCCACCTTGGAAACTCCATGGTTCCGTACGGCGCCCCGTCGCCCGTCTCGGACTCGGTCGGCAGACGGTATATCTTGGCGTTGTTGAGGAGCCCCCTCGACATCCTGTCGTCGTCTATTCTGTACCGGTTGGGATCCCTCCCGCTGTGCTCGGGAAACAGCCCGATCCCGGCGTCCCGTATGAGCCGGGGGCCGTCGGGGCCCTCGAGCAGGGCCCCCGGGCCGTACGACAGCACGAACTGGGATGGCCTCACCTTTAGCCTGCCCGTCATGCCTCGAACACCGCCTCTTCTTCCACGCCGCGCATCGAGTTGGGTACGTCCTCGAACACGGGGCACTTGTCCGCTTTTGCATGCGCGGGGTCCCCAAGCACGACGTGCTTTTTCGGCTCGTCCCTCCAGCCGAACTCGGTATACGCCAGCCCTCCGAGCCTGCTGGCGGCCGTGCTCCACCGCGTGGCCTCTGTTCCCGTCACCCTCGAGACATCGGCAGGATCGGGGCGCTTGCGCTCTGGCTGCCCCGACGCCCTCTCGGACAGCATGCCTCCGACCGTTTGCATGTCCACCCTCCCTTCATCTTCCCCCGCCGCCAGTGCCCCTCCGTCGTTCGGCGCCCACCGCTCAAGCCCCCTTGCGTTGCGCAGTATGCCGGCCATGATGGGCCCCGCGGCGCGTTCCATGACGCCGGCGGCGAACGGGAACACCGTAGGCGGCTCGACGAACCTGTGCAGCTGCATGTGGTACCGTGCAAAGAGCTCGTAGTGGTTTAGGTCGCGCGGCCTGCCGGGCTTGTAGAGCGTGACGACGACGGCCCCCCTGGTGCGGCCCACCCTGCCAGTGGCCTGTATGTACGCGGACTGCGTCTTGGGCTGGCCGGCGACGACCATGGTGCTTATCCTCGACACGTCGACCCCCGTCCCGAACATGGACGTAGCGAACAGCGCCTCGGGCGCGTCCTCCCTCTTGTCGCTCTCGAGCATCTGCAGGTACGCGGGGAGGTCGGCCGACGGCGTGTGGGCCGACAACTCTAGCGCCGCCTCCTCCTCGAACGTGCGCGGCCCATCCCTGCACGACAGATGGTCCACCCACTCGGGTATGTTTTGCCTGTACAGCGACCTGGCGTCGGCAAGCTCGCGCACGCTGCTAAAGTATCCCGTTATCGTCCAGTACTTGTCCGCGTTCGGGTCGCCAGCGTTGCAGTTGATCGAGCATGCGAGCCTGGACCATATGCGGACGAGGGGGGTGAGGGGGCCCCTGCCGGGCGCCCACACGCCGACGTAGAGCCTGCCGGGCCCCGACTCGTCGAGCGGGGTGGCGCTGTCCGGCCCGCCGATGAACAGCCTGTCGCCTGCCCTGGTGCCCTGTGGAGGAAAGACCGCGAGGCCCCTAGAAAAGAGCGCCCCCACGTGCGAGTCGGCCCGCCTCGTCGTGGCCGTCGACGCGACGTACTTTATGGGCGAGTTTTTTCCTGACGCGAGCCGGTCGATGGCCGTCTCGTAAATGCCGACCATGCTCCCGAGTGGCCCGTCTAGCAGGTGGAGCTCGTCTTGTATGATCAGGTTGGGCGGCTCTACCTGGCGCTCTAGCCTTTCATAGTGCCGGCCCGACTTTGTTCCAGTCGGCGCCGGATGTTTGCCCTTGCCGCCGGCTAGCCTGTAGTACCCGCGGATGTGGTGGCAGTGGTCGACGTTGCCGAAGAGCTGGGCGGACCTGCTCTCGAACGGCATCCGGGCAAACTTGTCTACCGTGGCCACTATCATGGTCGGGATGTGCGCATAGACCTGCTCGTCGACCGTAAACGCCGGTATCGGTATGCGGTCGGCGACGTGTCGCTCGACGCGGAACGCCTCGTTCGCGTCGACGAACAGGTTGCCGTCGGGGCTGTCCGCCCCCCGCACTTGGCTTGCCGCCAGGTACCCGTCGTCTAGCCCCCCGTTGGCGTTGCCGCGGGCGGTTCCCGCGGCCCACTCGTGCCTGAGCGGGCAGGCGCCGTTAGGGCAGAATATCTCAAAGTCGTACTCTTTTCCACCGCCGTACCTCTTGAAAAAGTAGCCGGGGCGCGACCTTGCCGAGATGTACTCGATGCCGACCTGCCGCCCCTTGAGGTGCAGCCTCATCCTTTCGCACACGTCGCGAAGCGCCCGGTGGTCTAGGCGCGTCCTGACCTCCATACTCACCGTCATCTCGAACACCTGCCCGCGAATGCGCCGCAGCGTGACCCTCACGTTCTCCGCATCCTGACTATTCGCATCCACCGCGTCCCCGTCGGGAACGGACATGGCGGCGGCGGCGCCTCCGTCCGCCACCCTGACCGCGTAGTGCAGTTCCGCCGCACCCTGGCGCAGCCCGCCGGCCGGGAGCGAGAGGATCGACCCGCAGGCGGGGCAGTCGAGCACCTGCGCCGGCTCGCCCTGCTGGTCGTCCTGTCCAGCGAGTGGGCGGTCGGGATTTTTGAGCAGCGTCAGGGCGCCCGGAATGGACCTCTTCGTTGAGGTGTTGAACCCGTCCTCTAGCCTGTTGGGGGTGACTCCCGCGCCCGCCCACAAGCCCACGGAGAACCTTGCCGTGCCCCAGAGAAAGTCCTCGCCGCCGCTGTAATCCGCGGGCCTCCACCCTATTTTCTTGCCTCTCCCCTCCGGCCCCATCCCGTCGACCCTCAGCCACTCCATCGCCGTGAACAGCGACAGCGTCCTCCTGAATTGTTGGATCGTCAGGAGGCGCAGCGTGTACCGGCTGATCACCGACACGCCGACGCCCGACCTGTCCTTTGTGTGCTTGCGCCTCGCCTTGAGGCGGCGGTGAGCGGCGACCATCGCGGCCAGTGCCAGGTATGCCTCGGTCTTTCCGGCCCCCGTCGGAACCCACAGCAGGTCGCACGTTTCCCTGTCGGCGGACTTGGAGTTGAGCGCGGACTCGGCGCTAAGCAGGACGAACGCGAGCTGGAACGGGCGGAAATTAAAGCCGCCCTGCCTCCCGGACCACCGCGCCTGCAGGTCCATGGCGCGGCACGCAAAGCAGAACGCCAGCCTGGCGTCGTCGTCCGCGCAGAGCAGGTCGATCCCGCCCCGTATCCGCCTGTGCGCCTCCCTGGCCCTCTCGACCGCCCGCCGCGCGATCCCGCCGCCGCTGTCGCCGCCTGCCTCCTTCCCGGCGGCCTCTTCGATGCGGTCGGCCCACTCCCTGGCTGCCTCGGCGATCGGCCCAAGTGCGTCCGCGAGCCCATCGGGGTCGTACATGTCCGCATAGAACCGCGCATCGAGGCGCGGCTTGCCGTCCGGGCCGCCGGGCCAGTGGTCCGCATCGGGCGCGGGCACGGCGTACATCGGCACGAACTCGGTCCTAATGTCGGCCCTCGAGAACCGCTCCCTGTCGGCGTCGGGCAGCCCTGCGCCGTCGGCCCACGCAAACCCCGGCCACTTCAGGCGCTCTGGATTGTCCGGCTCGGCCCCGCCGCGCAGGCACTCCGGATCGATATCCCTCCACACCACCGACGTCAGGTGGCCCTTTCCCAGCGCCTTCTTGTCGCTGTAGAGCATTTCCTGCTCCTCCTCCTCTTCGTCCGGGCCGGCGCGGGCCCCGGGCTGCGGAACCAGCTGCGTGCCGCCCCTGCACAGGACCCTGACCTGCGGCTGGAACACGTGAAACCTGACGGAGTCGGCGGAGTTGGCGCCGGGTCCCATTCTGTTTACCACGTGTATGCTCACGGACACGTGGCCGGTCTCCGCCGTCGGCCGTATGTGGACCGACACCTCGGCCCCTGTGCGGTTGGTTGCCTCTTCGCCGTCGGCCCCAAGCCAGTAGTCGTCCTCTTTTTTACACTCTGCGGACAGGACGGCATACCGCGGCATGCGCTTCCACTTCCCGTCCCGCTTTTCGTACCTGGCCCATGTGACGCACGCGTCGATCCCCGCCATGCCGTCCGCCCTTGCGTAGAACGTCATTCCCATCGTCGACGGAATCCTCTTGGGGTCTAGCGCTGGCAGGGCCGCTGGGGCCGCTGGGGCCGCGGCCGCCTCCCCTTCGGCCCCGACCTCGTCCCCCTCGTACGCGCCGCCGCCGCAGCCCATCTCCGCGTCTTCGATGCCGGGCTCGCCGCCGCCCTCCCCCTCCCTGCGTTCTATCGGGGCCAGGACGCCCGTCACGTACTCGAAGTCGGGTCTATCATCCAACTCTTCCACGCGCCCGCCGCGGGGGCCCAGTAGGTTGGTCACGAGGTCGGTTACCATGACCTCCCGCATGCCCGGCGTTGCCGCTGTCTACTATATAACATTGAATGGTGTCTGGGCGCCGCATGGCGGGCGGCGGCATCGATCCCGGCGGCGCGCCGGGCCTGTTCGGCGAGACCGCCCTCCGCAGGCACCTGTCCAACATGTACGCCGCCATGGTAGCATCGACGGGCAACGCCCGGCTCCTGCTGGACAGAGATCCCGCCGACGTGCGGCGCGAGGATGCGGAGGGTGGAGAGGCCGCAAGGAGCCAGCTCGACGAGGCGTGCGCCTGGCTCGACGAGGCGCGTGCCACATGCGCCCCCCAGGCGTTCGAGGATGCAATCCTGGGCTGCGCCAAGAGGGCCGCCTCGTACCTCGTAGAGGTGCGCGGCGCCGGCGCGAGCACCGATCACTTTGACTCTTGGGTGTTTGCAAAGTCGGCTCCGCAGGACGACGCCGGCGCCGGCGCGCGCACGGTAGTCTCGGCGATCGTGCCCGCCCTAGAGGCATGCATGTCCGTGAGGGTGCCTCCGGATGCGGCCGCGGCCATTTCCCGCGGCCGCTACAATCTCGGGCCAGCGACCCCGATGCCGCTGACGAACCGTCTGCACTTTGTCAGCGGGGCGACGGCCTCCCCCCTGCCGGATCGCCCCCCGGGCCTGGCCGGCTGGGACTTTCTAAAGGCGTCGCCGCATGACCTGCACGCGCTCTCGGAGTCGATCGAGATGGACGCCTATTGCGAGATCGCGTCTGTCCAGGACGGCCTGCGGCAGCGCCTGGGGGCGCCCGTCGTAGTGCCGGGCGCCGTTGTGGACCTGGACGACCATTCCGTCGTGATCGGGGGGCTGGGGGGCGAAAAAGTCACGGCAGTGCGCTATGGCGGCAGCCCGCCGGAGCCCGACGGCCTGCCGCGCGGTGACGACATTGGGCGGGCGCCCTGCGGTCACGGGCGGTTCCTGGTCGCCGCGTGGTACCAGCCGGGGATACAGGGCCGCCCCGCCCCCGCCCCCGCCCCCGCCCCCGCGTACCGCGCCCCCGAACTGCTCCACTTTGAGCCGTGCGGGCGCGACGAGGCCGCCCTCGACGACCTGATCGGATACGTCCGCATGAGGGGCAGGGCGGAGGGCGCAGGCGGCCTGCGCACCCGGTACGGCCCCGAGTGGCGGTCGATCGCGTCGGGCACCTCCTGCCTAGACGTACGCGGCGGGGCGGCAGAGTACAGGCGCGCCCGCCGTCCGCACCACGGCGGCAGCCCCGCGCAAGAGTTCTTTAGCGCCGTCGACGACATGAGGGCGGCGTGGTCGCGGTGCAGGACGGACGGCCAAAGCGGCAGCCTCCCCGCCTCGCCGTGCGACATTGTGCCGGAGGGAGGGACAGACACGGCTGCCCTGTCGTCGTGGATGGGGCGAGGCGCCGCGGCCAGCAGGACACTGCTTGCCGACATGCAGCACGAGTTCGACCGGACGGGATACTGGCCCGGCGAGCGGGAGGGCGGCCCCGGATCGGGCAGGGGCAGCATCCCGCACCGCGCCGCCGCGCTCGAGAGGCTGGGCCTCCTGAGGCGCGACGAGCACGCCCTGTCGGTAACGGACAGGGGACTGAAGGCCCTTGCCGCCTCCTTCCGGCAGGACGTAAGGCAGCACACGGCGGGAAAGGACGTCCTGTACCTGCCCGAGATCGAGAGCCGGACTCCCGCCTCCGTGCTCCTGTGGCACCTGAGGAACGGCGGGGACTTTGAAAGGGCGGCGGGACCCCGCGGCAAAAACCCGCTTCTCTGGGTGAGGAAGGGGGCCGACGCGGAAGCAGACGCGGACCTGGCCGCCGAGCTGCAAAGATGCGAGGCCGTTTTGGCGGAGCACCACGGGATCATCCTCGAGTGCACGCGCACCGCCAACCACGAGATAAACGCGCGCTTTGTGCGCGGCGAGCTGGAAAGGCGCGGCAAGAGGGTTGCATTCCTGCACGTGCTGGCCATGCTGGAGCAGCTGGAGCGCGCCGGCCGGCTCGAGGCGGCCGGCGGCGGCAGCTGGGTGTACCCCCTGCGGGGGCGCATACTCGACACCATGCGCGAAAACCGCGCAAGGGCATGGGACATGGACGGCATCCTCGGCGCGGCCGGGATCGGCCGGAACGACATCGAGGGCGCGGGCGCGGCGCTGGAGGGGCTGGCGGCCGGCGGCCTGGTCGTCGGGCTCGAGGACGGCAGGTGGGAGTGCAGTATGGACAAGATGGACGGGGCCGGGCAGCGCCGGCGGAGGGCCGTGCATCTCGCCCGCGCGGCCGCCCTGTCTGCGCTGCGGCAGAAGAGGGCGGGCATGGACAGCGGCCGCCTCGTCGAGCTGCTTGCCGGGCACCTGTCCGTGCAATTCAAGAGCCGTCCGGTCCGCGGCCTGCGGCAGATCGCGCGCGACGCGGTCTCCGGCCTTGTGGAGGACGGGAGGGCCGCGGAGAGCGGCGGCATGGTCCGCCTCGCCGCGTGAAGGTTCGCCGCGTTGCGCCGGGATGCCGCGGCGCGCCGCGCGCCCTGGCGTTGCGCCCTGCCGTGCCGGCCGCGGCCGCGTGGCTTGGCCGTCACTCCTCACCCAAGCTGCGCATGTCCCGCGCTCCCCTGTTCGATCGGCGCATGACGCTGCAGGCCGTCGCTCCCCGCCCAAGCTGCACACGTCCCGCGCGGCCGCCCGGCGCCCCGGAAGGCGATCGCTGCGGCGCCCTGCCAGCCGCGCCGGGCGCGCCAAAGAGGCGATCGCTAACGGCCCGCCGCGGCCGCCTCCCCGGGCGCGACCCCCTTGGCCGCCGCGCAGCGCTTGGCGAGGGAGCCCGTCCCGCCACCCCCCGCCGCCGCATCCGTCTCTCCACCCGCCGCAGCGCGAGGAGGGGGGGCCGGGCGAGGCGGGCCGGGCGCCTGGCAGGGGGCCTCTTCCCGCCCCTCCGCCCCTGTACACGCCTCCGAGTGCCGCCCAAAAAATCACGCCCGAACGGCCCCCAAAGTCCAGATCCTTGCCTTTGCGCCCCCTTACGGGCAAAAAACCCCTCAAACGGGCGTCAAATGCCCCTGGAGGCGCCTGTCGGGGCGATATGGACGATGCGTTCATCATCGTTATATACTACTTTTCGGGGCGTGGTAGCAAGAAATGAAAAACGAAATACACAGGAAACTTACTAGTATCATACTAGCCACCATCATGGTGGCCGGCGGGGTCACGTTCGCCATACCGGGAGCCATCCCGGAGGCGGCGGCCCAGTCGACTAACGCAAACCTGTACGTGTCGGCCGAGAACTCGGCCTTTGACAACGTCATCACCGGCCTCAACGTCGTCGAGGTGGTCGTTCGCGACCCCGACCGCACCGTCAGGAGCGGCAGCGACATCGCCGCCGAGCCTCGCGTAGAGGTCGACGGCGACCAGCTGAGGATGGTCCAGGGCAACGACGGCAGCTGGTACGGCTACTTTGCCGAGGCCAACATCAACGACGTAGGCAATGCCATAGACTACGGCACTGCATGTACGCCGGCGGGCATTCCCGCCGACCAGTTCGAGTCCGACTCCGTGATGTGCGCCACCAACGGCGAGCACCCGGTCATCAGGACCCCGAAGGACATCAACACGGCTGACGATGACGACAACTTGGGAAGTATTGGGCTTAGCAATGAAAACCAGTGGCCCTTCATCCAAGTGTACGACTTTGACGACGAGAGCGACATTGTCGTGGAGTACCAGAAGGGAGGCGACGCGCAGAGCGTCACGCTCTTCTACGACAGCGATCCCGACGAGTACGGCACCGGCCTCGAGCTGGGCCGCGACAGGTATCCCCTGGGCGGCGGCGTCATCATGACGATGACGGACCTTGCCATGAACGTCGATCCGACGGACAGCGACACTTGGACGTTTGTGACCAACGACAGCGACGAGGCATACTACTACCTCTTTGACGACGACGGCTTTTGCCAGCCCGGAGATCCGGGCCCAATCAACCGCGACCTTGAGGGCATTGACGACAACTTGTACCTGACCATTGATCCCGCCAAGGACGGGTCCGTGGTCCTGGACTTTGTGGTGCCCCACGCGGGTAGCCAGTGGAACAGGGCGGATGCCGACGGCACCGCCTGCAACAACGACAGCCGCGCATTGGAATTGATCAACAACGACGACGCCAACATGGTCACCTTCATCGAGGGCGACCCCGGCGTGTTTATGAACACGGACTCTGATGCCGACGTGCCCAACACCGTCGTGTCCAGCATGGCGGCAAGGGGCAACACTGCCGTAGTTGACCACAACGACAGCGAAATGTCCGTGGTGGTGGGCCACGCCTTTGGAACCATAACGCTCGACGACGATGCAGTCGGCGGCGTGTGGAACTCTGGCGAGGAGATCCCCGTTACGCTAACTGACTCGGACGTAAACCGCCAGACCATGAACGACGAGGACATCACCGTGAGCGATCCCGACTTTACGATAATCCCAAGCGTGCGAATCGGCTCGCCGATCACGCTTGCTGACGCCGATGGCGTCATTCTGGAGAGAGTGCGCGGCGGAGCAACTTCGCTGCTGACTCCCGACGGAGACTTCTTCTCGGTCGATTCATTCAGCGATGTTGGCAGGCTGTCCCCCGATGAGAATCTGCGGGTCGGCAACGTCACCATCCAGGGAATACAGGACACGGGCGCCGATCTCAGGGCATTCCTGAGCGACGACGACGCGCAGGATGCGAGCGACCTACAGTCGCCGCCTCCCGCCACGTTCCAGTACCTCAACTTTGACGTGCGGTCGTTCGGCGAGCTGACCGACGCGACGCTCGTGTTCAGGAACGCCACCAACGCAGTATTGGCCACAATTGACCTTATTACTGACGACGACTACTCCGAAGGACAGGGTCTTGTTCCCGTCCCGGACGGTGTAACGATTAACCCCAACCTTGACGATGCCACGGTTAACCTGCAGCTGGCCATTGCCAACGACGGGCCCGACGAGGATCCCGACACCGCAGCTGACAATAACACGGTTGAAGGGAACGCCATGCAGGACATGACGTACCCCTTCGTCGTGGACTTCTTTAGCTTTGGCCAGATGGGCGACGGCGTTGCCGCCAGCGAGCGGATCAACAACGCCATCTACCGGCTAGAGCTGGAGGAGAGCGGCGACAACACGGGCGTCTTTGAGGGCACCATGGAGTACACCATGCTCAACCAGATCAACGTCCGTGATGCCGGAACATACGAAGGCCTGGACACGATCAGCGACGCAATCACATTGGTCGTGCACAACGACATGACCGACGAAGACTCGATCAGGGTCAACTACCTCGACCTGGGCGCCGACGGCGTTGCGACGCAGATCGCCGACCAGGTGGAGGCCCCGACGACGTCGGGATCGGTGTCGTTCGATGCCGACAACTACAAGGTGGCCGACACGGTCACCGTGACCCTAGAGGACGCCGACCTGAACACGGCCGTCGAGACGATCGAGATCTACACCGTCGTGGACACCACGTACGCCTCTGACGATGAGGGAACCCTTCTCGACAGAATTGGGGGCGACCCCCTGCTCAACAACGGCACGCGCATCGCTAACCCGAACACCGGGGATGTGGTGCGCGACATTGCGTTCGACATGGTCGGAGCCGACGGCTACGGCGCGAACAGCGCCGGCGAGGCGTTTGGCCGCATCTTGGACATTACGTTCGACGACCAGCTGTGGCTCAACGGCTGCGGCATAGGCGGCGACAACGGCCTCGGCTCGACCGGCTTTACGCTGATCGAGACGGGCGCCGACACCGGCGTCTTTACAGGGGACTTCCAGGTTCCGCAACTCTACTGCCCGCCGGGCACGGCGGTCGGCGTATCCACTACGGGCGTCGACATGGAGGTCAACTATGTTGACTACCGCGACGCCTCCGGCGAGACCATTGAGGTCGGCGACAGCGCCGGCATCAGGGCCAACACCGGCTCGGTTAGCCTAGACAGGACCGTATACCCGGTTCCGTTCGGCGTTCCGACAGACTTTACTGGCAACCTGCAGGGCGCGTCGATCTTTCCGATCCACGAGTCCGGAATAACCGGCCCCACGCTCGACGCGGGCGAGTTCATTCCCAGCGGCGACCTGACGATTCATGTCCGCATCAACGATCCGGACTTTGACGTCTCGGCGAGCGGCGAGGACTCGATCGCGGTCAACATACCGCGCGGCACGCAGACAGCGCAGACGCCGCAGGGCGACTTGGAGCACGGACCACTAAAGGTCACGGTCTCTAGGGGCGCGTCCTCGGTGATCGTTGCCACAGCGGGCGGCACGGACGCCAACGACGGCAGGATTACCTCGCTCGGCGCCGCCACCACTCTCAACACTGCCACAGGGCAGCTTGAGACGACCGTGTTCGACGACGTTCGCGTCGTCAACACGGCGGAAGACGCACCCGACAGGCTCATCCAGCCGATCACCCGCGAGCTCGGGCCGATCACCGAGATCGCCCCCGACGCGGGCATATTCGAGCTGGATCTGGCCCTGAGGTACACCGACGGGCCGGCAGGGCCGCAGTGCCCCAACACGGCGGCATTCAGCAGCCTCGGCGGCAGGGACGGCGGCGATGCGAACAACAGGTTCACCGACAACAGCGATAGGCACTGCATACAGCAGGGCGACATACTCACCGTGGAATACACCGACCCGACAGACGCGTCGGGCAACCCCAACACCGTAACCGACTCGGCGACGTTCGACCTTCGCAACGGCGTCCTCCAGTCCGACAAGTCCGTGTACATCATCGGCCAGGACATGATCCTGACGCTGATCGAGCCGGACCTTGACCTGGAGAGCGACGAGGCGGAGACGTACGACCTCGACCTGATCGAGTGGGACTCGGACGCGGCCGGTACGACCATGGGCAACCTTGGCGGCGGCGCGGTGTTCGATCCGGAGCCGTCCGACCTGAGGGAGACGGGCGACAGCACTGGCATATTCCAGGTTGTCGTCGAGATCCCCGAGGCGTTCGGCAACAACCGCGTAGAGCGGGGCGAGGAGATCGAGCTTGAGTACATCGACTACGGGCCGTCCGGCGCCGACTATGTCGGCGACGACACGGAGGACGTCAACCTGACCGTCTTCACGTCCAACTTTGGCGCGACGATCGAGCTGGACCAAAAGGTCTACACGTGGACCGACAAGGTCTACATTACGATCGTCGCACCCGACCACAACTTTGACTCGGACCTCGTCGACGAGATCGGCGAGACGGGCGACGACCCGATCAGGGTCTCTACCCGCAGCGCCGAGCTTGAGCGGTACCGCCTCGTCGAGACGGGCACCGACACCGGCATCTTCGCCGGCGAGGTGATCCTGACCGGCTTTAGCCACGACGCTGACGGCGACACGACCACGGGCAACAACGGGTACGACATTGTCAATACGGACGCCTCGGGCAGCGGCCCGACCGACGGCAAGCTTCCGACGGGCGACGACGACGGCATTACCGTGTCGTTCGAGTTCTCCGAGGACGAGACCGTCGTGACGACCGCGCTCGTGCGGTGGAACATCGGCGAGGTGCAGTGGCTCGAGACGAGCTATCCGGCGCAGGGCACGGGCGTTGTCAGGGTCATAGACCCCGACATGAACCTGGACCCCGAGGCCGTGGACAACTTCGGCATCGACGTGTACTCGGACTCGGACTCGGGAGGCATCGACCTCACCGTAACCGAGACGAACGAGGCCACGGGCGTGTTCGAGGGCACCGTCTTCTTCACGACGACGGACGAGTCTTCGGGCCACCGCCTGCGCGTCGCCGAGGGCGACACCATCACGGCCGAGTACACCGACGGAACGCTCCCTAACCCGTACAGCACCAACGACGACATTGACGTCACGGCAGCCTCGATCATAGGCACGATCGTACCGCCGCTCGAGAGGGCGCCGGTCTCGAACGCCAGGGTGGTGGACTCCTTCGGGAACACGCTCACCTCGGTGTCCGCTGACCAGCAGGTGCAGATAACGGCCGACGTGATCAACGGCCAGGACCGCGTGCAGTCGTTCGCGTACCTGGTGCAGATACAGGATGCCAACGGCGTCACAGTCTCGCTCTCGTGGATAGAGGGCTCGCTCAATCCGGGCCAGTCCCTCTCGCCGGCGCAGTCGTGGACGCCCGACATGACCGGATCGTACACCGCAACGGTGTTCGTCTGGGAGTCGGTCGACAACCCGACCGCGCTGTCGCCACCGGGCACAGTGACCATCAACGTAAGGTAACCACACACATACTAGTTTCACTTCCTTTTTTCATTTTTTGAATCCTTCATTGTGGGGGATGCTGTGCTCCCGTACGTACATGCCGACTATCGGGAACGAAAATGTTGCATTGCGAATTATTGCCTCCCTCCTCTACTCCAGCTTGCCAGCGCCGTAAGTGATCGAGCACATTGGCGCCTGAAAACACGCCTGACCACCACACGCGCACACCGGCCTGTGACCGATGCAACGGGCGCGGGCTTGCTTCGATTCCCTCGCGGACGGTGACGTGAAACGCCGTCGTCATCAAGCGGATGAACTCATGTTCACGCACTTTTGGTTCGGCGTGGCAGGGATGCCGCCCGCACGAGCACAGCATCCCCCACAATGAAGGATTCAAAAAATGAAAAAAGGAAAGTGAAACTAGTATGTGTGTGGTTACCTTACGTTGATGGTCACTGTGCCCGGTGGCGACAGCGCGGTCGGGTTGTCGACCGACTCCCAGACGAACACCGTTGCGGTGTACGATCCGGTCATGTCGGGCGTCCACGACTGCGCCGGCGAGAGGGACTGGCCCGGATTGAGCGAGCCCTCTATCCACGAGAGCGAGACTGTGACGCCGTTGGCATCCTGTATCTGCACCAGGTACGCGAACGACTGCACGCGGTCCTGGCCGTTGATCACGTCGGCCGTTATCTGCACCTGCTGGTCAGCGGACACCGAGGTGAGCGTGTTCCCGAAGGAGTCCACCACCCTGGCGTTCGAGACCGGCGCCCTCTCGAGCGGCGGTACGATCGTGCCTATGATCGAGGCTGCCGTGACGTCAATGTCGTCGTTGGTGCTGTACGGGTTCGGGAGCGTTCCGTCGGTGTACTCGGCCGTGATGGTGTCGCCCTCGGCGACGCGCAGGCGGTGGCCCGAAGACTCGTCCGTCGTCGTGAAGAAGACGGTGCCCTCGAACACGCCCGTGGCCTCGTTGGTCTCGGTTACGGTGAGGTCAATGCCTCCCGAGTCCGAGTCCGAGTACACGTCGATGCCGAAGTTGTCGACCGCCTCGGGATTGAGGTTCATGTCGGGGTCGATGACCCTGACAACGCCCGTGCCCTGCGCCGGATAGCTCGTCTCGAGCCACTGCACCTCGCCGATGTTCCACCGCACAAGCGCTGTGGCCACGACGGTCTCGTCCTCGGAGAACTCGAACGACACGGTAATGCCGTCGTCGTCGCCCGCAGGGAGCTTGCCGTCGGTCGGTCCGGTGCCACTAGGATCCTCGTCTTCTACATCTAGGCCGCGGTCGCCCGTGGTCGTGTCGCCGTCTGCGTCGTGTGCAAAGCCGGTCAGGATCACCTCGCCGGCGAATATGCCGGTATCGGTGCCCGTCTCGACAAGGCGGTACTGGTCGATCTCGTTGCTGCGCGTCGAGACTCTGATTGGGTCGTTGGGCGTATCTCCGATCTCGTCCACGAGGTCAGAGTCAAAGTTGTGGTCTGGTGCCACGATCGTAATGTAGACCTTGTCGGTCCACGTGTAGACCTTTTGATCCATCTCGATCGTCGCGCCAAAGTTGGAGGTAAACACAGTCAGGTTGACATCCTCGTTGTCGTCGCCGACATAGTCGGCGCCGGATGGGCCCCAGTCGGTGTACTCGAGCTCGATCTCTTCGCCCCTTTCGACGCGATCGCCGCCAAGCTCTTCGGGTATCTCGACGACAACTTGGAATATGCCAGTGCTGTCGCCCGTCTCCCTCAGGTCGGACGGTTCTGGATCGAACGCCCCATTGCTACCACCCATGGTGCCCATGGTGAGGCCAGCTGCGTCCGAGTCCCACTCGATCAGATCTAAGGTGTACGTTTCCGCTTCGTCGCTCTCCAAGTCGAGGTCCGGCTCGATCAGCGTCAGGATCATGTCCTGGCCGATGATGTACACGGACTTGTCGGACTGGAGGACGCCGTTGCGGAGATCGAACGTGGCCGAGTCTGTCACGGTGTTGAGGTTACCGGATGCGTCGGTCGGGTCGGCGTACTCCACTGTGATGATGTCACCTTGGAGTATACAGTACTTGTTGCTGAGTAGACCATCGGGGTTGGCGAACCTCACATCTGGACCACCTGGATCATTGCCATCAAGGCCCGCGAAGCGAGTAGTTTCTGGACATTCTGAGCCAGCAGGCCCATCAGTGTATCTCAGCGCCAGATCAAGCTCGAATATCCCCGCGTCGGGGGCGATCTCGGTGATTGGGCCAAGTTCTCTTGTTTGTGGCACTGGGACGTTTATCGTCGAATATGTACCGTCGGTGTTAAGCATACTCATTGGCCTTGTCATTTCGGCTGTCAGGTCGTCGCCCACGGTGATTACGCCGCCCACGCGGTTTTCTGGTCCTCCCGCAGTTGCAACGATCACCTCCTCGGAGCCTCGTGAGATCGTGACCTTCAAGGGCCCGTGCACGTTGCTGTCGTCGCGTTGAACAGTTTGGGCGATTCTATCTTCGCCGTTTGCCGATACATCAAAGTCTGGATCGTTAATCCTAACGTGAATTACTAGGTCACCGTTGGGTATGTATGTGCCAGTTGGCAAGGCGTTTGCCGGCCTACCAGCGTCGTGTATTGGGAATATAGATGCGTCGCTTGGTACGCCGCGTACGTGGTCGCTCGGAACACCGAACGGAACTGGGTAGACGGTACGGTCTAGGCTTACCGAGCCGGTATTGGCCCGTATGCCTGCGCTGTCGCCGACCTCGATGGTCTCGCCCGATGCGTCGCGGTAGTCAACGTAGTTGACCTCCATGTCTACGCCCGTAGTGGACGTATGCTCTGTCGCGCCAGGCGGACAATAACGTGGGGGTACTTGGAAGTCTCCCGTAAAGACGCCGGTGTCGGCGCCTGACTCAATCAGTGTAAAGCCAGTCGAGCCGAGGCCATTGTTTTCGTCTCCCAAGCCACAGCCCTTAAGCCACGGCTGGTCGTCGAACGTAATGTCTAGGACGCGACCGAACGCCGCGCCCGCAGTGTTGAAGCCGTAGCCGTCAACACCGACCATGTCGAAGGCTGGGCCAGGTGTATCGGATCCCGCTTTCCCGTAGTCGGGATGGAATTTGGAGAGGATGTTGCCGTCTTTGTCCGAGGATGCGTTGCCGACCACGGTGTAGATCTCGATCGTCTCTACAGCCGTGTTCAGGTCCGCGTCTTCAAGGGTCACGGTGACCGTGTCGGCCACCTTGTAGTTGTCAGCGTCGAACGAGACAGAGCCCGACGTCGTCGGGGCCTCTACTTGGTCGGCGATCTGCGTGGCGACGCCGTCGGCGCCCAAGTCTAGGTAGTTGACGCGCACGGAATCCTCGTCCGTCATGTCGTTATGCACGACCATGGTGATTGCGTCGCTGATCGTGTCCAAGCCCGAGTACGTCCCTGGATCCCGGACGTTGATCTGGTTGAGCATGGTGTACTCCATGCTGCCCTCGAAGACGCCCGTGTTGTCGCCGCTCTCCTCCAGCTCCAGCCGGTAGATGGCGTTGTTGATCCGCTCGCCGGCGGCAACGCCGTCGCCCACCTGTCCAAAGCTAAAGAGGTCGACCACAATGGGGTAGGTGTCACCCGGACAAAGGGTGTTGTTGTCACAGTCGTTGCCGCTGTTATCTATAGCCAAGGCAACATTCAATACGATGTCAACGGAAGCCTTGTCGGGGATCATGTCCACGGCAACGCTGGTTATCGGCTCAAGGCCTTGTTCGCCCGACACGCCACGTAGTGAACCGGAGGATCCCATTGTGCCATTTGCGTAAGCCCACTGGAATTCTGCACTGGTAATGCTTCCAACCGAGCGAACGTCAAAGTTGAGGAATTGGAATGTGGCAGACGGCGCATCAGCAGTGACTCCGTTAAAAGTCCTCCTGTAGGTTGGATCGTCTGCAAGGAACGACGCAAGATCCTCTCCCATCGCTATCCCTTTGAACGTTATAGTATTGCTGGTCATGTTAGGCATCAGCCTAGCAACGTCGCTGAACGAGTCAACTGCAAACGCGCCGAGCTTGAGATCATCCGATTTAACCTTGGTGAGATTAGAATTACCCACCATGACAGAGTCAGCTCCGGCGAGCGTGATCGGCGAGCCGATTCGCACGCTCGGGATTATCGTAAAGTCGGGATCGCTCACTGTAATGTCCTCGTCGTTCATGGCCTTGCGGTTTACGTCAGCGTCAGTTAGCGTAACGGGGATCTCCTCGCCAGAGTTCCACACGCCGCCGACTGCATCGTCGTCGAGCGTTATGGTTCCAAAGGCGTGGCCCACCACCACGGACATTTCGCCGTCGTTGTGGTCAACTACGGCAGTGTTGCCCCTGGCAGCCGTGCTGGACACGACGGTGTTGGGCACGTCGGCGTCCGAGTCGGTGTTCATGAACACGCCGGGGTCGCCCTCGATGAAGGTGACCATGTTGGCGTCGTCGTTGTTGATCAACTCCAGTGCGCGGCTGTCGTTGTCGCAGGCGGTGCCGTCGGCATCCGCCCTGTTCCACTGGCTACCCGCGTGGGGCACCACAAAGTCCAGTACCACGGACCCGTCCTTGGCGGGATCAATGGTCAGGTACAAGTTGTCGTCAATGCCCTCAAGGTCGCGGTTGATTGGGCCCGGATCTCCGGGCTGGCAAAAGCCGTCGTCGTCAAAGAGGTAGTAGTATGCCTCGTCGCTGTCGTTGGTCACAAATGTCCAAGTGTCGCTGTCCGTCGGATCGACGTTCATGGCAAGGTCCGTCATCGTCATGATGACGCCGCCGCCAAGGGGATACCTGTCGCGGCCCAGCTCGAGGCCGGTGCCGTACTCGTCGGGATCGCTGTCGTAGAAGAGCGTGACGCTCTGCGCGTCGCCGCCCTTCTGGTACTCCACTACAATGTCGCTCTCGTCGTCAAAGTCGTACACCTGGATGAATGGCCACTGGTTCTCATTGGTGAGCCCAATGCTTCCAAAGTTGATGTTGTCGGCCCTATTGTCTGCATCGTTGATGTCCTTCGGGGTCCTAATGACCGGGTGGTCGCCGTCTGTGGCGCACATCACGGAGTCGGACTCGAACTGGTCGGCGGGAATGCCCGCCGGCGTGCATGCAGTGCCGTAGTCTATGGCATTGCCTACGTCGTTGATGTTGGCCTCGGCAAAGTAGCCGTACCAGCTGCCGTCGTTGCCCTGGACCATCCTCAGCTGGTCGCCGTCGACCTCTACGCGAGGCTCGGCGGCGATGTCGCTGCCGCTCCTGACGGTGCGGTCGGGGTCCCTGACCACGACTTCCACGACGTTGAGGCCGGTGATGACGTTGTCAAAGGCCGAGTTCTCGGCCGACACGTACAGGTTTGCGTTAGTCGACTGGGCCGCCGCCTCCGGGATGGCTCCCGGTATGGCGAACGTGACCCCGCCGGCCACCATGATGGTGGCTAGTATGATACTAGTAACCGATATGCCGATTCGTGCCCACCTGTGATACCATATCATGCCGCGGCGGCGGCGGCGGCGGTCGATCGCGTCAAAGGGCGGCGCGATTGTCGGCGCGCCCGCATCCGTGTCGCCATGGCGGCCCGTTGCGCCGGCCGGCGCCCTGCCTGCGGGCGCATCGGCGCGAAAATCCCAGATGCGCACCTGTGGGGACGGGGCGGGGGCCGGCCGACGCGGCCGTCGAAAAGGACGCAGGGCGCCGGCAGGGCCTCAAGGACGGGGCAGTGGCGCAAGCGCAGCCCGCTCAGCCGCCCGCCCGCCCGCGCAGGCGCAGCACGGCGCCGGGCGGATTTTTCGGGCGCGTTGGTACGGCGAGGCGGCCGCTCAGTCGGTTACAAGACGGGCCGCGGTCCCCCTGCGCGATCCGCGTTGCAAGGGGCTAAATAGCAACCGGCCGCGCCCGCCCGCGTGAGGCCCGACCCCGAGGCGTGCTCGCACCAGCCAGTGTACCTGGGCGTGGTCAACATCAACGTGCAGGAGCGCACGATAGGCTCGGTCGACGTGTGGCACTGCGGCGCGTGCAAAAAGCGGTTCTGCGAGGAAAAGCAGCTCGGCATAGAGGCGCTCGCCGAGCAGGTGGGCATGCCAAAGATAGGCCCCGGCGAAAAGTGGGGCGTCGTCGTCTGCCGCCTGCAAAAGGGCAGGGACCGGTGGCGCCTCGCCCGGCTCGGCGCGTCCGGCGACGTGCCCCACGAGTGCCTCGGCGAGAGGCACGTGCGCCTGCCCGTCAAGGACTTTGCCGTGGTAGGCGGAGGTGGAGGGGAGGGGGGAGGCGGCAATGATGCGGCCGCGGCCCCCTCCGCCGGCGCCCACTGGAGCTTTCTGGTCGACGACCACCTCAACGAGGCGGTCGAGATATGACGGGCGGCAGCGGCGATGCGGGCGCCTCTGCCGATGCCGGCGCAGCGGGGCGCCGCCCCGGGATCGGCGCCGTCCGCATATCCGACGTACGCGGCACGCAGATGGCCGCCGAGGTCACGGGCACGTTCGAGGTCGACGGGGAAGAGCTCGGGTTTACCGCCATTGCGTTCGGCCGGATAGGCGGGCAGAACGTCGGCGCGAGGCTCGGCGGGCGCACGGAGGCGCGCCTCGCCGAGCTGGGCTACGACGCCGACGAGGCGGTGCTGGCCCTCCAGCAGATGCTGGTGCGCGGCGACGTCCAGATACCGGAAGGCGTCTCGAGGGAGACGTTCGCCGACCGCTGACGTCCGCCGGCAGCCGGCGCCGTCACATCTCGGCGTCGGCCAGGGCGGAGGCGCACCCGCAGCCCCTCTCGGCAGGCACGATGCCGACGAGGGCGGCCAGCACGGCCCGCGTCCTCTCCGCGTTCGCCGACATGGTCGCGACGACCTCTTTTGCCGTGACGGGCCGGTCCGCCCACGCGTCATAGTCGGTGACCGACGACACGGACGCGTAGCACATCTGCGCCTCGCGCGCGAGCTGGCACTCGGGCACGAGCGTCATGCCGATGACGTCGGCGCCGAGGCCGCGGAACATGCGCGACTCGGCGCGCGTCGAAAACCTCGGCCCCTCGATGCACACGTACGTGCACCCGTCGTGCATGCGCGCGCCGGCCCGTTTGGCGGCACCCGCCGCGGCCGCGCGCAGCTCGGGGCAGAACGGGTCGGCCATCGATATGTGGACTACGCCGCCGCCCTCGCCCTCGCCGCCGCCGCCGAACGACCCCGTCCGCCCGCGCGTAAAGTCGATGAACTGGTCGGGCAGGGCGAGGTGGCCCGGCTCGATCTCCTCGCGCAGGCTGCCGACGGCCGACGGCGCGAGTATCCTGGCGACTCCGAGGCTCTTGAAGGCCCACACGTTGGCGCGGTAGTTTACCTCGTGGGGGGCGATCGTGTGCCTTCGGCCGTGCCGCGGCATGAACGCGACGCGCCGGCCGCCGAGCTCGCCGATCGTGACCGAGTCCGACGGCCTGCCGTACGGCGTGTCCACGTCCACCTCCTCGGCGCCCTCCAGCAGGCCGGGATCGTACAGGCCCGTGCCCCCGTACACGCCGATCTCGGCGCCTCCCTCTTGGCTGCCGGCGCCCACGCCACAGCCCCCCTAGTACCTTACGAGGGAGTGCACCGCGTACCTCGACAGCTTTGCGGCGCCCCCGAGCGCGGTAAGCTCCGCGACGAACGCGATTCCGGCCACGCGGGCGCCCGCCTCTTCGATCAGGCCGGCGGCGGCGGCGGCCGTGCCGCCCGTCGCGAGCAGGTCGTCGCACAAGAGTATGCGCTGGCCCGGGGACACGGCGCCGGCCTGGAGCTCGATCGAGTCGCTCCCGTACTCGATCTCGTACGATTTCCCGAGGGTCCTGCCCGGAAGCTTGCCGGCCTTTCGTACCATTACCATTCCCTTGCCGTACCTGACGGCGGCGGCCGCCGCGACGACGAACCCGCGCGACTCGATGCCCGCTACCATGTCAAAGCTCTGGTGGTGGAAGCGCCTCTCGATCTCGTCGAGCGCGAGGGAGACGGCCTGCGGGTCGGCGAGGAGGGGGCCAAAGTCGCGGAACAGGACGCCGCGCTTTGGAAAGTCGTGGTACTCGGATATGGCGTCGCGCAGGTTCAACGGCGCGGCGCGGCGCGGCGCGGGCCGATAAATACCATGGCCGCCGGCTTGCCGAGGGGCCCGGCCGGGGCGCCCGGCGGGGGGCGGGCGGGCCGCGCCAGGCGTTGCGGGGAGGGGGGGCCAGGGACCTCGCCGGGCTGGGGGCCCGCGCGGCGCGCGGCGGGATGCGCGCGGGCGCTCCCGGGCAGGCGAAACGGGGGCGGGCGGGCGCCGGCCGGCGCGGCCACGCGGCCGGCCGGCGGGGCCCCGCCCGAGCGTTGTGCCAGAGGCACGGAGCCCGATCGGGCGGCGGCCCCGCGCCGGCTGCGGGAGCGGAACATCTTCCCCCGTCTTGCCCGGCAGCTCGGCGGCCGGCCTGCGGCGGGCGTCTCCGAGCCCGAGCCCCTCGCGGTGCCGCGCCCTCGTGCTCACAAGGCAGGGGGTTTTGCGGCATTGAGCGCCATGGCCGCCCGTTTTTGATCCGCAGGTTCCCTTCAAGGTGGTTCGCTGGAACCCTGCCCGTTTTCATGCAGGACCGATAGTCGACCCTGTGCAGCGCCGGGTAGATCAGGACGGCCGCCTTCCAGTCTGCCAGATCGTCATGATCCGCCCCGGCCGCTCGCAGGAGCCCTGTTGTACTCGCTCCTCCGCCCAAACCGTTTCGTCTCTTGGCTCATCGCCCCGCCTCCCGCGCATAGACGGCCCTGCAGCCTGCAAGTATGCCCTCCGGCAGGTCCGGGCCGCCCTGGATTGCCAGCGGGCTGACCATTCGATCGGGCATTTCATGCTCGATCTCTATCCCCTTGCGGGTGAGCTCTAGGACCATTGCGCTGTCCCTTTTGGGATCGTCGTCGTGGATGACCAGGATGGTTACTTCCCGCCCGTCGTCGCTGTACCCCGCCCTCGAGACGTAGCCTAGGCTGGATATCTTGTCGGCTATGAGCGACTCCAGCCTTGACACCTGCAGCGTGGACACGGGGCGGCCGGCGCATAGCCCCATATTAAGACGTGGGATCGGCAAGTCGGCGGCGCACATTCGGGCCTCTCAGAATTGCGCCCGGGGCGCCCCTGCCGTGGAGGGTGGCGGCGCGGGCCCGAACTGCGCGGGGGCGCCCGTGGTGCGCACGATATTCTCAGCATGGATGTAAGGGGCTTTTCCGCCGCCCGCCGTGCCGGCGCGGAGGGCCGGCCGCGCCGAGCTCACCATAAACGTGAACATGGCGGGAACAGGGGATGCCAGAGCGCCGTGCCGATGCCTGTCGCAGTGATGCTCGGCCGGCCGGCCGGCCCACATCCGCTGCTCGGCGGAGAGGCCCAACCAGCCGGACTGTCGCAGTGATGCTCGGCCGGCCGGCCGGCCCACATTGCGTTCAGGGTGCGCTGGGACGAGATCGTCGCTGCCCGGGCCCGGAAGACGCGCCTGTCCGCAGGCGGCGCAGGCGCGCCGCCAAGGGCTACGCGCGGCGCCCGCAGGCGCCGCCGCCGGCAGGCTGCATGCAGGCCGACGGCGGCAGCGAGTGCATCTAGCCGGCCCAAATGCGCACTGCGTGACGGGCTCGGACCCTGGCCCTCGCGGCGCCTAGTGCGACCGCCCCGCCCTCTTGTCGTGCCAAGCACCCGCCAAGGATCCCGCCCTCGCATGTCGGCATATATAGGGCTTCTCACCGATGTTGTGGTTGTAAATCCTGACGAGTGGACAGACTTGGTCTCAAAAAGCGCTACAGACGCAGACATGGGATATGGACATGCGGGGCGCCCCCCGTCGAGCGGGTTGCGGCCCGTGCGGGCGAAAAGCGCCGCGCAAGCCCCGCCCCTATCGACACTTGGAGCACCTTTTGGGCCCAAGTGTGCATGCCGCTTTAGAGCTGCAACCACAACATCAGTATGAAGCCCTATAGTTATATCCCAACTGCGCGCGCCGGCCTGCATGGCCAAAGTGGAGGTCGGCGGCCAGTTCTCGGCGATGCTGTCCGAGCTGTTCGCCGGCGTTCCTTACGTCCGAAAACTCGGCTACGAGGCGCTCGGCAGCAACGTCGTAGTCAGGGCAGTCTTTGACGACAACGACGGCGCGGACTATTCGAAGCGCTTTGGCGAGGTCGTCAGGCTGTTCATAGCGTTTGAGAAAAAGGTCTGGGACGGCATCATGCCCGAGATGGACATGCGTATACAGGCGGCCCCGTCGCGCCGCGGCTGGCCTGGCGGGCTGGAAAACATGGCGGTCGTGCTGGACAGGTAGGCGGCCGAGATGAGCCCGCAGTGGAGGAAGGTACAATGGAGGCACAACCTAGAGGTAGCAGAGGCGTTGCGCGACTTGCGGGAAGGCAAATTTGTCGACTGGGAGGTGACAATGCGGTTCTACGCCGCCATGTCGCTTGTCAACGGCTGGTTTGAGCGGCGGGATCTGAACGTTCCTACAGGACACCGCTTGAGGCGTCGCATGGTCGAAAAGCACCTGCCGCATCTGTACGAAGACTATGGGCGCATTTGCATTATGAGCGAGGATGCCAGGTACGGGGAGGGCTACGCCATGGGCGACAAGGAGCGCCAAGAAGCGCGCGCCATCCACGAGCGCATCTCCAGGGCGATCCCCTGGCCACAAGACCTCAGGTCGGCATAATAGAAGATAGTCATAATCGCCCCGTCACGGGACGCTTCGCCGCGCGCAGCCGCCGATTATGACATATTCTAATGCGTCGCCGGCAGGGCATGCTGCGGCATGGCTCGTCATTAGAGGCTAGCGCGACGTGAAGTGATGCGGGCGATTCTGGGCGCTACAAGAATGTGATCCCGCATCCGTGCACAGCAATGTTCTTATGCCCCCTCCGTGCCGCACGGCCGTATGGCCGCTGTCCATGCCGCCGACAAATTCCCGGCGATGCTGTCCGAGCTGTTCGCCGGCGTTCCTTACGTCCGAAAACTCGGCTACGAGGCGCTCGGCAGCAACGTCGTAGTCAGGGCAGTCTTTGACGACAACGACGGCGCGGACTATTCGAAGCGCTTTGGCGAGGTCGTCAGGCTGTTCATAGCGTTTGAGAAAAAGGTCTGGGACGGCATCATGCCCGAGATGGACATGCGTATACAGGCGGCCCCGTCGCGCCGCGGCTGGCCTGGCGGGCTGGAAAACATGGCGGTCGTGCTGGACAGGTAGGCGGCCGAGATGAGCCCGCAGTGGAGAGACAGTGGGACCACAACCTAGAGGCGCCGGAAGCGCTGCGCGCGCCGGCCACGGCATGGCGATCGCCTAGGCGCGTTGGGGCGGAGACCCAGAGGCGCGGAAGCGTTGCGCGACTCGCGGGCGGGAGATCTGCCGGCCGGGGGCGACAACAAGGTTTTGCGCCGCAGTGTCGGCGTACATTGACCCGTAACCGCAAAGGGCTTGCAGAGGTTGCGCCAAGGGCGTCATTCGCGCCGGGAAATCCCAAATTTTTGCATGCCAGTATATGCTTATATAGCCCCCGTGCGCGGCTACAGACATGTCCACCGTGCAGGTCACCGACCAGCTCTCGGCGATCTTGGCCGAGCTGTTCGCCGACGCACCGTACGTTAGAAAGCTCGGCTATGACGCGCTAGGCAACAGCGTCATAGTCAGGGCGGTCTTTGACGACAACGGCGGGGTGGACTATTCGAAGCGCCTAGGCGAGGTCGTCAGGCGGTTCATGGCGTTTGAAAAAAAGGTCATAGACAGAACCATGCCGGAAATTGAATTGCGCACGCAGGCGGCCCCGTCGCGCCGCGGCTGGCCGGGCGGGCTGGAGAACATGACGGTCGTGCTGGACAGGTAGGCTGCCGAGCATGGGCCCGCAATGGAGGGAGAGGCAGTGGGACCACAACCTAGAGGCATTGATGGCGTTACACGGCTCGCGGGAAGGGGGATTTGTCGACTGGGAGGTTACAATGCTGTTCTACACATCCATGTCGCTGGTCAACGGCTGGCTTGAGCGGCAAGGTCTGGGTGTCCCGAAAAGGCACCATCCGAGGCGCCACATGGTCGAAAAGCACCTGCCGCATCTGTCCGAGGACTATTGGCGCATCTGCACCATGAGCGAGGATGCCCGGTACGGGGAGGGCTACGCCATGGGCGACGCGGAGCGCCAAGAGGCGCGCGCCATCCACGAGCGCATCTCCGGGGCGATCCCCTGGCCCTAGGCCATCAGGTCTATAGAATACGACGCCGGCGGTTCGCCGGCAGGGCATGCTGCGGCATGGCTCGTCATTAGAGGCTAGCGCGACGTGAAGTGATGCGGGCGATTCTGGGCGCTACAAGAATGTGATCCCGCATCCGTGCACAGCAATGTTCTTATGCCCCCTCCGTGCCGCACGGCCGTATGGCCGCTGTCCATGCCGCCGACAAATTCCCGGCGATGCTGTCCGAGCTGTTCGCCGACGTACCGTACGTCCGAAAGCTCGGCTACGAGGCGCTCGGCAACAACGTCGTAGTCAGGGCGGTCTTTGACGACAACGACGGCGCGGACTATTCGGAGCGCTTTGACGAGGTCGTCAGGCTGTTCATAGCGTTTGAGGACAAGGTCTGGGACGGCATCATGCCCGAGATGGACCTGCGCATGCAGGCGGCCCCGTCGCGCCGCGGCTGGCCGGGCGGGCTGGAAAACATGGCGGTCGTGCTGGACAGGTAGGCGGATGCGTTGGGCCCGCAGTGGAGTGGCAGTGGGGGCACAACCTAGAGTCGGCATAGGCGCTGCGCGCGCCGGCCACGGCATGGCGATCGCCTGGGCGCGTGGAGAGGGGGGCAACCCAGAGGCGCGGAAGCGCTGCGCGGCTAGCGGAGAGGGGCTGCCGACCGAGGGCGACAGCGAAGCCCTGCGCGGCACTGTCAGCGTACATTGACCCGTAAAACCCCACGTGGCCTTGCAGAGGTTGCACCAGGGTGTATTCTCGGCGGAAAATCTCAAATTTTTGCATGCCAGTATATGCTTATATGGCCCCTGTGTGCGGCTACAGACATGTCCACCGTGCAGGTCACCGACCAGTTCCCGTCGATGCTGTCCGAACTGTTCGCCGATGTTCCGTACGTCCGAAAACTCGGCTATGAGGCGCTCGGCAACAACGTCATAGTCTTGGCGGTCTTTGACGACAACGACGGCGCGGACTATTCGGCATGTCTAGGAGGAGTCACCCGTCGGTTCTTGGCGTTTGAGGACAAGGTCTTGGACGAGATCATGCCCGAGATGGACCTGCGCATGCAGGCGGCCCCGTCGCGCCGCGGCTGGCCGGGCGGGCTGGAGAACATGACGGTCGTGCTGGACCGGTAGGCGGATGCGTTGGGCCCGCAGCGGAGTGGCGTGGGGGCACAACCTGGAGGCGGCATAGGCGCTGCGCGCGCCGCCATGGCAGGGCGATCGCCTAGGCGTGTAGGGGCGGAGACCGAGAGGCGCGGAAGCGCCGCGCAGCTCGCGGGAGGGAGGGCTGCCGGCCGGGGGTGACAACGAGGTCCTGCGCCGCACTGTCGGCGTGCATTGACCGTAACTGTACAAGGGCCACCAGGGATTGCGCAGGGGGCGCAATTCTCGCCGGAAAATCTAAATTTTGCATGCCAGCATATGCTTATATAGGCCCGTGTGCGGCCACCGGCATGGCTACCGTGCAGGTCACCGACCAGTTCCCGTCGATGCTGTCCGAACTGTTCGCCGATGTTCCGTACGTCCGAAAACTCGGCTATGAGGCGCTCGGCAACAACGTCATAGTCTTGGCGGTCTTTGACGACAACGACGGCGCGGACTATTCGGAGCGCTTTGACGAGGTAGTCAGGCGGCTCTTGGCGTTCGAAGAAAAGGTTTGGGACGGCATCATGCCCGAGATGGATCTGCGCATACAGGCTGCCGCGACAGGCCGCGGCTGGTCAGGCGAAATGGAAGGCATGTCTGCCGTGATAGACAGGTAGGCGGCCGAGCATGGATCCGAAGTGGAGGGAAGTGCAATGGAGGCACAACCTAGGGGCGGCGGAGGCGTTGTACGGCTTGCAGGCGGGGAGATTTGTCGACTGGGAGGTGACAATGCTGTTCTACGCCGTCATGTCGCTGGTCAACGGCTGGTTTGAGCGGCGGGGGCTGAACGTACCTACAACGCACTACTCTAGGCGCCGCATGGTCAAAAAATACCTGCCGCATCTGTACGAGGACTATGGGCGCATCTGCACCCTGAGCGAGATTGCACGTAGTGCTGTTTGGAAGTTCGTGTAACTAGAAACGCGCCTTTGACGGGGGCAAAGGGCGGATAAACCATCCTGACGGTTGTGATGCGGCATTAACTGATGCTATGTAGGGTGCGTCGACAGGCCCACGAACGATCGTTCGTTGTGCTTGTACGGGCTCCGCTTTAGGCCCGCCAGCACATCCCTGCGCCGGCTCAGCCTAAAGTTGAGTACAATGACAAGCCTGCGCTTGAAGTCATTGATGTCTTCGGCATAGTCATTGAAGTACTCGTCCATCTTTGCCTGGCGCCAGTCGCCCTCTTTCACGTTGAGGTACGGGGAACTGTGCGGCAGCGGAATTATCAGCAGCGCGCCGTCCTGCTCCTCGACAAAGTCCCTTACCTCGCGTGAAATGTGCCAGCTTGCATTGTCGACGACCATTATGACGAGGCCAAACTTCTTGAGCGCCTTCTTGCACAGCTCTATGAACAGCTTTGAGTTGGGGTTCCTGCCGAAGACGTGCAGGCGGTGGGATCTTCCCGTCTTTTCGTCCGGCATGGTCACTAGGCCCACCGCCGTAATCTTCCCCCTCCCTTCGTTTGTCACCGTGACCGCTGCCTTTCCCGGGGGCGCATAGTACTTGGCATTGGCGGTCTGGTCGAGCTGGAACGACGCCTCGTCCCCCGCGGCCAGGACGTAGCCGGCCTCCATGAGCGCCTCGATCATCACCACAAAGTACTCCTGCCAGCCCCTGACGGCTGAGGGCGACGCGGAGTTGGAGCGTAGCTTCCTGGGCTTCTTGGACTTGAATCCCAGGCTGCATGCAATCTGGCGGGCATAGCTGGGCGACAGCGACTCGCCGGTGAGCTCGCGGTACAGCTGCGCAATCTTCCTGCTGGTAAGCTTGCCGGTCTTCCACCCCGCCAGTATTTCCTTCACCGCATCGTGGTCGATCCTGCGCGGAGCACCCGGGCGGGGGCGGTCGTACAGGCCAGGGATTCCGTTCTTCCTGTACCTGCTCACAGTCTTGCTTACCCAAGCAATGCTCATGCCCAGGGCATGCGCGACGTCCTTGAGCGTGTAGCGCGATCCATCCTCTTTTGGCGTCAGGTACATCTTGGTCGCGGCCATTCTCAACTTGACCATTCCGTCAGTCTCCGCCCTGTATCTTTCGTCGAATCCTTTCCGCATTCCGGCGGGGGGCCGCATAGACGTGACTTAAACCTTCCGATTCGGCTCCGCGCCCGGGCGGGCGCCCGGGCGGACGGACGCCGGGGCAGTGGCCCGCGCCCGGCGCGGCGCCGGCTGTACTTCCCGCATACCATCGCGTATGCTGCGGCACTGCGCGATCCGTGTTTTGGAGCCGAATGTCCCCATATAGCGCCTTGCCGTAAGGCAATTAATGCCTCAAAGTTTAGTCAGGCTGGTTTTTCCGCCGTTTTGCCCCGTGACGGGGCAATTTTACGTTACACGTATTTGTAGTCACCACTACGGTACAAGAAGGGCTACGCCATGGGCGACACGGAGCGCCAGAAGGCGCGCGCCATCCACGAGCGCATCTCTGGGGCGATTCCTTGGCCTTAGGCCGTCAGGCCTGCAGAATACGACGCCGGCGGTTCGCCGGCAGGGCATGCCGCGGTCGCATCCCTCCCATCGGCGTCCGACACGGGCGGAGTGTCGCGAGTAATTCTAGGCGTCACAGGAAAGGGCTCTCGCATGTCGTGCCAGTATATGCTTATATGGCCCCTGTGCGCGCCTACCGGCATGGCTACCGCACAGGCCGCCGACAAATTCCCGGCAATGCTGTCCGAGCTGTTCACCGGCGTTCCGTACGTCCGAAAACTCGGCTATGAGGCGCTCGGCAACAACGTCATAGTCAGGGCGGTCTTTGACGACAACGGCGGCGCCGACTATTCGGAGCGCTTTGGCGAGGTCGTCAGGCTGTTCATAGCGTTTGAGGACAAGGTCTGGGACGGCATCATGCCCGAGATGGACATGCGCGTGCAGGCGGCCCCGTCGCGCTACGGCTGGCCTGGCGACCTAGAAAACATGGCGGTCGTGCTGGACAGGTAGGCGGATGCGTTGGGCTCGCAGTGGAGGGAAATGCAATGGAGGCACAACCTAGAGGCGGCGGAGGTGTTGTGCGGCTCGCGGGAATGCGAATTTGTCGACTGGGAGGTGACAATGCGGTTTTACGCGTCCATGTCGCTGGTCAACGGCTAGCTGGAGCGGCTGGGCCTGGGCGTCCCGACAAGTCACCACCCGAGGCGCCGCATGGTGAAAAAGCACCTGCCGCATCTGTCCGAAGACTACTGCCGCATTTGCTTCATGAGCGAGGCTGCACGGTACGGGAAAGGCTACGCCATGGGCGACGCGGAGCGCCAAGAGGTGCGCGCCATCCATGAGCGCATCGCCGGAGCGATCTCCTGGTCCTAATCCATCAGGTCGGCATAATGCGTCGCCGGCGGCTCGACGGCAGGGCGATCTCCTAGCCTTGGGCGGCTCGAGTGGGCAGTGGCCTCCGTCGGCCCTCCCGCCGGCGGCGGCGCCTGCACAGAACCATGATCGGCAGGGCCAGATCGCGCCGCGGGCGCCTGCACATGGCCCCTGGGATGCCGGCGAGCCGGGCAACCTGCCCGCGCCCTTCGGCGGCGGCCAAATGCCCTGCAGGGCCCCCGGCGCGGCCGACGAACCCGCCCCCGTGCCGTGCGAGTACGGGCTTTTCTCCCTCCCGTCCGCATCCCCTCCCCCCGCCCCCGAGCCGCCCACGTGGCATCCTTGATCCCCGGCCGGCGCAGTGCCACCCGGGCGCGGCATCCCCGCCGCCCACGCCGCTCACCCGCCCGGCGGGTACGAAAACGTCGCGTTCGCCGAGAGCTTGCCGGCCGTCGCCACCATCGTGTACGTCCCCTTTTCGAGCCCCTCGGGCACCCACCACAGCGACGGGTAGTCCGACGCCCTCCCCGGCAGGCTCAGCTCCTCGCCGACCCGCCCGCCGCCGGGCCCGACCACCTCGATGCTGATCGGGTTGTTCGACGCGCCGATCACCCTAAAGTTGAGCGAGTCGCGCCCCGCCGTCGCCAGGTGGTCGAACCCCTCGATGACGAGCGTAATGCCGTCGGCGCGCCTCTCCTCTACCTCGAACCCCGCGCTTGCAAAGTTCTCGCCGGCCTCGGCCCGCAGCGTCCACATGCCCGGCGCCGCGTCGGCGGGCACCCTGAACGTGCTGACGGACAGCTTGCCGTCCTCGTCGGCCGTCTCGGCCTTGTCGGTAATGACGTCGCGCGAGCTGACCGTCCCGCCGCCGGGGCCGATCAGGGACAGCGTGACCAGCACCCTCTCCTGGTTCTCGACGGTCCCGAGTATGACGAGCTGCTCGCCGGGCAGGTACTTTGCCCGGGTCGTCTGCACGGTGATCCTGCCGGACCCCTCCTCGAGCCCGACCGAAAAGAGCGTCGAGGCCTGCGAGGTCGCGTGCGAGGCGACGACCGTGTACACCCCGGACGAGTACCCGAACAGGTCCAGCGGGTACTCGAACCTGCCTAGCGCGTCGAGCACGCCGGCGCTCGAGAACACCTCGCTCTGGTCCCTGAGCACCGACAGCGTGACGGTCGCGCCGGGCGGGCCGTCGACGGCGAACACGGCAAGCTCGCCGGCCTGGTAGTTGACGCTGCCGGCGCGCACGGCCAGGCGCGGCTTTGGCGGCTCGCCGAGGCCGACGCTGGCCGTCGCCACGTGGGCCCCCTGGAACGCGAACGCCGTGTACGTCCCCTCGATGCTGTCGACGGTCGTGGGCATCTCGAACGAGAACTCGCCGGACGCCGACGCGTTGGCCGTCTCCGAGTACACCTCCTGCCCGCGCGGCCCCTCTATTATGGCCGTGAGGGGCCCCGACGGCTCGCCCCTGCCCGAGAACCGCATCGTCTCGCCCGGGTCGAACCGCTCCTTGGCCGCCTCCAGCGACACCCTCGAGTCGTCTGCGACCTGCCACGTGCGCGCCTCGCTGGACGTGCCGTCCGTGATCGACGCCGTGTAGTTGCCGACGCCGGCGGCGATCGGCATGAGCAGCCCGTACGACCACGCGCCGCCGGGGCCCGCCTCGGTCTGGCGCGCCGTGACAGGCCTGCCGGCGCCGTCGGTCACGGTGATGGTGATCGACGCGCCCGGGGCGGCCGTCCCCGAGAATGCGAGCGAGCCGCCGGGCCGCGTCGCGCCGGGCGACCCGGTCACGACGAGCGGGGCCGCGGAGGGGCCTCCGCCTCCGCCTCTGCCGCCTTCCCCCCCGGCCCGGGCCCCGCCCGGCACCTCGGCGAGCCGCACGCTGTGCGTGCGCTCGTTGCCCTGCCCGTCGCGCACGGCGAACTCGGCCCTGTCGGCCGCCGCGCCGGCCGGCAGGACGGCCGTCGCGACGAACCGGCCGGACTGGTCGGCGGCGAACCTGGCGATCTCCTGCCCGTCAAGGTGCAGCGTGAGCGGCTGGCCGGGCCCGAACCCCTCGCCGACGGCCCTCACGTGGGCGCCGACGTGCGGCGCCTCCGGCACGAGGCGGAACTCGGAGCCGGGCAGGACGCCGTCCGTGGGCGGGGGCGGCTGCGCGGCGAGCTCGGCCTGCCGCCTGCGCTCCTCCTCGAGGCGCTGCCGCTCCTCCTCGAGGCGCTGCCGCTCGGCCTCGATCCGCTGCTCCTCGGCGAGCCGCTCGGCCTCGATCCGCTGCTCCTCGGCGAGCCTGGCCGCCTCGGTCGCGCGAGACTCTAGCACTATATCCGACGGCGGCCCCGATGCAATCGTCACGCCCAGGACGATCTCGCCGCCGTCCCCGTCCAGGGCCCGCCAGTTGACCGACGGCGACGGCACGTCGGTCTTGATGCCGAACTTGACGGCCTGCCCCGGCCCCACGGCCCTGTCCGGCGCGGCGCTGAACACGAGGACGCCCTGCGGCAGGCGCTCGCCCGTCCATCCCTTTTCGGCCTTGAACGACTTGAACACGGCGTCGCCGCTCAGCCACATGCGGAACGTCTCGGCCGTGTCGGGCCCCGTGTTGGCGAACCTTACGACCGTGGTCGCGTCGTGGCCCACGCCCGTGGCGGTAATGGCCGCGTGGGCCGCGGGCGCGGCGGCGGCGGCTGAGGCGGCGGCCAGCAGGGCGCACGCGAGCGCGGCGGTCCGCGCCGCAGCCGCTCCCCGCCGCGCCGATCCCCCGCGAATCACGGGCCCCGCCCGATCGGCCCGTATTTTTACCGTTTGGGCGGGGGCGGGATGCGCGGAGGGAGGGGGGCGGAGGCGCGCGGCGGGAGGGGGATAGCATGGCTGGACGGCCGCCAGGCGCCGCCGCTGCAGGAGGCGGCGGGGGGTGGGGCGCCCATTCTGCGCGGGCCTGAATGCCGCCCAGCATGGCGCGCGGCCCGGAATGGCGCACCGCTTCCCTCTCGCCTACGGCGCCTGCCCCCCGCGGCGCGCGGCGAGGAAGGGGAAAAGGGCGAGGCGCGCGGCGGGCCCCCTTGCCCCTCCCCTTCCACCTGGCCCCATTGCGGATGCCGCCGCTGTCGCCGGCCCGCCTCCGCGGCCCCCCTCCGCCGTCCCGCCGCTTTGGCCAAGCCGCCGGCGGTGAGCGCAAGCCCTGCCGCATTCATGCGGCCCTTCCGGGCCGTCCCGCCGCCCCGCGCCAGGCGCCACCGGCCGTTTTTCGCCGCCGCCGGCCGCCCGCCGCGCCCGGCCGCCCGCGCCGACGGCGCGCAAGTCGCGGCCAGGGAAGGAAGGGGGCGCGGGCGCCCCGAATGCCGCTGCCGCCCCGCTCCCCGCAAGCCACGGCCGCGGATGCAGCCGATTCAACGGCTTATTAGGTGGCGCCGCGCCGCCCGGCCGATGCCCACGCTGCAGGTGCCAAAGCTGGAGTCGCTCATAGTCGACAAGATAGGCGGCCTGGACTATGTCTCGAGGGCGGCGTATCGCGACGACGGGCAGGAGGTCGTCATCCTTGTCATCCACGACTACGACCACCCCGAACGGCTGGGCGAGATGATCCGCGGCATCGGCAACATGGGTACGGAGATCGAAGACGGGATTGCCGATCGCATGGTCGTCCCGCTGGCGATCCACGACGGCCCCGACCTGCCGGAGGGCATCTTGTCCGGCCACAAGGTCGTTTACGAGCGGGAGTCGACACGGTGAGCCAAAATACGGAATGGCACAGGCGGCAGAGCGAGTACAACAGGCGCGTCTACGAATGGATGGACGAAAGCAGGCCGAACCTGACCGACTAGAAGGCGGCCGCGCTGTTCTACCCGGCGCTGCGCAGGGCCAACTATTGGTTTGATGCGAGGACGGAACGAGTTCGAGCCACATTGAGCGGAACCGGGGGTCGGGAACGAACCACCCCCTGTGTTCGGCGACTGCAAGGACCTACTTTATGGGCAAGCAGGCGCGATACCGTGACGGGTTCAGGGCCATAGACTCCCACCGCAAGCATGCCGTAGAACTTTTGGACCGGCCGGAGAATGCGATTCCGTTTTGCTAGCCCGATGCTGCGCTCAAGAGGTCTCGGCAATCGACAACCGCTCATAGCCGAGCAGTTAGGCGCCCTAATTCGCCCGTGGGAGCGGAGTGGGACGGCCCCCGTGCGCAACCCTGCACGCCCACTAGCCCGCCAGGCGCGCCTTTGTGGGCGGAGGCGGACGCCCAGAGCCGCATGCCTTACCCTTCCGGGACATGTCTTTGGCCGGAGTGGTCCCGCGGCTTGTCCACGGATCGGCAACTTTGCTCACAGGGTTCAGCGCCGCGCCCGACGGGCAGAGTCCGGCATTGGCTGCCAGGGGGCCGGCCCCGGCGCCAAGGCGGGCATGCCTGGCAGGGGGCGCCGCCCCTGCCCCCTCCGACGCCGCCCCCCGCCTTGGTGTGTAGCATGCGTTACTTGAATGGCAGGCTGCCACGGCGGCAAGTGCGAAGCCCGGGCATAGTCCGCCGTCGACGCCAATGCTGTAACGCGCCGCGCCCGAGGTCGGCGCAGGTATGGCGGGCGCATCATGATCTCGACCTTGCCCCTGCCTCCGTGCGCCTCTTCCCGACCCGATGCGGCCGGCCGGCCGGCAGGTGCGATTCGATTCAGTGGCCGCACTGCCCCGTGCGCCTCTTCCCGACCCGATGCGGCCCTGCCGCGCCGCCCGGCCGCCTAGCGCAGGCGGCGCCGGCCGCTTCCCGCCGCTACCGCCAGTTCATTCTCCGTCCGCAGCCGGCGGCGCGCCAGAGCCGCGCCGCGGGGGAGAGTGGCGGCGCGCAAGGCGGATCGCGGGGGCCGGCCGCATCCCGAGCGGGAAGACACGGGGCTTATGCCCCGCGCTCCGTTGCCCCATGCCCACCACGCCGCACGCCCCAATCCCGCCGCGAGAGCTCAAGTCCAGGCGCTTGGCACGGCTGAAAGCGGCGTAGGGCGGGTCGCACCAGGCGTCATGAAAGCTGGGACCTGAGCTCTCGCATTCCGCCAATCCAATGGCTTATTAGGGAGTGCCGAGCCGCCCGGCCGATGTCCACGCTACAGGTGTCAAAGCTAGAGTCGCTCATAGTCGACAAGATAGGCGGCCTAGACTATGTCTCGAGGGTGGCGTATCACGACGACGGGCAGGAGGTCGTCATCCTTGTCATCCACGACTTTGACCACCCCGAACGGTTGGGGGAGATGATTGACGGCATTGGTGACGTGGGAACGGAAATCGAAGACGAAATTCCAGATCGCGCGATCATCCCGCTGGCAATCCACGACGGCCCCGACCTGCCCGAGGGCATTTTTATCGGCCACAAGCCCATCTACGATCGGGAGTCTGCACGATGAGCCAAGATGCGGAATGGTACAGGCAGCAGAGCGAGTACAACAGGAGCGTCTACGAATGGATGGATGAGAGCCGGCCGAACCTGACCGACTGGAAGGTGGTCGTGCTGTTCTACTCGGCGCTGCACAGGGTCAACTACTGGTTTGTCACGCAGACGGGAAAGGTTCCCGAGAACCACGCCGAGAGGAACCGGCGGGTCAGGCGCGAACTACCGCAGATATTCGGCAGGTACAGGAACCTCTACATGATGAGCCGCAGGGCGCGCTACTGCGAGGGGTTTAGGACCGTCGATTTCCACCGCGGGCATGCCGTAGACCTTTTGGACATCCTAGAGAAAGAGATTCCGTTCCCCTAGCCGGCGGGCCGAGGGGGCAGGGCGCGGGCCTGCGGCGTCGGGTATTTGGGCGCGGGATGCGGGCTGCAAGCACGCTGGCAGGTGGGAAGGGCGGCAGCGCCCCGCATGTCCGCCGCCCGGTGAGGCCTGATGCCGGCGCCGTCCCTAGTCCCGTACAACGACTCCCGCACGCCAAAGGGATCGGCCGCCGCGCCGTCGAGCCAGGCGAACGCTTACTGTCGGGGCGACAATCGGAGGCGGGAGTGGCTTGCCCTGCCATTCGCGGCGCCTGTCTGTGGCGGGAAGGGCAGGAGCACGGCGCCGGCCGCCTCCAGCGCGCGGATCGCCGCCGATCCGACGACTTATTGGGGGGCGGCATGCGGGCCGCCCGATGTCCACGCAACAGGCGTCTAGGCTCGAGTCGCTCATAATCGACAAGCTGTGCAGCCTCGACTATGTCTCAAAGGCGGCGTACGTCGACGACGGGCGGGAGGTGACCGTCCTGCTCATCCACGACTTTGACCCCGACAGGCTGGGAGAGATGATCCGCGGCATTGGCAACGGGGGAACGGCGATCGAGGATGAATTGGACGATCGCACAGTCCTACCACTAGCGATACACGACGGCCCCGACCTGCCGGCGGGCATCCTGTTCGGCCACAAGGTCATTTACGAGCGGGAGCCGGCGCGATGAGCCAAGATACGGAATGGTACCGGCAGTAGAGCGAGTACAACAAGAGCATCTACGAATGGATGGAGAGCCGGCCGAACCTGGCCGGCTGGAAGGCGGCCGCGCTGCTCTACTCGGCGCTTCACGGGGCCAACCACTGGTTTGCCGCGCAGACGGGAAAGGTTCCCGAGAACCGCGCCGGGAGGAACCGGCGGGCCGGGCGCGAACCGCCCCGCATATTCGACGACTACAGGGATCTACGGGCTGAGCATGCGTGCACGGTGCCGCGACGGGTTCAGAACCCACGACTCCCGCCGCGCGCATGCCCTGGCCCCGCTGGGCCGGCTGGAGAAGGGCCTTCCGCGCCCATAGTGCGCCTTCAAATCTCTAACAGCATCTGCGCCCGGGCCACCCATGCCGGCGCGGGGCACGGGGATGCCGTCGCAGGCCTGAACGTGCACCGTCCATAGGCCGCCCCGCGGCCGCCTACCCGCGGCCGCCGCCGCCGCTGCCCGCCCCCGCCCGCCCGGCGTCGGGCCGCGCCTCGATGTTCTGGTACTGCCGTATGCGCTCGGCGACGAGCCTGTACAGCGACCTGAACTGGTCCTTTGTGCGCTCCGACAGGAACTCGGTCTCGCCGAGCGCGATCTTTTCGCACACGTACCTCGTAATCTCCTCGTTCTCGAACCGGCCCCACCCGTCCTCGCGGCGCTCGGCCCAGACGGCGTCCAGGTTGGCGAGCACCCCGTCGTGGCCCCTCGCCTCTACGTCCGCGGAGGCCAGGCTCCTGTACCCCTCCCGCCTGAGCTTTATCTCGTACGTCTGGTTGACCGCGTGCATGTAGTCGTCTATGGCCATATAGTCCTCGATCGACTGCACCGGCCGGCCGTCCCTCTCGAAGAATATCGCCTGCACCTTTGAGAGGCCGTTGTCGACGAGCTGGGACGCGATCCGCTTGGACTCTTCGCTGTTGTCGAGCAGGACGAACGCGCGGTACCCGTGCTTTTTGTAGAAGATGGCGAGCGGCAGCACGGAGTTCTTGCTGAACGCGGGCACGACGTTGAGCGGGTTCATCGATATGTTGGGGTCCTCGAGGAACCGGTCGAACGCGTTGAGGTACATGCTGTCCGAGAGCGTCTCTACTATGATGATCGGCCGCGAGTTCGTGCCGATCTCCCTGTCCACGATGGACTGGACGAGGCCCTTGCAGAGCCCGTACAGTATGGGCGTGAGCGTCTTGTCGTCGGCGCTCCAGTAGTCGTAGAATATCCGGCTCAGGTGCCGCCGCTTGTCGAGCTCGACGACGAGCAGGTTGCCCGGCGTGTAGTCGAATATCATGAACGGCGAGTGCGTCGCGTACAGGACCTGGTTCGAGCCGGCCAGGTCCCTGAGCAGGTCGGATATTCCCATCTGCTGCGTCGGGTGGAGGTTGCGCGCCGGCTCGTCGAGGAGCAGTATGGCCTCCTTTAGCTCGGCGCGCTGCGTCTCGGCGGCAAAGTTGACGATGAACGAGAACGTCCACTTGAACCCCTCGGCCCTGCGGTTGAGCAGGCCCGTGTTCGTTATCGTCCCGTCGTGGTGCACGTCCGATATGACGACGCTCATGATGTTGCCCGGCTGGTACCGCAGGTCCACGTGTATCGGGTCGCCCTTCCACGCGGGGTTGAGCCGCTCCGTGAGGCGGTTGCTCGCCGTGTTGAGGAACTTTATGAGGCGGGACGGGCTGTCGTGGAGCCGCTCCATCTCCTCGACGTCGAGCTCGGCCAGGTAGAACAGGTTGCGGACCGTCTCGGCCCTGTCGAACTCCTCAATGTACTCGATGCCGGACGCGCCCTTTTCCCCCTTCGACTCCTTGAGGTACTCGTTGAGGTTGATGTTGCCGTATATCTTTTTGTAGTCCGAAAAGTAGACGAACCGGGGGTGCAAATTCTCCTCGATGTAGTTCTCCAGCGCGAGGCGGTCGGTCGTGCCGGACAGGAGCGCCTCGAACCTGTTGCCGGGGTCCCTGTACAGCTTTTGCCACTCGGAGACGACCTGCGGCTCGTCGGCGGCCCTCACGTGGAACTGGTTGCTAAAGCTGGCCATGGCGTCGTCGAACTCGTCCTTGCTGGCAGGCGGCCTCGGGCCCCTGAAGAAGGAGGGGTCGAGCTGTATGCGTATGTGGTTCGGGATGGTGTCGATGAACGCCATTATCCTGTCCTTGAAGTTCTCCCAAGAGTTGAGCCCCTTGTTCTCCTCGGCGCTTATGGCCAGGCCGCCAAAGTCGTACTCGGCCTTTGGGGACCGGTTGGTCCGGTATATGCGGAGGGTGCGCACCTCGGGTATGGCCGGAAACCTCTCCCTGATGAGGCGCGTCTCGTTCGGGTTGAGCTCGAACTCGCCGTCGGCCAGGCGTATCTCGCCCTTCAAGTCCTCGGACATCTCGTCGCACAGGTCCAGCTCGGAGACCGTCACGTCCTTGTTGAGCAGCGTGAGCGCCTGCAGTATGGTCGTCTTGCCGCTCTCGTTGCGGCCGACGAACGCGGCCAGGTCGCCGACGCGTATCTCGCCCGAGTCGTGTATGCACCTGTACGCCCTCACCCGGAACTTTCGCAGCCGCACAGGGCGCGCCGGGGCCGCGTTTGATTTAACTCATGCGGGGCGGCCGGGCGCGCCGCGGCCGGGGCGGGTGCGAAGGGGGGGGGCGGCCGGGCGCGCCGCGGCCGATGTGGCGGCCGGGCGCCGGACGGGCGGCCGGCCGGCCGGCCGACGGCTACGGCCGTCCGGGGCGGGCCGGAGGCGGTCGGCGGGGCACAGGGGCGGCCGCTGCGGCTGCGGGGCAGCCCGTGGCGGGCGGCGCCGGGGCTGCGGGACGGGGGAGGCCGGGCGTGCGGCGCGCAGGGGAGGCCGCCGCGGCCGTACAGGGGGCCGATGCGCCAGGGGCGGGGCGGGCGCGGCATGATATGGTATCACCAGTGGGCACGAATTGGCACTCGGTTACTAGTATCATACTAGCCACCATCATGGTGGCCGGCGGGGTCACGTTCGCCATACCGGGAGCCATCCCGGAGGCGGCGGCCCAGTCGACTAACGCAAACCTGTACGTGTCGGCCGAGAACGCGATGTTCAGCAACGTGTTCACCGGCCTCAACGTCGTCGAAGTCGTGGTCAGGGACCCCGACCGCACCATCAGGAGCGGTTCAGACATCGCCGCCGAGCCTCGCGTAGAGGTCGACGGCGACCAGCTGAGGATGGTCCAGGGCAACGACGGCAGCTGGTACGGCTACTTTGCCGAGGCTAGCATCAGCGATGTGGGCAACGCCATAGACTATGGCGACAATGGTTCTACATGTTACGTGGAACGAAACGATGTGGTGTACATCGTCGCAGCAGGCGATGATGTCAGGACCGAAGCCGACGCCGTCTATTGCGCCTATGATAGGTCTGGCGATGACAATGACGGCAACCCCGTCATCAGGACACCTAAGGATATCAACACGGCGGACCGCACGACAGAACGACCCAACTTTGGCAGCATTGGGCTTACTAATGCCGGCCAGTGGCCATTCATCCAAGTCTACGACTTTGACGACGAGAGCGACATTGTCGTAGAGTACCAGAAGGGTGGCGACGCTCAGAGCGTCACGCTCTACTACGACAGCGATCCCGACGAGTACGGCACCGGCCTTGAGCTGGGCCGCGACAGATATCCCCTTGACGGTGGCGTCATCATGACCATGACAGACTTGGCCATGAATGTCGATCCGACAGACAGCGACACTTGGACGTTTGTGACCAACAGTAGTAGCAATGACAAGGCGGCGTACTATTACCTCTTTGACGACGACGGCTTTTGCCAGCCTGGGAATCCGGACAAGATAGACCGTGACGGACCCACTGACGACGGGCTTGAAGGCATTGACGACAACCTCTACCTGACCATCAATCCCGTCAAGGACGGAACCAATGTCCTAGTCTTCAAGATGCCTCACGAAGGCAGCCAGTGGGACGCGGCGGACGATGATGGCGCGGCTTGCGAAAGCGATAGCCGTGCAATAAACCTGCTCAACGACAAAAATAACAACATAGTCACCTTCATCGAAGGAGACCCCGGCGTGTTCATGAACACCAATTCGGACACCGACCTGCCCAACGTAGTTGTCGTGTCTGACAAGGGAGCTAGGGGCAACACTGCCGTAGTTGACCACAACGACGGCGAAATGTCTGTGGTGGTGGGCCATGCATTCGGGACCATAACGCTCGACGACGATGCAGTCGGCGGCGTGTGGAACTCTGGCGAGGAGATCCCAGTCACGCTCACCGACGCTGACGTAAACCGCCAAGCCATGAACGATGAAGACATCACCGTGAGCGATCCCGACTTCACGATAATCCCGAGCGTTAAGATCGGCAACCCGATTACGCTGGAGAAGGTCGAGAAAGTTCGTATCGGCAACGCCGAGATGCCCTTTGACAAAGATGATTTTAGCCACGTTCTCAGAATAACACCTAACAATAATGTGAGCGATGTAGGCACCATTATGTTCATGGGTGTAACTAAGGGTTCGGATCTACGAAACATTTTGGCCGACGACTTTGAAATCGCACGCAATGCGCAGGGTAACCCATACTATTCCAATAACACCGAAGTCCCAGAAAGTCTATTTCCTAAAAATGGCAACAATCCTAGACTTTACGACTGCACGGGCAATCCTACTGTCGACAAACTTGTACCAAAATATAAACCTGGCGCATTCCAATTTGTAAACTTTGACACACGTTCTATTGGAGACTTGACTAGTGCTCAACTCACATGGAAAAATAGCGTCGCCAACGGAAGCGTGTATCTATTTGCGGTTGATGCCGAAGACGCTGAAGACAAGGCTGTCGTTGAAATAACGAAAGTTGGTCGCGAAGTTGCTGCTAATGCAGACAATGACCACATTTGTGACATACCAGACAATGCTCCAGTCGATCTAATGCTGACATTTGGAAATGTCGACCTTGCTAATGGTACAACGTATCCGATCGTGGTCGACCTCTTCAGCTTTGGCCAGAAGGGCGACGGCGTCGCCCCTGCCGACAGGATCAACAACGCCATCTACCGGCTGGAGTTAGAGGAAAGTGGTGATAACACAGGCGTGTTCGAGGGTACGATGGAGTACACCATGCTAAACCAGATCAACGTCAGGGACCCATCTACATATGCGGACCTAGAAACGATCAGCGATGCAATCACCATGGTCGTGCACAACGATATGACCGACGAGGATTCGGTGCGTGTCAACTACTACGACTTGGGCGCCGACGGCGTTGCGACGCAGATCGCCGACCAGGTGGAGGCCCCGACGACGTCGGGCGCAGTGTCGTTCGACGCCGACAACTACAAGGTGGCCGACACAGTTACCGTAACCTTGGAAGACGCAGACATGAACACTGCCGTCGAGACGATCGAGATCTACACCGTTGTAGACGACGTTGTGGACAACAACCGTGATCCGGCCTATGACATGGTAGGTGAGCCAAGATACGGGGCCAACAGCGCCGGCGAGGCGTTCGGTCGCGTCCTAGACATAACATTTGACGACCAGCAATGGCTCAATGGGTGCATGGAGGGTGATCCACTTCTTAGAAACAAACCGCCAATTGATGCCAGCATTGACAACGGCCTCGGCTCGACAGGCTTTACGCTAATCGAGACGGGCGCCGATACCGGCATCTTCACTGGCGACTTCCAGATTCCGCTGCAGTACTGTCACAGGACTAACAACAATGCGGGGCAGGTGATCGAAGCGGAGGTTCGTTCCACCACTGGCGTCGACATGGAAGTCAACTATGTTGACTACCGCGACGCGTCTGGTGAGAATATTGAGGTCGGCGACAGCGCCGGCATCAGGGCGAACACCGGCTCGGTTAGCCTAGATCGCACTGTCTACCCGGTTCCGTTCGGCGTCCCTGCCGATTACAATAACATCGTTCCGCAGGATGCGTCGATCTTCCCGATCCATGCTACAGGGATAAGAACCGACTGGCCCAACGCTGGCACGTACCTACCTAACGGCGACCTGACGATCCACGTACGCATCAATGACCCAGACTTTGATGTCTCGGCTAGCGGCGAGGACAAGATAAAGACAACCGTAGAACGCAATGGCGTCAGCACGCATGGCCCGCTCAAGATCACTGTATCAAGGGGTGCGTCCAGCGTCATTGTCGGCACAGCAGGAGCTCCTGACGCCAATAATGGGCGCATTACGACATTGGGTACGACCCCAATCATAACGCAAGTTCCAAATAGCGACCCTCCACGGTTCATATCGGAGCAAGTCACTCTTACGGAGATAGTCTCCGAAGGGGCATCCGTGACGAGAGAACTCGGCCCGATTACGGAGATCGCACCAGATGCGGGCATATTCGAGCTCGACCTGGCCCTGAGGTACACCGATGGGCCAGCCGGCGATCAATGCCCTACGACTACTGCATTCCAGCCGCTTGACGGCAGTGATGGCAAAGCCCCCCAGAACAGGTTCACTGACAACGATGCGACCCACTGCATACAGCAGGGCGACATACTGACCGTAGAGTACACCGACCCGACAGACGCGTCGGGCAACCCCAACACCGTCACCGACTCGGCGACGTTCGACCTCCGCAACGGCGTACTCCAGTCCGACAAGTCCGTGTACATCATCGGCCAGGACATGATCCTGACACTGATCGAGCCGGACCTGGACTTGGAGAGCGACGAGGCTGAGACGTACGACCTCGACCTGATCGAGTGGGACTCGGACGCAGCCGGTACGACCATGGGTAACCGTGGCGGCGGCGCGGTGTTCGACCCCGAGCCGTCCGATCTGAGGGAGACGGGCGACAGCACTGGCATATTCCAGGTTGTCGTCGAGATCCCCGAGGAGCTTAACAACAACCGCGTCGAGCGGGGTGAGGAGATCGAGCTTGAGTACACCGACTACGGGCCGTCCGGCGCCGACTATGTTGGCGATGATACAGAGGATGCCAACTTGACCGTCTTCACGTCCAACTTTGGCGCGACGATCGAGCTGGACCAAAAGGTCTACACGTGGACCGACAAGGTCTACATTACGATCGTCGCCCCCGACCACAACTTTGACTCGGACCTCGTCGACGAGATCGGCGAGACGAACACGGATCCGATCAGGGTCTCGACGCGCAGCGCCGAGATTGACCAGTACCGCCTCGTCGAGACGGGCACCGACACCGGCATCTTTGCCGGCGAGGTGATCCTGACGGGCTTCAGCCACGACGCTGACGGCGACACGACTACCGGCGACAACAACGGAAACGACATTGTCAACGAGCGCGCCTCGGGCAGCGGCCCGACCGACGGCAAGCTCCCCGCAGGTGACGACGACGGCATTACCGTGTCGTTCGAGTTCTCCGAGGACGAGACCGTCGTGACGACCGCACTCGTGCGGTGGAACATCGGCGAAGTGCAGTGGCTCGAGACAAGCTATCCGGCGCAGGGCACGGGCGTTGTCAGGGTCATCGACCCCGACATGAACCTGGACCCCGAGGCCGTAGACAACTTCGGCATCGACGTGTACTCGGACTCGGACTCGGGAGGCATCGACCTTACCGTGACCGAGACGAACGAGGCCACGGGCGTGTTCGAGGGCACCGTCTTCTTCACGACGACGGACGAGTCTTCGGGCCACCGCCTGCGCGTCGCCGAGGGCGACACCATCACGGCGGAGTACACCGACGGCACGCTTCCGAACCCGTACAGCACCAACGACGACATTGACGTCACGGCAGCCTCGATCATAGGCACGATCGTACCGCCGCTCGAGAGGGCGCCGGTCTCGAACGCCAGGGTGGTGGACTCCTTCGGGAACACGCTCACCTCGGTGTCCGCGGACCAGCAGGTGCAGATAACGGCCGACGTGATCAACGGCCAGGACCGCGTGCAGTCGTTCGCGTACCTGGTGCAGATACAGGATGCCAACGGCGTCACAGTCTCGCTCTCGTGGATAGAGGGCTCGCTCAATCCGGGCCAGTCCCTCTCGCCGGCGCAGTCGTGGACGCCCGACATGACCGGATCGTACACCGCAACGGTGTTCGTCTGGGAGTCGGTCGACAACCCAACCGCGCTGTCACCACCGGGCACAGTGACCATCAACGTAAGGTAACCGCACACATACTAGTTTCACTTTCCCTTTTTCATTTTTTGAATCCTTCTTTGTGGGGGATGCTGTGCTCGTTCGGGTGAAATCCCTGCCGTGCTGTGCCCAAACGCACATGAACTCGATATCCTCCGCAAGATGGCAGCAACATCTATCATCATCGTAGGGGATTGTGACAAATTTACGCCGCTGTGCCGGTCGGAGACCAATATCCATATGTGGTGGCCAGGCGTGTTTGACGAGCGCCATGGACCCGATCATTTACGGCGCTGCCAACTGAAGCAGGAGTGAGAGGCAAGATGGAGGAGTGCAACGTTAGCGTTTTTGATGAACGACCGAGGTCGGACATGGCCCGCCGCGGCCGCAGTGATGGAGGAGTGCAACGTTATAGTTCTCGATGAACTCTATGTAGAGTCGGGAGCACAGCATCCCCTACAAAGAAGGATTCAAAAAATGAAAAAAAGGAGTGAAACTAGTATGTGTGTGGTTACCTTACGTTGATGGTCACTGTGCCCGGTGGCGACAGCGCGGTCGGGTTGTCGACCGACTCCCAGACGAACACCGTTGCGGTGTACGATCCGGTCATGTCGGGCGTCCACGACTGCGCCGGCGAGAGGGACTGGCCCGGATTGAGCGAGCCCTCTATCCACGAGAGCGAGACGGTTACGCCGTTGGCATCCTGTATCTGCACCAGGTACGCGAACGACTGCACGCGGTCCTGGCCGTTGATCACGTCGGCCGTTATCTGCACCTGCTGGTCAGCGGACACCGAGGTGAGCGTGTTCCCAAAGGAGTCCACCACCCTGGCGTTCGAGACCGGCGCCCTCTCGAGCGGCGGTACGATCGTGCCGATGATTGCAGAAGCCGTGACGTCGATGTCGTCGTTGGTGCTGTACGGGTTTGGAAGCGTTCCGTCGGTGTACTCGGCCGAGATGGTGTCGCCCTCGGCGACGCGTAGGCGGTGGCCCGAAGACTCGTCCGTCGTCGTGAAGAAGACGGTGCCCTCGAACACGCCCGTGGCCTCGTTCGTCTCGGTCACGGTGAGGTCGATGCCTCCCGAGTCCGAGTCCGAGTACACGTCAACGTCGAAGTTGTCGACCGCCTCAGGATCCAGGTTCATGTCACGGTCGATGACCCTGACTACGCCCGTTCCCTGCGCCGGATAGCTCGTCTCGAGCCACTGCACCTCGCCGATGCTCCACCGCACGAGTGCGGTGGACACGACGGTCTCGTCCTCGGAGAACTCGAACGACACGGTAATGCCGTCGTCGTCGCTCGTCGGGAGCTTGCCGTCAGTCGGGCCGGTGCCCGATGCCGGCGTGTTAACAATGTCGTAGCCGTTGTTGCCCGTGGTGGTGTCACCGTCCGCGTCGTGACTAAAGCCCGTCAGGATCACCTCGCCGGCAAAGATGCCGGTGTCGGTGCCCGTCTCGACGAGGCGGTATGGTTCAAGTTCGGCGCCGCGGGTAGAGACCCTTATTGGGTCGGATCCCGTCTCGCCGATCTCGTCGACGAGGTCCGAGTCAAAGTTGTGGTCGGGGGCGACGATCGTAATGTAGACCTTGTCGGTCCACGTGTAGACCTTCTGGTCCAGCTCGATCGTCGCGCCAAAGTTGGACGTGAAGACGGTCAGGTTGACATCCTCGTCGTCGTCGCCGACATAGTCAGCGCCGGACGGGCCCCAGTCGGTGTACTCGAGGGTGATCTCCTCGCCCCTTTCGACGCGATCGCCGCCCAGTGCCTCTGGTATCTCGACGACAACCTGGAATATACCAGTGTTGTCGCCGGTCTCCCTGAGATCGGACGGTTCGGGGTCGAAGTTGGCACTGCCTCTCGGCTTGCCCACGGTGCCCATTGAAAGGGCTGCCGCGTCGGAGTCCCACTCGATCAGGTCTAGGCTGTACGTCTCTGCCTCGTCGCTCTCCAGGTCGAGGTCCGGCTCGATCAGCGTCAGGATCATGTCCTGGCCGATGATGTAGACGGACTTGTCGGACTGGAGGACGCCGTTGCGGAGGTCGAACGTCGCCGAATCGGTTACGGTGTTGGGGTTGCCCGACGCGTCTGTCGGGTCGGTGTACTCTACGGTCAGAATGTCGCCCTGCAGGATGCAGTGCCTCGTCTGTCCGTCGGAGAATCTGGTAAGGGCGCTTTCGGTCTTCTTATTGGTGTCGGCGATCCTTTCACCCTCAAGCGGCTCGAATGATCCCGTCTCGGGACACTGCGAGCTGGCAGGGCCGTCGGTATACCTGATTGGTAGGTCGAGCTCGAATATCCCCGCATCCGGGGCGATCTCGGTGATTGGGCCGAGCTCCCTGGTTTGGGGCACGTCCCTCGTCTGCTCTACAAGCTGGCCGTTGCTCTGCCTCACTATGGTCGTTGCCGTGTCTTCAGAAGCTACGTCTTGTCCGGTGGTGATTACGCCGCCCGTGTTGGCTGCGGGCCCGCCCGCGGTAGCGATCACCACGACATCGGCTCCCCTTGAGATCGAGACCTTGAGGGGGCCGTGAGCCGTGTCGCTGCCGCGGGTTATTGCCTCGTTTATCACGTCTTCGCCACTGGCAGATACGTCGTAGTCAGGATCATTGATCCGGACGTGCACCGTTAGGTCGCCAGATGCCAAGTACGTGTTGAGGGCGCCGACGCTACCGCCGTGGCCCGTGGAGTGTATCGGGAATATGGTGTTGGGAGTCATGGCGGTGCGAGTTCCGTCCGTATTTGTTGTAGTAAAGTCTACTGGAGTGCCAAACGGCACCGGATAGACCGTCCTGTCCAAGCTCACCGAGCCAGTGTTGGCCCTGATGCCGGCGCTGTCGCCGACCTCGATGGTCTCACCAGAGGCGTCGCGGTAGTCAACATAGTTGACCTCCATGTCGACGCCTGTTGTAGAGCGAGATTCACCGCTGGGATTGGACGTGGTCCTGTGGCAGTAGTTTGACGGAATCTGGAAGTCTCCAGTAAAGACGCCGGTGTCGGCGCCTGTCTCGATCAGCGTAAAGCCTGTCGAGCCGAGGCCGCCTATTTCACAGCCCTTGAGCCACAACTGGTCGTCGAACGTGATGTCCAGAACGCGCCCAAGGGAGTCGCCATTGGCAGCGCCTCCGGCCCTACCATATCCATCTTGTCCAACCATGTCAAAGGCAGGATCGTTAACAGGAGAGCCACCCTCTACGGGGTAAGTCGTGGTCACAACTGTGTAGATTTCAATAGTTTCGACAGCCACGTTGAGGTCTGCATCCTCCAAAGTCACGGTGACCGTGTCGGCCACTTTGTAGTTGTCAGCGTCGAACGAGACAGATCCCGATGTCGTCGGAGCCTCCACCTGGTCTGCGACTTGCGTGGCAACGCCGTCGGCGCCCAGGTCTAGGTAGTTGACGCGTATCGAATCCTCGTCGGTCATGTCGTTGTGCACAATCATAACTATGGCGTCGTCTATCGCAGATATGCCCTTGTACGTGTCACCTTGCCGGACGTTGATCTGGTTGAGCATGATGTACTCCATCGTGCCTTCAAATACGCCAGTGTTGTCGCCGCTCTCCTCAAGCTGTAGGCGGTAGATGGCGTTGTTGATCCTGTCGCCAGGGGCGACACCATCGCCCTTTTGGCCAAAGCTGAAGATGTCAACTACGACGGGGTACGTCGTGTTGGCCTTGAGCGCGGTTCCAATGTTCAGCATTATGTCGACTTTTGCATCATCTGGAATGTTGCTTACGTCCACGGGCGTTATGTCTACCAAGTCTTGACTGCCAGAAACGCCGGGGATTGGAGTTTTCTGCATTCCGCTTGCATTCATCCACTGAAATTCTGCACTGCCTACACTCCCAATTGACCCAACATCGAAGTTAAGGAACTGGAACGTGGCGGGCTTGGGTGCCACATTACGCTTCTCAGGTGCCTGCGCCGGATCGTCCATTAAGAATGACTTGAGTTCTTCACCCATCGCCATCTCTTTGAACGTCACAGTGCCGTTGGAACTGTCCGCCGTGGGTGTCAGTCGAGCAATGTCGCTGAACTTGTCAACGGTATATGTACCGTTGCCATTACTTTTGTTAAGGATCAGGTTTCCCACCTGAATATCGCGTACGGGGTCTCCGTCACCGTCTGCCAGTTTGGCTAGCGTGATCGGCGAGCCGATCCGCACGCTCGGGATTATCGTAAAGTCCGAGTCACTTACTGTGATGTCTTCGTCGTTCATGGTCTTGCGGTTTATGTCAGCATCGGTGAGCGTGACTGGGATTTCTTCGCCGGAGTTCCACACGCCGCCGACTGCGTCGTCGTCGAGCGTTATGGTTCCAAAGGCGTGCCCTACCACCACGGACATCTCGCTGTCGTTGTGGTCAACGACGGCCGTGTTGCCCCTGTCCGCACTGGCAGGCACAACAGTGTTGGGCACGTCGCGATCCGTGTCGGTGTTCATGAACACGCCAGGGTCGCCTTCGATGAAGGTGACCATGTTGGCGTTGTTATTAGGATCGTTGTCGGTATTGGTGGCAATCAAGGCCGCTGCGCGGCTGTTGCGGTTATCGTTACTACTACAGGCCTCTTGGCTCCCCTCGTGGGGCACCTCAAAGCCTATTACCATGGAGCCGTCCTTGGCGGGATCGATGGTCAGGTACAGGTTGTCGTCAATGCCCTCAAGGTCGCGGTTGATTGCGCTCGGATTTCCAGACTGGCATACACCGTCGTCGTCAAAGAGATAGTAGTACGCGTTCTGGCTACCGCTCGTGTCAAACGTCCATGTGTCGCTGTCCGTCGGATCGACGTTCATGGCAAGGTCCGTCATCGTCATGATGACGCCGCCGCCCAGGGGATACCTGTCGCGGCCCAGCTCAAGGCCGGTGCCGTACTCGTCGGGATCACTGTCGTAGTAGAGCGTAACGCTCTGTGCGTCGCCGCCCTTTTCGTACTCTACGACAATGTCGCTCTCGTCGTCAAAGTCGTACACTTGGATGAAGGGCCACTGGTTGGCATCGGCGAGGCCAATGCTTCCCAGGTTGCCTGGGGCTGCCGTGTTGATCGCCTTGGGTGTCCTAATGACATCGTCGGCGTCACACATGATAGAGACGGCCTCGAAAGCACTGCTGGCGACATCCGCCGCCTGGCATTCGGTTCCGTAGTCTATTGCATCGCCGACTTTACGGGTGTTGTTCTCGGCAAAGTAGCCGTACCAGCTCCCGTCGTTGCCCTGGACCATCCTCAGCTGGTCGCCGTCGACCTCTACGCGAGGCTCGGCTGCTATGTCGCTGCCGCTCCTGATGGTGCGGTCGGGGTCGCGAACGACCACCTCGACGACGTTGAGGCCGGTGAAGACGTTGTCAAAGGCCGATTCTCGGCCGACACGTACAGGTTTGCGTTAGTCGACTGGGCCGCCGCCTCCGGGATGGCTCCCGGTATGGCGAACGTGACCCCGCCGGCCACCATGATGGTGGCTAGTATGATACTAGTAACCGAAAAGTTCAATTCCAGCCCGGGTGATACCATGTCCACTAAAGGCATGATATGGTATCGCGCCTGCTCGCCGCAGCCTGCCTGATACCATGTCGGCCGGCAGGGGCGCCCAGGGGTGGCGCGGGGGGCCGAGGACTAGTAGCATTTTATACCATATCCGCCCGCCGCGCCGCACGAAGGCAAGGGAATACCGCGTGGTGGGCTGCCCCGAGGGCGACGGCGGGGCCATTGACCGGCAGATCGTCGAGGCCGTCGAGTCGGGCATCCTGCCGGCAAGGGCGGTGCCGCTGCTCGCCGGCCTCAAGTGCGGCGACACCGTCTCGTCGACGACGCTGGCCAGAAAGTCGGCCGAGATCAGCGCCAGGCCGTCGTCGTACGGGTACCGCATGAGCCGCGGCCTTGCCGCCCTCAGGGCCGCCGAGGAGGCCGGGATAGTAAAGATCGTCGACAAGAGGCCGTCCATTACGCTCTCCGAGTTCGTGCTGCTGCCGTCCGTCGCCTACTGGCTCAAGACGCTCAGCGGGACCGACTTTCAGCACGACCTGGCGAGCAGCGGCCTTACGGGGACGCGCCGGGCGTACGCGAGCCGCCTGTACAAGTTCCACGGCTGGCTCGCCGGCAGGACGGTGTCGCTCACGAGGTGGCGCCGCGTCGCCGACGGGTACGAGAAGACGCAGGAGGAGGTCGTGCTCTCGGGCGTCGAGGGCCTGCTCGACCTGTACCTGGCGCCGGAGTCGAACGCGCGCGACCTGAACAGGATCGCGCGCGAGTTCCTCAGCGAGGTGAGGGACGACCCCGCCCTGTCGGTCGCGTCGGTGCGCAGCGCCGAGACCGCCCTAAAGTCGTACTTTGAGATGCACGAGGTGTCGTACTCGGTGAGGTTCCGCATGCGCCGGGCGCGCGGCAGGCAGCCGGGCGCGCGGGGCGGGGGCGGCGGCGCGGGGAGCGACAGCGACGACTGGGCCGACAACTCGCTGACGCTAGGCGACTTTGCCACCATACTGACGGCCGGCCGGCCGAACTTTCTCGAAAAGTCCGTGTTCCTCTCGATGTTCCACCGCGGGCTGGACAGGGCGACGATCGCCGACCGCTTCAACTACACCGCGTTCGACCAGGTGTCGGCCCACATGGGGACGGACGACCCGCGCAACTGGAGCCTCGACAAGTGCCCCGTGCCCGTCGTCCTTGCCCGCGTCAAGACCGCGTACAGGCACACGGGGTTCCTCGAGCGCGACGCCGTCTCGGCCATGCAGGACTGGCTGTACGACCGCGAGAGGCGCACCTGCCGGAGGCTGCAGCGCGGGGACGGGAGCCCGCTGTACATAACGCAGCACGGCTGCCCCATCAGGGACAGCTGGGTGCACCGGTGCTTTGCAAAGCTGTCGGTGAGGGCCGGCCTGGTCAGGCAGCGCCCCGAGGGGCGCGAGTCGCCGTCGCGCCACTCGCACCAGCTGCGCAAGCTCATAAAGTCGACCCTGATCGACGCCGGGTGCCGGATGGACGTCGCCGACCACGTGATCGGCCACGTCCCAAAGGACGCCTACGAGGTGCAGGCGTCCCTGTACCCCGAGTCGCTCCGGCGCGAGTACGCAAAGGGGGCGGCGAGGATCAACATATTCACGAGGATGGCGTCGGTCGTCGACGGCGGCGACGGCTCCGAGTCGCTCCGCGCGCAGGTCGCCGACATGAGCGCAAGGATGGACCGCATGGCCGGCGACCACAAGCGGCTGCTCGCAAGGTACGGGGAGGAAGAGGCGGCGAGGAGGGAGGGAGGGGACGACCCGCCCGCTGCCGGCGGCGGCGGCCCCTAGGGGGCCGCGCCCCGCGCGCCTGCCGGGGAGGGGCCGAGCGCCAACTCGAAGGCGCGCAGGACGTCTTTGCCTCCTTCGTGCCACACCTCTATGTCCCCGAGCGTCACGTGGATGGGTTGCCCGTGCGCACTTTTGTTCCTGTTGGCGATGAGGCTGTTGTAGCTCCCCCTGCTGTCGGTGCTAACCATCCCTTCAAACCGGGCGCCGTGATCCTTGCCGAATTTTGCTAACACTCCTTCAGCAAGCTCATTGAATCTCATCTGCCTGTAGGGCCTGAACGTCTGGCTGACGTATGAGGCAAGGGGCCAATCGCCTGACTCTTCCGCCCGCCTTTTGATCATTTCGCCGACGGCAATTTCGTACTGTCCGCATATGTGGACCAGCAAAAACCGCGCCAGCTGGGTGCGGATTTCATTGTCGTCACTTCCTGCCTTCTTCAGCAGGTCTTTCCATCTCGCAATGTCCCGATCAATGTAGGACACGTCCATGCGCATCACTCGAACATGATCTCTTGCGCGAGGCGGAGCCTGCCCCTTGTCGCGCTGGTTGTCGCCGAAGACGGCCCCGCCGAGTAGCCGGCGAACCTCTCGTCGGATCGCAGGATCTCTAGCCGCTCCCCCGCGTTGTCGGGGGGTCGGGCGCCCCAGCCGCCGCCGACGCTGCGCGCAAACGCGACAAAGACAGAGTCGAACAGGGGCGGTTGCAGCTGGCCGCGCTCGTTGCTGAACGGCGCGGGGCCCAACGCGGCGAGCACCGCCCTGCAGGTGCCCTCAAAGCGCCTGCGCTCCCCCTCGAGAAACTCCCTGCCGGGGTTCCTGCGCTTGGCCATGAACCTGGACAAAAAGCCGCTCATCGGCTGGGTATACTCGGCCTCTGCGTGGAACAGGGCCATGTAGCGCAGTATCATCTCGACGTCCTTCATTCCGGGATCGGGTCCGGTCTTGCCGAGCACGGCCCTCCAGTCGCTGTTTTTGTTCATTTCGCAGAGGAAGTCGCCGAGGCCGCCCGCGTAGGCGAGGCTGCGAACCTCTTGGGCCTCTAGGCGGGCGCCCCCTGCGCTGAGGCGCTCGAACACTTCGTATACGCCGGAGCCGGAGCCGTCGCCCCCGCCGTTCTGCCTCACCAGTGTGGCCCTGAGTATGGCATCCCTCAGCCTGCGCCGGTCCTCCCCCCCCAGTTCAAAGAACGTCTTTCCGTACAGCCTGCTGCCCTCGTTGATCCCGACTATCTTGAACCTCCGGCCCTCGAGGGCGCAGCCCTCGGGGTAGGACCCGCCAAAGTACGAAAACACCGTCAGGAGGCGCTGCATGCCGTCTATTATGATCGACTTCCCGTCGTTGTCGGAGGACAGGAATACGGCGGGCACGGGCAGATCCATCGCGAACGACTCGATCAGTTTCGAGGCCTGCACCTCCGTCCAGGCGTACCCCCTCCCAAATTTTGGGATTGCAATGTCCCCGTTGAGCCACTTGTCGTAGAGCTCTTCCAGGGTATAGTCCACGGGTATGGTGTAGATGCCGTACTCGAGCGGGGTCGACGCGCATCCCGTGTCGTGCTCCGCCTCGGCGTCCAGGGCCTCCCATTCGCCGGCACTGCCCTGCCCGTCTGCCGCCCGCTTTTGCACTTGGACCTGTGCCATGGGAGACAAGGCTGATGTGGCATATAAAACCTTTAGCCATGCCGGGAGGAATTGTGCAACCCGCGGCGCCCGTGGCGGCCCGCCCGGAGCGCGGGCCTGCCGCCGCGCCCCCGCCCGCGCCGGCTACCGCCCCGCGCCCCCGCCCGCGCCGGCTACCGCCCCGCGCCCCCGCCCGCGCCGGCTACCGCCCCGCGCCCCCGCCCGCGCCGGCTACCGCCCCGCGCCCCCGCCCGCGCCGGCTACCGCCCCGCGCCCCCGCCCGCGCCGGCTACCGCCCCGCGCCCCCGCCCGCGCCGGCTACCGCCCCGCGCCCCCGCCCGCGCCGGCTACCGCCCCGCGCCCCCGCCCGCGCCGGCTACCGCCCCGCGCCCCCGCCCGCGCCGGCTACCGCCCCGCGCCGGCTACCGCCCCGCGCCCCCGCCCGCGCCGGCTACCGCCCCGCGCCCCCGCCGAACAGCCTGCGGTATATGCGGCCGGCAAGGGCCATGCCGGCCAGGTGCACGGCGATTCCCGCGACCGTGGCGGCCACAAAGTCGCCCAGGGCCGACCAGGCGATCCCGAACGCGGCGAGGGACGGGGCGGCGACGATCGCGGCGACCGCCGTGCCCCTCAGGAGCATGTCCCTCGACGAGAACGGCGCCGCGGTGCCGCCGCCCGAGCTGCCCGGCAACGCGCCGCCGCCGCCCGCCTTTGATAAAAACCGTCGCGGGAGGGGGGGCAAGGGGGCATGCGGGCGGCCGCAGCGGCGGCGGCCCGGCCGTGCCTGTATCAGTACAAGTTAAATAACCGTCGAATACCGCCGGGCGTGTTGGGAGATGCGCCGGGAGAGGGAGGGGGTAGCCGAGGCGGCGGCCGCCGAGGCGGCCGCGCCCGCCGTCGCCGCCGCGGCCGCGGCCTGCCGGGGTACCCGCTCACGTCGGCAATGGTCCGCTCCAGCATGCTCGGCGTCTTCATAAGGATGGCCCAGCTGGAGAGCAGGGCGGGATCCCACGACCCCGTCATGAAGAGCGCCATAGTCATGCAGGCCGTCACCTCCCTGGAGCAGTTCCTGAGGCTGGTCCTCGAGGGGCGCCTCGACGAGGAGCGCGGCGCGGCCCGCAGGGCGGTGGGGGTCAGGGGCCTAGAGGGGGAGGTCTGGGTGAGCGCGTCGCGCATCGACGCGTCAATGCGCGGGTTCCAGAACGTCGGCGCGATCAAGCGGCTTGCGCGCGAGCACGGGCCCCCCGCCCTGCGCGAGTGCCTGCGCAGGATGGGCCCTGACCTGGACAGGGCGCTCGACCTGCGGCACGACCTCTCCCACTCGCTGGGCGTGGTCAGGTTCGACGCAGTGCGGCCCCTGCGCATCATCCGGTCGGCCATGGGGTGCGTCATGGCGGACAGCCCAAGGGACATGGCCGCCTCCCTCCTCGTCAAGGCGGCGGTAATGGACGCGGACGGGCGCCCGGGCGCCGCGCGCGAGGCCGCCGAGGAGGCCCTCGCCGTGTGCGACGCGCACGTGGACAGGACGGGAGGAAGGGGCAAGGACTCGTGGGCCCTGGTGTGCCGGGGCCACGCGCTTGCGCGCCTCCGCCGGACCGCCGAGGCAGTGGCCGCCTACAGGGAGGCGGCGGAGGCGCGCCCCGGCGACGCCCTTCCCCTCCTGGGAATGGGAAACCTGCTGGTGCAGGAGGGCCGCCCCGAAGAGGCCGTCGGGTGGTACGAGAGGGCCGCCGCCGCCGCGCCGAGGCCCTCCGCGCGGCGGCGCCCCGCAGAACTTGGCCGCGCACCTCTCCCGACCGGGGGCGCCCCGCCCCCGCCCCCCGCGGCATGCCCGCCCCCGCCAATCATCTTTATATTGGCACGGGGGCGGCGCGGCGCGTGGCAAGCTACAAGGGGACGTATTCCAACGAGCAGTCGCTCAACTTTGTCATCCCGATCGTCGTCATCCTCTTCCTGGGCGTCGTGTACGTAATGTCCATGCGCGCCGACTCGAACTTTGTCAGCTTTATCCTGATAGGGGCGGCGGCCGTCACGATGATCTACTGGGCGCGCCACCTCAAGCGGATCGCCGCCGAGCACAAGCCGAGGTACATGCCGCGCGAAAAGGAGACAAAGAACTGGGTGTACGACCTCATCAAGGGCGACAAGGAGTTCGTGTTCGTCGCCGAGGTCCCCGGCCCGGAGGACCGCATCATGGTGCGGCTGATAAGCGGCACGCTGTACATACGCGGCGGCGGCGGGTTCGCAAAGGAGGTGCCCATCGAGGGGTCGACGACGATGAACATATACGACTTCAAGTACCGCAACGGCGTGCTCACGCTGAGGATAAAGTGAGCGCCGCGCCCTACATGGTCTTTGCGACCTCTAGCTTTTGCGGCAGGTACTTGTCGGTGATGTTCGTCAGGCCGTACTTTGAGAACGCCTCGAGCTCGGCCTTGCGCTTTATCTTGAGGAAGACCTCGAGCTCCTTCTTCCATATGCCCTTCTGGTAGCGCGGGTCCTTTTGCAGGTGGTAGCACCGCTTTATGTCCGCCTCGGTCATTGGTATCGTCGGCAGCTTGTACCTGTCGATGTCGGTGGCCCACACCCCGACCCACTTTGCGTCGGGGACCGTCAGCTCGCGCAGGTGCGCCGCGTTGGCCGAGCCCGACTTTATGACCATTGCAATGTGCTCGCCGTACACGTCCCCGTCGGTCAGGATGATGACCGGCAGGCTCAGCTCGTCGTGCAGCCTGCGCAGCAGCGTGCGGGTCGAGCGCGCCGCCTGGCCGCCCGTGTCGACGATGATGGACTTGAACTTTTTGTCGACCTGCTCCTCGACGAACCTCGTGAACAGGCCGCCCTTTTCGATCGCTATGACGATCTCGGCGCTCGTCTCGACGAGCTCGGCCGACGTGAGGCTCGGGCCTATGGCGTACCCGTCGGGGTGGTTCGACAGGTTCATCCTCTTGCCCTCGTACCCGGGCACCGTGTACTCGATGTCCAGGTCGCCGAATATGCTGCTGCGCTCCTCGGGGAACACGTGAAAGTCCTCGCGCGGCTTTGCCAGGACGGCCTCTAGGTCGACTATGATGTTGTCCGACTCGGACTGGTCCTTGAAGTCGACGGCGAACGCCTGCGACGAGTAGTACACGTCCCTGAGCGTCGACGACTTTTTCTCGTGCGTGAGGCGGTTGGCAAAGAACGCGAGCCACATGAGCTGCGTAAACGACCGCAGCTGCGACGTGTTCCCCGAGCTGCGCACGGCCGCCGAGCCGCCGAGCACGTACTGCCGGACGCGCTCGTCGTATACAATGTTGCTCACCGAGCGGCTCGGTATGCTGAACTTTGGAAAGCGCCCGCCCTCGATGTCGCCGTAGACCTTTGCGCCGTGCTCCTTGAGTAGCGCGAGCAGCTCGCCCTGCCTGTCCTTGGCGCCCCCTGCGCCGGCGGGCTTTTTGGCCTTTCTCCTCTTTGCGGCGGCCATGGCCTAGCTCCCCCCGCCCTTCTTGCCGCCCTGCCTGCGCGGAGCCATCCTGGTCCTGACGACCGACTTGGGCTTTTTGGCTTTTTTGGCCCCGCCCGGGGGGGCCGCGGCGGCTGGCTCGGCCCCCGCCCCGCCCGCCCAGCCCTCTTCGCCCCCTCCTTCCGTGTACTCGGTGAGCGTTCCGCCCGCGCTGCCGCCCTTGGCCGATCCGCCGCCCTGCCTTTTTCCTTTGTCGCCTCCGCCCTTCTTGCCCTCTCCGCCCTTCTTGCCCTCTCCGCCCTTCTTGCCCTCGGCTCCCTCTCCGCCCTTCTTGCCCTCTGCACCCTTCTTGCCCTCTCCGCCCTTCTTGCCCTCGGCTCCCTCCCCGTCCCCTTCCCCTCCGTCGATGCCGACCTCTTCGCTCGCCGCCCTGAGCAGACTGTTGCAGTCCGGCTCGGCCTTTTTGCCGGCCAGCTCGGTGCAGAACTGCGCGATGAGCGGCACGTACTTTGAGTACAGGTCGGCCCTCTTGCGGGCCGCCTCGGCCCTGCCCCTCTTCTTCATGTACGAGGCGAGCTTGCGCAGGAGGAACTGGAGGGCGAGCCGCAGGTCCTTTTCAATCTCGGTCCTGTCGGCGACGTTCTCCTTGCCGACCGTCTTGTACGGGATGCGCGTCGAGCATATGTGCGAGGCGACGACGAGGGGCGGGTCGGGCCCCACCGCGTACCTCTTCCAGTCTATCTCGCCGGCGACCTTGAGGACGACGTCGCTGCCCTCGTCGTACAGGAGGGGTATGCGGTTGGCGAACCTGTACACCTTTACGCCCCTCGTCTGGATGCCTCCCCCGTACGCCACCCCCATCTCGACGACGAACGGGAACCCCGAGTAGGCCGACGCCGGCCTCTGCACCACGGCCGCAAAGTCGGGGTCAAAGAACTTTTGCATCCCCTTTTCGAGCGGCTCGGCGCCGAGCGGGGCGAGGCACGTCGGGTCGGGGGAGAGGAACTCCCCGTACCTCTGCAGCGAGTCGCTGAGCCTGACGAGCTCTTCGTTCGTGAGCAGCCCGACGCGCCTGCCCGGCTTGAACCCCGCGAACTCGGCGAACCTTGCGGCCGTCCTCGGGCCGACGCGCTGGAACCGCTTCGTGAGGAACGCCGCGAGCGTCTCGCCGGCGGCGATCGCCGCGATCGGGGCAAAGTGGGGGCTGTCCGCGTCTACGCTGGCCGTCACGGTCTCGGACTTTGCAAAGTCGCGGTACGTGACGGTCCTGGCCGCCGCGTCGACGTCCTCGACGCGTATGCGGCCCATGCGGTCCAGGCCCATGCCGAGCAGGGCCATGAGCGAGACGACGGCGCGCAGCGGCGGCCTGAGCTTTTTGGCCCTTTTCTCGGCCCTCTTGAGCACGTCCTCGAGGCCGGCCTCCTCCCCGTCCTTTATGCCGAGGGCCGCGCGCAGGCCGGCCGCGAGCGCGTCGTCGACTGCCGGCACGGCCTCCGAGTTCTCTGCTATCATGCGCCGTATGGTCTCGACGTCGACGCCGAACGGGTGCGGCCGTATGACCGACGGCGCGGCCGGCATCGACCGCACTATCCGCGGGTACCTGTACCGGTTGCCCTTTGGGTCGTCGAACGTGATCGTCGCGTACGGCGTGATCAGCGACGTCTGGTACACGTAGTCGCGCACCTTTGCGCCGGCCTTCGAGTAGTCGCCCTCGAGCTGTATGCTCACCGAGAGGCCCTTTTTGACGGGCCCCGTCCGGTGCCTGAGTATGACCGGCTTGTTCTTTTGTATGTCGAGCAGCATGTCGTACTCGTCGCCCTTGCCGCCCTCGGCCGTGCTGCTGCGCACCGAGACGGGCTTGTTCGTCGTTATCTGCCCGTACAGGATGGCCATGGTCGCGCCGAGGCCGAACATGCCGCGCGCCTGCTTGAGGCCGAACTTTGATCCGTACAGGACCGTGCCGAACGCGAGGGGTATGTGCTCGGCGTCCATGCCGGGGCCGTTGTCGCGGACCGTCAGGACGTACGGCTTTGGGTCGCGGCGCTCGCCGTCGACGGCCTTGATGGTCAGGTGAATGTCCGGCAGTATGCCGCTCTGGTCGCACGCGTCGAGGCCGTTCTCGACGAACTCCCTGACGGCCGTGTACAGGGACCGCGTCGGGTTGCTGAACCCCGCGAGGTCCCTGTTGCGGTAAAAGAACTCGCTCGGCGAGATCTGGTTGAACCCGCCGTTATGGGACATTCTGCCCCTCCCACAGCACCATCCGCTCGGCCTTTTGCCGGCGCCTTGCCGCCTCGAGGCGCCCGTACACGGCGCCGTGCATGCTGCCCGACGACAGCGACGTAATGGCCTCGACGGCGAGCCTCAGGCTCGCGGCCGTGCCGATGACGGCCACCGTCCGGCCGTACACGGATATGCTCGCGCCCGTCAGGCTCTCCATGCTCCTCCTCGCCCTGCCGCGCTCGCCGATTATGCGCCCTTTAATCCGTCCGATCTGCGACGGCGACCTGCCGGCGAACTCGCGCAGGTCCACGACGTGCAGGGACCGCCCCTCGTCGAGCAGCGACATGGCCCTGTCGGGGGCGAACCCGCGCCCGATCGCCGCGACGATCTCGGCCGCCTTGAAGGGCCCGAGGGCGTCGCCGGCGCCGGCGCCCTCTGCCGCCGCCGCCGCCGCCGCCACCGCCGCCTGGCCTCCCGCGGACTTTACCGTCACGGTTCCCTCCGAGCTGTCCACGTCGACGGACACCGAGCACCGCTTCTCGATGGCCGCCTTTGTGCGCCCGCGCCTGCCGATCAGGACCGCCACGCGCGCGGCCGGTATCCGCACCGTCTTTTCAAAGATCATCGCCGCTCCGTCACCTCCGCCAGGACGTCGGCCGGGTTGTCGACGGCCAGGCCGCGCCTCGCAAAGAACGCCGTCACGTTGTTAATGTCTCTTTGCAGGAACTCGGCGGCGCGCGGGTGGCTGGAGTCGACGGCCGAGCCGAGGTCGAACAGCACGAGGCGCCCGTCCGGCGCCTTGAACACGTTGTACGCCGACAGGTCGGCGTGGACCAGCCGCGCCTCGGCGTAGAGGCGGCCGATCAGGGCGATCGTGCCGCGGTAGTCTGCGTCGCCGACGTCCCTCGAGGTCAGGAGGGTGCTGTGCGGCCTGCCGCCGGACCCGACGAACTCCATGGCCAGGACGGTGCCGGCCACGCGTATGGGCTCGGGGACGGGTATGCCGCAGCGCCGGCACGCCGTCAGGTTTGCAAACTCCTTGCGCGCCCACAGCCTTACCAGGTTGCGCGTGCCGCGCCGGATGCGCCCGAACCTCGGGTCGCCCAGTATGTAGGGGGAGCGCCGCTTAAAGCTGGACGTGGTCACGAGGTACACCTTGAGCGCCACGTCCGACCCGCCGGGGCCGGCGGCCCAGAACACGACGGACTCTTTGCCGGCGCTGACGGGGCCGTTGACGTGCGTTATGACGCCCGAGTTTATCATGCCGTACAGGGTCAGCACGGCCGGCCGGTCGAGGACCTCGTTGACGGTCTTGTCGCCGTCAAAGCCGTCGTCGACGCGCCCCGTGCGGGCCCCCCTCTTCGGCGCGCGCGCGGCGGCCAGGGCCGAGTCGATCTTGGCCTCAAGCCTGCCGCTGACGCTCGGCGCGCCGGCGGGATCGTCATCCTCGTATTCGCCGTCCTCGCCCCCATCCTCGTATTCGCCGTCCTCGCCCCCCTCGCTCCAGCGCGCCGGCGCCCCGCCCTCCTCCAGCTCTTCGCCGCCGGCCGCATCCCCGCGCTCGCCCCGCCCCGATGCGGACTCGGTGTGATCGCCGGCCCGCCGCGCCGCCGGCCCCTCGGCCGGCGCCCCGTCAGGGCGGGCCGTCATGCCGCGGCAGCCTCCCTGCGGCCCCCGCCCGCGCGCCGGGCCCGGGGCGGCGCCCCTCCGGTGCTCAAAAGTCGCGCGCAAGGTGGTCGTTGTCCTTTAGCCAGTCTACCTGGGGCAGCGTAAACCTCCATACAATGTCGCCCCGCTCCGACTCTTTAAAGTCCCACGGCGCGATCACGACGATGTCGTTGTCGCGTATCCAAATGCGGCGCTTGAGCTTGCCGCGTATGCGCCCGCGCCTGGTAATGCCGTCGGTGCACTTTACAAGGACCTGGTCGCTGCCGAGCAGCTTTATGACGCGGCCGAGCATTTCTCCCTGCTCGGGCAGCCGTATGTGCTTGAGGGCGCTCTCGTTGAGGACCTTGCGCTTTCCCACGGTTGCGCGGCGGGCCGCGGTTATATGTACTGTTGCGGGCGCGGGCGCGCGCGGGACGCCGGCCCGGCGCCTGCGCGGGCGGAGGGGCGCCGCCGCCATGGCAGTTCGGGGCGACACGGGGCCTGGGCGCGGGCTCCGGCCCCGCCCCGCCCCGCGGCGGGGCGGGGGTGGGGGGAGAGCCTGGGACGGGCGGAGGGGGCGGCGGCCGTGCTGGGGGGTGGGGAGGGGAAGCCGGGCGATCGAGGACGCTCTTCCCTGTGGGGTGCTCGGCCGGACGACGGGCACGCCGCTGCGGCCGGGCGATCGCGAGCGCTCCGCCCCTGCTCCTCCAGCCCTCCGGCATCCGGGGCGCTCCGAATCTTGACGCCCGCCGGGCGCCTGCAGGCGCGGCCGCACCTGCCAGCGCCCCCGCGAGCCCTGGCTTGCGCGGCCTGCGCGCAACATGTATAGAGCATGCGCCGAGCCGGCGGGCGTGGGCGGCAAGGGCGGCAAGAGGGGCCTGGGCGGCAAGAGGGGCCTGGGCGGCAAGGAGGAGCCGGACGATCCCCGGCGGTGGGAGAAGGCGATCGAAATCTGCCGCGAAAAGCTGATCCACGACCCGGGCGACGTCGACTCGCACAAGATCATGGCATACGCCCATGTCCTGCTCGGCAGGCACGACGAGGCGGTGCGGTGCTACGACCGGGCCATAGAGCGCGACGAGCTCAACCCCGAGCTGCGCGACGAAAAGGGCAACTCGCTGTACGCCCTTGAGCGGTACGATGATGCGGCCGCCTCGTTCGCCGAGGCATCGAGGCTGGACCCGTCCAACCCGATCCTGCTCATAAAAAAGGCCGACATGGCGCGGATGGTGGGCAGGTACGAAGAGGCCGCCGCGTCGTACGAGGAGATCGCCGCCTCGTTCGGCGGCGATGCCGCCGCCGAGGCCCTTGCGCACAAGGGCGACATGCTCGACGAGTTGGGCAGGGCAGACGAGGCCGTCGAGACGCTCGGCCGGTCGCTCGACATCAACCCCGGCGACGACAAGGTGCGCGCCATGCGCGCCGCAATGCTGGACACGGCGGGGCGCGGAAAAGAGGCCGTCGACGAGTTCAAAAAGTCCCTTCGGGGCAGCCCCCGCTCGGCGCGGACGCTCTTCAACATGGGGGTGACCCTCGCCAAGCAGGGCAGGTACGCCGAGGCGCTCGTGCAGTTCGACAAGGGCATGGCCCTCGACGACACGGACGGCTCGACGCACCGCATGCGCGCCGACCTCTTGGGGAACCTCGGCCGCGACGCCGAGGCGATCGAGTCGTACAAGAGGGCCGTGGAGATCGACCCTGCCGACTCGCTGTCGCTCTACAACATGGGGACGACGCTCTCGCAGCTGGGCCACCACGCAATGGCGGCGTCCGCGTTCCGCAAGGCGGTCAAGCTGAGGCCCTCGCACGGCAAGTCGTACGGCAACCTGGGCGTGGCCCTGTACGAGATGGGCAAGTACAGAAAGGCCCTTGCGGCCCAAAAGAGGGCGATAAAGGTGAATGCGGGCGATGCCGGGGCGCACTACAACGCGGGCCTGGCCCTGTTCATGCTGGGACGGTTCGGCGCGGCCGCAAGGTACTACAAGAGGTCGCTCGAGCTCAACCCGGGCCAGCCCGGCGCGCGCGAGTCGCTCGATCAGGTCGCCGACATACTGGACAGTCTCAAAAGGCATGTCCCTGCCCGCGCCAAGGATGCCTCCTCCGGCGGCGGGATCGCAGCCGAGGCCCCGCGCCAGGGGGGGCGCAGGCGCGGGGGCAAGAGGGGAAGGCAGGGGGGCCGACGGCGGTAGCGCCGCTCCCCTCCGGCGGCCGTAGGCGGCGCCTGCCGCCTACCCACACACCATCGGGGCCTCCGGCGGCAGCGCCGCTCCCCTCCGGCGGCGTGCGGTAGTCGGTGACGGACGTGCTGGCGCCGCCGGGGCCGACGGCGGCAGCGCCGCTCCCCCGCGGCGGCCCCTCCCGGATGCGCGTCACCGGAACACGATGAGGAACGGCACGCCGCCTATGGTCTTGACGCCCCCCTCGGCGCCGAGGCCCATGCTTACGGCGAGGCCGACGGCGCGCCGGCCCGCTATGTTGGCTATCCGCGCCTCGGACAGCATGCGCGCCGCCTCGTCCCTGCCGACGGTCGCGCCCCCATAGTACGACGCCTTGATCGGCAGGCGCCGCGCCGGGCTGCCCTTGCCGTTGTTCCCGCCGCCGCCGCCGCCGCCGCCGCCGCCGGGCGGCCCGTCGTCCTCGACGACCGTCCCGACCAGCTCGGCATCGCATATGTTGAGCGTGGAGGCGCGCCTGTAGTTGCCAGCGCGCACCGAGAATAGCGGGGCCTTGCCCTCTTCGCCGCCGCCTCTACTTCCGCCGCCGCCTCTACTTCCGCCGCTACCGCCGCCAGGAGCCGCGCCGCCGCTACCGCCAGGCGCCGCCGTGACCCCGCTGTCCGCGCCGCCCACGGGCGCCGCCCCGGCCGTCATGCATACTTGCCCTTGAGGGTCGCCTTTGCGCCGCACGCCTCGCACACGAGGAACGAGATGCGGTTCTCCCTCGTGATCTTGGTGTCGGGGCTGGTGCACGTGGGGCACTCTAGGTAGTCCTTTACGTATATGCGCAGCAGGCGCGTAAAGTCGTCGGGGTCGCGCCTGCCTATGAACATGGCCTTGTCGCCGATGCGCTCGGCCGGCACGGCGAACTCCTTCGACAGGTACTGGAGGACCTTGTCGGGGTCGCGCCTGAACGCCTTTGGGAACTCGGCAAAGTTGCGCAGGTACGTCTTTTGCCCCTCCCACATGACGTCCACTACGGGCAGCTCTAGGCGGCTCTTGGCCTGCTCGCCCTCCTTGGACAGGCCGCCCTCTATCCGCTTGAGCAGCTGCTCGTACTCGGCCCTGGACACGGCGGGGGCGCGGGGGCACGGGTATATCAGTTTTAAAAAAGGGGCCGGCGGCCCCGCTCAGACCATCTTGCCCATGCGGAATAGGTTCGTGCTGCACACGCCGCAGACGCCCTTTACGGCGTCCCGCCCGTTCTTGAGCTTTGTCTGCTTTGGCTTTTGCATCTCCTGCTTTTGCCTGCACTTTACGCAGTAGGCTTCTACCATGTGCCTGCGCCCTCGCGAGCGGGTATTTAGAAGGCACGGGTAAATTTTTTTTGACCTGGGAGGGGCGGATTGTAGACCCGCTAGGCGTGGAGGGGGGCGATCGGGCCTTGGTTTGGGCCTTTTTTGGGGGTTTGGAGGCCGGCGGAGGGGCGATCGGGCCTTGGTTTGGGCCTTTTTTGGGGGTTCAGGGCCGGTGGAGTGGGGGGGGGGGGTGGCGATCGGGCCGGGATGCCGGGCATGCAGCTGGATTATGGCCCTGTGCCGCCCCGCCCTTGTCGCGGAAGGGCGGGATGCGGGGGCGGCAGGCATGCCGGGCATGCCGGGCCGGCAGGCCCCTGCCTGGCCGCCCGTCGGGGCGGCCGCGGACCGCCTTGCCGCCGTGCGGGGAGGAGCAGGCGGGCCGGCTGGGCGGCCGACTCCCCCTTGGGCGGCGGCTGCGTCCTGCGGGGCGCCGAGCGGCCGCTGGCGCTGCGTAGCATTGGGGCGGGGGGGGGGGGGAGGGAAGGGGCGGTAGCCGCAAGGCGGTACCTGCTAGGCTGTCGGCAAGTATAGGGCGCAACGCCGGCCGCGTCACGCCCGCCCCGCCCCGTCCACGCGTATGGACCGCGCTGCATTCTGCCGCCGCCGCCGCCGCCGCCGCCGCCGCCGCTGTCGTCGTCGAGGCGCCCCGCTTGCCGCCAGGTGGAATGCGCTCCGCTTCACCGCCGCCGCCGCCTGTCCGACTGGCCCGGCATTATGGCCGCCGGGAGTGCGCGGAGCGTAGGCGGGAGGGCGCCCCGCCGCCTGCCGCCGGGGCCAGTCTGGCCAGGCTGCAGAGCGGCGCGCGGCGCGTAGACGGGACAGCCGCCCGCCCTCCCATCCTCCGCCTCCCCGCCCGCCATTCCATGCTCGGTTCCGGCGCACTTGTGCCGCCTCGCTGCACGGGGCTGCCCTAGAGGGGCCGGACGGGCATGGAGGGGCCTGGCCTCGGAGCTGCGCCCCGCCATGTTCCAGGACGCGCGCCCGCGAGGAGCCGGACGGACATGGGGGGAATCCCGCCGTCCTGTTCTGCGGCATTGCGGCGCGCCGGGAATGAACGCTGGCCTGTCCGAACCGCCGCCCTGGCGGGCCCGACAGAACGCCTCGAGATGTGCCACGGACCTGCGATCAGATCGAAGAGCAGCCCTGGCGGGCCGACCGACCGCCCGCCCGCCCGGCCGCCAGCCCGCCGCGCGGAGCCGGCCGGCTAGGCGCCGCGCTGCGCCGCAGGCGGGGCGTACGCCAAGGCGGCCGCCCGCGCCGGCCCGCATCGTGCCCAGGCCGGGCAGCCGGCGCGGTAACTTTACATTGGCGCCGCCGCCGCCCGGCTGCGTGGCGTCGCGCAGGGGCCTTGCGGTTACGGCCGGCATACTCGGGGCCGTAACGGCGGCGAGCTTTGCGGTCTGGCTCGTGCCGCAGGGAAACGACGGCGCGTCGCTCGTCGTGTCGGACCACGGCGCCCACCTGGACGGCGTCAAGAACATACACGCCACCATCATGGCCGACCTGGACGAGGGGTACGAGGGGCTGCTCGCCGGCGAGATAACCGCGGCCGAGTACGGGGAGATGGCCGAGGCGTCGTCGGGGCAGGTCCGGCAGCTCATAATCGACACGATCGCCGCCGACCCGCCGGGCGAGTGGCTCGAGAGCTACGAGGCGTACGTCGAGGCGCTTCGGCAGTACAACACGTACATACGCGAGACGACGGTCGTTGCCTCGGCGATCGACGAGGCGGGGCACCTGGCCGCCGGGGCGGTCGCCGAGGCGGCCGAGTCGGCCGCCGAGTACGGGCCCGCCGTCGAGGGCCTGATCGGCCGCTCCGACGCGGCCAGGCCCGGCTAGGCGCGGGGCGCCCGGCGGCCCCACGCCGCCGATCCCCACGCCGCCCGCCCCGTCCGGCGGGAGGATGCCGCCGCGGCCCCCTGCGGGCGGCCGCCGCCGGCCGGGCGCCGCAGCGGGGCGCGCCACGCTTTTGTAGCAGCAATGTTCCCGCCGGGCAGGCATGACAAGCCTCACGTTCTACGCCGGCGTCGGCGAGATCGGCGGCAACCAGATACTCCTAAGGGACAAGGACACGAGCGTGTTCATCGACTTTGGCATGCCCATGGGCCGGGCCAACTCGTACTTTGCCGAGTTTCTCAGGCCGCGCACCCTCAACGGCATGGGCGACCTCGTCGAGTTCAGGCTGCTGCCGAGGCTGAAGGGGATGTACCGCAGGGACTATGCAAGGCACACGGGATACGGCGACGACAAGCTCGACAACAGCATCGACGCCGTCCTGCTCAGCCACGCCCACGTCGACCACTGCTCGTACATACACTACCTGCGGCCGGACATACCGGTGTACTGCTCCAGGGAGAGCCGCCTCATCATGCAGTGCTTCCAGGAGACGGGCGGCTCGGAAGAGTACGTGCGGTACAGGGAGAACTTCAGGACGTACAGGAACAGGTCGGGCGGGATCAGCAGGGCGACGAGCGAAAAGAACCGCGAAGAGGTGGACCGCGACATACGGGTCGTCGCCCCGGGAAGCTTCCAGATAGGCTCGATCGAGGTCGAGGCCGTCCCCGTAGACCACTCGCTGCCGGGGGCGTACGCGTTCATAATCCACACGTCGGGCGGGACGGTCGCGTACACGGCCGACATAAGGTACCACGGCAGGCGGCGCGCGGACACCGAGGCGTTCGTCGAGAGGTGCGCCGCCGAGGACGTCGGGCTCATGCTCTGCGAGGGCACGCGCATAGGCGCGGGCAGATCAGGGGCCAAGGGGGGCAGGGGCGGATCAGCGGGCAGGAGCGGCGCGGAGTGGTACACGGAGGAGGACGTAGAGGCCGACGTGCACAATGCAGTGAGCAAGGCGAGCGGCCTGGCCGTCTGCTCGTACCCGGTGCGCGACCTGGACAGGTTCCTGTCGATCTACAACGCGGCAAGGAAGGCCGGGCGCGACATGGTCGTCGACCTAAAGCAGGCGTACCTCTTGCGGCTGTTCAGCGAGGCCGGGATTGCGGGCTACCCGGCGCACGACGACGCCCGCATCCGCGTATTCGTCCCGCGAAAGTCGTGGGGCCTGTACGGGCGGCCCGCGGAAGAGTGGCCCAAAAAGCTCGTCGACGCCGACTATGCCGTGTGGGAGCGCGGGCTTGTCGACGCGGGGAACGCCGCCGGCGCCGACTATGTGCGCGGGCGCCAGCGCGAGTGCGTCATGTACTGCTCGGACTTTGGGCTGTCCAACCTGATCGACGTGAGGCCCGAGGCGGGATCGACGTTCATACGGTCGCAGACCGAGCCGTTCAGCGACGAGATGGAGATCGACCACAGGCGCGTCAAGAGGTGGCTGGACCACTTTGGGCTTGGCGGGGCGGGGGACGGCTGGGCGGCCCACTCGCACGTGTCGGGTCACGGCACGGGCGACCAGATCGAAAGGATCGTCAGGGAGGCGGCGCCGCGGTCGGTCATACCAATACACACGGAAAAAGCGCGGCTGTTCAAAAGGTTCTGCGACAACGTCCGGTTCGTCCGCCGCGGCTCGACGGTCGAGCTCTAGCCGCGCCCGGCGGGCCGCGGGGCGGCCGCGCGGCCTGGGGGGGGGGAGGTTGCGGCACGGATGCCCTTCCTGCGGGCGCGGCAGGGGGTGCGCCTGCCCACGTTTACCATTTTTGACGAAAAAAGGCCATACTTATATAGTGCCCGTGTTCGGCTCGGTCGTTGGCGCGCAGAAAGGGGTGGCTGAGCCGGATATCGTCGCAGCTGCTGGGCGACAGGATGGCCCGCGTGCTCGACATGTACTATGACCTCGTCGAGGCCGTCGACAGCCCCGACGAGTTCACCCAGCGGCACCTGCCGATCGCCGCCTGCACGTGCCTAGAGCTGTTCTACCGCCAGGTCGGGCGGCGCGTGTTCGACCCGAAAATGCACATGCACACCGCCGTCAACCTGAGCATCACGCCGGCGGACCTGCCCGAGCTGGAGAGGATCGTCCACCTGCTCGCGCCGGCCGACCTGTTCTGGATCGACCGGAGAATTCAGAGCGTCGAGGACATCCAGTCGGCGCTCGACGATATGGGCCTGTCGAGCCCGTTCGCGGGGAACGTCGTGCTGCTCGACGACACGCACCTGATGTACATTGTGCGCAACGACTGCGCGCATGGGATGGGGACCAGGCGCTACGCCCGGCACCTTATACCGCAGACGGTGTGCGCCAACATAGACGCGATCCTGGCGCAGCTGCCGCCACTGTTAGCAGCGTTCAGGCTCCTCGGGGGAATCAGGGCGGGGGCCCGCGGCGACGAGGCGGCCGCCGCCGCCTTCTGCCGCGAGGCCATCAAGTTGGCGGACGGGTCGGATTCTGACCCGTCGATGCGGCACGTGATCGCCGGCAAGGCCGAGGAAAGGCTCGGCAGGCGCGGCGAGGCGCTCAGCCGGTACAAGAGGGCCGTCTTGTCCGATCCCGGCAACGCAGGCGCGCACGCCGCAATGGGGTGCCTCCTAGCGCAGGAGGGCCGGGACGAGGATGCGCTCGCAGAGTATGGCAAGGCCGTCGAGATCAAGCCTGAGTATGTGAACGCGCACATGGGCAGGGGAAGCATCCTTTTGCACCTTGGCCGCCCGGCCGAGGCGATCGAGAGCTATCGCCTGGCCGCCCGGGCCGACCCGTCGAATGCAGAGGCGCACATCGCCGCCGGCAGAGTTCACATGTCGCAGGGCCGCCCGGCCGAGGCGATCGAGAGCTATCGCCTGGCCGCCCGGGCCGACCCGTCGAATGCAGAGGCGCACATCGCCGCCGGCAGGGTTCACATGTCGCAGGGCCGCCCGGCCGAGGCGATCGAGAGCTATCGCCTGGCCGCCCGGGCCGACCCGTCGAATGCAGAGGCGCACATCGCCGCCGGCGCCGTCCATGAGTCGCAGGGCCGCCCGGCCGAGGCGATCGAGAGCTACCGCCTGGCCGCCCGGGCCGACCCGTCGAATGCAGAGGCGCACATCGCCGCCGGCAGGGTTCACATGTCGCAGGGCCGCCCGGCCGAGGCGATCGAGAGCTATCGCCTGGCCGCCCGGGCCGACCCGTCGAGCGCCCGGCCGCACATCGCCGCCGGCGCCGTCCATGAGTCGCAGGGCCGCCCGGCCGAGGCGATCGAGAGCTACCGCCTGGCCGCCCGGGCCGACCCGTCGAATGCAGAGGCGCACATCGCCGCCGGCGCCGTCCATGAGTCGCAGGGCCGCCCGGCCGAGGCGATCGAGAGCTATCGCCAGGCCGCCCAAGCTGACACATTGTACATGGCATCCCATGTCGCTACCGGCATGTTGAGCGAAGCGCTTGACAACCTGCCCGAGTCCATGTTGAAATATAGCGAGTCGGTCGATCCTGCCAGCGCGGGGGAATGGCAGCTTAGCAACGCTAAGACCCGGGTACTTAAAAGGCAGGGCTTTAGCGAGGCGGACGAGATGATAAGGAATATTAAGCACTCAAAGCGGGGGCGGGACGATGACCGAAAAGGATAGCGCCGTCTACACGATGCCGATGCCCCCGCGGCGCCAGCGCAAACTTTGGTGGCCAAAGAACCCCGCCCCCTATTCGGGCCCGCTGAGCCCTGAGGAAAAGGCGCAGTGCGACAGGGAGCTGGACGAGATGCGCCGCCAAAACTTTGAGCGGATAGACAGGGACATTTGGCAGTACGTCCACCAGGACCTCGACCAGTACATCGACCGGTACCTTGACCAGTACATGAACGACCACGTATTCTCAATCAGAGACTAGGCGGCGCTAGGCGGTTTCTTGCACCCGGCATCGCGCCGCCGTCGCGATCGCGCACATTTCCTTGGTCGGGGCGGCGGGCCTTTCGCCCGGGCCAGCAACCGATCGCCTCGGCCCCGCGCGGCTGCACGGGCCGCATCGCAGAGATCGCAATCGCCTTCTTGCCCGACTTGATGCTTCCGCCGGCCTGGCATGCGCCCCCTCTGCAAGATTGCTGCCGGCTCGCCCCTCATAGCGGCCCCCTGCAAAGCGTCGGCTTGCGGGAACCGTCTGCCTGGCAGCCCGTCGTGCTCCGCGTCCCCCTCCCCGTTGCGCTAAGCAAGGATACCTGCAGCCTGCCCGAGCTCATGCCGGCCGCAGCGTGACACCCTGATTGCCGGCGCGGGGCAAGGATCGTCCAGCAACGTCGAGGCCGAGCACACGAAAGGCCTGAGCAAAGCGGACTAGACGATAAGAAATATTAAGCACTCAAAGCGGGGGCGGGACGATGACCGAAAAGGATAGCGCCGTCTACACGATGCCGATGCCCCCGCGGCGCCAGCGCAAACTTTGGTGGCCAAAGAACCCCGCCCCCTATTCGGGCCCGCTGAGCCCTGAGGAAAAGGCGCAGTGCGACAGGGAGCTGGACGAGATGCGCCGCCAAAACTTTGAGCGGATAGACAGGGACATTTGGCAGTACGTCCACCAGGACCTCGACCAGTACATCGACCGGTACCTCGACCAGTACATCGACCAGTACATCGACCGGTACCTCGACCAGTACATGAACGACCACGTATTCTCAATCAGGGACTAGGCGGCGCTAGGCGGTTTCTTGCACCCGGCATCGCGCCGCCGTCGCGATCGCGCACATTTCCCTGGTCGGGGCGTCGGGCCTTTCGCCCGGGCCCGCAACCGATCGCCTCGGCCCCGCGCGGCTGCACGGGCCGCATCGCAGAGATCGCAATCGCCTTCTTGCCCGACTTGATGCTTCCGCCGGCCTGGCATGCACTCCCCTCCCCCTCTGCAGGATTGCTACCGGCTCGCCCCTCATAGCGGCCCCCTGCAAAGCGTCGGCTTGCGGGAACCGTCTGCCTGGCAGCCCGCCGTGCGCCGCGTTCCCCTCCCCGCCGCGCTAGGCCGGGAGCCCGGCAGTCCGCCCGAGCCCATGCCGGCCGCAGCGCGGCGGCCCATCCTGCCGGCGCGCGCGGAGGAGGGGGAGGGCGCACCGCCTCCCCCGCTGCCCCCGGGATCGTGGCTGTCCCGTTGCGTTGGAAAACCCGGGATGGGGAGGGCGCACCGCGGGCGCCGCGGACGCCGCGCGCCCCGCCGCCTCCGCGCCCCCTATCTTCATAAGCCCCGCGGGGGCCGGGGCGCCCGTGACCTCCGTCTCCGAGGCGGCCGCCGCCGTCGAGCGCTGCTTTGCGTCGCCGCCCTGCTACGCGGAGGAGGCGGCCGGCGTGCCCGCGGACCACGGGTCCATGACGCGCCTCGGCGACCTGCTCGAGGCGCGCTACCGCCTGGTGCCCGCCCGCGCCCAGCTGCGCCGCAACCTTGCGGCCCGCCGCGCCGCGGGGCTCGCCGCGTACCCCGGCGTGCTCGGGTTCGGCGATACGGTCGAGCCCGCCGTCGACAGGGCCCTGCTGGCCGGGCACGACATGCTGCTCGTCGGCCAGGTCGGCCAGGCAAAGACGCTCCTTGCAAGGACGATTGCGGCCACGCTGCTCTCGGCGATGCCGGTCGTGCGCGGCAGCGCCACGAGCGACTGCCCAATGGACCTGCCGCCGGCCGAGCTTGCAGCCGCCCTGGACGGGGAGAATCCGGCGGCGGACCGGCCGGCGTTCCGCGTCAGCCCGGACACCATCGAGGCGATCGGGGACGGCGGCCTGGAGACCAGGATAGAGTGGAGGCCCGGCGCCGACAGGTTCCGGTACGTGCTTGCCACGCCCGACCTGTCCGTAAAGGACCTGGTCGGGCACGTCGACGTGGCAAGGGTGGCCCGGCGCGGGGCGGCCACGTACAGCGTCGAGTCGTACTCGCCGGGGCAGCTCATGCAGGCAAAGCACGGCCTGCTGTGCATCGACGAGCTGCCCGTCCTGGACCCAAAAAAGCAGGTGGCCCTCCTCTCCGTCCTGCAGGAGGGCGTGTTCACGACCGGGGCGTTCCCCGTGGCGTTCGAGCCGCGCACGGTGCTCGTAGCCACGGCCAACCCCGTAGACTATACGCACTCGGGCCGCATAGTCGAGCCGCTCTCGGACCGCCTGCGCAGCCACATACGCACGCACTACCCGCGCACGGCCGGCGACGAGGCGGCCATCGTCCTGGCCGAGGCGTGCGCGAGGGCCCCGCCCGACGCGCGCGCCCTGCCGTCCGAGCCGGCCGCAAGGATCGTGGCCGGCATCCTGGCCGGCATGCGGGCCAGCCCCCACATAGACCAGGCGAGGGGCGTGAGCACGCGCATCGGAATACACGGCCTCGAGGCGCTCGTCGCCGAGGCCGAGCGCGCGCGCGGCATGGCTGCTGGAGCGGCGGGGGCTGCGGCGGCGCCCCGCCTGGCTGACCTGCACGCGCTGTGGCAGGCGGCAAAGTTCGACCTTGCCGAGCTTGACGGCACCGACGAGAACAGGCGCGAGGTGTTCTCCGGGATAGTCGACGAGGCGGTGCGGGCGGCCGCCGCCGAGGCGCTCGCCGACGCGGGCGGCGGCGATGGCGGCGGCGCGCTGGACGCGGTGCGCGCCGAGTTTGAGGGCAGGGGCGGCGGCGATGGCGATGGCGATGGCGATGGCGGCGGGGCCCTGGGCGCCCCGGTGTTCCGCGTCTCGCAGCGCGCTCCCTGGGAGGCGCCCGGCGGAGGCGGCGGCGACAGCGGCGGCAGCGCGGGCGCAGTCCCCGCCGCAGCCCCGCCGTACTCGGAGCAGCTGGCCCGCCTTCCGGCCCTGGCAAGGATGGCCGGCGCGGCCGCGGCCGCGGCGGAGGCCCGCCACGGGCGGCTGTGCGCTACGGCCGGCCTGGCGCCTGGCAGCCGCGCGGCTGCGGGCCTCGCCGGCGAGGCGGCCGGCGATGCGCGGTGCATGGCCGTCGAGCTGCTCCTCGAGGCGCTGCGGTGGTCCAAGCCAAAGGTGCTCGACAGGCGGGACGGCCGGTATGTCGCTGCTTGACGGCGCCGATGCCGAGTACTATGCCAGCGCCGGCCGGGACGGGCGGGGCGGCGGTAGCGGCAAGGGCGAGGCGCGGCGCCAAGAGGCCAGATCCCCGCATGAGGACGGCAGGGCCGTGGACGGGGCGGGCAGCCGCAAAGGCGGGCCGGCTGATGGCGGGGAGGCCGACTCCGCCTCCGTCGTGGGCGCCGCGGCGCGCCTCCGCCGCCCCGGCGCCTCGGCCTCGGACATTGCCGCCGTCGCCGGCGTGCTCGCCGGCCTGGCCGTCCGCGAGAGGCCGCCCGACGATGCCGACATTGAGCGGCTCGTCGGGGCTGCGCTCTCCGGCGCGCCGGGCGGGGGCGCCGCGCCGGGCACCGCCGCTCCCTGCCAGGACGTCCCCGGCGGCCCGCCGCAGGCCGAGGGCTCCGGCGGGGACGAGGCCCCGCGGCAGGCCCCGATCGCAGACATGCTGCGCAGCATGGGGTACCTGCGCGAGAGGGTGCCCGGGGGCGGCGGCCCGCGCTGGCTGACGCGGCGCGGCTTTGCCGCCGTCGGCGACCGCATCCTGCGCGATGTCATGCGCGGCATGGGCCCCCATGGGTTCGGCCCGCACGAGGCGGACGCGCACGGAACCGGCTCGTCCGAGGCGCCCGACCAGACGCGCCGCCTCGAGCCCGGCGAGCCGCCCGACGCCGGCCGGATAGACGCGGTCCGCACCGTCCTCAACGCCGTGTCGAGGGCGGGAGGGGGCGGCGGCCGCAGCGGCGGCCGCAGCGGCGGCGGCGGCCACGGCCGCAGCGATCCCTTTCCCGTCGACATTGATCCGTCCGACATTGAAGAGGCCGAGACGGCCCGCGACGCGGGGGCGGCCGTCGTGTACTGCATCGACCTGAGCTCTACGATGAAGTACCGCCTCGGAGGGCCGGGCGGGCCGAGCCGCATCGAGGCCGCCAAGAGGGCCCTGTGGGCCCTGTGCGCGCTCGCCCGCCGCCGCTTTCCGGCCGACTCGGTCTCGATCGTCGCGTTCGCCTCGCTCGCCGCGCGGGTCGCCCCCGAGGACGTGCCGCACCTCCGCACGTTCGAGGCCGGCGACGAAAACCTGCACTACACGAACTACCAGGCGGCGCTGCGCCTGGCCTCGCGCATACTCGACAGGGAGGCGGCCGGCCGAAACCGGCGCATAGTCCTCGTCACAGACGGCCAGCCGAGCGCGTGCCTCGTCGAGACGCCCCTGCAGAGGGCCCGCGTGCTGTCGGCAAAGCCGTACGCAAACCTCTACGTGCCCGGCCGCGAGGCGGTCGGGCGCATCGGCCGCGAGCGGGCCATGGACTTTGGGGGGGCCGCCGCCGGCGCGATGGTCTACCTGTGCTACCGGCACAAGCGCATCGATCCCGTCATCGACGAGTGCACCGTGCGCGAGGCAGGCAGGTGCGCCAGGCGCGGCGCCCGCATCGACACGATCGTCGTGAGCGACGAGCCCGAGCTCGTCGAGTACGCCGACGCGCTCGAGCGCCGGCTCGGCGGCGCCTCGTACCACGTGTCAGGCCCCGGCATGGACCGCCTTGTCGTGCGCGACTACCTGAGGGGGGCGCGGCGCCTATAGGCGCGCCCGCCGCGGCGCCCGCGCCTACTGCCCCGCGGCGGGGCCGACCTGACATATGCCGTCCCTGAGGGACGTGCCGGCGCCGCACTCGCCGTACGGCCTGTCGACGGTGCCGACGACCTCGGCCAGCGTCCTGCCGAAAAAGTACGAGTCGAACCATGCCCGGTACGCGGGCTCCTCGCCGTACCTGCCCTTGTAGTAGTCCAGCCGGTCGGGCCTTTCCGGCGGCGGGGCCGCCTCCGGCTCGCCGACCACGTCGGCTATGTCGTACTCGGGGAACGTCTCGTCGAACCATTTCCTGAACCCTGCGTCCTCATCGTACCTGTCGACGTACTCCCGCGCGCTTGTGGCGGGGTCCGGAAAGCCGGGCACGCGCTCCCTCGGGTCGCCGGCGCCGGCGGCGGCGGCCCCTGCGGCGGCGGCCCCTGCCGCCCCTCCGACGACCTCGGCCACGGTCGAATCGGGATACGTCTCGTCGAACCAGCCCCTGAACCCGGCGTCAGTCTCGTACAGGTCTAGGTACACGCTCAGGCCCACGTTGGGATCGGGGAACACCATCTCGCCGGATTCGCCCCGCCCCTCGGGCTCGCCGACCACGTCGGTTATCTCGTACTCGGGGAACACCTCGTCGAACCACTTCTTGAACTCGGCGTCCGTCTCGTACAGGAGCACGTACGTCTCGGCGTCCGTGTCGGGATCCGGAAAGCCCGGCACGCGGGCACGCGGGTCGTCGGCCGCCGGCGCGTCCGCCGCGGAGGCGGAAGAGGATGAAGCTGCCCCGCCCGCGCCGGCATCCGATGCGGCCGGCGCCGACGCCGTGTTCGACGCGCGGCTCTGGCCGTTCTCGTTGAGCGCGTACAGCCTGTACGTGTACGACGAGGCCGGGTCGAGACCCTCGTGCCGGTACGACGTATCGCCGGCGCGCGGCTCCGCGAGTTTCTCGTACGGCCCGCCGTCCGTCCTGTACTCGAGCCTGTACGACGTTATGCCGCCGGCGCCCGAGGACGGCTCCGACCACGACAGGTCCGCGCCCTGCGACGCGTCCCTCTCGGCGCGGAGGTCGCGCGGCGGCGCCGGCTTGGGCCCCTTTGTGGCGCCCTGCGCCGCATCCGATCCCGGCTGGCCGGCCGCCCCGGCCTGCCCTGCGCCGCCCTGCGCGCCGGCCGACCCGCCCGCCGTTGATGCAGCCGCAGCCGCCGCCCCGGCCGCCCTGTCCAGCGTCGTCGCCGCGGCCTCGTCGGAAGGCGGCCCGACCAGCGGCCCGCTGATCGCGTTGACCCTGTACGTGTACTTTGTCTCCGGCTCTAGCCCCGTGTGGGAGTACGCCCTTGCCGCGCTCCCCGTGTCGGCCGCGGCCGTCTCGAACCGCCCGGCGTCGCCGGCCTTGAACTCGATCCTGTACCCCGTGACGGCCGACCCTCCGCTGGAGCCTGGGTCGCTCCATGTCAGGTCGATCCGCTCGTGCGACGCCGCCGTTGCCCTCGCGTTGCCCGGCTTGCCGGGGGGGCTCTGCGCCGCGGCCGCCCCCGCCGCGGCCGGCGCGCCCTTGCCCGACTCGGCGGTCAGCGTTATCGAGACCGTGTCCGACACGTCCGACGCGCCTGCGCTGAACTTTGCCTTGACGGCAAACTGGTGCTCGCGGCCCGTCTGCAGATCCCTTATGGTGTAGGACGTGTCCCTGCCTCCGGCGCCGCCGTGCTTGTCGGACACGCCGTTGCTAAAGATCTTTAGTATCTCGAACTGCGTTATTGCCTGGCCGAACGTGGCCGACGGCGGCAGCCACTCGAGGCGGGCGCTCGTCGGCGACAGGGCCGTTATGGTGACCTGGGTCGGCTTGTTGGTGTGCTCGGGCTTTGCAAAGCCGGTCGCCGCCGACGGCGCGCCCAGGCCCACGTCGTTGCGGGCAGCCACCCTGTACGAGTAGCTCGTCTTCGGGTTGGGCACGTCGTGGATGAACGCGGTCGTGCCCGCGCCGACCTCGGCGGCCATCTCCCACTCGCCCTCCTTTTGCTTGTACTCGATCAGGTACGCCGTCACCTCGGGGCCGCGGCCGCCGGCCGGCGCGGCCCACTTTACGTACAGGCTGGTGTCCGATGCGGGCGCCGCGGACACGCTTCTGGGCGAGCCCGGCCTGGCGGCCTCGACCTCGGCGGTCGATTCCTCGGTGGGCGTGGCACTCGCCTCACTTGACGGATCGCCCGTACCGACCGAGTTTATCGCGCTGACGCGGAACGTGTACTCGGTGTCCTCGTCGAGGTCGTCTACCGTGTACTCTGTCCTTGCACTCCCCGTATTCGAGCTTGCCACCTCGTACTCGTCGTCGTCCTCGTCGGCCTCCTTGTACTCGATCTTGTAGCCGGTGACGGGAGGCGAGTCGTTGTCGGCCGGCGCATCCCACTCGAGGCGGACCTCGCTGTCGGATATGTCGTCGGCCTCGAGCGACCTCGGCCTGTCCGGGACCACCTGCTCGTACCCCCTTGACGACTCGGTCGTCCTTGCCGTCGCCTCGGCCGACGGCTCGCTTTCGCCGTCCCCGTTGATCGCCGAGACCCTGTACAGGTACGTCGTGCCCGTCTTTATGCCGTCCCTGTCCTCGTACGTCGTCGACTCGCTGTCCGTGTTGGCCTCTATGACGGCGTACTCTTTGCCGGCCTCCTTCCTCTCGATCTTGTACCCCGTGATCTCTTCGCCCCCGTCGTCGTCGGGCGCGCTCCACGCCAGGTCTATCCCCGTCGGCGAGACGTCGGCGGCCGTGAGGTCCGTCGGGCTGTCCGGCGCGTCGGCCTCCGCCCACTGTACGGCGTGGGGCGCCGAGACCAGGACGGCGGCGGCGGCGGCGACTGCCACTGCCGCCGCCGCGGCGCCGTGGACGGCCGCGCGGCCTTTTCTCCGCTCCATGCGGCACGGCCGCCGCCGCCCCCTAATACGCCTTGGGTCAACAAAGCTTGGCCCCGTGGCCAGCTTTACTCGATAAGCAGGGCCGGCCTGAGCGGCCTGGCGTGGCGCGCCTTGCCGGCGGGGTCGTCGGCCCCTGCATCGTCCTCTGAAAAGACCCTGACCTGGACGCCCGCCCCGAACTCGGCGGCCGCGAGCGCGCCCAGGTCCGCCGCCAGGACGGCCCCCTCGTCGGGCAGGCCGCCCGCGCGCACCATGGCCTCCCTGGAGCGGGCCGGCTCGGCCAGCACGTCCTTGATGGCGCGCTGCACAAAGCCGGGATCGGACTTGATGGCGGCCGTCTCGGGGTCGGCAATGAGCGCCTGCATGACGGCCCCCATGATGGCGCCTCCGCCCCTCTTCCCTTCCTCCCCGCCAGCCGCGGCGCTTAGCACGGCCATGTACGCCCTGCGCTTGAGGCCGCCGGCCACGTACGCCGTGATCCTCCTGGGGGCGCCCATCTTTGTGACCTTTACAATGCTCGCAACGTCGTCGACGACGCGGCCGAGCAGGTCCTCGGCCTGCGCCGCGGCGGGGTCGTCCCACGCGGCGGGCGGCTCGGGCCAGCGCGACGCGGACGCCCTCCCCTCCATGCCGAGCCTCTCCCACATCTCGTCGGCCGCGTGCGGGGCGAACGGCGAGAGCAGGAGGACGCGCGCCGCGTACACCTCGCGGAGGACTGCATCCGGATCCCCTCCCTCCGCGGCGCCGCCCTCGGCTGCCGCCGCCGCGGCCGCCCTTGCCGCCCTCCTCTTGCGGTGCCACTGCAGGTCGGACTCGAACGAGAACAGGACCGAGTGGAGGGCCTCGCGCAGCCTCATCCTCTCGACCGACGCCGTCACGTCGGCGACGAGGCCGCGCGCGCGCGACAGCAGCCAGCGGTCCTCGGCGGCCCCCGCGGCCCCCTCTCCGCCGCCCTTGCCGCCCCCTCCCCGGCGCCCGAGCCTCTCGCACTCGGCCATCATTGCGGCGAGCCTGGAGGCGACGCCCGAGACCGCCTCGGCCCCAAAGTCGGCGTCCTGGAGGAGCTCGGCCGAGACGAGTATGGCGAGGCGTATCGTGTCGGCGCCGTGCTCGGCTATCGCCCTGCGGAGGGGTATGATGTTGCCCATGCTCTTTGACATCTTCCTGCCGTCCATCAGGACGGACCCGTTCACGACTATTCCGCGCGGCCAGCTGTCCCGCCCGAATATCGCCGTGTGGTTCATGACGAAGAACGTCAGGTGGTTCGGGACGAGGTCCCTTCCCGAGTGCCTCGCGTCGACGGGGTAAAAGTACGCAAACTCGGCCCTGGCGCGCCGGACGGCGTCGGCGTCGGCGCCAGTCTCGGCGGCTATCGCGGCAGCGGGATCCCCCCCGCCCCCTCCCCCCATTCCCAGGAACACGTAGTCGAAGAACGCCGGGGTGAGGTGCTCGGCGCGCAGCGCGCCCGACCCGACCAGCCCCGCTATCGTGTAGAACGCCATGTAGATGACCGAGTCGGACAGGCTCTCTACTATCCACCCGTCGTCCCAGGGCAGGTTCGTGCCCAGGCCGTGCTGCCTGGCGCACGCGCGCTCGCGCAGCCAGTCGACGACGTTGTCGAACTCGCCGCGCAGCTCCCTCGGGAGAATGCTCATGCGCGAGAGGCACTCGTGCGCGTTCGCCTTCCACGCGGCGTTGCCGTAGTCGAGGAACCACTGGTCCGAGAGCATGCGCACGACGCACTCGGCGCCGCACCTGCACCTGACGGGCCCCCCGCTGATCTCTAGGAACTGCTCCGAGGGGTCGCGGACTCTGGGCAGGCCGCCCCCGCCTTCGCCCCCGCCCCCGCCGGCCAGCCACTCCCCGACGGCGTCCCTGGCGGCGGGCACCTTCATGCCCGCGAGGCTGGCCGGCACGGGGGACTCTTCGCCGGCCATCGCCCCGCCGTAGAACTCCTTCCCGTACACCTCGTCCGTGGCCTTTTCGAGCAGCCCCTCGTCGCCCTGGCTTTTGATGCCGAGGCTCCTGCACGCCTCGGCCGCCGGGCAGGCGGCGCCCTCGTACCCGCCCGACTCGATGATCTTGGGGGGGCGGGGCACGCCGAGGGCGGCCGCGTCGCCGGCCTCCCTGAGGTCCTCGAGGGCGCGCCAGTCGTACGGCGCATGCGCGGGCACCGACATGACCATTCCCGTCCCCGTCCCCTGCTTGACGAACCTGGCGGGCAGTATGGGCAGGCCCGCCGCGCCGGTGCCGGGGGCCGACGCCGTGCGCCCGACGAGGTCGGCGCCGCGCACCGTCCCCGTCCTCTCCACCGTCCTGCCGAGGAACCCCAGCTTGCGCGCGCACTCTGCCGAGACGATCCACTCCTCGGCCTCCTCCGCGCCGCCGCCCCTGCTCTTGCCCCCGCCGGAGACGGACACCCTGGCGTACTCGGCGTCGGGGTCGACCCACAGGTTTGTCACGCCGAATATCGTCTCGGGGCGCAGCGTGGCGGCGGGGATCACGGGGCCCCTACCGCCCCCCTCCTCCTCCTCGAGCCTGAACTTTACGAGCACGTACTCGGTAAAGCCGGGCTCGACGTCGCCGAGCGTGTCGTGCTGCGAGACGGGGTTCTGGTCCTTTGGGCACCACCCGACGGGGTGCGAGCCCTGCACGACGAGGCCCATGCCGCGCAGCGTCCCCACCTGCCACTCGACGAACCGCTTGTACGCGGGGTCGATCGTGGTAAACTCGCGCCGCCAGTCTATCGAGTAGCCCATCTCGATCATGCCGGCCCTTATCTCCTCGTGAAAGTAGTCGGCGATCCTCACGGGGTCGGCGAACCCCCTGACGGCCTCGTCGGGCACCCCGTACAGGTCCCTCAGCCCCGCGAGCAGCTCGGCGTCCCCGTCCTGGACGCGCCTCGCCATGCCGAGTATGGGCGTGCCCGTGTAGTGGAACCCCATCGGGAACAGCACGTTGTACCCGCGCATGCGCAGGTACCTTGCGTGCGCGTCGGCTATCGTGTACGTGCGCCCGTGGCCCACGTGCTGCGGCGAGTTCGGGTACGGGTACGCGACGGTGACAAACCTCTTGGGCCTCGACGGGTCGGCGTCGGCCTCGTGCGCGCCGCTCTCGGACCACCTGGCCCTCCACTTGGCCTCGATCGCCGGCCAGTCCGGCCCCGACCGGCCTCCGCCGCCTCCGCCGCCGCCCTCCCCGCCCCGCCCGGGGCCATTCCCGGCACTCAAGGCCGCATCTCCCTCGACGCGGCAGCGGCCGCATCCCCAATCCTCGACGCGTCCTTGCACCCGCCCTGCGCGAACGACCGCTTGCCGCCGCCGGACCCGCCGGCGGCCGCCGCCACGGCGCGCACGATCGCCGCCGCGTCCCTGCCAGAGTCGGGCCCCGCGTACGCGACGATCCTGACCGTGCGGCCGTCGGCGAACACGCCGCAGTACGCCGCGCCGGGGTGCTCTTCCACGAGCCGCCTGCCGAACTCGATGTGGAACGTCTCGCCCAGGCCGTCCCCCGTCCCCGCGCACGTTCGGCGGCCGCCGGCCGCCCGCACCTCGACGCCGTCGACCTCGAGCTCCCCGCCGTCGGGGACGGACGCGGCCGCCTCGAGCACGGCCGGCACGAGCCTCTTGTCGGCCTGCCGGGCCGCGGCCCTGGCCCTGTCGCGCTCGGCCCTCGCCTTTTCGGCCTCGGCCTCGGCCCGCCGCCGCTCATCTTGCTCCTTTGCGGCCCCGCCGCCCGCGGCCGCCCCCTCGCCGGTGACGAACTCTAGCCTGACGACGCCGTCCTGTATGCGCTTTGCCCTCGTTATCCGCAGCGCCCCTACCTGCCCCGTCCGCCCCACGTGGGTGCCGCCGCACGCCTCCGAGTCGATGTCGCCTATCGAGACGATGCGCACCGTGCTCACGGGGACGACCCCCCCCTGGTATATCCGAAACCCGTGCTCCCGCTCGGCCCGGCCCCTCGGCATGTTCGCCGCGGTCACGGGGTGGTCCCCGCGAATGATCTCGTTGGCCCTGCCCTGTATGAGGCCGACCTGCTCGGCCGTCAGCGGCGAGTGGTGCGTCACGTCGAGCCTGGCGTGGTCTGCCTCCTTGAACGCCGAGTGCTGCCACACCCACGAGCCGAGGACGGTGCGCGCCGATGCGTTGAGTATGTGCGCGCCGGTGTGGTTCTTTGATATCGCCGACCGCCTCGCCGCGTCGACCGCGCAGCGGACGTTTCCGCCGCCGGCGAGCCGGCCGGCGTCGCCGTCGACCGTGTGGACTATGACGCCGCCGTGCTTTGTGACGTCCGTGACGCGCAGGCCGCCGATCGCGCCGCGGTCCGGCTCCTGCCCGCCGCCCCTCGCGTAGAACGACGTCCTGTCGAGCACGACGCTAGACCCGCCAGCCCACAGGACTGCCGCGTCGAACTCCATGGGATCCTCGCCGTAGAACAGCATGTCGGTGGCAGGCAGCGCGCCGACCGGGGCGCCGTCCGGCGCCCGCCCGCCGGCGCCGGTCCCCTGCGCGCCGCGCCGCCCGGGCCCCCGCAGCTCGGCGAGCCTTGAGTAGAACGCCGGCGGCACCTCGGATATGACGCCGGCCTCGAGCAGGTAGTCGGGCGTGACGCCGTCGGACTCGTACAGCGTGACCAGCTCCTGCACGGACGGCTGCCTGCCCGCCCCGCCGCCGCCGCCGCCGCCGGACAGCCTGGCCGCGATCTTTTCAATGCGCCGCCTCGACTGGCCGTGCCTCTCCACCTCTATTCCGAGTATCCGCCTTACGTCGCCGCCCGCCTCGGCGAGCTCGGGGTACGTACGCGACAGGTAGCCCGTGTGCAGGTCGACGATCTCGTCCAGTATCTGCGCGGCCCCGCGGCCGCCCTCCCGCCCGAACCTGCCGGCCGCATCGACGATGCGGCGCAGCATCATCCGCAGGTTGTACCCGCCGCCGACGTTGCTCGGCAGGGCGCCGTCCGCAATGGCAAAGACGAGCGTCCTCGCGTGGTCTGCTACCATGTACGCCGCCTCGAGCGGCTCGACGATCCTGCGCATGTCGGCCTCGGACAGGCCGGCCGCGCGGGCCGCCCTCGCCCTCGCCGCCCGCAGGTCGCCGCCGCACTCGTCGGCCGCGCGGGCGACGGCGGCAAAGTACGACATGGCCGCCCCCGAGCCGGCGTCGGCGCCGAGGGCCTCGGCGGCGAGCCGGGCGGCGGGCCCAAAGCAGCAGTCGTACGCCGTCGGCGTGCCCATCGTTATCCACGAGAGGCGCTCCAGGCCGGCGCCCATGTCGATGACCCTGCGGTCGAGCCGCTCGTGCTCGCCGAGGGCGCCCTGGAACTCGGTGAACACGGCGTTGCCGAGCTCGAGCCCCCTGACAAAGTACTCGAGCGACGGGCCGAACGAGCCGCCGCCCTCCCACACGTCCTCGACGTAGACGACCTCGTCGCGGGGTATGCCGAACGGGCCGGTCAGCATTTCGTGGTCGAGCCGCACGCACTCGTCCTTCCAGTACCCGCCCGGCTCGTCCGGCACGGCGTGCTGCCCGACCATGCAGAACGACGAAAAGTGCCTCCCCGTGACGCCCACGTTTTCGAGGTCCTTGAAGCGCAGGCACGTCTGCGGGACGACCAGCGGGTTGGCGGGGAACTCGAAGACGACCCTCGAGCCCATCACGCGCTGAAAGTCGACAATGCTCGCGATCGTAAAGTGCAGGTCGTCGCGCCACCTGCACACGACGGGGTAGCGCTTTACCGACGCGTGGCCGTTGGCCGAAAAGAACGACTCGATCTCGGACCACGCGCCGGCATAGTCGAGCCGCCTGGACGTCGGCGGGTCGCCGATGAACGAGTACGCGGACGCGCGGTCGTGGTCGGGGCACTCGGCCCTCGGCGCGGCAGACCAGAAGAACCGGCCGCACCTGGAGCAGGCGGCGCGGGAGAACCCCTCGTCCTCGAACAGGGCGACCCTGTAGTACCTGTCGGGGTCGGACGAGAACTCGGCGAGCAGCTCGGACTTTTCCACGCCGCCGGCGGCCGGGCCGGGGGTTAAAAGATAACCGCCGCCGCGCGCCGATCCTCCACGCCGGCCCTTCCTGTGTGGCGCCCCCCGCGCCGCGCCTGGCAATCTTGATATTGGCCGGCCCGGCGCGCGCCGCGCGGGGCATGCCGGTAAAGATATTCAGCGGCGTCGACTATATCGTCGAAAAGTCGGTGAACAGGTTTGTCAAGGACGTGCGCGTCGTCGACGTGCGCGTCTCGTCGCACGCGCACAAGGACACGTCGCGCGTGACGGTGCTGGTGCTCTACGAGGGCGGCGAGAACCTGCCGCCGCATGCGTCGGGGCCCGGCCTGGGCGGCGGCGGCGGCGGGCCGACGGTCTAGCCGCCCGCCTTTACTTCCCGATGCTACGGCCTGCGCGGGGGCGCCGCGCGCGAGTACCTGTCGAGCAGGAACTCGAGCCTTTCCGCGTCAGACGCGAACGGCTTGCTGCGGTATAGTCTGTCGACCTGCCTGTCAAGGGCGCGGTGGGCCTTCTTCAAGTGGGGCGGCATCGCGTCGGGGTCGTACAGGTCGCCGAGCGATGCGCCGCACGAGGATGTCCTTGCATCAAGCACGCGCCGTGCCGCATCCTCTAGGCGGCCGGTGCCGGTGTCAGGGGCGGGGAATGTGTTGTACACCATTCCAGCCGAATACCTAAGCCTCGTCTCCAGCCTGCCGCCAATCCTGCGGAGCCATACCATGTGCATCCTGGACGTAAGAAGGCCGAACAGGCCCATGCTTGCGCGCTCAACGACCATGACCGCGTTGCTCGGGATAGTCGGGGGACTAGCATATCCTATCGGCACATATTCCCGCTCCTCAGACGTGACGGATGGGACGATAAGAAACGGATTATCGGGAATGACATTGAGGTGGTATAGGGTAGGCGTGTCAGCCAGCTCGCGGGTCTGCCTGCTGTTGCTTGCAAGTCTGTATTCCCTTACCGCGTTTACTCTCTTCATGACGGCGGGCATTGAGCGGAGCTCGTGCGCACCAACTCTGTGTAGCGCCAGTATCCACCGTCTGGTACCGTCAATGAATTCACGCGCACCGACATACGGCTTCAGAAACTGGGCGGCGCGCGGCTCCGCCTTGGTGAGCACGGCTTTTTCCGTGTCTGACAGTATGTAGTGGCCGCCATCAATCGGCTTTGATCCCATCTTCATCGGGGGAAATCCGTTGAGCGGATCTGATTCTTCGCTTACTACTGGGTATGGCCTGCTTGCGCCGATCATGTACGGCGATATGTGCGGAGGATTGTCCTCAAGCACGCTTGTGCCCCCACCGCCGTGGTAGAACAGACGCTTGGGGCGGCGTGCTCCGTTGCCCCTGTGGTCCTCGTCGTTGCCGCCCTCCGCCGCACCGGCCACTGACATGCCAATTATCACGACTGACACGTGCGCCTTGCCCTTTGCCTCTGATCCCCACCTGAACGTCTGGTGAGCAAAGTCTATCTCCATGCCATTTTTGTCAAGGACGACTGGCCAGAGCTGCGCTACTTGCTCACCCTGTGTTATGCTGTTAGTGGCAACAAACCCTACTCCGATACCGCCGTCCGACCTGCGCCGTGCATACTCGGACGCCTTTACAAACCAGCCGGACACGTAGTCCAGCGTTCCGCCCCCCCCCCCCTACTCCTTTTTGTACTTTAGGCCCACGGCCGCCGACAATCCTGCGTGTTTGCATGCGTTGTTCGGGTGTCATGACCTTGGCTCCGCCAAAGGGCGGGTTCCCTAACACGTATGAGCATAGGCGCGCCGGCAGGATGTCGTCCCATTCGGACTCGAGCGCATCAGCCACTGCTATACTCGGGGACTTTTCTAGCGGTATCCTGCTGTAGACGTAGCCAAACCGCTCACCGAGCTCACGGTTCATTAGGTGGTCAGTCATCCACAGCCCTGCCTCGGCAATTCTGGCCGAAAACTCATTTTTCTCTATCCCGTAAAACTGGTTCACATCAATTTTCGAGAGGACCGATATGTCGAGCCGCTTATCCCTGCTGTCATGAATGCCTTCGATTGCGACTAATTCAAGTCTGCGGATCTCTCTGTACGCGACGATTAAAAAGTTGCCGGATCCGCATGCAGGATCCAGAAACCTCATTTGGGCCAGCCTTTCTTGAAAGCGCCGCAGCTCCGCACGCTTTCTAACCCTCGTCTTTGTGCTTGATGTTATAGCCTCCAGATCGCCGCGTAGGTCGTCAAGAAACAGGGGCCCAACGACCCTCATTATGTTCTCTTCCGTAGTATAGTGGGCGCCCTCCCTGCGTTTTTTACCCTCGTCCATGACGCCTTGGAAGAGGTTGCCGAATATGACAGGCGAGATGCGCGACCAGTCAAACAAGCATGCCTTGATGACCATCGATCGCATGGCCGAGTCAAACGCGGGCACACCTATCCGGCCCGCAAACAGGCTGCCGTTGACGTGCGGAAACGCCCTGAGGCTGTCCTCCAGGTTGCCCTGCCTGCTGTCCTCACTGGTGTCCAGCACCTCGAAGAGGCTGATCAACCTTGGACCCGTGTCCGACCCGTCTTCTAGAGTTCGTTCCCTGACAAACCTTTCGAACACCCCCCTTTCAAATATGCCGGTGTCCTCGGCGAACATGCAGAACGCAAGACGAACAAGGAGGCGTTCCACATCGGGCGAGACGTAACCTTGATTTTTGAGTGCTGTGTATATACTGCCCATTATGCTGGATGCCTTTATGTCAACTGGCTTTTCCGGCACATGGGGCGCGTCTTGCTCCCCTTGCATGAACGCAAGACGGCTAATATTGTCGGGAAGTTCGGTCAAGGCAAACCTCGCCTCTGTGCGTTCGCGAAGGTCGACCAGCAGAAATCTCTTAAAATCGCAGGCTAGCATGTACCGGGGCCATTCGTCAGCAGGGAGGGCCATGAGGTATTCTTCGGCCTGGTCTATAGCTCTGTCTAGGTCGTAGCCTGCGCTCTTGTGTTCTACTATCAGCGTCCCGGGCCACAACAGGTCTATGAATCCAGATCTTGCCGACGAAATCTTTTTAACCTGGCGTTCGTAGGCTGCAACACGGCGCCTGTCGAGCCCAAACACGCGGAAAAAGTCATCGTAAAATGATTGGGCTTCGCCCCTTTCATACTTGGCATCCTTCCATTCGTCGGCAAATCTAGCCGCGCGCGCCCTGACCTCGTTGTCTGACAACTTCCCACTCATGGCCGCGCTGGCCTCCTGTCACCTGCAAGGCGGCACACAGCTAGGCGGCCGATCAGGGCGATGCCGTGCCACATGACATGGCCGGGGAACTTGTCAGTCCTACACGCGAGCCATGACTTCGAGAGTATCGACGACATGTGGCCCCGCGTGGGGCTGCGTATAATATTGGTTGCGAGTGGGACGGCCGCAACCTGCAACCCCGCCGCGCCAGTATTGGCGCCGCACCTTGGCCACTCTGCTGCCGGCGGGGCATGGGGTGGCGGGAACACGCGCACGCGCATGCACTGGCTGATTGGCCCATCATTCTGTCCTAGCTTGCCTGGCGCGGGTGTCCGGCCGCGCACATGCAATGCTCGCAAGAGGATCAAACTGCGGTGGATGGGATGGCTTGGCGCGCCCTGCCGCGCGCATGCGACGCCGATCCGGCCTTCTTGCCCTGCCGCGAGCCACATGCTCCCCCTATCAATAAATACCGCGGCCCCCGCCGGCCCGCCGTGCTGTTCAGCCGCAAGCCGTCAAAGTGGAAGGAGGGCGCACACGTGTTCACGACGAGGCCCAGCGGCGAGCACCGCGACTTTGTGTTCGGGGTGATCACGGGCGTCGACGGCGACCGGCTCGGGATCAACGGCATTGCGGTGAGCCCCGTCGGCCTGCGCAACAAGGTCGCGCAGGGCAAGGCGGGGCCGCGGTCGACCGAGATACTCGAGAACCCGACGGCCGACAACTGCATATTCGCCCTCATCCACCGCGTCGAGGAGGACAACTTTACCGAGGTCGTCGACGCGTCAAAGTCGCGCGTCGAGATGATCCCGCCAAGGGCGTACGCCATACTCGACGGCTGGGTGCGCGAAGAGCTCCCCGAGATCATCAACCGCGTGCTGTCGCTGCCGCCGGGCCCCGAGCGCGACGCGGCGCGCCGCACCCTCAAGCAAAAGAGCGACACGCTGCTCGACAAGGACCTCCGCCGCAACCTGTACTCTGTGTGCCGGAGCCTCAAGATACTCGACGGGCAGGAGGGGGGGTAGACTTGGCCGCGCCGCGGCCCCGCCGCGGCCCGCCGCCGCGCCGCCCGGGGGAATGACATGATTGGCGGACCTTGAGGACGGCTTTACCCGCAGGCTGCGCGGCCTGCTGCGCTCGGAAGGCCTTGACGTCGACCCTCGGCCAGGGGCCGGCCGCGGGCGCGCCGGCCTGGCCGAGGCGCACGGGCAGGGGCGAATCGCCGTCGAGTGCGTGCCGGGCGGGCCGGGCGCGAAAAGGCGGGCAGTCAATGACGCAGCCGAGAGGCTTGCGCCCGCAGGGCACGCCGACGCGGCGCTGGCCGTGGTCTGCCCCGAGGAACGCTCCGGCGAGGGCCTGCGCCGCGGCACGAGGCTCGACGTCAGCATTGTGGACGACTATGTGGCGGGGATCGACCGGGGGCGCCCGGCGCCCGGCGCGGGCGGCCCTGACGCGCCGGCCGATCCCAGTGCGCGGGCCCGCTGGACGGCGTGCACCGCGGCAGAGCTAGCCGACCGCATACGCAACGTGCGCAAGGACGCCGGCGATCCGGACACGATCGTCGGCAGGCTTCGAGACGCGATCGACGCGGCGGCCGGCCTGCTCTCGGAGGGCGAGTGCAGATCGCTCGGCGAGAGCTTGGGGCTCGGCCCGCGAAAAGGCGACTGGCGGCCGGCGGCGCGGAGGGCCTTGCTCATAGTCGCATCGGCCTCGATGTTCCACGCCCGGCTCGGCCCGCACCTCGGGGCGATGAGGCCGGGGGTCGACGCGCGCACGGGCAAAAAGTTCAGGGGCCCGTGGAATCCCGACGGGCTCGATGGCTGCTGCCGCGCCGGCGACACGCCGTCCCGGCTGTCCGGCGCATGGTCGCTGATCCTGGCGGCCGACCGCAAGCCGATATTCGAGTCGGGCGTGACGGCGCTCGGCGCGCTGCGCAGCGCCCCGTTCACGCAGGCCGTAAAAATCGTCGCGAACTGGTCGCGCTACGCGGCGGGGCATCTGGGCGGGACGCGCCACGACATTCTGGGCCGCATATTCCACGCCATGCTCGACGACGCGCAGTTCGACGGCTCGTTCTACACGTCCGTCCCCGCCGCGACGCTGCTGGCGGGCCTCGTCCTGCCCCGCGCGCCGCCGCCCGAGAGGCTCTCGTCGTTCCGCGTCGTGGACCCCGCCTGCGGCACGGGGACGCTGCTCATGGCCGCCGCCGAGAGGCTCCGCGGCGCGCCCGGCGGCGGCAACGGCGACGCCGGCCACGCGCACCTGATCGAGAATGTGCTGGAGGGCCTCGACATCAACGCGACCGCCCTACACATAGCGGCCACGACGCTCGGACTGCTGTCGCCGACGACCAAGTTTGGCGACATGAACCTGCACAGGATGCCCTTCGGCGAGATCGCGGGGTCGACTAGGGCCGCGGCCGGCTCGCTCGAGCTGTACGCGCCCGGGGGCCTCTTGCCGTTCGTCGACTGGGCCGGCGCGCGCTCGCCGCGCCAGACGGGCACGGGCGCGGGGAGTGGGCCGCAGAGGTACGACCATTCGGCGGACCTCGTCATCATGAACCCGCCGTACACCCGCAACGACAAGAGGCACGACCAGCTAGGCAGGGCGGCCGAGGCGCGCGTCAAGAAAAGGGAGTCGGAGATACTGGCCGCATCGCCGGTCAAGCTCGACATGACCAGCAGCGGCCTAATGTTCTTGGTGCTCGGCGAGCACATGTGCAGCCAGACGGGGATGCTCGCCTGCGTCTTCCCCCTTTCGTCGGCGACGGCGCCGTCCGCGCGGGGCGTCCGCAGGTTCCTGGCAGAGCGCTTTGACATCGAGTACCTGGTCGTCTCGCACGACCCCGACAGGGAGTACTTTTCGGAGAATACGACGATTGCCGAGCTGCTGCTGGTGATGAGGCGCAGGGCGGCAAGGCCGGGCGGCGGCGGCGGCGGGCGCGGGCGGCACGGAGTGCCCCCGGCCGTCGTCACCCTTCTCGAAAACCCCTCCTCGGCCGGCGAGGCCGCCGCCCTTGCCGCCGAGATTGCGGCCGGCCGCCCCAACCAGCGCGCGACGATCGACGCAATGGCCCCCGAGTCGGCCGCCGACGGCGACTGGAGCAGGGTCCTGTTCGTGTCGCCGTTCCTGCACCGCGCGTACATGGACATGAGGGAGGGGCGCCTGTTCGAGGCGGCCCGGCTCGGCGACATTGCCGACATCCGGGGCGGGAGGGACGTGAGGGGGTGCTTTGACACCCGCCAAACGCCTGACCGGCACGCGCGCGCCTCGATGTACGGGCACGACACGTCGAGGGTCGTGAGCATCGAGAGCAGGCCGTACGCCTACCTGGTCCCAAAGCGGGGGATGGACGAGCGGGCAAAAAGGGTCTGGTCGCGCGCGTCGCACCTGCTCTTTCCCGAAAAGCTCCGCCTCAACCTTGCCCACGTAACCGCGGTGTGCTCGCCGGACGAGACGGTGGGGACGTCGTGGTACAGCGTGCGCCCGCGGGCGGCAGAAGCCGCCGGGCGGCTGCGGTGGTCAAAGGCCATGGCCGTGTTCCTCAACTCCACGCCGGGCATAGTGGCGGTCCTGGGCGTGCGCATACCGACCGTCCTGTCGAGGCCGAGGTTTTCCAACGCCGGCGCGGGAGACGCGCCCGTGCCGCGCCTCTCGCCCAAACAGGAGAGGGCGCTCGCCGGCGCGTACGACAGGTACGCCGCCAGGCCGATCGGCCGGCTTGCCGAGGCGGACGACCCGGTCCGGCGGGGCATCGACGACGCGGTCTCGTCGCTGCTCGGCATACCGGGCGGCACGATTGAGCGCATGCGGCGCGAGCTTGCAAGGGAGCCGATGTGCACCGGCCGGCGCTACGGGGGGCAGCGCCTCGGCCGGCCGCCCCGCCCTCTCCCCGCGGCCCCTGCCGCCCGCGCCGCGTGATTATCACGGGGGCAGCGCCTCGGCCGGCCGCCCCGCCCTCTCCCCCTGCGCTCCGCACGCCGCCCCCTCAACGGTTTAAAGCGGCCCGGCGCCGCCCCCCGCCGTTGGACTCGCAGGGCGGGCCCGCGGATGCGCGGGCCGGGGGCGGGCAGTTCACGGTCACCCCGTGGGACGTGAGCGGCGAGATCGACTACGACCGCCTGATCGAGCGGTTCGGGACCGAGCGCATAACCGACGGCCTGCGCGCGCGCGTGCGCCGCGCCGCCGGCGAGGACCACTTCATGCTGCGCCGCGGCGTGTTCTTTTCGCACCGCGACCTCGGCCGCATCCTCGACGTGCACGAGGCGGGCGGCAGCTTTTTCCTGTACACGGGGCGCGGCCCGTCGGGGCGCACGCACGTCGGCCACCTCCTGCCGTGGGTGTTCGCAAAGTGGCTGCAGGACAGGTTCGGCGTGCGCATGTACTTTCAGCTGACCGACGACGAAAAGTTCTTTTCAAGGCCGGGCCTGTCGCTCGAGGAGACGACGTCCCTGGCGTACGAGAACGCGCTGGACTTTGCCGCCCTCGGCTTTGACCCCGCCCGCACGCGCATCATAATAGACACGCGCGACATTGCCCGCCTCTACCCGATCGCCGCCCAGGTCGCCAAGCGGATCAACTACTCGAACACAAAGGCCGTGTTCGGGTTTACGGGCGAGACGAGCATCGGCATGATATTCTACACGTCGCTCCAGTCGGCGCCGTGCTTTGTCGAGGACGCGCCCGTCCTGATACCGCTCGGCGTCGACCAGGACCCGCACTTTAGGCTCACGCGCGACGTGGCGCCGAGGCTCGGCAGGCCAAAGCCCGCCCTGGTCCACAACATGATGATGCCTGCCCTGCAGGGGCCCGGCGGAAAAATGTCCGCGTCCGACGAGAACGGGGCCGTGTACACGACGGACGGGCCGGCGGCGATCCGGAAAAAGATCAACAGGCACGCGTTCTCGGGCGGGCAGCCGGACATCGAGGCGCACCGGCGGCTCGGCGGCAACCCCGACGTCGACGTGTCGTACCAGTACCTGCGCATGTTCTTCGAGCCGTCCGACGCGCGCCTCGAAAAGATCAGGGACGGGTACGCGGCCGGCTCGCTGACGACCGGCGAGCTAAAGGCCGAGCTGATCGACCGCATGACCAGGTTCGCCGAGGGCCACGCCGAGCGGCGCGAGCGCGCAAGGGACCGCCTCGGCGAGTACATGCTCGACGAGGGCACGAGGGAGTGGTGGCCGTGACGGGGGGATCGGGCGCCGAGGTCCGGATCGCGGTCAGGTGCCGCGACGCGTACGAGGCCCTCAAGCTCGCCAGCCTCGCGTACCCGCACGACGGGCGCGCTCGGGAGGGCGGCGCGTTTGCAAGGGACGTCGTCTCGGCGTACGGCGACGAGATCGTCCTGTCGCTGCGCGACGGGTCGGCGCACAGCGTAATGCTCGCCGACGGCGGCCAGGCCGAGGCGCTCGCCGACTTTATGCAGTCCGTGTCCGACGGCGAGCATGCGATCGCCGGCGCCGAGGCTGCCGGCGCGTCGGTCGCGCTTGCAAAGTCCGCGGCGCCCGCGGCCGCCGCCCCCGCCGGCGCGGGCGGCCCCTCCCGCGGCCGCGCCGGCGCGTAGCGGCCCCCCCGCCGCGGGCTAGACGAGGCCCCTGTCGACCTCGCCCTCGACGGCCTCTAGCACCCTCAGAAAGTACAGGCGCGTCGAGTACGGCATCTGGTCCATGCGGTTGTCGATGGCGACCATCAGGTACCTGACGGCCCTCTTGGACACGCTCAGGTGGAACTGGAGCGTCATTATGGGGTCGCGCCTGACCGATATCTTGTCCTGCAGCCACGGCGGGGCCATCTCGACGGCGTCGGCGACGACCGTGTCGTACCACGCCGCAATGTTGTCCGGGTCGAGGCCCTCCCTGAGGGCGCCGACCTGGCCGTCGAGATTCCTGAGCATGCGCCCCGACAGGTCCCAGTCCACGGCACGTATGCCCCCGCCGGGGCATTACCCCCCTTGTCAGATCCCTTTGCCCCCCTTGTCAAGCATTCTTCCCTCGCCGTCGATCTCGCCGCCGCGCATGCGCGTCGTCGAGATGCGCGCGCCGTCCTGCGCGGCGACCATGGGGACGACGACGACCTCGACGGGCGGCAGGCCGGCGGCGGCGCGCAGCCCGTTGAGGGCGGTCCCCTGCGGCTCGGTCTCGGCGCTGACGACGAGCGCGCCGACGCGCCGCTCGAGGGCGGCCGGCCCGAACACGTCGTCGAGGCGGCTGACGTCGCACCGCCTGCCGGGGTACCTCGAGGATACGAGGGCCTCGACGGCGGCGCTCCTCGCCGCGTACGGCAGGGCGGGGGACTTGCCGCGCCTGGCGGCCAGCCCGTCGCCTGCCACCCCGACTATGACGCGCTCGGCGACCTCGAAGGCGCGGTCGAGCAGGGCCAGGTGGCCGCGGTGTATGGCGTCAAAGGTGCCGCCGGTCGCCGCCGTGTCGTAGCGGGGCATGCCGCCTCCAGCCGCCCGCGCCGTCAGCCGCGCGAGACGAGGACGAGCACGACGGGGCCCCTCGACGCGAGCGGCGCGTTGCCGCTGTCCCACACGAACGTCTCGACAAAGTACAGGCCCTCCTCGCCCGGCGTCCACTCGACGGACGGCGACTGGGGGCCCCGCCCGTCGAACCGCCCGTCGGCCGAGCCTAGGAACTCGACGGACGGGCTGTCCCCCGACCGCTTTACCTGGACGTAGAGGGTATAGTCCTGCGCGGCCGGCTGCGCCGACGGCAGGACGTCGAGCGACAGGTCGGCGCCGACGACGAGCGGCGACCCCTCCCTGCCGCCCTGCACGCGGTTGCCGTCGGCGTCGGACAGGTGCGCGCCGCCGATCGTGACGCGGCGCACCAGCGGGTCGGCCTGCGCGATGGCGACGTCCACGGCTGCCGAGGCGGCGCCGGCCGACTCGGCGATCAGGCGCACGCCGTCGGCGCGCACGAGCAGCGCATCGGAGATCGAGAACGGCGCCGACCCGCCCGCCTCGAGCGGGCCGGGCAGGACGGCCGACGCGTGGCGGAGGAGGCGCGGCGGGTCGAACGCGTCGTACTGGAGCGCGTGGACGGTGACGGCGTCCGCCGCCGGCGCGCCGGGCGCCGCCGAGCTGTGCACCTCGCCCTCTACGACGAGCACGTCGGGGACGGCCGCCCGCCCCGCGGCGCCCTCCCCCGCGCCGGCCGGCGCGGCCGCGGCCGCGGCCGCTCCCTCGACCCGCAGCGTCCTCGGCTTTTCGTCGGCGTAGTTGAAGCCGAGGATCGTGGCGGCCGCGCCGGAGATGGCCGCGCTGGGGCTCTCCGAGGTGATGGCAAACGGCGCCGTCCCCCCCGCCGGCACGACGCCGATCAGGGTCGTGCCGACGGCCGTCTCGAGCGCCTCGCCGCCGCCGCCGGCCCCGTAGAATCCGACCCTGACCTTTACGCCGGAGACGGCAAAGGCGTTCGTGTTGACGACCTGGCCGACGATGACGGTCCGCCCGGCGTCGTCCTTGTAGTGGTGGGGAGGAGTGTCGGCGATCAGGACGCCGAGGGTGGGCGGCGTGTCGGCGGCCTGGGCCCATGCGCCCCCGATGCCGCCGGCTCCCGCGGCGGCCGCGGCCACTGCCACTGCCACTGCCACTGCCGCCGCGGCGCCGGCTCGGGCCGCCGCGGGGCCTGCCGCGGCGCGGGGCGTCCCCGATGCCAATCCCGCCCGCGCCCGGCTCGGGCCTATCCGCATGGGCCGGCCGGGCCGCGGTGGTTAATTTGTATACCGCCCCCGCCTCCAGCATCGCCGCCCGACGAGCGCTGGCGGGACGCCGCCCCCGCCCCCGCCCCGACGCCGAGCTCGGCGCGCCAGTTGGCGTAGAACGCATCCATGTTGCGCGCCACGGCCGCCTCGGCCCCCCTGGCCGCCGGGCCTCCTTTGCCCCCGCATGCGCCGAGCCACTCGCGGGCCGTCTCGCCGTCGGCCTCGAGGTGGAACTGCACGCCGACGGCGCTGCCGATGCGCAGCGCCTGGTTTTCGTACGACGGCGACCGCGCCAGCCGGACCGCCCCTGCCGGCAGGCCGAACGTGTCGCCGTGCAGGTGCAGCGCGACGAACGGATCGCCCATGCCAGCGAACATGCGCCGGCCCTCGGCCCCCACGGGGCTGATGTCGCCGTAGTACCCCTCCTCCCTCGAGCCGCCCCGGCGCACGGCTCCGCCGAACGCCCTTGCGATCAGCTGCGCGCCCAGGCACACGCCCAGGACGGGGATGCCGGCGCGCACATCCCCCCTGATCATCTCCTCCTCGGCCCGCAGGTGGGGGAGCGGGTCGTTCGCGCCGTCGGGCGCGCCGAGCACGACCAGGACGTCGTGGCCGCGCCGGCTCGGGCCGCCGGCCGCCCCCTCCGCCGCCCCTCCCCCTGCCCACGCGCCGGGCTCCCAGGCGCGCGCGACGCCGACCTCGTAGCCGTCCGCGCCGAGCAGGGCCGCGAGGCGGCCGGGTCCCTCGGCGGCCGAGTTCTGCAAGACGAGGGCCCTGCGCGCCACGCCCCCCGCCCCCGGCGGCCCGATAAAAACAGCAGGGTGCGGCGGCGGCCGGCGCTACGGCCAGACGCCCTTGTGCCTGTGCGCCTCGACGACGCTGTCTACGGCGACCACCATGGCGGCGCGCCGCATGTCGATCTTGTGCTTTTCGCCGACCTTGCGCACGTTGTGGAAGCCGCCCGTAATGTGCTCCTCCATCTTTTGCGCGACTTCGTCGAACCCCCAGTAGTAGCGCATGTTGTTCTGCACCCACTCCAGGTACGATATGCACACGCCGCCCGAGTTGGCGAGTATGTCGGGTATGTCGGTAATGCCCCTCTCGTAGATGATCGGGTCGGCGTCGGGCGTGACGGGCCCGTTGGCCGCCTCGGCAATGATCTTGCACCTCAGCTTCTCGGCGATCCCTGCGTCTATCTGGTTCTCGAGCGCGCCGGGCACGAGCACGTCGCACTCGGACGTGAGCAGCTCCTCGGTGCTGATCTGCGAGCTCGACTCGAAGCCGACGACCGTGCCGGTCCTCTTCTTGTGCTCGAGCATGTCGTCGACCTTTGCGCCCCCGGGGACCGATATGGACCCCTTCGAGTCGCTGGCGGCGACGACCGTCGCGCCCTCCTTCTCGAGGTACTTGCCGGCGTACACGGACGCGTTGCCGAACCCCTGCAGGGCCACCTTTGCGCCCCCGAGGTCGATGCCTCGCGCCCTTGCCGCCTCCCTGACGCAGTACGCCGTGCCGAGGCCCGTCGCGACGTTCCTCGCAAGCGAGCCTCCCATGTCGATGAGCTTGCCGGTAATGACGCCGGGCATCTGCCTCTTGCCGTTGAGCTTGTTGTACACGTCCATGATCTGCACCATCTCGGTCCCCGTCGTGTACACGTCGGGGGCCGGAATGTCCTTTTCGGGGCCGATGATCTCGGCGATCTCAAAGGCGAACCGCCTCGTGATCCTCTCCTTTTCGCCGGCGCTCAGGTTCTCCTTCTTTGGGTTGACGAAGACGCCGCCCTTGCCCCCGCCGAGCGGGACGTCGACGACGGCGCACTTCCACGTCATCCACGACGACAGGGCCATGACCTCGCGCTCCATGTAGGCGGGGCCGCCCTCGGGGTCAAAGTACCTGATGCCCCCCTTGTAGGGGCCGCGATCGTTGTTGTGCTGGCTGCGGAATCCGATGAACATGCGCAGCGACCCGTCGTCCATCCTGACGGGTATCTTTACGCGCAGGATGCGGTTGGGGATGGCGAGGTAGTCGCGCGTCCCCTGGTCGTCAATGCCGAGCGTGTCGCATGCGTCGTTGACCTGCTTTGTTGCGTTGTCAAATGGGTCGTTGTTGACCATGCCGCCGCGCCGGCCGAGCTGGTTATAAGTGATCACGCCGCCCGGCCAGCCCGGGGCTAGTGGTACACCCTGCGCACCCTGGACCTGGCCTCTAGCTTTTCAATGACGCCGTCCAGCGCGCGTATGTTGTGCTCGAGCATGTCCGAGACGCGAAAGACCGACCCGTACCCGCCTCCGGCCCTGGCCACCAGGCTGTTCTTCCGCATGACTTCCAGGTGCCGCTGCACCGACTTGTAGTCCATGCCCATCCTGCCGGCCAGCTGGTGCGTGTTGCACGGCGACTCGAGCAGGATCATGACTATGCGCAGCCTCGTAAACCCGCCCGCCGTGCCGGCGAACAGGTGCATGAGCAGGCGCCCGACGTGCTTGTCCGCCCGCCCGCCCCTGGGATCCTCCATGCGGCCTATCCTGTCCCTGAACTCTACGAGCTGCCCCGGGTGCAGCCTGCCGGGCGATATCAACGGGGGGCGCACGGCGCGGATGCTTATAGGCGTATCCCCAGGTTAGCCAGCGCCGGCTGCCCTACCCTTAAATCTGCCCGCCGGAGCGGGCCGCCGCATGATGGCGTCGCGGGGGTACGACATGACCCCCACCATGTACTCGCCCGACGGGCGGATATACCAGGTCGAGTACGCGATCGAGACGGTCAAGCGCGGCACGCTGGCCGTCGGCGCCAGGTCGGAGGGGGGCGTCGTCGTGGCCGTCGAGGAAAAGCCCCTGCAGCTGCAGACGTCCAAGACGACGCAAAAGATATTCCAGGTCGACAGGCACATCGGGATAGCGGCCGCCGGGTACACCCCCGACGCGCGCGTGCAGGTCGACAACGCGCGGTACTTTTCGCAGGGCACGCGCATGACGTACGACGAGCCGGTCGAGGTCGAGACGGTCGCAAAGCACCTTGCGGACCAGTGCCACCAGTTCACGCAGTACTCGGGGGTGCGCCCGTACGGCGTGTCCCTCATCGTGGCCGGCGTCGACGCAAAGGGGGGGCGCCTGTTCGTGACCGACCCGAGCGGCACGTTCGTGCCCTACTCGGCCGTCGCGATAGGGGCCGGCTCGGACGAGGCCAACTCTTTCCTGGAGGCCAGGTACGACCCCGGCATGGGCGCCGAGGACGCCGCGGTGCTTGCGGTCGCCGCCATAGCCCTCAAGGCAAAGAGGACGGGGGCGGCCGGCACGGGCGACTCGATGGAGGACGCGGCGGCCAAGGTGTCGTCTAACATTCGGATGGCGCGGGTGCTGCCCGACGCCGGCGAGCTCGAGTTCATCGCCGACGGCGGCCTAGAGGGGTACGCAAGGGCCGCCCTTGAAAAGTACGCGAGCGAGTAGCGGCGGCCTGCACTCTGCCGCCGGCCCCTGCGCCCTGCGCCGCACAGCGGGCCCTGCTCGCGGATCGACCGCATCGCGGCTCTGGCCCTGCCGCCCTCTTTTGCGGCCGCCTTGCGCCGCGCCGCGCCGCGCCGCGCCGCGCCGCGGCAAGGCAAGGCAAATACGGCCCCCTCGCCGGCGCGGCCGGCATGGGGCTGGGCGGCCAGTGGGCCGGCGTGATCGACGTCCTGCGCCAGATCATACCCGTGTACGACCGCGTAAACACGTACATTTCGCTCGGCCGCGACGCCGAGCACCGGCGGCGCGGCATATCGGGCCGCGTCTCGGCCGGCGACCGCGTGCTCGACGCGGGGTCGGGGTTCGGCAACATGTCGGCGGCGGCGGCGGCCCTGTGCGGCGGCCGCATCGAGGTGACCATGTGCGACCCGCTCGTGCAGATGCTGGAGCGCGCGCCGCGCCGGCCCGCGCCGGGAGCGCCCCCGCTAGGCCGCTCGTGCGGCGTGTTCGAGCACATGCCGTTCCGCAGCGGGCAGTTCGACGCCGTCCTGTGCGGATACTCGCTGCGCGACGCGATCAGCCTGCGCGCGGCCATCGCCGAGCTGCACCGCGTCCTCAAGGACGGCGGCCGGCTCGTCGTCGTCGACCTCGGCAAGCCCGACCACCCGCTGGTCAGGGCCGGCGTGGCGGCGTACCTGCGCCTGCTGCTCCCCGTCGTGGCGCTGGCGGCCGGCGGCCGGCTCGGCCTCAAGTTCGGCGCGCTGTACGGCACGTTCCGGCGCTGGCCGCCGAACGCGCGCCTCCGGGGGCTGCTCTTGGAGAGGTTCGCGCGCGTAGAGTTCGACACGGACCTGATGGGCGGGGCGATAATGGTCGCCGCGTACAAGTAGGGGCGCGTGGGGGGGGGAAGGGTGGCTACCCGCACACGCTTTCCATGACCTCTACGAGGTCGTCGCCGTCGTATGTCATGCGGTCGCCGTCCGGCTCGATGCACAGGTACTTGATCGTCGACTCGTCGGTGTCGGCATTGTACTCGATGATGAGGCTGTCCGTCTCAAAGATGCTGCCGTCGTCGACCGAGCGCAGCTCGTACTGGTAGTGCGGCGGCACGATGCTGATCGTCTCCTCCATGTAGTCCGGGTACAGCCTCTTGAACTCGAGGGACTCTGGGTACGAGCCGAGCATTTCGAAGATGCCTAGCCTGTCGGCCTCCATCTCGCCGATGTCGACGATGACGTCGAGGGCCGTCACGAGGAGCACCACGACTACGGCAATGACCGCCACGATGCCAATGGCAACGCCGATAAGGATCTTTACGGCCGTCCCCAACGCGCCCGCGCGACCCTGGGCGGTATATAACGCTTCATTGGGGGCGCCGGCCGGCGCGCGGTGCACGCCGGGTCTGCGACGGCCCCCGCCTTCCCGGGCCAGGAGGTCGGCCCGGGCGCGGATGCTGCCAGAGGCCTGGCCGCGCACGCGCGGCGCGCATTCGGGCCTGCCTGGCCCGCCGTCCCCGCGCCAACGGGGTGGCCCCGGCGCAGGTTCTGCCAGGCTGGAGTGGGCCGAGCGCCCTGCGCAAGCCCGTCCGGGACACGTGGCCCCGGCGCAGGCTCTGCCAGCCCCGAGCGCGCACGCGCGGCGCGGCCGCCCGAGCCTTCCCAAGCGGCCTGGGCGCTCACAGATGCGTCATGCAGCCAAATGCGCAGCGGGAAGGGTTTACATGGAACCGGCGCGAGGGCCCCGGCATGGGCGAGGCGGCAAACCTAGTCAAGGTCACCGTGCTGGTCGACGGCATAGCCAAGGAAGAGGCACTCGACGGCAAATCGACCATCGGGCAGATCATAGGCGAGCTTCTTCCCCCCGACCAGAGGGCTAGGGCGGACGACTACCAACTATCCGCCAAGGACGGCCCCGTCTTGGATCCCGCATCCGTCCTTGGGGACGACGGCATACCCGACGGGTCAGTACTCGCCCTCACTAAAAAGGACGGAGGTGGCGGCAGATGTCGAGGCGCCGGCGAGTGCGCATAGTGCCGCAGCTTGCCGTCGACGGGAGGCTGGCAGCGGGGGACGGAATCATAGTCGATCCGCTGCTGTCAAGGCTGTGGTTTGACGGGGCGACCGAGGCCGTTGCCGGGTCCTCCCGCCATGCCGCCCTGGGAATCCGCGTGGTCAGGCGCTCGTTCCCTGTCTTGGTCGCGGCCCTAGAGTGGAGGGCGGCGGGCAGGCAAATTCGCTTGCATGTGCACGCCGACAACTATGACTACCTGCCGCCCCGCGGATGGTGGATCGACGAGGACGGAGCGCCCCTGCGGGCGGGCCAGGTGCCCACGGGCGGAGGGTTCCAGCCGCCGCCCAACCCCTACGGCGAGGACAGGTCGTGGCTGTGCTTTCCGGGCTGGCGCGAGTACCACGACCACCATTCGCACCAGGACAACCCCTGGCAGGCCCTGAGGCGCCGCGGGGAGTACAGCATCTCGGGCCTGCTGGTCCAACTGCAGCACGATCTCAACAAGCGGGAAGTGAAGGTGCCATAGCCGGGTCGGTCGGGGCCGCCTCCCGCCGCGGGCGCCGCCTGGCGGGCCTTTGGAGCCGTCTCGCAGGGGCCGCCGGGCGCGGCAGGGGCGCGGGGAGGGCCGGCCGGGGCCGGCCGCCAGACGTTCGCGTGAGGCCGCCGTGGATCGTCCCCCGGGAAGTGATCGACCGCACGATTGACGCACTGTCCGGCGCGGACGCAGAGGTGTTCGTCCTGTGGACCGAGCCGCTGCCGCCGGCCCGCAACAGGCGCGCAATAGCCAGGGCGATCATCCCCGCCCAGGAGTGGTACGTGGGCCCTCGCGGCGCGCACGTGCACGTGACCGGCGGCGAGCTGCGCAGGATCGCATTCGACAACCACGAGAGGGGTGAGCGCAGCGCCGTCCAAATACACACGCATCCGTCGGCCGACACCCGCATGTCTGCGCTGGACGTAAAGTGGGAGGTGGTCGCGCATCCGGGGGCCTTGAGCATCATTGTCCCCGACTATTGCCGCGGCGGCATGCGCTCCTTCATGCGGGCTAGCGTCTACGAGCGCGAGGATGGCGGGCGCTGGCGGCACTGGGGCGCCGGCGAGGCGGGAAGGAGGATGAGGATAAGGTGAGCGAAGCGCTCGTGAAAAACGCGCACGCACTCAAAACCGCTGGCGGGGACGACGCAGACCCCTGCCTGATCCGAACCGCTAGGATCGGTGTATGGTGCGACGGAGGCGGCGATACGAGTCCCCCGCCGGGATCGGCCGACCTTGTGGCCGAGGCGCTGGGAGAGCTGCTCGGCCGGTTTTGGCACGGCATAGACGCCGAGGGCGCTGGCGCTGGCATCCTGGTAGCCAGCGCCAGGTCGGCGTCAAGAGCCTGCGCTTCGAGCTCGGACATCCGCCTCCGATGGGATCCTCCGTACGACTTTGTGATCGGGGTAGGCGCAGGTCCCCCGCCCGGTTGCGCGGCGGACTCGGTCGCGGTCGGTGCCGACGGCTGGACGGCGACGGCCGGCTCTGCCGCCGCCTTGGGCGGCAGCGCCAACCCCGTTGGCCCCCTGGCGGCGGCTGCGCTAGCGTCGTCCGAGGCCCTCAAGTCCGTGTTCTCGATCGGCGAGGCGCGCGGCGCGGCGCGGCTTCCTGACCCGTATGAGTGGGATGCCCGGCCGGGCGCCTCGTCATCGGGGGCGCCTGCGGCCGGTGCGGAGCTGGACATGGGAGAGGCCCACGTGTTTGGGGTCGGCGCCGTGACGCACGCGTTGCTCTGGTTGCTATGCAGGTGGCCCGGGGGAGCCACAGGCGTCCTGCACCTAGTCGACCCCGACGCGTACGACGGAGGCAACCCGCAGCGCTACCTCGGCACCACTGCAGGCGACGCCGGCCGCTCCAAGGCGTCCGTGGTGGCGGGCAGGGTGCGGCGGGCCTGCCCGAACCTAGACGTGGTCGTGCACGACACGGACATGAACGACTACTTTGCAGCATACAACCCAGACTGCCGCGTGTGGACGGCCGTCTGCGGCCTAGATTCTAGGGAGGGAAGGAGGCAGCTGGGCCTAAAACTCCCCCTGACGACGGTCAACATGTGGACATCCGAGTTCCACGCTGGGGCCTCGACGTTCTCAATCGGCGACGGCTGGCCATGCATGCTATGCGCGTACCCCGAGCCCGCCGGAGGGGCGCCGGCCGACGAGCCCTCGTCCATCCACCGAGAGCTGGGGCTGACGCCGCGCCGCATACGGGCGTTACTCGACTCAGGCAGGAGGATCGACAGGTCGGACGCGGAGATCATAAGCGCGGTAACCGGTGCGGCCGCCGCCGCCATACCTTTAAAGTCCATAAGGAGTGTGCGTGCAGAGATGTGTGCCACCGGCAGCGTTGCGGCCCGGGGCGTGCGGAGCGAAGCCGTTACGCAGGTCCCGCTGGCGCCCGCTAGCGCCATGGCCGGCGCGGCGGGGTTCGTGGAGCTGGCGCGCGCCGCGCATGGGGCGAAGCAGAGTCCGGTGCAGTTCCAGACTTCGGTGCTAAAGTACCCGACCCAGAACTCGTGGACGCGCCGCGGCCCGAGCCCCGATTGCCGCTTTTGCACCCCTGCCATACGGCAGCTCGCTCGCGTCAAGTACGCCCGGCACCCTGATACGGGGGTGGCCGCTAGATGACCTTGTTCCTGCGGCCGCGTCGGCGAGCCGGGCGCGGGCGCGCGCCCTGGGGCAGACGTCTGGCGACCGGAGTTGCTCCCGCTCGACGGGGGGTCTGGCGGCACCGTATGCGCGGCTCGCTGCTTGCACCGCAAAGGCGGCCCGAGCACTCGTACGGGGCAGGTATCCCTTTTGCAGGCCTGCTAGAAGCCCGGCCTTGGCGCCGCGCCGGCCGCACCGGTTTGCAAAAGCCGGCCCGCCCGCGGCCCGTGCCGTCGTTGCAGGGGTGTGGGCCACCTTGACCCGCATCGCGCTGTTTTTGGGCGCCGGCGCGTCCGCTCCGTACGGCCTGCCTGCGACAAAAGAGCTTGCTGAGGCCCTCCCTACTGACTTCCCGAGACCGGATCTCTTGGGCGGAGGCAAGTTCCCCGACATCGAGCACGTCCTACAAGTACTTGACGAGACCATCAAGTTTGCAAAGACCATGGCAGGAAAGCACTGCTGCGACACGAGTAGCAACTTCAAAAAATGGCGGAGAATTCGGGGCCCGCCAGAAAAATCATAGAGCGGCTGATATGGTCGAAGTACGACGGGGCGTCGCTTGACGATTTGACCATTGAAGGAGTGCTAGCGCCACTTATCGAGCTTGCCAAATCGGACGAGGGCAACGTCACAATATTCACCACGAACTACGACACGGTCATCGAAACGTACTGCGAAAAAGCAGAGCGCGGCATTGACCGCATAGACGGCTTCAAGCGTGACGCGGCATCCCACCACGACGTATGGATGGGTGACTTTAGGCCGAGCGAAGGCGGCTCGACAACCCGGGTATTTCTCTACAAGCTGCACGGGTCGATAAGCTGGCAGAGGTGCAGGGTTGGCGGCAGGAAGGCCATAGTCCAGAAGCCGGGGCGGAGCAGGCCGAGCAATCAGGGCAGCAGCATGTACATACGCCCATCCCTCAAGATTAAGAAGGGGGACATAAAGCCTGAGCCGTACGCCACAACCATGGGCGAATTCGAGAGGCTGCTCCCGTCGTTCGACGCATGCATCGCAATCGGGTGCTCGTTCAGGGACGAGCACATACGTGGGCGGCTAATCGAATTCATGAGGGACGGCAAAGTCTTGGTTGCGGTCAGCCCCACCGCCGCGGCCGACTTTTGGAGCGCCGTGAACGCGCCCCTCCACCCTGATCAAAGCGCCCCCCTGGGACGCATTCCGCTGTGCAGCATGAGCTACGGGCCCCGCGGAAAGGACGTGTTCTACGCCGTGCACGTAAAGCTTGGCGACGGCGACTCGCGTGACCTGGCAAGCCTCGTGCGAGAAATAATCGACGGCAGGCGCAGCGCGCACCGCATAGGGTCGATCGCTGACGATGCCCCCTAGAGCACTATGGCCGCGCCGCACCCACTGGCCTCGCGGGGATTGCGCAGCCTGCGCCGCGCGCCTGCCGGGCCACGATGCGGTTGCCGTTTGCCCCCAAGGCCGTCCCGCCGCGGGCGGCAAAAACATGGGCGACTGGCCCACAGGCGATATACGGGGGCCCTGCTAGGCGCGGCAGCCGGGCATGCCGCCACGGCCCCCTCCGGGGCGAGCTGCCCGGATGGGCGGCGGTGCCGGAACGCCCGCGCTAGCTACGGTCATGGAAGTCTAGGCGGTCGTGCCGCCGAGCGCGCCGACGGCCTGGCTAGCCTCCGCTGCGTGCTAGGCGGTCATGCCGCACGCCTGGCAGGCGTGCGGCCTGCACGCGTCCCCTTGGCAGCGAATGGCGCACTCGGGCCGGCCCGGCACGACCCGGATGTCCGCGGCGCGCATCTGCCCGAGCGGCGGGGTTAATACGGCGCGCCGGCCGCCGTGCGGCGTGCCTTACGAGCATGCCCTCAACGTGGCCGGAACCGAGTGGATCATCATCGTGTTCGCCGTCCTTGTGATCATACTCGGCACCAACAAGCTGCCCGAGGCGGCCAAAAAGTTCGGCCGCGCCGTAAACGAGTACAACCGGGCAAAGGAGGGCGTCAAGAGCCAGGTCCAGGACATGGCGGGGCGGCCCGGCGCGGGCGGCGCGGGCGCCGTCAGGGTGGCAGGGCCGGTCGAAAGCGAGCGGGAAAAGCTCGAGGCCATATGCGACTCGCTTGGAATAGAGCATTCCGGCAGGACGGACGGCGAGCTGCGCCGGCTCGTCGCCGAGCGCATGGGGGCCAATCCTGACGCCGCGCCCCCGCCGGGCGGGGGCTCCGCCGGCCCTCCCGGTTCCCACGGCCGGCCCGGCCCCGCCGGCGCCTCCGGCCGGCTATAGCCGCTCCTGCCGGCCCCCGCCGCCGGCGCTGCCGCCCGCGCCCCGCCCGCCGGGCCCCTGCGCCCCGCCCGCCGGCTCCTCCTTCTCCAGCCTGCGCCTGGCAAACTCATAGTACTTTTTGGACACCTCGAACCCCATGTAGCGCCTGCCCATGCGCTTGGATACGACGGCGACCTGCCCGGACCCCAGGAACGGGTCGAGCACCAGGTCGCCCTCGACGCTCGAGTACGCGAGTATCTTTGCGACGACCTCGCCGGGCAGCTTTGTGGGCGTCTTTTCGCCGCCCCTCCAGTACTCGCGCTTGATGTCCCACACGTCCTCCTTGTCCCTGTAGTGGAGGCTGCCGCCGCCGGGGCCCCGCTCGTCCTTTCCGAACCTGGCGTACGGGTAGAACCTCCTCTTTGAGGGGTTCTTGCAGACGTACGGGCAGTGGTAGTGCGACGTCACGTACTTTGTCTTTGTGACGACGCCGAACTGGTACTTCCATACGATGTGGTTGACGGTCTCGAACCCCGCGTCGTCGAGCGCGGCGAGGATGTCCTTGAGGTGGTTCCACCCCGAGAACACGTACATGCTGCCCGACTCCCTGAGCACCCTGTGCGCCTGCCGCATCCACGCCAGCGTAAAGTCATAGTACTTGCCGGCGGCGACCTCCCCGTACCCGTCCAGGACGAGCGACGCGGTGCGGTTGTAGTTGGCCTTTGAGGCGCCGAAGCCGATGGCGAACGGCGGGTCGGTGACGATCAGGTCGACCGTCGCGTCCCCGACGGCGTCCATCCCCCGCACGCAGTCCTCGTTGTAGATCGAGTCGGGCTGCGCGCTCCGCCTGGGCACGGCCGCCGGCCGGGCGCCCGCCCTAATAACCGTCGGGCGGGCCGCGCGGCGGAGGGGTGAATAAAAACGGGCCCGCCTGGCGGGGGGCCTACTTGATCTTTGCCTTTGCCTTTTCGGCCGCTTCCTTTTCTTCCTTGAGGTGGTCCTTGAGGAGCTGCTCGTGCTCCTTCTTGTGGTCCAGGTAGGCCCTGTTGACTGCCTGCTTCGTCCTTGCCGCCTTGAGGTCGGCCTTGAACTTTTTGTGGCTTGCGGCCACTAGCGCGGTATAGCTTGCCATGCCGGGGCGAGCCAGGGGTAATAGTTAACCCTTTCGGACGGCCGCCCCGCGCGGCCGCGGCCAAGTAATAAATCGGCGCTGCCGCATGCACCGGCGTTGGCGCAGCGGTACCCGTGCCCCGAGTGCGCCGCCTCCTTGGACATACGGCAGATGTACAACAAAAAGTTCCACGTGCGGTGCCCCGGCTGCGGCCGCGCCGACGTGATCGACCCGTGCGGCAACCTCGACGGGGTCGTGCTCGAGTTCGCGTGCAGGTGCGACGACGGGCGCGTCGCCGCGCCCGGCGGCGGCTCGGGCCCCGGCGGCGCCGGCATGGCCGCCGAGCGCCTCGCCGAGGAGCGCATGGTGCGCAGCGCCGGCGAGATCGACGAAATGATCGGCGGCAACGACATCGACGAGATGGCCGGCAGAATACTGCGCACGCAGGACGCGTACGTGTCGCACTACGAGAGGATCGAGCGGCGCGGCCCCGGGCGCGGCCCCCCGGTCGGCTCGGTCGGCCTCGGGGGCGGGATCGCCGCCGCCCTGGCGGCCTCGGGCATCTCCGAGTTCTACGGGTTCCAGGCGGAGGCCATATCCCGCGTGCTGGCCGGCGAGAACGTGGCCATCGAGGCGCCTACCGCGTCGGGCAAGACCGAGGCGTTCGCGGTGCCCGTCCTCGAGGCGCTGCGCAGGGGGCTGGGGGAGGCCGCCGCCCCGGGCGTCTCCGCGCTCTTCGTGTACCCGACAAAGGCGCTCGCGCGCGACCAGATGCCAAAGGTGTCGGCGCTCGCCGCCTCGGCCGGCCTGCGCGCGGCCGTGTTCGACGGCGACACGCCCGAGGCCGACAGGGCCCGCATCCTGCGCCGGCCGCCGCACGTCCTCGCGACGAACTTTGACACCGTGCACTACCATATGATGCGCCGCACGCGCCTGTCGGCACTGTTCTCGTCCGTGCGCCACCTCGTCGTCGACGAGGCGCACGTGTACTCGGGGGTGTTCGGCTCGGCCGTCCACCACGTGGTGCGCCGCCTGGACCGCATCGCCGACCGCCGCCTGCAGGTCGTCGCCGCCTCGGCCACGCTCGGCGACGCCGCCGAGTTCTGCGGCCGCCTGTTCGGCCGCCCGTTCTCGGGCGTGCGCGGCGCCGGCGCCGCCTCGCAGATCGAGTTCGTAATGCTGTTCCCCACGATGGCGCCGCGCAGCGCGCTCGTCGCGTCCCTGGCCCGGGACATTGCGGTGACGCACCGGAAGAAGGCGATGATCTTCAGCGGGTCGCACGCCGGCGCCGAGGTGGCGGCCATCAAGTCGCGCCGGCGCGGCGTCAAGATCGGCGTGCACCGCGCCGGCCTGTCCGAGCGGCACAGGAGGTCCGTCGAGGAGTCGTTCAGGCGCGGCGAGCTGCGCGCCGTGTCGTGCACGCCGACGCTCGAGCTCGGCATCGACATCGGCGACGTCGACGCCGTCGTCTCCTCGCCGGCCCCGTACAACCGGATCGTGCAGCGCATGGGCAGGGCGGCGCGCCAGCGCGGGCGGCGCGGGTACGCGGTGCTCGCCCTCGGCAACGACCCGATATCGCAGTACTATAGCAACCACCCGCGCGACTACTTTGAGGACTCGGAGGGGCTGTACATCGACCCGTCCAACCCCGTAGTCGTCTCGCACCAGGCCCTGGCCATGGCCTGCGACCGGGCGGTGCGCCCCGACGAGGCCGACGCGCCGGTCCGCGGGGCGCTCGACGAGCACGTGCGGCTCGGCAACGCGGTCGTGCGCGGAGGGCGGTACGCCGCCGTCCCCGAAAAGGCGCACAGGGCCCTGTCGTCGTACAACATACGCGGGATCGGCGAGTCGCTCGACATAGTCCTCAACGGGCGCCGCGTCGGCGAGCGCGCGTTCCCGATGGCCCTCGACGAGCTTCATCCCGACGCAGTCTACCTGATGGCCGGCGCCAGGTACCGCGTCAGGAGCAACGACCACCCGCGCGCGCGCCGCGCCGTCATCGAGCCGATCCACGGGGGCCCGCCGTACTACACCAGGGCCATTGCCGTCGTGTGGCCGCGCATAGAGGAGGTGCTCTGCGCGCGCACCGCGTTCGGCGCCGAGGTGGCCATGTGCAGGCTGCGGCTGCGCCGCGTCGTCAGCGGGTACGTCGTCGTCGACCTGGCCGACGAGGCCGGCGCGGCCGCGGCCGCCGGCGAGTCCGTGCCGCTCGCCGAGCCGCTCGAGTACACGTACGAGACGAGGGGGATCGTGCTGCGCGCGCCGCGGCCGGCTGACCGCATCGAAGAGGTGGCCGCCTCGCCGGCCGAGGCGCCGCCCCCTCCCCCCGGCGCGGCCGACGCCCCCGGCCCGGCCGAGTACGCCGCGGCGGCCTCGTTCCACGCCGCCGAGCACGTCCTGATCGAGGCGGGCAGCATGGTGACGGGCGCCGCCGCGCGCGACCTGGGCGGCATATCGCTCGGCGGCACGGGGATCATATTCGTGCACGACGGGGCCGTCGGCGGCACGGGGGCTAGCCGCGCGCTGTACGACAGGCTCGAGGCCGCGGCCGAGCGGGCCGCCGCAATCGTGCGCGAGTGCCCGTGCAGGGGCCGCGACGGGTGCCCGCGCTGCACGTACTCGTACATGTGCGGCAACAACAACTCCCCGCTCGACAAGGCCGGCGCGCTCGAGGCGCTCGCCAGGCTCGTCTCCGGCGAAGAGACCGGCCTCGACGAGGGCCTAAAGGCCGGCGGCGAGCTGGCCGACGCCCCGCCCGTGGTGTGAGGGCGCGAGCCGGTTATTATATGGGCCGCGGTTGCGCGGGGCGTGGCAGGGGGGGACGCTCGCCGTACGGCCGTCGTCACGGGCAGCTCGTCCGGGATCGGGCTGGCCGCCTCGCTGGCCCTGGCGCGCGCCGGATACGCGGTGTACGCTACGGTGCGCGACGCGTCGCGCGCCGGCAGCCTCGAGGAGGCGGCCTCGGCCGAGGGCCTGGACGTCCGCATCGTGCAGATGGACGTCGACGACGGCCCGTCCGTGGAGGCGGCCGTGCTGCGCGTGCGCAGCGAGGCCGGGCGCATCGACGTCCTCGTCAACAACGCCGGGTACGGGACGGTCGGCGCCGTCGAGGACGTGCCGATGGCCGAGTTCAGGGCGCAGTTCGAGACGAACCTGTTCGGGGCGCTGCGCGTCATAAAGGCGGCCGCGCCCGCAATGCGCGAGACGGCCGCGGAGGGGGGGCGGGGACCCGGCCCGACCATCGTGAACGTCAGCTCGGTGGCCGGCCGGATCGGCTTTCCGGCGACCTCGGCGTACATTAGCTCAAAGTTCGCGCTGGAGGGGCTCAGCGAGAGCCTAGCGTACGAGCTCGCGCCGTTCGGCGTGCGCGTCGTCATTGTCGAGCCGGGCGTCATCAAGACGAACTTTTTCGACTCGATGCGCACGTGCAAGGCGCCGGCCGGCTCGCCGTACGCCGACATGACCGCCAAGGTCGTCTCGAACGTGCGCATGATGGTCGAGCTCGGCACCGAGGCGTCCGAGGTCGCCGATGCGATCGTGAGGGCCGCCGGGTCGGACAAGCCGCTGCCAAGGTACGTCGTCGGCAACGACGCCGTCATGTTCCTGGAGGCGCGCCGGTCAAAGACGGACGCCGAGTTCGTCGAGTACATGTCGAAGGAGCTGTTCAGCAGGTAGCCGCCTTCGCCGCCGCGGCGCGCCGGTGCCCGCGGCGGGGCCCCGTTGCCGCCCGTCTCGCCGCCTCCGCCTCGCCTCCGGGCGCCGGCGGCCGCGCATCCGCCTGCCGCGGCCCGCCGGGTTAAATTATATACGCGCCGCCGGACGCCCGGCCACTCCGTGTAGGAACGATGAAGAAGAACACCGCTAGCAGGGCCCGCGCAGGGGCCAGGACAAAGGCAGGGGCTGCGGCCAAAAGGGCCGCAGGGCGGAAAAAGGCGGTGTGGAAGACGCTCCGCCACAGCGGGATCGTCTTTCCGCCCAGGCACGAGCTAAAGGGCTTCAAGGTGCGCATACGCGGCGCCGAGCTTGCCCCGACCGCGCAGCAGGAGGAAATGCTCTACCAGTGGGCCAAGAAAAAGGACACGCCGTACGCGCAGGACGCGGTATTCCAGGCCAACTTTACGTCGGACTTTGCAAAGACGCTCGAGCCGCCGCTGCGCGACATTTCGTACGCCGACATTGACTTTGCCGAGGCGTACGCCCTCGTCGACCGGGAAAAGGACGCGCGCGAGCTCTTGTCGAAGGAGGAGCGCAAGGAGATCGCCGCGCAGCGCAAGGAGATCAGGGAGGAGCTAAAGGCAAAGTACGGGACGGCCGTGATCGACGGCAAGCCCGTCGACGTGGGCAACTACATGGCCGAGCCGCCGGGAATATTCATCGGCAGGGGGGCCCACCCGCTGCGCGGCAGGTGGAAGCCGCGCGTGCGGCCCGAGGACGTCACGCTCAACCTCGACAAGGGGGCGCCCGTGCCGCCCGTGGAGGGCGGCGGCGCGTGGGGCGGGATAGTCCACAACGACACTGCCACGTGGCTTGCCACGTGGACGGACCACCTGACCCAAAAGTCAAAGTACATCTGGCTAGCCGACACGGCCGAGATAAAGCAGAGCATGGACATGGCAAAGTACGACAAGGCCAAGAACCTGTCGACTCAGATCGACCTGTTCAGGGAGCGGATGATCAAGGACATGTCCGACCCCGCCAAGAAAAAGATAGCGACGGCGTGCTACCTGATCTACCGGACGTCGATGAGGGTCGGCGACGAAAAGGGCGATGACGAGGCCGACACGGTCGGCGCGACCACGCTGCGCAAGGAGCACGTAGAGTTCCCCAAGGGCAAGGTCAAGTTCGACTTTCTGGGCAAGGACAGCGTGCGGTGGGAGGAGACGGTGTCCGCGGCCGGCCCCGACGCGCAGTTCCGCGAGAACCTGATGGAGCTCGTCGAGAAAAAGGCCGCAAAAGACGAGATATTCGACGGCATCACCTCGACTCGGGTCAACGCGTACTATTCTAGTATAGTCAAGGGCGTCACGGCCAAGGTCTTCAGGACGTACCTGGCGTCGAGGGTCGTAGCAGCGTACCTGCGCGACCACGACGACATTGCAGGCGAGTCGGCCCACAAAAAGCTCTACCACGCAAAGATGGCCAACCTCGAGGCGGCCGTCATGTGCAACCACAAGCGCACGATACCAAAGACGTTCGAGCAGTCGCTGCAGAAAAAGCGGGACGCGCTCGAGGCCGCCAAGTCAAAGCCGGTCGACATAAAGGGCGAGCAGCGCAAAAAGGACGAAAGGCTGGCAAAGATGAAGGCGCAGATGGACAAGGCCGCCAAGTCGTTCCGCGAGGCGCAGAAAAGGCGCAGGGAGGCCATCTCAAAGGCCGAGTCGCGGCAGGCCGCCGCCAAGGACAAGGCCGCCGCCAAGGACAAGGCCGCCGCCAAGGACAAGGCCGCCGCCAAGGACAAGGCCGCCGCCATGAGGAAGAGGATCGCCGAGATGAAGGCGCGCGACAAAAAGGCGGCCGCCGCGTACAGGGCGACGAGGAAGAAGAAGCTCGCGGCGCTCGCCAAGGCCAAGGAGGCGCCGACAAAGGCGGAGCGCGAGGGGGCGCGCAAGGCCGAGAGGGTCGAGAGGATGGACCTGCAGGTGCGCCTGACGACGGAGACAAAGGACTACAACATCGGCACGTCGCTGCGCAACTACATCGACCCGCGCCTGTTCAAGGCGTGGACGGACGAGGTCGGCGCCGAGTGGTCAAAGCTGTACACGGCGGCGCTCCAGCGCAAGTTCCTGTGGGTGCGCGACGCAAAGTTCGACTGGAAAGAGGTCTCGTCGCAGTACTAGGGGCCGCCGCGGCCGGCGCCGCAGGCCCCGGGCGCGCCGCCGCAGATGCCGCCGGCGGCGGTATGATGTGTAGTGCCGGGGGTGGGTTTCGAACCCACGACCTCCAGATTATGAGTATCGCCTTTCTTGGAGAAGCTGGCACTCTAACCAGGCTGAGCTACCCCGGCACGAATGGCGCACGGCGCGCAACCAATTAAGTGTTGCACGGCCGCCGCCGCCCCTGCCTCGCCGCGCGGGGCGCACGCGCCCTGGCCGCCCCCGAGCGCCGCGCCACCCACCCGCCCTGTAGGATTAAATCGGCCCGGACGGGGCCGCGCCCGATGGGCGAGCTGGACGAGTTTGCCGAGGCGCTGCTCGGCCAGCTGTCCGTAGAGCTGGACGAGGAGAGGGAGATCGCCGCGCTGTCGCGCCGCATAGCCGACGACGCGTCGTTCGACGAGCGCTTCGAGCCGCTAGCCGACCTGTCGGCGCGCCTGTTGCCGGACATGAGGGCCCGCCTAGAGGAGTTTACGGGGCTGCCCGTGCCGGACGGCGTCGGCCTCGAGCTGACCGGACTCGCCGGCTTCAAGCGCCTCAAGGCGCGCAAGGTCGCGGCCGGGGACGGGGACGGCCGCAGGTTCGTCGACGGACTGTTTCGCGCAGTGTCCGACGAGGACAGGGGCGCAATCGCCGCCCTGATCGGCTCGGACATGCGCCGGTACCTGGTGTACTCGACGTACGCCATACAGTACATATCAAAGCTGACGACGACGTACGGCGACTACCTGGACTCGACGGTCCACCTCAACGAGTTCGTCCTGTCGAGCTACCCGCAGATCATACTGTACAAGCAGGGGCCCCCGTACGCCGAGCGCTCGGGCCGGGTGGCGGCCGGGTACGCGGGGGCCGTCAAGATGACGCTGCTCGAAGAGCTCGCGCACTCGCAGCAGGGGCCGCTGCACGAGGCCAACGGGGCCGCGGCGGGGCGCGTCAACGAGCTCAACGAGGAGCTTGCGGGGATAATACTCGGCCTCGACGACGGGCCGGCCTCGTCCCTGTACGACTACCTGCAGCTGCAGACCGTCCCTGACGACTTTCCCGTGGCGAAAAAGGCCAACCTGTTCTTCATGCTCAACCCCGACAACTTTATCGTCAACGTGCTCGGGCCCGACGTCATGACGTACACGAGGATAGAGATCGACCCAAAGATATCCGAGGCCGTGCCCGAGCTGCTCGGCGTGTACCAGCGGTGGCTGCCGCACATACAGGCCCACCACGCCGCGTTTACGTCCATGGAGGGCATGGCCGAGTTCGCCGTCGAGTCCGTCCTGGGGGGCGACCCCGACTTTGAGGCGTACCTGTCGACGTTCATGGGCACGGACATGTCCGCGTACCGCGTGCGCAAGAGCATGGGCCGGGACTTTACGAGGGCGGTGCACGCCAGGCACGGGCGCGCCGCGTTCGAGAGGATACTAACCAGCCCGCCGACGACGCGCGAGCTGAAGGATCCGCGGCTGTACCTCGACCGCGCCGGCTAGTCGGGGGCCTGTAGCGCAAGCGTCTCCCCTTGCGTTGCCCGTCTACTCGCTAGCTCCGCCGCCGCCACCTCGCGCGGGGCCGCCAGCGGCGCGGGCAGATCACGGGCGGTGCCGTGGGCCTGAACGCCCTCAGTCTATGATCGACTCGATCTCCCTGCCGTCCTTGACCTGCTTGATCTCGTGGCGGGCTATCTTGTTGCGGAGGGCCCTCTTGAGGACGTCGATCTCGGCGCGCATCGTGGCTAACTCGTCCTCGATCTTGGCGACCCTCTCGTAGATGGTCTCGGCCTCTTCGCTCACGCGGGGCCGCCCGGATTTTTGCTTAAAAATCTATGGCACGGCGATCCACGGGGCTCGGGCCGCGGCAGGGGGCGGCCATGGCCCGCAACACTATCCTCGCTCGGATACTGTTGGGATGCGGATGGCGGAACCCGCCGATGTGCACAGCCCGCGCGGTCGCCTAAATCAAGGCCGCACAGCACGCGGGCCGACGGCATGATCAGCGACGAGGAATTTGTCAGCGGGATCGCCTTCCTCATGGACACCGGCGTGATCGCCATCGGGCCCGCGGCAGAGGACGCGCCGCCCGCGGGCGGCCCCTCGGCGGACGCGCAGCAGGTTCCGGGCTGGGTCCGGACTAGCGCCGGCTGGTGGGCCGACGGCATGATCAGCGACTCTGAGTTTGTCCGCGGAATGGAGTTTCTCGTCTCCGAGGGGATCATACGGACGGGGCGGTAGCGCCGCCCGCGGCGCCGCCCGCGCATGATTGGTGGCGCGGGGAGGGGGATTCGAACCCCCGTGTCCCGAGGGACATGGGATTAGCAATCCCACGCCATACCGGGCTAGGCGACCCCCGCACGGCGCGCGCCTGAGCGGCGCGCTAATAAAACTGTGGGGCGCGGCCGCCGGCAGGCCCCGCATCGCGCGGCCGCCCCCGCCGGCGCCCCTGCTACGCCTCCTCGCCGTACCGCGAGTACTTTGTGACTATGTCGTCGATGGGCATGCGCCTGCCGCCGACCACCTTGAGGTCGACCGAGACGGACCTGCCGGGGCCGACCGTGATCACGTTGTACGTGTTCTCGAACAGGCCGCGCACGCGCTCCGACGTGGCCGTGCCGGCGTTGACGATCTCCAGGTCGCCAAAGTTCCACACCCACGGCCTGTGCTTGTGGCCGCACAGGACGAGGTCCACCCCCGTTGCCAGTATGGTGCGCAGCACGTCGCCGGCGTCCGTGATGGTCAGGCGGTCGGCGCCGGTGTCGGGGATGCCGATCAGGTGGTGGTGCATGGCTAGTATCTTTACGCGCCCTGCGTACTTTTTCATCGTCCGCTCCAGCCACAGGTTCTGCCTGTACCCCACCTCGCCCTCGTTGCGGTCGGGCCTCGCCGTGCCGGCCGTGACCAGGACCACGTCATCGCCGAGCTCGTTTACGGGCTCGGCGGGAAAGTACTTTTTGAAGTGGAGGTACCCCGTGTTCCTGTAGTCGTGGTTGCCGCTCACCGTGATGATCCTGCCGCAGTCGAACCTTGCGAGCAGCTCCGCGCACCTCTCGTACTCCTTGACGAGGCCCTCGTTGGTAAGGTCGCCGGTGACCAGCATAGCGTCGGGCCTGATGCCGCCGTTGACCTCGTCGACTATGGTGTCGAACACGTCCGGCTGGAACTGGGATCCCACGTGCAGGTCGGACAGCTGCACTATGATCATCGGCGGGCGGGGCGCCCCTCGGCGTTAATAACTCATCGCCGATGCCGCGGTGCGCGTTTCTCAGCGGGGGGCGCAGGCCCCCGCGCCGCGCGAGCCGGCTTGGGGGCAGACCGGGCGGGATCGAGAGAATTCCCGCCCCGCCGGTTTCTCCGCAAAGGGTGCGCCTTGCTTTGCCGGGCTCGGTTTTCACGGTGCGGTTCGCCGGCACGATGCCCGTCCAGGTGGACGATGCCTGCGAGTATCTAGGATCGCGCCGGGCGAGCCTTGCAGTACACGTCGGCGTACCACTTCAAGAGGTGCCTGTACTTGGTGGGCAGATCGGCGCGTTCCGGCGCCACCGGGCCTTCCTTCTTGCCAGGGGTGCAGGGGTCGCCTGGCCGGTACAGCCTGTACACGCCGCGCTTTACCCTGTGCAGCTTGCGGTGGTTTCCCTCCCCCGCCGGGCCATCGGCCACGCAGTGCCGCGTTATGCTTGATTCTATGGTGCGGGTCTTTGCGCTACAGGCGGCCTGTTTGATGACCGTGTCTCGGATTTGCCTCGCCCCGAATGCCGCGTCGATCCCGTGCTTGCGGTGGAGCGTTGCGGCCGCCACCCATACGGCGGCTGCGGCCGTCGCGACTGGCTCCGCGCGCCTTGCCATTTTTTTTGCCAACTCGTCCCCCATCCGGACCACCTTCCTGATGTGCGTGTCGGCCTCCCTGCGCCCCTTGGCCGTAAGGAGGTATACGTCGAGATCCCTGACTCCGTACGGGTTTCGGTAGTACAGCTCTATCTCGCCGTCCTCCAAGGCCTTTTCTATGCACTCCTCCGCGTTGTACCCTGCCCGCTGCGCCACGTAGTCGACAAGATCGACGGTCACCGTGTCCGATCCCCCGGAGGCGGGGATGACCGGGTTCAGGGGCAGCGGGTCCTCGCGAATGCTCTTCCACCGCCGGCTACTCGACATCTCCGACGCCTCCATACCGGTCAATGACATCCTGCCTCCCGAGATTACAGGCCGCCAGCAGCCCTATCTTAACGTACATGGGCCCGGAATCGGACATTTTGTGTGGATGTGGACTTCGCCCTCGCCGGCAGAGCGCCCGTCTTTTTCGTCGCCGAACCGCTCGTGTAGGGTGTCCAGTTTTCGCGGATACGGCGGGTAGCGGACGGGCTGCAACACGGTACGATTGGGCGCGGGCGCTAGGGCCCCTGCCCGAGCGGCGGCCGGAATGTCCTGCATCCGCCTGCCCGCGGCGGCCTCGCGGGCCGTGCCCGCAGGCGCGTTCCGTGCTGGCGCAGGCCGCCGTGGACCGCCCCCGCCGCGTGGGTTAAATACGCGCCGCGGCGCCGCGCGCCGTGTCCAAAAAGGCCGCGGTAATCAACGGCGACGGCACGGGGCCCGAGCTCGTCGACGCCATGGTGCGCGTCCTCGAGGCGTGCAACACGCAGTGCGAGCTGGTCCGATGCGAGGCCGGCTCGGAGCAGTGGAAGCGCGCCGGCGGCGCGACGTACATACCCGACGAGACGGCGCGCATAATGGACGAGAGCGACGCGTGCTACAAGGGGCCGACGACGACCATACCCTCGCCGGACGCGCCGCGCAGCGTGGCCGTCTCGACCCGCCAAAAGTTCGGCCTGTTCGCCAACGTGCGGCCGATAAAGACGTACGAGCGCCTCTCGCCTGGCAGGTCGCTCGACTTTGTGTGCTTTAGGGAGGCCACCGAGGGCCTGTACTCGGGGATCGAGTTCGACACGTCGGACGACTCGGCAGTCGCCGTCCGCAAGATCACGCGCAAGGGGTGCCGCCGCATAGCCGACGCGGCGTTCAGGTGGGCCGCCGAGCGCGGCCTGGGGCGGGTCACGGCGATCACAAAGCGCAACATACTCAAGCGCACGGACGGGATATTCTGGGCCGAGATCGAGAGGGCCTCGTCCGAGACGGGGATCGAGGCCGAAGAGTACTATATCGACAACATGACGCAGCAGCTAGTAAAGAACCCCGAGAGGTTCAACGGGTCGGTCCTGGTCAGCACCAACCTGTTCATGGACATCGTCTCCGAGTGCGCATCGGGCAGCATCGGCTCGATAGGCAACGTGTACTCGGCGAACCTCGGCGAGTCGTACGCAATGTTCGAGCCGGCGCACGGCAGCGCCCCAAAGTACAAGGGCATGGACAAGGTCAACCCCACGGCCGCGATACTGTCGGGGGCGTGGATGGCCGAGTACCTCGGCGAGCCGCACGTGAGGAACGCCGTCTTCGAGGCCGTCGAGGCCGTCGTCAACGAGGGCAGGGCCGTCACGTACGACATTGGTGGGACGGCGGGCACGAGCGACATGGCCGCCGCCGTGGCCGGCAGGGCCGCGGCCCTGCTGCGCAGGTAGTCAGCCGGGCGGCGGCCCGGGGCGGCGCGCCTCCACTACGACGAGCTCCTCAAAGAACAGCCTCCTTCTGGCCAGCACGCCGGCCGCTAGGCCGAGGCGCTCTGCCTCGGCGATCAGCTCGTCGTACCTAGACAGAGACGATGCGACGATCAGCAGCGATCCGCCCGGCGCGATGCGGGGCGCGGCCGACCGCAGGATGCGCAGCGGGACGAGCGTGCCGCCCGGCCCGCCGTCGGTGGCCACGTCGTCGATGCGGTCGGTCGCCAGGTACGGCGGGTTGCACACGACAAGGTCGAACTGGCCCGACAGCGCATCGGCGCCGTCGCAGCAGACGCGGTTGGCTCCCGCGTACGTCTGGCCCCTGAGGACCGCGTGGCTGACGTCGGTGCCGACCACGGTGCCGAACGACCCCTCGAGCGACCTTGTAATGTAGCCCGACCCGCTGCCGATGTCCAGGGCCCGCCGCCCCGACCTGCCGCGCACGTGGTCGTCGAGCAGGAACGTGTCCTCGGCCGGGGCGTACTCGGACGCGCGCGCCACCGAGCCCGCCGGCTGCGGGGACGCGTCCCGCCGCGGCATCCCGGCGCCGCCCCGCCGCCCCGCCGCCCTTGCCGCCGCGACCCCTCCTGCGATCCGCACTATCTCGGCGTCGGACAGGTCGTCGAGGCGCGCCCCGTCCCCGATCCCCGCCGCATCGAGCGCCTCCGCGGCGCCGCGCCCCCCCGCCCTGGCGACCGCGTTGCGCAGCGACTTGCGCCTGTACGAAAAGAGGGCGCCGACGGCGGCGATCGTCCCCGCCGGCATCACGGCCCTCCTGCGCAGCTCGACGATCGCCGAGTCCACGGACGGCTCGGGCTCGAACTGCCCCCTGCCGACGCGCGCGACCCCTCGCACGCTGAACGCGTGCCGCGCCACCACGCCGACGGCGCGCCTCGGGCCGCCCCCGCCGGCCAGCTTGTCGGCAAACTCCCTCTGGACCATGACGACGGCCCTGGGCACGGGCGACCTGGCCAGCCACTCTATCGCGCGGCGGCTCTGCGAGTACGGCAGGCTGGAGACGAACACGGAAGCCGCGCAGGAGCGCGGGTCTGCGGCAAACCCGTCGCCGCCGACCAGGGTCAGGTTTGCCGCGCCCCGCAGCCTGGCGCCGGCCTCGGCGAGCAGCGCCGCGTCGGCCTCGTACGAGACGACGCTGCCGGCAGCCCTGCACAGGGGGGCCGTCAGCGCCCCCCTGCCGGCGCCGACCTCGAGCACCGAGTCGCCGGGGCCTGGCCGGGCGGCGCCGACCATGGCCGCGACGGCCGGCGCGCCGTTCCTGAGAAGGTGCTGGCCGAGGCGCCTGCGCCTTGATCGCGCCGGGCCACGGGCCCCCGCGCCGCCCGACGTGGGGCTCACCTCTTGGCGAACAGGCACGTGCGGGTCTTGCCGGTGACTTCCTCGACTATCCTCTGCACGATGCACCACCGCGGGTCGTCGAGGCCGGTGCGCTCGGTAATGTCCTCAAAGCTGTCGAACTTGCGCCTGCCGCGCTCCTCGAGTATGGTCCTCGTGTACGCCTTGCCTATCCCGGGAAACTGGTCGAGCGCGTGCACCTTTGTCGTGAGGTGGTCCGCCTTGTTGTAGTACTCTACGAACCGGTCCTCGTACTCGTCGACGATCTGCTCGATCGTGTCGGGTATCTGGCCGCGCGCCTGGTCCGAGATCCTCTCGTACCTTATCTTTCCGAGCACGAGCGACACCTTTGTCTCCTGCTCCCTGTCGACGCATATGCGCTCGCCCATCTCAAAGGTCGCCCCCTCGGTGCCGATCATCTCGAGGAGCGTGAACCTGTTCTCGCCGATCGCCGTCACTATCGTTCCGTCCCTTCCGCGCGACGTGACGGCCCTGCCGCGCCGGTTCACGCCGATCACGCGCGCAAACTCCTCGTACCGCTTCGGGCCGCGCTGCGGCATGCGCTCGATGCGCCTCGCGCTCCCTCCTGCCATGCTCACCGCCGCAACACCCCCCCCGTCACGCGTGCTCCTTTACTATCTTGAGCACGTCCTCGAGCGTCTTGGGCATGATGAGCTTTTTCCAGCCGAACGTAAAGGCTCGCAGCTCTTGGATCGTCATGGGGCAAATGTTGACGATCTCGACGGCCTCTTCCTCGGTCAGGTCGCACTCCTTGACCAGCCGCTGGCGGGCCTTCTTGGCCTCCTTGCCGTCCAGGGCGGAGAACTTTGCTGCATAGTCGAACGTCCAGCGCTGTATCTGGTCCATGTCCTCGGGGTCGGACTTGCCGAGTATGTCCTTGACCTCGGCTATCGACACGGGCCTCTTGGCCTTTACCTCTTCCATGTCAAACACCAAACGGCTTGATGTGGTCCATCCTGGTGATGAGCGTCTTGGTCTTGTTGCCGAGCTTTACGTGCATCGTCACGGCCCTCCGTCCGACCTCCCTGACCGTGCCGACCTTGCCGTGGTACCTGCGGTGGGGGAGGCCCTTGTGCTGCCTGGGGTCGATTATGACGAGGGCCCTGTCCCCCGCCTTGTACTCCCTGAGCAGGAACGAGACGCCCCTCGGCGCCCTCTTTGTCATGACGGACCTCGACTTGTGCCTGAACCCGTGCGAGCGGCCCGATGGCTTTTTGGTCGTCACGGGCGCGGGTCGCCAAAGGCCCGCTATTAAGTTGCGCGGCGGGGCCGCCGGCGCGCAGGCGGGGGACGGGCGCCGCCGTGCCTCTTCCCCCTGCCGATCGCCCCGTCCGGCGGGCGCCGAGGCCTGCCGCGTTGCATGCGGCGGGGCCTCGGCCGAGCGCGGGGGCCTGCAGGCGCCTGGCGCATGCGCGCCCTCTCCGCCATGAACAACACGGCCGATGCGGCCCGGCCTGGACCTGCGGGCCCCTGCCGATGCCTCGGCGGCGCGCGCATGCGGGAGGCCTCTGCGCGCGCATGCGGCGGGCCGCCTCCGCCTCCCGCCGCGGGCGCCGCGGATCCCCCGCCTCCCGCCGCGGGCGCCGCGCCGCACTGCCCCGCAACCGCCGCCCTCCGCCTCCCGCCGCGGGCGCCGCGCCGCACTGCCCCGCAACCGCCGCCCTCCGCCTCCCGCCGCGGGCGCCGCGGATCCCCAGCCTCCCGCCGCGGGCGCCGCGGATCCCCAGCCTCCCGCCGCGGGCGCCGCGGATCCTCCCGCCGGCCGGGGCCGCCGTCCCGCGGGCGCCCCCTGCGCGGGCGGCCGCGGGCGCCGCGGAACGGGCCCGCGCAGGGCCCCCCGCACGCCGGCAAAAAATGAAAAAGTGTGTGAGTGATCTGCTGCTACGCGTCGGGGTCGCCGCCGACCGACGGCTCGGGCGAGCCGTCGCCGGGTATGCCGGCGTCCTCCTTTGCCTCTGGCTCTGCCTTGGTCGGCAGGTTCTTTGCCTTCTTTGCCGCCTTTTCGGCGTCCTTTGCCGCCTTTTCGGCGTCCTTTTCGGCCTTCTTGGCCTCTTTCTCGACCTGCTTGAGGAACTCTTCGGTGTCCTGCACGCCGCGCTCGCCGAGCTCGAACACCTGCTCGGTGGCCGCGTGGTGCGGGCTGTCGATGATCTTCGCCACCCTCTTGTTCTTGCCTCCCTTGCGGAAGTAGATCCTGTACGTGCTCGCGTGGCCGACGACGTTGCCGCCCACCGGCTTTGTCGGGTCCCCAAAGAACGAGTCGGGGCTCGACGAAACCTGGTTGGTGGCGACGACGGCGCAGTTGTACGTCTCGGCGATCCTCGCGAGGAGCCGGATGTACCTTCCGAGCTTTTGCTGCCTGCTTGCGAGCGTGCCGCGGCCGAGGTACTCGGCCCTGAACAGGCCGGTAGTCGAGTCGGACACGATCAGCTTTATGTTCTCCTCCTGGATCGTCTTGCCGGCCTCTTCGAGTATGAGGACCTGGTGCGAGCTGTTGTATGCGCGCGCGACGATGATCCTCTCGAGCGCCTTTGCGGGGTCCATGCCGTGCGCCTGCGCGATCGTCACTACCCTCTCGGGCCTGAACGTGCCCTCGGTGTCGATGTACAGGACGTTGCCGTCAAGGCCGCCCTCGTCCTTTGGCTTCTGCGTCATCACGCAGAGCGTGTGGCAGAACTGCGTCTTGCCGGAGCCGAACTCGCCAAAGACCTCGGTGATGGCCTGCGTCTCGACGCCGCCGCCGAGCAGCCTGTCGAGCGACTCGGTGCTCGTCGTGATCTTGCCTATGTTCTGCCGCCTCTTGTATATCTCAGAGGCCGTCGCAAAGTCCTTTGTGATGGCGCCGCTCTCCGCAAGCTGCGTCCTGGCGATCGTGACGATCTTCTCGCACGTGTCGGGCGTCATGCTCGAGATCTCGCCGAGCTCGACGGGTCCCCTCACGACGAGGTCCATCAGGTTGTGGATGCCTGCATCTTCCAGCTTTTTCTTCGTTACAGGGCCTACGCCCTCCATGTCTGACAGGTCAAAACTGTCTGCATTCATTGGGCGGCCGTACCGTACTATACATAATAAAGGTTTCGATTCGGCGCCCTGCGCGCCCCGGAATGCGATATTTGCAACGGGCTTGCATAAAATGAGGTCAAACAGCAAATTTTCCCCGCCATGGGACGGTTACTGGCAAAAACGGTTGTGTCAAGTGCCCTGCGCGCCCCTGACTGCGCCCCATAATACTTTTAAACCCGCCGTCGGCGGGCCGGGCGTTGAAGGGCAGCCACATGGCAATGATCGGCATAGGCGTTGCCGTTGCCATCGCGGTCGGCGTCACGGCCGCCGTGAACTCGATGGACGAGGATGCAACGATGCCCGACGAAGACGTTGCAGTGATGCCCGACGACGCCCCCGCCCTGTCCGGCGAGGTCAACATTGGCTCGATACTGCCGCTCACGGGAGACCTGGCCACGCACGGCGAGGAGAACATGGAGGGAACCCGCCTCGGCGTGATAGACTTCAACGAGTACCTTGCCCAGAAGGACGCCGGCTGGTCGCTGCGCCTGGTCGAGGAGGACTCGCAGACCAACCCCGTCGTGGCCCTTGAAAAGCTCACGGCACTCAACGCCCGCGGCGTCTCGATAGTGATCGGGCCGGAGACGAGCTCTAACATTCGCAACATCAAGGGGTACTCGGACGAGAACAACATGCTCCTGCTCAGCTGCTGCTCGACGGCGCCCAACCTGGCCATCGAGGGCGACAGCGTGTACCGCCTGGCGCCCGACGACACGAACCAGGGCGCGGCGCTGGCCACGCTGGCGAGCGACGCCGGGATAGAGGCGATCGTACCGATCTGGCGCGGCGACGCGTGGGGCGACGGCCTTCGCGACGCCACCAGCGACTCGTTCTCGGCAAAGGGAGGCGCCGTCGTCGACGGCGTCCGCTACAACCCAGAGGCGCCAGAGTTCTCGGCATCCGTCTCGCTCCTCAACGACCGCGTATCGGATGCGGTCAAAGAGTACGGCGCCGACAAGGTCGCCGTCATGAACATTGGCTTTGCCGAGGGACTCCAGGTCGTCCAGGGCGCGACAACGTACGACGCGCTAGGCGACGTGCGCTGGTTCGGCTCGGACGGCAACGCGCAGGACTCGCGGCTCGTCGAGGACCCGATAGCCAGCGAGTTCGCAACCAATGTGCAGTTCATGGCACTGCAGGTGTCGGCCGCATCCAACGAAAAATTCGCATACGTCGATGACACGATCACCGAAAAGCTCGGCCGCACGCCGAACACGTACACCCATTCGTCGTACGACGCGGCGTGGATCGTAGGCCTTTCGATCGAAGAGGCCGGGAGCGCCGACGTCGACGCCGTCGCCGCCGTGCTGCCGGCCGTCGCGTCCGAGTATGTCGGGGCCATGGGCGACATTGAGCTCAACGCGGCCGGAGACCTTGCAAAGGCGGACTATACCATTTGGGGCGTCGTGGACGGCGAGTGGGCCGAGGTCGGCTCGTACTCGCAGGCCGACGATGCAGTGACAATGGCAATGGCCGACGACGATGCGGCAATGGCCGACGACGATGCGGCAATGGCCGACGACGATGCGGCAATGGCCGACGACGATGCGGCAATGGCCGACGACGATGCGGCAATGGCCGACGACGATGCCGCTTCCACGCTGTCCGGCGAGGTCAACATCGGCTCGCTGCTGCCGCTCACGGGCGACCTGGCCACGCACGGCGAGGAGAACATGGAGGGAACCCGCCTCGGCGTGATAGACTTCAACGAGTACCTTGCCGAGAAGGACGCCGGCTGGTCGCTGCGCCTGGTCGAGGAGGACTCGCAGACCAACCCCGTCGTGGCCCTTGAAAAGCTCACGGCACTCAACGCCCGCGGCGTCTCGATAGTGATCGGGCCGGAGACGAGCTCTAACATTCGCAACATCAAGGGGTACTCGGACGAGAACAACATGCTCCTGCTCAGCTGCTGCTCGACGGCGCCCAACCTGGCCATCGAGGGCGACAGCGTGTACCGCCTGGCGCCCGACGACACGAACCAGGGCGCGGCGCTGGCCACGCTGGCGAGCGACGCCGGGATAGAGGCAATCGTCCCGATCTGGCGCGGCGACGCGTGGGGCGACGGCCTTCGCGACGCCACCCGCGACTCGTTCTCGAAAAAGGGCGGGGCGGTCCTAGACGGCGTCCGCTACAACCCCGAGGCGCCAGAGTTCTCTGCGGGCGTCTCGCTCCTCAACGACCGAGTATCGGATGCGGTCGACGAGTACGGCGCCGACAAGGTCGCCGTCATGAACATTGGCTTTGCCGAGGGCCTCCAGGTCGTCCAGGCCGCCACGCAGTACGACGTGCTCGGCGACGTGCGCTGGTTCGGCTCGGACGGCAACGCGCAGGACTCGCGGCTTGTCGAGGATCCGATAGCCAGCGAGTTCGCAACCGACGTGCAGTTCATGGCCCTGCTCGTCTCGGCCGCCACGAACGAAAAGTTCAACTACGTCGAGGATGCGATCAGCGGAATGCTCGGCCGCACGCCGAACACGTACACCTACTCGTCGTACGACGCCTCGTGGATCGTCGGCCTTTCGATCGAAGAGGCCGGGAGCGCCGATGTCGATGCCGTCGCCGCCGTGCTGCCGGCCGTCGCGTCCGAGTACGTCGGGGCCATGGGCGACATTGAGCTCAACGCGGCCGGAGACCTTGCAAAGGCGGACTATACCATTTGGGGCGTCGTGGACGGCGAGTGGGCCGAGGTCGGCTCGTACTCGCAGGCCGACGATGCAGTGACAATGGCAATGGCAATGGCCGACGACGATGCCGCTTCCACGCTGTCCGGCGAGGTCAACATCGGCTCGCTGCTGCCGCTCACGGGCGACCTGGCCACGCACGGAGAGGAGAACATGGAGGGCACCCGCCTAGGAGTCGACGACTTCAACGAGTACCTTGCCGAGAAGGACGCCGGCTGGTCGTTGCGCCTAGTGTCGGAGGACTCGCAGACCAACCCCGTCGTGGCCCTTGAAAAGCTCACGGCACTCAACGCCCGCGGCGTCTCGATAGTGATCGGGCCGGAGACGAGCTCTAACATTCGCAACATCAAGGGGTACTCGGACGAGAACAACATGCTCCTGCTCAGCTGCTGCTCGACGGCGCCCAACCTGGCCATCGAGGGCGACAGCGTGTACCGCCTGGCGCCCGACGACACGAACCAGGGCGCGGCGCTGGCCACGCTGGCGAGCGACGCCGGGATAGAGGCAATCGTCCCGATCTGGCGCGGCGACGCGTGGGGCGACGGCCTTCGCGACGCCACCCGCGACTCGTTCTCGAAAAAGGGCGGGGCGGTCTTGGACGGCGTCCGCTACAACCCCGAGGCGCCAGAGTTCTCTGCGGGCGTCTCGCTCCTCAACGACCGCGTATCGGATGCGGTCAAAGAGTACGGCGCCGACAAGGTCGCCGTCATGAACATTGGCTTTGCCGAGGGCCTCCAGGTCGTCCAGGCCGCCACGCAGTACGACGTGCTCGGCGACGTGCGCTGGTTCGGCTCGGACGGCAACGCAAAGGACTCGCGCCTGGTCGACGATCCCATAGCAAGCGAGTTCGCAACCGACGTGCAGTTCATGGCCCTGCAGGTGTCGGCCGCGTCCAACGAAAAATTCACATACGTCGAGGAGACCATTACCGAAATGCTCGGCCGCTCGCCGAACACGTACACCCACTCGTCGTACGACGCGGCGTGGATCGTCGGCCTCTCGATCGAAGGGGCCGGGAGCGCCGACGTCGACTCCGTCGCCGCCGTGCTGCCCGACGTTGCGGCCGACTACGTCGGGGCCATGGGCGACATTGAGCTCAACGCGGCCGGCGATCTTGCGCAGGCGGACTATACCATTTGGGGCGTCGTAGGCGGCGAGTGGGCCGAGGTCGGCTCGTACTCGCAGGCCGACGACGCGGTGACCATGGGCGCTTGATCGCGCGTAGATGCCGACACGGGGATACTGACTTGGATCGGCCGCCTGCACCGGCGGCAAGAGCGGCAGCGGCGGCACTGCGGCTGTGCGGCGCGCTCGGGCTGCCGCGGAGGCCTGGTCAGGCCGCCTGTACCGGCGGCGGCAGCGGGGGCGGCTGTGCCCCGGGCGCCCGCCCGCCCGACGGTTCCGTGCGCGGGGCGGGGCCGGTGGCATAGTTGCAGATCGACCCGATATTCTCGGACGCCGTCATATTTGCAAGCCTCCTTGCGCTGCTCAGCCTGGGGCTGACGCTCACGTACCTGACTACGCGCGTGCCCAACTTTGCGCACGCATCGTTTGCGACCATCGGCGTGTACGTGTCACTCTCGGCGATCCACGTGTGGGAGACGACGCCGTACCTGGCAATCCCCGTCTCGTTCCTGCTCTCCGGCGCGGCCGCCGTGTCCCTGTACACGTTCATCCTAAAGCCGCTCATCAGGAAGAAGGCGACCCAGGCCATACTCATGATCTCGACGCTCGCGTTCGACCTGATCATAATCGCGATCATCAACATAGCCGCCGACTACCTGTCGAGGTCGTACCACATCGTCTCGCGTGAGTTCTCGCTGCGCAGCTACGACGCGCAGGTGTCGGGGATGCCCCTGATCGTCATCGCCGCGCCCGCCGCGATAGCGGCCCTGATGATAGTGCTCCACCTCGTGCTCAAGAGGACAAAGTTCGGCATTGCGATGAGGGCGTCGACCGAGAACGAGGACCTTGCCGGCACGGTGGGCATCAACGTAAAGCTCGTGTACGGCGTGGCGTGGATGCTCGGCGGCGGCGTGGCCGGCGTGGCAGGCGCCCTCATGTCGCTGTGGTTCCAGGGCGACCCCAACCTCGGCCCGCTGCTCATACCGAGCGTGTTCGCCGCTAGCATCGTCGGTGGCTTCATGAGCATATACGGGGCCATAGCCGGCGGCATACTCGTCGGGCTCTCCGAGGTGCTCGGCACGCGCTTCCTGGCCGGCGAGCTCGGCTCGTGGCTCATAGCGTACCGGCCGCTCATACCGCTCGCGTTCATCGGGGCGACGCTGATGATAGCGCCGCGCGGCCTGGCCGGCGTCGACTGGCGCCGGCTCGCGGCGGCGCTGGCCCGCCGCGGGCGCCGCCGCGGAGGCGAAGGCGGCGGCAAAGGCGGCGGCGGCCCGCGGCGCGGGGGGAGGGGCGACGACTGATGGCCGGCGGATCCGAGTTCGTATTCTTCGTCGACCTGCTCGCGATATTCTCCGTGTACGTCATCGTCAACCTCAGCCTCAACCTCGAGTTCGGGTACGCGGGAATCCCGAACTTTGGCAAGGTGCTCGCCGTCGGCGCCGGCGCGTTCGTGGCCGCGGCCATACCGGGCAGGATCATCGCGTCGGCGGCCGGCATAGACGGCGACTACGTGGCCGACAACCTGGCCATGGTGCCGCAGATCAACGCGTGGCTTGCCGACAACACGGGGATCGGGTTCGCCGTGTTCTTTGCGACGCTCGGCATGGCGGCGGCCGTCGGCGCCGGCCTCGGCCTGGTCACGTCGTACCCCGCCATACGGCTGCGCGGCGACTACCTGGCCATAACGCTGCTCGCGTTCGGCGAGAGCATCCGCATCGTCGGCAACAACTTTACGCCGCTCGTCGGCGGCACGCTCGGCGTCGGGGTGCCCGACCCGCTCTCGTTCCTGCCCGACGAGATGCGGTTTCCGTTCGCGACGCTCGGCCTGGTCCTGACCGCGGCGGCGGTGTTCGTGTACAGCGAGCGGCTCGTGCGCTCGCCGCTCGGCCGCCTGCTCCGCGCGGTGCGCGACAACGAGACGGCCGCCGCGGCCCTCGGCAAGGACACGGCCCGCATACGCATGAGGGCGATCATGGTCTCGGCGGCGCTCGCCGCCATCGGCGGCGCGCTGTACGCGTTCTACACGGGCGGCACGATAGCGGTCGCGTACGACCGGGCGAGCTGGACGTTCTGGCCGTTCCTGATGATCCTGATCGGCGGCCTGGCCAACAACAAGGGCATACTGGTCGGCACGTTCATCTTCGTGGCCATCCGCAAGGTCATCATATTCTTCAAGGACTCGTTCGAGGGGTTCGTCCCGTTCGACGTCGTGTGGCTCGACTTTCTGCTCCTCGGCGCGATCATGCTCGTCGTGCTCCTGTACCGCCCGCAGGGGATATTCCCCGAGCGGCCGACCCCGACCGTGCGAGGCGCCGGCGGGATGGAGTCGACGCGGCGCCGGCCAGGCGCGCGCGGCGTGATCGACCTCTTGTTCCGCTAGCTGCCGGGGACGGGGCAGACGGGCGCGCCGCCTCCCAGGGCGGCGTCGACGTTGCGCACCGTGAGGCGCGCCATCTCGGCGCGCGTGCGGTCCGTCGAGCTGCCGATGTGCGGGGCGAGCACGACGTTGGGCATCGAGGCGAGCGGGCTCGACGCCGGAAGCGGCTCGGACTCGAACACGTCGAGGGCGGCGCCGGCGATCGCCTTCTCGCCGAGGGCCCTTGCGAGGTCGGCCTCCCTGACGATGCGGCCGCGCGCCGTGTTGACGAGGATCGCGGTCGGCTTCATTCGGCGCAGCCTGGCAAGGTCGATCATGCCCTCGGTCCCCGCGTTGAGCGGCGCGTGGATCGTGACAATGTCCGACCTGCCGAGGAGGTCGTCCAGGCCCGCCGCGGCCGCCCAGCCGCTGCGGGCGCCCTGCGGCGCCGGGCGACCGCCGCCGCCGCCGCCGCCGCCGTTGTAGTACAGGATGCGCATGCCGAACGCCTCGGCCCTCCTCGCCACCTGCCCGCCTATCCTTCCCAGGCCGACCACGCCGAGGGTCGCGCCGCGCAGCTCCGCGCCGACGTACTCGTCGGCCCGGTAGATGTGCGTCCACCCGCCCGACCGTATGATGCGGTCGCCCTCGCTCACCCTCCTTGCGGCGTCCAGGACGAGGGCCATGGTCAGGTCGGCCGTGGCCTCGGTCAGGACGTCGGGCGTGTACCCGACGGCGATGCCGCGCCGCGCCGCCGCCCCGACGTCGATATGGTCGTACCCGACGCTGAACGTCGCAATGGCCCTCAGGCGCGGCGCCCCGTCGATGACCTCGGCGTCGATGCGGTCGTACGGAAAGCACACTATCGCGTCGGCCTCGGCCGCGCGCGAGGCGAGCTCGCCCCTCGGCATGGGCGGAATGCCGCCGTACGAGTCGACGTCGTAGCGCCTCCGCAGGTCGTCGACCGCAAAGCCGTGCATCCTGCCGGTGACCAGCACATTGTCCCTGCTCTTTCCCATTCCTGGCACTCCCCCCGCACGCGCGCCCCGCGCTGCGACGCGGGGCCGCGGCAAGCCATTTATAGCATGCACCCGCGGCCCTGACGTGATCACGGACGAGGACGACTTTGCCATCTGCGTCGAGTGCGGCAACCCGCTCGAGAACTGCCAGTGCGTCTGTGCGTTTTGCGGCGAGCGCGACGAGTGCGAGTGCGCCCTCGGCGACGCGGCGACCGGGGGGTAGCGTCGGCCTGCCGGCGCGGCGGCGGCCGCGGCGCGCTCCAAAGCTTCTTAACGCAGCTGCCGACACGCCCGGCGCATGGCGGCCGACGTGTCCTGGCTGATCGGCGGGCCGCAGGGCAGCGGCGTCGAGTCGGCGGCCAACATATTCTCGCGCGTGTGCGCCCGGCTGGGGTACAACGTCTTTGGCAAGCGCGAGTTCTACTCGAACATAAAGGGCGAGCACAGCTACTTTGTCGTGCGCGTCTCGGACAGGGAGGTGCGCTCTAACGTCAACGGCATAGACCTGCTCGTGTCGTACGACGCCGAGACGATATTCCGCCACGCCGAGGACGTCGCCGACAAGTGCGCCGTCCTGTACGACTCGGACCTGGACGGGGTCGCGACCGACGACGTAAAGACGCTCGACGCGCCGTTCCGCTCAAGGCTCGAGGCGCACCTCGCCGAGATGGGCAAGCCGAACACGGTGGCGGGCATACTGGAGGTGGCCACGGAGCGCGGCGCCCACGTGTTCCCCGTCTCGTTCAGCTCGCTGCTCGAGAGGCTCGCGTCCGAGGAGGACAACCCGAGGCTGAAGGGCATGAAGCGCCTCTTCAACGTGCTCGGCGTGTCGCTCTCGCTCGGCGTCCTGAGCATGCCGACCGACCCGCTGCTAGAGGCCGTCGACTCGATATTCTCGAAAAAGCCAAAGGTCGCCGAGCTCAACAAGCATGCGGCCCGGCTGGCGTACGCCCGCGGCACCGAGTTTACCGACCTGGACCACTCGCTGCCGCGCATCGAAAAGCGCCCGCATACGATGCTCGTGCAGGGGTTCCAGGGCACGGCGATCGGCAAGATGGTGTGCGGCTGCCGCTTCCAGCCGTACTACCCGATAACGCCGGCGTCCGACGAGAGCGTCTACCTGGAGACGAACGAGGTGCTCGCCGTCGAGGGCGACCGGCCGGGATCGACGCTCGTCGTGCAGAGCGAGGACGAGATATGCGCGATGGGAATGACGATCGGGGGGGCCGTCGCCGGCGCCCGCTCCTCCACGTGCACGTCGGGGCCGGGCTTTTCGCTCATGGCCGAGGCGCTCGGCTGGGCCGGCATCAACGAGGTGCCGATCGTCGTGACGATGTACCAGCGCAGCGGGCCGTCGACCGGGCTGCCGACGCGTCACGGCCAGGACGACCTCCTGTTCGCCGTGCACGCGGGCCACGGCGAGTTCCCCCGGATAGTGTACGCGTCCGGCGACGTAGAGGAGAGCTTTTACGACACGGGCAGGTGCTTCAACTACGCCGACGCGTACCAGGTTCCCGTCATACACATGATGGACAAGCTCATCGCGAGCTCGGTCGTGACGTGCCCCCGGTTCGACCCGTCGAGGGTCGAGATCGGCCGCGGCAAGCTGCTCGAGCGCGTCGAGGAGGGCGCCGACTACCGCCGGTTCGCGTACACGGACGACTGCGTCTCGCCGCGCTCCGTCCTGGGCCTCGAGAACGGCGTATTCTGGAACACCGGCGACGAGAGCGACGAGTACGGGCACATTACCGAGGACCCCGTGGTGCGCGTAAACATGATGGACAAGCGCGCCGGCAAGCTCCCCCGCATGCTCCGCGAGATACCCGACGTAGAGCAGGCCGTCTCGCACGGGGTCCGCGAGCACACCGTCGTCAGCTGGGGGTCGGCCAAGGGGGCCGTCCTGGACGCCGTCGAGATGCTCCGCGCCGAGGGCAAGGAGGTCGGGTTCGTCCAGGTCAAGCTCCTCAGCCCGTTCCCCGTGGACTACATCCGGTTCCTGCTGCGCGACGCCAGGGTCGTCATCGACGTCGAGGCCAACCAGACGGCGCAGCTCGGGCAGCTGCTGCGGATGCATGCGGGGATCGAGCCGGACCACTACGTGCTAAAGTACACGGGGCGGGCCATGACGTGCACCGAGGTGCACGGCGCGCTCAGCCGGATACTGTCGGGCAAGGCCGAAAAGAGGGAGGTGCTCACGCACGGCGCCTAGCGGCCGGCTCGCCGACTACAAGACCGGCGTGCACAACGACTGGTGCCCGGGCTGCGGCGACTTTGGGATCGTCAACGCCATACAGATGGCGCTAGCCGAGCTCGGCGTGCCGCGCCACCGGGCGGCCCTGTTCTCCGGGATAGGCTGCTCGGGCAAGACGTCCCACTACGTCAACGTGTACGGCGTGCACACGCTGCACGGCAGGGTGCTGACGTTCGCGCAGGGCGCAAAGCTGGCAAACCCCGGCCTCACCGTGGTGGCCGCCGGCGGCGACGGCGACGGGCTGGGGATCGGGGCGGGCCACTTCGTCGCCGCCGGCCGCCGCAACGTCGACATGACGTACATCATATTCGACAACGGCGTGTACGGCCTGACAAAGGGGCAGGCCTCGCCGACGCTAAAGCTCGGCGAAAAGACAAAGTCGCTGCCGGCGCCGAACACCAACTACAACGTCAACCCGATCGGGCTGGCCGTTGCGAGCGGCTTTACGTTCGTCGCGCGGGGGTACTCGTACGACGTGCGCCACCTAAAGGACCTCATAAAGGCGGCCATTGGGCACAAGGGGCTAGCGTTCCTCGACGTGCTGCAGCCGTGCCCCACGTACAACGACATCAACACTCGCGACTGGTACGCCGGCAAGGACCTGGCGGCGGGCGGCGAGGAGGGGGAGCGGCGCGCCGCCGCCGAGCGCCACGCGCGCATATACAAGCTCGAGGACACGGGGTACGACCCCGTCGTCCACTACAGCGAAGAGTCCGAGATCAACGAGCGCCTGGGCCAGGCCCTGACAAAGTCGCTCGAGTGGGGCGACCGCATACCGATCGGCGTGTTCTACCGCAACGAGCTGGTCACGCCGTACGCCGGCCGCATCGCCGACAAGATACCCAACTACGAGGAGAATCCGCCGGCGCTGCAGCGCATCGAGCGGCAGGGCCGGCCGACGACCGACGTCTCGGCGCTCCTCGACTCACTCGAGGTGTAGGGCGCCGGGGGCCGGGCCGCGCGCTGCCCCGCGGCGCTGGCCGGCTCGGGGCGGCCGGAATCCGGGGAGGCTGCCGGCGCTTTTGCGGCGGCCTTGGAGCGGCGGACCTGGCGGCAGGCGGGCGCGCAGGGGCAATGGCTGGGGCTACGGAGGGGGGAGGAGGGGCGTAGAAGAGGGGGCGTTTTTCGCCCCGTCTTCGCGCCGGTGGCAGGCTGGCAACCCCGAGTGCGGGACGCCGCGCCGGGCCGGAAGGCGCCCTCCGCAGGCAGCGCGCTTGATGCTTTAGATGCGCTGCACAAGACCTCCCGCCCCGCCCTCCCGACAACCACGCTGCAGGCGCCTTGAAAGCGACTCTCCCTGCCGCGCAGCTCTCCCTGCCTGCGTGTTCGGCACAGCCGGGGGCAGTCTGAAAAAGCCGCCGTCTGGCTGGCGGCTGTCGCAGGCGGCCATGCCGGCTGCCCTGCACCGCCGGGGGGGGGGGGGGGGCGAACGCGCAGAATGAGCTGCCGGCAGTCAGGGCGCTCCTAAGCGTCGGCAAGCAGCTCCTTGAACCGCCCCCTGGTTATAATCTCCTTCTTTACAAGCGATGTGGCCAGCCTGCGCCGTGTGTCCGGGTCCTTGTATTTGTCGCGCACGCCCGACTTGCTGGTGTATTCAGGGTACTTGTCGCAAATGAGGAACAGCAGTTCGTCTACCGTTAGCCGATCGTACATGTGCCTGATCAGGTTGGCGGCGATGACCAAGTCGTCGTACATCTCCTGTGCGCCGCTACTGGAGACAATCTCGTCGTATTTTTTCTTGCCCGCGGCCGTCAGTTCCATACTCCCGCCCGCATTGATCGCATACTCGTGCTCGTGGTATAGTGGATCTTGCGAAACTTCCTGGAGGCGAGCCGAGTACGGCCCCCTGTGGTGTGCCTCGAACCGGAGGAGGGGGGCAAGCTTGGGGTTTACTTGAGAAAGAATGAATGCCTCTTTTTGCAGGTGCTCCGCAGACGGGATGGGGCCCGGTGACGATCCGAGCAACAGTATGATCAGCTGCTCTACGGCCCTCACTGCGGATCGCCTCCGTCTAACGGCGAGGCGGGGAGGACGGGGAGGGGCGGGCGTCTGGGAAGTTGGGTGGCTGCGCCGCCGAACCCGCCGGCTTCTCCAGATCTCGGCGGGGCGAGTAGCGAAACGCTGGACGGGGAGCACTGCATGGCCTGCACAAGCCTCTGCCTGCTCGCCACAGGGGTTTCATAAGTGCTTTTGCCTGGCCGTCCTCCCGCGCGGTGCCGGATCCACCCCAAACAGCGGAACTCTGTCCGCCTCTTCCAAGCCGGTCGCGCCGCGGCGCCTCGACTTGGCGGGGAAGGGGCGGGTGGCCTGGGCGCGAACGCATGCGCAGAATGCGCCGGCGGCAGGCTGGCCGGGCGCGCCCGCCGCGCCTCCGCCGCCCTTTACGGCGGGGCATGCAGGGGGGAGGGGGCAGGCCCGCGGCCGCGCCCTGCCGCGGCGAGCCCCTGGTGCGGCCGCCGCGGCCGGCGCCTTCCCCTGTGGCACGCCCGTAGGGCGGGCGTAGCGGGGCGTCGCACCGTGAAAGGCTGCGCCCTCCCGCCCGCCTGCCATGCGCGCCCTGCCGCCGGCAAGGGATAATAAGCCGCCCCCGGGCGGCCGGGCCTGCCAATGCCGCACAGCACGCCGCGGGCCACCCTCCGGGCCGGGGAACCGCCTTGAGCGTGGGGGACGACGCCGCGGCCGCGCCCCCGCCCGCCGGCGGATTCGAGGCGCAGATTCGGTCGTTTGGACTCGATCCCGTAAGGGTCCGCCGCAACCTGCACCCCGACGAGCTGGCGCGAATGGCCGTCGCGCGCGGCGAGGGGACGATAGCGAGCACGGGCTCGCTGTCCGTGCGGACCGGGCGCTACACGGGGCGCTCGCCGGACGACCGGTTCATCGTCGACGACGAGACGACGCACGGCACCGTGGACTGGGGAAAGATCAACCGCCCGTTCGCGCCCGACCGGTTCGCGCGGATACTGGAAAAGATGAAGGCCGCCGCGCGCGCCGCGCCCGAGCTGTTCGCGTTCGACGGCTTTGTCGGCGCCGACCCGTCCAGCCGCCTGCCCATCAGGGTCCTCGGCGACCGAGCATGGCAGTCGCTGTTTGCCCGGCAGATGTTCATACGGCCGACGGCCGCCGAGCTCGCCTCGCACGACCCCGAGTTCACCGTCCTGTGCCTCAACGACTTCGATGCCGACCCCGCGTCGGACGGGACCAGCTCGAACGTCCTCATAGCGATAGACCTCACGCGCAAGACGGTCCTGATCGGCGGCACCCGCTACGCCGGCGAGATCAAAAAGTCAATGTTCACGGTCATGAACTACGTGCTGCCCGCGAGGGGGATATTCCCGATGCACTGCTCGGCGAACACGGGGGATGGCGGCGACACGGCGCTGTTCTTTGGCCTGTCGGGCACGGGCAAGACGTCCCTGTCGGCCGACCCGGGCAGGAGGCTCGTCGGCGACGACGAGCACGGCTGGTCGGACGACGGCGTGTTCAACTTTGAGGGCGGCTGCTATGCAAAGTGCATAAACCTGAGCAGGGATGCCGAGCCCCAGATATGGGACGCCATCCGGCCGGGCGCGGTCCTCGAGAACGTCGTGCTCGCCGGCCCGTCGCGCGCGCCGGACTACGGGGACGGCAGCCTCACCGAGAACACTAGGGCCGCGTACCCGCTCGACTACATACCGGGGGCGGTCTCGCCGAGCGTAGGCGGCCACCCGCGGGTGATCGTGTTCCTGACGGCCGACGCGCTAGGCGTGCTGCCGCCTCTCTCGCGGCTCACGCGCAGCGGGGCCATGTACCACTTCATGTCGGGGTACACGAGCAAGCTCGCCGGGACCGAGCGCGGCATAAAGGAGCCGCGGGCGGCCTTTTCCGAGTGCTTTGGGGCGCCGTTCATGCCGCGCCCTGCGGACGAGTACGCCCGGATGCTCGGCGAGAGGATCGACCGGCACGGCACGCGCGTGTACCTTGTCAACACGGGGTGGTCAGGCGGGCCGTACGGGGTGGGCCGGCGCATGCGCATCGGCCACAGCCGCGCCATGGTCTCGGCGGCGATCGGCGGCGGGCTCGACGGGGCCGCCTGCCGCCGCGACGAGCTGTTCAACCTCGACGTGCCCGTGTCGTGCCCCGGCGTGCCGACCGAGATACTCGACCCGCGCAACACGTGGGGCGACAAGGCCGCATACGACGAGTCGGCGCGCCGCCTTGCGCGCATGTTCGCCGACAACTTTGCAAAGTTCAGGGACGCGCCGGCGGACATACGGGAGGCCGGGCCGCGGCCTGGCTCTGCCTAGGGCCGCGCGCCAGCCCGATCCTCTGGCGGCCGCTCCCCTGCGAATGCCCTGTCGGGCGGGGGCGAAGAGGGAGGGGGCACGCGTAGCGGCGGCGGAGGTGGAGGAGGCGGTGCCTCCTGCCGCCTGGCCAGCGCTGCGGCGGCCGCGCCGGCGGACGCCACGGCCACGGCGGCCGCGGCCACGATGGCCGCCTGCCCCTCAGGCAGGCGCGGCCAGGGCGCCGCTGCGCTGTCGGGGATGCCGCCGGCCGCCCGCCCCGCGGCCGCCCCCTCCACGTCTACCTTGCCGAACGCCTCCGCCACGGGGCCCCCGGGCCGCCCCCCGACCAGTATGCTCGCCTCGATCCAGTGCGTGCCGTTGCGCCCCACCTCGACGAGCGCCGGCTCGCCAGGCCTTGACGAGCCGTGGTACTGCGCGCCGCTGCGCGGGTCGGTCACGGTCACCCTGGCATACGACCAGGCGTCGGGCGACTCGACGCTGACCTCGACGGCGCCCCCCGTGCCGCCATTTTCAAGCCCGATCCAGCCGCCCCAGCCGCTTCCGCCCCCGGGCACCTCGGCCGCCGCGATCGACCCGTTCGAGACCCTGACCATGACGGGCACGGCGTACGAGACGCCCCCGCCGGAGACGGCCAGCGATCCGGCCAGCGTGCGCGCCCCCTGGCCCCCCGCCGCATCCTCCCCCCCTTCGCCGCCGAGCGACGCCTCGAGCGTGACGGTCGCCCCTCCCCGCCCGTCGTACTCGACCGAGTGGGACCCGGACAGGCCGCGCGGCAGGGTCGCCGAGACGCCGAGGGGGCCGACCTCTCCGCCGCCGAGCCTGGCCACGCCGATCGACGCCGAGCCGGACGGCCGCGCCGGCGACACGTCCAGGTCGAGCAGGGGCGGGTCGAATACGATGTCGGCCGCAAGGGCCCTTGTGACGTTGAGCCTTCCGGCGCCGGCCGCATCGGCGCCGGACATGACCCTCGGCGGGCCCTCGGCGCCGGCGACCGCGTCCGCGGTCGTCACGAGGATCGACTTTACCGCCGCCGGCTCCAGGCCGGGGCGCCTCTCGAGCAGCAGGGCGGCCGCGCCGGCCACGTGCGGCGCGGCAAAGCTCGTCCCGCTCGACACGTTGTACCCGCCGCCGTTGAGCGTCGTGTTGACAAAGACGCCGGGCGCGACGAGGTCCGGCTTTGGGTAGAACGGGGAGACGGGTCCCCGCGAGCTGAACCCCGCCACAAAGTCGGGGCTCTTTCGCACCTCGAGGACGGCGCCCTCCTCCCCGCCCTCCTCCGCGGCCGCGCGGAGCTCGAGCCCGTCCTCCCTCGACATCGAGACGGTCGGGATGGACGGCGCGTACCCCCCGGGGTTGTGCTCGTGCACGAGCTCGCCGAAGAACATGCCCGGCTCGTCGTTGTACACGACGAGCGCGGCCGCGCCGGCCGCGGCCGCGTTGCGCTCCTTGTCCGAAAAGTACACGAGCGCGCCGCCCTCGCCCCCGCCGCCGCGCTCGGCGAGCACGATCGAGCCGGCGGCCTCTTCGCCGGCCCGCGCCATGTCGGCCGCGGTGGCGTGGCCGGCGAACACGATGCGCCCGGCGACTGGCTCTTCAGGCTCGGGCGCGCCGACCATCGGGACGGCGCCGTACGTCGAGCCGCCGTGCTCGACCGCGGCGACCAGGCCGGCCGTCACGTTGTTGTACGTGGCCCCGACGGTGATCACGTTGGGGTTTCTGCCCGGGCTTCCAATGGTGCCCGCGCCCGGGCCGTCGTTCCCCGCCGCGGCGACGACGACGACGCCGCTTGCGACGGCGCGGTTGACCTCGGCGTCGATGTCCTCGTTGGTCCGGTTGACGCCGAGGCTGATGTTGACCACGTCGGCGCCGTCGGCGACCGCCCCCCTGACGGCGCGTATGATGAGGTCCGGCGAGACCGACAGGCCGTCGCCGGAGACCTTGTACGACACGATCTCGGAGAGCGGGGCCATGCCGCGCAGGGCCCCTCCCGCCGCTATGACTCCGGCCACGCCCGTGCCGTGGCCGTCGGCGTCGAATGCGGGCCCCGCGCCGAGCAGGTTGCGGGACCCGACCACCCTCGAGCCGCCCGCTGCACCGCCGCCCGCAAAGTCGGGGTGGAACGAGTCGACGCCCGTGTCGATGACGGCCACCGTGATTCCCCTCCCGCCCCCTCCCCCTACCGTCGACGTGCCACCTCCGACGTACGGGACGCTGTTCTCGACGGCCTTTGAGGGGAGGCCGCCGCCGCCGGCCTGCGGGCCGTGCGTGTGGTCGGCCCCGGCGGCACCCGCAGCGCAGGCGGCCGCGGCGGCCGCGGCCGCGAACGCGAGCATGGCCAGGCCGGGCGCGCGCCCCATGCCCGGCGCGGCTGCGCGTCTTCTATTAACCGGTTACAGCGGCGGTCCCTGCTGCGCAGCGCCGGCCGCCGTGCAATTTTTGGGCTGGGCGCGTACATGTGCAAGAATATTGCAGTTTTGGGGCCTTTTGTTGTGAATTCTCCGGCATTTGGAGTTGTGCGGTAGGCCAGGCGGCAACACCGCCCCCGGTGCCCGCGGGAAAGGGGCCGCTAAAAAGCTGCAATGATGCAAATCCTTGCCCCCGTCCACCCTGCGGCAAGGCATCTTTCATTGGCTAGACGGTCAAGTTGTGCTCGGGGGGGGGGGGGGGCGAACACTTCATATACCGCCCCTATTCGGCGCCGCCATGCCTCGGGGGGGGGGGTCGAAACCCCCAGTAAAGCCGCAAGCATCGCCCCTGTAGTCCTCCCGTTTGCCGCCGTAGCTGTTGTTGCCGTTGCCGCGCTTGCCGGCATGCCTTTCTTGGAGCTTGAGCTCGCCCCCGCCGCGCACGCGCAGCAGTACGACAACGGAGTCTGCGAGCCCGATCCGACAGACTGCATATTCCGCTTTACCGACACGCCTGTCGTGGAAATGCCCGAAATCGTGGAGACGGGCGGCGCGAGGGCGATCGCGGTTGACCCCGTCAACAACAGGGTGTACGTCGCCTACGACAGCACGGTGGCGGCGTACAATGCAAGCGACCCGCGGTACCCACTGCTGCACGTCGGAAAGTTTCCTGGCGTCAGCGGCAACCTCGTCGAGGACATGGCGGTCAACACAAAGACGGGCGACCTGTACGCGGTGCAGACGCATGGGAGCCAGGCGTACTTGTCCACGATGAACGCCAGCGGGTCGGTGAGCAACATTACACTGACGGGCGTAAACGCCCTTTATCCGGCTGGCACTACGACCCCCGTCCCCGACGACCTGCATGTCGATTCCGAGCGCGGCTTGGTGTACATCACGACGGGTGTGAACGCTGCTGTTCACACGCACGGTATTATCGTGGTCAACATGTCCGCCACGCCGCCCACCATCCTGCCGCACGGTTTTGAAAATGGCGCTTGGCGCAGCTCACAGCAAGGATTCTACGTGCCGTCCATGGCCCTCAATTCGACGGCCGAGAACACCACCGCATACGCTACGGTCGCGTACTACAGCGGCGGCTGGAAGGCGGCGCTGAGCACCCTGAGGTTTGACGACGGCAACGGCCGGTTCAACCCCAACTACACGGCAGTCGACCGCCTAGTTTTCAACACCACGGGACTCGATGGCGTTGCTACCGGTTACTGGCAGGGGTATGTGCTTCCGAACACCGCCGCCGGCAGGGCCGTCTACGCCGACGACATGGTCCTCGACGACCGCAACGACAAGCTGTTCGTCCTGTTCGGGAACAAGACGCTGGCGTGGTACGACCTGAAGAACCGCACCAGCGGCGACACGGGACTGCCGACGTACGGCGGCCGGCTGCTGGGATCGAGTGGCAACCTCCAGAACCTGGCCCTGGACGAGAGGCGCGGCCTCTTGTACTTGGTGACGAGCGTGGGCGTCGGCGTGTACCGCACGGCCGACGGGGAGCGGATGGCCGTCCTGGACCGGCCGGAGTACACCGGCAGCACGGCCGCGATCGACGCCGTCGCCGCATCGGCGGCCGTGCCGGCGGGCATGGACGCCGCCGACCTTGACAGCGGAATCGTCTATGCGCTCGGGCAGTCCGGCCCGCGGCTGACGGTGATCGACCCGAGGCCAGAGTCGCTGCCCGAGCGCCTGGCAAGGGAGGTCGCCGACGGCGGGGAGGTCGTCATCCCCGACGGAACATACCGCGACGTCTACCTGTCGACGAAGGCGGGCGGCACGGAAAAGGCCATGACGATACGCTCCGAGTCGGGCATGCCGGGCGGAGTCGTGCTCACGGGGGCGTCGCACATCCTCATACGCAACAGCGACGTGGCCGTGCGCGGAATCGTGTTCGCCGACACCACCTGCCACGACAAAGTGGAGGGCGTGGACCGGTCCAACGGCTACCTCTCCGAGTACGTCGTCAACGTGGGCGTGCACCGCACGCACGACAGCAACATAACCGTCGCCGACAATAGGTTCGAGGGCACCTGCTACGGCGGAATACAGCTCGGCGGCTTTGTCGGCAGCGGCAGCGGCAGCGCGTCGGACGTCGTGATATCCAACAATACGTTTAGGGACATCGGGTACAACGCGCGGCACTACGACGGAGTGCCCGACGAGCCGCGCCATGCGATAAGGACGGGGGCGTACTCGGGCGCTGTGCAGACGGTGGACGCGGAGATATCGTCCAACACGTTCGAGAGGGTGGCCGGCATTGCAGTCGACGCCATCCAGGCCAGCAACCTGACCGTGTCGGGCAACGAGTTCATGGAGATTGCGCACAGCGCGGTCCGGATAAGGGAAGGATCGGACGGCGTCGAGGTGCGGGGCAACTCGATAACGAACGCATCGTACGCACCCAACCACGACTTTCTGCGAGGCGTCGAGGGAAGCGCCAACCTGACGCAGGATGCGGCCATACTGGTGGTGCCCGACAGCGACAGCGGCGGCCCCACGGAAAACGTCAACGTGACGGGCAACACCGTGCTGCGCAGCGGCGGCGCGTTTTCCGTGTGCGCCACCGTCTGCGGGGGCAGCGGCTCTGGCTACGCGACGGCATGGGGAAGCGAAGTCAACTCGCTCGTCGGCCCCGCCAACCAGGACATACGGTTCAACTGGAATACGGTCGGCGCGGGCAACGGGGACCGCCTCGTCGAGAACGGAGCGCGCGGCGGGCTGGACGCCCGGTACAACTACTACCCGGGGTACGAGCCGGCCGCGGACCGGTTCGTGGCAGGGACGCCCGCGTCGGGGCAGCATCCGGCCGGCGGCGTCCTGTACGAGCCGCTCTTCACGCTGGCCCCCGACGATCCGGCGGCGCCGTCCGTCCTGCGCGTCACGTCGAAGAGCGACAGCACCGGCTACGTCGCCGGCCAGTCGATCGACATAAGGGCCGCATTCACAAAGCCGGTCTCCGTGTCGGGGACGCCGACCCTGACGATAGACGCGGGCCACATGGACAGGGCCCTAGACATGACGGGCCACGACGCGTCCGTCCTGGTGTTCAACTACACGGTCGCCGCCGGGGACAGCTCGCCGGACCTCGACTATGCCAATACGACGTCGCTGGCGATCGCCGCCGGCGGCAGCATAGCCGACCTGAACACGGGGACGGCCGCCGACCTGGCCCTGCCCGCTCTGGGATCGGCCGGCTCGCTGGCCGGCTCGAAGGACATCGTCGTCGGCGTGCCGGACACGGGCGCGCCCGCCGTGACGGGCGTGACGTCGCGGTCGGCTAACGGGACGTACGGAATCAACGAGCGCATCGAGGTGCGCGTCGCCTTCAACGAGACGGTCCGCGTCGGCACGGGCGGCGGCGTGCCGACCCTTGTCCTGGAGACCGGCGAGGCCGACCGGCATGCGGTGTACGCGCGCGGCCACGACACGGACACGCTCGTGTTCGCGTACTATCCGACGTACGGCGACGCGTCGGGCGACCTGGGCTACGTGGACGAGAACGCGCTCCGGCTCAACGGCGGCACGATTACGGACGTGGCCCGCAACCCCGCCAGCCTGACCCTGCCGCAGCCGGGATCGGCCACCTCGCTGTCCGGCTCGAAGAGCATTGCGGTCATGGTCGGGGAGCGGGGGGCCGGCAACGGCGCGTGCGACGCGCCGGCAAAGTGCTCGTACCCGACGACCGGCGCGTTCGGACTGCCGCCGGCCCTGTCGGAGGCCGGCGCCGGGGCCATGCGCGAAGTCGGATCGCCGGTCCCGCACGACATTGCCCACCGCGAGGCGGTCGGCGCCGGCGCCCGGCTTGCCGCGATGGACGCGACGCGGGGGCTGCTGTACGTCTCCGCGCCGGGATCGCTGCCCGCCGCCGCGCCTGGACCGGCGCCCGTCGTGTCCGTCCTGAACGCGAGCGACGGGTTCTCCGCCGTGCAGACCCACAGGATCGGCGACGACGGCGACACGCGCATACTGGCCGTCGCGGCCAACGCGCGCGACGGGACGGCGTACGTGCTTGCGCACGACGTCAACGGCACGGCGGACTGGCTGGACGCGTGGTACCTAAAGAACGCGACAAAGATCGACGACGAGGTCTTCATACGGACGATCAACGGCAGCGACGGCGGGCTCCTGCCGGCCAGGACCGTCCTGGAGATGACGGGCCGCGACGGCTCCGTGACGAGCCCGCGCCCCACCGACGCGCTCGCGGTCGACGCCGACGGGCGGAGGCTGTACGTAGCGACCCTGGACGGCATCGTGACGGTCGAGCTCGGCGCGGGCGGCGCGCCCGCCGGCCGGTCCGCCCCCGTTTCGGCCAACATGACCGACGAGCAGGGGACGCGGATCAGCGCAATGGCCGTCGACACCGATGCTAGGATCGCGTACGCGACGGCCGCGTACGCGCTCGGCGACGACGGCAACGACCGCACGCTCGACATGACGTACGGCCTGATGGCGCTCAACTTTACCGGCGCGGACGGCATGTTTACGCCCAACTATACGCGCGCGGGCTCGCTCGACATACGCGCAAACCCGACCATTGTCGCCCGGGGCGCGGTCAACTTCGCGGCAGGCGACATGGCCCTCGACGAGGACGGGGGCAGGCTGTACGTGGCCTGGCTCAACGGAACGCTCTCGTCGTACGCAGTGTCCGCGGCTAGCCCCGCGCCGGCGTTCGTCCGGCACCTTGAGGAGGCCGAGTGGGGCGTGGTCGGGATCGAGCTTGACGCCGAGTCGGGCATACTGTACGCGCTCACGATGCCCAACGACGGGAGGCGTCTCGGGCTGGTCGCGTACGACGCGGCGGCGGGTACAATCGCCGGCAGCGCCGAGGTGCCGGCCGGCGGCGGCGACGCGGCGCGCGGGCGGGGCGGCTCGGCGGCCGTCGTCGGGACGGCCGAGCGCGGCCTGGCGTTCGGGCCCGTCCACGTGGTGCCGGCAACGGGCGGCAAGGGGTACACGATCGATCCAAAGCCAATGTCCATACCCGAGCTGCTCGTCGACGAGGCCGTGCCGGGCTCGACGGTCGTCGTGCCGGACGGAACCTACTACGACGTGGACCTGAGCCTCGGCGAGGACTCGCTGTCGATAAGGTCCGCGTCGGGGCAGCCGGGCGGCGTCGTGTTCACCGGCGCATCGCACCTGCTCGTGAGGGACGGCAGCACCGCCGTGGAGGGCCTCGCGTTCCGCGACATCGAGTGCATTGTGCACGAGTACGTAATGGAGGTGTCCGCGTGGAGCAGCGTCGACGCCGACGTCGCGATCCGCAACAACGAGTTCACCCGGACGTGCCCCGGCGGCCTCGACATCGGCGGGGCCAGCGGCGGGCGCGTCGAGGGCATTGCCGTGACAAACAACACGTTCTCGGGCATTGGGCTGCTCGGCGCCCCTTCGGCCGCGCCAGCCGAGCCCCGCGCGGCGATCCACACGGGGCAGAGCGCGGGGTCGGTGCAGGTGCGCGACGCGACGATCTCGTCGAACACGATCTCGTCGACGAGCGGCGCGGGAATAGAGATCGGGCAGGGCCGCAACGTGACCGTCGCCGGAAACGACATACGGGGCACGCCGGGTAGCGCAATCGTCGTCGGCGGCGGCTCGGACGGGGTCTCGATCACGGGCAACACGATCGCCGGGGCCAACGCCGAGCCGGACTTTGACTACCTGTCGGGCGTGTCGGGCAGCCTGCCGGCCGCGCACGAGGCGGCCATCCTAGTCAAGCCGGGCGACGGCGGCGCCCTCGGCCCGACCGACAACGTGCTCGCCAGCGGCAACGCGATCTCGTCGAGCGCCGGGGCGTTCTCGGTCTGCGGCGACGTGTGCGAGGTGCGCGGGGCCGCGTACAACTCGACGTGGGGGCCCGGCGCGGCGAACCACGCGATCGGCTTCCCCGACGGGCAGGACATTAGGTTTAACGACAATGCGGTACACGAGAACAACACGGGCGTGCTAGTGCGCAACGACGCGGGCGGCACGCTCGACGCACGGTACAACGAGTACCCCGGGTACGCCCCCGGCGCGTCGCGCTTTACGCCAGGCGTGCTGTGGACGATCGACCCTGCCGCCGCCTCGGCGGACGCCTGGTTTTCGGCGCCGAACGCCATTACGATCAACTACACGGCGGCGCTCGGCGCGCCCGCGGGGCACGCCGGCCCCGTGTACGGCGCGGTCACGGGGCCGGGGGGCCTGGCCGCCGCCGCGGACGCCGAGGTGGTGGGGCTGGGCACCGCGACGCACACCGTCGCGTTCGGCGGCGCCGGTGTGAATGCCACGCAGTCCGGCGAGATTGCCGTCAATGCGGACCTGGAGGGCGCCACGCCCGACCGCACCAGGCATGCGTTTGCAAACGACACGATCCCCGTAAGGGCGGCCGGCGCCGCGAACGCCGTGTCGAGCCACGCCGGCCAGGCGCCCGTCGTGGAGATTACGCCGGGGAGCTTTGTTCGCGTGGTCGACGCCACGGGCGCCGGCGACACGGTGCGCGCGGCGATCAACGTCACGGCCTTGGGCGACGCGCCGCTCGCGCAGAACGCGACCGCCAACGAGGTGACGTTCCCGGCGGAGGGCGTCACGATAAGGACGACGTTTGCGGTGGTGGCGATCCCGCCCGGCTCGAACGCCAGCTCGGTGCCCGCCGACGGCCTGCTCGAGGTGTACGTCTCGGAATGGGTGCCGAACGCGTCCGCCGTCGCCGCGGCGCTCGGCGTGGAGGACGCGTCTTCGCTGATTCTCGGCAGGGTGATCGAGGTCGGCGACAACGAGACGCACGTGCGGTTCGACCCGCCCGTCCGCATACTGGTCGCCGGGCAGGCCGGCGCGTCGGCGTACTATGTCAACAACAGCGACGGCAGGATCGTCCCGATTACGACCGAGTGCGCCGCCGACGACACGGCGGCGGTGCGCGCCCAGCTAGGAGGATCGGGCGACTGCCAGCTCGACTCGGGATCCGACAAGGCCATATACACGCATCACCTGACGCGGTTCGGCACGGCGACGACCACGCCGTACGTGCTGAACGTCACGTCGGCGGACGCGGACGGGACGTACGGCGCGGGCTCCGTGATCAACATTACCGTCGCGTTCAGCGAGGGCGTGACGGTCGCGGGCGGATCGCCGCTGCTGGGGCTGGAGACGGGCGACACCGACCGCAACGCCACGTACGCGGGGGGCAACGGCACGGCCAGCCTGGCGTTCCGGTACGCCGTGCAGCAGGGCGACGCTGCCGCCGACCTAGACTATGCCGGCAGGGACGCCCTGCGTACCGGCGGCGGGACGATCATGGACGCGGCCAGCGGCATGAACAGCGCCAACCGGTCGCTCCCGGATACTGGCTCGGCCGCCTCCCTCGGCGGCTCGAGCGACATTAGGATCGACACGACGCCGATGCCGACGCCGCCCCCGCCCGACGCCGGCGGCCGCACCGATCCGCCCCCCGTGGTCGTCCAGCCGCCGCCCGCCGCCCCGCAGGGGACCTTCTTCGGCGGAGGTGGGGGCGGCGGCGGCGGAGGCGGCGGCGGAGGCGGCGGCGGAGGCGGCGGGCGCCTCGTAACCGGCGGCACGGGGGCCATCACCCTGTACGGGGCGGCCTGGGACTGCAACGAGGGGACGCTCAGGATAACGATCAACGCGGGGATCGGCCCGGAAATCAGCGTCCTGTCGTCCGACGGCACGGTCGCAGCGCAAAGGGCCGACGGGCCGCATCCGACGGGCCGCACCGTCTACGAGGCGCCGCTCCCCGACGACTCGATACTGTCGATCAGGGCCATGCTGGCAGACGGCAGGGCGGTCTCGACGGCGTCCGAGGCAGTGCGGACCGGCGGGCAGTGCACGGGCGAGGCAGTCTTTACTGCATACAGCGCGCCGGCGGCCGATCCGGAGCGGGATGCGCCGGAGGACGAGCCGCAGCCGGACAGGGCGGCCGATCCGGAGCCCGCCGCGCCGTCGGCCGAGGCCGAGCCGGCAATGCCGGAGCCGGAGCCGCAGCCAGCCGATCCGGAGCCCGCCGCGCCGGAGCCTAGCGCGCCGGCCGGCGAGCAGGATGCAATCCCGGAGCCGCCGCCAATGCCGGCCGACGATCCGGAGCCCGCCGCGCCGGCCGACGATCTAGAGCCCGCCGCGCCGGCCGCCGAGGAGCCGCCGGCCGCGGCCGAGGATGCCGCCGCTGCCGCCGAGGACGATGGAGGAGCCTGCCTGATCGCTACCGCCGCGCACGGGACCGAGCTTGCGCCGCAGGTGCAGGCGCTCCGCGAGATCCGCGACAGGACGGTCCTCAGCACGGCGCCGGGCGCATCGTTCATGGCCGCCTTCAACTCCGTGTACTATGCGTTTGCCCCCGCCGTGGCCGACCTGGAGCGCGAGAACGCGGCCGCCCGCGATGCCGCGAGGCTGATCCTGGCGCCCATGCTCTCGACGCTCTCGATAATGGCGCTCGCCGAGGACGGCTCGGATGCCCACGTCCTCGCACTCGGCGCCGCCGTCATTGCCCTCAACGCCGCAATGTACGTAGCCGCGCCGGCTGTGGTCGGGACGGTGGCGGCCCGGCGCCTGGCCGCCCGCCTGCAGAGGGCGCGCGCTGAATAGCGGCCCTGCCGCGCGCGCCGATCGATTCCCGTAGCGGCTTCCAGTTCGTACCGCAGGCGCGCCGTTGCTAGGGCCGGCGGCGGGGCTGCTCGCCGCCCATGTCTTCCGGCCTGACCACCTCCACCCCCGTCTCTGCCCTTATCCAGTCGCCAAAGGTGGCAAAGTCCACGTCCCACGTCACGAGCTTTACGCTCGCCGGCCTCGGCTGCCTTACGTACATGTCAATGGCCGTCGCGAGCACCAGGACGTCCCTGCCCGAGGGCGGGCCGCCCGCGTACCTGGACGCCTTGGTGGCGGCCTTTTCGTCGGCGCGCCGGCACCACTCCTTTACCGCATCCTCGCCCGAGTACAGCCACGCGGCCATGAACGCCTCCCTGGCCCGCCGCATGCGCGCGTCCATCCTGTTGCGGCCCTTGATTACGGTGCACAGCGGCCTGATCTCGTCGGAGAGCATGCCAAAGAGCGGCTCGCTGCCGGCCACGTTCCCGTACGCCTCGTTGTAGCACACCTGCGGTACGCTGCACATGCCCTTTTCGAACATGGGCACGATCGGGCTCTCAAATGCGGTCTCGCGCGCCAGGCGCTTTAGGTACATGATGACGACGTTCGTGTCGCAGACGTACTGCGGCTCGCCGCCGCCGCCGGCTGTAATTTTGCCTCCGCCCTGCTGCCAGCTGGCCCCTGCCGCCGCCGGCACTGCGCCGGAGCGGACCATGCCCCTGTCGATCCTCTCGTAAAAGTCGGCCGAGTACAGGCCGCTGCCCCTGAGGGACCCGAGGTAGTGCTCGGCCGCCTCGCCGTGGCGCCCGAGAATGTCGCATATCCTGCCGAGGAAGTGCAGCTCTTCGCCGCCCTCGGGCCTCGCTTCGTCGAGCACGCCGCGCAGGTACTCTTTGGCGCCGGCCTCGTCGCCGCCGCAGAGCATGCACACGCCCCTCCAGTACTTTGCCTCCACGGCCCTGCCGGGCCGCCTCCCGGCGGCCTCGTCATAGTACCGCAGCGCGTCCGCGTAGCGGGCCACGTCGCGCGTCGCCTGCGCGTGCTTTCTGACGGCCTTTCCGGCATACATGCACGGCTCCACCAGGCCCGGCCCGCGGGCCATCGCGCCGGCAAAGTGAGCCTCGGCCTTTGCAAAGTCGTCGGCGCCGCCCCTTTGCTTGAGGCACGCCCTGCCGGCCCCCGTGAGCGGCCCCGGGTCGCCCGGGGACAGCCCCGCCGCCTCCGAGTACGCCGTCTCGGCGTCCCTGTACAGCTGTCGCTTTGTCGGCATGTCGACCTCGTCGAGGGCGCGCTCGAACAGGTCGCTTGCCCTGCACACGGCCGCCCCCGCGCCGGCCCTGGCGGCGTCGCCCCCGCGCCTGCCCGCCGTCTCATAGTACCACGCGGCCCTGTTGTAGTTGCCGTCCGCCGCCATGGCGTCGGCCACCGCAAAGTGCGCTTCGTGGTTGCGCTCCACCATGCGGGCCGCGGCCTCGTAGCACCTGACGGCCGCGCCGCGCATCCCGCCCTCCTCGAGCCTCCTGCCGATCCGCATGCACGCCCGCCCGCACTCGGGCCCCATGCCGGCGTCCCTCTCGGCGGCCATCTCATAGCACTCGGCGGCCCGCTCGTCCATTCCGTCCGCCTCGAGTCCGGCCCCGATGCCGGCGCAGAGCCGCCCCGTTCCCGGCGGGCCGCCGGACCGGCCGCCGGCGGCCGCCGCCATGGCGAGGCTGGCGTGCGCCGCCGCGTGCATGGACCCCGCGTGCAGCGACCTTGCAATCCCAATGTACGCGCTCGACCTCTCGGCGCCGGTCCCGACGGCCCTGGCCGTGGCGTACCACTGCTCGGCCTCGCCGCGCTCGCCCGACTCGAGCAGCGCATCGGCTATGGCAAGGCGCGCCGCGCCGCCGCCCGCGCTGCCCGACAGGGCCGCGGCGTGGCCGGCCCCGCCGGATGCGCCGCCCGCCCGCGCCTGCGCCTCCCTGTAGGCGGCGACGGCCTCGCCGCGCCTGCCGTCCATCGAGAGCGAGGCCGCAAGGCCGAGCCTGGATGCAATTCCCCCTCCCGCCGCCCCGTCCACGCCCGGCGCCGCGGCCGCGCCCGCCTCAAAGCACTTTGCCGCCTCGGCGTACCGCGAGTTGTCGAACATTGCGCGCCCCCACCTTGCGCATGCCTCTTCGAGCTCGGCCGGCCCGACGGTTCCGGCAGCCTGCGCGCCCCGGATGCACGCGAGCGCCTCGGCCGTGCCCGAGCTGGCCGCCAGCCCGTCGCCGCACCTGATGCACCCTGCGGCGCACGCGGGGCGGAGCGAGCCGTCCTCGGCGCACGCCCGGCCGTACTCGGCGGCCGCCTCGGCGTACCTGCGCTGCCCTAGCAGCGCGTCCGCCGCGGCCATCCGCAGCTCCGGGCCTCCCGCGCCGCCGGCTGACCCCGCCGCGCAGCACTCGAGGGCCAGGCGGAGGATTTCCTGGGGATCGCCGCGGCCCTCGCCCCCGTCCGCGCTAGCCCTGCCCGCCATGCCGATGCACGCGCGGGCGCACTCGAGCGCGCGCGAGGGATCGAGGGCGGCCGCGCCTGCAAGCGCTTCGGCCGCATCCTCCAGCCTGCCCATCTCTCTGAGCGCCTTTCCGCACTCGATGCGGCCGAGCGCGCCGGCCTCTGCAGCCCCCGCCGGCACGCCTCCGCGCGGTGCGGTCCCGTACCATTCCGACGCCTTCCTGTAGTGCGCGGCGGCCGCGCCCGCATCGCCGCCCCTCCTGGAACTGGCCGCCGCGGCGCATTTCTTGTGCAGCCGCGCGCACTCGAGCGAGTGGGCGGGGTCCAGGCACGCGGCCGCCTCGAGGGCCGCGGCCGCATCCCCGAGCCTTTCCATCTCTGCGAGGGCCCGCCCGCACCTGGCGCATCCCTCTGCCGCCTCGTCCTGCCCCCCGCCGCGGCGCCTCTGGTACCACGACACGGACTTTGCATAGTGCTCGGCCGCCCTTCCGCCCCCGTCGCCGCCCGCCCGGGCCCGCATGGCCCCGGCGGCCTCTTCGTGCGCCCTGGCGCACTCGAGCGAGTGCGCGGGGTCCAGGCGCGCTGCCGCCTCGAGGGCAGCGGCCGCATCCCCGAGCCTTCCCATCTCGGCGAGGGCCCGCCCGCACCTGGCGCAGCCGCGCGCATCGCCGATTGTTCCGCCCCCGCCAGCATCGCCGCCCGCCAGCATCGCCGCCTCGGGGCCCGCGTACCGCCTTGCAGCCTCCCTGTAGTGGCGCGCCGCCGCCTCCGCCGCCGCCTCCGCCGCCCCGGCCTCGCCCCCGTCCGCCATGTCCCGCAGGGCCCCGGCGGCCTCTTCGTGCGCCCTGGCGCACTCGAGCGAGTGCGCGGGGTCCATGTCTGCGGCCGCCTCGAGGGACGCGGCCGCATCCGCGAGCATTCCCTCCTTCCCAAGCTCCCGCCCGCACCTGGCGCATCCGCGGGCCCCCTCGGCCCTGTCCTCGCCGCCCGCCTTTTGGTACAGTTCGACCGCCCTCGCATAGTGCCCGGCGGCCCCGCCGCCCCCGGCCGCCCCCTGCGGCGGCATCTCGTACTGGGCGCCTCCCGCGGCCCGCATGGCCTCGGCGCATTCTTCGTGCGCCCTTGCGCAGTCGAGGGATCGCTCCGGATCGAGCGCGACGGCCGCCTCGAGCGCTGCCGCCGCCTCGGCGCGCCTCCCGGCGGCCGCCAGCGACCTGCCGCACTGCGCGCAGCCCGCGGCCGCCCGCCTTGACAGGCCGGCGTCCATCTTGGCGGCCTCTGCGTACCGCATCGCCGCCTTCCCGTGGTCCCCCGCCTCCTCTAGGGCGGTTCCGGCCCTGAACCGCGCCTCTACGGACTCTGGGTCGGCCACGCATGCGGCCTCGTAGCACTCGGCCGCCCTGCCGGCCAGCCCCCTGCCCGCGAGCACGTAGCCCATGTCGAGGTGGGTCTGCGCCCTCGACGGGTCGGCGCGCAGCGCCGTCCGGTACGGGCTGTCCATGTCCGGGGCGGGGTCCTTGACCAGCTCTTGCCACGACTCGATGCACCTGTCGGCGAGCCCCTGCCTCTTTTTGCGCGCCCTTGGCGACCGCTGGTCGTCGGCGCGGTCGGCCAGCGACAGGGCGTGCCCGAACCACTCGACCGCGCCCGCATGCGCGCCGGCCTTTTGGCGCGCCCTTGCATGCTGCCCGCATGTCTCGGCGCAGACGCTCCACAGGCCGTTTATCGCGGCCGCCTTTTCGAGGCAGCCGAGCGCGGCCGCCCCGTCGCCCTCGCCGCCGGCCCCTCCTTCCGCCGCCCCCTGCAGCGCCCTCCTGCCGCACGACAGGTACGCCTCGGCGCACTCCCTGCGCATCTTGGCCGCGTCCTCGCCGGCGTGCGCCAGCTGCCCCTCGAGCCGCTCGGCGCGCCGGAGCGCATCCCCCGCCGGCGTCCCCTCCGCGCCGCCCCGGGCCATGCGCCGCGTGGCGCGCGCCTGCTTATAGGACTTGACCGGCCGCCTGAGGACATTTTAGGCCCGCGCCGTGGCCCGCGCCGTGAGGCCGTTCGTCCTGTGGATGACCGGCCTGCCGTGCTCGGGCAAGACGACGACGGCGCGCGAGCTGCAGGGGCGCGTGCCGAACCTGGCAGTGCTCGACGGCGACGAGCTGCGCGAGTGGCTGACGGGCCGCGACTTTACCCGGGCCGGGCGCCGGGACCACGTGGTCCGGGCGGCCCGCCTGGCCGCGCTGCTCTACCGGCACGGCGTGCCGAGCTGCGTCTCGACCGTCAGCCCGTACGGAGACGACCGCCTGGAGGCGCGCCGGATAGCGGCCTGCGGCGCCGCGTTCGCCGAGTGCTACATCCGGTGCGAGCAGGCCGAGTGCGAGCGGCGCGACCCGAGGGGAATGTATGCCAGGGCGCGCGCCGGCCTGCTCCCCATGTTCACCGGCGTCGGCGCCCCGTACGAGGAGCCGAAGAGCCCCGACTTCGTCGTCGACACGGGGCGCCTGGATGCGGCCGAGTCGGCCGGCCGGATCGCTGCCTTTCTGCGCTCGCGGGGGCTCGCGTAGGCCGGCGCGATGCGGGACCCCTTGCTCGGCGCGTCGGTCGTCCCCCGCCCCCTGCACTCGGAGGCTCGTGCAGGGGGCGGCCGGTTCCGCGCTCCCCCTCCGATACGCCGGAGCAGAAGGCGCGCAGTCGGGAGTGTGCCGCGGCGACGCCCGATCGATGCGCTTGGCGGTAGGGGGCGGCCCCCGTCCTTCCCGGCTTGCGCATTCCCGTCCTTACGGCGCGTGGACTCGCGTGACCCGGCGGCCGCGGCCCGTAGCCGCAGACGGCCTGCGGCACGAGTGCGTTACGAGTTTGCCCAAACTCGCTCGCACAACGGCCGCGGCCCGTAGCCGCAGACGGCCTGCGCCACCCTGCCGCATGGACGCTTACTGGCGATTGCCACATAGATGCGCATAGCCATCAGGGCGGGCGTTGTGCAACAGGCGGCATGCGAACACTCTTATGCTTGGATCATGCACGCCAAGCCGTGATCGCCTCGACGATCGCATGCCTGATGGCGGCGGCAGTCCTTGCGGCGCTGAGCCCCGCGATGGCCGATTCCGGCGCCCCTACTCCGCTCAAGCAAATGGATGCGGGGGCCGGGGCGGGAGATATACTGTGCAATGAGGGCAGGATGCTACTGGCCTCGCCCGGCGGAACGCCGGCCTGCGTGTTTGCTGGATCTGCCGGCACCCTTACAGGGCGCGGCTGGATGGCAGTGCCCGCGGGAGACGGCGACCAGGGATCAATGCTGGCCCGAAGCGACCCTGGCGCCACTCCCCCTGCACCAGGCGCCCCCGACCCGCGCCAAGCCGCGGAGGGTGGAATCGCATCCGCCCCGCACCACGGGAATCTCCACAACAACACCCTGACGATCTCAAAGTACCCCGCGGTCGGCGAGGTCGCTGATGTGACGTTCACCGTAACTGCCAACAGGGATGGTTCATTTGGCAATGATCCGCTTGCAAGGCTAGTGGTGGGTGCCACTCCCGGCTACGATTCGCACCGCATCTTTGACGTGGTGTCAAACATAGGCACTGGAGATCCGGACGTCTTCAGGCCCTATGATCACGACAACGTGACCACGGTAGCGCGGCTGGGCGAGACCTACACGGTAAAGGCAAAGCTGGAGATAATCAAGGAAGGCTTTTTGGGCGTTCATGGAGGCGGACTTCATGGCGACATTGTAAGCATATATATCGCCGCATCAAAAAACGTGTCCATGAACACGGACGAGTACGAGGCGACGGGCCAGACATACCTGGACCACACGATGGCGACGGGCCAGGAGGAGTCGCGCATGCCCGAACCCGACATAGGGGTGTCGGTGCCTGGCCATGTCGTCAACAGGACCACGTTGCTCGGGGAGTACCGCCCAATGTACTCGTCGTTTGCCGAGACGTACATCGAGCTCAACTACACCGAGGGCCAGATCGTCGACGAGCTCTTCTACTGGGGCTACCTGCGCTCCGATATACGCGAGTTCTTTGTGCACATCATGAACTACACGGAGGCGCAGGCGGACGCGGTTCGCATGGGGGACGACCTGCTCGGCTCCGCGTACATGGCGAGCCCTGCCGGCATTGACGAGGTAGTCCTCGACATACTCACGCGCAGGAACTACACCGCCGCCGAGACGCGCGACCTTCTCCGTGACCACATGTTCTACACGGACGACGAGGCGGCCGCCCTGGTTCTCGACGCGACCGCGACGCGCGCGCAGGCGGGGGCGGCCGGCCAGCAGCAACCGCCGGCGTGAGCGGGCCCGTTCACCGTGTCCGGGAAAGTGTACGCAGCGGCCCATTTTAGCAGGACGCTGACCATGCCCATACATGGAGTCAGGGTGTGCGCGTACGACTATGACGACTCCACAACGCATACGACCCTGCTGCGCACATCCTCGTCAGGGGAGGCCTGTACGGTCACGGCCCAGAGCGGCACGTACGTCATTGCCAATATCAGGAACAACGATCCCAACGACACCACGACGGTCGATCTCCTAGTGCGCGTCCTGTCGGCGGGGAGCAGACTGAGCGTCGAAGGCACATCTGGCATGCCGTACATCCACGACGAGCCCGTGGTCGGCAATTTCAGCGGATCTGCACTAGACGGGGACATCACGCTGTCGGGGCCCTCCGCGGGCGCGGGGCGGATCATAGACGCGATAAGCGACGGCCGGCGGTTTTTCGAGGGCCACAGCATACGCAATGCCCCCCTGACCGTAAAGTGGCAGCACAATGACAGTGCTAGTGCTTTTGATGACAGGCAGCACGATTCTGCCGTGTACGGGATAGCCAACAACATCATATGGCTAAACGGCGACAAAGTTCCAGTCGAAGACGATTCGCACGAAAGGTGGACGGTGCTGCACGAGTTTGGGCACCACGTAATGGACATCGCGGGAAGGTTCCCCGCCGGCTGGAGCTGCCCCGCGCCGCATCGCCTTTACAGCCAAAGCGGCACTAGCTGCGCGTGGACGGAGGGGTGGGCAGACTTCGTCCCCCACATGGTGGACGACAGCGCCAATTTGCGATGGACGGACGGTGTCCATGTGGACTTGGAGCAGGACAGGACCGAGAGCGGGACAGGCGAGGCGCGCAACGCCTTTGTCAGGACGGGCCCAACCGGCGGCGAGGGTCACCTAGTCGAGGGGCAGGTGGCGGCCGCCCTGTGGGACATAAAGGACTCCCGCGTCGACACGAAGTTCGACAAAGAGGGCCACAACCCGCGAGGCAGGGCGCTCGACGACCTGGCCATGGGCGACGACGAGATCGTTGGCACGTTCCGGGCTGCGACGCACGCCAGCTTTGGGGGCTTTTACGACGCGTGGGAGTCGGCCCGGGCGCCGGCGCACTCGGCGCGCAACGTGATGGATCTGCACGCGATGGGGTTCGCCGGCGGCGCGCGGCCGCTGGCGGACCCGTTCGGCGGGCTCGACAGGTGGGCCGGCTCCGGCACCCTGAACTGGAGCTCGGGGGCCCCTCTCGAGGGCGAGCAGCCGCCGGGGCACCCTGCCGGCAACACCGTGGCGCGTGCGCGCCACTGCGCCGCCGAGTGCGTCCTGACGCTCAGGGACGGCGTCGACCTGTCGGGGTTCGGCGCCGCCGAACTGTCGCTCTGGCGGTTCGTCGACAACTACTTGGGCAGCGGCGACTACCTGAGGGTCGACGTCTCGCCCGACGGCGGATTGAGCTGGAGCGCGGTGCGCACGTGGGGGCCGGGGTCGGGGAACGACGGCAGGTGGCACCGCGAGGCGATCCAGCTGGCCCCATACCTGAACAGCACGGACTTCAAGGTGAGGCTCTCGGCGAGGCTCTCCTACCAGACCTCGGACGCGGCCGTCGACGATGTCGTAATCAACGGCACGGCGCGCGCCCGAGCCGGAAATACTGTCGACGTGCTGTCGAGCGGGTTCGACGCCTCGCTCGAGGGGTGGGCGTACCGGCAGGTCCCCGCCGAGGGCAACAACCGCGCGTACTGCGGCGGCCGGAACAGCACGGCGTACTCACTGTCGCACTCGCAGCAGCACGGCGGGTCGGCCTACGTGGACCACATCCGCACCTGCTGGTTTGGCAGCGCCGGAGCGACTAGGACGTTCGTGCCCGCGTCCCTGGACGGGACCGACCTCAACGTGACCGCTAGGTTCCAGAGCTTTACGGGGCTGAGGCTCTCGACTGGCGGCCACACCAACAACCTGCACATGCTGATCAGCGACTCGGCCGGCAACGTGGTGGCCAACAGGGCACTGTTCCAGGGCCTGCACAACACGGTGGTGCAAGACACGGGCCTGCGCACCACCACGTTCGCCATCCCGTCGTTCGACTCCGGGCGGTGCCCGTGCACCGCCTACGTGCACCTTCACGACCACTGGCGGTCCAACTGGGACCAGAGGTTCTACCTCGACGACCTGGAGATAAGCGGGCAGGTGCCGGCCACGTGCGAGATCGACCTGGCCAAGCCCGCGATGGACGTGGGATCGATCGCCCGCGGGACGGGAACAAGCGGGTTCGACACCCAGACGGTGCGCAACGCCGGAAACCTTCCGGTCTCGTCGCTCTCGGTTGCGTACTCGCGGATCACCGGCTACGACGCGCGGGGCGGCCCTACATCGTCCACCCTCCCGCCCTCGGGCGCCGAGGTGCGCTCGCCCGCGGCGGGGCTCGCGTCGTGGACCCCGGCGTCGAGCCTGGTGCAGTTCAGTCCGATCCCCGTGGGCGGCTCGCTGGACATACAGTACCGGTTCAACCTCGGGAGCGCGACCGTGATACCGGCTGCCGTAAGGCAGCTCGGTCAGACGGCGACGTACAATGCGGTGTGTGGCGCCGCGGAGCCCGGCGCCGCCGCGGAGCCCGGCGCCGCAATTGCGGCGCCTCTGGCCCCCGGCCACGCGCAGGCATCCTCGTCGCGGGCCCTGATCGCCCCGCACAACGCGACGGCGCCGCCCCTAGAGGGGCCGTACGAGCCCGACCTCCAGACCCCTTCCCCGCCTACACCTCCCATCCACCCGCCCCCCTGGGCTGGGCCAGATGCCCGCGGCCTGCTAGCCGCGCGCCGCCGGTCCACAGCACGCTGAAGGCCCACGAGCTGCTCGGGATGCACGCGTCGAACGGGACCCGGATCGTGATAACCGAAAAGTACGCGTACGACGCGGACATCGTCGTCGACTGGGAGGACTACCCCGGCGCCGACCGCTACAAGGTGGTCGTCCACAGGGCGGACTCGCCGCGCAACCGCACCGCCGACGCGGGCGTGGCCGAGTCGCGCTACCGGCTCGCCGGCCTAGAGCCGTCGACCGAGTACGTCGTGCGCATCGGCGTCAGGGGCGACGACTCGACGCAGAGCTCGGTGCGCGCGACGACCCTCCCTGCAGGCTCCGCCACCCTCCCGCAGGGGCTCCGCCTGGACGCGTCGCTGCGCCCCGCCTCGGACCGGATCGACCTCGGGTGGAACGACACGAACGGGATCGCGGGCGGCGGCGGGTACCGCCTCGAGCTGTCGGTCGACGGGGGGCCGTTCGGGCCGTCCGGCGCTGGCCGGACGTCCTCCTCCAGCGCGGAGCAGGCGGTCCGGCCAGGGTGGCTCGGCTCGACGCTGACGTACAGGGTGTCCGAGCGGATCGGCCAGCAGCTGCTCCTCTCGGAGAACGCGTCCGTACGCATCCCCGACATCTTGCAGGCCCCGTCCAACCTGTCGGCAACCTCCGCCGGCGCAGGCACCGCGCTGACCCTGGGCTGGAGCCACTCCCCGCTGTTCCGCCACTACGTGGTCGAGACGCAGGGGAACGACGGCTCGTGGGAGCGCATCGGGCTGGCGCGGGACAACTCGTTCGGCTACGCGCCGCCGCCGGGCGACGGGCGCGTGGACCACGCGTTCCGCGTCTACGCACAGCTCGGCAGCGCGGCCTCGCCGCCGTCCGACGCGGCGGCGATCCGCGTTGCGCCGCCCCCGCTCCCGCCGCCGGGCGGCGGGGTAGAGGGGGCCTCGTCCGACCCCCGGGCGCCGTAGCAGCGTGACCCGTGACGCAAACTGCATTGGACGTGGACTTGAGGCCCACCAAAACTTGGGCACGGCCAATCTTTCCTGGCCCGCCGCCCCCCCCGCCGGCCTTGCCTGCCCCGAGCGTATCCCAGCACGGCCCTGCCCGGCGGCGCACGCGCGCCGCTACCGCCCCCCCCCTCCAGCCGCAAACCAATAAATGCACGCCGCCGCGCCGGGCGCGCAATGGGAAAACACACACTACCAGAGATGCCGTACTCTTACGATGCGCTCGAGCCGCATCTGGATGCGCGCACCATGGAGATACACCACACAAAGCACCACCAGGCGTACACCGACAAGCTCAACGCGGCGCTCGACGCGTGCTCGCCCGACGTGCAGAACGCGGACATTGTCGACGTGCTGTCAGACCTCTCGAGGGTCCCCGAGGAAAAGCGAGGCGCGGTCAACTTCAACGGCGGCGGGTACGACAACCACCGGCTGTTCTGGCACAGCATGAAGGCAGGCGGCGGCGGCGAGCCCGGCGGCGCCCTGGCCGACGCGATCAACGCATCGTTTGGCGGCTTTGCCTCGTTCAAGGAAAAGTTCTCGTCGACGACCGCCGTCATACAGGGTAGCGGATGGGGCTGGCTTGCATACAACCCCTCGACCTCTAGAGTCGAGTACAAGTCGATGCCGAACCAGACCAGCCCGAGGACAGAGGGGCTGGTGCCCCTCCTCGGCTGCGACGTGTGGGAGCACGCGTACTACCTAAAGTACCAGAACCGCAGGCCCGACTACATATCGGCGTGGTGGAACGTCGTCAACTGGGACGAGGTCGACTCCAGGCTCTCCAAGGCAAGGTAGCCCTGCACTGAGACCATTTTTTCATTATTCGGAGGGGGGCGGCCGCCCTGGCCCGCCGCGCGGGATGCCAGCGCCGGGCGCCCGTGATCACTTATAACGGCCGCCGCGGCCGCGGCGCGCGTTGAGCCTTGACGCCGGCGACGAGCAGCGATGGAACGAGCTCCAACTTGCCGCGCAAGAGCTAGAGGCGCAGGACGCCGAGTATGCAAAGGCCGGCGCCCGCATGGCCGGCACCATGCAGGAGGCGCATGCCGCGGCCGACGCACTGCGCGCGTTCGAGGCCGCCGACGCCGCGGCGGCGCGGGGCGGCGGCGCGGCGCCGGGCGAGGCCGACTCGCTCGTGCCGCTGGGCCTGGGCCTGTACGCCAGGGCCCGGATATCGTACGGCTCGGGCGTGATCGTGGGCATCGGCGCCGATGTGTCCGCCGAAAGGGGCGTGCGGGCCGCGCTGGACCACGTCGAGGCCCGGATAAAGGAGATCGAGGTCGCCGCGCAGGACGTCAACGCAAGGCGCGCCGAGCTTGCAAAGCAGGGGCAGCTGGTGCGGCAGGAAATGGACTCCGTAATGCGGAGGGTCGCCGGGGCGGCCGGCCCCGCCGCCGCGGCCCCCGCGCCGGCCGAGGGGCGGGCATGATGGGGCATGTTTGAGGGCCTCCGCTCGGCATTCTCAAACGTCGCCAAGAGCCTCGGCGAAAAAGAGCTTGCCGAAAAGGACATCGACGGCGCCCTCGGCGAGCTCGAGATGTCGCTGCTCGAGTCGGACGTGGCCGTCGAGGTGATCGACGCCGTCAAGGCCGACCTGAAGGCGAGGCTCGTGGGCGCGACCATAGGCCGCAAGCAGGTCTCCGAGTTCGTCTCGGCAAGCCTGTCGGGCCTCATATCGTCAATGTTCGACGAGGCCGGCGCGGTCGACCTGCCTGCCCTGGTCGCCGCCAAGAGGGAGTCGGGGGGCGACGAGCCGTACGTGGTCGTCTTTGTCGGGATCAACGGGACGGGCAAGACGACCAGCCTTGCAAAGGTCGCCCACATGCTGCAGCGCGCAAAGTTTTCCGTGGCCGTCGCGGCGGCCGACACGTTCCGCGCCGGGGCGATAGAGCAGCTGCGCGAGCACACGAACCGCCTGAACCTAAAGCTGGTCGCGCAAAAGTACGGCGCCGACCCGGCGGCCGTCGCGCGCGACGCGGTGCTCTACGCGCGATCGCACGGCGTAGACTGCGTCCTGGTCGACACGGCGGGCCGGATGCAGACGAGCCGCAACCTTATGGAGCAGATAGGCAAGATTACGAGCGTCGTAAAGCCGGACCTGCGCATATTCGTCGGCGACTCGCTTGCCGGAAACGACACGGTCAACCAGGCCCGCGAGTTTTACGAGCACGTAAGGTTCAACGGGTCGATCCTCACGAAGAGCGACGCCGACGCCCGCGGCGGCGCGGCCCTGTCGGTGGTCAAGGTCACGTCGACGCCCGTCATGTACCTCGGCGTCGGGCAGGAGTACGGCGATCTTGCGCCCTTCAGCAAGGAGGACTTTTTGGAGACCGTGCTCGGCGGGGGCGGTGAGGCCGGCGGCGAGGTCGCCGCCAAGGTGTCCGAGGTGCTTGCAAAGGCCCCCGAGCCCGAGCCCAAGCCGGCCCCCGAGCCCAAGCCGGCCCCCGAGCCCAAGCCGGCCCCCGAGCCCAAGCCGGCCCCCGAGCCCAAGCCGGCCCCCGAGCCCAAGCCGGCCCCCGAGCCCAAGCCGGCCCCCGAGCCCAAGCCGGCCCCCGAGCCCAAGCCGGCCCCCGAGCCCAAGCCGGCCCCCGAGCCCAAGCCGGCCCCCGAGCCCAAGCCGGCCCCCGAGCCCAAGCCGGCCCCCGAGCCCAAGCCGGCCCCCGAGCCCAAGCCGGCCCCCGAGCCCAAGCCGGCCCCCGAGACCGAGCCCAAGCCGGCCCCCGAGCCCAAGCCGGCCCCCGAGACCGAGCCCAAGCCGGCCCCCGAGCCCAAGCCGGCCCCCGAGCCCAAGCCGGCCCCCGAGCCCAAGCCGGCCCCCGAGCACGGAGATCCTTTCAGGGGGATAAGGACAGATGACATCAACAAGTACGCTGATCTCTACGATGTAACCCTTCCAGAAAGCGACGAGCATGCGCAGCTAATGGCCGCCCAAATTCGGGCCTGGGTGGATCGGGGGCGACCTGATCCGAGTGACACTGGCACAACTGCGGATGTTTCTCTCGAGCCCGATCCGGCCCCCGAGCCAACCGAAACCGAGCCCGATCCGGCCCCCGAGCCAACCGAAACCGAGCCCGATCCGGCCCCCGAGCCAACCGAAACCGAGCCCGATCCGGCCCCCGAGCCAACCGAAACCGAGCCCGATCCGGCCCCCGAGCCAACCGAAACCGAGCCCGATCCGGCCCCCGAGCCAACCGAAACCGAGCCCGACAAACAAAAGACAAAAAAGCGCTCGCTTTTTGGGAGGTTTAGAAGATGAGATTGCGAACAAAGGACTTTCTCACGTTCGCCGAGATAGACGACAACGAGACGCGCCGCCTGCTTGATCTTGCCGAGCGGTTCAAGCGCCGAATGGCCGCGGGGGGCGCCACGGGCACGGACCTTGCCGGCCGCACAATGGCCATGATCTTCCAAAAGCCATCGACGCGCACGCGCGTCAGCTTTGAGGCCGGAATGTTCCAGCTCGGCGGGCACGCCGTCAACCTGCCCGCTTCGGACATGCAGCTGTCTCGCGGCGAGACGATCGAGGACACCGCGGCGACCCTCTCTAGGTACGTCGACGTGATCATGGCGCGCGTCTTTGAACACGGCGACCTAGTTGCACTCGCGGCGAACTCCACCGTGCCCGTCGTAAACGGCCTGTCCAACTCGTTCCACCCGTGCCAGACGCTGGCCGATCTGCTCACAATCCGCGAGCGGATGGGGCGCCTCAAGGGGCTAAAGGTGTGCTGGGTCGGCGACGGCAACAACGTCTGCAACTCTCTCATATACGGCTGCGCCCGCACCGGCATGGACATCTCGGTGGCCACGCCGCAGCGGTTCCGCCCGATGAGCAGCGTCGTCAGCGAGGCGCGCGACACGATATCCGTCGAGCAGACCGCCAACCCGTCGCGCGCGGTGGCAGGCGCCGATGTCGTCATGACGGACACCTTCTCGTCCATCCACGACGACGATCCCGCCAAGCACCGGCTGTTCATACCGTCGTACACGGTCGACGATCGGCTCATGTCCCGGGCAGCGGACGACGCCATCTTCATGCACTGCCTGCCGGCCAAGCGCGGGAGCGAGGTCTCGGCATCGGTCATTGACGGGCCGCGGTCCGCCGTCTGGGACCAGGCCGAGAACCGCCTGCACGCGCAAAAGGCGCTGCTCGCCGCGCTCGTCGGCGGCCGGGGCCGCAGTCGCCGTTCCTGACGCCCGCCTGTGGGGGGGGGAGCAGGAAGGGCTGCGGGGCCTCTGCACCAGGCCGGGCGGCACTGGCTACGTGCGTGGCGGGGGGGGGGGGGGGGTGGCGCGCGGGCCGGCCGGGGCCTGCGCCGTCCAGCCCTCCCCGCGCTGCCGAGCCCGCGCCAAGCAGGGGGAGGGGGGTGGCGCGCGGGCCGGGCGGGGTTCAGCGCCCTCGCTGCGCCGGCCCCGCCCCCGATGCCCCCGCTGTGCCGTTGCCCCTGCCCGCACCCCTGCACTCGATCGCGCCTGCACCAAATTACGTTTATAAGGACACGGCCGGCCTCGCGCGCCGGACAGCCGATGGCGTACTCGAGGATTCTGCGCAGGCTGCGCGAGAAAAAAACCAACTATCGCAAGCGTAGCCGCATGCTCATGGGGCGCAGGGACTTTGTGACGGTGCAGATTACCAACGAGAACACCCAGGTGCAGGTGCACAAGCCCGAGATGACGGGCGACCTCGTCGTCGCCTCGGCCCACTCGCGCTACCTGCCGACAAAGGGGTGGAAGGGCTCGCGCAAGAGCGTGCCCGCGTCGTACCTGACCGGCTACCTTGCCGGCAAAAAGGCCGTCCTGAACGGCTCAAAGAGCGCCATACTGTACACTGGGACCAGGCGGTACACTGAGCGCATGTCCGCCGCCCTCAAGGGCGTCATTGACGCGGGGCTCGAGGTGCCGGCCGGCCCCGACGCTTTTCCCGACGATGCGCGCATCAACGGCGATCACCTAAAGGTAAAGAACGACGTGCAGGCGATAAAGTCGGCCATTGACGGTGAAGTGAATTGAGCTACGGTCAGGGCCCGAGGGGCGGCGGCCCCGGCAGGGGGCCGGGCGGCCCCGGCAGGGGGCCGGGCGGCCCCGGCAGGGGGCCGGGCGGCCCCGGCAGGGGGCCGGGCGGCCCCGGCAGGGGGCCGGGCGGCCCCGGCAGGGGGCCGGGCGGGGACAGGCCGCGCCGCAGGCGCGAGCGCGACGAAAAGCCGTGGGTTCCAAAGACGACGCTCGGCCGCGAAGTCAGCACCGGCAAGGTAAAGTCGCTAGTCGAGATACTGGAGACGGGCAGGAGAATCAGCGAGGCCGGAATAATCAAAAAGCTCATTCCCGACCTAAAGACCGAGGTCATTGACGTCGGGATCATACAAAAGATGACGGCCAACGGGCAGTCGACCCGTTTCAAGGCCATAGTGGCGGCCGGACACGAGGACGGCTACCTGGGCGTCGGCCAGGGAAAGGCGCGTCAGATGAGGCTCGCCATTGAAAAGGCGACCAACCAGGCGCAGCTCAACGTAAGCCCGATCAAGCTCGGTTGCGGCAGCTGGGAGTGCAGGTGCGAGCAAAAGCACTCGGTCCCGTTCAAGGTGAGGGGCAAGGGCGGCAGCGTGGTCATTGAGATACTGCCGGCGCCGCGCGGCCTGGGTCTGGTAGCCGGCGGAAAGATAAGGCGCCTGCTCGAGATGGCCGGCCTCAAGGACGCGTATACGACGGCCAAGGGATCGACGCCGACGATGAGCTCCACGTCAAAGGCTGTCCTAGAGTGCCTCAGGCAGACGTTCAGCCAGGGTTGATCGGAATGGAGGAAAATGGCATGGAGGGTGGCAGTGCAGGCGCCAGCGCCAGCGCCAGCGCCCCCTCCAGCGACCCTCCCTCGGCCGCATCCTCGGCGGGCGCCTCCCCCCCCTCCTCCCCCTCCCCCGCCGGCGCCTACTTGGTGGTCCGCATAAAGGGCCAGGCCGACGTGCCGCACTGGGCGTCCACAACGCTTCGCCTGCTGAGGCTGGACAAAAAGTACCGCGCGACGATCGTGCCCGCCAAGGAGAACACGCTCGGCATGCTCAACAAGGTAAAGCACTACGTGTCCTGGCGCGAGGCCGACGCCGAGATTGCGCGCGAGCTCTTGGACAAGAGGGGGCTCGGCCCCGGCCGCGCGCGCCTCACGAGCGAGGGCCTGCGGGGGGCCGGATTCTCGGGATACGGCGAGCTGGCCGAGGCGCTGGCATCGGGCCGCGCCTCGATGGCCTCTCTCTCTAAGGCGAACCTGCTCAAGCCGTGGTTCGCCCTGTCGCCGCCCCGGCACGGCTTTAGGCGCAGCACAAAGCGCATGTACGGGCAGCGCGGCGTGCTAGGCCGCAACGAGGACCTGCCCGACCTCGTGAGGAGGATGATCTAGTTGGCGACTAGGCTGCGCAAGACGCGCAAGCTGCGCGGCTCGCGCACGCACGGATGGGGCCAGGTCGCGCAGCACCGCGCGAGCGGCCACAAGGGGGGCCTGGGAGTCTCCGGCCAGCTAAAGCACCACTTTAGCGGCATGCTCAAGGACGACCCCGGCCACTTTGGCCACGACTCGACGCACACCCCGCGCGCCGTCGTGACGCGCAAGTGGGCCAGCGTGCGCGACCTGGGCGACCTGTACGCGGTTCTCGGCACCGAGGGGCCAGGCGGCGAGAGGATCGTCGACCTCGGCGCGCACGGCTACGACAAGCTGCTCGGCGGCGGCAGCGTCTCGGCCGCGTACACGGTGCGCATTGCAAGGTTTACGGCCCCTGCCGAGGCCAAGGTCAAGGAGGCCGGCGGCAGGATACTGGCGGCGGGAGCGAATGGCTGAGGGCTCGGCAACCGCGTTCATACGCCGGATGGTCGTAGTCGCCGAGCCGTACCTCCCGCAGGTGCCAAAGCCGAAGAAAAAGCTGTCCCTGCAGACGCGCCTGCTGTGGTGCGGCCTGGCCCTGCTCATCTACATGGTAATGGCGCAGACGCCGCTGTTCGGCGCGACGCTGCCCGAGTTCGACTTTCTGGCGTTCGCGCGCGTCATCTTCGCCTCGCAGCAGGGCACGCTCGTAGAGCTGGGAATAGGGCCGATCGTCACGGCCGGCCTGCTCATGCAGCTGCTCCGCGGCTCGGAGATACTAAAGTTCGACTTCAAAAAGCCCGAGGAGCGCGGCGTGTTCCAGACGGCCACGAAGATCGTCACGTACGTCGTCATCATTGCCGAGTCGTCCGTGTACGGCATCGCCGTGTACGGCCCGAACGTCACCGACCCCGGCGTGCTGTACATACTGATCGGCCAGATGATGGCCGCGTCCGTGATCATCATGTTCCTCGACGAGCTCATACAAAAGGGGTGGGGCATCGGGAGCGGCATCAGCCTGTTCATCATGGCCGGCGTGGCGCAGCAGATACTGTGGAGCCTGTTCAGCCCGATGCCGGCCGGCGACGGGTTCACCGTCGGCATATTCCCGTTCATTGGGCAGTGGCTCGCCGGCGGGGTCGGCCCGTTCACCGACGTGTTCTTCAGGTACAACCAGCTGCCGAGCATATTCGGGCTGCTCCTCACCGGCGGCGTGCTGCTCATACTGGTGTACGTCCAGGGCATGAAGGTCGAGATCCCCATCGTCTCGACAAAGTACCGCGGGTTCTCGGCGACCTACCCGATAAAGCTCATGTACGTCTCGAACATTCCCGTCATACTCGCGTCCGCCCTCACGGCCAACGCCATATTCATCGGCCAGATGATGTGGTCGAACGTCAACCCCCGCAACGACCACGTGTTCTTCAACCTGCTCGGGCAGTTCGACCCCCTCAACCCGGCCAACCCGATCGGCGGCCTCGTGTACTACATGACGCCGCCGCGCGGCCTCGACATCGTCGCGCTCGACCCCTTCCGCGCCGTCGGGTACGTCATATTCATGGTCGCTATCGTGGTCGTGTTCGGCCGCCTCTGGGTCGAGCTCGGCGGCCTCTCGCCCAAGAGCGCCGCCAAGAACCTGCTCGACGCCGACGTGCAGGTCCCGGGGTTCAGGCGGTCCAACCAGCCGATCGAGGCGCTCCTCAACCGGTACATACCCTCCGTCACCATACTCGGCTCGGTCATACTCGGCGTCCTGGCCGGCGTCTCGGACGTGCTCGGCGTGTTCGGCAGCGGGATCGGCATACTGCTCATGGTCGACATTCTCATAAACTACTACAACCAGCTCGTGCGCGAGCAGGTCGAGGTCGTAATGCCTAGGTTGGGTGCGCTTCTTGGCAGAAAGTAGCAGCCGGCGCATCGTCATGGCCGGCATACCCGGCGTCGGCAAGACGACGCTCGTCACGCGCGTCGTCGAGGTGCTGCGCGGCCGCGGCCGGACCGTCCGGGTCGTCAGCTTTGGCACGGCGATGCTCGAGGAGGCGCGCAAGAGGGGGATCGCCGACCGCGACATGCTCCGCAAGCTGCCGCTAGCCGAGCAGCGGGGGCTTCAGGCGACGGCCGCGTCGGCCATTGCGTCAATGTCCGAAGAGTACGTCATTGTCGACACGCACGCGTTCATCAAGACGCCGTCGGGGTACTATCCGGGCCTGCCGTCGCACGTCATCGAGGCGCTGCGCCCGTCGAACCTCATATCCGTCCACGCGCGCCCCGAGGAGATATACAACCGCCGCGTGAGCGACGAGACGCGCAACCGCGACTACGTCTCGATAGACGACATCAAGAACGAGCTTGCGTTCCACCAGTCGATGATCTCCGCCTGCGCGGTGATATCGGGCTCGCCCGTCCAGTCCGTCCTCAACTCGCACGGGGCCGTCGACGAGGCGGCCGAGACCGTCATCCGGGCGGTCGGCCTCTAGGGGGGAGCGGGATGGCGGCCGAGCATGCGGTGCTGCTGTTCATCGAGTCGGTGTTCCTCCAGGGCGACTTCTTCGGGCTCGGGGGCGACGCCGGGGCCCTCGGCAGCGACGACCCGATGGTCAAGGGGGTGGTCGCGACGCTGTTCGCCGTGGCGGGGCTCGGCGCCGTGCTCAACCTGTTCAACGCGGCCATACGCAAGAAGATGATCGACATGGCAAAGTACAAGCGCATCATGAAGGAGACGAGGGCGTTCCAGAAGGAGAGGATGGCCGCCATACGGGCAAAGGACACGGCGAGGCAGGCCGAGCTGAACAAAAAGTCGTCGTACATGAACAAGATGAGCATGGAGATGATGCAGATGAACATGAGGCCGATGATGATCACGTTCGTCCCGCTCATACTCATATTCTACTTTGCGCTGCCGCAGCTGTTCGCGTACACGGTAGCCCTCTCGCCGATACCCCTCAACGTCATACCCGGCGACTTTTTCCAGCTGACGTGCACGGCCGAGCAGGCGGCCGACCCCGAGCACGTCTGCCAGGCCGAGAATGCGCTGTACCTGTGGGCGTGGTACTTTTTGTCGTCGATAGCGTTCAGCGGCGTCATCATGAAGGTCACAAGGACGACGATGGACTTTTCCTGAGGCGGTTGGCGTGGTCGCTTCGGTGCCGAGGTCGGTCGTCATATCGGGGCCGCCGGCGGTCGGCAAGACGACCGTCGCGAGGGCCCTTGCCGGCGAGTTCGGCATGCGGTTCGCAGGCGGCGGCGACGCCCTCAAGGAGCTGGCGCGCGAGGCGGGCCACTCGCCGGGCGGCGACGACTGGTGGGACACGCCGGACGGCATGGAGTTCCTCTCGCAGCGGTCGGCCGACGAGCGGTTCGACCGCCGCGTCGACGAGGCCCTCTCGAGGATGTTCTCCGCCGGCGGCATTGTCGTCACGAGCTACACACTGCCGTGGATCGTCGAGCGCTCGGTTGGCGTGCGGGTGTGGCTCGACGCATCGAGGGAGACGAGCGCGCGCCGCATGCAGGGGCGCGACGGCATAGGGGCCGGCGACGCGGCCTCGATATCGAGCCGCCGCTACAGGGAGAACGGCGCGCTGTACAAGAGGCTGTACGGGTTCGAGTTCGGCCGCGACGAGGGCGTGTTCGACGTCATAATCGACACCGACGCGATGGACGCCGGGCAGGTCATACTCGAGGCCAAGCGGCGGGTCGGTGGCATGATCTGACCGGCCCCGAACCCTCCGCCGGGGCCCCCCCGGCCCGGCCCCTGCCGCAGCTCGAGGACATGCGCGTGATAGACGAGGACGAGACGGATCCGAGGCACGGCGTGCGGTACGACGCCCGCCCCGTCGAGATGCTTCTCGACTACGGGATAATACTGCTCGACAAGCCGCCGGGCCCCACGAGCCACGAGGCCGTGGCCTGGGCAAAGAGGCTCCTCGGGGTCGAAAAGGCCGGGCACAGCGGCACGCTCGACCCGCCCGTCTCGGGGGTGCTCCCGCTCGGGCTCGGCGAGGCCACAAAGGCCCTCGGCGTGCTGCTGCTCGGCGCCAAGGAGTACCACGCGCTCGCCCGCTTCCACTCGCTGCCGCCCAAGGAGCGCCTCGCCGAGGTGGCCGGAATGTTCCGCGGCGAGATATACCAGAGGCCGCCGCAGCGCTCGTCGGTCCTGCGGGTCACGCGCACGAGGACGATACACTCGCTCGACATACTCGAGCGGCGCGAGCGCCTCGCGCTCATGCGCGTCTCGTGCGAGGCCGGCACGTACGTGCGCAAGCTGATCTACGACATGGGCGAGGTGCTCGGTCCCGGCGCGACGATGATCGAGCTGCGGCGCACCCGCGTGGGGCACTTTGGCGAGGACGACGGCCTCGTCACTATGCACGAGCTGGCCGAGGCGTGCGCGGTGTGGCGCGACGGCGGCGACCCGTCCCGCCTGATGCGCATCGTGCGGCCCGTCGAGGCGGCGCTGTCGGGGATAAAGGCCGTCGTCGTCCGCGACTCGGCCGTCAGCGCGCTGTGCCACGGCGCGCAGCTTGCGATACCCGGCATACTGCGCGTCTCGCACGGGCTCGACAAGGGGGACCTGGTCGGCGTGTACACGCAAAAGGGCGAGGCCGTCGCCCTGGCCGAGGCCACGATGGGCGAGGAGGGGATAACGGACAACGTAAAGGGGCATGCGTTCGAGACGCGGCGCATCATAATGGCCCCCGACGTGTACCCAAAGGGGTGGCGGACGAAAAAGGACGCCGAGGCGGCGGCCGCCGCCGCCGCCGCGGCCGGCGGCAAAGGAAGCGGAGACGGCGCGGCCGCCTCCGGCGACGGCGACGGCGGCGGAGCCGGGGGCGGCGGGGCCGCCGCCGGCGCCTGACGGGGGCCGGACGCGCCTTGGTTCCCCGCGGCCTAGCGGTCGCTGTCTGCGTCGGGATCGTCGCCGGCGCCGCGGCGGGCGCCGCCCTGTACGGAAAGGGCGCCGCCGTCCCCGGGGCGCCCCTGTCGTACGTAGACGGCCCGTCCCTGTCGGTCGACGCCGAAAAGGCCGACTACGCGGCGGGCGAGGCCGTGCGCATACGCGTCGTCAACACGGGAACCGTCCCGCTCGAGTTCGCCGACGCCTCGTACGGGGTGCGCGTGACGCAGCTGGACGGGATCGAGCTGTTCTCGCCGCGGCCCGGCGATGCCGGCGAAGGCGGCGGCGGCCCCGCCGTGCTGGCCCCCCGCGAGGAGGCCGCCGTCGTGTGGAACCAGACAAAGGGCGACGGCTCGGCGGCGCTACACGGCACGTACCGGATATCGTCGAGCGCGGCGGCGCAGCCGGCCGCGGCGGGCGGCTCCGCAGCCGGCCCCGGTGCCGAAAGGCTAGGCGCGTCCGTCACGATCAACATCCTCGGCTAGCGCGCCGCCTTTCCGAGCTCCCTCCGGGGCCCCTACCTCCCCGATCTTCCACTTTCTGGCCTTGCCGTCGAACCTGTACGTGACGGCTTTTGCCCCCTCCGGCAGGCTGGCGGGGTCGAGGTGGTAGGGGATCAGCTCGAGGACAAAGTCGATCTTTTCGATCGAGTTGTCAAACACCTGGCGGTCCGCCGAGTCGGCGACGAACCGCACGGACGGGCTGCCGGCGAACGAGACGACGACGCGCAGCGCCTTCTTGCTGCCCCTGCGCCGCTTCATCTCGCGGAACAGCCCCTTTAGCTTTTCCCACCGGCGGTAGTCGAACCACTCGAAGAACTGCTCGGTAAAGGCGAACGGAAAGCTCAGCGAGATCGCGCTGACCACGTCGGGGTCAGCATCCTCGTCGGGTATCGCCTCCTGCCTCACGTCGAACCTAGAGTTGAGGTAGCCGTAGGCCACCTCCAGCTCCCACGGCGAGACGCCGTGCGATCTAACAATTGCTTCAGGAGTGCGAGCAGTTGTGATCACGACGAACCCTCCTGCAGCCCTAATGAATCCATGACTTCTAGATCACGTGGGAGCACATACATTGCACTTTCTTGAAATGCATAAAAACCTGGATAGTAGTAACATGATGCACCTAGAGTCTGACCGCTAGGACGCCGTGCTGAGATCAATATACCTGCATTGATTTTATTTTTTTTCAATAGAGATGAAAACTTTGGCACTGGTGTTTCTGCACCGTCGCTAATGGTTTTATCACGCGCGCGATCAAATCGGTCAAACCTTTTTTTTAACTTTGATGTAAGCCGCCCTTCTTCATTTTTAAAGCTGTTGGGTCGCGGCGCAAAATAACAGGGATATTTTACAAATTTTTTCATGAATTCATCATATGAAATATGCCCAATCCAATAGACTTTGTAGTTTTCAACTTTTAAATCAATTAAACTTTTACAATACACTTTCCATGTAAAGTTACTGTTATTAAGATTAATTGTTGGATCGCTTTTCTTTGGGATATTTTCACAATACTTGTTACGAGGTATTATCTCAATAAAATCATTTGGTAAAAGCAGATGTGGATCATCTACCACAATTGACGACAATGATGAAAATTGGCATTGTGGGTAAGATGGCTTGCTAGGAGTGACTGTTGTTCTTCTGACATGTCTTTTGCCCATCCATTCACCCACTAAATGTATTTTGATCTTGTACGTGTGAGAGTTTATCACTGCTTGTGGGCGACGCCATTGTATTTTTAGCCTAAACCCTTTCCCTGCCGCTTCACGCTTTTTAATTAATTCACGATGATGAAAAAATTGTGATGCATTTCCAAATGGGGCAGCACACCACATTCCATTTTTTGATAGCATACCCGACACAGGCTTTCGTATATCGCGCTTAGTCACCGCCACACCGAATATGTACTTGTCTTTCTTGGACGATGGCCTAAATTGACTCAGTGTCACCATTTGGGGAAAAAAATGGCGCCAATCTGGCCCTTGGTTAGATCTGTTTTTAACCAGTAAATCGGGAGTAAACTTTTGTCGGCCTACGCTATTATCATAGTCTGTATAAACAACAGTTGTTTTTACATCACAGTATTGATTTCTTATCATAAAATCAAAGTGATCTGATTGGCGATAGTCAGTCCAATCTGCTTTGCACGGAATTTTCAATGATGTCAAATTTCGTTCTAATATTGTCTGATTGAGCACACCGATCATGATATTTGCTAGTCTTTTCTGCATTGATGACTCCGTAGTTGATCCGTAGCTCATACGGTCAAAAGTCCATGGTAAACTAACCAGCGCATAGTCCAACGCAGTTTGAACGTCTCGGGGTTGCGCAACAGTCTCCCAGACCTCGTCTGCACGCTTTAATTTACTCATGTTTATCGCCCACCGTAGTTCGATCAGGACAAATGGAATTTACATCGCAGATTGAACATGTTGTTGTTGACGGTCGAGTGATTGGAATGTTGTAGACTACATCTTCTAATGCACTAATCCCCAGATGCTTTATTTTATTAATTTCATTACTTGTCACAATGGCGTTTATTTTAGCGGGGGAATTTTTAGCACTGAGATCTACAATACTGGCTCCTAAAACACATTTGTTTAGATTTTGTAATCCTGCTACATACATTAACATTTGAAGCTTATACCGATTTAAAAATTTTCTGTCTACTGAAGATTTCCAATCTATAATCTCCAAACCTTGTTCACTTTCTTGTATCGCATCAACTGTACCATTTACCATGACGCGCCCATAGTCTAGCGAAAATGCGTATTCGGTGTGTTTGATGCCATCAAACAAGTTGTTGGCCACTGCTTTTTTGACCTTGTTTGTTATAGATTTTTTTAGGCGATCTTCACGTAATTTATCTGCCAGTGGTAGGAATGTTTCTTCATTAACGATTTGATCAATATTTGTATAGTTATGATCGGCAGTGAGTCTTTCTATAATGCGATGAAGTATGTCACCAGCACCCAGTTCTTCGCCCACGGGAACTTCCACCCCGCACATTTTTCGTAAGTAAAAGTGATACTGGCATTCTAACAACAGTAAAAAATCCGATACACTAATTACACCATACTGGTTTTTATCCATCGTTATAACCGGTGACATTTTCATTTTAATTGCCTTGTCTATACTTAAGTTTACGCACTGTGCATCCTCGAGTCCCATTCCTTCTTTGAGCAGACTGGATGGCTTGTGTACCCCGTCTTTTCCCGAAAATATAAACAAGCGATCTCTCGCCCGTGTAAGTGCCACGTACCATAGCCTTTTTTCGTCTTCTAGACTAGTTCCGTACCTTTTTGTAATTGAGTTTGCAAAAGAACTCCGAACAGAACTTGCTCTAACAGGAAACACACCGTTTCTAACACGTGGTATGATTACTATGGGCCACTCTAAGCCTTTTGCAGCATGAACCGTTGAAACAACTACACCACAACGTTTTTTTATTGACATTCCACTATTTGTCCATTCATCGAGTTTGGATTCAAGATTCCACTTTAAATTAGTTAAAAAAACACTAAGTGGTGATGGGCGCAATTTAAAACTGACCAGGCGCCTACGGTAGACTTCTTCTAGCACCTTCATAATCCTCGTTGTTGTGGCAAAACCACCCTGCAGCATGTTCTCATGAGGATGTATGACAAATTGTACAGAAGAACAAAATTCAAATAACTGTTTTCGAAAATTATAGTTGTTGTTGTTGTGCTCCGCCTTCAGCTGATTTCTCCATTCTAATACTGCTAAATGAATTTGGTCCTTGTTTGCATTTTTGCAGTAAGCTGATAACTTGGTGAGGGCCGCATCTATTTTTTCTGACTCTTCTGACTCTTCGTCATAGTTTTGTGGATTTGACCATTCGGCAATCTCCATTAGCTTGATTATAGATCCCATGAAATCTGTCACAAATAACGTCCCTTCATTTTTATTCGGCGAATAAAATGGCACGCCGTTATTTTTTAGAGCTGCCATAAGCTCACCAGCATCGTTTTTCACTGATCGAAAGAGCACTGCCATGTCGCTGTACTCGCACCCCTCTTCTTTTAATGCCAGTAGCAAATTGACTACGTTCTCTGGTTTGTAATCTGTTGTGTCATTGACGACTGATATGCGTTTGTCGTCTCTGGGGCCTATTTCCATATGTGGTAGCTTAATCCCGTTTGTCATTTTCATATGGTCTGCAACATTATTTGCGAATTTAATTATCCCATTTCGTGATCTTCGGTTGATGGTAAGATTGTGCATTTCTACATCTATAAAATCCTCTTTAAATTTTAGCAACCGTTCAAAATCACTCCCCCTCCATTGATAAATTGCTTGTCGTGGATCACCTACGGCTATCAGTTTAGACTCTGTCACTTGGATCATACTTTTGAGTAGTTTCGCTTGAGACGGGTTTATATCTTGATATTCATCTACGTAAACTTCTAGCGCTTCTCTATCTTCACAACCGTTTATCACTTCGATTGCCTTTCGAACCATCGTACCAAAATCTACCATGTTTTCAGTTTCTATAAACCTTAAATATTTAGTTAGCGGCGATCGAATTGCCGTTGGTATATTTTTGCTGTCTAAATCAATCCCTTCATTGTAAAATATCTCTAGATCTGCAATAAATTTTTTTATGTTACTGAAACGATTGCTCTTATACGCGTAATCCAGTTCTAGCATATCATAAATTCGATTGATCATATTGAATTGCTCATGCTCCTCAATTATTTTGTAATTGCCGGCCCGTTTCTGTCTTTCAAGGTATTGACGACACCAACCATGAATTGTGCCAACAAAAACGCCGTCGAACGCATTTGTTATTCCGGCATCCGTCAATAATTGCCTTAGTCTGGCACTAAGCTCATCTGCAGCATTGTTTGTAAATGTGAATATGACTAATTTTCTTTTATCAGTGCTTATCAATCCCCGCACAAATCTATGTACTACTACATCGACTAGCATTTGCGTCTTTCCAGATCCTGCTGCCGCGACAACGAGCTGACACTTGTGGTCATTCTCTGCAATACTTTTAATTTTATCTATGTTCATATTATAACACTCTTTTTTCAAATATTAGGCAATAGTGATGATGTACATTCGACACATATCGAAACGGATAGCCCCACGTTCCAAGCATTTTGTTTTCTTGCAACCAAATTTTTTCTTGTTTCAAACTAAATATATGGCTTAAACTCTTTGCAATGTCCCATGCTACCGGCACCATTGCTCCGTTAGATGTAAGTACATTTTGACAAATAACTGTGAGGTATTTGTTGTCTGCCATTACATCATGGACTTGCGTGTATACATTCACCAGCATTTCTAGATACTTGTCATAGTTTTTTATGTTACCTAAGTCACTTGTTTTTTCACTATAGTGTTCAGCGAGGCCATTCTTCTTCCTAATTTTTGCGGCAGAATTAACACCTCCTCTACTATTGCGCAACATGTTCCAATATGGAGGCGATGTAATACAATAATCTATTTTTTCAACGTTGTTTTTTTCAAGTATTGCCTTTAGATTTTGTGCATCACCTATTATGACCTGCTGTGAAGTGCGATTTTTTGCTATTGTAGCCCATTTTTTTGTCAGTTCAATCCCTATGCCTCGACGATTTGTACGGTCACAGGCAACTAGCGTACTCCCTGTTCCGGCCATAGGATCCAACACGAGATCGCCCTTCTTTGTAAAAAATTTTAAAAACTCTTCTACCATAGACTCGGGGTACTTGGCGGGATGTAGCGATTCAACTTTGGAGCGTTGCGTCGGGTTGTGCGTGAACCAGCTTTTGGTAAACAGTAGCCACTCCTTACCGGTTAAATCGTTTAGTGTGTTTCTGACATCGTATTTACCACGTTCGCCCATATATACACCGTTTGTGCTTACCCTGTCTCCAATTTTTAGCGTTGCGGCTTGATCGGGCTTCAACCCTCCCCAGCCGCCGCTGTTATGTGCCAACGATGTACCACTACGCGATCCGGGCACACGTCTCTGTGTGTCGGTTCGCCTGCGACCTTTCTTCACATCTGACAGCTCGCTCACGCCACAGGGGACACGGTGGCCTTTAAATAGTTAACCGTCGGCACAAGTGCGATTTGTACAACCGGTACGGGTCGCCCTGCGCCTGGGCGCCCACTTGACGACTCCTGTCGACAGCTTGGCAATGCGAGGGGATGTTGGCCACCCCGTTGGGTGTCCTGTGGTTGGGCCAGAAGTCCGGGCACCTACTGCGCCGGGGCAGCACGGAGTGGATCGACTTTCATAGCGGTTCATGAGGCGATTTGGGTGAGAATGGTAGGAAGACGTCCACGCTCCTTGAAATAGAAATGGAAGGGAATCAACCGCCGACAATGATGCCAAACGACCTGGGCCAGCGTCTTTATGTGCAAGTCAGTAGAGTAGATGTAGCGAGGAGGCGAGGATGGACGTGACATGGTACACTGCGTTTGTCTGTCATCCGTGGCGTGTGGATTGTACATCCCGGGAGCATGACAATCTACTTTGCCCCCACATCTATAGGGAGGGTGCTGGTGTTGACACCCGGCCGTGGACGCATTCCGTGATGCAGTGCGTTGCCGCTGGCGTGCCGGCCTACGACGAGTTTTCCGTTAGCAGCTTGGTGTGCCCATTACCAATAGACAGATCACGCACCAACACCGCCGGCGTCACAGAATTGGCCGTAAAGTGCACCCACCAATCCACTTGATTTTTCCCGTCACGAAACACACATAGCCATGCAACCACTAAGGCATTGACACACTGCCACCCTTGAATGTTACTGTCGTAGATGTTTTATAGTATGCGTGCATCCCTCTATCCACACGTTGCATCGTAAAAAAGCACTCTAGGAACTGTGATAGTTACAAGTTTTTATTATTTCGCCCTCAAGAGTGTATTTTGATCATTCGACTTTCCATTATTGAACGACTCTATTCTGTTTTACAGGGTGTGAACATACTTCCACAAGTAAAAGATTCCGACGGCGCCGATAAACGCGACCATGGGCTTCCACGCGAACACGGGCAGGTTCGGCGTCGACAGCCTTATCCTGTAGTTGTCCACGACGCCGCTGACGTACCTCTTGATCCTGCCGTTCCAGATGCGGTAGTCCACGCCGTTCCTCCTGAGTATCTCGCCTATCTCGTACACGACGGGCGTGTTCTGCGAGAACAGGTGCTGGAGGTAGTCGCGGGACACCTCTACCTCGCCCTGGATGGCGACGACGCCCCTCTTGAGCTCGACGAACCTCACGTGCATCTCCCACGGCTTTTTGAGCTTGAGGTTGAGGCCGTGGCCGATCTGCGAGGGCTTTTTGTGCTCGAACTTTACCCTCGTAAACCCCTCGCTCTTGAACATGCGGACCAGTTCGTCGACGTTGCGCCTGACGACGACGTGCAGGTGCTCTACGCCCGCCCTTGCGTCCGTCCTTATCGTCTCGGTCCGGCCGCCTGGCACCGATACGGTCCTCGGGTACACGGTGTGGTACTCGACCATGCAGCGGCCGCCGGCGCGCCCAATTTATACGGACGCGGGGAGGGTGCCTGCCCGCCAGCCTCGGGGCGGGACGGCCCCCGCCAGCGACCTCGTGTACGCGCACCTGTCGTGCGGTATGGCCGTCTCGGCGGGGCCGACGGCGCGGCCCGACAGGGATGCGCCCGACCCCCTGGCCACCGCCAGGGGCGTCGACTCGCCGCCCTCGCCCATGGCCAGGTTTGCCGCGGCCGCCAGCGAGTCGGCCACGGCCCTAAAGGTGACCTTGAGGGGGGCGCCGTCCAGGTCGGGCCGGCCGCGCATGTCGTCCACGGGGTCGAACCCCGCGCATGCGACGGCCGTGCCGGACGTGCCTGCCCTGGCCGGCAGCAGGCGGCTGTCCGATATGACGACGCCGACGCGCGCGCCGGACCTGACCAGGAGCGAGCGGCGCAGCAGCTCGGCCTGGGCGTGCGGGTCCTCGGGGTACAGGACGGCCGTCCCGCCGCCGTTGGACCTGTCTATGCCGGCGTTCGGGGCGATCAGCCCGCCCGGCGTCTCGGCCATGACGAATCCCGGCATGCCTCCTATCACGCGGTCCGACTCGCGCAGGACCAGCTCGGCCAGGGCGGGGCTCATCGAGTACTCTGACGCCAAGGCGCGGGCCTCCCCCGAGGCGGCCACCCTGTCCATGTCGACGAGCCTGCCCTGCGAGTAAGACACGTACTTGCTCGAGACGACCACTACGTCCCCGTCGGCCGGCCCGAGCCCCGCGACCGCAAGCGACGCGGCGACCTCGCCGGGCAGGTCGAATGCGCCGTCCTGCCTGCGAGCCGCCGCCGCGCTCACCGTGTACGCCATTGCCGCCCCTCCGCGGCTGCCGTTTGTGCCGGCGTTCCGCGCGCGCCGGCAAGGCTCTCGCCGCGCCGCAGAGCCGCGGCCGGGCATCTTTCGCCCCCTGTCCCGTGCCTGCGCGAGCGCATCTTGGAATAAAGCGCCCCCCGCAGCCGCCGCCATATAGGCAGCGGCGCGCCTGCGCCGCATCTCTCGCCCCCGAGAGCGGCGCGATCGAGCCCCGGCGGCGCCCGCAACCCGCGCCCGGCCTCCCCGGCGGCCCGCCCAGATCTAGCACCGCCGCATCTCGGCTTAGCAAGGGCCCCGCGGGGCAGAGGCGTGCCATGGGCCGCCACCCTGCCGCACGCCCTTTGACTCGCAACCTTCCCGCCCTTTGCCGCTGCGCAATTGGGGCCTCCGCTTGGGCCGGGCTTGCGATCCTCTCCGCAACAGCCGCTGAGCGCGCCGCATCCAAACGCGTCGCCAGCTCGCAACGCCTGGCCTGCCGGCCTCCCTGGCCCTGCCGTCAATTCGAGCACTCCTCGATGCGGATGTTGTCGATGTTTAGGAGCCGATCCACCTCTATGAACTCTTCCTGCGAGATCCCCTCGTTGATGTACATGGGTATTCTCTCGACAAGGCAGGCATCGCCGCGGTCGGGGCGGAAAAGATGCGGCGCAACCTCGTCCATGCCTAGGCACAAATTCTCGTCGCCGAGTACACGTTTTCTGTTTTTTGGCGACATCCTGGACGACAGTAGGCATTGGCTGACCACTTCTAGCAGTATGGCGCTGTGGGTCGTAACTATGACGCTGATGCCGCTCTTGACTAGGCGCACTAGGTGTCTGGCAAGGAGGCGCTGGCTACTGGGATGCAAGCGTGCCTCGGGCTCTTCAACGACGAGCATGTCGTTCGCCCGCCCTTTGTGCTTTAGGTACAGCGTCAATGGGGCGAGCTCGGGGATGGCCGAGGATGCCAGACGCACGGGGACGCTGGCGCCAAGGCGGCGCTTGTAGGCCAGTTCCGGCACAGCGCCGGCGGCGGAGGGCTTGAGGTCGACGCGGCCCCCGAGCACGTCGTTCTCCATCCCTTCGCCCAGATCGCGGCACTCTCCGTGCTGCGGGCGCATTTCAATCATGCCAGACACAAAATCTGAGGCGATCCCTGGCAGGCGCTCGGCCCGGGCGCTTTCAGCGCTGGCATATGGGGCGCTGCCGGCTATCCTCGCCTGCGTTGCCCCGTGCGCTTGCAGCATTCCTGCGCGCCCTGCCGGAAAGTACCGGCTGGCGGCGGGCAGGGCCGAAATGGCGTCCTGCAGCACGTTGCATTCGAGTTCCTCGTAAACCCGCCGCAGCGCCGACGAGTTCTTGTCCGAGAGCAAGCCGCGGTGCACCGCGCAATCCAGGACGCCGTCGCCTGACCGGGTCACCCTGGCGGGGCCGCGGCGCTTGGATCTTGCCAGCCTGAACCTGATCCTAGAGCCTTGCATGCGGCCCGGGCCCATGCCCCCGGACCCGCCCGTCACGATGAGCCCGCCGCCGCTTCCCAGCGACACGGAAAAGCGGCGTGACCGAAACCTGGCCAGGTCGGCCAGCGGCGCGCCAAAGTTGCGCTCAATTTCGTTTTGCGCCTTCTCGGCAAGCCGGCGGCTGGCGAGCCGCGTGATTGCGGCTTCGAGTGCCTGCGGGCACTCGGTCTGTTCGCCAGGTTTCAAGCTGGCCAGCACGACCTCTAGATCTCTGAGAATTTTTTCCAGCCCCGTCGCTTTGCCTGGGCGGTCGATCGGCGGATGGTGCTCTGCGCCCGTGGATCTGCACGAGGATATGATCGAATGCGCGAGCATGGCCGCGTAAGACTTTCCAGTGTTGTTGGGGCCTATGAAAACCGTGAGCGGGCGCAGCGAAATAGACGCATCCCTGATCGGCCCGAAGTTGCGTATCTGCATGTCCAGGCGGAGGCCGCTGCCCGCGCCCTGCACACACTTCTTCCGCACGCGGCCGCATCGCAGGCTTACAATATATGTCATGGGGGGGATCCGCAGCAGGCGCGCGATGCGTGATCTCGCGCCATTGCGGGCTTGGCCTCTGGGCGGAGGGGGAGGGGGTGCCTGGCTCGGCGGCCATCGCATGGGCGGGCGATGCGCGGGGCGCGGCGCCGGCATCCTGCCCGCCGCGGGGCCCGAGCGGCCGGTAGCGAGCTCCCAGCCCTGCCCCCCCGGCCGCCCTGCCTGGGCCTGGGCGGCGCCCCGCGCTCGAGCCCCCCGCCCGGCCCGCCGATGATACGTTTTAATCGCCGCCCCCTGTGCGCCCCGCGTGAACATTACCGAAAAGATACTCGCGCGCGCGTCCGGCCGCCGCTCGGTCTCGCCCGGCGACGTCGTGGTGGCCGGGATCGACCGCGCCATGGTCCACGACGTGTCCGGCCCCGGCGTCATAAAGGTGTTCGAGCGGCTCGAGGCGGACGGCGTGGACACCTCGCGGCTGTGGGACCCGTCGCGCGTGTGGGTCGCCGAGGACCACTTTGTGCCGTCGGCCGAAAAGACGTCCGCCGCCAACGTGGCAAAGCTCGAGCGCTTTGCCGAGTCGCGCGGGGTGGCGCGCCACTTCAAGTACGGCATGGGCCAGTACGGCATATGCCACACGCTCTCGCACGAAGAGGCCATGGTCTCGCCGGGCGAGGTCTACGTCGGCGGCGACTCCCACACGAACACGACCGGCGCGCTCGGCGCGTTCGCGTGCGGCCTCGGCCACACCGACATGGCGTACGCCCTGCTGCACGGCCGCATGTGGTTCCGCGTGCCCGAGGCGCTGCTACTCCGGATCAGCGGCCCCCTGCCAGCCCACGCGATGGCCAAGGACCTCATACTGCGCATAATCGGCGACATAGGCACGGACGGCGCCGCGTACCGCTCGATGGAGTTCGCCGGCGACGGCGTCACGTCAATGTCCGTCGAGGAGCGGCTCACGCTGACGAACATGACGACCGAGGCGGGCGCAAAGAACGGGATCGTCGAGCCCGACGCGAGGGTCGCCGAGTACCTGTCCGCGAGGGGCGCCGATCCGGGCGCGTGCGACGCCTCGTCGTACGTGCGCGGCGACGGCGAAGAGGGCGACTATGCGAGGGTGCTCGAGTACGAGGGGCCGGAGATCGAGCCGGTCGTCGCCGAGCCGTTCTCGCCGGCCAACGTCGCCGCCGCGCGCGACGAGTCGTCCGTCGAGCTCGACAAGGCGTACATCGGGTCGTGCACGGGCGCAAAGATGGACGACCTCGAGGCGGCCGCGCGCATACTCAAGGGGCGCACCGTCCGAGTGCGAACCGAGGTCGTCCCCGCGGCGATCTCGATATACAGGCGGGCCGTCGAGCGGGGCCTGGTGTCGATATTCCTGGCCGCCGGCGCCACCGTCGGGCCTCCGACGTGCGGGGCGTGCTGCGGCGCGCACATGGGCGTGCTCGGCGCCGGCGAGGTGTGCGTGAGCACGACGAACCGCAACTTTCCCGGGCGCATGGGGCACGTCGAGTCGCGCACGTACCTTGCGTCGCCGCAGGTGGCGGCCGCCTCGGCCGTCACGGGGCGCATCACCGACCCGAGGGATCTGAATTGAGGGGCAGGGCGGTCAAGTACGAGCGCGACAACATCGACACCGACGTGATCATACCCGGCGCGTACCTAAAGATCCACGACTACGACGAGCTTGCGAAGCACGCCATGGAGGGCCTCGACGCCTCGTTCGCCGAAAAGGCCGCGGGCGGCTCGTTCGTCGTGGCGGGGCGCAACTTTGGGTGCGGCTCGTCGCGCGAGCATGCGCCGATAGCGCTGTCCCGCTCCGGGGTGCGCGGCGTGATCGCCGTCTCGTTCGCGCGCATATTCTACCGCAACTCCGTCGACGGGGCGTTCCTGCTTCCCGTCGAGGTCGGCGAGGACGTGTACGCGTCGATCTCCGACGGCGACGAGCTCGACGTCGACGTCGACGCGGGGACGGTCTCGAACCTCACGACGGGGGCGGTGCACCGGATGCGGCCCTTTCCGGAGGTGGTCCTCAGGATAATCCGGGCCGGCGGGCTGTTCAAGGTCGACCTCGACAGCCTGGCGGGCCAAGAGGGCGCAGGCGGCGGAGGGGGCGCCGGGCCATGACGGCCGCGGAGCGGGGCGGGGATGGGGCCGGTAGCGCCGGTAGCGCCGGCGCCGGCGGCCCGCGCACAATGCTCGACAAGATATGGGACGCGCACGAGGTCGCGCGCCACCCGTCCGCCGGCGGCCCCTCCCTCCTCTACGTCGACAGGCACCTCGTCCACGAGGTGACGTCGCCGCAGGCGTTCGCCGGCCTGCGCGCGGCCGGCCGCCGCGTCCGCCGCCCCGACCTGACCCTCGCCACGGCCGACCACAACGTGCCGACGGAGCGCACCCGGTCGCTGCCGATGGCCGACGGCACGTCAGCGGCGCAGCTCGACGCGCTCTCGCGCAACTGCGCCGAGTTCGGCATCGAGCTGTTCGGGATGGGCCACCCCGACCAGGGCATAGTGCACGTCATAGGGCCCGAGCTCGGCTTTACGCTGCCCGGCGCGACGATAGTGTGCGGCGACAGCCACACGTCGACGCACGGCGCGTTCGGCGCGCTCGCATTTGGAATCGGGACGAGCGAGGTCGAGCACGTCCTGGCCTCGCAGGCCGTCTGGATGCACAGGCCCGAGTCGATGCTCGTGAGCATGGCGGGATCGCTGCCGCGGACCGGCGCCGTCACGGCAAAGGACGCCATACTGTCGGTCGTGAGCGGGATGGGCACGGCCGGCGCGACCGGCGCCGTAATCGAGTACGCTGGGCCGGCCGTCTCGGCAATGGGCATGGAGGAGCGCATGACCGTGTGCAACATGTCCATCGAGGCGGGCGCGCGCGCCGGGATGGTCGCCCCCGACGAGTCGACGATCGAGTTCCTGCGCGGCAGGCGCTACGCGCCGGCCGGCGCACAGTTCGACGAGGCGGCCGAGGCGTGGCTGTCCCTCCGGTCTGACCCGTCCGCATCGCACGACCGCGCCTTTGAGATCGACGCGTCGGCCATCGCCCCGCAGGTAAGCTGGGGGACGAGCCCCGGCATGACATGCGACGTGACCGGCGCAGTGCCTGACCCCGCCGAGTACGCCGCCGGCGACGCAGGCCAGGAGGACGGCGCGCGCGCCGCGCTCGACTACATGGGGCTCGAGGCGGGCACGCCCATCACCGACGTGGCAGTCGACCGGGTGTTCATAGGGTCGTGCACGAACGCGCGGCTCGGCGACCTGGCCGAGGCGGCGCGCGTCGCGCGCGGCCGCCGCGTGGCAGACGGCGTGCGCGCAATGGTCGTCCCCGGCTCGCAGTCGGTCAAGCGCGAGGCGGAAGAGGCGGGCCTCGACGCCGTGTTCCGCGATGCGGGGTTCGAGTGGCGCGAGCCCGGCTGCAGCATGTGCCTGGGGATGAACCCCGACGTGCTCGCGCCGGGCGAGCGGTGCGCGAGCACGTCCAACCGCAACTTTGAGGGCAGGCAGGGGGCCGGCGGCCGCACGCACCTCGTAAGCCCCGTCATGGCCGCCGCCGCCGCAGTGGCCGGCAGGTTCGTCGACGTGCGGGAGTGGGTCTGAGACGCGCCCGTTCAAGGCGGTGTCCAGCGCGGCCGCCCCGCTCGGCAGGGTCAACGTGGACACCGACCAGATCGTCCCAAAGCAGTTCCTAAAGCTCGTCGAGCGCACGGGGTTCGGCGAGCACCTGTTCCACAACTGGCGGCGGCTCGCCGACGGCTCGCCGGATCCCGCGTTCGTCCTCAACGACCCCCTGTACGAAGGCTCGCGCATACTGCTCGCCGGCGACAACTTTGGGTGCGGCTCGTCGCGCGAGCACGCCGTCTGGGCCCTCCTCGACTACGGGTTCGACGTCGTGATCGCCCCGTCGTTCGCCGACATATTCTACAGCAACTGCTTCAAGAACGGCCTGCTGCCGGTCGCGCTCGGCAGGGGCAGCGTCGACGCGCTGCTCGCCGCCGCCTCGGCGCCTCCGCCCCCGGGCGGCCGGCCCCCCGAGGTGGCCGTCGACCTCGAGGCGCAGACCGTCTCGGCCGCCTGCATAGGTACGGTGGGGTTCGAGGTCGCCGCCGACCGCCGGGCCGCCCTGCTCGGCGGCATGGACGAGATCGACCTCACGCTCGGGCAGTACGGCGCGGCGATCTCCTCGTTCGAGTCCGGCCCGAGCGCCCCGCCATCCGCGCTACGATCTCGGCGGCGGTAGCGGCGTTGCGGTCGACGGCCGCCGGCGACTCGGCGTCCAGCCACGGCTCGCCGCCGATGTCGTACGCGCACACCCTGCCGTCGGCCGCGAGCGCCTCGAGCACGTCGTACGAGAGGTTGACCTCCGGGGGGGCGGCTCCCCTGCCGCCCCCTCCCCCTCCTTTCCCGCCGGCGGCCCCGCGCTTCTCGGCGGCCTTTCGCGATATCCTCGGAAGGATGGCCGTCGACAGGGCGTATATGCCGAGGCACTCGGCCATGGGCAGCGGCACGGTCGGCTTTTCGACGAACCTTTTCACGATCCCCGACGGGCCGACCTCGGCAAAGCCCGTCTCCTCCCTCCTCGTCGACCTGGTGGCCACGCAGGCGAGGCTGCCCGTCCGGCGCAGGAGGGACTCCATGCCCGCCACGTCGGCGCGGCACAGGTTGTCGACGAACCACAGCACGAACGTCTCCTCCCCGCGCAGGTGCGGCCGGGCCCGCAGCAGGTCGCCGCCGGTGCCCGACTGCGCGTCCTGGACGAGCGTGACGCCGCGCCTGCCGCCGAGGTACCCGCCCACCTGCGCCCCCATGCCGCGCAGGTCCGTCAGGACGACGACCTCTCCGACCGGCCCGAGCGAGAGGAGGTAGTCGACGACGTGGGACACGAGCGGCCTGCCCTGCACGGGCATCATGGCCTTTGGGAAGTAGTCCGTATACGGCCGGGCCCGCGTCCCCCTGCCGCCGGCCATTACCACGGCCTTCATCGCACGGGCACTACCGGTACGACTTTTGCCTGCGCCGCCTGGCGCCGGGGCCGCCGAACTTTTTCGGCTCCTTGCGGCGCGCATCGCCGCTGATCAGGTACTTGTCGAACGCGTCGATCTTTGCGCGCACCTCTTCGCGGACGGTCCTGGGCAGGGGGTGCGCCCTCGGCTCCCTCCTCGTCTTTGTGCGGCCGGCGAGCGCGCGCGATATCCCCGTGGCCGCCGCGCCAGCCTGCCCCATGTAGCCGCCGCCGCTGACCCTGATCGATATGTCGACTGCACTGCGGACGTCGTCGCCGGCGATCTCGAGCGGCGCAAGTATGGTCTCGCGCGCCGAGACTTCGCCGATCATCTCGACCGGCACGTTGTTGACCCTTACGCGGCCGGCGCCCTTTGTGATGTACACATGCGCCTTTGCCGCCTTGCGCGTCGCGTAGTATATCTCGGCCTTTTGCGACGTCATCGCGTCCACCCCACCGCGTCGCCGAGGCTCTCCATCGTCGTATACCCCGACGCGGCCCTCTTGATCATGGCCTTTTCAAACCTGACCCTCCTGTACGCGCCGAGCTCCCTCGGGGCGCCAATGTACGCGCGCAGCCGGCGGTGCGCCGCCCTGCCGGACGGCTTTTTCCTCGGAAGCATGCCCCTGATCATCCGCGAGACTATCGTGTCGGGCCTCCTCGGGTGGAACGGGCCGTGCTTGGGATGCAGTATGCTGGCAATCTCGAGGAACTCTTTGTACTCTCCGACAATGTTGCCGCGCGTGCCGCTGATCATGGCCCGCTCGCAGTTGACTATCGAGACGCGGTTGCCGCCCAAGAGCAGCTTTGCCACGTTCGAGGCGAGGCGCCCCGCTATGTGGTTTGTCGCATCGACGACGATGGGGCAGTCCCTGCCGGAGACCTCGGCGTGCCTTGCGCGCCGCTCGGCCCTGCTCTTCCTGGCGGGGCGGCCGTCCCTGCCCCGCTCGCCGGGGGAGATTTGGCCGGATGCAACGGCGGGGAGGTTCCTGTCCTGCGCGCCGCCCTCGGGCTCCTTGGGCTCGCTCCCTCGCTCGGCCTTCTCCTGCGCGCCGCCCTCGGGCTCCTTGGGCTCGCTCCCTCGCTCGGCCTTCTCCTGCGCGCCGCCCTCGGGCTCCTTGGGCTCGCTCCCTCGCTCGGCCTTCTCCTGCGCGCCGCCCTCGGGCTCCTTGGGCTCGCTCCCTCGCTCGGCCTTCTCCTGCGCGCCGCCCTCGGCGTCCCTGGCAGGATACGCGCCGGCGCCGTCCCCTGGCCCTTGGGCCTCACCGCCGCCCTCAGCCAAGCAGGGCCACCCCCTTTCCCGTGGGAAACCTTGACGTCATTTCCCCAAAGCTGATCACGCTGCCGCCAGAAGCGGCGATCTTGCCGGCCGCTGACTCGGACATGCCGAACGCCGATATCGTAATGCCGTGACCAATGCTGCCCGTGCCGAGGACCTTGCCGGGCACGACGACCACGTCTCCGTCCCTTGTCATGCCGGCGATCCTGTTGAGGTTGACGGTCCTGCGGGCCCTTGTCGGCTTTAGCGCCAGCCTGGACAGGCGCCTCCAAATGGGCGATCTGCCCCCGCTGGAGGCCTTGTGCAGGTCGCGGGCCAGGCGCACTGTGACGGGATTGGTCATTTGCGGCCGCTCCCGTGCGCCCAAATATAACGTGTTGCCGCGCCGGCGCGAGCCCTTGGCCGGAAGAGCCCGCCGGGAGGCGGCCGCAGGCGCGCCGCGCACGGGGGCCGGCCCTGCGGCCCCGCCAAGGCCGCGCCCCGCCAAGGCCGCGCCGCCTGCGGCGGGCGCGGGGACGGGGCCCGGGGCGGGGACGGCAGCAGCAGCCGCGCCAGCGGCAGCAGCAGCAGCCGCGCCAGCAGCAGACGCATTCACCTTCCCCATGTCGGTTGCTGCCCTGCCGGGCGGCCGCATCTGCGTGGCGGATCGCCGGGCGTGCCATCTGCGGGTGTACGGGCCGGAGGGGCGGCTTGAGCTTGTGTTCGGGTCGCGCGGCAGCCTGCTGGGGCAGTTTGCCCATCCGGCCGGCCTTGCTGCCCTGCCGGGCGGCCGCATCTGCGTGGCAGACTGCGAAAACCACCGCATGCAGGTGCTCGCGCCTCGCGGCGGGCGGCTTGTCCCCGAGCTTGCGTTTGGGTCGCGCACGCCGGCGGGGCTCGGACCCGGGCCCGGGCCGGGGCCCGCCGCGCCGCCCGGCACGTTCTCGTTTCCGCTCGGCGTTGCGGCCCTGCCGGGAGGCCGCATCTGCGTGGCGGACACAAAGAACCACCGCGTGCAGGTATTCGGGCCGGGCGGGGGGTTCGAGATGCTGCCTGGAGCGGGCGCCGCGCGGGATGCCGCCGCCGGCCATTCCTCCGGCCTGCGAAGCCCGCGGGATGCCGCCGCCGGCCCGCACGGCCGCATCTACGTCGTCGGCGGCCTCTGCAGGGTGGGCCCCGGCGGGGAGGGGCCGTGCGCGGATGCCGTGCACGTGTTCGGCCCCTCCGGCGATCCCGAGTTCTCATTCGGGCCGCACGGGGCGGGCCGCGGCATGGTCGACGCGCCGGCCGGAATCGCGGTCGACGCGCGCGGCCGCGTCCTTGTCGCCGACACCGGCAACGGCCGCGTGCTGGCCTTTGACGAGGCCGGCAGGTTCGAGTCCGAGCTTGCCGGCAGCGGCCGGCGCGCCGCCCTCAGGGGCCCGACCGGGATCGCGGCGCGCGCCGACGGGACCGTGTGCATCGCGGAGGCGTACGGCGGCCGAGTGCGCGTGCTCGACCGGGGCGGATGCCAGGTGCTTGAGTTCGGGGCGGGCGGGACGGGCCGGGCGCCCGCCGCTACCTGAGGCCGTCTATCGCCGACTTGAACTCGCCGAGCCGGTTCGCAAGCTCGGCCACGCCGGCCATGACGATCTGCTCGGGGCGTATCGCGCCGGTCGACTCTACCGTAAGGATTCTCTCGTCGGGCGACTCGGACTCGGCCAGCACGGACACGTTGGCCGAGTTCCACTTTGCGTGGGCGGAGCCCTTTCCGAGCTTGGCGTACGCCTCGACGCGCACGGACTGGCCCGGCGCGAGCTCCACTATCGGTATGTCGTTGGAGACCGGCTTTACATAGCTGTCCTCGGACGAGATCTCCCCCGACAGCACGACCGCCGTCTTTTGCTCGGCGCTCGAGTCTAGGGTGAGCATGACCTTGTCGTCGACCTCGTCCGTGGGGTCCGTCCTGAGCGGCACGAGTCCGAGCCTGTGCGCTATGGCCTCGTCCGCCATGACCGACGTGTTCCTAATGACGTCCACCGTGTCGACGGCGTACACTGGTATGCCGTTGAGGCAGATGCGCCTGAGGGCGTTGGCGTACTGGACGGGAACGCCCTTGATCTTGAGGGTTATCCTCCTCCTGTCAAGGCTGACTACCTCGAGGGATGCCAACGCGCGGTGCGGCGCTTTGAACTTTATAAAAGTCTAGGGCCCCGGCCGTCCGGACCTGCCGTGCACGTCACGGCCTCGGTCGATCCGCGCCTATGACCCCGCCCGCCGGGGCGCGTGGATGCCTGCACATGCGCGGACGGCCCTCCCCCCGCCGGCCCGTCAGCGCCGACACGGCCCGTCGGCACGGCGTCCCGAGAACGCCTCCCCCCCGCCGCCCACAGCCGTGGCACGGATGCCGCCGGGGCCAAATCGCCACCTCCCCCCGTGCACCCGTCCACTACTCGCCGCCTCGCGCGCAGGCCCCTGGCGTCGTGACCGAGCCGTCCGCGCCCTCCCCTCCCGTGCGCTCTCGCCGCCGCTGCCGCCGCCCGTCATTCGGAGGCCAGCCACGCCCCGAACAGGGGATCGACCAGGCGGTACCTCCCCGCCCCCTCCCGCGCGACGATCCCCTTGGCGAGCATGCCCGACAGCAGCGCGGTCACCTTGTTCATGCCGGGCCCGTTGCCGGACGCGACAGCCATGTCGCGCGGCCGGCACTCCCCGCCGCGGAGCGCCATGCTTCGGGCCACCCTGACTTCGGCGGTCTGCATCGCGGCAAGGTACGCCTCAAAGTTGACGCTCCCCTCCCTTGCGATGACGCCGTCGACGGCCCTGTCCACCAGGCCCGCGTTCAGCGTCGCCTCGCCGGTTCGCCAGATCTCCCTTCCGATCACCTGGAGGTTGTACGGCAGGCCCCCGGACGCGGCCTGTAGGCGGCCGATCCCTCCGCTGTCGGCTGCGACGCCCCCAAGGTACTCTGATACGAACTCGCGCACGCCGCCGCACCCGAACGGCTCGATCTGCATGTTTGACAACTGCCTGTACAAGGGCGCCGAGTGCGACGACGCGGCCTCCCTGATGGTGCGGGGCGTGGATCCGGAAATGGCCAGCGCCGTCTGCTTGTACTCTTCGTTGAACGTCCTGACGGCCCTTATGATTGATCCGCCGACGGCCCTCTTGCCCTCCGTCTTGAGATCCGCAAGGGACGGAAACTCGTCTATGATCAGGACGCACCTCCGCCCGCACTGCACGGCAAGCCTGTCGGCCAGCATGAACGCGTCGGACACGGCCCCCTCCGCGTCGGGCGACTCCCCGCGGGCGAACGACAGGGCGCACGCGATGCTCTCGCCAATTTCCGCCGCCACCTTGGCGCCCTTGAGAAAGTCGGCAAGCGCGCCGCCCCTCATCGCTAGGAGGCTGGAAACCCCTGTCTTCAGCCCCAACCTTCCCTTGAACGACTCGAGCGTCTGGCCGAGCAGGTACTCGGTGAACTCGTCGAGCCTGCCGAACGGCGCCCTCCACGCCGACGCGTACACCGCGACAACGCCCCTGCGATCCAGCCTGCGCTTGGCCTCCAAGAGCAGGCTGGTCTTGCCGACCCTTCTTGCCCCCGTCAGCGACACGCCAATCCTGGACTCCCTGCCGGACAGGTCGCCGACGAGCCTGCCGAGCTCGGCGCGCCGCCCCACCATGCGATCGCCTGTCACCGGGGTCAGGTAGAATGCCACAAAAAACAGCCAAATTATAGCCTATTAAATAGATGCTAATTGGACCGCCGCGCCCTGCGGCACCGCCTCCCGGGCGGAGGACGGGGCGCAGGGGCCGCCTCTTCCCGCCCGGCTACCTGCGCCCTGCGGCGGGCCGCTTCCGCAGTGGCCGGCATCGGGGCGGCCGTGCGTGCCTGGCGCCCGCCGCGGCCCTGGATCGCCGGCCGCCTGCCATGGGCTAGGCCCGACCCTGGCGCCGCCGCCCGTCCGCTCCCGCCCCGGATTGCGCAGTCCGCGCCGATCAGATAAATAGCGAGCGGCCCCGGCGCGCCGACATGGCCGAGGTCACGGTGGTGCGGTACACGCACGACGGAGACAAGTTCGAGATACTCGTAAAGCCCGATCCCGCGCTCGAGTACAGGCTCGGCCGCCGAAAGGACATTGCGTCCGTCCTCGTCTCGGACGACGTCTATTCCGACTCGGGCAAGGGGACAAAGCCGCCGTCCGAGCTCCTCCACAAGGCGTTCGGCACGGACGACATAGCCTCGGCCGCAAAGGCGATCCTCGAGGGCGGCGAGCTGAGCCTGACGACGGACCAGCGCCGCCGCATGATCGAGGAAAAGCGCAGGCAGGTCGTCGAGCACATCGCAAAGACGTACGTCGACCCGCGCACGCACCTGCCGCACCCTCCCCTGCGCATCGAGCAGGCCATGAAGGAGGCGCGCGTGTCGATCGACCCCCAAAAGAGCGCCGGCGACCAGGTCAAGGACGTGGTGGACAGGCTGCGCGGCGTCGTGCCGCTCAAGTCCGAGAACGTGGCTCTCGACATTACCGTACCGGCGCAGTTCGTGTCGCAGTCGTACGGGGTCCTAAAGTCGATCGGGACGCTAAAGGGCGAGGCGTGGGGGCAGGACGGCTCCCTAAAAGCAATACTAGAAATACCGGCCGCGGCGCGCCCCCGCGTGATCGACAGGCTCGGCTCGGCGACAAAGGGCACCGCGACGGTAGAGGTAAGGCAGTAATGGCCGCCATGAGGAGGCAGCAGGTCATGCCGGGCGACGTCATCTCGTCCGACTCCTACCGCCCCGACGCGAACACCGTCACGGTCGGCGGCAGCATCGTCTCGACGGCCGTCGGCATGTCCGAGATATACGAGGACACCGTGCGCGTCATACCCATGGCCGGCATGTACTACCCGCTGGTCAACGACTTTGTCATCGGCATGGTCGTCTCGCACACGTCGCTCGCCTGGGAGGTCGAGATGAACGCGTGCTACGTGGGGTTCCTGCCCGCAAGCGACGTGTTCGGGCGCGACTTTGCCTCGCACGCCGACGCGCTCACGTCGCGCCTGAAAAAGGGCGACCTGATCGCGGCCCGCGTGGCCAACTTTGACCGCACGCGCGACCCGTTGCTCACGGTGGCCGACCGCGACCTCGGCAAGATCGAGTCCGGCGAGCTCGTCGTCGTCACGCCGGGCAACGTCTCGCGGCTGATCGGCAAGCGCGGGTCCATGATCCAGGCGATCGAGACGGCCACCGAGTCGGTCGTCACGATCGGCCAGAACGGGTGGGTGGTAATCTCGTGCGACGACCCGGATGGCTTATTAAAGGCAAAAAGGGCCGTGATGATGATTGAGGCGCAGTCGAACACGCCGAACCTCACGGAGCGCGTCAAGTCGCTCCTGTCGTCAGGGTGATGGGTAATGGGAGGGCGCGACACCGACATCGTACTGCTCGACAAGGACGGGCTGAGGTGCGACGGCAGGCGAGTCGACCAGACCCGCCGCGTGCACATCAAGGCCGGCGTCCTCAAGAACGCGCACGGCTCGGCGTACATCGAGTTCGGCGACAACAAGATACTCGCCGGCGTGTTCGGCCCGAGGGACGTCCACCCAAAGCACCTCTCGGACACGGACACGGGCATACTGCGCTGCCGCTACCACATGTCGCCGTTCTCGGTCTCGGACCGCAAGAACCCCGCCCCGTCGCGCCGCGAGATCGAGATATCAAAGGTCATCAAGGAGGCGCTCGAGCCCGCCCTCATGCTCGAGCAGTTCCCCCGCACGGTCGTCGACGTCTTCGTCGAGATACTCCAGGCCGACGGCGGCTCGCGCTGCGCGGCCCTCTCGGCCGCGTCGGTGGCCCTCGCCGATGCCGGCATTCCCATGAGGGACATGGTCAGCGCGTGCGCGGCCGGCAAGGTGGCCGACACGATCGTCCTGGACGTCAACAACGAAGAGGACCAGGCGGGGCAGGCGGACATGCCGGTCGGGTACATGCCGAACCTGGACAGGGTCACGCTCATACAGCTCGACGGCGTCCTGACGCCCGAAGAGTACGGGCGGTGCGTGAGGACGGCCATTGACGGGTGCAAGCAGGTGTACGAGATACAAAAGCGGGCGCTTGCCGAAAAGTACTTTTCGGGGGCGGACGGCGCCGAGCGCGAGAGGACGGCATCGATGGGGGGGCGTGTAATTGGTGCATAGGACGATAATCGACGACCTCAAGAGGTCGCGGATATTCGAGCTTGCCGCCGACGGCAGGCGCCAGGACGGCAGGGGCATGGACGAGCCGCGCCGCCTGCGCATCGAGACGGGGGTCGTCCCAAAGGCCGAGGGGTCGGCGCGCGTGTTCCTCGGGGACACCGAGGTGGTCGCCGGCGTAAAGGTAAAGCCCGACCGCCCGTTCCCCGACGTCGGCGACAGGGGGATATTCATCTGCACCGCCGAGGTGCTGCCGCTCGCGCATCAGGACGTCGAGACGGGCCCCCCGCAGCCGCCCGTGATCGAGCTTGCGCGCGTCGTCGACCGCGGCATACGCGAGAGCGGCATGGTGGACCTCAAGCAGCTCGTGCTGGAGCCGAACAAGTCGGTCGTCGGCGTGTTCGTCGACAACAGCGTAATCGACGTCGACGGCAACCTGTTCGACGCCTGCTCGTACGCGTCGACGGCGGCCCTCTTGACCGCCAAGATACCAAAGTGGGAGTACGGCGAGGACGGCCCCGTGCGCGTCGAGGGGCAGTACGCGAGGGCCCCGATAACGACGGTGCCCGTGTCGGTGACGATGGCAAAGGTCAACGGCCAGATCATGGTCGACCCAACGCAGGACGAGTGGACGGCGATGGAGGCGCGCGTCACGATCACGACCAACTCGGACGGCAACATTTGCGCGCTCCAAAAGGGCGGACCGTCAGGCTTTACGTACGACGAGCTGGAGCGGTGCGGCCGCCTGTCCGTGTCGATCGGCGCGCGCGTGCGCGAGACGATCAAGAGGGCGGCCCCCGACGCTGGCGAGGGCGGCGAGGGCGGCTACGGCCAGCAGCAGTACGGCGGCGGCTACGGCCAGCAGCCCCCGCAGCAGCAGCAGCAGCAGTACGGCAGCGGCCTCTAGGCGGAGGTTGGCGCACGACGGCCCGCAAAAAGTCGCTAAAGGGCCTCGGCGCAAGGTACGGCATCAAGATACGCAAAGAGTACACAAAGGTGCACCTCCAGCTAAAGGCCAAGAGGCAGTGCCCCGAGTGCGGCTCGGGCCGGTTCGGCCGCCTGGCCGTCGGCATCTGGCACTGCCAAAAGTGCGGGTACAAGGTGGCCGGCACGGCGTATGACATCAAGGTATAGCGCCAGCATACGCGTGGCCGCGGGTGACCGCGCGCCGGCGGTGCTGGCCGCGGTCGAGGCCGACGCCCTGTTCCGGCCCGACCACGGCCAGGAGGCCGTCGGGGTCTCGGCCGGCAAGGCCGGCGATGCGGGCGCGCAGTCCGTCCGCATCGACGTGGGCGCCGAGCAGCTGCCGCACCTGCGCGCGGCGGTCAACTCGACGCTGCGGCTAGTCCAGGCCGCGTACGAGTCGATCGGCGCCGCGGCGCCGGATGCGGGGCCGGCGGGAGGCGGCCGGCGGGCGCCGGATGCGGGGCCGGCGGGAGGCGGCCGGCGGGCGCCGGATGCGGGGCCGGCGGGAGGCGGCCGGCGGGCGCCGGATGCGGGGCCGGCGGGAGGCGGCCGGCGGGCGCCGGGGATCCGCGGCGGGGGCCGCCGGTAGAGATATATGAAAACCGCCGGGCGCCGCGGCGTGTCGAGCCCCCAGCAGGTGCCGCCGTGGCTGCAAGAGCACATCCAGCAGTACCAGCAGGCGCAGCAGAACCTCCAGGTGATCCTGGTGCAAAAGCAGCAGCTCGACATGGAGCGCATCGAGTCCGAAAAGGCCCTGGAAGAGCTCAAGGCGGCCGACGACGAGAGGCCCGTCTACAAGCACGCCGGAATGATACTGATAAAGTCGAGCCGGTCCGCCCTGCTCGAAGAGATCGAGGAGCGCAAGGCGCTCGCGGCCACGCGCTCGCAGGTCCTCACAAAGCAGGAGTCGCGCCTAAAGGACGCCATTAGGGAAAAGGAGGCGCAGATAAAGTCCATGATGCAGGGCGGACCGGCCGCCGGGGCCGCCCAGCCCGGGGCCGCCCCTCCGCCAGCTGCCCCGCCCCCCGCGTAGCGGCGCTCCGCCCTAGGCCAGTGCGCCCCGCCTCCTGGGCGGGCGGGCGGGCATCGGGAGCGCCCGCACAGATATTAGGCGAGCCGCCCGCAGAGCTGCCGTGAGGCTGCCCGACCTGCGGATCGTCGCAGACGAGCGGGAGCGCAAGTGCGGCATACCCGCGCTCTTGCGGGAGGCCGGCGTCGGGCTGGAGGTGCGGACGCTCCCCGTCGGCGACTACATCGTCGGCCCCGAGACGGTCGCGGAGCGCAAGAGCGTCCACGACCTCGTCTCGTCGGTGTTCGACGGCAGGCTGTTCGACCAGTGCGCGCGCCTGCGCGACAACTTTGCCCTTCCGCTCATCGTAGTAGAGGGAAACCCCGACGAGGTCGAGGCGGTCGCCGAGAATCCGCTCGTCTTTTACGGCGCCGTCTCGCGCGTGGCGGTGGACTATAGGATACCGATCGTGCCCACGCCGAGCGCCTCGCACACGGCGCGGTTGCTCGTGACGCTTGCGGCAAGGTGCGCCGAGGCGCGCGCCGCCGCGCCTGGGGGCGCGCCCGGGGGCGCGCCCGGGGGCGCCGTCCCTCCGATTCCGCCCGGCCCGTACATCAAAAAGATCAAAAAGCACGACGACACGGAGAGGCAGCAGCTGTCTGCGCTTGCAAGCCTGCCCGGCATTGGGGAAAAGCTCGCGGTCCGCCTGCTCGCCCGGTTCGGCACGCCGCTCGCCGCGCTCAACGCCCCGCTCGCCGACCTTGCAAAGGTCGAGGGGCTCGGGGCGGCGCGGGCTAGGCGGATACGCTCCATGCTCGAGTCGACGAGCCGCCACCATGCGGCCGACGAGGGGCAGAAGACGCTGCACGACGGGTAGCCGCGGCTAGGCCCTGTTCCGCCGCCGCCCGCGACGACCGCCGCCGCCGCCGCCGCCCCTGCCTGCCCCGCCCGCGGGCACGAGCCTTTTCCTGAGGCGCCCGCCGCACGCGGGGCACTCGGTCGCGCCCGCGGGGGCCTGCGCGCCGCAGCCGGAGCAGAACTGCGCCCACCTCCCCGACCTCCTTATGCCCGCCGTCATGACGGGCCGCACGCGCACCCCCATGAGGGCCGCCGCGTTGGACACGGCATAGTCGTCGGTGACAATGTCCGCGCCGTGCTCGGCGGCCAGGGCGAGCACCGACAGGTCCTGCGCCGAGAGCGACCCGAGGTCGCCGCTCTCGGCGGCCGACCCCCTGGCCCTGCCGGCCCACCCCTCCGACGCCTCGGCGACGACGAGGCGGCCTGCCTCGATCAGGCCGTCGATCGCGCCGAACTTCCCCTTTATGTGGGAGACCTCGGCGAGCACGCCCGGCGTCGTCCTGTACGTCTCCGGCGAGGCAAACGGAACCCCGGCGTAGAACGCGCTGGCGTCGAGCACGCTAGAACCCAAGCTTGCTCATCTGCCTGAGGCCCCTCTTTTTGAGCCTGACGAACACGGCCTGCCTCGGGTACTTTTTGATCGTTATCGTCTCGCCGTACCCCGCCGACTTTATCACCTGCGCGTCCATTACCACGCTGCAGTCGTGCGAGCAGACGACCTGGATCTTTTCGTCGGGCACCACGATCGACTCGAGCCTGTACACGGGCGCAACCGGCGTTATTATCAGCACGTCGAGGCTCTCGTGCAGTATCGGCCCGCCCAGCGAGAACGAGTGGCCCGTCGAGCCGCTCGGCGTCGCGATGATGACGCCGTCCATCTTTTGGCGGACGGTGTCGTCCTGGAACCTGATGTCGATCTCGGCCGTCTTTGTCAGGTTGGCCCTCTGTATGAGTATCTCGTTGAGGGCCGGGGGGAACCTCTCGCGGCCGCACGAGGCGGACACCCTGGTGCGCCGCTCGAGTATGATCTTTCCGGACCGTATCTGCGAGATCGCGTCGTCCAGCTCCTTCGTTGTTATCTCCGAGAGTATGCCGCGGTTGCCGCCGACGTTTATCGTGAGGACGGGCGTCTCGTCGTCGAGCTCGCGGAACGTGCGCAGAGTCGTCCCGTCGCCGCCCAGGGTGACTACCAGGTCCGGGCCGGCCGCCTTGAGGTCCGATATGGTCTCGGCCGTCTCGGCGCCCTGCACGGACGTCGGCGAGACCGTGTGCACGGAGCACTTGGATGCGAGCAGCTTTTTTGCGATCTTGCGCGCCGCATCCTCGGATGCCCTCGAGCCGATCTTGGCGACGATGGCGACCCTCTTCAACTTCAACGGCGGCGCGTTGCGGCGCGTGCCTAAAAAGAGTGGCGGGAGCCGCCCGCGCCTCGGGGCTGGCGGGGGGGGGGGGAGGGGGAAGGAAGGGTGCCGGCCGGGTAGTGGCCCGCAGACCGTGATTGGCATGGCCGCGGCGGCCGCTTGCAGGCGCCTAGGCGCGGTCCGGCTACACCCCCCGTAGACCGCTGATTGGCGTGGCCGCGGCCGGCAGGCGCGGCGCCGGGCCGGCAGGCGCGGCAGGCGCCGGCAACGGAGGGGGGGGGGGTGAAAGACATTTGGGATCGCTGCCAGTAGTGGCGGCCGGCAGGCGCGGCAGGCGCGGCAGGCGCGGCAGGCGCGGCAGGCGCGGCAGGCGCCGGCAACGGAGGGGGGTGAAAGACTTTTGGGATAACAGAACGGGCCATGACCCTCCCCAACTGTTAAGTAGCAGCCCCTGCCGCCCTCCAGCGTGAGCGGCTACGCGCATCCCGATGTACTCGTCGAGACGGACTGGGTCGCGTCCAACCCGCCGTCGCCCGGCTCTGGCCGCCGACTCGTCGAGGTGGACTATGACCCCGAGAACGCCTACCGCAAGGGCCACGTTGACGGGGCCACCCTCGTGTGGTGGAGGCGCGACATTAACGACCCCGTCACGCGCGACATACTGAACAGGGCGCAGTTCGAGCAGCTCATGTCGAGGAACGGCATAGCGCCGGACACCGAGGTCGTCCTGTACGGCGACTTTAACAACTGGTTTGCGGCCTTTGCGTTCTGGGTGTTCAAGTACTATGGCCACCGCAACGTGCGCATCATGAACGGAGGCCGCAAAAAGTGGGAGATCGAGGGGCGCCCCTACACAACCGACGAGCCGCAGGTGCAGCCGACGGACTACGTTGCGGCCCCCCCTGACGAGGGCCTCAGGGCGTACCTGCCGGACGTGCGCAGGGCCCTCGGCAGGGACGGCAACGTGCTAGTCGACGTGCGCTCGCCCAAGGAGTTCTCCGGCGAGATAACCGCGCCCCCCGAGTACCCCACCGAGAATGCGCAGCGCGGCGGGCACATACCGGGCGCCCGCAGCATTCCGTGGGCCACGGCCGTCAACGACGCCGACGGCACGTTCAAGAGCGCCGACGAGCTGCGCGCCAACTATGAGCCAAAGGGCGTGACGGCGGACAAGGACGTCGTCTGCTACTGCCGCATAGGAGAGAGGTCGTCGCACTCTTGGTTCGTCCTAAAGTACCTCCTCGGCTACCCGCAGGTGCGCAACTACGACGGGTCGTGGACCGAGTGGGGCAACATGATCGGCAACCCGGTAGAAAAGCCGTGAGCGGCGCGAGCGCGGGGGCGGAGCCGGCCGTCCTCGAAAAGGGGGCGTTCTTTAGCATACTCGACGGGGGCGACTCGTACGTGCTCGCCGACATGACAAAGCGCGGCCTGGAGGCGCGCTCCCGGTCGGTCGACGAAAAGGCCGGCGTCGAGGCCGACAAGGGCATCATACACGACATGGACGGCATCGGCCACGAGGTTCCCATACGGTGGTTCTACCCAAAGGGGCGGCACGGCATGGGGGACGTCCTGGCGCAGGCGCGCGGGCTGGAGGAAAAGTACACCCGGCTTCGCGAGCTTACGTGCCCCGACGGCGGCGGCAGCGACCCGGGCTAGCGGGCGCCACCGCCCCTGCCGCGCCTCAAAAGGTTAATTATCAAACGGCGCGGCGCGCGCCCCGGACCCGTGGCACAGTTTGGATAGTGCGGGCGGTTCCGGACCGCCAGGTCGGGGGATCGAAGCCCCCCGGGCCCTTGACAGTGCGCCGCCCGCGCCCGCACCCGCGCCGTCCGCCGCGGCCGCCCCCTCCTGCGCCGCCTACCAGATGTTGCGGATCGATGCGTACCCCTCCTCCATTCTGGGCGGCGCCAGGATTGCCTTCTGCTTGCCGAGGACGTGGCCGGGCACCCTCTCGGCGCCCCTGCGCCCGGCGTTCTGCCTGTACGCGCGCGCCGCGTCGTGAAAGTAGACGGCGTGCGCGGCCGCGCCGTGCCTGCGCGCGTGCTCGATGTGGCCCCTGCGTATCTCCACCGTGAGGTTCGTGTCGTCGACGACGACGCTCCTGCCGGCGCCCAGGGCATCGTCGATCAGGACGTACTCGGCGCGCCTGTTGTTGCTCAGCCTTCCGCCCTCGTAACCCCCCGACTGGTACGCCCTGACCAGATCGCACCTGCGCCCAAAGTCCGCCTTTAGGTCGTCGATCGACACGCGCACATGGCCCGCATAGTCGGAGCGGGCCAGGGTAGACTTGCCGCTGCCGGCAATCCCGACCATCAGCACTACCTGCTGCCTTTCGCCCCGCACGCGCGCGGCCGGGCGCGTGGCGAATAAGGCGCTTGCTGCGCGGCAGATGCGGCGGTCCTACACGGTGCGGGCCCGCGCTAGCCGGGCGGCGGCAGTCGGGCGCTGCGGGCCCGCGCTAGCCGGGCGGCGGCAGTCGGGCGCTGCGGGCCCCCGAGCCGGGCGGCGCCGGCCGCGCTTGCGGATGCGGCGCCGGCCGCCCGAGCCGGGCGGCGCCGCCGCCGGTAGCGCGCGGGCTGCCCGGAATGGACGCCGGACGGCGCGCGGCATGCGCCGCCGCGCCCGCCCGTGCGCGGCCTTGACGGTTGGGCAGGCGGGGCCGGCGCAGCACGGTATGCCATGCCGTATGTCCGGCATGCGCGGGGATGCGCGCACCACGCGCGACGAACTCTGGTTCAAGCAGGCTGCCGCGAGGATGTAAATACGGGACAGGCGGGCTTGGGGCGTGGAAGGCGGGCAAGAGCCGGCGGCCGGGGCCGCTCGCGAGCTGGCCCGCAGTGCCGTGGCGGATTCCAAACGCGCAGTTGAGGCGGCCGACCGCGCCGTCAAGGCGGTCAAGAGCATCGGCAAGTATACCGACGTCGCCTTCGAGGCGGCCGACCGCGCCGTCAAGGCGGCCGGCGACGCCAACAAGGCGGCCGGCCGCGCCGTCAAGGCGGCCCGCCGCATTAACGGGATGGCCAAGCGCGCCGACAAGGCGGCCGACCGCGCCGTCAAGGCGGCCAAGAGGTCAGCAATGAATGGCGGGAAGGTACTCGATGCCGTCTACGGGCCGGATGGCCAGGAAGGGGCAGCACCTGCGGGCGAACACGGGGCGGCGGTCGGGCGGCCGGACGGCGGCCCTGGGCCTGCGGGCAAGCCGTCTGCGTGCGGCTGCGATGCAAAAGACGCCGGCCGCATCTGACGCGCACGCGTGGCCGATACCGGCCGGCAGGGGCGCGAGGGCGCGACGGCCAGACAGCTAGGCGGACGCGGGGCGGCTGCCTTGTCTGGACGCTGCCCTGCATTGCGCGGGCCGCCCGGCGGTGGAAGGGATCGCCAAGTGCTGTGGCAAGCATGCAGAAAAGCCAGGGCCCGCGCCGCGGGCGGCCGGGCTGCGGGCGATGCGGGACGGCGCCGCCAGGCGCGCCCTGCATAGACCGCCAGCGCGCCGCTCCGGGCGTCACGGGCGGGAGCCGCCGCACCGCAGCATGGAGCGCAGCAAGACGTACAGGAACGCGCAGCCAAAGGCGGCCGCAGCAATGCCGGCGGCGGCCACCGCAGGCCCGCCCCACCCGGCCATGCCGATCGCCGCGCCGGCCGCAAACGCGACGGCGGCGCACACGACCACGGCGGTGATCGCCGCCGCAACCGCGCTCGCGATTCCGTCAGAGGCCGAGACCAACCGCGTCGCGCCGCGAAAAACCCGCTATAAGTGGCCGAGCCGGCGGCGAGGACGGGCGGATGCGGGCCCCCCTGCCGCGGGCCCCGCACGCCGCAGGGCGCTGCCGCCGCCGCGGGGGCCGCGCCCCGCGCATGCGCGGCGCCGGGCCCGGCGAGCGGCCGCCGTGCGCCCGTCCGCCCTACTCCCCCGATGCCGGGCTCACTCCCCCGCGCCGCCGCCCGCCCCCGCGCGGCGCGCCCGGCCTGCCCCTGACCCTGCCCCGCTCCCTGTCGGCCTCCCTCTCGAGCGTGGCGAGCGGATTCTCGGCGCTCCTGCGCCGGACGGCGAGCATCTTTGGCCTGCCCGACCTCTTCGTACAGTCGGGGCACGCGTACACGAGGACGCGGTACTCGTTGGGCACGTTCGGGCTGGACAGGCGCGGATAGTACGTCATGCGGCCGCCGCAGTCGACGCAGTACCTGTTGGCGCGCCTGGTCCTAGGCACGGCAGGGGGCCGGGCGGGCCGTATATGCGTCATGCTGCGGGCCGGAAGGTTTTTAACCCATTCGGGGTCACGCCGGCCATGTCCCTGCTCCTCAAGGATAGGGTCTACTCGATGGAGGCGCCCACCGCCAAGAGGGGCGTGTACCCCCTGCACGGCTACAAGCTTGGCCTGTACCGCCTGCCGATCACCCTGGACGATCCCGCCGAGATCCAGTCGATCCGCGAGGGGCTAAAGGGCACGTTCGAGATGGACCAGTACGCCGACAGGGTGTACGCCACCTACCGCTGGAAGGAGCGGAACATGGATGACCCCGCGGCGAGCGGGTACGAAGAGGCCGAGATGAGCGTCACGGTAGAGGTAGTCACCGGCGAGGTAGTCGACATCATCTACCAGGTCTTTCCGATCGAAAAGTTCGGCGACACGCAGTGGGTGCGCGACTACCGCAAAAAGGCCGACCACTTTGCCAAGATGGTCATGGACACGATCCTGCGCAACACCATACTGGCCGACAAGCTTGCAAAGTACTATACCGACAAGGAGAAAATCTCCGACGACGAGGCGATCGGCCGGGTAGAGTCGCTCACGCCGCTCGCAAAGATCGTCCCCGACGCAAAGCCAAAGCCAAAGATGCCCGAGCCCGTGCCGGACGCGGCGGCGGCCGGCGGCGCGGCGGCCGACGTGCCCGTCACCTGGGACGTGGACGGCGCAAAGCCTGGCCCGATCGACATCGAGTACAAGTCAAAGATACCGGCGTCCGCTGCGTACAACGCGGGCGACCACACCATCAAGACCTGGGGCCGCAAGGGGTCGGACAACAAGGTGCTCGGGGTCTGGGGCGAGTTCGTCTCGGTCGACTACGACATTTGCGTCGCCGACGGCGCGTGCATCGACGCGTGCCCCGTCGGCGTGTACGAGTTCTTTGACACGCCGGGAAACTCGGCGTCGGACAAAAAGCCGCTCATGTCAAAGGAGCCGGACTGCATATTCTGCCTCGCCTGCGAGGGCGTCTGCCCGCCAAAGGCCATCAAGATATTCGAGCAGAAATAGGCCCAGCCGCCTCGCCTGCGAGGGCGTCTGCCCGCCAAAGGCCATCAAGATATTCGAGCAGAAATAGGCCCAGCCGCCGCGCCGGCGGGGGCGGCCACCGCGCCCCCCCGCGGCGCCTCGTAGATCGGGGTGTTCATGGGGCGCGTCTTTAGCGTGCCGGCGCGCAGCGCCTCGAGCCGCCTGGCCGCAATTGCGACGTAGCGCGTCTCCTTCTCGGCGCCCACGCTGTTGCGCCCGTGCATGAGGGCGGCGACGGCCGTGCTGCCGGATCCCATGTACGGGTCGAGCACCGTGTCCCCCCTGTCGGTGAGCGACAGCACCAGCCGCTCGACGAGCTCGACGGGGAACTGCGCGGGATGCCCTGTCTTTTCGACGTGGTTGTGCTTTACGTTCGGAATGTCCCACACGTCCGACGGGTTCTTTCCGAGCGGGTTCCCGCTCAGCTCGCCCTTTCGCGGCCCCCTAAAGTACCGCTTGCCCGGATACTTTGACGGGACGCGTATGGGATCGAGGTTGAAGGTATAGTCCTTGGACTTTGTGAACCACATGATCGTCTCGTACCTCCCGGACAGGCGCTTTGAGCAGTGCAGGCCGTGGCCAAAGCGCCAAACTATCCTGTTGCGCAGCTGCAGGCCGAGCTCCTCAAAGGCGCCGTAGAGCGCAATGTCGAGCGGGACGATCCTGCCGCCGTCCACGTAGTTTCCGACCTGCCAGCACAGGGACCCGTCGTCCGACAAGAGGCCGGCGCACCGCCCGATGACGCGCCCCTGCGCCTCGACGTACCTGTCGAGCCGATCCCTCTTCTCGTACTCCTTTCCCAGGTTGTAAGGCGGCGACGTCACTACGAGCTTGACGCTGCCAGCGCGCAGGCGCCCCATGTAGTCCATGGCGTCGCCGCACCATATCTCGCTCGCCGCCCCGTTGCATTGCAGGCGGTGCACGCGGCAGCCGGCGCCCCGCGCGCCTGGGGGCCCCTGGTCCTGCGCCGCCGCCATGCAAGCGTGCCGCGCGCCGGGATCGTGTAATATAGGATACTAGCGGCGGCACATGCCCGGGCGGCGCTCTGCCGTTCCGGGCCGGAGCGCGGGCGGCGGCAGGCATGCGTGGGCCCCTGGCCGCCGCCGCACTCGGGCGGCCTTGACGGCGGCCGCGGCAGGCGGCGGATGGGCGGGGGCGAGGAGGGGGGAAGGGCGCCGCCCGGCGGATGCGGGCCGCGGGGCCGCCGTTTTATGCTTAAATACGCCGCACTGCACACGGCCGCGTTGAGACCCTTGGCAGCGCGCGCGACGCAGTTCCTGCCAGCTCCGGCCCCTTTGGCGGGGCACAACGCGGGGTGACCGCCGGGTGGACCTGTTCCTGATGCGGCACGGCAAGGCGGGCAGGCGCACCCCCTCCCCGGCCGACTCGTCGCGCGCCCTGACGGCGGCCGGGGCGCGCGAGGTGAAAAAGACGGCCGCGGGGCTGCGGCGCGCCGGCATTGCGTTCGCGTACGTCGCATCAAGCCCGCTGACGCGCGCGATGCAGACCGCCAAGATCGTCGCCGCGGCGGCCGGCGGGCCCGCGCGCGCCCGCGGCGGCTCGTCGGGGGGAGGCCGAAAAAAGGGCGCCGGCTCCGCCCGGCCGCCGGCCGTGCACCGCTGGGACGAGCTCAAGCCAGAGGCCGACGCCGGGGCCGCCCTCGGCAGGATCGCCGGCCTTCCGTTCGACTCGTCCGTCATGCTCGTCGGCCACGAGCCGAGCATGACGACGATCCTTGGCCTGCTTGTGTCGGGCGGAGCGGGCGCCGGCGGCGGCGGCCCCCCTCGCGCGGCCCCCCTCTCGATAAACCTCAAGAAGGGCGGCATGGCGCGCCTGCGCATCCTCTCGACCGTGCCCGACGTGCGCGGCGAGCTGCGGTGGCTTGCGACGCCGCGCCAGATAGGGTGCCTTGGATGACGGGCGCGGCGGGGCGGCCCGGCGCGCCTGCATCGGCGCCTGCATCGGCGCCTGCATCGGCGCCTGCATCGGCGGCCGGCGACGGCCCGGCGCGCGCGGAATCGACCGCCGCCGTCGTCGATCTCGGATCGAACTCGGTAAAGGTCTCGTGCTACCACGTCCATGCCGACGGCACGTACAAGCCGTACCACTCGGTCGGGGCCAAGACGAGGCTCGGCGAGGGCCTGGACGAGACGGGGTTCCTCGGGGAGGGGCCGATGGACAGGGCGGTCGGGGCCCTCAGGCTCTGCCGCGACGTGATAAGCCACCACTCGATCTCCCGCGTCCTGCCAATCGCGACGGCCGCCGTGCGGGAGGCGGGCAACGGCCGCGACTTTCTCGAGAGGGTGCTCGGGGAGACGGGCCTGCGGTTCCGCGTGCTCACCGGCGAGGAGGAGGCGCTGTACTCGTACGCCGGCGCCGCCCGCTCGCTGCGCCTCCCGTCGATCGTCTTCTTCGACATCGGCGGGGGGAGCCTCGAGCTGGTCTCGACCGACGGCTACGCGATCAACCGCGTCATGTCGCTGCCGCTCGGCGCGCTGAGGCTGACGCAGATGCACGCCAACCGGCGCTCCGAGTTCACCGGAAGATCGTTCGAGCTGCTCGAGTCGCACGTGCGCTCTTCCCTGCCGCTGCCGTCCGAGCTCGGCATCGACCCTGGCCGGGCGGTCCTGGTCGGCGCCGGCGGCGCCGTCCGCAACCTTGCAAAGCACGACCAGGCCTCGCGCCGGTACCCGTTTGCAAAGGCGCACAACTACATCCTAGACGCGCAGTCGGTCTCGACGATGACCGAGCGCCTGGCCCTGCTGCGCCCCTACGAGATAGCCGAGATCGAGTCGTTCTCGCGCGGCCGCGCCGAGATCATCACGGCGGGCGCCTCCGTCGTCAACGTCATCATGGACCGGTACGGGTTCGGCAGCCTCGTCGTCAGCGCGCAGGGGCTCCGCGAGGGCACGCTGGCGACCTCGCTCGACTTTCCGCTGGCGTTCCGCGGGGGCGGCGCGGCGGCCATGCCGCACACGGCCGAGATCGAGTCGTCGGTGAGGGCCGCCTGCGAGGCAGACGACCTGCCCGCGGCCGCGGCCGCCGTGGCCGACCCGCTGATCGAGGCCGGCGCCCTTGACGGCCGCCTGCGCCCCGTCCTGGCGCACTCGCTGCGGTACATGTCCATGTTCACGTCGCTGCGAAACATTGAGAACGTCGTCCACCTCGTGCTCGACGAGGACAGCGCCCTGTCGCACCGGCAGCAGCTCGTCTCGGCGCTGGCCATAATACACACTCGAAAGAAGAGGCGCGCGCGCATACTTGCGGAGCGCTACTCGGAGATGCTCGGCGGCGACGACGTGTCCGGGCCGGTTCGGCGCGTCGGGGCGCTAGCCGAGCTGTGCGACGTGCTGCTCGCCACCGGCGTGCGCCCGTCCGTGTCGGTGCGCAGGGGGGCAAGGGGCGGCAGGGGGGGACGGCGCGGCGCCGCGCCGGACCCGCCGGGCGGGCCGGGCGGGGAGAAAGGGGCCAGGGACGGCAAGGGGGGACGGCGCGGCGCCGTGAGCATTGCGCTGCCGGCGGCCGGCCCCGGCTTTCCGTACGTAATGTTCGGCGAGGCATGCTCGGCGGCGGCCGCGGCGCTCGGCATGAGGGTCGAGTACTCTTCCCCGACGCTCGACAACTGGCGGCTCGCCTGACCGCCCTTCCCGCGCGCGGCGGCGGCCGCCCACGATCGCGCGTTCCGGCGCCCCTCCCCGCCGGCGGCGGCCGCCCGCCCGCCCTGCGGCCTGCGCCCCCTGGGGCCGGCATCGGGGCGCCGCGTGGGGCTGGAGGGGCGGGGATGGGAGATGGGGCGCGGCGGGGGCCGCCCCCTCCCCCGTGCGCCGGCCGCCCCCTTCCCCGCCCGTGCCCTGCCACGGCCCGCCCGCCTGCGGCAGACTTAAACCGATGCGGGGCGGGCCTCCGCCGTGGGGCGTGGCACAGTATGACGGCCGCCGGCCGCCGGCGGGGCTCGGCGCGCGCCGCCATCCCGGGCAAGCTCATAGTGGTGGAGGGCATTGACGGGTCGGGCAAGTCGACGCAGATACGCCTCCTGGAAAAGTGGCTGCGCTACAACGGCCTCGACGTGTTCCTCACCGAGTGGAACTCTTCGGACCTGGTAAAGGAGATCACCTCGCGCGGCAAGAAAAAGGCCAACCTGACGCCGACGACCTTTAGCCTGCTCCACGCCACCGACTTTGCCGACCGGTACGAGCGCAACATACTGCCGCTCCTCCGCGCCGGCTACCACGTCCTGGCCGACCGCTACATCTACACGGCGTACGCGCGCGACGTGACGCGCGGGTGCAGCGCGTCGTGGGTGCGCAAGATATACAAGTTTGCGCTGAGGCCGGACCTGTCGTTCTACTTTAGGACGCCGATTGACATTGCGATCGAGCGGATGCTCGTCGGCCGGCCCCGCCTAAAGTACTATGAGGCCGGCATGGACCTCAACCTGAGCCGCGACCCGTACGAGAGCTACCGCATTTTCCAGAGCCGCATCATTGACCAGTACGAGTCGATGGCGGCCCGCGAAAGCTTTGTCGTGATCGACGCGGCGCGCGGCATAAAGGAGCAGCAGCAGTCCATGCGCGAGGCCGTGCGGGCCCTGCTGCCGCCGCGCATATCGAGGCGCGCCGTAATGGACCTGCCGCACGACGGCCAGCACGAGGACGGCGCCGGCGCGGCCGGCGGGGGAGGGCGCGGGTATGTCTAGCGCCGCCGGCCACGCGGCCCCCCCGGCCCTGCCCCCTCCCCCGGCCGCGCCGGGCAAGCGCCGCATCAGCTGGTACGGCGGCCATGCGCACGACGGCATACCCTACCTGCACGACGTCGAGATCAAGGGCCGGCTGATCGTCGTCGAGGGGCCGGACGCGTCGGGGCGCAGCACGCAGATATCGATGATCACCTCAAAGCTCGAGGCCGACGGATACGCCGTGCTGAACACGGGCATCAAGCGCTCCGAGCTGATCGGGCGCGGCATACTCGAGGCCAAGCGCAACGTCTCGCTCGGCAAGCGCACCCTTGCCATGTACTATGCGGCCGACTTTGCCGACCAGCTTGAGCACAAGATCATCCCCGCCCTGCAGGCGGGGTTCGTCGTCCTGGCCGACCGGTACATCTACACCCTGATGGCGCGCAACGCCGTGCGCGGAATAAGCCGCAAGTGGTCGCACGACCTGTACAGCTTTGCGGCCGTGCCCGACCTGGTGTTCTACATCGGCGTCGACCCGCACCGCCTGGTCCACCGCGTCTTTGAAAAGCACATGCAGCTCGACTACTACGAGTCGGGCGCCGACCTCGGGCTGTCCGACGACATGTTCAAGTCGTTCATAATGTACCAGACCAAGATGGCGAAAGAGTTCGGGGCGATGCAAAAGACGTACGGCCTCGTGCCGATAGACGGCAACGGCGACATTGGCCACACGCACCGGCTGCTCCAGCGCAGGATCGACTCGTACCTGCGGCGGTACGGGTAGGGGCGGGGGCCGGCGCCGCCGCCGCCAGCCCGCCAGCCTGCCCGCGGCCGCGCAACCGGCGCCGCCCGCGCGGCGGCTAGGGCGGCGACGCGCCGCCGCGCTCTTTGCCCGGCGGTTCCGCGCTTGCGGGCCTTGCGGCGCCCTCCTTCTTGCGCCCCCTGGCCGCCTTGCGCCCCTCCTTGGACTCTTGCCTGGCCTTTTTCTTGGCCGCCTTCCTTGCATCCCTGTCCGCCTTTTTGGCCTGGGCTATCCTCTTCTTAGCGGCCTTTTTGGCGCGCCTGATCCTCGCCTTGATCGCGCCGGCCTGCTTCTTGAGTGCCTTGATCTTTGCCTTTTCCTCCTTTTTGACGGCCTTGGCCTTGGTCGAAAGCATGTGGGCCGCAACCCGGGCGATCCTATTAAACCGTGCACGCGGGTTCGCGTGCGCATTCAGGTCGACTTGAGCGTCAACTAGCGCTTGTGGATGGCGTAGCGGTGTTGCCACCCGATGGCCGGTTGCGGGCTTACGCCGTCCCGCTACCGTCCGGGTGCCTCTGCGGCAAGGGTGGACAACGGCTACCAGGTTCCAGCGCCCGCCCCCTCCGTGCCAGCGCCAGCCGGCCTGCCGGTGCGTGCGGAGGTGGACAACGGCTACCAGGTTCCAGCGCCCGCCCCCTAGCAGGCGGCGGGCCAGGGCCGTTCGGCGCCACAACAGAGCGGGGGGCGCGGGCTGTAGTTGGACGGGCCTGCGCACCCTGCAGCTACTGCATGCCTTCTCGGCGGCATCCGCCGCCCGGGGCACATCGGCTGCAAGGCGCAGATGTTGCGGCACGGGCGCGCCCCCGTGACCGCCCTTCATTCAGGCTTCAGGGGGCCGGTAACGAACCCGAGACCATGCAATATACCGTATACTACCAATCAAAAAGGTATAAATGAGCATCTGTTTCAGAAAAAATGGCGACGTTGGGCAATCGGTAGCCTACCGTGCTAAGACCACGGCGGCGCTTGCTACACCAAGCGCCTTGCGGGTTCGACTCCCGTCGTCGCCGCCTTGTAGGCCAAGGGGGGGCTTATAAAACCTGCGGGCCAGCCGCCGCGGGCATTCAGGTCTAGCCACTAAGCCGGGGGCTCCGGCCCGTACGGCTACGGCATCGGGGGCGGCGGATTCGACCGGCCCTATGCGATCGTGGCGGCCGGGCGCGGAACAGGGGGGGTCGTGCCTGGCAGGGCTCCCGCCGCGGCGGGGCGCGGCCCGCCGCCCGCCGCCCGCCCCGATCGCGCCGGGCCGGCCAAATCTGCCCGTCCCCGACCTAGCGGCAGCCGGAGTCGCCGCCGCTAAGGCGCGCCGGGCCGTCCCAGAACCGCCTGAATCCGCCCGTCCCAGCCCCGCGCCGAACGGTCGGGGCGCCTATTCCCTGTGGTTAGACCTGAATGCCCGCGGGTTCGCGATGCCCTAGCGGATCGCCGCCTCCACTTCCGCCTCCGCCGCCGCCGCTAGCGCTGCGCCCGCCTAGCATGCAGCGCGCACTGCGCATCCCCCGCCCGCCCGCCCGCCCGCCCGCCCGCCCGACCATCCCCCAGGCTTTCTCCTCCGCGCCTTCCCTGCACGGCCCGCCTGAAACGGATAAATCGCCGCCCGCCCGAACCGCCCGCGTTGGAGCGCGACGGCCGCTTTCTGCTGCTGGCGATGGGGATGGGCGCAGCCTGTGCGGCGATCGGAGTGGCGACAATCTGGAACATTGCGGCGGGGGCCCCGTAGCCGCCGCGCCGCCGAGGGCCGCCCTGCCCGGGCGTCAAGGCGCCCGCCCGCCCGCCCGCCCGCCCTTCCCCGCCGGCAGGGCGGGGGACAATTCGGCGCCTCCGCGCTGCCCCCTCCGCCGCCGATCGCCACTGCCCGGCAATACCTAAAAGCCCCGCCGCCCGGGCAGGCCCGTGACACGGCTCATCGACCCGCCGCTCCGGCGCCTCTCGTCCATAGTCGCCGAGATGGGGGACCTTGCCGTGCAGTGCATTACGCTGGCAATCGACTCGTACGTCGCCGGCCGCGACACGTCCGAGGAGGTGCGCGTGCTGTCCGACCGGCTGCGCGGCAGGTACGACGAGTCGGCCGACCTGACGTTCGAGACGATCCTCAAGTACCAGCCGGTCGCGTACGACTTTAGGCTCATGCGGTCGTCGATCGAGGTCTCGTACGCGTACTGGCGGCTCGGCCGCTACGCGTACGACATGGCGCGGGTGCGCGGCGACTTTGGGGACATTGGCCGGTGCCGCGCCGGCGATCTGCGCGCGATATCGGAGGGCGTCAGGTCGATGATCAAGGAGGCGACCGTGTCGTTCGCGACGCTCGACGTGGGGCGGGCCTCGGCGATACAGAGCTATGAAGAGTTCGTCGACACAGAGTACCACCGGAGGCTCTCAAAGCTGGTCGGCCTGGAGGACACCCGGTGCGCCCTGGCCGAGGCGCTCCTGCTGCGGTACCTTGAGCGCATCGCCGACCATGCCGTCTTCATGAGCGACGCCGTAAACTACATCGTCACCGGCAAGCACCGCCCGTCGTTCCTGGATGCCGACATGCCGGCCGCGCCCGGCAGGGGCGCAGGGGCAGGCGGCGCCGCCGCCGCGGGGGCCGCCGCCGCCGGCCTCCCTCCCCCGCGCGGCCGCGTCGGCGCCGATATCCTTTAAGCGGCCCCCGCGCGGGCCGGGCCATGCGGGACGGCGGGCCGGGGCGTGGGCCTGTCCTGTTTGTATGCGCCGAAAACGCGGGCCGCAGCCAGATGGCCGAGGCGTTCTTCGAGGCGATGGCCCCCGCCGGGGTGGCGGCGGCAAGCGCCGGCACCAGGCCGGGCGACCGGGTCGACCCAGCCGTGGCCGCGGCCATGGCCGAGGTCGGCATCGACATGTCCTCGCGGGCGCCAAAGCGCCTTACGGACGACATGCTCCGCTCCGCCTCGCGCGTCGTCGGCATGGGATGCGCGGCCGGCCAGGGATGCCCCGCGCCGCCGGCCGGCGCCGCAGACTGGGGCATCGAGGACCCGAGGGGCCTTCCGATCGAGGATGTGCGGCGCATACGCGACGAGATACGCCGGCGCGTCGCCGCCCTGGTCGGCGAGATGCGGGGCGGCGCGATGCCGCAATGAGGGCCGCCGCGCGCATTGCGGCCGCCGAGGCGGCGGGCACGTTCGGCCTCGTCGTGGCCGCGACGGGGTCCATCGCGCTGGACGGCCGCGCGGGGCACTGGCTCGGGCCGCCGTTCATTGCGGCGATGCACTTTGCGGGCCTTGCCGTCGTCGTGTGGGCGTTCGGGCGGTACTCGATGGCCCACTTCAACCCCGCCGTGACGGCCGCGTTCGTCGCCACGGGGCACCTGCGCGCGCGGATGGCCCCGCTGTACGTCGGCGCGCAGGCCGCCGGCGCCGTCCTCGGCAGCTTGCTCGTCCTGCATGCGGTCGGCGACTACGCGGGGATAGGGGCAAACGCGCCCGGCGGGTCGTACGGGCCGGGGGCGCACTTTGCCGCCGAGGCCCTGGCCACGGCCCTTCTCATGTGCGTCATACTCGCGGCCGTCAGCGTGCGGCGGCTCGGCGCGTGGGCCGTGGCGGCGTCCGTCGGGGGCGTGGTGGCCTTTGACGTGCTGCTCTTTGGGGGCGTGTCCGGCGCGTCGATGAACCCCACGCGGTCGCTTGCGCCGGCTCTCGTGTCGGGCGATCCGGCGTACCTGGGCCACATGTGGCTGTACGCGTCGGCGCCGCTGGCCGGCGCGCTGGCCGCCGCCGCCGCGTATCGGGCGCGCTTTTCGTCGCGCGTGCTGAGGAGGATATGAGGGCGCCGGCGCCTCCGCCCGCCTCGGCCCCTGCCGGCGCATTGCCATAAATTCGGCTCCCGCCGCGCTCGGGCGATGGGGACGAGTGGGCGCGCGGGCGGGAGCGAGGGCCGCGGGGCCGCCGCCGACACTGCGCCCGCCCGGCGGCGCCGGCGGGACGGGGGCCCAGCGGCGCTAAAGCCGCCCCGCCCCGACGTCATTCTGTGCGGCGACGCCGCGGCGCGCCTCGGGGAGATGCCCGACTCTTCGGTCGACCTGGTCGTCACGTCCCCCCCGTACTACCGCCAGCGCTCCTACGGCCGGGCAGAGGCCGGGCAGGAGGGCGGCGCCGAGGTCGGGCACGAAGGCAGCGTCGAAGAGTACGTCGACGCCGTCATGGCCGCCTTTCGGGAGTGCGTCAGGGTCACAAAGGACACCGGGAGCATTGTGTTCAACATGGGCGACAAGTACGTGGGCGGGGCGCTCCTGCTCGTGCCCCACCGGTTCGCGATCAGGGCCATGGAGGACACCGGGGCCATGCTGGTAAACAACATAACGTGGGTCAAGACCAACCCCACGCCGCGGCAGTTCCAGAGGCGCTTTGTGCCCAGCACCGAGCCGTTCTTCCACTTTGCAAAGACCAAGAGGTACTACTACGACACGGGCGCGTACGACGAGAGCGCCCTCGTCAAAAGGCGGGCCGCAAGGGAGAACACCACGATGGGCCGGCAGTACGAGCGCCTCATCGCCTCGTCTGGCCTGTCGGAGGCCGAAAAGGAGGGCGCGCTTGCGGCGCTGCGCGTCGTCGTCGACGAGGTAAAGTCCGGCAGGACGGCCGGCTTTAGGATGAAGATAAGGGGCATCCACGCGCCGGCCTTTGGCGGCCAGGGCGGCGGGCGCCAGTCCCAGATGGAGAACAACGGGTTTACGATCATCCGGATGAGCGGGAGGCCGATACGGCGCGACGTCGTCGAGAGCGCCGTGGAAGCCCTCAAGTGGAACGGCCACCCCGCGGTGTACCCCGAGGCGGTCGTCAGCCTGCTCATAAGGACGCTGTCCCCCGAGGGGGCGGTCGTCCTGGACCCATACGCGGGCAGCGGCACGACGTGCGTGGCGGCGAAAAAGGCCGGCAGGGGGTACATCGGGATCGACGTAAACCCCGAGTACTGCGATGCGGCCCGGAAGAGGCTGGGCGGCATGCCGCAGTGACCGCGCGGGCCGCCGCCGTGCGCCGGGGGCGGTGCTGGTCCAGAGAAATGGCAAAGGCGGCTGTATAGCGACCGCGCGGGCCGCCGCCGTGCGCCGGGGAGCGGCGTGAAGGCGTGGAGGGGGCGGAGGGCGGGGTGGAGGGGGCGGAGGGCGGGGTGGAGGGGGCGGAGGGCGGGGTGGAGGGGGCGGAGGGCGGGGTGGAGGGGGCGGAGGGCGGGGTGGAGGGGGCGGAGGGCGGGGTGGAGGGGGCGGAGGGCGGGGTGGAGGGGGCGGAGGGCGGGGTGGAGGGGGCAGAGGGCGGGGACGGCGCAGGCGCCACATACTGGCGATCGGTTGGCTGGACTACCGGACGAGTGGGAGGGGGCGGAGGGCGGGGTGGGAGGGGGCGGAGGGCGGGGACGGCGCAGGCGCCACATACTGGCGATCGGTTGGCTGGACTACCGGACGAGTGGGAGGGGGCGGAGGGCGGGGACGGCGCAGGCGCCGGCCTCTTCGCATGGCGCGATCGACTCTGCCGCGCCGTGGGCACACGGCGACATCCTTCTGGAATGGGCGGCGTACCGCGGCAGTGAGCAGGGATGCGGCACGACCGGGGCCGGTGTGGGGCGAGGCGGGCATGCGCAGACCGGGCAGGCTGGCGTGGGCCGCGGCAGCCCGCGCGCCGGGGCACACACCATGATGCCGCCGGCGACATCGGCCGCATCGTGTGCATGGCCCGCACGTGCGCCAGCGGACGGGCGACAAAAAGGCATAAGGGGGGCAGCCGCGGCCGCCACGGCCAGATGGCGCAGGAGGCTAGGCAGGAGGGGGGGCCGGCGCAGCGGGACGGGGTGGGGGCGGCCGTGCCGCGTCAGGCGCAGCGCTTGGACGATCCAGACGGGCCTCCACTGATCGATCCCGAGCTGATCGAAGACTACCTGTCGGTTCCACTCATACCTACTATCCATAGCATATTGTGCTGGAATGACCCGAGATACGACATGCGCGGCATACGCGAGGGCATCGAGCACGGGGGGTACCGCAGGGCCCTCGAACGGCTCCTGCCCAACCCGCCCCCGCGCAGCATACACGGAACCCGCCTTGGCGACAACCGCGCGCGCATGCTGGAGCGGCTCGGCCGGTACGAGGAGGCGGAAGCGCTGTACCGTGACCTAGTCGACGAGGAGCCCGGACAGTCTTCGTCGCACCTCGACATGGCAAGGGTGCTCGATCACTTGGGCCGCCGAAAAGAGTCCACCGAGGAGCTGACTCGTGCATGCAAGTTGGACCCCTGGTGCCGCCAGGCCTTTGAGAGCGGAATGCGGCCCGATCCGCGGCAGGAAGATCCCTCCGCCGTCCCCCTTCGCCTGATTATTCCAATGTCGGTGATCTCGGCGGCCGGAACCGTGAGATCGAGGGCCGAGCTGGGCGCCGCGTCGCTCCTGGTGCAGTCCGAGTGCGGCATGGACATGTACGCCCCGTCGGAGGCGCGGCTGCCCGGCTGCGCGGGGCTTGGAGCCGACATGGGGACGTTCCACCACCTTGTCGTCGAGGATATCCTCCTGCACTATCACTCTGTCGACGAACAGCCGTACTACTACGATCTCACCGACCGCGGAATCGAGATGATTGGGCAGCTCGGCGACCGGCTCGGCGGCAACGGCGACATTGCCACGCGCATCGCCGAATCGACGCAGCGCGTGGCACGACTAGGCCCGCATGCCGTCTTGGAAGAGGCATGCGGCATGGCGCGGGTACGGGACGACCGAGCCACGCGCGCCGCAACGCTTGCCGGGTTGCGCGGGACGGCGGAGCGCATAAAGCGCGAGATTGGGAACGGCATTGCGTTCGGCGAGTCGCATGCGATTCCGCTAGAGTCCAATGCCGAAGTCGTGCCCGAGTTGCTCTCACAGGCGCGCGACGCGCCCGACGACCAGTGGGCTGTGGTGGCCGCCCTGTCGGGTGACATACTGAGCCTGTGCGCGCGCGTTGCGTTCGACCAGCGGCCGCAACCGAGGACTCCCGCGGTGGGCCCCCCGTACCCCGACATCAAGGACATGCACGCGTTGCTCTGCAAGTACTGCAGGGAAAAGGGCATTGCAAACGCCATGGACCGCCCGTCGACTCTTAGGATGATGACCGCAAAGGAGGCCGAGGAGATCAGCCGGGACATGCTCAAGGTGATATCCGAGTCGTGAAAATCCTAGACACGAACGTTTGCTACACGTACGTCATCGACTTTTTCGCGAAAGGGTAGGGGCGGCCCGTTCGGGTGCAGCGCCACAACAGGGATGCGGTGGTGGCCGCCGTCGACGGCGCGGCGGAGTCGGGAGTGCTTGCAACACCCGACATTGTCGCCGTAGAGATGTACGACACCGCGCCATGGGTGATCAAGTCTACGGCAAAGGGCATTGACGCTTCGTTAACTCCATTGGATGAAAACATAGATGACACTCTCGCAAAATTTAAAGGTTTATACGACCGCTTTGCAATTCGCAACAATGGTCGATACGTGAAGAAGATCGACGACATGTACGCCGAGATATGGCGCCACGAGCAGATGGACGATGCGGTAAAGGCATGGAGGCGTGTCAAGAAAAGGCGCGCAAAGGCGAGGGTGATGCGACCCACAATCGAAGCTAACGGTGCAGACTTTTTGATACTCTCGACGGCTGCTAATCAAGCCGCGCAAGGCAACCCGACCGAGCTGCTCACGTTCGACTACGACCTTGTGGCGTTCGCCACTGCGATCCGCGAGTGGTTTGGGGTCACCGTAGTTGACTGCGGCCGCCTGGGGCAGACGGGCTAGCGCGCGGCGAGGACGGCGCCGGCGCTTGCTCCCTCCTGCACTTCCTGCCGCGCATCGCCGCGCCGGATGCGGCCCGGCGGGCGCAGAGGCACGGGGGCACGGGCGCGCCGCGGCCCCGCCGGCCGCACTTTACCATTAATACCCCCCGCGGGACGCCTGCCGCATGGCGGGCAGCGGCAGAAGCGGCGGCCGGGGCCGGGGGGCCGCCGGCCGGCCCCGCTCCGCCGAGCTGTACGCGCGCGCGCGCCGCCTCGTGCCGTCCGGCGTCAACAGCCCCGTGCGGTACTATCCGCCGCACCCAGTGTTCATCCGGCGCGCGGAGGGCGCGCACGTGTGGGACGCCGACGGCCGCCGCTACACCGACATGTGCTGCGGGTTCGGGGCCCTGCTGTTCGGGCACGGCCGCCCCGAGATCGTCGACGCCGTCTCGAGGCAGCTGCGGCGCGGCACCCTGTACTGCGCGCCGACCGAGATGGAGGTCGAGCTGGCATCGCTGATCGCGGGAAACTACCCGTCCATGAGGAGGGTGCGCCTCGTGAACACGGGCGCCGAGGCCACAATGGCGGCCATACGGCTTGCTCGCGGGCACACGGGGCGCCGAAAGATCATAAAGTTCGACGGATGCTACCACGGCGCGCACGACCCCGTACTGGTAAAGGCGGGGTCGGGCTCGGCGCATGCCGGCATCGCCGTGTCCGCCGGGGTGACCCCGGGCGCCGCGCGCGACACCGTCGTGGTCCCGTACAACGACGCGGCCGCCCTGGAAGAGGCAGCCGAGCGCAACCGCGACGACCTGGCCGGAATCATAGTCGAGCCCGTGCTCGGCAACATGGGGGTCGTCCCGCCCCTGCCGGGGTTCCTCCCCGCCGCGAGGCGCGCCGCAAGGCGGCACGGCGCGCCCCTCATATTCGACGAGACGATCACGGGATTCAGGGTCTCGGAGGGCGGCGCGCAAAAGGCGTACGGCGTGCGCCCCGACATTACCACGCTCGGCAAGGCGCTCGGCGGCGGGCTGCCGATCGCCGCCGTAGGCGGCCGCGCCGACATACTCGACTCGCTCGCGCCGGGCGGCGACGTGTACCAGGCGAGCACGTTCGCCGGCAACCCAGTCTCGGTGGCCGCCGCCATCGCGTCCGTGCGCCTTGTAAACCGCGCAAAGGGCAGGCTGTACGCCGCGCTGGAGGCGCGCGCGGCCCGCCTCGCCTCGGCCGCGGCCGATGCGGCCGCCGACCTGCACGTGCCGCACACGGTCAACCACGTGTCGTCAATGTTCCAGGTGTTCTTTGCGGACGGGCCGGTCACGGACGCAGACTCGGCCCGAGCGGCCGACGGGGGGCGGTTCGATGCGCTGTTCCGCGGCCTGCTCGACGCCGGCGTGTTTGCGGCCGCCTCGCAGTTCGAGGCGGCCATGCTGTCGTCGGCGCATGCGGACGCCGACATCGCAGCCGTCGAGGAGGCGTACGCGTCGGCGATGAAGAGGGCGGCGAAGGCAGCGGCGGTGAAGGGAACGGCGGCGGCGGCGCAATGACCGAGTACAGGGTCGGCGCGCGCGGCAGCCCGCTGTCGCTCGCGCAGGCCGGCGCGGTCACGGGGGCGCTCGAGCGCGCCTGGCCGGGCACGTCGTACCGCCTGGACAGGATTGCGACGAGCGGCGACCGCTCGCAGGGCGACTCCCTGCCGCTCTTCGAGGTGGACCGCAGGGGCGTGTTCGAGCGCGAGATCGACGAGGCCGTCGCCGACGGGCGCGTCGACTTTGCCGTCCACAGCCTAAAGGACGTGCCGACGGCCCTGCCCGCCGGTCTGGCCGTAGCATGCGTGCCCGCCAGGGCCGCGGCCGGGGACGTGCTCGTGGCCCGGGGCGGCGGCGGGCTGGACTCGGTGCCGCACGGCGGGGCCGTCGGCACAAGCAGCCTGCGGCGCGCCGTCATGGTGCGCAGGGCCCGGCCCGACGTTCGGGTGCGGCCGGTCCGCGGAAACGTCGGCACCCGCGTTGCCCGGCTGATGGCGGGGGACGCCGGCCTGGACGCGCTCGTACTGGCGCGCGCCGGCCTGGACCGGCTCGGCCTGGACGTCGGCGCGTCGGATCTGCCGCCGGGCGAGTTTGTCCCGTCGCCGGGCCAGGGCGCCCTGGCCGCGGTCGCGCGCGCCGGCGACGGGGGCGTGCTCGGCCTCCTTGCGGCCGTCGAGGATGCCGGCTCGCGCGCCGAGGCCGACGCGGAGCGGGCCGTGTCCGAGTCGGTCGGATCGGGGTGCAGGTTTCCGGTCGGGGCGCTTGCGCGCGCCGGCCGCGGCGGCTCCGTCTCGGTCAGGGCGGCGGCCTTTTCCGCCGACGGATCGGAGCGACTCGACGCCGAAGAGTCCGGCCCGCTCGCCGATGCCTCCGCCGTGGGGGCCCGGGCCGGCGAGTCGCTGCGGCGCCAGGGGGTCGAGAGGCTGGCGCGCGGGTGGCGCAGGATGGTCGACGAGTGGAACAGGGGGCTGGCCGCGCCGTGACCGCCCCCTCCCCCCCCGCGGCGCCCCCCGCCAAGGTCTACCTGGTCGGGGCCGGCCCTGGCGACGAGCACCTCCTCACCGTCGCCGCCGCCGACCTGCTGCGCCGCGCAGACGTCGTCCTGTACGACAGGCTGGTCGGCGAGGGCGTCCTCGCGGCGATCCCGCGGACGGCGCGCCGCCTATACGTCGGCAGGGCCGTCGGCGACGACACCTCGCACCAGGACGCGACCAACCGCGCAATGCTCGAGGCGGCCGAGTCGGCGGGGCCCCGCGGCACGGTCGTCCGGCTCAAGGGCGGCGATCCCACGATGTTCGGGAGGGGCGGCGAAGAGGCCGAGTTCCTTGGGCGGCACGGCGTGCCGTGCGAGATCGTCCCGGGCATCACGTCGGGGGCCGGCTCGGCCGCCTACGAGGGGATACCCCTTACGCACCGCGCCCTGTCCTCGTCCGTCGCCTTCGTCGCCGGCCACGAGGACCCCGACAAGAAGAGGGGCGCCGTGCCGTGGAGGCTCCTCGCCGGGTCGGTCGACACGATCGTGGTAATGATGGGCCTGTCCCGCATACGCCGCATATGCGACGAGCTGGCGGCCGGGGGGCTCGACCCGTCGACGCCGGTCGCCGTCGTCGAGAACGGCACGACGCCGCGCCACCGGTCGGTGCGCGGCACCCTGTCGGACATCCACAGGGCCGTGGAGGCGGCCGGCGTGCGGCCCCCTGCCAACATCATCATCGGGGCCGTCTCGGGGCTGCCTCCCCTGGGCGCGCATGACATGCCCGCCGCGGGGCCCAAAAAGCGCGCGGCGACCGCGGGGCCCAAAAAGCGCGCGGCGCCGGCAAAAGGCGCGGGGCCCAAAAAGCGCGCGGCGACCGCGGGGCCCAAAAAGCGCGCGGCGACCGCGGGGCCCAAAAAGCGCGCGGCGCCGGCAAAAGGCGCGGGGCCCAAAAAGCGCGCGGCGCCGGCAACGGCACCCCTGCGCGGCGGGCCAGCGCGCAGCCGCCGCGCAACCCGGAGGCCGGCCGCCAGATGACGTGGCCCGTCGTGGCGATAACGCGCTCGCCGGAGGACGTGGCTGAGTTTGCCGAAATGGCCAAAGATGCCGGCGCCGACCTGCTGGCCGTGCCCGCGATCGAGCTTGTTGCGCGCACCGCGACGCTGGCCGACGACTTTCTGCGCGCCGCATCGGATCACGACCCGGACTATACGATCTTTCTGAGCTCAAAGGCCGTCTCGATCCTGTTCGACGCGGCCGAGCGGGCCTCGCGCACGACCGAAATGCGCGAGGCGGTAATGAACACGGCGGTCGTCGCCGTCGGGCCGAGGACGCGCGACGCCCTCTCGGCCCTGTCCATCCGCACTGCCCACATGCCGCCGCCGGGCCGATACTCGTCGGTCGGCATAGGGGAGGTGCTCACCCGGGCCGGCGCGGCCGGCCGGACGGCCATAATCCCGCGAAGCGCCGCATCGAGGCCGTTCCTGCGCCTGCTCCTCGAGAAGATCGGCATGCGCGTCGCCGAGGTCCTCACGTACGACGCGCGCACGACGCCCGACGGCCCCCACTGGGAGGGCCTGCACTCGGCGCTTGCCGCGGGGCGGCTGCGCGGCATCGTGGTGACCAGCCCGTCGTCGGCGCGCGCAGTGTTCGAGGCCATGGAGCGGCGCGGCCTGGACCGCCGCCGCACCGCCGAACTGCTCGGCAGCGCGCGCATGGCGGCCCTCGGCCCCCTCACGTCCGGCGAGTTGGCCGGGCTGCTCGCCGCCGCCGATGCGGCTGCCGACAACGCCGCCGGCGGCGGCCCCCATGCGCCGCTGCCCTCCGTCCTGGTCCCCGCGGACGGCACCGTGCGCGGGGCCGTCGCCGCCGTGTTGCGTTAGCTCTACCTAGTTAGCTTTGCCTCAAAATCCCAACCTTGTTATACCCCCGCCTAGCGGCACCGCGCATGGCACAGGTCGCCGAGAGCCTCGAGATGGACTACTCAAAGTACGACTTCAAGGACTCGACGGACATGTACGTCCACCTCAGCAAGAAGGGCCTATCGCGCGAGGTAGTCGAGGGAATCAGCCGCATGAAGGACGAGCCGCAGTGGATGCTCGACTTTAGGCTGCGCTCGTACGAGACGTTCATGAAAAAGCCAATGCCCAAGTGGGGCGCGGACCTGAGCTCGATCGACTTTCAGAACATATACTACTATGCAAAGGCCTCCGAAAAGACCGAAAAGAGCTGGGACGACGTGCCGGCCGACGTAAAGAGCACGTTCGACAAGCTCGGCATTCCAGAGGCCGAGAAAAAGTTCCTGGCCGGCGTCGGCGCGCAGTACGAGTCCGAGGTCGTCTACCACAACCTGCGCGAGGACCTCGCCAAGCAGGGTGTGCTGTTCCTCGACACGGACACGGCCCTCAAGGAGCAGCCCGAGCTGTTCCGAAAGCACTTTGGCAAGGTCATTCCGCCCGAGGACAACAAGTTCGCCGCCCTGAACAGCGCCGTGTGGAGCGGCGGCTCGTTCATCTACGTCCCGCCCGGCGTGTCCGTCGACATGCCGCTCCAGGCGTACTTTAGGATCAACGCCGAGAATATCGGGCAGTTCGAGCGCACGCTCATCGTCGTCGACGAGGGCGCCAGCGTCCACTACATCGAGGGCTGCACCGCCCCCGTGTACTCTTCCGAGTCGCTGCACTCGGCCGTCGTCGAGCTCGTGGCCCACAAGGACGCAAAGCTCCGGTACACGACGATCCAGAACTGGAGCAACGACGTGTACAACCTGGTCACAAAGAGGGCGTACGCGTACGAGGGGGCGACCGTGGAGTGGATCGACGGCAACATCGGCAGCCGCATTACGATGAAGTATCCGGGCGTGTACCTGCTAGGCGAGAGGGCGTACGGCGAGACGCTGTCGATCGCGTTCGCCGGCAAGGGGCAGCACCAGGACACTGGAGCAAAGATGGTGCACCTCGCGCCCGACACGACCTCAAAGATCACCTCAAAGTCGGTCAGCCGCCTCGACGGGCGCTCTACGTACAGGGGGCTGCTCAACGTCGCAAAGGGCGCGACCGGCGTAAAGTCGACCGTCCGCTGCGACGCGCTGCTCTTGGACGACACGTCAAAGACGGACACGTACCCGTACATGGAGATCAACCAAGAGGACGCGACCATTACGCACGAGGCGACCGTCGGCAAGATCGGCGACGAGCAGATATTCTACCTAATGACGCGCGGCTTTAGCGAGGAGGACGCCCTGAGCCTGATCGTCAACGGGTTCATGGAGCCATTCACAAAAGAGCTGCCCATGGAGTACGCCGTCGAGCTCAACCGCCTCATAAAGCTCGAAATGGACGACTCGGTGGGCTGACCGCAGGGCGGTGGCAGTGCGCAATGCAGTCGCCGCCGGGCCAAGAGCAGGAGGGCGCGGCCCGCGGCCCTGACACGCTGGCCGGAATCGGCACCGAGTACGTCGAGCGCATGATCGCCCTCGCCGGCGAGCCGTCGTGGCTCGCCGACTACCGCCGCAGCGCGGCGTCCGCCTACGGGCGCCTGCCGATCGAGACGTCGCCCCTGTACGGCAAGTACACCGAGGCGGCGCGGATGGATCCCGCCCTCGTGCCGGTAGGCGGGCCGGAGCGTAGCGGGCCGCCCGCCGCCGTTCCGCCCGTCCTCGAGCGGCGCATCGCCGAGCTCGAGGGCCAGACGTACGCGGTGCAGGTCGGCTCGCGCACGGGCGCCTTTTCGCTGTCGGGGCAGGCGCGCGACGCAGGCCTGGTCGCAATGCCGGTGCTCGACGCGGTCAGGGAGCACCCCGCCGACGTGCGCGGCGCGCTCCTGCGGTCCGACCCGCACGAGGACCGCTTTACCGCCCTGAACAACGCCGCGTTCGGCTCGGGCGTGTTCGTAAGGGTGCCGGACGGGGCGACGATCGAGGATCCCGTCCACATCCTGGCGTGCCTGGACGCGGGCCCCGGCGGCGCGCAGGCCCCGTCGGCCATATCGCGCAACGTCGTGCTCGCCGGCGAGGGCAGCAGGGCCACCGTGGTGCAGGAGATTTACTCGCAGCCGCGCCCCGGCGCGGACGCCGGCCGGGGCCCCGCCGAGGCCCGCCCGCAGCCGGCGTACCTCGAGCTGCTCAGCGCATGCGTCGGGCGCGGCGCGCGCCTCGACGGGACGACGCTCCAGATGCTCGACGGGGACGCCGTGAACTTTTCGACGCGCCGCACCGAGGTGGCCGCCGACGGGCAGGTCAACTGGTACCTCGGCCTGTTCGGCTCGTCCGTCTCGCGCTACCGCACGGACTACCACCTTGTCGGGGCCGGCGCGTCGGCCAACGACTCGGAGGTCGCGTTCGGCAGCGGCACGCAGGCGTTCGACCTCCAGTCCAACGCCAACCACGAGGCGCCCTCGACCGAGGCGCGCATCATTGAAAAGTCCATACTGCGCGGCTCGTCCAGGTCGCTGTTCAAGGGGATGATACGCATAATGGAGAACGCCTCAAAGTCCAACTCGTACCTGTCGGGGCGCTCGATCCTGCTCGACGCCGACGCAAAGTCCGACGCCATTCCGGGCCTGGAGATACTCACCAACGACGTCAAGGCGACACACTCGGCGTCGGTCGCCCAGATCGACGAGGAGCAGATATTCTACCTGCAGAGCCGGTGCCTCTCACGGCGCGAGGCCGAGCGCACCATAGTCGAGGGGTTCCTCGAGCCCCTCTCGCGCCGCATGTCGTACCAGGTGCGCGCGTGGATCGCCCACCTCGTCGAGTCGAAGTGGGAGGGGCGCCCCCTCTCGATAAACACCGACGAGGAGCTGCGCCGGTTCATCGAGGTCGAGGAGACCCGGTACAACGAGGATGCCGAGATCGAGCAGCACTACAAGTACAGGTGAGTGGGATGGGCGAGTGGACCAGGGTGTGCAGGGACCTGACCGTCAGGGAGGGGCTCATACACATCGCGACCCTGGCAGGCGGCAAGCGCATCCTCCTCGTGCGCCTGCACGGGACGGTCTACGCGTCCGACGACAGGTGCACGCACGAGGACGCCGACATGTCCGAGGCGTACGTCCGCAGTAGCGGCCTGATGTGCCCCGTGCACCTGTCCCTGTTCGACCCAAAGACCGGCAAGCCGCAGAACCCCCCCGCTACCGAGCCGATGGCGACGTACCCCGTAAAGGTCGAGGACGGCGCCATCTACGTCGAGGTGTGAGCGTTGGGGACGGAGGCGGCGTCGGCAGCCACCGCGGCAGCCCCGCCCGCCGCCTCTTCCTCCGCCTCCGCCGCGGCCGAGCTCGCCCCCCAGCTTGAGCGCGGCGGCGGGATGGACGGCCCGCAGGCGCAGGCGCAGGCGCAGGCGCAGGCGCAGGCGGCGCCGCGGCCGGCCGGGGGCCGCGGCGGCCCCGCCCCCCGCACCGCCGAGGAGATACGCGGCGACTTTCCGATACTCTCGAGGACGGTGCGCGGCGGCAAGCCGCTGGTCTACCTCGACAACGCGTCGACGACGCAAAAGCCCGGGCGCGTAATCGACGCGATCTCGGACTACTACAGGGGGTACAACGCCAACATACACCGGGCGGTGTACGCGCTGGCCGAGGAGGCGACGGGCGCGTACGAGTCGGCGCGAGACAGGATTGCCTCGTTCGTCGGCGCGCCCTCGCGCGAAGAGGTCGTCTTCGTGCGCGGCACGACCGAGGCGATAAACCTCGTGGCGCACTCGTGGGGGCGCGCCAACGTCGGCGAGGGCGACGTGATCGTGACGACCGAGTACGAGCACCACAGCAACATAGTGCCGTGGCAGCTCCTCGCGCGCGAGCGGGGGGCCCGCCTCGAGTACGTCAATATCGACGACGACGGCGAGCTGCTCCTCGGAGACCTGGAGCGGCTGCTCGCCGGCGGCCGCGTAAAGATCGTCGCGTTCAGCCTCATGTCGAACGTGCTCGGCACGATAAGCGATGCGCCGCGCATCATATCGATGTGCAGGGATGCAGGGGCCCTGACGCTCGTCGACGGGGCGCAGGCCGTGCCGCACATGCCCGTCGACCTCGCCTCCCTCGGCTGCGACTTTTTCGCGTTCTCGGGCCACAAGATGCTCGGACCCACCGGCATAGGCGTGCTGTGGGCCCGGCGCGGGCTGCTCGACGCGATGGGGCCGTTCCACGGCGGCGGCGACATGATCCGCGAGGTGCACAGGCAGCACTCCACGTGGAACGACCTGCCGTACAAGTTCGAGGCCGGCACGCCGAGCATTGCCGACGTAATAGGCCTGGCCGCCGCGGCCGACTACCTGTCCGACCTCGGCATGGACAACGTGCGGGCCCACGAGAGGGGACTCACCGAGTACGCCCTGGAAAAGATATCGGCCGTGCCCGGCGTGAGGGTGTACGGCCCGCGCGACGCGTCCAGGCGGGGCGGCGTCATATCGTTCAACTTTGCCGACGTCCACCCGCACGACGTCGCCCAGATAATCGACGACGAGGGGATCGCGATACGGTCGGGCCACCACTGCGCGCAGGTGCTCATGGAAAAGCTCGACGTGGCGGCGACGAACCGCGCGAGCGTGTACGTGTACAACACGCGCGCCGACATCGACGCCCTGGTCGGGTCGCTTCAAAAGGTAGCGAGGCTGTTCAAGATTGAGTAGCGCGCACGGGGGCGGCGGCGGCGCAAGCGACGCCATCTACCACGAAATGATCATCGACTACTCGCGCAACCCGCTCAACTTTGGAAAGATCGAAGAGCCGGACGCCACGTACCACGACTCGAACCCGCTGTGCGGCGACAGCATCGACATCGACCTAAAGCTCGGCGGCGGCCGCGTGTCGGACATCAAGTTCCACGGCAAGGGATGCGCCATATGCATGGCGTGCTCGTCCGTCCTCACCGAGATGGCAAAGGGCAAGACGCTCGACGAGGCGCGCGCCATCTCAAAGGACGACGTGCTCGGCGAGCTTGGCCTGGAGCACCTGCAGGCGGTGCGCATAAAGTGCGCCCTCCTGTCGCTAAAGGTCCTAAAGTACGCGCTGTACACGCACCTTGCAAAGGGCGGGCCGGAGGGCGGCGGCGCAGGGGACGACGCCGGCGCCGGCGACCTTGAGGCACTAAAGGACGAGGCGGCCGGGCTGTACTAGCGGGGCCGGGGCGGCCGCGCGCGGCCCGCGGCATCTGCGCGCCGCGGCGCGGGCCGCGGCGGCGATCGCAAAGGCCGGGCCGCGCGCGACCTGGCGGACTGCCGAGCGGGATCAGCTGCGCCCCTTTTCGGCGCCGCCGCATCGGGCGGCGCCCGCGGGCGGGGATGCGGCGCCGGCGCCCCCTCTTCCGCTTCCTCCCTGCCGCTACGCCCCGGGAAAGCTCGCCTCGTAGTCGCGCTCGCCGTCGTCGGCGTCCTGCGCGTCGGCCTCGCCCTTGCCGCTGGACTCGTCGGGAACGATCTCGATCCGCCTCGTGTCCTTTGAGAGCCACGAGACCCTGACCAGGCCGAGTATCTCCATGTCGAGCAGCGTCTTGTTGAACCTGTCCGGCGCCACCACCCTTCCGTCCTTGGCGAGGGCCTTTGCGAGCTCGGCGTCGGTCATCGAGCCGCCGGTGCCGCCGCTGAGCCTCTCGTGCATTGCGTTGCGGAGCGGAATTGCCATGCCTGCCGTCACCCGTAGAACGGGCTATCTAAAGCCTTTGGCGGGGCGCCGGCCAGCCCGTCCCTGACCGACGCGTACCACTCGGCCGCATCGTCGCCGACCGACGGGCGCACCGCCCCGAACGCGGCGTCAAAGTCGGCGCGCCGGACGGTCTTTGAGCCGTCGCGTATGGCCGCCACGGCCGCCTCCCTGCACAGCGCGGCCAGGTCGGCGCCCGTGAAGCCCGACGCGCGCTCGGCGATCGCCCCGATGTCCGCCCCGCCCCCCTCGAGCGGCATGGCCGCCGTCAGCACTCCGAGTATCTCGCGCCGCGCCTCCTCGCCGGGGGGGCCCGCGTACAGCAGCAGGTCGAGGCGCCCGGTGCGCAGCAGCGCGGGATCGAGCAGGTCGGGCCTGCTCGTAATGCCGACGACGGCGACCCTCGAGGATGCGGGGCCGCCCTCGATCTCGGCGAGCAGCTGGCCGACGACGGCCTGGCCCTGCGGCCCCGCCCCCGCCTGCGCTGGATGCCCCGCCCCCGCCCCCGCCCCCGCCCCCGCCCCTTGCCTGCGCGAGCGAGTCGAGCTCGTCGAGTATGACGACGCACGGCGCCGACGCCCTCGCCTTGCGGAATATGTCCCTGACGGCCCTCTCGGCCTCGCCGACCCACTTTGAGAGTATCTCGGGGCCGCGCACCAGGATCATGTTGGCCCCGCTCTCGGCCGCCAGGGCCCTTGCGAGCAGCGACTTGCCGCAGCCGGGGGGGCCGTAGATGAGCGCGCCGCGCGGCGGCGAGACGCCCATCTCGGCGAACCTCGACGGGTCGCGCATCGCGGCGATCAGGTTGTCCTGGAGGGCGCGCTTTTCGCCGGCCAGGCCGCCTACGTCCGACCAGCGCACGCGCGGGCGCTCGACGTAGAACTCGCGCATCGCCGTCGGCACGACCTGGTGCATGGCCTCGTAAAAGTCGCCGATCTCCACCCTGACGGACTCGAGGACGTCGGCCGACACGCCGGTCTCGCCTCCCACGCCGCTCCCCGCGCCCGGCAGGTACCTGCGGACGGCCTTGAGGGCCGCCTCGCGGCACAGCGACTTGATGTCCGCGCCCGTGTACCCGTGCAGGTCGCCGGCGAGCCGCTCGAGCCCGTCCCTCCCGGCGACGGGCATGCCGCGCGTGTGTATCTGGAGCACCTCGAGGCGGCCGTCCTTGTTGGGCACCGACACCTCGACCTCGCGGTCGAACCTGCCCGGCCTGCGCAGGGCGGGGTCCACTCCGTCGGGCCTGTTGGTCGCGCCGAGGACGACGACGTTGCCGCGGTCGGCGATCCCGTCCATGAGGGCGAGCAGCTGCGCGACGACCCTCTTTTCGACGTCCCCGTGCACACGCTCGCGGCTCGGCGCGACGGCGTCGATCTCGTCGATGAATATGATGCTCGGCGAGTTCTCGCGCGCCTCCTTGAATATGTCGCGCAGCCTCGCCTCGCTCTCCCCGTAGTACTTGTTCATGATCTCCGGCCCGCTGATCGAGTACATGCTAGCCCCCGACTCGCCTGCAAGGACCCTCGCTATCAGGGTCTTGCCGCATCCGGGCGGGCCGTGCAGGAGTATGCCGCCGTGCGACTCGACGCCGAGCTTTGCGAACAGCTCGGGGTGCCTCAGGGGAAGCTCGACGATCTCGCGCATGGCGGCCATCTCGGCGCCTAGGCCGCCGACCTCTTCGTACGTGGCGGCCGCCCCTCCGGGCGCGGGGGCGCGGGCCCCGCCCGCGCCCGGCCCGGGCGACACCCTGAGGGTGGTCGACGGGACGATCGTCACGGCCCCCCCGCGCGGAGACGCCTCGGCCACCGACAGGCCGATCGCGTTGCCGAGCACGTCGACCGCGATGCTGTCGCCCCTGTACAGCGGCACGTCGGCGAGCCGCCTCTTGACGAACGCGACGAACTCGCCGTCAAGCGGCGGCGCGCCTGGCGCCTGGTCCAGGACTACCGTGCCGGCCCTCGACACGGGTATCTTCCTGACGTCGACCATGCCGCCGGTGCCGGCGCCGGCGTTGCGGCGCGTCTGCCCGTCAATCCTGACAATGTCGGCCCTGTCCTCGTCCTCGTCGGCCGGCCACACGACGGCGCACGTCGAGCCGCCCGCTTCCCCGCCGCCCTCCGCGGAGGCTATCTCGACAGTGTCCCCCGGCTCGGCCCCGAGGCCCTCCATGGCCCTCGGGCCTATCCGGGCCCGCTTCTTTCCAATGTCGCGCTGCATGGCCTCGACGACCCTGAGGCGGATCCTGCCGCCGCGGGCCGTCATGGGCGGCCCCCCGCCGCGGCAGCGGCGCCGCCGATGCGGCGCCGGATCCCCTCCGACCGACGGCTCCGGCCCCTCTCTAGATTCAGGTTCGGACGCCCCCGTCACTTCATGTCGACGGACATCCTGCTCATGTTGAGGACCTCGAACTCGCTGACGCCCTCGTGCGACCTTACGGACTCTTCGAGCGAGTCCATCTGCCCCTCCCTGTCGTCCAGGACGAACTCCGCCTTGAGGTAGTGCAGGCCGAAGGCGAGCGGCTCCTTTTCGTGGCGCCTCAGCGCAATGCCGTCCTTGAGGGATCCACGTATGGACTCTGCCAGGGCCTCTAGGTCGACCTCGATGCCGGTCGGCAGCACCTTTGCGACGATGAGCAGCTGCGCCATGTCAAGGCCCCTCGAATCCGCACGTGCCGCACTTGTACGTCCGGGCCGCCTCGCGGCAGCTCTGGCATCTCCACACCAGCGTCTGCCCGCAGTCCGGGCAGAAGAACTTTACGCACCTGTCGTTGGGCATGATGTGCCTCTTGCAGCACATGCAGACGGGGAGGCTGATCTGGGTCGACACGGGGGCGCCGCGACATGGCGCGAATTTATACCTTGGCGGGCCGCGCCGATGCGGCGCGGATTCGGCGAGCCGCCGCGGGCGTGGCGCAGAGGCCCGCGCCGCCGCGGCCCCGCCGCCTAAGCGCCGCCCGCCGTCCCCCTGCCCGCGCCCGCGCCCAGCTTTGCCCTCAGCGCCCCGCCGGCCAGGCCGAGCAGCCCCCGCAGCCCGAGCAGCCTCCCGATGGCCAGCGCGTGGAAGTCAAAGTCCCCGTCCTCGGCCGCCCCGGCGGCGATCCTGGGCCCCGCCGACTTGAACAGCCTCCCAATCGCCCCGTTGTCCAGCGACGAGAGGATTCCTCGGATCCTGCGCTGCCTGGCAAACTCGGCGCCGAACCTCCCCCTCCACTCCTCCTCGTAGGCCGACAGGCCGCCGGCCGGCCCCTGCCCCAGGTGCGATGCAATGGCCCTGCCGGCCATGGCCCCGCCCATGCCGCACGTGAATATGCCGCCGGCCGTGGTCGGCTTTGACTGGCCGGCCGCGTCGCCGGCGCGGACGGTCGGCGCCGCTCCCCCCGCCGCCTCTTCGCGGTCGACGAACGACGGCGCCGGCCCGCCGACCCACACGGGCGCGAATATCTTGCGCACGACCGAGTGCCGCCCCCCGCGCCCGCGGACCAGGCCCTCGACGGCCGCGCCTGGGCTGATCCCCGCCCCCGCCGCCCCTACCTTGCCGATGCCGTCGCCCATCGGTATGACCCACGCGAAAAAGCCGGGGTACTTTTCGGCGTCGACGACGACCTCGACCCTGCCCCTTTCGATCCAGTCCGCGTATACGACGTACTGCGCGCAGGGAATGACGGCCCCGCCCCCGCCGCCGCCCCCCCGCCCGCCCCCTCCGCGGAGCGACATGATCGACTGCGCGCCGGTCGCGTCGACGACGACCCTGCACCCGACGCGCCTGCCGGCGACCGAGACCGTCCGTGGGTCGCCCCCGGCGCCCCCGCGCCGGAGCTCCGCCCCTGCGACTATCTCCGCGCCGCTCCTGGCCGCCTGCTCGGCGGCCTGCCCGTCGAGCCGCCGCCTGTCGACGACGACGACGTTCTGCCTCGCGGCCGGCACGCTGAACGACCCGCCCGACGGCGGATGCGAGACGACGGCGGTGTCGACCGGCCCGGTCGACTCGCCTGGCCCCGGCGACAGGCCGAGCTCGCGCAGGGCCGCGGCGCTGACCAGGCCGCCGCAGTGCTCGGGCGTGCCGACCTCGTGCGACTTTTCGGCGACCAGGACGGACAGGCCGGCGGCCGCCGACTCGCGGGCGCACAGCAGCCCCGCTATGCTCCCGCCGGCAACCACCACGTCGTACCTGTCGCGCACCGCCGCGCACACCCGCCGCCGCCGGGAGCGGCGGCCATTTATTCGAAGGTATTTGTTGGGCTGCCGCGGCCCGCCGGCCGGCATGTCGCACGGCGGCGCGGGCGCGGGCGAGGAGACAAAGCTCGCCGTCGCGGTGCGGACGGATCTGGGCATGGGGCGCGGCAAGATCGCCGCCCAGGTGGGGCATGCCTCGGTGATGGCCCTGGAGCGGGTCCGCGCATCGCACCCCCGATGGGCGGAGGCGTGGCTCGACTCGGGGCAGGCCAAGGTCGTGGTGCGCGCCGCCGGCCCGAAAGAGCTGCGGGATCTCAGGGCGCGCGCCGCCGACCTGGGCATCCCGTGGTCCGAGGTCGCCGACGCCGGCCGCACGCAGCTCGAGCCGGGCACGGTGACGTGCATCGGGTTCGGGCCGGCGCCGGCGCCGGCCGTAGACCGGGTCACCGGCGAGCTGAGGCTTCTCTGACGGCCCCGCGCCTTGGTCACTGGACTAGGTTCGATCGTCGCGGCCGTATAAGCGCTTGTGATCTCCTAGATCGATCAAGTATACCGCGTGTGATCTGTAGTCTATGCGGTAAAGGAGACTAACAGATTTTGTAAGGTGCACTCCGTAGCAGTTTCTGTATAACCCTGCCTTTCTTTTTCCAATACGGGCGGGATCTTTGCATACTTTCAGATCTTCAAGAAACTCAAGAAGATTTTTTATCGCTCGTTCGTTGCCTTTGATGCCTTTCAAGCCTTTTTTTATCCTATCTTGATCACGCACTTTCCAGCATTCCATTATTCTAGAACCTTCTTGACATACTTGATATATTCGTCGATCGTATACTCGTTGCCCACAAACGTTCCCGAGTCTATAGATCGAAGTATGTCCTCTATCTCGGGGTTGAATCTCTTGCGGCCGCCGGCGTCCGCGTCGGCGCCTTTGGGGGCGCCGCCCTTGGCCCCGACATCTGCCGCATATTCGGGATGCGCACTGTAGGCATCTTTCAAGAGCGCAGTCATGCCCTTCCTGTCAAGGCTTGCAAACCTTTCGTGCAGGTCGACTTTGAGCGGCCCGCCGCCCTCGGTCAGCCTGCGGAGCATCTTGCGGCCTTTAGGCTTGAGGGTGTATATATAGATTGTACTGCCGCCCGGAGTCATCTGCGGCGCTTCGCTGATGATCCCCTCCTCTACACAGGATCTCAGGTCCTCTGCCAGGCCGCGACTGAACGGGCCGTCGCGGCGCGCCTTCCAGTCACAGTAAAAGCTGAGGCATTCCAGGTCCTTTTTGTATAGGTGGGCCGCAATAAAGCCGTACTTTTGCAGGCGCGACCTGCCCCGAACCGCCAGATCGTTTACTAGCACGACCGCGCGTTCTAGGCCCGCCATGCCGCGCCCACGATCCCGCCGTATAATATGCTTGCGGCCTGCGTAGATGCCCCCCGTCGGAGCGGGGAAAAACGCGGCACCACGCGCGCCTGGCCTTGGCAGGCTCGCCGGCCTGGCGGCCTACCTGTGGGCCGCCGTACGGGGGCCGCGCCCGCGCCCTGCCGTCCTTCCCCGCCGGCCCGCCATCCGTCGCTCCGCTTCCCGCCCGATCCAAGCGCCGCCCGATCGCCGGCGCGCAGGGGGGCCGGCGCCGCCCGCCCGCCCGCCCGCGACGCGGCGCCCGAGCGGCCTGCCGCGCTCCTCCCGCCCGGGCGCCGCGGCCGCGCCCCGCCCCTGAAAGGATATTATTGCCCGGGCCGGCCGGCGCGCCGTGAGAAAGCAGACAAAGGGGCTGATATTCCTGGTCATATTCGGCGGCAGCCTCCTCTTCTGGGCTACCGCGTCGAGCATGCCCCAGATACCGGGCCTGTTTCCGACCGGCCCCGACGAGCCGATGACCGTGACGGGCACGCCCGCCGACAACTTTCCCGACGCGCAGCGCGCGCAGTTCTGCGGCGGCGACGGCCCCCCGTCGTCGACCCGGTTCGTCCAAGAGTACCGCGTGCCGACCGAGTGCACGCAGCCGCTCGCCGTCGAGGTCGACCCCGACGGCAACGTGTGGTTCGCCGAGACGAACACGGGCCGCATTGCAAAGTTCGACCCCGACACCGGCCTGTTCAACGAGTACGACAACGTGTACTGGCCGCCGGGCGGCCGCTCGATGGTCTGGGGGATGGACTACCTGCCCGACGGCTCGCTGTGGTACACGGACGAGGCCAACGACCTGCTGTGGCGGTTCGTCATCGACGATGCCAGGTACGAGCGCATATTCTACGCGCCGTCGGCCGACTCGCTGCCGCAGCGCATCGAGGCGCACGGCTCCGAGCTTGTGATCAACGACTTTACCGGCGGCAAGCTTACGCTGATCGACCCCGTGCAGGCGGCCGACGCCACGGAGGCGCCTGCGATCGCCATACCGTCGCCCCTGGGCCTGGCCGCGCCCGGCGACGAGAACGCCGCGTTCACGAGCGGGTTCGACGTGGCCCCCGACGGGGCGATCTGGTACACGAACTGGATATTCCAGGGGGAGCGCGTCCTGATCCGGTTCGACCGGCCGGCGTACGCGGCCTCCCCCGACGCCGACCCGTCCTCGTTCATGGAGCAGTACGCGCTGCCGCGCGAGTCGACGACGCCCAACGGCGTGACGGTCGGCGCCGACGGGACCGTCTGGATAATGGACACGTCGAGCAGCTACCTGTTCGCGTTCGACCCTGCGACCGGGGAGTTCGCGCAGTACGTGACGTCCGCGCCGCCGCGCAACACGTACGGCAACGCGTCGGGCGTCATAAAGACGCCCATATCGCGGCCGTACTGGTCTGACCTGGACGACTCGGGGCGCATTGTGTTCAACGAGCAGACGGCCAACCGCATTGCCGTGCTCGACCCCGCCGAGTCCACGCTCGTCGAGTACGTCATACCCTCGAGGAACCCGAGCTGGGGCGACTGCGGCGGACTGGCCGACTGCGGCCTGTCGCAGCCGTTCGACTTTGCCATCGACGGCGACCGCGTGTGGTTCACCGAATGGGTCGAGAACAACATAGGCGTAGTCGACACGTCCGTCCCGCTGCCGTTCGAGGTGAGCACCAGCGCGGACGTGGTCGAGGTCGAAAAGGGCGGCGCCGCGACCGTCACAATGACGGTCGCGCCGGCCGGCGGGGGGGCATCGGGGGCGCAGGCCGGCGCCGCGGTCGGCCCCGCCGCCGGGGCCACGTTCGTGACGGCGGACACGTCGCAGTTCTCGGACATTACGGTCTCTTCGGACACGCGGTCGTTCGTCCTCGGCGCGGCCGGCGGAGGGGCGGGCGCGGCCGGCGCGCAGGACGCCGAGATCGTAGTGTCGGCGCGCGCCACGGCCCTCTCCACGGACCACCAGCTGCTGCTCGGCGCGCGGACGGGGGACGTCACGGTCTCAAAGTACGTGACGGTCAGGATACTGCCGTAGCGGCGCGCGCCGGCCGCCCTCCCCGTGACTACCTTCCGGCGCGCTCACAAAACCTCGTCCGTAAATCTGGTGGGGGCGCCGTACTTGCGGTGCAGCCTAAAAAACAGCGCGTACCTCGAGACGGGGCCCCGCCTGTCCGGCCTTTTCCACATCTTGTTGTACCTGCGCAGCAGCGCGGGCAGACTGCTCCCTGAAAAAACGAACGAGACGCCCGAGGTCGTGTTGAATTTGGGAAGCCTGAACAGGCGGAAGAACATGACTTCGCCCGCACTCGTCGACATGCTCAGGCCCCTGTCGCGTATGGTGACGCTGCGGCCCTCGCGCAGCTGGTCGGACAGGTCCACGGTGCACCCCACAGCGTCGCTCGACTCTACCCTGAACAGCGACGTGCGCGAGCCGATGCGCGCCTCGAGCATGCCGCGCTCCACGTCGTTGGCGGGCCCCACGTCCTCCATGTACGCCTGCACGGGAGTCCTGCCGTCCTCCCCCCTGAGGTCGCAGAGGGCAACGTCCATCGTGGCATGCATCTCCATCTCCGACTTGAATGCCATTACTCCCGACTTGTCCCTGACGCCGAGCAGCGTCCCAGCCTTGGCTGTCATGTCCTTGGTCAGAAACTTGGATTTCATGAGCTTGTCGTTGAGGCGCATGCCAGCCTCCCTGTGCATGTCGTACTCCCGCATCGACACGGCGCCGGCCCCGCCGCCGCCGCATATCAACCGTGCCGCGCCGCGGCCGGGGCCAGGCGTGGCCGCCCTCCGCGCCGCCGCTCCCATGGCGCCGGCCCGCCGCGCCTGGCAGGGGGTGAGGGGGGGAGCGGAGGGCGGAGGGCGGAGGGCGGAGGGAGCCGCCGGCAGGATGCGCTCGCCGCGTTCGACGAGGGGAGCGGAGGGCGGAGGGGGGCGGGGGCCGCCCCGGGCCGCCCCGCCTGCGGCCTGCCAATGTTAATACGATGCGGCGATCGCCGCAACGCGTGGCGCAGACGGCGGCCGGCGGCCTGGAGAGGGACCTCGCGGCCGCATCGCGGCCGGCGTCCTCCCCCCTGCCAGGCGGCGCCGGGCAGGCGTCGCAGCGGCGCCTCTTGGTCATATGCGTCGACCGGGACGACGACGTCGGCCAAAAGGCGGGCATTGCGACGCCGGTCGTCGGGCGCGACGCGTGCATCGAGGCGGCGCAGCGCCTTGCCCTCGAGGATCCCGAGGACGCCGACTCGAACGCCATATTCTCGGCCATCAAGACGTACGAGGACCTGGTCAGCCGCGGGTACGAGGCGGAGGTCGCCACAGTGGCAGGCGTCAAGAGCAGGGGCGTCCAGGCCGACGAAAAGGTCGTAGCCGAGGTGCGCGCCGTCCTGCAAAAGTTCCCCGGCGCCGGCGCCGTGATCGTCTCGGACGGCGAGGACGACGAGAGCGTCATACCCGTAATTCAGGGCGTCATGCCGGTCATATCGGTAAAGCGCGTCGTCATGAAGGTCAGCCGCTCCGTCGAGTACTCGTACGCGGTCCTCGGCAGGTACCTCAAGATGGTCGCGTACGACTCAAAGTACTCGAAATTCTTCCTCGGGGTTCCGGGAATACTGCTGCTCGTGGGCGGGGTGGCCACCGTCCTGGGGTACACCACCGAGCTGTTCGCCGTGCTGGTCAGCGTCCTGGGCGGCGCCCTCCTCGTGCGCGCGTTCGACGTCGACCGCGCGTGGTCCAACTGGGCAAAGCCGACCCCGCCGGGGCTCATACGCCTGTTCATGATGGCCGCCGGCATACTGCTCATCCTCTCGTCTATACCTGCCGGCCTGTCCGTGGTCGATATGGAGATGTTCGGGGACGGCGCGGCCGACCCCGTCTCGGTCGCCACCAACCGCGCGGCCGTCGGGCAGTTCCTGTCGGGGGCGATCCCCGTGATCTGGACCGGGATCGGGGCCATGTTCGCCGGCATGCTGATCGGCAACTGGCTCGGCGGCGTGCACCGCGAGATCGCGGACATACTGCGGCTGGTCGTCCTTGCCGCGCTGTACCCGACCGCCCTGCAGTTCGCGAACGTAATGGCCCTCGGCGAAAGCTCGTTCTCGCTCGTCCCTCCCCTCCTGGCGGGCCTGGCCGCAACGCTGGTCGCCGCGGCGATCCTGCTCAAAAAGTTCAGGGGGGGCGTGCTCGGCTCCCACCGGCGCCCCGCCGCCGCCGCGCGCGGGCAGGGGGACGCGGACGGCGGCGGTGCGGATCCGGACCACGGCGGAGGCGGAGGCGCGGCTGCGGCCGCCCTTGGCGACGGCCGTGGGGCGGCGGCCGGGGAGGAAACGGCGCGGGGGCCGGGCGGGCCCTGAGGCGCAGCCTGGGGCGGCAGGAAACCCCTCGCCGCCCGCGTTTCCAAACCCGCCGCCGCTGCCGCCCGCCCGCCCGCCCGCCAGCCCCTGTGCCCCCTGCCCCGCGCTGCGCCCTGCGGGCCCTTCGCCGCGGAGGCGGCCTGGCCTTCGCCGCCCGCCGGAGATTCCCCGCGGGCCTCCGGCCCACCCGCCGCCGCGGCGCCGCCCCACGCGTGGCCGCCCCCTGCCCGCGCGCCCGTCACTCCCTTTTCCAGTGGTACACGCACTTGCGCATCTCCCTTCTTCCGAACCTGCCCATCTGCTGGCTAGAGTTGCCCTTGCCCCTTTTGAGGGCCCTGATCGACTCGCACCGGAACCCCGACCGCTCGGCGAACTCGGACAGTATGAGGTCGACGGGCACGTCCATTCCGTGGTACCTGACGTTGTCGTTGACCATGAACACGTCGCCGCCGGGCCTCACGAGCCTGCCGAGCTCTACCACGACGAGGGCCATCTCTGCGAAATAGTTCTCGACGAGCCGCACTATCTGGCGGTTGTTGAGCGACTCGACCTCCTCGCGCAGGTACGACAGGACGTCCTGGAGGCGCCCGCACTCGGCCGCGATTACGGCCGCCTTGGCGGGGCGCCGCGACCTGCCGTAGGCGGCCGCGATCTCGCCGCCCTTGGGCCTGTTCTCCACGGTGGCCGTGAGCATGTCCTGGCGGAGCCTCCGCAGATCCTCGTCGCCGTATCCCATGTACGCGAGCTCGAGTGCGTACGTGCGGGTGTAGTCGTACCGGTTCGCGTACGGGGGCGACGTCACTACGGCATCAAACGAGCCGCCCGGCAGCTCCCTCAGCACCGTCAGCGACGATCCGGTCCGTATCGTGGGGCGGGGGCCGCCGTACCTCTCCCTGAGCGCGGGGGCATCGGCGGCGATCATGGCGGTGCGGGCGGCAAGCGCCTCCCTGAGCGTCGGTATGCGCGGTTTTCTCAGCCTGTCGGCCACGTCCCTGCCGGACCGCCTGTCCCAGCGCAGAAACTGCCCGTCCTTGCGGGTGTAGCTCACCTCTTCAAGCACGCTCATGCAGGCAAAGTCGAGGACGGCCCGGACGGCAGGATCTGCGATCCCGGCAATAAAGTGCCTGGCCCTCCCGATCTCCACCTCCGTCCGTTGCGGGAACGCGCTGCGCGTAATGCGCACGTGCGGAAACGGCCTCTGGCCCGATCCGCCGTCGATGTACGCCGCAAGCCGGCCCGCGGCGCGCCGCAGGCGCGCCGCATCCACCTCGCAGGCGACGGCGATCATGGCCTTGGCCGCCTCGTTTCCCACGGGCATGACGTCGATGGCGACGGACTCCATGCCCATGCTCGACGCGGTCAGGGCCGTGGTTCCAATGCCGGAAAAGGGGTCGAGGACCCTCCTTGCGCCGGTCTGCTCCAGAAGGCTGCGCACCAGGCCCGCGGAGAACCCCTCCTTGTACTTCATCCACCGCAGGCCGGGCACGTCGCGGTTGCCCTGGTACGACACGAGCCTCCTTGTCAGATGCACGTCGGTTACTATGCGGTCCGCCAGCCTTGGGGACAGGCGCCCGCCGCCTTCCCCGCAGGCCGCGATCCTGCCCAGCGCAAGAGCCACGCGCGCACGCACCCCGCCGATCCTATTAACCCCGCATCGCGGGCCGGGCGGGGCGGCCCGGCGGCAACCGCTCCGGGCTTTTTTGGGGCTGGCCGGGCTGGCCGGGGAAGAGGGAGCGGCAGGGGGAGCGGCAGCCCGATGCTTCCCTCTGTCCTGGGGGATGCGGAGGGAGGGGCGCGCCGGGCCGCCGCGGCAGGGGCATGGGCGTTCAGAGGGCGCCGCGCCGGGCGCGGCTGGGATGCGCCGCAGGGGCGGCATGCCGTCGACGCCCACGCAATGCGCATAGTGCTCGTGGGCGGCGCGAAGGGAGTGGAGACGGCCGGCGCCGGGACCCGCCTGGGCGCCCCGCGGGGCGGCCGGCCCCGCCAGCGACGCAAGCCCGGCTCCGCCCAGCATCTGAATCTGGGAGCGCCGCGAGGCGCGTGGCGTCGCCTCCGCCGCCCGCCGCGAGTCGCCCCGCCGCGCTGCGGCCGCGGCGCCCGCGCCCGCCACGACTCCCCCGCCAACCAACAAATAAGGGCCACCTGCGGCGGCCCGTGGGGGGCGGCAAACCACGGGCATCAAGGACGCGGCGCTGCACCTGTCGGGGCTGTACAGCCTGTACACAAAGAGGCTGGAGAGCGAGATACGCAACGGGGGCATGCCCAACCATGTCGCGCTCATACTCGACGGCAACCGCCGCTGGGCGAGCCGCAACCTGAGCCTCGCAAAGGTCGGCCACTGGCGGGGCGCCGACGCCGTCGAGAACCTGCTCGACTGGTGCGAAGAGTTCGACATAAAGATCATCACGCTGTACGCGCTGTCCGCCGAGAACCTCCGCCGCCAGGACGACGAGCTGGACCACCTGTACAGGCTGATAGAGGAGAGGCTGGAAAAGCTGTACGACGACCCGAGGATACACCGCACCAGGATGCGCGTGACCGCGCTCGGCCGCATCGAGCTGCTGCCCGCCTCGATCCGAAGCATACTCGCAAAGCTCGACGAGGCGACCGTCGGGTACAGCGACCACTTCCTCAACCTGGCCCTTGCGTACGGCGGCCAGGACGAGCTGGTCGACGCCGTCCGCAAGATCGGCGAAAAGATACGGGGCGGCGACATCTCCGTCTCCGAGATCGACAAGGATGCGATCGAGTCGCACCTGTACACGTCGCACCTCCCGCAGCCCTCGCCCGACATGGTACTCCGGACGTCCGGCGAGAAGCGGCTCAGCGGGTTCCTGCTGTGGCAGAGCGCGTACAGCGAGCTGGTATTCATGGACATCTTTTGGCCCGAGTTCCGCAAGATCGACCTGATGCGGGCCATACGCATGTTCCAAAAGCGCAGGAGGCGGGCGGGGCGGTGACCCGGAGCGGCAGGGGGGCAGGGGCCGGCCGCGGCCGTGGCGGCCGCAAGCCGGCCGCGGCGGCGCCGGCGGCAAAGCGCGACCCGCTCGTGCGGGAGCCGCGCAAGCCTGGCTCGGCCCGGGGCGGGGCCGGTGCGTCGTCCGGGGGACGCCGCACGCAGCGTGCCGGCGCCGGCCGCGGCGGCCGCGGAGGCGGCAGCGGCCGCGGCAGCGGCGGTAGCGGGAGCCGCGGCGGGGCAGGCCGCGGCGGCCGCGGAGGCGGCAGCGGCCGCGGAGGCGGCAGCGGCCGCGTACCTGGCTCCGCCCGGCGGCCCCGACCCCTGTCTGGGATACCGCCGGGCGGGGGCTCCGTCGTCTCGGCCGGCGCCGTGATCTTTCGCGACGTGCCAGCCGCCGCCGGCCGCTCCAGGCCCGGAATGTCGGGGATCGGCTCGAGGCGGTACCTGCTGCTGCACTACCCCTCGGGCCACTGGGACTTTGTCAAGGGCAAGGTGGAGCCGGGCGAGTCCCTGTACGAGACGATCGTGCGCGAGGCGCGCGAGGAGACCGGCATATCCGACCTAGAGTTCGTCGGCGGCTTCACCGAGACCGTCCGGTACAAGTTCCGCTCCGAGGGGCGCCCGATACGCAAAAAGGTCGTGTTCTACCTGGCGCGCACGGGCACCGAGGAGGTTGCCCTGTCCGACGAGCACATCGCGTACGACTGGCTTGGCTTTGAGGACTGCCTGGACCGGGCGACCTTTGACAACGCAAAGTCCGTCCTGCTGCGCGCGGAGGGGCTCCTACTCCAGTCCCCGCCCCCGCGCACCGAGCCGGGCGGAGACGGCGCGCGGGGCTAGCGGCGCGGGCCGCCGGCGGCGGAGCGGTCCGCCCCAGCCCCTGCACTGCCCCCCACACGCGGCCCGAGCAGCGCCGCGATCCGCCCCGCCGCCGCCCCCTGGTCGCGCGACCTCTGGATCGAGCGCCCGACTATGACGTACGACGCGCCGGCCCGCGCCGTCTCGTGCGCATCGGCGCCCTGCGCGCCGACCCCTGGCGAGTACACGGGGAGGCCGGGCTCGAGCCGCGTGCACTCGCGTATGATGCCCGGGAACGTGGCGCCAACAACGGCGCCGTCGGCGCCGGCCTCGCCGGCCCACCGGAGGAACCGCCGGTACAGCGGCTCGGTGCGACGCCCCGGGCCGGCCCTGACGGCCAGCTCGTACGACTCTCTGGCCTCGGGCGCGCTCATGTGGCACAGCGCAACGACGCCGCGCCCGCGCGCTCGGGCCGACCGGGCGAGCCGCTCGAGGGCGCCGCGCCCCATGATCGGGTTGGCAATGACCGCGTCGAACCCCATCGACCACAGGGCCGATGCGGCCGCATCGTTCGTGCTGCCGATGTCGTTGAGCTTGATGTCCGCTATGCAGAGCATGCCGCCGCGCCTTGCCGCCGCGCACAGCCCCGCCACCTCCTTTGGGCCCAGGCGCAGGAGCAGGTGGTAGTTGACCTTGACGGCGCAGGCGATGCCGCGCACGGCCCCGACCGTGCGCGCGGCCGCCTCGGCGGGCCGCGGCGACCTGGCCGGATAGTCCAGGGCCGCGATCAGGGGACTGGCGCGGCTTGCAGCCTCGGCAATCCTTTCCCTATACCTGCGCATAGTCGACTAGCGGGTGCTCGCCCCTGAGCGTTATTACCTTTGCGTAGTTGTACCCGTGCTCGTCGGGCGTGCCCACGAACGACGCCGGGACGCCGTTGCTCGGCGAGAACCTGAGGAAGGGCCCGCCCGGCCTCTCGCCGGAGCGCACGTGGCAAAAGTACGACGCCCCGTCCTCGCTGAACGTCATGAACATGCCGACGAGCCACCCGCCGCCCCTTGGGAACGCGAACAGCGGGAACGGCGAGTCCTCGAACGCGTACGACAGCCTTGCGAGGCTCGCCATGTCCTCGAGGACTATGGGGTGGTACGACTCGCCGGCCCCGCTGCCGGGCCTGAGGCTGGCCGGCAGCGACCTCACGCGGACTATGGGCGAGTACGTGCTGCTCGCATCGCCGGCCGCCTCGACCATGCTCGACTCCTCGCGGCCGCCGCGCAGCGCGTACGACAGGTAGTGGCCGCCGCCGGCGCCGTCCTCGCCGAGCGGCACGTAGTAGATCACCGGCGCGTTGTCCAGTATGTCCACCTGGGCCGAGAGGACGGGCCGGCCGCCGTGCTCGTGCAGGAACGACACGCGCGGAACGCGCTCCAGCGCGCACACGAGCCGCGAAAACTCGAGCGTCGACTCCACCTCGACGTACCTCGGGCGCGGGTCCCCGCCGCCGCTGGCCGGGCCGTTGCGGGGCTCGGCGGCGGGCGCCGCCGGGGTGGATTCGCCGGATGCCACGGCGGCGGCCGCGGCCCCCCGAAATTAAACCTAACCGGCAGGCGCCCTGCTGGGATCTTGCAAGGTGCAGCCAAGCCACCGCCACCCCGCTGCCCCCGTGCGCGGGACCGCTGGATCTCTGCTACGCACTGCATCCCGCCACCTGTGCGCCGCCTGCCGTCGCAATGCTCTGGTGGTTAGGGGGGAGAGGGGGGCCTGCTACCCCCGCCGTGCGATATTGGCGTTTGCGTCATCTTTATATGCCGCTATAATTTTTGCGGTTCGTGCACTACATGTTTGTGGACGAGTCGGGAACTGCCAGAATTCCCGACGCTGCCGCGCGCGACGATGTAGTCTACATACAGTGCGGGCTGATCGTGAACGCGGGCGACGTGCACAGGGCCCGGGCGGCCGTGGATCGCGCCAAGCGCGAGCTGTTCAGGGGCAAGGATCCCATGAAGTGGGAGCTGCACGGATATGAAATTTGGAGGAGTAGGGGGAGGTTTGCAGACGACCTGTGCATTCCCGGCATCGAAAAACTCGATGTGTTTGCAAGATCTGTCGAGGCGATCGAGGAGTCGGGGGCTGTGGTGGTGAGCGTCATAATACAAAAGGATCGCCTAACCTCTAGACGGCACAACCTACTCACGATATCGTGGCGGCTGATCACGGAGCGCTTTGAGCGGTACTTGGCCGACTGCGGCGATGGCGAGCGAGGGGGTATTATTGCCGACGCCAGCGGGCGCGGCACGGAGGCAAAGATCCGAGGTTTGATGCATGATATGTACGTCGGAATAGGCCGTCACCGTGGCCGCCCGGTACATGTCTCGAAGGACGTGCGTTTTGTAGATTCGCTCAGCGAGCCGCTAGTACAGGCGGCCGACATGGCTGCATACATAATGCACAAACACTACGCTGGTAACGCCCTGTTTGGGGGACTGTTCGATGCACTGATGCTGTGCATGTGGCAACGCGACGGCAGTCTTGAAGGGTTTGGCATCAAACACTATCCCGATCGTAGATGACGCGGGGGCGACAGTTGCACTGGATCCTCAAGCCGCCGCCCCGCCGGCTCGCGTCTGCCCCAGTGCAACCGGGAACGACGGTCGTGTGATCTCACTCTCGCGCCGCCCTAGGGCCGCCCATTCGCAGGCCCATACAAGCGCCGCACATCGGGCTGTTATAAACCGTGCGCATTGACGGCACGGCTGTAGCAAACCGGCCAAGTAGTGAAAACGCTGCAATAAAAAAGCGCTAAACTGCAATTTTTTTGCGCTTAACCGCCCTTAATGTCAAGATACTGTACGATTGACAGCATTGTGCAGCTGAGCCGGTTGAAGAAGGCGGCCCCGGCGAAGGCCGCCCTGGGCCGTGCCCGCGCCAGAGCCGCACCTGTCTTACATGCCGCCTACCTTTCCCCCGCGGGCCTGGCAGGGTGCGAGTGGTGGCTGGGTGGAGCCATGTGGAGCAGGCAGGGATCGCCCTGCCGGTCCGAGGCCACAGTACTTGCGCGGGGCGCGTGCAGGGGGCAGGTGGAGCGGGCAGGGATCGACCTGCCGGCCCTTGCCGCCAGCCGCATCCGCCCGCCGCGCCGCGGGCGGGGGCGTGGGGAGCGTGGGCCAAAGGGCCAGACATGGCATCAAAGGGGCCGGCGGACGGATGGACATTCCTGCGCCCGACGCCCACTCGTGCCTACCCGTCGCCTCCGCGCCTGTCGATAATGTCGCCGACGCCGGGGCCCGTCCCGAGCAGGGTGGCCGGTACGCCGAGCTCGGCCTCGGCCCGCTCGACGAACCCCCTCGCCTCTGCGGGCAGGTCGTCGTAGGACGTGGCGCCGGCGCACCCGGGAAACCTCGCGTCGAGCTTTGTAATGGCCGCCTGCGTCGCGCTGTTGAGCATGACGGCCCTCCTTGCGAGGGCATAGTCGAACTCGGCGGCCCTCCTCGGGCGGCCCGTGACTGTGCCGAACTCGGCCCACCCTCTTTTCTCGGCCTCCGCCGCGCCGAGCTCGCCGTCGAGCCTGCCCGTGCCGACCCTCGTAACGTACGCCTTGAACGCGACTATGACCTCGTCGACGCGGCGCGGCCCGACGCCGACGTCGGCGCATATGGCGGATGCTGACACGTCCTTTGACGTGACGTACGGGTAGGTCCCGTGCCACAGCGAGAGGAACGTGCCCTGCGTCCCCTCGACGAGCACGCCCCTGCCGCCGTCGAGGGCCCCGTTGACCTCGGCCGGAACGTCGGCCGTCATTCCTGCCAGCTCCCCGACGTCGGACGCCAGCCGGAGGGTGCGCAGCGCCCTCGCCGCGTTGGCGGGGCCCGTCCCCGACCCCGTGCTGCCTATCTTGTCTCTGAGGCGGCCGGACGAGTCGGCCTCGACGTGCTCGTCGTCAATGACGCCGCATTGCGCGTCGACGAATACGCGGCCGGCCGCCCCGAACCGCTCCACCTCGTCGAGCAGTATGCCGGGGCGGACGAGCACGCCGGGGCCGATCATCATGCGCGACCCCGCGTTGAGGAATCCCGTCGGCATCATCCTGACCTTGTAGACGCGCCCCGCCCCGTCGCGGATGGTGTGGCCGGCGTTCGGCCCGGCCCCGCCCCTCACGACGATCGCCGGATCGTCGGCGCCGGCCAGGTGGGATATGATCTTGCCCTTTCCCTCGTCGCCAAAAAAGCCGCCAACGACGACCGTGCATGCCATGTCGGCGGGCGCCGCGCGGCCCCTCATTAAAGCTAGGGGGGAGAAGGCGCTGCCTTGCCCCCCCCGCCCCCCCGCCGCGGTGCAGGGGCCATGGCGGCTGCCGGAGGGGAGGATCCCTCCTACTCCTCCGCCGCCGCAGGGCCGGCCGCCCGCCGGCGGCGAGGAGCGGGGCCGCTCTGAAAAGGCGCGCCGCGCCGCCGCCTCCGCCGCCTGCTCCAGTGCGACGGGCCCGCGGTCCGATGCGCCCGTGGGCGCCCGCCCCGTGGGCCGCCCCGCCAACCGTTATTACGAATGCCCCCGCCGGCGCGGTTGTGTCCGGCGAGAACCACGCGGGAAGCATCATCGTGAGCCTGGCCAGCCTGCCCGACTTTCTGCGCAAGCCGATACTGTCAAGGCGCCTCGGAGAGTTCTTTGGCATGGGCGAGGGCGAAAAGGCCGAGATCGTATCGAACGCCCTCTCGGCCGGCCCCGGAATACCCTTCCCGAGCTTTGCGAGGCTCTTCAAGACGTGGCTCGAGGTGATGGCATCGCTGCCCGCCGGGCAGCGCGCCGAGATGTTCGGCAGGTACGCCGCCGAGGCGGCCCGCCGCCCCGACGCGCTGGCCGCGTTCCACATAGACGGCATGCTCGCCGTGTTCGACTCGCTCGGCGAGGCCGAGCGCGGCGCGATTGCTCGCGACGCGGCCGCGGCCGCGGCGGGCCTGGACGCGGCCATGCGGCGGCGCATACGGCTGGTCGTGCCGGACAGGGCCGCCAAAATGCTCGGCGTGTAGTGGGCCGGCGGATCCACTCGCCGCCAGCCGGGTCCCGGCGCCCGGCCGCTACGCGGCAGGGGGAGGGGGGGACTGGCCGGCCGCCGGCTCGTCGGGGCGCCGGTTGTCCTCGTTCGCATAGTCGACGACGCCTCCGTTGGGGGACATGACGCCGACGAATATCTTTTCGTTCTTGCGCAGAACCTTTCGGTGGTCGGCCATCGACAGGTCCAGGCGCATTTCGTTGATGACAATGACCCTGTAGTCCTTCCACTCGGCCCAGCACTTTGCGCAGCACGGGTACTTTTCGGCCTGCGGGTCGAGCTGCTCCCCGTCGGGTATCTCCGACTTGCACTTCGTGCACGTGCGGGCCAACGGGCCGCCCGCCGCGCCTATCCATAATAACCCTTTGAGCGGCGCCGTAACCGGGGCGGCGCCGGGGTGGGGGAGCAGGGGCGGGCGGCAATTCCGGCGCGCGCCGCCCGCCCGCGGCTTCCCGCACCCCGGCGCGGCGCAGGGCCTGCCTGGTCCGCCGGCGGGCGCAGAACCCTGGCGCTAGGCGCGCCGCATCCCGCCGCCGCCGCCGCCGCCGCGCGCATTGCCCTCCGACACTTGCCACTACTCGCGCGGCCGCCCTCGGCGGCAGGATGCGGCGTGGTGCGGGGCGGACGATTAATACCGCACGCCGCCGGCCGAGCGCCGTTGCGCATAAGGTGCCCAAAGTGCAAAAAGCCCGCCGAGCTTGCAGCCGGCTTTACGTCGGTAAAGTGCGACGAGTGCGGCCTTGACATGACGTACGGCGAGTACGTCCGGCATGTGGCGCACAACGACAAGACCTACTCGGACATACTCGGCGACTATGCGGGATCGACCGGGGGCGAGACGGCCGGCACGCTCGACGAGTGGGACGAAGAGGCGTGAGCGCCGGCGGCATCTGTCGTGGCGGCGGCCCACCGCCCCCGCGCAGCCACTCGCACTCGATCTGGCGCCTTCGGTGCGCACGTGGCCGCCTTGCGCACTTGCGTATTGCCTAGGCCGCCTACGAGGGGCCGCGTCCCGCAATGATCGGCCGCGCGCCGATACTCTTGGCAGCCCTAAAGAGGCGGGCTGCGCCATCAAAAAACGGATCGGCCGGCCCCGTCACTGCCGCTGCATTCGGAGCCGTGTCGTAGCACGCCGAGCCTCTGCCGTCGCCTACCGAGCCGACTGGATCGCGCCTGCCGCATCGGGGGCGGGCACGCCCGTCACGGGATTCCCCTACTTCGGACTTCCCTGACCATGTCCTGGGACGTAATGCCGGGGACGGCGTATTTGGACAGCATGCCGTAGATACTCTCGACCTCGGGCGGGAATATGTAGTCGTCCCCCCACTCTTGAAGCGCTTTCGCAGCGCCCACTCGCTCCTCATGAGGGCTTTTCTACAGGTCTGCGGGGTCTCTTTCGGCTCGACCAGCTCGAGTGGCATGTCGGGGTCCTCCTCTTCCTCGCCGTCCGGCTCATCTTCCTTGATCCTTGACACCGTGTCTAGCACCTGCGCCACCGTCGCCCGCACCTCTTCCAGCCCTTCCATGGGATCCGCATACTCTCCGTCCCTGTACGCCTTGCCGACCCTGCGCAGGTACGCGAGTATGTCGCCGAGGGCGCGCAGCGCGTGCCCATACACGTCCTTCACATCCGGCATGTCGGCTATCTTGGACAGGTCGCCGTAAACGTCCCCGAGCATGCGCGCTAGCCGGACGCCCTTGTCCCAGCCGGCGCCGGCCGAGTATGCGCCGATCAGCTCGGCCGTGTGCAAGCACCTGTCGGTGCGCGCCATCGCGGTCGGATCGATCAGCGAGATGAACATGCGCTTGATCTCGGCGTCGGGCATTGCGTCCGGAGACGGCCTGGCGGTTCCAGTTGCGCCCTCCGGCCGCTCGCGCTCGGCCTCTTTTGCAACCTGCATGCCTGCGCTATAGCTGGACTCAATATAAGGTCGGCGCACGGCAGTCTGTCCGCGGTTGGCGGCCGATGTGCAGGCTCCGCCCGCCGCCGCCAATCGGATCAGGGCGCTGCGGGCGCTGCCGACGAACCCCTGCAGCGGGTTGCGCAACCCCTGCTAGCACTGCGTTGGAGCTCCCAGACTCTGCCCGCAGCCGAGCGACATGAGCGCCGGTGCGGAAGCGGCTCGGCCTACAACGCGTCGTCGGCTTAGCGGGGCTGGAGAACGATGACCTTGAGGTCACCGTACATCTTGTCGCCGGATATCTGCAACATGGCCTTGTCCGTGGTGCATATGGCCCGCACGCCTGCAAGGCGTGCCAGCTTTATGTGTATCTGGTCGATCGGTCCGATCCCCTCGTGCCGGTACGTATCGCCCTTCCGGGCCTGGGGAGTCCTGCCTTGATACCTGAGCATCATTATGTACAGGTGTACAAAATCCGGTCTCACTTTTGTCTCTTCCTCGAGAATGCCTGCCCTCTTGCTAGACTTCAAATTGTAGATGAAGCGAGTGGGGCTTTTGACAGCGGCAGCTGCTTCCGCATCTACCGCCTTGCGTTCACTCCCACTCTCGTCGGTGCACCTGCGGCCCGCCTTGGTGCGCTTGAGTATGACGTCGACGGCCTCCGCGAGTGCTAGGCTCGAAATGATCAGCCGCATGCCACCAATCTCGGCCGCCCTGAAGAAGCGCATCGCGTCATCAAAAAACGGATCGGCCTGCCCCATCACTGCCGCCACAATCGGGCCCGTGTCGCAGTACACCGAGCCTCTGCCGTCGGCTACCAAGCCGGCTGCCATTGCGCCTGCCGCATCGGGGGCGGGCACGCCCGTCACAGGCGCCCCCTACTTCGGACTTCCCGGACCATATCCTGGGACGTAATGCCTGGGACGGCGTAGTCGGCTAGCATGCCGTAGATACTCTCGACCTCGGGCGGGAATATGTAGTCGTCCCCCCACTCCTTGAAGCGCTTTCGCAGCGCCCACTCGCTCCTCATGAGGGCTTTTCTGCATATTTGGGGTGGCTCTTTCGGCTCGACCAGCTCGGGGGGCATGTCGGGGTCGTCCTCTTCTTCGTCGCTTGGCTCTCTGGGCTTGATCTTTAACACTGTATCTAGCACCTGCGCCACCGTAGCTCGCACCTCTTCCAGCCCCTCCATGGGATCCGCATCCTGTCCGTCCCTGTACGCCTTGCCGACCCTGCGCAGGTACGCGAGTATGTCGCCGAGGGCGCGCAGCGCGTGCCAGTACGTGTCGGCCACTATGGGCCTGTCGGCTATCTTGGACATGTCCATATAGACGTACCCGAGCATGCGCGCCAGCCGGACGCCCTTGTCCCAGCCGGCGCCGGCCGAGTACGCGCCAATCAGCTCGGCCGTGTGCAAGCACCTGTCGGTGCGCGCCATCGCGGTCGGATCGATCAGCGAGATAAACATGCGCTTGATCTCGGCGTCGGGCATTGCGTCCGGAGACGGCCTGGCGGTTTCAGTTGCGCCCGCCGGCCGCTCGCGCTCGGCCTCTTTTGCAACCTGCATGCCGCTGCTATGCCGGGGTGATATATAAGGCAGACGGATGCCATCTGCAGAACCGCGCACGATGGTCACTGCGCGCTGCGGCCTTTAAGTGGGTAGACTGCAGGCGGATGCCATCCGCAAAACCGCGCACGGCCGGCTCGCATTGCCGCACGTTGCAGTGTGCCGCGAATGCTATACGGGCTACCTGGCGCTCCAAAGCCCACGGGCCTGACGCGGGCCGGCAGGGCGCGACATGGGCCGCATGTCCTTTGGAGCGACAGGCCGTTTGCATCGTGGTCTGACGCGGGCCGGCAGGGCGCGGCATGGTCGCCTGTCCTTTGGAGCGACAGGCCGTTTGCATCGTGGTCTGACGCGGGCCGGCAGGGCGCGGCATGGGCCGCCCTGGGCCTGCAAAAGCCAAAGCATGGGATGCCGCGCTGCCCCGGCGCCGCGCTGCCCCGGCGCCGCGCTGCCCCGGCGCCCCGCAATCGAGCCCCGGGGCGGCACGGCGGCAGCGGCAATGCCTTATAACGCCAAGGGGGCAGACGCTGACATGAGCACCATAGGACGGGCGCGGAGCAACTGGTGGTATGCACTGCCGGTACTGCTCAGCATCGTCGGAGGGCTGATCGCATACTTTGCGTTGCGCGCCGACGACGCGTCAAAGGCAAAAAACTGCCTGTACGTCGGGTTTGCCATGGTGGCAATCGACGTGGTAGTAGTCATTGCCGCCGTCGCCGTCGGGCTTGCGCTAGCATAGGGGCTGGCCGCCACCGGGCCCCCTACCCCTCCCTTTTTTCGCCCCGCGCACGCCCGCGGCCCCGCCTGGCCCAGCCCCGCCAATCCATTTATTGCGACGGGGCTCGGGCCGGCCGCACAGTTGGAGTATCTGCTGGAAAACGTACTCAACCTGGTCGGCTTCCTCGTGGGGCTCGGCATCGGGATCATATCGTACGTGGGATTTCGGAACACGGGCAGCCCGACCCTGTTCCGGCTCGCCGCCGCGTTCTTCTCGATCAGCGCCGGCTTTTTCGTCGTGTGGGCCGGCTACGCGGCAGAGGACCTCGTGGTCAAGTCCGGCAAGATCGAGCGCTGGGTCCTGACGCTGGGAATCGGCATACAGACGGTCGGGTACTTTTTCATCGCATTTTCGCACAGCATCAAGGCGTTCTTGCCAAGGAACCGCAGCCTCAGGTCCGTCGGCGCCCTGCCGCTCCTGCTCGTCTCCGCCACCCACGTCGAGCACATACTGCGCGCCACCTCCTTCATACTGCTCGTGTACGGGGCCATCGAGACGTTCCTGTCGTACCTGGACAGCCGCACGCGCGGCGCCGTGCTGGTGTCGATCGGCCTTGCGCTCCTGGCGCTCGGCGAGTTCCTGGGATGGTACTCGCTCGTGTTCTCGGGGCCCGCAATGTACTATGCATCCATACTGGCCAAGATTGCGGGCCTCATCCTGCTGTTCGTTCCCGTCAGCGGCGTGCCGATGCGCAAGATGCGCATCGACGAGCGGATGGGCGAGGAGGGGGGCTCCGCCAAAAGGGGCGGCGGGCAGGCCGGCGACGGTGCTGCCGGGGGCTCGGCCGGGGGCTCGCCCGACCGCCCTGCCGGGGGCTCGCCCGACCGCCCTGCCGGGGGCTCGCCCGACCGCCCTGCCGGGGGCTCGCCCGACCGCCCTGCCGGGGGCTCGCCCGACCGCCCTGCCGGGGGCTCGCCCGACCGCCCTGCCGGGGGCTCGCCCGACCGCCCTGCCGGGGGCTCGCCCGACCGCCCTGCCGGGGGCTCGCCCGACCGCCCTGCCGGGGGCTCGCCCGACCGCCCGCCCCCCTCGCCGCCTGCGCCCCCCGCCGGCGGGCCGTAGCGCCGGTGCCGGGCGCATGGCGGGACATGCTCTGCCCACCGCCCTCCTGCCCCTGATCGCGCGCGGCCCTGCGAGGCGCGCGCCTGACGAAAAGGCGCCCGCCTAGCCCGCCCTGCCCCGCCCGTTGATCCTGCCCGCCGGCAGCCGCTGGTGGCCAGCCGGACGGCCTCGTCCGCCCCCCGTCCCCCTCCCCCGCCGGGCCGCCCGCGCGTCAACATTCCTTGCCCGCTAGGTCGACAAATCTAGACCCTTCGTATGACATGCCGCGCCGGCGCCGGCTGTACAATGGCCGCGTACCGCACGCGCATCGAGATCATCGGCGACATACTGGCGACGGCCGGCCGGGGCGCGCAGGGCCCCGGCGGGGCGACCGTCACGCACCTCATCCGGGAGACGAACGTCTCGCACGGGCGCATGTCCGGAATGCTCCGGGTACTCGTCTCGCGCGGCCTCCTAGAGCAGGTCGACTCGCGCGGCGCGTGCAGGTACAGGACGAGCCGCTCGGGCCGCGAGTTCCTCAGGGCGTACAAGTCGTTCAGCCGGTTCTCGGACAGCTTTGGGCTGGCCATCTAGGCCGCTAGCCGCCAAGCTCGGCCAGGTCGTCGTCGTAGTCGTCCTCAAAGCCGTCCCCGAACGGCTCTTCCGGGCCGCCCCTCTTCTCCGCGCGCCTCATGGCCGGCGGCGGCGCGCCGCCGCGCCGCTATTAACGATGCGGCCGCCCTCCCCGGGGCCGCCGCGCCTTTTCCGGGCGCGGAGCCCGCGCGGCCGGCATGCCGCAAACATTAATGCGCGGCGCAGCGGCGGCGGCCGCATGGGCGGCGAAGGCGCGGCGCGGACGGTCGGGTGCGGCGTGGAGGGGGTGGGCGAGGCGCGCCGGCGCGTGGCCGCCGGCGGCCTGGTCGCGTTCCCGACCGACACGGTCTACGGCATGGGGTGCGACCCGTTCAACGAGCGCGCCGTGGGCCTCGTGTACGAGGCAAAGGGCCGGCCCGCGTCAAAGCCGCTGCCGGTGCTGGCCGCATCGCCGTCCGACCTGGCCGCCCTGGCCGACATCGAGGGGCGCGCCGCCCGCCTCGCCGCCCGCTTTTGGCCCGGCCCGCTGACGATCGTCGCGAGGGCGGCAGGCTCGCCGCCCCGCCGGCTCGCGCCGCGGCTCGTGTCCGGCAGCGGCAGGGTCGCCGTCCGCGTGCCGGCCGGCCGGTGCGTCCTCGGACTCCTCGCCGCGTGCGGCCCGCTCGTCGGCACGAGCGCAAACCTGTCGGGCCGGCCGCCGTGCCGCACGGCAGCCGAGTGCGCCGGCCGGCTTGGGGGCAGGGTCGATCTCGTCGTCGACGGGGGGCCGGCCGGCGGCGGCGGATGCGGCGGCGCATCGACCGTGGTCGAAGCGGACGGCGGCCGCCTGCGGATACTTCGCGAGGGCCTGGTGGCCAGGGGTGACCTGGAACGGACGCTGTAAACCTGGCCGTGACGTGCGCCCGCTCCCTGGAGGGGAGGGCCGCCTCCGAGATACTGCGCGTGGCCGCCGGCCTGGGGGACGGCGGCGCCGAGGCGCGCCGCAGCAGCATGCCTGGGATCGTCCTTGCGAGGACCGCACTCGACCCCGTGCTGGTGCCGCGCGCGGTCCGCCGCGCGATCGAGGACGAGCCGTGGGCGGTGCGGCACCTGCACCGCGTCATCCCGCTGCAGAGGTGGATGCCCGCCGCCGACGCCGGCGGCATAGCCGGCGCCGCGGCCGAGATGGCCGCGGCCGGCATCGGCGCGGGCGAGTCGTACCGCATTACGGTCGAAAAGCGCAGCTCGGCCCTGTCTTCGCGCGACATCATTGCCCGAACGGCCGGCCTGATCGCGTCGGCGGCGGCGGCTGCCGGCCGTCCGCCGCCGCGCGTCTCGCTCGACCATCAGGACCGGATCGTCCTCGTCGAGATATTTGGGCCGTCGGCCGGAGTGTCCGTGCTCCTGCCGGCCGACCTGCTCAGCGCCGAGCGCGAAAAGCGCGCCGCCTCAGATGCCGGCGACCGCGGCCCCCTCGACTAGCAGGTCCTCAAGCGGCCTCCCTCCCGCGCCGGCCACGGCCGACATGCGCCCCGCGGTGATCCCGAACCTGCGCGCAAGGAAGCGCGCGTTCGACGCCGGCAGCGCCGGGCGGGGCGCGGCGAGCGGCGCGAGGCGGGAGCGCAGCGGCGCGAGGCGGGCGGCCGGCGCGACGGCAATGACGACGTACGGGCCGGCGCCCGTCCCCTTCCTGCCGGCGGCCTCGATGGCCTCGGATATCTGGGCCGTGCCGGCCAGCCTTGCGAGTATGTCCGTCTCAATCCTCCTTGCCAGCATGGTCCGCCGCCGCTCCGCCTCCATCGACACGGCGATTACGCGCCGCAGGTGCGCCGCCCCGAGGATGAACCTGCCCGAGACGGCCTGTATGGCGACGGACGGGAACTCGGCGCGCAGGTCGTCGAGGGCGGGCAGGACGCCCCCGCCCATGCTCCTGCCGCCCGAGCGGACCGCGTACGCCTCGATCGTCCTGGCGTTCGAGCTGCGCTGCCCCTTGGGCCCCTTTCCGACCCGCGCCGCCGCCGGCGGGCGCCGCCCGCGCGGCGCGGCAACGCTCACAAGGGCGGCTATCTGCCTTCCCGCCCCCGCCCCTTCCAGGGATGCCGCCCCGCCCCTTACTTTTCCGCCGCCGCCGTGCACGACGGGTATCACCGCGACGTCGTCGCCGGCTCGGACCACGGCGCCCCTGCCGCCGGCCGCCGAAGAGTCCGCGCCGTTGACGGCGACGAGGACGTTTGAGGCGGCGAGGGCGCCGGAGGTGCGCGACTCGACCATGTCAAGAATGTCGCCGACGGTCGACGAGTCTGCGTCGATCTTCATCGTATCGGCGCCGAGGGCCTTTTTGGCCCCGCCAAGCAGCCTGACGGTTATCATGGGGCAGACCGGCCCGGCGCATCACGCGTTGCCCTGCGGGCCGTCCCCGCCACCGCCGCCCTCGCTCTCTTCCGCCTTTGCGGCCGCCTCGGCGGCAATGGCCGCCTCGGCCTCGACCTCTACGTCAATGTCGTCCACGGCGCCCTCGCCGGACGTTGTCACGACCGCCGCGTCGGAGAGCTCGGCCTCTTCGGTCTCCACAATGGCCTCGTCCTCGGAGACGGCTCCCTGCTTTTCGAGCTCGGCTATCATCTTGACCTTGCGGGCGGCCTCGGCCCTGCGGGCGGCCTCGGGATCGTCCTTGGCCGCCGCCTCCGCCGCGGCCGCCTCCGCCGCGGCCGCCGCCTCCTCGGCCTCCTTGCGGGCGCTTTCCGCCGCCCTCTCGGCCTCTGCCCTGCGGGTCTTTACGATCCTTGTAATGCGGCCGGCGATCTTGTTGCGCAGCATCTTGGAGCGTATGGTCGAGACCTCTTTGAGGGCCGCCTTGTTGTCGCCAAAATCCTCGCCAAACTTTTCGCCGTACTCGCCCAGCACCCTGTCCGAGAGCACCCTGATCCTGTCGGTCACGGGCGGCGGCGCCTGCCGCCGGTATATTATGCTAACCGGGCGGCCCTGCGGGGAGATCCCGCCCGACCGCCGCCGCGTCCGGGCGGAGCAAAGGGAGGGGGGAGGGGGAGGGGAGGCGCGCCGCGGCCCGCCTTGTATGCCCCTACTCCCGCGGCCGCGGTCAGGCCGGCGGGGGCCGGGAGGGCGCGGCCGCGCCGGGGCAGAACCTCTCCGAGTTTTCCGACGTGATGCCGCGCACCCTGCCGTACGCGACGCCGAGGGCCGAGGCGGCCGCGAGGGCGACGCTCGGCACGAGGCACGGCTGGGCGGCCCTGCGCCCAAAGCAGCCCCCGAACGCGACCGGCCCGTCGGTCTCGAGCAGGATGCGGCCTGCGTCTGTCCGGGCCAGCAGCGAGCGCTTGTCGTGCGCATAGACGGCAAGGGGCCCGTACCCGACGTACAGGCCCATGTCCATGGCCCGGCGCAGCTGCCTCTTGCCGCCGTCGAACCAGTGCAGGCACGCGCCGGCGAGCGAGTACGAGCCGAGGGCGTCGAGCACGGCGTCGAGGCTCTTTCTCGAGTGTATCGAGACGGGCTTGGCGTGCCTCTCGGCTAGGGCCAGCATGCGCGCAAAGACCTCCTGCTGCTCGGCCGCGCCCGACCCCGCCCCGTGGTACGTCGGGTCCAGGCCGATCTCGCCAATGCCGGCTATGCCCGCCGGGTCGCCGTCGACCATCCGCTCGACCCCCGCGCCGTCGTCGCGCCCCGCCCTCTCGGGATGGACGCCGGCGAACGCGGCGACCAGGCCGCCCGAGCCGGCGGCCAGCGCAGCCGACGCGAGCGAGTCGGCGCCGTCCATCGAGACGCACATGGCCCGCACGCGCATGCGGCGCATGCCGAGCAGGACGGAGCGCATCTGCGCGGCGTACGCGGGGTCCGACAGGTGCACGTGCGTGTCGTACAGCCACGCCCCGCTTGTCTGATCATGTTGAGCCACGGCCCGAAGAATGTTGACAACGCCCCCCTTTTATCGGTCGCGCCTAGGGTGGGCATGGACTCTCCAGAGCTGGCCATGTCGGCCATGTACCGCATACTCAAGAGGTCGGGCGCGGCGCGCGTCAGCGACGAGTCGGCCGCCGAGCTGCGCAGCGTAGTAGAGGAGTTTGCCGCCAGCGTCGCGAGCATGGCCGTCAAGGCCAGCATGCACGCCAACCGCCGGACCGTAAGGGCCGACGACGTGAGGTTCGCGTGCAGGGCGCTGTCGGACGGGATTCCGGGGGCGCCGCGCGGGGTGGCGGGCGCGGCGGCTTCCTCCGCCGGCGCCCGCCCCCGTCCGGGCCGCGGCCCGAAGGCGCCGCGCGGGGTGGCGGACGCAGCGGCATCCTCCCCGTAGGCCGCGGCCCGGGCGCGCCTCGAGCGAGCGAGCGCCCGCCCGGCCGCCGCGGCCCGGCCGCCGCCCGCAAGCGTTTAGGCAAGCCGGCCGCGTTCAGGCCCGCATGGGCGCCGCCCTCAAGCCCTTCGACCTCTCCCCCCGGCGCCCCGCCCAGGCGGCGGGCCCTGCGGCCTCCGGCGTGCCACGTTTCGAGACGGCCCGGCCCTGCGGCATGCTTTGCCGGGCCCTGCACTGCCGGCATCCGGCGCGCCGATCTCTCCGCCCCGGCGCCCGACTCCCTGCCGGCTCGGACGGGCGCCGCGCGCAGCGTACCAGCCGGACATCCTGGCCGCCTTCTCCACGGATGGCAGATCCGCCTTGGCGCGATCGCGACCTCTTCCCCCACGCTGCGGCCGCAGCGCAACCCCGCTGGGAGGCCCGCCGGGGCGGCACGGCCTCCGGCGCCTGGCCCCGGGCGGCCCGGCGCTGCCCCGCCGCAGACTGCTGGAATTCCCGCGTCTACAGATGCTCTTATACCGCCACGCCCTCGGGCCGCCGTGCAGAACAATGGATGGGGGCGGGGCCGCGAATGCCGCCCGTGAAGGGGGCTCGATGCGTCCATGCGGGACTGCCGACAAGCCGGGGCGTGACCTGCGCATGGGCGACCGCAGGAATCGGCCGCGAGGCGCGCGCGGCCAAGCCCAGCGCACCTCGCGGCCGTACTGCCCACGGCGAGATTGCATGCGCCGGCATTGCAGGGGATTCCGAGCTTTTGTCGCCCGAGCCCGTCCTGCTGGACCCGGACGGCGGGCATGCCGGGGATGTCGACAACGGGCTCGCAGGAGCAGGCTCTTCCATGATCGCCGCGGGGCCGCACTCTGGCACTGGGCCGGCCGGCCCGTCCTGCATCATCGGCGCGCCTGAGGTGGCCGCCGGCGCGAGCGCGGGGCGCGCGCGCGCATCCCGCCAGGATCAAACCCCCGGCGCGCCCGGATACTGCGCGCCCGCTCAAGGCGGCGGCGGGCATTGCGGCAGCGCGCGCATCGCCGCGGGCCCTGCAGCGGGCACGCACCCGCTCGGCGCGCTCGGACGCGGCCGAGCGCTTGGCGGGCCCCGCTGGTCGCCGCAGGGCCTGGCGGATCCCTGCAGGCCTGCGCCGATCCGGCCGCCCCCCCGCCTCCCGCCCGGCGGGATCGGCGGGCGCCGCGGCTCTGGCGGGCTCTTCGGGAATGCAGGGGGGCCGGCGCGGCCCGCGCCCTGCTGCCCCGCCCGCGGCGGCGCGTCCGCTGAACGGGGCAGTGGGGCGGCCGACCGCATGCCGCGCATGCGTTCCGCGCCCGCCGGCGAGGGCCGCGGCGGCCCAGAGGCGGCCGCGCGCGGCCGCCCCGGGAGCGGGGGTGGACCGTAACGGCGAACTATACGTTCTCCACGGTCAAGATCGTCGCGCATGCGGCGCGCGGCGAGTCCGTAAACATCGGCATACTGCTCTACGATCCCGCAAAGAGGCTGCTTTACCGCAGGATCACCGACAACTGGGCCGAGGTCCGCCGGCGGACGGGAGTCGAGTCGCTGCCGGATCTGGGCGCCGTGTCCAGGCCGGGCCCCGTCGATGCCGACGACGGCTACTTGGACGCCCTGTCGGACAGCGCCCCGCCTTGCGGCATCGTGGTGACAAAGCCGCGGTCCCTCATGCCGTTCGACGGCTACCTGGAAGCTCTCGAATGGGCGTACAGATCGCAGGTCGGCGTGCCCGACGGCGAGCCGGGGCGAAGGGCGGGGGCGGACTAGGCGCGGATGCCGCCAGGGGCCTGAACGCGCCCGCGCCAGCTCCGCCCGCGCTCGGGCAACCATTTATTGGGCGCACGGGGATGGCGCGGCGATGCGGTGAGGTGGCAGAGCGGTTATGCGTGGGTCTGCAAAACCCATCCAAGAGGGTTCGACTCCCTCCCTCACCTTTACTCCCGCGGCGCCCCCGCCGGCCGCTCGGCGGCGGGCGGCGACACGGCGACCGTGCCGCGCATCCACGGGTGAAGCGTGCAGTGGTACACGACTTCGCCGGCCTCGCCGAACGCGACGGTGAATTCCTCGCCGGGGTCCATGTGGCCGCTGTCGAACGCGCCGTCGGGGCTCCCGTACTCGCCGCTTGTGACCGTGTGGAACGCGACGTCGTCGTTCCTCCAGGTGACCGAGCCGCCGGCGGCGACCTCTGTCGCCGACGGAATGTAGCACGCGTCGTCCTCTTCGCATCCGGGCCTGGACGACTTGCTGGGCATGACGACGTCGGGATCCCGCGGAGCCGGCCCCGCGCCCCCTCCGGGCTTGGGGCCCCGGGCGCCCTCCAGCGGCCCGCCTGCCGAATGCCCGTCCACTCCGGGCCCTCCCGCACCCGCGCCCTCTCCCTGCCCCCAGCCCGCCCCCGCGGCAGCGGCGGCGGCCGCGGCCGCGGCCAGCGCGACAACGGCCAGCGCGGCGAGCGCCCCCGCCGATGACCACGCGGCGGCCCGCCTCGGCTCGCCCCATCCGCCCGCCGCGCTCACGTCCCCCCGCCCCCGAGGTGCCGCCACCCGCCTCGTATCCTGAACGACTTTCCGCCCGACTCGAAGCGCGCCGCCGCCCCGTCCCTCTTGCCGCCCTCCCTCCTTCCCACAACGCCAAGCTCCGAGACGGGCGTCCCGGTCGCGCGGCCCGCCTCTGCAATTCGGCGCCTGTCGGACGGCCTTGCAGTGAACGCGATCTCGTACTCTTCACCCCCCCCGAGCGCCAGCCGCACGGCGTCCAGGCCGTTGTCGGCGGCGAACCTCTCCACGCCTGCCGCCAGCGGCACGCCGCCCACGGCGAACGGCAGGCCGCTGCTGCGCGCCATCCCGTCGAGCGCCGCCGACAGCCCGTCGCTCGTGTCCATCGACGAGGTGAACATGCGGGCGGCCGCCGCGCCGAACCGCGCCCTGCAGCGGGGGCTGTACACCGCGGATCTGGCGGCCCGCGCGAACCTGCCGCTCGCCCGCGCCCCGCCAGCGATCACCCGCAGGCCCGCCGCCGTAAGGCCGAACGCGCCGGTCGCGAACACGATGTCGCCGGCGCGCGCCCCGCCCCTGCCGGGCCACCCGCCGCCCCGCCCCCCGCCTGACCGCCGCCCCGCCCCAGCAAGGCACACCGTAATGGACAGCTCGGCGCCCTTCCCCGTGTCGCCGCCGGCGAACGCAAAGCCGAGCTCGGCGGCCGCGCCGGCCAGCCCGCCTGCCAGGGCGGACGCGCCGGACGCCGTCGTGCCGCCCGGCAGCGACACCGACACGAGCCCCGATGCCGGGGCAAACCCCTTTGCGGCCAGGTCGCTTGCGCACGACACGACGCTCTTGCGCGCTGCCCTGCGCAGGCCCATGCCTGGCGGCACGTCCGTGCCGGCGGACAGCGTGTCGACGCACCAGCATGCGGCGCCGGCCGGCAGGGCCTCGATGTCGTCCGGCGCGCCGCGCACGCCGAGCCTTTTGCGGAATATCCTAACGATCTCCGCCTCGCCTGGCAATCTCATACGACTCGGCGACCGCCCCGGCGGCGTCCCGCAGCAGGGCCCTGGCCTCTTCCTCGCCGCGCGCCTCGGCCGAGACGCGCACGGCGTCCTCCGTGTTCGACCCCCTGGCCAGGACCCAGTGGCCCTCTCCGATCCACTTTACGCCGTCGATCGAGGAGGACTCGGAGAACCGCCCTCCGATGCGCTCGTCGGCGAGCTCTAGCGTCCTTGCGTGGAGGGCCGAGTCGGCGGGGACCTTTGCGCGCGCCTGCGAGTAGCCGGCCATCGCCTCCGCGGCGGCCCCCGCGACCGCCTCGCCCCCGCCGATCGACGCGGCGATCATGCCCGCGGCGAGCAGGCCGTCGCGGCACCCGTTGAACGAGCGCAGTATGAAGCCGGCGCTGCTCCCCTCGCCGCCGGCCTCGGCCCCCCTGGCGTCCATCTCCTCGACGACGTTGGCCTCGCCTACCCTCGAGCGCCACACGCGCCCGCCCGCGTTCCTGACAAGCGACTCGGCCGCGGCGCTCGTGTCGATGCTCAGGACGAACCTGCGGCAGCCGGCCTCCAGGGCCGCCTTGACGCCGAGGCACAGCGTCGCGTCCGGCGAGAGCGCGCGCGGCCGGCCCCCGCCGCCCCCGGGCGCGACGACGACGACGCGGTCGCCGTCCAGGTCGAACGCAAAGCCGGCGCGGCCTCCCGCGGCGCAGGCCGCCTCCAGGCTTGCAAGCCGCTCAGATGTCGGGTCGGGGCCGCGGTCGGACCTGCCGGGCTCTGCGTTGACGACCTCTACGCCGCACCCGATCCTGTCCAGCAGGTCGGGCGCCACGCCGGCCGCGGCGCCTCCCCCCGCATCGACTACTACCCTTGGCGGCCCGCCGCCCCCGCCTCCCGCGGCCCGCCGAACCACCTCGAGCGCCGCCTCCGTATAGTCGGACTTGGCCTCCTCCAGGGCGCCGATCGCCGGCGGCGGCCCGGGCGCCTCGGCCCTGCCGCCGCTACCGCCGCTACCGCCGCCGCCGCCGGCCCCGCCTCCCCTCCACCCGCGCGCGTTGGCCCCTCCGGCAATCCCCGCCATCTCCGACGCGTTGGCCCCGCGCCCGCCGACGGCAAACTTGAGACCGTTCCACTCGAGCGGGTTGTGCGAGGCGGTCACGACCACGCCCCTCCCGGCCTTGCGCGCCTCGTAGAACACGACCGGCGTGGGGGCCACGCCCAGGCCGCGCACGTCGGCGCCCGACGCCAAGAGGGCCGACACCGCGGCGTCGTACAGGGCCGCCCCGCTCGGCCGCGTGTCGCGCGCAACGGCGCACGCCCCGCCCCCCTCCGTCGCGGCCGCGAACGACGCGCAGTACCGCATTACCGTGTCGGCGCCAACCTCGGATCCCGCAATCCCCCTGACGCCTGACACCGAGACCTTCAATGCGCATGCATCGCGGCAGGTTTTTATTAACCAACCGCGCGGTGCACGGCGCGCCTCGGTAGCTCAGCCTGGTAGAGCGAACGCCTCGTAAGCGTTAGGTCGTGGGTTCAGATCCCACTCGGGGCTTTTTCGCCCTCCCGCCCCGCGCATCGCGGCGGGCGCGGGACGGGAAGGGGCGGGCGGGAGGCCGCGGCGGCGGCGGCGCCCGATCGGCCGCGGGCCTGGCCCGCCCTGCCGCCGGGCGCACGGGCGGCCGCCGCTTTCCGCCCGCCCTGCCGCCCCCTCGCCCGCCCGGGCAGCGGGTTCGCCGGACGCCCCTTTCCGGCCCGCCTCTGGCCCCCTGCCATCCAGCCGCGCATCCCCGCGCATCCCTTGGGCGCCACTCGGCCCTGGCATCCTGCCGATGCGGGCTGTCGATCACCCGCCCGCCCTTTCGCCTTCATGCGCCGCGTCCCGCCGCCGGGGGGCGATTGTCCTGCGGGCGAGCCATCACCGCCAGCCCTTTCCGGCGGCGGCGCACCCACTTCCGCCTGCTCCGCGCGTGCTGCCGCTTGCGAATGCCCCGCACTCCCCTTTCTCCGCTGGTCAGCGAGCCGCGCCGCGCCGTCCCTCTTCGGGGTGGCGGCGCCGCGCTCCGGGCGCGCACCAGTTGCGCCGCGCTCTGGCCCCGCCGGCCTATCTCTGCGCCGCGGGGCCGCAGCCTTCGCCGCGGCCTGCGGGATGCGCGGCCGCGTCCACGGTCTACGCCCCGGGCGCATCCCTGCGCCCGCCGTTCGCCGCCGCATCGCCGCCGGCGTTTCCCGACTCCCTGTCCCTCCTGTACTTGCGCAGCACCACTATGGCCAGCGCGCCGGCAGCGCAGCTCCAAAAGACCGGCCAGCGCAGGTCGCTGCCGGCCATTCCAACGAACGAAAAGATCGTCCCGCCGATGAGCGCAAGCCCCACCAGCTCGAGCGCCTTTGTGCCCGCACCCATGCCCGCGGCCCGCTCAAAAAGTATAATATCATTTTGCGGCCGGCCCCGCGCGTGGACAAGTACCTGCTCGTCGTAATGATGCTCCTCGTGGGAGGGATGATCATCGGGATCACGCAGGTGCCGCCCCGCCTAGAGCTGTTCTACGGGGGGCTTGCCGGCGCCATCATTGTGATCGGCTACTCGACCTATCGGAACCGCAAGGACCGGCAGGCCGAGCGCAGGGCCAGGCGCAGGTCGCGCCGGTGGCGCTGAGGCCCGCACGCGCCCGCCGCCCGATCTGCCGCCCTCCTCCGACCGGCGCGACGACGAGGGGCGACCGACAGCCGCGGCCCGCACGCGCCCGCCGCCCGATCCGCCGCCCTCCCCTCCCGCCGCGCCGCGCCTTGCGCCCTCCCACCTCTTGCTCGGGCGTCCGCCCGCCCAGGCATGCGCGGCCGTCATGCCGCACCGCCGCCGCCGCGCACCCCTTCCAGCCCGCCGCCCGCCAGGCCGCGCCCGGCGCCGAGTACCGGGAATCGCGACACGGCGGCCGGCGGCGACCTGCCGTGCGCGCGATCGGCGGCGGCCTGCCGCGGCCCGCGCCACCGTGCGCGCGATCGGCGGCGGCCTCCGGGGCGCGCATCGGATGCGGCACGGCGGCGATAGCCGCGGCGATCCCGCCGCCGGCTAGAGCTCTAGCCCGAACGACTCGGCAATGCTCGAAAAGTTGCGGTACGACTCTAGGTACTGCCTTCCGCGGGCGGTAATGACGTACGTATGCTTGCCGTCGTACTCGATCTTGTTCATGAGGCCGGCGCCGATGAGGTTGTCGACAAAGTCCGACATTCTAGAGTGGGTGAGGTTGGCCTTTGCAATGAGGGAAGTGGTCTTGATGCCCTCCCTGCCCGAGTCCTGCGCCGCCTCAAGAAGGTCGGCGACGATCTTTGGTCTCGTCCTGTTGGAGGCCATGCCGGCCCCGTCCCGCGATATGATATAAGGCTAACTAGCCGGGCGGCTGTTTTTTGCGGGAGCCGGCTAGGCGCCCGCGCAGGCGCCGCCTGGGCCGGGATTTACGCCTGAGGCGCCGCCGGCCTCGCGCGGGCGGGGCCTGCGCCGGCGGAGCCCCCGCCACGCCTCGCCCTGTGCCGGCGGGGGGGGGGGGAGGGGGGCTTGACGATGGCTGGCTGCCAGTGGGATATCGGGGCGGTCCTCTGGGAGGGATCGAGGGGGGAGGGGGGGCTTGACGATGGCTGGCTGCCAGATTGGCGCGCGGCGGGCCGCCAATGCCAAGGGCGCCTGCGGCGGCGCGCCCCTTGGACCAAGCGGCGGACGCGCCGCCCGTGCCGCCGCCGGCCTGTCCTGGCCTCGTGGCGCGCCGGGCGCCCCCCTGCGGCGGGCGCGCATGCGCCCCGGGCGCGGATGCTCCGCACGCCCCCTCCGCCCCGCGCATCCGGGCGCGCAGCCGGGCCCCTCCCCTCCGCCTCGGCAGGCCGCGCAGCCGGCCCGGCGCTGCATGCGATCGCGCGCTGGATTGGAAGAGGGGATGCGGCCGGGCGCCGGGCGGCCGGGCGCCGGCCTGCCGGCAGGCGGCACGGACGCTCCGCGAGCTCGGCGCCGCGCGGCAACTACCGCGGGATATTCCAGCCGGGCCGCCCTAAACCACTTAAAGCGCGGGCCGCCCCGCCCGCCGCATGGACTCGCCCGGCCCCGCCCCCTGGCGCAGCGACTTTCTCGGCGTAGCGTACAGGTACTATGACCTGCGCATGAACGTAGTGCCGCTGTTCGCCGAGCGGGCCCCCGCCGCCGGGCTGTGGCGCGACATCATACGGCACTGGGTGGATCCCTCCATCCGCCTGAGGTTCGTCGAGTCGGGGGACCGGTACTGGTTCGTGCTCGCCGCCGAGACGCGCGACCCGTACCACAACGTGTCGCTGTACAAGGTCCTGCCGATATCCGAGCACTATGAGCGGTTCAGGGACGGCCACGAGGGGACGGCGTACCTGCGCCTGGGAATCTACTCGAAAAAGGGCTTTGACGACGTCAAGGACGACGCGCTGTGCAACTGCGGCCACGCCCGCGAGGACCACGACGACGGCGAGGACGAGGATGCGGCGGGGCCGGCGGCGCGCGACGGGGACGGCGCCCTCATGCACGACTGCCTGCACGAGGGGTGCGAGTGCCCCCGCTTTGCGAGCTTTCAAGTCACGCTGCTGAGGAAGAAAAAGACGCTCACCGACATTGCGTTCCTCGGGGAGGACGAGGCAAAGGGCGACGCGCTCGCGTGGAACTGCCTGAACGCCAACAAGTATTCGCTGGAGCGTGGGAGTGCGGGCTAGGGCCGGGGCGGGGATCCGCCCTTGCTGTCCGCGTCGCCGGGCCCGCCGGATGCGCCGCCGTTGCCGCCGTCCACTCCCTTGCTCCCGCCGCCGGGCCCGCCGGATGCGCCGCCGTTGCCGCCGTCCACTCCCTTGCTCCCGCCGCCGGGCCCGCCGGATGCGCCGCCGTTGCCCTTGCCCTCCCTGCTAGGGGCCGACGCGGGCCTAGAAATGTCGGGTTTGTCTCCGTGCCGCCCGCCCGCCGGCCTGGCACTGCCGCTCCCGCCTTCCTGCGGCTCCATTCGGACATGCTTGCCGGGGTAGAACTCTGCGATCAGCTTGGAATAGCAGCCGCCGCACAGGGGCCCCTTCATGTTCCACTCCCTCATGGGGAAGTACCTGCGGTCAGGCGATCCTCCGCAGGAAGTGCACTTTTCGTCCACGACTAGGCCGCCCGCGGGCCGTATAAAAAACAGACCTGTCATGCGCCGTGGACTGGATCGTGCCGTGCGCGCGGCTCTTGCCCGCATGCGGCGCCGTTGTCGCATCGTGGCCGCCATGCCGAGGGTGCAACGCTTTTGCGCCGCGCCGCTTGACGCGGGATCTCGCCCCGGCGCCCGTCGCGGACAGAGGCCATGCTCGGCGGTGCCCTGTACCAAGATCTGGCCTTTCGCCGGCGCATTCTGCCAATGTATTTTAAACCCGCCAAGGGTCGCGCCGCCGTTGTCGGTGGAAGAGTCGCGGGTGCGGGATGCCGAGCCGCCCGCCGGCGCGACTCCCGCCGAGGCATCCGAGCCTGCCTCCCCCGCCGAGGCATCCGAGCCTGCCTCCCCCGCCGAGGCATCCGAGCCTGCCTCCCCCGCCGAGGCATCCGAGCCTGCCTCCCCCGCCGAGGCATCCGAGCCTGCCTCCCCCGCCGAGGCATCCGAGCCTGCCTCCCCCGCCCCAGCCGGCGGGCAGCCTGCCGCTTCCGACCCCCAGCCGGCCGCGCCCGACGTGCCCACAGATGCCGCAGGCGCGGCATCCTCGAGCGCCGCATCCGCTGCCGACGACGACAACGGAGGTGGCGGCGGCGACGGGCAGCCGGCCCCGGCGGAATCGGGGCCGGATGCAGCCGACGATCATGGTGGCGATGCCGATGCCGGCGACGAGGACGTCTCCGAGGATGCGTACTATGGGGACGTCTACGGCGAGGCCGAGGCCGAGCCGGCCGTGAAGGAAAAGTGGGGCGTGGCCCACATTTACAGCAGCTACAACAACACGATTATCCACATGACCGACCTGACCGGCGCCGAGACGATATCGATCAGCTCGGGCGGAAAGCACGTCAACGCGGACCGGTACGAGTCCTCGCCGTTCGCGGCAATGAAGGCGGCCAACGCGGCCATCGAGTCGGCCCGGACAAAGGGCTTCAACAGCTTCCACATACGCGTCAGGGCAGTCGGCGGCGTGGGCTCGCGCGTGCCCGGGCCCGGCGCTCAGGCCGCGATCAGGGCCCTTGCGCGCAGCGGCTTCCGCATCGGGCGCATCGACGACGTCACCCCCATACCGCACGACACGACGCGCAAAAAGGGCGGCAAGCGGGGCCGGCGCGTCTAGCCGCCCCCGGTGAGCCTCAGCCTCACGGGACAGCCCCTGTACTCTAGGTAGTCGGAGAGGAACTTTGCGAACTTTTCGTCCGGCTTGCCGCCCCTGTACTTTGCAATCATCGACGAGAACCGCTCGGCCATGGCCTCGTGCAGCCCCGCCTCGATCTTTAGCCTAAAGAACGACCACCCGGCGCGCGACTCGATCTCGCCGACGGAGACGCCGCCGGGCCGGCCGCACAGCGTCTCGACGTGCGACATGGCCGTCTTTACCCCGAGGCGGGCCGAGGGACCGTCGGTGGAGCCGACCTCGAATATCAGCGACACGCGGCACTACCCGCCCGCCGGCGCGCCGCTTCGCCCGAGCCTGTCGGAGAGCGAGACCATCCTGCCGTCCTGCTCGACCGTTATCCTAGTGTTCAGGCGCACGTTGATGCCGAGCGACCTGAACACGGAGAGGAGCCCGCCCCCGTCGAGGCCGCCCGGCAGCTGGCCGTAGATCGCCATCCTGCCGAGCTCGTCGACTATGCGCGGCGCCTGCGCGGGGTACTGCCGCTCGGCCGCCTCCAGCACCTCGACGCCGCGGTGCCCCAGCGCGGACACGAGGGCCTCGCGCGGCGAGGGGGCGCCGCCCCTCTCCTCCTCAGCGCCGTCCCTGCCGGCCTCCATTGCCAGCGCCCTCGTGCGCATCTCGGCGAGGCGCCGCGCCTTTAGGCGCTCCAGCTCGGAGTCGGGACCCTCCCCGCCGCCCGCGGCCGGCGGCGGCGGCGGCGGCGGCGGCGGCGGCGGCGCGGCCTCCGTCATCCCTTGATCACCCCGATGGGCACGAGCCGGGCGACCTTTGTCGCAATGCCGAGCTCGTCCGACACGCCGACGACCCTGTCGACGTCCTTGTACGCCTGCGGGGTCTCCTCGACGACGCCGTTGCGCGTGAGGGCCTTTACGTGGATGCCCCTGTCGCCGAGCGACTTTCTCACCTGCTCCTCCGTGTACTGCTTCTTGGCCTTGGTCCGCGACATGGTCCGCCCCGCGCCGTGGGCGGTCGAGCCGAACGTGAGGTCCATCGACCCGCCCCGGCCGAGCAGTATCCAGCTTGCCGTGCCCATCGATCCCGGTATGAACACGGGCTGCCCGATGTCGCGGTAGCGCCTCGGCACGTCGTCGGCCCCCGCCGGAAAGGCCCTCGTGGCGCCCTTGCGGTGGACCACCACGCGGCGCCTCTCCCCGTCCACCGTGTGCTCCTCGACCTTTGCAATGTTGTGGGCCACGTCGTACACCAGGTCCATCCCGAGGTCGTCCTCTCCCATGCGAAACACCCTCTCGAACGAGCGGCGGGTCCAGTGCGAGATCATCTGGCGGTTGCTCCACGCAAAGTTGAGCGCGGCCCTCATGGCCGCCGAGTACGAGGCGCCCTCCTCCGACGAGTGCGGCACGCAGGCGAGCTCCCTGTCGGGCAGGCTGACGCCGTACTTTTGCATGGCCCTCTCGGAGATGCGCAGAAAGTCGCTGCACACCTGGTGCCCGAACCCGCGCGAGCCGCAGTGCGCTAGCACCGTCACCTGCCCCCTCTCGATGCCCATGCGGGCGGCCGCCTCCTCGTCGTGCACCTCGTCGACGCGCTGCACCTCGAGAAAGTGGTTGCCCGAGCCGAGGCTGCCGAGCTGCGGCATGCCCCTCCTGCGCGCCTTTTCCGAGACCTTTGAGGGGTCGGCTCCGCCGATGCTGCCGCCCTCCTCGCACGAGTCGGCGTCGGCGGGGCGGCCGTACCCGTTGTCGACGGCCCATCCGACGCCCCTCGTCATGACCTCGTCGAGCTGCGAGTTGCTCAGCGACACGGCCCCCTTCGAGCCGACTCCGGACGGTATCGAGCTGAACAGGTCGGCGACGAGCTCCTTGAGCTTGGGCCTTGCGTCGGCCTCGGTCAGGTTCGTGCGCAGCAGGCGCACGCCGCAGTTGATGTCGTACCCGACCCCCCCGGGGCTTATCATGCCGCCGTCGGCGTCCATTGCGGCGACCCCGCCGACCGGAAAGCCGTACCCCTCGTGGCCGTCGGGGAGCACCACCACGTGGCCGACGACGCCCGGCATGGACGCGACGTTGGTCGCCTGCCAGACCGTCCGGTCCGTCGTCATCTTTGCGACAAGCTGCTCGTCGGCGAATATCCGCACGGGCACCCTCATGCCGTTGTCACGCGTCGGCTCGACGACGTACTCGGCTGGCCCCCTCTTCTCGGGGACAATCCTCGGAATCTCCGGCCTGGCCATGCGCGCCCGCGCGGCATTTTTCCATTTAAACCCTGGCCGTGCGCGCCCGCGCGCCCGCGCGCCGCCCGCATTATGAGATCCCGCATTATGGGAAAATGCATAGATATTCTCCCCGCCCCACGCGGGCGGTGCCCCCCGTCCCGTTTCTTGCCGGCAAGCCCGTGAGCGGGCAGTACTTTGTCGGCCGCGGGCGCACACTCAAGGCCATTGAGGCGATCATGGGTGGAGCGGCCGACGGGGCCGTCAACAACGTCATGCTGCTCGGCCCGCGGAGGGTTGGAAAAAGCTCCATACTCCTCGCCGTCAGGGGCCGGCAGGAGCGGGATCCGCGCGTGGCGACCGTCGTGATAAACGCCGAGGGCGCGTCCACAAAGCGGCGGTTTGCCGACGCGTACATGAAGGCGGTCCTCAAGGCGTACGAGGGGCGCACGCGGAGGCGGGAGCGAAAGGGGCGGCTCGGGCGGGCGGTGCCGGCCGGGCCGCGGGATCCGCGCGAAGCGGTCCCCGAACTCGACCTGCCCGTCCTCGAGTGCGTGCGGCTTGGCGCAAAAATGGACAAGAGGGTGGTAGATCAGGACGGCCTGCTCGAGCATGCGCTGGGGTTCCCGGAAAGGCTCGGCGCGGAAAAGGACCTGGCACTCCTCGTCATAATAGACGAGTTCCAGAGCCTCCTGAAATGGGGCGCCCCCTTCCTGCATCTCTTCCGCCGGACCGTGCAGGGCCCGACTCGCGTTGCGTACATGCTTGCGAGCTCGTCCCCGTCCATGATGAGGGGGATCGTCGACGATGCCAAGTCTCCGCTGTACAGGCAGCTGCACGAGGTGTGCGTCGGCCCCCTGCCCGACGGCGTCATGCTCTCGTTTCTGTCGCGGCGGCTCAGGCAGGCGGGCACTGGCCTCGACGGGGAGACGGCAAGAACGATATGCCGCCTGAGCCGCGGAATGCCGGACTACCTGCAGAGGCTCGCCATGCACTCCTACACCGCCTGCATGGTGCGCGGCGGGGCCGGCATTACGGCCGACGACGTCGAGGCATCGTACTCGGACATGCTCGCTCGCCTCGACCCCGTGTTTGTAGCACAGTTCGACTCGCTGAGCGACCTTGAAAAGGACGTCCTGCTGGCCATATCCCGCTCGCACGACACCGTGTCGGGGATGGCGGACGACATCGGGGCGCGGCCGACGTCCCTGCCGCGCGCGCTCCGCGCATAAGTTCAGGTCCCCTACCTAGGTAACGCCTGAACGAGGGGCGGCGTGGTGGCCGCCCCGTGAGGGGCGATGCATGGGATGCGGCCAGGGATGGCGGATGCGGAGGGGGGAGGGATCGCCCGCAGCCTGCATGATGGCGCCGCGCAGGGCGGCCCGCGGCTGTCCCGTGCAGTGGCAGGAGCGCGGCATGCCGGCCCCATTCGGGCCCTTGGGCCTCCCCGCGGCGGCGCGTTCGGCGGCAGGCGGCCTAAACGGCGGGGGAGGGGCGGTCGGAGGGGGCCGATCGGCGGATCGGTCAAACCCCAGTCGGGGGCGGATTGGTTATGACGCCCCCTGGTACGATGGCTTGTCCGAGCCCGTTCCCTCGGTCGGATGAACCCGGACTTTCGGGTCATCCGCTGCGCAGGGGGGCGGCACGGATGGCCTGATCGGAATGTGTCCGTTGCGAGGCCTTCGGCTTGAGCGGATGCGAAGCCTGATGCGCGGCGGCGGCGGCTTTGGGGGGCGCCGCGGCCTTGGAGCTGCCTGACGATGCGGCATGCGGCGGCCCTGCCTGGCTTTGGTGCCGCGTCGGCGGATGCCAGCGGCGCGCGCAGCCGCCGGCCGCCTCTTGCGGCGCGGCCGCGGCGCGGCCGCGGCGCGGCTGGAGGGGATGGGCATTGGCGGCCCTGCCGGCGGGGCCGGAGCCGATGCAGGTGCATCGGCCTCGGCTTTGGGCTCGGGCTTCGCCGCAACGGGCTCGGGCTCGGGCTCGGGCTTCGCCGCAACGGGCTCGGGCTCGGGCTCGGGCTCGGGCTCGGGCTCGGGCTCGGGCTTCGCCGCAACGGGCTCGGGCTCGGGCTCGGGCTCGGGCTTCGCCGCAACGGGCTCGGGCTCGGGCTCGGGCTCGGGCTTCGCCGCAACGGGCTCGGGCTCGGGCTCGGGCTCGGGCTTCGCCGCAACGGGCTCGGGCTCGGGCTCGGGCTCGGGCTCGGGCTCGGGCTTCGCCGCAACGGGCTCGGGCTCGGGCTCGGGCTCGGGCTTCGCCGCAACGGGCTCGGGCTCGGGCTCGGGCTCGGGCTTCGCCGCAACGGGCTCGGGCTCGGGCTCGGGCTCGGGCTTGGCCGCGACGGGCTCGGGCTTCGCCGCAACGGGCTCGGGCTCGGGCTCGGGCTTCGCCGCAACGGGCTCGGGCTCGGGCTCGGCCGGCTCCTCCCTCGCCGGCCAGTCAAGGGGACCCTTCCCCTGGCGGGGCGCCTTCTTCTTTGGGCCGCCCCACCGGTTCGGGGCCACCTGCCCGACCTTGAATATGTCGGCGGGGTCGGCCCCGCCGGCCAGGGCGACGAACGCCTTGTCGAGCCGCACGCCCTGCTTCTTGCACGTGAGGATGAAGGACACAATGACCGAGAACGTCCTTGCGCCCCCCTCCGTGCGCAGCTGGTAGCGGACGTTGCGCTGGGCCACGGGGTCGCCGCGGATGTCGCCCTCGACGGGGTTGTTCGTGGGAGGCATGTCCTTGAACATTAGGAAGGTGACGAGGTTTGCCCCCGCATTCTCTATCTCGGTGCGGGACGGGTGGCCCTCGGGCAGGCGCCGCGCGATGGCGAGCGCCTCCTCCACTATGGCGTCGCGCACCTCCTTGGGCGCCGTGTCCATGTCCTTGATGCGCTCGTACAGGCCGCAAAAGTCGCCGTACGCGGCCCTCACGACGGGGTCGTCGGCCGTCGCGGCCGCCTTCTTGAAGTTGTTGATGACGTGCCTCCAGCACCGCTGGATCTCGTCGAGGATGATCTCGTACAACTTGTAGCCGTCGACGACGCCGACCAGGTGGCGGGCGAACGCGAGCTCTTCGTCGAATATCGACATGCCGCGGGACGGGCGCGCGACGACCATGGCGGCGCACGCGACCGCGACCACCCACAGGTAGCCCTGCTTGCCGAACATGCGCATGGTCGTCTCGTCAAAGTGGGCCCACCCCTTGGCCACGATCAGCTTTTCCAGGTGCTTCATGAAGGGCTCTAGCACCCGGGCGGCGGCCCTGCGGCCGTTCATTATCGTCGAGGGGCAGAACGAGGCGTTGAGCAGGCTATCCAGCTGCTCCGCGAGCTTGCGGTCGGTCACCCCGAGCGCGTAGAGGATTATGAATTTTGAGATAAGGGCGGGGCCAAAGCACGTGCCCTCGATGTCGGGGGCGTCCGCAGGGCGCACCTCGCTGCGGCACCGCACGCACCACGCAATGGGGAGGCGCAGCTGGTACACGTGCGGCCTGCCGTCGGCGTCGTCCCACTCGACGAATATCTTTGAGACGGTCTTTCCGAGCCGCACGAGCCTGGGGTGGAGGCATACCGGGCAGCGGCGGGCGGCGCGGTACTTGAGCGTCTTCTCCGGGTGCAGGTCGTGCGAGGCGCCGGGGTGGCCCATGGCCGGCCCGAGGGCGGCGTCCGGCATTGGGCGGCCGCACGAGGCGACGATCGCCTCGTCGAACTTTTTGAGCACGTGGTTGGACAGGGGCGGCATGCCGCGCCGGCTGTTGGGCGTCTCATAGTACTTGATCATGGCCTCCAGCATGCGCACCTTTGCCTCCAGCTCGCCGATCCTGCGCAGGTCCTCGGGGTTGTGGGACCCCGATGCGGCCCTGAGATCCATCCTTGCGGCGCCGAGCTCCCGGCGCACATCCTCGACGGTGCACAGGCCGGCGGCGCCCATCTCGATGATCCTGGCGACGATCGCCGCGAACCTGCCGGCGTCCTCCGTCCTGGCCATGTCCATCAACACCCTGTACTCGTCCGACTCTTCCGTGATGCGGTCAATGATGCCGTGCAGCCGGGCGATCTCAATGCGCATGACGGCCCTCTCCCTCCCCGGCGCGTCGGGATCCAGCCGGATGCGGGTGGCAGACGCGCAGCCGCAGGCGCACATCACGTCAATGGTCCTGCCGCCGTCTGTGTCGGTGTGGGGCATGCCGCTTCGCCCGTTACGCCCCGCCCCCAACCAACAGCGGCGTGGTCAGCTGTCCTCGACTCATTTGTGAAGAGTTCTACACCAACTGCCGCCGCCGCCAGCGGCGCCAGCGGCGGCGGCGGCCCCTGGCCGCGCCAAGCATCGCCCTCGGCGCCGGCGCCAGCGGCGGCGGCGGCCCCTGGCCGCGCCGAGCATCGCCCTCGGCGCCGGCGCGTCCAGGGCAGCCGTGTGGGGCAGGCACGCCTAGGGACCTGAACTCATGCCGCTCCGCCACCTGGCCGATCTGGACGTCGTCGAGAAGCGCGGGCGGGGAAGGTACGCCGTAGTCGACGGCGTCTTTGCCGACTGGCTGGCATCGAGGTACGAGACCCTGGGCGTATGAGGGCGCGCAGCGCGATGCGGCGCCGCCCTCCTCCCCCCGCGCTGCCCGCTGGGCGCGGCGGCTCCCCGCGGCGCGGCGCGCGATCCTGCCGTTCGCGCCCCGCGGCGCGGCGGCTCCCCGCGGCGCGGCGCGCGATCCTGCCGTTCGCGCCCCGCGGCGCGGCGCGCCGCCGACATTCTTTTTTAATCCCGCCTGCCCCCAGCGCCCGATGGGATCGGCCGCGTACAACGCCCGCAAGCGGGCCAGCAGGAAGGCAGCCAGGGAGTCTGGCGGGGCCAGCAGGAAGGCAGCCAGGGAGTCGGGCGGGGCCAGCAGGAAGGCCGGCCTGCCTTCCCGCACAGGGGCGAGGAAGGACGATCCGGCCACGCGGCGCAGGCGCGAGCTTGAAGAGGCGTACGTCGACACGTTCATGAGCAACCCGATGCCCGCCCACGCGGCGGGGAACCCGTCGTTCAGGCAGTTTGTGCGGGATCACGCACGCGCCATGTCGGACGAGGCACTGGCGGCGTACGTCAATCTTTCCAGCGGCGCCGACGACGACGACGCCGAAGCAATGTCCCGGGATATGAACCGCGCAATGGGCGACGTGCACCGCGCAGCGGCCAGCATGGGCAAGAACTTTCGGTGAGCGGTTGCGCGACTGCTGCCGCCCCGATTCCCCCGCGCGCCGCCCCGCGCCACGTGCGGATGCCGCGGATCGGCACTCTTTTAGCCCCCCGCCGAGCCCGCATTCGTTGGGATCGGCCGGCTACAATGCCCGGAAGAAGGCCCGCAGGAAGGCATCCCGGGGGTCTGCTAGCGGAGCCGTGGCATGGGCCCGCCTGGCAGTCGGAGCGGCCGCCTCCGCGCGCCGGGCGGGGCGGCCAAAACCCTCCCTGGGGAACAGGCGCGAGCTCGAAGATGCGCTCGTCGACAAGTTCATGAACGGCCCGCTGCCGGCGCATGCCGTGGGCAATCCGTCGTTTCGCGAGTTCTTGCGCACCCGCGCGCGCACCCTGCCGGACGAAGCCCTGGCTGCGCGCTGCAACCTCGCCAGCGGCGACGGCGACGATGCCGCAATGTCCAGGGATGCGGAACTGGTAATGGGCGACTTGATGGACGGAATGACGAAAATGCCAAAGTGATCCGGCCGGGGAAGGGGGCATTCTCCTCCAGGGATTTTCAGGCGCCCCCGCACCGCCACGACGCCGCGGGGCGGCCGCAGGGCCCTGTTCCTGCACCCGCGGCGGCAGCGCGCCGGGGCATGCGCATCGGCCGCGGCGGCCGCGAAAGGGGCGGAGGGCCCCGCCCCCGCCCCCGCCCCCCTTCCTCCGGCCGGATGCCGCCGCCTTGGATGACGGCAGCGGCGCGACCCGGGGCCAGGCCGGGTAGGTTTATTTCGGCGGCGCCGCCCTGCCCGGCGTTGGCCATACTGCCGATCGACGCCGGGCGGTACGGCTCGGCCGAGATCGCCGCCGTGTTCGGCGAGCAGAAAAAGATAGACTACCAGCTCGCCGTCGAGGCCGCGGCGGCGACCGCGCAGGCGGAGCGCGGCGTCATCCCGAGGCGCGCCGGCGCCGCCATAGCCCGCGCGGCAGGGGCCGGCGGCATCACGCCCGCCGAGGTGAGGCGCCTGGAGAAGAGGACCGACCACGACACGGCGGCCCTCGTAAAGGCGCTCTCGGACAGGTGCCCCGCCGCGGCGAGGCCGTGGGTGCACTACGGCCTGACCAGCAACGACCTCGTCGACACGAGCGCGTCGCTGCAGATGCGCGACGCGCTAGACGTGATCGAGCCAAAGGCGGCCCGCCTGACCGACGTGCTGGCCGGCATGGCCGCGCGGTACGCCGGCCTGCCGGCGGTCGGCCGCACGCACGGCCAGCACGCGAGCATCGTGTCGTTCGGGCTCAAGTTCGCCAACTGGGCGTCCGAGATGGCCGAGCACATGGCCCGCCTGCGGGCGCTGCGCGGGCGCGCCCTCCTGTGCAAGATGCTCGGGGTGGTCGGGACGGGGTCGCTCATGGGGGCCGACGCCGTCCGCGTCCAGGCAGACGCCGCCGCCCTGCTCGGGCTCGCGCCGGTCGAGGCGGCCACGCAGGTCGTGCCGCGCGAGCGCCACGCCGAGTACGTGTTCACGCTCGCCCTCGTCGGCTCGACGCTCGAAAAGGCCGCGGTCGAGGTGCGCAACCTCCAGCGCACCGAGATCGGGGAGGTCGCCGAGGGGTTCCGCGCCGGGCAGATGGGCAGCAGCGCCGTGCCGGTAAAGCGCAACCCGACAAAGAGCGAGCGAGTCACGTCGCTGTCCCGCCTCATGCGCTCGAGCGTGGCCGTCGCCCTCGAGAACGTCCCGCTCTGGCACGAGCGCGACCTGTCCAACTCGGCCAACGAGCGGTTCGTGATCCCGACCGTCTCGATCCTACTCGACGAGTCGCTGTCAGCCATGGTCGGCGTCTTTCGCGGCCTGTCCGTCGACGAGGGGCGCATCGCGGCGAACCTGCGGCTCACGCGCGGGCAGATATTCGCCGAGTTCGTCCTGCAGGCTCTCGTCAAAAAGGGCGCGCCGCGCATGGAGGCGTACCGCGACGTGCAGCGCGTCGCGTTCGCCGCCGCCGAGTCGGGCGCCGACTACCTCGGCGCCCTCAAGGCCGACCGCGCCGTGTCCTCGAGGCTGTCGCCGGCCGAGCTCGAGCCGATATTCGACGCGCGCCGGCACCTGGGGGCGTCGCGCGCGATAATACGCCGCGTGCGCGGCAGCGCCCGGCGGGCCGTCGCCGAGTCCGAGTCGCGGCTGGCGCGGCGCGGCGTGCGGCCGTACCCCTAGGCGCGGCGCGCATCGGGGCCCCTGCCGCGTCCGCGTTCCGCCTTCCTCGCGCTCACGCCCGTGCTGCCGAATGCATCGCCGTTTTTTTCGCGCCGTCCCGGGCCCCGGTGCGGGCGGGGGGGGGGGGCGGCGGATGGCGGGGCCCGCGCGCCCCATTTCCGCCGCGCGCCGATCTGGCAATCGGCGGAGGCTTGGCCTCTTCCTGATTCCGGCACGGCGGCCCGGCAGCGGGCGCCGGCAATCGGGGGCGGGCGAGGGAGGGGGGAGGGTGAGGTGGCGCCTGGGCCCGATCCCCTCCCCCGTTTAGGCAGGTGGCGGGCGCGCGTACGGTTCGCCGCCCGCCCGCCAGCTCGCCCGCCCTTCACACCGGCCCTAGGCGCGGATCATTGGGGATGCCTGAGCGTGCTCGGCCCGCGCGCCTGGCGCCGGCGGCAGCTGCCCCGACCGCAGCAGCTCGGCGTGTATGCGCGAGCCGTACTGTATGGCCTTCTTGCGCTTGCGCGCCGAGGTCGGGGGCACGCCGAGGGACGCGGCGACCTCCCTGACGGCGTGCTTGCGCAGCAGGTCGCCGGGGCCCGTAATCTTGCAGGCGAGCGGCAGCGACCGCGTGTACTCGGCGAACCGCGCCGAGAGGAGCGGCTGGGCGATGCGCACCCCGAGCGCGCCCGCGAACCTGCCGGCATCGGCCATTATGGACAGCTCCCTTGCGATGCGCTCGCCGACCATCGGCCCCACGACGGCCTCGGCGGCCGCCTCGTCGCCGTCTCGCACGCCCGCGCCCGCAAGGGCCCTCCGGTAAGAGTCGTACCCGCAGAACAGCTCGTCGATGCCGTTGCCGGTGAGGACCGTCCGCAGGCCTGCCGACCTTGCGAGCCACGCGATATAGTAGAACGCGATGCAGTTCTCGGCGCGCGACGGGTCGCCCCCTCCTCCGCCGGCCGCGGCCACCGCCTCGGCGGCGACGCGGGCGAACGGGGGCGGGGGCGGGCCTTCTTCCGCCGCCCTCTCCCCGCCTCCCCCGATGATCAGCGCGCGGTGCGGGAGGCCGGCCCCGCGGGCCGCCGCCCCGGCGAACCTCAGGTCGTGCGAGCCGGCAAAGCCGACCGTGAGCAGGACGGGGCCGAGGCGCAGGCGCGAGCACACGGCGGCGACGACCGAGCTGTCGACGCCGCCCGAGAACGCGACCCCGACGGGCCCGCTAGCCGGGCCGCCGCTAGTGCCGACGGCCTCTTCCACGGCCAGCTCCATCCTGGCCAAGAGCTCCCGCGCGCGGGCGTCCATGGGGGGCCGCGGCGGGGCTAGACTTTTAACCTGCCGCGCCGGCGGGGCGCGCATGGGGGCGGCCCGCATGAGCGACGGCGAGGTGCGCGAGGCGCTCGGCCGGCTCGGCGGCTGGTCAGTCGTCGGCGGCAAGCTGCACAAAGAGTACGAGTTCGACACGTTCAACAGGGCGTTCGGGTTCATGGCCCGCGCGTCCATGGAGATTGAAAAGATGAACCACCACCCCGAGTGGCGCAACGTGTACAACCGCCTTACGGTCGACCTCGTGACGCACGACGCGGGCGGCATCACCGAGAACGACGTCAAGCTGGCGGGCATACTCGACTCGCTCCGCTGAGCGGGGGCATGGAAGCGGAATGTCCGTCCATTCCGCCGCCGCGGCCCCTTCCGCCGCCCGGCAATCGGCCGGCTGGCGCATGCCTGGGCGCCTCCTTGGCCGCCGCCCTGCCTGCCCCGCCCGCGGGGCGGGGCGGGCGCCGGGGCCGCGCGGCGCCCTGCTCTTCCTCCGCCTTTCCCTGACCCGCGCCGACGCGGCCGCCCGCGCGCGCATCCGGCCGGGGTGCCATGCCCGCGCGGCGCCCCTCCCATTTCCAAATTTATAGGCGGGCCGCCGATCCCGCGCGCATGGCGGGGGAAGCTGGGAGCGCGGAGGCGGCGGAGGCGGCGCAGCCGCGCGGCCCATCCGGCCGGCAGCGCGTCGCCGTCACCGACTCGGACTTTAGGTACGTCGACAGGGCGACGGGCACGCTGCTGTCGAGCAGGACCGAGCTCGCCGTGGCGCGGCTCCTCTCGTTCCTGGGAGTCGGGTACGAGTACGGGCACGCCGTGGACCTGGGCGGCGGCAGGACGGAAAGGATCGACTTCAAGACTAGCCGCGGCCTGATCGAGGTCGTCGACGGCGAGCGGGACGCCGAAAAGTACCGCCTCGCCAGGGAGCGGCTAGGCGGCGGCACCAACATCATGGCGGTCGGCCACCCGCGGCACGTGGCGCGGATAGCCGAGCTCGACGGCGTCGTCGCGTACGGCGGCGACGCGGGCGGCGCCGGCGGCGGCGACGCGCAGACCGGCTCGATATTCATGGACGACGAGTCGTTCACGTTCGACTACGCGCACGTGCTACCGCTGGTCGAAAAGTGCTCCATCCTGCACGGCCACACCTCGTCCGTAATGGTCGAGCTGGTGGGGACGCTCAGGGACAACCTGCTCGTCGACTTCGGCGAGGCCAAGCGCATTATCCGCGGCGTGATCGCCGAGTTCGACCACAAGTTCTTCGTCAACGAAAGGTACGTCGCGGGCGGCGACGCCGGCCACTACCGCGTCTCGTTCGACGGGCCGCGGGGCAGGTTCGACCTGACCGTGCCGCGCGCGACGGCGTACCTGCTGAGGGGCGAGGCGACGGTCGAGAACCTCTCGACGGAGATCATATCGCTCCTCGCCCCGCGCCTCCCGCCCAACGTCGACGCCGTCGGCGTGTACATCTACGAGGGCCGCGACAAGGGCTCGCACGTCGTATCCAGGGTCAAGGTGTCCGCGTAATGGGCGAGCCGTCCATTTCGGCCAAGTCGTGGGACCCGTCGATCGAGCGCGAGATGCTCGAGGGGTGGGAGCGGGCCGGCCTGCACCGGTTCGACCCGTCGGCGCCGGGCGGCGTATTCACGATCGACACGCCCCCGCCCTACCCGTCGGGCCGGCCCTGGCACATCGGCGCGGCGGCCCACTACGCCCAGATAGACATGATCGCCCGCACCGCCCGCATGCGCGGCCGCAACGTGTACTTTCCCGTCGGCATAGACCGCAACGGCCTGCCCGTAGAGCTGTACACGGAGAAAAAGCACGGCATACGCATGCGCGAGACGGACAGGGCCGAGTTCCTCCGCCTGTGCGCCGAGTCGCTCGACGAGCTCGAGGCCGAGATGGCCGAGATCATGCGCTCGCTCGGCCTGAGCGGGGACGTGGCCGGCCGCTACCGCACGGACTCGGACGAGTACCGCGCCCTCACGCAGTCGACGTTCATCGACCTGTGGAACAGGGGGCTGGTGTACCTGGCGACCCGCCCGAACAACTACGACTGGGCGTCGGGCACGACGATCGCCGACGCCGAGATCGCCTACGAAGAGCTCCCGACGGACCTCGTCCACATGCGCTTTTCCGTCGAGGGCGAGCCCGGCCGCTCCCTGCCGATAGCGAGCACCAGGCCCGAGCTGCTCTGCGCATGCCGCGCCGTCGTAGTCGCCCCCGGCGACGCGCGGTACGAGGGGCTGGCCGGCAGGCGCCGCGCCGTCGTGCCCCTGTACGGAAATGCGGTCGACATAGCCGAGCACCCGTCGGTCGACGCGTCGTTCGGCACGGGCGCCGTCATGGTGTGCAGCTACGGCGACCGCAACGACGTCGCGCTGTTCCGCGAGCTCGGCCTGGACGAGGTGGCATCGGTCGGCCTCGACGGGCGAATGACGGCCGCCGCGGGCCCCTACTCTGGGCTGCGCCCAAAGCAGGCGCGCAAAAAGATAGTCGCCGACCTCGATGCGGCCGGGCTGGTCGAGAGGGTCGAGCCCATACTGCACCGCACGCCCGTCTCGGAGCGCAGCAAGAACCCGATCGAGATCGTCCCGATGGAAGAGTACTACCTCAAGCAGACCGGCTCGATCGGGCGGCTCCGCGGCCTGTCGTCGGGCGTGCGGTTCCACCCAGAGATGCACCGCCGCATACTCGACAACTGGCTCGACTCGGTGTCCATGGACTGGCCCATATCGCGCCGGCGGTACTACGGCACAGAGATACCCGTGTGGAGGTGCCGCGCGTGCGGGCGCGCACACCTGCCCGAGCCCGGCGCGTACGTCAGGCCGTGGCGCGACCCGTGCCCCGCCGCTGCCTGCGCCGGGTGCGGCTCGTCGGATGGGTTCGACGGCGAGCAGCGCACGTTCGACACGTGGATGGACTCGAGCGTCTCGCCGCTGTTCGTGTGCGGGTACGGGCGCGACGAGGCGCTGTTCGCCGCGGCGTACCCCGCCGCGATCCGGCCGCAGGCCAAGGACATCGTGCGGACGTGGCTGTACTATACCCTGCTGCGGTGCGACCAGCTGACGGGGACGGCGCCGTGGTCGGCCGCCTGGATCATGGGGTACGGCCTGGACGAGCGCGGCGGCAAGATGAGCAAGAGCAGGGGCAACGCGATCGACCCGCTGCCCGTCATACGGGACGTCGGGGCCGACGCGTTCCGGTTCTGGAGCGCCGGCGAGGCCACGCACGGGTACGACTTTAGGTGCAACGTGCAAAAGATGGCGGCCGGCAAAAAGTTCCTCAGCAAGCTGTGGAACGTGTCGCGGTTCGTGTCGGGGTTCGGGGCGCCGGCGGGCCTCGACGCGCGGGCGGCCGCGCCGGCGGCGGAGGGCGCCGGCGGCGGGGACGGCGCCGGCATGCCGGCGGCCGATGCGTGGATGCTCGGCGAGCTCGACTCGCTCGTGCGCGAGTGCGCCGCCGGGTACGACGAGTACAACTTTTTCGTGCCCGCGGTCGCCGTGCGCGAGTTCACGTGGAACCTGTTCGCCGCGCACTACGTCGAGATGGTCAAGGCGCGCGCGTACGGGGACGGCTTTGCGGCGGCGGAGCGGGACTCTGCGGTTCGCACGCTGCACGCCGTCCTGTCCACCGTGCTGCGCCTCCTCGCGCCGATAGCGCCGTTCATTACGGAGCGCCTCTGGCAAGATCTGTACGCCGGCGGCGCCGGAGGCGGAGGCGGAGGCGGCAGCATACACCGCGAGCGCCTGCCGGCGCCGGCCGCGCCGGCGCCGGCCGCCGGGGCCGCCGACACGACGCGCGCCATCATCCGGTTCAACTCGCGCGTGTGGGCCGAGAAGAAGGCGGCGGGGCTGTCCCTGAAGGACCCCGTCGGGATTGCCGTCCCGCCAGACCTGGAGGCCTTTTCGGGCGATCTTGCCGCAATGCACAACCTGGCGCCGCCGGGTCCGTAGCGGCGCGCGCCTGCGGCGCCCCGCGGGCGAGCCGGCGCCGGCGCGGCGGCGCCCCGCGCATGCCGCACGCCGGAACCGACGCGGCCGCATGCTGCCGGGCGCCCTCAGCTTCCCGCGCCACCCTCCGCGTTGCCGCGCGAACCGCCACCGCCGCCTCTGCTCCCCCCCATTTGCGTCGGATCCTGGCAATGCCAGCGCGTCGGCTCCAGTCGCCTATTTGTTTAAAAACGGCAGGGTGGCCCAAGATTCGTGAAGAACAGGCGAGTAACGCTAAAGGTCAGGCCGCAGGTGCTACGGTGGGCAGTAGACAGCGCGGGATGGCGGGACGACGAGCTGGCCTCGAAGACGGGGATCGGCGCGGGCTTGATCAGGCAGTGGCAGACGCGCGAGTCGGAAATCAGTCTGGCCGACATAGGCAAGATAGCCGCAAAGGTCAAGCGGCCCGTGTCCGCCTTTATGCTGGCGGAGCCGCCACACGAGCCGCCCGTGGCAGGCTTTAGGCTCTGGCGCGACTCGCCGGACGCGCCGCCGTCCAAGCCGCTGTGCACCGCCATGAAGCTGGCTCGCGAAATCCAGTACAATGCACGGGAGCTGCTCGACGGCGCCCCTCGGGATTCGGTAGCCGCCGCGGGCAGGACGGCGGCACGGCGCACGGACGATCCAGAACGGGTCGCGGCCGACGAGGCGGTCCTTATGGGGCTGCCCGGCGGCACGGGCGGGTGCAGTCCCGTTGCGCCTACCCGGGACGGCAGAATCAGGATTCTTTACGAAACCCTGAGAGACAAGGTCGAGTCGCGCGGAGTGTTTGTCGCGCAGGCGACATTCCCCGTGGAGGAGGCAAAGGGCTTTGCCATAACGGGCAAAGGGCCGCCCGTCATACTGGTCAACGCGGGCGACGCGGTTGGATCCCGCATCTTTACGCTGCTCCACGAGTACGCGCATGTGCTGCTCGACGGCGGGAGCCTGTGCTGTCCCGCCCACGAAAGACTTGATGCCTCCGACTCGGGCAGCGGCAAGGCGATCGAGGGGTGGTGCGACTCGTTCGCCGCATCGATTCTCATGCCGAGGAGGGAGTTCCTTGCCGAACTCGGGGCGGCAAAAAGGCGCACTCTCAACGGAAACTTGGTCGCACTGTCGCAGAGGTTTCACATGACCAAGCGCGCTGCCCTTGTCCGCGCCATCGGCCTGTTGGATGAGCCGGCCGCGGAACCGTACATGGCTCACTACAGGCGCCTGGGCCCGCCGCCGAGCCCCGCGGCGCCGGCAGGCGGCAGGTCGCCCCCTCCCGTGGTGGCATGCCTGAAAAAGCGCGGGTGGCGATACGCCAAGCTGGTAGCCGACATGGAAGAGGCCGGCCTTATCACAGAGTCCGACATGGGCATGTACCTGGATCTCAAAGCAAAGCACTTTGACACCCTACGGGCAAAAGTATGGGGCGGTTGAAATGCCGCGCCCCGTGTACATCGCGGATACCAGCATGTGGATAACCTTGGTCAAGTTTTACCCCGCCTCCGTGTTTCCAAGCCTGGTGCAGCAATCCGAGGCCGTGATCAAAGATCGGCGCATACTTTCGCCCCTGCAAGTCCTTGACGAGATACGCCGCGGCAACGACGAAGTTGTAACGTGGGCCGACGAGCACAAAAGCGCATTCCGCCCCAACACCAGTGCAACCGTAGCGCATGCCACCAAGATAGCGCGCAAGTACCCGTTCCTTGGAGGCTCCGGTGGCGGGCACGACCGGGCTGATCCATACCTGATTGCGTTGGCGCTATCCATCAAGGAGGGTATCGATGGAACGTCCCTCCCAGTCATAGTGACGGAAGAGAACCAAACGAGCGGCAAAAAAATCCCCCGAGTCGCCCAAGAATGCGACATCGAGTCGTGTAGTACGGTGGGCATGTTTGAGATGGAGGGGTGGGCGTTTTGATCTCGTGGGCACCTCCCTGCGATTGATGTCAAACATGATTTCGGGCTTCCCGCGCCAGCACTATGACGGCAAGGGCCGCGGAACCGCCGGCAAATATGTAACTGTCTGGCGCATTGAGGGTGGCCAGCGCCGCGACCGACACGGTGGCGAATATCGCCGCCCCTAGGGCGGCATTGGCCATGCGGCGGCGGCGGCCGGGCCTGAACCGCCGCACGTGCGCCTTGGTGCTCGAAGCTAACCGCGCCGTTTCCCCTCTCTCCCGCACGTCGGGATGCAGGCCTTCATGCCCTGCCTGCGATTGCTGCGACTCCCCCACGAGCTTGACTAGGTCGGGCACGCTCCCCCTGTCTTGCGACAAGTATTCCGCCATATCCTCGCCGACCCGCTCGGCCGACCATCTGCTAGCCATGGCGGCGGCCCACCACGCCATACCTTTCGAGATCTCTCCACGCCTCCTGGCACTGTTCCAACCGAAACTTTGCCTTTTTGTTTTCAACAAACTCGAGAATCCTGTCCTTTTCTATCCCGTAGCCGTCAAGGTAGCAGATCGACGAGGAGATCTCTAGCATTGCCGGATCGTCCTTCTTGTTCGCAAGGAACTCCTTGAACTCGGCATAGCGGCGCTGTGCCCGCTCCGCCTCGAACTCTATCGGAATACGGGGCATGCGTGAGGCTATCTCCTCGATGGCAAAGCCGTCGTTCGCTAGCAGGGGACAGTACGTGCCGTGTATGTACCACACGAACTTGTAGCCGAGGTTCAGCCCGAACGACTGCAAGAGGTAAACGGTCTTCTGGAGGGTCAAGCGCCCCTTGAAGTTGCTCATGTCGAAGTTCCCTATGTCGTTGAGGATGGCGGCCAATTCGTACCGATCCACAGTCTTCGACTCTTCCATGCCCGCGGCCCCCTGCCAACAGCATCTTCACTGTGCTTATATTGCTTGCCCACGCACGGCGCAGCACACTTCCGGGCGGCCACGCCTACGAGGAAGACCGACGTGCACGTTGGGGTCTGGCAGTATCCGCGCCCGGGCTTCCACCCGCTGGCGCGGGGCGCGACAAGGCCCGGTGCAGGCCTGAACATGCACAGGATTGCTCCCTGTAACAGGCCCCCCGCCTAGCTGCAAATGTGTCGGCTGAGGGAGCCGTGACAGGGGCGCCGGCGCCCGACCGCGCGTCGTGCTTCTCCTACTGTGTATGCGGCCGCCCGCGCCGAACGATCGGCGCCGGCGCCCGACCGCCCGGTGCCTGCCTCGCCCCTGGCGCAGCCCGCCGCAGATTGCAGGTATCCGCCCCGCCTGCCAAAATCGACTCCCGGCGCCTGACGCACGGCGCCAGGGCGCGCCCTGTTGTTGTGCAGGGGCGCGGGATTTCCAGGCTCCATGCAGCTTGTGCCCACTGCGATGGTCCTAGAGCATGCAAAGGCGCGGGATTTCCTGGCGCCTCCCTCCACCCGCGCCGACACTGGAGCGCATCTTCACATGGCCGCCCTAGAGGGAGTTGGGGAGGGGCGCTGCGCCGGCGGCGCTCTGCTGCCGCCCGTTCTGCCCCGCCGGCCGTCCGCCCGCTCAAGCCCCGCTGGCGCCGCCGCCGCCCCGCACGGCCTGACCCCACTTCCTGCCGACCCTCTCGAGGCATGACTCGGGCCCCTCCGAGTAGCAGATCATGATCGGGTCGTTCTCCGCAGAGAGGGTATAGCTCACGGCGCCGTTGTCCGCCTGGCCGATGCTCTCGACCGTGTAGAGCGTGTCCCACTCGCCCCCGCCGGCCGCCCCGTCCTCGTCGGCGTCGACGATCCTCACAAGGTCGCCGGGCCTGAACCTGAGGGCCGGCATCCTCGCCCGCCCGTACTCGGAGCCGCACGACAGGCAGCGCATGTCCCTCTCGCCGATCGACATGCGCGCGCTGCCGCACTCGATGCATATGCGAACGCCCATGTTTACGAGCGGCGCTGCGCCACAGCCGCCGTCGTGCATTCCTACCATCGCGAGTCGATTTTGGCGTGGCGCACCGCCAATATGAACCTTGGTTGCGGGGCCGCCTGCGCTTATGCCGGCCTAACTAGGCGCCCCCCCCTTCCCGCAAGCCTTAACCGCCGCGCGCCCGCCGGCGGGGCCGTGTACGACCTGTGGATCGTCGCCGCCGCCGTGGCCGGCATAGCCGCGTACCTGCTCATGCGCCGCTACCAGGAAGGCGCGTAGCGGCGCGCCCCTGCCGCCGCCTACGCGTCGGCCGCCCGCCTGACCATGTCGGCAAAGTACCCGTACAGGGCCGCCGCGGACTCGCCGCCGAGCTCTGGGTGGAACGACGTGCCGACGACGTTGCCCTGCCTGGCCGCCACGATGCGCGCCCCGAGCCGGGCCAGCTCGACCACCCCGGCGCCGGCCTCGATTATGGCCGGCGACCGTATGAAGACGCCCCTGATCCTCGGTATGCCGCACGCCTCCATGGAAAGGTCCGCCTCGAACGAGTCGCGCTGCCTGCCGAACGAGTTGCGCTCGACGGCGACGTCGAGCAGGCCGAGCAGCTGCTGGCCGGTCGGGCCGACGACCCTGTCGCGCGCGCTCTTTGCGAGCATGACCATCCCCGCGCACACGCCGAGGACTGGCATGCCGGCGAGCGCCCTCTCCTTGATCCTGTCGACCATGCCGCCGGCGAGCGCCATGCGCCCGATCACGGTGCTCTCGCCGCCCGGTATGACGAGCCCGTCGATGCGGTCCAGGCCCGCCGGCGACGAGACCGCCAGCGCCGAGTCGCCCCCGCCCCCGCCGTTCCCCGCCCCGAGCCCCGACCTGGCGGCGGCCACGTTCTCTGCGACGTCCCCCTGGAGCCCGAGCACGCCGACGGCTACCATCATGCCCCGCCCCCGCGCTCCTGCATGCGCAGCGCCGCGGCCTCGCCCTCGCCGAGGCCGAGCATGGAGCTGCGCTCGCCGACCATGCGCTGCGCCTCCATCACCCTCACCGCGTCGTCCCAGAACGTCGTGGCCAGGACGACGGCGGCCGCGCGCTCCCTCGCGTCGCCGGCCTTGAATATCCCCGACCCGACGAACACGCCGTCGCAGCCGAGCGACATGAGGTGGGCCGCATCGGCGGGGGTCGCAATGCCGCCGGCGGCAAAGTTGACGACCGGCAGGCGCCCGATCCGCCCCGTCTCCTCTGCTAGGTCGTACGACACGCGCATCTCCCTGGCGAGCCTCGACACCTCTTGGCTGTCGCCGTCGGCGGCGGCCGCGCGCAGGGCCCGCAGCCCGCCGTTGACGATCCGCACGTGCCGCACGGCCTCGGCGACGTTGCCCGTGCCGGGCTCGCCCTTTGTGCGGATCATGGCGGCCCCCTCCTCGACGCGGCGCAGCGCCTCGCCGAGCGAGCGGGCGCCGTTGACGAACGGGGTCGTAAAGTCCCACTTCCAAATGTGGCGCGACTCGTCGGCCGGCGTGAGCACCTCGGACTCGTCGATCATGTCGACGTCGCACTCCTGCAGGACGCGCGCCTCGTAGGTGTGGCCGATGCGGCACTTTGCCATGACGGGGATCGTGACCGCCCCCATTATGTCGGAGATCACGCGGGCGCCGGCCGTGCGGGCCACGCCGCCGGCGCTGCGCACGTCCGACGGCAGCTTGTCCAGCACCATGACGGCCACGGCGCCGGCCTCCTCGGCGATGCCGGCCTGCTCGGCCGTCGTCACGTCCATGACGACGCCGTTCTTGAGCATGTGCGCAAAGCCGCGCTTGAGCGTCGAGGTGCCGCGAGTCGCGCCGGCCGCCCGGTCGGGCCCGCCGCCCCGGCCGCCCCCGTCGCCGGCCACCACCACGCCGGCGGCCCGCCCGTCCCTGCTGCCGGCAAGCGAGATCATGCCCCGCCGCCCCCGCCGCCGCTATTTGTACCTAATACCGGCGCTCAGGTTGCCCATTATCATGTCGAGCTCGCCGCCGACGGCCGTGACGATGGGCGGCACGAACGAGGCGGCCGCGCCGGGCTCGGGCCAGGCGACACGGCTCGTCGCGCCGTTGAGCGTCACCTTTACCGAGTACTGCTCGTACCTCGACGCGTTCGGGGCGGCCTCGAACGAGGCGCCGATCGACGCAAACCCCGTCTCCTTTACCATGGCGGACAGGCGCCTGTGGCCCTCTCCGTCGAGCCTCCCCTCGACTTCGGGGCGCGGCGAGCCGGCCTCGACGAGGACGTACCGGAGGGAGCCGTCGTCGGCCACGGAGAGCACCTCGGTTCGCTCGGCGGCGGTCCGCCCGACCAGCCCGCCCCCGTGCGAGACCCTCGCGAGCTCGTGCTTTGTGTACTCTATGCTTATCCGGTCGGCGGGGCCGGACGCGGCGACCGGCACCTCGGTCTGCGTGGCGAGCGGGACGGCGATCATGGCGGCTACGACCGCGGGCACCGTCGCAATAGCGATCGTAACGGGGCGCACCATGCCGCTCTGCCTCTTGCGACCCTCCGGGCGGGCGCGCCAATAAAGCTTGGGCGGCGGCCGGGGTGCGTGTTTAGGGCGGCCAACCGCCTCCCTGCGGCCATCGGCCTGCATGCAGCCTGCCGCCGGCAGGGGAGGGGGGGGGGCGGAACCCCGCAGCCGTTGCCCTGCCCCCGCCGGACGGACTGCCGGGCGCCAGCGGGACGGCATAGGCCCGCGGCTGGCCATCGGACAATCCGCGACACTGCGTCAGCCTCCAAGCGCCGATTGGCGCCAAGGCGGCCTAAATACGCACCCGCGCCGGCGCGCGAGATCCCGCGCCTGGCGCTTAGCACGACTGAAAGGGGCCAAGGGCGAATCGTGCTAGGCGTCATGAGGGGCGGGCCCAGAGATCTTGAGCCGACACGCCAAGGTATATAAACAAACCGTGCCTTCCCGAAGGAAGTGAGCGGCGGCATATCTAGTCCGGGCATTGTGCTAAAGTTTCAGTCCAACTACCGAACGTTCAGCCCCGAGCAGTTCGTGGCGGCTTTCGGCGGAAAGGGGTTTGTAGAGACCCAGGTGACGGCCCACGTGTCCATCAATCCCCGCACGCCGCCCGTGCCCACCGTCATGTACTCCAAGGGCGACCTGCTCGTATTCCTAAACGACGCTGAAAACCTCGTACAATTTCACGTGCTGAACGCAGTAGAGGCAGGGGGCCACATGAGCGAGATTCGTAACATACTCGGCTCGCTCAACTTTGAGCCGTCGTCGACTGCAAACATGACGGCCGCGCTTACGGCCACTGTAAAAAGCGGCACATCGCCGATCGGGGGCTTGACCAGCCTTGTTGATTCGGACACCATCGAACGAATCACAAAAATGCACGGGCCGGACAGTAAAATTGCGGTAACGTCCATAAGGTTCAGCCTCGTCGAGAGCAGGGATGAGTCGCTATCCGTGGTCATGGAGCCGTTCGGCAATGATCCCGACGGCGCATACTACGTCGACGTGCAATATTCGACCACGATTGCCGAAAAATTTAACATTTTTCTGGAAAAAATCGGCACAGAAATGCTGCACGGCATAATAAAGGGGGTGGAAGAAAGTGACTGAGGCGTACTACATGGCGGGCATGCTGGAAAACAAGGGGTACGGGCCCGCCCGCGGCCGAGGCGACTCTGGGCACAAGCTGTTCCTGCGGTTCGTTGATGCGACCCTCTACGGGGGCGTGTATGCCAACACGCCGTCGAAGGGCCAAACCTACCCCAACCCCCCTATCAGAATCCCCCTCGACGACGGCGAGCACATGACCGAATACCTCCGGAAGCGCATTGACGACATCGAGTCGGGCAGGACAAAGATGACAACGTGCACACTGGGCGAGTATATGCGCCATTTGGACGAGCTTTTTGGTGGCTAGGCACATTGTGGAAAATCAGTTACGACGAGCCCCTCGACAAAAAGTTGGCCAAGTTAAAGCCGAACGGCGAGGTCGTAAAAGGATTCAAGAGCGCGATAGAGAATCTGGCCCAGTCAGCCGACCCCGCAAGCATGGGTGCACGCAAGCGCGGACGACTGCGCGGCATGTACAGCTACAGGATCACAAAGTCCTTCCGCCTGCTCTATTCTGTGAACTACGACGAAGGCAAGATCACACTGGTTGATCTGGACGATCACAAAAACCTCTACGGCAGGGGTTAGAAGGCGGCTGGTATTAGCTCATGCCTGTTGGCGCCGACTTCCCGGCTGGCAGGCGCCCCGCGGCGGCGTGGCGCCCCGCGGCGGCGTGGCGCCCCGCGGCCAGACGCGCTCCGTGGTCCATGCCCTCCTGCCAATTCTCCGCATGCCCCGGGCCGCCCCGCAGGCCTGCAGGGGCGGCATGGCAGGGGGCTGCGGGGAGGGGGGGGCCGCAAGGCCCAAGCCTCGAGCGGGCACATGTCCGCACCCGTCCCAAAACGGCGGCCCTGTGCGGGCAGGCCGTGCCCGCCCTGCGCTGGCGGGGGGGGGGGGGAGAAGGGGCGAGGCCTGGGCGCAGATGCTGCCAGAGGCCCGAGCGCGCACCCGCGGCGGGGCCGGCCCCGACATATCTTAAAATTCGGCCGCGCCCCGCCGCCCAGCGTGGGGTCGTAGCCTAGCCTGGTAGGGCGACAGTGATAGTCACCGCAAGGGGCTCCAGAGGTCAACAAGCTGCTGACGCGAGGATGATGTGAGTTTGGAGCTGCAGTGACCCGTAGGTCGCCGGTTCGATTCCGGTCGGCCCCACATCATTCTCGGCCGCTGCCGCCTCCCTCCCCAACTCCCGCCCGCCCCTGCCCGCCGCGCCGCAGCACGTTGAGCGCGGATCCCGCCCGGAACCACCCCGCCTGCAGCCCGCTGTACGAGTGGACCAGGTCGAACCGGTCGGACGTGCCGTCCGAGTGGGCGACCGTGCAGCGCACGCGGCTGCCGGGCGCGAGCGAGGCGATCCCCGAGAGCGTCACGCGGTCGTCTGCGGCGCGCACGCGGTCGTAGTCGGCCGCGTCGGCGAACGCGAGGGCCAGCACCCCCTGCTTCTTGAGGTTCGTCTCGTGTATGCGCGCAAAGCCCCTCGCAATGACGGCCGCGCATCCCAGGTGCCGCGGCGTCATCGCCGCGTGCTCGCGGCTGCTGCCCTCGCCGTAGTTGTCCCCGCCGACGACGACCCACCTCACGCCGTCGCGCCTGTACGCCCGCGCGATCTCGGCGCACGTGCCCTCGGCGCCCGTCCGCGCGTCGACGGCCCTGCCGACCCTCCCGTCAAAGGCGCTCACGGCCCCGAGCAGCATGTTGTCGCTGAGGTTGTCCAGGTGGCCCCTGTACGACAGCCACGCGCCGGCAGGCGATATGTGGTCGGTCGTGCACTTGCCGGCCGCCTTTGCGAGCACCGGCATCGACGCGTACTCGTCCGAGCCGTCCCACTCGGCGAACGGCTCGAGCGCCTGCAGGCGGCCGCTCGACGGGTCGATGTCGACGGCGACCGAGTCGGGGTCAGGCGACGGCGCCGAGTACGCCCCGCGCGCGGCCTCGAACCCCCCGCGCGGCACGTCGTCGGCCTCGCCCGGCGGCTCGAGCCTGAACCTGGACCCGTCGGCCGCCTCGAGCTCGTCCTCGAGCGGGTTGAACGAGAGCCTCCCCCCCAGGGCGAGCGCGACGACAATCTCGGGGCTCGCGATAAAGTTCATCGTCGCGCGGCTGCCGTCGTTGCGGCCGGGAAAGTTGCGGTTAAAGCTCGTCACTATGGTATTCTCGGCGCCCTCCTCTAGCTCGGGCCGGCTCCACTGCCCGATGCACGGGCCGCACGCGTTGGCAAGGACCGTCGCGCCGACCGACCTGAGGGCCCCCATCTGCCCGTCCCTCTCGATCGTCGCGCGTATCTGCTCCGAGCCAGGCGTGACGAGCAGCGGCGCGGCGGCCCTCGCCCCCCGAGCGGCCGCCTGCCCGGCCACGGCCGCGGCCCTCGACATGTCCTCGTACGAAGAGTTGGTGCAGCTGCCCACGAGGGCGGCCGATATCCGGTCGGGGTACCCCCCGGCGGCCGCGTCGGCGGCCATCCTCGAGACGGCCCTCGCCAGGTCCGGCGTGTGCGGGCCCGCCACGTGGGGCTCAAGCTCCGACAGGTCGACCTCGACGACCCTGTCAAAGCACGCGCCCGGGTCGTCCTCGACGCCGGCGTCGGCCGCGAGCAGGCCGGCCCTGCCGCCGGCCGCGTCGGCTATCCCCCCGCGCCCCGTCGCCCTGAGGTACGCCTCCATCCGCGCGTCGTACGGGAACACCGAGCAGGTCGCGCCGATCTCGGCGCCCATGTTGGCGATCGTCGCCTTGCCGGTGCAGCTGATCGAGGCCGCGCCGGGCCCAAAGTACTCGACCACGGCGTTGGTTCCGCCCGACACGGTAAGCTCGGACGCGACGCGCAGTATGACGTCCTTCGGGGCGGCCCACCCGCCGAGCCTGCCGGTCAGGCGCACGCCGATCCTCCTCGGGTACAGCACCTCCCACGGCATTCCGGCCATCGCCTCGGCCGCGTCGACGCCGCCGACGCCGACGGCGAGCATGCCGAGGCCGCCGGCGTTGGGCGTGTGCGAGTCCGTCCCGATCATGAGGCCGCCCGGGAACGCATAGTTCTCGAGCACGACCTGGTGTATTATCCCCGCGCCGGGCCCCCAGAACCCGCACCCGTACTTTGAGGCGGCCGACTCGAGGAACCGGAACACCTCGCCGTTCTCCCCCAGGGCTGCCCTCGTGTCGTCCTCGCCGCCGGCGCTTGCGCGTATGAGGTGGTCGCAGTGTATGGTAGTCGGCAGGCTCGCCTGCCGCTGCCCAGCCGACATGAACTGGAGCATTACCATCTGGCCGGTGACGTCCTGCAGCGCGACCCTGTCGGGCCTGAGGAACACGTAGTCGCGGCCGCCGCGCGGCGGGCGGCCGTCGAACCCCTCGAGGTGCCCCGCCAGTATCTTTTCGGTGAGGGTGAGCGGCCGGCCGCCGGCCGCCTCCCTGTACCGCGGGACGGCCTCGGCGAGCCGCTCGTAGACGCGGCCGGCCATGCCGGCGGTCGACTCGATCTCCACGCGGGGCGGGCCCCTCCGGGCCGATTTAACGGTAGCTTGGACGGCCGGGCGCCGGCCGCTGCACCGCGCGCGGCCTCCCCGTTCCGCGCAGGCGATGCTAGCGATCGCGGGCGCGCCGCGCGGATGGCCGGCGCCGCGGCGCGCGGCCGCCACCCCCCCCCGCCAGGCAGGCCTGCGACTGCCAATGTCCGGCAGTTCGGCGATGCGGCCGCCGCGCCGTCCCTGAGGGCGGCGCGGCCTCGCGGGCCGGCGGCCGCGGGACGCCCCGAAGGGGGCCTGCATGCCGCGCTCCTGCCGCGCGGCGCAGCCTCGCGGACCGGCGGCCGCGGGACACTTCGAGGGGCCCCTCGTGCGCCTGCCGGGTATTCCGGGATCGTCCGGCCCGGACCCGCATTTGACGGCGCCCTTGTGCCCGCCGGCCGGCTTGGAGCTGGGCCGCGGCGGACGGGCCGCCTTTCCTCCTGGCGGGGCGCCGGGCGCGGCACCCCGATCGCCTGCCCGCCCAGCATGGCGCCCAAAAACGCGGGGCCCGATCAAGCAGCGGCCGACGAGGCATCGCGCAGCAGGCGCGCCTCAAGGAACAGCTCCTGTGGACGCGCGGAGGCCGCCTTGGAGCGCGTGCGCATCCGGGCGCCGGCTCGAAGGAACCCCTGTTTTTGACACAACACTGCACGACGCCCAGCGGGCGAAAGAGGCGCAACTGCAAGTGCGAGCCTGGCAAGCAGTGCAGGTGCGCATGCTGCGAGCCCCTGGGGCTGCCGCCGCTCGGCCCGCCGCACGCAAAGGAGTGCCCCTCGATAGTGACCGTGCCGCCGCAACCCCGCCGCCAGCCCGCAGGCTTGCAATCGTGCCCGTCTCCCCCCACTCTCCCTGCCGCCCCCCATGGCCGAGGCACGCATGTACAGGCACGGGAAAGCGTCCACTATGATCATTCATATACCACTGGCTCAGCGCGCCGCCGAATGCTGGCCCCCGGCAACCGTGCCCCTGCGCTTGTTGCAGTCGTTGCAGCGGCGGCGGTCGCCGCCGTTGCGCTCATGGGGGGGGGGGTGGCCGGCGACGCCCACGCCCAGTCCAGTAGCGATGTAGGCTCGATCCAGGCCATGATCGACGCCGCGCCCGCGGGCGGCACGGTCGCAGTGCCGCCCGGCATTTACGGCGACGCCAACCTTACCGTCGACAAGGCGCTGACGCTCACGTCCGGGACGGGGCAGCCCGGCGCGGCCATACTCACGGGCGAGTCGCGCATTGTGGTGAGCTCTAGCGACGTCACGATCAGGGGCCTGTCGTTCCGCGACACGGCCTGCATGCAGGGCGGAACCGGCGCGCTCGTAGAGATCAACGCGGACGTCGACCGAGCCGGCATTGCGATCAAGAACAACGTATTCCGCGACACGTGCGGCGCGGCCGTGCAGTCGGCCGGCAACGGCTCGCTCGGCGTCGAGATTGCGGGCAACACGCTGGTGAACGTAGGCCTAAAGATGCCGCCGGCCGGGGACGGATCCCGGGCCTCGGGCGGCGCAATCGCACTCGCGCACGGTCCCGGCCAGAGAATAGTCGGCGGCGAGATATCGGGCAACCACATCGACGGCGCGGCCTCGGCGGGCGTGGTCGTCTTCAACGCCGGCGGCATGAGGATAGTCGACAACTACATCGCCGACACGCCGGCGAGCGCCGTCGTGCTGGCGCACGGCGCGGGCCCGGAAGAGGTGCGCGTCGACGGCAACACCGTCGTCAACGCCAGCAACGGGCCGGCGCCGGCGGCCGGCGCGGCCGTCTACGTCTGGGCCGACGCCAGCAACGTCGGCGTCACTGGCAACACGATACGGGCCAGCGGCGGCGCGTTCTCGGCGTGCGCCGGCGCGTGCGCCGACGGGATCGGCGGCACTGGCAACGTGGTCGCCCCGACCGAGCTCGGGATGTGGTTCAATGGCAACACCGTGTACACGCACGACGGCCCGAACAACGCCGGCGGCATCCTGGTCCGGAACAGCGCCGCGGGCATGCTCAACGCAATGGACAATTATTTCGTCGGGATTGACCGGGAAAACCCCGACGCGATAACGGCGGGTAGCGTCAACCTCGGCTACCTGCCGCTCGTGTCGCCGGCACCGGTTCCAGGGTACGACACGTACCACGCGACCGGTACGATCCCCGTGGACAACTTCGGGGCGTGGAACACAAAGTTCGACGCAACGTACAACAGACTGTACTTGGGCACCGACCCCGTGGAAGGCAGCGACCACCCGAACAACTCGTCGATCGTGTACGCGTACGACATGGGCGGCACCGCCGGGCCGCGGTTGCTGGGAAGCTGGGATGTCGGGGGCGTCGGCGGCCGCATCGTCGACATGGATGCCAACCCCGAGACGGGCCAGGTGCACGTGCTGCACGCGTGGCTGGACAACGCCACGATCGACACCACCGGAATCGGCGGCGTCGGTTGGAACGCGTACGTAGGCGGCGGCTGGGGCCTGAGCGTGACCACGCTGGACGGCTCTACAATGTCCAAGGTCTACACGGCCCGGGTGGAACACACCCACCGCCTGGGCAACGCCACGCACCAGGCCAACAACTTCTCCCTGTTCAACGTCAAGGATGTCGTGTCGGCCGAGCTTGAGGTCGCCCCGCGCCAGGGCCTGCTGTTCGCGTCGACGCCGGCGTACAGCCAGATTGCCGTCCTGAACAACTCCGCGGGCGAACGCGCGTTCAGCACAATGACTGCTGACAGCTTTGGCCGGGCCACCTACGTTTCGGCCATGGCCCTGAACGCCACCGGCCCCGTGATAACCGCGTACGCCGTCGACGGCCACTGGCAGGCTAACGGATTCATCAGGTACCTGAGCACAATCCAGTTCGATGCGAGCAGCCCAGAGGAGTACGAGCGGGTGGCACACGCGGGCAACCCGTTGCAGTTCGCAAACGCGTCGATCCGTTGGCTGGCCAATCCGTACACGGACGCCATGCGCGAGATCATACTAGACGACACGGCCGACCGCCTGTTCGCGTTGCACCGCAACCAGACCGTGTCGATGTACTCGCTTGACGAGGCAACCGCCAACGTGGAAGGCCGGAATGTCGGCATCCCCGTCTTCATGAAGAACCTAGGGGGGGCGGATCCGCAAGCCGACTACAAGGCGCACGACATGTCTCTCGACGAGGCGGCCGGCATACTCTACACGGTCGTCAGGGACTATGGCGACCCGCGTGTGGTGGCGCACAACACGACGACCGGCGACCTGCTCGGCTCGTCGTCGCTCGGCAACGAGCCTGTGTCCGTCGCGGTCGGCTTGAACGGCACGGTGTACGCCGCGCCGCAGCAGTGGCCCAACGTGTACGTGATCGAGCCGCGGCCGGCCTCTGACCTGCAGAGAATGATCGACGCCGTCCCGGCGCCCGGAGAGTACCATATGGCGCGCGCGCTCCCCGCGTCTGGCAGTACCGGGGCGTCGATGGTGGAGGTCGACGACTCCAGCGGCAGGGTATACCTAGGCACCGGCCGCGTTGGGGACGACGCGGGCGCAGGAACGCCGGTCGTGCAAGCGTACGGGCCGGACGGCGGCGCGCCTCTCGCAAGCTACACCCTCGCCGGCGAGGACGGCCGCATCGTCGACATGGATGCCAACCCCGAGACGGGCCAGGTGCACGTGCTGCACGCGTGGCTGGACAACGCCACGATCGACACCACCGGAATCGGCGGCGTCGGTTGGAACGCGTACGTAGGCGGCGGCTGGGGCCTGAGCGTGACCACGCTGGACGGCTCTACAATGTCCAAGGTCTACACGGCCCGGGTGGAACACACCCACCGCCTGGGCAACGCCACGCACCAGGCCAACAACTTCTCCCTGTTCAACGTCAAGGATGTCGTGTCGGCCGAGCTTGAGGTCGCCCCGCGCCAGGGCCTGCTGTTCGCGTCGACGCCGGCGTACAGCCAGATTGCCGTCCTGAACAACTCCGAGGGCGAACGCGCGTTCAGCACAATGACTGCTGACAGCTTTGGCCGGGCCACCTACGTTTCGGCCATGGCCCTGAACGCCACCGGCCCCGTGATAACCGCGTACGCCGTCGACGGCCACTGGCAGGCTAACGGATTCATCAGGTACCTGAGCACAATCCAGTTCGATGCGAGCAGCCCAGAGGAGTACGAGCGGGTGGCACACGCGGGCAACCCGTTGCAGTTCGCAAACGCGTCGATCCGTTGGCTGGCCAATCCGTACACGGACGCCATGCGCGAGATCATACTAGACGACACGGCCGACCGCCTGTTCGCGTTGCACCGCAACCAGACCGTGTCGATGTACTCGCTTGACGAGGCAACCGCCAACGTGGAAGGCCGGAATGTCGGCATCCCCGTCTTCATGAAGAACCTAGGGGGGGCGGATCCGCAAGCCGACTACAAGGCGCACGACATATCTCTCGACGAGGCGGCCGGCGTGCTGTATACGGCCGCGAACGACCCTGCCGACCCGCACATCGCGGTGCACGACACAACGACCGGCAGGCTCTTGGGAACCATTCCACTCGCCTCCGCGACAGTCGCGGTCGACGCGGGCGCAGGCGCCGCCGCTGCATACGCCGTTCCGCGGCAGGCGGCGGGCATCTATGAGATCGCCTTGGCCACCCACCCTGGCGTCGTCGTCGTGCCGGACGGCCCGCACGACGACAAGGTCCTCGTCATCGACAAGGCACTCACCCTCACGTCGGAAACCGGAGCGGCGGCCGACTCTGGCGGGCCCGTCTTCACGGGCAATTCGCGCATACGGGTCGATGCCAACAACGTCGACGTCCGCGGCTTGGCGTTCAGCGGCTTGGATTGCCTGCCAGGGATGGCCCCGCCAGCCATTGAGATCGGCGTGCCGTCCGGCATGTCCGGCCCCGCCTTGGCCCGCTCGAATGTCGACATAGAGGACAACCGCTTCGCAGACACCTGCCACGCGGCGGTCCAGCAGGAGGGATCAGGATCCCTCGGCGGCGTCGCAGTGCGCAACAACGCATTCGAAAACATCGGCACGATCACGGGGAGCGGCGCGCCGCTCGACACGGGCGGCGAAGACGAGTTCCAGCTCATGCACGGCGCCGTCGGCCTCGCCTTCCACCCGACGCAGTCGCCCGTCTTGGACTCGGTGGTGGCAAGCAACACCATTGCCAACACCGGCGCTGCGGGCATACGCGTCTTCAACGCCGAAGGCGTCCGCGTACACAGCAACGACATATCGGGCACGCCGGCAAGCGCCGTCGGCCTGTCGCACGCGTCAAAGAACTCTGCCGTCTTTGACAACGCGATCGCGATGGCCAATACAGAGCCCAACATGGACTACATGTCGGGCGTCAACGGCAGCGGCGACATGTCGTACTACAAGCGGCTGGCTGGACAGTACGTAACGGAGGGTGTGGAATATAATTCCGATGCCTTCGGCCAGTACCAGTGGCTGCGCAGTCTGGTTCTCCACAACGAGGCGCCGACCCCCGACGCGGCCGTCAAGGTGTGGGCCAGCTCGTACAATGTCTCGGTATCTTCGAATACGATCCGGTCGAGCGGCGGCGCGTTCGTCGCCTGCGCGGGCACGTGCGCCGCCCAGAGCAGCGGCATCATCCACGCCGACGGCACCCGCAACGTCCTCGCGCCGGCCGGCTACGATGTGGGCTCGCCGGCCAACCGCGTTACGTTCAACTGGAACGTCGTGCACGCTGACAATAACCGGAACGGCGGCGACCTGATCGCCAACAACGCGACCGGCATGCTCGACGCGACAAACAACTACTACCCGGGGTACGCAATGGACGACGACCGGGTGCGCGACTCGTCCACGGTCAACTACTCGTCGCCGGCCAGGGGCGTCGCGAACGTGACGACGCCGGGATGGTCCGTCGACGACTTTGCCATAATAGGCAACACGGTCGTCTATACGGTCGAATTCAACATGGGCACGGAGTTCGACACGAGCGGCGGCATCCCGACCCTGGAGTTTGAGGGCTATGACGACGACCCCGCCTTTGGCGTGCCGTACAGCAACGGCTCGGGAGAAATACACAACTTTACCCACGCGGTGGAGGAGGGCTACGACATCCGGTCAGTACCCATTGGAATATCGCTAAACGGGGCCTCGATCGTGGACGAGCCGAATCCTGTAGCGGCCACCGTCCTGCCGGCGCTAATGCCGGGGCCCTTCCCGCACGTGGACAGGGAACGGCCAGAGGTCGTAAACGTGTCGTCGTCTCCGTCGCCGGCACGGTACGATCCCGGCGACACGGTGGAGATAGCCGTCGTCTTCGACGACATAGTCGTGGTCACCGGCGTGCCGACCCTTCCACTCGATGTGGGACCTACCGGACCGGCGAACGCAAATTACACGGGCGGCTCGGGCGCGTCAAACCGCACGCTCACGTTTGCGTACGCCGTCCTGTCTGGCCACGACACCGTCCGCTTGGAAAACTTGGACGAGCTGGGCCTGGCCGGCGGCGCAGCGACCATCAAGGATGTGAACGGCAACGACGCCGACGAGTCGCTTCCGGCACGGGGATCGCCCGGCTCGCTCGGCTCTACCAGCAACATTGCCATCGCCGAGACTCCAACGGTGCGGCCGGGCGGCGGCGGCGGCAACGGCACCGATCCGACACCGCCCCCGGTGGTAGTAGTACCGCCCAACGGCACCGATCCGACACCGCCCCCGGTGGTAGTAGTACCGCCCAACGGCACCGATCCGACACCGCCCCCGGTGGTAGTAACGCCCGGCAGCAACTACACGCTGGCCAACGGCACCGCCCCGGTGGTGGTAGTAGCACCCAACGGCACCGCTCCCGTGGTGGTAACGCCCGGCAGCAACTACACGCTGGTCAACGGCACCGACTCCGCGGAGATACGGCTTACTACAGGCATGCTCCTCAACCGGAGCCTCACGGTCGCAACGGACAACGCCAGTGTCACGTTCGAGCCGGGCACGAACGCTACCAGTAGCGGCACTGGCATGCCGTACATTGGGACGATCGGCGTCGCCCCTGCCTCTGACGAGAGGCGGACCGCGGCCGTGAATGCACTCGCGGCGCTCGGCGTCGCCGGCGCGGGCGAGAGGATCGGCACTGTAGTCGAGGTCGGCGTCCCGAGCGCGGACATTGAACTGAGCCAGCCGGCGCGCATTGTGCTCGCGGACCAGCCGTCGCCGGCCAAGGTGTACCGCATGAACAGCACTAACGCCGCGGTTGAGGTGCCCGCGTGCGGCAACGGGGCTGATCCCGCCGCGTGGCTGGCGAACAACCGCATGCCGCCGTTCTGCCACACGGTGCCGGGCGGCGACGCCCCCGCAAAGGACTATACGGTCTACACGTACCTCTTGAGCGCGTTCTTCGCGGTCGGCGAGAAAGAGGGACAGATCTATGAAACGACCGGCAAGCTGACCGCCACAATTGTCGCCGACACGACACGGCCTGCTCCTGCTCCGGACCCCTCCCCGACTGTCGCGCCGGTCTTTGTCGGCGGTAGCGGCGGCGGCGGAGGGGGCGGAGGGGGCGGCGGCGGCCGCCTCGTGTCCGACGGCACCGGCCCCATCACCCTGTACGGGGCGGCCTGGGACTGCGACGAGGGCACGATACAGATCACGGTAAACAAGGGTATCCGCCCAGAGGTCAGCGTCCTGTCGTCCGAGGGCACGGTAGCGGCGCAGAGGGGCGACGGGCCGCACCCCGAGGGCCGCACCGTCTACGAGGCGTCGCTGCCCGGCGACCCAATACTGTCTATCCGGGTGGTGCTCGCCGAGGGCAGGGACGTGTCGATGGCGACGGAGGCGGTGCGCACGGGCGGCCAGTGCACGGGCGAGGCGGTGTTCGAGCGGTACGGGGAGGGGGCGGCGGCGGCCATGCCGCGGGACCAGCCGCAGCCCGCGGCCGAAGAGCCGGCCGACCGCCAGGAGAGGGAGCCGCCCGCGGCCGAAGAGCCGGCCGACCGCCAGGAGAGGGAGCCGCCCGCGGCCGAAGAGCCGGCCGATGTCCAAGAGCAGCCAATCGACATACCCCCGCCGCCGCCCGAGCCGCCTGCCGGCGAGCAGCCCGGCGCGGATGCCGGCGACATGCGGCAGCCCGCCGGACAGCAGGACGTCGAGCCTGTTCCGGAGGCCGCCCCGCCCGAGGACGACGACGGCGGATGCTTGATCGCGACGGCTGCGCACGGGACCGAGCTCGCCCCGCAGGTGCAGCTCTTGCGCGAGGTGCGCGACTCGACGCTGCTGACGTCCGAGTCCGGCCGCGCGTTCATGTCTGCGTTCGGCGCCGCCTATTACGCATTCTCGCCGCAGGTCGCCGACCTGGAACGGGAGCACCCCGCGCTCAGGCAGGCCGTCGCCGCCCTTGCCGCGCCAATGCTGTACGCCCTCTCTGTCGTAGAGGCGGCCGAGCCAGGGTCCGAGGGCGACGTGGTCGCGTACGGCGCGCTGGCGATCGCGCTGGTCGCGGGCATGTACGTCGCCGCGCCGGCCGCCGGGGCGTGGTACGCCGCACGAAAGCTCGGCGCCCTGCGCCGGCGCCGCAGCCGCGCCTAGATGTGGCCGGGCAGCCCCCTGGCAGTGCGTAGTGCTCCTACAGCATTCCTCCGCTCGCGGCTCCCCTGCCGCGCGCGGCGGCGGCAGCGGATGCGATCTCTAACAATCGCGGACCGGGAGCGTTGCGCGGCGGGTCTGTGCGCTCCGCTTCCGCGCCGCGCTGGAATGCGTGCCGACGTAAAGATGCCGGCCGTCTCGGGAAAAGGTTTGATCGAGATGCTGGAGAAAAAGCACTTCAAGATGGCGAGCAGAAAGGGCGGCCCTGTCCGTTTGGTGTGCGACGATCCCCTGGCCGGCCGACAGTTTCGTACCGCCGCGAGACAAATCGCGGCGCGCTGTCCTCGATCCCAAGGCAGGCTGGGCTGAGCAGGGGCGGCTTTTTTGACCTGTACCGCCGGCATTGATGCGGACTGGCCGGCTGGCCCGTATCTGGCCCGAGCGGGTTGCCGGCTTCGCGCTCTGCGGCGCAGGAGGCGCCTTGTCCAAGGCCGCCGCCCGCCGCCCGCGCGCCACAATGCGGGAGGCCCTTCCCGGGCTCGCAGCGGGCGCGGAAGGAGGCCGCCGGGCGGCTATCTTGCAGGCGGCCGCCTAGGGCTCGCCCGATCTGCATCTTGTATGCGCTGAATTGCCAGAATGCCGTATATGGGCCCGCCAAGCGCGTGTGTCCCCCGTCGCACTGTGTCCTAACTTAGGCAGGGGCTTTATGACGGCCGCGATTCGCGCTTCTGTAGTCGTCAACCATGCCTACAGGGCCAGGCCTGCTACCTGCCATAGTCGTCAATCGGGGCGTTAGGACACACAGCACTCCCCGTGCTTGACCGTCTTCGCCACTGCGGGCTTTATGCGCGCCACGAGGCCGTCGGCTAGCTCGTACTCCTGCCATGTCTCTTCCTGGACCGTAAGCCGATCTTTCCGCGTCCTCCGCACTTACTTCCGCGCCCTGCTGCGCGGGTATGGATTTGAGCCGATCGGGAACTAGGCCTAACAACATGTTGTTCACGTGAAACGCAAACCCCGGGCATCTGCCAGGACCGCGAACCGCCATCTCTGCAATTTTGAGCGCACACATCTTGACCCCCGTCAACGCCACGTCATCGGGCTGGTAGCGGCAGCAGCCTTCCCGAACCGCCCTAGGGCCGACTTCCCACAAGTCCGCCCGTTCCCCCGCTCCCCCGCCCCTGCCGATCGCCGCGCACCCCTGCGGGGCACCCCTGCCCGCCTCCGCGCGCCATCGTTTCCGCCGTGCCGCCCTTCTCTTGTTACACGCACGCGCGCGGAGGGAGGGGGGAGTGGGCACCACTTGTGGATCGCCTCGGCGCCAGGCCCGCCAAGCGCCCGCCTCCGCGCCGGCACCGGGGGAGGAAGTGGCGCACGCCCTTGGGATCACACACAGCTGGACACGCGCTAACACAGTTATAGCAACCCTTCGGCATGGGCGGCAATGAAGTATGCCGGCGTGGACTTTACGAACGTGGGTCCGATCGAAGAGGGGACGATCCGCAGGGACAAGCTAAGCGTCCTAATAGGCCCCAACAACTCGGGAAAAACCATAGCGGCAAGGATCATACACGGGATATGCCAGATGGACGAAGGCCGGGGCAGGCGGCGGGCTCCGGCCGGGTCGGGGGCGCCGCCGGGCGCCGCCGGCGCAAAGACGCTGGCGTCCGCCATAGCCGCCGCTACGCTGATCCAGCATGCGGGGTTGCAGCCCGACGCCATACCTACGCAGGGGAAAAAATCGTCGGCGGTTTCCGTGCACGGCTTCGACGGCTCGAGGCGGGATTTCGACCTCGCGTCCGCAAGGGGAAACCACCTGGCCTATGGTATGTCGCTGGCCACAGGCACCGACTCGTCCTGCATCAGGAGAAGCATGTACCTGCCTGCGGCTAGGGCGGGCGGAACCCAACACTTCCTGGGCAGCGTACGCACGCTTGCAAAAATGGCGCGAATGCAGAGCCGCCTGATCGGCCAGATGCTGAGCGTGGCCGCGTCGGGGAAGGAAAAAATAGGCGACATCATGCCTTCCGTCAGCCCGGGCGAACTGCAGGTCGATCCATCCTTCGGCGATTTGCCCAGCTACGTCGAAACGGTGATCGAAACGATGAAAAGCGGGCTTGACGAAAAGGCGGCGGAAACATTCTCAAGGCTGTTTCCGGGCTCAATAACGGCCATGGGGCGCTCGGGCGTCCCGTTTGCCGCGTACGGCGATCCATCGGGCCATCGGGCCGCAATCGAACACGCCGGCTCGGGCGTCATATCTCTGCTGCCTCTGGTTGCGGGAATCCATCGAATAGAGGCGGGCGGCGTGTGCGTGCTAGAAGATCCCGAGTCCCACCTAGAGCCGCGGAGGCAGCTGGCTCTGATGGACGAAATCCTGCGCATTGCAAGCGAAAACCGGATTGGCGTGGTGGTCACGACCCAGAGCGACTTTCTGGTTCAAAAAATACTCTCGCTTGTGTCAAGCGGGCGTCTGGGCCAGTCGGATGTGGGCCTGTACTACTTCCGCCGGCCGGAAAATTCCCTCACGCGCATAGAACGCCTGCGCGTGGACAAGACCGGCGAGGCCGAGCAGGAGATGTTTACAAAAGCATTGGACTCGTTGATAGCGGGCTTTTCGGGGCGACCGCACGATTCACAAGGGCAACACAGTGCTGGCAGTAGATGCAAACATACTGCTCTCGATGGCAAGCGACCAAAAGGCCAAAAACCTGGTCGACGCACTCCGCACATGGATGCCCGGCTTGGCGGGCAAAGCGCATCCCGCGCCGCGCGGAAAGATGGTCACAGTCCTCGTCACCAAGTGCATGCTGCACGACTACCGGGCGGGGCTTCGTAGGGGCGGATACGGCGTCAACCAGGGCACAAAGAAGGCGTTCCATTCCTACACCGGAAAAGGCATGCCGCTGGATCGCGACTCCAATATGTGGTTCAGCGTAAGAGTGGTGTACAGGAGAGGGCTGATCTGGGAAGAATAGACGTGGGCGACAAGTACGATCTTCCGTATCCGCGCCTGCCATTGACCATAGCGAGCGAGCAAAAATGGTCGGATCGGCACGTGACATTTGGCACCAAAGACGCTAGGCTGCTCGGCGGCGTGTGCGACCTCTTGATGCGCAGTGTGCACTCCGGGCGTTTTCACCTTGCCGCTACCAGGGGCGATTTTGAGGATGCCATAATGTGCTGACATGCGGCGCGCAGCCGCCGAGCGCCGCACCTGCCGCGCCCCGCGCAGCGCTAAAACCGCGCAGCATCGCCCCGCCGGCGCAAGAGGCGAGACGGCCGCGGGCATGCTTTCAGGATGCATTGGCAAGCTTTTGGAATGCCCGCCAGTGCCCGCTTGTGCAAGGCCCGGAGCTTGGCGGCTGGCGGCGCGCCCCTCGCGAGCCGATCGCCGCGGCCTGGCGCCAGGGAATCTGGCCAGGGGGGTTGGATGGCGCCCAGCGGCCTTCCGCTTGGATCGGTCGGGCGCCAGTGGCTCCTGGGGGAGGGGCGGCCAGAGGAGAGCGCGCCTACGCCGACTCCGCCGCCGCCGCCGCCGCCGCCGCCGCCGCCGCGCCCACGGCCTTCGCCGAGCCGCAGGCGGGCCGCCGTGTGCTCGGTACGCGCCCCGCCCGATCCCTCTCCCCTCCGAGCCCGCCCATGCGTGCACCGGGGCATGCCCTCCCCCCCGCTGCCTTGTGCCGTGCCGCCACGATTGACGCCGCTGGCGGGCGGCAGGCATGGGCCGGCGGCGCGGCTGGCTCTGCGGGGTCTCGAACCGCGGCGCGGCAAAGCCCCTTCCGAGTCGGGGCGCAGAGCACGCTGGGGGCACGAGCCCGCCAGCGCCTTTCCGCGGCCGCCGTTCCCGACACTTATAACAGCCCGCCGCGGCCGCACGGGCGCGCCATGGTCAACACGGGGTTCCCAAAGTTCGGCTCGGCGCAGTCGACGGTGCACGTCTCTGCACTCAAGAACTACAACCTGCCCGACTTTGTCCTCCGCATCGTGGCGAGGGACTGCGGCTCGGAGCTGCTCGAAAAGGGCCGCATCGACGAGCGCCTGCAGAGCATGAACCGCGCGGCCCTCGATCTGCTGCACCGCGCCTTTGTCGAGTGCGAGGACGACGCGTCCGGCAAGTTTGCGCAGCTGCGGTTCTACGCGTACGTGTCGAGCATGTACCACAAGTGCGAGGTCGCCGTCAACGAGGCGATCCCTGGCGCGTCCGGCAGGAACCACAAGGTGCCCATCGCGGTCAAGAGCAGCGGCATGTACGTCGCCGTCGCGACGAACAAGCCGACGGGCAATCCCGTCAACAAGCGCGATGCGGTCAGGTTCTACAAGATGGTCGACGACCTGAAGAGCGGCGACCACGGCACGCAGCTGCTCGACGCGATCTACGCCTCGTCGGTCGGGTTCAAGGGCGAGGCGCTCTTGGCGCTGTCCCAGCTGAGCAAGCTGCGCATGGCCGACCCCGAGTCGAGGCTCGACTTCAAGACGGCCAACTTTGAGAACAACATCTACTCGCTAACGCAGCACTAGGCCGCCGGCCCCCCTCCTGCCGGCCCGCCGCCGCAGTCGGGGCGCCCGTCTTTATATAAGCACAAAAATGCTTATATTACCTTACAGGACGGTATTGGCACGAAAAAACACGACAGCAGGGGCCGCGCCGAGAGGCTGCGCGCGCTCGCCATACGCCGCCAGAACATCGTCTATGCGCTTCTGATCTGCATAGGCCTGCAGTACCTTGCGCGCAGCGCGCTCGGCTCGCCGAGCCTGGTCCGCGAGGGCGCGGCCTCTATAATGGTCGGCTGTGTCGGCCTCATAATGCCCTTCACGACGGTGGACATAGCGGGGAGCCTCAAGGACGTCGTCCGCGAGGAGGGCAGCCTGACGCGCGACGTCATCCGCGAAGGGCTGGAGGGGCTCGGCAGGCAGATCGGGCTGCAGATAGACGCCCCGGGAAAGCGCATGGAAGAGCGCGACAAGCGCATGGAAGAGCGCGACAAGCGCATGGATGAAAGGCTTGGCCAGATGAGCGCTAGCATCGAGTCCGTATCCGCTGACATCAAGCCCATGTCCGAAGACAACCGGGCTTTCTTCAGACGGATGCTCGATGCGCGGAACATAATCCTCAAAAAGGTGTCCTAGGCGGCCCGGCACCGCCCCATTTTTTCCGCCCGTGGCCCGGCACCGCCGGGATATCTGTATGGCGGAAGCGCGGCGCAGCGGGGGCGGCCGCAGCAGGGCGCCCCGGGCCGCCGCCCCCGGCGCGGCCCGCTACCCGCCCGCGGCCCCCGCCCCGCCCCGCCCGGCCCTGCCCCGGAACTGCGACGCGTCGATCGTCAGGAACGCCGGCCTCCCTGCCGTGCGGCAAAAGTCCTCGCCGTACTGCTCAAAGGCGAGGCCGTCGTGGAAGTGCCTCGTCCACACGTCGTGCACGTCCGGCACGTACCGCGCATGCCCAGCCTGCCGGAGGAGCTCGTGGGCCAGTTCGTGGGACGCGGCCGTGCAGTTCTTTTCGGCCATGAACAGCCTGCCGTCCTCCTCCGACTTTCCCGGCCTCTGCCAGAGGATCATGCCGAGGTTGGGCGCGTGGTACCCCTCGCACGTGCAGTCCGTCCAGGTCGGCCTAAAGTTGCACAGGTAAAAGTGGTAGTCGGACTCGCCGCGCTCGCGGTGGTCCCTGACCACGGCGTGCGTGTCGAGCCGGCCGAACAGGCCCCGCCGGCCGGTCACCATCTCGTCGTACTCGACATCGAGGTCCGCCGAGAACGCCTCGGACGCCCACGACCCGAGGAAGCGGGCCATCGACTCGGCATAGCGGGACTCGGCCGCGCGGGCGGCGAGCTCGGGCCTTGTGCCCGCCATGAAAATAAAGTGGAGCCGCAACCGGCGTCGCCGCGCCCGCGCCGCAGCGGCCCTACGCCTGCCCCTCGATGCCCATGAGGGTCAGGGTCGAGCGTATCTTTTCGATCTTTCTGATCTTCCACGTGATCGTCTCGCGGAGCCTCTCGACGGTCTCCGACTCGATCTTTGCAAGAATGTCGTACGCGCCGAACGTGCCGTGCACCTCCTTGACGCCGTCGAGCCCCTTGAGCTGCTGTATGATGGCCTCCTCCGAGCCGAGCTCGCAGTTGATCAAGACGTATGCGGTCGCCATGCGGGGACGCGCCGCGCGCCGTATATCAACCTGCCGGGCGGCGGCGGTGCCCTTGGGACGCCGGGGCGCGCCCGCACCCCTCTTTTCGAGCGCCCGCACCCCGCCCTGCCCCGATCGCTGCGCGGTCGGCAAATGGCCCGCCGCGAGCGGCGGGCGCGGGGCGCCGCGCGCATTCGCGTCCCTAGGCCGGCACTCCCCGGCGCCGGGAGCGGCATGCCGCCGCCGCGCCGCGCGGGATGGAAGGGGTAGCCGCGGGCGGCCTGTTGGCGCCGCCGCCCCGCCGTCCGTGACTGGCCGCGGGCCCCGCGCGCCGCCTAGCCGATTTCCCTGCCCGCGTCTTGACCGCGGCTCGCGCCGGCCGGCTCGTCCGCCGCCTAGTGCTGGCGCCGGCCATGGCGGGCGGGGCGCCGGCCGCTCGCCACGCGAAAGGCCCGCCGCATGCGCATCTCGCACCCCGCATAGCAGGCATGAGCAGTCCTACATGCAGTGGTTGACCTCGCCCCGTACGGAGACATGAGGGGCGCGGGGTTGTTGAGGCCCACGGCAGATCGGCCGGGCACCGAGCACTCGGCGCAGAGGCGGCGCGGTGCCGATTACAGGGGCCGCCTGCCCACGACGGCGCCGTAGATCCTGCCGGCACCAACATGACCGACCCGGCGCCGCGCTAGATCGTGATAGGGCAAGAATGCCTCGAGGATGGTTAGATCGGCGGCAATCTCCGGGCGAGGGGTCTGGGCGCCGAGCAAGTCCGCAAGGTCCAAAGTGCGCGCGTGCCCGGGCCTTGCCCCGAGATGCAAGGCCGTCGACATGACCGGAGACGCGTGCGGCATGCTTGTCAACGTGACAGTCCCCCGATCAGAGCCGTCAAGGGCAGAGTGAGTGATGCCGTGCGGGCACAACCTGCCCCTTTCTAGCCGCATGCCGCCCCTTGGCACGGCTGCATCAGAGCTGCGCGGGGCGGGGAAGACGCCGTCGGCGACGCCCCCTTGGAGATAACACGAAGGCCCCTCCAGGCAAAAGGATCGACTCCGAGTGGATCAAGGGGACTTTGGACGGACTGGCGGCCGACAAGATATGCGCGCCGGCCTCCGTGAAAACAAAAACGAGGCGCGATGCCGAGTGGCGCATCAGCACGGCGCCGAAGAGGGATGCCGGGCCCGCCATGGACGGGTAGGACGTGCCCGTTGCCGGCTAGAGGGCCGTAGCCCTCAAAGACAAGCGCACCCGCAGCAAAGGTGGGGTGAGACGGCGGGCGCCGCGTGGTGCCCAAGCGTTCCACCATCGCGCCGGGATATCAAAAAACCCGCCGGCGCGGGCGCCGTCCGTCCGCAGCAGGCCGCCGAGGCTGATTTTGCCGCGGCGGGGCAAGTGTGGCGGGAGCGCAATGCCGGAGGCTGCTTGAAGTTCCCGCGGCCCTGGTGGTGGTAATGGCTCCGAGTGGTGGGCGCGGCGAGTCCTGCAAGCCGACATGCGGCGCAGGCGGCGCTAGGCAGGCATTGGATGCCAGGTGTGCCGTGGATTCCCCAAGGGGTGCCCGCTGCTGCCGCCCGCCGGCCGGCCTTTGCTGGCCCAGGCTCGAGATGGCAGGCCGCCGCTAGAGGGGCGCGGAGGGGGCGCCGCGTCTCGCAGACCATGACGCGCCGTGCCCGAGAACCGGCCAATCCGCCCCTGATCCGGGCGTGCGGCGCGAGGGAAAGGCGGGGGGCGGGCAAGACCCCCCAGGATTCTGCGCATGGCCGGATCGCGGCCATTCCTTCTGTCGACCCGGGCATCTGTCGCGGACCGCGCGGTGCGCCGGGGAGGGCACACGGTCCCTGCACGGGGGCTGGAGGCGCGACGCGGCTCCGCGAGGCAAAGGCCGGAGTGGGCGGCGGGCGTCCTGCTAGGGGGAGGGGCGATTCGCATCCTTCCCGCGCCGCGCCGCCCCCGAGATTACCGCGCTTTGCCGTGGCGAGGGTACCGCGAGGCCGGCATCCTGGCCGAAAAGCCCAGATCCAGCCCTTCCACGCGCACATAAATGCCACTTGCGCACAGGCGCGCCGTGTCGAATGCAGCTGTCATGAGGGTCAACCCCGCCGTGCTAAGGTGGGTCATGGACAACGAAGGCTGGGGGGTTGACGAGCTTGCGGGGGCGTCGGGCCTGAGTCCCGAACGCATACGCGAGTGGACAGCCGCAGAGTCGTACATTAGCATACGCGACTTGAAAAAGATGTCGGCCAAATTCAGGCGGCCCATGTCGGTGCTTCTTATGGCCGAGGCGCCTGCAACCACGGTCCCGCGGTACAGGCGGGGCGTCGGGCCTGCGGCAGAGTCACTGCCGTCTCGCGAGGTGCTCGAGGTGATCCGCAAGGCGCGCTACGTCCAAGACAACGCGGCAGAGCTGCTCGGCGCAATGGGCAGGAGGACGGAGGCGAGAGTGCACAGGGCCACGCTCGGGCAGAACCCCGAGTCGGCGGCCGCTGAAAGCGCGGCCGCCCTTGGAATAGAGCCGCCCCGATGCACCGGACGGGGCGAAGACAGGGACAGGAGGCGGTACGACGAGATTAGAAAGAAAATCGAGTCGCGCAACGTGTTCACCATGCAGCAAATTATCCCGGAGGAGGGCCCGGCGGGGTTTGCACTCGTGGACGCCGAACCGGCGGTCATACTAGTCAACTGGCGCGATCCCCCGAGGCGCCGAATATTCACAATTCTTCACGAGTACGCCCATGTCCTCTTGAACGACGGCATCGTCTGCCACGCAAGCGGTGCCCCGACCAACCGCGCTGAAGACTCGCCAAGCCCTGAGCGGTGGTGCGACAGGTTTGCCGGCGCGGTGCTCATGCCCAAGGACGCGTTCCGGGGCGCGCTCAGGGATGCGCATGAGGCGGCGGGCGGGGACCCACTCAGGGCAGTGGCCGAGCTATCTGACCGGTTTTGCGTGAGCAAAACGGCGGCCTTGGTGCGTGCCACACGCGTTCTTGACAACGCGAGGCTCATAGCGTTGTATTCCCGTTGCTACGAGGAGCTAGCCCGAGAAGCGAAGAGAGGAACAAGGAAGGGCGAGGAGAGCGGGAATGGCGGGGACATTCGCATGAGGCAGGACGTGCGATGCATGATCCAGAAAGGGCGCCTATATGCCAACCTAGTCGCCACCGCATCAGAGTCGGGAGTGATTACAACCAGTACGGCCCTGGACTATCTCGAGATCAACCTTGACAACTTCGATCGCCTCAAGATGCGCTGCGGGGGCAGCTAGAATGCTGAACTATGTCGTCGATACGAGCTCGCTAGTCAACCTCCGGCAGCATTATCCTAGCGTGGCGTTCATGGCACTCTGGAATAGGGTTGGAACTCTGGCCGATGAGGGGCGAATGATAGCCCCTAAGCAGGTTTGTGCGGAGTTGTCGTCAAAGGACGACGAGCTTTCGAGGTGGGCCAAACAGCACAAGGCAATGTTCATGAAGAACAGTGGCGACATGGTAAAATTTGCAACAAGTTTGGCTGACAAATACAGGACAATGAGAAGTGTAAACACCGTCGTGGAAAAAGCCGACCCGCATGTCATCGCATTGGCTTATCACCGATCACGCGAAACACTAGCTGACAAGTGGATCGTAGTGACGGAAGAGGGGGACGAACCGGGCCAAATTCCGAAAATTTCAAAATTCTACAAACTTGACCGCTACAGGCTGGTAGACGTAATAGTAGAGGAAGGGTGGTCGTTTAGCTAGCAAGAGGGGAACGGTCCGACGTGGGGCGATCGCGCGCCGTGCCGATCCTAGCCATGACCCCCGGCGCTGCGAACAAGCGGGCACGGCGGACATTGCGGCCGCGGGCACGACACTGTTCGCCGCCGCGCTAGGGGTGTGCCCCGTTGCGCCAAATGCCCTTGGGTCGGGTGCCGCGGAGTGGCCCGCCCGCCCGCCCGGCATTATTCCGCCGGCGCTTGGGACGGCCGCCGCCGGCCGCGAGACCCGCCCGGCGGACCTGCCGGCCTGCGCTTGGCCGCCCCCGCCCCCGCCCCTCTAATGAGGCACAACATTAGGGCGCCGGCGTCAACCCTCCCCCTCCCCCAGCCTTGGCCCCCGCCAGCCCCGCTCAGCCGCCACGCGCAGGCCGCGCGGCGATCCCGCCAGCCACGATCGTTCATTCATATATTGCCCGCCGGCCGCGCGAGCGGATGGCAACGCCCGCCTCTGCTCGCAGGTCCGCCCGCCGCATCCTCGAGGAGACCATAAAGACCGACCACAAGGTCGTCACCGAGGACGCGGCAAAGTCCATCCTGCGGTCGTACGGCATTACGGTGCCAAGGCACGCCCTGGTGGGGACGGCCGCCGAGGCGGCAAGAGAGGCCGCCAAGATCGGCTTTCCGCTCGTCATGAAGATCGTCTCGCCGCAGATACTCCACAAGACGGACGTCGGCGGTGTCCGAACGGGCCTGGGCAGCGCCGCCGAGGTGCGCAAGGCGTTCACCGAGATGCACGGGCGCCTCTCGGGAAAAAAGGGCGTGGAGATCAAGGGCGTCCTGCTCGAGAGGATGGTCCCAAAGGAAGACGGCGTAGAGCTCATCGTCGGCCTCCAGAACGACCCGCAGTTCGGCCCCGTTATAATGGCGGGGCTCGGCGGGATATTCACCGAGGTCATGCGCGACGTAGCCTTCCGCATGCTCCCCATCACCGAGTCGGACGCCGCCTCGATGCTCGACGAGCTGAAGGGGTCAAAGCTGCTCTCGGGGTTCAGGGGCAGCAAGCCGGTAGACAAGAAGATGGTCGCCAAGACGCTCGTGCGCATCGGCCGGATGGGCACGGACTGCGCGCCGTACTTTGAGAGCATTGACCTGAACCCCGTGATCGTGTACCCAAAGGGGCACGCCGCCGTAGACGCAAAGTTCATCCTGGCGGACAAGCCGAACCCCGCCGCGGTCTCTGGGGCCGCGCCGAACAAGGACCACATGGAAAAGTTCTTCACGCCGAGGTCGGTCGCCCTAGTCGGCGCGTCGTCGTCAAAGGGCAAGATCGGCAACTCGATCCTCGACAGCCTGGTAAACTACGACTTCAAGGGCAAGGTGTACCCGATCAACCCAAAGGCCGACAAGATATTCGGCGCAAAGTGCTACGCGTCGATCGACGACATTCCGGGCAGGGTCGACCTCGCGGTCGTCTCGGTCGACCTGTCCGTGACGCCGCCCGTCCTCGAGGCGTGCGCCCGCAAGGGGATACACAACGTGGTCATTGTCTCGGGCGGCGGCAAGGAGCTCGGCGGCGAGAGGGCGGGGTACGAGGCCGAGGTCAAGCGCCTCTCCGAAAAGCACGACATACGGATAATCGGGCCCAACTGCATCGGCATGTTCAACGCGGCCAACCGCCTCGACTGCGCCTTCCAGGGGCAGGAGCGCATGGTCAGGGCCAGGCTCGGGCCGGTCGCACTGCTCTCGCAGAGCGGCACCATGGGGATCAGCTTTTTAGAGACGGCCGACTCGTTCGGCCTCTCAAAGATGGTCAGCTACGGCAACCGCTCGGACGTCGACGAGGCCGACATGATATGGTACCTCGCGTCCGACCCGCAGACAAAGGTCATCGCGCTGTACGTGGAGGGGTTCGGCGACGGCCGCAAGTTCATCAACACGGCGCGGCGCGTCATGGCCGAGAAGAAAAAGCCGGTCGTCGTCTGGAAGAGCGGCCGCACGGACCTCGGGGCAAAGCAGGCGGCCTCGCACACGGGCTCGCTCGGCGGCTCGAACGCCATCATTATGGGCGCGTTCAGGCAGGCGGGGATCATATCCGTCGACAGCTACCAAGAGCTGGCGGCCGTCGCAAAGGCGCTCGCATGGCAGCCGGCGGCGTCCGGCGGCGGCGCGGCCATGGCGAGCAACGGCGCCGGCCCGATGATCGGCGGGATGGACCACTTTGAGCGGCTCGGCCTAAGGCTGGCAAGGATATCGCCCCGCTCGCTCAAGAAGATGAAGGACCACTTTCCAAAGACGTACGTCATTGGCAGCGGCAACCCCGCCGACGTCACGGGCGGCGCGAGCGCCGACGACTACCGCTTTGTCATCAAGGCGTTCATGGACGAGCCGAGCGTCGACATTGTCATGCCGTGGTTCGTATTCCAGGACGACCCGCTCGACATCGACGAGATCGTCTCGCACTTGGCGGCCTTTTCCAGAAAGCGCAGAAAGCCGCTGCTCGTCGGCGCCAACGGCGGCCCGTTCACCGAAAAGGTCTCGAGGATGATCGAGTCGCACGGCATACCCGTGTACGACGACCTGCGCGACTGGGTCGCGGCCGCCTCGGCCCTGGCAAAGTGGGGACGCGCGGGGGGGCGCTGAGAGGGCGGCGGCAGCGGCCGGCGCGCACTGTGGCCGCTCTCCGCTTCCCGCGCCTGTGTCGCCTGCTTGCTCGCTGATCGTGCCGGCGGCTCCCGCCTCGACTCGGCACATCTGGGCGAACGGCGCACCGGCCACCGGCAGGCGCCGTCCGCGGCCCCGCCTGCAAGGCCAGCCGCCGCGGCCGCTCCTCGCCGCATCTGCTCCTTCCTCTGCCCCATCCTCGCCGCGGCCCGCCCGTCAATCCTCGCCGCCGGGCCACGCTGCCGCGCAGGCTCCGGCACGCTCGGCGGAGCAGCCCTCGGGCACAAAAGCGGGCAAAGCCCGAGTGCATGCCGCAGAGCCGCGCACAGATCAGGACTTTGGGCAACGCGCCACACGACGCGCGCGCGGGACGGGGAGTCGAGATGCCGCAACATGAGGCGGGTGCCCAATGCTGGCCGCAAACATGATCGGCGGGCCGCTTGTGGCCGCGGCGGCGGGGCGGGCACCGCGCAACCGCCGCGCATGGCCGGGCGGCAGATCGTTGCGAGCTCTGCCGGCCCCTGCCCGCGCAGTGCTGGCGTTCGCGCATGGCGCGGAAGGCTCAAGCGCGTTCGGCGCGGCGGCCCGCGTTCTACCCCGTGAAAAGATCGGCGCGCATGCGCTCGCGGCGGCGTTCGATGGCAAGTCCGTCCCGCGGTGCGCACACGCTCGCCTTGTGCGATGCGGTGCTCGGCATGGGCATCGGGCCGTGGCCTGCGGAAAGGGCCGCGGTTCCAACCCGTGGACCGGCAGGCAAAAAAGGCCCGCTGCGTCGGGGTGTCGGCGGCAAGGCTGGCACGGGCGAGGCGTACGGAGCCCCAACGCAGGGGTTGCACTGCAGGGGACGAAGGGTGCACGCCGGCGTTGTGCGAGTGCACTGTGGTGGCCAGCGGGCGCGAGTGGGGGATGTGTAGCGGGGGCGCGGCGCGCGCAACGCCCTTCCGTACTCGCACAGCCCGATGGCCGTATCCCGTGCGGCAATTGCCTAGGCTGACTTGCCCATGGCCGCGAAGATGTCTGCCCCGGGTGGGCGCACCTGCGGCAGCGAGCCGCCAAGCTCGGCACCCTTTCCGCAGCCAGCATGGCCCTCGGCCGGGCGCCCCGTGCCCGTAGGGATGCCGGCCCCGATCGGGTGCGCGTCTGAATGGAGAGCTGAGCCCGCCGCCTCTTGCAGCTGGCGAGCGCCTATGCGCACGCGCCGCAGCTTCTACTCCCGGCCGCCCGCAATGCGATCCTCCTCCTCCTCGTCGCCGATCTCGTCGCCGGCGGCTCGGACGGCGCCGCGCCGAGCCGGCGGCCGCTGCCGTCGGGCAGCGGGGCCGACGACGGCGCGGGGGGTGGGCGGCGGGAGCCCGCCGCCGCCGATCCGCGTCACGGCGTGCGACTCGGGGTTGTCCATGATCCGCCCCACGCCGTCGCGGGCTCGCCCGATGCGGCGGCGCCCAACGGGACGGGCGCCGCGCATCCCATGCGCCGCGGCCACCCCCGTCCCGCCGCCGCGGGCGCCGCTCCGGGCCTGCCGCTTGCCCCTTCCGCGGCCCGCCCGCGATACCTCTTTAAGGCTCCCGTTGGCCCGGCCGCCCAAGAGATGCCCAGCGTCACCACCACGACCGACGGCGGAATCTGCACCGTCAAGATAAACCGCCCCGACAAGCTCAACGCGATGAACGTCGAGGTCGCCACCGGGCTGATCGACGCGTTTACGGACATTGCCGGCAGGGACGACGTAAAGGCCGTCCTGCTCACCGGCGAGGGGGAAAAGGCGTTCTCGGCCGGCGCCGACATCGACTACATGTCGAGGATATCGGCCGACGAGTCGGTCGAGTACGCAAAGCTCGGCCAGAGGGTCACGGCCACGATCGAGTCCCTGCCGCAGCCGACGATCGCCGTCGTCAACGGGTTCGCCCTCGGCGGCGGCTGCGAGGTGGCCATGTCGTGCGACGTGAGGATGGCGGCCGACACGGCCCGGCTCGGCCAGCCCGAGGTGACGATAGGCATACCGCCCGGGTGGGGCGGCACGCAGCGCCTCATGCGGATAGTGGGCATTGCAAGGGCCAAGGAGCTCGTGTACACGGGCCGCATGGTGTCGGCCGCCGAGGCCGAGCGGATGGGGCTCGTCAACTCGGTGCACCCCGCGGCCGACCTCTTGGCCGAGGCGACCAAGCTCGCATCAAAGATCGCGGCCAACTCGGGGATGGGCGTGCGCATGTCAAAGATCGCCATCAACAGCGGCCGCAACGCCGACCTCGAGACGGGACTGAGCATAGAGCTGCTCGCCTGGCGCAACTCGTTCACCCACCCCGACCGCGAGGCCCTCATGAAGGCGTTCCTCGCAAAGTCCAAAAAGTGACCCGCCGCGCCTACCTGGCTGCGCCGGGCCCGCGCGGTTGCAATCGGGATGTGACTAGCGCATGCGCGCGGCCGGATCAGCCCCGTGCCGGGCCCGCGCGCCCTCCCGCCCGCCCGGCCGCAGCCGGGGCGCGGCCGCCGCGCGGCAGCCCAAAAGACTATTATAACTCGGCGAGCGTCCCGCCCCATGGAAACGACACAGGTCGAAAAGATCGTCACGATCACCCCAAAGGCGGTCGAGAAGATCAGGGAGTTCATGGCCGAGGAGAAGGAAAAGCCCGAGTACCTGCGCGTGTACGTGCAGGGGGGCGGTTGCTCCGGGCTCTCGTACGGCATGGGCTTTGAGACAAAGGCGGAGGAGGACGACATGGTCATTGAGGAGAGCGGCGTAAAGCTGCTCATCGACAGCTGCAGCCAGGACCACCTCAAGGGCGCCAACGTCGACTACATCGAGAGCCTCATGGGCTCGGGCTTTAAGATCAACAACCCCAACGTCACAAAGTCCTGCTCTTGCGGCCACTCGTTCAGCACCGAGTAGGCTCGGCTCCGCTTCTTTCCTTTTTGCGCGCGCAGTGGACCGCGGCCCCGCCCACTCCTTCCGCGGCCCCGCCCGCGCGGGATCGATCGGCGCGCCGCTGGCGCTGGCGCCGGCGGCGCCGGCGGCAGGGCGGCCTGCCCAGCCCCGGCCCCCGCCCTGCCCAGCCGCCCTGCCCCTGCGCCCTCCTCCCGTTCCGCCCCTGCGGCCCAGCCGCCGCGAGGCCGCGAGGCCGCGGGCCGCCAGGCCCAGTCCCTCTTCCCGCCGCCCTGCACTCCTCCCCGCATGTCGCGTAGTCCGTCGACGATGACGAAGTCGGCGCCGCCCGCCGCCTGCACTCCTCCCCGCTAGTCCGGTCTCCGCCCCCGCCGCCCCTTGGCACGGGCTGCGCTGCGGCACGCCCGGCCCCGCCCGCCGCCCCCCGGCGCCGCCCCTGCCCGCCCGATCGCGCCGCTCGCTACACTATTATACGGCGGGTGGGGCGGCCCGGCCATCATGGTTAAGGAGATGAGTGGAGAATGCCGCAGTCGGGCATCGTCAAGTATCACGTCAAGCTATCGTACAATGTCGACGGCCTCGTAGAGCGGGCTGACCTCATTGGGGCCATCTTCGGGCAGACCGAGGGCCTGCTCGGCCCCGAGATGAACCTCAACGAGCTGCAGCGCGTCTCAAAGATCGGCCGCATAGAGGTCAACGCGCGCACGACGTCGAACACGACGTCCGGCGACGTCCTCATCCCGATGAGCACCGACATCGACACGTCGGCGCTCATTGCGGCGGCCATTGAGAGCATTGACAAGGTCGGCCCGTTCGACTGCTCGTTCAAGCTAGACGCGATCGACGACGTCAGGGCCGCCAAGAAGGAGGACATTGTCAAGCGCGCAAAGGAGATACGCCGCAAGTGGGCGACCAAGACGATCAGCGAGGGCGACACAATGCTAAAGGACGTCCACGAGGTGGCCGCCGGCAAGCTCCAGACGTACGGCAAGTCAAAGCTTACGTGCAGCTCGGACATACACTCCTCGCCGTGGATCATACTCGTGGAGGGCAGGGCCGACGTGATCAACCTGCTGCGCGCCGGGTACGGCAACGCGATCGCGATCGAGGGGGCCCGCATCGACGAGTCGATAAAGGACCTGTGCAGGTCAAAGGAGACGATCGTGGCGTTCATGGACGGCGACCGCGCTGGCGGGTTCATCCTGCGCGAGCTAAAGTCGCTCGTGCGCGTCGACTACGAGATACGCGCCGACCCCGGAATCGAGGTCGAGGAAATGACCCCGCAGAGGGTCTCGGAGATACTCGATCCCGTGGCCGACGAGATACAGCGCGGCGGCAGGGGGCAGGCGCCGGGCGGAGGCGGCGCCGGCCAGGCCGCGGAGCAGGAGCCGCAGGGCGGCGGCGCAGGGCGCGACCGCGACCGCGACAGGGACCGCGACCGCGACAGGGACCGCGGCCGGGACTACCAGGACCGCGACCGCGGCAGGGGCCGCGGGCGCGACCGCGACTACAGGGACCGGGGCCGCGGGCGCGACCGCGACAGGGACCGCGACAGAGACAGGGACCGCGGCCGTGACTACCAGGACCGCGACAGAGACAGGGACCGCGGCCGTGACTACCAGGACCGCGACAGAGACAGGGACCGCGGCCGTGACTACCAGGACCGCGACCGCGACCGCGACCGCGACAGGGACCGCGGCCGTGACTACCAGGACCGCGGCGCGCAGGACGGCGCCGCGCGCGAGCCCTCGCCGGGCGACGCCGCGCTCGCCGAGGTTGCCCGGCCAGTCTACCAGAGCATTAACGAGTCCCTGGAGGCCGTCGCCCTCGACGAGGCCGGCAACGAGGCGTTCCGCATACCGATCAGCGAGCTTGTCGCAAAGATGGAGGGGCAGTCGGGCATCAAGCACCTGGTGCTCGACGGCATTATCACACAGCGCCTACTCGACGCGTCAAAGGCGGCCGGCGTCGGATGCATTGTCGGCCACAGGGTAGCAAAGCTTACCAACCCCGGCGGGATCGACCTCAAGACGTTCAACGAGCTGGGTATATCCTAGTTGAACCGGCCCTCGATCGCATGACACGGAACAGCGGCTCGCCTTGCGCCCACCGGGGGGTTTCATAGGTGGCGGACGACCTGCGGGTGCAGCATCTTCGGACGCTTGCCCACCTCCTCTCTTGCGGGGCGCGGCGCGGCTTTGTCCCCGTGACGACCGTCGACCTCGCCCGGGCGATCGGCAGGTCGCAGCAGACCGCCTCGAGCCACCTGGCGCAGCTAGAGGCCGGCGGGTTCATCGAGCGGAGGGCGGCGCGGCGCGGCGGCTCGCCGGTGCGCATCACGGCGCGCGGGTACGCCGAGCTGGAGCGGGTCTCGGCAATGCTCAGGGGCGACATCGAGTCGCAGCCGGCGGACATTGTGCTCGAGGGCACGCTGGTGTCGGGGATGGGCGAGGGCGCGTACTACATGTCGCTCGACGGGTACACGAGGCAGTTCCGGGACGCCGTGGGGTACGTGCCGTTTCCGGGCACGCTCAACGTCCGCCTCGACCGGCCCCACCACGCCATGACCGCCGAGCGCCTGGGCTCGGCGGGCGGCGGCGCCCTGGTCGGCGGGTTCTCGGACGGGCGCCGGACGTACGGGTGGGTCCGGTGCTTTGCCGCCTCGGTCAACGGACTGGACGGCTGCCATGTGGTGCGGCTCGAGCGCACGCACCACGATCCGGATATAGTCGAGGTCATATCGAGGGTGTGCATCAGGGAGGCGGCCGGGCTGCGCGACGGCTCGCCCGTGTCCGTGCGGATGCCCGTCGATCCCGCGGGGCTGGAGCCGGCGGCGGCGACGTCTGCGCCGTAGCGCCCCGCATCGGCGACGACGCCTCGATGACGCCCGCCGAGGAGCCGGCGGCGGCGACGTCTGCGCCGTAGCGCCGCCGCCGCCGCCGCCGCCGCGCGGCGCCCTACGTCCCGTGCAGCGCGCTGCCGTACTGCTCCTCTATCCTAGAGCTGGATATCTCGGGGACGGGCGACTGGAGGCGCGCGATCCTCGCGTCCAGGCCGATCCTCCTGCAGCCGTCCATGATGGACTTTTCCTGGTGCGCCTGGTCGTACCCGAGGGCGATGACCTGCGGCCTTACCCTGTCGACGGTGCGGAATATGTCGCCCTCGTCGCCGACGAGGCACACGTCGACGGCCGACAGCGACGCGACCAGGCCGCGCCTCTGTTCCTGGCAGTGCAGCGGCGCGCGCCGCTTCATCCTGCCCGCAGTCGCGTCGGTCGCGACGACGACGACGAGCATGTCGCCGAGCCGCCGAGCCGCCTCGAGCGTGTGTATGTGGCCCGGGTGTATGATGTCAAAGACGCCGCCGGCGAGCACGACAGCGAGCGAGCCGCGGCCGACCTCGGTGAGCGACCACCGGCCCCCCCGTCGCTCGGCCGCGCCGGCCTCCTCCAGGGCGGCGAGCCGGGCCTCGGCCTCGCCGCGCCCGATCCAGCCGCCCGCGGCGGCCGCGGCCCCCCCGGCGGGGTCAGACCCGTCGATCGACGACGCGTACAGGGCCCTGAGGGCCGCCATGTCGGCCGGCTTCACGCGCCGGGGGCGGGGCGGCCCCCGTTTAACTCGTGCGCGGCTCGCCGGGGCGCGGCCGCATGCTAGGGGACGGGGACGGAGGCGGGACAGCATGCGAGCATGCCGCTTGGCTGCGCGCAGTTATAACGGGCGGCGCGATCCGGTGCCCATGGTCGGCGGCGCGGGCAGCGGCGGCAATCGAACGGGCAGCGGCGGCGGGCAGCTCTTGCTTGGCCACCGCCCTGCAGGGCGGCATCGCGCGGGACGGCTGCGCGCGGTCGGCGGCGGCGCGGGACGGCGCAATCGGCTCGACGGCCTGGCCGAGCACCAAAGCGCATTGTACGAGAGCAGGCAGGACTATGGCGCGATGGTCCGAACCGTCGAAGACATGGTCGACGGCGCAAAAGCCCGGATCAACGCGCTTGTGCTGAGGTCTGACAACCTGTCCGGCGCGCTAGGGCGGTGGACGCCCAAGCCGTACAAACTCGAGACGAAAAAACTGGGGGACAAGACGGTACTGGCCCTTGAGAAGCGCGGAAGGCCGCCCGAGCCGCGCGCCGCCCGCCTCAGGATCGCCGTAGCGGAAATTCCGGACAGCCCCGGCCACCACTGCGCGGTAAGCGACTGCACGTCGGCCGAATTCGCGGGAATTTTCGCGGCGTTCGTATCCAAGTACTCCCCCGACATATCGCGCCTGTTCCTGACCGGCGGGGACATGGCGGGCGCGCTTGGCGGCGTAGAGTCGCTGGGGCACGACGTGGCCATAACGTACGGCTCTACAAAGGGCTGCCGGCAGGGCGCGGGCGCGCTTGAGTCAAACGTGAGGATCACGTCCGTGCCGCGCGCCGCCTTCTTCAGGGAGCTGGGCAAGGGGGAGCGGGCCGCTATCACGGTGCGATACATCGCGCGGGTGGACAGCAGGCTCGGCGCCTCCGTTGCGGCCCGGGGCACCATCGCCAGGGACTGCCGCTTTTCGGCGTCGGTCGGGGCCGGCATCTTGTTCAGGACCGTGATCCCAAAGGCGCTTGCCGTGTCGCTTGAGCGCAACGGGCTTATAGAGGCAAGCGCCAAGAGCGCGGAAGCCGGCGAGGTGGAGCCGACGGTGATAAGGTTCGCCAGGCAAATATTCAAAAACAAAGAAATAAACCAGCGCTACGTGGACATGATTGCAAAAATGCCCGACAGTTCCATCAGCGCGTATCACGTAAACCCCCACATACATCTGTCTCTTGTTGACTACACGGACGGATCGTCATACGACATATGGGTATTGGACGGCTACAGACTTACAATAGTGCCGCAGATCAGGGCTAGCGGGGCATCCCTGAAGAGGCTCGTCAACTACCTGCTTGAACGGATGGGCGAGGGGCGTGTGGAGAAATACGGCCACTGACTGGCGGCGGCCGCGGCGCGGCCGAGGCGAAGGCTCCGCACGGGGCGCAGCCCGACATCAAAGTGCGAGAATGCAGCTAAAAGGCGGCCGTAGTCGACGACCCTGCGGGGCGGCGGCCCGCCGATGGGAGTGCATGCGACCATCTTTTGCCGCGGCCGTCCTATTATTGCGGCTCGCTGCGCCTGGCGCCGCCATGCGGTCGCCGCTGAAGGCAGTGCTGCCCCCGCCCTGGACGCCCGCCCCGCAGGGGCCGCCGATCACGGCTGGCTTTTAGCGCCGGGCCGTGTATCTGGGCCGCATCCCTGCACGCTTTCCGGCCCCTGAACAGCTCCCCGAAAGCACCTTTCGGCCGCCCTGCTCCCCTTGGCCGTGAGGCGGTAGACGTCGTACTCCCTGTGGCCGTCCCCGCTCGGCTTGTGGAACACCGCCTTGCCGTCCTCCGCCGCCTTCCGCATGCACTCCGCGGCGTCGTAGCCGCCCCGCCGCGCCACGTAGCCGATGGGGCCGACGCCCGTCGTCTCGCCCAGCCCCGCGGCGGCGGCAACGGTGTTCGTGTGGGGCGGATGCTCGCGGATGCTCCGGTGCGCCCTGCCGTTGGATAGTGCCTGCATCGTACAGCTCAACCGCCTCTTGCCTCCATGCGCCACGGCGGGGCGGCGGCGATATCTCAAGCGATGTCGCGGCGGTTGTCTGTGGCCCACCGTGCGTCGTTTCAGGCATGTGGTCACGGCCTAACTTTCGGCCCCCCTGCGGTATTTCACGGCCGATGCCCATCCGACTAGTCGGCGATCAGCCGCGAACAGCCGACTGCAGGGCCGCGAGGCGGCGGGGCGCCCCTGAGCCGCGATCCGCACGGGCACGGCGGACTGGCGATCTTTGGGCGCTTCCGCCCCCTTCCCCGGCCGGGCCGCCCGGGGCGGGCGGCGCCCCTGCGGGCACTGCGGCGCACATCCGGCGCGGCTGGACGACCTGCCGCAATCCCTGCGGCCGGGGCACAGAACAATGGGCGGGGCCGCCAGGGGACGGGCGCGGGATGCGCGCCCGGCGCCGGCTCCTGGGGCCGGCAGCCGGGGCTACGCCCCTGCGCCGCCCGCCGCCCCGCCACCGCTTCCCCCTTCGCCCGCCCCGCCGGGCTCGAGCCCCGCCGCGATGCGCAGCGCGTCGACCAGGCCGTCGGCGTACCCCGCGCACAGGACCGCCACCTCCTCGTCGCCCCTCTCGAGAAAGTAGAGGGCGTCGTCCAGGTAGCGCCCCGCGTTGTCTAGTATCTCGGCGCGGCGGGGCACGCCGCCCTCCCCGCCGCCACGGCCCAGCGCGCGCATCGCCTCCCTCACGGCCGGCACGTACCTCTCGACCATCCTGCGCGACACGCTCGCCAGCCTCTCCGTGTTCCCCTCCGGCGGGTCGGCGCAGTCGGCCAGGGCGGCGAGCGCGTCGGCCTCTGTAAAGTGCAGCGAGCCGGGCACGACGATCGCGTGCGGCGGCCTTCCAAAGTCCCTGCCGCGCAGCGATCCGACCCTGCCGGCGGCGACGGCCTGGTCGGGCAGGCCGACCCTCGAGGCCACCACGGCGTACGTCGACTCGCCGAACGCGCCGCGCCACTGCTCGCCGGCGTCGGCCTCGGCGAGCAGGTCCATGGCCCGGCCGGGGCCCAGAAAGAACCCGCCGCCCTCCTCGTCGTACTCTAGCAGCAGGACGGTGTGGCTGCCGGCCGCGGCGCCGGCGCGCAGCACGCGGTACGTCGAGGCGGCCGCGCCGGCCCCGCGCATTACGGTCGCGACGCGGCCGACCTTGTAGTGGTGCAGCCCGCACTCGCCGACTATGGCGGTGAGGGCCGACGCGCCGTGCGCCGTCCTGGTCGGCACGCCGGCCCGGGCGGCGCGCACGCGCAGCTCGGTGTGCGTCGTCGCCGCGTACGGGTCGCCATACGAGACGACGGCGACGTCCCCGCCGCCGGCGCCGGCCCTGCGCAGTATCTCGGCGCCGTCCTCGACCATCCACCTGCGCGCCCACACCAGGCGCCCGCCGGCGAGCCGCGATACCTCGGCCTCGGCCCCGGCGGGCCACGGGCTCGTGAACCGCTCGGCGTACACGGCGGCCGCGCCGGATATGGCCGCGCGCGCCTCGCCTGTCAGCGTCCCGGCGCCGGACACGCCGGCGCCGACGAACCAGAGGGTCATGCGGCGGCCGCGCCGCCGCCGCCGCCCCCGCCCCCGCCCGCGGCGCCGCCGCCCCCGCCCGCGGCGGCCCTCCCGGCGGCCCTAGCCCTGAGGGCCCTGTTGTCGTGCAGCCTCTTGATGTGCCGCAGCGTGCGCCTGATCACCTCGATCCCGTCCAGGTACTCGGCGATCGAGACGGACTCGTTCACCGTGTGCGCCTTGTGGGGGTCGCCTGGCCCGTACGTGACGACCGGTATGCTCATGCGGTTGCCGATCACGTTCATGTCGCCCGTCCCCGTCTTGCGTATGAGGCGCGGCCTCTCCCCCTTTACGTCCCGCACGCCGAGGTTGAACGCGCGCACGAGCGGCGAGTCGTGCGGCGCCTCGAACGCCTCGGTCTCGTCGAGTATCGAGTAGAACGCGTCGACGCCGCGCTCGGCCGAGACCGCCTTTACGACCCGCGACACCCTCTCCTCGACGTCCTTGCAGCCGGTGCCGACGGGCACGCGCATGTCGATCGTCGCCTCGCACTCCATCGGCGTCACGTTGTGGCTCGTCCCGCCGGCTATCCTTGTGACGGTCGCCGTAAGGGCCGCGGCGCGGCTCGCCCCGGGGGCCGGCCCCTCCTCTCCCTCGATCTCGGCCTTGATGGCGGAGCAGAACCGCACGGCCTCCTCTATGGCGTTCTTTGAGAGCCACGGCGCGCTCGCGTGCGAGCTGTCCGCGGCGCTCACGCGCAGGCTGATCGCCAGCCTCCCCTTGTACGCTATCGTGACGCTCGTCAGGCCGCTCGGCTCGCCGAACACGGCATAGTCCACGTCCAGGCCGCCCTCGCTCGCCAGGTGCTTGATCCCCGTCGCGTTGCCCTCCTCGTCGACCGCGCCGACGAACACGACCTTTCCGGTGTCCTCGCCGGCGCTGGCGGCGGCGAGCAGCATGGCCATGAGCGGCGCCTTTGCGTCGGACGCGCCGCGGCCGTACAGCGTGTCGCCGTCCCTGCGCACCCTGATCCTGCCGGGGACGACGTCCATGTGGCCGCACAGCATCGTCGTCGGCCGGCCCGACCCCTTTGTCGCGATCAGGTTGCCGGCGTCGTCTATCCGTATCCCCTCGAACCCGAGGTCGTCGCACTTGTCGGCCAGGAACTCGGCGAGCGGCCTCTCCGACAGGGACGGCGTGTACAGGCGCAGCGCCTTTTCGAGGAGCTTTACGGCGAACCTCGGCGAGGATGCGAGCGGCACGTCCAACCCCCTCTCCCCCTCAGCCCCGCCGCCGGCCGGCTGCGTACTCGACCATCATCGCCGCAATGTCGACGCCGCACACCCTCGTCGTGTTCTTGAACTCGGTCGTGTTGTTGACCTCGTGGACGACGTAGCCGCGCCTCGCGTCCTCCATGAGGTCGACGCCGACTATCTCGCCGCCGACGGCGTCCTTTGCGCGTATGCACAGCTCTTCGAGCTCGGCCGAGACGGGGCACGGCTCGGCCCTGCCCCCGAGGGCCGTGTTCGTCTTCCACGCGCCGTCCCCCGAGTAGCGGTATATGGCCGCCGCGGCCCTGTCGCCGACCATGATTACCCGAATGTCGCGCGGCGGGCGCTCGACGAGCTCTTCGAGGTAGTGGACGTGGTACAGCGGGTACATGGACTCGCGCATTGCGAGTATTCCCGCGGCCGCCTCGGCGTCGGGCAGCCTCGAGACCATCCTGCCCCAGCTGCCGACGGTCGGCTTGATGACGGCAGGGTAGCCGCGCCGGCCGAGCGCCTCGAGGGCCGCCCGCGCCGAGAACGCGACGGCCGCGTCGGGGGTCGGCACGCCGGCCCTCGAAAGGAGGGCGTGCGCGTACAGCTTGTTGCCGGCCATGACGCCGGCCGACATCGGGTTGACGACCGCGGCGCCGACGCCCTCGAGGGCCGCCGTCGAGTGGACGCTGCGGTAGTAGCTCACGCAGCGCTGCAGGACGGTCCCGTACTCGGACGGGTCGACCGCGGCCGCGCCGCCGCCTTTGCCCGCCCCGGGCAGCCGCCCCGAGTCGAGGTCGACGGCCAGGCCGCGGCAGTCGACCATGCGCACCTCGGCGCCGGCCCTCGCGCCCGCGCCGGCAAGGGCCTTTTCCTCCCACCTGATCGTGTCGTGCAGGACGGTCACGAGCCGGTTCCGTGCGCCGGCGCGGCCCGCGCCGCCGTGCGCCGTCACTGCCCCCAGTCCTCGCCGACCGTGTCGGCCGGCTTGAGCGTAAACCCCGCGCCGCCCGACGCGGCGAGCTCAAAGCCCGCGCCGCACTCGGGGCACGTCACGATCTCGCCGCTGAGGGCGTCGTCGGGCACGGGTATCCCACCGTCGCACTCGTCACACTTTGCCACCGGCACCTCGCTCCCCTGCGCGCCCGCCGCGCCGCCGGCCCGTTATTTTCCTTGCGATCCTGTCGTCAAGCGGTATCTCCAGCAGGTCGCCCATGCGGAGGTCCTTTAGGCCGGCGGCCACGCCGGCCGCCTGCCGCCCGTCGGACGCGTCCAGCCCGAGCAGCGCCATGAGGTACGACGCGCCCGTCCTGCCGGCCAGCTCGCCGAACACGATGCGGCGCGCGTTGCCGACGTCCCGCGGCGGCACGGGCTCGTACGCGGCGGGGTTGCGCAGGACGGCGGCCAGGTGCGTGCCCGCCTTGTGCTTGTACGCCGACGCGCCGACGACCGGCTTGGACGCCGGCGTCGGCATCGACGTGTACTCGGCCACGGTCCTGGACATGTCCTGCAGCATGTCCAGCCTAAAGTCGTTGGGGGACCCGTACAGGTAGTGCAGGGCCACTGCCACCTCGGCGAGCGGCGGTATGCCCGTCCGCTCGCCGATCCCGTCGATCGTCGTGTGCACCTGGTCGGCGCCGGCGTCGGCCGCCGCAAGGGCGTTGGCCACGGCCAGGCCCATGTCGTTGTGCACGTGCGCGTCGAGCGGGACGCCGACGGCGGCGCGCACCCTCCCGACGAACGCCCGCATGCCGGCGGGGCTCAGGGCGCCGACCGTGTCGGGGAGGCTGATGCGGTCGGCCCCCGCCTCCTCGATCGCCCTGCACACCGAGACGAGGAACTCGGGGTCCGCCCTGCTGCCGTCCTCGACCGTAAACCGTATCTTCATTCCGTGCGCCTTTGCGTACTCGACCGTCTCGACGGCCCTGCGCACGGCCTCGTCCCTGCCTATCCGCAGCTTGTCCCTGAGGTGGACGTCGGAGACGCCGAGGTACGCGGCGACCCACTCGGCGCCGCACCTGCGCGACACGTCAATGTCCCCCCTGAGGGCCCGGCCGTGGGCTACGATGTCGGCCGACAGCGACTGCCCTATTATCTCCCTGGTCGCCGCCTCGTGGTCCGGAGATATGACCGGCGAGATCTCTATCTGGTCGACGCCAAAGTAGTCCAGCAGCCAGGCGATCTGTATGCGCTGCTTGTTCGTGAACGACACGCCGGGGTGCTGCTCGCCCTCGCGCAGCGTGCTGTCGAGTATCCGCACGCGCCTCCCGACGGCGGCGCCGCCCCCCTCCGAGTTGTACGCGCGCGCGTGCCTGCTGTAGTCCGACACGGGCGGCGCGGGCCGGGCGCCCCCTATAAAACAACCCCAGTACACAGGGCCGTTTGCGTCGCATTTTGGCGCGCATGGTGCTGATTCCGCCTTTTTGGCGCGAAAAGCGCAGACCGAGAGACGCTTTTTGCCGGCCGGGCGGCCGCCCGGCCGGCCGCGTGCGCCCGCCGGCGCCGGTGCCACTACGGCGAGGGGCGCGGTTCGCGGCGCGCCCCTTGTCAGGCGACCGTCCTCAGTATGATCACGGTGTTCGTGTCCGTCACGCCGGGCACCCTCCTCACGGTGTCGATCGTCTCGTTGATCTGGTCGATTCCGGCCGCGCTCATAATGATGGCAATGTCGTGCTGGCCCGTGATCTCGTATATCTTTGCCGTCGTCGCGCGCCACGAGCCGGCCCCCCGCCCGCTCCCGGCCCGCCCGCCGCCCCGCCGCTGCCGCCCGGTGCGGCCCCCGGCCGCCGCGCCCCTTCCGCCCCCGCCGCCGCCGCTACTGCTGCTGCTGGCGGCGAGGGCGCCGAGCGACGCCGATATCTTTGAAATGTCCGATGCCGACTCGGCCGAGACGAGGACGATGGCCTTTGCGCCGCCCCCATCGCCGCGCTCGGCCGTGAGCCTGACGGTCCCGTCGGCGACCATTTTGGACACCCGCCTGCGCGCCCCGGCCTCGGACATGCCGACCCTCTCGGCGATCCTTGCGACCGGCATGCGCGCGTCGCCGGCGAGCGCGGCAATGATCGCCTCGTCGCGGCCGTCCGCCCCCCGCCCGGCCGCCGCCCCGCCGCCGCCGCCCCCCGCCTTCCCGCCGCGCGCCATCGCCGGATCAGCCCGCCGATGCGCCGCCCTGGCCGCCGCCCCCCGCCGCCCCGCCGCTCCCGCCTACTCCCTTCCTCTTTTTCTCCTCGGCGCCGAGCACGTCGTCGAGCGTGTCGACGACGGTAGCCGCATCCTCGCGCGTGAGGACGAGCGGCGGCAGGAGCCTCACGATGTTGCGCCCCGAGTACAGCAGCAGCAGGCCGCGCTTGATGGCCTCGAGCAGGACGTCGCGCACCTCGAAGCGCATCTCGATCCCGATCATGAGGCCGCGCCCGCGCACCTCGCGTATGATGCGCCTCTTTTCCCGAAGGCGCTCTAGCCGGCCGATCAGCTCGGCGCCGACGCGCGCCGCGTTCCCGACCATTCCCTCGGAGCGTATGGCCCCGAGGGTCGCCGTGCCGGCCGCGCACGACAGCGGGTTGCCCCCGAACGTCGACGTGTGCTCGCCCCTGCCGAGGCTCGAGAGTATCTCGGGCCTCGCGAGGGTCGCGCCCATGGGCACGCCTCCCGCAATCCCCTTTGCGAGGCACATGACGTCGGGCGCGACGCCGTCGTGCTCGGCGGCCCACATGCGCCCCGTGCGGCCGAGGCCGGACTGGATCTCGTCGAACGCGAGGACCGCGCCGCTCTCGTCGCACGCCCTGCGCGCCTCGCGCAGGAACCCGTCGGGCGCGGGGTAGATGCCGCGCTCGCCCTGGACGGGCTCGGCGATGACCATGGCCGTGCCCGGGCCGACGGCGGCGCGCAGGGCTTCGGCGTCGCCGAACGGCACGAACTCGACGGGGCCGATCAGCGGCTCAAAGCTCTTGCGGTACTTTGGGCCGAACGTCATCGACAGGGCCCCCATGGTCTTGCCGTGGTACGCCCCGCGCATGGCCACGACCTTGCGGCGGCCGGTAAACTTGAGGGCCATCTTGAGGGCCGCCTCGGCCGCCTCGGCCCCGCTGTTGTTCAGGTGCGCCTGCCCGAGGCCGGCCGGCGCCTCGGCGGCGAGCCGCTCGAGGAACTCTTCGCGCTCGGCGCTGTACAGCGACGGGTGCACCGTAATGACCGTGTCGAGCTGCCTCTTCGCGGCGGCGACGACCGCCGGGTGGCGGTGGCCGACGAGCGCGACCCCGTACCCCGCCATGCAGTCGATGTACTCTTTTCCCGAGCCGTCCCACACGCGCGCGCCCTCGGCCCTCGCCACCCTCACCGGAAACCTCTGGTAGAGGTTCCCCATCCGCTCGTCCTCAGTCACCGCGTATCACCGTGCACCGGTCGTGCGCAATGGCCGACGATATAGGGCTTTGCCGCGAGCCGTTCGCTATGAGCGCCTCGCCGACGCCCATGCCGAGCGCCTCGCCGGCGGCGAGCAGCTTTTTCTCCATGCCGGGGCCGGCCGAGGCGCGCGCCCTCTCGGCGCCTCCCCTCGTGAGCGACTCGACGAGCGCGCCGGACCCGTCGAGCAGCCCGTCGACGTCCGTGACGAACAGGACGCGGGACGCCCCCGTCGCGCCGGCCACGTACGCCGCCGCCCTGTCGCCGTCGACGTTGAGCAGCTCGTTGTCGGCCCCGATGGCGACCGGGGACACCACGGGGACCATTCCCGCGCCGAGCAGCGACCCGAGCAGCCCCGCGTTGACGGACCGTATCCTCCCCGTGTACCCCCCGTCGATGGCCTGCCTGCGCCCCCTCTCGTTGACGATCACGAGCCGCGCCTTGCGCTCGGCCTCGATCGTCCGGCCGTCGATCCCCGACAGGCCGACGGCGTTGACGCCGGCCGCCTGCAGCATGCGGACGATCCCCGTGCGCACGCGGCCGGCCATTACCATGGCGAATATCTCGACGGTCCGCCCGTCGGTGTAGCGGCTGCGGATGCCGCCGGGCGACGTGACGAACCGCGGCTCGACGCCCATCTGCTCGCACACGCTCGTGACGTCCTTTCCGCCGCCGTGCACGACGATGGCCCCCTCGGACGCGGCCACCTCCCTGATGTCGTCGACGGCCGACGGGTGGAGGCCGGCGACGACGCTGCCGCCGATCTTTACGACGATCATCGCGCCCTACACCGGGGTAAGCGGGGTGTACCGGAGGCCGGCGTCCTCGTCGAACCCCGCCATGACGTTCATGTTCTGCACGGCCGAGCCGGCCGCGCCCTTCATGAGGTTGTCCGAGGCCGACAGCGAGACGAGCCTCCCGTTGTCCTCGTCAATGTCAAAGCCGATGTCGCAAAAGTTAGAGCCGACGACGAACTTTGGGTCGGGGAACTTGTACAGGCCCTTTTTGTCGCGTATTAGCCTCACGAACTTTTCCTCGCCGTACGCGGCGCGGTACATCCTCCACACGTCCTTTTCGCCGACGCCCGCCTCGGGGTCGGCCATGAACGAGTGGTTGGTGCATAGTATGCCGCGCACGACGTCGACGGCGTGGGGGCTCATCGAGACGCGCACCTTTTTGCCGGCGACCTCGCTCAGCTCCTGCTCTATCTCGCCCGTGTGGCGGTGCTTTGCCGGCTTGTACGGGCGGATTACCCCGGCGCGCATCGCGTGCGACGTGCCCGCGCCGGACCCCGCCCCGGACGAGCCGATCTTTGAGTCGACGATGATGTGCTCGGTGCTGATCGCGCCCTCGCGCACGAGCGGGGCTAGCGCCAGGATCGACGTGACGGCCATGCACCCTGGGCACGACACGAGCTGCGCGCCGCGTATCTGCTCGCGGTGCAGCTCGGGCACGCCGAACACCGACTTTGGCAGGTAGTCGGGGTGGGGGTGCTCCCAGCCGTACCACCTGTCGTAGTCGGCGGGGTCGTGCAGGCGGTAGTCCGCGCTCAGGTCGATCACCTTTACGCCCCTGTCGTACAGGGCCTTTACTATCTCGGTGGACGTGCCGTGCGGGACGGCCGTGAACACGAGGTCGCACCTGTCCGAGAGCCTGTCGTAGTCGAGCTCGGAGAATACAATGTCGGTGAACCCCTTTAGGCTCGGGTGGACGCGGTGCAGGTACTCGCCGGCGTGCTGGCGCGACGTGACGGCGCCGACCTCGACCTCGGGGTGCGAGATGAGCAGGCGCAGCGTCTCGCCGCCGACATAGCCGGACGCGCCGATGACGCCTACCTTCACGCGCCGGCGTACGGGCGGCCGTAATTTAACCTGTGTGCGCGGCGCGCCCGGCGCCGCGGGGTTGGGAGGATGGAAGAAGGGAGCGCCGGCCTGCCGGCCGCTCGGCCAGCCGGGCGCGCCGCCGCCCGCCGGGCGCGCTGCGGCCGCAGTGCGGGGAGCAATGGCGGCCGCAGGGATGCGCGGCGCGGTTCCGCGGGGGCGGCGGGCGCCGCCCCCTAGGTGCCCGACACCGTTCTGGCCGGCGGCACCGGCACCGGCGGCGGCGGCGGGACAAACATGACCGCCTCCGCAATGTCTCTGATCTCCCTGCCTAGGCGCATCGTCTCGGCCGCCGCGCTGATCTGCAGGCGCGTCTCGGCCAGTGCCCGCCCGTCAAAGCACCCGTCCATGCCGCCCCCCGGGGCGTCGGCCGGGTGCGGGGCGCCGCCACGGGGCGGGCTACGTTCCGGGCGCGCGCGGATCGCGCCGTCGACGCACTCAAGGTCGGCCGCGCGGCGCCCCTGCATCCTGGGCGCCGCCCCTTGCCCCGCGACGGCTTTTAGTCCCGGGGGCATTTTCCTTGGCGGGATCCGCGCGCCGCGGGCTGGGCAGGCCGGAGGATCGGCGCCGGAATCACTCGCGGCGCACTTTGTCCAGCTTGCCTGCGCGGCAGGCGTTGCCTGGCGTTTGGGGCACGCTGCATCCGCCCTGGATTTGTCCGCCCTGGGCCGCTGTTGCGGACGAGCCGCCCCGCCGGGGCCCAAAAACCTGCACGTCTGGGAGCTTGGCGTCTCGAAGATTTTGTATGCGAAAGACACTTCAAAGCTGATCCTGAGGAGCGCATAGTACCTGGCTATGGCATCGGAGAGCTCCGCCCTGTCGTCGTAGCTGACGGCATTTACGCCGAGTTTTTCCAGGTCCCTTATTTTGATCGAGCGGTCGCGGGTCAGCCACCTGGACCGGGAGCACAGCGCGGATGCCGCCTCGTCGGCCCGCCTGCGCAGCTCTTCCGCGGCGGCCGCCCTTCTGCCGCCGCGGCGGTTACGGGACTTGAAGTTGTACTCGGCGAGCCACTCGGCCGCGAGGCGGCGGGAATGGGCTTGCATGTCCTTGCAGTCCTGTATTTCGCCGGGGGTTATGTTCTGAAGGATGGGGATGTACGCCGGGGTCAGGCGCCCTGCCCTTTCGGCCTCTGACTTTATTTTCGCAATGCCCTCGAGAAGCGCGCCCGCGGAAAGCCGCCTGCCGCCGGCCGCCTGAACCTGCCCGTCGATCGGGCCCAGCGACGAAGCGCGGCCCATGAGTATCTCGTCGCCGGCCATTGCAAGGATCGTGCCCGCTCTTTTTGCACAGCCTGGGACGATCACGCTGACGCGCTCGTACTTTTCGCGAACAATCCTTACGATGTACTCGACCGCCTCCCCGAGCCCGCCGGGGGTTTCCAGCACGATGTCGATGCCGTCGCCCGCCATGTTTGCAAGCTGGTCCTGGACGGCGGCTATGTCGGTATGGTCTATGCCGATGGGCGCATGCCGTGCGGAGAGGTCGGCGGCGAACACTGCAATGTCCCGGCCGCCCCGCAGCCCAGAGATGCGGGAAAGCATGGCCTTCCGTTCCCTTGTAAGATCGTCGAGACTGTGAAGCCGCCCTAGGTATTCTGCGTATGCGCCCACGCTCGGCAGAATGGTAAAGGCGCTATTTGGGCGTGTGGGGGCCGGGGTTGCGTGTGGGCGCGGGGCGGCATGTTCGTGCCTGCCGCGGCGCTCGCCTTTTTGCCGTCCGCCCGCGTCGGGCACGGTGTGCCGGCGGCTGCCCGCCGCCGCGGCCCCGTCCTCCGCCCCTCCTCGCCGCGGCCCCTGCCGACCTGCCGGCCTGCGCACCCGCGCGGCCCCTCTGGGCGCGGATTGCGTGGATCGGCTATATACAAGTGCTGGCTAGCCACAGCGAGTCATAATGCGAGGCATGTGGCGCTCGGCGCACGCGGGGGGGGGGGAGGCGCGGGGTGCTGGCAAGCATGACTCTTCGCCGCGCCTTGCGGCCCGGCCCCGCGGAGCGGGGATGCGAGCCCCGAGCGGCGCCTCCCGCCGTGGGCCCCTCTGGGCAGGCGGGCGGGCCGCGACATGGGGCAGAGGGGACGGGCCGGCGGCGCTCCGCCGGCGGGGACTGGGACATAGCCGTCCTGTGCTGCCTCGTACTCTTTATGCCGTACGCCGCCGCCCTGGCCATGGGCGGGATCGGGGTGGACTGGGGCGGCGGCCCTGCGCACCACACCGCCGCGCCGGCGTGGTACGCCGCGCCCCTGGCGTGGTACGACGACGCGGCCGTGGCCGTGGCCTCTGCCGCGCCGTGGGGCGCTAGGCACGGGCACGGCGGCGGCCCCCTGCCGCCGGCGTACGCGCAGGCGCCGGCCGTCCAGGCCGCGCCGCCGGCCTTTACGGCGTCGTACGCCGGCGAGTTCGGGCACGCCGGGGCCGAGTACGGCAGGTTTCGTAGCCCCGAGGGCGCCGCGGCCACCGCCCCCGACGGCAGGATCGTCGTCGCCGACACGGAAAACCACCGGATCGTCGTACTCGACTCGCGCGGCGTCCATGTGCACACGTTCGGCACGCACGGCCACGGCGAGGGGCAGTTCCGCAGCCCGATCGACGTCGACATCGATCCTGACGGGCGCATCGTCGTCGCAGACCGGGGCAACGGCCGCGTGTCGGTGTTCCATCCAAACTACACGCACGCCTTTTCGTTCGGGCCCGCGGGGCCGGACAGCGCTGCGCGGTTCACCGCTTTAGTCGGCATTGCGACGGGCGCGGACGGCGACATCATTGTGGGCGACGCCACGGCGGGGGCATCCCGCGTGCTGGCATTCGGCAGCGACGGCGCATACAAGTACGCCGTGGGGGGGGACTCGGCCACCTTTGGCGTTATGCGGGACGTGGCGGCCGACCCGAGCGGGCGCGTCGTCGTCGTCGACGAGCGGATCGGGGTGTTCCAGGGAGACATCATGGTGGGCGGCGGGACGATGCACAACGCGTACAGGCCGACCGTCGCCATTGACCTGTCCGGAAGAATACTGCTCAGCGACGGCTACGGCGCCGGCACCGTCAGGGTGTACGACGACACGCTCAGCCTGGTGGACACGTTCGGGATCGGGGCTGTCGCGACCACGGCCCGCCTGGCCGTCGCCCCCGACGGGCGCATAATGGTCGCGGACTCCGTAAACCACCGCGTGCTCGTCCTGGCCGACGCCCTCGAGGATCGCGGCATGGCCGCCGCATGCGCCGGGGCCTCGGAACCGCGCGGCGTGTCGGCGGCGCAGGGCGACGGCGCGGCGATCGTCGCGTACGGCAGCGGCCACATAGCGATTGCCGGGGTGCCCGGCGGGGAGTGCGAGCTTGTGCAGCACGGCGCCGAGCTGCATCCAGCGGGCGCGGTGCTGTACGGCGGCGACGAAGGCGGCCGCAACCGGTACGTGGTGGCCGACCGCGGCGGCAGCGGCGGCGGCGGGCAGGGGGGCCGAGTAGTCGTCCTGGCCTACAACGAGACCGCCGAGGATTACATGGCTGCCGACATAGACCCCTCGGGGAGCGCCGGGTTCGACCTGCCGTCGGGGATCGCCACCGACCTCGACGGCCGCATCCTCGTCTCCGACAGCGGAGCCGACGCGGTGTTCATTGCCGTCGAGGAAGAAGAGGGCGGCGGCGGCGGCGGCGGGTGGGGCATTACAAAGATCGGCTCGCGCGGGAGCGGCCCGGGGCAGTTCGACTCGCCAGGCGGGGTGACGGCCGGCCCGAACGGCACCATCTGGGTCGCGGACACTGGCAACGGGCGCATACAGGTCCTGGACGGGGACGGGCGCCACCTGCGCACCGTCGCCGGCGGCGGCAAGGACGGGTTCACCGAGCCGGCCGCCCTGGCGGTCGACGCGCACGGCAGGGCCGTCGTCGCAGACGGGCGGGGCGGCGTGGTGCTGGTCGGCGCGGGCGGCGCCCCCGTCGACAGGCTGGACATGGACGCGAGCGGCGTGGCGTTCACCGACGGCGGGTACGTCGCCGCGGCGGACAACAGGTCGGGCGCGGTGCACACGCTCTCGATCCGCGCCTCCGCCGCCGGGGGCATGGAGTACTTTACGACGGGCACCGACGCGGGGGCGTTCGCCCGCCCCGCCGGGGTCGCCGTCGCGCCGGAAGGCCGCATCGTCGTCGCCGACACGGAGAACGACTGCGTGCAGGTGTTCAGCCCGACCGCACTGCACCTCTTTTCGTTCGGCAGCGCGGGCTCGGGGCGCCTGAACCTGGACTCGCCCGCCGCCGTCGCCATCGGGGCCAACGGGACGATCGTCGTCGCCGACACGGGAAACGACCGCGTCCAGGTGTTCGGCCCGCTCGGCGGCCACCTGCGCACCGTAACGGGGGCCGGCGGCACGGACTTTGCGTCGCCGGCCGGCGTGGCCGCAGGCCCCGGCGGCCGCAGCGTGTACGTCGCCGACACGGGCAACGACAGGGTCGTCGAGCTCGCCGTGCCGGGCTATGCGCACGTCCGCACGCTCTCCGCCGGCAGCGCGGACGTCGCGCTAGACGGGCCGACGGGCGTGGCCGCGGGCCCGGACGGCCGCGTGTACGTCGCCGACACGGGAAACGACCGCGTCCAGGTGTTTGACGGCGCGGGCCGTGCGCTGCACGCCTTTGGGGGGATCGGCCAGGGGCTGTCGCGGCCGCACGGCATCGCCGCCGTCGAGTCGGCGCCAGCCGGCTGCGGGCCGTCCGGCGGCAGGGCCGCCATAGCGGTGACCGACGCCGGCGGCAACGGCGGCGGCAGCGGGGACGGCGTCCACTGGTTCTCGCCGGCCGGCGAGCACCTGTGCAGCGTGGGCGGATTCGGCATGCCGCTCGGGGCGGCGCCGGGGGCGGCCATCGGGCGCGCGGCCGGCTCCGCCGCATCGCTCGTCGTAGCCGACACGGGAAACAACCGCGTCGACATACTCGGCATGTCGGGGGAGCGGATCGCCTCGCTCTACCAGCCGGACTCGGCGGGCGAGTTTACCAGGCGCCTAATGGACGTGGCCGTCAACGCCACCGGCGGGGCGGTGCTCGTAGCCGACGCCGACCACAACCGGATTCTCGCGTTCGACCGCATGGGCAACCCCGTGTTCGCCGCGGGGCTAAAGGGCGCCGGCAACGGCTCGTTCTACCGGCCCATGGGCATTGCCGTCGCGCCGGCGGGGTCGCCGTGGCCCGGCCGCATCGCCGTCGCCGACACGGGAAACGACCGCGTCCAGGTGCTCGACGCGGCCGGCCGCCACGTGCTCACCGCGGGGGACGGCGGGGCCCTGAGCGGGCCCACGGCCGTCGCCGTCGATGGGCGCGGCCGCATCATAGTGGCGGACACGGGCAACAGCAGGGTCGTCGCGTTCGAGGCCGACGGCACCCGCATCGCCGCCCTCGACGGGACCGCCCTGGGCAGGTACAGGAGCGACAGCCTGGTCGGCCCCACCGACGTAGCCGTCGGCCCAGACGGGGAGATCGTCGTCGCCGACGCGACCGTGGGGCGCGTGCACGTGTACGGCCCCGACGGCTCGTATACCCGCTCCTTCGACACGCGCCTGCCCGGCGCCGTGCTGCCGTACATGCGGGACGTCGCCGTCGACCCGCTCGGCCGCATCTTCCTGGTCGACGCCCGGAACCACCAGGTGGAGGTGTTCACCCTGGCCGGCGCGCATGTCGGCACGATCGGCAGGCACGGCTCGGCCGACGGCGAGTTCCAGCGGGCGTCCGGCATAGGCGCGGGGCCCGACGGCACGGTCGTCGTCGCAGACGTACTCGGCATGCGGGTGCAGCGCTTCGAGACGCCCGCCCTGCACGTCGCGTCGGTCTACAACGGGACGGACGCCGGGGGGGCCGTCCTGTCGCTCAGCCGGCCGTCCGGCGCCGCCACGCTGCCCGACGGCCGGCTTGCCGTGGCCGACACGTACAACAGCCGCCTCCTGGTCGTCGATCCCGAGTCGGGCAACGCCACGGCCGTCGGGCGGCGCGGAACGGGGCCCGGCGAGTTCGACAGGCCCTTTGCCGTTGCGGCCGCCCCGGGCGGCGGAATCGTCGTCGCCGAGGAGGGGAACGCCCGCATCCAGGTGCTCAACTCGTCGGGCGGGAACACGGCGACGATAACGCACGCCGGGTGGAGCCGCGCCTCCGGCCTCGGCCCGCTGTGGGTGGCGGCCGACGGCGCGGGGCGGATAATCGCGTCCGACGGCCGGAGCCTGCACGCCTTCAACTCGTCCGGGGCACACGAGTGGACGGCCTCGAGGGAGGGCTTTTTCGCGGGGCCCGTGACGATAGACGCCGCGGGCCGCACGCAGGCGGTGTGGAAAAAGTGGGATGCCGGCGACCGCCTGGTCGTCGAGAACCGCATAGCGCTGCACGGGCCGTCCGGCGAGGTGGTGCGGGACCGCGTCCTGGGAGAGTTCGGGGGCGCCCCCATGAGGACCGTAACCAGCATGGCGATCGACCTGCAGGGCAGAATCGTCGTGACGGACACGGGGAGGGAGACGCTTCGCGACGGGGCGCTGGCGAGGCAGGGGGACCACCTGGTGGCGGTCTTTAGCGCCAGCGGCGCCCCGCTGTACCAGTTTGGGACCCTGGGCTCCGCCGACGGGCAGTTCAACGAGCCGCGGGGCATGCACGTGGGCGCCGACGGCCGCATTGTCGTCGTCGACAGGCTCAACGACCGCGTCCAGGTGTTCGGCGGGGACGGCGCGCACGCGGGGACGTTCTCGATGCGCGCCTTTGGCGACGGGCGCCTGGGCCTCCCGGAGGGGCTCGCCGCCGGCCCGGCGGGGCGGTACATTGTCGCCGACACTGGCAACGACCGCGTGCAGGTGTTCGGCCCCGGCGGCGCGTACGAGCGCACGTTCGGCGCGCGGGGCACGGCGCACGCCAACCTGGCGTCCGGGTCGGGCGTGGCGGCCGGCCCCGGCGGCGACATCGTCGTGGCCGACGCCGGCAACCACCGCGTAAAGGTGTTCAGCGCGTACGGCGTCCACGTGCTGACGCTCGGCGGCCACGGCGAGTTCGACTTTCCCATGGCCGTCGACGTCGGCCCCGACGGCCGCATCGCCGTCGCCGACACTGGCAACGACCGCGTGCGGGTGTTCGACCGCGTCCCGCACGGCGACCCGCGCGGGGTTGCCATGACGGGGCCGGGCCTGAGGGACCTCGGCGCGGCGCCCGCGTTCGACTACGCGCCCTCGCTGGTGATCGGCCCCGGCGTCGCGGGCGTCCCCGGAGGCCTCGACTCGCCCGAGGGCGTCGCCGTCGACGGGCGAGGGCGCATAGTCGTCGCCGACACGGGCGGCGCCCGCGTACTGGTGTTCAACCGGACGGGAGCCCATGCCCTGACGCTGGGCGGGGCGGAGGGCCTGTCGGCGCCGGCCGGCGTCGAGGCAGACCCGCGGGGCCGCATACTGGTCGCCGACACTGGCAACGACCGCGTCGTGGCGTACGGCCCAGGCGGAGGCCTGATCGGGTCGTTTGGGTCCGCGGGGGCGGGCCCCGGCATGTTCGACGCGCCCCACGATGTGGCGTACCGCGGCCCCGCCGGCATGCTCGCCGTACTCGACACCGGAAACGCCCGCGTCCAGCTGTTTACGCCCTCGTTCGGATCGGGCGCGGCCGACGCGCCGGCCGCCGCGGACAACGCGACCGTCCTTGCGGGGCGCCAGGCCGCCGCGGCCGACGCGCCGGCCGCGCGCAGCGCCGCGGCCGGCTCGGCCGCAATTCTCGCCGCCGACGCGCCGGCCGCGGCCGGCTCGGCCGCGTCTCCCGCGGCCCGGCTCGCGCGCGCGGCCCCAGACGCGCCGGCCGCGGCCGGCTCGCACTCGGCGCTCGCCGGCCGTTCCGCGGCCGCGGCCGACGCGCCGGCCCACTCCGACTTGGCCGCGTCGTCAAAGTTTGCGCTAGCGACTGATGCGCCCGCCGCATCCGACTCGGCCGCGACCCCATCTGGCATGCTGGCATCACCTGCCGCCTCGGCCCCCGTACCGGCCGACGGCTACTCTGCCCCCGCCGGCAGGTGGATCGCCGCCACCCCCGACGCCCCCGCCGTCCTGGACTCGCACGCCGTCCTGGCCGGCCGCGCCGCAGCCCCCGCCACCCCCGACGCCCCCGCCGTCCTGGACTCGCACGCCGTCCTGGCCGGCCGCGCCGCAGCCCCCGCCACCCCCGACGCCCCCACAGTCTCCGACTCGCACTCGGCGCTTGCCGGCCAAAAAGTCGGACCTACCCCCGACACCCCTGCCGTCTCCGACTCGGCCGCGGCAGCTGCCGGCATGCTGGCCCCGCCGGCCGGCTCGGCCCCCGCACCGGCCGACGGCCACTCGGCGCTCGCCGGCCGCGCCGCAGCCCCCGCCACCCCCGACGCCCCGGCCGTCCTGGATTCGCATTCACTGCTCGCCGGCCGCGCCGCGGCCCCAGCCTCCCCCGACGCCCCCACAGTCTCCGACTCGTACTCGGCGCTCGCCGGCCAAGGGGCCGCGCCCGCCCCCGACGCCCCCACAGTCTCCGACTCGTACTCGGCGCTCGCCGGCCAAGAAGTCGGACCCGCCCCCGACGCCCCGGCCGTCTCCGACTCGGCCGCGGCAGCTGCCGGCATGCTGGCCTCGCCGGCCGCCTCGGCCCCCGCACCGGCCGACGGCCACTCGGCGCTCGCCGGCCGCGCCGCGGCCCCATCCTCCCCCGACGCCCCCACAGTCTCCGACTCGCATTCACTGCTCGCCGGACATGCGGCCCCATCCTCCCCCGACGCCCCCACAGTCTCCGACTCGTACTCGGCGCTTGCCGGCCGTGGCATCGCGCCCGCCCCCGACGCCCCGGCCGTTTCCGACTCGGCCGCGACCGCGCGGACCGGCGTGCATGCCGTACTGCCACGCTTCCTACTCCCCGACGCCCCCGACGCCCCGGCCGTCTCCGACTCGCACTCCCTGCTCGTCGGACATGCGGCCGCATCCGCCCCCGACGCCCCGGCCGTCTCCGACTCGGTTGCGGCCGCGGCCAGAATGCTGGCCCCGCCGGCCGGCTCGGCCCCAGTGCCGGCCGACGACCACTCGGCGTTCGCCGGACGGGGCATCGCGCCCTCCCCCGACGCCCCCACCGTCTCCGACTCGCACTCGCTGCTCGCCGGCCGGGGCATCGCGCCCTCCCCCGACGCCCCCACTATCTCCGACTCGCACTCGCTGCTCGCCGGCCGGGGCATCGCGCCCTCCCCCGACGCCCCCACTATCTCCGACTCGCACTCGCTGCTCGCCGGCCGGGGCATCGCGCCCTCCCCTGACGCCCCGGCCGTTTCCGACTCGGCCGCGACCGCGCGGACCGGCGTGCTTGCCGTACTGCCACGCTTCCTACTCCCAGACGCGGCCGACGCCCCGGCCGTCTCCGACTCGCACTCCCTGCTCGCCGACCGTGTAGCCGCGCCCTCCCCCGACGCCCCCACTGTCTCCGACTCGCACTCTGCACTGCGAGGCGGAACCGCCCCCATTGCCCCCTCGGCGGCCGGCTCGGCACCTGTCGTGTCGCACGGCCACTTGGCGCTCGCCGGCAGGGTCGCGGCCCCGGACGCCCGCGATGCCCCCACCGTGGCCGACTCTGCAAGCCTGGCGACCGATCCCATTGTGATTCCCCCCGTCGACCCGCCAACGCTCCCGACCCGCCCCGTGTCGACCGTCCCCGTTTCCAGGCCGGGACCTGCCGCGGCCGACGCCCCGGCCGTCTCCGACTCGCACTCGCTCCTGGTCAGCAGGCCCGCATCGGCCCAGGGCGGGCCCGCATCGGCCGCGGCCAACGACGCCCCGGCCGTCTCCGACTCGCACTCGATGCTGCGCGGCGGCGTGTCGGCACCGGGCGGCATTGTGGTTCGCGCCGCGGACGCCCCTGGTGTGGCCAGCGCGGCTGACGCCCGGGGCGGGGGACCGCGCGAATCGGCGGCCGACGCGCCTAGCCATTCCGACAGCGCGCTGGTGCTCGTCGATCCCTCCTCCGCGCCGCCCGTTGCGCCGCCCGTTGCGCCGCCCGTTGCGCCGCCCGTTGCGCCGCCCGTTGCGCCGCCCGTTGCGCCGCCCGTTGCGCCGCCCGTTGCGCCGCCCGTTGCGCCGCCCGTTGCGCCGCCCGTTGCGCCGTCTCCGCCGCCCGCCGCGCCCGGCGACGCGGGCATAGGCGTGCCCCCGGGCCTCCCGGCCGTTGGCGGAGGCGGAGGCGGAGGCGGAGGCGGAGGCGGAGGCGGAGGCGGAGGCGCGACCCACGCCGGGTCGCAGGCGCAGCCCTCCGCCCGCGCCGGCGGCGGCCAGCTTCCAGCCATAACAGGGGTCTCGTGGGACATGTGCGGCGGAGGCGCCGACCTGTACGTCACTATGTGGCCAAGCCGGCCCGAGTCGTACGCGGCTGCCGGGGTGGGCGGGGCGGAGCCGTCCGCCGGCGTTCCCGCCGGCTTCCACGTCGACTTCCCCGGAACCGACATCACCGTGGACTGGAGCGCGGGCGCCGGCCTTCCCCTGGATTGGCACGTGAGGGCCGACCGGCACGGGCCAGACGGCGCGGCCGAGGCGCGCGTGGCGTCGGGCGTGCCGCCCCCCGCGTACCTGGCCGCGCCGTCGCTCGCCGAGTGCGAGGCGGGAGGCGCGGCGGCGGCGGCGGCGCCGGGATGCTACACCGTGACGGACGCAAAGGCCTTCCGCATGGACAGCTGCAGGGGCAGCGTCGCGTTCCCGCCCGGCCCCACGCCCGCCGCCGCCCCGCCGGCCGCGGGCGCCCCCGCGCGCTCCCCGGCCGCCCCGCCGGCCGCGGCGCCGAATGGATCGCCCGAGCCCGAGCCCGAGCCCGAGCCCGCATGGCCGCCCACCGCGCCCCTGGTCGAGGCGCTGTACAGCGCCGCCACTGGCCGTCCAGCCGCCGCGCCGCCCCACGAGCCCGGGCCGCCCGCCCCCGCCCCCGCCCGCGAGTCGGGGTCGCCCCAGGCCGCCGCCGTCCTCCCGGGGGGCGGCGCGGACGACCACTCGGCGCACCTGGCCGCCGCGGCGGCCGCGCTGGCCGCGGCCGCGCTGGCCGCGGCCGCCGCGGCGGTCCTGATCCGGCGCCGCGGCCGCCGCGTACCGCAGCGCGTTCCACGGCGAGTATAGGGGGGCCTGCCGCCCGGGCTGCATGCTTTGCCGCGAGCCGACGCCGCGGGCGCGCCCCTGCGCACTGCGAGCGCGCCTAGCGAGGCGGCCGGCAAGCCCAAGTGCGCATCGACCCCGTCCACCGGGATCCCTTGCGTCGTGCACGGTTGCCTGTTCGAGGGGACGCCGCCGCGGCGGCGTGCAGAACCGCAGTCCCCGGGAAGGACGGCACTGGGATACTTGGCCTGTGCGCGCATGCCCGCCACCGTATAGCCGCCCGCCCGCCTGCGGGCGAGGCGCGGTCCTGGGCCCGGGCCCTGTCCGGCGCCCGCGCGCGCCGGGGCATGCGGGACGCAGTTAGGCCGAGCAACACAAGGATGCCGTGGCATCGGGGCGGGGCCGCACCGCCGTAGCAACGAGTAGACGATGGGGAGGGGGGAACGGCGGCCGCGGGATGCGCTAGGGGCCTGCTTTAATAGGCGGGCATGACGCGGCCGACATGGCCACGGTCCAACCGGAGTTGGACATTGGCGCCTCCCTGCTCGGGCTGTACAATGATCGCCCGTACGTCAAAAAGCTCGGCTACGCCGACAACGAGATGTCGAGGCGCACACTGCTCAGGGTGGTAATCAACTACACCGACGACGACGACGAGTCCTTTGACAATTCCATGGAGTCGATCCGGAAGGCCGGGGAGTTCGGAGACATGATGCCGGCCCGGATGAGGGACGAGTACGAGGTGGTGCCGATTGTCGCCAGCCCGCACGAGGGGGCCCTGTGGCATTTTGGCACGACTGCGGCGGTAATCGACAGGCAAGACGCAGGCGGCGGGCGGGCGGCACAGGCACAAGATGGCGCCCCCGCCAGACTGAGCACGGCAGGGCGGTGCGCGAGGTCCTGACAAGGGGGCAGCGGTACCATGCTCCGCGAATGGTGGCCGCCATCATGTTCTGCGAAACCGTGATCACCCTAGACGGGTGTGCCGAAGCCAGGGGTGTGCCGAGGCTAGGGGCATGCCGGCGCCCAAAAACCACAGGACAAGGCACGCCATTGTAAGACGGCATCTTCCGCACCTTGTTGATTTCTATGGCTGCCTCTACGCCCTGAGCCTGGCGGCTAGGCACTACAAGGTGCATGCCATGACCGAAAGCGAGGCGCGCCAGGCGGCGCGATGCCACGGGATACTCGCGGGGAACACTTCCGCATGGTAGGCGGCCGCACCTGCCCCCTCGTGGCCTCCCATGCGCCGTAGCGCCGTAGCGCCAGAGATCGGGGGAGTGGGAGGGAAGCGTCGACGCGCGCACCGCCTACGGATCCCGCCCGGGCGAACGTCGGCCGGGAGGTACAGCCCCTGTTGTCGACACCATGGCCCCAAAAAAAGCTTTACCAGCGTTTGCGTTCTTTGCAGTCCGCAGTTGGCCCCCGCTTAGCGGCATGCGCGCCGGTAGGGGGCGGCCGTGACGGGGGTGCCAGGAGCCCTGCCGCCCCCGCGCCGCCCGCCCGCATGGTCCAGCACGTACCTGCTCGTCGCGTTGAAGGCGCCAGGGGCCCTGCCGCCCCCGCGCCGCCCGCCCCTGAAACGGCCCGCTGCTGGTTACAAAGAACCCTTCACACCGCCGGCCTGCGGGACGACGGCCGGCTGTGGCCAGCCTGGACGGGCGCGCGGTAGCGGACGAAACTCGTGCCTAAACGCCACGCACCGCAAGGTCGTAGTTATATGGGGCCGCGGCGACTCACCCTTGTGAATGCACCTGTGTCCACCGCGTCTAGGCGGGCCTAGGCCGCCGCGGAGACCCGCGAGCGAAACAAGGCACGCAGGCACCGCGAGTGGAGGCAAAAGCTCCAAGGAATGCTCGTTACGTTCATTGGCAACGACATGGCGGGAGTCGGGGGCGCCGTGCGGCGCATGCTGAGGACGGCAAAGGGCCTCGGCATCGCCGCCAGCGGCAAGCCGGAACGCCGCGAGGGCCTGCCGCCTGGCCGCCCTCCGCTGCTCGGCATGGAGCAGGAGCGCGAAGAGTACGTCATCATGACCGTCCCGCTACACTGCTCGATGGAACAGGTCGTCGATCTGCTTGAGCGCGACATGCCGTTCGGGATGTCGGTCGTCCCCATACCCAGCGAGAGATGCAATGTCGGGTAGGAGGCGCGCATCCCGCCGGCATGCGGCATGCTGCGAAAAGAGGATCAGGACGGTGGCGGGGCGGGCGCAAGGGACGCGCATGGAGCGCCACATGGGGGCTATTGCGTTCTTCGACATGCCCGGATCCACAGAGATTATGAAACGCGACCCGCGCGGGGCGATACTGTCCATGTTCGCCACAACGCAATGTGCGGCGCTATCATCGAGTCCAGCGGGGGCGAGATCGTCAAGGAGATCGGCGACGGGATCATGGCGATGTTCGACAACGCCGGCGTCGCCGTCGGCTGCGCCATCAGGGTGATCCAGTGCCTCAAGGATCACGGCGGGGGCACGCGCACAAAGGCCGCCGTCGTGTACGGGACGCTCTGGCGCGCCAGCAACCCGTTCGGCACTCCCGATGTGTACGGCACGCCCGTGCACGTGAGCGCCCGAATGGCCGAACACGCCGTCAAGGACACCGTGCTTATAGACGGAAACGACAAGGGGCCTGCCGTAGAGTGGCTTGAACGCACGGGCTTTACAGTACGCCGCACGACAAAACGGCTGAGGAGCTATCGTGACAGGACGATATACTCGATTTCGCCCGAGTAGAGTGTGCATTTGGGTCGATTTGGAGCCGGTCGTCGCTCGGCCGGTGGCGTGGTGGCCGGGTTGCCGATGCCGGCTGCGGGCTTGCGCCGCCCCGCTGGCGCCCGACAGTACGTGTGGCGGGGGTCGGGTAATGGCCGCCGGGCCCCGACCCCATACCTGCCAGCCGCGGGCCCTGCCGCGGGCGAGTGCAACCGCCTCCCACCACACGTGGAACCATGCTCCGGTGGCCGGCGGTGGCGCGGTAGCAGCAGCAGCACGCCGCCACCGAGGGCGCCCCGCCCAGCCGGCTGCGCATTGAAGCCGACAACACGTTCGTCCCGCCGACCGGCAGGGGCCGGGCGGGCCCCTTGGCCAGGACATCGGCGGCGGCAGCGGCGGATGCGCTAGGCGGCAGCCTGCCGCCGGTCAAGCGCCGGGACTGCCGCATTGCCACTCGTGGCATTTTCCCCAAAGTGCACCTGGCCCGGCCCCGTCTTTTGCCGCGGAACGGCAGTCGCAAGGCGCGCGGATTTTGCGGGGCGCGCGCGGCGCCCTGCCCCGCGGGAGGCCGGCGCCTTGGAGGTGACGGGGGCGCGATCGCGATTCTTTATATAGTAGTAGCAGCCTAGTGGAGGCTGCTTGCGCGGCATGTGTTCTGGCCTGTTGCGACGTTCGCTCGCCCGCGGCCCCCGCCCGCGCGGGCGGGCGCAGCCGGTGCGGGCGGATGCCGCCGTGCCGCGCGAGGGGCCGCCCCCAGATTCCGCGGGCGGGCTCCTCGCCGGGCGCGCGGGATGCGGGGTGGCTATATACGGGGGGCGCCCGACGATGAGGCGGGCAGGGATGTGCTGCATGCGGCGCTTGGCGAACGGGGCGGGGTGCTGGAGATCGTGACGATGCGACGCGCCCGGCGGCCCCTCCCATCGCGGCGGGGATGCGCCCCTGGTTCGGCCCCGCGCCGGCCCGCTGCCTCTGCCGCGCCCCTGCAGGCCCCCTCCCGCGCCCCCGCAGGCCCCCGCCCCCGCCGCACCTCGGGCGGCGACTGGGATGTGGCCGTCCTGTGCTGCCTCGTGCTCTTCATGCCGTACGCCGCCGCCCTTGCGCTGGGCGCGGCCGGCGGCGGCAACGGCGGGGACTGGGCGGGGCACCACACCGCCGCGCCGGCGTGGTACGCCGCGCCCCTGGCGTGGTACGACGACGCGGCCGTGGCCGTGGCCTCGGCCGCGCCGTGGGGGGCCCGGCACGGGCACGGCGGGCACGGCGGCCCCCTGCCGCCCGCATACGCGCAGGCGCCGGCAGCCGCCCCGGCCCCCGCGCCGCCGGCCTTTACGGCGTCGTACGCCGGCGAGTTCGGGCACGCCGGGGCCGAGTACGGCCGGTTCCGCAGCCCCGGGGGCGCCGCGGCGGCCCCCGACGGCAGGATCGTCGTCGCCGACACGGGAAACGACCGGATCGTCGTGCTCGACTCGCGCGGCGTGCACGTGCACACGTTCGGCACGGGCGGCGCCGGCGAGGGGCAGTTCCAAAGCCCGACCGACGTCGACGTCGACCCCGACGGGCGCATCGTCGTCGCCGACCGGGGCAACGGCCGCGTGAAGGTGTTCCACCCAAACTACACCCACGCCTTTTCGTTCGGTCCCGCGGGGCCGGACAGTAGCGCGCGGTTCAACGTGATAACCGGCGTCGCCGTCGGCGCGGACGGCGACATCATTGTGGCCGACCACGGCGAGAGGGCGCCCCGCGTACTGGCGTTCGGCAGCGACGGCGCCTACAAGTACGCGGTGGGCGGCGGCTCGGCCGTCGCTGGCACGCTGTGGGACGTGGCGGCCGGCCCGGACGGCCGCGTCGCCGTGCTCGACGAGGCGGCCGGCCGGCTGGTGATCAAGGTGTTCCGGGGCGACTCCCTAGTAGACGACAAGGCGGTCGCCGTCGCGCACCGCCCGTCCATCGCCATGGACATGTCCGGCAGGACGCTGCTCAGCGACGGCTTCGGCAGCGGCAGCATCAGGGTGTACGACGACATCCTCAACGAGGTGGCCACGGTCGAGACCGGGACGCTGTCGGGGGCCCGCCTGGCCGTCGCCCCCGACGGGCGCGTGCTGGTCGCCGACCCCGTAAGGCACCGCGTGCTGGCCCTAGGCACCACCCTGGGCGAGCACAAAGAGGCCGATGAATGCGCGGGCGCCTCGAATCCGCGCGGCGTGTCGGCGGTGCACGGCGGCCGAGCGGCCGTCGTCGCGTACGGCAGCGGCCACATCGGGGTCGTCAACGTGCCCGGCGGGGAGTGCGAGACCGTGCGGCACAATGTCGCCATGGACCCCGCGGGCGCGGTCCTACTCGAGGGCGGCGGCCGGTACGTGGTGGCCGACCGCGGCGCCGGCGGCCAGCCCGGCAGGGTGATCGTCCTGGCGCCCGGCAGCGGCAGCGACGGGACGTACGAGGCGGCCGACATCGACCCCTCGGGAAGCGCCGGCTTTGACACGCCGTCGGGGATAGCGGCCGACCGCGCCGGCCGCATCCTCGTCTCGGACAGCGGCGCCGATGCGGTGTTCGTCGCCAGCGAGGACGAGGACGAGGACAGCGGCGGCGGCGGCGGCGGATGGACCGTGACAAGGATCGGCTCGCCGGGGAGCGGCCCCGGCCAGTTCGACTCGCCGGGCGGGGTGGCGGCCGGCCCCAACCAGACCATATGGGTGGCGGACACGGGCAACGGCCGCGTCCAGGTCCTCGACGCGGACGGGAGCCACGTGCGCACCATCGACGGCGGGGGCGGCGCCGGCGGCTTTGCCTCGCCAGCCGCCGTGGCCGTCGACGCGCACGGCAGGGCCATCGTCGCCGGCAGGGACGGCGCGGTGCTCGTCGGCGCCATGGGCGGCACCACTGCCATGCTCGACAGGGTGCTCGGCGGCGTGGCCGTCACCGAAGGCGGGTACTTTGCCGCGGCGGACAGCAGGTCGGGCACCGTGCACATCCTCACGATCGGCGCCTCCGCCGCGGGGAGCGACGAGTACTTTACGACGGGCACCGATGCGGGGGCGTTCGCCCGCCCCGCCGGGGTCGCCGTCGCGCCGGGCGGGCGCATCGTCGTGGCCGACACGGAGAATGACCGCGTGCAGGTATTCTCCCCCACGGCGCTGCACCTGTTCTCGTTCGGCAGCAGCGGCGCGGCGCGCCTGAACCTCGACTCGCCCGCCGGGATCGCCGTCGGGGCCAACGGCACAATCGTCGTCGCCGACGCAGGCAACAACCGCGTGCAGGTGTTCGGCCCGCTCGGCGGCCACCTGCGCACCGTAACGGGGGCCAACGGCACCGCCTTTTCGTCGCCGGCCGGCGTGGCCGCCGGCCCCGGCGGCCGCAGCGTGTACGTAGCCGACACGGGCAACGACAGGGTCGTCGAGCTGGCCGCGCCCGGCTACGGGCACGCCCGCACGCTCTCCGCCGGCACCGACGGCGTCCAGCTCGACGGGCCGGCCGGCGTGGCCGCGGGCCCGAACGGCCGCGTGTACGTCGCCGACACGGGCAACGCGAGGGTTCAGGTGTTCGACGGCGCGGGCAGGGCGCTGCACGCCTTTGGGGGGGCGGAGCAGGGGCTGCTGCGGCCGCACGGCATCGCCGCCGTCGAGTCTGCGCCCGCCGGCTGCGGGCCGCCCGGCGGCGGCGGCGGCGGCGGCGGGCCGGCCATAGCCGTGTCGGACGCGGCCGGCGACGGCGTCCACTGGTTTTCGCCGGCCGGCGAGCACCTGTGCAGCAGGGAGGGGTTCGGCATGCCGCTCGGCGTGGCGCCGGGGGCGGCCGTCGGGCGCGCGGCCGGCTCCGCCGCGTCGCTCGTCGTGGCCGACACGGGCAACAACCGCGTCGACATACTCGGCATGTCCGGGGAGCGGATAGCCTCGCTCTACCAGCCCGACTCGCCGGGCGAGTTTACCAGGCGCTTGATGGACGTGGCCGTCAACGCCACCGGCGGGGCGGTCATCGTCGCCGACGCCGACCACAACCGGATTCTCGCGTTCGACCGCATGGGCAACCCCGTCTTCGCCGCGGGGCTAAGGGGCGCCGGCAACGGCTCGTTCGATCGGCCCATGGGCGTCGCCGTCGCGCCGGCGGGGTCGCCGTGGCCCGGCCGCATCGCCGTCGCCGACACGGGCAACGACCGCGTGCAGGTGCTCGACGCGGCCGGCCGCCACGTGCTCACCGCCGGGGACGGCGGCGTCCTGAAGGGGCCGACATCGGTCGCCGTCGACGGGCGGGGGCGGATGATCGTCGCCGACACGGGCAACAGCAGGGTCGTCGTATTCGAGGCCGACGGCGCCCGCGTCGCCGCCCTCGACGGGACGCCCCTGGGCAGGTACAGGAGCAGCAGCCTGGTCGGCCCCACCGACGTGGCCGCCGGCCCCGGCGGGGAGATCGTCGTCGCCGACGCGACCGTGGGGCGCGTGCACGTGTACGGCCCCGACGGCTCGCATACTCGCTCCTTCGACACGCGCGTGCCGGGCTCGGTCCTGCCGTACATGCGCGACGCCGCCGTCGACCCGCACGGCCGCATCCACGTCGTCGACGCGAGGAACCACCAGATAGAGGTGTTCACCCTGGGCGGCGCGCACGCGGGCACGGTCTCCAGGCACGGCTCGGCCGACGGCGAGTTCCAGAGGGCCTCGGGGATCGACGCGGGCCCCGGCGGCGCGGTGGCCGCGGCCGACGCGCTCGGCATGCGCGTGCACTTTTTCGGGACGCCCGCCCTGCACGTCGCGTCGATCTACAACGGGACGGGAGCCGGGGGGGCCGTCCTAGGGCTGGACGGCCCGCGCGGCGCCGCCGCGCTGCCCGACGGCAGGATCGCCGCGGCCGACACGGGCAACCACAGGCTGCTGATATTCGACCCCCTGTCGGGCGGCGCCGCGGCCGTCGGGCGGCAGGGGGCCGGGAGCGGCGAGTTCGAGTCCCCCGAGGGCGTGGCGGCGGGAGGGGGGGCAGGGGCCGAAAGCCCCGGCGGCAGGATCGCCGTGGCCGACACGGGGAACAGGCGAGTGCAGGTGCTCAACTCGACGGGCGGGCACGTCCTGACGATAACGCACGGAGCCTGGGCGACGGACGGGCCGGACCGCGTGGCCATGGACGGCGCCGGCAACGTCGCCGCGTCCCTGCGAGACGTGCACGTGTTCAACGCGTCGGGGGCCCACGAGTGGACGGCCAGGGCCAACAACTCGCTCCAGGCGGCCAACGGCGTGGCGTTCGACGCCGCGGGGCGCCTGCAGGTGGTGTGGACGGACTACCTGTCGGGATCACCGATACGCAACCAGCTCGTGGTGTACAATCAGACGGGCGGCGAGGTTCGCAGGGCTGACACGGTTATGTTCGATAGGAGGCCGATCAGCATCGTAAACGACCTGGCCGTCGACCTGCGGGACCGGGCGGTCGTGGCGGACACATCCAAGAACAGGATAACCGTGTTCGGCCCCGGCGGCGCCGGCCTGTACACGTTCGGCGCCGCCGACGGGCAGTTCGACAGGCCGCACGGCGTGCACGTCGGCCCCGGCGGCCGCATCATAGTGGCCGACACGGGCAACGACCGCGTGCAGGTGCTCGGCAACTACGGCGTGCACCGCGGCACGTTCTCGATGCAGAGCTTTGGCGACGGGCGGCTGTCCGTCCCGCAGGGCCTTGCCGCCGACCGGTCGGGGCGCTACTTGGTCGCCGACACGGGCAACAGCAGGGTGCAGGTGTTCGGCGCCGGCGGCGAGTACGACCTCACGTTCGGCGCGCGGGGCACGGCCCACGCCAACCTGGCGTCGGGGGAGGGCGTCGCCTCGCTGCCCGGCGGCGGCATCGTCGTCGCCGACACCGGGAACCACCGCGTAAAGGTGTTCAGCGCGTACGGCGTCCACGTCCTGACGCTCGGCGGCGCGAGCGGCACGTTCAGGTTCCCATCGGCCGTCGACGTCGGCCCGGGCGGCGGCATCGTCGTCGCCGACACCGGCAACGACCGCGTCAGGGTGTTCGATCCCGTCCCGTACGGCGACCCGCGCGGGGCCGGCGAGGAGGGGCCCGGCCTGCGCGACCTCGGGGCGGAGCCCGAGCTCGACTACGCCCCGTCGCTGGTGATCGGCCCGGGCGCCGGCCTCGACTCGCCCGGGGGCGTCGCCGCCGACGGGCTCGGCCGCATCATCGTCGCCGACACGGGCAGCGGCCGCGTGCGGGTGTTCAACTCGACGACGGGCGCCCATGTCATGACGGTCGGCGGGGCGGAGGGGCTGTCGGGGCCGGCCGGCGTCGAGGCCGACGGGCTCGGCCGCATACTCGTCGCCGACACCGGCAACGACCGCGTCGTGGCGTACGGCCCCGACGGGTCGCTGATCGGGTCGTTCGGGTCGGCGGGGATGGGCCCCGGCATGTTCGACGCGCCGCACGACGTGTCGTACAGGGGACCAGGCGGCATGCTCGCCGTGCTCGACACCGGCAACGGCCGCGTCCAGCTGTTCGCGCCCGAGTTCGGCTTGGCCGCGGCCGACGCGCCGGCCGCCGCAGACAACGCGACCGCCCTTGCGGGGCGCCAGGCCGCCGCGGCCGACGCGCCGGCCGCTCGCGGCGCCGTAGCCGGCTCGGCCTCGATACTCGCCGCCGACGCGCCGGCCGCGGCCGGCTCGGCCGCGGCCCCGGCGGCCAGGCTGGCGCGCGCCTCCCCCGACGCCCCCTCTCCCGCGGACGGGCACACGGCGCTCGCCGGCAGGGCCGCGGCCCCGGCGGCCGACGCGCCGGCCGCATCCGACCTTGCCTCGGCGTCAAAGCTGGCGCTGGCGGCCGACGCGCCGGCCGCATCCGACTCGGCCGCGGCCCCTGCCGGCATGCTGGTCCCGCCTGCCGGCTCGGCCCCCTCCGTCTCGCACGGCCACTCGGCGCTCGCCGGCTCGGCCACCCGCCCCCCGGCCGACGCCCCCTCCACCTCCGACGGCCACTCTGTACTCGCCGGCAGGGCCGCGGCCCCGGCGGCCGACGCCCCCTCCACCTCCGACGGCCACTCTGTACTCGCCGGCAGGGCCGCGGCCCCGGCGGCCGACGCGCCGGCAGCGCGCAGCGCCGCGGCCGCGTCGGTTCTCGTCGCCCCTGTTGACGCCCCGGCCGCATCCGACTCGGCCGCGGCCCCTGCCGGCATGCTGGCCCCGCCGGCCGGCTCGGCCCCCTACATGGCAGACGGCCACTCGGCGCTCGCCGGCAGGTCCGCGGCCCCTCCGGCGCAGGACGCCCCCTCCGTCTCGCACGGCCACTCGGCGCTCGCCGGCAGGTCCGCGGCCCCTCCGGCGCAGGACGCCCCCTCCGTCTCGCACGGCCACTCGGCGCTCGCCGGCTCGGCGGCCCGCCCCGCGCCCGACGCGCCGGCAGCATCCGACTCGGCCGCGGCCGCGGCCGGCATGCTGGCCCCTCCGGCCGGCTCGGCCCCCTACATGGCAGACGGCCACTCGGCGCTCGCCGGCTCGGCGGCCCGCCCCGCGCCCGACGCGCCGGCAGCATCCGACTCGGCCGCGGCCGCGGCCGGCATCCTGGCCCCTCCGGCCGGCTCGGCCCCCTACATGGCAGACGGCCACTCGGCGCTCGCCGGCAGGTCCGCGGCCCCTCCGGCGCAGGACGCCCCCTCCGTCTCGCACGGCCACTCGGCGCTCGCCGGCAGGTCCGCGGCCCCTCCGGCGCAGGACGCCCCCTCCGTCTCGCACGGCCACTCGGCGCTCGCCGGCTCGGCGGCCCGCCCCGCGCCCGACGCGCCGGCAGCATCCGACTCGGCCGCGGCCGCGGCCGGCATGCTGGCCCCTCCGGCCGGCTCGGCCCCCTCCATAGCAGACGGCCACTCGGCGCTCGCCGGCTCGGCGGCCCGCCCCGCGCCCGACGCGCCGGCAGCATCCGACTCGGCCGCGGCCGCGGCCGGCATGCTGGCCCCTCCGGCCGGCTCGGCCCCATCCGTCTCGCACGGCCACTCGGCGCTCGCCGGCCGAACGGCGGCCCTTGCCGCCCCCGACGCCCCCGCCGTATCCGACTCGCACTCGCTCCTGGCCGGCCGAACGGCGGCCCTTGCCGCCCCCGACGCCCCCGCCGTATCCGACTCGCACTCGCTCCTGGCCGGCCGAACGGCGGCCCTTGCCGCCCCCGACGCCCCCGCCGTATCCGACTCGGCGGCGATCACGCGGACCGGCGTGTTCGCCCTCCTGCCCCGCCTTGTCCTCCCCGTTGCGACCGACTCCCCCGCCGTATCCGACTCGCACTCGCTCTTGGTCGGCAGGGCCGCGGCCCTTGCCGCCCCCGACGCCCCCGCCGTATCCGACTCGGCGACGATCACGCGGACCGGCGTGTACGCCCTCCTGCCCCGCCTTGTCCTCCCCGTTGCGACCGACTCCCCCGCCGTATCCGACTCGCACTCGCTCCTGGCCGGCAGGGCCGCGGCCCTTGCCGCCCCCGACGCCCCCGCCGTATCCGACTCGGCGGCGATCACGCGGACCGGCGTGTTCGCCCTCCTGCCCCGCCTTGTCCTCCCCGTTGCGACCGACTCCCCCGCCGTATCGGACTCGCACTCGCTCCTGGCCGGCCGGACGGCGGCCCCCGCCCCCGACGCCCCCGCCGTATCCGACTCGGCGGCACTGATGGGCGATCCCGTCACGATGCCCGCCGACGACCCGCCGTCGCTCGCGGTTGGCCCAATGCCGACCATGCCGCCCATCACGCCGGACCTCGTCGCGGCCGACGCCCCCGCCGTATCCGACTCGTACTCGCACCTGGCCACCGCGCCCGCGCCGGCCGCGGGCGGGCCCGCTGCGGCCGCGGCCGACGCCCCCGCCGTATCCGACTCGCACTCGCTGTCGTCGCCCGACCGAACAGGGCCGCCGGCGCCCGGCCTGGGGCCCGGGCAGGCCGCTGCCGCCCGCGACGCCCCCGCCGTATCCGACTCGTACTCGCTGTCGTCGTCCGGCCGAACAGGGCCGCCGGCGCCCGGCCTGGGGCCCGGGCAGGCCGCTGCCGCCCCCGACGCCCCCGCCGTATCCGACTCGCACTCCCTGATGCGCAGCAGCGCGGAGGCGGCGGAGGCGACGCCCGGCCGCATCGCCGTCCGCGCCGCGGACGCCCCAGGCGTTGCCAGCGCGGCCAAAACCGGGGGCGGGGGGCTCCATGCAGCCGCGTCCGACGCGCCGCGCCACTCCGACGACCTGCTGGCGTTCGCCGCGCCGCCCGGCCGCGGCGGGGACGTCGTCGTCGTGCGGCCAATGATGCCGCCCGGCGGCATGGACATGGACATGGACATGGACATGGACATGAGCATGAACACTGCCATGCCGCCGGTCCCGACGGCGGTCGTTCTCGTGCCGCCGGCGCCGGGCGGCGGATGGGGAGGAGGCGGAGGAGGCGGAGGCGGAGGCGGCGGAGCGGGCGGGCGCGGGCCCTCTTCCTCCCCCTCCTCCCCCTCTGCCCCTGCCGCCGCGGACGCCCCCGCCCCCGACGCCCCCGCCGAGGCGCCGCCGCTCGCCGTGCACGGCGGCGGGGGCGGCCGCCTCCCCTCCATAGTGGGGGCGTGGTGGAACATGTGCGGCAGCAACGGCGACCTGTACGTCACCGTCGATCCAGGCCGGCCCGAGCTGCACGTGGCCGTCGCGATCGGGCCGGCGGACCCCGGCGCCCCTGCGCCGGCCCCGGCAGGGCGGATCCCCGGCCAGTATGCCGCCGCCCCGACCGGGGATCTCGACGCCGGGCGAGCCGTGGACTGGCACGTGCGGGCCGACCGGCACGGCGGCGCGGTCGCCGCGGAGGCGCGCATGGCGTCGGGCGTGCCGCTTCCCGCGCACCGCAACGCGCCGCCGGGAGAGTGCGCGCCCGGCGCCGCGCCCGGAACCGCGTGCTACACCGTGGCGGACGCGAAAGAGTTCCGACTGGACGGCTGCAGCGGCAGGATCGAGTTTCGCACAGGGCACGCGGTAGCCGGGGCAGAGGCGGCGGCGCCGCGGGATGGCGCGGGACGCTCCGCCCTCCCGCCGCCGCCCGCGGCGCTGCACGATGCGGCCGCGGCCGTCGCCGCCGGCCACTGGCCCGCGGGCCTGTCGGCGCCCGAGCCGCGGCTCACTGCGGGCCTGGCTAACGGCGGCGGCGGCGGGGAGCGGGACGGTGGCCCGACCGGGGGCGGGGATCGGGTGGGGGCGCCCGCGGCGGCCGGTTCCCTACCCGTCGGCGAGGAGGGCCTCCCCGGCCACGCGGCCGCCGCGCTGGCCGCCGCCGCGCTGGCCGCCGCCGTCCTCCTCGCACGCCGCGCCGCGCGGCGCCGGCGGGCCGCGGCGCTGCCGCCGCGAGCCCCGCCGCGCACCGGGCGCCACTAAGCCGGGTTGTGGCACTCAGGCGCCGTTGGAGCACCGCTGATATAGCGCCCCCGCGCCGCCGCCCGCGTGTCCCGCGCAAGATCGGCCAGGAGGGCGGCAGTCGTCGCGCTAGCGGCCGCCGCGGCAGCCGCCGTCGCGCTAGCGGCCGCCTCGGGCGCAGGGCTGCTTCCGGACCCCGGCATAGCCGACACGGCGGAGCCGGGCGACGGGGCGTCGGTCGGCGTCGCAATCGCGCCCGACGACATGCCGGCCGTGGGCGGGGACGCGGGCGGCAAAAAGCACTACGTGGTAGAGGCGTCCGACTCGCCGGACGTGGGCCCGTAGGGCCGGCCGCCCCGCCGCCCCCTCCTCTACATACGCGTGCGGCACGCGCATTCAAGAGGGGCGGGAGTACAAAAGCCGCGCCTACCCGCCGGCCCTGGCGCCGGGCAAGGCGGCGTCGACTGTCCCGGAGTACAAAAGCCGCGCCTGCCCGCCGGCCCTGGCGCCCTGCATGGCACTAGGTGCGCTCAGAGGAGGGGGGGAGGGGGTACAAAAGGCACGGTTTTTAGGCGGGCTGCACACCTGCCCTGGCCGCCTGCCCATCCACGGGCCTGCTCGGGTACAAAAGGCATGGTTTTTAAGCGGGCTGCGCACGGCTTGGCCGTGGACAGGCAGGCCATGGATCTGGGGTACATACTGCGGCAGTTTCCGGACTTGGACTTTGGCATGGACGACTTTGACCACCGCCTGCGCGTCCAAAAGTTCGTCTACCTGCTGCAGGCGTTCGACATATACCTCGGCTACGACTACTCGTGGTACCTGCACGGGCCGTACTGCACCAGGCTTGCCACGGTCGCCTACGCGCTCGGCCCGCTGTACGACAAGATCCCTTGTGACAAGGACATGGTGTTTGTCAACCCCGCCGTGCAGAAGCGCTTTGAGCAGTTCAAGCGGTTCATCCGGGGCCGCGAGAATGACAACGACTTTCTCGAGGTCGCCGCGTCGGAGCATATACTGCACAAGACGAGCGGCATGCCGCGCGCCGACATTGTCAGGAGGGTGGCCGCAAAGCGGAACCGCTTTGACGAAGGGTACTGCAACGATGTCTGGGACGAGATGAGGGAGAAATGGCGCCTGGTGGAGTAGCGGGGGGCGCGCCGGCCCGTAGCACGATCGAGGTTCGCGATCTGGACGACCCTCATCCCGACATGAACAACAGGCTTCGGGACCTGGGGTTTTGCCACCTCCTGGTCGACGCGAGGGACTCTGGCGGCGAGATATCCTTGATCGGCAGGAACGTGTTCAGGGAGGGGCAGGATAGGCCGCGCATCGACGAGATCGTCGTGTTCAGCGAGGGCCTGGCGGCCGAGCTGGAGCGGGGTGCCTAGCGGGTGCGGCCGGCCGGCCCGGAGCCTGCGCACGATCGAGCGGCGATCTTGGCGGCATACTTTGCCATTGCGGCGGCGGCTCTGTTGCTTGCAGCCGCCCCGTACTACGCGCCATCTCTGCCTCTCGTCTGGCAGCATCTCGAGCCCGTCGGCAACGGGCTGGCAGGGGGAGTCGTTGCGGGATCCGTCGCAATCGCCGTGTACCGAGTCGGCAGGCGCTCCAGGTCGAGGGAGAAGAAATTCGTGCCGGCTAGGGCGCTCGTCGCAGAGCTTGAGCGGGCGCTAGATGCCGTGCACCCGTCCGCCCTGCCCGGGGCGGCCGGCGGGCGTTACGAAAGGGCCGGAGCCTCCCCGCACCAGTACGCAGATGCTGATCCGCATGCCGGCCGGCCGAGCATCCAGCTGCCGGGCGTGCCGCGGCGGACATGCGAAGGGCTTGTCGACTCGGGCGGAATGTTTTACCTTGACCCGACGTTGCAGGCGCGCCTTCACGCGTTCTACGAGCACGCCGAGCGCGGGGATCGCAGTACGATGGGCTCGATGATACTCCCGCTGATGCTGGATGTGGCAGGGTTCCGTGACGCAAACGCGCCGTTCACCTGGTCCGGCTTGGCCTGGCCCCCGCGCCGCGCGCTGTTTCGCCTGCGCGGAAGGCGGCGCCGGCGGCAGAGGGGTGCAGGCGAACGGCCCCCGACCGGAACCGACGGGACGACAACGGGCGCGCCCGCAGGGTGAGCGAACCATGATCCCGCCCGCGTGGATGGGCAAGGGCAGGGCGGCGAGCGGGCGAGCGGGTCGCGGCGCACGCTGCTCACCGCCGGACTCCATTCGGCAGCGCCGCCGCCGCCCAGCGCCGGTGCCCCCGACGGGCCGCCGCGGCCGCGGACAGCTTGTGCGGCGCAGGGCCTCCCGCACTGTCACTCGGCGTTGGCCGCGCCCTGCGGTCCGATCTCTCCATGCCGCGGGCGCCAATACGGGTGGCCCAGGCGCAAGGCGCCGCTGATCGCCTCGCCGGCCGGCCGTGCGTCGCGTGGTGCCGCGCGGCGGCTTCCCCTGCGCCGATGCGGCGCGCGGGCGGAAAAAAGGGTGAGGTGTGGCTACGTGCCGTCGCTCGACATGTCGAACGTGTACGTGACGGTCAGCGTCTCGTCGATGCCCAGCGTGACATCGTTTATGTCGACCACGGCGAACAGGGGCGCCGTGCAGCTTGTGGTGCTGGACCCCTGGCATATGCCTATGTTCTTGATTGCGATGCTGGGCTTCCAGTTGGATGCGTCGGCTGTGTTGTTGGCCGTGAATATCAGGGGCCCTACCGTTGCCACCTGGGTGCTGTTGCTGACCGTGCTGTCGGTCAGGCACTCAACCGTCCGGTCGCCGTCAATGGTGGACAAGGCCTGTGTGTTCGAGTCCACCGCAGGATCAAATGTCCCGTCGGCTGCATTATGGTTGCTGTTAAACTGGGTCGCGGTAAGAGTCTCCGTGATATCGCCAGCCGTCGTGATCGTGGCATCGGGAGTAGCGCTCAGGCAAATGGCCCCGATCTGGGCCGTGTCGTCAGCCGACTCGCCGTTCATAAACACCTGCTGGAGTATAAAGTCCTCGCCACCGTCGAGCAGAGCATTGTGGACGACCTGCTCGCCGAGCACATTGCCGTCCCCGTCCTGGTGGACGACGGTCGCTATGCCGCCCAGGGCTAGGGCGTGCCCCCCACCAGCCTCGATGCCGGTGGTGCCGACGCCCGCCTGGCCGTGCAACGGCAACGTGGCCGCAGTCCCGGCGGCGATAACCGCGGCGCACGCGGCGATCGCCATGTGGAATTTCCTCATTGCCGTGCTACACCGAGCGTGCGATATAAACATTTGCCCACATTTCACCGGCGCCCGTAATCTCCAAGACCTGCAAATTTTTCTCACTTTGCGCGGGATCGGGCGCCCCCCCCGTGAAAAATACGGGCTTTACGGGCGAGAATTCCACCAGGGACGGCTCATGCGGGGCCCCTGCGCGGCCCCGCGGCACGGCCGGCCGCCCGATCGGGGCGCAGGGCAGGAGGAAGAAGGGCTGCGGCGCGCGCCCTGCCTGTCCATGTACACTGTGCCCCGCCCCGCCCCGCCCCGCCCCGCGGGCGGGATCTTCCGGGCTCGGCCCAGGCGCGCGCACGGCCAAGGCAAGGCTGTCATGGGACGGCCGCCGCGGTGACCTGCATGGGAGACCGCGTCAACCTCTTCGCGCCGGGGCCGGGCCTCGATCCGCCGTACCTGGCGGGGCGCGGGAGCGGGCCGCGCGCGTTCGACGGCATGCTGCGCAATGTCGCCCGCGGCAAGGTGCACAACATGATCCTGCACGGCCTGCGCGGGGCAGGCAAGACCGTGCTGCTCAGGAGGTTTGCCGCCGCCTGCCGCAACGGCAACTTTCTGCCGGTGGCAAGGTGCCCGCACGCCCCCAAGGACTCTGATCCGAGCGAGTTCGCGCCCTGCATCAAGCGCGCCGTGCGCGGCGCAATAGGGTCGCCGCCTGGGGCGGGGGCGGCTCGGGGCGGACCCCGCCCTGCCGGACCGCGATCTGTTCGGCAAGATCTGCCGCGAATTTTTCGGTCAGCGCATGGTTGACGCGAGCCGCAGTGAGGAGGGCGCCCTGTACCACATGTCGAATGCCGGAAACGGGCATGAGGCTCTCGTCAATCGTGAGCGCCACGTGGCGCGGCAGGGGCGCGGTCTCGTCCCACCCGGGGCGCCTAGAGAAAAAGGGCGTTGTCTACAGGCCCAGCCACGGACTCTACGAGTTCGCGCTGCACATGCTCGGTCGGTACCTGTCGCATGCAGCGGGGGCGGGGGATTCCTAGGCCGGCCCGACCCCGCCGCATGCTGGCCTTTGCGGATGCCCGGGCGGGAGGGCAGGCGAATGCGGCGAAGCGGGCCCCGCCTGACAGCGGGATCGGGGACGATCCTGTGCAGCGTCCGCGCACGAAGGCCCTTGGGGAATGCGACCGCGGCAGCGCGCGGCCGCTGGCCCTTGCCGCGCGGCCTCGGCGGGAGCCGCAGACCGCGGCAGTGCCCGCGTGCGGGGCAAAAGGCCGTTGCGCCTGACGGTTCCGGCGTGGCGTGGCGTGGCGTGGCGTGGGCTTGGCCGTCCCCCTTCTGCACGGGCTGCGGAGCGGGGGCGCGACCGGCGAAGCCGCGCCGCCAAAAACCGCCTCTCCCTACCGCCTCGCCACATCCAGCAGCATTTTGTCTGCCGGCGGACGGCGGAGGCATGCCATGCTGCCACTCTTCCGCGGCATGCTTGTACTGTGATTCTGAAAGTCTACAAAGTCTGCAAGCGCCCGCTCGGCCCCTTTAGCCCCGCCCGCCCCCTCCCTGTCCTAGGAGTCTACAAAGTCTGCAAGCGCCCGTCGGCCCCCGCTTCGCGCCCCTGCCCCCTACTCCCAGGCCCTCCCAGCCCCCCGGAGTCTACAAAGTCTGCAAGCGCCCCCAGGCCCCGCCCGCCCCCACTGCCCCGGAGTCTACAAAGTCTGCAAGCGCCCCCCGGCCCCCCTGCCCTCGACCCGGAGTCTACAAAGTCTGCAAGCGCCCGTTCGCCTCCCCCACTGGCCGCCGAGTCTACAAAGTCTGCAAGCGCCCCCCGGCCCCGCCCCCCTCAGCCCCCACTCAAAGTCTACAAAGTCTGCAAGCGCCCCCCGGCCCCGCCCCCCTCAGCCCCCACTCAAAGTCTACAAAGTCTGCAAGCGCCCCCCGGCCCCGCCCGCCCCCCCTGCCCCGGAGTCTACAAAGTCTGCAAGCGCCCCCCGGCCCCCCTGCCCCCGTCCCGGAGTCTACAAAGTCTGCAAGCGGCCGTTCGCCTCCCCCACTGGCCGCCGAGTCTACAAAGTCTGCAAGCGCCCCCCGGCCCCGCCCCCCTCAGCCCCCCTCAAAGTCTACAAAGTCTGCAAGCGCCCCCCGGCCCCGCCCCCCTCAGCCCCCCTCAAAGTCTACAAAGTCTGCAAGCGCCCCCCTGCCCCGCCCGCCCCCCCTGCCCCGGAGTCTACAAAGTCTGCAAGCGCCCCCCTGCCCCCCTGCCCCCGTCCCGGAGTCTACAAAGTCTGCAAGCGGCCGTTCGCCTCCCCCACTGGCCGCCGAGTCTACAAAGTCTGCAAGCGCCCCCCGGCCCCGCCCGCCCCCCCTGCCCCGGAGTCTACAAAGTCTGCAAGCGCCCCCCTGCCCCCCTGCCCCCGTCCCGGAGTCTACAAAGTCTGCAAGCGGCCGTTCGCCTCCCCCACTGGCCGCCGAGTCTACAAAGTCTGCAAGCGCCCCCCGCCCCCCCTCAAAGTCTACAAAGTCTGCAAGCGCCCCCCTGCCCCCGCCCCCCGCTCTCAAAGTCTACAAAGTCTGCAAAGGCCCCGCCCGTCCCGCCGGCGCACGCGGCCCGTGACACCTCCCCCCCGCCGCGGGGCCGTGGCGCAGGGCGCCGCGCCTGCCGCCCCCTCCCCGTTCCGGGCCGCCCGCCTCCTGCGCACACTTAAAGCGATGCGCGCGTGGGCCCCGCCATGCAAGGGACGCGGCGCGGCGCCTCTGCTGGCAGCGCGCCATCCCTGCCCAGGCGTCGCCTCCGCCCCCACCCGCTCCAGATCCTGGCCGCCGCCTCAGCGCTCGCCGCGGCGGGGCTACTCGCCGCGGCCCACGTGGACGACGGCCCGCCGTGGGCGTGGCTAGGCGCTACGGGGCCGCATGCGGACGCCCCCCCGCCGTCGTCGCTACTGCTGCCAGAGGCGGAGGCGCGAAGGGTAACCTACGTCACGGCCGCGTTCAGGGTCACAAACCACCAGACGATCACGGTCACGTTCAGCGGCCCCGTCTACGCGACGCAGTCCAGCTACACCAACCTTCGCCTCGACACCGGCGACGGCCTTGAGCCGCGCTCGGTCTGCAACTTAGGCGGGCCCTACCAGACCCGCGGCTGGCACGGCATTACGTCGTACCCGTCGAGGACGCACACGCTGACGGTCTGCGGGGACAGCACGCTTCCCAACCACGGCCGCCTGCCGCCGTCTACGACCGGCCTGGTAAACGTCGCCTCGCTGCGCCACTTTGACCCGGGGAACATATTCGAGGGCAACAGCGTCACCTACTACTACCAGCGGGCGTCGAACGTGCGCATCGCCGACGGGCAGGCCCCGTCGTTCCACGCCTCGGGGGGCAGCGCCCCGTCGCTGAACCTAGAGAGCTCTGTCCTGCTGCTGCGGTTCAACGAGCGCATGGACGCCTCGCGGACGAACCTGCACGGGATCACGCTGTCGTGCGCGCCGAGCGGGGGCGGCACGGGGGCGATCAGCCTGGGCAACCTGTCGGGGGCCGTCCTGCCGGCGGCCGACTCGGCCGATCTCGGCATCACCCTGTCGCCCGGCCAAAAGTCGGCACTCGTGTCGGCCTACGACGGCCGGTGCGTCCAGAGGGCGAGCGCCTGGCGCGTCTCGCTCGGCTCCTCGTCGCTGTTCGACGCGGGCGGCAACGCGCTTCCCCCCGCGTCGGACGTCTCGCTCAGATCCCTCACAAGGGACACGCTGCCGCCCGCGCTAACGGGCCAGTCGATCGACCTCTCCTCGGGGGTGGCCGTCCTCCGGTTCAACGAGTACGTCGAGGCCAGCGGCGGCGCACTGGGGGGGATCGCCATCAGGAGCGGCGGCGCCGGCGGGCAGGCGCTGCGGCTGGAGGGCGCGTCGATGGAGGTGTCGGAAAGCTCGGCGACGATCACGCTGACCGAGACGCAGCGCATAGGGGCGGTCAGGGGGCACGGCGCCGCGGGCGGGCTGCTGGTCGGCCTTGACTCCGGAACGTTCAGGGATCTTGCGGGACACCCCCTTGCCAACGTAGTCGGCGCGCAGCTCGCGGTGACGCCCGACACGACGCCGCCCGCCCTGCTTGCCGGCGTCCTACCGTCGCTGGACCTCAACACGGGCAACCTCTCGCTCGCGTTCGGCGAGAGCATTGACGTGGGGGCGACGAACGCGACAGGGATTCGACTGCTCGGGCCCGGCTCGTCCGTGCTCGCCGAGCTCGGCGGCCTGGACGCCCGGCCGGGCTCCCCGTCCTTGCGCGTGGACGGCCGCGACTACTCGGCCACGGTCGAGTTCGCCCTGAACCGGACGCTCCGGGCCGACTCGGTAGGCGCCGCGCGCATAGCCGCCCCGCCCGGGGCGTTCGCCGACGCCGCCGGCAACCGCAGCGCCGCCCTGTCGGCCCTCCCGCTCAACGTGACCGCCGACACCACGAGGCCGACGAACGCCTCGACGCCGCGCCTGGACCTGAACGGCGGGACGCTGACCATAAAGTTCGACGAGTTCATCGGAAAGGTGCGGCCGTGGGGGATTGTGCTGCGCGACGAGTCCCGCCAGCACGACACGGCGCTCGGCGGCGCCGCCGTGCTGCCGCCGCCGGAGGGGTCAAAGTACACCGACACGATAGTCGTCAACCTGACGCTACGCCAGGCAGCCGATGCCGTGGTGTCGGGCGCCCGGCTGATCGAGGCCAACCCCGCCACATTCGAAGATATCTCGGGCAACCCGTTCACGGGCCTGAACCGGGACGTCATGAACGTCGTCGACGACACGACGCGGCCCGCCCTTGACGGGGCCAGGCCGCCTGTGATCAACCGCGCCGGCGCGACGCTTGCCCTCTCGTTCACCGAATACATCGACGTCTCGGCCAACCCCGCACCCGAAATATCTATCATCGAGGCGCCGTCCGACCCGCCCCTTACCCTCCAGCTGTCGGGGCTCAGCCTCCCCGCCGCCGACGGGGACGTTGTCGTCATTGGCCTGTCATCGTCCGACGTTGCGGCCCTCGGCGCCCGCACCAGTGCCCGTATCAACATAACCGAAGGGTCGTTTGAAGACATGTCCGGGAACGGGATCGACGATGTCATCAGGGCGGTCAGGATTCCTCCTGACGCTGGGGCGCCGCGCGCGGTGTTCAACAGCACGATCCCGCAGCTCGACCTCGGGGCGCTGAGCCTGACGATCGCATTCAACGAGACGGTCGCCGCGCCGGAGATCGACCTGTCGGGGATTGCCGTCGAGGGATCCGACGGCGGCAACCGCACGTACATGACCGGGGCGTCCCCGCCGGACGCGGCGGGCCGCGTGGCCGCGATAGGGATCACGGAGGATCAAAAGTCGTCGATCATAGCGGCAAACTCGACGAACGGGCCGGTCCGCATCAACATGTCGTCGTCGATCGTGTCCGACCAGTCGGGGAACGCCTTTGCGGGCCAGGCGGGGGCCTTGAACCTCGTGCCCGACGCGGATCCGCCGAGCATCAACGCAACGATGCTGCCCGTCCTCGACTTAGCTGACGGCTCGCTTACCGTGTGGTTTGACGAGCACGTGAACGCTACACGGGTCAACCCGGAACGCGTGCAACTTATCAATGCCACGAACAGCGGCACGGTGCATCTCACCGGCGCTACTGTCCGCTCGCTGCCGCCGGAATCGCCCCCGCAGCACTCGGTTACGCTGCTCCTCACGTCGGAGCAAAAGGCCTATGCGGTCATGCGCAACTCGTCGCAGATAACGTCGTCCGCAGTAGGCGCGTTCTACGACCTGTCGAACAACGGGATTGCCCTGCGGCTGGGCGGGGCCCCCATAAACGTCGGGGAACTCCCGGGGTATGGAGTGCGCGTCGTCGAGGATGCCGCCGCGCCGCGCCTCTTGCCCGTCCCGGGGCCCGTCCTGGACCTGGGAGGCGGCACGCTTACCTTCGCGTTCGACGAGCACGTCGTCTATGCGGGCGCGCGGCCGGGACTGGTCGAGATTGCCGGCGCCGCCGCGCAGCCCGGATCGCCGCCCCCGCCGCGCATTGCGCTAGCGTCGTCTAACGTACTTGTTCCCGACGCACTCCCGGGCGTCCCCGCACCCGTCTCGTCTAACACGGTGAATATCGCACTCTCGCCACACGAAAAGGCCGCCGCCGTGGCGGCCGTTGCCGCCGGCGGCTCGGTTGCGGTGGGGCCGGGCGCGTTTTCAGACACGTCGGGCAACCCGAACACCGCGCAGTCGGCCGTCCTGGGAATCGTGGACGACGACGACGCCCCCGAAATCGACGCGGCCGTGCTCGATCTCGGCGCCGGCACGCTGACCCTCCGGTTCGCCGAGTACGTCAGCGCGCCGGCAACCAACCTGTTGCGAGTGTTGCTGGCGGCCGAGCAGCTGCCTGGTGGCGGCAGCGTGGGCGGGGCGTGCGCTTCCGATGTAGGGCTCGGCGGCGCGTCGGCCTTGGCGGTGGGGAATGTCCACGCGGCGGCCCCGCCCGGAGCGTCGGCCGAGCTGCGGGTGTCGCTGACCGCGGCCCAAAAGGCCGCCGCCGCCGCGTGCTCGGCGGCCGCCGCCGCGAGCGGGTCGGGGCTGGAAATGGTCGCGGAACAGAACGCCTTCAGGGACTTGAGTAACGTGGGAAATCCAGAGTACACGGGGCTGGACGTCGAGGCGCTTGCCGACGCGGACGCGCCGCGCCCCGATCCCTTGAGCCGGCCCGCTCTGGACCTGGACGCGGGCACCCTGACGGTCAGGTTCGCCGAGTACGTCAACGCGTCGGCCGCCGACCCTTCGCTGGTGTCGCTGTCGGCGGCCGGCGGCGTCGGGGGCGGCGCGTGCGCCTCCGGAATTGGCCTTGCCGGCGCGTCGGCCACCCCCGACATGGGAGCCGTGGCGACGAGCCCGCCAGCGCCGCCCGGCACGTCGCCCGCCGCGGTGATCAATCTGACGGAATCGCAGAGGGCTGCCGCGGCGACATGCTGGACAAAGCCAGAGGTGCGCGGGATGGAGATGGACGCTCAGCGCGGCGCGTTCCCCGACGTGTCGTGGAACCCGTCGACCGCGTTCTCCGGGGTGCCCGTCTCGGTGGCCAACGACACGACGCGGCCCGCGCTGGTGGGTGCCTCGTCCTCGCCGCCGCCGATACTGCTCAACCTGGCCGCGGGCACGATCTCGTTTACGTTCAACGAGCACGTCGAAGCCGCGTCGGCCGACCCGTCGCTCGTGACCGTCACCGGCGCGGGCGGCGGTAGCCCGACCGTCCTGTCGGGATCCCCCGTGCGCGGCCCCGACGGCGCAACACTGGTGCTAGGCCTGTCGACATCCCGCGTATCGTCGATATCTGTGGCCAACCAGACGAGTGGGCCGGTCGAGGTCGACATCGGCCCCGGCGCGTTCACCGACCTGTCGGGAAACAAGATTGCCGGCGCGAACGACCAGCCCGTCTCGTTCAGCAGCGACACGACACCGCCGGCCCTGCACGGCACCACCCGCCCGTCGCTGGACTTGGGCGGCGGCATGCTCACGGTGCGGTTCGACGAGCCGGTGGCCGCCTCGATCGTCAACGCGTCGGGCATCGCGGTGGCCCCCGCCTCCCCCGGCCCCGCTAGGGCCTCAGCCGTCCCGCTCGGCGGCGCGGCCGTCGCGGCCGTCCCCGGGGACGCATCGTCGATCGTCCTGGCCCTCACGCCCGCCCAACGGGCCGCCTCGCTGGCCGTGCATGCCGGCGGCCCGTCCGTCCTGCGCGTCTCGCCCGGCTCCGTGGCCGACCTGGCCTTCAACCCCGCGGAGGCGGGCACGGCCCCGCTGACAGTAGTGCCGGACGGGACGGGGCCTGTCTTGTCCGCCGACCCCCCGCCCCGCCTGGACCTCAACGACGGCGTGCTCTCGGTGCGGTTCGACGAGTACGTCTCGGCATCCTCGGCCAACCAGTCGCAGATGCGGCTGTTCCCGCCGGATCCTGCTCCCGCTGTAGATCTTGCCTCCGCCTCCGTCGTCGACGACTACCCCGATTCGGACACGCTGCGCGTGCGGCTCACGCCCGACCTAAAGGCCGCCGCGGCCGGCGCACAACGCGTGCAGCTCCTGCCAGCCGCGGCGTCGGACCTGTCGAGCAACGCCGCCGGGGGCGTGTCGGCGGCCCTGTCCGTGGCCCGCGACGTCACCGCCCCGCGCCTGGCCGACACTGCACTTCCCGTGCTCAACCTGAGCAGCGGCGTGCTCTCCGCCGCCTTTGACGAGCACGTCGATGCATCGTCGGCCAACCTCTCGCGCCTGGCCGTCGTGGGCGCGCAGGGATCCCCAGCCGTCGGCCTCGGCGGCGCGTCGCTGGCGTCCGGCGACGGCGCCGGCGTTGCCGTGCGGCTGACGCCGGCCCAGCGCGCGGCCGCATTCGATGCCGACGCGACGGCGGGGCCCGCCCGTCTTGCCGCCACCGAGGCCGGCGCCCTGCGCGACCTGTCGGGCAACCCGCTTGCCGCATTCGCGCCGTTTCCACTGATAGTCGTGCCCGACTCGGCCGGCCCAGCCGTGGTGGCCGCCGGCGACATGGGGCCCTCCCTGGACCTGGGCACCGGCATTCTCACGGTCTCTTTCGACGAGCCTGTCGACGCCGCCGCGTCTAACCTCTCGGCGGTTCATCTTGTCACGACCAACGGCGACACGATCGTGCGCCTGAGTGGGTACGAGGCCGCCGCACGGCAGGGCGGCGCCTCCCTGGTCGTCGAGCTGGCGCCGTCGGACCTGGACGCTGTCATCGCCGGCGCGTTTGCCGGCTCGGGACTTGATCGCTGCGACATTGCATATACGGATAACCCCGCCACCCGCGTATCTAGCCGTGTCGCCGCCGGCGTCCGGCTAGAGTCCGCCGCCGGCGCCTTTTACGACGTGCTGGGGAACCCTTCGGCGCAGCTGACCGCCACCGGACTGCGCGTGGACGCCGACCTGTCAAACCCGTTGCTTGACGCGGGATCGCCGCCGCTGCTCAACACGGCCAACCGTAGCATCGTCCTGACGTTTAACGAGGGCCTCTACCCGCTGTCCGGTAGCCTGCCCGGCTCAAGCGTCAGAGATGCCTCTGGAACTCCTATCGTGAATGGCCTGCCGGAGCCAGTGCACTTGGGCGACGGGCGCGTGCGATTCGATATGACGTCGGTTCAAGTGGACGACGCGGTCGGTGCGACCGGCGGCCCGCAGATATTCCTACGGTCCAACTCGCTTAGGAACCTGTCATGCCTGCCGCTTGACGGCGACCTCTCCGCTGCACTGGCCATCATATCAGACAATGCGCCGCCGGTAATGCTGGGCGAGTACCCTAAGCTCAACCTGGGCAACGCCGTCCTGGAGATGAAGTTTGACCAGAACGTGGATGTGGCCGGCGTCGACGCATCGGCCGTGTCCCTGACAGGGGCCGGCGGCCTGGGCGGGGCGGCCGTATCCTCGCCCGGCGGCGACAGCGCGGCGAGCGACACGGTTCTCCTGTCGCTCACGCCGTTGCAAAAATACAACGTCGTCGTCGCCAACCGGACCGGCCCCGTCTCGGTGAGCGTTACGGGCACGGCCGTGTCCGACTCGTCGTACCTGTACTATGCGGGGCTGGCGGACTACCAGCTGGGGGTGCCAGAGTTCACGCCCGACACGGCGCCGCCGCGCACGCTCGGGGGCGCATCGGATCCGACGCGGAGGCCGACTCTGGATATAGTGGCGGGCGAGCTGACGGTGCACTTTGACGAGTACGTAAAGGCGCGGTCCCTGGGACAGAACCTCGTGCGGCTGTCCGCCGGCGCATCCCCCGCCCCCGGCGGGTCGTTGGCGCTGGACATGGGCCTGCGGGTGGCTCCCGTCGCCGTCCCTGACTCCCCTCCCGACGGTTCCGACGCGGGGCAGTCGCTGTCCGTCTCGCTCCGGCCCGCCGACGTCAGGGCGGCGGTGGTCGGGGGGATAACGCACCTAAACGCGTCGGACGACGCATTCCTTGACGCGTCGGACGCCGGCTACGTCTCGGAGGGACTCCTCCAGATGCGGGTCCTGCGCGACCTGACGCCGCCCCGCCTAGTCAATACCACCGCTCCCGTCTTGGACCTCGGGGTGGGAACCCTGGGGTTGGAGTTCGACAAGCCCGTCAACGCGTCGGCGGCGAGCACGTCGGGAATAATCCTCTGGCCGTCGGCCCCCGCCGCCGGCCAAGAAGGGCGGTCGGTGTCCCTTGCGCGCTCGAGCGTGACCGCGGTAGGCGGGACGGGCGGGCTGAGCACAGAGGTTACGGTGCGCCTGGAGCCGCCGGACAAGGCCGCCGCGGCCGCGATCAATGCAAGCGTGATGTCGCTGCACACCGGCGCGTTTGCGGACATTTCCCACAACCTAGTAGGCGAGACGAGCGGCGTGACCCTCAACGTGACGGACGATGGGGTCGACCCGCGCCTCGACCCGGACCAGGCGCCCGAGCTTGACCTCGGCGCGGGGACAGTCAAGATATACCTGACCGAGCACGTCAACGCGACGACGGCCATGCCGCTGAGCGCGAACATTACCGGCGCCGGCGGCTCGCCGGTCGTCCGCCTGTCGGGCGCGCTGTCGAGCCCGTACCTGCAGCCGCTTCCGGACCGGGCCGGGCAGAGCAGCCCGCTGTCTCCGCTGCAGCGGGATCCCGGCGCCGTCGGCGCGCCCGCATTCGAGGTCGTCCTTACGCAGCGCCAAAGGGCCGCCGCCGCCGGCCTGAACGACCCGGATCTTGCGGTGCCGGCCGGCGCCTTTGAGGACCTGTTCAAAAACCTCAACGACCAAAGCACGGCGCGCCTAGATGTCATGCGCGACGTCGTCGGCCCTGCGCCCGATGCCGGCCGGCTGCACGACCTCAACCTTGGGAATGGCACGCTGACGGTGTGGCTCGACGAGTACGTCGACGTGGGGAAGACCAAAACGGCGGAGATTGAGCTTGCCTGGGGGCCGGGCGAGCAGGAGCGGGTCGATCTTGCCGCCGCCGTCGCGTCCGCGGGACCCGGCGGGACCGACACCTCCCTCCAGCCACTGCCTGCCTACGCGTCGCTCTCCGTGTCGGTCGCACTAAAGCCGGACCAAAAGGCCAAGGCCGTCGACCTGGAACGCTCGGGCGGGACAGCGCAGCTGGTGCTAAAGCCGGGCGCCTTTGAGGACCTGTCGTCGAACCCGTCTAGCGCGGCCGAGGCGCGGCTGAGCGTCACGGCCGATGCCGTGCCGCCGATGCTGGACGTCGACAAGATGCCCCTGCTCAACCTTGCGGCGCGCACGCTCAAGATTTCGTTCGACGAATACATCGACGCGGGATCCGTCGACGCGGCGGCCATTGAGGTGGTAGGGACAGGCGCCGGCGCGCAAAGGGTGCCCCTGGTCGGAGCGGGCACGAGTAGCCCCAACGGGACCTCGATCGTCCTGCCCCTGGGCGTGGACCACCTGAACGATATCCGGGTTGCCAACGATACCTCGCCGCCCGTCCGGCTCGACATCGGGCAGGGCGCCTTTGAGGACGTGTCGGGAGTCGTGTTCGCCGGCGCCGCCGGCGTGGCATTGGAAGTCACGACGGACGCCGACCCGCCGGCGCTGTCGCCGGCTAACCGGCCCACGCTCGACCTCAACGACGGCATGCTGCGCGTGTGGTTTACCGAGCCCATCGATGCCGACTCGATCGACCCGTCCGGCATGAACCTGACGGGGGCGGCGGGCGGCGGTTCCGTTGCACTGAGGGGCGCCTCCGCGGAACTGGCTGATCCTGTCTCCCTTGCCGTAGGGCTTACACCCGCTCAAAAGGCGGCCGCAACGGCGGCGTATCTTTCCGGCGGAGGCGGCGCGCAGGTGCTTCTGGGAATCGGCGGCGGCGCTGTTCGGGACCTGGCGGGCAACGGCATTGGGGAGCTGGCCGGCCAGACCGTCTCGGTCACGGCGGACACGGCTGCGCCGGAGCCGACATTCGGGGGCCACGGCCTGGACCTGGGCAACGGCACCCTTGAGGTGCGGTTCGACGAGCACGTCAACGCCGCCGTCACGCAGCCGGGCCTGCTGGAGCTGGTCGGCGGTAGCAGCGGCGGCGGCGGCACGAGGATCGACCTGGCCGGCGCCGAGCCTGTCGGGGCCGCCGTCGCCTCCCTCGGCTCGCCGTCGGCCGCGGTCGTGCTAGCGCCCGCCCAAAAGGCCGCCGCCGTCGCCGCGGCCGTGGACGCATGGAGCCTTGAGGCGGAAGGCAGCGCCTTTAAGGACCTGTCGGACAACCCGTCGGGCGAGGCCCGCGTGAGCCTGGCGGTGGAGCCCGACGACGACCCGCCGCTGCTTGCCGACGGCAAGACGCCGGTGCTCAACCTTGCCACCGGAGAGCTTACCCTGGTGTTCGACGAGTACGTCGACGCGGGATCCGTCGACGCGGCGGCCGTAAATGTGACGGGCGCCGGCGCCGGCGCGGGCAGCAAGACCCTGGACGGCGCCGACGTGCGCAGCCCCAACGGGACCACGATCAAACTGGCCGTGAATCAGACTACCTCTGTAGCGATAAGCCGCGTGCAGCCGGCGCTACTCGACATCAAGGCCGGCGCCTTTAGGGACCTGGCCGGCAACGAGTTTGCCGGCGCTATTGATGTAGACCTGGAAGTCACGATGGACGCCGACCCGCCAGCGCTGTCGCCGGATAGCCGGCCCGCGCTCGACCTCAACGACGGCATGCTGCGCGCGTGGTTCACCGAGCCCGTCGATGCGGGATCGATCGATCTGGCGCGGATGAACCTGACGGTCGCCTCGGCCGGGAACGCGCCGGCGGGGCTCTTGAACCTCAGGGGTGCCACGGCCGAGGCGTCCGGCGACGCCGTCGCCGTGGCCCTTACGCCGGCCCAAAAGGCCGGCATAACGTCCGCCTACCTTAGCGCGAGCGCCGGCGCGCAGGTCTTCCTGGGGATCGACGCCGGGGCGGTCAGGGACCTGGCGTACAACGAAATTGCGGCGGTGCAGGCGAGCCGCGCAGACGTCACGGGCGACACGACAGCGCCAGAGCCGGCCGGCGGATCGCACCGGCTGGACATGGGCTCGGGCGAGCTCGAGGTGCGGTTCGACGAGCACGTCAATGCCAGCGCGACAAGGACGAACCTGCTGGAACTGGCGGGAGGCGGGGCGAGCGTCAATCTGGCCCGCGCTGTCGTTTCCCCCTCCCCAACGGACGCCGGCTCGCAGTCGGCCGTGGTCAAGCTGACGCCGGCCCAAAAGGCCGCCGCCGGCGATGCGGCCGCCGAGCGCCTTGAGGCAGAATCCGGCTCCTTTGTGGACCTGTCGGGCAACCCGTCGGGCGAAGCCAACGTGACTCTGTCGGTGGCCCCCGATATGGTCCCCCCCGCGCTCGCCGCCGGCGGGCAACACCTGCTCAACCTTGCGGCCGGCACGCTCACGCTCACGTTCGACGAGTACGTCGACGCACAGTCCGTCGACGCATCGCTGGTGGCCGTCAGGAGCGACAACGGCACAACGGCGGCGGCCCTAGAGGGCGCGCGCGCCGACGGCCCCGACGGGGCGGACGTTACCCTGGTCATGTCCGAATCACATGCAGCGGCCGTCCGGGCGGCCCACGTGTCGGATCCACCAGTCACTGCAGACATTGCGGCGGGGGCGTTCAGGGACCTGTCGAACAACGAGTTTGCCGGCGCGACGGGGGCGGAACTGGCAGTCACGAGCGACGATGTCCGCCCCGCCCTGTCGGGCCGCCCGCCGTCCGTCGACCTCAACGACGGCACCCTGCGGGTGTCGTTCTCGGAGCCCGTCGATGCCGGCAGGATAGCCACGGAGCGCATTGCGATTGCGCTCGCCGGGCCGCCCCCTGCGCGGCTGCCGCAGGGCCTGGAGGCGCCGTCCGTCTCGCTAGCCGGCGCGGAACCCTTGGACCTGCGGGCGGCCGCGTCCGACGGCTCGGTCGCGATAGGGCTCACGCCGGCCCAAAAGGCGTTCGCTTCCGTGGCGTCGTCCGCGGGGGCCGAGCTCGAACTGCGCCTGGGGGCCGGCGCCGTCTCCGACCACTCCCGCAACCGCAACGACAACGCGTCGGCGCCGCTCGGCGTAGTCCCCGATTCGACGCCTCCGGCGCCGTCGGCGGAGCGCCGTCCCGATCTCGACCTCAACGGCGGCACGCTGCGCGTCGAGTTTGACGAGCACGTCGACGCCGGCTCCGTCCGGCCGGGCCTCGTGTCCGTCGGCGAAACTGACCTGCAGGGATCGAACGCGTCCGTGTCGGGGACGGCCGTAACGATCGAGCTGACGCCGGCCCAAAAGTCGGCCGTCGTGGCGTCCGTGTCGGCTGCGGCCGTAGCGGCCCCCGGCGCCGGGGCGAACCTTTTGGCCGCATCCGCCCCAGGCGATGCGGCCGGGGCGTCGATAACAATCGCAGCAGGCGCCGTCGCCGACCTGTCGGGCAACGAGGCGACAGCGCACTCTGGCCTCGGCGCCCGCACGATCCCAGACACGACGCCGCCCGTCCTGCTCGCGCCGCCCCCGCCCGTCATCAACGCGAGCGCCGCGACGCTGGTGCTCGCATTCGACGAGTACATTGACGCATCGGCCGTCAACGCCTCGGGGATAGTCGCCGAGGACTCGGCCGGCGCGTCGGGGGCATCCCTTGCGGGAGCCGCGCCGCGGGGGCCCGACGGGGCGTCGATCGCGCTCGGCCTCTCGCCGGGGCACATAGCCGGCATCGAGGCGGCGCATGCGGCCGCGCCGCCCGTCCGCCTTGACATTGAACCGGGCGCCTTTAGGGACATGTCGGGCAACGAGTTTGCCGGCAGGAACGACGTGACGGCCCGCCTAGTCGCGCAGGCGGCGCCGCCCACGCCCGTGCCGCCCACGCCCGTGCCGCCAACGCCCACGCCCGTGCCGCCCACGCCCGTGCCGCCAACGCCCACGCCCGTGCCGCCAACGCCCACGCCCGTGCCGATGATGCCGACCGCGCCGCCCCCGCCCGTCCTGTTCTCGGGCAGCGGAGGCAGCGGAGGCAGCGGCGGGGGCGGTAGCGGCCGCACGGGCGTCGCCCCGCCCGCAAACGGCCTGGGCGATTCCGCAGCCGCCATCCACTACGTGTCGTGGGACTGCGAGGCCGGCACGGCCACGGCGCTCTTGGGCGCCGCCGTCGCCGCCGCCGGCCCCGACGTGCGCATAGTCACCGCGTCCGGCGCCGAGCGGGCCGAGCGCGACGCGGCGCGCGACGAGCAGGGCCTTGCCGCATACACCGCGCCGTTTGCAGGCGACGGGCTCGTCTCGGTAAGGGTCGTCGCAACAGAGGGCAGGGCTGCCGCGGTGCTGTCCGAGACCGTCCGGACCGGCGGCGAGTGCGCCGGGCGGGCCATGCTGGCCGCGCCCGTCGAAGATGCGGGCGGAGACGCGGCGGCGGACGGCGGCCGGACGGACGCCCCCGACGCAGGGCTTGGGCAGGGACACGCACCGCCCCGCGCCGATCCAGCGGCGGACGCCACCGGACCGGTGGCCGAAATGCCCGATCGGGATGCGCCCGACGATGGGCAGCCACGGGCGGCGGATGCCGCGGGATCTGACGGGACGCCGGCCCCCGAACCCGAACCAGAACCCGCACCCGCGCCGCCCGCACCGCCCGCCGCCGATCCAGGCGACCCGCCGGCCGAGCTTGGGACAGAGCAGGAGGACGGGGAACCGGCGCCGCCTCCGCCGCCCGCGCCCGAAACCGCCGGCGGGCCGGAGGGCGGCGGCTGCCTGGTGGCCACGGCCGTATACGGCACCGAGCTTGCGCCGCAGGTGCAGATGCTGCGCGAGGTGCGCGACGGCTCGCTCGCCTCGACGGCCCACGGCCGGTGGGCGCTCGACTCGTTCAACGCCGTCTACTATGCATTCTCGCCGCACGTGGCGGACCTTGAGCGGTCGTCGCCGGCGGCGCGCGCCGCCGCGGAGTCCCTGATCGCGCCGCCGCTGTGGCTGCTCCAGCTGGCGGCGCCGGGCGACGGCGCTGCCGACCTCGCCGGCGCCGACTGGGCGCTCGCTTCCCTTGCCCTTGCCCTTGCCGCCGTTGCCGCCCTTGCAGTGCCGGCCGCGCGCCGCGCTACCTTCCGGCCAGACCCGCCGCGTACCGCACGATCTCGCCCGGTATGTTCGCGCCCGTAACGGTCGATATCCCCTTGAACTCGACGGTGTTGTTGACCTCGTGCACTACCAGCCGCCCGCCGCGCGCCCTGTCCTCCATCATGTCGATCCCGAGCACGCCGCCGCCGACGGCCTCGGACGCGCGCGCCGCCAGGCCGGCCATCTCAGGCGTCACCTCGCACGGCCTCGGCTCGCCGCCGGCCGAGACGTTGGTCGCAAACGACCCCTCTTCCGCCTCGCGGTACTCGGCCGCCACGGCCCGCCCGCCGACCGAAACCACCCGTATGTCGCGCGGCGGGCGGTCGACCATCTTTTGCAGGTAGTACACGCGGTCGTGCGGCGTGTCGGACAGCTCGCGCATCTCGGCGACGGCGTCGAGCGTGTCGGCGTCGCGCAGCGGCATTACGCCGCGCCCCCAGCTGCCGATCACCGGCTTGATGACGAGCGGCAGCCCCTCGCTCTTTGCGCACTCGGACGCGGCCTCGCGCGTGAACGCAAAGTGCGTCTCCGGCGTCGGAACGCCCGCCCGCGCGAGCCTGAGCGTCATGAGCATCTTGTTGCCGCACGCGGTCGCGGTGCCGAGGCAGTTGACGACCCCGAGCCCCATCGACTCGAGGGCCGCCGTCACGTGCAGGCCCCTGATGTAGCTAATGCACCTCTCGAGGACGACCGAGTCGCCGTCCAGGCCGAGGTCGCCGGGCTCGCTGCGCGTCGACAGCCGCGCCCGCTTGGCGTCGACCATGACGGCCTCGTGGCCCTGCGCGCGCGCCTCGTCGCGCAGCGCCTTTTCCTCGGATCGGAGGCGGTCGTACACGACGCAGATGCGCGCCGAGCCTACTCCCCCCAGTCCTCGCCGACCTTTTCGGCCGGCCTGAGGGCGAGTCCGCCGCCGTCGGCGGCCGCCATCTCGTAGTCGGCCCCGCAGTCGGGGCATGACACCATCTCGCCGGCCTCGGCGTCGTCCGGCACGGCGAGGGCCGCGTCGCACTCTGGGCAGTTCTTCATGCTCGGCGGCGCGCCCGCCCGGCCATTTTATTAGCGTTTGTCGTCTGCAGGCCCCACAGCTCGACGAACCCCCTGGCGGCGCGCTGGTCGAACCGCGAGCCCGAGCCGTACGTCGCCTCGCCGGCGTCGTACAGCGACGAGGCCGACCTGCGGCCGACGACCCTGACCGACCCCCCGTGCAGCCTGAGGCGGACCGTCCCTGTCACGGCGCGCTGGCTGCCCTCGATGCACGCGTCGAGGTCGGCCCTGAGCGGGTCGTCCCAGAGCCCCGAGTACACGAGGTCGGCCCACTCGGCGTCGACGGCCGGCTTGAACCGGTTCTGGCGCGCCGTGTGGACCGCCTTTTCCAGGTCCTGGTGCGCCTCGATCAGGCACAGCGCGCCCGGCGTCTCGTATATCTCGCGCGACTTTATGCCGACGGCGCGGTCCTCGATGTGGTCCACGATGCCGACGCCGGCCGCGCCGGCCCTGCGGTTGGCCGCCGATACGAGCCGGACGGGGTCCATGGCGCGGCCGTCGATCGAGACGGGGACGCCGCGCTCGAACCCGACCGTCATGTACGCGGGCCTGTCGGGCAGGCCCGACACGCGCACCCACTCGAACGCGTCGTCGGGCGGCTCGGCGTACGCGTCCTCGACGTCGCCGCCCTCTATGGCCCGCCCCCACAGGTTCTGGTCGATGCTGTACCTCTTGGCGACCGCGTCGATGGCGATGCCGTGCCTCCTGGCGAACTCGAGCTCGGTCGGCCTGTCGAGGTTCATGTCGCGTATGGGCGCGATGATCGGCAGGTCAGAGCCGGCGCGCAGCGACACGTCGAACCTCACTTGGTCGTTGCCCTTGCCCGAGCAGCCGTGGGCCAGCGCGCCGGCGCCCTCGTCGGCGGCCACCTCGAGCAGCTTTTTGGCTATGAGGGGGCGCGCAAGGGCCGTGGCCAGGCAGTACTTTTTCTGGTACAGCGCGTTGGCCTTTATGGCGGGCACGATGTAGCCGGCCGCGAACTCGGCGCGCGCGTCGATGTGGCGGTGGGCCGCGGCGCCGAGCCTCTTGGACTTGGCGGCGGTGCGGCGCGCGCTGCCGCCCTGTCCGACGTCGACTGTCACGGTGACTACGTCCATGCCGTGCTCTTCCTGGATGTACTTTACGGCCACGGACGTGTCGAGCCCGCCGCTGAACGCCAGCACGGCCCTCTTCCTCGCCACGGGCGCGCGCCCACTCCGTTACGTATTATCTCTTGCCTTGCGGGGGAGGCGCGGCGCTTGCCGCGGGGCGCGCGCCTTGCGGGCTCCGAGCGAAAGCACGCCTAGGCGCAGCCGTGCCGGCCATGTGGCGCGCGGGCCCCGTGCGCGGCTTTTCGCACACCCGGGGCCGTCGTAGTGTCATCCTGGCGCGGAGTCGCCGCCCGCGACGAGATTCGTCGGCTTCGGTGGTTGAACATGTGCCAGTGCTGAGCCAGAAACCCTGCGCACAGGAAGACTAGCCAACTTTTAGAGGCAATCGGACACGCATATACGGCCACAGGCTTGGCGCGCGCGGTTGCCCTGCCGCGCCTCGCCGCGCCGACTACAACTCGAAGCGCTCGCGTATGTACTCCGTGGCCTGCTTTGGGTTCAGCGGCTGGCTGGTGGTGCCCACGCGTATGTAGAACTCGGCCTTGCCGAACGGGTCCACATAGACAGGCTTTTGGCCCCTCTTTACCGTGATCTTCGCCACGTCCCTGCCTTCCAGCCGTATCCTTTCGAGCTTTATGTTTGCGCTGTGTTCGGGACCGATCACCCTGAACGCGTTGGCGAATGCCTGGGACCACACATCCCAGTTGCCCTTGCCGCCCAGGCATGCATAGTCGCCGCCAATTCCCAGGATCGCTCCGTCGTCGGACACGCCTACGTATAGCGTCCCGCCTTCGCTGTTCATGAACGCCGTAATAGTCTTTAGAACGGCGTCGACTAGCGCCGTGTTCTTCACGCCCCTTCTGTGGTCCCACAGCAGTGACGACTTGAATTCGACGGTCGAGGTCTCGCCGTCGATAATGGCCGTCTTGTCGTCCGCGGGCGCCTGGTCCTCGTCGCCGAGCGACTTGATGAGGCCGTTTACAGCCTGCACTATGGTGGCCCGTCGGGCCGCGAGGAAGTCCTCGTACCGGTCGACCCGCCAAAGCGCCGGGTCGTTGGGCACGCACTGCGAGGCGAGCGCGTCGGCGCCCCTGTCGCCGACTATTTCGGGCAGGTACTCGCCGGGGCTTTTTTCCATGTGCCTTGACGTACGCTTGGCGGTGAACACGGCGTTCGCAATGTCGCCGTATAGCCGCAGGGCCTTTTGCCGCCCGTGCTTTTCCACCAAGAGTGGATCGAGCACGCCGCGCGCAAAAATCCGGCTGTGCTGAGAGCGTATGTCGTGGCCCGTCCCTGCGCTTACCGGCAGGCCTGTTCCCCAGTCCCTGGCCCCGCCCCTCCTAGCCAGGACGTACATCATGCAGAAGAGCGGATTTCGTGTGGTCTTGCCCACAAGGTCCTCCTCCTTGATCTCTAGCCTGCCCGACTGGAGCCGTATCTTTTCAATCATGGCGTCGAACGGGTCCTTTCCCCCGTCGCGTATTGCGGCAAGATCCTCATCCAGCATGGTGTCGACCGACCCCTTTGAATAGCGGCCCCATATCATGGCCTCGTAGAACCACATTATCGCCTTTTGCTCGAGCGCGCGCGGAAAGTAGCACCCGTTCTTGACGGCTAGGCACACGATGGGAACCAACAGGTACACAGACGGCAGCACGCCCGTGGTGTCTATCTTTGCATTTCGCTTGAGAAAGTCGATTGCATACCGCAACCCCTTTACGGTGTCACCCCAATTGTCCTTCAGAGTCTCCACGCTGGTCCTGCCCATGTTCCTGAACTTGCTCTGCCCTGTGGCTATCGACACCAGGCACTTGATCATAAAGCCCTCGTCCAGAATATACCCCTTTTCTTCGCACTCGTACACTGCCTTGCTAAACGTGTCCATGGCCCCCGGCCACCTTGCAGTCACCTGTGCTAGCGCAAGATCCGCCTTGCGCAGCTTTGCCCCTTGTGTGTTGAGGCGGACAAAAATATCTGCGACCTCTTCGTAGAGGCTGTCCTTGTCGAGTATCTGCACGGGGTACAGGTAGGTTTCCCGCATAATATATAGCTTGTTGAGTCTTTTGAGGTACATGTTGTGGTTGGGGTGGTCGGGGCCTATCTTCCTTCCTATCATGATCGAGGCGACGCCCTCCTTGAACAGCTTTGTGACCGGTATCCACGCTTCGCTGTTCACCACGTTCTTGTTTTTTAATTGAAATATCAGGTGCTCTCCCCCGTTCTTTTCGTACTCGTCCCCGTTCCAGTACTGCCCTGGACCCTCTTCCGTGTCGGAGACGGGGGGCCGCTCGGGATGATCCATGTTGAAGTATACCTCGATCGCCTGAGCCTTTGTTTGGCTGCCCGCGACCCTGACTGGCATGCCCGTCAGCACTGCTGCTAGCGCCGTCAGCCGCTGCTGCCCGTCGAGCAACAGGTGGGACGGCTCGGGCATCGAACCGTCCGCCCCATTTAAAATTGACGACTCGCGCGTCTTGGGCAGCGGGTCGGTCTTCCACAGCAGTATGGCGCCTGACGGGTATCCCTTGTATATGGAGTCGATCAATGCGCGAACCTGCTCCGCACTCCACACGTACTTTCTCTGTATTTCGGGCAGCTGTATGTCCTTGTCCATGAACCCGCTGATGAGTCTGTTGATCGACCAGTGCAGGTTGTCCATGCCCGCTAGCGGATGTGTCTGTATTTAAATTCATGGCCGCTACAACGGGGCACACAGGTAGGCGATCGTCGCTAGTAGCAGGCCGGATGGGGCGCAGGAGAGTGGGGGGGAGGGGCATGTGCAGATGCCCGACCGGGCGCGCTTCCGGCGCGGCAGGGCGCGGCCCGCCAACCGGCCGCCCGATCGCACCGGACTGGCTAAATCCGCTCCTCCCTGCCCTGTAGCTGTACGTGTCGCCGCCTAGGCGCCCACCTGGGTGGGTCAGTGCAGACGACCTGATCGAGATGGAGGGGTAGCTGTACGGCCCGCCGCCTAGGCGCCCGCCTCGCCCGAACTAGCCGAATTCGCCTGTCCACTCCCTGTAGCCGTACGGGTTGGGGTGCACGTCCTTGTGGCTAGATCTAGTGACCGCGCCGGCAAGCGACAAAGGCTATTAGTATCTCGTTATCATGCGGGCCATGGCCGTCCCGCCGAGGCAGGAGATGGCAAGCCCGCCGCGGGCGAACCCTGCCGTGCACCTGGAATCGCAGGGCACCGCGCTAAGCCGCATATCCCTGCGCAACTTCAAGGGGCATGCAGATACGACGCTGGGCATGGGCAGGATCACCGTGCTGATAGGCCCGACCGGCTCGGGCAAGTCTACCGTTCTCCAGGCCCTCGACCTGCTCCGTTCCGCCCTCGGGAGCGACGGCGGCGCTTTGCGGAACGGCGACATTGCGGGGCACGGGCGGTTCGCCGACATAGTCACCGGCGGCGACGAGGGGCGGCAGGTCGCCATTGGGGTAGACGGGAACAAGAAGGTCAGAGTGGGCAGCGGGGAGGCGGTTCGAACCGAATTCTCGTGCACCCTGGCGCTAGGCGGCCCGCCGCTCTCGCCCGGGCTCGACGCCGCCGTGACCGTGCGGTGCGGCACGCCAACGGGTGCGAGCACCGCGCGGCTGGATCACTTGCACGGCGCTGGCATGACCCTCGTGTCGGGCGCGGGGACGCCGGGCGGCGGGCCCGTGCCGGCGCAGGCGGACGGGGGACTGGTGCCGCGGGTGCGGGCAGATCTTGCAAAATGCCCCGCGGCAAGGGCGTTCAGGGCCCTGTTCGGCGGCGGCGAGTACCTTGGGTCGCTGCTTGACGACCTGTGGCGCGTCCCCCTTTCAAGGGCGGTACCGCCCGATATGCTCCCGCCCGAGTTCGGCGCCAGCATCATGCCGCCTGGCCGAACGCAAGCGGCGGCGGCATCGCCGCCCGAATGCAGCGGCGGCGGCATCTCGATCCGGGAAAAAATATCCGAAATGGCAGAAGAGGTCTGCCTCAAGCGGCTCGAGGCCCGCGCCGCGCCGGCTGTGGGGGGCAAGGAAAACGTGCCCGCGCCGGACTTTGCCGAAAGGGGCTTGCGCAGCACGATCGTGAACGGGGGATCGGGGCCGAGCCGGCTGGCGGTCATGTTCGCCGTACTGGCATGCTCGCCAAGTGGATCCGTCGTGACGATCGAAGAGCCCGAGATGCACCTGGATCCCGCCTCCCAGGCGCGCCTCATGGGGATCATGGTGAGGCAGGTCCTCGAAGAGGGCAAGCAGGTGGTGTTCACGACCCACAGCGACCACCTGCTCTACCCGCTGCTCGCGTACGTCAAGAAAAAGGAATGCCCGCTGGCGTGCGGCGACGTGTCCATGCACTACTTTGACACCGACGGGTCGGGGGCGGTGGCCAGCGCCGCAAGGCTGGACATAAACGAGCACGGCCAGATCGACGGCGGGCTTAGGGGCTTTTGGGATGCGGACATGAAGGCCATGGGCGAGATACTGGGGCAGGAGCTGCCGCCTCCTGCGCCCTGCGCGTAGCCTGGCCGAGAGGTTTTCGCGGTGCCGGCCGGCCCTGCCGCGGGCCTTTCTGCGAACCAATCGCAGCCCCGCCCTTTCGGGAACATGACGCGGAGCGCGATCCCTGACTGCGCGCCGTGCCTGGCCCTGCATATCCCCGCATGCCGGCCCCCGCGCCGCCAACCGCTCCGCTTCCGGGGCGAGCTCGGCGATGCGCCAGTCGTTGCGCCCGATGTGGTGGCCGAGCTAGGCCCGCACGCCGGGCCGCCCTCTCCGTCGCACGGGCGCATCGCCTGCGCCCCCTTGCCGGCGTAGTGCGACACGATCGAGCCGCTGTAATCCTCCGCAAGAACTCCTCAGAGGCGGCGTCCCTGATGTCCGCGCGGCCCTCTCAATGCACGAGGGCGCGGCTGGCGGATCAATCCCGCCAAGCATCAAAAAAGCCGCCGCCGAGCAGGCTCTTGAGCGCCCCGTCGGACTCAAGAACGCCGCCGGGTGCCAGCAGGCCCTTTACGATGCGCGATGCCCACGCCGAGTCCTTTGCATACCTGAACATGTCTATGTACGACTGGAGGAGGCGCCGCGAGCCCCTCTCAACAAGCTGATCCGGCTTCGGGGCCATGTCGGCGGTGTACGTGCTCCACCAGCTTGCCCACATGCGCAGGTGGAGCAGCTTTGGCGTAATGCAGAGCTCCGACTCGCCATGGATCACACTTGTGGAGCGCAGCCTCTCGACCGTATCCAGAAACTGCCCCTTGCTGATGCCGTGATGCTCTTTGACGAGCGCGGCCACGCAGCCGACTTCGCATTCGTGCCGCCGCCCGCGCTTGATCGTCTTGAACAAGCTCATCCACCTCAGGACGACCCTGCGCGCCTCGACATCGCTTGGTTCCTGCCCTGGCCATGCGTCTGCATACCTTTCCCACGCGGGCATGCTCTCGGGCATGCCGCCGGGGTTTTTCTTCAGGCTGGCCCCTACTATGTGGGCGACCCGCGGCGAAGGCATGCAGTAGCCGATCCACTTTTCTACGTCTGGCCCATACCCTGCATACCCTCCAAGAATCTTCCCTATCTGGCCGCCGTCAAGACCGGGCACCGGCAGGTGGCACGTGTTGGCTCCGCCGATGCCGGGCTCGCCCGTTATGGCCACCATTTTTACTTTCTTGTAGTTCTGCACCTCGTACCATGTGCGCTCCAGCTCAAGGTGCGTGCACCCGTCGACGACGACGACGAGATCGGCGACATCCGATCCGACCGCGCTCATGTGGTTGAGCAGGGGCCTTAGCGAGTCCGGGCTGTCGGCGTAGACGATCCTCCCGCTGTGCGCCTCGCCCCGCGTCGCCTCCAAGACGAGCCTAGTCTTGCCGGCTCCTGGCGCGCCGGTAACCTGTACGAGGATGGATCTGCCGTCTGCCCTCAGGCAGTCACGCAAGTCGTCGACAAAGCGGCGCTGCTCCGGCCCCAGGTGGGCGGCGTGCCTCATGTCGGGACGCGATGACCACATGGCGTGCGTGTGCAGCCCTGCGGGGACATCGGACGCGAAGAGCGCCAGGCTTGGATGGCGCTCTAGCAGGCACATGATATTTCCCTGGTCCCACACCCTCACCGCCGGGCCGGAATGCCGTGGGCTCCTGTCGGACAGCAACATTGCGAGGCTCTTTTCCACATCTGGCGCACCCGTGCCCGGCCCGGCCCGCCCCGTGAGGATTACGACAAAAGTGCCGCCGCCGTCCAGGCAGCGCCGTATGCCGTCCTTGAGGTGGCCGCCCTCGCCGAACAGGATGCGGGCGATGCCGCGCGGGGGGACAATCTCGCCCGACTCGACTTGGTAGGCCGTGCGGCCCCTTTTGATCAGGCCGCCGTCGCTTTCCCTAGGGGCATTCTCCACCTCGATGTCGACTCCCCCGTCGGGGGCGGGTGTGCTGCCCGACATACATGCCCCGTCTGTGCGGACGCCCGCGCTGGCAGCCTCGGCTATGATCATCCTCCTGGCGAGGTCCACCGCGCCGGACGGGGAGAGGCGGGCCAGCGTGTCGCTCGAGACGGTGAGGGGAATGGCCACGCGTGCGGGGCGATTAGGGGCCCGCTTAAGTCCTGCGATCGGCACGCGGGCCGGCTCGTGCCGCAATGTCCGGCAGGGCCCAGCGGCGCCGTGCCGGCCGCGCAGTGCCGTGCAACGCTCGGATTCCTGCTCGCGCCGCGGCCGGGGTGCGGCGGCCGGAGCAGCGCCGGCATGCCAGGCGTCTACCTGGCGGGGCGGAACGAAGCGGCTGGAGGAGGGCAGGCGGAGGCTACGGTCGGTGTGCGAGCGCCTGCGCGGATCAAAGCGGAACGAAGCGGCTGGAGGAGGGTAGGCGGAGGTGGCCAAGCGGAGAATGCGGCGCCCTGCCGCACTTTCCCGCGCCTGCAAGGGCGGCGGCGGGCGCCCTAGGCCGGCGCCCTAGCTAGAGCTAAAAACCGATCCTTATTTAACGGCCCTGCCAACGGTCGATCCGTGAGACCTAGGCGGGTAGCCGTCGCCATGGCCGCCGGCGCCGCGGTTGCGGCTTTCGCCGCATTGGCCGCCGCCGGCGGGCCGCCGGGCGACGGCGCGGCCGCCGTCCGCGTCGCGTTCTTTCCCAACGTGGGGCATGCCATACCCGTGGTGGGCACGGAAATGGGCATGTTCGGCGAGGATGTGGAGGCGCGCGTGTTCTACAGCGGCCCGCAGGCCGTCGAGTCGCTGTTCGCCGGCTCGATAGACATGGCATACGTCGGGCCGGGCCCCGCGGTCAGCGCGTACCTGCGCTCCGAGTCTGACCGGATCGTAGTGCTCTCAGGGGCGGCCAGCGGCGGGTCGAGCCTGGTGGCGCGGCCGGGGTCGGCCCCTGCGGCCGCCGCCGCCGCGGCCGCCGCCGCGTCCGTCCCCGGGGGCGGAGCGGGGCCCGATCCCGCCGCGGCCGCCGCGGCCGCGGCCGCGGCCGCCGCGCGCGCGCTCGACGGCCTGGCGGTGGCCGCCCCGCAGGTGGCCAACACCCAGGACGTCTCGCTGCGCACGTTTGTCCGCCAGGCAGGCCTCGAGACGTCCGAGCGCGGCGGCTCGGTGCGCGTCCTGAACGTGGCCAACCCCGAGGCGTACGCGCTGTTCGCGCGCGGCGAGATCGACGCGGCGTGGGTGCCCGAGCCCTGGGCCACGATGCTCGTCGCCGAGCAGGGCGGCGAGCGCCTGTTCCGCGAGGAGGCGCTCTGGCCGGACGGCCGCTTTGCCTCCGTCCTGCTCGTGGCCCGCTCGGGATTCGCCGAGGCCAATCCCGGGGCCGTCGACGACTGGCTTGCCGCGCACGGCGCGGCGGCGGCGTGGATACGCGGCAACCCGGGCGAGGCGCGCGAGGCGTTCGCGCGGTTCCTCGACAGGGAGGTCGGCGCCTCCTTCCCCGACGCCGTCATGGCCGAGGCGTTCTCGAACATCGAGATCACGGCCGACCCCGTCGAGGGGTCCGTCGCCGAGTTCGCCTCGAGGTCGGCCGAGCTGGGGTACCTCGGCAGGGACGCGGCCGGGCGCGGCGGCGCCGAGCTCGTCGGCGGGATGTTCCATGGATCCGCGTAGGGCGGCGCGCCGGCGCGCGCCGGCGCGGCGCGGCCCGCGCGCCGGGCCAGGGGGGGCGGCGCGCTGATGGCATCGCTCGAGGCGCGCCGGGTGGTAAAGCACTTTTCGCACGGCGGCTACCGCCTCAAGGCGCTCAACGGGATCGACCTGAGGGTCGACGACGGCGAGTTCGTCTGCATCGTGGGCCCGTCGGGCTGCGGCAAGTCGACGCTGCTCCGGATAGTCGCCGGCCTGGACGAGCCGGACTCGGGCGAGATACTCCTCAACGGCAAGCCCGTGTCGGGGACGGGGCCCGAGCGGATAATGGTGTTCCAGGAGGGCGCTCTGTTCCCGTGGCTGAGGGTCTCCGACAACGTCGAGTTCGGCCTCAAGATGGCGGGCATACCGCGGGGCGAGCGGTCCGAGATATCGGGGCGCTACCTCGACATGATGCAGCTGTCCGACTTTGCCGACTCGTACACGTACCAGCTGTCGACGGGCATGAAGCAGAGGGTGGCAATCGCGCGCGCCCTGGTGATGGACCCCGACGTGCTCCTCATGGACGAGCCGTTCGCCGCGCTCGACGCGCAGACGCGCGACCTGCTGCTCGCCGAGCTGCAGGTGATATGGCAGCGCACGAAGAAGACCATCCTCTTCGTCACCCACAACGTAGCCGAGGCGGCCGTCCTGGCGTCCAGGGTAGTCGTCTTTTCCAACCGTCCGTCGACCGTTAGGGCCGACCTGCCCGTCGACGTGCCCCGCCCGCGCGCCGCCGAGGGCGAGGGGGAGGCTGCCGTGCAGCGCGCCATACTGGCCGAGCTGCGACCCGAGGTGCGCGGGCGGGCCGGCGGCGGCGGGGCCGGCGGCGGCGCGGCCGGCGAAAGCGGGGGCGGGGGCCCGTGAGGGGCGGCAGGGCGCGCGCCGCCCGGATCGCGTTCTACGTCTCGCTCGTCGCCGCGTGGCAGGCGGCCGCCGACGCCGACGTCTGGCCGGGCGAGGTGTTCCCGTCCCCGTACGAGGCGGCCGAGGACCTGGCGTACGGCGCGGCCGACGGCAGCCTGCTCTACGGGATAGGCACGACGGTGTGGCGCCTGCTCGCCGGCCTGTCGATCGCCATTGCGGGCGGCCTGGTCCTAGGCGTGCTCATGGCCCGCGTAAGGATCGTCAACGACACGATCGGCTCGCTCGTACTCGGCCTCCAGTCCATACCGTCGGTCGCGTGGGTGCCGCTCGGCCTGATATGGTACGGCCCGTTCGACGCGGGGATAATATTCGTGACTGCCGTGGGGGCCGTCTTTGCCGTGACCATAAACGCCTACACGGGGGTCAAGAACATCGACCCGCACTACATCGAGGCGGCGCGCAACATGGGCGCGCGCGGCGGGCAGCTCGTGACGAACGTGCTGCTGCCAGCCGCGTTTCCCTACCTGATCTCGGGGTTCAAGCAGGGCTGGGCGTTCGCGTGGCGGGGCGTCATCGGCGCCGAGCTGCTCTTTTCGTACCTAGGCCTCGGGTCGCTCCTCAACGTCGGGAGGTTCACCAACGACGTCTCGCAGGTCATCGCCGTCATGCTCGTCATTATGGCGATAGGAATGGCCGTCGACGGGGTCGTGTTCCGCCGGCTCGAGGACAGGGTGATGTCGAGGTGGGGGCTGCGGTGAGGCCCTCGTCCGGCTCGTCCGGCGCGGCAGGGGCGGCGGCATCGCCGGCGGGGGCCGCCGCGGGTTGACCGGCCGCCCCGGCCCCCGCCGCCGCCGCCGCCCCCCGCTGCCGGGCATGCTTCTCTGGACGTTCCGGCGCAGCGAGCGCGACGTCGTCCGCATGTACGACTACCTGTCGGATGTGATGAGGCTCGCCGCCGGCGGCTCGATGCTCAACTTTGGGTGCGCCGGCGGCGGGGGCCCGTACACGCCGGCCGCGGCCCAGGGGCGCCTGTGCTCCGAGTTCGCCGGCCTAGCTCGGCTCGGGCCCGGCCAGGACGTCGTCGACGTCGGCAGCGGCTACGGCTCGCCGGCGGCCGCGTGGTGCGACGAGCACCGCCCCCGCCGGATCGTGTGCGTCAACACCAACCTGGGGCAGCTGCGCGGCTCGGAGGCGCGGCCCGAGACGGCCCGCGCCAATGCGTCGGCCGCCCGGCTGCCGCTGCGCGACGGCTCGGCCGACCGCGTGCTGGCGTTCGAGTCGGCACAGCACTTTAGGCCGCTGTCCGCGTTCGTCGAAGAGGCCCGCCGCGTCCTGCGGCCGGGCGGCATCCTGGCCCTGGCCCTGCCGGTAATGGCGCGCGGCGGCGCCGCCGCGGCGGCCCGGCTGGGGCTTTTGGCCCTGACGTGGTCGTCCGAGCACTACCCCGCAGACGCGGTCCTGTCGGCCCTCGGCGACGGGTTTTCGGTCTCCGAGCGCCGGATGATCGGGCAGCGCGTGTACGGCCCCCTTGCCGACTACTATGCGGACAACAGGGCCGCACTGCGCGAGCGCATACTGCGGGTGTACCCGAGGTACGTCGAGGGGGTTCTCCACCGGTCCCTCGGCAGGATGAAGGCCGCCTCGGACGGCGGCGTCATAGACTACATGATGGTCGCATGCGAGCGGGGGCGGGACTGACGTCCAGGTTGGCGACCGGGGCCAGTCGGCTGCATCGGGGCCATTTTTGCAGCGTCCGTCGCCCGCAACAGCGCCTTGAACCCTCCAACACCCGCTTATAAACAGCCATTTGAAGCCTCCAACACCCACTTATAAACAGCCATTTGAACCCTCCAACACCTTTTAAAGCACGACTAGTCGCTATGGCCGTTGCACACGGAACTGGCAAGGTACAACCCGTGGTGGTCGGACACTTCGGCACTGGACGGGCATCCGCTCATTCGGGCGTGGTCCGAGTCGCGAATCAAGCGTGATCCTGGCCCCCGCCTTGCCTTCCAGCACGACGATCTAGTCTACTCGCTCCGAGGGCCGCGGCGCGTGGGAAAGACCACGCTTCTCATGAGGGAGGTGCAGCGCCTGCTGCGGACAATGCGGCCAGACGAGATTTTCTACTATTCGTTCGAGGTTGAGAACAGCCCCGTGGACATTGTTAACGTGATTCGCGAATACTTGGCAAGGTTTGGGGGCGAGCCAGGGCGCCGGTTCCTGCTTCTTGACGAGATATCCAACGTGACTAACTGGCAAAAGGCCATCAAAAAGCTGTGGGACATGGGGGAGCTTGCGGGGTGCACAGTGATCGTCACCGGGTCGCACTCTACGGATGTGCGGGTGTCGGCGGAAAGCATGCCCGGCCGCCGCGGCGCGCCGGGCCCCGACGACCCGCTGGACAAGATACTGGCCCCTGCCAGCTTTGGGGAGTATGCCACGCTGGCCGACCGGCGGGTGAAAAAGCACCTTGACGATCTGTCGCTGTCCGATCCGCTTGAGAGGAACCGCATGCTCCTGCGTCTCAGCGACGGCGAGATTGACGATCGGCTCAACCACCTGCTCGCCCTCCGCGACGACCTCGAACTGCACCTGAAAAACTACCTCGTGTCGGGGGGACTTCCCCACGTGGCGAACGAGCTCCTTGCCAACAACACCATCAGCACGGCCACGTACGCCGAATGCGTGTCGTCAATAAGGTCCGATCTCTCCCTTGCAAACCACAACGCGGGAAGAATATTCCAGATTCTGCCCCGAATCCTGGACTCGCTTGGGACGCCCGTGTCTTGGAGCTCGCTCAAGAGGGAGACCGACTTGAGCAGCCACTACATGGTCGAAGATTCGATCGTGGCGCTCAACGACTCGTTCATAACATTCATGCTCTACAAGTACAACTCGGAGACGGGCATGCCGAAATTCGACGCGCCCAAGAAGGTATACTTTTCCGACCCCTACTTCCTGCATGTGCTGAGGAGGGGAAGGCGCCCCGGCGACCTGTTCGACGAGAGCCGGCTGTGGATTGAGTCTCCCAAGCACCTCCCTGCGCTGGTCGAGCAGTCGGTGGCCGCCCACGCGTCGAGACTCGCGTTCGACACGTCGAAAAACAAGCACATGTTCGAGCATGCCCATTCCGTCTTTTACTGGAGGGGCCGGAACGGGCGGGAAGTCGACGTGGTCATTTCGGCCGACGACGGCCTTGTTCCAATCGAGGTGAAATACCAGAACAGGATCACTGGGGGCGACCTGTACGGCCTGCTGGACCTCCGGAAGGCCGCCGGATCAAGGGGCGGCATAGTCGTGACCAAGGACGTCCTGGGAACCAGATCGGGGGCGTCCCTGGTGCCGGCCGTCCTGTTCCTTCTCCTGGCGTAGCGGCGGGCCGCGCAGGGCGCGCTGCGTTCTGGGAGGCGGCTAGCGCCCAAGCTAGGGCCTGCGCCACTTCAGCCTAACCTACCTGCACGCCGGCGGGCCGGGCCCGACCGGTCGCCGGCGGCGACCGCCCCGCAACCTGGGCCTTCCGCACATGTCGCCTGTTGTCCGGAGGCGACGCGCCCCCTGGCCTAGAACCGCGATCGACCTCCAGCCCGCGCCGGCAGCCGGTGGACTCCTAGGAAAATGTTGATATACGTGGCGAGCCGCACTGTCGCCGATGGCAGGGCGGCAGGTGGCCGGGCAAGAGGCGGGGCGTAGCGCGCCTCTCGCCCACGCCTCACTGGGCCCTGAATGGAGGCCCAGCAGGTTCTTTGACGCGTGGAAGGACAGCGTAGATGCTATAAAAGGCAGGCTGGTTCTACAGTTCATGCACTACTACAGGGGCATGCCACCGGATGCCAAAAAGCGGGCCGTCGACTATATCCTGCGCGGGACGATGCCGGATGTCTACACATCGCCTGACCGCAAGGAGGCACTTGATGCGATGAACAACGACATTGATGCGATGCGGGAGTACGCCGATCGGTTCCTCGACAGGTTTTGGAGGGATCACTGGGCCGAATTTTTGGCAAAGCATCCACATGATGTGGACTGACGTTGCGGCGAGGCTTGGTGCACGACGGAAAATGCAGCGCCATCAAAAGGGCTGACGTGTGCAGGACGCGCAGAGCGCCGCCGCAGATGCACGGCGAGAGGCATTGCCTCCCACGACATGACTCGAAACGCCATCGATGGTCTTAGTAGATGCGTCACGTGTTATCCCTTTTGTCGCGACCCGCAAGTCGGAGCAGTGGATGTGCGACTTGATGGGGGGCAGGAACCGCCCTCGCGATTGTCTCCGCTAGACTGAAGGCGACATTCGGGCTCGTGATGTGTCGCTAGGCAAGGTTGGCGTGGGGCCGAAATCCAGTCAGTGATAGAGTCGATTTTGTAGGCTGGCCCGGGCGCGGATGGGGCATATCCGACGGAAGGAAAGGGTTGTGGCGCGCTGCCTACCTGCTGGCGTGTGCCATCAGGCATGCCTCAGGGTAGACAGCCACGGCGGCCCGGCCGTGCAGGGGGTAGCGAGCGGCACTTTGTGGCGGCCCCATTCTGCAGCCGCGCCCCTGCCGAGAAGCCACTGGGGCCCTCTCGACGCACTGTCCAGTCAACTTGCCGCCACCCGCTCCGTGTTGTACCACCCCTGCCGCGGCACTAAACGGCCAGGGCCCGCCGACTGCTAGGGCACATGGAACCATGTGGCCATGGCCTAGGCCACGGCATGCAGGCTGCCGGGCCACAACAAGGCGGGCCTGGCCTGTCTCGGCGCCCAGACGGTTCGCACCACGGCCGATGCCCTGGTACAGGTTGCCGACGCGGCCGCCTGCCTGTCTCGGCGCCCAGACGGTTCGCACCACCCTGCCTACGACGGGTGGGGGCGTATGCGCTCACTACATGCGACAAGGCCGTCCGCTTCATTTATAACGTATGTGGGAGCAGGCCCGAAACATGCGGCAGGCTGGTGGCACCAATAGAGATGAAGACACTGGTGACATGAGTACGGCGGAGGTGTTTCGCTTCTACCGCGAGTTTAAGAAGCTTCAAGAGGAGGCGGGCATACCCCCATACGATCCAAGGGACAAGGACGCGATCCGCAAGGGCTTTTTCGGGGATGGCTATAGCGCCGTCAAAAAGTTTTTGCAATGGAAATTTGGCTAAATGCTTATTGGTAACCGGTAAGCGCAAGTTGCCATGGCGGTAACGAACCAGCAACTACTCGTCGCTTGCAAAAAGGAAAAAGATCCCCGAAAAGCAAAACGGCTCTGGGCAATCTACAACTTGGTTGTCAACAACAAATCAATCAGCGAGGTTGCAAAAATTTTCGACCTATGTTTCAACACGGTCAGAAACTGGTACCGTCGTTTCAAAGATCACGGACTAGACGTAGTCACGCCAAAAAGTTTTTGCAACGTTCGATTTCGAACTGGCTGGGAGGCTCTTCTGTAATTGATTCAATTTCATAGGTTATCTCTTCGCCCGGCCTTTTTACGACAATGGGAGATTCAGCCACGATCCTTCGTATGTCAAAGTTTGGCCTCAGGGTGCGCACAGTGTTCATAACTTTCTTTACTCGCTCATCAACTGTTTCGCACACCTCGCTCATGGCGTAGTGCCTTTCTAGGTTGCCCCAAAACCCCTCGACCGGATTGCGGTCTGCCCAGGCGGTGGGAAACCACAGCACGCGTATGTCACTCGCATGGTCCGCCAGGTAGTCGGTTATGACGTAAGCCATATGCTGAGGGGCCCTGTCCCATATGAGCCCAAACTGTCCCCAACGTCTGTGCATCTCTTTGAGGACAACGAGGACATTATCTGCGGTGTACTTGCCAATGTTCCTGAACAGCTTCCGGCCGGCAATCGTAAATCCCCCAAAGAGGTAGAAGTGGCTGCGGTGAGGGTACTTGTAGCGCCAGATGGGGGCGCCGACGGGCGACCACAGCCGCCCGGTCGGGTTGTAGTCGTTTTCGACACGGTGCTGGTCGGCTACACAGGCGTCAAATCGGTCCTTTTCCAGCTCGTCAAACCACTCCGCCGCGCAATGGCACCATGGTAGGATGTCCTCTATGCCCGCCTTGTTGTGGAAGACCGGCTGCGGCTTTTTGTACGACCAACCCATCGAGTGGGCCTTCGCCCGCATGCCCGACTTGCTATAGTCCACCCCTAAGTCCTCGCGCAGCCCTTTTGAAAGCTTGCCCAGATCGACCCCCATCCTGCTGTTGCCTATGTACTCGTCCAGCGTTTGATTCTTGATCTTTGGCGGGCGGCCGGATCGAGGCGCGTCGCGCAGGCCGTCAATCCCACGTTCCTTAAACCTGTCACAGTGATTCTTGATTGTGTTGTACGCCTTACGATGCAATCGTGCAACCTCGGCAATCGACATCTTGTCAACCAAGACATGTACTACTCCAAGTATCCTTTCGGCAACTTTTTTGGTGGGCTCTTTCTTGTATGCCTCCATTAGTTCGGGGTATTCGTCGTCCACGGCCGCCAGGATCGGCGGGATGATTTATGTATTTAGTTCCGCGAAACTGCTTTGGAATTGCAACTCAGATGCGGGGTGCTTCGCCAGATTGCAAAGACTTTTTGGCGTTACTACGGGCTCGGCGACAAGCCGCGATCCGGCAGGCCACGTATAGTAAAGCTTGAAACCCTCGACAAGTACATGCACTCGTACGACGGCCCCGTTCGCCCTGGCAAGCTCACGGCCGACATCAAAGAGAATCTGGGGGTCGACACGTCTGTGGGCAACGTGAGGAGGTGGCTCGGCAGCCTCGGCTATTCCTGTAAGACGCCCAATCCCATCTACGTCAACAGGGCCCCGATTGACGAGGTGCTGGTGTGGCAGGAGGAGACAAAAAGCTGGGTTTTACGCCTGGAAAAGGCCCAGATTCCCGTGTATACGGTCGACCAGATGATACTCATACACGACTACCGCAAGCGCAAGGGCGTCTGGGCACCGATCGGGGAGAGGGTATACGCCCCCCAATACGGGGACCACATGAGGAGCATCATCTGCGGCGGCATATCTACCAGGGGGCAGCAGATGTTCAGGGGATACGAACGGTTCACAGCCGAGGAGGCGGTAGACTACTTGAGCGGGCTTCGTGCAAAACACGGCAAATTCGGCATTATCTGGGACAGCCTGTCCGTCCACAATTCCGGGCGCGTCAAGAACTACTTGAACTTGCACCCGGGCGAAATTTTCACCCGCTCGTACCCTGTGGGCTGGCCCAACCTCAACGCAATGGAGGGCATATGGAACGTGGCAAGGGGGCTCGAGATAATGGGACATTACGATAACCCGTCCATGCACCGCATGTCGCTGATGGAAAGACTTCGCACCAGGCGCTTTCACATCAATGTGAAAGGGTATCTCTACCAAAAACTTAGTGCAAAAACTTTTTAATGGCGCTATACGACATGTCTCTGCGTGGTATTGAAAAATCAAACAAAACCGGCCCGCCGCGCTAGCAAAAATGCTGGCGATGCGGCCCTGTTCGCGGCACGGGATGTCCTTGAGCGCATACAGGAGAGGCGCAACCGGCGACTGCTTGCCATCGTAGATCGCCGGTCTATAGACCGGACAGTAGCGTATGAGGTGGCAAACCTCCTGCGACGAATGGGCGAAGTCGATGGCCTAGATGTCTTGCTGGACTCGGGCGGTGGAGATCTAGATGCCGCTTACAAAACGCTCAAAATCATGCAGTCGTACGCGAAAGACACCACCATTATAGTGCCGTTTTACGCAAAAAGCGCCGCCACGCTAATTGCGCTAGGGGGCGACCGATTGATCCTCTGCAAGGGTGGGGAACTTGGGCCAGTGGATCCGCAGGTGCGGGACATCATTACGGACGTCTTTGTTCCCGCCAACTCGATAAAGGAGACTGTGGACTTTTTGGAGGGCCTTACTGACAAGGTTGTCAAGGTATCCTTGACGGAGAAAATACCCACATTGATGGTGGGGGCATACAGGGCGGCAGCCAAGGCATCAAAACAGTATTTGGAGGAGGTACTCGCAAAGCGCAACGTAGCCAATAAAAAAGCGTTGGTTGACATGTTTACAGAGAAATTTTTCTCGCACGGCTACCCCATGGACGCCGCGTTGTTGCGCAAGAACAAAATAGAGGTGTCTGAGATTGACGACGGCGAGGAGTCGATGATTTACGAACTGTTGGATCACTACATAGAAGCAGCGATGGCGGGCGACGAGCGCAAAGGATCTACAACGATTTATTCGGATGTGGGGCACACCGTAATTCAGGACGACACCGGTGCAGTGCGAACGATCTACAACGAGAAGGGGCGGAGCCGAAAGGGGGCACCTGCCTAGGCCTGCTAATGTGGAGCAAAGGCCGGACTCTGCGGCTGGCGCGAGCCGCCATGCATGCGCAGCGCGGCCTCCGCATGCCTGCCCGCAGCGCCTTCCCGTGCCGGAAGGGTGCAGCAACGGCGGAGGCGGAGGCGGAGGCGGAGGCGGCGGCCGTGTGGGTGATTCGCTACAGGGCTGGGGCCGCCTGCCCGGATCGCATTCCTCTTGACAAACCGTGCCGCGCCCCGCGTGGATTATAATCGGCCGGCGCGCGGCGCCGGCGGTTGGACGGCGGGGAGGCGTTTCTGGAGGCGCTCGGTCGGAGGGTCCTGGTGTTCGACGGCGCCATGGGGACCGAGATACAGGGGCTCGGCCCCGCGCCGGGCGACTTTCCGGACGGCCGCGACGGGTTCAACGACGGGCTGGTCCTCACGCGCCCCGACTGGATACGGGGCATACACGAGTCGTACCTGAGGGCCGGCGCCGACTGCATCGAGACGAACACGTTCGGCTCGAACCGGATAAAGCTCGAAGAGTACGGGTTCGGGGACAGGACCGTAGAGATCAACGAGAGGGCCGCCCGGCTGGCCGCCGAGGCGGCGGCTCGCGTTCCGGCGCCCGGCGGCGGGGCCCGCTACGTGGTCGGCTCAATGGGCCCCACCGGGTACCTGCCGAGCTCGGACGACGCCGACCTGGGGCAGAGGCCGCTCGACGATATCTCGTCGGCGTTCGAGGCGCAGGCCGCGGGCCTGATCCGGGGCGGCGCCGACGCGCTGCTCGTCGAGACAAGCCAGGACATACTGGAGGTAAAGCTGGCCGTCGAGGGCTCGCGCGCGGCCATGGACTCGGAGGGCCGGAGCCTGCCGCTGATCGCCAACGCGACGCTCGACCAGTACGGCAAGATGCTGCTCGGGACCGACGTGCGGGCGGCGTACACGACGGCTTCTGGCATGGGCATCGACGTGTTCGGCCTCAACTGCTCGACGGGGCCGGCCGAGATGGAGCCGAGCGTGAGGTGGCTCGACGAGAACGGCCGCCACGACCTGCTTGTCGTCCCGAACGCCGGGATGCCGCGCAACGAGGGGGGGCGCGCCGTGTACGCAATGACGCCTGACGCGATGGCCGCCGCGTTGGCCTCGATGCTGCGGTCGTGCCCGCGCGTGAGGATCGTCGGCGGGTGCTGCGGGACGACGCCCGGCCACATAGCGGCCCTGCGCGCCGTCGTCGACGGTGCCGGGAACGCCGCGTAGCCGCCGGCGAGTAGGTATTTACCGAATCCGCGGCGCGCCGCGGCATGGCGGGCGCGGGGCCGGGGCCGGGGCCAGAGGCCGGGGCGGCCGCGCGCATAAGCTCGGCCCTCGCGGCCGTCGAGATCCGCCAGGTTCCGCCGCCGCTGATCATCGGCGAGCGCGTCAACACGCAGGGCTCGGCGCGCGCCAAGAGGATGGTGCTCGCCGACGACTACGACGGCCTCGTCGACCTGGCCCGCTCGCAGGTCGACGACGGCGCGCACTGCCTCGACGTGTGCGTGGCGACGACCGAGCGCGACGACGAGAGGGACTTTATGGTGTCCCTCGTAAAGCGCATAAGCATCGAGGTGGCCGCCCCGCTCGTCATCGACTCGACGGACCCCGACGTGGTCGAGGCGGCAGTCCGGCAGGTGCCCGGCCGCCCGATGATCAACTCGATAAACCTCGAGGGGGACGGCTCGCGGTTTGCGCGCCTGGCCCCCGTAATGGCCAGGTACGGCGTGCCGGCCGTGGCCATGTGCATCGGGCCCGACGGCATGGCAAAGACGCCCGAGCAAAAGGTGCGCACGGCGGAGATGATGGTCGAGGAGGGGAAGAGGTACGGCCTGCGCGAGGACCAGTTCGTGTTCGACGTGCTGACGTTCACGCTCGGCACGGGCCAGGAAGAGTTCGCCGGGGCCGGGCCGAGCACGCTCGAGGGGATCGAGCTCGTCAAGAGGCGGTTTCCGTCGGCCTTTACCGTCCTGGGCCTGAGCAACATCAGCTTTGGGCTCGCGCCGGCGGCGCGCCGCGTCATCAACTCGGCGTTCCTGCACCACGCGGTCGCAAGGGGCCTGGACTGCGCGATCGTAAACGCGCGCGAGATCACGCCGTACGCCCAGCTCGGCGCGCGCGAGCGGGACCTCGCCGACGGCCTCATATTCAACCGCTCCCCCGACGCGCTGCCCGAGCTGATCGCCCACTTCGAGTCGGCCGGGGCGGCCGGGGGAGGGGGCGGCGGGGCCGCGGGCGGGCCGAGGGCCGCCGACGTGGACCCGTCCTGGCCGCCCGGCAGGCGCGCCAACTTCCGCATCGTCCACCGGCTCAGGGACGGCGTGCGCGACGACGTCGTCGAGGCCATTGCCGAAAAGATCGGCAGGACCGCCTCGCTGCGGCGGGCCGGCGGGGAGGGCGGGGCCGCCGCGCGGACGGTCCTCGACGAGCCGCCCGAGGTCACGCACGACGGGGCCATCCGCACGCTCAACGAGGACCTGCTGCCGGCCATGAAGGAGGTCGGCGACCTGTTCGGCTCGGGCCAGCTCATACTGCCGTTCGTCCTAAAGTCGGCCGAGTGCATGAAGGCGGCCGTCGCCGAGCTTGAAAAGTACCTGCTCCGGGGCGGGGCGGGCGCCGCGTCAAAGGGGACGCTGGTCCTGGGGACAGTGTACGGCGACGTCCACGACATCGGCAAGAACCTCGTAAAGACGATATTCGTGAACAACGGGTACGCCGTCCACGACCTCGGCAAGCAGGTGCCCCTGCAGGCGTTCCTGGACAAGATAGACGAGGTGCGCCCCGACGCCGTCGGCCTGTCCGCGCTGCTCGTCGTGACGTCGTCGCAGATGGGCCTGTTCGTCGAGCATGCGAGGCGCACGGGGATGGACCTGCCGGTGCTGTGCGGCGGGGCCGCGATCAACGCGGACTTTGTCAACCGCATAGCGACAAAGGGCGGCGTGTACGGGCCCGGCGTGTTCTACTGCCCGACCATGTTCGACGGGCTGCGCACGATGGACGAGCTCGTCTCGGACGGCGGCGCCCGGCGCGCCGCGCTGCTCGCCGAGCGGATGCGGGCCCTCGAGAAGTGGAGGGAGGCGTCCGCGGCGAGGGCCGCAAGGCGCGCGGCCGGCGGGCGGGAGGATGCCGGAAGGGGCGAGCCGGCGCGGCGCAGCGCGGTCGCGCCCGCGCCGGATCCGCCGGCGCCGCCCTCGCTCGGCGTGCGCGCAAGGCTCGGGCCCGGCGACATCGACCTCGGCGAGGTGTGGCGGCTCGTCGACAAGAGGTCGCTCTTCAAGATGTCGTGGGGCCTGCGCGGCCGGGCGGGCCAAGAGTCCGAGGCCGACCACGAGCGGCTGCTCGAGTCGTGGAAGGCGAGGGTCGCGTCCGAGCGGCTCTTCGAGCCTGCGGCGGTGTACGGGTACTACCGGTGCGCCGGCGCGGGCGGCACCCTCAGGGTGGAGCGGCCGGGAGGCGCCGGCGCCGGCGGCGGCGGGGCGATCGAGTTCGAGTTTCCGCGGTCGTCGGGGGCCAAGCGGCTGTGCCTGGCCGACTACTTTGGCCCGTCCGACACGGTCGCGTTCCAGGCGGTCACGGTCGGCGCGCGCGCCTCGGAGGTGATCGACGGGTGGAACGCGCAGGACCGCTACTCGGACGCGTACTACCTGCACGGGCTGGCCGTCGAGACGGCCGAGGCGCTCGCCGAGTGGGTGCACCGCCGCGTGCGCTCGGACCTGGGTCTCGGGCCGGGCAGGGGCCTGCGGTACAGCTGGGGGTACCCGAGCTGCCCCGACGTCGGCCAGCACAGGCTGGTCTGGGAGCTGCTCGCCCCGGAGCGGTCCGGAATGACGCTCACCGACGCCGGCCAGATCGTCCCCGAGCAGTCGACGGCGGCCATGGTCGTCCACCACCCCGGCGCCGAGTACTTTGGGCTCTAGCCGGCCGGCCTGCGGCCGCTAGAGGCTGGCGAGGGCCTCCCTTGCGGCGGCAAAGTCGCTCGGGGACGTGACAAGGACGTCGCCGGCCGCGCCGTGCACCTCGCCGATAAAGCCGGCCGGATCGCGCTCGTACCCAGACCAGTCCAGCCCCAGGAACTTTGCCGATCCCCTGTTGGCGTCCGACGGGACCAGCACGATGGGCACGACGCGAAAGCCCCTCGGGGCCAGCATCCCGCATATCCGCCCGACCTCCTCGACCGACGATACGACCTGCGTGAAAAAGCCGGCCGGCCGGGCCCCGATCTTTGCCCGCATGGCCGCGCCGCCGGCGGGGCCCTGCGCCGACAGGAACAGGTCGACGCCGGCGCCGGCCGCCGCGCCGCGCATGCCGGCGGCCGCCCTGCTCGGGGCCAGGGGCGCCCACCCGGGGGCGCCGCCGCCGGCGCCGGCCGCCGCGCCCGCCCGCGGCGGGTCGCCCATGACGACGAGTATGCCGCCGATTCCCTCGGCGGCGGCCCTGCCGACGAACGAGACGGCGTCCCCCGCGGACCTCTCCCGCGTCCTCATGGTGACCGTCATGGAAAGGCGCGGCTCGATCCTCCCGATGAACCGGGCCGTCGCGATCTGCGAGAGGCGGCGCGTGCCGAGCACCGACTCGGTCACGTGCACCGAGCCGCACCGCGGGCAGGACTCGGACAGCTCGGCGATGCGCCTCCCGACCCCCTCCAGCAGGCGCTCGGCCTCGGCCCCGCCCGGCTCGCCGGCGGCGTCCGCGCGCAGCCTCGGCGGGTTGACCTCGTACCCTACCGCCACGCGGCCGCCTCGGCCGCCCCCGTTAAATTCCTTGATCGAAACGCCAATAACGCGCCGCGCCCGCCCGCGGCGCGCCGATGGACATGCGCACTATCGCGGAGCGCCTTTCGTCGCCGATCGGCCCGCCGGCCGGCCGCGGCGACCGTGCGGTAGCCGAGTCGCTCTGCGCGCCGGGCATGCCGCCGGCCCGCCCGGCGGCGGTCCTGGTCGCAGTCTGCGCCGGCCGCGGGCCGCGCGGCGAGCCGACCGTCCCCATGATCAAAAAGCGCGCCGACCTGCGCGTGCACGCCGGCGAGATATCGTTCCCCGGCGGCAAGCCCGAGCCGCGCGACGCGGACCTACTCGACACGGCCCTGCGCGAGACGCGCGAGGAGATCGGCCTGCCCGTGGCCAGGCGGCAGGTCGTCGGGCAGCTCGACCCCGTCAGCACGGCGGGGACGGGGTTTGTCATACTGCCGTTCGTGGCCGCCGTCGGCCGCGCGCCTGGCGGGGAGCACGGCGGGGCGTTCGCCGGCCCCCTGCGCGCCGCCCGCGGCGAGGTCGACGAGATAATCGAGTTTCCGCTTGCGCGCCTCCTGGGGACCATGTCGCCGGACGGCGATCCGTCCCACCGCTCGGCCCTCCACGAGGGCCTCTCGTTCTCGCTGGGCGGGAGGACCGTGTGGGGCGCGTCGGCCCGCATACTGGGGCAGGTCGCCCGCCGCCTCGGCGCGGCGCCGCCTGGCCTGGGCGCCCCGGAGCCACGGCGCCCCGCCTGAGGATATGGCCGCGGCGTCCCCGGGCGCGCCGGCGCCCCTTCACCCCCGGGGGCGGCATCCCTCGGGATCGGCCGCCCCGCATTGGTTTAAAAGGGCCGCGCCGCCCGCCGCCCCGCATGGCAGCGCGAAAGCCGTCGGGCAGGAAGATACGCCTGCACAAAAAGACCCTGCAGACCACGCCGGTTCCGACGTGGATACTGCTCAGGACGAAGAGGCGGGTGCGCACGAACCCCAAGCGCAGGGCGTGGCGGCAGACCGACGTAGAGGTGGGCTAGCGTGTCGCATGACCTTGACCGCGTGTACACCATACCGCTCGGCAAGGCGCTGTTGTCCCCGGACAACCACCGCGCAAAGAGGGCCATCAACATGATCAGGGAGTTTGCGCGGCGGCACATGAAGATCAAGGACGTCCGCATCGACCCCGAGGTCGCCAAGCTTGTGTGGGCGCGCGGAATGCGCCGCCCGCCCCGCAAGATACGCGTGCGCATGGAGCGGACCGAGGAAAAGCACATACTGATCACTAGGTACGACGAGCGCGACGCCGTGGCCGGCACCGATGCGGGCGCGGCGCCAGAGTCGCCCGATGCGGGCGCGGAGCCGGCCGCGGCTGCGGCCCCGGCCGCGGCGGCGGCCGGCGCGGCCGTTGCGCCGGACGGCTCGGACGCGGCATCGGTTTCGGGGCCGGAGGCGGCCGGCGCTGGGATCGCCGGCCCGCCCGCGCTCGAGGGAACCGTGGCCGATGCATCCGCCGGTGGCGCAGGAACCGCCGGGATCGAGGCCAGGGAGGTGACCGCGGACGCTGACGCGGCCGCCGGGGACGCCGCGCCCGACAGGATCGAGGCCAGGGAGGTGACCGCGGACGCTGACGCGGCCGCCGTGGACGACGCCGCCGCCGCCGCCGCGCCCGACAGGATCGAGGCCAGGGAGGTGACCGCGGACGCTGACGCGGCCGCCGTGGACGACGACGCCGCCGCCGCCGCGCCCGACAGGATCGAGGCCAGGGAGGTGACCGCGGACGCTGACGCGGCCGCCGTGGACGACGACGCCGCCGCCGCCGCGCCCGACAGGATCGAGGCCAGGGAGGTGACCGCGGACGCTGACGCCGAAGATGCCGGCACTGGCAGCCTTGAGGCCGGGGCGCCCCCAACAGAGGCGGCCGGCGCGGCCGATGCCGGCGGGAATGGCGACAAGCCCGATGCCGCTGGCGACAAGCCAGATGCCGCTGGCGACAAGCCCGATGCTGCCAATGCCCCTGACGGCGCGGCGGACGAAGCCGCGGCCGGGGCGGACAATGCCGGGGACTCTGGCGGCGGCGGTGCCGGCAACGATGCCGCCGCGGATGCCGACGGCGACAAAAAGCCCGGGGACTAGCCGGGCGGGATCGGGGGGCGGCCTGCCGGGCCGTTCTTGCCGGCGTTGATCCCTGTACCCAGTACCTGCGGCCTTGGGCGGGATCGATATCCAACTGGCCCCCGCCCTGCGGCCGAGCAGAAACGGAACGCGCCTTGTCGATGCCGGGCTAGATGGATCGGGGCCGGCCTGGCCGCTGCAGCCGCAGGGGCGCTAGCGCTCTGCCTGCGGCAGGTCCAGCCCTGCGTCAATGCTGCGCTCGGGCTCGTCCCAGTCCAGCGTACTCTCGGCCGGTATTGCCCCGAGCGGGTCGTACGCGTCGAACTTTGCAGTGCTCTGCAGGGCCGAGACCATGACGACGCCTCCCGCGCCGCCGCCCCCTCCAGCTGCATGCGAATAGTCGACCGTTCCGTCGCACCCCAGCGCGCCGCGCAGGAGGCGCGAGACCGTGTCGATTGCGCCGACCGGCGCCTCGTCCCCGCCGAACACGTGCATGACCGAGCTTGACACGTCCCTGGGCCCCGCCCCGGCGTACAGCATGCTCAGGGACCTCCTTGCAGCCTCTTCCAGGGCCGCCGCTTGGCCGCCCGCCGTCACGACGCTGACGCCGTCCGGCGGCGCCGATGCGCCGCGCAGGGATGCGGCCGCGCACATGATGGCGGGGTTCGTGATCCTGCGGGTGGATGCGGGGCTGAGGGACGGGTTTGACAAGAGGACGGCGTCGTTGTCGATCACGACGGTGCACGCGCAGTCCTCCCTGAGCCTCTTGAGGGCCGTGCCGGAGGTAAAGATGCGGTCCCTCTCGAACCAGAACGGCATGATTGCGAGCGAAAACGCCCCAATGCCGGCCTTGCGGCACATGCGCGAGACGACCGGCGCAATGGCCGCCCCGCTCCTGCCGGCCAGGCTGGCCAGTATGACGGCCGAGCCGCGCCCGCGCAGGGCGTCTCCTAGCCGCGCCGCCGCCCCGGGGCTCGTCGCGCAGCCCCTTATCATGGCCGACGAGGGGTTGACCACGCCGCCGGTCGGCACCAGAATGTCCATGCCGCCGCCGCCGCCCTCCTTCCCGCCCCCCAGGTCGGCCGGGTCGTTGCTGACCCTGACGTAGTCGCACCCGATGGCGGCGGCCGCCTCCGGCGCCAGGCGCGATCCCGCGCCTCCGGCGCCCACTACGAGGACGGGGCCCACTAGTTCGGCCATCGCCGGCCCGTCCCAGTTTCTCGTAAAATATCTTTGGGCCGAAAATGTTCGATTGAGTGCTCAAAAAGATCTAGCTTGGCCGGGCGCCGGGCCGGGGGGGGGGGGGGGGGGGGGGGGGGGGGGGGGGGGGCACCGGCGCTAGCGGGCGCCGGGCGTGGGGCGCCGGGCCGTTCGGTGGGGATCCGCCGCCCCTGTTGGGGGCACCGGCGCTAGCGGGCGCCGGGCGCGGGGGCGTGGGGCGAGGGCCCTGATGCCGCCGCACACGCGAGGCCGGGCGGCGGCGGGCGGCGGGCGCCGGGCGCCGGGCGGCGGGCGCCGGGCGGCGGCAAACCGGCTGTCGCTGTCCCCTCCCCGCCGGCGATCGTGGGCCCTCCTGCGCCGGCCGCCCCGCTCCCCCTGCGATCGCCCGCTCAGCACAGCTCGGCGGACAGCCCGTGGTCCGTCGAGCCGGTCACCCTGACCGCCCGAACCTGGCCGGGCTCGGCGCCCGACCCGGCCCCGACGTACACGGGCCTGTACCTGTCGTCCCTGCCCTTGAGCCCGCCGTCGTCCGTGCGCTCGACGAACAGCGCCTCGCACACGGCGCCGACCCGCTCGGCGTTGGCCTCGCGCGAGATCGACGCGGCGAGCTCCGACGCGGCCCTGCTCCTCCTCCGCACCGTCCCGACATCGACCTGCTCCATGCCCGCCGCGTCCGTGCCGGGCCTCGCGCTGTACCTCGACACGTTCACGATCTCCGGCCTCGACTCCCTGAGCAGGCCCATCGTCTCCTCAAAGTCCCCGTCCGTCTCGCCGGGGAACCCGACAATGACGTCGGTCGCGACGGTGAACCTGCCGAACCTCTTCCTGAACGCGGCGGCCGCGCCGGCGAACGCGGCGGCCGTGTTGGCCCTCCTCATGGCCGACAGCACGGCGGCGCTCCCGCTCTGCACTGGCAGGTGCATGAACCTGTACACCTTTTCCGAGGCGCACGCGTCCAGGAGGCCGCCGAGTATGCGCGGCATGTACATCGGGTTCATCATGCCGACGCGCACCCTGAACCTGCCGGGCACCGACGCCACGGCCCCTACGAGCTCGGGCAGGTCCGACCCGATGTCGAGCCCGTAGCACCCGTTGTCCGTCGACGTCAGCCACACCTCGCGGCATCCTGCCCCTACGTCCTCCCTCACCTGCCGCACGATGTCGCCGACGCGGTGGCTGCGCAGGCCGCCCTTTGCGAGCTTTGTCTGGCAGAACGAGCACTCGCTCATGCACCCCGCGGCTATCTCGACTATCCCGACGACGGGGTTGAGCCGGACGCGCGGCACCGCGGCCCTCGGCCCGTCCGTGTCGCCGAGCGCCACGAGCCTCCCGCCGGCGAGGGCGGCGTCGACGGCGTCCGCGGCCCGCTCGACCGTCCGCGGCCCGATCACGCCGGCATGCGGCCCCGCAAACCTCTCGACCGTGCGCAACTCCGCCTTTGGCAGGCATCCGGCGACGACGAGCGGCTTTGACGACAGGCTCTTCATGCGGTGCACCATGCGGCTTGCCGTCGCGTCCTTTACCGAGCACGTCACGATTACCCCCGCGTCGGCCTCGTCGTGCGAGGCCGCGAGCGTGTGGCCCCCAGCCTCGAGCACGCCCGATATCGCCTCCGAGTCGGCCTGGCTGGCCGAGCACCCGTACGCCTCGACCCACACGCGCGCCATCCGCGTCACCGGCGCAGGAGGGCGGCCGCCTCGGCCGCCGTGACGAGCCCCCTCGAGACGGCAAGCTCGGCGGCCGGCGTGCCCGTCGACAGCGACTCCTTGAACAGGGCCGCGGCGGCCTGGTACCCGATGCGCGGCGCGAGCAGAGTGACCATGACGGGGCTGTTCTGCGCCCTCTCGGCGAGCGCGGCCCTCTCGGACTCTAGCCCGTCGACAAGGTTGGCGGCGAACACGGGCACGAACCCCGAGAGCATGTCCGTCGAGTCCAGGACGGCCCTGAGCATGCCCGGCAGCATTACGTTGAGCTCGAACTGGCCGGCTTGCGCTGCCATCGCGACGGCCGCGTCGTTGCCGGCAACGGCAAAGCAGACCATGTTCATGCACTCGGCGAGCGACGGGTTGACCTTGCCCGGCATTATCGACGAGCCGGCGTGGACGGCCGGCACCCTGACCTCGGCGAGGCCGGCGACGGGGCCCGACGCCATGAGCCTCAGGTCGTTTGCGAGCTTTGCGACCTCGCCGGCCGCGTTGCGGAGGGCCGCCGAGACGGACGCGACGGCCAGGCGGCTCTGCAGGGCGTGCTGCATGTCGGGCTCGGGCCTGAGCGGGAGGCCCGAGACCCTTGCCAGCTCGGAGACGGCGGCCCTGCGGTACCCCCTCGGCGCGTTCGCGCCGGTGCCGACGGCCGTGCCGCCGAGGGCGACCGCCCGCAGCCCCCTCGCCGCGGCCTGCGCGGCGGCCGACGCCCTCGATATGGCCGTCGCGCACGCGCCAAGCTCGCCGCCGAGCGTGACCGGCAGGGCGTCCATCAGGTGGGTGCGACCGATCTTTGAGTGCCGCGAGAACTCGGAGGCCTTTCTGCGGAGCGACGCGACGAGGCCGTCGACGGCCCGGGACACGGGGCCCATCGCAGTCAGGACGGACACGTGCATTGCGGTCGGGTACGTGTCGTTGCTCGACTGCGACATGTTGACGTGGTCGTTGGGGTGGAGGCGCGAGTACTCTCCCCTCCTGCGGCCCATCCTCTCGAGGGCCACGTTGGCAATGACCTCGTTGGCGTTCATGTTGAACGCCGTGCCCGCCCCCGAGTTGATCATGTCGACGGCGAACTGGTCGCGGAACTTTCCGCCCAGCACGTCGTCGCACGCGCGCACGATGGCCCTGCCGCGCTTCGAGTCGAGGGCGCCGACCTTCATGTTGGCGACGGCCGCCGAGCGCTTTACCATGGCGAACGCGTCGACTAGCAGCGGGTGGGCGGGGCGGCCCGTGACGCGGTACTGCTGCAGGGCCCTGGCCGTGAACGGCCCATAGTACGCCGACGCGGGCACCCTAACCCTGCCGAGCGAGTCTTCGTCCGTCCGGTACCCGGCGCCGCCCGCCCTCCTCTTGCCGCCCCTTGCCGCCATGCGCCGGCGCGGCCGGCCGCGCGCTTATCACTCTTTGCCCGCCGGCCGCCTGTGCGTCGGGCTCCTTTGAGCTGCGCGGCTTGGCGCAGCCGCCGCCCTGTTCGCGCTTGGCGCGTCCTTTTGCATGCGTTCAGGCCGACGGCGGTGTAGACGTCGCGCCGGGAACTGTCCGCCCGCGCACTGCCTGCACGCGGCGTGGCCGGGGAAGGGGCGGCAGCGGCAGCGGCAGCAGCGGCAGCGGCAGCAGCAGCAGCAGCAGCGGCAGCGGCAGCGGCGGCGGCGCATATTCGGGTCCGGCAGCATCCGCGCCTGGGCCGCCCCCTGTCGGTGCAGGGCGCGGTAGGGGTTGGTGCAGACCGGCCCTGCCCAAAGTTCGCGCCCCTGGCCCGGCCCTTGATTGATCGTGCTTGCGTCGCTGCGGGGCACTACCGCTGTACTGCCTGAATCCCCGACTGGTGCGGCGGGGCCTCTGCGGCAAGCTCTACTTCCCCATGCTTGACGGCGTTGCGTCCGCCGCGCTCCGGATGGAGACATGCCGATCCATGGCGAGAGATCCGGGGCATCGGCCGCCGGCTGTGGCGGGGGAATGCAGCCCTCCCCGTTTTTGCCCGCTGGACTCGCGCAGATCGCAGTGCGCGCCGCGGGGCTGGATGCGGGAAGCCGCGCCGCCCGTGCCTAGTCCATAACGGAGAATATTTTGCCGTTTATGCGCTCGTTTATGCGCTCGTTTATGCGCTCGTTTATGCGCTCGTTTATGCGCTTGTTGATGTACTCGTCCACATCCCTGTCAATCCGCCTAAGTGTTTCGCGGTGCATCTCCTCCAGCTCCCTGTCGCACTCTGCCTTTTCCTCCGGGCTTAGCGGCCCCGAATATGCGGCATCATTCTTTTCCGTCATCGTGCTGCCCCCGTTTTGAGCGCTTAATATGCCTTATCATGTCGTCCTCGTCGCTCAGGCGCCCCTGTCGCTTGAGTATGCGGGCTTGCGCACTGCCTGCCCGTTCTTCCGCGCCGGTAATGCCTGCCGCCGCATTGTAGCCCGCCATGGACTCGGGCAGGCTGTCGAGCCCTTCGCTGAGCTCCCCTGTCGCCATGTGCGCCTCCGCACTCGACGGGTCGGCCCTGGCGGCCCGGCGGTAGCTGCCGAGGGCATCCGCCGGGCGCCCCTCCGCCTCGTGCAGCTTGCCGGCCGCCATGTGCGCCTCCGCACTCGACGGGTCGGCCCTGGCGGCCCGGCGGTAGCTGCCGAGGGCATCCGCCGGGCGCCCCTCCGCCTCGTGCAGCTTGCCGGCCGCCATGTGCGCCTCCGCACTCGACGGGTCGGCCCTGGCGGCCCGGCGGTAGCTGCCGAGGGCATTCGTCCTGCGCCCCTCCGCCTCGTGCAGCTTGCCGGCCGCCATGTGCGCCTCCGCACTCGACGGGTCGGCCCTGGCGGCCCGGCGGTAGCTGCCGAGGGCCTTCGTCCTGCGCCCCTCCGCCTCGTGTATCTTGCCGGCCGCCATGTGCGCCTCCGCACTCGACGGGTCGGCCCTGGCGGCCCGGCGGTAGCTGCCGAGGGCCTTCGTCCTGCGCCCCTCCGCCTCGTGTATCTTGCCGGCCGCCATGTGCGCCTCCGCACTCGACGGGTCGGCCCTGGCGGCCCGGCGGTAGCTGCCGAGGGCCTTCGTCCTGCGCCCCTCCGCCTCGTGTATCTTGCCGGCCGCCATGTGCGCCTCCGCACTCGACGGGTCGGCCCTGGCGGCCCGGCGGTAGCTGCCGAGGGCATCCGCCGGGCGCCCCTCCGCCTCGTGTATCTTGCCGGCCGCCATGTGCGCCTCCGCACTCGACGGGTCGGCCCTGGCGGCCCGGCGGTAGCTGCCGAGGGCTTCGTCCGTCCTGCCGAGGCGCAGCAGGACGCTGCCCTTGCCCATGTGCGCGTTGGCGTAGTCCGGCTCGATCTCGACGGCCTTGTCGTATTCCGCCAGCGCGTCCGTATCCTTTCCCAGGTGTGCGAGCAGGCACCCCATGGCCGCGTGCGCCAGCGCGTTGCCGGAATCGGCCGCGATGGCCCTTTCGTACCGGCCGATCGCCTCGTCGTATCTGCCGAGCCCCTCGGCGGCCTTGCCGGCGATCACATGCCGTTCCGACGGGTCGGCATCAGACTGGTCTGACTCCTTGATCGCCTCGCGGTATAGCCTTGCGGCCGCCACCTTGTCGCCGCGTAGCTCGGCCCTGGTTCCGCCGAGCAGCCGGAACACGGCCAGCATTGGGGGCATCTGCCTCAAGGCGCCCTCTATGTGGCCGCGCACTGTCCACAGTATATAGTAGCGGCCGTACCGTTTGATCTTCATTCCGTGCACGTAGTCGTTGCGGACAACGTACAGCAGATGCGTGCCGTCGAGCAGCCCTGGATTCCCCTTGAACGGGCTCACCATGCCGAGCTCGTCGATCACGGAGTTTATGTCGTTGACGCTCTGGATTCTCCGGTCGTGCCAGAACAGGTCGGCCGGCCCGAGGAGGGGGACGACTCGCCTGAGCTCGCCCAGGTCCGCCGGCGCAATGTTCAGGCTGACCGTGGTGTACATGAACTTCTTCGGGTCGAACATGCGCTGCCCGACCTGGCGGTAGAACTGCTCTAGGCACGTTCCGGCGGCGATCGGAAAGTGCTTTTGGACGAACGGGTCCGGATTGCCGGCGGCCTCCTCAAGGTCGTAGTACATGTCGAGCGCATAGGCCATCCTGTCGCCTAGCATCCGCGGCGAGATCCGGCCAAGCCCTCCCTTTCTGCGCGCCAACGGCCGAGCCAGATTTGAGTGCTATATAAACATTGTAAATTAATGCCGATCGCAGTGCCTAGGGGTGGCGCCCTGCCCCTGCTACGGGCGATTCTTGCCCTCGCCCCAGGGACATGCAGCCGGCGCGGGACGCGGCGGGGCCGGGCCCCTGGCCGCGCAAGCCCTGCATGCCCGCCGGGACCGCCGCGCGCCGCGCCGCGCCGCTAGTGCATGGCTGGCAGCCTGCGGCCGGCCGCCCCTTGGCGCCCAGTGCCGCCTGCCGGGATGCGCCGTGCTCAAAGGGGCCTCCCCCGCCAGTGCGCTGGCCGCCCTACGCGCGGCCATCCCGGGCGCGGAGCCATCCCCCCATGACCGGCCGCGGCCCGAGCCATTGCGAACGGGGCCGAGGGAGGGGGAGCGCGGACGGGCGGCCTTCGAGGCGGATACGGGGCGCCCGGCATGCGGCATGCCGCGGCCTGCATCGGCGCCCTCGGAATGGCGGCAGGATCGAGTGGACCAGGGCGGCACCCCGCCTCCTTCGAGGACGAGCCGCCTCCCGCGTCCGCCGGGCGCGGCCTGCCTGGGACCGCCCCCCCCCCTCGCCCGCCGCCTCCGCCGCCCCCGCCCCGTCCGGAGGGACCTGGATGCGGACGTGTGGGGCTGGGGCACCGGCCGCCCCGCCGCCCCCGATCCGCCCAGTCAGGAGGGGCCGGCGGACTGCCGCAGATCGGCCCTGACTGCACTGCCGCGTGGCGAGGGCTGCATGCCGCCCTGCAAGGGCGGCGCGCCCGCTAGATGTCTCGATGAGCCGCGTTCGCCGGCGGGCAGGCCGGCATCCCGTACAGGAGCAGACGGGCGGGCGGGCGGGCGGGGGGCGCGCGGAAGGAGGGCGCGCGGCTTTTGATCCTGCAAACTGGCCCGAAACCATTCTAACTTTATATACTGTCCGCAAAGCGCGCGGCATAATGCACAGACAAATGCACATGATCCTCACGATCGCCGCAGTGGCGGTCATGGGGGCAACGCTACTTGGAAGCACCTTTACGCAAGCGCCCGCGGCGGACTCGGCGTCCTCGGGGGTGACAAAGCAGAGCACCGACCTCCTTGAAAAGATACACGACATGGGCGGCCTGCAGCTGGTCATGCCAAAGGCGTTCGCCGAGACCGACTGCGACATGTTGGAGGCCACCGGCCGCAACGTCGTCGAGTTCAGCCTGACCGGCGAGAGCATTGAGATGCCCATAATGGGCGGCAAGACGTACCAGGCCATGTCCTTTGGGCAGCAGGTTCCAGGCCCCACGCTCAGGGTAACGCAGGGCGACGTGGTCAAGATGTCGCTAACCATACCCGACGACGAGGCCACCGCGCACGGCAACGACATGCACGCCTCGCAGATGTCCTCGGCAAACTTCGAGGCAGTCTATCCGGGAGAGACCGACGTGTACTGCTTTATCGCAGAGGCGGCCGGACTCTTCAAGTACCACTGCTCCGGGGTAAACCTGGTGGGCATGGACCAGCACGTCCTGTCGGGCATGCACGGCATTGCGATCGTGGACCCGGCCAACGGCTACAAGACGCTCCCCGTCGAGAAGACGAGCGACAGCGGCGTAGTCGACCGCAAGTACTACTCGCCCGACGCGCTCGAGTTCGTCCTCCAGTACTCCCAGACGTACCTCACCGACGACGGCCTGTACGACGCCAGCAAGATGTTCGCACACGACCAGACCCACAGCACCGTCAACGGCCAGCCGTTCAGCTACGTGCCCAACGGGGTCCACAACCTGCTCATCGCGGGCGACGAGGGCAAGAACATCTTCGTCGCGCAGCCGTGGAACGGGCTCGACCTGGAGCAGTTCCAGTCGCAGCTCCTCTACGTCGAGACCGACCAGCACGTGCGACTCTTCATCGCGAACCAGGCGAACGAGCCGGTCTTCTTCCACATTGTCGGCGAGATACTCGACAGGGTGGTCCAGGGCAACAGGGTCCAGTCGGCGGCCACGGAGACGTGGCTCCTCGGCGGATCGCAGAACATGGTAGTGGACGTCGTGTTCGACGAGCCCGGTACGTACGCGGCGGTCAACCACGACTATGCGGCGCTGTACACCGGCGCGGTCACCGTCTTCGTGGCCGGCGATCCGTTCGGCCTCAACGAGAGGCTGATCGACGCCGAGGTCATCGAGGATGCCGTGCCGTCGTACGCGTACGTCCTCGGCAACCCGAGCGACGCGGTGCCCCCCATGGGCGCCAACAGCATTGCGCACCCCGCGGTCAACGTCCACGGCATGTACACCGACGAGGTCGTCGAGCAAAAGATCGCCGACGGCGCAATCCCGCTCTGGGAAGTAGTACCGACGCTCCCGCCAATCTAAACGACGACGTTTTTTCATTTTTTCCACAAAATATATGGGCTCGGGCCCGCCGCCCGCCCGTGGACGCGCCCCCTGCACCTCCCGCATCCGAGCCGCCGGGCGCGCGCGGCCGCGAGGCGCTCGTCTGCGACGAGGTCGACGCGACGCTTGCGCGGGTGCTGGAGGCCAACGGCATGTCCGTCGCGTACGAGCCGGCCATCACCCCCGAGCGCCTGCTAGAGGTCGTCGGCCGGTTCGACGCGGTCGTCGTGCGCAGCCGGACGAGGGTCACGGCCGACGTGCTCGCCCGCGCCGAGAGGTGCAGGGTCGTCGCGCGCGTCGGCGTCGGCCTGGACAACATCGACGTCGGCGCCGCCGAGTCGCGCGGCATTCGGGTCGTCAACGCGGCCGAGGCGGCCACGACGGCCGTCGCCGAGCTCGTCCTGGCGCTCATGCTGTCGATGGCCCGGCAGGTGCCGCGCGCCGACGCCGGCATGCGCGCCGGCAGGTGGCTAAAGGCGGACATTAGGGGGACCGAGCTGCGCGGCAAGTACCTGGGGATAGTGGGGCTCGGGAACATCGGGAGGCGGCTCGGCCGCCTGGCGCGGGGCCTGAACATGAACATTATCGGCCACGACGTAGTCCCGATCGACGCCGAGTTTGCAAGGGACGTCGGCCTGATGAAGGCGGACCTGGACACGCTGCTGCGCAGCTCGGACTATGTGTCGCTGCACGTGCCGCTCCTCGACTCGACGCGGCACATGATCGGCGCCGAGAGGCTGGCCCTCATGAAGCCGACGGCCCGCCTCGTCAACACGTCGCGCGGCGGGATAGTCGACGAGGACGCCCTGTACGAGGCGATCAGCTCGGGCCGGCTCGCCGGCGCGGCCCTCGACGTGTACGAGTCCGAGCCGGCCGCGGGGCACCGCCTGTCCGGGCTCGACGGGGTCGTGCTCACGCCGCACGTCGGCGCAATGACGGCCGAGGCGCAGGCACTCGCGGCCAACGTGGCGGCCGAAAAGATCATCCAGGCGCTGCGCGGCGTCATCTAGCGCGCCGCGGCGGGCGGGGGGCAGGGGGCCGCGGGGCGCCGCCGCGGCCCATCCTTCCCCATGCGGCGCATGCGCAGGCTGTGCCTGCCGCACGGGATGGCCGCGGGGCGCCGCCGCGGCATCCCCCTCCCCCCACAACATTGCTTCCGACGCCGGCTGGCAAGGCCGCCCCTCTCGGCGCGACTCATGCCTAGACGGCCCACACGTGGCATCCCCCACCGCGATGGTGGGGGGGGGGCTTTTTAGCAGCGAAACTACATACCGCATGCTTAAATATGGCATGATTCCATCTCTCCCAATGGCAGACAGCACCAATGAAGGCAGCGGTGGCATGTATTCCACAGGCCGATAGACGAGAACACTAGGCTGAACATCGAGTTCCTAGAGACAATGCCGGACGAGGAGGCGGAAAAGTACATGGGCGAGTGGATGGCCGTGGCCGGCGGCAAGATTGTCGCGCACGGCAAGGATCCCGAACAGGTACACGAAAAGGGATGGGGCGCTGGCAAGGGGGTTCCGCATATGGAGTACATATACGCAAGCCCTGAAGAGGTGCCTTGGTTATACGTTCCAAAACAATGATTCCCCACGCGTGCCCTGCGGAGTGGGTGCGCGCAGACTATCCACTCGTACGGATGCCGGCAGAGGGAGGCGGGGCTGCGACGGCACGGCTGCCTGCGCCCAGAGTCCGCGTGAGGCCCCCTGCCAGCATCCGGGGAGCGACGACATGCACACGATAGAAGCACACGGGGTACTCGATACCGGCGCGGACACTTCCGTGATGCCGATGTGGCTGCTTCGCCGACTGGGTATCCAACTTGACAAAAAAACTAGGCGGGAGGTGTACAGCGTGCCGGGGCCGCTTTGGTCGTACGGAGCAAAGGTGGGCCTAGAGATCGAGTGCGGCTGCCGCTTGCCTGGCATCGGGGTGGCCAAGGCGAACTTTCCCGATGCCCCGTGGTCTTGGAACCATCACTATGTCCGCCCGCTTTTGCTGGGACTGGATGGCTTTTTCGACAATATCCGCATGTGCATTGATCATTCAAAGAAAGAGTTTTGGATCAGTGTCCCGGGGGCAGGGCGCGGCGTAGGCGCCGGCCTTTGCGCGCCCCCCGCGCGACGGGCATGACGGCGGGCTTTGCGCGGAGCCGGGCCCCGTACAGACACTTCCGTGCCGGACGCCGTGCGCCGTGGGGCGAATGCAGGATTGCGGCGCGGCGATCGGCCGTGCCGGCGCCCCTGCCGTGCTTGGCGCCCGTCCGTGGGGCCGCCTGCCCCCTGTCTTGCCGGCGCAGGCGGGCGGCGGGTAGCCGTGCGCGGGGCCGAGCTGGCCCGGCGCGCGCCGCCTTGCGGGCGCGTGGCGGGAGGGCTGGCGTGGCAGTTCCCCGCGGGCATCACTGCTGGCGGATGCGCCCCCCTGCCCAGTAGCCCGGCTGGGCCTTGCGCGGGCGTCCCGCCCCCTGTTCGCCCCGGGCGCGAGCATGCACCGGGCCGGGCGGCCGCCCGCGCCATGGGTTTTATGGAGGCGCCCCCATGCGGGGCCGTTGGATGCAAGGGGGGCTGCATCGTGGAGGAGGGCGCACCGCGCCGCCAAGCCGCCCTTGTCTCTGCTACCTGCGCTAGCCTCTGTGCTCGCCGTCTTCCTGCTGGCCTCCGCGGCCGGCGCGGCGCACGGCGAGCCGGGGACGGCCGCGGTGTCGTACGGCGGGACGGACTACGCAGTGGCGTACGACGCGGACGGCATGACGGTCGTGTCCGCGTCCATCGACGAGGCGTTCGCCTCGCTGCTGCTCGACGTGAGGGTGGGCGGCCCGGGGGGCGGCACGATCGAGGTGACCCTCGAGAGGTCCATGATCGACGCGCGCTCCGACGACGGCGGGAGCGACATCGAGTTCTATGCGATCTACGACGGGGGAGAGGAGGCCACAGTCGAGGAGATCGGGACGGAGGAGGCGAGCCGGACGATCCGATTCTCCCTGCCGGCCGGCGCCGAAGAGGTGCTGATAGTCGGAACGGCGGTGGGGGGAGGGGCCGAGCCGGCCGAGCCGGCCGCCGCCGCGGATCCGGCCGAGCCGGCCGCCGCCGCGGATCCGGCCGAGCCGGCCGCCGCCGCGGATCCGGCCGAGCCGGCCGCCGCCGCAGAGGCGGATCCGCCGGCGCCGGCGCCGGCGCCGCCGGCGCCGGCCGCGCCATTTGTCGAGCCCGGCACCGACCCTGTAGAGGACTATGTAAAGCGCTACGCCACCGAGCCCGACTATGCGGCGTGGTTCGATGAGAACTTTGCCGACCAGTACGCCTCGATCTGCGAGGCCGTCGGCCTGGAAGGCGGGTGCGTGGAAGAGTACAATGCGGCCGCCGCGGCTGCGGCCGCCGCGGCTGCGGCCGCCGCGGCCGATCTGGAGGCTCAGGAGCAGGCCCCGGCGGCCACGGGGCCGGCGGACTTTGTCGACCCCGCCGCCGACCCGTACGAAGAGTACGTAAAGCGGTACGTCGGCGACGCCGAGTTCCGGGCGTGGTTCGACGAGTCGTACCCCGGCAGGCAGTTCTGCGATGCGGTGGGGCTGGAGGCCGGGTGCGTGGGGGTGTACGAGGCAAGGGCGGCCGCGGCCGAGGCGGCCGACCGCCAGCTGGCCGAGGCAGAGGCGGCCGCCAAGGCGGAGGCCGCCGAGGCCGAGGCGGCGGCCGCTGCCGAGGCCGAGGCGGCGGCCCTGCAGGCGGCGCTTGAAGAGTCGTGCGGCGACGGCACCGTCCTGAGGGACGGCGCATGCGTGGCGCTGCCGCCGCCGCGCGATCCGGTCGGCAGCGGCCGCGAGCTGGCCACCGGGGTGGTCGCCGCGTTTGTCATTGCACTGGCGGCGGGCGTCATATTCTGGCTAGTCAGCAGGGCCGGCAGGAGAAAGAGGCGGCGGACGGCCGACGGCGGCGACGGATCCGATTCCGGCGATGCCGCGCCCGGCGGCAACGGCGGCGGCTCCGATCCCTACTCTCCCGGCGCCGGCGGCGATGCCGACGATGCGGGCGCAGGCGCCGCCGGACGCGACGACGACAACGTCGCAGGCGCCAGCGGCGACGGCGGCTACGGCATACGCGACGACAACGACGACGACGAGCCGCGCGGCCGCGGCACCATAGTCTAGGCCCCCGCGCTGGACTCCGCGGCGCGCCGCCCTAGCACGCGCCGCCGCTGCCTGCCGAGTTCATCGCGCCGTAAAAGTCGTCGACCGCGTACGCCTGCGAGGTCGTCAGCGGTATGAACCCGAGGAGCGGCACCGTAGCGGACACAACGACCTCGATGTCGGCGGGGTTGAGCCTTACGTCGACCATGCCGCCCATCTGGCTGTCGATGTGCATGAACGTGTACTGCGACTCGGCGTACAGCTCGGACTGGAACCGGCCGGCGAGCTCGACGGCCTCGGACGGCGGCAGCGTGGCCGCCGGCGCGTGGTACGTCCCCTTGAGGTCGCCCTGGTAGAACGTCGAGATATGTATGCCGCCGACCGTGACGGGCAGGGGGGAGGCGTTGCACGCCTCGATCGCCGCGCCGTTGCTCAGCTCGAACATGCTGAACTGCTCGCCGCCGGCCGGCCGCAGCTGCACCTGATCGAACGCGGCCAGGCTCCACCCCGCGTACGCGGGAGGGGCGGCGATCGCGACGGACGCGGCGATGGCGACGGCCAGGCGGGCGTTCAACGCGGCGCGGCACACCTCATACGACGATCACGCCCGCTCGCAGCAGGTACTGGAGGCTCGCGCCGTACGCGCCGTCGTCGATCAGGCCGTCGATCCACCACTGCGCGCTCTGCTTGACCCATGAGGGTATGGCAACGCCGCCCTCGGTGCCGCCGCCCTCGGCGGCCCCTGCCTCGGCCGCCGCCCCGCCGACATCTATGATCCCGTTGCTGATCAGGTACCCTATCGACGTCGCGTACGCCGCATCGCCGATCCTGTCGGCCGCCCACAGCCTTGTCGTGTCCTTTATCCACGCCGGTATCACGATTTTGCCCGAGTCGAGCAGCGTAAACGTCGTTTCGGCCGCGGCGCCCCCGTGCTCGATGCGCAGGGTGTACCGCCCTGTCGGGTAGGGAGCGTCGGGGTACTGCTTGGGCGGCGGCTGGAACGCCGACGGCGACGTCGAGACGGTCTGCCTGCCGGTGAGCGGGATGGGCACGGGGGAGCTTGTCCTGCCGTTCTCGTGGGTAATGTAGAGGTACGCCACGCCGCCGCCATCCCCGCCGCCGTACCCCGGCGCATCCACCGTGAACGACAGGTGGTCTCCGTAGTAGTACACCCCCTTCGAGGTGGTTATGGTGATGGACTCCGCCGCCGCCGCGCCCTGCGCCGCGGACGCCTCCGGCGACGCGGCCGCGGCCACGGCCAGCGCGGCCGATGCGGCCAGCAGCAGCGCCGCCCCTGCCCCCGCCGTCATGGATCGCCCACGCCGCCCCCTGATGCGGCTCGCAATAAATACCGCTGCGCGGCGCGGCGCTGGGCGGGCCTTGACGGGGCATTCCTGCACGGCGCCGCGCCGCCGGCCGCTTGGGGGCACATTTCTGCGCACTGGCAGCGCGCACGGCATGGACGCCCCGCCTAGATACTTGAGGGGCTTCCCGATGGGATCAGCGGCGGGGACAAGGAGTGGGTGCCCGGGGTGACAGGCACGGCCGGCGAGGATGCACGCAGGGCGATTGCGAAGTGGCGCGGGCGCCACATGATCGAAGAGGCCGGGCGCTTGGACTGCAAGGATTTTCTGACGCAGATGCCCTAGCGGCGCCCCGCCGTCGGCTTGCGTCTGCGCAGCGCGCGAGCCGCATTTGCACCCGCCAGCGCCGCCTTTTGTTCCAGCCTGAGGGCCGGTGCACCGCCTCCGCCGCCGCACCGGCTGCTGCTACGGCGGCCCTCCCCGCCCGGCCGCGCAGCGCCTGCCTTCCGTCCGCCGTCTAGAATCTGCTGCTACGGCGCCCGCCCCGTCCCGCCACGCGTAAGCCTCGCGCGGTTCCAGCGGCCAGTCACAGGGCGCGGCGTCGTGGCCCCTGTGCCGCCCCTGACTTCGAGATGCGAGCGGCCGAGGCCCCCTATACCGCCGTTCCACTAGCCGCGCCAGCAGGCTCTTGGCGACCTGAATGTTTGCGCGAGCCCCGATAGGGCTGTCCAGCAGGCTTATATGGGTGCCTTGCGACGCGCCCCGTGGCCAAGGACGATGCCGCCCGCGCGCACGGCATAAGGATACCCGCCTGGATCACCGAGGGCCTTCCAGAGGAGGTCGTCGAGAGGATCGACAGGGAACTCAGCGACGAGGACAAGGAGTGGGTGCTCAGGGTGATAGACATGACCGACGAGGAGGCGCGCGACGCAATAATAGAGTGGCGCAAGCGCCACATGATCGAGGAGGGCATTCGCTCGGACTATGAACATTTCCTGACGCAGATACCATAGATGGCTACCCGTTACCGGCATGCGCCAGCACTGGCGTTGCAGGCGAATCGCGCCACGATGGACCCGCTTTTCGGGCTCCGCCTAGGGGGCGGTTCTGGCGGGCGCCGCGTCCTCGCCGTCTCCGTCAGGCCGCGTCCTCGCCGTCTCCGTCAGGCCGCGTCCTCGCCCTACCCCTGCGTGCGAGAGCGTCTGCCCGGGCCCGGCCTGCGCGGAGCGCCCTGTCGCAGCCACCCAGAGCGTCCGTGTCGCGGCCCATTTCAGCAAGTACGTTGCCCCTGCCGGCATGCGCAATGGCGAGCCCGGGGTCAATCGCGATCGCCGCGGTGTAATCTGCAAAGGCCTCGACTAGGCGCCCTGCGGCGTACGCCATCTCGCCCCTGCCGGCATACGCCTCCGCGCTGCCGCCGGGGTCGATCTCGATCGCCGCGTCGTAGCATTTGGCCGCCTCGCCGTCCCTGCCGGCATGTCGGAGCAGCTGGCCCTTCCTCAAGTATGCTCGAGCCGCGTACGGATCCGCATTGATCGCCGCATCATACGCGCCGAGAGCCTCGTCGCTGCGGCCCAGGCTGGCGTAGATCCCTCCCTTGTCGGCATACGCATCGGCCGCGGGCCCGCCGAGACCGATCGCCGCATCATACGCGCCGAGAGCCTCGTCGTTGCGGCCCAGAACTACGAGCGCATTGGCCCTCGAGTGGTGGGCCCGGGCAAGGGAGGTATCCAGCCTGATCGCCTCGTCGTAGCTGGCTACAGCCTCTTCGGCTCGGCCCATCCCCGCCAGCGCGATTCCCCTGTTCAGGTGGGCCAGGATGTGGCCGGGATCGACGGCGATCGCCTCGTCGTAGCTGGCGACGGCCTCCTCGCCGCGGCCCCGCCCGACGAGGGCCAGGCCGCGGCGGGTGTGCACTTCTGCGTCGCTGCGCCCACTGGCAACGGCCTCGGCGCACAGCGACTCGGCCCTAGCGTACGACTCGGCAGCCTCGACCCGCCTGTAGTTCTCGTTCATGTGGTCGGCCCGCGCCAGGTAAAAGTCGACCTCGCCGTGCGGCAGCGCGGCGAGTAGCCTGCGCACTACGGTCTCGACCGCGTTGTACCACGCCTCGGTGTCGGTTGACACGTCGACCATCCGATGCGTGCGCAGGTGCCGGCTGTCCAACATGGCCTGCACTTCCGCCTCCAGGGCGGGGTTGCCGGTAAACGGGTCGGGCAGACCGAACTCCCTGCACAGCGCCCTCAGGCCCCCCGTGCTCGAGACGGTGAACGCCAGCGTGGCCAGGGTTCCGGGCGACAGCCCCGCGATGTGCGGCACATCGGCCATCCGGATCGTAAGCTCGGCCGGGGGCTTTGCCCTGCCCGCGTCGATCGCGCTCGCGATGCAGTGCCTGACGGCCTGTTCCAGCACCGTGACCAGGTCGCGCACGACGCTGTTCCTGGTACGCCGGTTCATCGATCGCGCCAGTGCGCGCAGCTCGAAAAGCTCCCCGAGTATCGCCGCCAGGCCCGTGCGCACCTCGCCCGCCGCAAGGTTTGCTATCCACAGCCGCCGCGCCACGGCCGGCACGAAAGCCCTTCATATATAAGCACATTCACGCAATAGCGTATTTGAACTTGCGCCGTGGCCCAGTAGGATCCGCCGCCGATTGCAGTGCCCGCGCCGGGTATGCGCCGCGGGCGGGCCTTGCGCGCGCGGGAAGGGGGCATTGAACGCGGCCGCATGCGGCCTGCCGGCCGACGCGCGGCAGAAGCGGCCCCGTAGCGGCTTGGACGGCGTCCTGCTACATGGCCGCGGCGCCATGCCAAAAATACGGAGCCGATCGGGCTGTGGCCAGCAAAGCGTCGTACGGCAGCCCCGCCCCGAACAATGGCCGCCGTGAACGCGCGAGTTCTGCTTTGGGACGCGTGCGCATCCGGGCGGCGGCTCGTCGGAATCCTGCGTTTTTGACAATAGCGGGCCGCGGCGCGCGGCCCCTGGCGCCGAAGCCGGCCCCGTGGACGCCCGCCGGGGCATCTCTCTCCCGGCCGCCGGGTCTGCGGCCGCCCCGCACTCTCACCCTCACGCCCTGTTGCGGCCTCCGCGGCGCCGCGCCGCGGCTACGTCGCCGCCTCCGTCCCGCCTGCCGGCGAGGCGGCGGCAGGATGAGCAGGGACGCCCTCCCCACTTGAACCCCCCTGGATTTTTCGGCGCCATGGCGCCCTGTGCGGGCCGCGCGCCGCACGGGGCCCGCACGCGGCCCTGCGCCCGCTTTAGATATTAAGGGCAGGCGGGCGGGCCGCGGCATGCCGACGCGGCCGGACCGAACATGGGCTCGCATGTGGAAAGAGAACCCGCAGCACCTGCGCGACCGCGTCGTCGAGTGGCGCCGCCAGCCGGCCGTCGTGCGCCTCGAGAGGCCGAGCCGCCCGATCAGGGCCCGCCGGCTCGGATACAAGGCAAAGCAGGGCGTCATCGTCGTGCGCATGAGGGTCGGCACGGGGGGCATGAGGCGCAAGCGGCCCCGCGGCGGGCGCAGGCCAAAGCACCTTGGCGTCACGCGGATAAAGGCCGACGTGAGCATGAGGCAGGTCGCCGAGCGGCGCGCCATGGAGAGGCACCCGAACATGAGGCTGCTCGGCTCGTACTATATCTACAAGGACGGGGCGCACTACTGGTTCGAGGTGATCATGGCGGACCCCGAGCACCCGCGCGTCGCAAAGGACCCCGAGATGCGCCGGCGCGTCGTCACGCGAGCGGCCTGACCGCGATGCCTCGCGCCGGCCCCTGCAGAGGCCGCCGCGCGCCCCTCCCCGCCGCCCTGCCGGCCGCCGCCGCCGCCGTAGCGCTCGCCGCCATTTGCGCGGCCTCCCTGGCTGTCCCCCCCGCGCACGCGCTCGACGACCCGGGCCTGCGGCAGACCGTCACGGTCCACACCGGCGGGTACGAGTTCGAAGTCGTCGTAACGTCGACGTTCGTCGTCGAGGGCCACGAGTTCAGCGCCGACGAAAAGCGGCTCACGCTCGACATTGGGGGGGCCATCTCGGAGAACCTCGCCGAGATCGTCGTCCCGTCCAACCTCATAGGCGGCAACCTGACGTTCCACGTCGACGGCGAGGCCGTGCCCGCGCGGGTCCGGGCGGGGGACGGCATTGCGTTCGCGGCGGTCGAGTTTCCCGGCGCCGGAAGCCACACCCTGGACATTGTGGGCACGACGTACCTGCCCGAGTTCGGCGCCGCCCCGGCGATCGTGCTCGCCGCCGCCGTCGCGGCCGCAGTCGCCGCGGCGCGCCGCCTCGGCTGGCGCGCGCCCTGCGGGCCCGCGGCGCCCCGCTGACGCCCCCTACCCCGCGCGGCGCCTACTCGTCGAGCAGCATTTTCACCATGCGGTCGAGCGGCCCGCCGCTGCTGCCGAACGTGACGCTGCGCAGCGTCCCCCTCCGGTCGACAATGATCGTCGACGGCGTGCCGCGCAGGGCGTACCCCTCGAACGTGCGGGCCGAGTACTTTTTCGACAAGAGGTGGGCGCGGACCCTCTCGATCACGTCCTCGCGGTACTCGGCCGGCCTCGAGTCAAAGTCGGGGACCTGCGGGTCGATGACGGCCCGTATGCTGTCCATGCCGACCTCTTCGCCGACGGGGACGAGCTCGTCCATGCCGAGCGGGAAGGGTATCTTGTAGGGCAGGCGGTTGCCGCCGCTCAGGCGGCCGTACCTGCCGAGCGACTCGAGCGTGTCGCCGACGACCTCGCCCGTCTCGGCGAGCATCTCGAGGTTGGCGAGCGTGTTCTTGTCAAAGTCCTCGAACGCGGTGGCCACTCCGAGCACCCTGACCCCGTCGCCGCCGTACCTGTTGTACACGTCGATGGCCTCCGGAATGGCGTGCAGAAAGCAGCCCGGGCAGTTCACCTGGAACACCTCGACGACGACGATGCGGTCCTTTTCCTGGTCCAGGTTCGTCGGGAGCCCCTGCACCCACCGCGAGACGCTCAGGTTCGGCGCCGGCTTGCCGATCTCGGGGGCCGCCACGGGGCGCCGCCCGACCCTCGGTATAAAAAGACAGGCGCCGCCCCGCCGTCACATTCTAGCATAGTGGACGACGGACATTGCGCCGCCGGCGATCTCTTCTAGGCCGCCCGCAAATGCCGTAAAGTCGCCGTCCCTAGAGACCAGGACGGCCGCCGGCGGGCCGGCGGCGCCTCTGCCGCCTCCTCCTCCTGCCCGCGCGGCCGCGGACGCGATCGCGACGGCCTGGGCCATTATCGCTCGGTCGTTTGCGGCCGCCCTGTTCAGCGCCGCCAGGGCGCGCCCCGCCGCCGCGCCTTCGGGGGCCCCGGCCCCGCCGCCCCCTTGCCCACACCTCTCCCGGACGAACGAGCGCTTTGAGCGCAGCCACGCCCTGGCGGCGGCGCCGCCGCTGTCGCGCGCGGCCTCGCCGTGCATGCGCTCCACCTCGGAGAGCACGCGCGCGTCGATCGGCGCCTCGCGGTACAGGTCGTACACCCACCGCAGGTCGCGCCCCCTGAGCCGGGCCAGCCACGAGAGGTCTGCCCTGCTCCCCGCCCCGCGCCGGTTCGACTTGCGCAGCCTCTTGAGCTCGACCTCGACGGTGCGCGGGACGGCGAGGCGCCCCCCGTCCCTGCTCTCCTCGAACCACCGTGGCGGGCGGCGCCCCGCGCGGATGGCGCCGAGCACCGCGACCACGGCGCTCGTCTCGATGATGACGGTCGCGCCCGCGGCCCGCGGCCGCTGCCGGCTCGGCCTGCGCGGCGGGCGGGGCGGCGGCGCAGGGGGCATGCGCGACGGCCCGTCCGCGGGTATTTCAAGCGTGGCGGCCGTCCGCGCAGATTGGTGCCTCCGCTGCCCCCGCCGCGCCCTGCAACCGACGAGCCCTCTCGTACTGGCACTCCCGATCTGGATGCGCGCTGGCCCTGCGTCGGCGCATGATAGGGTAATATTGCGCGCCCTGAGGCGCGGGCCGTGGGCACCGCTATGGAGCAGGTCGTAACCGACGACCGGATGCGCCTTTTTTCCGAGATGGAGGCCGAGTACGAGAGGCGCAACGCCGCGTACTTTGTCGGCCTCCTCTCGCACGAGGACTATGTGGTGCGCACTAGGGCCACGTGCGTGCTCGTCGACCTGGGCGGCGAAGACAAGATCGACCACATTGCGGGGGTGCTCAGGGACGACCCGAACGAGCTCGTCCGCCACGAGGCGGCCTTTTCGCTCGGCCAGATGGGGTACTCGGCGTGCGTTCCGCACTTAGAGCGGGCCACGCTCGGCGACCCGAGCATGTTCGTCCGCCACGAGGCGGCGATCGCCCTCGGGGTCGTCGGCAACAAGGGGGCCCGCGAGGCCCTGGAAAGGGCCCTGTCGGACCCCGACGAGCCGGTCGTCGAGTCGGCCGTGGTGGCCCTGTCGAACATCGAGTTCATGGAAAAGTTGAGTAAGAACGAAAAGTTTGCGAGGCTGACGGGTGGATAAGGCTAGCACGCGGTCACGCGTGCAGGATGCACTATCGGCGGCGACACTGCGGCGCAGTCGCCCGCATTGGCAGTCAGAGCTCCTCTTCCACTTGCACTGAGCTTGGATTATGGCGCTGCCTCCCCTGCCCTTTCCAACGCCGCTGTCTTCCACGCCGGACGGCATTCTCCGCATCGTGATGCGACCAGCGGGCGAGGGCGAGTCCCCGGGCGCTGGTGCACAGCCCGGTCACGCGCGTCCTCGCAGAATCCGCAGGGTCTGCTTCCATGCAAACAAAACGGCTACTCTTGGCGCAGACGGGGCCGCGGCGCCCGTCTCCCGACTCCCGCTGGACATGTGGCGTCGGGACACTGAACGCTCGTACAAGCCCGCGCTAGCTCAAGACCGTTGTAATGAAGCCGATCCTGCTCGACTCCTGGATCGTCGGGGCGCGACACTGCGGCCGGCAGGGCTTGGCACTTGTCTCTACTTGGCGGGGCAGCGCGGGCGCGAGCGCACGCTGTGACCGCACCCTGCATGGAGTTGTGCCGCGCGCCCTCTAGACTGCCGCCACCCCTGGCAAGCCACGCGTTCCGGGCCACCAAAATCTTCAAATACGGGGGGGGGGGGGGCGGGCAATTGGCAGATTCGGGTTGGCTTGGACGTGCCCATTGCCGCGCATGCGATGCCGCGTGCGGCTCAGTGGCCCTAGTAGTGCCGGGTATGCAGGGTCTCTTCTCGCCACCCTCCATCTTTTCTCCTGGGGTGGCCTAGGTTGGCGGCCAACGCGCAGGTCAACCCGATCATCAACAACCCCTACGAGCACCCCCGCCACCATTGGGATCTGGACGGCAACGGGCGGGCCACGGATGTCCTCCTAGACGGCCGCCGGCCCAGTGGCCCGTACCGTGGGGTACCCCTTCCGGCAGGAAGTCACGAGCACGCCGACTGCAACGACGAGAGTAGCGAGCCGTACGCGCAGATCAATGCAATTCGGGCCGGCGTAGCATCTTGGCGCAAGGGTGGATACAAGGGCGCCAGCAGAATGTCGCGCAGGCTGCTTGAGCACTGGTCGAGGGACGCTAGGAGTGAGAGGCGCCCGTTCTTCTGTCAAATAGACGCCATTGAGACGCTGGTGTGGCTATGCGAGGCACTGCCATCGCTGGCCGTTGGGGGCGGCGTGGGCGGGCCGGCCCCACAGCAACCCCTGCTCAAAGCACTGAAACTTGTCAACAAAGAGTGGAATGATTCTGTGCCGCGCCTTGCCGTAAAGATGGCCACGGGAACGGGCAAGACATGGGTCATGGCAATGATTATTCTGTGGCAGGCACTCCGGACTAAGGACCGCATCGACATTTTGGTGCTGACCCCGAACCTGACCGTCCGTGACCGGCTGTCCGAACTAGATCCTAGGCTGTCCGACATGTCCCTGTACAGGGACCTGTTGCCGCCAGACATCTCTATGCCGTCCAACCTACACGTGACGGTGATCAACTACCAAGCGTTCCACCGCCGGTCAGAGCTCTCGATCAACGGGCCCGATGAAACGCCGTCGGGCACTGTCAAAGCTCTCCTACGCCCACACGGCCGGCCCGGCCCTGCCAGTTGGTTCGAGACCAGCGAAAAGATGCTCGACCGCCTCCTCCCATCGCACCGCGGCGCCCAGGAAATCGCCGTCATAAACGACGAGGCTCATCATTGCCGCCGCCGGACATCAATGGACAGCGCGGGCGACGGGTCGGAAGATGAAGACGATACAGAGGCAGCGCTCTGGTTCGGACTACTCTTGTCCCTCAAAGAGCAGGGGCGCCTTGGGCAGGTCTTTGACTTGTCGGCCACGCCCATGTATCTTAAGCGACCCGTTGAACTCGACAGCGAAGTGTTTCCGTGGACGGTGTCCGACTACTCTCTCATTGACGCGATCGAAGCCGGCCTCGTAAAGATACCGACCGTGCCTATACGGGACAATGCACAGCCCACAAAGGATCGCCTTCCAGTGTGGCGCAACGTCTATGCGAGTCTGCCCGCCTCCGACAGGAGGGTCAAGCACGATCGCATGCCGCCGGTCGTTGAGGAGCTTCTAGACAATATCCATGAAAGCTACGAGAAGGCCAACAAGTCGTACTCTAGGTCGAAGATAACACCCGTCATGATCGTCGTCGCCAACAGCGTAAAGGCTGCCAACGAATTTTATAGACACATTGCCGGCTACGTTGAACGCATGGACAACAAGGCCGGCGTAGGAATCACGGCATGGCATCCGGGGCGGTACCGACTATTCTCGAACGTTAAAGCCGACGGATCGGGTCCCGTGGAGCATCCCCCAACACTGCTGGTGCATTCGCAACTAGACAAGCCCGCCGATGGCTCGGAATGGAAGAAGATTGCGGATGCACAAAAAGAGTTCTTTTCACCCAGCGGCACGCCCACGCGCCGTGAGATTGTAGCTTACATCCGACAAGCGTTCAACACGGTAGGCTTGGCGGGACAGCCTGGGGAGCACGTCCGGTGCATCGTATCTGTGTCGATGCTGAGCGAGGGGTGGGATGTGAGGACAGTGACACACATCTTCGGGTTCCGCATGTTCCGTAGCCAGCTGCTCTGCGAGCAGGTGGCGGGGCGCGCCCTAAGGCGCACATCCCTAAGGCCCGGCGCAGATGGCACATTGCTGCCCGAATACGCCCGAATATTCGGCGTGCCGTTCAGCTTTATGGACGAGGGGCCAGACAGGCCGACACCTCCGGTCGACGAGTGGCCGGTGTACACTGTCAAGGGCAGGAGCAGGTACCGCATAGGGTTCCCGTGCATAGCATCGTACCTGCTTGAGCAGCCGTCCGCGGCGTACAAGCTGGATCCCGAAAGAGTGGGAAGATATGAGGCCACTCGTGCCAATACGCCCACTTGGACAGAGGTGGCGGGGCCCACCGGTGACTCGACGATGTTCCTCGTGCATCACAGGAAAAACCATGTCCTGTACAACATTGCCAACCATGTGCTGTCAAAGTTCCGCGTTGGTGGCGGTGCCGGCGTCAGTCTTGAGCGGCGTAGAACGATGTTTGCATCAGCCATCTTGGCCGCCCGTCAATGGCTAGCGCATGACGCGGTGCGGTGCGACGACGTGGGAATCCTTATGCATGCCCCCCACCGTGAGCGCGTACCAGAGGCGATCGCTGCGGCATGCGTGCCGGTCGTGGGCCGGGCAGCGCTTGTCCCCCTCTTTGCCAACGAGCGCGATCCGGGGCAGCCTAGCATGAGGGACACGTCCGAAGTGGGTTTTGAAACTCGCCTTGAGCGACGGTATCCCTCTCGGGGAAATACAGCCCATTCCGAGTTAAATGCGGCGGCATGCCACACCGGCCCGGAGCTTGTGCTGGCCGGCGTCCTCGACCGCCATCCAGAAGTCGTGGCATGGGTCCGCAATTACCGGCTCGGCTGGAGCGTGCCGTATTTTGACGATGAGGATGGCCGCTGGCGTATGTACGAACCCGATTTTGTCGCCCGCATCAAGGACGGTGCGAGCGGTCCGCGCCACCTCGTGATCGAATTTAAAGGCCGTATGGACAACGATGCGGTTACCAAGAAGGCACAAACAGAGGAGATGTGGATTCCTGTGGTCAATTCGTCTGACGATCCCGCATGCGTTGGAATGTGGCGGTACGTTCTCTTCGACAGCGGCAACGACGCAGAAGAGATGGGTAGTATACTACACCGCGTTGCCAAGGAACCATGGTAATGGGGGGGGAGACGCGGGATGAGCACTACTCTTAAAAAAACTCCGTCTACTAAACAGGGCGGAAATAATGGACGCAAGGGCAGCGTAAGGGTAGATGGGCGCGGGTCTGCTCGCAAAAGCCGCGGCGATCAATGGAACAGTCTGCACAAGAATGCGGTAAAACGAAGCGGGGAGCACGCAATGGGAAAAAACCCCGCCCGGCCAAACACCCGTAGCAAATCTGACGGGCCCGGAAGCATGGAACGGAGTGGCCAAGCCAAGGGTGGCAACGCGTCAACCATGCCGGTGTCCAACTACCGTCATTCCAGCCACGACCGTGCAAACCTGCCTACTGAACAGACCAGCCGGTACATGAAAGACCGCGACAGACGGCCAGTCAAATACCGACCACCCGCCCGGTCTAGGTTCGGGCCGGTGCTGTCATGGGACCGTAACCCGGAAGCCTGTGAGGGCGAAACTATGGCCTCGCCCCTCTACATACGAGAAAAAATTCATCCATCCGCGATTGCAGAATCACTCCAAAAGAGCGGGTCAGTTCAGCTAGATCTGTTTGGAAACTACGACGGGTTGCCCAAAAGCGCCGCTTACGAATGGTATAAACACAAGGGCAACTGGCAGAACCGCCTAATTAACGGTGAAAGCCGTCATGTGATGGCCTCGTTACTGGTGAAAGAATCGATGGCGGGCAAAGTTCAAATGGTGTACTTTGATCCCCCCTATGGTATAAGCTTCCGCTCGAACATGCAGGCCGATGCGCGAAGTCGTGATGTTGCCGACAGCCCGCAGGACAGACCCAACGATCCGGTCCACCTGCGAGTTTTTCGTGACACATACAAAAACGGCATACACTCGTACCTTGACAACATATACTGCATCGCTACCCATGCACGCGCACTTCTTGCCGACTCGGGCAGCTTTTTTATGCAGATTGGGGGCGCAAATGTCCACCGGGCCGCAGTGATACTTGACGAAGTTTTCGGTGCTGAAAACCGAATTGCCACCATTACATTTTCGAAGGGGGGGAGCCGATCGTCAAAAACACTTCCGAGGGCTGCCGATTACATACTGTGGTATGCAAACAACAAAGACTGCGTAAAATACCGCCGTCTGTATGAAGAACTGGCAACGAGAAAGGACATACTTAAACACATGAGCTCATACGCAATGGTTCAGCTGGAATCGGGCGAAAACCGTACCCTATCTGTTGCAGAACGGGACGATCCCGACAAGAACCTTCCACCTGGCTCAATGCTGTATGTAAGGCAAAAATTGGCATCGCATGGGTGGTCCACCACTGGTCGCTCCGAGCCGTACCATCTCAAAAGCAAGGACAAGACTTTTAGGTGCATGCCCAATACTCAGTGGAGCATAAGTCACGACGGCTTAGATCGACTCGATGAACTGGGGCGACTCGATGGTGACGGCAAATCGCTACACATGAAGCGATACGAGTCTGAAATTCCTGGCAAAACGATCGGGAATCTCTGGCATACTCAGATGAGCCCTTCTGATCTACACTACGTCGTAGAGACAGACGAAAGTGTCGTTGAACGGTGCATGTTGATGGCCACGGATCCGGGTGATTTGGTATACGATCCAACGTGTGGGTCGGGCACTACCGCATATGTGGCAGAGAAATGGGGCCGCCGATGGATAACATCAGACTCGTCGCTAGTAGCAGTCACTTTAACACGACAACGATTACTCACGGGCACTTTTGACTACTACATCTTGAAAGACTCATTGGATGGAGGACGAAAAGAACGCGAATTGGTTGCAAAAAACGACTCCAATCAGAAGCAACCGGACGATGTCGACAAGACAAAGTATGGCGAGGATCCTGCGAAAGGGTTTGTCTACAAAAGGGTAAAAACCGTGTCGGCCGCTGTACTCGCTTATGATCGTGGGCCTACAGAAACTCTGCTTGTGAACTTACCATTCATAAAAGAATCGGTTGTACGTGTAAGCTCTCCTTTTACGGTCGAAAGCAACTCTCCGTACAAATACATTGATCCGCATGAAGTAGTCTCTTCGAAGAATGCCGATGAGTCGAAGGATTACTACCGAACAATCATTCACGCATTGGAGACTTCCGGCATAAAGAACAGCAAAAACGACTCTGCGTTGCGGGTGGAGGACGTATCCCCTTACATCACAAGAAAGGGATCGCTGATCACGCATATGGCCGTGGCCGGAGGCAAAAACACAGCCTTGATGATCGCTCCTGACGACTGCACCGTACCACCCGAGCTTGTCGATCAAGCTGCTGAGGAAGCGGCCCGCATGAGTAGCGTTGAAGCCCTGATTGTGATTGCCTTTGCATTCGAGGCCGAAGTTCGATCTGGGGAGCTAGAGGAGAGGGGCCGACTTGAAATACACAAAGTCCAAGCAAACCAGGACCTGCTTGTGGGCAACCTTAAAGATGTAGAGTCGGACAGAGCGTTTGTGCTCATCGGCGAGCCAGAGATTACGGTGCGTGATGATCCTGGCGACCACAACCAGATTATAGTCCGCGTGGACGGATATGACACGTATGATCCAAAAACCAGACAGATAGGGCGCGGTGAGGCTGAAGAAATAATATGTTGGATGATAGACACTGACTATGATGGACGTTCTTTTTACGCGCGGCGCGTATTCTTCCCTGGTTGCGGTGGCGATGAACAGATTAAAAGATTTGAAAAAGGGCTCGGACGAAACCTTGATCCCGATTTGTGGAACGCAATGCTGTCCTGCGAATCGGCCCCGTTTCCACGGCCCAAGGACGGAAGGATCGCTGTGCGCATAATCACAGCAACACACACAGAAATGACTACTGTTGTGGACACTCGATGATACGGCAAGACACGCGCAATCGACCGTGTGCACATGGGTGGTTCCAAAACATACAAACCACACTTGGAAGCCTCCCATTGTCTGTGTCGGGCCTACGGAGGCAGCTCAGGACATGGCATGGACAGAGACAACGCCGATAGCGCACGTCCGTCGCGGTGCTGCAACCCGTCGCTCGCCGTGCTAGCCGAGCTGCCCACGGCTTCGCACTGCCCATCTTCCGCCTGCACACGATCTCTCAAGGCACATGGGGACGTCTGGTCAGCGAGGAATAGGCGCACATGTCCGTTCTCGGAGTCGCGGCAAGATTACCCTTAATACATCGCTTCATGCACGGGGCGCCGTGCAGCGCCTAGCGGAGCATAACGGCCCGTCCCGAGCACGGGCGCCCGGCGGCGGGACGCCAATCGGCGGCGTGGCCGACTACCTGACCGCACGCTTCAGCACACCCGGAGGCCCCGACCCCGACGCGATGGTGTTCGCGGGGGCAAGCCAGCGAAGGTACACCGTCACAAAGGACTACTTTGCCGAGATTCCCGACACGCGCGAGCCGCGGCGGATCGCCTTTGTGGACGGGGGCAACGCGCTCCTCGCGGAGGCCCCCGCCTTTTTGATCGGAATGAACCGCGTCTACTATTCCCTGTTCCGCGGCAGCGAGCGGCGGCGGCCCGCCCTGCAGCCGCGCATGGAGTTCTTTTCGTGCCTGACAGCGGGCACCCCTGCCGGCCGCGCGGCCGCGCCCGCTGCCCTGCGGCGTTCGCCGGCCCGCCCCATAGCCGACGACCCCCCTGCCGCAAGGTGCCTGTACTCGGTAAAGCTGTTCGCACACGCGCCGGGCGACCGTGGCCGCCTGCCGCCTGACGACGACCTCGGGATTACGGAGGAGGACATCAAAAAGCAAGGAACATCGCGCGCCGGGCTGCTCGGCGTGCCGCGCAAGATGGCCGAATGGGCCGTGGCAGATTCCGTCGTGGACAGCGAGCTCGTTGCCGGCGACGTGCTCGTCATGGACGGCACCCTGCAGTCAGGCTCGGGGCGCGAGTCCGGCTTTGCCGCAAGAGTGTACAAGAGGGCCGTCCGAAAGGGGGTGGTGGTATGCGGGCTGGTCAAGACGACCACACTCACCACCGTGGACAACCGCCCGCTGGTGCACCGCGCATCCGAGGTTGCCAAGGCTGCAGGGCTCGGGGGCAAGCGGTGGTTCGTGAGGATTGGCGAGCGCGCAACCGCGAACGACATGGCGTACACGTTCATCGCAAAGCTGCACGAAAAGTCCGCGTACGCGTTCAGGTTCGGGATACTTGCCGAGCAGTACGGGGCCATGGACAAGGGCGAGGTAGAGTCGGTAATGGCCAGCGTGGCGGCCAACTCGCGCGACATTGCAATGCCGGGTTACCCGTACGGGGCGATCGACGCCGACCGCTTTGCAAAGGTGCGCATGCGCGAGGCGTCCATGTACAGGAACATGCTCGACGCCGGGCTGATGGGCAGACCCGGCGGCTCGGACATTGCGGCCCAGATACGGTCAATGTCGGCCCACCAGGTGCTCAACAGGGTGACCGGATGATGGCGGGCACAGATGACAACGGGACGGGCGCCACGACCCCCACCACGACGCCCGCATCCGTCCCCGCCACCGGAGCCGACGCCATCGTCGGGCAGGTCGTCGGCGGCAGCTTTGCCGACATCGTGGTGCGGCAAAAGGCGGGCCGAGTGCTCGAGATAGGGTCCATCTTGGTCTCAAAGCAGGGCGACACCTCGCTCATACTGCAGGTGTTCGAGCTGGTGTACGGCTCGCAGATCGGGCAGAGCATGCAAGAGATGATGTCCGGCCAGGGGCTGGAGAACGGCGTCGTCGAGATGCAGCCGTACGAGCCAGAGCTAATAAACTACGTGCTGGCCCGCATAAAGCCGCTGGCGCGCGTGAGGAGGGGGAGCAAGAGCCAAGGCGGCGCCGAGGTGACCAACCCAAAGGCAATGCCGCCGTTCTTTGGCGCCCTGTCCGACGTGACGAGCGCGGACCTGGACTTTGTCGGCCGCGGCGACAGCCGCGGCGCCTCGATCATGGTAGGCCACATGCGCAGCGGCACGCGGGTACTAGAGGATGTGGAGGTCAGGCTGCCAGCCGAGGACGTGTTCTCCCACCACGTCCTCATACCTGCCACGACCGGAAGGGGCAAGAGCAACCTGGTCAAGACAATGATGTGGCACGCGCTCGACTCGGACGGCGTCGGCGCCCTCGTCCTCGACGCGCACGACGAGTACTATGGGCGCCACGGCCGCGGCCTGGGAGACCACCCGCGGGCGGCCTCCCGGCTCGCATACTACACCCCGTCGAGCCCGCCTGCCGGCGCGCACCGCCTCACGATCAACCTCTCGCTCGTCGAGCCGGCGCACTTTGAGGGGATCGTCGAGTTCTCGGACGCGCAGCTGCAGGCGCTGCGCACGTACCGCCAGGCGTTCGGCAAACAGTGGATCGCAAGGATACTGACCGAGGCCGCGGACAGCCTGTCCATGGACGTCGGCGACGTCAAGAAGGCCACCCTGTCGGTGATACGGCGCAAGCTGCGCCTCCTGCTCGGCCTCTCGCTCGACTCGGACGGCAACCTGATCTCGCGCCACTCCGTGTTCGACGCGACGACGCACGGCACGGGGACGGTCGCGACGATCGTGGGCCAGATAAAGGAGGGGAGGGTCGTCGTCCTCGACACGTCGCGCCTCGGCACCGACGCCGAGCTGCTAGTCGGCAACGTCATCGCGACGAGCCTGTTCGAAGAGTACCGCAACGCAAAGGCCGAGGGCACGCTCGACTCGCTGCCCGTCGCGGCCGTCGTCATCGAGGAGGCGCCGCGCGTGATCGGCACCGACGTCCTCAAGTCCGACAACGAGAGCATCTACGCGACGATCGCAAAGGAGGGGCGCAAGTTCAGGGTCGGACTGGTGGCCATTACGCAGCTGAGCAGCGTCATCCCAAAGACCATACTGGCCAACATGAACACAAAGATCATACTCGGCAACGAGATGAGGCAGGAGCGCGAGGCGATCATCGCGTCGGCCTCGCAGGACCTGTCTGCCGACGACCGCAACATCGCGAGCCTCGACAAGGGCGAGGCCATAGTGTCGAGCATATTCGTCCCGTTCGCCATGCCGGTAAAGATCCCCCTGTTCGACGATTTGGTCCGCGGCAAGGGGCGCCGGGGGCCGCCCGCGCCGGGGGCAGGCGGCGGCGCGGGCGCCGGCGGGCCGCCGCGCGGGCGGATGGTGCTGCACTGACATGCCGCGGTTCGCGCACATCGCCGACGTGCACCTCGGGTTCCAGCGCGACGAAGCGCTGCAGGCCGTCGAGCAGAGGGTCTTCGAGTCCGTGCTGCAGGAGTGCATCGACCGCCGCGTCGACTTTGTCGTCATTCCGGGCGACCTGTTCCACGTCAACATACCGGAAATGCGCGTGCAAAAGTACGCGTTCGCAAAGTTCCGCGAGGTGCACGACGAGGGCATCCCCGTCTACGTGGTGTACGGCAGCCACGACTTTTCGCCCGTGCGCAACTCGGTGATTGACCTGCTCGCGGCCACGGGGTACATTACAAAGGTGGCAGTGCAGGCCGGCGACGGGCCCCCGCAGGAGGGCGCCGGCGCCGACGGCGACAAGGACGACCTGATGCGCCTCGGCTTCGTGACCGACCCAAAGACGGGCGCAAAGCTCGCCGGCATATCGGGCCTCAAGGCCGGCATGGACGAGAGGTACTATGACCGCCTGGACCGCAAAGCCCTGGCGGCCGAGCCGGGATTCAAGATATTCGTGTTCCACGGCGGCTACTCGGAGCTGCGCACAGAAAAGGGCCGCGAGGGCGAGTACATGCCGCTCTCAAAGCTGCCGCCCGGGTTCGACTACTATGCGGCTGGCCACATGCACGCGTACAGGTGCGACAAGTACCCCGGCGACGGCTACCCGTACATCGTGTACCCCGGCACGCCGTTCGCTGGATACCACGCCGACCTCGAGGAGAATGCGCGCGGGCAGGCCAGGTACATGGCGATCGTCGAGTTCGACGGGGCCGTCACCGGGGTGGAGCCCGTCAGGATCGACGCCGGCGCGGGATACGCGGTGATCGACCTGCATGCGACCGACCGGACGGCCGAGTCCGTGCACAGGGAGCTCGCCGGCAAGGTAGCCGACCTCGACGCGGCCGGCAGGATCGTCGTGCTCAGGGCCGCCGGCGAGCTGACCGTCGGCAGGCCCTCCGAGGTGGCCATACCGTGGGCCGTCGCCGAGCTAAAGCAAAAGGGGGCCATAGCCGTAAAAGTCAGCTCGGCGCAGCTCGGGTCGATCGAGACAAAGATCACCGGCGAGGCCGCCGAGCGGGATCGCGCCGACATTGAGCGGGACACGCTAGCCGAGAACATCGGCAACGTGCGCTCGACGCTCGACGGGCTCATGGGGGAAAGGGGGAGGGATCTCGCCGAGCGGCTGATCCCGCGCCTGTCCAACGAAAAGCTCGACGGCGAGACGGCGGACGCTTACTCGAGGCGCATACTGCACGACGCGCTAGCCGAGCTCGACATCGGCAAGGCCGTCGCCGCGGCCGTCGCCGCGGCCGCCAAGGCGCCCGACGCCGGGGGCGACGGGGTGCCCGCGCAATGATCCTCCGCGACCTGGAGATCGTCAACATACGCAGCCACAGGGAGGCGCGCATTGTATTCTCGCGCGGCATTACGCTGTTCGAGGGGGACATAGGGTCGGGCAAGTCCTCGATACTGATGGCCATCGAGTTTGCCCTGTTCGGGCTCGGATCGCAAAAGCCCGATGCGCTGCTCTCGCAGGGCGAGCCGTCGGGCAGCGTCAGGCTTCGCTTCGAGGTCGACGGCGTACAGTACGACATAAAGCGCCAGCTCAAGAGGTCCGCCGGCCGGATCGGCCAGGACAAAAAAGAGTCGTACCTTGTGTGCGGCACGGTGATCGAGAACCTCGCCCCGTCCGAGCTCAAGGAGCGCGTGCTCGAAATACTCGGGTTCAACGAGCCAAAGGGGCCGCGGGCCGCCAGCAGAATATTCAGGTACGCGGTGTACACGCCGCAGGGCGAGATGAAGCGCGTCCTGTCGGACGCAAAGGAGAGGCTCGCGACCGTCCGCAGGGCGTTCGACATGGAGTCGTACGACACGGCAAGGGACAACGCCAAGCATCTCAAGGACCACATCGACATGGAGGCGGCGCGGCTGGAGGGCCGCTTTGCCGACATGGCCGAGGCGGAGGGGCGCGCCGCCGAGGCCAGAAAGGAGATCGACGCCGCCGAGGGGCTGCTTGCGGAGGCCGAAAGGGCGCGCGACGCGGCCGCGGCCGAAGAGGAGGATACCAAGGAGAGTCTTGCCGGGCTGCGGGCCCGCGCCGCCGAGCGCGAAGTGCTGCGCGAGCGCATGTCCGGCCTCGAGTCGCAGGCCGCCGAGGCAAAGAGGCGCGGCGCGTCCCTGCGGGGGCAGGCCGGCGCGGCCGAGGCCGAGCTTGCAGAGATCGAGGGGCGGATCGAGGGGTTCAGGGAGCCGCCGCGGCCGACGGACCGCGCCGACGCCGATATATCCGCCGAGATCGACGCCCTGCGCGCGGTGCGCTCCTCGATGGACGCCGCCGAGGCGCGCGCGGCCGTCCTGCGCCGGCAGATCGCCGAGGCCGGCGACGAGATGTCCGGGATCGACCCCGACGCCGGGGACAAGGCGGCCGCGGGCAAGAGGCGCGAGGCGGGGCGCGCCGCGGCGGCGGCCAAGGAGTCGCGCGCCGCGGCGGCGGCCGGCGAGGACAAGGTCAGGGCCGAGCGCGACGGGCTGCAAGCCCGCGCCGCCGAGCGCGAAGTGCTGCGCGAGCGCATGTCCGGCCTCGAGTCGCAGGCCGCCGAGGCAAAGAGGCGTGGCGCGTCCCTGCGGGAGCAGGCCGGCGCGGCCGAGGCCGAGCTTGCGCGGCTCGGCGACAGGGCGGGAGATCTTGAGGCGCGGACGCGAACGCGGCCGACAGACCGCGCCGACGCCGAGATCTCCGCCGAGATCGACGCCCTGCGCGCGGTGCGCTCCTCGATGGACGCCGCCGAGGCGCGCGCCTCCGTCCTGCGCGGCCAGCTTGCCGAGGCCGACGCAGGGATGCCGGGGACGGGCGCCGAGGGCCCCGGCGCCGACGCCGAGGCGGCCGCCGCCGCCGCCGCCGCTGCGGAGGCGGCCGAGAACAAGAAGAGGATCGAGGCGGAACTGTCCGCCGCTCGGGGGCGCACGGAAGAGCTGATGCGCGACTCGTCGCGCGTCTCGACGTCGCTCATGAAGGTCAAGACCGAGATGGGCCAGGCGCGCAAGGACCTTGACAGGATCGCAAAGCTCGGGTCGAGGTGCCACACGTGCGAGACCGAGCTCACGCCGGCCCACCTGTCGCGGATAAGGGGCGAGAGGGAGGCGGTGATCGAGCGGTGCGGCGGCGAGGCGGAGCGGCTCGACGCCGAGCAGGGGCGACTCGACGCCGAGCTTGCCGATCTCGGTTCGCGCACGGCCCGCCTCGATGCGGACCTGCGCGCAGCCGCCGAGGCCGAGCAGGCCGCCGCCGAGGCCGAGCAGGCCGCCGCCGAGGCCAGGCGCATGCGAGAGCGGCTGGCCGCCGAGCGCGACTCAAAGTCGGCCGAGCTTGAGCGGACTCTGTCCGAGGCCGAGGGGCTGCGCGGGCGGTACGCGGCTGACCGCGCCGCCGACCGCTTCGAGTGCGACGAGGACGATCCCGTCGGGTACCTCTTGAGGCTGCGCGAGGCCCTGGCGGCGCACGCCGACGCGCTCGCCCGCCTGGCCGAGATGCGCGAGCGCGCCGGCCTGGCGCGCCGCGACTTGGGATCCCGCAGAAAAGAGGCAGAGGCGGCCGAGGCCGACGCGCGGCGCGCAGAGGACGGCATGGCCGCGGCCGGCCGCTCCCTCGCCGCGTTCGACGGCCTCGACGCCGAGCTGGACGCCCTGGCGTCGCGCCAGGCCGAGATCGACGCCAAGGGCGCCGCAGCCGCCGAGGCCGAGCAGGCCGCCGCCGAGGCCGAGCAGGCCGCCGCCGAGGCCGAGCAGGCCGCCGCCGAGGCCCGGCGCATGCGAGAGCGGCTGGCCGCCGAGCGCGACTCAAAGTCGGCCGAGCTTGAGCGGACTCTGTCCGAGGCCGAGGGGCTGCGCGGGCGGTACGCGGCTGACCGCGCCGCCGACCGCTTCGAGTGCGACGAGGACGATCCCGTCGGGTACCTCTTGAGGCTGCGCGAGGCCCTGGCGGCGCACGCCGACGCGCTCGCCCGCCTGGCCGAGATGCGCGAGCGCGCCGGCCTGGCGCGCCGCGACTTGGGATCCCGCAGAAAAGAGGCAGAGGCGGCCGAGGCCGACGCGCGGCGCGCAGAGGACGGCATGGCCGCGGCCGGCCGCTCCCTCGCCGCGTTCGACGGCCTCGACGCCGATCTGGCCGGCGCGGAGCGCGGCCTCGCCGCGGCGCAGGCGCGGCGGCGCGGCGCCGAGGCCGACGCGGCGGCGCACGCCGAGTCCGCAAGCGGCTGGCGGCGGCGCCTGGACGCGGAGCTCGAGGCCCTGGAGAGGGCGGGGCGGTCAAAGATCGAGCACGACACGCGCGTGCAGTTCTCGCGCTGGATCGAGACGTACTTTATGCCGTCCGTGGCCCGCATCGAGAGGCAGGTCCTCGTCTCGCTCCAGTCGGGGTTCGACGAGGCGTACCGCGGGTGGTTCGCCACGCTGATCGACGACGAGACGAAGACGTCGCGCATCGACGACACGTTCATGCCGGTCGTCGACCAGGACGGGTACGAGATCGACTCGGCGCACCTGTCCGGCGGCGAGCGCACGAGCGTGTCGCTCGCCTACAGGCTCGCCCTGAACACGCTGCTGAGAAGGGAGACAAAGTCGCTGCGGTCCAACCTGCTCGTCCTGGACGAGCCGACCGACGGGTTCTCAAAGTCGCAGCTGGCAAAGGTCCACTCGATCCTAAAGGACCTGGACTATGAGCAGATCATAATCGTCTCGCACGACCGCGAGCTCGAGACGCACGCTGACCATGTCTTCCACGTGACAAAGGAGGGCGGCTCGTCGACGGTGAGGGCGGCGTAGGCTTGGAGGGGCGGGAGCCGGCCCGCCCGGGCGCGCGCGCCTTCCGGCATGCCGACTAGAACCTGATTCCGAGCAGCCCGCCGTCGTCGTCCCTGTCCGTGAGCGTCACGGCGACATGAGAGGCAAATTCAAAACCGTCATCAAATTCGCCGCGCGGAACCGTGTCCGAGTCGATGGCGCAGATGTACTGGAAGCCGAGCCTCTCCGACTCCTTGGCCGCCGTCTGCAGCGCCCGTGCCACCTGCCGCTCGTCGACACCGTCGAATATCTCGCTGTCGTGGGCGAGCAGGCCGGGCGACTGCGGCCTGCCTGCCCACAGCGAGGCGAGCGCAAGGTCGTAGCAAAATATGCTCATGCTGCCGGCGCCCCTGCTGCCGGGTCCCCCCGCCTTGGCATCAAAGCGATACTCCCCCTCCGTCGTGCCTATGGACAGCATGCCGGGCGTCCCGTACAGCGCTTCCGAGTACCTGCCAAAGGCGAGGATCGCATCGCGCCTCCGGCCTTTGCTGGCATCAAAGTCCGACTCGGCCCGCTCGCGCAGGCGGGCAATTTCCGCGTTTGCGGCAGCACACCTACCCCTGATCTCCCTCACTACTCCGAGGCGGGACGACACATCTGCCTTTTCCGCAACCGTCTTCTCGTGCCTGGCCCGCATTGCGGCAAGCTCCTCGGCGGCGCCGTGCGACTCGAGCATGCGCACGATTTTCTCCCTCCTTGCCCCCGCGTCGTCTATCTGCCGGCTTGTTGCGGCCACCTCAGCGGCGAGCCTTCCAATCTCCGACCCGACGAACTCTCGCCGCTCCTCCGCCGCGGACGCGTGGAACCTTCTCGCCTCTTCCAGGCTCTGCCTGACGGACTCGGGGAACAAAACGCCAGACTCCCTGTAGGTCGCAAGCACGCTGCCGGGGGACGCGTCTGGCTCCTGCCTCGCGCCGCGGCGGTACTCCTCTAGCGCCTCGGCCTGCGCCGACCTCTTGCTGGCTAGGCTGCGCATGCACTCTGCGAGGCTGTCTGCCTCGCGCTCAAGCTGGGCGTATTCCCCGTGGACCGCAAAGCCCCTGATCGCCTCTTCCTCCCTCCGCGACCTGTCCTCAAGCCTGACCATGACCGCCTCCAGGTATCCGGCGCCGCCGCCGCGCATCCCGCCCAGCGCTTCGATCTCGAGCCTTTTGAACCGCCTTTTCTGGCCGCGCGCATTGGCCAGATCCTCCGCCAGCCTCCAGTCCAGGCCCAGGAGGTACGCGTTGTGCACCCGTGCATCAAGCTTGGACTGCATCCGGCTGCTGCAAAAGGGCGAGCGGTACCCTCCGGACCTGCCTCCCTGCCGCATGCAGTACGAGGCGAGCCTTCCAAACGTCGGATGGCGCCCCTGCTCCGCGCCCGGTCCTAGCCCGAACATGATCCGGCCCAGCATGCGCCTGTAGTCGCCGAGTCCGATCCGCCGTGGCCCTGGGCGCGCCGGAGCCGCCGCATCCGCCGCCAGCCACGGCCCTACGTCGCCCTCTACCTCTACGCCGCCCTGCCCGTCCGTGCTCCGGCTGACGCTGAACGACCGCCCGTCGTGCTCCGCGTCGAGCGTGAACACCCATCCATCCAGCCGGGGGCTTGCAAGCGCTGCCCCCTTCCTGCCGCCCAGGCAGTAGCCGAGTATGGCGAGCAGGGTGGACTTGCCCAGGCCGCCCCCCCTGGCCGGCCCCTTCGACCTTTCTGCGAGCACGATGTTGGCGCCTTCCTTGAGCCGCACGGGCCTGAACGACCCCCGGTCGGACCTTATTTTCCGTATGATCAGTGCGCAGGCACCGCCGTTTCGCCCTGCCCGGGACCTTTTGCATCGGGGCGCCGGTACGCGTGCCCGCCCGACCTTACTATGAGGCCGTCCTCGAGCCGCACCGCGCCGAGGATGAACAGCAGGTCCATTCCCATGACGAACCGCTCAAACGTCCTTACCTCGGGCCGCGGCCTGGCCGCGTCCCAGGTCTCGGTCACGGTCTGCCCAGACTTGATCGTGCGGAGTAGCACGGCACCCGTGTTGAGCAGCGAGTCAGACAGCCGAACGCCCTTGCTCGGAAGTATGATTCCCCCGGCGCCGCGCGGGCCTTGGCGGGGCGTGCCGCGGCCCCGTCCAGCCGCGGCCGGCCCGGATCCCCCACCGCCTCCGGCGGCGCCCTGCCGCCCCGGCGCCGCCCCGATCGGCCCTGCCGCGACCCTCTCTCCGCACACGGCGGCGCGCCGCGGCCATTCTGTTATAATTCGAGCTGCGCGGCCCGCCCCGCGCGCCCGGGCGGCGCCCGCGGCGCCCCCGGGCGGGCTGTCCCCGCGCGCGTCACGTGCACCCGCCCCTCCCAGAAGCGTTTTAGCAGGGGGACGTGCGGGCGGCGGCATGGCTGCCGGCTCGCCCCCGCGCAAGCGCGTCGCACTCCTCGGCTGCGGCGCGATGGGATCCCAGATCGCGCGGGCGATCGACGGCGGGCATGTCCGCGCCGAGCTGGTGCGCGTGTACGACGTGGACGGCGCCCGCGCCGAGTCGCTCGCCTCGTCCCTGTCGGCGCGGCCCGAGGTCGTCGCCAACGCGCACCTCTTGTCCTCTGGCCCCGGCGTCGACCTCGTCGTCGAGGCGGCCTCGCAGGAGGCCGTCCGCGCCTCCGCCCTGAGCGTCCTGCAGAACCGCAAGGACCTGCTGGTCATGAGCGTCGGCGCGCTGCTCGACGAGGCCGTCCTCGACGTGCTCGCCGACGCGTGCAGGCAGTACGGCCGGACCGTCATCCTGCCGTCCGGGGCCATAGCCGGCATCGACTGCCTAAAGGCCGTGCGCGGCGAGCTCGAGTCGGTCTCGCTCACGACGACAAAGCACCCCGACTCGCTGAGGGGCGCGCCGTTCTTTGAGCGGTCGGGCATCGACCCGTCGTCGATCGCCGAGGCGACGGCCATATTCGACGGCACCGCCGCCGAGGCCGTCTCGGCGTTCCCCGCCAACGTCAACGTGGCCGCCACGCTGGCCCTGTCCGGACTCGGCGCCGCCTCGACGCGCGTCCGGGTCGTCGCCGACCCGTCGGCCGAGCGCAACCGGCACGAGATAGCCGCGTCCGGCGCGTTCGGCGACCTGTCCGTCTCGGTCAGCAACGTTCCGGACCCGTCCAACCCAAAGACGAGCCGCCTGGCCGTCCTGTCGGCCATCGAGGCCCTGCGGGCGGCGTGCGAGCCGGGCGGGGTGCGCAGGGGCACCTAGGGCCCTCCCCGCCCCGCCTTGGCGGCGTTGTTGCAGTCCTCCGAGTTCTCGAGTGCGCAGGGGCGCCAGGGCCCTCCCCGCCCCGCCCCGCCCAGCCGCCGCATGCGGCAATCCTTGCCGCGACCGCGCCGCCGCGGGCCCCGTCTTGCATCATGCCGGGTCTTTAAATCAATACGGGCGGGCCCCTTCCCCGTGCAGGTGCAGGAGCAGGCCGAGGGCCTTCGCGAGCAGATACTCGCCCTCAAGGACGAGCGCGACGCGGTCATACTCGCGCACAACTACCAGGTGCCGGCCGTGCAGGACGTCGCCGACTACATCGGCGACTCGCTCGGCCTGGCGCGGCAGGCGGAAAGGACGGGCAGCTCGCGCATACTGTTCTGCGGCGTCCACTTCATGGCCGAGACGGCCGCCATCATCAGCCCCGACAGGCGCGTCCTCATACCCGACCCCGAGGCGGGCTGCTCGCTGTCCGACTCGATAACGGTGGGGGACCTGCGGGCCTGGAAGGCGCGCCACCCGGGGGCCGTCGCCGTCGGGTACGTCAACACGACGGCCGAGATAAAGGCCGAGCTCGACTACTGCTGCACGTCCTCGAACGCCGTCGCCGTCGTCAACGCCATCCCGCCCGACCGCGAGGTGCTGTTCCTCCCCGACATGTTCCTCGGCTCGTACGTCGCGAGGGAGACGGGGCGCAAGAACATGCGCGTGTGGGCCGGCGAGTGCCACGTGCACGCCGGCATATCGCCCGAGGACGTCCTCTCAAAGCTGAATTCAATGCCCGACGCCGAGTTCGTGGTGCACCCCGAGTGCAGCTGCACCACGCCGTTCCTGCGCGACGCGGCCGCCGGCGAGTACGGCGACCGGGACGTGCGCATACTGTCGACCGAGGGCATGATGAGGCGGGCGGCCGAGTCGAAGGCGCGCCGCTTTGTCGTCGCCACCGAGACGGGCATACTGTACCGCATGCGCAAGGCCAGCCCAGAAAAGGAGTTCGTCGCAGCCTCGGACGGAGCCGAGTGCCGCTACATGAAGATGATAACGCCCGAAAAGGTGCGCGACTCGCTGCTCTACGACAGGCACGTGGTGTCGGTTCCCTCCGAGACGGCCGGCAGGGCCCGGCTGGCGATCGAGAGGATGCTCGAGCTCGGGTGACGGCGCCGCCCTTGATTCTGCCTGGCCCCCTTCCTGCCCGCCCGATTGCTAGGCCGGCACGCTCGGCGCCTGCGCCGCGGCGGGGGGGCCGCGGCCTGCCTCCCCCGCCCCCGCGGCATGCCCGCGGAGCCCCGACATTACGTACGTAGCAAGCCCCTCGCGGTCGGCTTTCCGGCCTTCGGCCACCAGGATTCCCAGGACGGACAGGCAGTCGCCGAGCGCGGCCGGCCTTTCGCCCGCCGAGCGCAGCACCCTCCCCGCCACCTCTTTGTAGTCGCCGTGCCTCATGACGCGCCTGACGATCTGCGCCAGGCGCGGCTCGAGCGCCTCGCGGTGCCTGGTCTGCAGCATGTCGAGGATTGCGGCGATCGTCCCGGGCGCGTCGCTTCGGCCCAGCTCTTCGAGGACCATGCCCGCCAGCGCGGCGTGGTACCTGCCGCCGGCGAACAGCCTGAGAAGGAGCCTTGTCGCCCCGCGCGGCTCCCTGCCGGCAATGCCGGCTAGGGCGCAGTACGCGCTGTAGACCGTGTGCTGGCCGGGACTGCCGCCCGTGCACATCTCGAGGTAGCGCAGGCCCTGCTCGTCGTCAAACGGCGACCTGCACCTGATGCGGCTCGCTAGCACGGGCCGGGAGGCCGGATGTTCCGCGGCCATGGACTCGATCATGCCGCCTGCCGCCGCGTCGCCCCGCTCGTAGGAGTCGAGCATGGCCTCCATGGCCTCCCGAGCGACCGCCGCGCCGCCGAGGGCCAGCGCGCGCCGGGCCGCGGCCCTTGCATACTCTGCGCTAGGGGCCCCGTGCTCTGTCCTTGCCACTCTGATCGACTGCACCGCCGTCGCGGCCCACGCGGGATCGTTCGACGACAAGAGCCGCTCGATCATGCCGTCGCATGCCGATCGGGCCCCTCCGTACGCCCCGCCGATCAGGTACGCCGCAAAGTCGGCATCGCCGAGCTCGACAAGCCGGTTCGAAAGGCCCACCGCCGGGCCGGGCCGCGCCTTTCCGATCTCGACGAGCGCATCGACGAGCGGCCCGTGGAACGCATCGTGGCGCATCCGGCGGGCCGCGGCGCTGATCGCCCGGGCCGACTCGTCGTCGTCGGACGCCGCATCGCGCAGGCCGGCCGAGGCGGCTGCAAGGAACGCGTGCACATCGTCCTCGATCAGGCGCCGCACCAGCGCGACGACCTGGCCGGGATCGCCGTCTATCCCTGCATCCTTGAGCAGGCCGGCAAGCCCGTGCGACGAAAAGTAGCCGTGCTCCTTTTCGGCGATCATGCCCTTGGCGCGGGCTATCGCGCTGCCGGTGTCCACGGCTATGCACCTATGTTTCTGCCGAAGGGCGGCCCCGCACCAACCTCCCTGTAGACTACGTCGATCGCTCCCATTGCGCCCGTGCACCGCTCCAGCATCCACGCCCCTCCAGCCTCGGCGAATACCGCCACGTCGATTCCGAACATGTCGCGCTTTCCCACGCTTTCGACCGTCTCTGCGATGCGGCTGACTAGCGTGTGCAGGTACCTTGCCACCGCCTCGCAGGGCATGCTTGCAAGCGCCATGTTTTGCGCAAGGTTCTTGCAGAGTGCGATTGCGCCATAGTCGCCCTCGGTGGGCATTGCCTCGTTGTTGGGGGCGAATACGGCATCGCAGTATTCGATGTGAACCGTGTACAGCCCAATTCTGCCGCCCCTAGCGACGACCAAGTGGCCCGCCACGGGGCCGTACCGCATATGCTTAGAATACAGGCCCGCCGCCAATGCCTCCACTTTTTTGAAAACGGCATCGCTTGAAATCCTGCACTGCTTTAGACTGCCTAAAATGTGGGCGGCGGCTGTGCCGTCGCCCGAAAGGGCTAGGTAGAAGCCCCCCGCTGAGTCCAAGTGGCACTTTGACACTTCGTTCCCCTGTGACTCTGGGACGGACTCCTTCCGATCTGAGAGGGCCACAAGGCCGTCCATGGCTCGCGCCGCCAACAATAGCGTCATGTAGTGCCGCCCCCGGGCCGTGGCATGCGCCGGATCGTGCGGGGACCGGGGCGAGCAGAGGGCGGGCCGCCGACTGCCTTCCTCTTCCCTGCAGGCGCGGCGACAGGCGGCGCCGGCCGCGCTTGCCGCATCGCCGCTCCTGCCGACACGCGAACCGGGTCGATTCGGAAGGCCGGGGCGCCAGCCTGCCCGCGCGTGACCGTGATCAAGGCTGCCAACTTGCGTCATGCTGTTCAGAATGGTGCTATAATGTTTGCCCATGGCGTACCGTGTTGCGCAATGCCATTCTGACGCCTGCAAGCGTCCATTCGTGGGCGTCAACAAGAGACTTGCGCCACACGGTGCCATGGCGGGGTTAGCCGCAGTCCGCGGCGGCCGCCGGCCTGGCGGCGCGCATCGGCCAAGGGCGGCCGGGACGGGGGCGCTAGGGCCCCGCCGCCTCCCGCCGGCCTCTTCGCTTGGCCTTTGCTGCTTTTCTCGACGGCGGATACTGGCGCCAAGGGGCCCCGCCGCCTCCCGCCGGCTTTCCTCCACGCGGCTCGCCGCGGATCGCAAGAACCTTCGGCGATGTCCCCGTCTCGTGGCGCCGAGGCCTGAAACCGTGCGGGCCGCTCAGCGCCGCCGCCCTTGCCCGCGCGGGCGGATCTCGAGCGTATAGTCGACGGCCCTGGCAGAGTGCGTCAGGGCCCCGACCGAGACCGAGTCGACGCCGGCGGCCGCGTAGCGCGCCGCCGTCTCCGCCGTTATCCCGCCCGACGCCTCGACCCTGACGGCCTCCCTGAGGCCTGCCGACTCGAGGGCCGAGACGGCCGCGGCGGCCGCCCGCGGCGCAAAGTTGTCGAGCATTACGGCGTCGGCCCCCGCCTCGGCGGCCTCGACGGCCTCGCGCTCGGTCTCGGTCTCGGCCTCGATCTCCCACCGCCCCCTCCGCGCGGCCCTGCTCTTCCGCGCGGCCGCGACCAGCGCGCCGACGGGGCCCGCAACCGCCACATGGTTGTCCTTGATGACGACGGCGTCGCCGAGCGACATGCGGTGCCTCCCGCCGCCGCCGATCTCGACGGCCTCCTTGTCGAACCGCCTCAGGCCCGGCGCCGTCTTGCGCGTGGCGAGCACCTCGACGCCGGTCCCCTCGAGCGCGCCGACTATGCCTTTCGTCGCCGTCGCTATCCCGCTCATGCGCGACAGGAGGTTGAGCGCCGTCCTCTCGCAGGCGAGGACCGCCCGCGCCGAACCGCGCACGGCCATGACCGCCTCCCCGCCCGCCACCTCCCGCCCGTCCCTTGCAACCGCCCTCGCAGAGCACCCGCGCAGCTCGAACACGCGCCGCGCGTGGGCTACGCCGGCCACCACGACGGGCCCCGCCTCGGCGCACAGTATGCGCGCCGACACGGCCCCGTCGGGCACCAGAATCCCTGTAATGTCGCGGCCGGCCGAGTCCTCGGCGAGGAAGCGCGCCAGGTCCCTGTCGCGGCGCGCATCCCCGGGCGCGGCAGCGGCCGTGGCCGGGGCCGTGGCCAACCCGTCACGTCACCTTGATGGCGTACTTGCCGCGCTCGGTAATGCCGAGCGTCGATGCTATCTGCGAGCCGCTCGGCTCGACGACCAGCACTATCCCCGTCCAGTCGGGGGTCAGGTCCGACGACTTGCACGAGGGGCACACCTTGCCGGTCGTCACGAACTTGCACTTGCGGCAGGCCATTTCGCGGGCCATGCTAGTCTACTCCCCGGCCCCCTTGCCGCCGCCCTTTTTGCCTTTCGGCTTGCCCGCGGCCGCGGCCCCTCCGCCGCCCTTTGCGCCCCCCTTGCCGCCGCCCACGGCGGCCGCCTTGAGGCCCTCGGCTATCCACTCGTCGGTGCCCAGGTGAGGCTGCCGGCAGGTAATGCCGATCTTGCCCATCGAGGCGCCCTTGCCGAGCGAGACGGCCGTGATCCTAGAGCGCAGCGTCGAGCCTACCTTTAGCGTGCGGCCGCTCTGGCTCGCGATTATAATGCCCGACTTTACGTCGCTCTTGAGGTAGTCGTCCATGACCTGCGAGAGGTGCAGCAGGGCGTCGGTGGGGCCGATCCTGACGAACGCCCCAAAGTCGGTAATGTCGACGATCTCGCCGCGCACGATCTCCTGCAGCTTTGGGTAGAACGTCAGCGCGTCGAACTCGACCCTGTGGAACGTGCCGCCGTCGCCGGCGACCATCTTGCCCATCTCCTCGACCCTGGCGTCGAGGATCATGATAATGTACCCGAGCTCGGCGTTGATCATGCTCTCGTACTTTTCCTTGAGTATGTCGATGGCGGCCCTCCTGAGGGTGGTGCCGAACATTTTTGGTGGGATCCTCACCACGTCAGCCAAGCTGGATATTGAAAACAACCGGCCGCGCGCGCCTGCCAGATTTTATGAACCTTTGGAGCGGGGGGCCGCCGCCGCGCGGGGGCGCGATCGCGGCTCCGCCGCCGCGCCCGCCCCCCCGCCCGCCGGCCGGCCCTCTCCGCCCGCCGGCCGGCCCCCCCGCCGCACGCGCTGCCCCTCCCCGCCGCACGCGCGGCCCCCGCGCCCACGCCCGCTTTCCGCACGATCATGGCAGGCCACCCCCGTCCTTCCGCCTGCGCCGCACGCGCGGCCCCCGCGCCCCGCGCCTGCCCCCGTGTCCGCGGCCCCCGCGTACGGTACACACGTGCTGTGGGATCGGCACCCGCCGCCAGCCGCCGGGGGGCGCCCTTCGGCCCGCGGCCCCGCCCGCCCGCCCGCCCGCCCGCCCCCGCCTCCATCTAGGACATGCGCAGCCTCCCCTCGACCTAGGCCTGCACAATCTGCGGAAATGGGAGTTTTGCCCTCTTCGATCCGGCATCCCCGCGGCAGGCCTGCGGCGCGCATCTCTTGCCCCAGGCCCGCCAGTGCCGTGCGCGCCTCCTCATCGGGCAGGGGCTGCCGCGCCCGCTGCGCACCCGCGGCAGTTCTATCCCGACTCGTCGACTCCCTTCGGCGCGGCTGTCGGGGACGCGCCCCGTGCGGGCGGCTAACCGGCGGCCGACTCTGCGCCGCGCAGGGCACGACGCCGGACCGCCTTCCGGCCGGACAGATTGTGGAGGTTCGCGCAAAGACGCTCGCAGAGCCCTGCCGTGCTCGCTCTGCCGCCTGGGCCGTTCGCCCTGCCCGCGTTCCGCCCCTTCGCGTGTGGATTGCCCTGTAGCCGCAAAGTACGCCTGCAGGCATGTCGGAACCGTCCTGTATTGCCAGCGGGCTGCTCATGCTGTCCGGCATCATGTCTTCGATCTCCCTCCGCCCGTCGCCGATTTCGCAAACCGTCGCAGCGTCCCTGTCGGGGTTGTCGTCGTGGATGACAAGAATGGTCGCCTCCTGTCCGTTGTCGCTGTACCCCGCCTTTGATACATGGTCTAGCTGCATATCCTGTCGACGATGAGCGACTCCAGCCTTGGCACCTGCAACGCGGGCAGCGGGCGGGCGACGCTGCCCCCAGCTATAAGCCGCGAGATCGGCCCGCGTGTCCTGCCCGCGCACGCTCGGGCCTGCGCCGGCGCCCGCCGCGCCCTGCGCCGGCCGGGGCGGACTGGGCGCGGATGCAGCCTGGCCTGGATGCGCGCGCCTGCCCCGCCCCTTGCGCGGCGCCTTTCATTGTGCCCGCGCCCGCCGCCCCGCGCCGCGGCCTGGCCGCACGCGCCGCTCGGACGTCTGACGGCCTTTGGCAAAAAGGGCCCAAAACTGCGGCATCCCGCCTCTTGGCGCGCCTGGCCCAAAGGCCGTGCGGCGTAGCCGCCGCTCAACCGCCCCCGATCCGCCGATGTTTTAAATACCGAGAATGGGCCGCCGCGCCGTGCCCGGGATAGACCAGGTCCTCGACAAGCTGAGCACCGTGATCGACCCCGACCTGAAGAAGGACATCGTCTCGATGGGGATGATCAAGGACCTGGAGATGGACGGCGGCAGCCTAAAGTTCACGCTAGAGCTGACGACGCCGGCCTGTCCGTTCAACGACGAGATCGAGGCGGACGTGCGCAGGGCCGTCGGCGAGCTCGACGGCATAAGCAGCCTCGACATGAACGTGACGGCAAAGGTCATGGAGGGCCGCTCGCTCGACGACGACGCGAGCCTGTCGACGGTGCGCAACATAATCGCCGTCGCCAGCGGCAAGGGCGGCGTCGGCAAGTCGACCGTCTCGCTCAACCTCGCGCTCGCCCTCTCGCAGGAGGGCGCAAAGGTCGGCCTGCTCGACGCCGACATCTACGGGCCGAGCATACCGCTCATGCTCGGCGTCAAGGGCGGCTCGCTCCAGGTCGAGGGCAACAAGCTCCAGCCGGCCGACCACAACGGCATAAAGGTGATCTCGTTCGGGTTCTTTGCCGACCAGTCCGCAAAGGCGGCCATCTACCGCGGCCCCATCATATCGGGCATACTGCGGCAGTTCCTCGTCGACACGGCCTGGGAGGACCTCGACTACCTCATCGTCGACCTCCCGCCAGGCACGGGGGACATACCCCTGACGCTCGCGCAGACCATACCCATCACGGGAATACTGGTCGTGACGACGCCGCAGGACGTGGCGAGCGACGTGGCCGTAAAGGCCATCGGCATGTTCAGCACGCTTAACGTGCCCATACTCGGCGTCGTCGAGAACATGAGCTCGTTTACGTGCACGGGGTGCGGCGAGCGCCACTACATATTCGGGCAGGGCGGGGCGAGGCGGATCAGCGAAGAGTTCAGCGTGCCGTTCGTCGGCGAGATACCGCTGAACGCGGGGATCATGTCGGGCTCGGACTCGGGGCGGCCGGTAATGGCGGCCGACCCGTCGTCGGCGAGCGCCGATGCGTTCAGGGCGGCGGCGAAGAACATTGCCGCGCAGTGCAGCATCGCCGCGGCAAGGCTGCGCGAGGAAGAGGCCCGGCAGGGGGAAGAGGGCGGCGCCGGCGGCGAGGGATCCGGCGCGGGGGGCGCCGCCGGCGGGCCCGGGCCTGCGCCGGGGGATCCCGCCGCCGCCGTGGCGCCCGCGGCGGGTGCGCAGCCTGTTGCGCCGCCCCCGCCACCGGGAACCGCGGGCGGCCAGGGGCCGCCGGCCGGCGGAAGCTGAGCCGCGGCTTGGCGTTCCTGCCGCTGCCCGTTCGCATGAGGGCCGAGCTAAAGCGCCCCATGGGCCGCCTCGTGCCGGACGCGTCCGTCACGCGCGCCGAGCTCCTGCGCGGCCTGCCCGGCGGCGAGCCCGTCGTCGTGACGGTCGGCGACGCGACTTCCGAGCGGGCGGCCGCCCTCGGCATGGCGCCCGTCCTGGAGATAGTCGACGGGTTCGAGAGGCGGGCGAGGCGCGGCTTCCAGCGGCGCGGGCCGCCGGCATCGGGCCCCGCCCTGCCCCCGCCCCGCCTTGCCAGGTGCGAAAACAGGGCGGGGGGCATCTGCACCGAGTGCGCCGACCTGGTGCGGGACCTTCTCGGGCCGCCCCTGCGCCCGTCGCGCATCGAGGTGGACGGCGAGGAGGACCTGCTCGTCATCCCCGCCTGCATCCACGCGCCCGACGGGGCTGCCGTCATGTACGGCCAGCCCGGCGAGGGCATAGTCGTCGTTCGGGCAGGCCCCGGCGCAAGGAATAGGGCTAAATCGGTGCTCGATCGCATGGCGGCGGGGCATGATGAGACGGTGGCTGGATGACGCACGGGTGATTGCTACGCACATCTCTGACCCCAAAGAAACAACCTGGCGGGGCGGCGTTGGGGCTTTGGCCCGGCGGCCCTCTGCGGGCCGGGGCCGGCGGCGCCCGCAAGGCCGGATCCGGGCTCCCGCCTGCGCGCCCGGTACCGCCCCGCCGCGGCCAAGGTGGGCGGGCCCCAGCTCCTAGCACATCAAGAGGTACAGCCACAGGGGAACGGTGACGATCCTGCCGTCCACGAGGTCTATTTTTCCGTCCGACACCACCAGCCCGACCCTCTCCTCGAACTTTTCGACAAACCTGTCAATCCCGCGAAGATCGGACCTTTTTGCGCGCTTTTTGTACTTTGACTCGACCGGCAGCGCCCTGCCTCCTATCCGGACGACCGCGTCGACCTCGTCTCCCTTGCTGTTCCTCCAATAGTACATGTGCCTGCCGGCCACGTCGTCGTACGACCGCGCAAGGCGCAGCGTGTGGTCGCACACGACCGTCTCTGCGACGCGCCCCGCCTCGGCGGGATCGGCCAGGATGTCGTCGGCCAGCGAGCGCAGCGCGGCCGTCCGCGTGCCGGGATCGCCGATGTATGCCCTCTTGTCGGCGCGGGCGCGCACGCCGGGGTTCTTCGAGTAGAGCTGCGCGTCCTGCACGAGGTAGGCGGCCTTGAGCAGGTGCAGGTACTGCCTTGTGGCCTCCCTGCTGGCATCCAGGTCCCTCGCCATCCTGCTGACGTTGATCATCTGCGGGGACTTCCATGCGATCATGGAAAGGAGCGTATCGACGGTGGAGGGGCTCTTGACCCCCCCGATCCTGACAATGTCCTTGTACACTGCAAGCTGGATGTGGTCGTCGAGCATGCGCCTCTTTTTGCCCGCATCGTCCTCGACGCCGACGCCGGGCCGGCCGCCGTACACCATGTACTCGGACAGGCGGGCCCTGAACGCATCGCTGCGCCCCGCCAGGCTTGCATGCGCCGATTTTGCCGCGGCGTGGAACACCCCTGCGTCGCCCTCTGCCAGTGCCCGCGCCAGCGCACTGCGCATGCTTGCGCCGGCCTGCGCTGCGTGGCCGAGCCCCTTGAGGGCTGCGTACTGGGGGAACGACAGCGGCATGACTTCCTGGTACGTCATCCTGCCCACCAGCGACTCGGACGTTCCGCTGAGCATTCCCATACTCGAGGACCCTGACACGATGAACTTTACGTTGTACCCCATGTCCACCCACCGCTTGAGGACGCTCTGCCAACCGTCGACTTCCTGGACCTCGTCGAGCATGACGTATACCCTCTCCCCGATTTCGTCCAGCGGGTCCCTGACGACCTCCCCGACGTACCATTCGAGGGCATGCCGTATGTAGTCGAGGCCGGACATGAACGGCGGCTCGTCGAGCGAGGCGTACATGATCCTCCTGGGGTCGCTTGACTCCCCCGCCAGCCTTGCGGCCAGCTGCATCAGCATGGTCGTCTTGCCGATTTGCCTGGCCCCGATCAGGGCGTGTATCTGGCGATCGCCGAGGCAGTCGACCGTGGCCTCAAGATCGGATCTGACGTACTTTGGCAGGCTTGGTTGTCGACGCATCTTGCCGTCCTGCACCCACCACGGGTTTTGACGCCTCAGGATCATGGTGAGCTTTTCGTCGTCGGGCACGTATGCCAGCATGCCCGCAGGCTTGCGCACAAGTATATAAGCTGCACATTAAGCATGACAAAAAATACCGGTTTTTAGATGGTTTAGACGGGCAACAACTGCCTGTGCATGCTGCCGCGCCTGCCATCGGACACGCCGTCTTGACGGCGCGGCTTGGATCTGGATGGGGGCCGCGCCGGCGGGGCCGGGCCGGGGCATGAATGCCGCCTGCACGCGCTGGCGCATGCAGCTGGAGTCGGCGCGCATCCCTCCCCGCGGGCTGCCTGGCTGTCCGCGCATGCCGCACCGGGCGAGGCCGGGCGCATCCGCGAGCTCGACGCGTGGCGCCTGGGCCGCCGCCCGGCCTGGGCCGGGGGCGGCGCTCTCCCCCCCCCGCGCCCCGCATCGTCCTGGCTTTTGCCCGCCACAAACCGGCCGGACGGCCCGCGCGGCGCCAGGCCTGCCGCACCCGGGCGCCCCGCGACCCGCCGGGGCCCGACCAGGGAGAGCAGGGCCGCGCTTAGGGACGAGCCTGCCGCACCCGGGCGCCCCGCGCCCCGCCTGGTCCCTGCGGGGCTGGCCGCGGCGCACTGCCGCCCAAAAGCGGGCGACGCCCCCACCGCCGCCAAAAACGCCTAAAAGCGACAAGCCGGGGCATGCGGAGGCGGGCAAATGCGGTTTGGTGCGCGGGGCGGTTCCTAGCTGGGGCGGGGCGCGTATCCGCCGCGGTGCGGCGGCGGGGGGGGGGGGCAAGGGGGTGAAGGGGGGAAGGGCGACGCCTCCGCGCCCGCCCACTCGCCGGCGCGTTGCATCCTGCGGCATGCAGAGGTGGAGGGGGGGAGGGCGACGCCCCCGCGCCGGCAGGAGCGGCGGCGACGACCGCGCAAAATCCGAGGGTGGAGGGGGGGAGGGCGACGCCCCCGCGCCAGCCTTAAGGCGGGCGCCGCACGCCGCGCCCGCGTTGCAGGTGAAGGGGGGGAAGGGCGACGCCCCCGCGCCCGCGCCCTGCCGCGGCGCCAAGCCGGGCATGCCGGGGACGCCCGCACTGGCCGCGGTCGCCGCACTGGCCGCCCTCGGCGCGGCGGCGGGCGCAGTCACCGCCGCCTGGGCGCAGCCCCTCCTCGACGATCAAACGCCCGACCTGGACCTGGCGGCGGGCACGCTCGCGTTCGACTTTGACTCGGCCATAGACCTGTCGGAGACGAACGCATCGGGCATTGAGATCGGGCTCGGTCCCGTCCGGCGCGGCGCCGCAGGCGAGGGGGAAAGGGGCGGAAGCCCGTACCCGCCAGGCGTGCGCATGGAAATCGGGGCGATCAGGTCGGCGGTGACCTCCAACGGGACGGCGCCCCCGCCGCCCGCGCTTCCCCTCCGCGGCGCGTCCGGCGTGTCGATGACCCTGGTCGGCGACATCGACGGCAACGGCGTGCCCGACCTGGCAGTCGGCTCGGTGGACCAACATGAAAACAGCGTCATACGGGCCTCGTTGCACACGCTGCTCATGGGCAGGGACGGCGCGGTCCTGCGGGCAGTCGAGGTGAACGGGACCGGCCTTGGCTGGACGTCCACCGGGGTATTCGATCTCTTGCGCGTGGGCGGAATAGGCGACATCAACGGCGACGGCGTGCCCGACCTGGCGGTCGGCGCGCCGTACCGCGACGACACCAGCGGCGGCGCCGGCGTAGCCCACGTAATGCTCATGGGCAGGGACGGCGCGGCGTGGCGCACGGTCGAGATCAACGCCACCACCCCGGGCGGGCCCGACCTCGCCGCCGGCGACTTTTTCGGCTCGTCCGTGGCCGGCGTCGGCGACATCGACGGCGACGGCGTGCCCGACCTGGCGGTCGGCGCCTTTGACGGCGGCGTGGGCGGCGCCGTCCACCTGCTGCTCATGGGCAGGAACGGCTCCGTCCTGCGCACGGCCGAGGTCAACGCCACCACCCCGGGCGGGCCCGACCTCGCCGCCGGCGACAGCTTCGGCTGGTCGGTTGCCGGCATCGGCGACATAGACGGCAACGGCGTGCCCGACATCGCCGCCGGCGCGCTGGCCGACGACTCGTCCGCCGAAAACGCCGGCGCCGTCCACGTAATGCTCATGGGCAGGGGCGGCTCCGTCCTGCGCACTGTAGAGGTGAACGGGACGGCCCCGGGCGGGCCCGACCTCGCCGCCGGCGACGCGTTCGGCTCGTCCGTGGCCGGCGTCGGCGACATCGACGGCAACGGCGTGCCCGACCTCGCCGCCGGCGCGATCGGCGACGACGCGTCCGGCAGTCTCGCCGGCGCCGTCCACGTAATGCTCATGGGCAGGGGCGGCTCCGTCCTGCGCACTGTAGAGGTGAACGGGACGGCCCCGGGCGGGCCCGACCTCGCCGCCGACGACGCGTTCGGCTCGTCCGTGGCCGGCATCGGCGACTATGACGGCAACGGCGTGCCCGACCTCGCGATCGGCGCGCCGTTCCGCAACGGCATCGGCGCCGCCGCCGCCGGAGCCATGCACATCGTGCTCCTCGACGGGGATGCGGCCCCGATCGGGTCGCTTGCCGCGGCCGCCGCGGCGCCGCGCAGCTTTGAGCTTGGGGCGTCGTCGTCGGAGTTCGGCAGATCGGTGGCCGGCATCGGCGACGTCAACATGGACGGGATACCCGACATGGCGGTGGGGGCCCCGTACGACGCCCCCGCCGGGGACGACATCGGCGCCGTGTACGTCATGCTCATGAACCCCGACGGCACGGCGGGCCGCATCGAAAGGTTCGGCTGGGATGCGATCAGGGGGCGGGCGGTGGACCCGTACGACAGGTTCGGCTGGTCGGTTGCCGGCGTCGGCGACATCGACGGCAACGGCGTGCCCGACCTGGCGGTCGGCGCGCCGGGCGTCGACGCGGGCAGCTCCAACGCCGGCGCCGTCCACCTGCTGTTCATGGGCAGGGACGGAAAGGTCATGCGCACGGCCGGGGTCAACGCCACCACCCCGGGCGGGCCCCGAATCGCCGCCGGCGACGTGTTTGGCGATACCGTGGCCGGCGTCGGCGACGTCGACGGCGACGGCGTGCCCGACCTGGCGGTCGGCGCGGTGGGCGACGACGCGGTCGGCGCCGGCGCCGGCGCCGTCCACCTGCTGTTCATGGGCAGGGACGGGACGGTTCTGCGGGCCGTCGAGGTGAACGGGACTGGCCCGGGCGGGCCCCGAATCGCCGCCGGCGACTTCTTCGGCCTTTCCGTGGCCGGCGTCGGCGACGTCGACGGCAACGGCGTGCCGGACATAGCCGCCGGCTCGCAGCACGAATACGCGGGCGCCAGGGGCGCCGTCCACCTGCTGTTCATGGGCAGGGACGGGACGGTCCTGCGCACGGCCGTGGTGAGCACCGCCGCCGCCCCCGGCGGCTGGTTCAGCGGGTCGCTGGCCGGCATCGGCGACATCGACGGCAACGGCGTGCCGGACATCGCCTCCCGCGTCACTGGCGTCGCCGGCACAGCCGTCCAAATACTGCTGCTCGACCCTGACGGCACGGTGCGGATGACGGCCGAGCTCAACTCCACCCGCCCCGGCGGCCCCGCGCTCGGGAGCCATCTGTTCGTGGCGGGGCTGGGCGACTTTGACGGCGACGGCACGGCCGACATTGCGGTAAGCGACCAGCTGGGCAAGGCCGTGCACGTCGTGTTCCTCAGGCTGGTCGCGTTCATGCCCCTGGAGAACGCGGCCCTGCCGGCGGGTCCCGACTCGGACAGGTTCGCCGTCACTCTGACGGCCGAGCAGCGCAGCCTGGTGGCGCGGCACGGGCTGCGCGTGCCGCTGGGCGGCGAGGGCGCCGGCGGCGAGGGCATGCCGCTGCGCGTGTCCGGCTCGGCCATCAGCGGCGCCGGCGCCGGCGCCGGCCACTTTGCGGGGCTTCGCGACGGGCGGCTGGAGCTGGCAGGCGACACGTCGCCGCCGCACATCGTGCGCCCGCCGCGGGCCGACTTTGTCGGCGGCACGCTGCTGCTCGAGTTCGACGAGGCGATGGACGCCGGGCTGGCCCTGCCGTCGGGCGTCCGAGTCCTGTCGGCCAACGGGTCGGAGGGCGTCGGCCTAGGCGGGGCCTCGGTGTCTGCACCCGGCCCGCGGTCCATCCTACTCGAGACCACGGCGGGGATCGACGCCCGCCTGAGGGACAGCGGCATAGCGCATGCCGGGTCGGCCCGCGTCGAGGTGCGAGACTGGGCCATGTTCGACGCCGGCGGAAACCCCCTCGCCCGGGTCGACGCGCCCGCGCTGGGGGCGTACTACTCCCCCGCACTGCTGTCCGCGCCGTCGAGCCTCTTGGGCCAGGCCGCAGCGTTCCTGTCGGGGGTGTCGATATCCGACGCCCCCGCCCCGGCCGACTCGGCCTCCGCCCTCGGCTCGTTCGCCGCGGCCGCACGCGACCGCCCCGCCGTCTCCGACTCTTACGCCGCCCTCGGCTCGTTCGCCGCGGCCGCCGACGACCGCCCGGCCGTCTCCGACTCTTACGCCGCCCTCGGCTCGTTCGCCGCGGCCGCACGCGACCGCCCCGCCGTCTCCGACTCTTACGCCGCCCTCGGCTCGTTCGCCGCGGCCGCCGACGACCGCCCGGCCGTCTCCGACTCTTACGCCGCCCTCGGCTCGTTCGCCGCGGCCGCCGACGACCGCCCCGCCGTCTCTGACTCTTACGCCGCCCTCGGCTCGTTCGCCGCGGCCGCACGCGACCGCCCCGCCGTCTCCGACTCTTACGCCGCCCTCGGCTCGTTCGCCGCGGCCGCACGCGACCGCCCCGCCGTCTCCGACTCTTACGCCGCCCTCGGCTCGTTCGCCGCGGCCGCCCGTGATGCCCCCTCCCCAGCCGACTCGGCCCGGGCCCTCCAGTCGGGGGCCGCCACCCTTGACCGCCCCGCCGTCTCCGACTCTTACGCCATCCTCGGCTCGTTCGCCGCGGCCGCCCGTGATGCCCCCTCCCCCGCCGACTCGGCCCGGGCCCTCCAGTCGGGGGCCGCCACCCTTGACCGCCCCGCCGTCTCCGACTCTTACGCCATCCTCGGCTCGTTCGCCGCGGCCGCCGACGACCGCCCGGCCGTGTCGGACTCGGCCCGGGCCCTCCAGTCGGGGGCCGCCACCCTTGACCGCCCCGCCGTCTCCGACTCTTACGCCATCCTCGGCTCGTTCGCCGCGGCCGCCCGTGATGCCCCCTCCCCCGCCGACTCGGCCCGGGCCCTCCAGTCGGGGGCCGCCACCCTTGACCGCCCCACCGTCTCCGACTCTTACGCCATCCTCGGCTCGTTCGCCGCGGCCGCCGACGACCGCCCGGCCGTGTCGGACTCGGCCCGGGCCCTCCAGTCGGGGGCCGCCACCCTTGACCGCCCCGCCGTCTCCGACTCTTACGCCATCCTCGGCTCGTTCGCCGCGGCCGCCCGTGATGCCCCCTCCCCCGCCGACTCGGCCCGGGCCCTCCAGTCGGGGGCCGCCACCCTTGACCGCCCCGCCGTCTCCGACTCTTACGCCATCCTCGGCTCGTTCGCCGCGGCCGCCCGTGATGCCCCCTCCCCCGCCGACTCGGCCCGGGCCCTCCAGTCGGGGGCCGCCACCCTTGACCGCCCCGCCGTCTCCGACTCTTACGCCATCCTCGGCTCGTTCGCCGCGGCCGCCGACGACCGCCCGGCCGTGTCGGACTCGGCCCGGGCCCTCCAGTCGGGGGCCGCCACCCTTGACCGCCCAGCCGTCTCCGACTCTTACGCCATCCTCGGCTCGTTCGCCGCGGCCGCCGACGACCGCCCGGCCGTGTCGGACTCGGCCCGGGCCCTCCAGTCGGGGGCCGCCACCCTTGACCGCCCAGCCGTCTCCGACTCTTACGCCATCCTCGGCTCGTTCGCCGCGGCCGCCCGTGATGCCCCCTCCCCAGCCGACTCGGCCCGGGCCCTCCAGTCGGGGGCCGCCACCCTTGACCGCCCCGCCGTCTCCGACTCTTACGCCATCCTCGGCTCGTTCGCCGCGGCCGCCCGTGATGCCCCCTCCCCAGCCGACTCGGCCCGGGCCCTCCAGTCGGGAGCCGCCACCCTTGACCGCCCCGCCGTCTCCGACTCTTACGCCATCCTCGGCTCGTTCGCCGCGGCCGCCCGTGATGCCCCCTCCCCAGCCGACTCGGCCCGGGCCCTCCAGTCGGGGGCCGCCACCCTTGACCGCCCCGCCGTCTCCGACTCTTACGCCATCCTCGGCTCGTTCGCCGCGGCCGCCGACGACCGCCCGGCCGTGTCGGACTCGGCCCGGGCCCTCCAGTCGGGGGCCGCCACCCTTGACCGCCCCGCCGTCTCCGACTCTTACGCCATCCTCGGCTCGTTCGCCGCGGCCGCCCGTGATGCCCCCTCCCCAGCCGACTCGGCCCGGGCCCTCCAGTCGGGGGCCGCCACCCTTGACCGCCCCGCCGTCTCCGACTCTTACGCCATCCTCGGCTCGTTCGCCGCGGCCGCCGACGACCGCCCGGCCGTGTCGGACTCGGCCCGGGCCCTCCAGTCGGGGGCCGCCACCCTTGACCGCCCCGCCGTCTCCGACTCTTACGCCATCCTCGGCTCGTTCGCCGCGGCCGCCCGTGATGCCCCCTCCCCAGCCGACTCGGCCCGGGCCCTCCAGTCGGGGGCCGCCACCCTTGACCGCCCCGCCGTCTCCGACTCTTACGCCATCCTCGGCTCGTTCGCCGCGGCCGCCGACGACCGCCCGGCCGTGTCGGACTCGGCCCGGGCCCTCCAGTCGGGGGCCGCCACCCTTGACCGCCCCGCCGTCTCCGACTCTTACGCCATCCTCGGCTCGTTCGCCGCGGCCGCCGACGACCGCCCGGCCGTGTCGGACTCGGCCCGGGCCCTCCAGTCGGGGGCCGCCACCCTTGACCGCCCCGCCGTCTCCGACTCTTACGCCATCCTCGGCTCGTTCGCCGCGGCCGCCCGTGATGCCCCCTCCCCAGCCGACTCGGCCCACTCGTCAAGATCTGCCGCTGCCCTGCGCGATTCGCCGGCCGTTGCCGACTCCGCTTCTATACGGGGATACTTTGCCGTTGCCGCCCGCGACGCCCCCTCCCCCGCCGACTCGGCCCTGTCGCAAAAGCCGCCGCCCATAGCCCGTGACTCGCCGCCCGCTGCCGCCGGCTCCGCCTCCCCCGCCGACGCCCCCTCCCCCGCCGACTCGGCCCGCTCGTTCAAGTCGGGGTCTGCGGTCTCTAGCATGCCCCGCGTCGCCGATTCTGCCGAGGCGCATGCCGTCGCGGACGGCTCGTCGATCGTCTCGGCTATGACTGCCCCGCGCGTGGCCGACTCGGCCGCTTCCGGCCCATCGATAGCGCCGGCCGACGCGCCGGCCGCGGCCGACGGCATGCGCGCGCTGCTCGCACCTGCGCCGGCGGCGCCCGTCCAGGGGCCTGTCGCAGTCCCCGTGGCCGCCCCCTCCGTTCCTCCGCCTCCTACGGCCGGAGGCGGCCGGGGCGGCGGGCCTACCGGCATTGGAGTGGCCACCATCTACGGCGCATCGTGGGATGCGTGCGGCAGCGCCGGCGGGGCCGTCCTGTACATTGCAGCCGGCCCGCCGGATGCCTCGACGCTGGTCGCCGTCCTGCAGGGGACCCTGTCGATTTCCGCCGCCCCCGTAGGCGCCCTCGGCGGGCCGCCGGGATTCGCCGTGTGGAGCGCCGTGGTCGACCAGTCCGAGCCGCACGTAGTGGTCACTGCCACGGCGCAGCACGGCGGGTCGGAATCCTCGGATGTGCGCGGGATTATCATGGAGCCGTGCAGGGGCGGAGTCGCCTTTACCGCGTTCGCCCCGCCGCCATTCCCCGAGCCCGGCGCGGGGCCGGGCGGCGGAGGCAACACGGCTGCGGGCGGCGGCGACATGGTGGATGCCCAGCCCGCTGTCACTTTGCGCCCCGGGGGCCACGGCGAGGCCGCCCCGCCAGGGCCTGCCGACCAGGGCGGCCCGCAGGACGGCACGCCGCGCTCTGCACCGGAGCCCGGCGCAGGCGGCCCAGTCGCGCACGGCCCCGCCTCCCTTGCAGGGGCCGGCCCCGGCCGCGATGATGCACCGCCCGTAGCTGGCGCAGGCGGGGCCCACACCGGGAACGGCCAGGCCGTCGAGCCCGAGCCCGAGCCCGAGCCCGAGCCCGAGCCCGAGCCCGAGCCCGAGCCCGAGCCCGAGCCCGAGCCCGAGCCCGATCCGCTCACTCCGGATCCTGTCAGCATCCCTCCGGCCGCCGCCGCCGCATCGGCCGCCGCCGCGGCGCTCGCCGCGGCGCTCGTGCTGCTTGCGCGCCGTAGCGGCGCTCGCCGCCGCCGCGGCGGCGGCACCCGCGGCACCCGTCGCCCTCCCCCTGCCCCCGCGGCCACTGCCGCCGCCGCGGCCCCTGACCCGGACTCGCCGGCCGGCGACGCCGCGAGGCTGGTCAGGGATGTCCTGCACAGGGGCGGCCGCCGGGCCTGGCCGGCCGCGCGCCGTGTTCCCACGGCCGGCCGCGGGTTGCGGGATCTCGCCGGTGGGCCGGACTTAAATTCGGCACGCCCGGGGCGCCTGCGATGGGCAGGATGCACGCCGTGGCGGCACTCGCGGCCGCGCTCGGCGCGGCGGCCGCCCTGGCCGCGCTGTCTACTGCCGGGCCGTGGGCGCCGGCCCCCGACGACCGCGCGCCGGCCGCGCTCGGCGCGGCGACCGTCGTGCACCTCGGCGCGGACGGGAGCATCGTCGGCGAGCAGCGGGCCCACAACCGCCTGCTCGACGCCGGCGAGTCGTTCATCCTGAACCAGACGTTTCGCGGGCCCGGGGCCGGCGCGGCCGACGGCGAGCAGATCGGGGCCATCTGCCTGAGCGCCGGCGCCGCGCAGTCCTCGGAGGCCATGACGCGGGCCGACTTTGACGCGGCGCACGACGCCGCCGACAGCCCCGCCTCGGCGGCGCTCAACTGCAGGACCGACGACTCGGTCGCCGTGTCCGGCAGCGTGGCCACGGTCGGGCCGCTCGAGTTCCGCGCAGGGATCACCGGCTCGGACAACTGGCACGCCGGGGACACAGTGCGCACGATCGGCGTATGCAGGGCCGACGCGGCGGGCGCCGACGTGCGGGGGTGCGCGGGGCCGCTGTTTGCGTACGTCGACCTGCCGGTCGACTCCACCCTCGCCACGGGCGAGTCGCTCACCGTAACCTACACGTTCAGCATGGCGACCGACACGACGTAGGCGCCGCTCCGCCGCGGCGCCATGTCCAGAACTGATTCTTGCTGGCCGGCGCCTGGATGCGCCCGCTCCATGGCGGCGCCCGCGAGTCAGCGGGCGGTTGCTCCCTGGGCGCGGCCGCCGCGCGACGGTCTGCCTCCACCCCGCCCCCATGCCCCTCCGCGTTTTGGCACAACGCAGAGGCGCTCCCTTCCCACTTCCGTCTACTCCCCGCCCCGCCCAGCCCCGCCCGTGCGCGCCGCGGGCCGGCCGCGGGCGCGTCAGCGGCCCTTGACAAGGGGCTCGCAAAGCTTGACCCAGCCCCTTTTATGGGCGTGGCGCGGAGCCGGCCGTGAAGCCATGCGACGAGCTGCGGCTGCGCATACTCGAGACGGTCGGGGTGTTCTCGGCGCGCCTGTCGATCGCCGAGCCGAGGGTCCTGCTCAGCACGCGCGAGGTCCTTGAAATGCCGCGCAGCATGACCGCCGGCAGGCGGACGTCTGCGTACAAGTACTACGGCGTGGCGTACCTGGAGAGCGCCATGGTATTCATCAACGTCCGCAAGATACCCGACGACGCAATGCTCGTCGACACCATCGCGCACGAGCTTGTCCACCTGCGGTTCCCCTACCTGAGCCACGGCAGGCGGTTCGACCGGACGGTCGCCGAGGTGATCGCGGGGCGGCGGTTCGCGCCGTACCGCAAGCGCGGCCCTGCCAAGAGGGCGCGGCGGCGCCGGCGGCGCCGGCGGTAGCGGACGGCGGGGACGGGGCGGACAAGAGCCTCCTTCTCACCTCATGAGCCACGACCAGTACCGCTGCATGATCGACCTGTCCCCGCACATCCTTGCCCGCGCCCCGCACCCCGACGCCTTGAGCCTGCGATCTAGCACCTCCAGCAGCCCGTCCGCGCCGCGCATGCCGGGGTCGGCCGCGCGGCAGTGCTCTGCGAGGGCCGCGACGAACTCGGGGTCCGCACTCACCTTGAAAAACCACCATCCCATGGCCATCTGCGCCTCTTTGTCCATGACAAACCCGTCCGGCCGGCGGATCATTGCGCCCATGCCCGCCAGGGCGGCCCTGACGGCCGGCGCGTCGGACTCGAGATCCCTCGTGCTGATCTCAAAGATTGGAACCTGCCCCATGCAACGCACGCGCGCCCCTTCCCCGATTTAAGGCGATCAGGGCGGGATGCGCCGCGCCCCTGTTCGGCCGCCTCCTCGCCCTCCCCTCCCCCGCGGCATCCTGCCCCGACGCCGGCCCGAACCGGCCCTCGCCCGCATTCTCCCACTTCCGTCACGCTCCCTGCATCCGGGGCGGCGGCCAAGAATGGCGGGCTGCAGTGCGGCCTGCCGGCGCCGAGCGATTGGCATCAGGGCGGGCTCCGGGGCTGCGGCGGATCCGCCCTCCTCGCCCGACACGGCGCCGCCGATTCCGGGCGCCGGGATCGATCTTCCGACCGCCCGGCCCATTCACGGTTTATATTTCCCGCATCGGGCGCGCGCCCGTCAATGGACGCAGCGGGGCAACGGCCATGGACGTAGCGCAGGCCCTGCCCATAGGGGCGGGAATAGCATCGTTTGTCGTCGCCGCGGCCTTGGCCGCCTGGATTTCGCGCCAGCCGCCGGGCACCGCGCAGATGCTGGAGATATCGAACGCCGTGCGCGTCGGCGCATCCGCGTTCCTCCGGCGCGAGATGAAGATCATCGTCCCCGTCGCCGTCGGGCTGGCCGTCGTAATCGGCGCGTTCCTGCAGCCGTCCAACGGGATAGCGTTCGCCGTCGGCGCGGCCCTGTCGGCCGTCGCCGGCCTCATATCCCTAAAGATCACGGTAAAGGCGGCCGTGCGCGCGGCCAACCTCAGCGGCGACGGCCTGGGCAGGACGTTCGCCATGGCGTTTCGGGGCGGCGCGACCGTCGGACTGGCCGTTCCCGCAATGGCCCTGCTGGCCATAACGGGCCTGTACATGGTGTACGAGGACCCCATCGTCATCGCCGGCGTCGGCATCGGCGCGAGCCTCATCGCGCTGTTCATCCGCATAGGCGGCGGGATATTCACAAAGGCCGCCGACATGGGCGCCGACCTGGTCGGCAAGGTCGAGGCTAACATACCCGAGGACGACCCACGCAACCCCGCCACGATAGCCGACAACGTCGGCGACAACGTCGGCGACGCGGCCGGCATGGGCTCGGACGTGTACGAGTCGTACATTGTCACCATACTCGCGTCGCTGCTCATAGCCGCCCTGATCGCCTCGCCGTCCCTGTTTTTGTTCCCGATACTGGTCGGCGCGTCGGGGATGATCGCCTCGATAGTCGGCGTCGCCATCGTCGGCTCAAAGGGGGTGACGGACGTAATGAGGCCGCTCAACCGGTCGTTCTACGTGTCGGCCGGCATTGCGATCGCCCTCAACTATGCGTTCGCGACCGCGTTCATCGGCGACGGGCAGGCCGTGCTCGGCCTGTTCGGATGCACGGTGATCGGCGTCGCGCTCGTGCCCGTCATACAGCGCATTACCGACCGCTATACGAGCTACAAGTACCGCCCCGTCAGGGACATTGCCGAGTCGGCAAAGTGGGGGTACGCCTCGCTCACCCTCACGGGCATCATAAAGGGCCTCAACTCGACGGGGCCGTTCATGATCGCCCTGGTCGTCGCGATAGTCGCCTCGTACGCCGTCTCGTCGTCGGCTGCCCCCGAGGGGGCCGACCCCGTCCTGTACGGCATATTCGGCACGTCGCTCACGGCCATGGCCATGCTGAGCCTCGCCGGCATCGTGCTGAGCATTGACGCGTTCGGCCCCATAGCCGACAACGCAGGCGGCATCGTCGAAATGACCGGCATGGGCGAGGAGAACCGGCGCGTCACGGACGAGATCGACGCCGTCGGCAACACGACAAAGGCCGTCACAAAGGGGTTCGCCATAGCTAGCGCCGCCCTGGCCGCACTCGCCATGATCCAGGCGTTCCAGTTCGAGGCGGCCCACGTGTTCGAGGGGGTGCTCGACCTGGACTATGGCCTCACGAACCCCGCCGTCATCATTGGGCTGCTCGTCGGCGGCCTCATACCGTTCATCATAACGGGGCAGCTAATCGACGGCGTCTCGCGCGCGGCCGGCCGCATGGTCGACGAGGTGCGGCGGCAGTTCCGCGAGAACGCGGGTATACTGACGGGCAAGTCAAAGCCGGACTATGCGCGGTGCGTCGACATTGCGACGGCCGCCTCGATAAGGGAGCTGTGGAAGCCTGCGCTCGTCGCGATCATATCGCCGATAATACTCGGCGTCGTCCTGGGCCCCACCGCCGTCGCCGGCCTGCTCATGGGCTCGGTCGTCACGGGGATATTCCTGGCGTACCACCTGGCCAACACGGGCGGCGCGTGGGACAACGCCAAAAAGCTCGTCGAGATGAGGGGGGAAAAGGGGTCCGAGGTGCACAAGGTGGCCGTCGTCGGCGACATCATCGGCGACCCGTACAAGGACACGGCCGGCCCCGCCCTGAACACGGTCATAAAGCTGCTCAACACGATAGCGATAGTGTTCGTATCTGCGTTCGTCGCCGTCCTGGTGCTCTAGGCGGCGGCCGGCGGCCGGCGGCCTCGGCCCCATCCACGCGCCGCCCCTTTCCTGTGCGCGGGGCCCTTCGGCCGTGCCGCCCGCCGCCTTTGGCGGGCTCGGGGGAGGAGGGTGTGTGGAGTGTGGAGTGTGGTGTGGAGGAGGGGGGGGGGCGCTCAGCCCGACGGCTGCGGCGGCGGCGGCGTGTCCCCGGTTGCGGCCGGCCGCCCTGCCGCCGGGGGTGGGGGTGGGGGTGGGGATTGGGGGCCGCCCGCGCCCGCGCCCGCGTCCTCTGCGACGACGACCGTCATGTCGAGCTCGTCTATCTGGGCGAGCACCGCCCTTTTGAGGTACTCGTTGTGGCGGGGGCAGAACTTGAAGTAGTCGTCCTCGGTCAGGAGGCATCCGCACATCCACTCCGTCTTTTTGTCCCCCTCGATGGTGAGCCTTGCGTACCGGTGCCTGTCCATGCGCCTGCACGCGGGCGCTCCGTAAAAAGCGTTAGCGGCGGGCTTTTTTTTTCGGCCGGCCGCGCGCGAGCTGGTGCCCCGTCGGGCGCGGGGCGCGCGGGGCATGCGCCGGGCGGCGAGTGTTTGCACCCGCCGGCATCTGCCCGGGCTGGAATTGACGGCCGGCTTGGCGGGCAAGCGGGCGGACAGGGGAGCGGAATGCCGGTGCACATTCGGGTCTCTGGTAGCATCTGCGCCTAGCTTGCCAACTGCTAGCGCAGGGCACGGCAGGAGCCGGCACAGACCTGAATGCGCACGAATGCCGCACTCCTTGCGGTCGAGTGCGCGCGCGAGGGCGCCTGGCGCCTGGTGGCCGGTTGCTGATCTGCCGCCAGCGCTCCTGCAGCCTTCTGTACCTGGCTTGCCAGCGCTGCCAGGCGGTAGCCGCGCCAAGGGCCGGCGGCCGCGACGGGCCGCAGAATTCCAGATCGGATCGCCCACTCCTCCCACTCCGCCCACCCGGCTGTCCTGGCAATGGCCCCGCAACGCGATGCCGCCTGGCGGCCTATCGGCGTCGACTCCCCTGCCCCGCCGCCGATCGCCCTGCCTGCCACGGCGGCCGTCCATCACCTTCCCGGCGCACGCCGCCGCCTCCCCTGCCGCGCCGCCGCCGCCGATCGAGCCAGCCTGATCTGCGCGCGCCGTGTTTTTATACACGCCTTTTGGCATGGCGGCAATTGCAGCCGCAGATACGGGCGCATGCCGAGCGCATGGACGTGGATGGTGTTGCTCCCCGCGGCGGCTGCTGCGGCGGGACGGGTAGGGCACGTTGATGGCCGCGCCGCGCGTTGCCGGAGCTGCTGCCGCCTTGGCGGCCGTTGCGATCGTGCTTGCGGCCTCGGCCGCCGCCATTGCGCCGGACGGCCCACTGCCGCCGCCCGACCGCGTTGCCGCTCTTGCCGCGGGAGAGGCGGCGCGCGGGATCGCCGCGTGGTTCGGCCTGGCCCAGCACGCGCAGGATGCGCTGCTTCCGCCGGCATTGGCATACGCCGGCCCGGTGCATATCGCAAACGAGCACGTCTCCGGCGCAAAGACCATCGAGATGGACCTGCGCTGGTGGCGCGGCGCCGGCCCCTTCATGGGGTTTTCAAACGTGCGGCCCTCCAACGCCCACATGTCCGACGCCGCACAGTGCGCCACGAGCGACGCCCGTGCCGCCTGCGCCGACGTGTCGAGGCGCGACGGAAACGGCAACGTCATCGGCTACGACCCGTCGTACCCGCTCGGCCGCCTCTCCCACAGCGTCACCCTCACCCTTCCCGCCGGCGCCACCGACATGGGCAGCGGGACAAAGGCGTCGTTCTACGCGTGGGAAAAGATCGGCCAGTACGTGTTCCGGACCGGCATGTATTACACCAGCGACCGGCTCGTGCCCGGCCTCGACACCACAATGGCGCCGACGCTGGACCTTTCAGCCGGCGAGTTTCGGTTCCGGTCAACCGAGCCGCTCTCCGGCACCCCCGTGTCCAGCCACATCAGGATAGGCGCGGCCGGCGCCGCGCCGCACACGATGCAGGCGGGCGCGAACATGACCGTCTCGCAGGGGACGGACGTTACGGTGACACTGACCCCCGCCGACCACGAGGCGTACGACAGGAGCCTGGCCGGCAAGACGGCCGGCACATTTACGATATCGAACCTGGGACTGGCCGACGCGGCCGGCAACGCCTTCAGCACCGGCGCACACTGGCAGGGCCTCACGATCGTCCGCGACACGGCGCCGCCCGTGCTGGCGCGCAACCCGCAGCTCGACTTCAACACGGGCAGGCTGACGGTAACGTTCGACGAGCCGGTCACTTGGCTGTACATGCCGTACATGTACCTCGAGGACCGGAACGGCGGGAGCCACCAGCATGTCGTCGGCGCATCGTACCCGAGCCCCCTCGACTCGACCACCGTGCCGATCGCCCTCTCGGCGTCCCAGCTCGACAGGCTCGCCGGCATGCACAACGCGACGGGGGGGCTGCGCCTCGACATGCACTACGGGATCACGGCGGATGTCGCCGGCAACCGGTTCGCCGCCGTGCACAACAGGGCGATCGACATCGTGCTCGACACGACAAGCCCGACGCTCGCGCCCGGCTCGGCCCCCTCGGTGGATCTGGCGCGCGACGCCGTGTCGTTCGCGTTCAGCGAGCGCATGGACGCGTCCGAGACGAGCGCCGCGTCGATATACCTGCTCAACAGCACAGGCGGCAACACGACGCTTGCCGGCGCTACCGCGAGCGGCGGCGACGGCGCGACGGTGACGCTGTCGATCCCACCGGACGTAAAGAAGAGCATCGCCGACCTCGGCTCTCCCCTGCGCGCCGCGTTCGACGAGGGGGCGTTCAAGGACCCGCGCGGGAACGAAATAGCCGCCTCGGCCGGCGTGGCCGCCGCGCTGAGGCCCGACACGAGCCGGCCCGGCGCGTGGGGACCGTTCGAGCTCGACATGAACGACGGCATACTGTCGATCGGGTACACCGAGGCCGTCTATGCGGACAGGGTGTACCCGAGCAGCCATGCGCTGCACGTGGCCGACCCGTCCTCGCCCGGCCTGGCGACGACCGTCCCCCTGGCCGGCGCCGACGTCATCGACGCCGGCCTGCCGTACGCCTACAGCATCGACATGTGGCTGACCGACGAGCAAAAGGCGGCCGTCACCGCGGCCGGCGGCACGTCGCCGGTCGTGTGGATTACGATCAGCGGCTACGGCTACTATGACTATCCGGCCGGCAACCGCGGCTGGTACGTCACCGGCTCGGGCTTTGCCGTGACCGTGTCGGCCGACACCGAGCCGCCGGAGGACGTGGCGGCCCCGTTCCTGGACCTTGACGAAGGCACACTGACCCTAGAGTTCGACGAGTACGTCGACATGTCAAGGTTCGACCCGCAGGGCATGGAGTTCGTCCTTGGCAACGGCACGAGGGTGGCGCTCAACGGCTCGGTGCCCTCGTCGCCGGGCGACGACTCGCTGGTGTCCGTGAACCTGACGGATGCCGCCTGGAATCGGGCCGAGGATGCGTACGACGACGGCGTGGCGCTGAACCTGACCGTCCCGGCCACCTCGTACCCCGACCTGTCGGGGAACTGGTTTGCCGGACTGCCCAGCGAGCCGGTCGACGTCGGCGCCGACGGCCCTGCGCTCGACGACGAGCTTGTGCCGGTGCTGGACCTGGCCGACGGCACCCTGTACTTTGAGCTCGACAGCAACGTGACCGGCCCCGCCGTGATCTCGGGGGTGGCGGTTGCGAGCCTGGACGGCGAGCTGTTCGTGCCCCTGGACGGAGCCGAGTCCTACGACAACTCGTCGGAGCCGTTCGACTCCCTGGAGATCGAGCTGACGCCGCGGCAAAAGGCCCTGCTGGCCGACGAATACGTCAACGGCGACGGCGAACTGGTCCTGGACATTGCGCGCGGCGCCTTTTCGGACGCGAGCGACGACCGGCCCTTTGTGGGCGCGACGGACGCCGAGCTGGCCGTGCTGGAGGACGACGCAGAGCCCGGTCTGCTGGAGACCCCGCGGGGCGACATGCGGGCTAGGACGCTCACGTTTGTCTTTGACGAGTACATTGACCTGGACGGCGTTGACACTGCCGAGATCACCATACTCGGCGGGAGCAACGAGACGGTCGCCGACCTGCGCGGCGCGACTGCCTCCTCGCCCGACGGGGACGACTACGGCGCAGAACTGGTGGTCACAATGACGCCGGCGCACGTCCGGACCGTGATCCGGACCGCGCAGTACACCGGCGGCGTGTCCTTCAACGTGTCGGGGTCTGCAATACCCGACATTTCGGGAAACTACTATCCCGGCACGGGCGCCGGTTCGGGCTCGAGCCAGGGTGGGCAGGGCGGCACCGGGCAGGGGCGCGCGGCGGATCCCGCCGGACGCGGCGTGGCGCCGCCCGCCCCAGCAAAGGGATCCGGGCACGTGCCGCTGCTGGACGGCGGCCGGGATGTTGTGGCGGCGCCGCCGCCGCCAATGCCGTTGCCGGATCGCGACGCGCCGCCGCAGCCGCTCAATCAGGGCTTCTTCATCTTCGCGCCGCCGCAGCTGGCCACGGTGCCGTCGCCGGTGAGGCTGGACCTGAACACGGGCGTGCTAGAGATCGAGTTTATGGACCTTGTGTCTCGATCCGATACAAACCTGACGGGCGCGGTCCTGCGCGGCGCTGGGATTGTAGTCGACCTTGAGGGCGCCGATGTGCTGGCGGACGACCCGGACTTCAACCTCAACGAGACGGTGGTAGTAACGTTGACGGCGGCCCAAAAGGCCGGGGCCGTCGCGGCGGGGCCGACCCCTCTCTTGGATATGCCGGCAGGGTTTGCAACGCAGGTGCTCGAGAGCCTTGCCATGCTGGGCGAGCGCATCGCCGTGACCCCCGACAGCACGTCCCCAATGCTCAACGGCACCCGCACCGTGCTCGACCTGGGGGCCGGAACCCTCACGGTATCCTACGACGAGTACGTGGCCGCGCCGCCGGGCGGCCTTGATGCCGGCTCGCTTGCCGTAGTGACTGCGGCCGGCGGGCGCGTCTCGCTCGAGGGCGCGCGGGCCGCATCCGCCGTCAACGACACGATTGCGGTCTCGCTTGCGCCTTGGCAAAAGGCCGCCCTAGACGCGGCCGCGCGCGGCCCCGGCGCCCCCTCGATGCGGCTTGCCGCCGAGGACGGCGCGGTGCACGACCTGTCGGGGAACGCCGCCGGCCGGTCCGCCGGGGAGGACATTTCGGTGCTGCGCGACGCCGCGGGCCCCGAGCTTGCCGGCGCGCCGATACTCAACCTGGGCACCGGCACGCTGACGCTCTCGTTCGACGAGTTTGTCAACGCAAGCGGCCTCGGGCCGCAGGCCGTGACGGTCAGCGACCGGAACGGCAACGCGGCCGAGTCTCCGTCCCTTGCCGCTACGGGCCGCGCCGACGCCGGCGACGACGACGGGACGCGCCTGGTACTGGCATTCACAGGGGCGCAGGCCGACTCGCTGCGGGCGGCAAACGCGTCGGCCGGGCCGCTGAGCATATCCGTCGCCTCCGGCGCCGGCAGCGGCATTGCGGACGTGACGGGCAACCCGTTCGGCGGGCTCGCGGCCGGAAGCAACCTGACGGTCGTCGACGACTCGGTGCCGCCTGCGCTCGCGCCCGGCTCGGGCGAGCCGGCCCTCGACATTGGCCGCGGCACTGTCTCGATGATGTTCACCGAGCACGTGCCGGCCGGCGGGATCGACCTGTCGGGCGCGGCGATCGAGGATGCAAACGGCGCGAACAGGGTGGCGCTGTCCGGCGCCCGCGTCGCCCCGCCGTCAGGCCCGGACGTAGTGTTCCGCACGATCGACGACGACACGCTGCGCATATTCTTGACGGCCGAGCAAAAGGGGGCCGTGGCACGCGCGCACATCGAGGCGGGGCCCGTCCGCCTCGACCTCCCGTACGGCGCGATCTCGGACGCCGCGGGCCTGCGGTTCGCCGGCCTGTCCAACGCGCCGCTTGCGGTCGCCGCCGACCGGGCGCCGCCGGCGATCAGGGACCGGACGCTCCCGTCGCTCGACGTCGGGAACGGCCTGCTGACGGTCCCGTTCGACGAGTACGTCGATGCGGCCGGCGCCGACCCAGCCGGGCTCACGCTGTCCGGCACGCCTCAGGGGCTGGTCGGCAACGCCACGGCGGCCCCCGTCACCGTCTCCCTTGCGGGCGCAGAGGTCGTGTCCGCGCGCGACGCCGCCGACCTGCGCGTGCGGGTAGGCGCCGGGCAGCTGGCCGCCCTGCTCGGCGGCGCCCTGACCGGGGTGCCGCCCGCGGTGAACCTGACGGTGGCCGCCGGCGCAGTGCGCGACGTGTCGGGCAACGCGTTCGCCGGGCTGGATGCCGGCCTGATCGAGGTGCTCGTCGACGAGGCGCCGCCCGCCCTGCCGGCCCCTCCGATAGTCGACCTGGACGACGGCGTCGTCATAGTCACGTTCGACGAGTACGTTACCGCAAGCGCCCTGAACGCGTCGGCCGTCCGGCTGGTCGGCCTCGGCGGCGGGGACGGCGGCGGGCCGTCCGCGACGCGCCTGTCCGGCGCGAACGTATCGGCGTACGGCCCGTCGATACCGGTCGCCGGCGGCGGCGCGGCGTCGCAGTCCGTGCTGGTTGCAATGACGCCGGCGCAAAAGGCCGCGGCCGTCCTGGCGTCCGTCTCGGAGATCGACATCGACGGGAGCGCCGCCGGCCTGACGGACCTGTCGGGCAACGCGTACGGCGGGATTGCGCGCAGCCTCGCCTCGGTGGTGCCCGACGAGACGGGGCCCGACGCGGACGCGCCGGGGGCGGCCGCGGGGCCGTCCCTCGACATGGGGTCCGGCGTGCTGTCCGTTCCGTTCGACGAGCACGTCGACGCGGCATCGGTCGATCCGTCCAGGATTGCAATCGTCGTCTCGTCCAACTCCGCGCCTTCCCAGGCGCCTCCGTCCGCTGTCCGCGTGGGCCTGGCGGGCGCCTCCGGCCCGCCGTCGGCCCTGCCGGGCCCGTCCGCGTACGTAGTGCTGACGGGGGACCAAAAGGCCGACGTCCAGGCTGCACTCGATGCGCACGGCGGGCTGCCGGGCGCGTCGGTCGCGGTGGACCTTGCACGCGGCGCCGCGTCCGACCTGTCGGGCAACGCAATGCCGGCCGCACGCGGGCTGGCCGCCGCGGCGTCGGCCGACGGGGCCGGGCCGCGGCTTGCGGCCCTGTCGCCCTCTTCGCCGCAGGCCGCGCTGGACCTTGACCGCGGCACGGTAACGCTCGAGTTCGACGAGCGCGTACGGCCGCAGGGCGCGCGCACCGGGCTCTTGTCGCTCTCGGGCCAGGGCGGCACACCCGTCCCCCTCGCGGGCGCATCATTCTCGTCGATCGAGCCTTCCACGATCCTGGAAATGCGGCTTGCGCCGGCCCAGGCCGCCGCGGCGCGCGCGCTGCACAACGACACGGGCGGCGGCGTGCGCATCTACGAGTCGGCCCCCGGCGCGTTTTCGGACCTTGCGGGCAACCCGTCGGACGGCGCCCTGCTGCCGCCCACGGGCCTGGCGGCGGCAGCGGCGCCGGCCGGCACAGGGGCGCCTGGCATTGCGGAAGCCGCCGTGGACCTTGCCGCCGGGGCCGTAACGCTCACCTTTGACGCCGCCGTGCCCGCTAGGGCCGTCGACCTCTCGGGCATTGCGGTAATGGGTAGCGACCGCACCGGCGGCTCTACGCCCCTCTCGGGCGCGGCGCTGCCCGTATCCGGGTCGTCCGCCACAGTCGCCGTCAACCTGACCGCGGCCCAAAAGGCGTCGATCGCGCGGTCGTACGAGCGCACCGGCGGCGCCGGCAACGCCACGATCGACGTCTCGCCGACGGCCGTGCGCGACGCGTACTACCGCATGTTCGAGGGAGCGGCGGCCTACCCGGCAGCGGTCGTCCCCGACGACCGGCCGCCCAGGCTGGCCGGCACGGCGGTCGACCTGGCCGCGGGGACGGTCCTTGTCGAGTTTGACGAGATCGTCGACCCTGCAACCGCCAATGCGTCGGCCGTGGAACTGTCGTCCCCCTCCTCGGCCGACGCCGTCGGCCTGGCCGGCGCCCGCGTCATTACGCTGGGCGGCTCGCAGTCCGTCCTGCTTGCAATGTCGCCCGACAAAAAGGCCGCCGTCGCCGCCCTGTCCGGCGCGACCGGCGGCAGCGTCACAAGGCTGAACGCCTCGGTCGCCGCCGGCGTGGTGAGCGACGTGTCGGGCAACGCCCTGGCGGACGCGGCCACGCTTCCCGCCAGGATCGCGCTGGACGCGTCCCCTCCGTCGCTCGACGCCCTGCGCGCCGCCCCCGTGCTCGACCTGGGAGCGGGAATTTTGTCGATGGCGTTCGACGAGCACGTGGCCGCCGCGGCCACGCCCACGTCCCCCTCGGTCTCGCTGTCTGCCGCCTCGCCTGGCGCGCCTTCGGTCCGCCTGTCGGGCAGCCAGCGGATGCAGGAGGGAGACGGCGGCGATCCGGCCGTCGCCAGGCTGCTCTTGACGCCTGCCCAAAAGGGCGCCGTGCTGGCCGGCGGCGCCGATGCGGCAGGGTCCGCGCGCCTCTTCCTCGACGCCGGCGCCTTTTCCGACCTGTCGGGCAACCCGTCGGCGCCGGCCCGCGTGCCGCGCATCGAGGCGGTCGCCGACATGGTTCCGCCCTCCCTCGACGCGGCGCATCCGCCCTCGCTCGACATGGGCAGCGGCGCGCTGCGCATTGTATTCGACGAGTACGTCGATCCCATGTCGGCCGACCTGGCAAACCTGTCGATCTCGGCATCCTCGCCGCCCGGCGCGCCGCGCATCGCCCTGACCGACGCCCACGTCGAGCCGCCCCGGGGCGGCACCGACTCGGTGACGCTCCTGCTCACGCGCGCCGAAAAGGGCCGGGTGGCCGCCGCCCTCGGCGCGTCCGCGGAGGGCGGCGCCCTGCTGCACGTGCGCGCCGGCGCCTTTGCCGACCTGTCGGGCAACCCGATTGCATCGGGATCGTTCGCCGTGCCGTCCGTCGCGCCGGACGGCGTCCAGCCCCACCTCGACAGGTCCGCCGACCCGCTGCTCAACCTGGGCCTGTCGCCGCCCGTCCTCGAGTTCGACTTTGACGAGCACATGGACGTCTCGGCGGCCAACCTGTCGCTTGTTACGCTGCGCGCCGCCGCCGCCGCCGCCCCCGCCGTCAACCTGGGCGGGGCGGCGATCTTGCGCGCGGGCGACAGCGGCGACGGCGACAGCGGCGACGGCGACAGCGGCGACAGCGGCGACGGCTACCGCGTCCGCGTCTCCCTCACCGGCGGGCAGGCGGCCGCCGTTGCCGCCGCCCTCGGCGAGTCGGGGCCGGTATCCGCCCGGGCACTCCTCGTCGATGCCGCCGCCGGCGCCTTTGCCGACCTGGCCGGCAACGAGCTCGGCGCCCTCGGCAACCACACCGTGGCCGTCTCGCGCGACGCGGACGCGCCCGCGCTGGCATCCTCGCCGCGCCTCGGCCTGGACGACCGCCGCCTCTCCCTTTCCTTCACCGAGCCGGTGCGCCTGTCGATGCCCGGCGACGTCTCCGGGATCGAGATATCGGGGGCGGACGGCTCGCACCCGTTCTCGATCGACGGGGCCGAGGTGATCTCTCCACGGGGCTCGTCGCACGCGTACGATCTCGACGTGCGCCTCGGCGCCGTCCAGGCCGAGCGCGCAAAGATCGCGCTGCTCGCCGGCGGCGAGCTCGCCGTGACCGTGCCCGCGGGGGAGGTGCACGACGCGGCGTACAACCGCTTTGCAGGCCTGGAAAACGCGCACCTGTTCGTCGAGCCCGACTCGACGGGGCCGAGGATCGCCGACGCGGACGCCCGCTCTCCGCCGCCCGCCGTCCTGGACCTTGCGCACGGCCTGCTGACGGTGCGGCTCGACGAGCATGCGGACTCGGCGCGGGTCGCCCTGGCCGGCGCGACGGTCTCGCTAGGCTCCGCCTCGGTTGATCTCGGCGGCGCCGCCGTGTCGGGCGGCGGCATCGCCGCGTCGCCCGGCGATGCCGCGGCGTCGCCGTCCACTGCGGTCCGCATACTGCTTACGCACGACCAAAAGTCCGCACTCGAGTCGGCCGGCGGGGCATCGCGGGCGGCATCCCTGTCGCTCCCAGCCGCCGCCTTTTACGACCTGGCGGGCAACCCGTCGCCGGCCGTACAGGCGGCGCCCCTGAGGGTCGCGCCGGACACGATTCCGCCGTCGGTCGACGCCCCGTCCATACTGCCCGTACTGGACCTGTCGGCCGGCACGCTCGAGGTCCACTTTGACGAGGGCGTCGCGCCGGCGGCGTCCTGGCCGCGCCAGGGCCCCGAGCCCTCTTCGAGTGCGGCGCCCTCCGAGATCCCGTACATGGACGTTGCCGTGTTCGACGGCTCGGCAGGCGGCGACGGGCGCCACCGCATCCCGCTCGCCGGCCACTCGACGCTGTCCGCCGGCGCCGGCGGGGACACCGTCGTCGCCCGGCTGGCGCCGGACCAAAAGGCCGCCCTGATCGAGGCCGTCGAGGCGTCGGCGCTCCTCGGGTTCGGCGCCCCCGCCTCCCTGCTCCTGGAGGACGGGTTCGCGGCCGACCTGTCGGGCAACCGCCTCGGGGGATACGGCGCGGCGGTCGGCCGCACCGGCGGCGTGCCCGTGGCCGTCGTGCCCGACTCGCGCCCTCCGGCGCTCGACCCGTCCAGCCCGCCGGCGCTCGACATGGGCAGCGGCGTGCTGACGGTGCGGTTCGACGAGTACGTGAGGGCCGACGCCGGCACGCCGGCATCGCTTGCGCTCGTCGTCGGGGGCGCATCCTCCCCCGCCCCGATGCGCCTCCCGCTCGACGGCGCGCCCCTTGCAGCCCCCGCGGGATGGGCCGGCTCGGACGAGGCGGCCGTCGCCCTCACGCATGCGCAAAAGGCGTGGGTCGCCGTCAACAGCGGCCGCCTGGCCGGCGCAGCGCAGCAGCCCCTGCCCGTCTCGCTCGAGGTCCGCGCCGGCGCGGTGTCGGACCTGTGGGGCAACGAAATCGGGGCCGGCGAGGATGCGCCCGTCGCGGTAATGGTCCGCCCCGACGCGTCTCCCCCGTCGCTCGAGCGCCTGCCGATCCTGAACACGGCGGCGGGCAGCGTCGTGATCGACCTGGACGAGTTCGGCGACGGCCGCAGCGTCGACGCCTCGGGCCTCTCGTTTGCCAACGCGAGCGGCATGCCGCACACGCGCATTGCGGCGGCAAGCGCAAGCGCCGGCGGCGAGCCCTCCGGCGCGGGCCTGCCGGGGAACTATTCCGACAGGATCGTCGTGCGCCCCGGCGCGGACGACAGCGCGTCGCTGCGGGCGTACGCCGGCTATTCGGACGCCCTGACGCTGAACATGTCGGCCGGCGCCCTTGCCGACCTTGCCGGAAAAGCCGCCGGATCGCTCGGGCTTGCCCCGGTCACGGTGACAAACGACACGGCGGCGCCCGTTCTCGAAAGCGCGGAGATCAACCTTGCCGACGGCGACATGATCCTCGGGTTCGACGAGCCCGTCGACGCGGCAGGGGCGGTCCTGCTGCGAATGCGCCTCGATGTGGCCGGCGCGTCCGCCCCCGTAGGCGTCGCCGGCGCCGCCCTCCTGCTCCCGAACGGCGGGCAGGCCGACGACCGCGTAGAGATGCGGCTGTCGGGCGCGCAAAAGGCTGCCGTGGCGGCGGCGGCGGCGGCGGCCGCGCCCGCCCCCGGGGGCGGCCCTGCGCCGGTCCGCCTGTATGCGCCGGCCGGCGCCGTCGACGACCTGTACGGCAACCATGCCGCCGAGGCCAACCGCACGGTGCAGGTAATGCCCGACGACAGGCCGCCCTCACTGCTGTCGGGCGCATCGTCGCCGGTGCTGGATCTTGGCGCCGGCACGCTTACGGTGCGGTTTGACGAGCACGTTGCGGTTGCCGCCATGGACGGCCTGGCGCAGCCCATCGACCCGTCCGGCGTGTCCGTACGCGCGGCGGACGGAGAGACGGCCGCCGCCGCCCCGGCATCGCTTGCCGGCTCGAGCGTCCGCCCGTCCGCCACCGGGTACTCGGACGCGCTCGTCCTTGACCTTGACGCCGACTCAAAGGCCGCGGCCGTGCAGGCCGTCGGCGCCCGCTCGCTTGCCGGCCTGCTCGACATGGCCGCCAACGCGTCCGTTGCGGACGCGTCGTCAAACCCCCTCGGCCCAAGGACCGGCGAGCGCATGCTCGTCATCCCCGACAGGGCGCCCCCGACGATCGACGCGGCCGCGACGGTCGTGGACCTGCGCGCCGGGGTAGTCACGATAGCCGTCGACGAGCACGTTCCCTCCGGCACGGTGGACGCCTCGCGCATAGCCGTAGGCCCGCCGGCGGCGGCGGCATCGGCGGTGAGCCTGGGCGCCTCTTCGTCCTCGGCCCCTGCCGCGCTCGTTTCCGCCCAGGCGTCGTCGGACCGCATCGTACTGCGCATGACGGCCAGCCAGACGGCCGATGTCGCAAAGTCGCTGGCAGAGTCCTCCGCCGCCGGCGCAACCGGCAGCGCGGCCCTGTACATCGAGCCCGGCGCCTTTGCGGACCTGTCGGGCAACGCGTACGCCGGCACGCAGGGGCTGCGGGCCGGCGCCACCCCTCCCCCCGTATCGATCGTCTCGGCGGCCGTGACCGCGCCAGGCGTGCTCTCCGTCACGTACTCGTACGACCGCGTGGCCGCCTCGCCCTCGGACTATTCCATAACCGTCGACGGGGTCGAGCGGACGGCCGTCTCCGTCGACGGGTCCGGGACGTCCCGTACCCACGCCGTCTCGTTCGAGCCGGCCGACGCGGCGGCCGACGCGACGGGAACGGTCGCGGTCGCGCCCCTGTCGGGCCCCGGGTACCTGTTCGGCGGCGCCGGGCCGATCGCCGCCGCCGACGGGCAGGCCCCCAGCGCGGTGCGCGCCGCCGCGCTCGGCGCGTCCTCGCTGTCCGTCCTGTTCGACGAGGATGTCGTCAAGCTCAACGCCACCGACATTGCCGTCAACGCGACGGGATCCAGGGCCGTCGCGGTAGCCGGCGTCGCCGGCGCGGGCAGCTCGCGCGTCGTCTCGCTCGACTCGCCCGCCCTTGCCGGCGGCGCGTCGGGCATTGTCACCATAGCCGGCGGCGCATTCGCGGACACTGCGGGCAACCCGAGCGCGGCCGCCCCCGCCAGCCTGCGGATCGAGCCGGCCGCCGTGTCGGTGCGCGCCAACGGCTCGGCGCCCGTCCCCGTGACGCCCGACTCGGTCGCCCGCAACGTGACCGGGCCGTCTCCGTCGATCGACCTGTCGGCGGTCAACGGCACGTTCCCTGGCGGCGGCGACTTTGTCGTGACGGCCGAGGGACCAGGCGATGCGCCTCCCATCGCAGTCGTCACGTTCACGGCCGGCACGAACGTGTCGCTGCCCAGTTCCGCGGATGCAGCCGCCGCCCCGCTCGTCATATCGGTGTCTGCAGCCGATCCGGCCGCCCTGCCCGACCGCTCGGCCGTCGGCGCCGGCGCGATCGGCCCAATGGTGGAGATTGCGGCCCCCTCGGCCCCCAACGCCACGATAATCCTGGACAGGCCGGTCCGCATATTCCTGCCCGGCGCGGCCGGCATGGACGCGTTCTGGATCGCGCCCGGGGGCGCCGGCGCCGCGGCCGTCTCGCTGATCACGGCCGAGTGCGTGTCGGGCGCGAACGCGACCGCCGTGGCGGATCAGCTGGACGCCCGCAGCATCATGGACTGCGCCGTGGACTACGGCGGCGGCAAGGCGATCTACACGCTACACCTCACGATATTCGGCGCCGTTGCGCCGCCCTCCTCGCAGCGCGCCGCCCTCCCGCCCCTGCCGGGGCAGGCGGAGGACGCGGCCGGCACGTGCGCCGGCGGCATGCCGGGGTGCTCTTACACCGCGTCGGACGCGGCGGCGCAGGGCGCGCAGATGCCGCGGCTGGCCGGCCCGTCCACCGTTGCCGTCGACGGCCGGGGCGCCCCGATCCTCTACGCGGCCGGCCCGGCGTCCAATACGACGCTCGGCGGCGACTCGATATACGCGATCGACGCGCGCAACGGCTCTGTCCTCGAGATCGGCCCCGGCGCCCTGTCGGCCAGTCCGGGCGACCTGCGCGACGCCGGGGTGCTAGAGCCCGAGCCGGACGAGGATACGCGGACGGTCGTGCGCATCCTCGACATGCTGCCCGCCGCGGCCGGGCCGTTGCGGGATGATGCGGCCCCGCCGGCGGCGGCGGCGCAGCCGTACCTGCTCGCCGCGGCCACGTTTACGACCCTGCTGGGGGGCGCCGATCTCGGGCTGGATCCCCTCCCTCCCACGCCCGTCCTGCTCGTCATTGACACGCGGTCCAGCTCCGTCGTCGGCAGGGCGTTCCTGTCGTACACCGACCACACGGGCGAGCACGCGGACGGCGCCGTGCCGGCACTGCTCGGCGAATACGCCGGCGGCGGCGCGGCGTACGCCGGCATGCAGGTGCCCGCGCCCGGGGGCCTCGCGCTCGCCGACGGCCCGATAATCCTCGTCAACCTGTCGGCGTCCGAGCCGCGCGCGATCGCGGCCCCGATGTACGCCGCCGGCGGGGACGTCCCCTCGCCCGCGTCGGGATACTACTACCCGCGCGAGGGCTGGCAGCCGACGGCCATGGCCGCCCGCGGAACGGCCGTGTACATGGTCGGCGCCGCCTGGCAGCAGGGCGCCGGCGCCGCGGGCCCCGGCGCGCTGCCCAACGCGTACGGCCTGCACACGGTCTCGTTTGCGGCGGGCGGCGACGCGGGCGCAGGCGCCGCGGCGCAGCCCCGCTACACCCTGGCGTCGAGCATCGTGTCGGCCCTCCTGCCGGACCGCGCGGCAGACAACTCTTCGTACACGGCCGCCGGCATGGCCATAGACCACGCCCGCTCAAAGCTGTACGCGCTGTACAACAACGGCACGCTCTCGGCGTACGCCCTCGACGCGCCGCCGCCAGGCAACGCTACCGGCAACGGCAGCGCCGCCGATCTCCCCCGCATTCCGTCGCTCCTGTACCACGTCGACACGGCCGTGGCCGATCCGCGCGCCCTGGCGCTCGACGCCGGCACGGGGCTGCTGTACGCCGCGTCCGGCGGGTCGGTGCGCGTCTACGACGCCTCGCTGGACCGCCGGTTAGCCACGGTGCCCGTGCTCGGCGGCGCATCAGGCGGCGGCGCCGGCGGCATTGCCAGCCTTGCGCTGGCCCCGCCGGCGGCCGGCGAGGCGGGCCCCACCGTGTACGCCGTGCCGTCGAGCCCCGATGCGCCGCTGCGCGCCGTGCGCGCCTCGGACGGGGCCGCCCCCACGGTCGTGTCGGTGTCGGCGCGGGCTGGCACGTACGCCGCCGGCAGCACGGTGGACATTGCGGTGCAGTTTTCGCGCCCCGTCGCGGTCTCGGGAACGCCCGTGCTTGCGCTCGACGTGGGCGGCAGCCCGCAGGCCGCGGCCGCGTACGCATCGGGATCGGGCACCCCGTCGCTCGCGTTCAAGTACGCGGTGCGCGCAGGCGACTCGTCCGACGACCTAATGTACGCCGGCAGGGACGCGCTGACCCTGCCTGCGGGCTCGAACATAACGGGCGCGGCCGACCTGCTGCCTGCGTCCCTCGGGCTGCCCGAGCCAACGTCTCTCGCCAGCGGCGGCGGGGCCGTGCGCATCGGCGCGCCGGCCGGGCCGGCCGATCCGCCGCCCGATGCGATGCCGCCGCCGCCGCGGGTCGTCAACGTCCAGCCGCCGCCGTCCGGCCAGGGCTTCTTTGGAGGCGGGGGCGGCGGAGGCGGCGGAGGCGGCGGCGGAGGCGGCGGCGGAGGCGGCCGCACCGGCGTTGCCGCCGCCGCCGACGCGGTCATGATCCGGTCGGCCTCGTGGGACTGCAACGCCGGCACGCTGCGCATAGTGGCCGCCGCGTCATCTGCATCGTCGCCGGCCCCGGACGTCGCGATCCTGTCGTCGACCGGCACGTCGGCGGCGGAGCTTGTCGCCGCCGCCGGCGCCGCATCCTCCCCTCCGGGCCAGTTCGAGTACAAGGCGGCCCTCCCCGACGACACGGTCGTCTCGATCAGGGCCGTCCTGGTCGACGGCCGCGATGCCGCGTCCGCCTCGAAGACGATACGCACCGACGGGCAGTGCGTCGGCGAGATTGCGTTCGACGCCGGCCAGGGCGCGCCGGCCGCGGCGGAGCCCGGCCCGGCCGCCGATGCGGCCAAGGGGACGGCCGACAGGGCGCCGCCGAAGGACGTACGGGCCGAGCCCGAGCCCGAGCCAGTCCCCGAGCCGTCCGGCGAGGATGCGCCCGAGCCGCCGCCCGCCCCGGAGCCGCCCGCCCGGGATGCCGCGGCGCCCGAGCCCGAGCCCCGCCGCGGCGATGCCGATGCGGCCGAAGACGGCGACGTTGCCGCCGCCGGCGACGACAGGGGCGCCGTGCCGGGCCCCGCGACCGCCGAGCCGGGCCCAGGGGGCGCCGAAGGCGGCTGCCTGATCGCGACTGCCGCGTACGGCACCGAGATCGCCCCGCAGGTGCAGGCGCTGCGCGAGATTCGCGACTCGGTCGTCCTGTCGACGAATGCCGGATCCGCGTTCATGTCGGCGTTCAGCCACGCCTACTATGCCGTCTCGCCGCAGGTGGCCGACCTGGAGCGCGACCACCCGGCGCTCCGCCAGGCCGCAGCCCTGGCCCTCGCGCCGCTGCTGTACGCCCTGCACGTAGTCTCGCTCGCCGAGCCGGGCTCGGAGTGGGGCGTTGCCGCGTACGGCGCGGCCGCGATCGCGCTCGCCGCCGGCATGTACGTGGCGGCCCCCGCCGCCGGGGCGTGGTGCCTCGCGCGCCGCGTTGCGCCGCTGCGCTGCGGCGGGCGCCGGCAGTAGCCGCGCTGCCGCCAGAGGGCGGCGCGCCGCGCCGCCGAGGGCGGCCGTGCACTGCGCGCCGCGCCGCCGAGGGCGGCCGTGCACTGCGCGCCGCGCCGCCGAGGGCGGCCGTGCACTGCGCGGGGCGCCGCCGGGGCGGCCCACCGCACCCTGTCAAGGGACCGTCCGAGTTCCTCAAGCATGCGCCGCGCGGGCGCCGCCCGCGGCGGCCCGGCACCGCAACCGCCGGGCGGCCGCGCGCCTAACCGCCGCCGCCCTTTCGACATGGCCTCCGCGGCTGGGCGCCCTCCCTGGCATGCATCATGTTGCCGTTCTGCGCGCGGCCCGCTTCGGGCGCCACGCGGCCCGAGCGGGCGCCGGCTGCTGGATCGGCGCCGCGCGGGCCGCCGTGCGGGCCCTGCCGCCCGGCGGCGATGGCGCCGCCCGGCGCAGCCTGCAAAAATAGTGAAAAAGACGCCGTCGCCGGCTATTGGGGGCATCCTTCCATCTTTTGGATGTAGTACCCCTTTTCGGTAATCTCCTTTTCTACGTGCTCGGGCGCGCCCTGGGAGTGGCAGAACTGGCACTCGTTCTGCGTCATGGTCGCGTCCGCCTCCTCGATGCTGGCAAGCCACTGCTTGCCATACTCGATGGCCTTGTCGTGGTCCTTTTCGCCGGTGATCACGTCAAAGTGCATGGTGTGCCCGTCCTTGGCCTTGACGTACGTGTCGTACACGTGGATCTCCATGCGCGGCGGCCGCGGCGCGGCCTATTTAATCCACGCCGGTCGTTGCACGTTCATGGATTGGGCGGCCCTGCCGCCGCCGGCCTGCCCTCGGCCGCGCGGCCGCGGCGGGGGCGCGCCGCCGCCGCCGCCGCGCCGCCGCCGCCCGCCCGCCCGCCCGCGCCCTCCTCGCCGCTACCCTACGTCCATCCTTACCTCGGCGGCGCGGCCGCCCTCCCAGTCGGCCGCGTACGCCCTCGCCTCGCCGTCGCGTATCGAGTAGATGACCCACACGACGGGGTTGATCCGCATCATGCGCCTGTCCGTCTCGGACGGGACGGCCCCCGATGCGGGGTGGGAGTGGAATATGCCCACGACGGCAAGCCCGCTCTCCTCGACCGTCTTGTACACGCTGATCAGCTCGTCGCTCGGTATCGTGAATTCCGTCTCGGGCGCGTCCGCGGCGTTGGTCGCCGGCAGGGCGCACGCGACGGCCACGGCCGACCCCTCGGCGACCGGCCTTCCGACGAGCAGGGCGCACGACTCGCGCGGCTGCTCGGCCCTTGCATGCCGCGCCAGGTTGTCGAGCAGCCTCTTGGGCATCGACACCGCCGGCGGAATGCGGCCTGGCAAGGCCCCTACCCTTCGGCATCGGGCGAGATTCCCCCGCCCTCGCCGCCGGACGCCTCGGCTACGGTGAGGGCCGACTCCATCCACGGGTGGACTATGCAGTAGTACGGGTACTCGCCAGGCTCGAGCGCCGACGTGTCGACGGAAAACTCTTCGCCGGCCGCGACGAGGCCGGAGTCGAACGACGCGCCCGCGTCGTCCTGGCTGGTCACCGTGTGCGCGACGGCATCGTCGTTGGTCCAAACCACGAACACGCCGCGCTCCACGGCCAGCTCGTCGGGGTCGTAGTCGGGCGCGTCGGGCTGGTCCGACCCCGCCAGTATCGAGACCCGCGCGGTCTCGGCGCCCGCCGGCGGGCCGTCCTCGGCCTCTTCCTCTACGGGCTCCGGCTCGTCGATCAGGTACGTGTCGGGGCCGACCATGCCGAACGCGACGAACGACGACACGCCGGCCACGGCGGCCAGGGCGAATATGAGGCCGACGGGCCTGAGGTACTGCGGCATCTTTGTGGCCAGGTACGCAATGACAATGGCCGGCGTGGCCAGTATCATCATGACGGCGGCGAACGTCGGCACGGTGCTTATCGTGTTGTACACGAGGGCCGCGGCCCCGAACGACAGGGATATGGCCAGGACGACGAGGACGGTCGCCTTTGCGCGGTTGCTCGTCGAGACGCCGCCCTCCAGTATGCCGGCCGACAGGAAGATCAGCCCGACGAACATGGTCAGGCCGGTCAGGGCGTGCATGCCGTCTATGAACGTGTGGGCGATTCCCGCGTAGGATATGACGACGCCGGCCAGCCCTATCGACGTGAGCCCCATGCCGGGCATCATTAGATCCCAGTTGCTCACGGGCGCGCCGCCCGACCTCAAATACTTAATCGTTTGGAGCGCGGCCGGGGCGGGGTGCGCCGATCCCTGTACGGGCCGACTCCGTTCCCTGCCCGCTGGCTGAGCCGTGAAATTAGGACACCCTCCCGCTAGGCCCAAGATGCCCCGCACCCCGCCCGCCTCCAGCTGCTTGACGACATGCGGGGCTCCTCCCGCCTTTGGGATGCCCAAGATGCCCCGCACCCCGCCCGCCTCCAGCTGCTTGACGACATGCGGGGCTCCTCCCGCCTTTGGGATGCCCAAGATGCCCCGCACCCCGCCCGCCTCCACTGGGCCTGGGGGCTGAGCTTTCTCCACCGTCGGGGGAGAGGGCGGGGCACACCTCTGCGGGGCGCTTTGAAGGGCGGCAGATCACTGCGAAGCACGGTGTACGTCTTGAATCGCCTGGATGCGATCTGTGCCGTATATGGGCTCACCAAACGCATTGTGCTTGCCATGCTTGAATATTTTGGTCACCACGGGCTTTATGCGGACAAGGAACCCGTCCACGGTTTTGTACTCTTGCCACACGTCCTCTTGCAACTTGAACTCTATCTCCTCGACACCTCCCTTGGTGGCTGCCGGTTCGGTTGGCGATGACCTGAGGCGAGCAGGAACCGTTGCGTTTAACATGTTGGAAGTGACAAATCCAAACATGGGGTAACCCCCTAGTCCACGATCTGAGGATTCGAGTATTTTGAGGACGCAGATTTTTATTTTTAGCAGCGTGCCGTCCACGACCTGATAGCGTGTAAAATCCTCTTTGACTACCTCGAAATCGATCTCGTTCTCGAGCACACTACTTGCTAGATCTTGGGCCATCTCTAGCTCTCCTCGTACCGTATACTAAGCTTTCTTTGATCGGGCTTGTGGGTTTTGTGGACTGTCAGGCCGTTCAGCATACTTTTTAGTTCATATTTCTTGTAGCGGCGCTTTGTCATGCCTTCGACTAGCTTGAGCATTACATCATCTGCGACGTTCTTTTGGAGGCCACGGGATCGCGCGGGTATGTGACCCAGCGTGGACACAACAGTGTTGATTATAGCTAGTGGATCCGCGTCCATTTCACTCATCCTTCGACGACTCTTCAATGAGGTGTATGAGCATGTTGGTCAGCAACGTATATGCGCCTTCGTCAAGTTCTATGCCCCTGTTGCCAATAAACGAGTCAATATACCGCCGTAGGTCAGAACGGATCTTTGTGATCTGCGGCCCCTTCAGGCCCTTGTCCTGCAACATCTCGTCAATGTAAGAGTCGTCCAAGTTGCGGTCACTGATAGTGATCACCCGCCGGGGCTGGACAAGATCTTGTTTAACTGATGATGTCGTGACGTCCCCTGCGCTGTGTAGCGGAGTGGGCATGTGCAACACGGTGGGCATGTCGGACGTGACAGTGGGTGCACTTGGGGGCGGTCTATACACGGGTTGTGCATCCGCAGTGGTACAGACTGGACCTTGTCGCCTATGTCCGCCGTCGGCATTTTTGCCCCTCTCCCACACCACTAAACCCGCCACTCTGAAATACTATTTAAGCATATTTAGGGTGGGCCAACCGTTTGGCGGCATGCAACGGCTGAGGGCGGCCGTGGCATGGGTGCCAAGGGCCCGGCCGCCCCCGTCAAGCCTGCCGTCGGGATGGTTCCATCTGCCGAGTCTGCGCACGACGCCGCCCGCCCAATACCGCCCGTACCAGCCTGCCGTCGGGACGGTTGCATCTGTAAGGGCTGTGGCGGGTGCCAAGAGCCCTGCGTTCCGTTGCCGGCATCTACCGGCGTGACGCTGCGCATCCTGCCCGGCGCGTCGGAGTGCCAAGAGCCCTGCGTTCCGTTGCCGGCATCTACCCCCCCTGCAGCTCACTCGCCCGCGCCTTGGGCCGGCACCCGGGGCCCCGCCGCCCTGCACAACTTCTGAAGCGACCCTCCCGTTGACTGCAAGGGATCCCGGCGTGAGCGCCGCCACTTCTCCGTGCCCGGGCGTAGCGTAGTGCCCAGGTGACTCCCACGAGGGCCGCACGGCCGTGCCCGCACAGCCGGTTGCGGCCGGTACGGTGCCTCGCGCATGGGCGCCTGGTCACGGGCCTCGCGATCCGCCTCCGCCGCCCCTCACTACCATTAAATCCCCGCATGCGGACGCATGGGCGTTGGCACTGCGCGAGATCGCCGAGGTCTCAAAGCCGCGAATCATAGTCCTGCTCGTCATAACGGCGCTCGCGTCAATGTACGCGGGGGCCAACCTGTCGCCGGACGCCCCGCCCGGCATGTCTGACCCGTTCGGCCCCGCCCTGGCCGCGTACCTGCACCTGGCCGCGGCCGGCGCCCTCGCGTCGGCCGGCTCGAGCGCGCTCAACCACTACTATGACCGCGACATCGACCCAAAGATGGACAGGACGAGCGGGCGCCCCATACCGTCGGGCCGCATGTCCCCCAACGCCGTCCTTGCGTACGGCCTGGCCGCGAGCGCCGCCTCTGTGGTGTACGGGTACGCGGCGCTCAACGCCGCCGCGGCCGCCTTTATCGCGCTCGGCATCTTTTCGTACGTCGTCGTGTACACGGCCTGGCTCAAGCGGCTCAACACGTCGAACATCGTGATAGGCGGCATAGCGGGCAGCGCCGCGTCGTGGGCGGGCTGGGCCGCGGCGACCGGCACGCTGGACCTGCTCGGCTTTCTCGTCGGCTTTCTCGTGTTCGTCTGGACGCCGTCCCACTTTTGGTGCCTGGCCATGAAGATACGCGACGAGTACCGCCAGGCCGAGGTCCCGATGCTGCCCGTCGTGATCGGCATGCAGAGGACGTCCCGCTACATACTGGCGAACACGGCCATACTGCTGCCGTACTCGCTCGTCCTGTGCCTGTTCGGCATGGGCGCGGTGTACGCCGCGATAGCGGCCGCGTCCGGCGGCCTCATGCTCGTGTACCACTACCGCCTCACGAGGACGCCGACGCCCGACTTTGCCTGGAAGGCGTACAAGGTGACCGCGCCGTACCTGACGGTCATCTTCGCGGCCGTCGTCGTCGATGCGGCGTTCCACGTGCCCATAGCGCCGGCCCTCCCGTAGCCGCGCCCCCTTTCTCCCCCCGCGGCGCGCCGCCTACGCGCCGCCGCCTGATCCGCCCGCGCGCCGCCTCTCGGCGGCCTCTTCGAGCGACTGCATCATGGGCAGCTTTTTGCCCGTCAGGTACCTCACTAGGGCGCCGCCGGCCGTGCTCAGGTGGTTTATCCTCCCCTCGAGGCCGTACCTGCGCAGGGCCGTCGTGAGGTGCCCGCCGCTCACGATCGTCGTGGCCATCGAGTCTGCCACGCCCCTGAGCAGGCCCTCGGTCCCGTGCTTGAACCTCTCGTTCTCAAAGAGGCCCGGCGGGCCGCTGATGAAGACGGTCCCCGCCCCCGAGATCATCCTGTTGTAGTGCTCTACGGTCTTTGCCCCGAGGTCGAGTATGCGATCGCCCCTGCCCAGGTCGCGCACGTCGACCTCGACCCTGTCGCCGTCCTTGTCGACGGCCACGTCGACGGGCGTCGAGAATACGTCGGGGTACTCGCCGATCAGCGCGTGGGCCTTGGCGACGACCTCGTCCTCGCGGGCGATCCCGAGCGGCGACCTAACCCTGCCCTGCGCCCTCATAAACACGTTGCCGATGACCCCCGTGAGGAGTATGTGGTCGGCCCTGCCCGTCCTGATCAGCATGCGCATGGCCTCGAGGCGGTCGGGCACCTTTGAGCCGCCGAGGACAACGACGTGCGGCGCCTTTGCCACGGTCATGATCTCGTCGAGCTCGCGCACCTCCCTCTCCGCTATGCGGCCGGCGCACGCGGGCAGGGCGCGCGAGAACCCGACTATGGAGGGGTGCGACCTGTGCGCGCTCGGGAACGAGTCGAGCACGCACAGGTCGAACAGCCCCTTTAGCCTCCTGACCATGATCGTGCGGGCCGCCGCGTCGGGGGCGAACTCGTAGTTCTCCTCGGCGCACAGGCGCAGGTTGTCGAGCAGCAGCGTCTGCCCGTCCTCGAGCGAGGCGATGGCCCTGCGCGCGGCGCTGCCGATGACGTCCTGCACGTGGATGATGTCGCGCCCGGTCAGGGAGCGCAGCACCTCGGCGTGCCCCTCCATCCCCGTATAGTCCTCGCTGCCCACCCTGCCCTGGTGCGAGGCGACGACGAGCTTTGCCCCCTGGAGGGACTCGATGCTCTCGACGGCCTCCTCTATCCGGCCCGTGCCGGTTATCCGGCCCGTCGACGGGTCGACGGGGCAGTTCATGTCGAGCCTCAGGAATACGGTCTTGCCGGCGTAGTCAAAGTCGTCGATTGTCAGTATCTTCAACCCCGCCGTCCGCCCGGCGCCGCCGCCGCCCGTCCGGGTTAAAACCCTTCAGAGCCATGTTCGCGTTCCGCATGGCGACCACCGCCTTTAGGCCGGCAAGGTTCTTGACCTTTCCGCCCCTGACGAACATGTCGGCGGGGGGCGCGTCGCGCTCGCCCCTGATGTACTCGCTTAGCATGCGGCCCTGGTTGATGTACTTTTCGTCGATCTCGCGGCTGGTGAGCTTTCGCTTGCCGCCGCCCTTGGCCCCTCCCTTGCCGCCGCCCTTGCCGCTACCCTTGTCCATACACGGCGCCGGGAAATCCGCATGTTTAAGCATTCTGCCCGCCGGACGAGGCGGCGGGAGGGCGCGCATTCGGCCTCTGGCGGCGCCTGCGGCCGGGCGGCCCCCGCTGGCGCGGGCGCGGGCGCGGGCCTGGACGCGACGCGGAAAGCGCGCGCCGCCACTGCTACGTTAATAGCGCCCGCGGCCGCCGCCGCGGCGGTGAAAAGCTGGGTCTTTGACATACGGTCAAGGCCGTTCGTCCTGCTGGCCGCCGCGTTCGGGGCCGCCACGCTGCTGGTCATGTCGGGGGCGACCGCCGGCGCCGACGAGGCCGCCTCCTCCTACCTTTACGGCCTGGCTGGCAACGCCGCGGCCGACCTGTTCATGCAGTCGGTCACGGAGGCAGGCGACGTCTTCTACATGCTCGGCTTTGCCGTCGCCCTGATAGTGCTGCGGCCGAGCCGGCGCATCGGCATAACCCTGATGATCCTGCTGGTCCTCACCACGCTGGTCACGGGGTACGTAAAGTGCGGGGTGGAAAGGGAGCGGCCGCCGCACGAGTTCGCCGGAAACCCGTTCGTGCTGGACCTGACCGGCGACACGTTCTCGCTGTTCTGCGCGGGCGGGTACAACGCCTCGTACCCTTCGGGCCACGTCGGGCGCGCCGCCGTGTTTGCCATCGTAATGGCGTTCGTCGTCTCGGACAGGTTTCCTCGCGGATGCTACCTGATCCTGCTGTACCCCGCGCTCATGGCCGTCAGCCGCGTGTACCTGATGGAGCACTACCCGTCCGACGTGATCGCGAGCGGGATACTCGGCGCGCTGCTCGCCGGCGCGCTGGCCCGAAAGACCCGCCTCGGCCCGGCGTGGCCCGGGCGCCCCAGGCTGCGCCGCCGCGCGCGCCCGTCAGGCGGCGCCGAGCCTCTCGGCGGCGGCGGCGCCGACTAGGACTATGGCGTAGTGGTCGTCGTCCTCGTGGTACGTCCAGAACCTGACGTTGCGGTCCTTGCCCGCCCTGCCGAGGCCGTAGTTTACCGACGTCGTCACCGTGTGGCCGATCCTCTTTGCAAGCCTCCTGTCCTTTGGCATCAGCACCTTGAACCCGTCGTCCCTGCCGTCAAAGCCGAGGTCGATCATCTCTGCGGCGGCCTTCTCGGCGCCGGCCGTGTCGACCAGGTCGAACACCCTTGCTACGGGCACCTGCGACGGGTGGAACGCCATGCGCGCCGGCGCGGTGCGTGCCGGTATTAACATTGCACCGGGCCTTGGCGAGCCGCGGGGTGCGCCCTGGCCTGGTGGATGCCCGAGCGCGCTCCCGCATCGGCCGCGGACTGCGGCGATTCCCCGCATGCCTGGGCCGGGGCGCGGGCGCAGGGGAAAAGCAACGGGGGCCGCGGCCGGATGGCGCGGGCATCCCCGCACGCCCGATCATCGCAGGTGTACGATACGGCAAGGCCGTTGCCGCATGGTGAAACTCTTGGCGCGGACTCCTTCGCCGCGCACCCGCCGCAGGGCGGATGATGGGCGCCTGCCCCATTCGGCGGCCGTCCCGCGCCGCCGGCTGTGCCCGCGCAGGGCGCCGGGCGCCCTATCCGAGGTCGATCGACTTTACCATCCTGCCGGGGTTGTACAGGTCGCTGATGACGAGCGCGCCGTCGTATATCGTGTACAGCCAGTCTGCGATGTACAGCGACCTCCCCTCCTGCGGCGCCCCGTCGCGGGCCGCCCCGTGCGGTATGATGTGCGCATCGCCTAGGCGCGCCGCATTGGCCGCGCCGCTGCCGCTGCCGCCGGCCGCATCGGCGGAGACCCTGAACGCGTAAAAGCCGGTCCACCCGACGCTGTCGGAGGGCACCGCGGGGGCGGCGCTTCCGGGGACGGCCGCGCCCGCCCCCTGCGGGTAGCCACTGTGGAACACCACGGGCAGTGCGATTATCCCCCTGCCCTCGTCGGCCAAGAGGGCCCTGTGGCTAGACTGCGCAGGCGACCACGTGTCGGGCCCGCCTATGACGCGCTCGTCTGCAAGCACGGGCCGGCTGTAGTCCGCCACGTCGTACAGGGAGACCTTTACGCCCCCGTCGCGCTTCCTGTCGCTCCGATCCTCGGACAGGTACGTGCCGACGCCCACGACCATGTCCGCTCCGTACGGCTGGAGGTACGACGAGAATCCGGGTATCTTCAGCTCGCCGAGTATGACGGGGATTGAGCCGGACATGTCGATTACAAAGAACGGGTCGATCTGCCGGAACGTCACCAGGAACAGCGTGTCGCCAGCGAACCGCGCCGACTGCATCGTCTCGCCCGTTGCAATGCCCTCGAGGCTCACCACAGTCTCCATTAGCCGCGTGTCGAGCACGTGCACGGCCGTATGCGGCGGGTTGAACCCATCCCAAATGTTTGTGGCTGTGCGAAGCATGCCGTCGTATTCGTCCATCGAGAACTGGTCAAGGGGCTCGCCCCGGACGCTGCCCGCCGCGCCGTACGACAGCGCCGGCGCGGCCCCTCCGACGGCTATCCTGTGGATGTCCGTCTTTGGGTCCGCCGGCACGACCGAATAGTGCCACGACCATGCCGTGTCATCGAGTGCAGCGAGGGCCGTCCTGCGCTTGTCGGGACCAAGGTCGTCGTACCCCGACTGGATGGCCGACAGCACCACCTCTAGGCGGGTATCCGCAGGCAGGCCGCGGTCCGCCGCGGCCGACAGGGCGGCGTGGCGCCACTGCGCGCCGAGTGGCTCGACCATGGCCTGCAAGAGCCCCGTGTCGCGCAGCCCTCCAAGTACGTCGGCGGGGCCGGGAACCACCCTGGGCATGGCAAGGTACACCGCACTGCGCGAGACGTACTCTATGTCGCCGCTGCCGAGCACGTACGTCTGGGCGGCGGCGGCCGTGGCGGGGCCGCCGCGCGGCAGTGCCGAGACAGTGGTCAGGATCGGCTCCCCCTCGACAGGGCCGATGTGGTACGCCGGAGGCACGAGGGGATCCGAGCTGCATACGCGGCCCGAAGGGGCGGCCGGGCCTAGTGCGGCGCGCCCGGCATCGGGGTCGGCGCAGGGCGCGCCCGGCTGCAGCCCGTCAAGCACCGAATGCCTCACGCCGGGCAGCCCTACGCCGCGCTCGTCTAGCCCGGTTCTTGTCACTAGGTATACGATGCCGTCGATCATGCGGGCGGCGCCGTACTCGCCGTCGACCACATACTCGGCGTCCTGCACGGGCGCGCTTCTGTCGGAGATGTCGACCCACAGGACGTACGTAAACGGCAGCTGCACCGCCACGGCGCGCGTCGGATCCGCATCGTCTATCAGGGCGGACGCCCACTGCCTTGACTCGTAGATGACGATCAGCGAGTCTCCGTCAAGGAACATGTTGTCGTACCGGTAGTCGTCGGACCCCCCAATACTGCCGCGGAATACAACCGACGCGTCCTCGGGGCGGTACGATTCGCGGATGTCGCCGGCCGAGTCGCCCGTGAGCACCTCGACAAGATCCGCAGGCAGCGCATCGATTACCGTCAGCTCGCCGCCGTCAAGTATGTAGATGTGCCTGGCGTCGTTCTTTACAAAGTCGGGCTCGTCGACGCCCTCGACCTGGACGTTGGTCGTGGAATGGGCGGGAGAAGGGGCTGCAGGGGCATCCTGCATCGGGACTTCGCTGCCGGCGCCCTCGCGGATGCCACTTCCAGCGGCCGGCCCCGCCGAGGGCTCGCCAGCAGGCGCGGCAAAGGATTGGGACTCGACGTCGGCCGGAGCGGCGGCGACGCCGCTGCCGCCGATGCTGTCCGCGGCGACAGGCGGTGAAGGTCCGCCCTCTTCCATGGGGGAATCGACGATGATGTCGGGTTCGAGTCCGGAGATGCGCCGCCTGTCGGCGTCCCAGGCATCAGATTCAAGCCCTGTTGTTCCGCCGGTCAGGATGTTGATGATGTGCCCTCCTGCGGGGTACTTGGCGGCCAGTGCGGCTACGGGGGGCGAGGCGCCGCCCTCTGCGAGAAACTCGATCAGATCGGCCCTAGTGTAAAACACCTGGGATCCCGCCGGTGCTGTGGCGCCTGACGCGGGATCGGCGCGCCCGTCGCCCATCCTTGCGGGGGGCTCGATTGGCGGAGGGGGTTGTTTCAGGCCGCCGGCACTGCCGGTATCGCCTCCGTCGGGCCTGTGTGCAGGCGGCGACAGGCTGCCCGCACCGGGCGCGGTGCCGGCGGGATCCGCGGCGGTGCCGGCGGGATCCGCGGCGGTGCCGGCGGGATCCGCGGCGGTGCCGGCGGGATCCGCAGCTGGCGCGCCCAAAACCCCCGAGAACACCAAGGCCATGGCCAAGGCCCCCGCCAGTGCAGCCGCCGCCATTGACGCAAGAAAAGCGGTGTTAGAGGCCAACGGGCACTCCACGCTCCGCTCCAAGGGCGGCTACGGCAGGGCCGCGCCGCTTCATTGCACGACCGCGCATGCGGCAAGCCATCGCAACGCGAAAACCGACATTGCTTAAAAAGCCGCCTACTGCGTAGTTCCTTGTAATCTACGGTGGGTCGTGTCGGAAGAGGGGCAAGATGGAGGTGGCCGGGCCTTTGACGCTCAGTCGCGGCCACACCTTGGCCGTTGCACGTGCCGCTAGGCGGGAGGCCCACCGCGGATTACGAGGAATCCTGTATGGCAATGCTTAATACCCACGGCTAGGCCGCCCCTGTGTTGAATTCGGGCGCGATCAGGATTGCCGGGTTGCCGGCCCGCCGCAGACGGGCGCGGGCGGCCGGGGCGGTTGCCGTCGTTTCCTTGGCAGCCGTTGCTGCATCGCTTGCAGCCCTTGCCATTCTCGGCGCAGCGGCCGTGCCGGATGCCGCGGCGCAGCAGGATTCGGCATGCCGTGCTGGGCTAGAGTCCATAATGCGAAACGCCGACAGCTCAATGGCCTGCGTGTCGCCCAGCTCAAAGGCGGTACTCATCGCAAGGGGCTGGGGCTCGGAACCTGCGCCGGCCGAGTCGGGGATGGCCGGCGGCGCGGCCGATGCCATGCAGATGACCGACGACCCCTCCGCCGCCATGGACGATGCCATGCAGATGACCGACGACCCCTCCGCCGCCATGGACGATGCCATGCAGATGACCGACGACCCCTCCGCCGCCATGGACGATGCCATGCAGATGACCGACGACCCCTCCGCCGCCATGGACGGGGCGGTCGACGGCGCCGACTCCGCCGTTGCAATGCCCGATGTGCCCGAGGCGGATCTGACGGACGCCGAGTCGGCCCGGCTGGCCGGCGGCGATGTACAGATACGCGTCGCGTACGACCCGTGGCGCACGCCCGTCGAGATATACGACGAAAGCGCCGGTATACTGGCCGGCGTGTCCGGCGCATACTTGGACTGGCTCGACGCCGCCCTGCCGGCCGACTTTGTTCCCGTCGACATGGCGGCGCTTGCGGGGGCGGGCGAGCCCGGCGCGCCCATACGCCCGTACGAGGCCGTCAGGGACGGAGTGGCAGACGTGGCAATGTCGATAGACCCTGCCGAGGAAATGCGCGATTACATGTCGTTTACCGCCACGCACACCGCCCTGCCGATAGTAATGGCGACCGCGGACGAAGGCACCGTCGAGGCCGCCTCGTTGCAGGGCATGAAGGTCGGCGCCGTGTCGGGATACGGCGCGGCGCGCTGGCTTGACGCGACGTCTGTCGATTACACGGGGTACGCGACCGCCATCGAGGCCGTGCAGGCGCTGGCCGACGGCGAGATCGAGGTCTTTGTCGGGCTGTGGGCGGTCGCGTCGCACGCGGGAATGATGATGGAGCCGCCGCTAGAGGTGGTCAACGCGGGGGAGACCGGGCAGAGCGAGATGCTCTCGGTCGGATACGCCGCGTCGGACGCGCCGCTCGGCTCGGCGCTAGAAAAGGCGCTCGCGTCGGTGCCCGACGACATGCGGGCGGCGATCGCCATGGCCGCCACCGACCCGCTCGGCGCGCTGGTGGCGGCGCTCGGCGCTGACGAGACGGGCTCGGCCATGCTGTCCATGGCGGACGAGATCGACGCCCTCAACAGCGTCGAGGGCGAGGTCACCCCGCAGCTGCTGGCGCTGCCAGAGGCGGTCGCCTTTGCCGAAAAGCACCCGAAATACGAAACCAACTTTTACGCGTTCGGCTTTGAGGAGGTCGAGCTGGTGCTGGTTGCCGGGGACGGCGCGACCCTCGGCATAAAGTACTCGCTGGTGGACGAGATGCCGTCGTCGATTACCTACAACTGCTACTACCCCGACGGGACGCCGGGCGACACGTACATGGATGCCGACCTGGCGGAGAAAATGCCCGCCCTGTGCGTGCCCGGCGCCGGCGACCCCTAGCGGACCGGATGGCGGCACTGCCGCGCGCGGCGACCACTCGTTACGCGGCCCGCCGCCCTTTTCGCGGCCCGCAGGCGGGCCGCGGCGGGGTTGTGCGAATATCCAGGCCCGCGGCTACCTGCAATCCGCGACGGGCCGACCGCCTGGCGGCATGCGCACCGGCCAGGGGCGGCCGCGGCGGGGGCGCCAGCGGCCATGCTGCCTGCGGCTAGCCGCCTGCGTCTTGACGGCGGCCCGCCGGAGAGCCCGTGCCAAAGGCCCGGCCGCCACCGCGCCGGCCGCCCCTGAGCGACCCGCCGCAGATTGCAAGTAACAGCCCCGCATATCTTGAATAAGCCCCGCTGTCGGGGGCGCGCATGGCACAGGCGGTTGCGTCCATCGCGCCCGGCGGCATCGGCATCGGCATCGGCCGCGGGGGCGGGCCGAGGCAGGGGCGGCGACGGCGGCGGCGGGGGTGCATGCGCGGTTGAGGCGGCGCGGCCCCGTCGTCGGGCTGGTCGGCGCGGCCATTACGGCCGGCTCGTTCCTGGCAATGCTCTCCATCACGGCGGGGCTCGACGCCATTACGGTCAACGGCGAAATGCTGCCCATGCGGGGCCTGCTCGACGACGTGTTTACCGACGTCACCGACGAGGCGCTCGTCTTTCCGGGCGAGTCCGCCGAGTTTCGCCGAAGCATGTACTCCGCCGATCCCGACACTCCGCTGCTCTGGGCCGTGGAGATTGCGGACTACGAGGTCGGCGACCTGTTCTCGGTGTCCGCCTCGGACGGGCTCGGCGGCCTGGTGTACGGGCCGAGGCCGGGCTCGGACTCTGTCATGGTCGACACGGTCAGCGCGCCCGGCGCGGACACGCTGGCGTTCTCGGTGAGCAACGACGGCGACCGGCCGTTCCGCGCCGTCATGATGTTCGTCGACGACCCAGCCGCCCTGGACATCTTTGGCGACCCCGACTCGCGCCTCCTCGCCGCCGTCGTCCCTCTCGCCGTGTCAGCCCTGGCAATACTCGCCGGAATGACGGCGATGGCCGCCGGCGCGGTGATTGCGCTCGTCGACTGGCGAAAAACGCGGGGCCGCGACCGCCTCTCCGGCGGCGACTGGCGCGAGCGCGGGTGAGGGTGCGGTGGTGGTGGTGTGGGAGCCGTCCCGCCGCCTAGGCCTCGGGGTTGACTTCCAGTGTGCCGAACTTGCCCTTTGTGATCGAGACCTCGCCCCTGAACTCGCTAATGTAGCCGTTCTTGATCACAATGCGGTCGTCCACCTTTACCTTTTCAATGTCGTCGCCCCACAGGGTGAACTTGATCTCCCCGCTCTCGTCCTTTAGGTAGGCGTCGCACACGTTGATCTGGCCGCCGGCCTTTGTGTTGACCGTCCTCGACTCGCCCTTTCTGGCCAGCGTCGCCTTGATGTTGACGCCGGTGCGCATGTTCTTGGCCTGGTCGGTCTTTACGAACTCGCTGCTGCTCATGGCGCGGCGGCGACCGGGGGTGATTATAAAGTTTGTTAGGGGCGCATCCGCGGGCCCCGCGGCGCCTGCGGGACCGCGCCCCGCCGATCGGGATCGCCTATGGGGTCATGTGCTGCCGCACGCATGCAGGCATCGCGTGGGGAGGGGGGCCGCGCCGCGCCGCGCGGCGCAGGGGCGGGGCTGCGGGGCCCACCCGCGCTCCTGCCGAGTCCGGGGCATGCCGGGACGGGCGAGGGGGGGGAAGGGGTGCGGCGGGCCGGCGGGGCGCACCGGAGATGCCGCGTCCGGGCCGGGCTGGGCGCCGGCGCGGGGACGGCGCCCGCCCTGGCGGGAGCCTTTGCCGACGCGGCCGACAGCAAACAGGCCCGCCTGTGGCGGGGCGTCGCACTGGACGGGCTAGGCGTTTCAAGGCGCGGCTGGCATGCTGCACTGCGGCCGGGGTGCACCGGAACGGCGGGCATCCGGAGCCGGCCGGCGGGCTGGAAGCTGGCGGGAAGGGGAGGGGAGAGGCCGCGCGCATCGGGTTCGAGGCGCATGATGTCCGCGAGCATTGGAACCGCCGATCCGCCCCGGCTCGGGCCTCGACGGGCCACCCGTGCCCTGCCGCGGCAGGTGCGCAGGCATATCGCGGGGGAGGGGCAGAGAGGGGGGGGGGGCACGGAGGCCGGCGCGCCGGGCCTTCGCCCCGTATTCCCGACCGGGTCGAGGCCCGTCGGCTGTCTCGAGACTGCGACGACCCGAGCGAGTCGTCGGCCGTCACAATCGCCGGGTACAGGGGCAAGGGCCCGCCCGCCGGGTGCGAGCTGGCGGGAATTGGGAATGGCGCGGGGCGGCAACGGGGACAGGAAGGCCGTCGTAACGTCCCTGCTTCTGAGTGGTTTTTGGCGGCGTAGCGCGGCTCGGGGATGCGGGGCCGCGCGCGCACGGCGAGGCATGCGGCGGCAGCGGCGCCCCGGCGTGACCGTGCGGAGGCGACTCTTGGCCGCACATGTTTCGCAGCGGAAGAATCGAAAGATCAGCTGGCGACACGGCGCCGGCGGCGGCCTGGAAGGGCGGGCCGTCCTTCGGCGGCGGCAGGGCCTGCAGGCCTCCGAATGGGGGCCAGCCGTGAACCCTCCGCCCGGCCGCATCGCGCCGCCTCCGTCGGGAATGCCGTGGCGGCGTCCTGGGCCCGGGACCGGCGCACTCTTCACGGCGGCGGCCGGGCGCACTGCCACGCTCCCGCAAAGGTCCTCGCCCTCGGCCCTGCGCGGCGGGGCGACGCCGCAACGCGGCGCGCCTCGGCACCTCCTGCTCGATGCGGCCGCCATGGGACTGCGCATAGCGATGCTTGGCCTAAAGGGCCACCCTGCGCCGTTGCTGTGACGGCCGGCGCTCCGTCTTCAGGGTACATGAACGCCTTTCGGGATTGCCGCGTTGCGGCCGCGCCGCTTGGTGCATAAAGTACCGCTGTGTCTTGCCGCACACCGCTGTTTTCGCCCGTAAGGCAATTCGTGCTGGTTTTTATCCGCAGTCTGCCTCGCAAGGCCGCCAAGGGCCGTCAGGGCGTGACGGCGGGCATGGGCTGCGGCGGGGCCGCCGTTGCCCTGCGTCCAAAGGCCGGCCGTCGCTACTACTTGTACCGCATACTACCAACTAAAAAAGTATACATGGCTACGCTTTTCGGGGAAAAATGGCGACGATGGGCAATCGGTAGTCCACCGTGCTTAGGACACGGCGGCACTTGCCAACCCAAGTGCCTTGCGGGTTCGACTCCCGCCGTCGCCGCCCCGAAGACCAATTGGGGGCTTATAAAACCTGTGGCCGGCTACCGTGTTTGCCGGGTGCACGTTCGGGCTCTGGGGCGGCACCTGTCGTCGCAGGGTAGCGGTCGCCGCCAGGGTGCCGACATGGGGGATGTGGTGTGATTATATAGAGCAAATCTGGCCGCCCGCCGTTGAGCGGCACGGTCGGCCGGCGCACTGCGCCCGCCTTGGCGGTTCTGGCGGTGGCGGCCGTTGCGTCCCTGGCGGCGCTGCACGGCGGGCCTGCCGCGCAGGCTGCGGACTCTCCCCTCTTGGAGGCCTCGCTGGGGGGGGGGATGTGGGATAGCGCCGCCGCCGCGCATCTCCTCCTGCCCCTAGCACTGCCGGCGGCCCACGCGCAGTCGGTCGAGAACGTCACATCCGCCAACGCCAACGGGACGTACGGCACGGGCCGAATGATCAACATTACGGTGGCGTTTGGCGAGGACGTCACGGTGGCGGGGTCGCCGGCGCTGGCGCTGGCGACCGACCCGCCCCGGAGCGCGGCGTACGCGGGCGGCAGCGGAACGAGCGCGCTAAGGTTTACGTACGCCGTGATGAAGGGCGACATGGCATCCGCCGGCCTGGACTATAGAAACGCGAGCGCGCTGATGCTTGGCGGCGGGGACCGGATAACGTACGTCGCCAACGGGAGCGACGCGGCGCTGGGCCTGCCCGACCCGGGACAGGACGGCCTGCTCGGGACAAAGCGCATCGACGTGGTGGGCGCCCCGTTGCCCTCGCTGTACCCCGAAGACTCTGTCAGCAACAGCGACGCGGACTATGCGCTCAACTCCCCCCAGTCCGTCGACGCGTTCGAGGCGGGCGGCAACGCGTACGCCATCGTGGCGGCCAGCGGCAGCAACGGCATCCAGCTGGTCCGCATCGGAGACGGCACCCTCTCGCCGGCGGGCTCGGCGACCAACGGATCTCGCAGCTTTGACGAGCTCGGCGGAGCCCATGGCGTCGTCGCATTCGCGGCGCACGGCAACACGTACGCCGCCGTGGCCTCCCCCTCTGACAAGGGCATCCAGCTTGCCCGCATCGACCCCGACGGCGCATTGCCCGGCGGCACCCTGCTGGCCAACGGCTCGGCGGCGGACGCCAGCTCTGGCGGCTACGAGCATCTTGAGCGCGCCGAGGCGATCGACGCGTTTGAAACGGCCGGCAACACGTTCGTCATCGTGGCCAACAACAACGACAGGGCCGTCCTGCTGGTCCGAGTCAACCCTGACGGCAGCCTGTCTGCCAACGCAACGGCGCGCGACCGCTCGGTCGATTCATCATCGGCCTTTGAGGTGCTCCGCGGCGGCCAGGACGTCGCCGCGTTCAAGCGAGGCGACGACGCGTACGCGGTGGTGGCAGCGTGGAACGACAAGGGCATCCAGCTGATCCGAATCCTGCCCAACGGCACCCTCTTGGCCAACGGCTCTGCCGTCATCACCGACGACGGCTTTGGCACGCTCGACGGCCCCTCCAGCGTCGACGTGCTCGAGACGGGCGGAGACATATACGCCGTCGTGGGGAATACAATCGCCCCCCGTGGCGTAACACTGGTTCGCATCATGGCAGACGGCAGCATGGCGCGGGCCGACTCGGCGGCCCACGGTAGCGGCGGCTTTGACCGCCTCGAAGAGCCGTCTGACATCGACGCGTTCGAGATGGGCGGCGTCGCATATGTCGCCGTGTCGGCGGGGGCAAACACGGGCGCCGGCGGCGGAATCCAGCTGGTCCGCGTCAACGCCGACGGCAGCCTTTCGCCGGCGGGCTCGGCGGCCGACGGCGCCAACGGCTTTGACCGGCTGAACAGGCCTAGCGGCATAGCTACGCTCGAGACGGGCGGCGTGACGTACGCCGTCGCGTCCGCCAGGTGGGACGGCATCCAGCTGATCCGCCTCTCGCCCGCATCCGTGACCGGCGTCTCCTCCCCGATGGCGAACGGCACGCACGCTGCGGGCTCCGAGGTGGCCGTCAACGTAGAGTTCGATCGCCCTGTGGAGATTACGAAACCCGCCCCGTCGCTGCTGCTGTCGATCGGCGGAGAGACCCGGACGGCGGCGTACGTGTCGGGCGACGGCACCGACACGCTCAGGTTCGAGTACGCTGTAAGGCCCGGCGACCCCGCGGGCGAGCTCGGGTACGCCCACGCCGGGGCGCTCGTGACGTTCGGCTCGGTGGCCGACACGCGCGGGAACGCCGCCGACCTGGGCCTGCCCGAGCCCGGCAGCGCCGGCTCGCTGGCCGGCTCGTCCGACATTGCCATTGACGGGGAGCCCCTGCACGTGTCCGGCGTATCCTCTGCTAACTTGGACGGGACGTACGGCACGGGCCGGATGATCAACATTACGGTGGCGTTTGGCGAGGCCGTCACGGTGGCTGGGTCGCCGGCGCTGGCGCTGGCGACCGACCCGCCCAGGAACGCGACGTACGCGGGCGGCAGCGGGACGGGGGATCTGACATTCACGTACGCGGTGCGGGCCGGCGACACGGCCACGGGCGGCCTTGACTACGACGGCACGGGCGCGCTGTCGCTCAACGGCGGCGCGATCTCGTACGCCAACGGCAGCGCGGCAAAGCTGCTGCTGCCGTCCCCGGGATCGGACGCCTCCCTCGCCGGATCTCGCAGCCTTGACATCGTGGGCGCAGAGCTGCCCATACTGTACGCGGCCGACTCGGCAAGGAACGGCACGGGCGACTTTGACCAGCTCTTCAAGGCTCATCGTCTTTCCGTATTCGAAACGGGCGGCGACGTGTACGCCCTAGTGACTGCACGCGACAACCACGGAATCCAGCTTGTCCGCATACACGAGAACGGCACCATGTCCGCGGCCGACTCGGCAAGGAGCGGCACGGACGACTTTGACACCCTAGGAAATCCCGCCGGCGTCGACACGTTCAAGGCAGGCGGCGTTACGTATGCGGCCGTGGCCTCAAGGGGCTCCGACGGCATCCAGCTGATCCGCATCCTCCCCGGCGGCACCCTGGTGGCCAACGGCTCGGCTACCGAAGGGGGCGCGTTTGACGAGCTGGACGGGGCGACGGCCGTCGACGCGTTCGAGATGGGCGGCAGGACGCTGCTCGCGGTTGCCAGCGACGCCGACAAGGGCATGCAGCTGGTCAACGTCGGCGCCGGCGGCGCCCTCTCGGCCAACGACTCGGCGAGCGAGTCGCCCGACTTTCCGAGCGGACTGGCAGGCGTTGACGATATAGCGGTGTTTGAGCGCGACGGCGGAACGTACGCAGCCGTGTCGGCGTGGGCCTCCAACCTGGTCCAGGTCGTCCGCATAATGCCGGACGGCACTATGCAGGCCAACGCCACGGCGATCGACAACATGGGCGGCTTCGACACACTCGACGGGCCGCGCGGCATTGCCGTGTTTGAGGCGGGGGGCAGCACGTACATAGCCGCGGCCACCGGCACCGACGGCGACCCGAGCAACAACGACCAGGGAATCCAGCTGATCCGCATCAATGCCGACGGGTCCCTCTCGGCGGCGGCGTCCGTGGCCGACGGCGATCCGGGCTTTGAGGGGCTAGAGGGCGCCCGCGGCATCGACACGTTCGAGATGGGCGGCGCTACGTACGCCATCGTGGTGGCGTCGCGCGAGCACACCGTACAACTGGCCCGCATCAACGCCGACGAGACCATCTCCCCGGCGGGACAGGCGATCAACGGCATCGGCGGGTTCGATGCGCTCAACACCCCTAGGACGGTCGACGCGTTCGAGATGGGCGGCGACTGGTACGCCGCCGTGGCCTCTAGGTGGTCCCACGGCGTCCAGTTGATCCTCCTCTCGCCGACGTCTGTGACCGGCGTCTCCACCCCGACGGCGAACGGCACGCACGCGGCGGGCTCGTCCATTGCAATCGATGTGGAGTTCAACCGGCCGGTCGAGTACTCGGGACCCGCCCCGTCGCTGCTGCTGTCGATCGGCGGCGAGGCCAGGACGGCGGGGTACGTCAACGGCAGCGGCACTGACGCGCTCAGGTTTGCGTACACGGTGCAGCCGGGCGACAGCGAAGCCGACCTGGACTATGCGCATGCCGGGGCGCTGGTGACGTTCGGCGCGGTGGCCGACACGCGCGGGAACGCCGCCAATCTGGAGCTGCCCGTGCCCGGCGCGCCCGGCTCGCTTGCGGCCTCGGCCGACATTGCAGTGGACGGCAGGATGCCCATAGTCCAGTCCGTCACCTCGCCGGACGCGAACGGGACGTACAGCGCGGGCTCTGTGATCAACATTACCGTGGCGTTCAGCAAGAACGTGACCGTTGCGGGCTCGCCGCTTTTGGAGCTGGAGACGGGCGCCGTCAACCGCAACGCCTCGTACGCGGGAGGCGGCGGCACGGCCGATCTGTCGTTCCGGTACGCGGTGCAGGCCGGCGATAGAACCGACGACCTAGACTATGCGGGCGCGGATGCCCTGTCCCTCAACGGCGGCGCCATCAGGGACGCGGCCGGCAACGCCGCCAACTTGACCCTCCCGGCGCCCGGCACGTCCGGCTCGCTCGGCAACTCGAGCGGCATCGTCATCGACGCGGTGCCTCGCGTGGCGCCGCCCGCAGTGGTGGTGCCGTCGCCTGCGGTGGTGGTAATTGCGCCCGACGGCAACGTAACGTCCGTCAACGGCACCGACAGCGCGGCCATCCGCGTCCCGACCGGGACGCTGCGCAACGAGACGACGGTTTCGACGGACAATGTCACGGTCACGTTCGCGCAGGGCACGAACATTACCAATGCCGGCACCGGCATGCTGCACACGGGCGTGATCAACTTCACCGTGGCCACAGACGAAAGGCGCGGGGCGGCGGTGGCGGCGCTCGGGGATCTCGGCGTTGCCGGGGCAGACGGGCGGATCGGCCCCGTGGTCGAGGTGGGCGTCCCCGATGCGGATCTTGTGCTGAACCGGTCCGCGCGCATACTGCTAGCGGATCAGCCGGCGCCGGGCAAGGTGTACCGCATGAACAGCACCAACGGGACGGCCGAGATACCCGCGTGCGGCAGCTCGTCGGATCCCGCCGGCTGGCTGGCAAACCGCAGCGATGCGCAGCTGTTCTGCCATACGGTGCCCGGGGGCGCCGGCGACACAAGGGACTATACGGTCTACACGTACCTCTTGAGCGCGTTCTTCGCGGTTGGCGAGGCGCCAGGCGACGGCAGCGGCGGAGACGGCAGCGGCGGAGACGGCAGCGGCGGAGACGGCAGCGGCGGCAACGGCGAGCCCGCCGACACGTCGGCGCCCGCCGTCCTGAGTGTCACCTCGCCTGACGCGAACGGGACGTACGGCGCGGGCTCTGTGATCAACATTACCGTCGCGTTCAGCGAGAACGTCACGGTCACGGGCATGCCGTCGCTAGGGCTAAAGACGGGCGACACGGACCGCAACGCGGCATACGCCGGGGGCAGCGGCACGGCCGATCTGTCGTTCCGGTACGCGGTGCAGGCCGGCGACAGAACCGACGACCTGGACTATGCGGGAACGGACGCCCTGTCGCTCAACGGCGGGACGATCATGGACGCGGCCGGCAACGCCGCCAACTTGACCCTCCCTGCCCCGGGCGCCGCCGGCTCGCTCGCCGCCTCGAAATCCATCGCAATCGATGCGCGGCTTGAAAATTCCACGATTGGCACGTTACGGGCCACCATTGTCGTCCCTGATCGGGGCGGAACTGCGCCGCCCCCGACGCCGGTCGCGCCGCTGTTCGTGGGCGCGGGCGGCGGAGGCGGAGGCGGCGGAGGAGGAGGCGGAGGCGGCGGCGGCGGACGCCTCGTGTCCGAAGGCACCGGCGCGGTCACCCTGTACGGCGCGGCGTGGGACTGCGACGAGGGCACGATCCAAATCACGGTCAACGCGGGAATCCGCCCCGAGGTCAGCGTCCTGTCGTCCGAAGGCACCAAAGTCGCGCAGAGGGGCGACGGGCCGCACCCCGAGGGCCGCGCGGTCTACGAGGCGCCGCTGCCCGGCGATCCGATACTGTCGATTCGGGTGGTGCTCGCCGAGGGCAGGGACGTGTCGATGGCGACGGAGGCCGTGCGCACGGGCGGGCAGTGCGTGGGCGAGGCGGTGTTTGAGCGGTACGCGGAGGCGGCGGGCATGCCGCGGCAGGATCCCGCGGCCGGAATGGCCGACGAGCCGGCCGACCGCCAAGAGCAGGATCCCGCGGCCGGAATGGCCGACGAGCCGGCCGACCGCCAAGAGCAGGATCCCGCGGCCGGAATGGCCGACGAGCCGGCCGACCGCCAAGAGCAGGGGCAGCCGGAGGTGCCCGCGCCGCCGCCTGATCCGGCGGACAAGCCGGACGAGGAGGCGCCCCCGACGCCCGCGCCGCAGGATGCCGAGCCCGCTCCGGAGGCCGCCGCGCCGGAGGCCGGCGACGAGGGCGGCTGCCTGATCGCCACGGCCGCGTACGGGACGGAGCTCGCCCCGCAGGTGCAGCGCCTGCGCGAGGTGCGCGATTCCACGCTCTTGACAACCGAGTCCGGCAGGGCGTTCATGTCGGCGTTCGGCGTGGCGTACTATGCATTCTCGCCGCAGGTGGCCGACCTGGAGAGGGGGCACCCCGCAGTCCGGCAGGCCGTCGCCGCGCTTGCCGCCCCGATGCTGTACGCCCTCTCCGTCGTAGAGGCGGCCGAGCCGGGATCCGAGCGGGACGTGGTCGCGTACGGCGCGCTCGCAATTGCGCTCGTCGCCGGCATGTACATTGCGGCGCCGGCCGCCGGGGCGTGGTATGCCACGCGCCGGCTTGCCGCGCTGCGCCGCGGCCGCGCCGACTAGGCCGCCCCGCTTCTCTAGGCTTCTGTGCACCGCCTGGCCGCCCCGCTTCTCTAGGCTTCTGTGCACCGCCTGGCCGCCCTCCGCACTGCGCTCCCTTTCCGGCTCCCTTAGACTTCCGACGCGCCGGCCCGCTTCGCCGGCCTGCCAGGACGGGGGGGGGGAGGCGAGGGAGGGGATGCGGCGGGCCTGCGGGGCGCACGGGGGATGCCGCGTCCGGGCCGGGCCGGGCGCCGGCGCGGGGACGGCGCCCGCCCTGGCGGATGTCCCCGCCGACGCGGCCGACAGCAAACAGGCCCGCCTATGACGGGGCGCCGCACCGGACGCGCCCGGCGTTTCAAAGCACGGCGGGAATACTGTACCGCGGCCGAGACGCACCGGAACGGCGGGCATTCGGAGCCGGCCGGCAGGCTGGAAGATGGCGGGAAGGGAGGGGAAGGGGGAGGGAAAGGCGCGCACATCGGTTTGCGGCGTATGATGTCCGCGAGCATCTCGGAGATGCCGACCCGCCAGGCCCGGGCTCCGGCGGGCCGCCCATGCCCTGCCGCGGCAGGATGTGCAAGTGTGTCGCGGGGAGGGGGGGGGCGGAAGGGGCGCGCGCGGAGGCCGGGGCGCCGGGGCTTTGCCCCGCATTCCTGACCGCGCCGAGGCCCGTCGGCGAGCTCGAGATTGAGACGACCCGGGCGACTCGTCGGCCGTCACAATCGCCGAGTGCGGGGGCAAGGGCCCGCCCGCCGAGTGCAAGCTGGCGGGAATTGTGGACGGCGCGGGGCGGCAACGGGGGCGGGAATGCCGTCGTAATCATACCTGCAAAGACCGAAAAGAATCCGGCGGGCCTCGAGCGGCAACGGGGGCGGGAATGCCACCTTGACTATCCCCAGCTTTTGGAGTGGTTTTTGGCGGCGCAGTGCAGCGCGGGCTGCAGGATTGCGCGCGCACGACGCGGCATGCGGCGGCAGCGGCGCCCCGGCGTGACCGTGCGGCGGTAGTCCTTGGCAACGCATGTTTCATAACGGGAAGAATCGGGGGATCAGCTGGCAATACGGCGCCGGCGGGGGTTTGGGAGGGAGGGGGGCGTCTTCGGCGGCGGCGGAGGGACAGCGGCAGGGCTGCTAGGTCGCCGAATGTGGGCCCGCTGAGACCCGGCCAACCGCCCGCGTCGCACTGTCCCCATATAGGAAGTGTAGGGGCAGCTCCCTCCTCCCTCGCTACTGCATGTACCGTATACTACTAATTTGAAAAGTATAAATGGCTGCCCTTTCGGGGAAAAATGGCGACGATGGGCAATCGGTAGCCCACCGTGCTAAGGACACGGCGGCACTTGACACCCCAAGTGCCTTGCGGGTTCGACTCCCGCCGTCGCCGCCTTGAAGGCTAATTGTGGGCTTATAAAACTTGTGGCCGGTGCACGTTCAGGCTCTGGGAGGCGCCTGCCGTCGCAGGGCGGCGGTCGCCGCGCCGCACTCGGCGCCGCATTCGGACGAATGTTCCGGGAGTGTGCAGGATTCATGCTCAGTGCGCATGCATCCGGGGCCTGATCGGAGGAATCCTGCGTCTTTGGCATGGCACGCGGCCGCGCGCCGGAACTGCATCGTCCCTGATTCGGCAGGAGTGTACTGGCTCCGTCTTTGGCCCCGGCGCGCCGTCGATCATGCCCCCGCTGGCGCGCCGCCGTGGCCGGGCCTGCTGCGTGCCGCGGGCGTAATCCGCCGCCAGGCCGGGCGCGGCACGCGGATCCGGGCGCAACCCTAAAACCACCCTACGGTTGCCCCGACGCGGGGAGCATGGGAACGAGAATGGCAGGGGGCATTCGGGTCGAGCGTCGGAGCTCCCGCGGCAGGGGGCTGGGAGGATGAGGTCGCCTAGCCGCAGGGACGGCGGACCGCGCGTGGCGATGGACGCGCATGATCCAGCACCCCTGCCCAAGGTGCAGACGAGGAAGCAGCTTATGGACTACCTAGAAGATCAGATCACCGCGCCCGCGGACAAGAGCGGCGAACCTTCCGGGCAGGGGAGGCCGCGGGAGCTAAAGTCCTACGTGGTAGAGACGAACGGCAGTCTCGCGCTACGTGGCGGTACCAACGGCACAACATGGGAGGTCGACGGCACGGGGGTCGAAGGGATCAAAATATTCCGCGTACGCAGGGAGGGAAGGGCAGCCGAGTTTTTTGCAGACGTGGACGACCGGAGGTTCTTGACACTGCACACCAACAGCGAGTCAAGGGAGGCGAAGGCCGCCATCGACGGAATCACTGGCCTACATCCGCCCACCTTTGACAGGATGTGGCTGCCGCACTGCATGCTGGACGCCGTGGCCAAGGATGAGAACAACAAGTTTCAGGGATTTGGCGTGCGCTTTGCGGACGGATTTGGCAGCGACACTGGTGACGGCACTTTGCCGCTTGAAGACCTTAACCTGACCCTAAACGGGTCGCTGGCGCGGAACATTGAAGAATACCTGAAGGGAAACGGCCACCTTGAGAGCACCATTGCCTACAGGAAAGTCAGGGTGATGCGGGGAGAGGGCACAGACCCGTCCAACTACGTGTACGACGACATCTACGACGAGGGGTACTTTGCGATAAAGCGGGGCAAGTCGGTGCAAGATCACGTTAATCTTGTGCGCACATCAAAAGACCGGTACGCCAGGGCGGTCGAAGAAATCGAGAAATGCAGGCTGGGCGTATACCGTACCGGCAAGAAATGGCGGTTCAGGGGCGAGCCCTTAAACTTTGAGTTTCGCAAAAAAATTCCCGACGTGGGACAGTTTGTCCGCGCCCTCTTCGACTCGACCAAGCCGTTCCGGCTGTGGGGCCTTGAAGCCGAAGTGGAAAAGGGCTACTACAGTGTCGCGGGAGTGGACCTGCACACGGGCGATCCCATGAATTTCGAGGTCGCCGACGACATGATGCGCGTGTACCTGAACAAACATGGTTGCGGCAACACCGTCATGCGGCTTCTCTGCAACCTTCAGGCGCGCTTTGGTACCGGCATACGCTGCAGGCAGGTGGAAGATGCTGTCGGCGACTGAGCACACGAGGCTCTTGAACAAGTTCATTGGCCTGTGCACGAACACGGCTAACTGGCCCCGGATACTGTACAAGATGGGGTTCAGGGTCCAGCTCATAGAACAGCGCATCGCCTTGGGCGCCGGCTCCATAATGCCCGATGTAGTCAGCGTGTCCGACTCCCTGTCACATGCGTTGGTTGTCGACTGCAAGGGCGGCAAGAACATCAATCCGTCTCAAGATGCAAAGTACGCGGGCATGCGACGCAGGGATCTGGCCAACTGGGTGACTGTCAGGGAACAGGGACGATTGACTCATGTCGCCTGTTACGCAGCAAGCGATGCGAGCCATGGCAGCCTGCGCAGCCACACGAAACTCCCGTTCATAGTGTTTGGGGGAGCGTTCGTCAAGGGCGTAGGAAGTTTTGGGCAACCCAAGCTAGATAAAGCGCTCAGGAAGGGGGTGAGCCTGAGAGGATCGCGGGAGCCGTTGTGCTTGTACCCATTCTCTCTTGACGATCCCCCGTCAGTAGCGCTTCGTTTTATCATCAGCGGCATTGTAACTGTTCACGGCCTTTGACGCCCCCTGGCGCGCTTAGGATGCAGGGGCCGGACAGGAGATGCGAACGCGGAAGCTGCTGACCGGCGCGGCCGCGCCGGCGCCCCACTCAAATCCTCTTCTTCAGCTCGATGATCGGGTTCAGGCCCTGCCTTTCCCACGTCGTCAGGCTCGACAGCAGGGCGCACATGACCATGGCGCTCCGCTCCGCGCGCAGCGAGCCGCGTATCTTGCGCACGACGACCGGCTCGCGCAGCAGCTGCTCGGCGGGGTTGTTCGTCGGCGCCACCTCGGGATCGACGACGAACAGGAACAGGTCGAACGCGGCGTTGAGCAGCGTCACCGCAAACTCTCTCAGGGCGGGATCCCCGCCGTACTCGCGGGCCAGCGTCCTCACGCGCCTGGCAAACTCGTAGCGCTTTTTCTTGCGGGCCCTGGCGCTCCCCCTGAAGGCCTTGGCGTCGACGAATATTATGCCGAGCCTGTCGTCGACGTACCGCACGCGCTCGTTGCCGGGGTTGTTGCGCCTGATGTAGTGGGACTCCCGGAGTATGTGCGCCCAGCAGCGCTGAATCTTGCTGTACCTGCCGAACACGGGGGCCCCGTCGCATATGACGATCCCGTCCCAGTCGCCCAGCACCCTGTCGAGGGCGTCGCCGTCCTTGTCTCTGGTCAGCCAGTACACCACGTTCTTGGCCTGGGGATCGAAGAAGACCCACAGGTTCCACCGCTTGCCGTTGACGCGGTACGTCGTCTTGTCGATGTGGAGCATCTTGGCCCTCAGCAGGCGCTCCAAGTTGCCGAGCAGGACCGGCTCGAGCGCGGCTCCCGCGTTCGTGATGATCTCGCTGACCGCGCCGGCCGACATGTCGATGCCGTCGGCCCTGAGCGAGGCCTGGTTCTTCCTGATCGGGAGCCGGTAGTACCAGTTTGAGATCGTGCGGCCCACCACGTTGGGGCCGTGCACGCCCTTTTGCGGGTTCTGTATGTAGAACGGCTCGTCAGGGCTGTCGGGAATGTCGTTCAGCCTGGCCCAGTTGATCTCCGCTGCGCTGCCCCGCGCGGGCCCCGCCGCGGGCCCCTGCGCCTCCGCCGGTGGCGCCTGTTTGCCGGCGTTCTCCGCCTCCGCGGCGCGCCGATCCGGCTCCGCATCCCCCTTTCGGGCCCTGAACATGTGGATCGGGACGGCCTTGCCGCGGGTGGTGATCCCCCTGCAGCCGCACTTGTTGCACTTCCACTTGGGGCACTGCGACACGACTACGTCGGGGTCGGGCCGCGGCTTTTCCTCGACCATGAGCTTGCTGGCGTACCCCGTGACCTCCCTCTCGCCGTCGCAGCCCTCGTCCCTGCACGCGCGGTCGTCCCCCTCGTCGATGACCACCCTGCGGGTCACCTTGTACTGGCGCCTGTTCGCAGGGTGGCCCTTCTGGGCGCCGGGCCTGCGCCTCTTGCCGCCCCCGGCCTCGCCCTCCCCCGCCCTCTCCTTTTTCTTGGCCTCCCCGTCCCTCTTCCTGTCCGCCCTGTTCTTGACCCCCGGCGCGGACGGCCCCTCGTGGTAGCGCAGCTTCCGCTTCAGCTTTTTGTTTTCGGCCCTGAGATTCCTGTTCGCGCCTTCCAGGCGCTTGTTCTTCCTTTCGGCCTTTTCCTTTGCCCTGGCCTCCCTCGCCGCATGCGCCTTTGACTTCCTGAGATCCGCCCTGAGCCCCTTGATCGTTTCGTCGCGCTTTTTGACGACCAGCCTTGCCGCCGCCGAGAGCCTCATTGTCGACCGCTCCTCCCGCCGGCCCTTTCCGGCCCCGCACAGGACCGTACCCCCAGAGTCACCCCGGGGCCACCGAACGGGATAATATATGCTTGTCGGCCGGCCCGCCAGGTTTTGGCAGGCGCGGGCCCGCTGCGGGCGCCGCCCTGCCGCAGCCCAAATAGTCTAAATTGCCGCGCAGCGGCGGCCGCCCTGCCCCTCCTCCACGTGTGAATTCACGCGCCAAGGCAGTTCAAGCCCGTGAACAGTTACGCGGCATTGTTAGCTGCATCGTAAAGTCTAGGGCCGAAGCCCGTGACTTTACTACCGAGGAAGGCATGGCGGATGCGATTAAAGCGATTCACCCGTTCTACGATAGAATTGGAACACGGCATGCCAAGTTGCTGGTCAGGAAGGCGGCAACGTGGTTTACCGAGATGCTGGGGGGAGACGGTGACCTCGAGGCCCACTACAAAAAGATGCTCGATGAAGGCTTTGATGCCCGCACCATACAGGCGTTTGCTGATCGTTGCTTGGAGGGAATCGACTCTAGGGAGCGGCAGGCCAGGATGACGGATACGTTCGAGTAATAACAGGTCTGTAAAGACGGCTGTTGCGCCGGCGGCGCCGCTTGCCCCGCGCCGCATCCGGACGAACGCTCCTGTAGTGCTGATGGGAAGTTCATATAACTAGAAAGTAGCATTTTAGGGGTGAAAACAGTGTAAAAACCACTCTGTCCCGCCTGACGCGGCATTAATTGTCCGCGATATACGTCGACAATCCCTTGAAGCTCCGCTCGTTGTTCTTGTACGGGCTGCGTTGGAGCCACTTCAGGACGCCCCTGCGGCGGGCCAGTCTGGTGTTGAGGACCGTCACGAGGGCGCGCCTGAGCTCCTTCGCGCTGTTGAAATGGTAGCAGAGATACTCGTCCATCCTTGCCTGGCGCCAGTCTGCCTCCTTGATGTTCAGGTAGGCCGAGCTTGTCGGCAGCAGGATGATTACCAGCGCGCCCTCCATTTCCTCCACAAGCTTTTGAATGGCCTTCGACTGGTGCCAGCTGGCCTTGTCGACCACCAGCACAACCAGCCCGAAGATCATGAGCGCCTTCATGCACAGCTCGGCGAACATCTTCGAGTTGGGGTTCTTGCCGAACACGTGGATGCGGCGCGACCTCTTCCCATTCTCGCCCGCTTCGGTCACCAGCCCCGCCGCGGTGACCTTTCCCTTGCTCCCGTTCGACACCGTGGCCGCCGCCTTCCCGAGCGGCGCATAGTAGGACGCATTTCCCGGCTGGTCCGTAAAGAACGACGCCTCGTCTCCTACGGCCAGCGTGTAGCCGTTCTCCATGAGCCCCTTGACGTTCCCCACGTTTAGCCCCTGCCAGCGCCCCACTGACGAGGGCGATGCCGAGTTGTCGTACATCTTCCTGGGCTTCTTGGAGCTGTACCCGTACTTGCGCGCAAGCTCGCGCGCATAGCTGCGCGAGATCGTCTGGCCGGTGATCTCCTTGTACTCCTGCGCGATCTTCTTGCTGGTGAGTTTGCCGGTCTTCCAGTTGCTCAGTATCTTCTTCACTACGGCGTGGTCGATGCCTCGCGGGGCCCCCGAACGGGGGCGGTCGTAGAGGCCGTTGATCCCCTCGCTGTCGTACCTCTTCACCTGCTTGCTCACCCACGCGGTGCTCATTCCCAGCGCGTCCCCCACCTCTTGGAGGGTGTAGCGCTTGCCGTCGGCCTTTGGCGTCTTGTACATGCGGATCGCCACCATCCTGATCTTCACCATTGCATCCTCCTCCGCCCGGTACCTATCGTCGAATCCCTTCCGCATTTCGGGGCGAGTCCCAGGGGTGATGATTTATGTCTATTGATTTGCACGCCCCCTTCGCGTCCGGTGTCCGCCCCCGTGTCAGGCGGAATCCCCAACAGCTTCCCGCGGCGTGCTTTCCACTGGAACATCCGGGCACGGCGGAGGCGGCGCGGCACCGACGCTGCCGCTTGGTCGCCTGAATGCAGTTTCAGGCACTTTTTCTGCGTCCTATTGGTGCCGTGGCGTTTAGTTAGGCGTTTTTTGCCGCCAGATTGCCCCGTCAAGCGTCCATTTTGAGTTACACGAACTTCACATCGTCACTATGGTGTGCGCAGGATTCCTACTTTGGTGCGCGTACGCATCCGGGGCCAGATCGGAGGAATCCCGTGCCTTTGACATGGCGCCGAGACTCTTGGCGGCCGCCGCCCACACCCTGCGGCAGCGGAACCTTGCGGAGCCGTGAGATGCGCACCGGCAGCTTCCCGCAGGCCGTGAGGGGGACGGGTGGGGGGGGGGGAGATCGTGCGCGTAATGCCGCCGCCGCCTATCGCGCCGAGCCCGAAGGGAGCGAGCGGGACGGAGCCGGGGCGCGGCCGCTACCTCGCGTCCGATACGTCCCGCAGCCGCTCGTCGCCGGGCGCCCGCTCGCCCAGTATTCCCAAGTGCTCTTCGTGGCGCGCCGCGGCCGCCGCGAGTATGCTCCGCCAGTCGGTGACCCTCACCCCGTCCGACTCGAGCCGCCTGATGCACTCGCCCAGCGAATCGTCGCGGGACAGCCTGTCTGCGACTATCAGGCCGACCACCTTTTTGACGCGCAGGCCCGTATTGGCGCGGATGCTCGCCCTTATGTGGTCGACGTACCTTGCGCACCTGTCCAGGTGGTCCATGTCCAGCAAAAGCCCGGGCCGCACGAACTCGAGGACCAGCAGCGACTCGCCGCTGGACAGCACTAGATCCACCCTGCCCCTGTAGTCGTCCCTGTCCAGGCTGGCCGACCGCGCGGCGCTTTCGACTATGTGCGACACGCGCGTCTCCTTTCTGTAGTACTCCCACTCGGGGGAGATTATCCACGGGTTCTCGGCCAGGTGGCCCCGCACGGCGCCCTCGAGGTCGCGCTCCGCGATCCTCTTCCCCCGGCGCCTGAGGGCGGTCATTTTTGTGCGGGCGGCCTCGGCCAGCGCCAGCGCCGTGGCGGCGTTGGCTTCGGCCAGCATGCCGAGCAGGTCCGACTCCGGCAGGTCGTCCCTGCCGGCCATGTCCTCCCACAGGTCCCGCAGGCGGCCGCTCTCCCACGACGCCAGCATTGAGCCGGCCAGGCCGAAAAACTTTTTGTCGCTGATGGCGGGAATTGCGGCAAGCTTTCTGAGGACTTCCCTGGCCCTCTTTTGCTCGTGCGGCCCGAGCCTCCCGAGGCGGCCTCCGATCCCTGACATCTTTTCCTCCACCGCCGCGGCCCTTTTTTCGGCCCGCCTTGCTCCCCACTCCCTGAGGAGCTCCCTCGTCTTTTGCCGGCCCCATTCCAGCAGCGGCTGCGTCTCGGCCGCCTCCCAGTTTATGCGCTGCCTCTCGGCGGAGATCAGGTCGGTCCCAAACTGGTCTACATAGTCGGCGACCACCTGCCCGAATATGTGCGGCTTGCCGTGCCGGCCCTCGACGTCTCCCGGGACCCCGAAGAAAAACGGCTTTTGGGCCAGCCTGCCGCTAGCGAACACTGCTATCCCCTGCAGATCGGCGTCGCCTATGGGGTCCCTCGTAAATCCGAACCTCCACCTGATGCGGTGGCCGTCGGGCAGGACCTCCTCGCCCCACTCTTCGGCCGCCTGCGGCCCGCCGCGCGGCGGCCCGCCGTCGACGCAGTCCCGCGGGAACGAGAACTCTACCCCCGAATGGTACATCGACGACGGCACCGGGGCCCCGTTGACGCTGATCTCAAAGCCCGACGAGACGCTGTTTACCAGGAAGCGCCCGGCCATGCCGGCCAAAAAGCGCGATCTTGACACGTTCCTGGACATGAGCAGGCCCGAGAGCGCTATCGTTGTTCCCGCCGCCCGGCCCGCCGCCCCGGCCGCGGCGGGCCTGGTCCTTGCCGTGATTTCCCAGTCCCCGCCGACGCGCTCGCGGGATGCCAGGTCGTCCGCGTCCATCTCAAAGACCGTCTGCTCGCCGGTCTCCCTGCTGACCGTCTCGACGCGGATCCTCTTGGCTATCCCGAACCCCGCGAACTTGCCAATGCCCTTCCAGCCCATGATCCGCCGCCCCGCCGGCGTCTCCGCGGCGTGCCTTCCGCGGCGCCTGTCGTGACCTGCGTTCATGTATTCGTCCTGGCACTGCTCGAACGTCATTCCGCGCCCGTCGTCCCTGATCGTAATCTCCGCATCGCCGCCAAGCCTGTCCGGCAGGGCTATGTTGACCGAGCTTGCATCCGCGTCCCAGGCGTTGGCCACGAGCTCCGACAGGGCCGCGACGGGGCTCTGGTGTGTCTGAAGCCCCAGCTGGCCGAGCATCCTGCCGCGGGGCCCCAGGCGCAGCGGCCTTTCGGCAAACGCCGCCTCGCCGGCCTGTTGGGCAACCATCGGCAGGCTGGCCTTTTCCGCTCTTTATCGCCCTTTTGATGGCCGTTTTGTCGCCTTGCGCGCCCCGCCCGCTACGGGGGGCGGCGGCGGCGCGGCCGTCGGGCGGTTTGGCGCGGGCTGCGCCGCCCCGCCGGCGCCCTGCAGTTACGGGAGGGATGGCCTGGCCGCGGCCGCCGGGTTCCGCGGTCCCCGCAGGCGGCGCGCCTGCCGCTCGGCGCTGCGTCCGGGCGGCGGGGGCGGCAGCCGGATGGCCAGACTGCGCGTTGGGCTCCTGTCTGGGCTTTTTGGGATGCCTCGGCGCCTGGATCGGCCGCCGCTGCGGGGCGGCGCTGCCGCCGCCGCAGGGGCGATCTTTGGGGCGCCGCGCTTCCGCGCCGCTTCCCTACCGGCCCCGCCGCGCGCCGGGCGCGGCGGCCGGGCGCGGCCGGTGCGCAGCCACTGCCGCGCACCCGCCCCCCCTCCCCCAACCGACAAATACGGCCGCGCCGTCGGCCGGCGCGCAGGGGTACCAAAGCCTGGTCAAATGGGGGGGACTCAAGTGTCCCGGGACATCCCCTCTCCTAGGGGTTCGTGGGTTCGAATCCCGCCCCCTGCACCATTCCAGGCCCGGCGGCCGGTCCGCCGGCCCCCTTGGCCGCCCGCCCCGCCCCGCCCGCGGCGCAATGCCGTTATACCCTGCATGCGGCGCCGCGGCGTGATCGCCCACGGCCCGCCGCCCGCGGCGGCGGCATCGCCGGAGGGCGACGGCGACGGCGGCGGCCCGGCAGGGCGCATCGTCGTGTCGTTCGACGCCGGCACGCTGCTCGTCGAGGGGGCCGGCACGGTGGCCATACCGCACGCGCGCCCCGAGGAGCGCGCCGCGGGGCAGTCCGGCGGGCGCGGCGCCCTCAGGGCCCACGCAATGCACTACGCCGAGATCGCGTCGTACCTGTCGGACAGCGGCGTCCCGTTCGACGACCGCGCGCGCGACTACCTCCCCGCCGAGCCCCTTGCCATGCGGGGCCTGAGGCTGCGCTCGTACCAGCAGCGCGCGTTCTCGAACTGGAAGGCCGCCTCGATGAGGGGGTGCGTCGTAATGCCGACCGGCGCCGGCAAGACGGCCGTCGCCGTGCGGGCCATACAGGCGGCCGGGGTGCCGGCGCTCGTCGTCGTTCCCACCATCGACCTGATGGACCAGTGGGCCGGCGTCCTGTCGAGGCACCTGGGGGCCGGCTCGGCGCGCGGCGCGGCGCCCGGCATTGGGCGGCTCGGCGGCGGCGGCGACACCCTCTCGGCGCTGACGGTCGCCACGTACGACTCGGCGTACGCCCGCGCCGCGTCCGTGGGGTCCCGGTTCGGCCTCGCGGTGTTCGACGAGGTGCACCACCTGCCGGCGCGCGGGTACCGGACGATAGCCGAGTGCCTGGTCGCCCCGTACCGCCTCGGCCTGACGGCGACGCTCGAGAGGGACGACGGCCTGCACGAGCTGGTGCCGCGACTCGCAGGCGGCGTCGTGTTCAGGGTGGGGCCGGCCGCGCTGTCGGGGCAGGGCCACCTGGCGCCGTACGACGTGGAGCGGCGCCGCGTGCGCCTCGCCGCGTCCGAGCAGGCCGAGTACGACGAGGCGCAGGGGCGGTTCCTGTCGGGGATGCGCAGGCTCGGCCTGACGTCGCCCTCGGCGCACACGCTGCGGCGGCTCATAATGATGTCCAACCGGAACAGGGCGGCCCGCGAGGCCCTGCTGGCCCGCAACAGGGCCGCCGAGATCGCCATGAACAGCTCGGCAAAGCTCGACGAGCTGCGCTCGATACTCGCCGAGCACTCGGGCGTGCGCACCATAGTCTTCACCCACAACAACCGCATGGTGCACGCCGTCTCGTCCCGGTTCCTGGTCCCGTCCATTACGCACCGCACGCCGCGCGACGAGAGGCGCGAGGTGCTCGGCGGGTTCCGCGCCGGCCGGTACCCCGTGATCGCCACGTCGCGCGTGCTCGACGAGGGCGTCGACGTGCCCGACGCGCAGCTCGGCGTCATACTGAGCGGCACCGGCAGCGGCCGCGAGGTTGTGCAGAGGCTCGGCCGCCTACTGCGCCCAAAGGCCGGCGGGGGCAGGGCCCTGATAGTAGAGGTCGTCTCGGCGCAGACGCGCGAGACGGGGACGAGCGCAAAGAGGATGGGGGCGCTCGCGCGCAGCAACCGCGGCGACGACGGCGCGGCGGTGGCCGAGCCGGAGGCGGGGCACGCGGCGCGGGGCCGGGGGCGGGGCACGCGGCGCGGGGCCGGGGGCGGGGGGCCGGGGAAGTGACGGCGCACGCGGCGCGCCGCGCGGCGGGGCGGGGGCGCCTGCCCTAATGCTCCCGCTCGACCTGCTCCGGACCGAGTCCCGGCGCGGGAGGATTACGCCGCTGTTCTGCTCGGCGGATCCCGCCGGCGGCGATGCGCGCGTCGCGTCCGCGCTGATCGGCGCGTTTGCCGAGGCCGAGGCCGAGGCCGCATCCGCATCCGGGGGTGACGCGGGCGGGGGCAGGCGGGCGGGGGCCGGCACGCGCGGCGCCCTGGCGGGGGCGGCGGCCGATCTCGAGCGCAGCCACGACCACCGCCTGGTGCGCGGCCTGTTCGCCGTGCTGGAGCGGCGCGCCGAGTTTGCCGCGCCGCGGCACGCCGTCGCGCCGCAGACGGCGCGCCGCCGCGTGTTCGAGGAGTCGGCCGCCCGCGGCCTGGCGCTCTCCGACGGGGACCGGGCCTCGATAGTTGCCGCCGTCGCCGGCTCGATGGGGATCGCCGCGGCCGACCTTGAGGACGCCATGTGGGGCGACGCGGAGGAGCGCATGCTGGTGCGGCGGTTCAGGCGGACGGGCGCGGCCGAGCTGGCGGCGCTGTACAACAGGTCGCTCGCGCAGACGCTCCTGTTCCGGTGCGCCTCGATGGAGGTGCGCATCCGCGGCGGGGCCCACTGGAAGAGGGTGCTCCGCGAGGTCAAGCGGCGCCGCCTCATGTACGTGCTCGAGCCCGCGCGCGGGCCGGGCGGGGAGCCTCGCGCCGAGGTGGCGAGCTGCAGGATAGAGGGGCCGACCTCGCTGTTCCGCATGACGGACAGGTACGGGACGGCCATGGCCCGCGTCCTGCCAGCCGTAATGGCCGCGCCCGGCTGGGAGGTGTCGGGCACGATAGTGCGCCACGTCGACGATGCGGGCGGGGCCCGCCTCTACAGGTTCGCCCTGTCCGACAGGGCGCACGGCGCCCTGCTCCGGCCGCCGGGGGGCGGCGATGCGGGCGCGGGGGCGCCGGCCCCCGAGCCGTACGACAGCTCGGTGGAGGAGCGCTTTGCGGCCGCGTTCGAGTCGCACTTTGGGCTGCGCGGGGAGGGGGGGCCGGCGGCCGCGTCCGACCACCTCGGCTGGCGCCTCGTGCGCGAGCCCGACCCCCTGATCGCCGCCGGCAGGGCAATGATACCCGACTTTGCGTTCGAGCGCTTTGGCAGGCGCGTGTACCTCGAGATCGTCGGGTTTTGGACCAGCGACTACCTGCGGAAAAAGTCCGAAAAGGTCGCGGCGCTGCTCGGGGGCTCCGGCGGGGCCCCGCCGGCGGACCTGCTCGTCGCCGTCGACTCCTCCCTTGCGTGCTCGCAGGGCGTGCTCGATCCGCGGCGGGCAGCCGCCGCCGGCCGGGGCCGCGGCGCCGCCGCCGCCGCCGCGGCCCGGATATTCGCGTTCTCCGGGGACGTCCCGCTCAAGCCCGTCCTCGCGCGCCTGGCCGAGGTCGACGCCGAGATCATAGGCGAAAGGGTCGGGGCGGCGGCCGGGGAGGGCGGCGATGCAGGGGGCGGCGACGATGCCGCCGATGCCGCCGCCACCGCGGCGGCCGTTGCGGCCGCCTGCATCGGGGAGGGGGGCCCCGCCGGCGGGCTCGTCGACGCGCGCGAGTTCGCCGCGCGCATCGCCGCGCCTGTCGAGGCGGCGGTCCGCATACTCGGCGGCAGGCTGCCGGGCCACGTGCTGGTCGCCGGCAGGTACTACGTCTCGGCCGAAAAGGCCGCCGAGGTCGCCGGCGCGGTCGGGAACGGCGGCCGGCTCGCCGACGTGTGCGGCATACTCGACGGCCACGGCATTCCCGCATCGTGCCACGGCGACATGCTCTCGGCCATCGGGTACGACGTGGCGTGGAGGGACCTCGATCCCGCCCACGCGTCGGTCGCGCGGCGCGGCGGCGATCCCGGCGGCGGGGGAGGCGGCAGCGACGGCGCGGGCGCCTAGGCGGCCACGGCCCTTACCCTGGTCGGGGCGTGGCCCGACACGTCCTCGTGCATGCGGGCATGCGCCTCGTCCCTGAACGCCAGATCGCACCTGTAGCACTTCCACAGGACGTAGGACATGCATCGGGGCGCGCGCACTTGGCTATAAGACTGCCGGACATTTTGTCTATTTTTTGGAGGGGGGCGGAGGGGGGGGGAAGAGGCGGGCCGAGTGGCAGGCGGGGCCTTGCCGGGGCGGGGAAGGATTTTGTACGGACGGCACTAGGGCCGGGCATGGACGCCGACCCGCTCGAGGCGATCGCGGGCCTGTCGTACGCCGGGGTCTTTGCGGTGCTGGTGGCCCTGAACGCATCGCCGCTGCTGATGCCGCCGACCTGGATCGTGCTCTCGTCGCTGTACGCCGTCGATCCCGCGGGGTTCGACCCCCTCGCCCTGGCGCTCGTGGGGGCCACCGGCGCGACGGCCGGCCGCATGATCCTCAAGCGCGCAAGCGGCATGTTCCGGAGGCTCGCCGCCCCGGCGCGGCGCTCCCGCCTCGACGCGATCGGCGCGTACCTCAACGGCAAGAGGTACGGGTACGCGGCGGCCTCGTTCCTGTTTGCCGCCACGCCGCTGCCGAGCAACATGCTGTTCGTCGCGTACGGGCTGATGGGGGCCCGCAACGCCGGCCTGTACGCGGGGTTCTGGGCCGGCCGCGTCGTGTCGTACTATGTGATGATCTCGGTGAGCGGCGCGGTCCTCACGCCGCTTCTCGACATGTTCGAGGACAGGCTCGTCGGCATACTGGTGGCCGACGGGGCCGGAGTCGCCGCCGTCGTAGTGTTCGCATCGATCGACTGGTCGCTACTCCTGACCGAGCGCCGCCTGCGGCTGGTGCGGCCGCGCCTGTGGCGCCTGTAGCGCAGGGGCGGGAAGGGGGAGGGCGGGAAAGGCCCGCCCCGCCCCGCCCGCCGCAAACGGGTAAATCCGCCCGAGCCGCCCGCCAGCCCGTGGACAGGCGCATGCTGTACGTTGCGGCGCCGGCCGCGGCGTTTGCGCTTGTCCTGGCCAACGCGCTGTTCGGGCACATGATCGCCGTCGGCGAGCAGGTGGCCAACCGCTACTCGGTGTACGTCCACCTGCAGCCCGGCTGGGAGAGCCACCCGCGCAACGTGATCTTTGAGGTGACCAACTCGTGGTACAAGGAGCCCGGCGGGGACGGCGGGGGCGGGGGCGAAGCAGGGGGCGGGGGCGCGACGTACAACGCCAACCGGCTCCTCTCGGCGGGCGGAAGAGAGTACGTCGAGCTCCGGCACGGGTTCAGCGAGTGCCGCGACGAGTGGCAGCCCATACTGTACCGCAGGGCGATCGACGCGGTGCGCCACGAGATCGAGTACCTCCGGGGGGAGCAGCTCCACATCGACCCGTCCGTCTCGATGTATCCGAGCGTGCCGAACGGGGCGTACGGCGGGGCCGAGCACGACTCGCTGATGCGGTCGGGGTACGCGCAGTTCATACCCGTGTGCACGTCGGCCGCCTCGTCGACGACGTACGACTACAGCGTGCGCACCGACGCCGGCGGGATCGGCTTTGACGCGTACTTTGTCCCGTCCGAGTCGCAGCGCGACGCGTACTACGGGGGAGGCGCGTTCGAGCCGTACGGGGGGCGCGGATGCTCGGCGAGGAACATGGAGAGCCTGAGCGGGACCTGCCAGGGCGTCGGGCCGGGCGGGGGCCTCCTGCTGGTCCTGCCCGACGCGCTCGACCAGTCCGTGACGAGGGTCACGGTAAACCTGTACGAGAGGGGGCCGTAGGCGGCCGCCCTCCCCCCACTCCCCGCGCGGCCGCGCGCGGCCTACCCGTAGTCGACGTACCTGTCGTAGCGCCTCTCGATCTCCCTGTTCTGGCCGGCGAGGATGCGGCGCGACTCTTCCTCGCGCCTCCTCGCAATGTACGCCGACATTTCGCCGAGGGCCCCGCCGGCGCCGTCGAACGCGCCGTACAGCGGGGCGGGCATCCCAAAGTACTCGGCGGCCTTTGCGCGAAACTCGGCGCGCGTGGGGCTCTTGTTCCCCGACAGGCGGAACCACGCGGCGGCCCAGCTGGCGCCGACGACGTGCGGCAGCAGGTCGAACGCCCGCTCCACCTCGAACCTCTCGTCGTCCCTCATGGGGCATCGCCGGCGCCGGCGCCGGCGCCTCCCCCCCTCGCCGCCAGGGCGCGGGCGGCGGCCTTTGCAAAGTACGTGACTATGATGTCGGCGCCGGCGCGCCGCATCGACGTGAGCATCTCGAGCATGACCCGCTCGCCGTCGACCCAGCCGAGCCTTGCCGCCGCCGAGACGAGCGAGTACTCGCCGGAGACGCTGTACGCGGCGACGGGCACGCCGAACCGCCGCCTCGACTCGGCGACCAGGTCGAGGTAGGCCAGGGCCGGCTTTATCATTACGATGTCGACGCCCTCGGCGACGTCGGCGGCCACCTCGGCCATGGCCTCCCTGGCGTTCGAGTACGGCACCTGGTACGTGCGGCGGTCGCCGAACCGCGGCGCGCAGTCGGCCGCGTCGCGGAACGGCGCGTACATCGACGAGCGGTGCTTTGCCGAGTGCGACATGATGGCCACGCCGCCGAGGCCCTCGCGGTCCAGCGCGGCCCGTATCGCCGCCACCTGCCCGTCCATCATTGCCGACGGCGAGACGACGTCCGCGCCGGCCCTCGCCTGGCTGACGGCGGTGCGGGCGAGCAGCTCCACGCTCGCGTCGTTGTCGACGGCCCCGCCGCGCACGACGCCGCAGTGGCCCGTCGAGGTGTACTGGCAGAGGCACACGTCCGACATGATCGCTATGCGGTCGCCGTGGGCCGCGCGGATGGCCGATATCGCCGACTGCGCGACGCCTCCGTCGTCGTACGCCTGGGACCCCTCGTCGTCCTTTGACGACGGTATGCCGAACACCATGACGGCCGGCACGCCGGCCGCTAGCGCGTCGCCTGCCTCGGCGGCCGCCTCGGAGACGGGGACCCTGTACACGCCCGGCATCGAGTCGACCTCGGCCCTGGCAGAGAGGCCCTCCTGCACGAACAGGGGGCTTACCATGTCCAGCGGCGAGAGGCGCGTCTCGCGCAGCAGGTCGCGCATGGGCGCCGACCCGCGCAGGCGCCTGAGCCTCCTTGCGGGGGGCGGGGAGGCGCCGGCAAGCGCGGACGGGGTCGACTCGCGCGGCCCCGCGGCCGGCCCGGCGCGATCAGGGCGGCCGGGCGGCGGGCCGCGCCCCGCCGCGGCGGGGACCCTGCCAGACACGACCATGACGTTCCTGCCGGACACTTTGAAGGTAATGCTACCCTCAAGCCCCAGCAGGTCTGCGACGGGCTTTGGGATTGTGCTCTGGTAGCCCCTCCCCTCCACATAGTTTACGCCCACGGTAAACTCGGTGGCGTCGCTCTGCCATCTTCCGCACACGACTCCCCCCTGCGGAGGCCGCTTAAAAGCCATAAAACTTTCATAGATTAATATGGCCAAGGCGCCCTGCCGCCCTGCCGCCCGGCGGGTAGCGTGGGCGGGCGGAGCCGCGTCGCGGACGAGGAGGAGGGGCGGCAGAATCCTGACGCCGCGCCCCCAACCGACTCGGGCCTGCTGCGGCGCATGCTGGAGGGCGCGCTGACGAGGCTGGACCGGGTCGGAGATGCGTTTGGGCGGTACAGGAAGGCCGCCGGCGCGAGTATCGCCGAGCTGTCGTTCGCCCTGGCCTTCGCGCAGGCCGAGATTGGGATACTGACTGGCAGGCTGGACGCGGCGCTCGGCGAGGCGTCGACGGAGAGGGTCAGGGCCGACGATCTGGACAGGGACAACAGGAACGAGCTGCGGCGCTTCGTCGACAACCCTGACACGCCGTCCCGGTTCCGCTCCGTCGCGTACGACCAGCGCCGGCGCCTGGGGCGCGCAGGGCCGCAGCCTCGCGCCCTCTTGCGCGGGCTGGAGGGGCCCCGCTGCTGGACGCGCCCGCCCCTTCTTCCCGCGGCGATCACCATTATAGGCGGCAGGCGACGCGGGCCGGCATGCACTGCCGCCCCAACCCCTTCCGCCCATGCGCTGGCGCCGATCCGCCGTACCTGGCGGGGCGCGAGAGGGAGCTGGACGTGTTCGACGCCGTGCTGCGATACGCCAGCGGCGGCAACGTAAAGAACGTCCTGCTGTACGGGCTGCGGGGGGTCGGCAAGACCGTCCTGCTGGGCAGGTTCGCGTCGATGTGCCGCGGCGAAAAGTTCCTGCCCGTGCCAAGGCGCATGTGCGGGCCCGGAGACTCTGATCCTGGCAGGTTCGCATCGGGCCTGAAGAGGGCGCTTTGCTGCGCAGTCGAGGCTGCGCCGCGGGCGGAGGAGGCAAAGGCGGGGCTGCGCCAGGCCGGCCGCCGCCCCGAGCTGCCGGCCGCCGGCGTGCCCTGCCTTGGCCGCGGGCGGCCGCGCGGCGGCGGCGGCGGCGGCTCGGGCGAGGCGATGGCCGACGACCTTGTCGACTATTTCGCGAACAACTGGGGGGCAATAAGGAAGCTTGGTTACGAGGGGGCCGTCCTGCTGCTAGACGAATTCCATGCGGTCGACGGCGCAGGCGGCAGGCAGGACGCCCTTGGCGACTTTCTTGCCGCGATCAACGAGGTGCAGAGGCAGGGATGCGTATACCCCGTCGTCCTGGCCGGCCTTCCGTCCCTGACAAGGGGCGTCAAAAGGGGCCGCTCCTACACCGAGCGCATGTTCAAGCTGGTGAGGGTGACCAGCCTTGCCGACTCCGATGCGAAAAAGGCGCTGCTGCGGCCCTTGGACGGGACCGGCCGCAAATTTTCGCCCGCGCTGGTGGATGCGCTGATCATGGACACCGGATGCCACCCGTACTTTGTCCAGTTCTTTGCGTCCGAAGTTCTGCGGCGGGTCGACAAGGGCGGCATCGGCCTGCGCGACTACAAGGCCGTGAGGGGGGAGATACTCTGCAGCCTCAACGACGACTTTTTTGAGCAGCATGCGGCGGGCCTTGGGCCGGGCGAGAAGGACACGCTGCGCCGCATGGCTGCGATCCCCGATGCCGACATGCGGTTCGCCTCGATCCTAAAGGCAGCTGGCGCCAGCAAGGGGACAGTCTCCACGCGCCTGAGGCGCCTAGAAGAAAAAGGAGTGGTCTACAGGAGCGATCGCGGCCTGTACGAGCTTGCGCTGCCGCTGGTTCGGCCCTACCTGGCGGCGGGCCGGCCGGCGCAGGCACCGGATCCGGGCCGGCCTGGCGGCAAAGCGTCCCGTGGCTAGGACCCGCGGCGCTCGATGCGCTTGGAATCCTGTGCGTACTGCCGCCGCCCCTGCCGCGCACGGATGCCTGCCCGCCTGCTTTGGGCAGTGGGCGCCCTCGATCGGCCCGGCACCTGCTCCCGCCCGCCCTAATTCGCATGTCGGGGAGTCCGTGCTTGTCGCTCAGGCAATGCGCGCACTCGATCGGCCCGGCACCTGCTCCCGCCCGCCCTGATTCGCCCTTGGCGGCCCCGCCTCCGCGCCCCGAACCTCGCCGATCGGCCCCCGACCGAAAAAAGTCCGTAAAGTCTTCACGGCCCTCCCCGAACCTCGCCGATCGGCCCCCGACCGAAAAAAGTCCGTAAAGTCTTCACGGGCCCCCCGGCCGGCCCGGATCCGCCCCTGTCCAGCCCGCCTCCGCGCCCCGAACCTCGCCGATCGGCCCCCGACCGAAAAAAGTCCGTAAAGTCTTCACGGCCCTCCCCGAACCTCGCCGATCGGCCCCCGACCGAAAAAAGTCCGTAAAGTCTTCACGGGCCCCCCGGCCGGCCCGGATCCGCCCCTGTCCAGCCCGCCTCCGCGCCCCGAACCTCGCCGATCGGCCCCCGACCGAAAAAAGTCCGTAAAGTCTTCACGGCCCTCCCCGAACCTCGCCGATCGGCCCCCGACCGAAAAAAGTCCGTAAAGTCTTCACGGGCCCCCCGGCCGGCCCGGATCCGCCCCTGTCCAGCCCGCCTCCGCGCCCCGAACCTCGCCGATCGGCCCCCGACCGAAAAAAGTCCGTAAAGTCTTCACGGCCCTCCCCGAACCTCGCCGATCGGCCCCCGACCGAAAAAAGTCCGTAAAGTCTTCACGGGCCCCCCGGCCGGCCCGGATCCGCCCCTGTCCAGCCCGCCTCCGCGCCCCGAACCTCGCCGATCGGCCCCCGACCGAAAAAAGTCCGTAAAGTCTTCACGGCCCTCCCCGAACCTCGCCGATCGGCCCCCGACCGAAAAAAGTCCGTAAAGTCTTCACGGGCCCCCCGGCCGGCCCGGATCCGCCCCTGTCCAGCCCGCCTCCGCGCCCCGAACCTCGCCGATCGGCCCCCGACCGAAAAAAGTCCGTAAAGTCTTCACGGCCCTCCCCGAACCTCGCCGATCGGCCCCCGACCGAAAAAAGTCCGTAAAGTCTTCACGGGCCCCCCGGCCGGCCCGGATCCGCCCCTGTCCAGCCCGCCTCCGCGCCCCGAACCTCGCCGATCGGCCCCCGACCGAAAAAAGTCCGTAAAGTCTTCACGGCCCTCCCCGAACCTCGCCGATCGGCCCCCGACCGAAAAAAGTCCGTAAAGTCTTCACGGGCCCCCCGGCCGGCCCGGATCCGCCCCTGTCCAGCCCGCCTCAGCGCCTAGTGTCGCCGGCCACCTTGACACGTCGGCATGCGCGCCGGCGCCGCCGGTTAACCTAGCGGCCTTGCCGCAGCTGGCAGCGGCCTCCGGCGCGGCCCGTTCCTGCTGTGGCCGGGCTGCGCCGTACGCGGGCGCACGCCGCGCTAGGGCCGCGGGCCCGCGGCGGGGCGGGGCCGGCGCCCCGCGCCGCGGCCGCTGCGCCCCGCCGCCTACTCGGGGTCCGCCTGCCCCGACATCGGCCTGTCGCCGAGGACGACGACGAGCGACGTCGACCTGCCGTCGCGGAGTATGTCGAGCACGAGCTCGTCGCCGACCGACTTTGCCCTCTGCAGGTGAACGAGTATGTCGCTTATGCGCCGCACCTCGATCCCGTCGACGGCCGTAATGACGTCGCCGCCGGCCGGCCTCTCGTCCCCTCCGGGGCCGTCCACGGCCACGGTCCCTGACGAGCCGCGCAGCCCCGCCCTGTCGGCGGGGCTGCCCTCGACGACGGTCACGACCATGAACCCGCGCGTGTCCTCGAGGCCGATCGCGTCGGCCGTGTCGGGGTCTATGTCCGTCCCCGACACGCCTATCCACGGGTGCCTGTACCCGCCGTCGCGTATGAGCACGGGGACAATCTTTGCGACCGTCTGCGACGGGACGGCAAATCCGACCCCCGCGAACTCGCCCGTCTCGGACCGTATGGCCGTGTTTATCCCGACAACCTCCCCGCGCATGTTCAGGAGCGGCCCGCCCGAGTTGCCGGGGTTGATCGCCGCGTCGGTCTGTATTATGTCGGGCATCTGGAAGGCGCCGTGAGCCGGCAGGAGCCTGCCGAGCTGGCTGACGATCCCCGCCGTCATCGAGCCGGACAGGCCGAACGGGTTGCCTATGGCGGCGATCGGCTCGCCGACCCTCAGGTTGGCCGAGTCCCCGAGCCGCAGCGGGCGGAGCCTGCTGTCCACGCCGCCCTCGCCGCCGGCCCTGACGACCGCGATGTCGGTGTACGGGTCGGCCCCGACGACCTCGGCGTTGTACGAGCGGCCGTCGAGGAACGTCACGATGATGCGGTCGGCGCCCTCTACGACGTGCGCGTTGGTGACGATGTTGCCCCTCTGGTCGAAGACGATCCCCGAGCCGACGCCGCTGACGGGGCTGACGACGGACGGCGGGCGGCGGACCTCGACGCGGACCGTCCCCTCCTCGACCATGTCGAATATCTCGGTGAGCGGCAGCGCGCCGCTGATGCCGCCGGGGATGCCCGCGCCGGCCGAGGCCTCCTGCGCCTGCGCCTGCGCCTGCGCCTGCGCCTGCGCCTGCGCCTGCGCCTGGCCTGCGCCCGCCGCTCCCGGCGCGCCCTCCAGATCGGGCGGCGCCGGGGACGACTGCCCCCGCATGTCCTGCGCGCCTGCGCCGGCGGGCGGGGCCAGCGCAAGGGACACCGCTATCAGGACGGCCGCTGCCGCCAGCGCCCCTCCCGCGATGCCGACGGACTTTTCCATGCGCGCGCCGCATGCAGGGCGTAAAAATGCCTTTCCCGCGCCGCATCCGGAAGGGGGACGGGCGGGCGGGCGGGGAACGGGGCGGAGCTCGGCGCGGCGCCGCCCCTGCGCTCCGCCCCCGGCCCGCCCTTCCACACTTATTAGATGCAGGCCTGGGGGCGCCGCGTGGACGGCATGCGGGGGGCTCGGCGCGGCGCCGCGGCGCGTAGCACCATAACGCACGGGCGCCGCGCCGTTGCCGTTGCCGCCGCCGCATCGGCCGCGCTAGCACTGGCGGCCGCGGCCCTGCTCGCACCTGCGCACGACGGGGATGCGCGCGCGCTGCCGGCCGCACTGGCAGACGGCAACGGCACGCGCGACATCGTTTTCGTGAACGCGTCGGTAATCGGCCCGAACAACGCGACCGTCGTCTACAACGGCAGCATTGGAGCGGCCGCGGCGGACTACACCGGCCTGCGGCTGGCCCCCGGCGGCGGCAGGAACGTGACCGGCCTGTCCGGCAACGGAACCGCCGTGCACGTGCTAGAGTTCGACGGGCCTCCGTCCAAGACGAACGCGACCGGCAACGTGTCGATCTCCGCCCTGTCCGACGGGGCGGCGCGCTTTGCGGGCCACCCCCAGGCGCCACTGCTAGACGGGCAGGGCGCGCCGTACGTGCAGTATGTTCGGTCGCCGGCCGGCGCCGCCGGGCACCACACGGCAGGCGCCGCCATCCCCATAACAGTGGAGATGAGCGAGACCGTGGTCGTGAGCGTCGGCCGCGGCGCCGCGGCCCAGGCCGCCGGCGCCCGTGGCGAGGCGCCGGTCTCCGTGAGCACCGGGCGTATCCTGGGCGCCGCCTCGTACCTGCACATGGACATGAACACAAGCGGCAGCGCGGCGCTGGACCCGGCGTTCTTCCGCGGGGCCGTGCTCGCAGACGGCTCGGTATCTGCCGAGTCGCTGATCTTTTCATACGAGGTGGGGGAGGCCGACAGGGAGGTCGACCTGCACTACGTGGGGGGCTCTTCGCTGCGTCCGGCGTCCGGCGACGTAACGGTGGCCGCCGCCGTCTTCCACGAGAACGGGAGCCTGCGGCTGGACGGGGAGCAGCGCCCCCTGCACGGCGCCCATGCCGACCTCGGGCTTCCGCCGCTGGCGGAAAACGCATCGCTCTCGGAGGGGGGCGGGCTGTTTGTGTACGCGTCGCCCCGGATGGTCAGCGTGCGGGTGGATCCCGGCGCGTACGGGGCGGGCGACACGGTCAACATTACGGTGGCACTCTCGCGCAGCGTGGCGGTCGAGGGCGGCGAGCCGCGCCTCGATCTTGGCGCCGCGGGGGCCGGCAGGTCCGCCGCCTACGTGTCGGGCAACGGGACCGCCACGTACGTGTTTACGTATGCGCTGCGCGCGGGCGACGCCGGCGACTTTGCCGGGCTGCTGGGCAGGGCCGTCTTTGCAGTGCCAGACGGCGCAAGCCTCGTCCTCAAGCGGGCGGGCGGCCAAGTGTTTGTCCACACCGCCGCCCACCGGATTGTAGCGGGCCCGTCGGGCGACGGCCCGGCGGAGACCCTGAGAGTGCTCGACGGGGTTTCCAAGAGGCCTGATCCCCCGCCGCCAGAGCCGCCGGTTGTAGTTGTGCAGCCCACGCAGTCGTTCGGCGGCGGCTTCCCGTCGGCCGTGTTTGGAGGCGGCGGAGGCGGCGGAGGCGGCGGAGGCGGCGGAGGCGGCGGGGGCGGAGGCGGGCTTGCGACGGGCGCCGGGGCCGTCGACATCTATTCCGTGTCATGGGACTGCGACGACGACACGATCCGCATAGCGGTCAACGAAGATGCTCGCCGGCCGGACGTCACCGTGCTGTCGTCCGCCGGCCCGGTCACGGCCTCGGAGTCCGAAGTGCAGGGACTGCCCGGCCGGACGGTCTACGAGGCGCCGCTCGGCGGGGACACCATATTCTCGATAAGGGTCGTCTCCATCGACGGCCGCGGCGTCTCGACTGCATCGGAGACGGTGCGGACGGAGGGGGAGTGCACCGGCGAGAAGGCGATCAAGACGTACGGCAGGGGAGCGCCAGCCGTAACGCCAGCAAAGCCGTCGTCCGCGCCGCTCGGCGCCGGGGCGGAACGGGCGGCCGGCTCCGCCGAGCCGCCCGCGCCCGACGCTGCCGCCGACGGTGCGGCAGCGGGGCCCGCTGGCGATCCGGCCGCCGCCTCCGGGTCCGCCGCCCCTCCCCCGCCCCCGGCGGAATTCGAGATCGAGGAGGGCCGCGACGCCTCGTACTATGTCGAGCGGTACGCCGAGGACGGCGCGTACCGCGGCTGGTTCGACGACGCTTACCCGCAGTACGCGGACATTTGCGAGGCGGTCGGCGCCGATCCGGGGTGCGTCGACGAACGCGCCCTGCAGCAGGAATCTGAACGCGCCGCCGGCGCCGGCGGCCCGCCAGAGTGCGGCGAAGGAATGGTAGCGCGCGACGGGCGGTGCGTCGACGCGGGCGCCGATTCAGAAGCGGCCGCCACCGCGGACGACTCGGGCTGCCTTGTCGCGACGGCAGCGTACGGGACGGAGCTGGCCCCGCAGGTGCAGGCGCTACGCGAGGTCCGCGACGGCACGCTCCTCTCGACGCGCGCAGGCTCGGGGTTCATGGAGGCGTTCGGCGCCGCCTACTACCTGTTTTCCCCGCACGTGGCCGACTTGGTGCGCGAGGCCCCCGCGCTCCGGCAGGCCGCCGCCCTCGCGCTCGCGCCGATGCTGTACGCCCTCCAGGTCGTCGCGCTGGCCGATCCCGGGTCGGAGGCGCAGGTCGTGGCGTACGGGGCGGCCGCAATCGCGCTCGTGGTTGGCATGTACGCGGCGGCGCCGGCGGCGGCGGTTGTGGCATCGGCCGCGGCGGTGCGGCGCGCCAGCTGGCGCGACTCGGCGGTCCAGCCGGACTTATAACCTACCGTAGCGGCGCCCATGCGTGTTTCGTCTGCGGTCGGGCCTGCCGTTGCTTGCCGGCGCCGCACTAGTGGCACTCGCGTCGGCCATGCCCGCACATGAGGCCGGCGCCCAAGTGATGCCGCCGCCCGCCGATGTACTGTTCAAGTCGCCCAGTAGCATATCGGTGCACAACAACCACACCGTTTTTGTCGCCGACACCGGCAACCACCGCATCCAGGTCTTTGACCGCAACGGCGCCTTCAAATTCGCCTTCGGGTCGGAGGGCTCCGGCGAGGGCCAGTTTTTGTCGCCGGGCGGTGTCGGAATGGGCCATGGTGAATATCTTTTCGTCGCCGACACCGGCAACCACCGTGTCCAACAATTTTTTCCCAACGGTATGTTCTATAGGGTAGTAGGGACGAACGGCACTGGCGACGGGGAGTTTGTATAGGGTAGTAGGGACGAACGGCACTGGCGACGGGGAGTTTGTGGGCCCACGATCAGTTAACGTAGGCTGGGGTTTTGCCACTGTTGCCGACACTGGCAACAATCGCACCCAATTGTTCTCCGGCGCCACGTTTGAGCGGGCGGTGGGGTCGGAGGGCTCCGGTGAGGGACAACTCTTGTCGCCGGAGGGGGCCGCAACGGGTGCATACTTTAGGACATACGTCGCCGACACCGGCAACCACCGTATCCAAGTCTTTCACAGCAACGGCAGCTTTGCTTTTTCGTTCGGGTCGGAGGGATCCGTTGGCGTGCCCCCGCCGGCCACGCCCCCGCCGGCCACGCCCCCGCCGGCCAACGGCACGGCCACGCCCCCGCCGGCCAACGGCACGGCCACGCCCCCGCCGGCCAACGGCACGGCCACGCCCCCGCCGGCCAACGGCACGGCCACGCCCCCGCCGGCCAACGGCACGGCCACGCCCCCGCCGGCCACGCCCCCGCCGGCCACGCCCCCGCCGGCCAACGGCACGGCCACGCCCCCGCCGGCCAACGGCACGGCCACGCCCCCGCCGGCCAACGGCACGGCCACGCCCCCGCCGGCCACGCCCCCGCCGGCCAACGGCACGGCCACGCCCCCGCCGGCCAACGGCACGGCCACGCCCCCGCCGGCCACGCCCCCGCCGGCCACGCCCCCGCCCGTGTTCTACACATGTTCGGTGACCCTCGGCATGCCGGACTTGCCAGTTCGCGCAGGGTTAGGCGAGTATTCGGATCCCGTACTGCAGGTTGTTGCAAATTCGGGCAACTTGTCGTTCGCACGCATTGATCTTGCGGCAACGCCGTGGCGGGGTGCTGCCGGTTTAGTAACAGTGCTTCCCGCGTCGGCGACCGAGTGGAGTGATGCGGGGCCGGGCGGCGGCTACGCGGCGCTTGTCGACGGGACGGCCGTTGTGGCCCGCGGGCTTGAGGGCGGGGATGAGGCGCCGCTGTGGTTTCGGCTGAACCTAGTCTCACATGGTGACCTGCGGGGCGGCGGAGCGATCGTCCAGCATGTGACGTATAGTGCCGAGTGCAACATGCCGCCGTGACGGGTGGTGGGAATTCACTGGCTCGCATGTGGCGCAGGTGGGCTTCGGGCTTGAATTTTTGCCCCTGCCGACGGCGGTGTCCGTGTCAGGAGTGGATTCGGGCCGGCAGGGTTAAACGCAAGCGGTTTTTGGGTGCTGCGTGGCCAGCCTGAAGGTTCTGCTGTTCGTGGCCGTTGTCGCCGCGGGCCTGCTGGCAACGGTTCCCGTAGCCGCGTCGGGTAGTGCATCGCATGCCGAGGCCGCCGGAGCCGGGAGTCTCCGGCTTGACATGATCGCCGTCGCCGATACGGATGCTCATGCTATACGGGTCTTTCATCCCGACGGCACGCCCGCCTTTGCCTTCGGGTCTGAGGGCTCCGGCGACGGGCAGTTCTCGTCGCCGGAGGGCGTTGCCGTGTATCACGACGGCACGATCGCCGTCGCCGACACGGGCAACGACCGCGTGCAGGTCTTTGTCAACGGCACATTTGCCGGCAAGTTCGGCTCGCCGGGCGCTGGCATAGGGCAGCTTGACGGGCCGCGTTCCATCGCCTTCGTTCCGTCGGGCGGGATGGTCGCCGTCGCCGACACGGGCAACGACCGCGTGCAGGTATTCCATATCGACGGTGATCCCGCCTTCGTGTTTGGGTCTGAGGGCTCCGGCGACGGGCAGTTCTCGTCGCCGGCCGGGATTGCCATGGGCCGCGATCATACGATCGCCGTCGCCGACACGGGCAACGACCGCGTGCAGGTCTTCCATATCGACGGCATGTTCATTCGCAGTTTAGGCTTGTCCGGCTCCGGCGACGGGCAGTTCTCGTCGCCGGAGGGCGTTGCTGTATCACCAGACGGCACGATCGCCGTCGCCGACACGGGCAACGACCGCGTGCAGGTGTTTCGGCCTGACGGAGTGTTCAGTGTCAGTTTCGGATCGAATGGCCCGGCCGACGGGCAGTTCAACGGGCCCAGATCCGTCGCATGGTGGTCGTTGGGCCGCACGATCGCCGTCGCCGACACGGGCAACGACCGCGTGCAGGTGTTCGGCCCCGACGGCACGTTCGCCGACAAGTTCGCATCGCCTAGCGTTGGCGGCGGCGGGAATGTCGTCCATGTGCAGCGCGCCGCTTCATTCCCGCCGCCGCCCGATTTGGGCATGGGCATGCCGCCGCCCGATTTGGGCATGGGCATGCCGCCGCCCGATTTGGGCATGGGCATGCCGCCGCCCGATTTGGGCATGGGCATGCCGCCGCCCCAGTTCTCTTTGCAACGAGTAGATCCGCCAGCCGTGGCCGCCGCCATTGTAGCGACTAACAGTTCCGAGCCCACCGTGGCCGCCGCCGCCCGCGCGGCCGGGTCTGGTGCGTTAGTTGTGCCCGACCGCGACAACCACCGCATCCATGTCTTTCATGCAAATGGTACGCATGCGGTCAGTTTCGGAACGTATGGCAATGGCACTGGTGAGAAGGAGTTCGCTGTGCCGCAATCCGCCGCCTGGTCGCCCGACGGCATGCGCATCGCCGTGGCTGACTCGGGCAACCACCGCATCCAGGTCTTTTATCCCGACGGCACGTTTGACTTCGAGTTCGGGTCGCGGGGCTCCGGCGACGGGCAGTTAAGCGATCCAAGATCCGTCGCATGGTCGCCGTCGGGCCGCACGATCGCCGTCGCCGACACGGGCAACGACCGCGTCGCGATTTTTGGATCCGACGGCACATTCAGTCATGTGTTCGGGTCGGCGAGCTCCGGCGACGGTGCTCTTAAGCAGCCGTTTTACGTTGACTTTTCCCCGTCGGGTGACCTGATTGCGGCGATCAACTTGCCGATCACGTCGTCTGACCCCGTACAGTTTTTCCGGCCCGACGGCACGTTCGTTGGTGTTCTTGGATCGCATGGATCAGGTGACGAGGAGTATGCCGTAACCGAGTCCGTGTCGTTTTCTCCGTCCGGTGACCTGATCGCCATGGCCGACCCTGACGACCCGCGGATTGAGGTGATCGGCGCCTATGGCGATTTTGGCTACGCGTTTGGCGAATATGGGCGTACTAGGGATGATTTTGAAGCGCCCCGCGCCGCCGTCTGGTTGCCCGACGGCGACCGCATCGCCGTGGCCGACACCGATCGCGACAAGATCAGGGTCTTTCATACCAACGGCACGCTGGACTTTGAGGTAGGGTCGTCGGGCAGTGACGAGGGGGAGTTCAAATATCCCCGCACGGTCGACTTTGCGCCGCTCCGGCCGCCGGTTGTGCCCCTGCTCGGCATATTTGCCGTGGCCGACACGGGCAACGACCGCGTCCAGGTGTTCGGCCCCGACGGCACGTTCGCCGGCAAGTTTGGGATGCGGGGCTCGGCCGACGGGCAGTTCGACCAGCCTGGATCGGCAGCCTGGTCGCCCGGCGGCGGCTTGATCGCCGTGGCCGACACGGGCAACGACCGCGTCCAGGTGTTCGGCCCCGACGGCACGTTCGCCGGCAAGTTTGGGATGCGGGGCTCGGCCGACGGGCAGTTCGACCAGCCTGGATCGGCAGCCTGGTCGCCCGACGGCGGCTTGATCGCCGTGGCCGACACGGGCAACGACCGCGTCCAGGTCTTTTACGCGGCCAACCGCTCGCTGGCATTCAAGGTCGGGGCGGCGACGTCCGGCTCGGCCGACGGGCAGCTCAACGCCCCCGGCGCCGTCGCCTGGTCGCCCGGCGGCGGCTTGATCGCCGTGGCCGACACGGGCAACGACCGCGTCCAGGTGTTCCACGCGGCCAACCGCTCGCTGGCATTCAAGGTCGGGGCGGCGACGTCCGGCTCGGCCGACGGGCAGCTCAACGCCCCCGGCGCCGTCGCCTGGTCGCCCGACGGCGGCTTGATCGCCGTGGCCGACACGGGCAACGACCGCGTCCAGGTCTTTTACGCGGCCAACCGCTCGCTGGCATTCAAGGTCGGGGCGGCGACGTCCGGCTCGGCCGACGGGCAGCTCAACGCCCCCGGCGCCGTCGCCTGGTCGCCCGGCGGCGGCTTGATCGCCGTGGCCGACACGGGCAACGACCGCGTCCAGGTGTTCCACGCGGCCAACCGCTCGCTGGCATTCAAGGTCGGGGCGGCGACGTCCGGCTCGGCCGACGGGCAGTTAGACGGCCCGCGTTCCGTGTCGTTCGCGCCGCCCCCGCCGCCCCCGCCGGCCACGCCGCTCAATGCCGGCGGCATGTTTGCCGTGGGCGAGCGTGTTAACAGCCGCGTCCAGGTGTTCAACGCCGACGGCACGTTCGCCTTTTCGTTAGGGGGAAATGAACCCGGCGCCGGAAACTTTAGCCGCGTGAACGACGTCGACTGGTCGCCCGGCGGCTTGCGCATCGCCGCGGCCGACTTTCGGAACCACCGCGTCCAGGTGTTCCACGCGGACAACGGCTCGCTCGCGTTCAAGTTCGGGCAGCTTGGCTCCGACAACGGGTCGTTCGTCCACCCCCAGGCCGTGGCCTATTCGCCGGACGGCACGATGCTCGCCGTCGCCGAACGCGGCAACGGCCGCATCCAGGTGTTCTACGCCGCCAATGGAGAGTATGCGTACAAGTTTGGTGCGTACGGCAACGGGTCTGGACAGTTCGGCCGGGTCGCGGATGTCGCGTGGTCGCCTGACGGATCCCGCATCGCCGTCACCGACGCGCATCATGACCACGTCCAGTTCTTTTACGCCAACGGCACGTTCGAGACGGGGACGGGGTTCGGGTCGACCGGCAACGGTACGGGTGAGTTCGACAACCCAATGTCCGTGGCGTACTCGCCGGACGGCGACTTGATCGCCGTCGCCGAGCGCGAGAACCACCGCGTCCAGGTGTTCCATGTGGCCAACCGCACGTTCGCATTCGCGTTCGGGGAGGAGGGCAACGGCACGGGGCAGTTCATCCGGCCGTTCTCAGCCGACTGGTCGCCCGGCGGCGACTTGATCGCCGTGGCCGACAGCGCCAACACCCGCATGCAGTTCTTTGACGCCGCCGACGGCTCGTTCGTCCATGCGTTCGGCTCGCCCGGCTCCGGCCACGGCGAGTTCATGGGCCCGACCTCCGCCGCGTTCGCCCCGCCGCCGCCGCCGCCGCCGCCGCCGCCAGGCATGTTTGTGGTGGCCGATTATACCGACCGCATCCAGGTGTTTCACCCCAACGGCACGTTCGCCTACAAGTTCGCCCAGTCTGATATGCCCGGGCCGCCCCGCGGGGAGTTTGGGCTCCGGGGCGCCTTGATCTCATCCGCCGCCTGGTCGCCCGACGGATCCCGCATCGTCGTGTCCGATACCAGTAGGCACCGCATCCTGGTTTTCCATGCCAACGGCACCTTTGACTTCAAGTTCGGGTCGGAGGGATCCGGCAACGGAAACTTCTCGGGGCCGCTCGGCACCTCCGTCGGCCCCGACGGCATGATTGCCGTGGCCGACACTGGCAACAATCTCGTCCAGGTCTTCCACCCCAACGGCACCTTCGCGTATGAGTTCGGCAAGGCTGGTGAGTTCCCGGGGCAGATGTGGGGCGTGATTCATCTCGCCTGGTCGCCCGACGGATCCCGCATCGCCGCGGGTCACAACGTAAACCGCACCGATGTCTTTTACGCCAACGGCACGCGGGACGCCGGGTTTAACGGTAGTGAGATACCCGATCACGAGTACGACTGGTATACCAGGTCATTCGCATGGTCGCCGTCGGGCGACCGGCTAGCTGTGTTTACCGGCTGGCCACCGTGCATCTACGCCTTCCACCTCAACGGCACCGTCGACCGCACTATCACGTGCGGGACGCCGAACGTGGCCGGCGGCGACGGGAATATTCATTGGACTTCGCAGGGCATCGCCTGGTCGCCCGACGGCGACCATATCCTCGTGGCCGATCGGTTCAGCCAGGTCGTCCGTGCGTTCAACGTCGACGACGGCTCGTTCGCCTTCAAGGTCGGCTCGAGTATCGACGACGGCTGGCGGCGTATAATAGCGTCAGTTGAGGGGGGGCAGCGCGGCTTGTTCCCGGACGGGGTTTTTGGCTTTCCGTATTCGGTTTCATACTACCCGTTGCCGTAGCCCGGCGGTGCCAGCCGCGCGGCTTGAATTTTTCGGCTGGCCTGCCTACTCGTCCGCGTTGCCTGCTGACCTGCGGCCGCGGTTCTGCTCAAAATTCGTGCCCATGGGCCTGCCCTTAATTGATCGATCGCGCGCCGCCGACGTGCGCTACTCCAGCCGCGCCTGAAACCCCGACTGGAGCGGCGGGGTCTCAGCGGCCGGCTTTATTTCCCCAAGCTTGACTGCGTTGTTGTAGTCCGCCGCATTCGCGATGAGTGCGAACCACTTGTCGGGATGCTCAAAGCCGACCCCCGCCGCCTCCATGGGGCGCAGCCCGCCTATCCCCGTGTGCGACCTTGCGGCGTTGAAGTGTATCTGGTACAGCCCGATGTACGTCGTGTCGAGGCGCTTCAGCCCCCTGCACGACTCTACAAAGTCCCTCAGCGTGTCGTTGTCGCGCTCCTTGAGGTTCGTGTTGGCGTCGCCGTCCAGGTGGGTGTGCCTTGTGTGCATCGACGGCTTGCCCTCGGCGTTGTACCTGAACACGCGCTCGTGGGCGCTGGCAAAGTTCTTGGCCCCGTCGCTCTTTACCAGGGACGGGACGGTTCCCCTCACGGCCATGTCCATCCGAAACATGGGCGCGACGTCGTGCGACCCCTTGTTCCGCCCTATCTGGTGCGCCGTCAGCAGCCGCGACCCCCCGTCCGACGTCGTAAAGATCGCGCACTTTATCCCGTTGATGTAGACGATTATCTCGTCGGTGTACATGGTCTCGGACATGAAGAGGTCGAGCGACATGAGGTACGGGGTGACCATGCGCGGGTAGTACACGAACCAGTAGTGCAGCGTCGATCGGCGCGGCCGACGGTTGTTTTTGGCTATGGAATCGAGTATGTCGCGGACCTTTTTGCAGCAGGCCCTGTCCCCGAGCGCCGTCCAGATGTCCCTGGGCGTGTACGTCCTTCCCTTGAACCCGTCCTCGGGCGTAAAGCGCCTCTTGCAGGGCTCTGCCAGGCAGCGGCAGGCCTGCACGCTGCGGTATTTGTTGTGCCTGACGAACGACGGCCTGAAATTCGTCGACCTGCAAAAGCAGCACCGGATACTGGGCATGCCGATGATGCGCCGTCTTCTTCGGCTCACCCGCCAGCGCGCCCTCGGCGCCCGCATCGGGGGCGTTGCGGGGCTGTACAGCTTTTTCATCGCGGCGATGTGCTTGCACGCCCGGCACGTGTGCGCAAACCCCTTGCAGCCGCAGAGCCACTGGCCCACGATGAACGCGATCCTGTGCCATTCGCCGTCCTTCGAGACGGACATCGCCTCGTACTCGTACTCGTTGATCTTTCGGACATGGATTGTTCCGCGCTTTCCCGTGAAACTAAGGACCTGCTCCGCCACGACGACCGGCAAAATTTTGGTGGTAATATTACTGTTTAAGGCGCCCCATCTGCTTAGAACGACGATCCGCGCAGCCGCGCGCCTCGAGCCGCATTCGATCTTTTGAAGGCGAATGCGGAGTGGGCTGGAGGAGGGCGCCGTTGCAATAGCGCGCGATGCCGATCCAGCACCGGCCCAAAAACGCCAGCCTCTTGCGCAGCCGCGCGCCGCGCGGCGCTGGCCGATTAAGAAACCGCGGCGAGCACGAATTTTGAGCAGAACCGGCGGCGGCGGCAGTTGCGGCATCGGCCGCGGCGGCGCGGCGTGCCCGCTGGCGCGACTCGGCGGTCCAGCCGGACTTATAACCTACCATAGCGGGCGCCCATGCGTGTTTCGTCTGCGGTCGGGCCTGCCGTTGCTTGCCGGCGCCGCCCTAGTGGCACTCGCGTCGGCCATGTCCGCCCATGAGGCCGGTGCCCAAGTGACGCCGCCGTCCGCCGATGTGCTATTCAAGTCGCCTAGTAGCATATCAGTGCACAACAACGGTATTGTCTTTGTCGCCGACACCGGCAACCACCGCGTTCAGGCCTTCCACCCAAACGGCACATTTGCCTTCGCCTTCGGTTCGGAGGGCTCCGGCGAGGGCGAGTTCTTGTCGCCGGGGGGTGTCGAGGTGACCAAGAGTACCAACATAAACCGGAGCAGGATCGTCGTCGCCGACACCGGCAACCACCGCGTTCAGGTCTTTCATATCAACGGCACATTTGCCTTCGCCTTCGGTTCGGAGGGCTCCGGCGAGGGCGAGTTCTTGTCGCCGGAGGATGTCACCACGCGCCGCAGTGGTAGCAAGATCGTCGTCGCCGACACCGGCAACCACCGCGTTCAGGCCTTCCACCGCAACGGCACATTTGCCTTCGCCTTCGGTTCGGAGGGCTCCGGCGACGGGCAGTTCTTGTCGCCGGGGGGTGTCGGTATGGACCGTTTCGATGATCTTTTCATCGCCGACACCGGCAACCACCGCATCCAGTACTTTTCTTTCGACGGCTCGTTTGACCGTGTAATAGGGACGAATGGCACTGGAGACGGGCAGTTTGATGGCCCACGATCAGCGAACAATGGCCGGAGTTATACCACCGTCGCCGACACCGGCAACCACCGCGTTCAATTATACACCGGCACCAGGTTTACATCGGCGGTAGGATCGGAAGGCTCCGGTGACGGGCAGCTTTTGTCGCCGGAGGGCGCCGCAACGGGCGCCTACTTTAGGACATATGTCGCCGACACCGGCAACCACCGTGTCTCGGTCTTTCACCAAAACGGCGCATTTCTCTTCTCGTTTGGGTCGGAGGGAACCGTTGGCGGGCAGCGGCCGTTAGGCCCATTGCCGCCGCCGGACATATGCGGGGCAGCCCTTGCCGCGCCGTCGATTGACTGGGGTGCGGTGCGGTGGGGCGGCCAATCGGCTGCATTCTCGCAGGAATTGCGCAATGCAGGCTCGTTGCCGATTGACGCGGCCTCGATCTCGGCGGGTGATTGGCTCGACGGCACGGGTGCGGTCGTTGCGCCGGCAAATGTCACCAGTGTGCTCGCCGGCAGCTCTTGGACTCCGTTGGATGGTGAGGTTGCTGTGCCGGTGACGGCAGATGGCAATTCCGCGTACATGTCGCTCAGGGTCGACTTGCCCCCGGGCGGCGCCACGTCGGGTTACGTTGGAGACATGTATCAGAATGTTACCTATGCGGTCTCTTGCGCCCCCGCCGTCGGCCAGATTGGAGTGTCGCACTTTGCGGTGACGGGCGTCCATGCTATCACGGCCCTGCCGCAGCCGCAGCCGCCGCCGCCCGCCGTCGTGCCGCCGGCCAACGGCACGGCCCCGCCGCCCGCGCCGGCCAACGGCACGGCCCCGCCGCCCGCCGTCGTGCCGCCGGCCAACGGCACGGCCCCGCCGCCCGCCGTCGTGCCGCCGGCCAACGGCACGGCCCCGCCGCCCGCCGTCGTGCCGCCGGCCAACGGCACGGCCCCGCCGCCCGCCGTCGTGCCGCCGGCCAACGGCACGGCCCCGCCGCCGGCCCCGCCGGCGCCGGTGATTTGCGTGGGCGCCGACCTAACGGAGTGTGATCTGGGGCCGGCCAACGGCACGGCCCCGCCCGCGCCGGTGACCATTGTCATTGAGCCGCGCGTCCATGCCGGCCCGCTGAACCTTACCCATGCCGGCCATGCGGCAAACCTGACCATTGACGTGGCGGGGCTTGCGGGCCCAGGCGGCCCGCCGCTTGACGGCTCGGCGGCAAGCGTGGTGACATTCCCGCCGGCAGAAACGTCCGTGGCCGTGTCGTTCGCCACGGTGACGTTCCCGCCCAGTGTGGGGGCCGCGCATGTGCCGGCCGGCGGCCGGCTTGCCCTGCATGTCGCCGTTGACGTGCCGGACGATGCGCGGGTGCAGGGCGCGCTTGCGTACGAGGGGTCGGGCCGCGTCACGCTCCAGCGGGTCGTCGAGGTCGGCGCCGCATCGGGCCGCGTCACGTTTGACATGCCCGTCCGAATACTCCTAGAGGGCCAGGCGGGGGGCCGCGCGTTCTACATCGAGGGCGGCGCGGGCGGCGGCACGATTACGCCGATCGACCAGGCCTGCGCGGCCGACGACGCGGCCAGGGTCCACCGCCACCTGGGCGGCGCCGGCGAGTGCCAGATGGACTCGGCGGACGGCGACAAGATCATCTACACGTACCACCTTACCCTGTTCGGCACGGCCCTGTCCGAGCGGGCGCCCCCGCCCGTGGTGGATACGTGCTCGGTGAGCGTCGGGGCGCCCAATCTGCGCGCGAGCGTACAGACAGGCAGGCATTCGGATCCCGTCCGGCAGGTCGTCGTCAACTCGGGCTCGGCGCCGTTCGCGCATGTCAATCTCACTGCGACCCCGTGGAGCGGCGGCCTGCCCGCGTCGGTTACCGAGGTGCGCGCGGACGGGGCCGCCTCCGACTATGTGCCGCTTGCCGATGGGACGGCCGTGGCCGACGGGCTCGGGGGCGGCCAGGAGGCGCCGCTGTGGTTCCGGCTGAACCTGGTCTCGCATGGCGACCTGCGGACAGTCGGGCGATCGTCCAGCACGTGACGTATGCGATCGTCCAGCACGTGACGTATAGTGCCGAGTGCAGCATGCCGCCGTGACGGGTGGCGGGAATTCACTGGCTCGCACGCGGCGCAGGTGGGCTTTGGGCTTGAGGTTTTGCCCCTGCCGGGCGGCGGTGTCCCGTGCCGGCCGCGGCCGAGGGCCGGCACAGTTAAGTACATGCAGTTCGGCGTCGCCCCATGGCCGGTCTACAGTTCCCGCTGATCGCGGCCGTTGTCGCCGCGGGCCTGTTGGCGGCGATCCCCGCGGCCGTGTATGGCAGCTCATCCGAGGTGTCGGATCCAAGGAGCCTGCGCCTTGACATGATCGCTGTCGCCGACACGGATGCTCATACTATACGGGTCTTTCATTCCAACGGCACGCCCGCCTTTGCCTTCGGGTCGGAGGGCTCCGGCGACGGGCAGTTCTTGTCGCCGGAGGGCGTTGCCGTGTATCACGACGGCACAATCGCCGTCGCCGACACGGGCAACAACCGCGTGCAGGTCTTTGTCAACGGTACATTTGCCGGCACGTTCGGCTCGTCCGGCGCCGGCATTGGGCAGCTTGACGGGCCGCGTTCTATTGCATTCGTCCCGTCGGGCGGAATGGTCGCCGTCGCCGACACGGGCAACAACCGCGTGCAGGTATTCCATATCGACGGCGATCCCGCCTTCGTGTTCGGTTCGTCGGGCTCCGGCGAGGGGCAGTTCTCGTCGCCGGCCGGGATTGCCATGGGCCGAGATCATATAATCGCCGTCGCCGACACGGGCAACAACCGCGTGCAGGTATTCCATATCGACGGCGATCCCGCCTTCGTGTTCGGTTCGTCGGGCTCCGGCGAGGGGCAGTTCTCGTCGCCGGCAGGGGTCGCCGTGTCGCCCGACGGCATGATCGCCGTCGCCGACACGGGCAACAACCGCGTGCAGGTATTCTGGCCCGACGGAACGTTCGATCGTAGTTTCGGAATAAATGGTACGGGCGACGGGCAGTTCGACGGGCCCCGATCCGCCGCTTGGTCGCCGTCAGGCCGCATGATCGCCGTGGCCGACACCAGCAACGACCGCGTGCAGGCGTTCAGCGTCGACGGCACACTTATCGGCAAGTTTGCATCGCCGGGCGTTGGCGGCGGCGGGCATGTCGCCCATGTGCAACGCCACGCTTCGCTTCCACCGCCACCCGATCTCGGCATGCGTGAGCCGCCGCCATTCTCTCTGCAACGGGCACCTCCGCCCGCCGTTGCCGCTGCCACCACCGCTGCGGTAACGGGCAGTTCCGATCCCTCCGCCGCGCCGTTCGTCCGCGCGGTCGGGTCGGGTGCATTGGCCATACCCGACAGCGGCAACCATCGCATCAATGTCTTCCATGCCAACGGCACGTTCGCATTTAGTTTCGGAACGAATGGAACAGGTGACGGTGAATTGCGCCGGCCATTATTCGCCGCCTGGTCGCCCGACGGCACTCGCATCGCTGTGGCCGACACGGGCAACCACCGCATCCAGGTCTTCCATGCCAACGGCGACTTTGATGTTCGGTTCGGAGAGCGAGGATCCGTCGACGGTAGTCTTTACAGCCCGAGATCCGTCGATTGGTCGCCGTCAGGCGACTTGATCGCCGTGGCTGACTGGGATAATGACCGCGTCTCGGTTTTTGGATCCGACGGCACCTTCAGCCATACTTTTGGGCAGGGTGCGGGCAACGGTTCACTTCACCTTCCATTCCATGTCGACTTTTCGCCGTCGGGCGACCTGATCGCCGTGGCCGAGGAGCGTACCGACGGCGATGTCAAGTTCTTTCGCCCCGACGGCACATTCATGGGAATTCTAGGATCGCATGGCAAGGGCGATGAACAGTATAATGAGCCGGAGTCCGCGTCGTTTTCGCCGTCGGGCGACCTAATCGCCTTGGTCGAAACCCTCGCAGCAAAGGTTAAGGTATTCGGCGCCTATGGCGACTTTGATCGCGAGTTCGGAAGACAGGGGTCTGGCATTGAGAGATTAGACAATCCCCGCTCCGCCGCCTGGTCGCCCGACGGCGAGCGCATCGCCGTGGCCGACTCCGATGAGAATACTATCAAGGTCTTCCATGCCAACGGCACGTTCGACTTTCCGGTGCAGACGACCGGCAAGGCTAACGGGCTGTTCAAGTACCCACGCTCAGTCGACTTTGCCCCGCTCCGGCCGCCGGTTACGCCCCTGCCCGGCATGTTTGCCGTGGCCGACACGGGCAACGACCGCGTCCAGGTGTTCGGCCCCGACGGTACGTTCGCCGGCAAGTTTGGGATGCGGGGTACGGCCGACGGGCAGTTCGACCAGCCTGGATCCGCTGCCTGGTCGCCCGGCGGCGGCTTGATCGCCGTGGCCGACACGGGCAACGACCGCGTCCAGGTGTTCGGCCCCGACGGTACGTTCGCCGGCAAGTTTGGGATGCGGGGCCCTGCCGACGGGCAGCTCAACGCCCCAGGCGCCGTTGCCTGGTCGCCCGGCGGCGGCTTGATCGCCGTGGCCGACACGGGCAACGACCGCGTCCAGGTGTTCCACGCGGCCAACCGCTCGCTGGCATTCAAGGTCGGGGCGGCGACGTCCGGCTCGGCCGACGGGCAGCTCAACGCCCCGGGCGCCGTTGCCTGGTCGCCCGGCGGCGGCTTGATCGCCGTGGCCGACACGGGCAACGACCGCGTCCAGGTGTTCCACGCGGCCAACCGCTCGCTGGCATTCAAGGTCGGGGCGGCGACGTCCGGCTCGGCCGACGGGCAGCTCAACGCCCCGGGCGCCGTTGCCTGGTCGCCCGGCGGCGGCTTGATCGCCGTGGCCGACACGGGCAACGACCGCGTCCAGGTGTTCCACGCGGCCAACCGCTCGCTGGCATTCAAGGTCGGGGCGGCGACGTCCGGCTCGGCCGACGGGCAGCTCAACGCCCCGGGCGCCGTTGCCTGGTCGCCCGGCGGCGGCTTGATCGCCGTGGCCGACACGGGCAACGACCGCGTCCAGGTGTTCCACGCGGCCAACCGCTCGCTGGCATTCAAGGTCGGGGCGGCGACGTCCGGCTCGGCCAATGGGCAGTTTGACGGCCCGCGTTCCGTGTCGTTCGTGCCGCCCCCGCCGCCCCCGCCGTTCGACGCCGGCGGCATGTTCGCCGTGGGCGAGAGGGGCAACCACCGCGTACAGGTGTTCAACGCCGACGGCACGTTCGCCTTTGCGTTCGGGGCGGAGGGATCCGGCGCCGGAAACTTTAGCCTCGTGAACGCCGCCGCCTGGTCGCCGGACGGCGACCGCATAGCCGCGGCCGACCACCTGAACCACCGCGTCCAGGTGTTCGATGTCGGCCCCGCCAGCGCCACGTTCGCGTTCGAGTTCGGGCAACAAGGCGAAGGCAACGGGTCGTTCTTTAGGCCCCAGTCCTTGGCATATTCGCCCGACGGCGACCTGCTCGCCGTCGCCGAGCGCGGCAACGGCCGCGTCCAGGTGTTCGACGTCGGCCCCGCCAGCGCCACGTTCGCCTACAAGCTCGGGGCGTACGGCAACGGCTCGGGGGAGTTCGGGAGGGTCGCGGACGTCGCCTGGTCGCCCGACGGCTTGCGCATCGCCGTCGCCGACACGCACCACGACCGCGTCCAGGTGTTCCGCGCCAACGGCACATTCGAGACAGGGTTCGGGTCGACCGGCAACGGCACGGGGCAGTTCGACCATCCAATGTCCGTGTCGTATTCGCCCGACAGCGCCTTGATCGCCGTGGCCGACCGCGAGAACCACCGCGTCCAGGTGTTCTACGCCGCCAACCGCTCGCTCGCCTTTGCGTTCGGGGAGGAGGGCGACGGCGAGGGGCAGTTCGTCCGGCCGGGCTCCGCAGTGTGGTCGCCGGACGGCGACCTGATCGCCGTGGCCGACCGCGGCAACAACCGCATGCAGTTCTTCGACGGCGCCGACGGCTCGTTCGTCCACGCACTCGGCTCGCCCGGCGACGGCCCCGGCGAGTTCATGAGCCCGCGCTCCGCCGCCTTCGCCCCTCTGCCTCCGCCGCCCGCACCGCCCCCGGTGCCGGGGCCCGGGATGATAGCCGTGGCCGACCGCGACAACAGCCGAATCCAGGTATTCCACGCCAACGGCACCCCCGCCTACAGGTTCGGGTCGCACGGCGACGCCGCCGGGGAGTTCCGGTACCCGTACTCCACCGACTGGTCGCCGTCGGGGAACCTAATGGCCGTGGCCGACCGCGACAACCACCGCATCCAGGTGTTCCACGCCAACGGCACCCCCGCCACCGCGTTCGGGTCGCCCGGCAACGAGACCGGGGAGTTCTACCTTCCCAGATCCGCCGACTGGTCGCCCAACGGCACCCGCATCGCAGTGGTCGACGCCGGCAACCACCGCGTCCAGGTGTTCCACGCCAACGGCACCCCCGCCACCGCGTTCGGCCGGCTGGGCTCCTTTGAAAAGCAGTTCAACCACCCGCATTCCGTCGACTGGTCGCCCAACGGCACACTGCTCGCCGTGGCCGACAAGTTCAACCACCGCGTCCAGGTCTTCCACGCCAACGGCACCCCCGCCTACAGGTTCGGGTCGGCCGACGCGGGCGACGGGCAGATCGTCAGGCCAATCTCCGCCTCCTGGTCGCCCAACGGCACCCGGATCGCCGTGGTAGACACCGGCAACCACCGCGTCCAGGTGTTTCACGCCAACGGGACCCACGACTTTGGGTTCGGGTCGGAGGGCGGCGGCGTGAAGCAGTTAAGATACCCGCACTTTGCATCCTGGTCGCCCGACGGCGCCCGGATCGCCGTGGCAGACTTTCTCAACCACCGCGTCCAGGTCTTCCACTCCAACGGCACCTTCGCCGGCGAGTTCGGGTCGGAGGGCGGCGGCGACAGGAATCTGATGCATCCCGCGTCCGCCGCCTGGTGGCCGCTGCCGTAGCCTCGACCCCGGGCCGCGCGCAAGCCCGTCGGCAGGGCCGGCGCCGCCTACCGGCCCCACCTATAGCACTTCAGGGTATCGTGACCCTACCCTGAACGAGCGCCGCGCGGCGGCATGCGCCTAGAAGCTGCCGGCCAGAGCTGCCGGCGCCGCGCGGCGCCTTGGCGCAAGCTCGCGCAGGCTCGATGATTTCAAGGGGGCGCGTCCACGCCGCATCCTCGGGATGCGGGAAAGGGCGGCATGCCCGATCGATCCCCCGCGGGCCTCTCAAGCCCGCCGCAGCCCGTCCTACTTTGCAGGCAGGTGAAGCCGGGGGTTCCGGTACAGAAAGTCTTCCATCCGCATCGTGTACCGGATGGTCCTGAGGTGGTCCGAGACGGCCCAGCGGAAGTCGTCGAACCGCAGGTAGTAGTAGTGGTGCGCCACCGCCTTCTTGAGCAGGCCCCAGCACTCCTCGACGACGTTCAGGTACGGCGAGCCGCGCGGCAAAAAGATCAGCTGTATGTCCCTTCCGGGGTTGGCCCGGCGGTAGTCGCGCAGGAACTTTTTCAGGACCTCTGCCTGGTGGGCGGACATCCGGTCCATGATTACGGCGACCCTGCCGTACTCGGCCCCGATGCGCCGGAGCGAGTCGATCAGGGCGAACGCGTCGGCGAACGCGTACTCTTGGAACCGGTGCGTGCAGTCCTCGAAGTAGTAGCCGAACAGGGCGATCCGCTCGTGCGACCCCGTGTACAGCTGCATCACCTTCTTGCCCTTCTCGACCCACATGCGGCCCGTCGACTTGTCGCGCACCAGGAAGCACTCGTCGAACGAGCATATGGCGTAGCCGGCATCGCGCAGCTTTTTGAGCCGCACCGCCAGGCGCCTCTGCCACGCCCTAACAGCGGCGCAGCCGGCGTGGTTGATGTGGATCGACGAGAGCTTTTTGGACACGAGGTTGTGCTTGGCCATGATGTCGTAGAGGTGCCCCGTGCTGTACGCAACGCCGAACATGTCGAGCACGACGGCGCCCAGGATGGCCACCGTGATCGCGCCCTTTGGCAGTATCCTTGCAAGCGGGCAGCCGCGGGCATGCCGCGGGCCGCGCGGCGGCAGCTTTGGGCTGCGGCAGCACTTGCACTTGCACGCCCGTCCCGGCGCGCACTTGCACTTGCCCGGCTTTATGCATCCGCCGCTGCCGCCGCACTTGCACTTGGCGGGCGCGGGCGCCTTCCGGCGGGGCCTCTTTTCGCCGGCCTCCTTGGCCTCCTTGGCCTCGACGGCCTCCTTGCACGCCCCGCACTTGTCCGCCTCTTTCTCGGGGGTGCTCTGGAATCCGCCCTGCTCCTTGGCCCTGTTGATCGCCGCTCGCATCTCCTCGTCGGACAGGGCCGGCTTGCGCCCCTGGCCGCCGCGCGCCCTGAGGCCGTCCACGCCCTCGGCCAGGTACCGCGTGGTCCATGCCCGGAGGGTGCGCGTGTCGATCAGGAATATGGCCGCAATCTGCTCCTGCGTCATGTCCCTGCGGGGCTTTGCGCGCTCCGTCAATTCCGCCAGGACCGCGCAGACCCGCATCAGGTGCGGCTTGTACCGCGTGTCCAGCATGACCTTGACCAGGTCGGCGTACGGGTTAGCGCCCTTGTCCATGCCCCTAGTGGTGGCGTGGGGTATATTGATGGGGGTCAACATAATGTGACCCCCAGGCCTGCGAAGTGGATCACGTTTGCCTGAGCCCCTATACCCGCGCATGGTCACCCCGTACCTCATGTCGCTCGACCTCTTCATGTCCGAGACCATGTACACCGACGAGATAATCGTCTACATCAACGGGATAAAGTGCGTGATCTTTACGACGTCGGACGAGGGGTCGCGGCTGCTGACGGCGCACCAGATAGGGCGGAACAAGGGGTCGCACGACGTCGCGCCCATGTTTCGGATGGACATGGCCGTGAGGGGGACCGTCCCGTCCCTGGTAAAGAGCGACGGGGCCAAGAACTTTGCCAGCGCCCACGAGCGCGTGTTCCGGAACAACGCCGAGGGCAAGCCGTCGATGCACATAAGGCACATCCACCTGGACGGCGACACCCACACGAACCTCAAGGAGCGCGACAACGACACGCTGAGGGACTTTGTAGAGTCGTGCAGGGGGCTGAAGTGCCTCGACACGACGTACATCGGGCTGTACCAGATACACTTCAACGTCGCAAGGTCGCACACGGGGATAGGCGGGCTGCGCCCCATGGAGGCGGCGGGGGTCGGCTTTGAGCATCCCGACAAGTGGTTCGCACTCATCGCGAATGCGGCGGACTACAACAACGCAGTCAAGATTGGGGAAATAAGGCCGGCCGCTGAGACCCCGCCGCTCCAGTCGGGGTTTCAGGCGCGGCTGGAGTAGCGCACGTCGGCGGCGCGCGATCGATCAATTAAGGGCAGGCCCATGGGCACGAATTTTGAGCAGAACCTCTGTAGGCGTCCGGCACCCCGTCCGTTTGTCGCCGCCACCCGCCTCTTACACCCTGATCGACCCTGACGCGGCGTGGTCCGACGGCGAGTACCTCCTCCCGCGCCAGGACACCGCCCCGTCGCTCCCCGCCCGCAGCAGCCCGGCCAGGAACCCGAGCACGACCGCGGCGCACCCCGCCGCGCACAAGACCGAGTGCCGCAGCCCGACGCGCAGGACTATGGTCTCGGCGGCCGCCCCCGCATGCACCATGCACGACGCCGCGAGCGACATGGCGAACAGGGCCTGCAGGGCCCACGATCCCCCTCCGCCCCACGCCAGGGCCGCGCCCGACGCGCCGAGCAGGGCGAGCGGCAGCAGCAGCAGGGCGGCGACGGCGGCCACGACGCCGGCCGCCGACCCCTTGTCCTGGAGGTACAGCGGGACCATGAGCCTCTTGAGCGCGTCCCAGAGCGTCCCCCTGTCGCGGGCCCAGACGGCGTCGACCAGGTCGTCGCCGACGGCCATGAGCATCGGCCGCCCCGACTCCTTGACCTTTTTTCCGAGGGCGCCGTCCTCGATGATCTCGCCGCGCACGCCCCCGTGCGTGCCGGCCGCCTCGTACGCCCCCCTCCCCATCATGAAAAAGCTGCCGAAAAAGTACCCCGTCTCGCTCGAGGGGTCGTTGACGCGCAGGGCCGAGAACCTGGTGTGCAGGAACGTCGAGATGACGGGCAGCGTCGCGCGCGTCCAGGCGTCCCTGCACACGAGCCGCGGCACGACGGTGACCGCGTCCAGGCCGCGGCCGAGCAGCACGGACGCGGCGAGGCGCATTGCGCGCGGCGAGTGGACGGTGTCCGCGTCGGTGAACAGGAGCAGGTCCCCCGTCGCCCTCGCGTACCCCTCCATGCACGCCCAGTTCTTGCCCATCCACCCGTCCGGCTTGGGCCTGGCCCGCACGTGGACTATGCGCGGGTCGGCCGCGGCCCTCTTTGATATGATGCTCCCCGTCGCGTCCGACGACGAGTCGTCGACGGCGACGACCTCGTAGTCCGGATAGTCCTGCGCCGAGAGCGAGTCCAGGCACCTGCCGACGTACTCTTCCTCGTTGCGCGCCGGCAGTATGACGGACACCCTCGGCGCGCCTTCCCCCGCCTCGCCGCCGGCCGCCGAGCGCGCCAGCCGCGCCAGGCGGGGCGCCTTCCTGTGCGACTCGGCGATGGACCAGAGGAGCCAGGCCCAGACGCCGGCGACGCCGGCCATGGCGGCCGCCAGGACGCACAGGGCCGCGTCGGCCGCCTCCAGCACCGCGCCTCAGCCTCCCCCGCGGCCGTCACGGCCCGCCCGCGGCCCCTGCGCCGCCTTCCCGGCCCGCGGCCGCCGCCCGCCGCTCCGCCTCGGCCTTGATGGCGGCTAGCGCCTGCTCCGTCCCTCCCCTGATGTGCCTGCCGATCGCGCCGGAGAGCATGCCGGCCATGCCGGCGAGGCCGACGTCCCACGCCGCCTCGAGCACGGTGAGCCGCCCGTCCCCTTCCCCCTCGGCGCGCATGCTCAGGACCTTTGTCCCGCGCATAATGCCCCCAGTAAAGGCCGCCTCGACGCGTTCCATGGGGACAGTCCTGACCTCTTGCATGCACTTTTTGCCGCGGAACGCAATGGTGACCTCCCTCGTCACGACGCCGCCCGACTCGGACACGTTCCTGACCGACCTCGTCCCCCTCCAGTACCTCGGCTCACCGTCGAGGTCCGAGATTATCCGCCAGACCTCTTCGGGGGGCGCCCGTATGCGCGCCTCGGCCCGAACGGACACCATGCCGCCGCCGCGGCCGCATTGAATATATGGGATTGCACGCGCGCGCCGGCCGGTTGCAAGGGGCAGCCCGCTAATGGGGTCCTAACTCCCACCCCGGGCGCGTTGCCACTCTTCCCTTGCAGCCATTGCAATTCTGGCCGGGTGCGGCCGCCTTTGGGGGCCGGGCATGCCGCCGCCTTTGGGGGCCGGGCATGCCGCCGCCTTTGGGGGCCGGGCATGCCGCCGCCTTTGGGGGCCGGGCATGCCGCCGCCTTTGGGGGCCGGGCATGCCGCCGCCTTTGGGGGCCGGGCATGCCGCCGCCTTTGGGGGCCGGGCATGCCGCTGCGGGCCCGCGGCCGGTGGCCGTTACGGGCGCGCCCCTGGCCGCCGCGTCCGGGCAGGGCGCCGCGCGTGCGGCGGCCGCCCGTGGGCGGTCGGGCGGGATCGCTCAAGATGCGCGGACGGCGCCGCGCATGCGGCCGCCGCCTCCCCCCTGCCTACTGCACGGGGATGTTTCTTGTGAGCGTCTCGTGGCACCGCTCCGCCTTGCGCCCCGCGTTTTCGGTCATGGCGTACCCCTTGTAGTACCTGGCCACCACACTTAGGGCGTAGAGGTCGTTGTACGTCTCTGCAAGATGGGGAAGGTACCGCTTGACAACGGCTGTCCGGGCCTTGTGGTTTGTGGGCGCTGGCAAGCCTCTCATCTCGGCGTGCCCGTCAACGGCGATCACGATCTCGTAGAACATCATGACGACCTCCCAGGCCCAGAACCTAGATCTGCGACTTTTTCCTTCTCTCACTAGTATCTCGCGTACCCTCTTGTTGTAGCCGATTTGAATGAGGCGCCATCCGGCGTCCGTGTCGTCCAACTGCCATCACTCCTACCTGTCGATCACGGCCGTCATGGTGCCAAAGTGCCACAGGGCTCCCTCGTCCGGATCGGTGACCATTGGGATTACCTCGTACGCATCCCTCATGCTGGCCGGCATCATATCCTCGAACTTCATGGCCGCCCTAACCGACTCCATGGAGTTGTCGAAGAACTCGTCGTCGTTGGTGTAGTCGATTATCACCCTGAGCAGTATGCGCCCTGCCATCTCGCCGATGCTATAGCCGAGCTTTTTGACGTACGGAAGGTCCTTGTACAGCTCAAGCAGGGTGGAGCCGACATCGAACTCCTGCTGGACGGTCGCCATGCACGGCGGCGCAAAGCCCCCCTATTAAAGGGTGGCGCCCGCGCGAGCTGGGCACATGTGCGAGCCCGGGTCTGGCAGCATCCGCGCCCGGGCCGTCCCTTGTCGGATAGGGCGCGGCGCGGGTTGACGAGGGCCTGGGTGTGCACGGGCACATGGGAGCACATTGGACTGCGCCGGCCGCCTGCCCCGAGGCCCGCCTCAGCCGGCTTGTGCGGGCGCAATGATGCACTCGCCGCCTGCGCCGGCCGCCTGCCCCGATGCCCGCCCAGCCCCTGCGGCCGGACATTTGGGCGCGCACTGGGCCTGCGCCGGCCCCTGCAGTCACGCGCCGCCGGGGGGCGGCCTGGGCGCGGATGCCGCCGGGACCCGGGCTTGCGAGGGTTCCCGGCATGCATTCGGGTTCCCGGCGGCTCGCGGGATGCGGGATGCGCCGCCGCCGTGCCGCACGGCGCCTGCCGGGGTGGCATGCGGGACAGGGCCCGCCGTCCGCCGCGGTCCTCGGTCCCGCCCGCGGCCGCGATCTGTGCGGGGCTGGCTGAGCGGGGGCTGCCGCGCTGCGCCGCATCCGGGCCGCCGCGCCCCCTTTTCGCATTGCGTCCTGGCGGCCCGGCCCTGGCGCGGGGGCTGCCGGGATCGGCCGCCTATACCTCGGCCTCGCCCGCGGCCGCCCCGTCGGGCGGGGGCTGCCGGTGCCCGGACAAAGCTTCTCCGGCGCTTTGCGCTGCGGCCTGCGCGGGGGCTGCGCTCGGGCAGGGGGGCGCGCCCCGATCGTTTCCCGCAATGCCTTGCCCTGAACCGGGGCCGCCTCCCCGCCGGGAGGGGGCCGCCGGTATCGGGGACGCGCGCCCCGGCGCCGGCGCGGCGATCCCGCGCGGGGCGAAACCCGGGGACGGCCGCGCGCCCCGCCGCGGCCCGAACGCGCGCCAGGCCGCACCTGCCGCCCTCCGATCCTGCCCTGCCGCGCTGCATAATGCTGTTTCTGACGCCTATGCGCGCCCGTTCTGCAGGCGTCAAAAGGGCTTTTGCGACACGGCATCCTGCCCGAGACACTTTAACGTGGGCCGCCCGGCCCCCGCCCGTGTCCGGGCAGGAGGAGGGGGACGGCGCCAGGCAGGCCGTCCCGTACGGCGACTTTGCAAGGCTGGACCTGCGCGTGGCCCGCATCCTGTCGGTCGATCCCATACCGGGCAAGACCCGGATAGCGAGGGGCCGCGCCGACCTGGGCGGCGGCGACGTGCGGGACGTGGTGATCGGCGGCGCCGATCGCTACGCGCCGGGCGACCTGGCCGGCCGCTCCGTCGTGGTCGTCGCCAACCTCGAGCCGCGCCGCGTCGCCGGCGTCGAGTCCAGGGCAATGCTGCTCGCCGCCGACGTCGGGGGCGTCCCGCACTGGCTGGCCGCGTCGCCGCCCCCCGGCGGCGCCGAGCCGGCCCCGCCGGGCAGCCCCGTGCGCTAGCCCCCTAGCTGTAGATCATCAGGTCCTTTTCCTCGAGCAGGGCGTGGAGCTGGTTGACCGACCTGTACACGTCCTTTTCCTTCTTGGCGCCGGTGCACACGAGCTTGCCCGACGAGAACAGCAGTATGACGGTCTTTGGGTCCACCATGCGGTGTATCAGGCCCGGGAACTGCTCGGGCTCGTACATGCTCCTCGGCAGCGTCCTGGCCGCCTGCTCTAGGTGTATGCGGCCGCCGAGGTTTATGGACGCGACAATGTTCTGTATGTCGACGACGGCGTCCTTTTTGACCTTGATGCCTCCCTTGCGGAGCTTTTGGACGACGGTCTTGACGGCCTTGCGCGCCATCTCCTCGGACTTTGAGCCGGTGCACACCATCTTGCCGGACGTAAAGATGAGGGTGGCCGTCTTTGGCACCTTTAGCCTAAAGACGAGGCCGGGGAACTGGTCGGGGTGGTACTCGACGTCGGGGAAGGTCCGCGTGATCTCGTTGAGGTCCATCTTTTGGTCCACCGAGGCCGACGCGACAACATTCTCGACGCTCACGATTGGCTTGGTTTGGGGCAACCGGCGGCGCGCCTATTAAACCATATAAAAGCACTCGCAATATAAGCGGCGCGGTTGGGCCGCGCTTGGCCCACTGCCCTCCGCCGCGCCCCCGCGGGGGCCGCTACCGGGCGCGGGAGGGGGAGGCGGACAGGGGGCCGGCGGGGGCGGGAGGGGAGGGGAGGGGGGCCACTGCCCTCCGCTCTAGCGTCGTGGAACATGGCCACGGCGCGGCCCTTGCGCGGCAGGCCGGCGCCGCTTCCGGGGCGGCCGGGCGGTCCGTCCGCCCGGGCCGCCCGTCCACCCGGCGCGAGTACGGCCGGCGTGGCCGGGCCGCCCGCCGCGGCGCGCGCAAGGGCGGCCGGCGCGGCCCGTCCGCCCGGCGCGGGTGCCGCCGGGCCACTTCTCTCCCTCCGCCTGCGAGGGCCGCGCCGGGCCGCGCCCCGCCTCCCGCCGACCGGCCTCCCCGCCCCTCCTCCGCGTCTCCCCCTCCCTCCGCCCCGCCCGTCAAAGGATTAAATCCGGGCCGGGGGGCGGGGCGCCGTGGACGTCTTCAGCCTTGACGTCGACGAGCTGCTCGGCCTGGGCGGCGACTCGAACCCGCTAATGATGCTCGTGTGGATACTCCCGATCATACTGTTCGTCTTTTACGGGCAGCGCATACAGCTAATGGTCACGTCCGGCGAGATACGCAAGGGGATAAAGCGGCTCGACGCGTACAGCTCGGAGTCGCGCGACGAGCTCGTCGCGTACGTCCGCGAGGTGCTCGGCGGGGGCGGCGGCGCCCAATCCGCCGGCCGAAGAGGCGGCGGCAGCAACAGCAACAGTAGTAGCAGCAGCGGCGGCAGCGGCGGCAGCGGCGGCAGCGGCGGCGCGGCCCCCTCCGACCTGGCCGGCAGGATAGAGACGCTGCTGGACTACTTTACGATAATGCCCGCCGACATGGACCCCTCGGGGATCGTCCCAAAGATAGAGCACGTCGTGCGCTCGCGCGAGGACCACACGCGCAGGCACGTCCGGCTCCTGTGCCCCGGCATCGGCGACGGCGACCTGTCGCGCGTGCAGACGCTGCTCGAGATCGCCACCGTCCTGCGCCTGCTGCACCGCACCGTCAACCACATGTACCTGACGGCCAAAAAGCAAAAGAACTTTCCGCTCATACTGCCGCTGCAGATGGCCCTGCCGTTCGTAATGGAGCAGGCGGCCGCCATGAGGGGCGCCGTGCCGGCCTTTAGGGCCGGCCAGCCGGTCGGCGACGGCATCGGGCCGATGGTCGTCGGCTCGATGATGACTGGGCTCGAAAAGAGGGACGCCGCATTCCAGACCGTGGTCGCGGAGGGCCGGATCGACGGGCGCGCCGCGCGCCTGCTCAAGGCGCGCGGGCCGGACTCGACGGTCGGCAGGCCCGGCGAGGCAGTCGAGGCCCTGCTCTCGTCGGGGGAGCGGATCGACCTGATCATAATGATCGACGCGGCCCTCAAGATGGAGGGCGAGGAGTCGGCGAGCATTGCGCAGGGGTTCGGCGCGGCCATCGGGGGGATCGGGACCGAGAGGTTCCGCATCGAGCGGGCCGCCGCCGCGGGGGGCGTGCCCGTCCTTGCGATCGTCGTCAAGCAGTCCGCCAAGGAGGCCGTCGGCCTCATGACGCGCAGGATAGCCGAGTCCGCCGCCGACGTGCGCTCGCGGGTGCGGCGGATGATCGCCGACAACACGGAGGAGGGGCAGTCTGTCCTGATCGTCGGCGTCGGCAACACGTCGGGGGTGCCGCAGTAGTGTTTCCGTTCGCGGCCGGCAAGGACGACGAGCTAGAGCCGTTCACGGTCGAGAGGTGCGCCGAGTGCGGGGCCGAGGAAAAGAGGCCGTTCCGCGCCGGCGACGTGCTGTTCGCCGCCGCCGGCGCGTGCCGCTGCGGCGGCGGCTCGACGATCGACCGCATATTCGGCGAGGCGCCGGGCGGCGGCGAGCCGTGACGGCCCCCGCCCCTACGCCGCGGCCGTGGTCACGGTGGGCCCGCCCTCGCCCGGTATGAACGTGTGCTCGGCCTGCGCGACGCGCTCGCCGGAGACCTCGACGAGCACGGGGTACGCCTTGACGGCCTTTTTGGACACGAGGATGCCGAGCAGCCTCCTCGCCTCGGCCTCTTCCCACTCCGCGGCGAGCCACCGCAGCGCGAACGGCAGCATGTTGAAGGTGTCCCATATGTACGACAGCATGCGGTCGGCCTCGGCATCCTTTGTCCTGCGGCGCCCAATGATCGCGTAGATGTTCCTTGACCTGCCCTCGCGCACGACGCCCGCGCCGTCCCGCGTCGTCACGAACGGCTCGCACGCGTACGCGTCCGACGCCGACAGGGCGAACGTCTTGGCCGGCCACTGCGGCCTGAGGTTGGGTATGGACCGCCCCGCGTGGATCGTATAGACGTCCAGCGAGTGGCCGCTGAGGTTGGATATGGGGCGGTACCCCCTCCCCTTGACGGTCGACTCTATGGCCCTGCCCAGGTCGCCGGCCCTCGCGCCGGCCTTGGCCGCCGACATGGCCGCCGCCAGGGCCTCCTCGGCGGCGGCGACCATCCCGTCGTACGCGGGGTCGTAGTTTACGGTGACGGCCGTGTCGGCAATGTGCCCGTTGACCTGCGCGCCCAGGTCTATCTTTACCGTGTCCTCCCCGCCGATGGCCAGCTCGTCGCGCGGCTCGGCCGTGTAGTGCGCGGCGACCTCGTTGATGCTAACGTTGACCGGGAACGCGCACTTTGCGCCGAGGCGGCGTATCTCGGACTCGGCGTACTCGCACACCTCGAGCGCCGTCCTGCCCGTCCAGTCCCTGGCGCGGACGTCCTCGCGCACCTTTGCCGCCACTGCGCCGGCCCGCGCATAGTCGCCGACGTCCACGGCCTGGCGCCCCGCCGTTTCTATTTAATGGCACCGGGGGCATGCCGGCGCCGCCGCGGGATCCGGGATGCGCCGGCCCGCGCGCCGAGGCGATGCGGGCGGGGCGCCGCCGCGCGGGGGCTTGCGCGCCGCCGGGATGCCTGCGCCCGCCCGAGGGCGACCCGATGCCGACTGCCGCCCGGGGAAACGGCGCGGGCGGCTAGAATGCGCCGGCCCTGGTCACGCGGAGCGGCCCGACAGCGGCCCGATGAGCGGCCCGCTCGTCAGCTGGACCTGGATGCCCCCGAACTGCGCGTCGCTGCCGGCAACGTCGGCAAGCGCCGCGTCCGTCGTGCAGATCACCGACGCGCCGGCGAGCAGGGCGAGCGCGTAGTGGAACCAGTCATACGGCCCGACCCCGCGGTGCCTGCACGTCCTGCTGCGCATGCCGGACACGATGCGGCCGGGATGCTCGAGCATCTTGCCGAGCAGGAAGTCAAGGTCGGGCGACCAGCCCGCCGCTTTCATGATGGTTAGGATGCCGTCATCTCTCATAGTGTTTATGAGATCGAGCGCATCTGCGGCCGCCCTGCGCACGCGCGCATCCGCAGCCTCTTGATCCTCGACGCGGCCGGGCCGGCACTTGCACGACGCCGCCGTCCTCCTCCGCACGACGTTGAGCATCTCCATGATTGCCAACAGCGAGGTGACCAACTGGCAGCCGCTGCGCACGGCCGCGCCGCACACCCTGACAGCGCCGTGGTAGTGCATGTCGTCTTCCCCCATTGCCAGCGCCGCAAGGACGCCGCTGTCGAGATAGACGACATGGCCCTTGCCCCCGCCGCCCGCCTCAACCATCAATCCTCACCAGCTCGTACCCGTCAGGGGGCCCCCTGCCCCTCATCTCGGCGATCATGTCAGCCATAGAGATGTTCGGGTCGTCGTACTCTCCCAAGGACTCACTGACGGGCCTCGGCTTGGGCGGGAATATTACATCGTACCCCCGCGCCTTGAAGTATGCGCGCACCTCTTCCTGCGACTCCCTTATGACGTCCCTGCATATCTTGCCGCGGTACAGCTCGGAGAATTTCGAAAGCCCCGACCCCGGCGGATCGGCGCTCCTGAGGCTCTCGCGGTCCTCGTCCGCCTCGGACCTGTAGCGCGCGACGTTCCTGCGCACCTCTTCGAGCCTGGCGACGGGCTCGGGATCCTCCCCCTTCCTGTATGCCCTGGCCGCCTCGCGCAGCGCCCCGATCATGTCCCGAAACGCGAGGTGCGTCCAGTGCAGCGCCCCGTCCTCCACGGGCCTGTCGACGATGTCGGCCGTGTCGGCAAAGATGCCCTCGAGGGCGGACGCCATCCTTGCGCCGGCATCGTAGCCCGACCTGGCCGCCGCCTCCCTCATGCGCCCAGCCAGATCGCCGCACTTTTCCATGTCGAGCAGGCCGGCCGGATCGACGAGCGAGACGAACAGGTCCCTGAACTCTGCCCTGCCGTCGGCGTTGGCCGCCACCGCCGCCTCGGCCTTGCCGCTTCCGTGCCGTGCGGCACCGCCTACATTTTGCACTTCCTGCGCGGACAGCATGCGCGCAGGGATTCTTGTGCGCCTTATAAACAGTCCGATCTGCCGGCTCGATCGGGGCGCAGCCCGCCGTCCTGCCGGACAAACGTCTGAATGGAGAGGCCCGGGGGGCGCCACGGCGGTGCGCGGTGCGCGGCCGAGCGCCGCGCCACGTGCTACCTCCGCCTAGGCGAGGCCCGGGGGCCGCCACGGCGGTGCGCAGTGCGCGGGGCATGCGGCGGTAGCAGTGGCCTGGACGGCAATAGTCCGTAGCCCGCGGGCGGCGGCGCGCCGGTCCCGCGCGCCTGCCACGACCGGCGGGGGGCGTCGCATGCCGTTTTGCGCGGCCCGGGGGGGGCCCGTAGCGGCGCGTTCGCCGGCAGGCGGCAGCAGTGGCTTGCAGCCTGGCGCCTGGCGCGGGCTGTCTTCCTGATTGATCGAGCCGGGCCGGAAACGCGCTGCGCGCCGCAGGGCCTGGCGCGGCGGCCCTTTGGGCCTGGCTGCCCCGCGCTGCGAGCCGCGACTTCCGGCCGCATGCCGGGCAGGGGGCGGCCCGAATCAACGGGAATGGCACCCGTGCCGGGATGCGCGCACCGGCCGCGCGGCAAAAAGTATGCAGGGCGGCCATGCGAGGCTGCTGGCGCGCTACCGGGATGCCCCCGCTCGCATCCTTGCGGCGGCCCAATCCGCCCTGTCCGGCAAATGGCGCGGACGGATCCGACTGCGGCTGCCACGGTCACGCGGAGCGGCCCGACAGCGGCCCGATGAGCGGCCCGCTCGTCAGCTGGACCTGGATGCCCCCGAACTGCGCGTCGCTGCCGGCAACGTCGGCAAGCGCCGCGTCCGTCGTGCAGATCACCGACGCGCCGGCGAGCAGGGCGAGCGCGTAGTGGAACCAGTCGTACGGCCCGACCCCGCGGTGCCTGCACGTCCTGCTGCGCATGCCGGACACGATGCGGCCGGGATGCTCGAGCATCTTGCCGAGCAGGAAGTCAAGGTCGGGCGACCAGCCCGCCGTTTCCATGATGGCCAAGGTGCCGCCCTTCGCCATAATGTTTATGAGATCAAGCGCACGCGCAACCGCCCTGCGCACGCGCGCATCCGCAGCCTCTTGATCCTCGACGCGGCCGGGCCGGCACTTGCACGACGCCGCCGTCCTCCTCCGCACGACGTTGAGCATCTCCATGATTGCCAGCAGCGAGGTGACCAACTGGCAGCCGCTGCGCACGGCCGCGTTGCACGCCCTGACCGCGCCGTCGTAGTGCATGTCGCTTGGACCCAACGCCAGCGCCACAAGGACGCCGGTGTCGAGGTAAACGACGGGGCCCTTGCCCCCGCCGCCGTGCTCAACCATCAATCCTCACCAGCTCGTACCCGTCAGGGGGCCCCCTGCCCCTCATCTCGGCGATCATGTCCGCCGACGAGATGTTCGGGTCGTCATACTCTCCAAACAACTCGCTGACGGGCTTTGGCTTGGGCGGGAATATTACATCGTACCCACGCGTCTTGAAGTATGCGCGCACCTTTTCCTGCGCCTCCCTTATGACGTCCCTGCATATCTTGCCGCGGTACAGCTCGGAGAATTTTGAAAGCCCCGACCCCGGCGGATCGGCGTTCCTGAGGCTCTCGCGGTCCTCGTCGGCCTCGGACCTGTAGCGCGCGACGTTCTTGCGCACCTCTTCCAGCTTGGTAACGGGCTCGGGATCCTTATCGTCCCTGTACGCCTCGGCCGTTTCGATCAGCGCCCCGATCATGTCCCGAAACGCGAGGTACGTCCAGTGCAGCGCCCCGTCCTCCACGGGCCTGTCGACGATGTCGGCCGTGTCGGCAAAGATGGCCTCCAGGGCGGACGCCATCCTTGCGCCAGCATCGTAGCCAGACCTGGCGGACACTTCCCTCATGCGCCCGGCCAGCTCGCCGCACCTCTCCGTGTCGAGCAGGCCTGCCGGATCGACGAGCGAGACGAACAAGTCCCTGAACTCTGCCCTGCCGTCGTCGCCGGCGCCAGCCCTTGCACTGCCGCCCGCGCGTTCCTGCCGCATTGCGCCGCCCACCTCTTGCACTTTCTGTGCTAACTGCATGTGCGCAGGGATTCGTATGCGCCCTATAAACAGTTCGGATCGCTTGGCCGCGATCCCTGTGCGCGCCCCGCCATCCCCGCCGCGCGGCGCGATTCGACTCGTGCTTCCTGCGAGCACGGCATGCTGCCGCCGCCCCGCGCGCCCCTTATAAGCGCCCGGATCGGCAGGCGCGAGCGCGCCGCTTAAATTGGGGCCGCGCGCGGGCTCGGCAGGGATTGTAGTCTAGCTTGGCATGATTCTGGTTTTGGGTACCAGAGGTCGTAGGTTCGAGTCCTGCCAATCCCATACAGCACCGCCGCGCCGGCCGCCACCCCTTTTACCGGGGGCGCGCCCGCCCGGCCGCCGCGCGGTGAAGACGAGTTAGAGTGCCGACCTGACGGTGAGGTAACCTACTGCTGAGCGTCGGCAGACTTTTAAAAAATCCGCCGCTCGGCCCCGCGATGCGGTTCTATCGGCGCGACCTGGTGCTGCTTGCCGCAAGCGTGCTGTTCACGATGGCGGGGGCCATGTACCTCGGGCCCTACGCGATAGGCATCGGCGCGGCGCTGTTCTTTGGAATGAAGGCGATTGCGGTAAGGCGGCAGCAGGGCGTCGAGCGGCAGGTCGGCGAGGGCCTGTGCGCCGAGTGCGGCCAGAGGGTGGTCGGCGGCGCCTGCCCCGAGTGCGGCGGGGGCGAAGGCGGCGAAGGCGAAGGCGAAGGCGGGGGTAGCGCCCGGCCCGATCCCGGCGAAGGCGGGGGCAAAGGCGGCGATACGGCCGCCGCCGGCGAAGGCGGGGGCAAAGGCGGCGATACGGCCGCCGCCGGCGGGGGCAAAGGCGGCGATACGGCCGCCGCCGGCGGGGGCAAAGGCGGCGATACGGCCGCCGCCGGCGGGGGCAAAGGCGGCGATGCGGCCGCCGCCGGCGGGGGCGAAGGCGGCGGGGGCCGGGGCGGCCCCGCCCGTGTCTAGGCTTTTTGACCCGCGGCTCAACTATTGCTGACCGCCCCTTAAAATGCCCGCGGCGCCATCCGGCGGCATGAGGCGGGCGGCGCCCGGCATGGCGCGCAAGGCGGCCCTTGCGGCAATCGCGGCCGTTGCCGCCCTTGCCGCATCCGCCGCCGGCGCGGACGCCGCTGCCGCCGCCGAGCAGCACGGACCCCTCGCGCACCTCCTGCCGGCGGCACACGCGCAGGGGGGAGGCGGGGAGGGCGCCCCTGCCGCCCCCGCCCCCTCCCCCGACCACTCGCCGCCGGCGCCGCCCGTGGTGATAAGCGAGGCCGAAGTCAACCCCCCGGGCAACGACCGCAGGGCCGTCATCGAGTGGGTCGAGCTGCACAACCCGTCGGACTCGGCCGTCGACGTCGGCGGCTGGTCGATATCGTCGTCCGACCTGCACAGGCGCACGCTCACCATACCCGAGGGCACCGAGGTGGGGGCCGGCGCCTACCGCGTGTTCCACCACAGGACGGCCTGGTTTGCCGACGTCATGACGTCGGTGCGCCTGCACGACGACGGGGGCCGCCTCGTCGACGAGACCCCGCGGCTCAGCGACCGCTCGGACGACCTGCGCTCGTGGTCGCGCATCGCCGGCGGCCCCGGCGCCGGCTCGGCGCCGGAATGGGTGTTTGGCACGGCGTCGGCGGGCAGCCGGAACATTGCGGCCGCCGGCCAGGGCGCCGCCGGCCAGGGCCCGACGAGCGCCTCCCCCGCCGCCGCCCTCCCCGTGTCCGTCTCCACCGACCGCGGGTCGTACTCTCTGGGCGACCGGATCGTCGTGCGCGGCAACGTCTCGGAGGATGCTCGCGCATCGATCCCCTCGCACGCAAACCGCGGCGTCTCCGTGTCGATCGAGGGGCCGGCCGGATACGAGCGGCAGCTGTCGGTGTACCCCGACTCGCAGATGAGGTTCTTTGCCAGCTTTCGGCTCAGCGCCGTAACTGGCGCCTCGGACGGGCGCTACGACGTGACGGCCTCGTACGCCGGATCGTCGGCGGCCTCGTCGTTCTCGGTCGGATCTGGCGGCAAACGGGCGGCGACGGCGACGGCGACGGCGACGGCGACGGCGACGGCGACGGCGACGGCGCCCCCGCGCTGTCGCTGTCGACCGACCGCGGGTCGTACCGGCCGGGCGAGACGGCGATCCTAACGGGCTCGGTCCGCGAGGTCGTGCCGTACGAGGGGCTGTCCTACTCGGTGTTCGGCCCCGGCGGCGAGCGCACGGACGGGGGCAGGCTGTACCCCGACCAGGCCGGGCGGTTCGAGGCGCGCCTGTTCATAAACCCCGTCGGCGCCGCGTACGGAAACCACACCATAGCGGCCTCGTACGGCGAGGCTGCCGCGGCGGCCGGATTTGCCGTCTCCGGGGGCGGCGAGCAGCGGGGCCGCGCCGCGGCCATCTGGACGGACAAGGCGGCGTACGCGCCGGGCGAGACGGTAGAGATAGGCGGCCGGCTCGGCGGGACGTGGTCGTTCGCGCTCGACCTGGAGCTGCGCCAGGTCGAGGTCGGGTCGCTGGGCCGCGTCGCCGTCAACCTCGCAAAGCACGACGCGACGGTCCGGCCGGCCGGCGACGGGACGTTCTCGCACGAGTACCGCATCGCCAACGGGACCGAGCGGCTCGGCGAGTACGTCGTGCGCGTCTCGGACACCGGAGTGCGCGCCGAGGCGTCGTTCAGGGTCGAGCCCGCGGCCGCGGACGGGCCGGCCCCCGAGGGCGAGGCGGATCCCGCCGGCGCGGCCCCCTCCTCCCCCCCATCCCGCGCCCCCGTGACGGTCTCGACGGACAGGGCCGTGTACGAGCAGGGCTCGCGCATTGTGTTCAGCGGGACGGTCGCGGCGCCGCGGACGGCCTCGTTCGTCCCCGGCGCCGTCGAGATAACGATCGCCGGCGCGTCGGGGGGCCTCGCCTCGCGCGGGCAGGCCGCCGACGCGAGGGGCGCAGCGGGCAGCAGCGACGCGGAGGCGGCGCCCGTGGCGTACACGCTGTCGGCCGTGCCGGACGGGGCCGGAAACTACGAGGTCTCGGACACGCTGTACGCGTCGGCGTACGGGCCCGGCGCGTACGCCGTGCAGGCGAGCTACGCGGCCAACCGGCACCGCGCGTACACGGTATTCGAGGTCGTCGACTCGCTCGACATCGACGGCGATGCGTCGCTTGCCGTGAGCAAGAGGCTGCTCGCGCCGGGCGAGACGGCCGTCGTCTCGGGCATCGTGCCGGGCCTCGCGCAGGGCAGCGGCGTCGACATTACCGTGTACAAGCCGGGCGGCGACACGGACAGGTACGGCGCGCTGGCCGACCGCTCGCGCTTTTCGTGGGAGTGGGAGGCGCCGCGCGAGGCCGGGGTGTACCAGGCCGTCGTGAGGGCCGGCCCGGCGACCGAGCGCATATTCCTCAAGGTGTCGGACGACCCCGCATCCGACACGCTCGACGTCCCGCCCCTGTCGATCGCGGCGGACCGCGCCTCGTACCGCATCGGCGGCGAGGTCACGCTGAGCGGGCTCGCGCGCGAGGCCGGCGAGCTGTTCGGCGGCGACGGCCCGCCGGTCAGGGAGCGCGTAAAGGTCGCCGTCAAGCAGGCGGCCGCGCCGTTCGGCACCATATACGAGTACAACCTGGCGCCCGACAACGCCGGCTACTTTGGGACGTCGTTCGGGCTGCCGGTCGGCGTGTTCGACGAGGGCGAGTACTCGGCCGTCGCGACGTACGACAAGAAGCGGGCGGCGGCGGCGTTTCGGGTCGAGGGGGGCGCCGGCGCCGGCGCCGGCGCCGGCGGCGCCGGGCGCGGCGGAAGCGACCTGTCGATCTCGGTCGGAACCGACCGCCCCGAGTACCGGCCGGGCGACACGGTCGCCGTGTCCGGGGCCCTGACGCGCCTCGTCTCGGTCGACGCGGTCGAGGTGACGGTCTCCCGGGAAGAGGACCTGCGCATCAGCTGCGGGACGTACTCTTGCGGGCTGCCCGGCTCGACCGAGACCGTCCGCCCCGACGAGGACGGCAGGTTCTCGCGCACGTACGAGATCGGCGGGTCGGGCGACGCCGTCGGGCGGTACGTCGTGAGGGCCACGACGCCGTTCGCCACCGTGACCGGAGAGTTCAGCGTGGCCGCCGCGGCGCCCGAGGAGGAGGAGGCGGCGGCGCCGGGCGGCCGGGCGGCCGGCGGCAACGCCACGGCCCCCCCGGGCCGGTACACGGAAAAGTTCAGCCGCATACCGAACGCGACCGTGCCGATGGCCGCGTCCGAGTCGGACGTCAACGGGACGCGGTTCGTCCCGCGCGCCCTGCAGGGGCTGCTCTTGGCCCCGCCGCGCGCCGATCCCCTGTCCGTCGACGTGCGCCTCCTGGCCGGCGAATCGGACGGCGGCGCCGGGCCGACCTGCGTGATAGGCCCCGCCGCCGACGGGTGCCTCGTGTCGGGGACGACCCGGGCTCCCGGCGCCGTGTACCAGACCGTGCAGATCGGCGGGACGGACTACCGCGTGAGGTACTCGGGGCCGGCCGCGGCGCCCGAAAAGTTCGCCGTCCTGCCGGCCGAGGCCGGCGCGGCCATCGACATAGCGGAGTGGACGGCCGCGATAGAGAGGCCCGACGGCGAGCCGTCCTGGTTCTACTACAAGGTGACCCGCGTGGCCGCGCCGGGCGAAGGAGCCGGCGAAGGCGCCGGCGGCGCCGGCGCTCCCGGTGCGGGGAGCGACGCTCCCTAGCGCGCTGTACTGCAGGACTTGAGACTGCTCGGCCGGGCGGGGCCGCTGCGTACGGAAAGCGGGTTGCTCTTCCGCGCCCTGGCTGGCGCACGCGGCCGGCCGCGGGCCTGGGCCGGCAGGCGCGGCCGGCGCCCGCCGGGGCGTATTGCGGCGGACGTGGGTCACCGCCCGGGCCGGGGCGCAGGGCGGCGGGGCGCAGGGCGGCGGGGCGCAGGGCGGCGGGGCGCAGGGCGGCGGGGCGCAGGGCGGCGGCGGGGGAGGGGGGGGTGAGGCCGCGTCGGAAATGCGCGGAGCCAAAAGGCGCGCGCCGCCCACGGGCGCATCCCGGGGGCTTTGGAACCCTGCCTCCGGCGCGCGCATTCGGGATCCGGCGGCACGCAGAAGGGGATGCCGCGGCGGGGCGGCGCCCGCGGCGGGCATGCCGGCCTCGCGCGGCCGTGGGCCCGACCCCGCCGCGGCGCGCGCCGGCCGCGTACACCGCGTGGGCAGGGCCGAAATCGCCCTTGAGCGGGGGCCGGAGCGGGGCGGTGCGCCGCCCCGGGCCGTCGCGATTAACGTAAATGCCCTATACTTATATAGGGCATGAATCTGGCTCGGCCGTTGGCGCGCAGAAAGGGATGGCTCGGCAGGATCTCGTCGCGGATGCTGGGCGACAGGATGGCCTATGCGCTCGACATGTACTATGACCTCGAGGAGGCCGTCGACAGTCCGGATCCGCTCGTCCAGAGGTACCTTCCGATCGCCGCCGTAACGTGCCTGGAGCAGTTCTACCGCCAGGTCGGGCAGCGCATGTTCGACCCGAAAAAGTCCATGTACACCACGGTCAGCCTGAGCATTGCGCCGGCCGACCTGGACGAGCTCAGGCGGATCGTCCAACTCCTCGGTCCGGCCGACCTGTTCTGGCACGACCGGAGAATCCAGAGCGTCGGCGACATAAACTCCGTGATCGACGAGCTCGGCATGGTGAGCCCGTTCAAGGGGAATCCCGAGCTGCTCGACGGCACGCACCTGGTGTACATAGTGCGCAACGACTATGCGCACGGAATGGCCACCAAGCGGAACGACCGCCACCGCATGCTGTGGGTGGTGCTCGTCCACATAGAGCGCGGCCTGGGGCAGATGCCCCCCATGCTGGCCGTGTTCCGGCTGTTCGGCGGGAGCAGGGCCGAGCTCCGCGGCGACATGGAGGCGGCCGCGAGGCTGTACCGCGAGGCGATCGAGGAGGCCGACCGGTCCGATGCCGACCCGTCGGCGAGCCACGTGGTCGCCGGCAAGGCCGCCGAGGGGCTCGGCAGACACGACGAGGCGATCGGCCGGTACGAGAGGGCAATCGCGGCCGATCCCGCCAACGCGCTTGCGCATGCGGCCATGGGGTGCCTGCTCGCGCACCTGGGCAGGTACGCGGACGCGCTGGCGGAATACGACAAGGCCGTCGAGATCGAGCCGGACTACGCCAACGCGCACATGGGCAGGGGCAACGTCCTGCTGCGCCTCGACAGGCCGGCGGATGCCCTCGACAGCTACGGCAGGGCCGCCGGGGCCGACCCGTCGAGCGCACGGGCGCACATTGCGGCCGGCAAGATCCACGAGTCGCAGGGCCGCCCGGCGGATGCCCTCGACAGCTACAGCAGGGCCGCCCGGGCCGACCCGTCGAGCGCGGAGGCGCACATTGCGGCAGGGGCCGTGCACGAGTCGCAGGGCCGCCCGGCGGATGCCCTCGACAGCTACCGGCTGGCCGCCCGGGCCGACCCGTCGAGCGCGGAGGCGCACATGGCGGCCGGCAAGATCCACGAGTCGCAGGGCCGCCCGGCGGATGCCCTCGACAGCTACCGGCTGGCCGCCGGGGCCGACCCGTCGAGCGCGGAGGCGCACATGGCGGCCGGCAAGATCCACGAGTCGCAGGGCCGCCCGGCGGATGCCCTCGACAGCTACAGCAGGGCCGCCCGGGCCGACCCGACGAGCGCGGGGGCGCACATTGCGGCCGGCAAGATCCACGAGTCGCAGGGCCGCCCGGCGGATGCCCTCGACAGCTACATTCGGGCCGCCCTGGCTGACCCGTCGAGCGCACGGGCACGCATTGCGGCAGGGGCGCTCAACGAAGGGCTCGACAACCTGCCCGAGTCCATGACGGGCTACAATGCAGCGGCGGGCACTGCCGGCGCGGACGAGCTGGCCGGCAGCGCACAGGCCCGCGTACTCAAGAGACAAGGACGCCTGAGCGACGAGGACGACATGATAAGGCATATTAAGCGCCCAAAGCGGGGCCAACGCAATGACAGTAAAGAATGACACCTCGTACTCGGGGCCGCTGAGCCCGGAGGAAAAGGCCGAGTGCGACAGGGAGCTGGAGGAGATGCGCCGCGAAAACTTTAGGCGGTTTGACAAGGAGCTGGACGAGCACATCAGGCAGCGCATCAGGCAGCGCATCAAGCAGCGCATCGACGACGAAATATTCTCCGTCATGGACTAGGCGCGGGCGGCGCATCATTCCGCGCCCAATCCCGCGGCGCGTTGCGATCTGGGCCGGAGTTGCGGAATGGGACAAGAGGGGTGGATATCGTAGCCGGAAGCAGGTTGCCCGGATCCCGAGCCCCTGGGAATTGGCGGGGCCGCCCCCGTGCAGGACGCAAGCTTTGCCAGGGTCGACTTTTTCCAGCCCGCCAGCCTGCCTGGGCCGACCCGTCAAGCACGGCTGCGCACATGGCGGCACGGGCGCTCAACGAAGGACTCGACAGCCTGCCCGAATCCATGGAGGGCTACAAGGCGGCGGCGGGCACTGCCGGCGCGGACGAGCTGGCCGGCGGCACGCAGGCCCGCGCACTCAAGAGGCAGGGGCGCCTGAGCGACGAAGACTACATGATAAGGCGTATTAAGCGCCCAAAGCGGGGCCAGCATGATGACGGAGAATGACCTCACCTATTCCGGGCCGTTGAGCCCGGAGGAAAAGGCCGAGTGCGACAGGGAGCTGGAGGAAATGCACCGCGAAAACCTTAGGCAGTTTGACAGGGAGCTGGACGAGCACATCAGCGGCAGCGCATCAAGCAGCGCATCAAGCAGCGCATCGACGACGAAATATTCTCCGTCATGGACTAGGCGCGGGCGGCGCATCACTCCGCGCCCAATCCCGCGGCGCGTTGCGATCTGGGCCGGCGTTGCGGAATGAAGACAGGGTGGGTGGATCCCACAGCCGGAGGCCGCTTGCCCGGATCTTGCGCCCTGGGCGCTGCGGAGCCGTCCCCGTGCAGGACGCAAGCTTTGCCGGGGTCGACTTTTTCCAGCCCTCGTCGCTCGGGCCGACCCGTCGAGCGCGGCTGCGCACATAGCGGCAGGGGTGCTCAACGAAAGACTCGACAGCCTACCCGAGTCCATGGCGGGCTACAATGCAGCGGCGGGCACTGCCGGCGCGGACGAGCCGGCCGGCAGCGCGCAGGCCCTCCTACTCGAGACAGGGGCGCCTGAGCGACGAAGACTACATGATAAGGCGTATTAAGCGCCCAAAGCGGGGCCAGCACGATGACGGAGAAGAACGACGCCGCATATTCGGGGCCGCTGAGCCCGGAGGAAAAGGCCGAGTGCGACAGGGAGCTGGAGGAAATGCACCGCGAAAACCTTAGGCAGTTTGACAAGGAGCTGGACGAGCGCATCCGGCAGCGCATCGACGACAAAATATTCTCCGTCATGGACTAGGCGCGGGCGGCGCATCTCTGCGCCCAATCACGCGTCAAGCATCGCGATCTGCTCAAGCCCCGTTGGATGGGAACGGGGCGGGGATGCCCCTTGTAGCGGCGGCTGGATGCCGCAGACACCTTGCCGTATATCCGCCGTCTCCGTAGCCGCGCCGTCTTCAAATATGGCGCGGCCCCCGCCGCCGCGTGCGACTGCGCATTGTAATGCACGGCCAGGACGATCCAAAGAAGTGCACGGCCCTCCGCCTGGTCCGGCTCGGCCTGGCGCGGCGCGTAAGGGCGGCCGGCGGCCGCACCATGGTGCTGGACCCGTTCGCCGGGCGGTGGGCCGCCCCGGCCGACCGGCGGAGCGTGTCGTCTGTGACCGCCGTCGACTGCTCGTGGCGGCTCGCCGCCGGGGTGTTCGCAGCTGCCCCCGCGGCGGCGATCCGCAGGCGCCTGCCGCCCCTGCTTGCCGGAAACCCCGTCAACTACTCGCGGGTCGGCATGCTGACGACGGCCGAGGCGCTGGCCGGGGCCCTCTACATCATGGGGTTCGGCGACAGGGCGGCCGGCCTGCTCGCAAAGTTCCCCTGGGGCCACACGTTCGCCGAGCTCAACGGGGCCCTGCTGGATGACTATTCCCGGGCGCGCAGCGCGGACGAAATGGTAGCCGTGGCGTCCGAGTACGGGCTGGCATGACGACGACGGGGGCCTGCGCCCCCCTCCCGCGCCGCGGCTCCGCCGTCCACTCCTCCCTGCCGCCGCGCCCCCCGCGGCGCGGCATCGGGACAACACCGGCTGGGACGGGAGGAGGCGGGGGCGGTGCGGGGGGAGGGGGGCGAGGACGGGGGAGCCGTGCGCACCCGCTACGCCGTGCGCCGCACCCACATGGCGGTGAGGGGAGAGGGGGGCGAGGACGGGGGAGGGCAAAGGGGCGCGTTGCCGCCCGATCGCATCGCAGATCGGGTCCCAAGACGGCGATCGGGGCCGAAACGGGCGCGGCGCGCGACCGCCTGCGGGCGGCCCTCCGTCCAAGACAGGGGAGCGATCGGGGCCAGAACGGGCGCGGCGCGGCGCGGCGGAGGCGGGCAGGGGCAGGCGGGAGAGCAGTATGCCGCGCCCGTCCTCGCTCCGTGCATCCGCCCGCCAGCCGCCCTGAGCCCCGCACCGCCTGTGCGCGCCTCTTTCCAATGCGACATGATAGACATTTAAAATACGGCCGAATTGCGCCGGCAGGAAACCTGCAATGAGTTCTGACGAGGGGGCCCCCGCGGCGCCTGACGATGGCCGCGCCCCGGCACAGCCCAAAAAGCCCGACAGGGCATCCGAGCCTCCCACGGGCGGCGGCGCATCGGGCCCACAAGCGGAGCAGGCCGGCGCCGGCTCCGCCGACTCTGGCCGGCCAGGCAGCGGCGGCAAGCCGCCCGCCCCGGACGCTCCGCCGCCACAGCCTGCGGAAACGGCCGCCTCCCCCCCAAAGCCGGCCGCCTCCCCCCCAAAGCCGGCCGCCTCCCCCCCAAAGCCGGCCGCCTCCCCCCCAAAGCCGGCCGCCTCCCCCCCAAAGCCGGCCGCCTCCCCCCCAAAGCCGGCCGCCTCCCCCCCAAAGCCGGCCGCCTCCCCCCCAAAGCCGGCCGCCTCCCCCCCAAAGCCGGCCGCCAAGCCGCCGGCCGCCAAGCCTGCAAAGCCCCCTCCCCCTCCCCCTCCCGAGTTCGAGACCCGCATGACGGCCCGCATAGCGGAGCGCTTTGGCGACAGGGCCGAGATCATAGCGGTGGGCCCCAACCGAACCGCCGTCCGGGCCGCCCCAGGCGCCGTCAAGGAGGTCGCCACGTTCATCCGGGACGAGCTCAACTTTGACCACGCCGAGTCCGTGTCGGGCGTCGACTACCCAAAGGACAACGCGATCGAGGTCGTCTACCACCTCGGCTCGTACCTCGACCCGTCCCTTGCAAGGCAGGTACTGGCCCTGCACGTCAGGGCCCCGCGCGAGGACAGCCCCGACCCGGGCGCCGACTCGACGCGCCTGCCGAGCCTGCGCGACGTTTTTTACAGCGTCGAGTTCCACGAGCGCGAGTGCTTTGAGATGCTCGGAGTCTACTTTGAGGGGCATCCCGACAACAGGCGCCTCCTGCTGCCCGAGGACTGGGCCGACCTGCCGCCGCTTCGCAAGGACTTTGCGATAAAGGGGAGATGATGGGCGTGTCGGCGGCAGCGCAGGCAGGGGCGGCGCCGGCCGCCGCGGCCGCGGCCGCCCCGCCGGCCCCGGCGGGCCTGCCGTCCCTCCTGCCGCCCGGCATGGCCGCCGAGCGGATCGACGAGCGCATAATGACGCTCAACGTCGGCCCGCAGCACCCGGGCTCGGGCCACATGCGGCTCGTCGTGCAGGTCGACGGCGACCACATAGTCAACTGCGACCCCGACCCGGGCTACGTCCACCGGGGCGAGGAAAAGATGGCCGAGTACCGCAACTACGTCCTGAACATACCCCACCTCGAGAGGCCCGTCATCCACGACTCGTGCAACGTCCTGTACCCGTACTGCCTGGCCGCCGAGGAGATACTCGGGATCGAGGTGCCCGAGCGCGCAAAGTACGTGCGCGTCATTGCGTCCGAGCTCAACAAGTGCATATACATCCAGTACTGGCTCGCCATATACGGCATATTCCTCGGCCACTCGACTATGTTCATGTGGCCCGCCGGCGACCGCGAGCTGCTCATCGACCTCATGGAAAAGCTCACGGGCGCGCGCGTCACGCACGCCTACTTTGTGCCCGGCGGCGTGCGCAACGACATGCCCGCCAACTTTGAGGACGCGTGCCTCCGGCAGGTCGCCTACTTTGAAAAGCGCATCAAAGAGTACGCCGACGTCTTCTACGACAACCCCGTCCTGCTCTCGCGCACCGAGAACACGGGCGTCCTCTCGCGGCAGGACGCCGTCCGGTTCGGCACGACGGGGTCCGTCCTGCGCGCGAGCGGCGTCGACTACGACCTGCGCAAAAAGGAGCCGTACGACGCGTACGACGAGATGGACTACGAGACGCCCGTCCTGAGCGCGGGCGACTCGTACGCGCGCTCGCGCGTGCCGTGGCTCGACATGATGGAGAGCTGCCGCATCGTCCGGGACGCACTCGCAAAGATGCCGAGGTCGGGGTCCGTCAGGGCAAAGCTAAAGCCCAACCCAAAGGGCAAGCTGCCCCACCAGGAGGTGTACAGGCGCGTCGAGTCTGGCCGCGGCTCGCTCGGCTGCCACATAGTCTCGGACGCGAGGCCCGAGCCGTACCGCGTAAAGCTGAGCGTCCCCTCCTTCCGCAACCTCATCTGCCTGCCGAACCTGCTGCGCGGCGAAAAGCTCGGCAACATGCCGGCCGTGTACTGGAGCCTCAACTACTGGCCCGTGGAGGCTGACCGCTGAGTGTCCGTCATCGCCCCGAGGTTCCGCCTCGGCTACTTTCTAAAGTCGATCACCGACAACGCGTTCTGGACCATCGTCCTGCTCACGCTGATCGGCGTGCCCGTCATACAGATCGTCCTGTTCTACGTCGAGCTGCCCGTCATCGACGGCGAGCTGGTCAACCCGTTCCTGGCGCTCACCTGGCTGTCGCACCCCGAGAGCGCCCTGCCCCTGCTCAAGGCCCTGCTGTACACCGACATATTCCGCATAGCCGTGTTCCCGGGGTTCGGGTTCGCCGCCCTGATCGCGGCGGGCACGATATTCGTCGAGCGCAAGATGCTCGCAAAGCTCCAGCTGCGCGTCGGCCCGTTCTACTGCGGCAAGGTCGAGGGGCTGCTGCAGCTCATGGGCGACGGCCTAAAGCTCATCTCGAAGGAGATCATCGTGCCGGCGCGCGCCGACAAGCCGCTGTTCATAGCGGCGCCGCTGCTGTTCGTCGGCGCATCGGCCGCGTTCGTCGCCCTCATACCGGTCGCCCCCGGATGGGTCGTCGCCGACGTCGACATGGGCCTTCTCGCCGTGTTCGCCGTGATCGGGTTCTTTCCGATAATCACGATACTGTCGGCGTGGTCGGCGAACAGCAAGTTCCCGTTCATCGGCGGCATACGGGCGCTGCACCAGATGGTCTCGTTCGAGATACCCCTCATACTGTCGTGCCTGGGCGTCGTCATACTGACGGGCACGTTCAACCTCTCAGAGATCGCCGAGAGCCAGTCGTTCTTCCCGTGGATAATATTCCTGCCGATCGGCGCCGTCGTCTTCTTCGTGTGCGCGCTCGCCGAGCTCGAGCGCATACCCTTCGACCTGCCAGAGGCCGAGTCCGAGATCGTGGCCGGCTGGCTGACCGAGCTGTCGGGGATGATGTACGGGCTGGTGCAGCTCGGCTCGTACGTAAAGCTGTACGCGTTCGCCGCCCTGTTCGTGGTGCTGTTCCTCGGCGGCTGGAGCGGCCCAATGTTCGCCCCGCCGCCCGACGAGCAGCTCGTCCACGACGGGATCACGGCCGGCCCGATCTCGGCGGCCGTGCCGGGCCTGCCGCTCTTCTCGATGGAGTTCCTCAGCGCCGTCGCCTGGTTCGTCCTCAAGACGATGGCCGTCATATTCTTCATACTGCTGCCGCGCGGCGTGTTCCCGCGCATACGCATAGACATGCTGCTCGAGATCGGGTGGTTCAAGCTGATCGGCCTGGCGTTCGTCAACATTTTTATAGCGCTCGGCCTCGTGTACGCCGGCGTGATCGGCCCCGGGGGTATGATCTGACATGGCCGGCGGCGGGAGCGGAGGGGGCGGCGGCGCGGCGGGGGAAGGGCGCCGCCCGGGCACCGCGAGCGGCATCATCAGGGCCCTCAACTCGGGGGTGAGGCATCTTGCCGTCAAGCGGTTTACGCTGCGGTACCCCGAGGAAAAGCTAAAGTTCGTCGGCGACGGGTACCAGTTCGACCCGACGACGGGCGTCGGGATCGCCGGGCTAAAGGGCAGGCACATGCTGTTCCACGACCACTGCACCGGGTGCCAGCTGTGCTCGATCGCGTGCGAGGGCGTCGCCGAGGCGATCGGGATGGTAAAGGTCCCCGAGAACTGGAAGCAGAACAAAAAGTCGATCATGCCGCAGATCGACTACGGAAAGTGCGTGTTCTGCGGGCTGTGCGTCGACGCGTGCCCGTTCTACGCGCTGTACATGACGAACGACTACGAGCTGTCCTCGTACACGAAGGAGGGGCTCATCTACACGCCGCAGCAGCTGCAGGTAAAGCCGTCCGTACAGCAGGACGCCGAGATCGTAATAGACGACCGGGGAGCGACACATGGCTGACGCCGCGTTCGTGGCCCTGTCGGTCCTCACGATAGGCTCCGCGATAGCCGCGCTAGAGCTGCGCTCGCTCGTGTACGGGTCGATCGCCCTCATGGGGACGCTCGGCGGCATTGCGGGGTTCTTCCTGCTGCTCGACTCGCCGTTCGTCGCGCTCTTCCAGATCGCCGTGTACGTCGGCTCGATAGCCGTCCTCATACTGTTCACCGTAATGCTCGTGCGCCGCCAGCTCATATTCACAAAGGTCGAGGACGTGCGCCGCCGCTACGCGGGGATCGGCCTCATGCTCGTCGTAATGATGTCCCTGGGAGCCGTCGTCCTCGACTCGGGGCTAAAGCAGGTGTGGACGGACTCGGGGCCCGTCGAGTTCCACGACGTCGGCGAGGACCTGCTCACGTACTACTGGCCTGCCCTGGTGCTGATGGGGCTCATACTCGCCTCGTCGGTGACGGGCGCGCTCGTGCTCGCCCGCCGCGAGGACGAGTACGACGGCGAGGACGGGGACGACGGCGGCCTTGCCGTGGCGGTGGCCGCCGCATCGGCGGCGCCTGCCGCTGGCGCAAGCGCAGGCGGCGGGGGTGTCGGCGATGCGGCGGGGGCGACGACTCGTGGAGGCGATGCCGCGCCGCCGCCGCCCCCCGGCGATGCGGCACAGGGCAGGGCCGAGGCGCCCGATGCCGATGCCCCCGCCCCGAAGGCGGACGCGCCCGATGCCCCCGCCCCGAAGGCGGACGCGCCCGATGCCCCTGCCCCCGCCCCGAAGGCGGACGCGCCCGATGCCCCCGCCCCGAAGGCGGACGCGCCCGATGCCCCCGCCCCGAAGGCGGACGCGCCCGATGCCCCTGCCCCGAAGGCGGACGCGCCCGATGCCCCCGCCCCGAAGGCGGACGCGCCCGATGCCCCCGCCCCGAAGGCGGACGCGCCCGATGCCCCCGCCCCGAAGGCGGACGCGCCCGATGCCAGTAGTGGCCGCAACGGCGGCGGCGATAACAACAACCCGAACAACAACTCCGACAACCCGAACAACAACCCAAACAACGACAGCGGCGGCCGCGCGGGCGGGGGGGCGTGACGGGCCATGGCGCTAGAGCTGGTCGACTTTGCAATCGTCTCGGTCGCCCTCTTGGCCATCGGCATATACGGCCTGGCCGTAAAGCGCAACTTTATCCGCATGCTGTTCGCCGTGGAAATAGTAATCAACGCGGCAAACCTCAACCTGGTCGCGTTCGCGCGGTTCCTGCCCGACAGCAGCGGGCAGACGCTCGCGCTGTTCTCGATCGCCATCGCGGCCGCCGAGGTCGCAGTCGGCCTGTCGCTGATCATAGTGGCGTACCGCATGTACCGCAACGTCGACGTCGCCGAGTTCAGGAGCCTGAGGGGATAGCCATGGCGATGGAGTACTCGCTGCTGCAGGCCGTATTCATACCCCTCCTGCTCTCGCCGCTCGCGTACGTCGTGGGGCGGCGGATGGGGCCGACGGCGGCGACGTGGCTGACGTTCGGCATACTGCTGTACTGCTCGGTGCTCGTGGTGGCCGTCGCGCTTGAGAGCGGCACGTACGCGGAGCGCTACCCGTGGACGACCATGTTCGGCGAGTTCGGCCTGCTCATGGACGGGCTGGCGTCCCCGTTCGCCATAATGATCTACGTGCTCAGCGCCGTCCTGGCCCTGTACTCTAGGCCGTACATGGTCCACAAGTTCCGCGAAATGTACCACGCGGAGCGGGGGGGCGCCGGCGGCGCCTCCGCGCAGGCAGAGGCGGCGCCAGCCCACGCCCCCGCCGCCTCGGCGTCGGGCCAGAGCCTCGACGCGCCGCGGGGCGCGCACGAGGGCGGCGCGCCCGATCCGCCCGGCCTCGAGAGGTACGTCAACCACCAGTCGGGCGTGTACTATGCGCTGTTCCTGGTGTTCGCCATGGGAATGCTCGGCACCATCCTGGCGACGAACCTCATCGAGTTCTACATATTCTTCGAGGTCATGCTCATCCCCGGCTTCTTCCTGGTCGCGTTCTGGGGCGACGGCCCGCGCCGGCGCATCGCCCTCATGTTCCTGTTCTGGACGCACGTCGGCGCCGTCGTCCTCCTGCTCGGGTTCCTCACGATCGGGCTGAGCGTCGGCAGCTACGACTTTGCCGACATCGACGAGGCGGCGATACCGGCAGACGTCGTCATGCTCGCCGCCGTCGCCATCGCCCTCGGCCTCGGCGTAAAGCTCGCCGCGTTCATGTTCCACATATGGCTGCCGTGGGTCCACGGCGCGGCGCCGACGCCGATCAGCGCCCTCCTCTCGCCGGTAATGATCGGGATCGGGGCGTACGGCATATTCCGCCTGATCGTAGAGTTCCTGCCCCTCCAGTACGCCGAGCTCGCCATATGGTTCCACGTGTGGGGGCTCGTCACGATGATATACGGCGGGGCGATGGCCCTCATGCAGGACGACCTAAAGCGCATGCTCGCCTACTCGAGCGTCAGCCAGATGGGGTACCTGCTGTTCGGCATCGGCACCTACTCGACGCTCGGCCTGGCCGGCGCCGAGATGATGTACGTGACGCACGCCCTCGGAAAGGGCCTCCTCTTCATGACGGCCGGCGTCATTATCGTCCAGGTCGGCACGCGCAGCATATCAAAGCTCGGCGGCCTGGCCGGAAAGATGCCCATAACGGCCGTGTGCGCCGTGATCGGGGCCCTGACCATAATGGGCGTGCCCCCGACGAGCGGGTTCATGGGCGAGTGGATCGTCTTCTACGGGGCGATCGAGACTGCGATAGAAGAGGGCTCTACGCTGCGGTTCGCCACGTTCGGCCTCGGGCTGGCCGCCACGGCCCTTACCATGTCGTACATGCTGTGGATGCTAAAGCGCGTGTTCTTTGGCAAGATCCCCGAGGGGATCGCGCACGTCCGCGAGGCCAACTGGTACATGACGGCCCCGATGATGGTCCTCGCGGGGTTCACCGTCGTCCTCGGAATATACCCCGACATATTCCTCCAGGGGATCGTCCCGTACATGGAGGGCGTCGCCGGCGCGGCGCAGCCGGGCGCCCTGGCGGGGGCCGCCGCCGCCGCAGCGGGAGGCGCGCCGTAGATGGCGGCCGAGGCGGCGTTCGCCCTGCCGTTCGACTTTGGCGCGCAGGGCGCCTGGCTCGTGTGGATACTGCCGTTCGTCGCGGCCCTGGTAATACCGGCCGTCGGCAGGGTGTCGGCGCGGTCCACGGGCTACGTCGCGATCGCGCTGGCGCTGGCAAGCGCCGTCTCGGCGGCCTCGCTGCTCGGCGGCGCGCTAGAGGCGCGCGAGGTGCACGACCAGATAGGCTGGATCGACGCCATCGGCCTCAAGGCCGGCGTCCTGGCCGACCCGCTCGCCGTCATCATGGCCAACGTCGTCGCGTGGATATCGCTGCTCATCCTGATATACAGCACCGGCTACATGAGGGGCGACCGGAGCCTGGTGCGGTTCTGGTTCTGGATGTCCTTTTTCATCGGCTCGATGCAGCTGATCGTCCTCTCCGACAACCTCCTCCAGGTATTCTTCGGGTGGGAGGGCGTCGGCCTCGCCTCGTACGCGCTGATCAGCTTTTGGTACCGCGACAAGAAAAAGGACCACGTCGGCCGCGAGGGGCGCAGCGTCCTCGGCATGCTCGACTACTACTCGCCGACGCACGCCGGCATGAAGGCGTTCATCATGACAAAGGTCGGCGACGTCATGATGATCGCCGGCATGCTGCTCATATTCGCGTACGCCGGCACGTTCGGCTTCCGCGAGCTCGCGTCCGAGACGGCGTGGGCCGTCGAGATGTCCGCCGCCGGCCTGCTCGTGCCCGCCGCCGTCCTCCTGTTCGGCGGCGCGATCGGCAAGTCCGCGCAGTTCCCCCTCAACGAGTGGCTGCTAGAGGCGATGACCGGCCCGACGGCCGTCTCGGCCCTCATACACGCCGCCACGATGGTAAAGGCCGGCGTGTTCCTGGTAGCCCGGCTCGGCCCCCTGTTCTTTGCCCTCTCGGCCGCCGGGATACTCGCCGTCCAGTTCTTCGAGGTCGTCGCGTGGGTCGGCGCCGTCACGGCCCTGCTCCTCGCCACGCAGGGCATGGCCAACCCCGAGATCAAAAAAGTGCTGGCCTACTCGACGGGCTCGCAGATAGGCTACATGATGATGGCCCTCGGCGTGGCCGGCCTCTCGGAGCGGTTCGTCGACGGGTACACGGCGGGCTTCTTCCACCTCGTCTCGCACGCAATGTTCAAGGCGTCGCTGTTCATGGCCGCCGGCTCGCTGCTGCACGTAGTCGGCTCCCGGTTCATGACGGACATGGGCGGGCTGCGCCGGCACATGCGCAAGACGCACGCGTTCATGTGGGCCGCCGGGCTGGCCCTGATGGGCGCGCCGTTCATCACGACCGGCTTTTGGAGCAAGGACGCCGTGTTTGCGGCCGTCTACGAGTCGTCGAACGCCTGGGCCCTGCCGATATTCTCAATGGCCGTCCTGGCGGCCGTGATCACGGCGTTCTACACGACGCGCATGATCGGCATGGTCTTCTTTGGGCCAAAGAGCGATCACGTGCGCCGCCTCGAAGAGTCCGGCGGCAAAGTTCGCGAGGCGCCCCTGTCCATGTGGGCGCCGTACGGCATACTCGCCGCATTCACGATAGGCCTCGGGCTGATCGGCCTGTCCGTCGAGGGCGGCATGCACCACCTGTTCGAGGTGTACCTCGAGGACTCGTTCGGCATACACACGCCGCACGAGGACCCGTCCGCGGGCGCGCTCGGCGGCATGCTCGCCGGGATAAACCCCGTCGCCCTCGGCGCGTCGCTCGTCGCCTTTTCGGTCGGCATCGGCCTCGGGTACGTGTTCTACATCGGCCGCTGGGTGGACCCCGCGCGGTTCGTCGCGTCGAACCCCGTATTCTACGGCCTGCACAAGCTGCTCCTCAACCGGTGGTACCTCAACGCGATGATATACTGGGCGTTCGTGGCCGCCCCGCTGTGGGCCGCGCGCGGCGTTTTCCGCTACTTTGAAAAGACGGCGATCGACCGCGGCATGAACGTGGGCCTTGAGAGAGCGGCCGGGTGGGGGGCCCGGGTCGTCCAGGGCACGCAGACGGGCGTCTCGCAGTCGTACCTGTTCGTGTTCGGGGCGGGGCTGCTGTTCGTGGCGCTGATACTGCTAATGTAGGTGTATGGGGAGTGGATGCGGCAACGACAACAGCAGCAGCAGCGGGCATGCCGGAGCCGAGATCGGCGCCGGCTGGGCCCGCCGCGCACGGGGGCGGCCGGCAATGATCGAGCCGACGTCGACCCCGATGGTCATTGTGGCCATACTCGGCACGGTCGGAGTCGTGCTGCCGCTCGTCAGCATTGCCCGCAGGGAGCGCGGATCGAACTCGTTCTACGCGGCGATCGCGTTCGGGGCCCTCGCCGCGGCCGTCGGGTACGCCGCGTACCAGGTCGTCACCGAGCAGGTCGCGCCGTCCGTGCTGCTCTCGGAGGACGTCGTGTCCGACGACATGTTCGGCGGGTTCTTTGCGCTCGCAATGCTGATCGTCGCCATAATGACGACGGCCGGCTCGATAACCTACATGCGCCGCATGCGCCACCACGCCGTCTACTACTCCCTCATACTCCTCTCGGCGATCGGCATGGTCCTCGTCGCGTACTCGACGGACCTCGTAATGCTGTTCGTCGCGTGGGAGCTGATGAGCATACCGACGTACGTGCTCGCCGCCTTCCACAAGCGCAACCCGAGCTCGAACGAGGCGGCCATCAAGTACTTTCTGTTCGGCGCCCTCGCGTCGGCGCTCATCATATACGGCATATCGATAGCGTACGGGCTGACCGGCTCGACGAACATCGCCGAGGTGCTCGCCGGACTGGCGGCGCTCGACGCCGAGTTCCTGCCGCTTGCCCTGCTCGCCGCCGCCCTGTTCATCGCGGGGTTCGGCTTCAAGATGGGCCTCGTGCCGTTCCACATGTGGCTGCCCGACGCGTACGAGGGCTCGCCGCCGCCGGTGGCCGCGCTGCTCGCGGCGGGCACGAAAAAGGCGGGGTTCGCAGCGGCGCTGCGCGTCGTGCTGATAGGCGCCGTCGCGCTGCAGCTCGACTGGACGCTGGCGCTCGGGATCATCGCCGTCATGACAATGACGGTCGGAAACGTCGCGGCCATCATGCAGAGGAACCTGGCGCGCATGCTGGCGTACTCGAGCATTGGGCACGCCGGCTACATACTGATCGGCCTGTCGATCGCGCCGTACTCGGGGGTGGGGATGGCAGGCGCCATGCTCCACGTGCTCAACCACGCCGTCATGAAGGGCGCCGCGTTCATCGCCCTGGCCGGCATTGCGGCGGCGCTCGCCGTCACGCACCTCGACAAGCTGCGCGGCCTGGGCCGGCGCATGCCGATAACGTCGCTCGGCCTCGTAGTCTCGATGCTCGCGCTCGCCGGCGTACCGCCGCTCAACGGGTTCTGGAGCAAGCTCATGCTGTTCGGCGGCGCGCTCGACGCCGGGCAGGCGTCGTCCGCCGCGGCCGGCTGGGCGCCGTGGCTCGCAATCGCCGGCGTCCTCAACAGCGCCCTGTCGCTGGCGTACTATGGCTGGATAATCCGCAAGATGTACTTTGAGGGCGAGGACCAAAAGAGGGTGGAGCGCGAGCCGCGGCCGGTCGTCGCCGTCATGGTATTCTCGATCCTGTTCATGGTCGGGTTCGGCGTGTACCCCGAGCCGCTCATACAGCTCGCGCAGAGCGCCGCACCCGTGTTCGTGCCCGTCGCCGGCGCCTCGCCGTAGCGTGGCCCCCGCCCCTGCCGCCGGTCCGCCGCCCGGGGGAGCGGCGGACGAGGGCGCGCTCGCGCCGCCGCGCTCGGACTCGCGGCCCCCGCCGGCGCATCGGGCGGCCGGGCGCACTGCCCTCGGGATCGCGCAGCCGGCGCGGCGATGCGGCAGGGTTATATGGGTGCTTTGTGGCGCCACGGCATGGACGAAAGCAGCACGGACGACGGGCTGTGCGATCTCCCCGACGGGCTCAGCGACGAGTCTAGGGAGTGGATCCGCAAGGTGGTGGCCATGAACGACGAGGACGCGAAGAAGGCGATGGAGGCGAGGAGCGTGATTAACTTGGACAAGGAAACCCGCCGCAAGGACTATGAGCACTTCCTGACACAGATACCCTAGCGGGCGGGCACATGTCAGGGACACCGCCAGCCCTGGCCGCGCCGCACGACAGTGCGGCACACGCGGCGCGAATAGCCCGATCCCCGAAGGTGATGCCTATTTGACCTGCGGCCGCCGCCCGGCATGCCGGCACGCGGACAAGGGCGGCGGAACTGCATGGACGCCCGCCCGCGACCCAGTAGCGCGCCCGCCGGCGGCACGCCGTGCCCCGTCCCGGTCGCCGGCTGCCAGATGGCCGACGCCGGCGGCACGCCCACCCCGCTCCGGGTGATCAATACGGTGCACGCAGCGCACGGATACTCCCTTGCCATCCCGGGCTAGCCGCGGGTGCGGGAGGCGGCCGAGGCGCGGGGGCACGCTCCGGCCGTGCCGTCCGCGCACCGCGCCGCGAAGAGGTTGCGGCTGGGGCGCGATCGCCTGCTTGCCGCACTCCTGCACTAGGACGGACGACGGGGAGTGCACGGGGCGCGCAAGGGGGCTTTTCAGGCCAATCCCGCGGCGGCAGGGGGACGTGCTGGACGGCGCCCTCTCCGCGCACGGCGGGTTCGCCGGCAACGAGCTGACCGACATGACGCTCGTGGACGGCTCCTCCCTGGGGCTGCACGCAGGGAGGGCGCGGCGCGGCGCGGCATCCCTGACGCCGCGATCAGGGCCGCCGCATGGGCCCGATCGACGACCGCGGCGTGTGACGCCGCGCGGCCTGCCCCGATCGCGAAAAGGCCGGGCTACGCGCGGCGGGCCCCGGGCCGGGCCGCGGCGCCGCCTGGGGCGGATGGGGGCGGGGCGGAAAAATGACGATCTGGCCGCTGCGGATGCTGGAGGGGGGGGGGAGCCGCCGGCCTAGCGGCGATCCTAGCGCCTGCCGGCCGGGCATTGTGATCGCCGTTTCCGCGCCGCGGGGGCTCGGCACGAGCGGGCCCCGCCGCATCCAGCCGACCCTCCCCCGGCCGCCGCCGAGCGCGGCGGCGCCGGGGGCGCCAGGCGGGACGGGACGGGGCGGGGCGGGGCGGGGCGGGGCGCGGCCAGGGCCCCGCTGCCCCGCAAGGGGAGGGGGGGGAGCGCGGGCAACCGGCGCCGCCATCAGCAGCAGCGGCAACGGCGGCCCAAGCCCCGCCCAGCCCCCCGTCACGGCCTGCCCTGCATCGTGAACTCGACGAGCGCCTCCAGGCTGTCCCTGGCGGGCCCCTCGGGCACGCCCCTGAGGGCAGCCCGCGCCCTGCCCGAGTACGACCCGAGCATGTCCTCCATCCTGTCGAACACGTCGCGCGGGTCGTTGCTCTTCTTGATGAGCAGGTTGAACAGCTTGTCCTCGTTCTTCCAGTCCGTCAGGTCGTCCCTGATCTGGTACGCGATCCCGATGTTGCGCCCGAACGCGGTGAGCGCCCCGACCTGCTCGTCCGTGCCGCCGCCGATGACGGCGCCGATCCTGGCGGCCACCTCGAACGCCGTCGCCGTCTTGTACTCGACGACCTTTAGGTAGTCGTCGAACGTGACGTCGCCGCTCGACTCGAGGCGCTCCTCGACGAGCTCGCCCTCGCTCATGAGCATGGCCGTCGTCGCCAGGTCCTTTGTGATGCGCGGGCTGTTGAGCTTTGACGATATGTTGAGTATGAGGCCGAGGACAAAGTCGCCGGTGAGTATGCTCGCGTTGTACCCGTACTTGATGTGGAACGGGTCGCCGCCCCTGCGGTCCGTCTCGTTGTCGATGATGTCGTCGTGTATGACGGACTCGGTGTGGAGCAGCTCGACGGCGCACGACGCCGTGTAGGCGTTGCCGTCGGCGCGCCCGACGCTCTCGGCGGCGAGGACGAGGATTATGGGCCGTATGCGCTTGCCGCCGCGCATGGCGTACCTCAGGGGGGCAATGAACTCGGACCCCTCGTGCAGGCCGAGCTCGGACTCGAGGGCGCCGTCGATCCGGCGCACGTACTCTTCGTACGCGCCCACGAGCGGGACGGCCCTCTTGTCGTTTGCAACCAAGTCGCGCTGCCTGCCGGGGCGGGGCCGGCAGGGCGGATAATTAAACCATGGTGCTCCCGCCGGGACTTTCATCGCGAGACTTTGAACCCGGGATCACTGCCTTGAAAGGGCAGTATGCTGGACCGGACTACACCACAGGAGCACGGGGGCGCCGGGCGGCCGCGGCAATTAAAACCGTGCGGGGGCGGCCCCTGGAGGGGGGTCTGCCGGCCGGCCTGTCGGCGGCGGGGGGGGGGGGGGGGCGCGGCCGGCGCGAGGCCGCGGGCGCGGTTCCGCGGCCGGCCGGGTTGCGCCCGCGCGCCCCGGGGCCCGCGGCCGCCCGCCTTGGACGGAGGCCACATGGCGCGGCCCCCGCGGTCCGACTGGCGCCTGGCGCGCCATCCCGTCGATGAGGACGATCCCACTCGGCCACATGGCGCGGCCCCCGCGGTCCGCCTGGCGGCGTCCTCGCGCCGGCTACGGGAACGGGATCTCTTTCTCGAGGTGGTCTAGCAGCTTGACGGCTAGCCGACGGCGTGCATCACCCCGCCTAAACCCCTCGCGGCACCTCGCCCGCATGCTCGTCAGGCAGATGCCTGTAGTCGCCAAACGCCGCGGGCAGCTAGTCCTCGACCCGTCGGTTCCTCTCGTAGTGGTTCTTGGGAACCTGTCCCGCCCGTGCGTTGAACCCATAATTGACCCTGTGTAGCGCCGAATAGAAGAGCGGTCACCCTCCATTCGGCCGGATCGTCATGATCCGCCTCAGGCCGCTCGTAGACGCGCCTGTTGTGCTCGCCCTGCCGCCTAAGCCATTCCGCTTCTCGGCTCAGCGCCCGGTCTCCCGCGTGTAGACGTGCTTGCAGCCTGCAAGTATGCCCTCCGGCAGGTAGGGGCCGTCTTGGATTGCCAGCGGGCTGATCATTCGATCGGGAATTTCATGCTCAATCTCCGTCCCCCTGTTCCCGATCTCGCGCACCATCGCGCTGTCCCTTTCGGGGTCGTCGTCGTGGATGACCAGGATGGTCACCTCCTGCCCGTCGTCGCTGTACCCGACCCTCGAGACGTAGCCCAGGCTGGATATCCTGTCGGCGATGAGCGACTCCAGCCTTGGCGCCTGCAGGGTTGGCATGGGCCGGCCGGCATACGGCCCTTTGTTAAAACATGCGATCGGCAAGTTGGCGGCAGCGGGAGGAGGAGATAAGGCATGGCGGGAGGGCGCCGGACGCGATTCTTGCTGCGCCGGATGCTCCCCGAGGGTATTTCGCGGCACATTGCCGCCTTGCACCGCCCCGTTTTCGGCCGTGTCATATCCGTTGCAGTGCCTGGCCTCCGGGCTCATGCCTTGGAGGCCGTCGTACTGATCGGCAAGATGCGGAAGGCGCCGCTTGGCTATGGCGCGCCTCCCCTCGCGGCTTTTCGGCGCGGGCATGCCCCTAGCCTCCGGCGCACCCGTCCACGGCGATTGCGACCTCGCAGAACATCAGGGATGCCACCCGGTCTAGGAACGCGCCGCCGCCGCTCGCTTCTCTCTCCCCCGCAGGCCTTTCGCGCGCTCGCCCGCCGCGGTCGGTTGAGGCGCCGCTTGGCATCCGCGCAGTGCCGCCGCCGCTACCTGTCGATCACGGCCGTCATGGTGCGGAAGTGCGCCAGGCCCCCGCCGTACGGATCGGTGACTATCGGCACCACTTCGTACTTGTCGCCCATGCCGGCAACAATCCTGTCTTCGCATTCCCTGGCCTTCCTGACCGCCACCATGGAATTGTCGTAGAACTCGTCGTCGCCCTTGTCGGCGTCAATTATCACCCTGACCAGTATGCGCCCCGTCGTCTCGTCTATATCGTAGCCAATCTTCCTGACGCATGGGAGATCCTTGTACAGCTCAAGCAGGATCGCGCCGGCGTCGATCTCTTTCTGCACTGTGCCCACAAACCGCCGCGCATCGCCCCCCATTAAAGGCCGCGGATCCCCGTTCGGCCGCACCTCCCGCCGTCGCCCGGGGCCGGGCCGTCGGCCGCGGCGTCTCGGGTCATGTGGTCTCCGTGCCGGGGCTAGGCGCCACTGTATCCGGTGCGGGTGCGGTCAGCGCCGCGCCGCCGGGCGGCCGCGGTGGCGGACTGGGGCGGACAGGGGCGCGCCGGCCCAATGCCGCCGCCGTGGGCCGCCGCCCGCCGCCGCCCAGCCGCTCCGGCGTCGGCAGGGGGGAGGGATGATGCCTAGCTGGCGGCGCCTCGCTTCCACGCCGCCGCCGCCGCCCTTTGCCTCCCGCCCAACACGAACCGAGCAACTTGCCACTCGTCCTTACAATGATCTGTCTGAATGCGCCATGTGCGGCTCGCGCTGTCGTTGCTTGTGCTTGCGGCCGCCGCCGCCTCCGCCTCCGCCGCCATCCTCCCCGCGCACGCGCAGTCGATCGACACGCGACTCTACCTCGAACCCCTGCCCTCCGGCGCGGCCGCGGGCGACACGATCGAGTTCATTGGCTGGCTGGAAAGCGAGGACGGCTTTGCCGTGCCATACGCCACGATATACGTCAAGGACGACGTAAGCTTTGGCTCCGACAGGACGATGGTTTCCATGGTCCTCGGCGAGGACGGCGTATTCCTAGCTAAATGGACGGCGGCGCCGCGGCCGGCCGGGGGCGCGTGGGACTTTTACGCCGTGTTCTAGGGCGATGCGGACCTGCGCAGGTCAAGGAGCGAGACCTACAGCGTGTCCGTGTCGCGCGACCCCGCGCCGCGGCCCGATCCCGCCCCCGCCCCAGCCGCCCCGCCGCGCCCTGCGCTGCCTGTGCTTGATCCTGTGCCCGCCGGCGCGGGAGGGCTCAACGCTGACTTTTCGGGAAGCCTCGCGCCGGGGGTCGTCGTGGAGACAAAGGGGGACGATCCCCTCCTGCCCGACGGCATCCTCGCACACGCCCGGACGGGCGCCGACGGCGGGTTCTCCGCGCCGTGGGGCGCCGAGCAGGGGCCTGTCGAGGGCAAGAGCCCTGGTCTGGGCGCTTAGCACGGCTGAAAGAGGCGCGGGGCGGGTCGCACTGGGCGTCATGAGGGCCGCCCCGATCCCTCGCGGAGGCCAGTGAGATGCTTTTATTAACCCCCCTTCCGACCTCCGACATATTGGCAAGCGGTAGCGTGGCGCACATCGGCACTAGGTCGGCCATGGTCAACAACGTCGGCCTGCTGTGCCTGATCATAGACAGCGGCGAAGGAAGCGTGGTAAGCGGCAGGGTCCGCCTGCAAAAGGCCGCCTACTTTTGCCAGTATCTGGGGTGGCCGCTTCGCGACTACAGGCTGCACTACTACGGCCCGTACTCGCAGGCGCTAGCGGAGACCGTCGTCGACGCCGAGTCGGCGGGGCTGATCAGGCAAAGCGAAGGGTATCCCCGCCGGTTCAGCCTTACCGACACCGGCAGGGAGGTGCTGAACCTGTTCGTTGACAAGGTCTGTGACAAGGATAAGGTCGACAGGACGCGGCGCTTGGCCCGGTTGCTCTCTGCCTGGCCACGCGCCGACTTGGAGCTTGCGGCAACCATCGACTACGTGGCGAACGGCTCGCGCCTGTCGAAGGGAGACCTCTTGGACAAGGTCCGCTCGATCAAGCCGGCGCACCGGAAGGACAGCATTGCAGGGGCGTACGCCGCATGGAAGAAACTTGTCCGCGACATGGACATTCCGATCGAGTCCGTGCGCTGGTGATGGCTCACCCGCCCCCGCCCAAAATGCGCCGGATCTCCCCCGCAACGGCGCTAGGGCAGAACACCCTCGGCTTGCTGGCTCGCCTTGTCGTCGCCCCCACGAGATCCGACCACTGTGATATCTCCTCTAGCCGCCCGCTTTTGCCGGCCACCATGATGTGGTTGATTGCGGCCCTCTTTTTGTCGGAATCGGCCGCGCTGTACGGCCGGTAGCCGGCCGCGACCTGCTCGTCGCCTATGAAGTAATAGTCCATGCTCAGGTTGTGCCTCTCGAACGCCTTCCTGACTTCCTCGTGCGCGCTCAGGAAGGCCGGGATGCCGCTGAGGGAGCCGGCGACGGTGGCACTCTTGAAAAGATCCCGCCGGAGCAGCCGGAGCGACAGATCCCGCAGTATGGGATCCCTTGACTCGGCCCACCGCCGCAGCAGGCCGTAGCACGCGTGGTCGTCCATCGAGAGCAGCGCCTCCGGGCTCACCCGCCCCGCGGCGCCGGGAACGGAGCCGCGGGCGCCCGGCAGGCTCGATGCGCGCTTGAACGCCATGGCCAGCATGGACTCTGCACTGCGGATCGCCTTGTGCTGGTAGACCCTCTCGTACATAAAGTAGCGCGCCAGGACGTAGCTGGCGACCGACTCGGCGCCCTTTTCGTCGACCACCACCGTCCCCCGCATCTTTGCCGGCCCGTCCCCCTCCCAGAGCCGCATCGTGCTCGCGATCCTGTGCATGTCGATTCTTCCGTACTCGAGGCCGGTGAACAGCGAGTCGCGCATCAGGTAGTCAATCCTGTCCGCGTCAAGCTGGCTGCTGAGCAGCTGCGACACGAAGAGCAGGTCGGCGGGCGCCTCGTGCCTCAGCAGGTCGGCGACAAGGCGCGGGTCGATGCCGTTGTCCTCCAGCACCTTTGCGATGCCGGGGGACGCTATGATGTCGCGCGTCATGCGCTCGTGGCTGAACCGCCCCTCCTCCAGGAACTTTTCCGACACGTGGGAGAGTGGGCCGTGCCCCAGGTCGTGGAGAAGGGCGGCGGCCGCGCCCACGGGCCTGATCTGGGCGGCCGCCCTGCGGGAAAGGTTGGACTTTTCGGCGATCGCGTCGAAAAGCGTCTGGAACACGTGCATCACCCCTATGCTGTGCGCAAAGCGGGTGTGGGTGGCGCTAGGGTACACGGCGGACGCCAGCCCCAGCTGCTGCAGCGACCTGAGGCGCTGGAAGTGGGGGGTGTTGATCAGCTCTAGCACGACGGGGTACTCGGACACGTCGATAAAGTTGTGCACGGGATCCATTACGAGGACCGCCTTTTCCTTCCTGCCCCTTTTCGGAACGTTGCCCATCTCGTACCGGTCAATATCACTTGCCGCGCGCCTGCCCACGCACGGGGCTGGCGGGCCTGCCTAATAAACCGAGGCGGCTTGTGCCGCGAGATCTTGGATACTGGCTCATGATGTCCAGTACGCAGCCCTGCGCCTCTTTCAGCCGCGCCGAGCACCCGGACTTGAGCTCTCGCCGTCGAGGAGGTGCTCGAGATATACGCCGAGTACGACGGCGGCGAAGGGTACGCCCCGGCGACGACGCGGCGCCAGCAGGTCGAAATACTTGCCGCGCCGGCCGCGGCGACGTCGATCGCACTCGACGCCCTCCCGCGCTCGGTCTATGCCGGCGACGAGGTCGTGTTTGCAGGCGGGCTCTCGTCGGGGGGCCTGCCGGTGCAGGGGGCGCTCGTGGCCGTCTACGAGGACGATCCGCTCGTACCGGACCAGCACATGGGCAGCGGCCTGACAGGCGCCGACGGCCGGTTCTCGATACCGTGGACCGCCTCGGCCGGCCTCGTCGAGACCGACTTTGACCTGTACGCCGAGTTTGCCGGCGGCGGCGGCTACGGCGGATCCCAGACGCAGAGGCAGCAGGTGGCCGTGCTCAGGTACGGCGGCGACATACGGCTGGATCCCCTCCCGCGGGCGGCCTCGGCGGGGGACCTGGTCATGTTCAGGGGCGCGCTGGACCTGGACATGCACAGCCCCGAGGGCGCAAAGGTGTACATAATGGACGAGGATCCCCTCGACCCCGACGACCTGCTCGCCGCCGCCTACGTCGAGGCCGACGGCCGGTTTGCGGCCAACTGGTTTGCGCACCGGATGGATGCCGACCGCGAGGTGGACATGTACGCTGTCTTTGAGGGCGGCGGCCGGTTCTACCGGCAGACCACGTGCGACGAGGGGCCGACGAGCGACTTTGGCGGGCTGTGCACCGGTACCGTCCCGCTGGAGGTGCGGGACGCCCCCGTCGGGCCCCCGGGCGGGGGCGGCCGCGGGGACGAAGGCGGGGGCGCGTACATGGAAATGTACTACTCGATGGACCTGGACGGGCCCCCGCTCGTGGCAATAGCGCCGAGCCCCGACCGGCCGGCCGACTCGATGCGGTACATCACCCCGGCCCAGGAGGGCATACTGACGTGGACGTCGTCCATGGAGCGGCGGTACGGGGGCGACTGGGGCGTAGCGTTCGAGGTCGTCGAGCCGGGCGAGCCGTTCTTTGGCGGGCGCCCCGACGTGGTGGTCAACCTGGTCAGCCCCGAAAGGGACGCAGGATGCCTCGACGAGTACGCGGGCTGGGCCCGGATATACGAGGATCCGCAGCGCCCCGTGCCGGTGCAGACGGTCGTGTGCATTGCGGACACGCGGGGCCCCGTCACCGGGGTTGACGCGGCGGCGACCGCGGCGCACGAGTTCATACGCGCCATGGGCCTCGGCCACGCGTTCAACAAGGCAGGCGACTTGATGTGCAGCATTGAGGATGGACGGCCCACGTGCACCGCGCTTGAATCCAAGGAAAAAATCCCGTCCGACCTCAACGCGGCCGCGGTGGCGGAGATGTACGGCGCCGACGGGTTTGCAAGCCCAAACAACCCCGTGCCGTACGGGAGCCGCCTGTACGATGCCGGGCCGATCGGGGCCGCGCGCGCCCCGCTCGATCCGGGCGGGCGGGAGGGCCAGATGCCGCCGGCATCGGCGCAGCCCGGCCGGCCGGGCGCCGGTGCCGGCGGCAGCGGCGCGGTCGTCATACCCGAGTGGATCAGGGCGAGCGCCGGGTGGTGGGCGGACGGCCTGATCTCGGACGAGGAGTTTGCGGGCGGCATCGGATACCTGATTAGGTCGGGGACGATATCGGTCTCTTCCGGCGGCGCCGGCGCCGGGGGCGCCGCCTGGGCAGAGCCGTCTGGGATACCGGAGTGGGTCAAGGCGAGCGCCGGGTGGTGGGCGGACGGCCTGATCTCGGACGAAGAGTTTGCGGGCGGCATCGAGTACTTGGTGTCCATAGGCGCCATCACGGCGTAGCGGTTCGCGCCCTGCCAGCCCGCCCGTGATCGCACCCGATGTTGAGCTCCGCCGGCGGCCCCTGCTCTGCCCGGCGCGTATGCCGCTGCAGCCGCTAGCGCGCCTCTTGCCGCCCCTTCCCACGCCGCCCGCCGGTGGCCCTTGCGCCCCCTGTGACCTGGCGCCGCGCCCGCCGGCATGCGGGCGCCCTGCCCCCGCCATGCCCTTCCAGCCGCGGCCCGGAGCCGGGCCGCCGGCCCTTCCCATATGCTTATTAGATTCACCGCCGCCCGACGCGCGAGTTGGGTGCCAATCGGCGCCGCCGCGGGCCGCCCTCAGTCCAGGCGCGGCCTTGGGCGGGAGCCTTCGCCGCCGTCGCGATCGCCGCCGCGCTTGCCGTTTCCCTGCCCGCCGCGCTGCCGCACGACCTGCCGGGCAGCGGCGCGCATCCCTACCCCCCCCCCTCCGCCGCGCCCCATCCCCACGCCCAGCACGGCGCGCCAGCGCACCTGCTTGCGCCGCCGGCCCACGCGTTCAGCAGCTCCGCCTCGGCGTCCTACTCGTCCACGCTGTCGCCGCCGGGAGGGTTCGCCAAGCCCGCCGCCGTCGCCGTCGGCCCGTCGGGGCGCATCGTGGTGGGAGACGAAGGCCAGAGGAAGGTGCACGTGTTCCACCCGAACGGCTCGCACGCCCTGTCGTTCAACGTCGGAACCGCGGCCGACCTGGCCAGGATAGTCGGGATTGACGTGGATCGGGACGGGCGCATCGTGGTGGCCGACAGCAACCTCAAGGGGGTCTGGACGTTCAACCCCGACGGCAGCACCGCCACCGAGCCTTTTGGCGATGGTGATCTGAGTGGAATTACCGGGGTCGCCGTGGACAGAGACGGGCTCATCGTGTTGACCGACAATGCCAAGGACGGTGTCGTTGCGTTCACCGCCAGCGGCGGCACGCCCACTTCGTTCCAAACGTTTAGCGATGACGGCAATATAAAAGACCCCTCGGATGTCGCGGCCACCCCATCCGGAAAGCTGGTCGTCGTAGACAGGGAAATAGACTGCATTTACGTGGTGTCGGGCGATGGCACGAAGAGTACGAAGTTTGGACACTGCGCGGCCGACAGTTCGGGCGACGGGCCGTCGCCCGAGAAGACTTTTGGCCAGGGCGGCGCGCACCCCGCCGCGGGCGGCGGCATATGGCAGGTGCTCTTCCCCGCGCCTGGCGTGCGGGCGGGAGGGGGCGAGGGCCGGGGCGGCGTGCCGGAGGGGGCGGGCGGCATGCCGGACGCCGCCGCCTGGCTTGTGCCGGGCGCCGCGGCTCAGGTCGGCCTGCAGTGCGGCGACGGCCTGATCGACGCCCTCTCGGCCGTCGCCGTCGACCCCGCATCCGGCCGCATCATTGTGGGCGACACAAAGTGCAACGGCAAGGTTCAGCTGTACCGCCAGGACGGCGACTTTGAATTCTCGTTCGACGCGAGTGCCGGGGGCGGCGGCACCGGGTCCGTCTCGATATCCTCCCTTGCCGCCGACCCGTCCGGCCGCATTATCGTGGCCGACAGCGGCAGGAACGTCGTCAAGGTGTTCACGGTATCCGACTCGGGCGCGCCGTCCGTGGCCCGTGTGGCCGCCAGGTCCGGCTCCGACAGCATGCTAGCCGCGGGCGAGTCCGTCATAATAGACGTCACGTTCAGCGCGGCCGTCTCGGTCGACACCACGGACGGCTCGCCCTACCTGGCGCTGGAGACGGGCGCGGCGGCGGGCGCCCGCGCTGTGCACGTGCCCGGAACGCAGTCGAGCACCACCGTCTCGTTCAACTACACGGCGCGGGCCGGCGACGAGTCCGCCGACCTGGGGTACGGGTGGAGCGGCGCGCTAAAGCCGGGCGGCGCCAACATTACGAATGCGGCGGGGATCGAGGCGCGCACAGGGCTGCCCGCGCCCGGCGACGCGAACTCGCTCTCCGAAAGGAGCGCCGTCGTGGTCGACGGCGTCGCGCCGGCGGTGGCCAACATTACGTCCAGCGCGGGGGCAGGGCCGCACGGCGCCGGCTCCGACGTCCGCATACGCGTAGAGTTCGACGAGGCGGTGGCCGTGACGGGGTCCCCTGTGCTGCAGCTCAACGCGAGCGCCGGGGCGGCGGCGACGTACGCCAGGAGCGTTGACGCGAGCACGCTAGAGTTCAACTACACGGTGCGGGCCGGCGACCCCGACTCGATACTGGGGTACGCCGGCGCGGCGCCGATCTCGGGCGGGGCCATAAGGGACGCGGCCGGCAATCCCGCAAACCGCGCCGCACCGGCCGCGCCCGGCGCCCCGGGGTCGCTTGCGGCCGCGAGCGCCGTCCGGATCGACGGCACGGCGCCCCGGGCGATCTACGTCGACTCGGGCGCGCCCGCGGGGCCGCACGGCCCCGGCGCCTCGATACGCGTCAACGTCACCTTTGCCGAGGCCGTGCGCGTGTCAGGCTCGCCGTCGCTCGCGCTCAACGCGAGCGCCGGCGCGGCGGCGGCGTACGACGGCTCCGGCGACGGGACGGACACGCTGTCGTTCCTGTACACGGTACGCACGGGCGACCACGCGGTTCGGCTCGGCCTTGGCGGCGCGGAGCCGATCTCGGGCGGGGCCATAAGGGACGCGGCCGGAAACCCCGCGAACCGCACCGTTCCGGCCGCGGCCGCAAATCCCCTTGTCATGCGCGCCGTCGCCGTCGACGCGCGCGCTCTCGAGGCCCTGAACGTGACCTCGGACAAAGAGGACGGCACGTACACGCAGGGCGACGCGATCACCGTGCGCGTGCGGTTCGCCGGCGCGGTGACCGTTCTGCAGGGAAGCGGAGACGATGGCGATGGCGGCCTGCCGTCGCTCGAGCTCCGCACCTCGCCCGTGAACCGCAGCGCCTTGTACGCTGGCGGCAACGGCACGGACACGCTGTCGTTCCTGTACTCCGTGCAGCCCGGCGACAGCGCGCGCGGCGGCGACCTGGGGTACTGGGGCGAGGGCTCGCTGTCGGCCAACGGCGCGGCCGTCCGGTCGGGCGGTATCGTATGGCCCGGCGGCTTTGCCCTGCCCGAGCCCGGGGGCCCCGGCTCGCTGTCCCACAACGGCAACATGGATGTGAGAACGACCGCGTCGGCGGCGTACAACGGCACGCTGCAGGGCGCCTCCCTGCACCAGCCATACGGCGCGGCCGTCGACGCGCACGGGCGCATATTCGTTGCCGACCGGGGAAACCACGCGATCAGGGTGTTCCACCCCAACGGCACGTACGCCTTTGCGATCGGCGATCTTGGCGAGCGCGGCTCCGCCGATGGCGAGTTTGCGCTCCCCCGGGGAGTCGCAGTCGACCCCTTGTCCGGGCGCATCGTCGTGGCCGACACAGATAACTTCCGAATCCAGGTATTCCACCCCAACGGCACGTTCGCCTTCAGGTTCGCCGGCGTATACCCAGATGTCCCCTACGAAGATACCGTGCGGGCGCCGCGCGGCGTCGCCGTGGGCCCCGACGGCCGCATCATCGTGGCCGACACGGGCAACGGCCGCATCAAGGCGTCCCACCCCAACGGCACCCTCGACGACTCGTTCGGCCAGGGCGGCATCGCCAGCGCGGGGCTTTCGAACCCAAGCTCCGTCGCCGTCGACCCCCTGTCCGGCCGCATATTCGTGGCGTCCACCCTCAACAACGCCATAGTGGCGTTCCACCCCAACGGCACCCTCGACGACTCGTTCGGCCGGAACGGCAGGGCATTGGGCTCGTTCAACGGGCCGGAAGGAGTCGCCGTCGACCCCGCGTCGGGGCGCATCGTCGTGGCCGACACCGGGAACAAGCGCGTCAAGGCATTCCACCCCAACGGCCTGCCCGCGTTCGAGATCGGGCCGAACCTTGGCGCCAGCGTCCATCTCCGCGATCCAAAGGGGGTCGCAGTCGACCCGTCCGGCCGCATCGTCGTGGCCGACTCGGGGCCCAGCGAATTCGCCACCGGCGACGCCGCCCACGTGCTCTCGATCGCCGATTCCAGGGCGCCGTACGTGAAGAACGTCACGGCCAGGGGCGGGGCCGGCGGCGGCACGCTGGCCCCCGGCGACTCGGTAATCATCGACGTGTCTTTCGACCGGCCCGTCCTGGTCGACTACGGGCGCGGCGAGCCGTCGCTTGTGCTGGAGACGGGCGCAAACGACAGCCGCGCCGCGCACGTCCGCGGAACGCCCGGCCAAGACGGCATCCTCTCGTTCAACTACACGGTGCGGCCCGGCGACGGGTCGGCCGCACTCGACTATTCCTGGCGGGGCTCGCTCGGCCCGGGCGGCGCCTACATTGCGGAAAGGCCGGGGGGAGTGCCGGCGCTGCTTGCCCTGCCGCCGCCGGGCGGGCCGAACTCGCTGGCGGGCACCGGCTCGCCGGCCGTCGACGGGGTGCCGCCGCGGGTCGCCAGCGTAACCGCCGACGCGTCCGGCAGCCCGTACGGCCCCGGCGACACGGTCGACATTACGGTGGCGTTCGACGAGGAGGTGCTCGTCGCCGACGCGCCGGCCCCGCGGCCGCGGCTGGACCTCGGCGGCGGCCGGACCGCCTCGTACGAAACAGGCAGCGGCACGGCCGCCCTGACGTTCCGCTATGCCGTCGAGCAGGGGCACAACGCGGAGGCGCTCGGGTACGCCGGCCGAACGGCGCTCGCCGGCGGTGTAGTGACGGACCTGGTCGGCAACGCGGCCAACCTGACGCTGCCCGAGCCCGGCGCGCCGGGATCCCTGTCGGGCGGGCCTGGCGCTGCGGCGCGGATCGATACGGATCCACCCTACGTGCTGTCGGTCTCATCCCCCACCGGCGACGGCACGTACGCGGCCGGCTCGACGATCGACATCGAGGTCGAGTTCGACGAGCGCGTCCTTGTCACGGGATCGCCGTCGATCGGACTCGACACGACCCCGGCGCGCAGCGCCGCGTACGGCTCGGGCAGCGGCACGGCCGTCCTGACGTTCCACTACACCGTGCAGGCAGGCGACTCGGCCGCGGACCTCGACTACACGTCCACCGGCGCCATGTCGGCGGACGGCGCGATAACGGACTTGGCAGGCAACGCCGCGAACCGGACGCTCCCCTCCACGACCTCCGACGACTCGCTCGGCCACCGCAGCAACATCGTGGTGGTGGCCGCGCCGCCGGCCGCGGCGTCGGACTCGCCGCTGGCCGCGCCCCAGGTGGCGCCGCCGGTGATCCTGACGGCCCCCTCCACAACCGCCTCGGCGTTCCAAGAGCTGCGCGGGACGGCCGCGCCCGGCTCTACGATAACGGCGTTCAGGGGCGGCAGCGCGCTGGCCAGCTCGCAGGCCGACTCCGTAAGCGGCTACTGGACGCTAGGCGTGACGCTCGTAGAGGGTGCCAACAGCCTGAACGTGACGGCGGCCGCGGGCGGCGCCACCTCGGAGCCCTCGCAGGTGACCATCACGCTCGACACGACGCCCCCTCCCCCGCCAACCATCCTCAACCCCGCCGGCGAGTCCGCGCCGTCGCGCATGCACGTTGTCAGGGGGACGGCCGAGCCGGGATCGCTCGTAGAGGTGCGCGTCAACGGCACGCTGCGCGGCAGCGCCTCGGCCCACTACGGCGCGACAGGCGCGTGGTTCATCCAGGTGCTGCTCGAGCCTGGGAGCAACAACGTCTCGGCCAGGGCAGTGGACGGGATCGGGAACCCGTCGGCGTTCGCCTCGGTGATCGTCGCCGGCCCCTCCGGGTCCCCGCCGTCCCGCACACTCGACAAGCCGCCCGTCCCGACGGCCGCCATCCACGACGACGACGGCACGTTCACGCTGACCGCCCCGACGAGCGTCAAGGCGTTCGAGTCCGGCGGCAGGGCGTACGCGCTGGTGGCCGCGAGCGGGTCGGCAGCCGTCCAGGTCGTCGACTTTACCGACCCGCGCAGCCCAAAGCCGGCCGCGACGATCCAAGACGAAGGCAGGAGCCTGGGGTGGATGCGCGACGTAGAGCTGTTCGCCTCCGGCGACAGCAGGTTCGCCGCCGTCACGTCGCTCAGCCCCGGCGCCGTCGAGCTGGTGGACGTGACGAACCCGCTCAGCCCATCCTTTTCGGGATCCGCCGACATTGAGAGCACGGACCCCGACGGCGCCCCGCTCTACCCGCAGCTGCTCGGCGCGCGCGACGCGACAGTGTTCGACGCGACCGTCAACGGCACGGCGGGCACCTACCTCATGGTCGTCTCCGACTACGGCCCGACGGCGCTCAACCCCGGGGGATTCCAGATAATCAACGTCACGCACCCCGCCGCGCCGACGCCCGTCTCAGACAACCACGCCGTGTTCAGGGACGGCCAGGGCAGGCACGTAATGGCAAGGCCGCTGACCGAGGAGCCGAGGTCGTCGCCCATAACGCCGATCACGGTGCAGCTGGCCAACCCGGAGGTCATTGCGATCTTTGACGCCGACGGCGACCCCGTCGCCAAGACGGTCAACCACACGCTGCCGGGGTACGGCACGCGCAACTTTAGCGTCCCCGTCGAGGGCCTGTACACGTCGCAGAGCTACAGCCCGAACCCCGCGTACTCGCTGAGCCCCAACACGGTCATGGAGACGCGCAACAGCACCCACATGGTAAGCCTGACCCGGAACGGCGAGCCGTTCCCGAGGCCGGATCTGGGGGAGCCTTCGGGGACGTGCTACGTCTCGCCCCATCTCACCACCATGTGCTCGGGGCAGTACCGGCTCTTCGTAATGAACAACAACGACACGCCGGCCGACAGGGGCGACGACTGGATAATGGAGGTGTACCGCCACGGAATATACGAGTCTTCGGATCCCGACCGCGGGCGGCACTACAGCTACCCGGTGGCAAAGCTGGTCGGCGGCAAGATGCTCTCGGTCGGCGTCGACGGCGACCCGCTCCCCCTGAGGGGCGTGGATCCCGACGGCAACGCGTTCGAGGCGCTGGAGGGGGCTAGGTCGGTCGACACGTTCGCGTCCGGCGGCGGCGTCTATGCGGTAGTGGCGGCAAGGGACGCCAACGCCGCGCAGATAATCAACGTGACCGACCCGACTCGCCCGCGCGTGGTGGCGGAGGCGAGGGACGGCCGCTCCGACGGCCACGGCGGCACGTTCGACAAGCTGGCCGGGGCCGAGGGCGTGGAGATAGCGCAGGTGGGGGGCCGCGCGTACGCCGTCGTGGCCGCGTCGGGCGACGACGGCGTGCAGATAATCGACGTGACCGACCCCGCCAGCCCGCGCGCCGTGTCGTCCGTAGCCGACGAGCCTGGCAGCAGCAGGAACAAGTTCTCGATGCTGGACGGCGCGTCCGGCGTCGAGATATTCGTCAAGGACTCGAAGACGTACGCGCTCGTGTCGTCGTGGGACGACGACGGGTTCCAGGTGATTGACATTACAAACCCCGCCAGCCCCGCGCCGGCGGACAGGGGCCACGACGGCAACCGCTGCTCGACGGCGGCCCGGTACAGCGCGCTCGGCGGCGCCCTCGCGTCGGACACGCTCGCGTTCAACGGCAGGCTATACGCGCTGGTCGCGGCAAACTTTGACGACGGCCTCCAGGTCGTCGACGTCACGGACCCCGAGCGGCTGGTCGTGGAGGGGGCCGTATTCGACGAGCTCGGCGGCTTTTCGGAGCTGACCGCGCCCATATCGGCGCACGCCGCCGAGATCGGGGGCCGCAAGTACGTCTTTGTCGCCTCGTACCAGCACTACACGCAGGTCATAAACGGCGAGGACTTTGGCATGGGGGGAGGCGTGCAGATAGTGGACGTGACCGACCCCTCCAGCCCGCGCGCCGCGGCCGCCCTGGGGCACTCGGACCGGTCGCAGTTCGACCTGCTGCACGGCGTGCGCGGCATCGACACGTTCTCCAAGGGGACCAGGACGTACGCCATCATCACCGCAGAGCTGGCGCACGGCCACGACTATCCGTCCAACGACAAGGGGGCGTTCACGATAGTCGACGTCACGAACCCCGACCGGCCGCGGTTCATGGCGAGCATGCGCGACGGGCAGCCCGACCGAACGGGAACGAAATTCGACATGCTCAACGCGCCGGCCGGGGTCGACACGGCTGCGATAAACGACAAGACGTACGCCGTGATCGCGGCCAGGGGGCCATACGGGCCGCAGCTGCACGGCGTCCAGATCGTGGACGTGAGCAACCCGCAGTCGCCGCTGGCGGTAGCCTCAATCCAAAACGGCAGCACGGACGGGGCGGGCGGGACGTTCGACACGCTCAGCAGGGCGCACGGCGTCGAGATAGTGCAGATCGGCGCAAAGTGGTACGCCCTGGTGGCGGCGATCAGGGACAACGGCGTGCAGATCATCGAGATCACCGACCCGTCGTCGCCGAGGGCCACGGCCAGCATTGGCGACGACGGGGCGAACACCGCGCTGCGCGGGGCCTACGAGGTCAGGGCGTTCGAAAAGGACGGCAGCACGTACGCGATAGTGTCGGCCAAGAACGACAACGGCGTGCAGGTGCTCAACATTACCGATCCCTCGGCCCCCGACCCGATCGACGGGGCGGTGGACCACCGCAATTTCGCGAACAACAGGGAGTTTTCAGAGCTTCTCGGGGCGCACGGGGTCGACCTCTTCACGCACGGCGGCAACACGTTCGCGGCGGTCGCAAGCGTGGGCGAGGACCACGACCGAGAAACCTGCCGCAGCTTCAAGTGCAGCGGCGTGCAGATCATCGACATGTCGAACCCCGCCCAAATACTGGCGCACGCGGTGACGTGGGACCACAGGGTCGTGGGCAGCGAGGCGACCCACATACGCGGCGCAAGGGGCATTGCCACGTTCACGGCGGGCGAGTCGACGTACGCGGCCGTGACGGGGTACACGGGCGACCAGGTGCAGATCATGCGCCTGGTCTCCGCCACGGACAACAGGGCGCCCGTAGCAGTAGACGTGGGCCTCAACAAGGAGCGCGGCCTGCTGTACATTACGTTCAACGAGCTCGTCAAGACCTCGTCCAACGTCGACCTGTCCCTTGTACGCATACGCGACGCGTCCGGCTCGGGATCCGCCGTGTCGCTGGGCGGCGCGTCGCTGGCCGACGCGTCGGACGGCAAGACGGTCGTGATCGCCCTGACCGACGCGCAAAAGACGGCCGCGGCGTCCATCACCACTCCCGAGCTGAGGTTTACGTCGGCCGGCGCCTTTGAGGATCTCGCGGGAAACGACCTGCTCGCGCGCACCAGCGTCGCCGTCAGGTCAGTGACTAGCAACCCCGAGCTCCTCGGGGCGCGCATCGACCTGGGCACCGGCGAGATCGCGATATCCTTTACGGAGGCGGTAAACTCGTCCGAGGTCGACCTGTCCCGCATCGCGGTGTACTCGTCCGACGCGCCTCGGGTCAGGCACTCCCCGAGCACGGTCGCCACGGAGGGGGACAACACCGAGCTCGCGGTGCGCCTCGGCCTGCACGAGCGCCAGGCCGTGATCAACTTTACCGGCACGCCGGTGCTCGACGTGCTCGCCGGCGCGGCCAACAGCTCGGAGACGGGGAGGCCGTCGGCCGAGTACAGGGGCAGCCCGTTCAGGCCGATGACCGTGGACAGGGTCGACCCGAGGCTAGTCTCGGCCACGCTCGACGGCCCGCTGCTCACGCTCGTGTTCGACGAGTACGTGAACGTAAACCAGTCAAAGTTCGACCTGGACCAAATGTACCTGCGCGACGCCGACGGCAACGACGGCGACGAGGTGCGGCTCGACGGCGCTACGCTGCGGACGGCCCAGAACGGCACGACCGTCGTGCTGGAGCTCAACTCGACGCAGGTGGATGCCGTCGCCGGCTACGCCCGCATCGTGCTCGACATGCGCCTGTCGGGGCCGTACAGCGCCGTCGAGGACCTGTCGGGCCAGGGGATCGGCGCGGTCCGCAACCAGGCGGTGCTGTCGACGATGGACTCGGCGCCGCCGGGATTCTCGGCCACGGCGACGGCGCTCGACCGGATCACGGTCAACTTTACCGAGGCCGTAACGGGCACCGCCGACACGGCCTGGCGGATCGGCGGCGACGACGCGATCGGCTACACGCCGGCCAGGGACGACAGGACCAACCTCGCGGTCGCCGGGTACGCCGGCGTGCAGGGCGACTCGGTGGTGCTAGAGCTCAACGGGATACTGCCCGACACGAGCCCCGACATTACCCTGACCTACGAGAGAGGCGACATTGCCGACGGGGCCGACAACAGCCTGCGCGACAACACTAGGGTGCAGGTCCTCGACGCCCTGGCGCCCAACATTACGTCGGCCGCCGTGACCGGCCCGAACGAGATCACATTAGCCTACTCGGAGCTGGTCCGCAACCCCAGCGGCGCGTTCGCGCCCGAGCTGGACTCGGGCGGCGGCCCCCGCGCCGTGGTCCGCTTTGCCTTTACGTCGGCCGACATTGACGTGATCACCTTTGGCGGCGGCCCGGCCCCGACCAACGCCACGGGCACCCTGGGCGTGGACCAGACGCTGCTGGTGGACCTGTCCGGCAACCCCATGGGAACCAACCAGTCGCACGCGCTGCCGCTCGCCGACGGCCAGAGTCCGCGGATCGAGTCTGCCCTGATGACGGGCCACGAGGCCGAGTTCACGCTTGACGAGCCGGGGGACGGCACGACGGCCGTCACGGCCCTGCGGGCCGCCGGCAACAACGTTACGATACGCTACAGCGAGCCGGCGAGCGCCCCGCTGTCGGCGTACTCGGTGGCCCTGGGCGGCGCCGCCTGGGAGGGCGGCATGCTCGCGGATGCGGGCGCCGCCGCTCCCCGCCCCGCGACCGCGCTGTCGGGCAACGGGACGGACGCGCACGTGGTCTCGTTCGGCGGAACCGCGGCCGTTCTCGGCGCAGCCGGCAACGTCACGATAGACGCGACGGCCGTGCTCGACGCGGCGTCGCCGCGGCCAAACCCGCTCGGCGCCGATACCGCCCTGGTCCGCCCGCTCGGGGACGGCCGCGCGCCCGACATTATGTCGGCCAGGGTGACGGGCCCCAACAACGCGACCGTCGTGTACGGCGGGCCGTTCGGGGCCGCCCACTGGGACTATCCCGCGCTGACCGTCGGCGGGGAAGGGCGAACACCGACGGCGCTGGCCGGCGGCAGCCCCGCGTCCGCGGTCCACGTGATCTCCTTTGGCGGCGATCCGGCCCCCGCCAACGCCACGGGCATGGTCGCGATACTGGCCGACCGCATAAGCGGCCAGGGCGGGGTCGCACTCGCCGGCGGCGGCCTGGTCGCCGTCCTGGAGGACGGCCAGGCGCCGTCGCTGGAGGGCGCCGCGGCCGTCTCCGACAACACAATACGCGTCGCGTTCGACGAGACAGTGTTTGCGCAGGGCGCGGGCGGCGCCGGCTGGTCGGTGTCGGGGCCCGACGCGAGCGGCCTGGCGGTCGCCTCGAGCCAGGACGCTTCGGGCGGCCTGGCGGCGCTCAACCTCACCCTGAGCGGCAGCCTGAACGGCACGCGCCCCAACGCGACGCTGTCGTACGCGGCGCCGGCCGCCGGCGGCATTGCGGACGCGGCCGGCAACGCCCCGGCCACCCTGTCCATAAGGGTCGCCGACGGGCTGCCGCCCCTGATAGTGTCGGGCGCGGTGTCGGGCCCCAACAACGCCACGATCCGGTACAGCGAGCCGGTCTTTGCATCGTCGCTCTCGGCGTACACTGTCGTGCTCGGCGCCAGCGACGGCCGCGCCGTCACAAGCCTGTCGGGCAACGGGACGGCCGTGCACGTGCTCACGTTCGACGGCCAGGGGGCGCCCCTGAGCACCACGGGAACCGCGACCGTCGACTGGGCGCGCGTGTCCGACGAGTCCGGCAACTCGCCGGGGCCGGGCGCGACGCGCACGGTCGTGCTAGAGGACCGCCAGGCGATCGTCGTCAACCGGGCGGCCGTCACGGCCCCCGACACGGTCACGATCACGTACAACAGGGCCGTGTCGGGGGCGTCGTCCGACTATCGGAATTTGGCGGTCGACGGCCAGGCGCGGACGGTATCGACGGTGTCGGGGGGCGGCGCGGCCGTGCACGTGATCACGTTCTCCCCGGGCGGCGCGCCGCCCGACGCGACCGGCTCGGTCACGATAGACGCGGCGGCCATTGCGGACCAGCGCGGCATGGCGCTCGGCACCGTGCCGCGGCAGCAGAACCTGGAGGACGGCCAGGCGCCGAGCATGGAAAGCGCCAACGCCACGTCGACGAGGGCCATACTGGTCGAGTTCGACGAGCCCGTCCGTGCGGACGGCCTGACGGGCGCCGGCTGGTCGCTGTTGGGGGCCGACCCGAGCGGGCTCGATATCTCGTCGGTCTCTGGCATATCGGGCAACCCGGCGGCGCTGAACCTCACCCTGAGCGGCGAGCTGGCAGGCACCCGCCCCGTTGGGGTGAGGCTGTCGTACGACGCAACCGAGGGCGCCGTCGCCGACGCGCGCGGCAACGCACTCGCGTCCGGATCGGCCGACGTGGACGACGCGATCCCGCCCAAGATCGAGTCCGCGGTCATAAGGGCCGCCCACGGCATCGAGATCGCCTACACCGAGCAGGTCTTTGTCGCCGGCGGGCCGCCGTACCCAGCCCTGGAGCTGCTCCCTGGCGGATCCGGCGGCGCCCCCCGCCTGTACTCGGGGGACGGGGGCACGCTGCACGTGATCGTGTTCGACGTGCGGGCCGCGGCCAACGCCACGGGCACCCTGACAGTGAACCAGACCGCGCTGGCCGACGCGGACGGCAACGCGCTCGGCACCTCTGAGTCGTTCCGGCAGAACCTGGCCGACGGCCAGGCGCCGCGCATGACAAGCGCCAACGCCACGTCGCTGATGACCATACTCGTCGCGTTCGACGAGCCCGTTCGCACGGCCGACCTGGCGGGCGCCGGCTGGTCGCTGTCCGGGGCAAACGCGAGCGGGCGGACGGTCGTGTCAAGCTCGAACATCCAGGGCGGCTCGGCGGTGCTGAACCTTGCCCTGAGCGGCGACCTGAACAGCACGCGCCCCGACGGGGTGAGGCTGTCGTACGACGCGGCCCAGGGCGCCGTCGCCGACGCGCGTAGCAACACCCTCGCATCCGCCTCGGCCAACGTGAGCGACGCGATCCCGCCCGAGATCGAGTATGCGTACATAACGGGCAGCAACGCCGTCACCGTAAACTATACGGAGCCTGTCGGCGCCGGGGCGCAGGCGTACCCGAACGTAGTGCTGTCCCCGGCCGACACCCGCCCAATTACCGGCGTGTCCGGCAACGGGACGGCCTCGCACGTCCTCTCGTTCGGCGGCGCGGATGCGACGAACGCGGACGGCCGCCTGACGGTTAACCAGACGGCGCTGCTCGACGCGTACGGCAACGCGCTCGGCGCCGACATGTCGGCCTCGCAGCGCCTCGTCGACGCCCAGGCGCCGCGCATACTCGATGCGAGCGCCACCTCGCTGAGGACCATACGCGTCACCTTTGACGAGCCGGTCAGCACTGCCAACACGGGGGGCGCCGGCTGGTCGCTGTCCGGGGCAAACGCGAGCGGGCAGACGGTCGTGTCAAGCTCTGACATTTCGACCGCCTCCACCACCCTGAACCTCACCCTGAGCGGCGACCTGAACAGCACGCGCCCCGACGGGGTGAGGCTGTCGTACGACGAGGCCCAGGGCACCATCGTCGACGCGGACGGCAACGGCCTCGCGTCGCGCCAGGTTGCAGTGGCCGACGCAATCCCGCCGAAGATCAAGTCTGCCAAGATGGCGGCCGGCCACTCCCTTGAGGTATACTACACCGAGCAGGTCTACGCCAGCGCGTCGGCATACGCGGGCCTGGTGCTGGACCGGGGCGGCGACCGCGGCGTGCCCAGCCTGTTCTCGGGGAACGGGACCGGGACGGTGCACGTGCTCACGTTCGGCGGCGCGCAGGCCGCCGCGGACGACTTGGCCGAACTGACCGTGGACCAGACGCAGCTGACCGACGCGTACGGCAACGCGGCGGGACGGTCGACGACGTTCCTGCAGCGGGTCGCCGACGGCCAGGCGCCGACCGTCCTGTCGGCCAACGTCACCGGCGAGAACGAGCTGGCGATTGCGTACAGCGAGCCGGTCACCGCGCAGCCGTCCGCGTACACGAGCCTGGCCCTCGCGCAGGGCGGATCCACGGCGAACCTGGTCTTCACGACCGGCACCCCGTCGGCCGTCCACACGATCACGTTCGCCGGCGCGACGGCCGCGGCCAACGCCACCGGAACCCTGGCTGTAGACCCGACGAAGTTGGCCGACGCGGCCGGCAACAGCCTCGACCCTGCCACGCCGAGTATGCTGAGGCTTGCCGACGGCCAGGCGCCCGCGGTGACCGGCGCCGAGGCCGTCTCGCTCCGAGAGATTCGGGTCACCTTTGACGAGCCCGTCAACGCCACCGGCACCAGTGGCGCCGGCGGCTGGTCCATATCCGGCGGCGACTCGAACTCGCGCGCGGTGTCCAGCCGGTCGGACATTTCGGGCGGCTCGACCGCGCTGGTGCTGACTCTGAACGGCGATCTGGCCGACAACAGCCCCTCGGGCATCTCGCTGTCCTACGCTCCCGGCACCGTCGCGTTTACCGACGCGTCGGCCAACGCGCTCGGATCCGTCTCGCAGCAGCCCGTCGTCGACGGCATCGCCCCGCGCGTGGTGTCCTCCAGCATTACGGCGGACAACGCCCTGGCCGTTGCGTACAGCGAGCCGGTCGCCGCGCAGGCGTCCGCGTACACGAGCTTGGCCTTCGTGCAGGGCGGATCCACGACGAACCTGGCCTTCACGACCGGCACCCCGTCGGCCGTCCACACGATCACGTTCGCCGGCGCGACGGCCGCGGCCAACGCCACCGGAACCCTGGCTGTAGACCTGACGAAGTTGGCCGACGCGGCCGGCAACAGCCTCGACCCTGCCACGCCGAGCTCGCTGGATCTTGCCGACGGCCAGGCGCCCGCGGTGACCGGCGCCGAGGCCGTCTCGCTCCGAGAGATTCGGGTCACCTTTGACGAGCCCGTCAACGCCACCGGCACCAGTGGCGCCGGCGGCTGGTCCATATCCGGCGGCGACTCGAACTCGCGCGCGGTGTCCAGCCGGTCGGACATTTCGGGCGGCTCGACCGCGCTGGTGCTGACTCTGAACGGCGATCTGGCCGACGACAGCCCGTCGAACGTCGACCTGTCCTACGCGCCGGGAACCGCCGCCATCACGGACGCGTCCGCCAACGCGCTCGGATCCGTCTCGCAGGAGGTCGACGACGCCATCCGTCCACGCAACATGTCCGCCAAAATCACGGCCGGCGACACCTTGACCATTACGTACAGCGAGCCGGTCACCGCGCAGCCGTCCGCATACAAGGCCCTGGCCCTCTCGTCGGGAGGCTCCACGACGGGCCTGACAGTCACGAGCGGCGACCTGTCGGCCGTCCACACGATCACGTTCACCGGCGCGACGGCCGCGGCCAACGCCACCGGAACCCTGACAGTAAACCAGTCGGCACTGGTCGACGCGGCCGGCACCGCGCTAGGCGTCGACGAAATGGGCACGCTAACCCTAGACGACGGCCAGGCCCCCGCGGTCATCTCGTCCAGCGTCACCGGCGAGAACGAGCTGGCGATTGCGTACAGCGAGCCGGTCGCCGCGCAGGCGTCCGCGTACACGAGCTTGGCCTTCGTGCAGGGCGGATCCACGACGAACCTGGCCTTCACGACCGGCACCCCGTCGGCCGTCCACACGATCACGTTCGCCGGCGCGACGGCCGCGGCCAACGCCACCGGAACCCTGGCTGTAGACCTGACGAAGTTGGCCGACGCGGCCGGCAACAGCCTCGACCCTGCCACGCCGAGCTCGCTGGATCTTGCCGACGGCCAGGCGCCCGCGGTGACCGGCGCCGAGGCCGTCTCGCTCCGAGAGATTCGGGTCACCTTTGACGAGCCCGTCAACGCCACCGGCACGGCCGGACCCGGCGGCTGGTCGATAGCGGACGGCGACTGGAACATGCGCACGGTGTCGTCCCGGTCGGACATTTCTGCCGGCTCGACCGCGCTGGTGCTGACCCTGAACGGCGATCTGGCCGACGACAGCCCGTCAAACGTCAACCTGTCCTACGCGCCGGGAACCGCCGCCATCACGGACGCATCCGCCAACGCGCTCGGATCCGTCTCGCGGCAGCCCGTCGTCGACGGCATCGCCCCGCGCGTCCTGTCCGCAAACGTCACGGGCCCCCTGAACCTTACCATCACGTACAGCGAGCCGGTCACCGCGCAGCAGTCCGCGTACGCCCGCCTAGATATCTCGCCGACCGACATGCGCACCGTCACCGGCCCCGCGCCAAGCCTGTCCGTGACCCACGTAGTAGTGTTCGGCGGCAACGGCCTGGGCACGGACGCGACGGGCCACCACCTGATCATAAACCAGACGGCACTGGCCGACGCGTCCGGCAACGCGCCCGGCGACAACGACGAGCACCGGCAGGTATTGAGAGACGGCCAGGCGCCAAAGATCGAGGGCGGGGCCATCACGGGCGGCCGCACCCTGACCATTACGTACAGCGAGCGGGTCGCCAAGGTGCCCGGCGCATACGGCGTCCTGACCCTCGTGTCGGGCGAAACCCGTGGCACCACCGGCCCGTCCGGCGCCGCCTCCTCAACCCATGCGGTCACGTTCGCCGCGCCGGAGGCGGCGACCAACGCCACGGGATCGATACTCCTGAACCAGACCGTACTGGCCGACGAGTCCGGCAACGCGCTCGGCGCCGACACGGCGTTCTCGCAGGATCTGGCCGACGCCCAGAGGCCCCGGATAGAGCGCTCGGCCATTACGGGCGGCCAGAACCTGACCATTACGTACACCGAGCCCGTGGCGGCGCCGCCCGGGACGTACTCGGCGCTGAATCTGGGCGACTCCGTGGCCCGCCCGGTCACGGGCTTTGCGGGCAACGAAACGGACACGCACGTGGTGGAATTCGGCGGAACAGCGGCCCCGCTGCGCGCGAGGGGCACCCTAGCGATAGCCGAGAACGCCGTGCGCGACCTGGCCACCGTTCCCAACGCGCTCGGCGACCGCGCGACGATGTCCCGGGACATCCACGACGACAGGGCCCCGTCGGTCATTACCGCAAAGGTCACGGGGCCCGGCACCGCCACCGTCGTGTACAGCAGGGCCGTCACGGCGCTGCAGACCCACTACACGTCGCTCGAGGTGGCCGGCGTGCAGCGGACAGTGACGGGCCTGGCCGGCGGCGGCAGCCCCGGCGCGGACACCCATACGATCTCGTTCACGCCGGCCGACGCGCCGCCAAACGCGACCGGCTCGGTCAATATTACCGCGGCGTCCGTCCTCGACGATCGCAGCAGGCCGCTCGGCACGGCATCGTTCAGCCAGGGGCTGACGGACGGCCAGGCGCCGGCCGTGTCCGGCGCCACGGCCGTCTCGCTCGACCGGATACGCGTCGAGTTCAACGAGCCGGTCCGCGCGCAGGGAACGGCGGGGCACGGCGGCTGGTCCGTGTCGGGCGACGACGCGCCAGGCCTCGCCGTGGCATCGCGGTCGGGCGTATCCTCCATGTCGGCAGCAATGACGCTCGCGCTGAACGGGAACCTGTCCGACACCCTCCCCGACAGAGTCGAGCTGAGCTACGTTGCGGGCGGCGCCGGCTCGGTCGCCCTTGAGGACGAGGCCGGCAACGCGCTGCCGTCCGTCGCCCCGCGGGATGTCGCCGACGGCATACCCCCCGCCGTCGCCTCGGCCAACGTCACGGGGCCGGGAAACCTGACGGTCGTGTACAGCGAGCCGGTCGACGCGCGGCCGTCGGCGTACTCGGCGCTGTCACTCTCGCCGGGCAGCGCCGCCACGTCGCTGGCCCTGGCGGACGGCAACTCTACGAGAACGCACGTGGTCTCGTTCGACGGGGTGGTTGCCTCTACAAGCTCGAACGGGACGCTCACCGTGGACGAGACGGCGCTGACCGACGGGTCCGGCAACGCGCTGGGCGGCAGGACGGCGTTCGAGCAGGGTCTGGCCGACGGCCAGGCGCCCGTCCTCGTCTCGTCTAGAGTAACGGGCCCCCTCGCCCTGGCCATTACGTACAGCGAGCCGGTCGCCGGCGATCGGACGGCGTACTTGAGGGCGGCGCTGGACGGGGCCGGCAGGACGGTCGAGTCGCTCTCGGGATCCGGCTCGGCCGTCCACATGATCGCACTAGGCGGCGATCCGGCCACCAACACGAACGCGACCGGCCGGATATACCTGGATGCGGCGGCGCTCGCCGACGTATCGGGCAACCCGCTCGGAACAGAAAGGAACCTCGGCCAGGATCTGGCCGACGGCCAGCGCCCCGAACTCGTCTCGGCGATCGTAACGGGCACCCATACGGTGGCCGTCAGGTACACCGAGCCGGTCACGGCCCCGCTGTCGGCGTACGCGGGGCTGGACCTTGGGCCGGACGGCACGCGCTCGTTCGACAGGCTCGAGGGCAACGGCAGCGCGGTCCACTCCGTGTCGTTCGCCGGGAGCCCCGCCGCGCCCCACGCAAGGGGCAGCATTACGATAGACGAGCGGCTGGTGCTCGACACGGCCTCGCCGCCCAACAGCCTGGGCACGGACGCCGCCCGCGCGCAGCAGCTCGCCGACGCCCGCAACCCCTCGATCGTGTCGGCCGTGGTCGCGGCGCCGGACGCGGCGACCATACGGTACGACCGGCCCGTCACGGCGCCGCAGTCCGCGTACGTGTGGCTCGAGGTCGCCGGCCTGGAGAGGGCCGTCTCGGGGCTCGGGGGGGACGGCACGAGGGAGCATCGGATCGCCTTTACGCCGGGCGGCGCGCCGTCCAACGCGACCGGCCTGGTCACGATCGACGGGGCGGCCGTCTCGAACCCCGACGGCGGCCCGCTGGGCACCGGCCCGTTCAACCGGACGCTCGCCGACGGCCAGGCGCCCACCGTCCTTTCGGCCAGGGTCACCGGCCCGAACGCCGCGACCGTCGAGTACAGCGAGCCCGTCGCCCGCGTGCCGGCGGCGTACGCGTCCGTGTCGCTCTCGCCAGGCGGCGACCGGACGGCCGCCGGCCCGTCGGGCGATCCCGCGCCCGTCCATGTGGTCTCGTTCGGGGGCGGGGCGGCGGCGACGGGCGCGACAGGGACGCTCGTCGTGGACCAGACGGCGCTGCTCGACGCTGCCGGCAACGCGCTCGGCGCATCCGCGTCCCACCGGCAGCCGCTCGCCGACGGCCAGGCGCCCGCCCTCGTCTCCGCGCTGGTATCTGCCGGCAACTCGCTGTCGATCGAGTACAGCGAGCCGGTCGCCCGCGCGCGGCAGGCGTACTCGGGGCTGGTGCTAGAGCCCGGCGGGGCCCGCGACGCGGGCGGCCCGCCGGGGGCCGCCCCCGCCTCGGCGGTGCACGAGGTGCCGTTCGGCGGGGCGGCGGCGGCTGCCAACGCGACCGGCTCGATTGCGGTGGATCAGACCGCGCTGGCCGACGCTGCCGGCAACGCGCTCGGCGACTCTTCGTCGCACCGGCAGCAGCTCGCCGACGGCCAGGACCCGTCCTTTGTGGCGACGGCCGTATCCCTGGACTCGATACGCGTAGAGTTTGACGAGCCGGTCAGGGCGCAGGGGACGTCGGGCTCGGGCGGGTGGTCGGTGTCGGGCGGCGACGCGGCCGGCCTAGAAGTGTCGTCGCGCTCGGACATTTCCGCGGGGTCCAGCACTTTGATGCTGGCGCTCGGCGGGAGCCTGCCCGACACCGCCCCCGACGGGGCCGTCCTGTCGTACGCGCGCGGCGGAGGCGCCGCGACCGTCGCCGACCTGGCCGGCAACGAGCCGCGCCCCCGCGCCGGGAACGGCACCGTCCTCGACGGGATCGCGCCGGCCGTCGCGTCGGCATCCGTGTCGGGCGGCAACGTGGCGACCGTCGCGTACACGGAGCCCGTGGCCGCCTCGGCCGACCCGCCGGCGTACGCGGGGCTGCTGATCGACGGATCGGCGCGTACCATAACGGGGTTCACGGCGGGCCTGGCCGAGCGGCACGACATTGGGTTCGGCGGCGCGGCCGCGCCGCCGAGCGCGACCGGGTCGGTCTCGATCGGCCTCGCCCTCGTGCGGGACGCGGCGGGCAACGCGGCGGGGGCGGCCGAGGTCCGGCAGGGGCTGGCGGCAGGCCAGGCGCCCCCTGGCAGAGCCGCCGCCGGCGCGAGCGCCGCCTTTGTCACGCCGAACACGGTCGAGATCGAGTACTCGCATGCGCTTGGCAAGGCCCCCGGCGCGGCCGCGGGGCCCGCATACGGGAACGTCACGATAGCGCCGGCCGACGGGTCGCCGCCGTCCTCTAGGGAGGCCGTCTCCGAGGCCGGCATTGGGACCGCAACGCACACGGTGAAGTTCGGCGGGGATCCGATCGGCGCCGCGGACGGCGGCTCGATCGAGCTGCTCGTCGAGCTCGAGTCGGGCCCCGTCGGGGACGGCCAGGCCGCGCGGTGGCATGCGGCGGGGCGCATACCGGTCGAGCCGGGAGGGGACATGCGCGCGACGGTCGTGCCTCCCGCGGGGCAGCCCCGCGCGGTCGTCGAGATCGTGCGCGACAGCTTTGAGAGGCGGATCAACGGGACGGCCGGCGGCGAGAGTGCGAGCCTTGCGATCAACATGTCGGGCCTGGCGCGCCCGCCGGCCACGGGCGACGACGACGGCGGCGGCGGCGGCGCCGCGGCCGTGTTCCCCTCCGATGCAAACGTCACGGTGATCGCCTCGTTCGCCGAGGTGTCGTTCCCGCCGAACGTGACCGCCATGTCGCTGCCGGCCGACCGCCTGCTCAACCTGTACGTGGCGCCGCGGTCCGCGTGGCCGAGCGCGGCGGACCTGGCCTCCGCCTTTGGGCACGGCGATCCGGACACGCTCGTAGTGGGCAGGGTCGTAGAGGTGGGCGGCAACGGCAGCGCGCGCGTGGTCTTCGACATGCCCGTGCGCATACTGCTCGCCGGGCAGGCCGGCGGCCTCGCGTTCTACGCGGCCGGCGCGGGCGGCGACGTCGTGCCGATCGATACCGCGTGCAGGGCCGACGACACGGCGGCCGTGCACGAGCAGCTCGGCGGCTCCGGCGAGTGCCAGATCGACCCGCCGGGCGGGGCGGACACGGCAGTCTACACGTACCACCTGACGCTGTTCGGCGCCGTCCACATTCAGGACGGGCCGCAGCCGCCGCCGCCGCCGCGGCCCGATCAGCCTCCGCTGCCCGACGAGCCGCCGCCCCGGCCCGATCAGCCTCCGCTGCCCGACGAGCCGCCGCCCCGGCCCGATCAGCCTCCGCCGCCCGTCGTGGTCGTGCCGCCGCCGCAGCAGCAGCAGCCTCCGCAGCCGGGGGCCCAGCCGTCGCCTGGCGCGGGGCAGTTCTTTAACGGAGGCGGAAGCGGCGGAGGCGGAAGGAGCGGCGGCGGCGGCGGCGGAGGCGGCGGCGGCGGAGGCGGCTCGCCGCTCCCCGCCGACTCGGCCGTCGTCACGGTGTACTCGGCCGCCTGGGACTGCGGCGACGGCACGGTCAGGATAACGACAAACGGCGGCTCGACGGATCCCGCGGTTACGGTGCTCTCGTCGGACGGCTCGGAAGAGGCTGAGATGGTCGCCACCCGCAACCTGAAGGGCATGACGGTCTACGAGGCCCGCCTGCCGGACGACACGATATTCTCGATCAGGGCCGTCTCGATCGACGGCAGGGCCGTCTCGACGGCGTCCGAGGTGGTGCGGACGGGCGGCGCCTGCGCCGGCGAGGAGGTGTTTGTCGAGTATGCCGCGGCCGGCGCGGCGCAGCCGGCGGCGGCGCCTGCGCCTGCCGGCGCCGCGGCCTCGGATGCCTCCGCCGCGCCCCCGGGGCCGGCGGCCGAGCCAGGGCCCACGGCCGCCGGGGCCGGCGGCAGCGCCGGCGCGGCCGCGCCCGAGGCGGAGCCCGAGCCCGAGCCGGCGCTTCCGCCCGCAGGCGACGGCGATGCCGGCGCGACGCCGGCCTTTGAGATGGAAGAGGGCCGCGGCGCGGCGCACTATGTCGAGCGGTACGCCGGGCAGCCCGAGTACCGCGAGTGGTTCTCCCGGACGTACCCCCAGTACGCCGACATTTGCGAGGCCGTCGGCGCCGCGCCGGGCTGCGTCGAGGCGCACCTGGGCGGGGCCGGCGCCGGCGGAGACGGCGCCCCGGCCGTCGTGTGCAGGGAGGGCATGGCGCTGGGCGCCGACGGCAGGTGCGCGCCGGCGGGCGGCGGGGAGGGCATGCAGCCGGCCGCCCGTGACGACGCGCGGCAGGGCGAGGGCGCCGCCGGCGCCGGCGGCGCGGGCGGCTGCCTGATCGCCACGGCGGCGTACGGGACGGAGCTTGCCCCGGCGGTGCAGGCGCTGCGCGAGTACAGGGACGGCACGCTGCTCGAGACGGGGCCCGGCTCGGCGTTCATGTCCGCGTTCTCGGCCGTATACTATGCGTTCTCGCCGCACGTGGCCGACCTGGAGCGCGAGCATCCCGCCGTCCGCCACGCCGTCGCGGCCCTGGCCGCGCCAATGCTGCACGCGCTCCAGGTCGCGGCCCTGGCCGATCCGGAATCCAACCTCGAGATCGCCGCGTACGGCGCCGCCGCCCTGGCCGCGATCGCCGGCATGTACGTCGCGGCGCCGGCCGCGGCGGCCGTGTCCGTCGCGAGGATCGCGCGGCGCCGGCGCGGCTAGGATCATCGCCGGCGGCGAGCTGCGGACCGCCCTGCGCCGCGCCTGCCGGGACTTTCCGGCAGGTGGACGGCACTGGACGATCTCTTCGCCTCTGGCGACATTTAACAATGCCCGCAATTCCTGCCGGCCGAGCCATGTTGCCGGCGTTTGACGAGAGGGGCAATCTCCCGCCTGGATCGCACAGGGCGGGATGGGCGGAGTTTGTCCGGCGGTTCGGACGCACCGAGCACAGGATGGAGCTGATCGCCGGCATGGCGGGCGCTCTTGAAAGCCTGGGGAGGGCGGGATGCTCCGCAGTGTACATCGACGGCAGCTTTGTCACTGCCAAGCTCGATCCCGGGGACTACGACGGGTGCTGGGACGAGGCTGGCGCAGACGCAAGCCTGCTGGACCCAGTCCTGCCCAGCCTTGGCGACAAAAGGCGGGCGCAAAAGGCAAAGTACGGCGGGGAGCTCTTTCCCGCAAACCTCCCCGCACTGCTCAGCGGAGTGACGTTCAAGAGGTTTTTCCAAACGGATCGCGACGGCGCATCCAAGGGCATTGTGGAAATTGATCCGGGTGATCTGGATGATTAGGAACGAAGAGCAGTACGAGGTGACCCGGTCGTGGGTCCTGGACTTTGAGCGCTCCGTGTCGGCGCTCGACAGCAGGCTGGAGCGGGACCCCGACCCGCTGGCCGAGCTGGAGCGCGACGGCCTGCGCGGCAAGCTGGAGGATCTAAGGGGCGAAGTGGCAGAGTACGAGCGCCTCCGGTCCGGCGGCGCGGGGGCCGCGCCGTGCGATCTCGAGGACTTGCCGGGCACGCTGGTCAGGACGAGGATATCGCTGGGCATGAGCGAGCGGGATGCCGCCGAGAGGCTCGGCATGGACGAGCGGGAGGTGCTCGAATACGAGAGGACCGGCTACGAGGGGGCCAGCTACGACGCAATGATGGGCATCCTTTCGGCGCTGTCGGCCGGCGGCAAAAGGACGGCGCGCGGGGCGGCCGCCGACTTTGACGGCGCCCTCAAGCGGCTCTCGCGCGCAGGGCTGGGCAGGAAATTCGTGGCCGATCACATCTTGTACGATCCCGACGCGGCGCGGGAGAACGGCGGCATGCGGGAGCACAACAAGCCAAGGCTGCTGGCCAGGCTCGAGGCCCTGTTCGGGTGGACCAGCCGGCAGGTGCTCGGCGGCGGGCCGCTCGCGGTCGGGCCCCCGGCGCGGGATGCCCGCGGAGGGGCAGCCGGTCCATGGTTGTTGCACGCCGCGTACGCAAGGGGCATGGCGCGGATACTGGGCCGGGCCGCGCGGCGCCGCGGGGCGGCCGCCGGGCCGGCCGGTCTGGACGGGCTGCGCGAGAGCATGGCTGGTAGCCCGGCCCCGCCGACGTTCGCGCACCTCGTCGGGCGCGCGTGGGACTCGGGGGTGCCCGTCATCCGCCTCGGCCCGCTCGCGTTCCGCTCCGCCTGCTTTCGCGAGGGCGGCTCGGCCGTGGTAGTGCTGTCGGGCGGCCGCGTGGACGAGACGGGCCTCATGCTGGACCTGCTGCGGGGGGTGCACTGCGCGGCCTCGGGCGGCGAGCTCGTAGGCGGCGGCCGCGCGCCGCGCGCGGGTATCGGGGCCCCGGACGAGTTCGCCTATTCCGTGCTGCTGGGGGACGATGCCGACAGGATGTTTCGCGACTGCCTCGCCCGCTGCGCCGAGTCAGGGGGCGGGCGGAACGGCCTTTCGGCGCTGGAAGATGCGGCCGCGCGCGTGGCCAAGAGGGAGGGGGCGCGCCCCGACACGCTGGCCTGCTACGTCGTGCACAGGCTCGTCGGCGGGCTCGCGACGGGCCGCCGCTCGCCGGTCCGAGGCATGCAGGAGAGGGTCGAGGACTGGCCCGCGATCGTCTCCGACGCCGCGCTGGCGCGGATCGACCTGTCCGCGCTCGGCGGATCGGAGCTGGCGCTGCTGACGGGGGCGATACGCGCAGGGTACGGCCGGCGGCGATCCGTCCAGTCCGCGGCGCGGGGCGCGCGGGGCCCCGCCGGCGCCGGCGCCGTGGCCGCCCGGCCGGAAGCGGGGGCGCGCCACGGCGGGGTGGCCCACGGGTCCATGCGTATCGGCGCTCCCTGAGGCTGCGTCTGCCGCCGGATGCGGCAGCTTGGGTGGGCCCCGGGGCCTGGCAGACCGTGTGCCGAAACAGGTCGGGCGCTGCTGGCGGTGGGGGATGGGGACACGCGCCAGCCCCTCGCGCGCCTTCCTGTTGTGGTCGATCTGGATGGGGCGCCAATTGATATCCGTGCCGCCCCCCTACCTGTCAATCACGGCCGTTATGGCGCGAAAGTGATCCAGGGCCCCCTCGTACGGGCTGGTGACCATCGGCACCACCTCGTACTCGTCCTTCATGCTGGCAGGCATCATATCCTCGAACTCGCCCGCCTTCCTGACCGACTCCATGGCATTGTTGTAAAACTCGTCGTCGCTGCAGTCGGCGTCGATTATCACCCTGACCAGTATGCGGCCGGCCATTTCGCCAACGCTATATCCCAGCTTCCTAACGTACCCGAGATCCTTGTACAGCCCAAGCAGGGCGGTGCTGGCATTGAACTCGAACTGGACGGCAGCCATTGGGGGCGCGGCCGCGCCCTGCCATTAAAGAATATCGGCGGATGCAAGATCCAGATCTCCCCCCTTGCGGCGCCGAAATGGCGGCATATCCCCCTTTCTTCCATTCGTGCCGGACGCCGAGCCGGGCCACGCCTGCGCCCGGCGCCCGCGCGCGGGCCCGTGCGGCATGGCAGTGCGGGACGTGGACGGGACGCCCGGACTCGGCCGCCGTACGCGGGCGCCCGCAGGGCCGCAGGATCGGAGGGGCCGGCCGGCGGGGAAGGGGCGGATGCAGGCGGCGGGCATTATGGCGGAGCAGGGAGCCGCCCCAAAAGAGGGCGCCGGGGAGGGCGGGCGGGAGCGGCGCGGGCGGCGGGCATGGAGAAAGGCCGGACGGGGCCGAGCTTGATGCGGGCTGGATGGCGCCGCAGCCTGCAGCCCGGCGCGGCAAGGCGCCCCGAGGCGCAGCATATTGCCACCTTTTTCTGCCGGCGAGCACCCCGGCGTGCTGCGCGGCTTATAAAAACGGCCGGCGGGTCGACGGGCCGTTGGCGGAAGGGGCAATCATCTGTGACCACTTTGCGTTTGCATCGGCCCCCGCCGGCAGGGGCGGGGCATGCAGGTACGGCATTGTGGCAAAATCCCCCGGTGTCGACGATCGCGCGGTGCGCCAGCTGGGCGGGCACCTGTACCCCCTGGGGGTCGACCAGGCGAGTTTTACCCGGTCGGCCTCGCTGCAGGTGCTCGACAAGTCTGTCGCGTTCACGCAGGCCAGGAACGTCGGCTACGACCGCGACGGGCGGCCCGATTCGATCTACAGCCACACCGTCCTGGTCGGCAAGCGCGACTTTGAGGCGATCGGGTGCGACACGAGGGTGATAGCCGCGCAGTGCCCGCATGCCGAGCAGGCGGGCGACCTGCCGCCCCTTGAAGTACGGCCCCTTGATCTCGGCATGGACTTTGCCAGCGCCCGGCGACTGGGCCTAGTCCCCCTGTACCCGTTCTTGGAATCGATGTTTTCCGGATGCGGCGTGGCCGTCAGGGACACGGCCGACGAGGCCCTGCTGCAGGGCCTGCTCTCGCTCCTTCCAGCCCGGCTCCGCCTCGTGCCGTTCACCACCCTGCTTCCGGACACGCCGCGCCGGCACCCCTTCAGGCTGGTGCAGACAAGCGCGCCGCGCCCGATGGGGGGCGGCTACACGGTCATTGACCCGTCCGCCTGCCGCCCTCCCGCCGCGGCATCGACGATGCTCGGCGCGTGCGTGGGGCGCCTCGTCCGCATGATGGCGGACGGGGACGAAGAGGGCATAGAGTCGCTGTACGGCGACTTTGAGTCCCTTTCCGGGCTCGGCCACAAGGACCGGTTTTGCGTAGCGGCGGGCGCACGGATGTACAGCGCGGGGCTCTTGCGGTCCCCCGAGTGGGCCGGCCGCCTGGCCCGCATGCTGGATGCGGTTCCCGCCGATCGCGCCGCGGCATGCTTTGGGCGCCTGGAGCGCTTCTTGTCGGACGGCGACTGCGAGCGGTACTCGAAAAGGTACGGGGCGCCCTCCTGACCCTGCGGCATGCCTGCCGCGCGCTGGATGCGGCGGCACTTGAGGGCATGCCGGCGCGGGGCGGTGGGGCAGAGAAGGGGTGGGCGCCAAGGATACTACAGAGGGCCACCTGGCTTTTTCAAGGACGGCCTGCTGAAGGACGACCGGAGGGGGTGGGCGCCAAGGATACTACAGAGGGCCACCCTGCGAGCGGTGCGCTAGTTGTCGCTGGCCCCTCGCGCCCATGCCGCGGCAGCGCATGCCAAGCGGTCTCATGATCGCCTCTGGGCCGTGCCATGCAGGGCCGAACTCCGGCGCCCCCGAGAACGTGTAGCCGCGCGCGTTGCATGCGTACCGCCATACCTCCCCCTTTCTGGCAGTGGGCCTCATGGGTGCGTGCGCGCTTGCGAAAGCCGAACTATTTGCAAGAAGGGCGCCGCGCGCCGGCTACCGCCCCGATGCCCGCCTCCCGGTGGGCGGAACGCCGATCGGTCCGGAGATCGGCCGCATCGACCGCGCGTGCCTGCACCACTTCTGGCCAAGGCCTATTGCCCCTTGCAGGCGCAAAACGCGCCGTTGTTGCCCGCCGCAGTGGCGCCGTGTGGCGCCGCCGCCTTCCAACTCCGCGTGCCATAGGCGCCGGCATTCTCGTCCGGCTGGGCTTTTTCGCCGACGTCATCCGATGCGCATGCTCCTTGACCGCTGCCCCTCCCCCCTTTCCGCCTGCCGCCATTCGGGTGCACCGCCGGAGCATCACGCCCGCGCCTTTTGAAGCGAGGCTGCCGTGAAGCCTGTCGGCCGCCGCCTGGCGCGATTCCGTGTTTTTGCCGCGCAGCGCCCGCGGCGGTCCCCCGGGCAGACCCGGGGACGGCCGGGTGCCGTTATGGGCATCCGGTCCGGGCCGGACAAAACGTTCGGATGCTTTATATGGAAATCTTGCGGAGGCGCATTGTGAGCGCCCCCCAAGATCGCCGACAGTGTGGGTTCCGCGCCGGGGCCCGCGTCCGATCGCCGCGGGACGCCCGCAGATAGGGCGAGAACGGCCATGGACGGGGCGGCGCTGCGGGGCGGCGGCGGCGGCGCGGACGCGGCGCCGGGGCCACCCGATCCGGCAGGGCGCACCGCGGGCGCGCAGGGCGGCGCGCGCCAAACGATGGGCGGGCCGCCGCATGCCGAGACGCAATTCGCCGCGCCGCGCCGCGCTGTTCGCCCCGTCGCCGTGGCGGCGGCGCGCGGGGTCAATGCTAGGCCGGAGCCGGACGGCGAGATGGTCGGCTCGTACATGCGGGATGCGATAGGGCGCGGCGGCTACCGCGCGGCGCTAGAGTACTATAGCAGCGCGGAGTGCGAAAGGACAGACGCGCCGCGGTGCCGGCTCATGACCAAGGGCTGGCTGCTCGGGAGGCTCGGCCTCTACGACCGGGTAGAAAACTGGCTTGAAGAGGCATCCGCATGGGACGACCTTGGCCATCTTTTGGCCTCCGCCGACTCCTTGCAGCACGCCGCGTACAGGGCGCCCGCGCCCTGGCTGGAAACGCCGCAACCGGCGCCGCTCAGCGCCAACCACATAATGACGCTCGAGCCCGTCGCGGCGCCCTGCCGCGACTTGGGCAAGGTGCCAGGCGCCGTATGGTCCGTCATGCTGATCCTCGACGCAGCCGGCCCGATCTGCTCGCATGCGGGGCTCGGAGCTGCCGCGCACCTGGTCGAGGCGGGGGCGGTTCGGCGGGCGGCCGGTTCGGCGGGCGGCGATCGCCGGTACGACCCGCGCCGCGGCGCAAAACTGCACGGCGCGCCGGCAGGGTGCCACAGGTGGATCATCGCCGACATTGACTTTGTGCCGAGGCCCCCGAACAAGCCTCACTACTACTACGACCTGACCGACGAGGGCCGCAGGGCCCTGGCCGGCATCAGGAAGGCCGGCGCCCCGTGGCAACGGGCGACGGAGGACGCCGCGGCCGGCCTGGGGGGAATGTCCCTCCCCGACCTGCTTGAGAACGCGTGCAGGTTCGGCGGCCCCGCGCGGGGGCTCGACAAACTGAGGGGCGATCTTGGCCGACTCGTCGACGCCTGGCGGGCCCAGGACGACGGGATGCCGGCGCCGCCGGTAAGCGCAGAAGATCAGGCCCTGGCCGACCTCGGGCTTGCCGCAAAATGGCCTGAAACCGGCGGCGGCGCCGGCTCTGCCCCCGACCACCTCCTCTATCTCATGACGATCATCGACTCTACTCGCGCAGTGGCATGCGAGGCCGAGCCGTCCACCGGTGCCGAAGGCGCCGTGCTACGGACGCTGATTGCGGCGATACAGGACCTGTGCAGGAGGCACGGCGGGGCGGTGGCCGCGGCGGCATCCTCGCCCAGCCTCCCGCATTCCTTGGATCGAAACAGTTCCGCGGGATGCGGGAGCGGCACGCTGCGTCTCCAGCCGCATGCGGACGAGACGCCGGCGCTGATCAGCGACCTGTACTACTGCCTGGCCGAGTACTGCAGGAGCCGCCGCCTGGCCGCGGACCCGTGCAGCCGCCCATTTTCCGAAAGGTTTACCGACGATGAAAAGGCCGTTGTGGCAAGGGCTCTTATGGAGGACTCGCCATACAGCGGCGTGGATTGATCGGGCCCCGACGGATGATGCCGGTGCATCCGGGCGCCGACTCTAGGCGGGTATGCGTCGATGCCAATGCGGTGATCGACTACATTAGAAGATAGTCATAATCGGCGCTTGCGCGCGGCGAAGCGCCCTGTGACGGGGCGATTATGACTATCTTCTATTGGGGAGTGCGCGTTGTGCGATCTTGGCATGCCGCCAACTGACCGCAGGCAGGAGGCGTTGAGGGAGATCCCGAGTCAGGCGCGCCACGCTTTTGCTCCTGCCGGGGCGCCCCGGGGTCGCCATGGACACGCCGCGCCTGCGGGCTACGAGGGGCAATGACGGCCCAAACGCACACCCCGCGACGGAGGTTGTTGCGAAACCCCCCTGTAACGAGGTCGCACATAGGGATGCCGGTTGATCACTGCCACGGCCGGGATCGTCGTGCCCGTCGGGGACGGGTTGCATTTGCCGCCCGCCCGCGCCGCGCGCCCTGCGCGGCGCGGGCCCCGGGAGTGTCCAGGCATGCCGCGCGCGGCCGCGCGCAGGTTCCTCCTGCGCCGGGCGCCCCCCTGCAGGGGTTTTTTCGCAACGGTCAGGAAAGCGTTGGCTTGTGGCCGTTCTTGATCGTGCACTCCAGCCTCGTGAGGACGTCGAGGTTCCAGCCGATCGCCAGGATCTGGCCGAACCTCCGACGGTTTTCTTCCTTCCGGAACCTGCACAGCAGCCGGTGGTCCTTCGTCTCCTCGGCGCCGAACACGCCCTCGATCATGCCGCGCCTCTTGCAGGTCGCCTTGCCGGACATGGCCGCGGCCCTTTTCCGGTGCGGCTTGCCCTTGCTCTTGGCGTTTTCGCGCTGTTTTATGTTCGGGATCATACCCACCCCGAACGCGCGCCGGCAGTTGTCGTTGGAGTCGTACCCGCGGTCGCAGTCCAGGAACCACCCGCGGAACCTGTCCCCGTAGTGGCGGGCGACCCTCGTCGGCAGCGCCGGCAGGGTGGTCGTGCCGGGCGTCCCGCTGGCCGTCGTCCTGCACGCGAGTATGGCCTGCAGGCCCACGACGGTCAGTATGTGCCACTTCCTGCAGGTGTGCTCCTTGCGCTCCCCGGACTTGCCCTTCTTCCTGTTGGGCCGCCGGGCGAGCCTGCGCCTGTCCGTCCCGGCGCCCGGGCTGTCGGCCGCGAGTATGCCCTTAAAGCCGGGTTTGTCGCCGGGGCCGGCCGCCCTCGTGCAGCCCTTGGCCGAAAGGGCGACCATCCCGCCGGGCCACGCGACGGGAATTCGATTGCAGGACCTGGCTATCGGCGTGTGGTCAGGCACGGGCTCGCCCCGCGGCAGGCTCCGGCCGGGCACCGCGTTCTGCGCCTGCCCCGGCGGCAGGCCGGAGATCGCCGCCGGCAGGCAGACGCAGGCCATCTTGATGTCCGAGTGCGTCCGGGGCCGCCCGCCCCTGCGCCCCGGGGGCGCGCTGGTGGCGACCGCGCCGGGCATCGGGTGCTCCAGGACCAGCTTCACGACCTTGTCGATGATCGACCCGGGCTCCACGGTGTGCGCGTCGTGGTAGTCGGCCCAGTAGCCTTCTCTCCGCTTGTGTGCCATTGAGGGAGCGGTCACGACCGCTGATCAGCAAGCACTGCGGTCGGGCCCGCCGGCGCCTTATAAGGGAGGTTTCGCAACAACCTCCCCGCGGCGGCAATGTTCTTATGCCCACTCCATGCCGTGCGCGGCATGGCAACAGTGCAGGTTACCGACCAGTTCTCGGCAATCCTGGCCGAGCTGTTCGCGGACGCCCCGTACGTCAGCAAGCTCGGCTACGACGTGAGCGGGACCAGCGTCATCGTCAGGGCCGTCTTTGACGACAACGACGGCGCCGACTATTCAAAGCGCCTGGACGAGGTGGGCGACCGGTTCACTGCGTTTGAGCACAGGGTCATTGACGGCATCATGCCGGAGATGGACATGCGCATGCAGGCGGCCCCGTCGCGCCGCGGCTGGCCGGACGGGCTGGCGGGCATGGTAGTCGTCATAGACCGGTAGGCGGCCGCGCATGGGATCGCAGTGGAGAGAGGCAGTGGGGGCACAACCTTGAGGCGGCGGAGGTACTGCACCGCTCGCGGGAGGGGGAATTTGCGGACTGGGAGGTGACAATGTGGTTCTACGCCGCCATGTCGCTGGTCAACGGCTGGTTTGAGCGCCAAGGGCTGGACGTTCCGACAAAGCACTATGCGAGGCGCCGCGCGGTTGAAAACCGCCTGCCGCATTTGTTCGAGGATTATAGGCGCATTTGCATCATGAGCGAGGATGCCCGGTACGGGGAGGGCTACGACATGGGGTACCGGGAGCGGCAGGAGGCGCGCGCCATCCACGAGCGCCTGTCAAGGGCCATTCCTTGGCCCTGGGACTCCCGGGCGAATGGTGCCACAGCGACGGTGTAGAGTCGTTGTGCCCAAACAGGCGTCCGGCGGGGAAAGTCGGCGGCGAAAGGCGCCCAGCCGGATGCCACAGCGGCAATAGAGCGGACAGGGCGCGCGAAACTGCATTTGGCCGCTCAAGCCGCCGCGACTTCCCGGCGTGCACAAAAGCTCGGGAAAAAGCACTCGGCGGGAGATTGCCGTGGGCGGGTCCTGCCGGGAGCGGCCCAGAAAGGGGGGAGGGGCGACGCCACGCCGCTGCAATGCAGGTCTGCGGCCGCCACCGGCCGGGTTCCGGCAGGGTCCGGCAGGGCATGTTCGGAACGCTTGGCCCATGGGCCAGTTAACCCAAATATGATCTGGCGGGCGCCCGATCGCGGCCCCCTGCGGCGGAGCCGGCGGCCGCGGCCCTTTGAGGGGCGGCAGAGGGGGGAGGCAGGCGGACGCGTGCGGCCCTGCCCTGGCCCTGATGGCGGGCAGCATGGCGGGCTTGCGCCCCTCCACCGCCCTCGGCCGGCACTGCCACCGGCAGATGGCCAAAGGCGCCCCGCGCGACGGCGGGATCGCCGGCCATTCCTACCAAAAGCCCCAGAACACCGGAACCTCTTCCGTCGGGCCGATATAGTGCACGAGCGGCTCCCCCTTGTCCGCCCTGCATGTCTCTTCGTGGACGCGCGCGTACTCTTTTCCATGCGCGACGATCCCCCCGCCGGCGATGCCTATCCACTCACCATTGTACTTTTCCTTGTCTTCGGCTGTCATCGCCTTCAGGAAGTTGTCGTTCTTTTCTATGTCGGGGTCGTATATCACGCAGGGATCGGTGCGGACTACTACGGCACCGCGGTTGCCGCACGGGATTCCGGGCGCGGGGCGCGGAACCCCTGGATAGTAGTTGTCCCTGTGGTACCACGGCTTTTTTCCGTCCCCGCCCCGAGTGCCGCGGGCGGGGGACTCCGCGGCGCGGCGCCCCCTGCATCGACCCCCTCTTGCCAGGCGCCGCCTTTCCTCGGCATGGCTCCGCTCCCACGGTGGGCCGTATAAGCATTAGGCACACCGTGAGTGCGCATTCGGCGTGTGCTCTGGCCCACAGCCGCGGCGCCCGGCGACGCCTGTAACGCCACGCCTCGCCGGGGGGCACGGCGCCGGATGCCGCTTGGCGGGATCGGGCGGGGGCGAGGGGGCGGGAGCCGTGGTGGCCGGGCGGGGGCGATCCCGGGCGAGCATGCCGCTCCATCCTGCCGGCAATGCCTGGCACGCGCCTAGATCGGCGCAGGCCAGCCGGGGCGCCGTACGCGGCACCTGCCGGGCGGCAGAACGGCGGCCGATGCAATGTGCCCGCACTGCCTTTTGGCGAAATTCTCCGAGGCGCTCGGCAGGCGCGCGCAACTTTCCCGACAGCGAGCGCGACCCGTGCGCCCCTGCGAGGCTCTGCAGGATCTCCGCGACACCGAGGCGTTCAGGAGGCCGGCCGAACAGCGCGCCAGGAAGCCACGAGTCCGCCGGGCGCGCCGTGGCTCTCGCCTGCGACCGCCGCGGCGATCCCGCCCTGGCCGAGTTCATGGCAAGGCTCGACAGCGCCGCGCCGGCCTGTACCTGTTCGTCATGCCGCCGCGGGCGCCCCCGGCGAACAACCCCTCCGAAAGGCTCCCGAGGGGCCGGCCGTCCTGCGCAAGATCAGGGGCGCACCGCCCTCGCTGGCCGGCGCGGGGGCGTTCTGCGCGACGTCGCCGCGCAGGACGGCCCGGGGGATGCACGGCCTGCGGACGCCCGCCTATCCAGGGGGTGCACTGATCCGCCCGCGCCGCGCCGCGCCGCGCCGCGCCGCGCCGCGCCGCGCAGGGTCGCCCCCATCCCGCCACTCCCGCCCGGCCCTAAAACGCGTGATCGCTTGTGGGGACGGGGGATAGAAGGGGGGCGGCCCGGGCGCGCATGCATGCCCGGCCGCCGATGTGTCCGTGCCGCCTCCCGCGGCGGCGAGGGGGGGGGGAGAGGGCGTCGGCACGGGGGCGGACATGCGCCGATCCAGCGCCCGCAACCGAGCGTGTTATATGGCATGCCGGCAACCCCGCCGCGTGGGCGAGCATCGTGGGGCATCCTCGGGCAGGAGCGGCGCGGGCGGGGGATCCGCATGGGGAGGCGGCGGAGATGCGGCGCCGGCAGTGCCGGGTCCGGCCGGATACGATGCGGGCCTTTCGGGAAGCGCGCAGCAGGCGGTCGGGGAGCCGCCGCAGGCCCGGGCGTCGCTCGAGGCGCTGCGCGCCGCGGATCGCCCGTCCGCCGCGCCGGCGCCGCTCGGAATGCATGCCCGACTCGAACTGGACGGCGATACGGCCGGCACGTACATGCGGGATGCCATAGAGCGCGGCGGCTACCGCGCGGCGCTAGAGTACTATGGCAGCGACGAATCCATAAAGTCCGACAGGCCGTGGCACCGGTTCAAGGCCAGGGGCTGGCTGCTCAGCAGGCTTGGGCACTACGGCCGCATGCCGGGATGGCTTGAAGGGGGCGCAGCACTGCCCGACTTTGACCTTCTCGTGTCCACCGCCCGCTCCTCGCCGCGCGCCGCCTACAGGGCGCCCTCGCTGTGGCTGGAAACGCCGATCCCCGTGCCGCCCCGCGAGGGCCGCCTGATGGCGTTCGAGCCGGCCGCGACACCGTGCCGCGACACGGGCGCGGTGCCCGGCCACGTATGGACCGTCATGCTGATCCTCGACGCGGCCGGCCCGATCTGCTCGCAGGCCGGCCTTGGCGCGGCCCTGTCGCTGGTCGCGGCGGGGGCGGGCCGGCGGGCGGCCGGCCCGGGTACCCCCTGCCCCCGGTACGACCCGCGACACGGCGTGAGTCTGCACGGCGCGCCGGAGGGATGCCACAGGTGGATCATCGCCGACATTGACTTTGCCCCGCGCCCCTTGAACGAGCCGCACTACTACTACGACCTGACCGACGAGGGCCTAGAGGCCCTGGCCGGCGCCAGGGCTGCCGGCGCCCCGTGGCAGAATGCGACGGAGGCTGCCGCAGCCGGCCTGGGAGGCATGGCCCTCCCCGACCTGCTCGAGAATGCGTGCAGGCTCGTCTGCCCAAAGCGGGGCCTCGACAAAATGAGGGGCGAGATGGACAGGCTTGCCGACGCGTGGCGGGCCCAGGAAGACGGAAGGCCTGTGCCGCCGGTGAGCGCCGAGGACCAGGCGCTCGTCGACCTCGGTCGGACTGCAAAATGGTCCGAGAACGGCGAGACGGCCGGCTCTTCGCTCGACTACCTCCACCACCTCATAGGGATCGCCGAATGTACCCGCGCAGTGGCATGCGAGGCCAAGCCGTCTGCCGGCGCCGAAAGCGACGTGCTGCGGACGCTGGTTGCGGCCATACAGGACCTGTGCCGGCGGCACGGCAGGGCGGTGGCCGCAGCCGCATCCTTGCCGGGGCCTACGCCCTTGCCGCACGGCGATTCCGCGGGGCTGGGGGCAGACATGCGACAGCGGCCGCGGTATGTAGACGCGACGCCGGCGATGATCAGTGACCTGTACTACTGCCTGGCCGAATACTGCAGGAGCCGCAGCCTGGCCGTGGATCCGTACAGCCTTCCGCTCACCGAGGTGTTTACCGAAGACAACAAGCCCTTGATAGAGGTGCTTGCAGACGACTCGGTGTTTCACCACGGCACGGATTGATCGCGCGTCGACGGATGATGCCGATGCCTTCAGGCGACGGCTCGAGGCTGGTACACGTCGATGCCAACGCCGTTATTGACTATATCAGGGAGCGCACGCTGCGCGATCATGGCATGCGGCCGACCAGCCGCAGGGCTGAAGCATTGAGGATACACTTGGAGCAATTGGATAACGTTCTTGTCGCCAAGACCGCGGGCATGGAAGCGAAGAAAAACTTGGTGAAAGACCTGTCGCAAAAGCTTAAACACGCAGAATCTGAAAGAATGAAGAACCACGCACTAAAACTGCTTCACAATTATCTTGGCACTGTGGAGGTTGCAAACCATTTAGATCATGTCTCAGCTGTACGGGACATGTATTTCGCAATAAGCAGTGACCCCGGAAGCCAGAAATTTTCTATGTGGAAGAAGAAAAAGGGCATGTTTGTAGCCGATCCATCACTCGGATCAGATCCAAACGATCTCGTAATACTGTCAACTGCCGCATGGTATGCACAGAACCATGTGGTAGAGCTGTGGACGCACGACATGGACTTTACCATGTTTGCCGACGAAATTTGGAACACGTTAGGCGTGAAAGTCGTCGACAGCCACCGCCTTGGCGGGTGATGCTTGCAGCCCGCACGGCCCTGGCCCAATTGGGGGGGCCATGTTTCCGGCCTGCCGACGGCTAGGACGGCGGCGATGATCGGCCCTGCCGCATCGCCCGGCCTGCGTTGCGCGGGCACGCCCTTTGAGCCCTGGGAATCCGGCTGTGCGAGGCCGCGCACATTCGGGTCTACGCCCGCCCCCGCCGCGCCCTTTGCCAACGTGGGGGGGGGGGGGCAGGGCGCGGATGCTGCCAGCGGCCGGTTGTGCGCTCCAGATGGCCGTGTGGCTACGAGGTCTTGGGTCTAGGCGCACAGCGCGGCTAAAAGAGGCCGGGGCGGGTTGCACTGGGCGTCATGAGGGCTAGGGCCCTAGCTCTCGCGTGACTTTCTTTATGGTATATAATGGCCCTAGCTGACGGCGGTTTGGCATGGAGCGCACCCGAGCGCACCCGAGCGCACCCGAGCGCACCCGAGCGCACCCGAGCGCACCCGAGCGCACCCGAGCGCACCCGAGCGCACCCGAGCGCACCCGAGCGCACCGCTGTAGCGTCCACCACGTTGCAGGTCGAACTCGCCCGCATATAATCTTCGCCGTCGCCGGCTTTGGCAATGCCCTGCCCTGTCGGGACCGCGCCGAGCATGCCATGGCGCGCAAGGCGGTTGCGGCGTTGGCAACCGGCGGCCGGACAAGGCGCAGGTATGCTGTCCGCAGACTCGCAGGTAGCCGGAATACTCCCTGCCAAACCAAGTGCGCATGCGGGAGGCGAGCATGAATTGGAAGGAGGCGCCTCCGCTCCCGCCGCACCAGATCCGAACGAGAATCCGATCCTGTGCAGCCCGTACGAAGAGCCCCACAGGCACTGGGAGCTCGACCAGGACGGGAGGGCCACGGACAAGGTCGTCGACGGCCGGAGGCCGTCCTCGCCCGCAATCCCCGTCGTCCCCGGAAGCGGCGGCCCCGGCCGCGGCATGGGCGAAGACAAGGAGGGCACGCACGCAAGGATCAACGACCTGCGCCGGATCGTCGCCGAATGGCGAAGGTCAGGGTGGGACGGGGCCACCACAGTCTCCAAGACGCTCCTTGCGCACTGGCAGGACGCGGATGATCCGCCGCTGTACTGGGCCCAGATCGAGGCCATAGAGACCATAATCTGGCTGTACGAGGTCGCCCCGTCAAGCGGTGAGGGGCGCCGCATCCTTGATCAGATCCGCGAGTACAACGCAAAGTACAACTCCGACGACGACGACGGCGGCGGCGCCGCGGGCGGAGCCGGAACGGCCGCGCTGAACCGGCTCGCCTCGAAGATGGCCACCGGCACGGGCAAGACCACCGTCATGGCGCTGATAATCGCCTGGCAAGGGTGCAACGCCGCCCTTGACCCTGCAGGGTTCGCCTCCCAGTTCGTCGTCATGTCCCCCTCGACGACCATCCGCAAGCGCCTCGCAGAGCTCGACCCGCACGCCAGGGACAGCGTGTACAGCTCCATGTCGATTCTTCCGCCCGCGATGGGGCGGCGCCTCTCCCACGTTACCGTCGTCGTGAGGACGTACCACGCGTTCCAGCAGCAGGACGCCCTGGCGAGGCTCGGCGCCGGCGGCCGCGAAAAGAGGGTGCTCGCGGGGCGCGGCGCCGGCGGGGGCACGAGGGAGGATGCAGGGGCCATGGTCCGCCGCGTCCTCGGCCGCGGGATCGACCTTGCCCGGCCGTTCATGGTCATAAACGACGAGGCGCACCACTGCTACAAGCCGGGCAGCGCGCGGGTCAGGGGGGTCAAGGACAGCGACGCCAAAAAGGCGGCCCTGTGGTACAACGCCATACGCCGCATGATGGCCGAGGGGCAGGCGGGCGGCGGTCCGCGCGGCGCGCTGCTCGGCGTGCACGACCTCTCGGCCACGCCGAGGTTCATCGAGAGGGGGGAGGCGAGGACGGACTCGCTGTTCCCCTGGACGGTCTCGGACTTTCCGCTGACGGACGCGATCGAGTGCGGAATGGTAAAGATACCGCGGGTCCCCGTGGGCAGGCCCCGCGTCGACAGGACACTGTGCCGCAACATATACGCCAGCACCGGGGACGACAGGCTCTCGGCCGAGAGCCTGCCGGACACGGTCGAGAGGCCGCTCGCGGCGCTGTACGCCAACTACGAGGAGGTGTTCAGGGTGTGGGGGCGGGCGGGGTGGCCCGTCCCGCCGGTGTTCGTCATCGTGGCCAACACGATCGAGAACGCCAACGAGCTCGCGCGGTACGTCTCGTCGGAGCGGGGCGGGGGCGGGGCGGGCGCCGGGCGCCCGTTCGACCTGTTTGCGAACCGGCCGGGCGGGCCCGTCCGGACGCTCCTCGTGCACAGCAGCCTGGCGGAGGGCGACCTCACGGACGCGGAGCTGAAAAGGCTGAGCGTAGGCGACATGTCCGAGCGGCTCGGCCGGCCGGGGGAGGGCCTCGACGCCGTGCGGGAGGCGCTCGACACCGTGGGCAAGCCCGGCCGCCTCGGCGAGGGTATCCGATGCGTCATATCCGTGTCGATGCTGACCGAGGGGTGGGACGCGAGGAACGTCACCCACATATTCGGGTTCCGCAGGTTCGGCACGCAGCTCATCTGCGAGCAGGTGGTTGGCAGGGCCCTGCGGAGGCAGGACACGGACAACCCCGGATGGCACGAGGCGCCGTCGTACGCGGACATATTCGGGGTGCCGTTCAACTACATGCTCGAGCCGGCGAGGCCGCCCCCGCCGAAGCCGCCGGGCCGGCTCGTGAAGGCGAATGTGGCGCAGGACGACTCGCTGGCGCTGAAATTTCCTATGGTCACAAAGTACGACATGGTTCGTACGTCCGGCGTAGACGTAAAGCTCGACGAAGGGCGCGTAAGGCCGTACACGCCGGACGAGGAGGTGCTGGAGGGCGTCTTCGGGAAGACGCGGGGCATCGACATGGTTAAGTGCTCCAACCTACAGGGCGCAGTGTACGCCATCGCTGCCGAGACGGTAAGGCGGTACGCCGACGCGGCGCCGGGCGTGGACCGCGGGACGCTGTTTACAAAGATGGTGCCCGTCGTGCACAGGTGGCTCGACCTCGCCGTCGAGGACGCCGAGGCCAAGTCCCAGTGGCTCTGCTCCGTGCACAACATGGGGGCGATAGTGGAGAACGTGCGGCAGTCTTGCAAGTTTACCGAGGGCGGCACGGAGGTCGTGCCCCGCCCCGTCGTCAACTCGGTATTGAGCACGAAATGCCGCCCCTACCAGACCGTCGTGAGGGATTGCAACGGCACGGAAGAATCTGATCGGGTGTACGAACATCCGCTCAAATGCTCGCACACCGCGGCCGCATTCGACAGCGCGCTCGAGACGCGCGTGGCAAGGGCACTCGACAGGATGCCGGCGGTAAAGGCGTGGATGCGGAACCACAGGCGCGTGGGGTGGTGCCTGCCGTACTATTCGGGAGTCCGGTGGCGCATGTACTACCCCGACTTTGTGGCCCGGGTGGACGCGGGGGACGGGGACGACTTTTTCTGCATCGTGGAGGCAAAGGGTCTGGACAGCGACGATGCGCGCGCAAAGGCGCACTACGCAAGGGATGTGTGGGCTAGGGCCGTAAACTCCCTGGGGGACGACCGGTGGGCATTCGTGCAGGTCGACAACGAGGGCGCGCTGGCGGCGCGGATTGAGGATGCGAGGGCCGGGGTGGCGAAGTCGCCATGACGACGGCAAAGCGCAAGTTCGACGCGATCGAGCATCCTGGCAGTAAACGCGTGAGCATACCCACCGAGCAGACGGAGCGCGACATAGACCACGGGGGAAAGGAATACTGCCCCCAGACTCCCGCATCGGGAGAAGGGCCCCGCCTTCAATGGAACCGACAATGCCCAAATCCCGGCGACGAGTACGCCCACGCCCTGCACATACGCGAAAAGTTCAGCCCAAGGGACATGATCGAGAGGCTGTCGAGCGACACGGTCCAGTCGCGCATATTCGACAGCTTTAACGGATTCGATCCGCCGGGCACCAAGTTCATGTACTACTCGCACCGCTCGCGGGGCAATTGGCAGAACCGCCTGATCCGCGGCGACTCGGCCCGTGTCATGGCGTCGCTGGCCCGACTGGAGGGCTATGCGGGCGAAGTGCAGACTATATTCTTCGATCCGCCGTACGGGATATGCTTTGACAGCAACTTTGTCTGCGCCATGCGCGACACGAAGCGCTCCAAAGGACTGGGGGGCGACAGGGCGAGGCCCAAGGATCCCGTATCTGTCGAGGCATTCTGCGACACGTGGGAGCGCGGCCTGGACAGCTACCTCGACGCCATCCTGCACCGCCTGACCATCATGAGGGACCTGCTGGCCGAGTCGGGGAGCATATTCGTCCAGATAGGGCCCGACAACGTCCACCGCATGGCGATCCTGCTCGACGAGGTGTTCGGGCACAAAAACTCGGTCACTACCATCATGTTCAAAAAAAGCGGGGGAACCACATCGTCAATGATCCCAGAGGGATCCGATTTTATCTTGTGGTATTCCAAAAACAAGAAAAAGGCGGCGACAAAATACCACGATCTTTACGAACAACTCACTAAAGACGAACTGATCGATCACATGTCGTCGTACTGCATGGTCGAAGAACCAAACAAAAAACCCCGTAACATAACGCCAGAAGAAAAAAGAGATCCTGCGCGTATCCCACCAAGTGGGGTGCTTCTCCAAAGACAGAGGCTTTCGTCCATGGGGTGGTCTGAGACGCGGTCATTTGATTACGATTGGAATGGCAATACGTACCAATGCCAACCCAACGAGCAGTGGCGGGTGTCAAAAGAAGGACTGGACCACTTGGCCGAGATCGGGCGTTTGGTTGTTTCGTCGGGCAAAAAAGAAAACAAACGCCTGCGTTGGAAGCAATACGAAAACGAGATACCGGGCCGGAAGATGAACAACCAGTGGGCATCCACGGCACCGGTTCACAACCAGCGGTACTCTGTCCAGACATCCGAAGAAGTGGTAAAGCGGTGCATACTGATGTCCAGTGACCCTGGGGATCTCGTGCTTGATCCGTCGGGGGGATCGGGAGTGACCGCGGCCGTGGCCGAACAATACGGCAGGAGGTGGGTAATGATAGACTCGTCGCACGTGTCGATTGCGACGATGAGGCACCACCTGGCCATGCTGTCGTACGACTGGTACCTGCTGCAGGACAGTGCCGAGGGAGCCGACGCCGAACGGAGCCTGGGCGGAACGCCGCGAAAAGGCCCGTACACAAACGATCCGGCGCACGGGTTTGTCTACGAACGCTGCCCGTACGTGTCTGCCGCAACGCTGGCCTATGACAGGCGGGTAGATCCACTGCTACTCGTCGACAGGCCGGCAGTCCAGAAGGATGTGCGGCGCGTCACGGGGCCGTTCACCGTCGAGTCGGAAACGAGCTCTTACACCCTGTCGCGGACGGATACGGACGCGCAGGCTCGGTTTGCCGCCCAGGTGATCAGTGTTTTGGAGAAAACCGGCATAGCCGCCCCTGATCACAAGGTCAAAGTGACAAGCATCGAGGCGGCCCCCGCGGGCCGCGCGTACACCCACACGGGCACGGTCAACGGGAGCAGGGGAGCGCTCTTGATAGCGCCCGAGTTCAGCGCCGTCGACAATCGGCTGATCAGCTCGGCCGCCGGCGACGCGGCAACGGACAAAATCGACACCCTGGTGGTAGTCGCGTTCGAGTTCCAGCCCCTTGCCGCCGACCCGAAAGACGGTGTCAGCGTGGCAAGGGTGTCGATGAACCGGGCGCTGCAGCAGAAAGAGCTGGCGGCCACGAAGATCGACAGGGCATTCGTGGTCGTCGGCGAGCCGAACATAAGGGTCGGGACTGTGGAAGACGAGCCTGGCAAGTGGACTGTAGAGATCGCGGGGTACAACACGTACGACCCGTGCACTGGAAACACCGGCGTGGGCAAGGCGGGCGACGTCGACTGCTGGATGATCGACACCGACTACGACGGCGAGTCGTTCTACGCCCGCGACATCCACTTTCCGAGCGTCGGCGCCACATGGTCAGATCGTCAGGCAAAGAACATCGAAAAACTGCTCGGGAGCCGCGTCGACCGCCAGAGGTGGGAGCGGTTCACCTCGCTAAAGTCTGCCCCGTTCTCGTCTAAGACGGGGAAGATTGCCGTCAAGATCATAACGACGACGGGAGACGAGATGGCCAAGGAGATCGTGCTTGCAGCCCCCGAAGGCAAGGGGGGCGGCAAGGGCCAAAAGTAGCGCCTGCGACAAAGCGCTGCGTGGCGTACACAGGGCGCGTGCCTCCGTGATCGCGGGGGCGCCCGCGGCGCTCCTGCCCTCCACAGCGCAGCGGCCCCGCCCGCACCAGCCGCGGCGCTAGCCCCCTCCTCGAGCGCGGCGCGACCCTCCCGAGCGGTCAGTCCAGGTACTCTTCCATCCGCGCGTTGTTCTCGCACAGCGCCTCCGCAGCCCTGATGAACTCGTCCTGCTTAATCCCGTCCCTGGCCGACGAGTCGATCCTTTCCGCGGTGCTGCCATCCCTTCCGGGCGCGAACCGGTGCGCTGCGACCTCGTCCTCGCAGAGGTACAGGCCGCCGGCTCCCAGCGCGCGCCTCCTGTCCTCCGGCGGCATGGCACTCGCCTCCAGGTACTGCCCGATCGCCTCGAAGAGCGTGTCGCCGTGCGTCGTAATCACGGCGTTGACGCCGCCCCTGACCATCCCTACCACGTGGCCGGCGAGCCGCAGCTGGTCGTCCGGGTGCAGGTGGGCCTCCGGCTCCTCCACGACGAGCATGCCGCCGCGCGGGATGCGGTGCTTTAGGAACAGCGCGAGCGGTGCGAGCTCGGAGACCGTCGACGACGCCCTGCGCACCGGCACGCTCCGGCCGCCGCGGCCCCTATAGACCATCTCTGGAAAGGTGCAGCGGCCGGAATGCCCCGGGACTATGTGGCCACCGAGCATGTCGCTCTCCATCCTGCTGCCAATGTCAAAGTAGGGGCCGCGGATGGGGTACGTGTCGATTACATCCGAGACAAAGTCGGAGACGACGCCCGGCAGGCGCGGGACCGCCGCGTCCTCCGCGCCGCCGTACGGCGCGCCCCTAGCCATCCACGACGAGATCGCCGTGTGCGCCTGCAGTATTCCCGCGTGGGACGCCGGAATGTAGGCGCTGGACGCAGGCAGCCACGGAACCATTAGCGGGAGCGCCTTTTCCACGATCATCCGGCACAGGCGCTCCGACGCGGCCTGGCCGGCCTCGGAAGCGATCAGGCCCCTGTCTACCGTGCAGCGCAACGTCCCGTCGCCGCGGCCCGCCATCTCGAGGCGCCCTGCGCCGCCGCCGGCCACCGTTGTCTGGAGCGAAACGTCGATCCTTTGCGCTGGGCTGAGCGCCAGCCTTCCTCCCCCGTACGACATGACCCGCCCACCGCCGCTCGCCAGTGCCACGGAAAAGCGGCCCGACCCGTGCCTGGCCATGTTCTGCACTGGCGACGCAAAGTTGAACTCGATCTCGCCCTTTAGCCTCGCGGAGAGGGCGCGCCTGCACAGCCCCGCTATCAGGGATGCCGTGGCCGGAGGGCACCGGAGCGCCTCGCCCGGCGCCAGCGCATGCAGCATGCCGCGCACGTCCCTAGAGAGACTGCCCAGGGCCCCGCGGCCGGGAATGCTGGCGGGCGAGAGGGTGCGCCCGGCCGCGCCGCGCTCGCGGTGATGATCGTGTGCGCGAGCATTGCGGCGTACGACTTTCCGGTGTTGTTGGGGCCTATGAGGATCGTGAGCGGGCGCAGGGATATGGACCCCTTTTTGATCGGCCCAAAGTCCCTGATCCGCATGTCCAGGCGGAGGGGCGCGCCGCCGCCCGCCGCCGCCGGCTTGTCCCGCGCCCTGCTGGCCGCACCCTGCCCCGATTTCACCGGCCCGCGCCTCACCCCAGTGCAATATACGCCTTGGACGTCGCCGCCCGCCGCGGCCGGCTACGCGCCTTCCAGCTTGGTCGCGGCCGCCGGGCGGTCAGGCGACCGTGCTGGCGATCCTGCCCGCATCATCGGGCCGCCCTGCGCGCCGCCGCCAGAGCGCCCCGCGCTACCCTCAATGGCGCAGCGCCTCTCGCAGGCAAGCCTGCGGGCGCCCGCGTGGGTGCAGGCTGGCGCGGCGCGGCCGGCCGCCGCCGGAATCCTTCCCGCGGCCGCCTCCGTAGCCGCCTCTCGCCCGTGGGCCCTTGGGGCATCCGCGGCTGATCCATGGCCTGCCAAGAGCCGCGCCCCGCTCGGGTTTCGGCCCCGCGCCGGGGGGCGATCGGGCCGCCAGGCGCGCGCTGAGGCGGGGCGCAGGGAAGAGGGGCATCGAACAGGGCCGGAACGAGCCCAGAGGCCGCACTCGTCGGCCGTCGTTCGCCTGCCTGCCTGCCTGCGGCTGGGCCTCAATGGATGTCGCTGGCGGCGAAGGCGCCCGCGTGCTGCCCGTGGCGGAGTCTGCCAGTCCCGGCGCGGCTCAGCGCCGCGGCGCCCGCCTCTGCCGACAAGCGTAGCCCCGACACAAATGCGCACCCTGCCCCGCTGTCGGGATTCGGGCGATCGCGGCTGTCCCCGAGCCCTGTTGCCGCGCCCCTGCGAGCGCGCTACAGGGCCCGTCCGCCGCCAGCGCCCATCAGGGCGGCGATCGGGCAGATGGCTGGGCATGCGCCTTGCAAGGCCACGCCAGAAAAAATACCGGCGGCACTATTATATCGATCGCACGACGTTTGGCATCAAGTGCCATTAAACGTGAAAATATTTCTGTTTAACGGCTTTTTATTGCAATTTTTTCACTATCTGGTCGACTTCCTCGCCGGGCCGTCAAAACGCTATGCTTATAATCACCCCCTCGGCATTGCGGAGCAATGGCAAACGCGTGGGAGATGCGGTGGGAGACGCGGCACGCCAACGCCGTCAAGGACTATGAACAGAAGGAGAAGGAGGGAAAAGTCGAACCAGTCGACATGACGGATCGACTTGACAAGATCGATGCCGCCAGATCATAGGCCCCTGTGGAAGCCCCTCGCAGACAAGGTACACGTCCTCGACAAGCTAGGCGATGTCGAGAGCGAGGTATTCGACCACCACATGAACCGCATGCGGCACGAGGCGAATCCTCTTGTTTACCAGCCCACGGCCACATGCCGGCAGACCGATCCCTACGTAGAGCATCATGTCGTCCGCCTTCCCAACATTGGCGGCGAGTTCATTTTCACAATGTCCGACAAGGCGTCCCTGAGCGACGAGGATCATGCCCAGAACCCTGATCTTCGCGGCATTCTACATTTCAAGAAGTTTCTGCGCGACGGTGTCTAGAGCCATGCTCGGGGTTGCGGGGCCCGCGGCCCGGGGCAACACACATGGCGCGGCACGGCGTACGGGACAGCCGCTGGCCCCGCGCCGGGGGCCGATCCCTCGGCCGCCGGGATTCCGCGCCGGCACCCGTTTCGACCCGGGAAAGCCGGCGGCCTGTTTTCTGACATCTATCAGGTTTGGGGGCCGCGCGCCAGGCCTCCAAACTCTTTAATACTAGGGCGCGGCGCCACCTTGCATGGCGACCGTCCAGCAAGAGTTCGACATGGGCGCCTCCCTGCTGGGGCTGTACAGGGACCTCCCGTACGTCAAAAAACTCGGCTACAGCGTCGGCGAGCTGGGCGATCGAATACTACTCAGGGTTATAATCGAGGGCGACAACAATGCCGACGAGTTCTACGAGTATTCCATGGCGGCGGTCGGCAAGGCCATGGATTTCGAGGATATGCTGCCGTCCGGCATGAGGGACAAGTACGAGGTGGTGCCGATCGTCACTGATCCGTACGAGGGGGCCCTGTGGCACTTTGGCACCATGACGGCCGTGATCGACAGGTAGGGCGGAGGTGGCACTGCACGGATCCCGGATGGCGGCACCACCAGATCGACTACAACACGAGGGCGCGCGAGAGGCTGGCGGGGGTCGGCGGGGCCAGGTTCTGGGCCTGGGAGATTGTTATGACGTTCTACGAGATCGTAATCGCTGTGGACGGGTACGCCGAGGAGAGGGGCTTGCCCGTGCCGAAAACACACATGGCTAGGCGCGTCCTCGTCAGGAGGCACTTTCCGCACCTTGTCGGGCCATACAACGACCTCTACGGCCTGAGCCTGGAGGGCAGGTATTACAAAGGGTATGACATGGCCGAAAAGGCGTGGTGCAAGGCGGCGCAGTGCCGCGAGGTACTCGCAAGCGGCATTCCGGCGCAGTGACTGCGGGGCAGCGCGCCCGGCGGGGGCCCGGGGCTCTAGGCGCAGTTGCGGGGCCATCCGCCGCATGCGCCCCCGCGGCGCCCCCGCGGCGCCCCCGCGGCGCCCCCGCGGCGCCCCCGCGCCGTCCTGTCCCGCATCCCGAGCGGTGGCACGCTCGGCTCTGGGTACTTGACGTGACCTGACGTTTGTGCCGGCCTGCTGTTGCCGCCTCCAAATTCGTTGCGGAAATCCCAAAGCACGCACGGCGTCTATTCGGGCCAATTGCCGCGCCTGCTCCGCATCCCGACCTTGCGGCGTATGATGGCCCCCCAGCGCCCCGCCCGTGCACATTCGGGTCAGCTCGGCCCTCCGCCAGCCCTGCGCTGACGGGCCTGCACGGGCGCAAGCGCTGCCCGAGGCCTGAATGTGCGCCACTGCCCCGCATGCGCGGCGATTCCGCGGAACGCTGCATCCGCCCACGGCGCCATGGCCGATCGACGGCGCGGGTATGCATCCTGTCCCGGCCCGCCCTGCCCCCTCCGCCCTGCGCTGGCGGGGTAGGCGCGGCGCCGATGCCGCCGGGGGCCTTTGCACGCACTGCCCGCACGGGCCGCAAAATGGAAACGTATATTTGCCCGCCGCCGGGCGCGCCCCGCGTGGAGCCTCTCTCGGCGACGATCGACCGGATGGTCGGGGAGCGCACGCTGCTACACCACCCGTTCTACGAGGCGTGGTCTGCCGGCGAGCTGTCCCAGGGCGCCCTCGCGGGCTACTCGAAAGAGTACTATCAGCTGGTAAAGGCCGTCCCGAGGTTCATGGAGCCGATCGTGGCCGCCGCCCCTCCAAATGTCGCGCCTGGCCTGGCGGAGAACATGCGCGAAGAGCGCGACCATGTGCGGCCGTGGGCGGGGTTCGCAGGGTCTCTCGGCGTGGGGCCGGACGAGCTAGAGCCGTACGCCGGCCTGGAAAAGACGCGCGCGGCCGTGGCGGCAATGGCCTCGCCAATGTCGGGGTACGGGACGGGCGCGTGCGCCATGTACGCGTTTGAAAAAGAGCTGCCCGAGATCAGCCGCGTAAAGATCGAGGGCTTGGCCGAGTTCTACGGCATCGACGCCGACGAGGCCATAGAGTACTTTGTCCTGCATACAGAGGCCGACGTGCGGCACGCGGCCGCCTGGCGTAGCATTATCGACGGGCTGGACGGCGGGGGGAGCGGCGCGGGCCGCGAAGCGCTGCTCGGCGCCGCCTCGGCGTCGCTCTCGGCGCAGCACATGCTCCTCGACGCCTGCATGGAGGCGTACTGTCCCGCCCCAGCCGCCGGCGGCGCCTAGCGCCGCGGGGCGGCCCGCGAATAGGGGCCGCGTGCCGGCGGGAAGTCTTATGCAACGCGGCCGCGCGGCGCCCGCATGGGGCGGGCCGGGCGCGGGACGGCACATCGCGGCGGCGACGGCGGCGGGCTCCCCGTGAGCCGCGGCCGCGCCGCCCCGGCCGGACGGGCGCGGGAGCCGGGCGTGGCCGGCCGCGGCGGGGATGCCCGCCTAGAGGCCGGGCTGGCCCGCCTGGCCGCCAGGTACCAGTGCCTCCCGCGGGCCGAGCGCGACGCCATGACGGAGCGGGAGACGGTCGCAGCGTTCGTCCTGCCGCTCTTGCGGGCCCTGGGGTGGGACACAGAGGGCGCCGGCGGGGCGAGGGAGCGGAGCGGGAATGCGCGCGGCCCCCTGACGCACGAGCTCTTGGCCGACGACGGCATGCCCCTGATCGTCGTCGAGACGAGGCGCATGTCCGACAGCCTCGACGGCCGCGGCGCGGAGCGGGGCAGGAGCGTAACGCACCCGGAGCGGGCGGTCCGGCGCGCGTGGAGCCTGGGGGCCGACTGGGCGGTCCTGACCAACTTTGCAGAGCTGCGGCTGTACTACACGCTCTCGAGGCGCCCCGAGGACGGGCTCGTGTTCAGCGCGGCCGCCGGCGGCATGGGGCGCGGCCCCGGCGACCTGGCGCTGCTGGCAAGAGAGTCGGTGCTGGCGGGCGGGCTCGACGAGCTGGGCCTGCCAGGGGATCGCGGCGCGGCCGCCGTGCAGGTCATCGACGACCTGGGCGGGCTGCGCAGGGACGTGTGCGCGGACATACTGCGCAACAACGAGGGGATCGCCGCCGCCGCCGCCGGCGACGGCCTGCGCGCGATGGCGCAGGCGCTGGTGGACCGCCTGCTTGTCGTGCGGATCGCGGAGGACAGGGGGCTAGTCGGCGAGGGCGCGTTGCGCGGCGAGGTGGACGACTGGCGCCGGCTCGGCCTAGGGACGCCGCTCGCGCGGAGGATCCGGGCGCTCTTCGAGGACCTTTGGGAGGCCTACGGCGCGGCGCCGTTCGAGGCGGGGCCCATCGACGGGGTCTGCCTGTCGGACGGACTGCTCGCCGGCGCCGTCGACCTGCTGTACGGGTACGACTTTGCGCTCTTGGGCTCGGACGTGCTCGGGGGCGCGTACGAGGACTATTTGGCCGCGCCCCGCGGGGGCGCGCGGCGCGGGGGGCCGCGGGGGGCCGCGGGCGGAGGAGGGGGCGGCAGGCGGAAGAGGCTCGGCGCGTTCTACACCCCGCCCCGCCTCGTGTCGCACACGCTCAACATGACGCTCGGCAGGAGGCTTGCCGAGTGCAGGACGCCCGACGACGTGTCAAGGGTCCGGGTGCTGGACCCCTCGTGCGGCTCCGGCTCGTTCCTGATAGGGGCGTTCGACCTGCTCCTCGACTGGTACGAAGAGTACAACCGCGCGGCCTCCGGGAAGATCGCGGCCGCCCGGAGGCCGGGCGGCGGCGGTGGTAGGGGCACCCTCGACGGGGACCTTGTTGCCGTCGCGGATCCCGAGCGCCGCATACTCAGGGACAACCTCTTCGGCATCGACATAGACCCGCAGGCAGCTGCCGTTGCGTCGACAAACCTCCTGCTCAGGGCGGCGACGAAAAACAAAAGGCCCGCCAGGATACTGGGCGCCAACATACTGGTCGGCAACTCGCTGGTGTCGGGCCTCGAGGAAGGCTTCAAGGGCCTGGATGCGGCGGACCAGGAGGCCCTGAACCCACTGGACCCCGCGCGGCTGCCGCACGGCCGGTTCGACGTCGTCGTGGGAAACCCCCCGTACTACGGGGTGGGCGGCGGCGACCCGATCCGCGTGTCTGCAAGCTTTGGGGCGGCCGGGGGCGGCGGCGGCGGCGGCTCCGCCGTCAACGCCGCGATGATGTTCGTCGAGCGCGCCGTGGGGCTGCTCCGCAAAGACGGCGGGCGCCTGGGGCTGGTGATCCCAAAGGCGTGCTCGTACGCAAAGGGGTGGTCGGGCACGAGGAGGCTGCTGTCCGGCCAGGTGAGGCTCACGCACGTGGTGGACTGCACGGAGGCGTTCAGGGGCGTCAGACTGGAGCAGGTCGTCGTGATCGGCGAAAAGCGGGGACCGCCTGCGGGCCGCGGCGGCCGCGGCGGCGCATGCAGGATACAGCGCGCGGCCGGCGGCGCGGTGCGGGACGGGGGGGAGGTGGGCCTGTCCGAGTTCGCGGGCGCCGACATGATCTTTTTGGAGTCCGACCCCGCATCGTGGTCGATCCGGAAAAAGATGCTCGCCGCCGGAGTAAGGCTGGGCGACCTTGTCGGGGACGGCGCGATCATGACGGGCGAGTACGCGCAGGGCCTCGGCTGCTGGCTGGCGAGCCGGCCGAAGAACGGGCGCAGGATGCTCGCCGGCGACGACATTGCCCGCTACAGGATATCCGCCTCTAGGTACTACAGGCACGACGAGCCGCTCATGGCGGCCAAGGGGGGCAGCAAGGCGGAAGCGGTGCAGGCGCCGCATGTGGTGGGGCAGCGGATCGTCGCGCACGCGGGGAGCCCGATGCCGCACATTGCGCTCGCGTTCGCATACGACGAGGAGGGCTCGCGCGCGTTCGACACGGTCACGCACGTGCTGCCCGGCGGGAAAATCGACGCGCACGCGCTCGTCGCGGTTCTCAACAGCAGGCCCGTCTCGTGGTACGCGCACAAGTTCGTGTTCTGCAACGCCATGCGCAGCATGGACCTGAGGCCGTGGTACATGAAAAGGATCGTCGTTCCGGCCGTCGGCCCCGGCGACGAAAAGGAGCTTGCCGATCTCGGAAGGGCGATCGCCGGGCTTGTCCGGTCGGACCGAGCGAAAAGGCCCCGGATGGGGGACTACCTGGCCGGGGGCGGGCAGGGCACGCTGGAGCTGCGCGAGTACGTCAGGGCGGCCGGCGGGCGCGAGAGGAAGATACATGGCAGGGGGGCCGAGGGGAAGGTGAGCCGCGTCGAGGCCGTCGACGCGGGCGGCGGCTGGCTGGACTTTTTCGTCCGCTACTCGCCACAGCGCGGGCGAGCCCCGCGGCGCGACAGGGTCCTCAGCCTCCGCGTACCGGACAGGGGCGTGCGCGATTTTGTCCGCGCGTACGCCGGCGGCGCTCGGCACGGAGGGCGGGGAGGCCGCGCCGGGCCGCTGTACGATCAGGTCGCGGGGGCCAGGATGCCCGCGTACGGCCGCGGGTTCGCCGAGCACATGCGGGCGCTGCGGTCAATGCTCGCGCCGTACGCGAGGGACATGGGGCGGTTCGAGGCGTGGCGCGAAGAGTACGCCGCGCTCGACGCAGCGGTCGACCGGGTCGTCTGCCGGGCGTTCGGCCTCTCGCGCGACGAGGCCCGGCACATCGCCGAGTCGTCGCGCCCTCCCGGGCGGAGCAACTACTAGGGGCGTCCTGCGCCATTATCGTGGACCAAATGCGCGCCCGGCCAGGGCGTCTCGATCGTGCACTCGCCCGCATTACGTCTCGGCCTCTGCCGGCCCTTTGGCGGTCCCGCGACCCGCTCCGCCTCCCCTGCATTCCTGCCGCCGGACGGCTCTGCGGCCGGCCCCGCCGCCCGGCACCCGCCGGACGGACGCCCCGGGTCCGACCGCCTGGCACCCTGGCCCCAACAACCCCTGCTCAGCCGGACATTCCGCCCGCATTTCCACCGCGCGGCAGCCGGACACTTTCCGGCCGGGCGGCCGCCTGAACTCTGCAGTCTGCGGCGGGTGTCGCCGAGGGCGAGGCCGGAATGAGGTGGCATCTCTTGGCACTCCCGTCACTGCACCTCGCCGATGCGCATGCCGCTAGCGAACGGCCCCGCGCGGATTACGAGCCGCCGCCCGCGGCACTCTCTAATAGGGGGGCATGCCGCGGCCCAGCATGGCCGCTGTCCGGCAGGAGTTCGACGCGGGCGCCGCCCTGCTTGGGCTGTACAAGGATATCTCCCGTACGTCAAGAAACTTGGGTACAGCGTCGGCGAGATGCCGGGGCGCATGCTGCTCAGGGTGATAGTCGACTACGCCGGCGACGACACTGGCGACGAGTCCCACGCCCACTTCCTGACGGCCGTCAGGAAGGCCAGGGAGTTTAGGGACACGATGCCGATCCGCATGAGGGACGAGTACGAGGTGGTGCCGATGGTTACCGATTCGGACGAGAGGGCCCTGCGGCACTTTCGCGCCACAACTGCCGTAATCGACCGGTAGGGATGCGCGGCACAAACCCCAGTCGGCGCCCATTCCGGGCCGGCCACGGCGGGAGGGTGCACGAGGCGCTGGTTAGGGGAGGGGGGCGGGGCGGCGGGCGCATCGGCGCCAGGCTCTGGGGGCGGGATGGCCATTGCGCCCTGCGGGATCGCGATCGCCCTAGGCGAGCACGCAGACGGGGCTTGCCCGCGCCGCAAAGCAGCGCGGCGGGGCGCGCCGTTGTCGGGCGGCACCTTCCGCGCATGCCTAGACAGTACGGCGGCCTCTGCGCCCTGAATGCGGCGGCCGGGTGCCGCAAAGGGTGCGCCATGGCCGCGGATGCGGGGCGCAGGGCGGGCTGTCCCGTGAAATGCCCGAAGCAATTCCCGCGCAGCGTCCGTGGGCCGCCAGCCGCAGGGAATGCGGGTGGGCGGCCGGACGCGGGGCCGTAGCGCTGCCCGCCCTTGGGCGGCTAGGCGACGCGGGCGCCTTGTGCGCTGGCGGCCCTGCCCGGGATTAGCGCCCGCCGCGGCTTCCCTGCTGGCTAGCGCACCCGGCACGGATCCGCGCCCGGGACGGGCGCTTTCGGGCCGGCGCGAACCTCGTTGCGCGCCATTGCCGCAGCAGCGCCCGGCCCGGCTGCGCCGCCCGGCGGCCGGCCCGGCCCGCCCTTCACCCGGCCCGGCCGCAAATCCCTGCGGCTTCCGTTATTGCGTAAACCTCCTGGTCAGCGTGCCCGCAGGCGGCCGACTTTTTGGCCAAAACTGCGCATTTGCGCCCAAAGATTGACCTGTGCGATCCCCGTGCAAGCCACACGATTATATACCCACGCCAAGCCGCCGCCCCGTATTGCACCCGTCGCCAATTAATGGGGGGGGGGGGGCGCGGTATGCCCCCTGACGGCATCGGTCGGCGGCCCCGTAGCCGCGCATGCAGAATGCCGCCGGCCGTCCTGTCGATCGCATTGCTGGCGGCGGCGTCCGTAGCGCTGGCAGTGACGGCCGCCGCCGCGCATCCGGGCGAGGCGTACGCGCAGGGGACCGCGCCGACAGTGGTGAGAGTCGAGCTGCCGACCCTTGACGGCGTGTACGGCACGGGAAAGATCGTCACCGTGAGGGTCGTGTTCAGCGAGAACGTGGATGTCGACGGCACGCCGCAGCTGCAGCTGGCTACCGACCCGCCACGAAACGCAAGCTTTGCGTGGATCGAGAGCGACCGCAGCAAGGTCGTGTTCCTGTACGCCGTGCAGCCCGGCGACAAGGCCGCCAGGCTGGACCATGCGGGCCGGAATGCCATTTCGCTCAACGGGGGGAGCATTAGCAGCGCGAGCGGCGCGCCGGCCAACGTGATGCTGCCGGAACCCGGATCGCTTGCCGGCTCGAGAAACATAGAGGTGTACGGGCTGCCGCGCCCGGCGCTGGTGCCGGCCGGCTCGGCCGTCAACGGCACCGGCGGCTTTGACCTGCTCGCCAGGCCGCAGGACGTTTCCGTGTTCGAGATGAACAACACGCAGTACGCAGTCGTGACCTCGAGCGACAGAGGCAACAACATCGAAGGCGTCCAGCTGATTCGCATACACGCAAACGGCACGATGGAGGCGGTGAACTCGGTGCACGGATCGAACCATCTGCTTGGGAGAATATTCAATCTGGAAGGCCCTGACACAATCGTCGCGTTCAACCTCAGCAACAACAGACAGGCGCTCGTGGGCTCGTATGACGATGGCGTGCAAGGTATCCGCATACTCCCCAACGGCACGCTCCTCCCCAACGGGACGGCGGCGTACCGCTACGAAAGCGGTCAGGAGAACGGCCTCAGGGATATCGTTGTGCTCGAGTTGAGCGGCGAACCGCACGCCGTCGTGGCTTGGAGCAGAGACCCTGGCGTCGTCCAGCTGATCAAGGTGCACCCCAACGGAACCCTTGCACCCGTAGGTTCCCCTGCACTCGGCGGCACCGGCTACCATCTCAAAGGTGTCGATGGCATTGACGCGTTCGCGATGGGCGGCAAAACATACGCCATTGCGGCTGCGAAGAACAACAACACCGTCCAGCTGATCCACATCGGCAACGACGGCACCCTCTCGCCCAACGGCTCGGCGGTTGGGGGTCAGCCCGGCTCAGACGGGAAGAGGTATGATGTGATCCGCACGCCCGAGACTGTTCGTGCCTTTAAGACAAACGGAACGGCATACGCACTTGTGGGCTCGCATTGGGACATCGGAGGAGACAGCCAGCTGGGAGGCGTCCAGCTGATCCGCATCCATCCAGACGGCGCCCTCTCGGCCGCGGGCTCTGCAATCGATGACGAGGGTTACGACTTTAGGCAGCTAAAGAGGCCGTATGACATTGACACATTCGTGACGAACGGCACCACGTACGCAATCGTGACCGATCGCGCCGAGCGCGGCATCCAGATGATTCGCATCAATGCCGACGGCAACCTCACGTCTGCGGGGTGGGCAAAGAATAACCGTTACGACTTTGGGGTACTTAACGGCGCCTCCGGCGTCGACACATTCGCGCTGGGCGGCGTCCAGCACGCCATCGTGGCCTCGCACTGGGGCCCGGGCGTCCAGCTGATCCGCCTCACGCCAGCATACGTCGTCAACGTCACCTCGTCGTCGGTGGACAAGGCGTACGCTGCGGGCGAGACGATCAGCATTACCGTCGAGTTCAGCGAGAACGTCACTATCAGAAACCCGCCGCCGAGTCTGATGCTAGAGACGGGCGCCGGGGCAAGTGGCACCGCAGAGTATGTCTCGGGCGGCGGCACGGACGCACTGACGTTCAGCTACATGGTAATGCCGAACGACCTTGCCGACGACTTGGACTATGCGGGACTGGGAGCGTTGCAGACGCGCGGGGGGCTGACGGGCGCCGGGAACCACGACGTCGACCTCACATTGCCGATGCCGGGCGGGCCGGGATCGCTTGCAAACTCGAGCGACATTGCGCTAAACGCGACGGTGCCGACCGTCTTGAAGGTTGCCGCGCCAGACGGCACGTACAGAATGGGCGAGGTCAACATTACGGTCACGTTCAGCAAGAGCGTTACCGTCACGGGCGTACCGCTGCTAGAGCTGGATATGGGCACGGACAACCGGAACGCCACGTACATTGATGGCAACAACACGGACATGCTCGTGTTCAACTACACGGTCGTAGACGGCGACATGACCGGCCACCTGGACTACACCGGCACCGACGCGCTGTCCCTCAACAACGGGACGATCAAGGATGACGACGGCACCAACGCCAACCTGACGCTCCCGGCCCCCGGCGCGCCCGGCTCGCTCGCCGACTCGGGCCGCGTCAGGATCATAACGGCCGCTGCACCGATCGTCCTGTACGTGGACTCTCCCGATAACGACGGCACGTACGGCACCGGCAGGATCGTGGCCGTGAACGTGAATTTCAGCGAGGCTGTAAGCGTCGCCGGCACGCCTATGCTGGAGCTCTCGACGGACCCCCCGCGGAACGCCACCTACTGGAACGGAAACGGCACCGACTCGCTCGTATTCTGGTACACGGTGCAGCGGGGCGACGCCGCCGCCGACCTCGACTACGCCGGCACCGACGCACTGTCCCTCAACGGCGGGACGATCGTGGGCGCAGGCGGAATGAACGCCATCCTGACGCTCCCTGCCGTAGGATCCGCCGACTCGCTCGGCGGCTCAAAGGACATTGAGATCAAGGCTGCTCAGCGCCCCGTGCTCGTGCCGGCCGGCTCGGCCGTCAACGGCAGCGGCGGCTTTGGCGTGCTCGGCGGCGCGCAGGGCGTCTCCGCGTTCACCATGGGCGGCAAGGCGTACGCCATCGTGGCCTCGGGCAACAACGACGGCGTCCAGGTAATACGCATACTCGAAAACGGCACCCTTGTACCTGCCGGCTCGGCGACAGGCGGGAACGACGATCCGACGAGAATGCTCAACCTAGAGGGCCCGCAGAACGTGGCCGCGCTCACCCTCGGCCGGAACACGTACGCACTGGCGACGTCGTGGGTCGCGGGCGTGCAGGGGATGCGCGTCAACCCGCACGGCACCCTCTCGGCGGCCGGCTCGGCGCACAGCGGCAACGCCGCATTTGGCATGCTGCACGGAACGTCCGGCATCGACACGGTCGAGGCGGGGAACCGCACGTACGCCGCCGTGGGGCTGGCGGGCGACGACAAGGGCATACAGCTGTTCCTCGTAAACCCCAACGGCACCCTTGGCAACGCCTCGGCGGCGGCCTTTGGCAGCGAGCGCTACGTGGAGGGCGACCGCCGCGACGTGGCCACGTTCCGTATGGGCGAGAGCGCGTACGCGGTCTCGGCCGCGCGCAGCGACGACGGCATTAGGCTGGTTGGCATCAACGCCGACGGCACTATGTCCATAGGCGCCTCGGCGGCCGACGGCGCCGGCGGGTTCGGAATGCTCGGCGGCGCAAGCGGGGTCGACGCGTTCGAGATGGACGGCGACGCGTACGCCGCCGTGGCCGCGCGCGACGACAACGGCGTCCAGGTCGTCCGCATCGGCGACGGCGGCTCGCTCTCGCCCGGCGGATCGGCGGCCGACGGCAGCGGCGGCTTTGCCGAGCTGCGCGGCGCGTACGGCATTGAGGCGTTCGAGATGGGCGGCGACGCGTACGCCGCCGTGGCCGCGCGCGACGACAACGGCGTCCAGCTGGCCCGCGTCAACGCCGGCGATGCGAGCCTCACGGCGGCGGGGTGGGCTACCGACGGCATGGGCGGCTTTGACGTCCTGGATGGAGCCTCGGGCATTGACACGTTCGAGATGGCCTGCCACACGTACGGCATTGTGGCCTCTTCGCGCGACCACGGCGTCCAGCTAATACGCCTGTCTCCCGCGTACGTCGTCGATGTTGTTCCGCCGCCGAACCGCGCATACGCCGCTGGCGATGTGGTCAACTTTACAGTGTCGTTCAGCGAGGCCGTCGCCCTTGCGGATCCAAAGCCTCGCCTGAATCTCGGAACGGGCGGCTCTGCAGAGTACGCCTCGGGAGACGGCACGGACACGCTGGTGTTCAACTATACGGTCAAGGACGGCGAGGGCGTTGCCGGCCTGTCCCACGCGGGGCCGGGAGCGCTGGTGGCGCGCGGGGATGTGACGGGCGCGAGCGGCCACGACGCCAACCTAGAGCTGCCGTGGCGGGGCGACGACGGCCTTGCCGGCCGAACCAACGCGACGGCCAGCGCCACGTTCATCGGAAAGAACGCGGTTCGCATCGAGTACAGCGCGCCGCTCGGCGCGCCCGTCTGCGGCCAGGCGGTGTACGGCGCCGTCACGGCATCGGGGGCAACCGCAATGCCGGTGGACGGCGGCGTGTCGGGCCTGGGCACGAGCACGCACATTGTGCGGTTCGGCGGGGCCGGCGTAGACGTCAACCAGACGGGCACGATTGCGCTGGTCACCTACCTGGTCGGCGAGGAGGGCGGCACAAAGTACAAGTTCACAGCCGACACGATTACAGTGGGGGCCGGCGAGGCGGCGGTCACGGAGATGCCCGCCGGCCAAATGCCGGTAGTGGCGATCGAGCGGGACGGGTTTGTCCGCACGGTCAACGTGACGCTCGGCGGCGACGCGGTCCGGCCCGGAATCGACGTCTCGGGGCTGGCGCCCGAGGGGCGGCCGCTCGTGGACGACGCGTCGATGAACGCCGTGGTGTTCCCGTCCTTGCCCGTAAGACTAGTCGCGTCGTTCGCCGAGGTCTCGTTCCCGGCGAACGTGACGGCCACAATGGTGCCCGCCGACGGCCTGCTAGAGCTGTACATCGACGAGCGGCCGCTCAGAGACCGCGTCGCCGAGGCCCTGGAAGTCGACGTGTCGCGCATTGAGCTGCGAAAGGTGATCGAGGTCGGCGACGACATGACGCACGTTGGGTTCAACATGCCGGTCCGGATACTGCTCAGCGGGCAGGGCAACGTCACAGGGCAGGTCAACGGCAGCGCGTTCTACGTGAACAACACTGACAATACGGTCGTTCCCATCAGGGGGATGGAGAATAAATGCGTAGAGGACAGCACGGCTGCAGTCCACCGAGATCTCCTAGGCGCCGGCGAGTGCTGGCTCGAATCGGGCGACGACATGGTAATCTACACGTACCACCTGACCCGGTTCGGCACGGCGAAGATTGCGCCGCTTCCGGTCGAGCCCGTCTTGGACGTGCCCGCCGTCGTCTTGAACGTCGCCGCGACGAGCGACAACGGGACGTACACGAAGGGCGACGTGATCAGCATTAACGTCACGTTCAGCAAGAGCGTTAACGTCACGGGCGGGCCGCCTTTCCTAGAGCTGGAGACGGGCAGCGTCGACCGAAACGCCACGTACGCGAGGGGCAACGGGACGGCCATGCTGGCGTTCAACTACACGGTTATGGTCGGCGACGCGACCGCCGACCTAGACTATACCGGCACCGACGCGCTGTCCCTCAACGGCGGCGCAATTCGGGATGCGAACGGCACCAGCGCCAACCTGACGCTTCCGGCCCCGGGCGCGGCCGGCTCGCTCGGCAGTTCGAGCAACATTGTGGTCGTACAGACCGACACTGCAATGCACAAAATGACGGCCACAATCGTCCCGCCCACAGATCCGGGGACGCAGCCGCCGCGACCCGTCGCGCCGCCGGCCGTCGTGACCACGCCGGGCGGCGGGCTGTTCTTTGGCGGCGGCGGCGGCGGCGGCGGAGGGGGCGGCGGCGGCGGAGGGGGCGGCGGCAGCGGCGGCGGATCCGGCGGTAGCGGCGCCATCACCGTGTACGGGGCGGCCTGGGACTGCGATGAGGGTGTAATCCGGATAACGGTCAACGCGGGAATCGGCCCGACGGTCACCGTCCTGTCGTCAGAGGGGACGGTCGCCGCGAAGAGGGGCGACGGCCCGCACCCGCCGGGCCGCACCGTCTACGAGGCCCCCCTACCCGACGATCCAATACTGTCCATCCGGGCGGTGCTGGCCGACGGCAGGGCGGTGTCGACCGCGTCCGAGGCCGTGCGCACGGGCGGGGAATGCACCGGCGAGGTCACGTTCCGTATGTACGGAATGCCGGCCGGCCAAGAGCCGATGCAGCCGTCTGCCTTGCCGGCCGAACCAGATGCCCCCGCGGACCCTGTGCGCCAGCCGGCCGACCAGGCGGCGCCGCAGCCGCCGGGCGAGCCGTCCGACGCGCAGGCCGATCCGGACGCCCCCGCCGACGAGCCGGCGATAGAAGTGCCCCAGCCGCCGCCCCAGCCGCCTGCCGATCCCGACACGCCTGCGGACGGCCAGCCGATGGATGAGGCGCCGCCCGCTACGGAGGACACCGCGCCAGAGGACGACGACGAGGGCGGCTGCCTGATCGCGACGGCCGCGCACGGCACGGAGCTGGCGCCGCAGGTGCAGCTCTTGCGCGAGGTTCGCGACACGACGCTCCTGAGCACCGAGTCCGGCAGGGCGTTCATGTCGGCGTTCAGCCAGGCGTACTATGCATTCTCGCCGCAGGTGGCCGACCTGGAGCGCAGCCACCCCGCGCTCCGGCAGGCGGCCGCCGCGCTCGTCGCGCCAATGCTGTACGCCCTCTCGGTCGTAGAGGCGGCCGAGCCGGGATCCGAGCAGGACGTCGTCGCGTACGGCGCGCTGGCCATTGCGCTCGTAGCGGGCATGTACGTCGCGGCGCCGGCCGCCGGGGCGTGGTACGCGGCGCGCGTTGTCCGCGCCAGGCTCCGCGCAGCACGGGCCTGAGGGATCTCATTCGCGGCCCGCTAGGACACTACACCTGCCGGCCCCGTGCGGGGGCGCCCGCAGGCGCGACCCGCCGGCCGGCTGGCGACGCCTGCGATAAGGCGCGCTAGGCGATGCGCCCTGCGGCGGCGGCGGCGCCGGCGGCACCGCCGTGCGGGCGCCCTCGATGGGTGGACGCCACGTGTCCGCCACTCGCCGTGCCCGCGCCACCCCGACGCCCTGCTGGAGCGGTTTGGATGCGAAAAGGACAGCGCATTGCCGGCGAGGGCGAGGTCCGTGTCTAAGTACTCCGATCCAGCCGCCCCGCCACACTAAAATGGCAGTGCCTCCCCCTCCAAGCGCGGGAGGGGCATGACGATGGGCGGTACGGGAATATTGCGATGGCCTGACAGGCTCCCCTGGAGGGACCTCACCGGCGATCCGCCCCCCGTCAACCCCGTCATTCCCGCGGCCGGCGTCTCCTGCACGGTGACCGTGGGCCTTGTCGACTACGTCGCGCGGAGGGCGGGGTACGACACGGAAGAGTGCATTGGAAAGGCGCTTGATGACGGCGTGATCGAGCTCGACTACAAGAGCGACTGGAACCGGGATCACGACGTTTACCGCCTGACGGCTAGGGGGCGCAGGCTGTCGGACGATCACACAAGGTACGTGCTCGAGACGTCGGCGAGGTTGCTGGGGCGGGACTATGAGGAAGACATGCGGAAGAAGGCGCGGGCCGGGCAGGCCTCCGGCGCCGTAGCCCCCGAGGCGGGCAGGTAGCCGCCGGCGCAGGGGGATTGGTTGCGACGGCCCGCCAATTCGAGGAACTTCCATAGGCGGCGGTCTGCCTGGCGGTCGGCGGCACGTATCCCCGCCCCGCCGCGCGCAATCGGGCCCTTGGCGGCATCCCTGGCCGACGTGCCCCGACCCGTCCGCGACACGGGCATATGCCCCGACGACTTCCGCTCTGCCCTCGGTGTATCGGCGATCAACCCTACCACATGCCGTAGAACGGCATGCCCTCCGACTCTGTGGCGATATAGTGCATGAGCGGCTCCCCCTTGCCCGCATCGTACGCCTCTTCGTGGACGCGCTTTGGATCCCTGCCGTGTGCGACGATCTCTCCGCTCGCTATCGCGATCCACTCGCCCATGTACTTTTCAAGCTCTTTCACGTCTACGGTCCTCAGAAACACGTCGTTCTTCTCTACGTCGGGATCGTATATCACGCAGGGATCGGTGCTGACGATCACGGCGCCGCGGTCGTTGTACGGGGTTCCGGGCGCGGGCGGGCGGCCTACCGCGCGGGGCTCCTCCGCGCCCATCACGTCTTCCCTTCTCGCGCCTTCTGGCGCGGGGGGACAGCGCCAAGAGCGGCTGCTCCTGCCGTGCTCGCCTTCCTCCGCCCTGCTCATCGTGTGGCGGCGGCGCCGCGGGTTATTATGCATTGCCTGCCCCGGATTCCGTCGCCGCACCGGCTCGGTCTCTGCCGCGTGTCGGGGTGTCGGGGACGGCGCGATCGCCGCCCCTCAACTGCGGGCAGCGCTATGGCAGTGGGTGGCCTTGCCGCTCCGCGCCCGTTCCGCTGCCGCCGCCGCCGCCGCACCGCCGCCGGGACGTGCGAAACGCCGGCGCGGCGCATGCGTGGCGGCGATCTATGCGCATGGCGGGCTGAGGCCTGAATCTGCGCCCCCCCCGCCTAGCGTTTTATAGGGCCGCCGCGGCCGGCACGCGGGGCCCGTAACTCAGCTTGGTAGAGTAACCGACTCATAATCGGTGAGCCGTGAGATCGAAGCTCGCCGGGCCCACTACTACATCCGGGCGCAGCCTCGCCGCCTTCAGTAGCCGGGCACACTGTACTGGAGGGCCCTGCTGGCTTCGGCGTACTCTTCGTCGCTGTACAGGCCCTTGACGGCAGCCTTGTCGTCGACCGCAATTGCCGATCCGTCGCGCATCGAGACGATCCACCTAATGTCGGTCGGGCCGAGCACCATGGTGACCGGGCCGCACTTGGACGCGTCGATGTCCTTGCGCCATATTGGGAACGCAAATAGGTCATAGTCCGTCGTGAGCAGTATGCCCATGTGCCTCTCGGACTCGCTCATGGCTATGGCGAGAATCTGCAGGTCCTGGCTGGCGTCCGAGCTGAGGCGGCGCAGCAGCGCCGCCAGGTCCTCCCGACCATCTTCGCTCTCTCCGTGCCTTGCGACGGCCTCAATTGCGGCGCGCATCCCGTCCGCGCCCCATCTGCGGGGCATTCCTATCCTGCTCAGAATGTCGTTGATTCGCGCCCCCTCCGCATCGCCGCTCCAGGGGCCGCCCCGCATGAGTTTTTTGGCGATCCACCTGACCGACTCGTCCTTGAGCGGGTCGTCGACGAGCTGCCTCCTGAGGTTCTCTAGGGCCGCCTCGTGCCGCTCATACCCGTACACCCGCTCAAACGGCTTCAGCCTGGCCGCGGCGTATTCCCTGGTCTCCCACCTGTTCATGTCGCGCTCGGGGAGCAGCAGGTCCTCCCTGTGGGCGTCGACATAGTCGAGCTGCGGCCCGTAATAGTTGGGACTTTTCAGCTCGCCAGCGCTTCGTTTTTTGTGGTTTATGACGACGCTCATGTCTAGGACTACGCGCATGCCTCTGCGCGCCTCGCCGTGCGGCACGGCGGCCGAGGCCGCGGCCTGCCGCTGCCGGCCGTTTGGCGGCGGCGGCCGTCGCGCCGGCGCGGCGGGCCTGTGCGCGGCGGGCCTCCTGCCCTTTGACGAGCTTTTTCCCTTTCCCGATGCCGATATTTTCCGCGCCGCGATCGCCACGGCTACCGCCGCCGCTGCCGCCACGGCTACCGCCGCCGCTGCCATAATGACCGCAACGTCCATGCCGCCCGCGGCCCCCTGCGGCGCCTGCGCGCCCCCGTCCACTCCGCCTTCCTGCCCCGCGCCGGGCGGCGCGGGGGCCGAGGCCCTGCCCCCGCTGCCCGCCCCCTCGGCGCTCGCCGCCTGCCCGCCCCCTGCGCCTCCCTGCCCCGCGCCGGACGGCGCGGGGGCCGGGGTCCCCGCATCGCCTCCTCCTCCGTGCCACGCGTCTGGCGGGGCCCCCTGCCCTGCGCTCCCCGCGCCGCCGTGCGGGATGCGATCGACGGCCGGCGCCGCCTGACCTTCCGGCGCACGGGGAGGAGCCGTTGCCGCCCCGCCTCCGCCCCCCTCCCACCCCGACTCGACCCAGAACGGGGCGCGCGCCAGCTGGCCGGCGCCGGTGACGACGGCCGCGTACTCGCCGTCGCCGCCCCACCGCCCGTCGGGGGCCATTACGGTGGCCGAGTAGGTTCCGGCGGCGCTCGTCGTGAGCGCCCCCGAGTACACCACGCCGGCCGACGGGCCGGCGATGTCGATCCGCAGGCGCACTCCCGCGCCGGCCCCCTCGGCCGTGCCGTGCACCGTAACCGCCGCATCGGGCGAGTAGACGGGCCTGCCAACGCTGGCGGTCAGGCCTGTTACGGCGCCGCCGCCGGCCCCCGAGGCGGCGGCCGCGCCCTCGGCCTCTTCGCCCTGCGCCGGCGCGGGCACCTGCGGGGGGCGCACGACGTCAAAGTGGACGGCGCCCAGGGATGCGCCCCCGTGCGATGCCGACACCCTGTACCTGCCCGGCCTCGAGTCCGCCCCCGTCGGGAACGGCTTGTCGAGCTGGTACGGGACTGCAAAGTGGCCTTCGCGCGTGGCCCACGCGGCCTGCTCGGACCTGGACGAGTCGGGCAGGGTCACTACCACGGCGACCTGCCTGCGCTCGTCGGACTCGGCGAATATCTGGCCGGATATCCTGACGGTGACGGGCATGTGCCCCTCCAGGACGTAGGTCGGCTCCTCGACGGCCAGCCTGCCGTGGGCCGTCTCGTCGCTCGCCTGCGCCCATGCCGGGGGCGGCGCGCCCTCGGGCGCCGACGCCGCCGCGGCGCCTGCAAGGATGGCCGCCAGCAGCAGCAGATGCGGCAGCGCCCGATGACGCGCCGCCCCGGTCCGCGCCGCGCCGAGCCTGCCCATCGCGGGGGCGCGGCCGCTGCGGCTAAAAACACTGGCGGCCGCGGGGCCTGCGGGCGATGCGCGGGCGCGGCCGCTGCGGCTAAAAACACTGGCGGCCGCGGGGCCTGCGGGCGATGCGCGGGATGCAGAGCGATGAGGAGGGTGCTGCCTTTGCCCGCCGCTGCCGTGCCGTCAGGGCCCGCGCTGGTGGGCGGGGCTGCAAAGCGGGGGTGGCAGGGAGATCTCGGGCCCTGCCGACACGAGCGCGCGCTGCGTAGCGTTGCGTGCCGCCAGGCCCCGCCCGCGCTCCGATCGCCGCCGCGTCGATCCTGCCGCGGCGCGCTGCGTAGCGCTGCGTGCCGCCAGGCCCCGATTATCCCCGCATGGCCGCGTCGAGATCATCCAGCGCGCTCGGGTTTGCCTCCAAGTGCGCCTGTACGTGTATACACCCTTCCATGCTCAACGACAGGACGTTTGCACTTTTGCCCGCGTCGCTCAGTAGCCCCCTCTTGACTAGCCTCCTCGCAACGGCCTCAAACCTTCTTTTTTCGCGGTAGTGTGACGCTATCTTGACCCACCTTATGGCTCTGCGAACCTTCTCTGTGCTTTTGTATGAGTTGCCGACCAGCCCCTTTTGGTACATGAGCAAAAGTATAGCAGTCTCGCAGTCCGCCTTCACGCGCGGCGGCTACGGGACAACTTTATAAGATCTCTTTGCGGCCCCCCTCCGTGGGCGGTAGCAACGGCAGGTTCGACCTGTCCGCGGCATGCGGCAGGGCCATGCGGCTTCTGGCCGAGGGGGCGCACGCCTGCGAGGACGTGTCGGCCAGAGCGGGCATTAGCGTGCAGACGGTAGAGCTCATTGCAGACTACATGTCCCTGCACGGCGCCGCGGCGGACGGGGGCTGGGAGTCGCTTCCTGACGCCGTGCGGTTTTCGGCCATAAAGTCAGAGTGCTATCCGACCCCGCCGAGGCGCGCATGGGTCATGGCGCGCCTGATGTCGGAGGGGGCGACAGCCCCCGATACCGCCGTGGACATGCCGGTGGATCGCGCCATGCGCGAGCTGGTCGGGGCGGGGCACGTGCGGCGGTCCGGCAGCCAGTTCTACCTGGCCGGCATCGGGCCCTCGCTGGCGCAGGGCGTGCTGTCAATGTACCCGGAGCACGGCAAGCCCGCATTTTCGAGGTCCGGGGGAGTGCGGCACCTGGCGCGCAGGCTCGTCGGGGAGACCGCCAGCGTGCCTCCCCCGCGCACGACCGCCGGGAGGCGAAAGGGGGCGCATGCACGATGACGCGTACCCACTCCATAGTGTTCGAGTGTAGCGGGTACCGCGGGGCGGCGTCGTACAAGAGGTGTAGGGTGGTTGAGGAGCACGTCATGAGGTGCATCGAAGGCGAGTGCAGCATCGAGTCCGTCACGATGAAGGAGCTCTGCGTGGGCGGGGATGTCATACAGCCAACGGTTGAGGTTGTCTACTCAAAGGGCGACTACCAGAAGATGATTCCGGGTATTGACGAGGCGCTGCTCGAGATAGGGCTTGTGGCCACCAAGGCGCTCGTGTCCACCGTGGTGTCGCATGTTGCAAGCGCAATGATTGCAGGTGCGGGTGCAGGGGGGCTTGCGGGCGGTGCAGCGGGGCACAAGTCACGGGGCAACGGGACCGCAACCGCCGCGGGCCTGATTGCCGGGACGCTGATCGGGGCCGCCGTCGGAGCGCTCACAGGAAAGGCCGCCGAGAAGAGAACACTGGGGTCTATCGCCACCAAAGAGTCCGGCAAGTGGCACATCAAGAGGTTTCCGCGCCCGCCGCGCTGAGCGCGGCTCGCGACTGCGGGGCGCGCGGCGCTTTTGCGCGCAACGGGCAGGCCGTTGCGCCTTGGCGAACCGGCCGCCGTCGCCCCTTGGGCGCGCGGCGCTTTTGCGTGCGTCGGGCAGGCCGTTGCGCAGGGGGCGGCGCCTTGCACGGGCGGCTACGACTGGAGGCCGTAGCGGACGCGAACTGTCGGCATGCGCCGGCTACGCCGGCTACCGGTTCCGGGGCGCTACGGCTGGCGATCGCTGGCGGGCCGCATGCCGCCGCCCCTTCGCTCCCCGAGCGGCAAGCCGGGCGCGGGAACTGCCCGTTCCCGGCGGCCCGCGCGGGGCCCCGGCCTGGCCGCCTCGCCGCAATGCCGACAGCTCGGTTCAATAGGGGCCGCGCACCGGGCGCGCCGTGCAGGCGGCAATGCTCGACGTGCGGTGCCCCCCTTGGGCCCTGCCGAGGGAAGAGGTTCCCATCATGGTAAAAATCGAAAAGGCCGCCGCGGGCGCCCTGAGCGAGGCCGTCTTTGAGCTCCCCTCGCCCCTGCGCCTGGCAGACACGATCACGTACTCGACATGGAAGAGTCCGAGGGCCGCGCGATCGTCAAGTCCATAGGCACGGCCCGGCAAAGCGCGTACGACTATTTCGGGCTCGTAGTGGCGACAAGGGAGCCGTTTGATGACCTCGGGAAGGAGGTGCCCGTCAGGGCGTCGTTCGTCATGAAGGACGGCTCCGTCGGCACGCGCGTCGCGCCGGTCCGAGTCTTTCGGCCCCTGCTGGAATTCGCGGACGCGCCGGACGTCCTCCCCTTTGCCGGCTCCGGGCCCGGCGGGCCCCCTGTCCCGATCCGCCTAAGGTTCTCGGGGTTCGGCGACATAACGGTGCGGGCAAGGTGCTCCGTCGGCGGTCGCACAGTGTCGCGCAGAATGCCGCCCCTGGATGAGATCCTGGGGTTGCTCCTGCTCGACCCCGCCCCAGATCTCGGCGGGGCCGAGCCCGAATGCCCCGACGCCGAGGGGGACGGCGGGGCGGCCGAGCTCGCGGCGGAAGAGGTTCGAGAAACGCTGCTGTCCGACGACTCGATAGCCGGAATGCTCGGCTCGGGGAGGATAGACGCGGACGGGGCCCGCATGCTGCGCGGGCTCACGGACTCGGGCAGGGATGTGATCCTGGGCCGCATCCGCAAAATCATGCCGGCGATCGTGGCCGGCAGCCTCGCCGACGCCGGCGCCCGCGCGCTTGGCGAAAGCCTAAAGCTGGAGTCGAGGACGGCGATCGTGGCCCCCGCGGAGCTCCCGCCGGGCCCGCTCGTGGTCGAGTTCCGGTACGCCGACGCGCTTGGAAACGAGTACGATCCAATCCAAAGGGCAATACGCATCGACGACCGGCGCGGCGCGGCGGCGGCGGCGGGGGCGGGGGCGAGCCTGGAGATGGAGCTTGCCGTGACTGCGGACGAGTCGGGCGCGTACAGGAACGTGGCGGAGATGGACATTGCGGCCCGGGCCTAGGGATGCCTCGCCGCCAAAACTCCGCAACCGGCCGGCGTGGCGGGACCAGTGGGCCCCTGCGCATTTCAGCCCCGATGCGCGGGGCCTTGCGGGCCCCCTCCCGCACCTGCGCCCGTCCCCCATGCATCTGCCTGGCGTGGCCGGGCGGCGGCGCCTGGCGGCGCGCTAGCGGCGCGGCCGCGAGCCTTGACACTCAGCCTTGCCGCCCCTCCGGCCATCGTGCGGCGCATGCTCACGGGCGCGGCGATCGCCGCGCCGTCGTCATCCGTCGGGGCCCTGACGGTCAGCGCCCCTGCGGAACGGCGAGTCTTTTTCAAGCGCCTCTATCACGGAGGCCCTTTGGTCCCGGGTCAGCGCCTCGGAGAGCGGGAGGCTGCGCGGGTCGGCGGCCAGGCGGCGGCTCCTGCAGTATTCGGCCAGGCAGTAGTACAGGTCGCTGATCAGCGCTGGAGTCGCGTCTGCGTACGGCCGCCGCCGCCACCCGTCACCACTTTGCCCCGAGGGGCCGCCGCGTGCGCGGGCGGCGGCCTGAATTCCCGCCGGGGGCGCCGCCGCCGCCGCGGCCATCGCCCTGGCATGCCTCCTGCACAGGCCCTGTATCGCCCCGATCAGCGCCCGCAGGACGGCGCCCTCGGCGCGGGTGGACGGCTCGGCACTGCATGCGATTGAGCTGGCAGAGTCGACGACCGTCATGAGGTAGAGGAGGTGATCCATCTGGGATCCCAAGCTGTCGCCGGCGTCGGGCCACTTTGCGGCAGCCCCGAGATCGACGAGCGCCTCGTCCTCGGCGCTCACGGACGGTGCGACACGGCCGCCTTCCTGCGCATCCCACGCGTCGGCGAGCCTTTTTAGCTCGCCCGCCGTTTTGTCCAGGTCAGGCAGGGGGTCGCAGAACCTGCACGCACTCTCAAGCAGGTCTGGGAGGGTGGCGCCGCCGAGCCCCGATGCGGCGATATCTGCCGCCTTGTAACAGCTCACGGCCGTATGAGGCCTGGACGGTGTTTTGACGGCAAGATCGCCCGTCGTTCTGCGGCTTCGGTACTGCCGGACGCAACAATTTGGAGGATTTTGGCCTTGGACCAGGATCGCGCACGGCAGGGCACTATGGGCGCGCCGCAGGCGCGACTCTGCCCAAGCGCAGGGCGAGGAGGCGGCGGCCAGGCGCAACCGTGCACACGTGTGCTTCTAGGACGATCCGCGCACGGGGCGCCCACACGGGCGCACGGCTCGGCCCGGCGGCGGTGGCGGGGGGGGGGGGGGCGATCGGGCAGGGCCGTTTGCCTTGACGGCGAGCGGGGGCCTCCCGCTCAAGATCCTGGAAGGATCCAAACCCTTAAGGATCACGGGATCGGCGCGCGGCGCAAATGGTGGCGGCGGCGGCAGGAGGAACGCAGGCAGTACGCGATGCGGGCAAGGGGGCGATGCGGCAGTGAGGCTGACAAAGGCGGGGGCCGCCGCCGTAAGGATGCGCGACGAAAAGATACGGGCCCTCACGGCCAGGGCAAAAAAGGCCGAGACGGGCCTCCAAGCGGCGCTCAAAAGGGAAAAGGCAAAGGACGAGAAGATCAGGGCAAAGGACGAGAAGATCAAAAAGCTGAACGGCGACAAGCGCAAGCTGGCCGCGTCCAGCAGGAGCGCCAACTTGAGGGCCAAGAAGGCCGAGCAAAGGGAGGCCCGGGCGAAGTCCGCGCTGGCAAGGCAAAAGGAGCCGGCGGCCAAAATGAAAAAGGAGAACGCCGATCTCAGGCGGAGGCTGAGTGCCTACGAGGGGCCGTCCGTGCCGCCCTCCAAGACGCGGCAGAAGCGCAACCGGGACAAGAAGGGGGAGGAGGAAGGGGAGGGCAGCGGCGGCGGAGGCGGCGGCGGCAGGCCGCGCCGCCGCCCCGGCGGCCAGCCGAGGCGCAAGGCGGCCAGGCGAGAGTTTGTGCCGGACAGGCACGTGGTGCTCGAAAAGCCCGGCGGCTGCGATACCCCGGGCTGCGAGGGCCATATACGGGTCAAAGGGTACTCTAAGCGGAGGGTGTACGACCGGCCGCCGCCGCGGCGGCCGCAGACCTACGAGTCGCAGTGCCCCGAGTGGGAGTGCGCCGGGTGCGGGTGCGGTGGAACCGTGACCGAGGGGACGGCCGTCCCGTTGCACATGTTCGAGGCGGAAAGTGGCGATGCGGAGCCAGACCGGCCCGATCCGGCCGGCGGCGCGGACGGGGCCGCGGCGGGGGCGGAGCCGGCCGGCACGGGGCCGAACGGCGCTGGCCAGGGGCCGCGGCAGGAGGAGGGGAAAGAGGAGGGGAAAGAGGAGCCGCAGCCGCAGCCGCAGCCGCAGGATGCGGTCGTCGAGGCCGTTCGGGCGGCCATCGGGGGCGCGGACAGCGGCGCCGGCGCGCCGGTCAACGACATTCCCGACGACCCGGACAAGCCGTTCTGGCTGCGCCTGCCCCTAAAGGGCGTGTTTGGGCTCAACCTAAAGTCGTCCGTCATCAAGAACTGGCTATACCGCGTCACGATCCGCAAGAACCGCGAGGCGCACATGGACGAGGAGGTCGAGATCTCCGAGGGGTACACCAGCAACGTCGTCAGGGACGCGGGGCTGGCCCTGCGGCCGGGGCTGATGGCCCTGATCGCGCTGCTCGCCAGCGCAAAGGTCATCCACTCGGACAGGACGACGTACTCGAAGGACGGCGAGAACTGGGGCCTGTGGATCTTCTTCGACCCCCTCCGAAAGATCGCCGTATACTGGCTCAGCCCCGACGGGGACAACGCCGTCCTGCAAAAAATACTCGGCGCCTGGGACGGGATCATCGTGTGCGACGGCGCCCCCGTGTTCCGAAAGTACAGGATACAGCGGTGCTGGGCCCACATCCTCAACGAGGCCAAGTACCTCGCGCGCAACTTCCCCGACAACGAGCGCGTCCTGTACGTCTCGGCCAGGCTCCACAAGATATTCCACGACGCCAAGGCGTTCAGGGGGACCGCCGCCGAGCGCGCCAGGAAGCGACACGAGTTCGCCAGGCGCGTCAGGGATCTCGTCGACGACTACGCCGGCGATCCCGCCCTGGCCGAGTTCATGACAAAGCTCGACAACGCCGCGCTCGACCTGTTCCTGTTCATCATACTGCCGTGGGTGCCCCCGACGAACAACCCCGCCGAAAAGCTCCTCAGGGAGCCGGTCGTCCTGCGCAAGATCAGGGGCGCGCTGCGCTCGCTGGCCGGCGTAAGGGCGTTCTGCGCGCTGCTGTCGTGCAAGACGACCTGGGAGATGCACGGCCTGCGGCCACTCGCCGAAATCAGGAGGGTGCTCTGACCCGCCCGCGGCGCGCCCGGCCGGGGCGCCCCCGCCCCGCCCCAGCTAGGCCCTAAACCGTGTGAGCACTTACGCCGCCTTCGGCCACGGGGTGCCGGCAACCCTTGCGGCGCCCAGGGCCACGCGGCCCTCGTCGGTAAGGTCGTAGTAGTAGTGCGGCTTGTTGACGGGCCGCGGGTCAAAGTCAATGTCCGCGATGATCCACCTGTGACACCCCGCTGGCGCGCCGTGCAGCGCCGTGCCGCGGCTCGGGTCGTACCGGCGGGCGCCGTGCCCCTGGCCGTGCACCTGCGGGTCATCCTCCGCCTCGACCAAGAACGCGGCGGCTGCGAGGCCGGCATGCGAGCAGATCGGGCCGGTTGCGTCGAGGATCAGCATGGTTGTCCATACATGGCCCGGCACCGCGCCGGCGTCACTGCAGGCTGCGGCGGCCGACTCGAGCGTAATCTGGTGATTCACGCTGCGTGGCACCGGCCTTGGCGTTTGCATCCACAGCACGGGCTCCCTGTACGCCGCGGGGCGCCCGGAACCGGCGGCGGCTAGGATGTGGTCAAAGTCGTCCCATTCCGATGCCTCTTCAAGCCATCCACCCATCTGGTCGTAGAGTCCGAGGCGACCGAGTAGCCAGCCCCTGGCCCTGAGCCGATGCCACGGCGTTTCGGATCTTTTAGCCTCGTCACTGCCATAGTATTCGAGCGCCTCGCGGTAGCCGCCGCGCTCTATGGCGTCCCGCATGTATGTCCCGGCATGGTCGTCGCCAAGCTCTAGCCGGGCATGCACCGTTCGCGGCACCGCCGCGGCCGCGGGGCGATCCGCGCGGCGCGACGGCTCGAACGGCGCTTGGGCCTGCGCCGGCGCCCCGATCGCCCGTTGCGCGCTGCCTAGGATGCCCGCATCGCGCGCGCCGGTGCCCGGCAACCCCTGCGCCGCCTCCCCGTTCGCGCCCCTGCCGTTCCCGTCCGGCAGCTCCGCGCGTTGCCCGTCCACGCGGCGGGATTGCGGGCATGCCGTATAAGCCGCACGGAAGCCGGCTACGGCGCATCCGCCCAGGCCCGCGGCTGCACGGCGAGCGCATTCCGATCGGCTCCTCTGCACTGCTCCCCCCCCGCCGCGCCGCGGCTTGCCCGAAAGTCCGGGCCTGCCCGACCGGGAAACTAGCCCGGACGGGCCGTCGTACCGGGGGCGCCGTCGAACAACCCTCCCCCGAATGGGCTTGGCCGATCCTCCGCTCGGCCTCCGCCGGCCTCCGCCTTTCCCGCCGCTGCGGCCGCCTGCCGCCGAGCGCGCTGCCGCGGGGCGAACCGGGATACGCAGGAACGGGCATGCCGCGCCCCCGTCGCGGCGCGCGCCGGCCGCCGGCCGCCCGACACGGTCATTGTGCCGCCTGCGGACGATTCCCCCGCCGCCGCATGCCGCGCAACGGAAGGCGGATGCGGACGGCGCGGGCGACCGCCCCCGCCCGCCGCATCCGCCATCCTGTCGGAACGCCCAATCCCTGCCGCTCAAGCCTGCCGCTGACCAGACATGGCCGTGCAGAACCGCGCTACCGCCTCTCGGTCGGCAAATCCCCCTTCCCGCGGGCCGCGCAGCGCCTCTGCCGCCTCCAGGTTGCATCTCCGCTGCTTTTTTCTCCGCTGCGGGGCCGTGCGCGGCCGCCTGCCCGTCCCTCGCGGCCGCCCTTCTTTCCAAGCCGCCCTGTAGCCGCGCCGCCGCGACGGGGCCGCCTGCATGCGCAGGTTCATCTCTGGCATGATGCCGCCTGTGACTTTGTCTTTGAACGCTAGGAATCGCCTGACGACCCCGTCAAGGCGCTCCGAATAGTCGGCGCCGCCGTTGTCGTCAAAGACCGCCCTGGCTATGACGCTGCTGCCGAGCGCGTCGCAGCCGAGCTTTTTGACGTACGGAACGTCGGCGAACAGCTCGGCTAGGATTGCCGAGAACTGGCCGGCGGCCTGCACTGCGGCCGTGCCGGTACGGGGCACGGGGTACGAGTATTGCGCGCGCATCCCTGCAATCGCGGCGGGCCGCGCCGTGGAGGGGCGGCGCGGGGGCGGCGGCGGGGCCTCCCCTCCGCCCGCGGCAGCCTCGGCCGGCACGGGCGCGAAAACCCGGCGCGGCCGCCCCCCGCCGCGGCGCACGCCGCCGGGCGGACGGCCCCCCGCGGACCGCGGGATGCACACGGCCGCCGACGGTTTAAAGGCGCCCGCGGCGCGGCCCGCCCGCGGCGCGATGAGGAATCAGAGTTATGCCTGACGCATGATGAAAAGGCATTTGACCGAGCCGCCGCAACCGACGACCGCCCCGCCGGGCCTTGCCGCCTACCCGCCTTGTCGCCTCCCTCGCCGGCGAGTTGGGTTTATTTTCAGAGCGCCGCGCCGCCCCCCCGTGCCCGAGATCTGGCTCAACTACGGCTCGTCGGACGTCGTCGTCGACGTGAGGGCCGAGAACCTCGGCGAGACGATATCGGCGGGGCCCGCCCCCGCACTCGAGGGCGAGGCGCTCGAAAAGGAGATCGACGCCACGATGGACCTCTCCGCGCCGGCCGAGATGGCCGTCCTGCACAGCACGCCGGCCGTCCACAGCTTCCTCGGCGCCGTGCTCGACATGTGCGCGCGCAGGTCGGCCGAGCCGCCGCGGATAGTCGCCGACCGCTGGGTCGCCGCGCCGCTGCGCGCGGCGCTGCCCGAGGGGGCGCGCGTCGAGTCCGGCGCGGTCCCCGCGGTCGGCGGCGGCCCCGGAAGGAGCGCCGGCGACGGGGCCGCGCGCGCCACCCACTTTGTCGCCGAGGCCGAGCTCGACGGGCTGTTCGGGTACGAGACGGTCGCGACGAGGCTTGCGCGCCGGTTCGGCCGCGGCGAGGTCATGCTCTCGGCGTACGCAAAGCGGCGCGGCCCCGCGCCCGCCCCCGGCGAGGATTCTGGGGCGGCCGCCGAGGCGCGGCAGTTCGCCGACCGCTTCGAGGTGCGCGCCGTCGAGATCGTCGCGGGACCGGCGGGAATATCGCACGTGCGCGCCGGCCACCCGTCCGAGACGTCGCGGGACGTGCCGCGCCTGCTCGAGCCCGCAGCCGTGCGCGACGGGGCCGGGAGGCACGGGTCGCTCGTTGCGAGCACCGGCAAGGCGGCGAGCAACGACACGCTTGCACGCTCGCTCGCGTCGCTGTGGAACTGCCGCGCGGCCGTCCCGAGGGGCGGCCTCGTCGTCCTGCTCGCCGAGTGCGGCCGCGGCACCGGCGCCGAGGCCGTGCAGCGGTTCGTCGAGGGGCGCCTCGCCGCGGACGAGCTGCGCCGGCCGTCGCGGTACATCGACGGGATGGAGGCGCTGCTGTTCCTGGAGGAGGCAAGGAGGGACGTCCAGGTCGGGCTCGTCTCGGTCCTGCCCGACCTGTACACGAGGCGGCTCGGGCTCGTGCCGCTCGCCGGCGCCAGGGCGGCCCTCGAGTACGCCATCTCCACGATGGGAAAGAGGGGCAAGGTGTCCGTCCTGCCCGACGCGGCCAGGTCGCTTATCCGGTAGCGCAGTCGCTAGAGGAACGGGAAGCTTAGCGACGAGGGCAGCGGCGCGCAGAGCGCGGCGAGCCCCACCACGGCGGCGTACGCGGCGGCCCTGCTGCGCGGCAGGGGCGAAACGTCGTCGAGCGGCCTTGCCGACATGCCGCGCATGCTCAGCGCGAGTATGAGCAGGGCCATGAACCAGTAGCCTAGCACGACCAGGACGCCCATGCTCGCGTACGTAGCGTACCTGTGCCGGGTGTGGCCGAGGAGCGTGCGCGCCATGTGCCCCCCGTCGAGCTGCCACGCGGGCAGCATGTTGAGGAACGTCACGAGGAACCCTATCCACGCGGCGAACAGGACGGGCGTGAGGAGCACCTCGCTCCCGGGGCCGCCCTTGCCGAACGCGGCGAGCGCGGCCGTCATGAGGAGCGGCTCGCCCTGCCCCCACTCCTGCAGGACTGCGCGGCCGTCGGGGCCAGGCGCGGCAAGCTCGGGCGGTATGACCGGCGCCTCGTACGCACCGTACAGGGCCACCAGGACGGCGACGGCCAGGCCGGCGACGGGCCCCGCGATCGCAATGTCGAAGAGTATCTCCCTGTTTACGGTGAGGCCCCTGGACCGTATGAACGCGCCGAACGTCGGTATGCCGTACACGGGTATGCCGGGTATGAAGAACGGCCAGGACGTCCTGACGCCGTGCCACCTCGAGGCGGCAAGGTGGCCGGCCTCGTGGACGCCGAGTATGCCGAGCAGCGAGGCGGTGTACACGGCTGCCGACCAGAGCGGGTCGCCGAGGTACAGGACGGTGTTGGCCGCGGCCGTGCGGTAGTACCCGTCGACCATTACGAACGCGACGACCGCGGCGAACAGGAGGCGCGCCACCGTCGACTCGGACATGCCGAGCCAGCGGTGCGACCGCGGCGGCATGACGGACGCCATCACGTACAGGGATCCGTCCTTGACGGCCGTGCTGCACGCCACGTCCATCCGCTCCAGGCGGCGCGCCAGAGATGCGAACGCGGCCTTGAACCCGGGGCCCGGCTGGTCGGCGGGGGCGGCGAGCCTGAACTGGATGACGTCGGGGCGGGGCTTTACCTCTTCGACGTCGAGGGCGGCGGTGACGATCGCGACGACCTCGTCGGCCGACGGGTCGCTCACGCGCGCCGCACCCCCGTCCGGGCGGCCCGGGGTCCGCCCGCCCGCCGGCGCCCCGCGGCCCGCCGGACGGCCGCGCGCGCGCCCGTGGGCGGCGGCGGGGGCCGTATGGAGCAAGGGCGGGCATTTGGGGCGCCACGGCCGGCCCTGCGCGCGCCCATGGGCGGGCCGGCAAAACGGCCCTAATCAAAATGTAGCGCTCTGCCGGGGATCGCGGCTGCGCCGGGGCGCGGCGCAGGGGCCGGGCGGCGGCGGCGGCGGCGGCGGAGGAGGCCGTGCAGCGCAGCCTCGCCGGCGGCGAAATGGCTGCCGTGTGGGGCCGCTTGGCGCCGGGACACTTTTGCTTGGCGGCCTTCTGTCGTAGATGCGCGCCGCCCGAACGGCCGCGGCCGGGCTGCGCTCTGGCGTGCATGCAATCCGCGGCGGGCCGGCCGCCCGGCTGCATGCGCATCCCGGGGGCGGCCGCGGGGGGGGGGGGGGGGGGGGCGCGCCGGGGCGGCCCTGATCCCTCCGCCCGCCCCCTCTGCGCTACCCGCCGCCGATTGAACGGAGTTGCCGCTGTTCGCGGTCCCGGGCGCGGCATGGGCCCCTGCGCCGCCCGCCCGCCCGCCCGCCGCATCCCTTGCTTCCGCCTACTGCACCGGGATATTCCTTGCTAGTATTTCGTAGCACTGCGTTGCCTTGCGCCACGCCTTTTCCGTCATGCTGTACCCGTCGTGGTACTTGGCCTCTAGGCTCAGGCCGTAGAGGCCGTTGTACATCTCGGCAAGGTACGGGAGATGCCGCTTGACAAGGGCGCTCCTCGCCGCGTGGTTTTTGGGCACGGGAACGCCCCTTATTTCGGCGTATCCGTCCACCGCGATCACGATCTCGTAGAACATCAGGGTGGCCTCCCAGTCCAAGAGCCTTTCGCCGCTACCCCTTCCTCCTTTTACCAGTATCTCGCGCGCCCTCTTGTCGTGGGCAATTTGCAGCAGCCTCCATCCTGCGTCCATACTATGCCGCCGCTATCCGCTCTACCTGTCGATCACGGCCGTCATGGTGCGGAAGTGCCGCAGGGCCCCCTCGTACGGATCCGTGACGATCGGCACGACCTCGTACTCGTCCCTCATACCGGCCGGCATCATGTCCTCGAACTCGCCAGCCTTCCTGACCGACATTATGAAATTGGCGAACGACTCGTCGTCGCCGCAGTCGCCGTCATCGGTTATCACCCTGACCAGTATGCGCCCGGCCATCTCTCCGATGCTGTAGCCTACCTTCTTGACGTACGGGAGATCCTTGTACAGCCCGAGCAGGATCGCACCGGCGTCGAACTCTTGCTGGACGGTAGACACGCAGGGACGTGCAGCGCCCCCTACTAAAGGGTGCCGGGCGAGGCCCCTGTCCGCGGTCGAGGAAAAGGGCGGGCGCCCGGCGCGCGCCGCCCTGCGAAAAGCCCTGCCCGCCTCGGTCGGGAAGGGGCCAGCAGGGCGCTTGGGGGGAGGGTAGGCGGCTCCGGAATCCGCGATCCGTCAAGGACATGGGCGGCAGGCTGCCGGCGGCGTGCGCCGCGCCCTGCAGCTGCGCCAGGCGGCACCTTGGGCCGGGCGGCGGCACATCCGCAAAGGCGGCGGGCGTCGTAAGGGGAGCAAACCCATGTGCCGCGCTGATCGGGAACGCGTACTGGCAGCCCTGGAGGGGCGGCCCCGTCTGCGCATGTCTGCGCCGCGCGTCTCCGGGCAGCGAAAAAGCCGCGGCGGGCGCAAATTTTGAAGAGCCGCTGTGGCATTGGAGCGGCTTGGCGCACGGCCGGCCTGCCTGCGCGCCTCCGGGGGGCCCGGTTCTCGCACTGGATCTTTTGGCAGGCCCTGCCGCGCCCGGCGCCGGCCGTTTTGTCGGCAAAAACGCGGCGCGCTTGACCCGGGCGCATCCGCAGCTTTTCGTCCCCGCCTGTCGGGCCCCTCCCGCATTGCGCGGCGCGCGCTTGCGCGCGCAATCGATTGCGGCGCCGGCATCGGCGCGCGCCCGCGCCGCCAAGCCGCCGCCTGGGGGCGCCGGGATCACCCGCCGGGGCCCGGTCGATCCGGGCCACCGTTGGACGGCAGGTCTTTTTCCAGCACCTCTATCACAGCTGCCTTTTCGTTCGCGGTCAGCGCCTTGGAGAGCGGAAGGCTGCACGGATCGGTCGCAAGGCACCGGCTCTTGCAGTACTCGGCCAGGCAGTAGTACGAGTCGCTGATCAGCGCTGGTGTTGGGCTGGTGTACGGGGCGCGCCGCTGTGCGCCCTCCTCCATGCCCGCGTGGCCGCCGCGTACGGAATGGAGCGTACGGGCCTCTGGCAACGTGGCCGCCACCACCTCCCTGCCGTGCCTCCTGCACAGGCCGTGTATGGTCCCGATCAGCGCCCGTAGCACGGCGCTTTCGGCGCCTGTGGACGGCTCGGCCTCGCCGGCCACTGTGCGGACCGACTCTATGACCTCCATGAGGTAGAGGAGGTGGTCGAATGAAGATCCCAAGCTGTCGCCGGTATCGGGCCACCTTGCGGCCGATCCGAGGTCGACGAGCGCCCTGTCCTCGGCATCTGCGGGCAGAGCGGGCCTTCCGCTTTCCTGGGCGTCCCACGCGCCGGCAAGCCTGTCCAGGCCGTTTTTCATTTTGCCGAGGCCCGGCGCGGGGCCGCAAAACCTGCACGCGTTCTCAAGCAGGTCGGGGAGGGCCAAGCCGCCGAGCCCCGCTGCGGCGGACTCTGTCGCCCTTGGCCACGGGGCGCCGGCTGCCCTGGCGGCGGCAAGAGCCTCGCGACCCTCGTCGGTCAGGTCGTAGTAGTAGTGCGGCTCGTTGACTGGGCGCGGATCAAAGTCAATGTCTGCGATGATCCACCGGTGGCACACTTCCGGCGCGCCGTGTAGCCTTGCGCCGCGCAGCGGATCGTACCGGCGGCCGCCCCGTTCCGATCCGGGCATCCGCCGGGCCGCCCCCTGCGCGACCAGGTGCGCCGCGGCGCCGAGGCCCGCATGCGAGCAGATCGGGCCGGCTGCGTCGAGGATCAGCATGACGGCCCATATGCCGCCGGGCACCGTTCCCGCGTCGGGGCAGGTTGTAGCAACGGGCTCAAGCGTCATCGTGTGGTCTGCGCTGCGCGGCACGGGTCTTGGCGCCTCCGTCCACAGCGGGGGCGCCCTGTAGTCGGCGTGCAGCGGGGGGAAGGCGGCGGCAGAGATGTGGTCAAAGTCGGGCCACTCGGACGCCTCCTCTGACCAGGTTCCCAGCTGGCCGTAGAGGCCAAGCCTTCCGAGTAGCCATCCCCTTGCCCTGAGCCGGTGCCACGCCGTCTCGGATTTCTTGGCCCCTTCGCTGCCATAGTACCCGAGTGCGGCGCGGTAGCCGCCGTGTTCTATGGCGTCCCGCATGTAGGTGCCGGCCAGGTCGTTGTCCAGCTCGGGCCGGGCATGCAGATCGCGCGTTACCGTCACCGTCATGGAACGGCCCGCACCGCCCCGCACCCCGATTGGCGTCCGGACATGCGGCGGCCCGCCGACGGCCCGCTGAGCGCCGCCGGATCCGGCGGGATCGGGCGCCGCTGGCGCCGCCATCGCGTTGTCCCCTGCGGCAGCATCCCGTCGACGATCGTCCATGCCGCGGGGTTGCCGGCATGCCGTATAATCCGTGCGGCGGGGCGGCCGGGCCGCCGCGGAGCGGGAGGGGGAATGGGATGAGGGGCGACCCTGCGACAAGATGCCTGTTTTGCCGCACCCGGCGTCGTTCGGCCGCCTGTCGAGTCGCCTTCACCGACCGCCGCGCGACAAGATGCCTGTTTTGCCGCACCCGGCGTCGCGTTCAGGGCTGCGCCGGCGCCTGCCGTGCCCCGTGCCGGCAGGTTTTTGGCGCCCACATGCCTCTCGGACAGGACAACCTGCGCCGGCGCCTGCCGTGCCCCGCGCCGGCCGGGGCGGGGGCGGGGGGCTAGGCGCGAATGCCGCTAGGGATCTGAGTGTGCCCCGCCCGCCTCTGAAATTGTTATAAGGTACTGCCTGCGCCCGCCGCCGTTGGATCGCACGCGGCTCAGCGCGGCAGTCGTTGCCGTCGTGTGCCTTGCGGCTACTGCGATCGTCGCCGCGGCGCCGGGCGGCGAGCATGCCGCAGACCTGCCGTTCAGCGCGGCTCTGGCGGCGGCGCCGCTCTCGTCGCATGTCCAGCCGGCCTTGGACGAGTCCGCGCCGGGATCGCCTGGCGGCGCCGGGGCGGCGGACGGGGCTTCGCCGGGGGGCGGCTTTGAGCTGGCGGGCACCGCCGGCGACCCGTTTCCCGTCAAGCTGCAGCTGCCTGCCGGCCTGGCGGAGGGGACGGGCGAGACGATCATCGTCGCCGACGCGCTCGGCGGCCACCTAGAGGTGTACTACAAGAACGGCACCCACAAGCAAGAGGTCGGGAAAAAGGGCTACATCAACGCCAGCGCCCTGTACGATCCCGCCGTCCAAGCCACAATCTTCAAAAACTTGACTATGAACGGATATGTCGACCCAAGCCACCGCGCCTGGAAAATCCTCAACTCCAGCCTCGAAAATCTGCGCTACCCGTACGGGGTGCACGCAAAGGACGGCATCGTCTACGTGGCCGACTCGCGCAACCTTCGCATCCTGGCATTCGACGAGTCGACCTGGAATGCGACCCGGGCGTACCCCGTGTGGTCCGCCCCCTACGATGTGGCCGTCGCGAATGACGGCAAGCTGGTCGTCGCCAACTCGCCGCGCAACCAGATATTGTTCCTGAACACGACGACGAGCATTCCCGATGTAACGATGACGCTCGGCAAGAACTGCGGGGACAGCAACACGTTCGGATGCCAGCCGGCCGCCGGCGACGACAACGATGGGTTCAGGTTCCCGCTGTCCGTCGAGATCGATCAGAGCGGCATGATATACGTCGCCGACACGGGCAACTCGCGCATCCAGGTGTTCGACGCAAACCGCCAGTACAGCAAGACGATACCAATACAGGACCCCGACATGATCAACCCGTCCACCGGTGAGGCCGTGCGCCTACAGCCCGCGTTCCTGCATGTCGGGGGTGAGAACAACATCGTGGTGAGCACGCTCGGGTCCGACACGGTCTACAGGATCAACGGCACCGGCGACATTCTGGACCGGTTCGGCAACTCGACATACGTCGAGGGGCCGCAGGGCGTCCTGCTGGACGGCGCCAACAACAGGCTGTACGCCGCGAGCGGCGGCGCTGGCAGCGAGCCGCTGTTCAACTCGACGGGCTGCTTTACCTGCGGCATCGCGTACATTGAGGACGGGGGCGGGGGCAGCGTGCTGGCGTTCCACTACGGTAACGGCACACTCGACGAGACGATCGGCCTCGGGGTTCACGGCCCGCTCGAGTTCGGGGCGCTCCTTGGCATTGCGGTCGAGCCGGACGGCCGCATCGTGGCCGCCGACAGCGGCAACGACCGCGTCCAGTTCGTCCGAATTAATGCCAGCGGCTCGTACGTCCACAACGGCACGTTCGGCTCGCGCGGTGCGGGCGACGGCGAGTTCCGGCTTCCCACGGGGGTCGACGTCGCGCCGGATGGCGACATTCTCGTCGCCGACAGCGGCAACGACCGCGTCCAGAGGTTTGATGCAGGCGGCGTGTACAAGTCGCAGTTCAACGTCACCGATTCGGCCGGCGCGCCGGCGTCCCCGCGCGGGATCGCCGCGGCGCCGAACGGGATCGTGTACGTAGCAGCGCCCGACATTGGGGCCGTGCTCGAGTACTCGCCGGCCGGCGAGCTCGTGCGGTCGATCAACGGGACGGGCCAGTTCAGGACGCCGACCGGCGTCGACGTGGGCCCCGACGGCCGCGTGTACGTAGCCGACGAGTCGGACGAGCGCGTCCACGTGCTCGACGCCGGCGGAACATGGCTCTTTGCGGTCGGCAAGCCGACGTTGCCGGGCAGCTTTTACCACGACGGCCACCTGGTAAGGCCTCGCGATGTCGCCGTCGACGACAACGGCCGCATCATCGTCGCCGACACGGGGCACGACCGCCTCCAGGTATTCGACCACGCCGGCGGGTTCGTAATGTCGGCCGGCTCGTTCGGGTTCTGCCCGCACGACGACTGTGTGGGCGACGGCATCCAGTTCGACCGGCCGTTCGCCGTCGAGGCGGGCCCCAACGGCACGGTGCAGGTCGCCGACTCGCGCAACCACCGGGTCGTGGTGCTAGAGGCGGCCGACTCGGTTGCGCCGTCGATCGACTCGGCGGCGGCCACGAGGGTGTCGACGGGGCCGGGCTCGTCCGTGGTGTACGTGTCGGTGACGTTTGACGAGCCCATGCGCGTGTACCAGCCCGCCGGCTCGGATCCGCCCGCCGTCATGATCTCCATTGCGGGCGAGGCGGCGGCGGCAAAATACGCGTGGGGGGCTGGCACCGAGACGCTCGTGTTCGAGTATGCCTCCTCGCAGGGCGGGAGCGGCCCCGCGGACGGGTACGTCACGTACGCGTCGGCCGAGCCGTTCACGCTCAACGGCGGCGCGATCACGGACATGGCGGGCAACCGCGCCGGCCTCACAATGCCGCGGATGGGCGCAATGATCGACTCGGCCGAGATATCTGCGGGCAACGAGATACTCGTGTCGTACTCGGGGCCCGTGCACGCCAGCATGTCAGACTATGCCAACCTTATCCTCTCGCCGGGCGGGCCCAGGGCCGTCGTCGCAGTGGCCGGCAGCGGCACTTTCGAGCACACGGTTAGGTTCGGCGGCGCGCCCGCCCCTGTCGGCGCGTCCGCCACGATCGACATTGCCGAGCTGGCGGCGCGCCCGCCGTCGTACTTTGCCGGCGCGGCCGCAGTGCAGGTGGCCGACGGGCGCGAGGGATTCTCGCTGGCGGGCAGCATTGGCGATCCCTTCCCCGTCCAGCTCCAGCACCCGACCGGACTGGCGGAGGGCCGGGACGGCACGATCGTTGCCACTGACACGCGCGGCGGCCACGTTGCGATCTACCTTGAGAATGGCACCCTGGTCAGGGAGATGGCGACAAAGGGCGCCATTGACCTCGGCTTGGTCCGCAGCCCCGGCGACCAGTTTGCGATATACAACGAGCTGTTCGCAAGGGGGTACGTCGGCGACTCGTCGCTCGGCGCCGCACTCTTGGCGTCCTCGTCAGGGGCCCTGCGCCAGCCGGAGGGGCTGGCCGTCAGGGACGGCGCCGTGTACGTCGCCGACTCGCTCAACCTCAGGGTGCAGGCGCTCGACGAGAGGACCGGGCGGCAGGTGGCCCTGCACCATGTCTGGTCGAACCCGTACGACATCGCCTTCTCGCCGGACGGCGGCGTAATGGCCATAGCCGACGCGCCGCGCAACCATGTAATGTTCTTGAACGCGACGACGGGGATGCCAATTCCCGAAAGGTCGCTCGGCACGGCCTGCAGGCCCGTTGTCGGGTGCCAGCCTGGCGGCGGCGACGATGCGTTCAGGTTCCCCCTGTCCGTCACGTTTGCCGCCAACGGCACGCTATACGTTGCCGACACGTACAACAAGCGCATCCAGGCGTTCGCCGCCAACGACACGTACCTGTCGTCAATACCGATGCCGATGCCGAATGTCTCCTCCCCCGCCGGCCCGCTGCCCGGCGCGCCGGTGCGAATGGACGTCAACGACGCGTCGGGCACCATACTCGTGAGCGCCACCGGAGTCGACGTAGTCTACGAGCTGGACGGCTCGGGCGGCATCGTCGGGCAGTTTGGCTCGTCGGATCTGCTCGACTCGCCAGAGGGCGTGCTTGTCCACAGCAACGGCATGGTGTACGTGGCCGACGGCGGCGGCGACCGCATAGTCGCGTTCAACGCAGACGGCACGCTCAACGCGACGATCGGGCAGATGGACCACGGCCCACTCGAGTTCGGATCCCTGTTCGGAATCGCCGTCGAGCCGGACGGCCGCATCGTCGCCGTCGACGGCGGCAACGACCGCGTTCAGTTCGTCCGGAAGGCCCCCAACGGCTCGTACGTCCACGACGGGTCGTTCGGCTTGCGCGGCACGGGCGGCGGCCAGTTCAAGCTCCCCGCGGGGGTCGATGTCGCGCCGGGCGGGGACATTTTCGTCGCCGACCACCACAACAGCCGAGTCCAGCGGTTCGCCGCCAACGGCACGTACATGTCGCAGTTCAACGTCACGGGGGCGGACGGCGCACTCGCGTCCCCGCGCGGCCTTGCCGTGTCGCCCGACGGCGCCTCGGTGTACGTCGCGGCGCCCGGCGCGGCCGCGGTCCTGCAGTTCTCGCCCACCGGCGACTTCGTGCGGTCGTTCAACGCGTCTGGCCAGTTCAACTTTAGCAATCCTGTCAGCGTCAAAGTGGGCCCCGACGGCCGCGTGTACGTAGTCGACGAGTCCGGTGGCCGCGTCCATGTGCTCGATGCCGACGGGACGCCGTTGCTCGCAGTCGGCATGCCGGCCGAGCCGGGCCTGTACCTGCAGGACGGCCGTCTCCAGCACCCGCACGACGTCGCCGTCGACGCCAACGGGCGCATTATTGTCGCCGACAAGGGGCACGACCGCCTCCAGGTGTTCGACTACGCCGGCGGGTTCGTAATGTCGGCCGGCTCGTTCGGGTTCTGCCCGCATCCAGACTGCCTAGGGCACGGCATCCAGTTCGACCGGCCGCATGGCCTGACGGTGGGGCACGACGGCACTACGGTGCACGTGGCCGACTCGCGCAACCACCGCATTGTGGTGCTCGAGCCGCGCGACGCGGATCCGCCGTCGATCGAGTCGGCTGTTGCCACGAGGGTGTCGACGGGGCCCGACTCGTCCGTGGTGTACGTGTCGGTGACCTTTGACGAGCCCATGCGCGTGTACCAGCCCGCCGGCTCGGATCCGGCCGCCGTCATGATCTCCATTGCAGGCGAGTCGGCGGCGGCGGAGTACGCGTGGGGGTCGGGCACCGAGACGCTCGTGTTCGAGTATCCCTCTTCGCAAGGGGGGAGCGGCCCCGCGGACGGGTACGTCACGTACGCGTCGGCCGAGCCGTTCGCGCTCAACGGCGGCGCGATCACGGACATGGCGGGCAACCGCGCCGTCCTCGCAATGCCGCGCATGGACGCAATGATCGACTCGGCCGAGATATCGGCGGGCAACGAGATACTCGTGGCGTACTCTGGCCCCGTATACGCAAACGCATCGGACTATGCCAACCTAACCCTCTCGCCGGGCGGGCCCCGGGCCGTCGTCTCGGTGGCGGGCAGCGGCACTTCCGAGCACACGGTTACGTTCGGCGGCGCGCCCGCCCCTGCCGGCGCGTCGGCCACGATCGACATTGCCGAGCTGGCGGCGCGCCCGCCGTCGTACTTTGCGGGCAAGGCCGCCGTGCAGGTGGCGGACGGGCGCGAGGGCTTTTCGCTGGCGGGCTTCGTCGGCGATCCCTTCCCCGTGCAGCTCCAGTTCCCGACGGGCCTCGCCGAGGGGCGCGACGGCACGATCGTCGTCGCCGACTCGCGCGGCGGGCACGTTGCGGTCTACCGCGAGGACGGCACCCTGGTCAGGGAGATGGCGACAAAGGGCTACATCGACATCGGCATGGTCCGCGACGGCGAAGCGCAGCTCGCGATATACGGCGAGCTGGCACGAAGGGGCCATGTCGGAGACATGTCGCTCGGCGCCGCTCTTGTGACGTCATACGAGGGGGCCCTGCGCCTGCCGCAGGGCCTGGCCGTCAGGGACGGCGCCGTGTACGTCGCCGACTCGCTCAACCTCAGGGTGCAGGCGCTCGACGAAAGGACAGGGCGGCACCTGGGGACGTACCCCGTCTGGTCCAACCCGTACGACGTCGACATATCGCCGGACGGGGGCACAATGGTGGTCGCCGACCCGCCGCGCAACCTGTTCCTCTTCCTGAACGCGACGACCGGGCATCCACTGCCCGGGGTCGGGACGGTCGGCGCGCTCGGCGCAGCCTGCAGGCCCGTTGTCGGGTGCCAGCAGGGCGACGGCGACGGCGAGTTCCGGTTCCCCCTGTCCGCCGAGATCGCCGCCAACGGGACGATATACGCCGCCGACACGGGCAACGCGCGCATCCAAAAGTTCGCGCCCAACGGCACCCACCTGTCGTCGATCCAGCTGCCGGTGCACCCCGGCCTGGCCGACCGGCCCGCAGGCGCGCAGGCGCGCCTGCTGCCCGCCCAGATGGACTTCAACGAGGCGTCGGGCACCATGATCGTGAGCACCGCCGTCTATCAAGCCGTCTACGAGGTAGACGGCTCGGGCGACATTGTGCGGCAGTTCGGCTCGCCGGACCTGTTCGACACGCCCGAGGGCGTGCTCGCCCACAGCAGCGGCAGGGTGTACGTGGCCGACGGCGGCGGCGACCGCGTGCTTGCGTTCAACGCCGACGGCACGCTCAACGCGACGATCGTAGAGGCCGAGCACGGCCCGCTCGAGTTCGGGTCACTGTTCGGCCTTGCGGTCGAGCCGGACGGCCGCATCGTCGCCGTCGACACCGGCAACGACCGCGTCCAGTTCGTCCAAAAGGCCGCCAACGGCTCGTACGTCCACGACGGGTCGTTCGGCATGTCCGGCACAAACGCCAGCCAGTTTCGGTTCCCGACGGGGATCGACATAGCCCCGGGCGGCGATCTGCTCGTCGCGGACCACGCCAACGACCGCGTCCAGCGGTTTGATGCAAACGGCACGTACAGGTCGCAGTTCAACGTTACCGGCTCGGACGGCGCGCCCGTGTCCCCCCGCGGCCTTGCCGTGTCGCCCGTCGACGGCGCCGTGTACGTTGCGGCGCCCTCCGACAGGTCGGTACTGCGGTTCTCATCCGACGGCGTTTTCGAGCGCTCGATCAACGCATCTGGCCAGTTCAACTTTAGCAGGCCTGTCAACGTCGACGTTGGCCCCGACGACCGCGTGTACGTCGTCGACGAGTCCGCCGGCCGCGTCCACGTACTCGACGCCGACGGGGCGCCGCTGTTCACGGTCGGCGAACCCGCCAATCCCGGCCTGTTCCTCCGGCCCGGCTGGTTCCAGCTCCCTCACGACGTCGCCGTCGACGCCAACGGGCGCATTATTGTCGCCGACACGGGGCACGACCGCCTCCAGGTGTTCGACCACGCCGGCGGGTTCGTCCTGTCGGCCGGCTCGTTCGGGTTCTGCCCGCACCCCGACTGCCTGGGGCACGGCATACAGTTCGACCGGCCGTACGGACTGACGGTGGGGCACGACGGCACTACGGTGCACGTCGCCGACTCGCGCAACCACCGCATTGTGGTGCTCGAGCCGCGCGACGCGGATCCGCCTTCGATCGAGTCGGTGGCGGCCACGAGGGTGTCGACGGGGCCCGACTCGTCCGTGGTGTACGTGTCGGTGACCTTTGACGAGCCCATGCGCGTGCACCAGCCTCCTACTAGCTCGGATCCCCCCGCCGTCATGATCTCCATTGCGGGCGAGCCGGCGGCGGCGGAGTACGCGTGGGGGACGGGCACCGAGACGCTCGTGTTCGCGTACAACTCTTCGCAGGGCGGGAGCGGCCCCGCTGACGGGTACGTCACGTACGCGTCGGCCGAGCCGTTCGCGCTCAACGGCGGCGCGATCACGGACATGGCCGGCAACCGCGCCGTCCTCGCAATGCCGCGCATGGGCGCAATGATCGACTCGGCCGAGATATCGGCGGGCAACGAAATACTCGTGTCGTACTCGGGGCCCGTGCACGCAAACGCGTCGGACTATGCCAACCTCACCCTCTCGCCGGGCGGTTCCAGGGCCGTCGCCGCGGTGGCCGGCAGCGGCACTTCCGAGCACACCGTGACGTTCGGCGGCGCGCCCGCCCCTGCCGGTGCGTCCGCCACGATCGACATTGCCGAGCTGGCGGCGCGCCCGCCGTCGTACTTTGCCGGCGCTCCCGGGCAGCCCGTGGCGGACGGGCGCGAGGGCTTTTCGCTGGCGGGCCAGATCGGCGACCCCTTCCCCGTGCAGCTCCAGTTCCCGATTGGCCTCGCCGAGGGCCGGGACGGCACCATACTGGTGGCCGACTCGCGCGGCGGCCACATTGCGGTCTACCTTGAGAATGGCACCCTGGCCAGGGAGATGGCGACAAAGGGCTACATCGACCTGGGCCTGGTCCAGAATCCCGCGGACCAGCGCGCGATATACGGCGAGCTGTTGAGAAGGGGGCACGTCGGCGACTCGTCGCCCGGGGCCGCCCTCCTGTCGTCGGCCTCTGGCGCCCTGCGCCTGCCGCAGGGCCTGGCCGTCAGGGACGGCACCGTGTACGTCGCCGACCGGCTCAACCTCAGGGTGCAGGCGCTCGACGAGATGACCGGGCGGCACCTGGGAACGCACCAGGTCTGGTCAAACCCCTACGACGTGGCGCTAGCGCCAGGAGGCGGCACGATAGTCGCCGCCGTCCCGCCGCTCAACCAGATAATGTTCCTGAACGAGACGACCGGCCTTCCGGTGCTCGATCGGTCGCTCGGCAAGGACTGCAGTGTCCCCGGCACGCTGGGATGCCAGTCGGGCAACGGCACCGGAGAGTTCCGGTTCCCCCTGTCCGTTGCAATCGCCGCCAACGGCACGATATACGTCGCCGACACGCACAACTACCGCGTCCAGTCGTTCGCCGCCAACGGCACCCACCTGTCGTCGATCCCGATGCCGGAGCACTCGGCGCCCGCCGGCGGGACCGTGCGCGGCCTTCCGGTGCACGTCGACGTCAACGACGCGTCCGGGACAATTCTCGTCGGCGCCGCCGTTGCCAACACCGTCTACGAGCTGGACGGCGCCGGCGGGGTAGTGAGGCAGTTCGGCGGCCACGACCTGTTCGACACGCCCGAGGGCGTGCTCGCCCACAGCAGCGGCAAGGTGTACGTGGCCGACGGCGGCGGCGACCGCGTGTTTGCGTTCAACGCCGACGGCACGCTCAACGCGACGATCGGCCGGATGGACTACGGCCCGCTCGAGTTTGGGTCCCTGTTCGGAATCGCCGTCGAGCCGGGCGGCCGCATCGTCGCCGTCGACAGCGGCAACGACCGCGTCCAGTTCGTCCGGAGGGCCGCCAACGGCTCGTACGTCCACGACGGGTCGTTCGGCTCGAGCGGCGTCGGCAACGGCGAGTTCCGGTTCCCCACGGGGGCGGACATTGCCCCCGGCGGGGACATACTCGTTGCGGACCACGCCAACAACCGCGTCCAGCGGTTTGATGCAAGCGGCGCGTACAAGTCGCAGTTCAACGTGACCGATTCGGACGGCACTCCCGTGTCCCCCCGCGGGCTTGCCGTGTCGCCCGTCGACGGCGCCGTGTACGTCGCGGCGTTCGACATCGGGACCGTCCTCAAGTTCGCCCCCGGCGACCAGCAGGGGCGGGAGATCAACGAGTTGGAGCAGTTCCTGACGCCGGCCAGCATCGACGTGGGCCCCGACGGCCGCGTGTACGTCGCCGACGAGGTCGGCGGCCGCATCCACGTGCTCGCCGACGACGGGTCCGCCCTGTTCGCGGTGGGCAGGCCCGCGTCGCCGGGCCTGTTCCTGCAGGACGGCGCCCTGCAGCGCCCGCACGACGTCGCCGTCGACGCCAACGGCCGCATCATCGTCGCCGACACGGGGCACGACCGCCTCCAGGTGTTCGACCACGCCGGCGGGTTCGTAATGTCGGCCGGCTCGTTCGGGTTCTGCCCGCACCCCGACTGCCTGGGGCACGGCATACAGTTCGACCGGCCGTACGGACTGACGGTGGGCCACGATGACACCACCGTGCTCGTCGCCGACTCGCGCAACCACCGCATTGTGGTACTTGAGCCGCGCGACGCGGACGCCCCGTCCATCGCGTCGATCGGCTCGGCGCTAGACGCCGCGTCGGGGGCGGCCGCCGTCTCGGTGACCTTTGACGAGCCCGTGCGCGTATACCAGCGCCCAGACTCGGCGCCGCCCGCCTTCCTGATCAACAGCGCCGGCGGGGGCCAGGTCGAGGCTGCGTACTCTTCCGGGTCGGGCACGTCGACGCTCGTGTTCAGGACTGCATCTGGGATCGGGGGCGGGGCTGTCGCGTATGCATTGGACAGACCGCCGTTCGCACTCAACAACGGCTCGATCACCGACCTGGCCGGCAACCGGGCCGACCTTGCCGCGCCGCCGCCCGCGGCGTCCGCGCCCCCCGTGGTCGTCGTACCGTCGGCGCAGCCTCCCGCCGGGCAGTTCTTTGGCGGCGGCGGCGGCGGCGGCGGAGGCGGAGGGGGCGGCGGCGGAAGCGGCATAGGCGCGGCGCCCGGCATGCCTGCCCCGTTCGCCATCGGCACCGTCTCGTGGGACTGCAACGACGGGACGATGCGGATAGCAGTTGGCGCCGCGTCGGGCGGGGCCCTGCCCGCGTCCGCCCTGCCAGACATCTCCATCCTGTCGCCGTCGGGAACGGTGCCGGCAAGCCCCGCCGGCGCGCAGGCGCCTGGCGACGGCGCGGTAGTGTACGAGGCGCCGCTTCCGGAGGATACGCTCATCCTGGTCAGGGCCTCGCTAGTCGACGGCCGCACGGTCCACGCCGCCTCGGAGACGGTCCGCACGGGCGGGCAGTGCACCGGCTCGATGACATTTGATGCAGGGCTGGATGGGGATGGCCTGGCGCCGGCTACCGCCGCCGCCGCCAGCCCAGATCCGGACGAGGCGCGCCCTGCGCCCGGGGCCGAGGCGGCGGACATGGACGCGGACGCGCCGCCCGAGGCCGAGGCCGAGCCCGGGGCGGCAGACGCGGACGCGCCGCCCGAGGCCGAGGCCGAGCCCGGGGCGGCAGACGCGGACGCGCCGCCCAGGCCGCCCGCGCCGCAAGTCGGGGACGCGGACGCGCCGACCGATCAGGGTGCCGTGGACGCGCCGCCCGCGCCGGAGGCGGCCGAGCCGGCGCCCGGTGCAGGGCAGGACGAGGGCGGCGGCTGCCTGATCGCGACGGCCGCGCACGGGACGGAGATGGCCCCGCAGGTGCAGGCGTTGCGCGAAATCCGCGACGGGACGGTGCTCTCGACGGCGGCCGGCTCTTCGTTCATGTCCTCGTTCAACACGGCGTACTATGCGGTCTCCCCGCACATTGCGGACCTTGAGCGCGAGCATCCGGCCCTGCGCGACGCCGTGCGCCTGGCGATCGCCCCCGCGCTGCACGCCGTCCAGGCCGTCTCGCTGGCAGAGCCGGGATCCGAGTCCGGCGTTGTCGCGTACGGGATCGCCTCCATGCTCCTGGCAGTCGCCGCGTACGCGGCCGCCCCCGTCGCGGCCGCCGTGGCCGTCCGCTCGGCGCGGGGCGGCCGCTAGGCGCCCCCGATGTACTGCCAGGGCGGACGCCGCCCCGTGTGGGATATCTTCTCATACCCGCCACCGCGCTGCACGCCGAATGGCCGCCGTGCAGGTCACCGGCCAGTTCTCGACGATCTTAGCCGAGCTGTTCGCCGGCGTTCCGTACGTCAAAAAGCTCGGCTACGATGCGCTCGGCACCAGCGTCATAGTCCTGGCGGTCTTTGGCGACAACGACGGCGCCGACTATTCGGAGCGCTTTGACGAGGTCGTCGACCGGCTCATAGCGTTCGAGGAAAAGATCATGGGCGGCATCATGCCGGAGATGGACCTGCGCATGCAGGCGGTCGCGACGGGCCGCGGCTGGTCGGGCAAAATGGAAGGCATGACGGCCGTGATAGACGGGTAGGCGGCAGCGCATGGGCACGTGGTGGAGGGAGAGGCAGCGGAACCACAGCCTCGAGGCCACAGAGGCGCTGCGCGGCTAGCGGGCGGGGGGATTTGCCGACTGGGGGGTGTCAATGCTGTCAATGCTGTTCTACGCCTCGATGTCGCTGGCCAGCGGCTGGCTGGGCGACGGGGCCTGGACGTTCCGACAAGGCACTACGCGAGGTGCTGCGTGGTCAAAATACACCTGTCGCATCTGTTCAAGGACTACTGCCGCATTTGCACCCTGAGCGAGTCTGCCAGGCACAAGAGGGGATACGACATGGGCGGCGCGGAGCGCCAGAAGGCGCGCGCCATCCACGGGCGCATCTCGAGGGCGATCCCCTGGCCCTGGGCCTCCGGGGACACACCCTGGCGCCGGCGGCCCGCCGCCGGGTCGAGCCGCGGGGGGGGGGGCCGCCCCTGGCGCCCGGAACGGCGCGATGCAGGCGGTTCGGGGCGCCGCGGGAAGACGGGCCTGGGATACTGCATGCTTCGCAGCGCAACACGGGCGGCCGGGCCCTCGCGGGCGGCAAAGCAACGCTCTAGTGCCGCCGCGAAACGCAGTGCGCGGATTGCCAGATCGCGGCTGCGGGCCTGCGCTGACCCGCTGGCATCCTGCAGCCCGTCTGGCGGGCAGGTCGGTGCATGCCGGGTTCCGCCGCTCCTCGGGAGCTCCCGCCGGCCGCGATCGGGAGCCTGCCGGATCGTGTTCGTGCCAGCCGGCCCGTCGCAGGTCCCGCCCCGCCCGCGGCGGCCGGCCGGCCGCGGCGCCGGCGGGCCCCTGCCCGCGAGCGCTCGGGCATCCGCGGCCCCGGCCGCGCCCGGCGCGGGGCGGGCAGGCCGCCGAATGCGCGCCCGCGGCCGGAGGGCCCGCCCGGAAACACAGATAACGCCAGCGCCGCGGCGCCGCGCGCATGGGCGGCTCCGTCGAGGGCGGCGGGGGCGGGGCCGGCCAGTTCTCGGTGCGCGGGGTCACCCCCGGCGACCTGATCTCCGTCATCGAGATCAACCTAAAGACGCTGCCCGAGCACTACTCGGACTACTTTTACGAGAGCCTGCTCGCCGAGCTGCCCGAGGCGTTCCTGCTCGCCGAAGCCGGCGGCCGGCCGGTCGGGTACATTATGTGCAAGACCGAGTACGGCTTTTCGAACTTTAGAAAGCTCGGGTTCGTCAAGAAGGGCCACCTCGTCTCGGTCGCCGTCCTCCACTCCCACAGGGGCATGGGGCTGGGCAGGGCCCTCGTGTGCAGGGCCCTCGACGGGGTGCGATCGCGCAAGTGCGACGAGCTGTACCTGGAGGTGAGGTGCAGCAACACGGCGGCCGTGCGCATGTACGAGGGCATGGGGTTCTCGATACGGCAGCGGCTCGGCACGTACTACAAGGACGGAGAGGACGCCTTCCTCATGTCGATCGAGCTGCGGTAGGCCTGGGGCGCCGGGCCGCGGGCGGGGGCCGGCGCGCCTAGCGTGCCCCGCCGCCGCCTGCCACGCTTTGCAGGCGCTCGTCGCCGGGGGCCCTGCCGCCGAGTGTGCGCAAAATCTCCTCGTGCCCTGCCCTTGCATTCCTTATCATGCCCCGCCAGTCAATCGGGCGTATGTCGGACCTTGCATACATTTCTGCAATCTCCCCCATGTGGGGCTTTGATACTATCCTGTCGGCCACTATCAGGCCCGACACACTCGTGAACGGCGCGGCGGCGAGCCCCTTGCCGGCGGCCCGTATGTGCGACACGTAGACGGCCCACCGGCTCAGGTGATCTTCGTCTAGGACGAGCCCCGGCCGCATGAACTCTAGGACGAGCAGGTGCTCGCCGTTGGAGAGCAGCAGATCGACGCGGCCTCGGTATTCCTCGTCCGTCAAGCCGGCGGCGGCCGCTGCCTCGCAGGCAATGCGCGACACACGCGGCTCCTTTTTGTAGTACTCCCATTCGGGCGAGATCATCCACGGGTTGCCGGCCACGCAGTCCCGAACCTCCCGCTCTGGGGCGCGCCTTTCAACCCTGTCCTCCAGATGCGCAAGGGCGGCCGCCCTTGCCCTTGCCGCCTCTGCCAGGTTGAGGGCCGCGACGGCGTTCGCCTCTGCCAGCATGTCGAGCAAGTCTGCCTCGGACAGGCCGCCCATTCCGGCCGTGTCGCGCCGGGGGCCGCGCAGCCGCCCTCCCTCCAGCGACGCCAGGATGGCCCCCGCCGCATCCTCTAACTCGTCGTCGCGGACGGGGGCAGCCGCCGCCAGTTTTTTGAGGACGAACCGGGCAGCATCCTGCTCGCGCTGGCCGAGCCTTGCCAGCCTGCCCTCAAGCCGGGACATCCGGCCCTCGATCTCGCCGGCCTCCTTTTTCGCCTTGAGCTCGCCCCACAGCCGGAGGATTTCCCCCGCCCGCCTCTGCCCCCACTCCAGCAGCGACTGCGTCTCGCCGGCCTCCCAGTCGATGCGCTGCCGCTCTGCGGATATCACGTCCGTGTCTATTTGGTCCACGTAGTCGGCCACCACCTGCCCGAACATGTGCGGCCGCCCGTGCTGCCCCCTGGCTGCCCACGCGAGGTTGAAAAGGAACGGCTTCTGGGCCAGCCTTCCGTTGGCAAACACGGCGATTCCCTGCAGGTCGGCGTCCATTATCGGGCTCTTTGCAAACCCGATCGCCCACCTGACCTGGCGGCCGTCGCGCAGCGTCTCGACGGCCCACTCGCCGTCGACCCGCATCCCTGCGGGCTCTCTGCCGGGCGGGTAGTCGCGCGGGAACGCAAACTCCACGGCGCCCATGTCGGGCGACGCCGGCACCGGGGCGCCGTTGACGCTGATCGAAAAGTCCGATGCGGTCCAGTGCGCCAGGAACCGGCATGCCATGCTGCGCCGAAGGCCGGACCGGGACACGTTCCCGGCCATGGCCAGCCCTGACAGCGTGATCCGCGTCCAGTGCCTGGCCTGGCCGTCCGTCCCCCGGGTTCTCGTAACGGCGTGGATGGTGCTGTCTTCGGTCAGGCATTCCGCACCACTCAGATCGCCAATGTCCATTTCAAAGGATGTTTCCTCGCCGGCCGGCCCGCTCGTCGTCTCGACGCGGATTTTCCTGGCAATGCCGAACCCCGCAAACTTTCCAATTCCCTTCCGTCCCATGGCGGAGCGGCCCGAGCGCGTCCGCGGGCCGCGCCGGCCGGCCCGCCGGTCGTGCCCGACTTTCATGTACTCTTCCCTGCACTCGTCAAACGTCATGCCGTGACCGTTGTCCTCCACGACGATCGCCGAGCCCCTGCCCAGCGCATCCGGGAGCCTGATGTCGACCGCGGTCGCATCGGCATCCCATCCGTTGGCGACAAGCTCCGCCAGCGCCGCCGCGGGGCCTTGGTATGTCTGGCGGCCCAGACGGTCCAGCATCTTTCCGTCGAACGCCAGGCGAAGCTCCCTCTTGACGGGCCCCGGTTCGGCCGGCGGCGCATGCCCTGGCATGGCCGGTTTCCCGCGGGCCGCAATATGTGACTTGCGGCCCTGGATGGTGCCGGCTCGGCGCGCCCTGGGCCCCTGGTCCGCCCCCGCCGGCGGGCCGCGGCCGGCCCGGCCGTCGCCGCCCGGCGCGCGCGGGACGGGGTGCGGCGGCGGCGGCGGCGCCGGGAGCGGCCGCGGCCCGCCGCGGCGCCGGGACTGGAGGGGCGCCCGCCGCGCCGCGCCGCGCCTGCCGGGCAGGGCCGGTTCGACGCGGGCCTTTGCCGGCACTATGGGGGGGGGGGTCAGGCAACCGTGATCCACTTCGCAGGCCCGGGGGTCGTATTTTGTTGACCGTCCCCGATATGCCCCTCTGCCTCTACTAGGGGGCATGGGCAAGGACGCCGAGCCGTACGCCGACCTGGTCAAGGCCATAGCGGACAGGCGGTACAGGCCGTTCCTGATGCGAGTCCATGCTGTCCTGGCAGAGGTGAGGGAGCGTGCAAAGCCCCGCAGGGACATGATGCAGGAGCAGATTGCGGCCGTGTTCATGATCGACTCGCGCACCCTCCGGACATGGACGGCGCGGTACCTGGCAGAGGGCGTAAGCGGCCTCAGGGCGCGCGGCGGCCAGGGGCGCAAGCCGGCCGCGTCCGGCGGGGAGAAGCGCGCGGCGATCAAAAGGGCCAAGGACTAGGGCGGATTCCAGGGATCCCCCTAGGAAGAGGCAGGCAAGTGCGGGGCGTGCAGGGGGGCCGTCGAGTCCAAGGAGGCCGGCGAAAAAAGGCCCGCCGCACTGCGCTCCCCGGCATTGCGCATGGCCGCGGCTGGCTGCCCGCAATGCCGCCCCCCCCCGCCGGCGCAAAGGGCGGCGCGCGGCGCGCCCGCCCCGGCCGCCTTTTTGCCCGGATGCCGGGTGCGCCCTCCGGGCGGCCCCTCCGGGCCTACACGGCCCCTCCCCGCGCCGCGGGGCGGCACCTGCGCGGGGGCCGCCCCCTGCCGGCCCGATCGGCATGTCCCGCCCTCCCCGCTCGGCCGCTTAGACTAATAACGCTCCCGCCCAGCCGCTTTGCGATGGGGCGGCGCAAGGCTGTCGGCGCGGCGATCTTTGCGCTGTCCGTGGCCGGGTTCGTCGCGTACGCCTACCTCCTCATGCTCTCCGAGTGGAGCCCGATAGTCCTGCAGCTGTCCGTTATGATGATCGTCGGCGGCATACTCGGGGTCATCTCGTGGATAGGGTACACGATGGCCACGACCCGGCCGTCCTCGGCGTCCGTGTACTTTGATCCGGCCGCGGTGTTTTCGCCGTCGGCGGGCCGCCAGGGGGGCGCGAGGGACGGCGATGAACGCGAAGGCGAAGGCAAAGACAGCGGGGGGGCCGCCCCGCCCGCGGCCGGCCGGCCGGAAGGGGGCATGCCCGGCTCCTCCCACTCCGGGTCCGCGCCGCCGCCGGATGCCTGACGCCCTGCTACTTTGAGATGACGGCGTCGACGACGGCCTGGTAGTACCTCGGCCCGACGGCCCTGACGACCCTTGAGTGCGACACCTCGGCGCGCACCGGCGTTGCGGCCCTGAACCGCCGCTCCGCCTCGGCCGGCGCGCCGGACTTTTTGTCCGCGTGGACGTGCGCATAGTAGTGGATCGTCCCGCCGTCGGCCGTCGCCCCCACGGCGTCGGCGAGGAACTCGTCGGACCTCTCGGGCAGGAGCATGAGCGTGCGGTCCGCCTGCAGGCGCGCCCCTCCCGCGCCCCTCCCCGGGCCGAAGATCGACGCGGCCGCCTCGCGGGCGTCGCCGTGCACGGACACGACCGCGCCGGCCATCCTCCTCGAGTTGCGCCTCGCGTTGGCCTCGCACAGCCGGGCGGCCGCGGGGTTGACGTCGACGCTGTACACCGTGCACCTCTTGGCCATGGCGGCGGCGATCGAGAACGCGCCGACGCCGCCGAACATGTTCAGGACGGTCTCGCCGTCGGAGACGGCCGCGGCCACGCGCTGCCTCTCCGTCGAGAGCCTCGGCGAAAAGAACGCCGCGCGCACGTCGACCTCGAGGCGGAACCCGTGCTCGGCGTGAACGGCCACGGGCTCGTCGACGCCGGCGATCAGCTCGAGCCCCCTCGTGCGGTGATCGCCGGACACGTCCGTCGACTGCGCGTACACGGACCTGGCCGGCTTTACGGCGCCGAGCAGCACCCTGCCGATCTCGGCGCGCCTGTGGGCCAGGCCCGCGGGCACCCTCACTATGACGACGTGGCCGATCTGGTCGAACGACGAGTAGGCCAGCGCCGCCTCGCCGTCCCCGATCGCGCCGCCCAGCGCGGCCCTGAGCATGCGCGTCATGCCTGCGCGTAGTACGCGCCGGCCCCCTTTTGTTCCTTGTCGAGGCGGCTGCCGGCCTTGTTGACGCGCGGCCTCGACGACCTCTCGTCGCGCCGGAACGTCATGTCGAGCGACCTGAGGAAGGCGTTCATGGCCTCCACCTTGGGCATCGGCGCCGACGCCTCCCCCGAGCGGCCCGGCTCGCCGTCGAACATGACGATCGAGTCCGAGATCAGGTCGACGAGCTGTATGTCGTGGTCTATGACGACGGCGGCCCTGCCGGCCGTGCGCACGAACTTTTTCATGAACCTGGCCAGGGCGATGCGGTCCTCTACGTCGAGGAACGCCGACGGCTCGTCGAGGGCGTACACGTCGGCCTCGCGCAGCAGGCACGCCGCGACGGCTACCTTTTGCAGCTCGCCGCCCGAGAGGGCCGAGACGCGCCTCGGGTAGAGCCTCTTGACGCGGAGGTGGTCGACTATCTGCCCCTCGCCGATGCTGCCGGCGACGGGCGCGCCGTTGGCGCGGCTCAGGACCGACTCGACGTCGGCGTCACCCGCGCCCTCCTCGCCCCCCCTGCCCTCGCCGGCCCTGAGGTACTGCGGCTTGTACGAGACGCGCGCCTTCTTGGCGACCTTTCCAGAGTCGGGCTCGTCGACGCCGGCGAGCATCCTCATCATGGTCGTCTTGCCGAGGGCGTTGGCGCCGGCCACGCCGAGGACCTCGCCGCGCCTCACCCTCCCCGCGCCGGCCGACAGGGCGAACCCGGGGTGCGACTTTGACAGGGCGCCCCACTCGACGAGCGCGCCCTCGGACGCGAACTCGTCGGCGCCGGCGCCGGGCGCCGACGCGGACGCGTCGAGCGTGAACGCCCTGTCCCGAAAGCGGACGTTGTCGCCGGGCAGGTACCCGTCGAGGAATGCGTTGATGCCGACCTTTGTCGAGAGCATGCCAGACACGATGCCGTACGCGGCAGGCTCGCCATAGAGCACCTCGACGTAGTCGCTCATGTAGTCGAGGAGGGTCAGGTCGTGCTCGACGACCATTACGCTGCGCCCCTCCCCCGCGAGCGACCGTATGACGCGCGCGACGGCGGCGCGCTGGTGCGCGTCGTTGTACGACGACGGCTCGTCGAAAAAGTACAGGTCGGCGTCGCGCGCGGCCGCGGCCGCGACGGCCACGCGCTGCAGCTCGCCGCCGGACAGCTCGGAGACCTTGCGGCCCGACGCGCTGCCCAGGCCCAGCTCGCCGACAAGCCTGCCGCCGGCGCCCCTCTCGTCGTACTTTGAGACCAGGTCGGCTGCCGTGCCGTCGAAGGATGCCGCTATGCGGTCGACGCGCTGCGGCTTTGTCGAGGTGCGCACGGCGCCGTCCCTCACGGCCTCAAAGTGGGCCCTCATCTCGGTCCCCGAGTAGTAGTCGAGGACCTCGTCCCACCCGGTCTCGCCTTCGTACCTGCCCAGGTTGGGCCGTATGCGGCCGGCGAGTATGTCGACGATGGTGCTCTTGCCCATGCCGTTGCGGCCGAGCAGCCCGACGACCTGGCCCCTCTTGGGCGCGGGCAGCCTGTACAGGCGGAACGAGTTGCGGCCGTACTGGTGGACCTTGTCCGTGGACATCTCCGAGGCGAGGTTGACGACGCGGATCGCGTCGAACGGGCACACCTTTACGCAGATGCCGCACCCGTTGCACAGGTCCTCGTCGATGCGCGCCTTTGCCGTCTCCTCGTCAAGGGCTATGCAGTCGGCCCCCGACTTGTTGACGGGGCAGTACTTTATGCACTCCAGGCCGCACTTGCGCGGCTGGCACGCCTCGCGGTCGAGCACGGCAACGCGGTGGGTCATTCGGGCGGCGGCGCCGCCGCGCCGCACATTAACCCTTTGGCGCGGGGGAGGGGGGGGGCGGCGCCCGCCCGCATGCGGCCCGCATGCGGCCCGCATGCCGGCGCCGGAGGCCGCGCCCCTGACCCATTTACTCGATAATGGTTTGGATGCTTCCCGGGCTCGGCGCGGGCGATCTCCGTGCGCCTCCGACCACGGCGTACGTGGCCGGCCGCCGCGGGAACCATCCCCGCATGCGTACCCCGGAGCGCGGCGGGATGCGGGGATGTGGACGGCGCCCGTCGGTGCGGCGTCATCCCTGCCCCCTGCCCCCGTTGTAAGCGTCAGGCGGGTGGCAAGACCCGAGCTCTCGCTGTTTGAAGGCTTTACCTCTATAAGTCAACGTTATTTTGGCACCACTATGCTAGCAGACGGCGCGACGCGGGCGCGCGGACGGCGCGGCCGCGGTCTGCCCGGCGCGGCTGCCCCCGGGCGCGCTCGCCGCGCAAGTAGTGGTTGCGCCGTCCTGCCGCCGCGGGCGTGTCTGCGCGCCTGCCTTCCGCACACCGGACGCTGGATTGCGGGTGCGCACGGAGTCGTTCCGCCTGCGGCTGGCGGGGGTGTGCGTGCATGATTCTTCTTGTGGCGGTGCGGGCCTCCGACGGTCTTACTGTCGTCTCTGACCGCAAGGAGGCCTATGCAGACATGCCTCCAACGAACGTCAAAAAACACTACGTGGATAAAATGGGGCGATTCTGCATCTCGCTTGCGGGTGATGGGGATCTCGCCGAGGGAGTGCTGAACGGGCTTGCCCGCGCTAGGACGGGCCCTTCTGACGTTGTTGGCAGGATACGAAGCATTGCCGCATCCCTTCACGCGAAGACGACGGAGGGCCACACGCGCGTGGACGGCTTTTTGGTCATTGCCTATCACCGCAATACAAAACTCTACAACATTGGCATTATTGACGGGCATGTGGACGTGCTCGAAAATCACGACGGCGTGTTTGCGCAGGGCGACGGCTATGCGCAGATTTTGTGTGGCTGCGTCACAAAAAAGATCAACTTTTCCCACATGCCATGCGAAGCGGTAGCCACGCGCTCACATGTGCTAGCCAGCGACATGGCGGAACAGGTTGAGAGTGTAGGCGAACATGGTGCCTACGGGTTTGATCTCGTCCTGTTTCTCACCGCTGGTAGTACGAAACTACTAGAGGAGTACACAGAGCGGCTTGGCTGGATCAACATATGCTTCCGCCTGAAAGATCACGCAGGCCCGTTTGCGGCACGTGGGGGAATCTCGCAATGACGGGCGTACCTTTAACCATTGTCGTGTCCATGATGGACAGAAAGGAGGTGGGGTATTTCTCCACGCACAGCCTTGGCAACATGCTTGCCGAGGCGGGCGCCGCGCACGATTTGCCGGCGATCCGGGCACTGACATGGCGCCTGATCGAGGACGAAGCGTACGGGCTGGCCGACGCGATTGGCGCTGGCCTGCGCGAGGCGGCTGCAGCCGACGACGAGTTTGTGCGAATGGTCGGCGCCGCGGCCGACATGGTGCGCCACGACATCGCAAGGGGCCCCATTGTCAACGCCCTTGTCTCCACAGGAAAGTCCGACCCGAGCACGGCCATCTTCGTCGCGGAGCGCCTTGCAGAGCGGGGCGGTGCGGACTATGCCGCATTTCTGATCGGAGGCGCCTATGGCGGCGCGGCGGAGCGGTGCGGCAGCGTGATAGAATCGCTCGCCGCATCGAGCACTCCTGTAGGGGTTGCCGCATCCCTGCGTTCGCTGCGCATCGCGCACACCGAACACGGAATTCCCGACGCCGGCAGCATCGCGGACGCGGTTGACATGGCGTTGCGCGTCGACGATGACGTGGTGCACCGCGAGGCGATGGCGGCGCTACTCGACATACACTGCGCCGACAAGGCTAGAACGGGCCCGATGATAAGGACGCTGGCTATGCGCCGCCAGGCCTGTCGGCCCATGCTAGTGTCCCGCACCTCGATCGATCCCCCGTTCGACGCGGACGAGTGCGTCGACTACCTCGATGTGTGCATCGACGGCGTGTCGGCCGACAACAGGGGCGTCGTGTACAGCGCATACAGATCGCTAGCGGCGCTGGCCAGCAGCCGCCCGGACGATGTCGCGAGGCTGCTCATAAAACTTGCGGGGCAGGGGGCATACATCGACGCCCGCGCCGGCCTCGTCATAGAGGAGTTGGGCAGGGCAGATCCACGCAAGGCCTCCGGGGTCATCCTGTCGCTGCTCGATCGGCCACGCGGCGTAAACTTGGATGAGCACCTGCCGTCAATGATAAAACACGCCGTCAAATTTTCAGATCCAGATGTAGTGGCAAAGCCGATACTAGACGCACTCGATTCCAGACCGGGCATGCCGAACCGTCACTTGGCGGTATTGGCCGCCCTTGCCATTGAAGACCGACTTGGAAAACGCAACGACGGTTTTGCCGGGGTCCTGCCCAATTGCGTATGATCACATGCCTGCCATGTGGGAGCCGCCTGGGTGTCGTGGCCTGCCGCAACTCCCGAAGACCTGGGCAGCAAGTGCTAGAGACCTTGACATAGAAGGTGTGGAAAATTCCGGCCCTTTGATCAAAAAAATTGACCACGCTTGTTCAAATAACGGGCATCTTCCATGCGCCGCAATGGGGCGGCCGCCAAAGCTTGCCGACGAGTTGTTTCTGCCCGGCTTGTCGATCGAGGAGATCGAGGAGATGTACAAGGCTGAAAAAGACAGCCGGGACAGGCAAAAGATGCTGGTCGCCTACAACTTCAAGTCCGGCAAGTCGATCAAAGAGGCCGCCAGGGTCACCTGCACGGATCCAGAGACCGCGCGGCGCTGGATAGCAGACATGTGGAAGAAGGGGGAGGTGGCGCTCCGGCACCGCAAGGCGCCGGGCGCCGCCAGGATACTCACCCGCGACCAGTACATCCAGCTGGTACGGGACGTGCACAGGGGGCCGCGCGCCTGCGGCTTCAAGACCAACACGTGGTCGTACGCCCTCGTCCACAGGCACGCCCTCAAAAAGTTCGGCGTGAAAATCTCCTACAGGGCATTCGTGCACAACATGCACGAGCTGCGCGTCGTGGTCAAGTCGCCAAGGACTGCCCATCCCCGCGAGGCGTCCCCTGAGGAGCGCGCCGAGTTCAGGCTGGAGACGCGCAAAAAGGTGCTCGCGGCAGCAAGGAAGGGGCACCTTGTGCTGTTCCTGGACGAGGCGTTCCTGCAGTCGTACAAGAACGCGCTGAGGACTCTCGGCATCAAGGGGGACAGGACGACCGTCCCGTCGAGCGTGGAGCGCGCCCTCCTGCCCCTGTTCGGCGTCGTAGGGGACGGATTCTACTACTTCATGGAGGCCGACAGGGCCAACACCGCCTGGTTCATAAAGTTCAGCGAACGCGTCGTCGAGCTGTTCGGCCCCGTCCAGTTCATACTCGACAAGGCGTCGTACCACCTGTCGAAGGGGTTTGAAAAGCATGTGGAGGGCAAGAGTAGCATAATAAGGCACTTTACGCTAAAGTACACGCCCAACGACAACTCCGCCGAAGGCCAGTGGAAGGCCGTCAAGAGCGCCCTGTCCAACGTGCCGCTTCGCAGCAGGAACCACATGAGCGACACGCTCGGGAAGGCCGTCCGCGCCGGCGAGGTGCCGCCCGTCGCCGTCTTCGACTACGCAAGGGTGGGCACCCGCCGGCTCAGCCCGAGCGAGGCCCGCGCAATCAAGGCAAAGATCGGCAAGGGAGAGCACTTTTGGTACGAGGAGACGGAGCCGCCGGGCCGCATCAGGCTCCCGACCGCGGACGAGGTGAGGCGCGCGAGGGAGGAAGTGCTCACCCCCGAGATGCGCGAAAGGCTGCCGCGCCGCCTGGCCAAGTCCGGCCTTCCCGAAAAGTACCTTGCAAATCCGCCGGACATCCTGCTGAAGAGGTGACGAGCATGCGACCGGAAACTGCCGAATCGCAGCAGAGACGCCCGGCGCTAAAAGCCGCCTTGCGCTTTGTTGCATATTGTTGTCATCGTTTCGTGAAAGTCGACCGTGCCACTTTGTTTTCAACACATTCAATTACAAGGTCTCTACAACATGATCGACGGAATAATCCACATTGAGCCGCCCGCGATCTCGCTTGTTTTTGGCATCCGTGCCGCAGCGGAATTTCACATTCCCCCTAACGACATGCTGCACGCCATTGCGCCGCCGCAGGTCACTGCTGATGGGCAGATTCTCCGCCAAGTTCTCAAAGGGGAAAAATGGATGGCCTATCATCCAGCACTGTCTTGGAAGTGTCGATTTTCGACATTTTTGATCGCACTGGGCAGTGGGCGGTGCCACCGCTAGGCAACAACTTGTGTGGTAAACTGGTGCGCGACAAGGGCGGCACAAGCTTGTCTGTCGTGCACCCCGGGCAGCCCCTGCAGCCTTGTTGTCGCGCGCCAAGTCGCGGTGCACGACAGCCCCGGCAGCCCCTGCAGTCCCGGCAGGGCCGAAAAAGCGAGTTGCTCGCCGGACGAAGGGATGGCGATCCGGCGGCGCAGACTTGGGGAGGGGGGAGGCGCCCGCGCCGCGGCGGCGGAGCTTTGTGATAGCCTGTGTGCCCGATGCCGCTAGGGGTGACGAGAAGGCCTGCAAGAAGGGGCCGTGTCCGCAGGACAGTCCCGTTGCCGTCCGCGATCTCCCCTCCGTTGTGGCGCCGGACGGTTCTGGCCCGCCGCCGGAGGGGGGCTACGGAACCCGGTAGCCGCGGCCTGGCCCCTCCGCTCGCGGACTACCTGGCGTCAACGAGACGACGCAAACCCGTGCTGGCCATCGAGCGTTCCGCCATCATCCCCGCGCAGGCTGATCGACACCACTAGACCCAAACGTGATCGCCAGCGGCCTAGACGACTACCCCCGGTCGGCATCCCCCGGATCGGCGCCGCGAGAGCTCAAGTTCAGGCGCTTAGCACGGCTGAAAGCGGCGTGGGGCGGGCCGCACTGGGCGTCATGAAAGCTGGGACCTGAGCTCTCGCTCGGCGCCGCTGGCAAGGTTAATAGGCGGGCCGTCGGGCGCACGCCCAAGCCGGCCATAGCGTCAGGGCGCGACCCAATCCCATTCCGAACTTGGAAGTCAAACCTGGCGTCGCTGTCGTGCTACTAAGATGCGAGAGCTCTTGGGAAGCGGCAGTGCTGGCATTATTCGTTGCGGATGCGGCCGCCGCCGCCGCCATTGACGGCCGTCCCCGCGCGCCCCGCCGCATAGTCTGGCAGTATCTCCCTGCAAACATCGTCGATCTGGGCCGACACCCCGCTGCCCGCGAGCGCCTCCCTGATGCCAGCTTCCGCCGCGCGGCCCCGCCGCGGCCCCATGTCCATGAGCATCCTCGACGCCTCCGCCTCGGCCCTGCCTGACAGGGCCGCCAGCCTGCGGTGCAGGGCGTTCCGGCCGTTGTAGCGCGGCACGGGGACGGCCCGCCATATGTGATCGGCAAAGTCGCCCGCGCCGCGGCGCGCGGCCAGGAACGCCGGCAGCATTGCGCCGGAGTTGAGGATGCCCACCACGAACCGCGCCTCCTCCCGGCTTGCGCACGCCAGGTAGTGGAGCGTGTCGTGGACAATCTCACCGCCCGAGATGGCGCAGGCGCGGATGCTGGATCCCGACCTGTTGTACGTTGCGGCGTGGCCGCGCCGCTCGAGCTGGTCGAATATGCCGTTGTTGCGGTTGATGCGGTCCTCGAGCGTCGCCGGCGCATCCGACTCGTCGCCGAGGTGCGCCTCGTACCGGCCTTCGGCCCTCTCCCAGAACTCGTTGTAGAGGCGGCGCACGTCCCATGCCCACTCGCCGCCCCACTCGACGGGCAATATGCACCGCGTCCTGCTCGGCGCGGCGAACGGGTAGAGGTCCCGCGCCGATATGCACCCGCGCACCCAGTGCGCCGGGACGCTTCCCGCGGTCGATCCCGCAGACGTCCACGGCGGCCACCTCGACGCCCTTGTCACCACGCGAGCCTCGCCGCCCGCCGCCCTGACGCTGTCGGCCCACACGAGGCACTGCGGGGCGATGGATGCGCCCCGCCCCGCGAGCGGCACCCCCCACGCCAGCCACTCGGACTCTTTCTCGTCCATCCCGTGCGGCACCGCGTCCCACCTGGCCTTTTTCAGCACCACGGCCCAACTGTCGCCGTCGCGGATGCCGGCCCCTCCCTCCCCCGCCAGCCTCCTGTCCCCCGCGTCCACGCCGAGGAACATTACGCATGCGCTGCTCTGGAATGCCAGGCCGCCGACGTCCCACACGGCGGTCAGCCTGTCGCCGGCCGCGGCGCGCAGGCCGGACCACATGTGCCCCTTGATTGCGGACCGTGGGAGGACCCACCCCGATCCTCCCCCCTTTGCAAGGTACATCTCGGCGCACTTGTCGACGAACAGCGCCGCATAGTCGAACCTCGTGATGAGGCCGCCGACCCACAGGCCGCGCTCGGTCGCAGCCCGCCTCACCCTGTCCTTGCGCCGCCCCTCGTGCATCCTGTCGTACACAGCCCACGGCGGGTTGGACGCAATCCTCCCCGCGGAGGCGCGCAGCGCCATGGCGCCGGCCTGGTTCGAGATGTGCCACAGCCAGTCCCCGCCGCTTCCGCCCTCTTCCGCGGCGATCCTGGCAAGCCTGGCGTGCGGCTCGGCGAGCCGCCCGCCGTCGCGCCCCGCGGCCCCGCGGCCCGGGCCGTCCGGCGGGCCCGCCCCGTCGACTGCGGACCTTACGAACCCTGCCAGGTCGGCTCTCGACTCGACAAGGCGCCGGGGCAGGACAAACTGCCGCCCCTGCGGGGACGTCAGCGGGAGGTCGTCGCCGCCGGCGCCGAGCAGCGTGGACTCGGGGCGGGTGACAAGGAGCGCGTTTCCCTGGTAGATCATCGGGCTCGCGTCCGCTGCCGCCCTGAGCAGGCGCCCCATGTTGGCCCTGGCAATCTCGGCGGCCACCGGGTGCACGTCAATGCCCCTGACCGTCAGCGATGCGAGCCTTGCCGCGTCGGGGCGCCCCATGCCGGACCTGCGCACGGGCTCCGACTCTGCTATGCGCCTGACGGCGTGGCACAGGAGCGTGCCCGATCCGCAGGCGGGGTCGAGCACGCACTCCACCTTCCTGCCCGACCTGAAGCGGCGGATCTGCTCGCCGATGAACCCGTCGTCTATGATCGCGCCGCACATGGCCTCGGCCAGCCAGTCGGGGATGCGGCGCTCGCCGTCCGGCGGGCGGTGGCGCGCCGGCATGTGCCGCATGTACAGGGCCCTCAGCGCGTCGCCCCCATGCTGGTCCCAGTCGTACCCGTCGATCGCGTCCCTTGCTTTTTGGGCTATGTCGTCGGGAACCCACCCCGCGAACCCGTACCTTGCGTCTTCGCGGCTGGATACCATCCGCGCTGCGAGGACGAGCATGGTATGCGCGACGAACATCTCGCCCTCGTCCTCCTGCGGGCGATCGGGCTGCCGGGGCGCCTCTTGGGCGGCGATATGCGCGGCGAACATCTCGCCCTCGTCCTCCTGCGGGCGATCGGGCTGCCGGGGCGCCTCTTGGGCGGCGATATGCGCGACGGGCGCCTCGTCCTCGTCCGCATCGGGGGTGCCGCCGCCGGCCCACTCCCGCCGCCGCGGCGCGCCTGCCCCGGAGCCGGTCGCCGCGTCCGCCTCGAGCGCATCGCTGGCCGCCCTCATCTGACCCCGCCACAGCTCCTTCCTGGTGAGCACCTCGCGCCGCCCGCTGCTCCGGGCGTACGCGTCGGCCAGATTCCTCCTAACGCCCCTGAGGATGTCCGGCATGTCCGCCGATGCCCACTCCTTTCCGACCGGGGCGCGCGCGAGCAGGCGCGCCAGGCTCTTGATGCTGCCGCCGTCCAGGGCCTGGCCGTGCCACGCCTCGATGCGCGCGGCGCTGTCGCCCGCGCCGCCGGGCTTTGGCCCCCACTCCCACGCGTACCATGCCCTGCCGTCGGTGACGGCCCCGATCCAGCTCTTGCTCGGCGCGTCCTCCCCGCGGTGCAGCCCCTCGCGCGAGCGCTCAGCCCTCAGGCGCCGATCCAGCTGCCCGAACGCCGTCTCACCCTCCCTGGATCCGGTGCCCTCGGCGTGCGGCCCCTTGGACAGGCCGCCGCCCTTTTTCACCTCGATGATCACGCGCCGGTTCGTCAGGTAGAGGCCCACCGGCCCCTCGGCGGTCTGGTAACCTGCGCGGATCGAGTCGGCGGGCACGCCGGCCTCGACGAGCCAACTGCGTATGCGCGACCTGAGCTCGCCCGCTCCCCCCGCGGTAGGGCCGAGGAGCGCCTCCTCCCCCTTTGATCTTGACGCCCGCCGCGCCATGTTGCGCCCCTGCCTTGTCCTCCTATATGGATACCTCTTCGTAGAGTCGTCGGCCCGCTGCACGACGCGCAGCGTGGGCGGGCTGCCCTCGCACGTGGGCAGCCCGTTCCATACGGCGCCGGCCTCCGACCCCGTCGACAGGTTCTTTCACTGGTTCAACTTTGAGAGGCCCAACATGGCCCTCGACACGTCGAAGCGCGAGACGCCGATACAGGCGTTCTACCGCCTGCAGCCCAGGGAGAGGGGGACAACGTCCTTGAAGACTTGGAGAGATCTGGCGCCTACGGCTGACATGCCCATCCCTGCGGCTGACAGGGCAGGGAACTACATTGTGCACACGACAGCACGGCAACGGCATGCACGCCTTATTACCGCAGGCGTGGCCTGCCGGCCATGACACTATCGATGGCGACGCTACCGGATCGCCTCCAGCGCCGCCCCCGCCTGTCGCGCGACCAGCGCCTCGACATGATCGGCATGAGGGCGCGTCCAGAGATGTTGCCACGCCTGGCCCGCTTCACAAAGTTCCTTGCGGCCAACAGGATCGTAGAGTTCGGGCGGCCGCTGCCTGCCGGCGAAGAGGGCCTCGTCGTCGTCGACAGGGTAGAGCAGTGCGCCTTTCTGGCCCTGTACCACGGCCATGACATGGGGTTCGAGTTTGCGTCGTTCAGCAGGGGACCGGTCTCCGACGAGATGGCGGACGGCATCTACAGGCTCTCCGGCGGGGACAGCCACGTGTACGGGGAGGCAGGGCCCGGCATGCCCGCCTCGTTTCGCACGGCCCCTTTCCTAGACCTCGTGTCTGGCCGAAGCGCCAAGTGGATGTGCGCAGCGTCGACGCTGCTTGCTATCAACATAGACTACAGGAAGGATCTTGAGTGGATAAGGGGCAGGGTGAAGGATCTTGTATGGCACAGCCGCGACGCAGTCGACGATGCGTTCGATGAGATCAAGAGGCGGGGCATGTTCCGTCTAGATCAATGATCGCGAGCCTGGCTTTCCGCCGCCCCATCGCCCTCGCCTCTTCCTCATAGAGGACGATCTCGGAGCTGGCGAGGATCGCCTTGTCCCTTGTTATGAAGAATATCGAGTGCGGATCGGCGAGGGCGTGGGCGAGTATCGCCCTGTCGGTCGTGTCTAGGTCGGGGGCCACATGGTCAAGATCCCGCACGACGCCTAGGATGACTGCGTCAAGGGCGGCATGCAGCGGCCCGGCTCTACCCTGTAGTCCGAGAGCAAGGCATGCAACCCGTCAAGCATGCGCGCAGCCCGCGGGCCGCGCCGCATTATGACGGCGGTCGCCTCGCCGAGCGAAACCTGCGAGGCGACCAGCGAGTATGATCCCGTGCCGCTCTGCCGCAGCATCGACTCGACGCGATCCGCGTACGCGCCTCCCGTCAGCATCTCCATAATCGCCCACGTGTCAAGGTGGCCGCGCCGCTTTTCCACGGGGCCTAGCCGTGTGCCTCCCGCTTAAACCTGACGGGGCTCTGCGCCGGCCGGCGCGCACAGATTCAGGCCCTGGCTCGTCATGTGCAGGGATCGCCGAACACTGCAGCCGCGCCGGCGTTGCGATGGCCTAGGCGGCGGGAGCGGCGGGAGCGGCGGGAGTGGGCGCAGGCCCGCAGGGGGCACATCCGCCGCGCGTGGGACGGCGGCGGGTGCGCAGGCGCCCGGGCCGTCCTGTCGCGCGGGATCGGCGCCCTAAAGGGCCGCCTTCTGGACAGGGCCGGGCCGGCGCGTCCACAGACGGCCTGCCAACTCACGGCCACCGACGGCCCGCCAGCGCGTCCGCGCCACGAGCTGTGCGAGGCTGGGGTAGCCGGCAGCCCCGCCGCTCCGCCCTGGGGGGGGGGGCTATGCACAATGGCGTTCCCTAAGGCGGCGCTAGGCGCCGGATGCGACAATACGCATAGCCATCTGCGCCGCCGGCTGCGGGCGGCACTGCAAGGCCGCGCCTCCCGCGCCCCCGCCTCGGCCGCCGCGGCGCGCGGGCGCCTGCCCCGCCTTGGCGGCGCCCTAGCGCGCCGCCCCGCGGGCTCCGCCCCCGGCTGCATAGTCCGGCAGCATCTCCCTGCAAACATCGTCGATCTGCCCGGACACCCCGCTGCCGGCGAGCGCCTCCCTGATCAGCCCAGCCGCCGCACGCCCGCCGCCTCCCCCAGCGCCCGCGAGCGCCTTGGCCGCCGTCCTTGCCGCCCTGCCCGACAGGGACGCCAGCCGGCGGTGCAGGGCGTTCCGGCCGTCGTAGCGCGGCATGGGGACGGCCCGCCATACGTGCTCGGCAAAGTCGCGCTCGTTGCGGCGCGCGGCCAGGAACGCCGGCAGCATTGCGCCGGCGTTGAGGATGGCGGCTATGAACAGCGCCTCTTTGCGGCCCGCGCACGCCACGTAGTGGAGCGTGTCGTGGACGATCTCGGGCCCCGAGATCGCGCAGGCGCGGATCGAGGACCCCGACTTGTTGTACACGGCGGCGTGGCCGCGCCGCGCAAGCTGGTCGAATATGCCGTTGTTGTAGTTGATGCGGTCCTCGAGCGTCGCCGGCGTGCTCGATCCCCTGCCGCGGTGCGCCCTGTACTGGTCGCCGGCCCTGCGCCAGAAGCGGTTGTCGAGGCGGCGGGCGTCCCAGCCGCCGCCTCCCTCGTCGACGGGCACAATGCACCGCGTCCTGCCCGGCGCGGCGAACGGGTACAGGTCCCGCGACGATATGCACCCGCGTATCCAGCGCGCCGGGACGGCCCCCTCCATCGTGCCTATGGTGCTCCACGGCGGCCACCTCGACGCCCTTGTCACGACATGCGACGTGCCGCCCTTGGTGCGGACGCTGTCGGCCCACACGAGGCACTGCGGGATCATGGATGCGCCCCGCCTTACGAGGGACTTTTTTCCCGCCAGCCACTCGGACTCTTTCTCCTCCGCTTCGCGCGGCATGTCGTCCCACCGGGTGTTCTTCGAGACCTCTGCCCACAGGTCGCCGTCGCGGATCCTTGCGCCGCGCTCTTTTACCAGTCTCTTGTCCCCCGCGTCCACGCCGAAGAACATTACGCATGCATGGCTCTGGAACGCCAGGTTGCCGACGTCCCACACGGACCTTGCCTTGCCGCCGGCCGCGCTGCGCAGGCCGGCCCATGTGTGCCCCCTGACTGCGGACAGGGGGAGGACCCACCCCGACCTTCCCCCCTCTGCAAGGTACAGCTCGGCGCACCGGTCGACAAACAGCGCCGCTATGTCGAACTTTGTGCTCGACCCGCCGACCCACAGGCCGCGCTCCTCGGCCATCCTCCTCACCTCGGACTTGCGCCGCTCTTGCTGTATCTTGTCGTACGTGACCCACGGCGGGTTGGCCGCTATCCTCCCAATGGTGCCGCGCAGCTTCATGGCGCCTGCATGGTTTGAAATGTACCACAGCCAGACGCCGTTGCCCTCCTCCCTGACAATCCTGCGGAGGTTGTCGTGCGACTCGGCAAGCTGCTCCCCGTCGTACCCCTCCATTTCGCGGCCCAGGCCGTCCGGCATGCCGGCCCCGTCGACGGCCGACTTTACGAACCTGGACAGGTTTGCCTCCGACGCGATAAACCAGCCGGGCAGGACAAAGTGGCGCCCCTGCGGCGACGTCAGCGGGAGGTCGTCGCCGCCGGCGCCGAGCACCGTGGACTCGGGGCGCGGGGCGAGGAGCGAGTCGCCCTGGTAGATCATCAGGTCGGCATCCTCCGCCGTCCGGAGCAGGCGCCTTGCGTTGGCCCTTGCCATCTCGACGGCCACGGGGTGTATGTCCATGCCCCTGACCATCAGGGACGCAAGCCTGGCCACGTCAGAGCGCCCCATGTACGAGCTGCGCACGGGTTCCGACTCGGTTATGCGCCTGATTGCGTGGTACAGGAACGTGCCCGATCCGCAGGCGGGGTCGAGCACCCCTTCCACCTCCCTGCCTGACTGGAAGCGGCGTATCTGCTCGCCTATGAACCCGTCGTCTATGATCGCGTTGCACATGGCCTCGGCCAGCCAGTCTGGCGTATAGTACTCGCCGTACCGCAGGCGGTGCCGGGCCGGTATGTACCGCCTGTACAGGGCCCTCAGCACGTCCCCCGTCTGCTGGTCCCAGTTGCACTCGTCGATCACGCCCCTTATCTTTTGGGCTATGTCGTCGGGAACCCACCCTACGAACCCCTGCCTTGCGCTTTCGTGGCTGGATATCATCCGCGCTATCGCATTGTATGCGTGACGAACAACTCGTCCTCGTCCGTCTCGGGCGCGTTGCCGCCCGCCCTCAGCTGCTCGAGCCACAGCCCCTTCTGGATGCGCACCTCGCGCAGCCCGCTGTGCCGTGCGTATGCGCCTGCTAGATCCTCCTTGATGCCCTGGAATGCATCCGACATGTCCGCCGACGCCCACTCCTTTCCGACCGGGGTGCGGGCCAGCAGGCGTGCCAGCCTCTTGATGTTGCCGCTGTCTAGGGTCTGGCCGTGCCATGCGCTGATGCGCGCGGCGGCATCGCCCGCGCCGCCGGGCCTAGGTCCCCACTCCCACGCGTACCATATCCTGCAGTCTGTGATCGCGCCGATCCATCTCTTGTCCCGCGCGCCATCCTCCAGGTGCAGCCGCTCGCGCACGCGCTCCGCCCTCAGGCGCCGATCCAGCAGCCCGAATGCCGTCTCGCCCTCCCTGGACCCCGTGCCCTCGGCGTACGGCCCCCGCGGCAGGCTGCCGCCCTTTTTCACCTCGATGATCACGCGCCGGTTCGTCAGGTAAAGGCCCACCGGCCCCTCGGCGGTTTGGTACTCGGGCCGGATCGAGGCCGCCGGTACGCCCTCCTCGACGAGCCAACTGCGGATGTGCGACCTGCACTCGTCCTCACTCCTGGCGGTCGGGCTTAGGAGCGTGCCCGCACCGCCCGATCTCTGCGCCCTCCGTGCCATGGCTCGCGCGCCCCCGGGCCGCTTATGTGGATAGCTGCGCGGACTGCCGCCGGCGGCGTGCGCATTCGTGTCTGGGATGGCGCCTGCCGGTGTGCCGCCGGCGCCCGCTCCGCCGAGCGGAATTTCATCCGGCCCGGCGGCGTGCCTGCCTTGGCCTGCGGGCCCTCGGCTGCGCCCTGTCCGGCAGAACGGCCCGTGTGCGGGGCGGCAGGTTTGGAAATACACTGCGTTACCGGCCATGCACATATCCTGTCCGCCCGCCGCATCGCTGTTGGCTACGCAGCTCTGCGACCGGCATGGGCGATCGGGGGAGTGGAAGGGGGGGAGGGGGTGGCCCGCCGCGGCGCGGCGCGGCCCAGGCGTTGCCACGCAATCGATGCGCAGCCCGCGCCTGCGGGCCGCATTGCCCACCATTTTTGACCCAAATTCCAAACTTTTATTAAAAAATGGTGGGCAAGGCGCGCATGGCCAGCACTGTGCGGCGCACGCGCGGCGGCGGCGTGTACTACTACCTCAAGCATGCGACCCCCGCTGCCCGGCGCGAGATATACCTTGGAAAGAGCGTGCCGCCAAACATCGGGGAGATCAAGGAGCGGCTTGTCCTCGGCATGAACCGCGACCGATGGGCGGCCGATCTTGGGGCCATATCGAAGGCGCATCTTGAGGAGGACGCCCGCATGCCCGAAAAGGTGCGCCGCGAGATGCACGAGCGGTTTGCCGTCCTGTTCACGTACGCGACGCAGCGCGTCGAGGGGTCGACCATGACCTTTCGAGAGACGGCGGATCTTTTGGTGCACGGGACGGTGCCGCCAGCGCGCCCCGACCACGAGCGCCACGAGGCGCTGGCGCAGAGGGACATCCTGCTCGGCATGATCCGCAACTCGCCGCGCCGCCTCACGCTCAACCTCTTGCTCGAATGGCATCGCAGCATATTCGCCCACGCCGACCACGCTAGCGCCGGCTATCTTCGCAAGTATGCCGTGGGCGTGCGCGGGAGCAGGGTAGAGTTTCCGCTGTGGGAGGACGTGCCTGAAGAGATGGACAAATTTTTCCAGTGGTACGGCGACAACCGCCGCCTGCCCAACGCCGTAGATCTTGCCGCCATGGCCCACTGCAAGCTCGTATCCGTGCACCCTTTTGGCGACGGCAACGGCAGGATATCGAGGCTCGTCATGAACTACATACTCCACAAGGGCGGGTATCCAATGTTCGCCGTCACCATGAAGGATCGCCGCTCGTACATGCGCTCGCTTGAGAGGTCGCAGCTGGGGGGCGGCTGCGCGCCCTTTGCCGCGTGGTTCATGAAGCGGTACGTCGCGGCGAACAGGCGCGGGCGCGGCCCGCGCGGGTGACGGGCGGCGCGGTAGGGCGCGGCCGTCCGCCGCGCTCTGCAGCTGCCCGCGCCGCGGGGCCGCCCGCCCCCCAGGTGCGCGCGGAACTGATATACGCCGCCGCGCGCGCCCCCGCCCGATGGCCGCGGGCGGGGGGATCGGGGCGAAGGGCGCATCCTCCCAGAGCCGCACGTGCGCGGTCTGCGGCCAGGCAGTGGACGGGGACGTGCGGCTGCTCAACCACATGATGGAGCGCCACGGGTTCCGCAACCCGAACGCCGCGGGGCCCGACCGGAACAGCCGCGGCTACTGACCGCGGCCGCGCCCGCCGGCGCTGCCGCCGCCCCCTCCAGGCCCGCACAGGCCCGCAAGGTAGTCGAGTATCAGCCTCACGCCGAACCCCGTGGCCCCTCGCGGGTTGTACGGCTTAGCGGCGGTCCCGGGCTGCGTCCAGGCCGTGCCGGCTATGTCGATGTGCGCCCACGGCGTCGCGCCGACCGCCGCGCGCAGGAACGCCGCCGCCGCGGCCGCGCCGGCCGCCCTGCCCGTCCCCATGTTCTTGACGTCGGCGACCCTCGAGCGGATCATGTCCGCGTGCTCGTCGCCGAGCGGCATCCTCCAGACGGCCTCGGACGTGCGGGCCGAGGCCTCGAGCAGGCGGCCGGCCAGCCCGTCGTCGTTGCTGAACAGGCCGGCCGTGTTGTTCCCGAGGGCGACCACGCACGCGCCCGTCAGCGTGGCCAGGTCGACGATCTCGCGCGGCGCGTACTCGGACTCGGCGTACGAGATGGCGTCGGCTAGCATCAGCCTGCCCTCGGCGTCGGTGTTGATTATCTCGGCGGTGCGGCCGCCGCGCAGGCGCACGATGTCGCCGGGCCTGTACGACTCGCCGCCGGGCATGTTCTCGGCCGACGGTATGATCCCGACCACGTCGATGGGCAGGCGCATGGCGGCCGCGGCCGACACGGCGCCGAGGACGGCGCACCCGCCGCACTTGTCGAACTTCATCTCGTCCATCTTGTCGCGCGGCTTTAGCGATATGCCGCCCGTGTCGAACGTCACGGCCTTCCCGACCAGGGCGACGGGGCGGCGCAGCCGCCGGCCCCCGCGCGCCCCTCCCCCGGGCGCGCCCGCGTACTCGACGGCGATCAGGCGCGGCCCGTTCGCGCTGCCCCCTCCGACGGCGAGTATGCCGCCGAACCCCCCGCGCGCCAGGGCCGCGCCGGACATGACGCGGCAGCGCAGGGCGGGGCTCGATGCGCATGCGGCGCGCGCCGCGCGGGCCATGCCGGCTGGCGGGCACTCGTTGGGCGGCAGGTTGGCCGTGTCCCTGGCCAGGATGGACCCTTCCGAGCCCGCGACTGCCTGCGCGACGGCGCGCCCCGTCCGCGCCGAGCGGGCCTCGCCGGCGCCGCGCACGACGACGGCTAGCGAGCGCGGCGCCGGGCGCGCCCCCGCGGCCCTGTACCGGTCGAACGAGTACAGCGACAGCGTCGCCCCCTCGACGATCTGCGCGGCCGAGGGGGCGGCGTCGGCGCCGGGCGGGGCCACTACGGCCAGGCTGCCGCATCCGGCGTCGGCCGCGGCCCTAGCAGCCGCGCCGGCCGCGTGCCGGACGGCGTCGCCGCCGATGCCGGCCTCCGCGCCCCCGCCCCCTCCCCGGCGCCTCCCCGCCCCAGCCGCCCACGCGAGTATGATCAGGCGCGGCGCGGCCATTCCCATCGTGTCGATCGCCGCCGTGTGGCCCCTCTTGGCGCGCCTCCCCTCCCTTGCCCTGCGCACTGCGTCCGCCACGGCGCCGTCGACCCTGTCGCTTCCGGTTCGGCCGAGGCCGAGGACGGGGCCGCCGGCGGCGCCGGGGTCGACGAGGGCGCACAGCGCCGGCGTGCGGATCGAGGCGGGCCTGGACGCGGCCCTCACGGTCACCCTCATGCCTGCGGCCCCGCCAGGCCCCCTCTTATACCCGGCGCCCGCGCCCCTCAGTCCGTCACGTCCAGCCTGATGCGGTCGCCGTTGCTGTTCCACGCGTAAATGTCGTCGTTGCCGTACGGCGACTTTACTATCAGCGATATGACGCCGAAGAAGTTGTGCAGGTCGGCAAGGGACGGCCTCGCCGAGCCGCTCGGGTGCGAGTGGACGACGCCGACGTAGCTCATGTCGAGCGGCAGGAACGTGTGCGGGAACCACGCGAACGCGGGGCCCGCCTCGGAGAACGGGGGGACGACCAGCCCGTCTATGTGGACGTCGCCGCCCTTGGCCTTGCCCTTGAGGACCAGTATTCCCTCGTTCGGGTGCTTCATGCGGCAGTACGTCAGTATGCCGTCGCGCGCCTCGCGCGTGAGCGTGACGATTCTTCCCGCGTCGTTCCTGCCGCCGCGCCGCCCCGCGCCGGCCTTTTTCCCGGCCCCGCCGCGCCCGAACAGCCGCACTGCCGCGTCACGCCTCCTCCCGGGGCGCCCCGCCGGGGCGCACCGTGTACCTCACGCCGGTAATGCCCGAGATCGACGACTGTATGCCGGCGAGTATCCCTGGCACGCGCCCGTCGGCCTCGTCGGCCTCGGCCCTCATCCGCCGCACCTTGGCCTCCGTGTCGTCGGCCTCGGCGGCGTTCCTGGCGCGGTCGGCCTCGAGGGCGTCGAGGCGGCCGGTGTCGGCCTCGGCGATCCTCGACTTGATGGCCTCCTCGTCGCCGGCCATCCCCGCGGCCGCCTCTTCGTACGAGGCGAGCCGGCCGGCCTCCTCGCCCAGCATGGCGGCCGCCTTTGCCCTGTCCTTTACCGAGACCGACCCCCCCTCGACGGCCCTCTTGGCGGCGCCGAGTATCTCGGAGACGGCGCCGGCGCCGGCCGACGCGACGGCCTCGAACGGATCGTCGATTACGGCGCGCAGCAGGGCCATCTTTTCCTTGTCCATGGCCGAGACGTACTCGTACCGCGAGAGCGGCTTTGATATCTTTGTGAACCTGTCGGACGCGGCGCGCCGGGCCGCCGCCCTGCGGCCCCGCACGGCGTCGAGCTCCTCGCGCAGCCTCCCGAGCGCCCCGTACTCGGGCGAGGATTTTACGCCCTCGATGTCGCCGTCTATGTCCCTGCCGCGCCTGCGCAGCTGCGCGAGCTTTGCGTCGAGCTCGGCGGCCCTGGCGCGCAGCCGCTCGGCCGACCTGCCCGACCTGTCCATGCGGTCGACGTCGTCGAGCACGCGCCGGGACGCCTCGGCCGTCCGCTCGCGCTCCAGCACGAGCCGCGCGAGCTCCTTGTAGTCGTCCTCGACGCCCTCGAGGATGGGCTTGATGCGGCCCGCGTACTTTTTTGCGTACGTGTGCAGGATGTGCTTTTGCCTGCCGAGGACTTCGCTGTTCTTTTTCAGCATGCGGCCCGTCGCCTCGGCGAGGGCGATCGCATCGTCGGCGGTCCCGACCTCCGGCAGCACGGCGCGCGCCTCCGGCCCCATGATCGAGATGATCTGGCGCTTGCCGCGCTCGACGGCCGCCTGCACGCGCCTGTCGGCGTCCTCCATGTCCAGGTCGTCCTCGTCGAGATCGTCGATCAGCGAGCCCAGCTTTTCGAGGCGCGGGAGCATTGCCTCCCTGAGCGAGGCGGCCCCGGCGACAAGGGCCTTGTCGCGCACGGCGGCCACCTCCCTGAGGAGCACCGGCACGTCCGAGACGCTGACGGTGGTGGGGTCTATGATGCCGGCGCCCCCCTCGCCCCGCGGCGGCGCCTGCCGCCCGTGCGCCGCCTGCTGGGGCCCGCCCCATTCGGACTCGGACGACTCGGCCGCGGCCGCCGCGGCCGCGGCCGCCGCAGCTACCTGTGACTCGTCGGCCTTTTTTTTCTTCCTGCCCCAGCCGAAAACCAACGGCGACATGCTCGGCCGCCCGATTAAATGTCTTGTCGGGGCCGGCCCGGCCCGGCCCCTCCCTGCTCGGCGCGGCGGGGGAGGGGCGAGGGCGAGGGGCGGCGGCGGCGGCGGCGGAACGCGCGGCGCGATCGACGTAAATACGCCCCGCGCGAACGCTTGCCGTGAGCGACACGCGCCTGACGCTCATCGGCGTAGGGCTTGTCTTTGCGGGGTTTGTCGTGCTCGGCGTGTTCGGCGGGCAGTACGCCGGCCCGTCGATCGAGGCAGCGCAGTTCGGCGACTGCCACATGTACTCGGACGATGCGCCTCCCGTGGAGGTGCCGTGCGACAGCGTGGTCGGCGCGCAGGCGGCCTTTTTTGCCCTGGTCGTCGGCCTCATTGCGGCCGGGATCGGGGCCCTCGTCTTTGGCGTCCGCGGCAGGTGGGATCAGAAGGTGCGGCCCGAGGACATGGTCGGGCCGGGCGGCGGCGGCGGGGCTGACGGCGGCGGCGGCGGGGCTGACGGCGGCGGCAGAGGCGGCGCGGGCGGGGGCCGGGGCGAGCCCGGGCGCAGCGCCGGCCCCTGACCGGCCGTCGAGGCTCAGGGCGGGGGCGCGGGGCAGGCGGCCGCCCGCACGCCCGCACGCATGCGCTGGGCGGCGCCGGCCCGCGCGCGGCCCCGCGGCCCTGCACGGTGCGGCATTCTCGAGATTGGGCCGCCGCGCACTGCCGCTGCTCCGTCCGCCTGCGCGCGATCGTCCTGCACGGCCGCGAGCCGCCGCGCCCCTGCACGGCCTTAAAATATGGCCCGTCCGCGCCCGCGCGCCATGTCAGCATCCGCGCCGCAGCCGATCATGCCGGAGATAAAGTCGGGCACGTCCGACACGCACAAGCGCATACTGGTGGCCGGCGTGTTCGGGGGCGCCCGCTCGTACGGCCTGGAGGTTACGGTGTACTCGGAGCAGGGTGACTACGAGCGCGTCCTAGAGTCGCAGCCGCTCAACCCCGCCCGCCACATAGTGCGCCGGACGATCGAGGCGACGCTTGTAATCGACCCGATGCAGATGAAGAGCATCCACGAGTGGCTCGGCAAGAACATGGCCGAGTACGAGCGCATGTTCGGAAAGATACCCTCGCCCGAAGAGGTGCGCGACAGGTCGATGCGGGATCCGTTGCGGTAGCCTGCCGCGGCCGCCGCTTCCATCGGGATGCCTTTCTAGTGGGGGGCGGTGGCGGCCGCTAGCACTGCGGATGCAAGGGGCTTGCGCACGCGAGCAGGGCGTGCAAGCACATTGCCGCGACGAAAAGGCTGTGCGCCCCCGCGCCGCTCCCGGGGCGGGCGCCGGGGCGGCGATGGGGGGGGGGGCCGAGGAAGAAGGCGCATCGTCGGCATGCCCGGGATCCGATGCCGCTCTTGCGGGCCGACGATTTTCAGGACGTCGTTCGCCGGGCGCGACAAGCACTGCGACGCGCAGGCCTGCCGCCGCCTGGCGGGGATCTGCAAGAGGCGCAATGCGCCCGACGGCGGGTTGGGGGGCTGGACGTGCCCGCCCAAGGCCGCCGTGACGGCGATCGGGGACGGGTTCTGCGGCAAGAGGCCCCGCGGCATGCGCAATTCCCTGGCCAAGGGCGGCCGTCCGCCGAGCCGGCCGATGCTGCGCTCCTGGTTCGTGCACTGCCCGCGCATGGCCGCCCCGCCTGATGCGCCGCCAGCGTCCGCGGCGCCCCGCCTGATGCGCCGCCAGCGTCCGCGGCGCCCCGCCTGATGCGCCGCCAGCGTCCGCGGCGCCCCGCCGGGCGCCGCAGAGATCGCCCGCCCTGTCCCCCGATGCAGGCGACTGTCTCGTAGGCATGCACGGTCGCGGACATGAAAAAGCCGGGCGGCAATTAGGAAACCGCGGCGGGCACGAATTTTGAGCAGAACCGCCTCCTCCGGGGGGCGAGCGCCGCGCATCTAAAGCGGCGCCCGCATACACATCGACCCTGTGACGCCGCCGGCGCAGCGCGCCGGCCGCGGGGATTCGCAACGTGGCGACGCCGCCGGCGCACGCGTGCGCGCGGGCAATTGACCGCGCTGTCCGCGGGCCGGGGCCGCGGCCGCGCCTTGGCCGCCGGTCCCGCGCATGGCATGCCGCCCCGCGCGCGCATGCGGGGGGGGGGGGGCGGGGCGGGTAGGCCTGGCCGCGCGGCGGGCCGGCGGCGGGACCGCATCGCGGCGATCCTGCACGGGATTCCCGCGCGGGCATGCGGCGCGGCGGCGCGCCCCGGGGCGGCGACAAAACGGCGCCTGCGCCGCCGCAGGCCCGCCTTTGCCCTCTACGGCCGCCGCGGCGCCGCGCCGGCGCGCGGGTCCGGAGGCGCGGCCCTAGACGGGGCGCGAGATCTCGGGCCCTAGCTTTCATGACGCCTAGTGCGGCCGCCCCGCGCCGCTTTTAGCCGTGCTAAGCGCCTGGACCTGAGCTCTCGCGACGGGGCCGTGATTATCCTTAAATTATGAGCGGGGCCGCCGCCGGCCGTTGGCAGACGACACGGTGCCGCTCGGGGACGCCGACCCGCCGGCCGCCGTCAGCAGGGACAGCGAGGCGATTGTGTTCAAGGATCCCGATGCGCCCCCGCCGGCCGCCGCGCCGCCGGGTCCGGGCGAGCCTGCCGCCGGCGGCGTGGACTATGACATAGACGGCGAGCCGATCGAGCGCCCCCCGCAGTTCGAGGTGCACTACACGTGCCTGCGGTGCGGCACGGACGTGAGCAACGCCGAGCTCGACAGGCTGCCCGAGATCAAGTGCATTTGCGGCTACAAGGTCTTTGTCAAGGTGCGCCCGCCGATCGTCAAGACCGTGAACGCCACCTGAGCGCGCCGGCGGCCCCCCTAGCCGTACTTTGCCTTTTGCGCGTCCCAGCACCCGCGGCACAGCTGCAGCCTGGGGTTCATATTCCACTTCGGCTTGGGCCTGTACCTGACCAGCCCCATCTTTGCGCCGCATACGCCGCAAAAGTTCTTGCCCTTTTCAAAGGCCGACTCTTTTTCGTCAAAGCAAGGCTTGCACAGCAGGCCGTCGGTCTCCCACTGCCACCGCGGCTCCCACATGTCGGTAATCTTGAACGTCGCGCCGCACTGCGCGCACCTCTGCCTGACCCTGCCCTCGTAGTACTCCCTTGACTTGTCCAGGTGGCAGTCGCCGCACAGGACGGCGCCCGCGTCCATGCCCCACTCCCTCTTTGGCCTGTGCCTGTGGCGCGCCTCCTTCTTGCAGACGGCGCAGTACGCAGGCTTGCGGCTGAACAGGCCCATCGGCGGCGGGGCGGCGCGGGGCTAAAAGTGCCTTGCGCGCGCGGGGCGCGGGCGGGCGAGGGGGGGAAGACGGGGCGTGCGGCCTGGCATGCGGCGCGGCCGCCGCGCGGCGGCGCGGGAAAATGGGGCGCGGGCCCGCCCGCCCAAGCGCGCCGCCGACCGGCGGCCGGCGGGGCGCCCGCCTCCTGGCGTTCAGTCCTTGAGCATCCTCTCGAGGGCCTGGCTTGCGTTGAGCATGCCGTGCTCGCGGGCGTACCGCTCTACTGCCGCGTACTGGCCGGCCGTGAAACACACCGGCATTGTGCGCCGTTCCATGGGCCGCCGCCGGCCGCCCCGTTATAATCCTGCCGCGCGCCCCGCGACCGGCGGGCGGCATGGGCTCGGGTCCCTCCCTAGTGGCGCCTGGGCGATGGCGGCTTGACGGTCGCCCCGCGAGGGGGGGGGGGATGCGGCCGGGGGAGATGGCCGAGGTGGCGGGAGGATCGCCCGCGGCACGCATGATTGCGCCGTAGGCAATGACGGTCGCATGGCCGTCCGGCCGCAGTGGCGGGAGGATCGCCCGCGGCACGCATGATTGCGCCGTAGGCAATGACGGTCGCATGGCCGTCCGGCCGCAGTGGCGGGAGGATCGCCCGCGGCACGCATGATTGCGCCGCGCAGGGCGGTCGGCGGCTGCCTCTTGCTGCGGCAGGGGCGCGGCATGCCCGCCGCGGAGGGCAGGCGGCGCAGCGGCAGCTGGCGGGGTGGGCGAGACTTCGCCGCGCCGCGGCGGCGCGCACCCTGCCCATTTTCCTGCCGTCTCCGCCGCCGCCCGCCTGCGCCGCCTCGCCCGCCTGCGGGCGTCGCGGCATGCCGCTTGGGCCTGCCATGCGGCCGGCGCCTATCCTGGGGCCGGCGCGGCTGCGCCGCACTAGGCGCCGCCCGCCTCCGGGCCCGGGATGCGATCGGCCGTCGAATCCCTGGCCGCGCCGCCTGGCATGGGCGGCCGGCGGTCGGCGGCCGGCGGCAAAGCGCGGGAAATTCCGGTCGCCGCCGAGATGAGTCGTAATGTCGCGCGGGCCCCGCCAAGCCATATAACCGCGCCGCGTTGCGCTTTTTCAATGGCGGCGGGACGACCCGGGCGCGCGGGCCGCCCCTCGGCGGCGAGCGCATCCGGCGCGGCGCAGCCCGCCCGATCCGGCCGCAGGGGGCGCGCCGCCGCGGCCCGCGGCGGGGGCGGCCGCGCCGCGGGATCAAGGCCGCGCGCCGGGCCGCCGCCCGGCAGCGCGGGGCGCGCCCCCGGGCCGCTCATGGTCGGCGGCCAAAAGGTATACTTTGCGGACTCCCGCAGCCTGGACTTTGTCGACGACGGCGCCGTCGACTTTATAATGACGAGCCCCCCGTACTGGAACCTAAAGGACTACGGGCACGACGGCCAGATCGGTCAGTCCGGGTACGAAGAGTACCTGGACGAGCTGAACCGCGTGTGGGACGAGTGCTACCGGGTCGCAAAGCCCGGCGCCGTGTTCGTCCTCAACGTTGGCAACCGGAGGCACGACAAGAACTACCTTCCCATAGGGTTCGACATATACTCGCGCATGAACGGGTGGACGCTCTGGGACTCGCTGGTCTGGTACATTCCGAACGCGCTGCCGCAGCCGGCCTCGTACGTCGAGCGGCTGTTCGACAACAAGTACGAGTTCCTGCTCATGTTTACAAAGGACGGCGGGCGGAGCGGCTACACCTTCCACAAGCCGCGGGTGCCGAACAAGTACAGGGACGCCGATCCCCGAAAGCACAAGATGAACGCCAGGGGGAGATGCCTGGGCAACGTAATACGGATCCCCGCGTACCGCCCGCCCAACGTGAGGGCGATGAACTACCACGCCGCCTCCTACCCCGAGGAGCTTGTGGCCCTGATGCTGCACACGATGACCGACATGGGCGACACGGTCCTCGACCCGTTCCTGGGATCCGGGACGACGCTCAAGGTGGCCAGGGCGATGGGCCGCCGCGGCGTCGGCGTGGAGGTGAACCGCGGGTTCGAGCCGGTCATACGCGGAAAGATCTCCGAGCCGTTCGAGCCGCCCGACTGGAGGACGGTGGACATGATGCACTCCGCCACGATGGAGACGGGGGCGGCCGCGCCCCGAAAGGCGCACCTGCTCCGGGGCCGGTGGCGCTGATGCCCGGGGGCGGAGGCGGAGGCGGGGAGGGGCACTCGCGCGCGCGGGGCGGCGCCGCCCGCATGCGCTCGGGCCGCATGCGGCAGATACTCGTCATTGGCCACAACGAGGGCAGGCACTGCACCGTGCTGCACGAGGACGCGGCGTACAGGGCGGGGCTCGAGATCGCGCGGTCGGGGTCGGTCCTGCTCACGGGCGGGCTCGGGGGCGTGATGGGCGCGGCCAGCCGCGGCGCGCGCGCCGGCGGCGGCCTGGCCGTCGGGATCATACCGCACGACGCCCACCTGCACGCCAACGATGCGTGCGACATTGTGATCCCGACGGGGATGGGGCTCACGCGCGACTTTGTCAACGCCCTGTCGGCCGACGGCGTCGTCGTGATCGGCGGAGGGGCCGGGACGCTCTCCGAGATGTGCGCCGCGTACATGCACCGGCGCCCAATGGTCGCGGTCCGCGGCACGGGCGGGACGGCCGACGCGTACGCCGGCCGGCACCTCGACGAGCGCCGGACGGTGCGCGTCGAGGCAGCCGACTCGCCGGCCGAGGCGGTGCGCCTGATCGTCTCGCTCATCGACGGCGGCGACTCCGCGGCGGCGGCGGCGGCAGAGGAGGAGGCGGCCGCGACAGCAGCAGCAGCTGGCGCCGATCCCTGAGGCCCGCCGGCCTCTGCCGGGCTACCCCTCCGCGCCGGCCATCTCGACCAGGTACGGGTCTGGCTCGTACGCGGCCCCGTGCTCGGACGCGAGCCGCCGCAGCTCGCCGACGATGCGGCCGAGGCCCATCGACCTGGCGGTGTCGAACAGCGGCGCCTTTAGGCCGAGGCCGAGCCTAGCGGCCGTCTCGATCTCGCCGACGTCGCTCGCCCCGTTCGAGACGAGCCAGGCGGCGTTGTTGGCCACGACGGCCACGAGGGGCATCGGGTCGCACTTTGCGGCCAGCTCCTCCGACAGGGCGACCCTCTCGTAGTGGCCCTCGCCGTACTCGTAGAACCCCGACCCCGACTTTTTGCCTAGCCTGCCGGCCTCGGCCATCTCGCCGACGAGCGGGTGCGGGCGGACGACGCCCTCGTCCCTCGCGTGCATCTCCTCGGTCGCCTTGTGCACCACGTCCATGCCGGTAAAGTCCGCCAGCTCGAATATGCCCATGGGGAACGCGGCCCTGTGCCTCACGGCGGAGTCCACCTCTTCGAGGGACGCGCCGGTGCGGTCGCGCAGGTGGCACGCCTCGTGGACCATCGGTATGAACAGCCTGTTGACGATGAACCCCGGGACGTCCCTGCGGCACACGACGGCGTGCTTGCCGGCGGACCTGACGAGCTCCCTCGTCGCCTCGAGCGTCTCGGGCGACGTCATGGATCCGGGTATGACCTCGACGAGCCTCATGAGCTGCGGCGGGTTGAAGAAGTGTATGCCGATGAAGCGCTCGGGGCGCGCCGTGGCCGAGGCGATCTCGGTTATGGGCAGCGTGCTCGTGTTCGACGCGAATATGGCGTCTGGCCTGGCCGCCGCGTCGAGCTCGGCGTACACGCGCTTTTTGAGGTCCATGACCTCGGGGACGACCTCGATGACCAGGTCGGCGTCGCCGGCGGCCTCGCACAGGTCGATGACGGGGGATATCCTGGCCAGTATGTCGCCGCGGCCCACGGCGGTTATCTTTTCGCGCTCGACCATCTTGTCCAGGCTCCACCGTATCTTGTCCATGCCCCTGTCGAGGAACTCTTGCCGTATGTCGCGCATTGCGACGCGGTAGCCGGCCGTGGCGAGCACCTGGGCTATGCCGTGGCCCATGACGCCGGACCCGAGCACGGCCACCTTTTCGACCGCCATGCGCACGGCCGTGCGGCGGCGCGCTTTATACTTTTGTGGCGCGCCCTGCGGACGGCACGGCGGCGGCGGCGGCGGCAGCAGAGGCGGCGGCGGCGGCGGCGGCGGCGGCAGCAGAGGCGGCGGCGGCGGCGGCGGCGGCGGAGGGCCGGCCCTGGCCGTCGCCGCGACTGGCCTGCCTGCCGGCCTGCCGGCGCCTCCCTGCCCGGGCTGTGCCTGCGGCCTTCCGGATTGGGTGCCCCCTACCGAGCGCCCCCGCCCGGCCGCGCGCGCCTTGCACGTCCAGGCACGCCAGCGGTCGCCTATCTCAAATACGGGGCGCGGGCGGGCGTTGCAATGGGCAGGCGTAGCCGCACAAAGCGCATGCCGCGCCGGGACGCCGCCGCTGACGGCGGCGCAGCCCGCCAGTCGGAGACGATGACCCTGCGCAGCCTGGCCGAGTCCATGGCCTCTGACCTGGCCAAGAAGGCAAAGGACGAGCGCGTCCGCAGCGTCATGAAGCCGGGGACGACCATTGCATCGGTTGCCGCCTTGTTTGTGTTTGAGGGGAGGCGCCGCACGGTGCACCTCCCGCCGGACCTGTTCAACGCCAGCAGGGATCTCCAGGTGGGCTGCATCTACGGCGCACTCGTAAAGGTTACCCGGCCGAAAATCTCTGTGTGCGTGGACTGCGGCAAGCTGCGGCAGGACCTCTTCAAGTTTGACGGCAAGGAGATTGTCAAGATGCCGTCGCCCGAGGGCGGGCACGGCAGCTAGGGGCCTCGGGCCCCGCGCCGCGGGGCCCCGCTCTTTGGGGCCGCCTGCTGCAAGCGCCGGCCGCGGCGCCGGCCGCCGGGCAAGCCCGTCCGGGCGAGCATCTTCGGCTCGGTTTCCCGCTGCGAGCGTCGGCCGCGGCGCCGGCCGCCGGGCGGGCGCCGGAACCGGCCCGCCGCGATCCCCGCTGGCCCGCGCGGACCGAGTCGGCGCGCCAGGGTGTGCATTCAGGTCTGTGCCAGCTCCCGCCGTGCTAGGCGCCCGCAGGTGGTAGACTAGGCGCAGATGCTACCAGAGACCTGAATGTGCACGCGCCAGGTGCCGTGCGCGCTTGTTGCACTAAAATACGGGCCATGTGCGGGCAGCGCAATGGGCAGGCGTAGCCGCTTGAAGCGCATAGGCGGTCTGGATGCCGCCTCGGCCGCCGGCGCGTCCGGCCCGCCGAACCGGCCACCGCGGGGGCATCAGGGCGGCGAGGGCGGCCGCGCCTCGGCCGCCGGCGCATCCGGCCCGCTGCAGGCGATGACGCTGCGAGAACTGGCCGCCTCGATAGCGGCAGGGATGATCCGCGACATGAAGCGCAATCTGCAGGTCGAGGGCAGGAAACCGGCCTATGGATCGGCGATAGCAAAGTTCGTCTACGAGGGGAAGCGCCGCACGATGTACATGCCGCCGGACATGCTACATGCCAGCGAGGATCTCCAGGCGGGCTGCATCTACGGGGCCCTCGCAAAGGTAACCCGGTTCCACTTTTCCGTCTGCAACAACTGCGGCAAGACGGAGCAGGATCTTTTCACGTTCGACGGCATCACTCTCACCAAGGCGCACAGGGGCGTCGAAGGCGGCGCGGACATCTGCGACTAGCGGCCGCTCCCTGGCCCCCGCCGCCGCGGCCGATGCGGCCCTGCGCCCGTCGCATCCTCGCGCATGGCTCCTCGGGGCGCGACGGCGGCCTGCGCCCGCGGTCCGTCCGGCCCGCGCCCGGCGCCGGCGAACGCCGCCTCGATCCGGCCAGCGCCGCGCCGGAATTCCCGGCGCAGTCGCGGCGCCGATGCGGGATACCGGCGCCCCCCGCCCGTGCACGATGCCGGCGGCCCCTGCGGCCGCCCCGCGCCCCGCTCGGGGCCGCCCTGCGCGGCGCCCCGATCATGTCGGCGGCGGCGCCGGCCGGCGCGGACATGCGCGCCGCGCTGCGGCGCGGGACGTGCGCGGCCCCTGCCGCGGGCCTCGCCCGGCGCGCGGCCCCTGCCCCCGCCGCCGCCCCGCCCCCGGCCGCCCAGGCCGATCCGCCGCGGGCCCCGACTTGGCCCGCACCCGCGCATGCGCGCGCCCGCCGCGGGCGGGCCCCTCGAACCGGGCGCACCCGCTGTGCGCGCCGGGGCCGCCCCGCGCGGCGCCGCCTGCGTGCGGGCGCACGCCGGGCGCCGGCGGCGATCGGCATGGCTTATAATCGGCCGCAGGCGCGCATCGGCCGTGTTCGGCTGGGGCGGGAAGAGCAGGGGCAGATCGGACTCGACAAAGTGCGAAAAGTGCGGGGCCGAGCTGTACTATGCAGAGCGCCTTGAGCGCCACATGAAGAAGGCGCACGGCAACGTGCCGGCCAAAAAGCCCGATGCGCAGGGCGGGGACGGGGGGCTGTGGTAGCCCGATGGAGCTGACCGACGGCCAGAGGTACGGGGCGATATTCGGCGGCGCGTTCGTCGTGGCCGGCATCGTCCTGGCCACGGTGGTCTTTCCGTTCTGGAACCTCATACGCGAGGACGTGACGGAGCAGGTCGTCATACTGTCCAACGTGGACGGCACGTGCTACGTCGAGACGGCCGACGACATACCAAAGACGATCGAGGGGTGCGAGGCGGCGCCCGGCGAGCGCGTCACGATACGGTTCGGCGAGGGCCTTGCGTGGGCCACCGTCGTGGGGGCGGCCCCCGCCCCCGCCCCCGCCGGGGCTGGCGACGGCGACGGCGGCGGCGGCGACGGCGCGGGCAGCGCAGCCCCGTGAAGGGGTGGACGGGACGGCCGCCGGCGGCTGCGTCTTTTGCGGCATCGTCTCGGGGGCCGTGCCGGCGCGCATCGTGTCCAGGACCGGCCTGTCCGTAGCGTTCCTTGACGCGTTTCCCGTGGCGAGGGGGCACGTGCTGGCCGTGCCGCGGGCGCACCGCGAGCGCGTCCAGGATCTTTCCGAGGCCGAGGCCGCGGACCTGTTCGGTCTGGTCGGACGACTCGCGCCCAGGACCGACGCCGCCGGCGGCGGCGATGCGACCCTGATCGCGGTGCACAACGGCAGGCAGAGCGGCCAGGAGGTGCCCCACGTGCACGTCCACCTGATACCGCGCCGCGACGGCGACGGGGCGGGGCCCGTCCACTCCATGTTCGGCGGGGGCGGCGGGCCCGCCCCTGACGACGAGGTGCACAAGCTCTTGGCCGACGACGGCGCCGGCCCCGGCGGGGCCTAGCCGCCCGCCGCCCGCCGCCGTCCCGGCCGCATCGGCTCCGGCCTACAGCGGGTACAGCCGCCTCTTGGCGTCCTCGTCGTCGACGGATATGGCCTTTGTGGGGCACGTCTCGGCCGCGTTCATGATCTTGTTGAGGCCAGCGCCGCGCATGTTGATCACCCGCGACTTGGGGTTCAGGCTCGTCTCCTTGTCTATCGAAAAGACCGCCGGCGCGATCGTCTCGCAGCTCTGGCAGGCTATGCACAGGGACGGGTCCACCTCCACGTGCAGGTTGGGCCGGCCCTGCGGCTCCCCCGCCCTGTCGTACTCGCCGTTGCGCCCGTCGGCGTTAACCGTGCGCTCGTACTCTTTCCAAAAGTTGCGCTCGTACTCTTTCCAAAAGCCGGGGTTGGACTCTTCGAACTCGGACGTGTACTTTGACCAGTCCTGCTCGGGGGGCCTGCCCCTGGATGCGCCCTGCCCGGGGCCGCCCCCGCCGCGCCCCCGCTCCCGCGGCCGCTCCCGCGGCCGCCCCGGCTCCCGCGGCTCTTTGGGCGCACTGGCGCCCGCGGCCTCGCCGCCCTTGAGCGCGCCGTACGCCTCGCTGACGGCCTGGAACCGCCTGCCCCCGTCGGACGATCCCTTGTCGGGGTGGTACTTGAGCGCGAGCCTCCTGTAGGCGGCCTTTACCTCCTCGCGGGTGGCGCGCGGCCCGACGCCGAGCGTGGCGCGCGCCTCGCGTACGTCCATGCGCGGCGTGCGCCGCCGCCGCATAAAAGTCGAGCGCGCCGCTTTGCGCCGGGGCGCCCTACGCCACGACTCCGGTCACGGCGCTCTCAAAGTCCGACTCGTACCAGGTGGTGCGCATTTCGCCGCCTCCCTTCGCCTCGGCAAAGTTGACCGCCGTGTGCGAGAACGGCGAGCTCGATCCGCCGGCGCACCCGTGCGAGTGCAGCCTGCCCGCCGGTATGTACGCGGCCGTGCCGGGCGAGAGCTCCGCCGACCCGTCGGGCTCGATGGCGAACGACCTGGCGCCGCGGCCCCTTTTCCGGTAGTACGACAGGATGCCGGCGCCGCGGGTCGCGATGAGCAATTGATCGCCGGTGTGGGCGTGCACCTTTGTCGTCGAGCCTGCCGAGAACCTGACGTGGTACACGCGGCACCCCGCGGCCCCCAGGGCCGCGGTCAGGTCGGACAGGGACGTCCTGCCGGTAAAGTAGGCGGGGTTGACGGCCATGGGCGAGCCGCCGGTAGCGACGGCGGCGGCGCGCACGGGCCCTTCCCGCCTCCCCCTCCTGCCACTGCCGGCCAACTCATACCTCCTCGAGAAGCTTTGCCTTTTTCTCCTTGAACTCTTTCTCGGTAATGACCCTGGCCTTGCGCAGCTCGCCCAGCTTTGCGAGCGCGTCGAGCGCGTCCGAGCGCTGGCCCCCGCCCGCCGCTCCCCCGCCCCGCGCTGGCTCCCCGCCGCCGCCGCCGCCCCTCGCGGCGGCCCTGTCGCGCAGCGACTCGCTGGCCCTCTTGGCCTCGCCCGCCGTGATCTTGCCGAGGGCCACGGCCGAGTCGAGTATGCCGTCGGCCTTTTTGACTCCCTGCTCCACGGCCGAGTCGAGGGCCTTGTCGGCCTTTTCCAAAAAGCTCTCGATGTGCCCCTTTCGAGCCCCGCCCCTTGCGCCCGCCACGGGGGGCCGGACGGCGGCCCTCTTTTATTCGTGCCGGGCGCGGCCGCATGCGCCGCGCGCGGGCTTGGGCGGGGGGGGGGGGGCGGAGAGGGCGGGGCGGGGGCAGAGGGGAAGGGGCGCGCACTGCCTGCCAGGGCGCCGCGCGCCGGATGCCGGGCTGCCTGCGCGGCGATCGCGCCCCCGCCCGGCGACGGCGGCGCCGGCGGCGACTGCCCACGTTGTTCTGCTTTTTGGCCGCGGCCGCGCCCCCTCCCCCCGCCGCGCGCCGATCGCCCAGTGGCGGCGGCGGCCGCGCCCTGCGGGCCGCGCGCTCCGCCCTGGGCCGTGGCGCCCGCCTCCGCGGCCGGGCCGGCGGCGGGGGGCGCGGCACGGGGACGCGCGCTGCATGCCGTGCGCGGCGCCGGCCCTGCGGCGCATGCATGCGCGCAGGAGAGCGGACTGCGCGGCCGCCGCGGCCCGCGCCGGCTGCGGATCGCCCGCGGAATCCTTATAACGGGGCCGCCGCAGGGCGCGGCATGGCGGGCCGGGCAAGGGCGGCGGGCGGCGCGCGCCGGGGCCGCGGCCCGTCGGGGGCCAGGAAAAAGGGGGGCGCGCCGCGGCCAGACCTGGTCGTGCTGCGCCCGCGAATGACGGCCGGCGCGGCGCGGGAGCTGATCGAGGGAAAAAAGACCGACGCCTTTCGCACGATGATCATACGCAGGCCAAAGCGCGAGGACGTAAAGGTGGTGTCCGTCGACCTGTACTATGAGGCGGTCATGGCCGCCTCGGCGCGCTACACCGCCGACTACTACCGCAAGGCCGTCCACACGATCCGCGTCGAGCGGGCGGTGCGCGAGGTCGTCGTTGCCGGCTCCACGTTCGCAGCCCGGGAGTCCGACCCGCTCTCGCGCATGATTGCGCGGCGCGGCCGCGGCAGCGTCGACATAGAGCTCGAAGAGCACGTGTTCGTCGACAACTCGGGGTCGGTATGCCTCGACCTGGCCGGCACCGAGGTCGACGCCCCGTTCAAGGGCGACCTGGCAAAGTCGGCCGAGCCCGACCCCGAGGGCGCCCTTGCCGCGGCGGGCGGCGGGGCCCGGGGCCTGGAAAAGGGGGCCGCCGCGTCCGCAGTGGCCCTCCTAAAGGGCAGGCTCCGGGGAAAGATCGAGGGGGACGTGCGGGGGCTGTCGGACGACTTTGAGGTAACGAGGCTCGCCGAGGTGTACGTGCCCGTGTACGAGGCGCGGCTCGTCGGCCCGCGCCGCAAGGCGGCGATCATGCGCGTCGACGCGGCCCGCAAGTCCGTCATTTGACGGGGGGCCGCTAGCAGCCGAGTATGCCGGCAAACCGCGCATCGCCGGCGTACCTCTCGAACTCTTTTTCGCGGCGCGCCCACGAGCGTATGGTCTTCTTGTCCATGCGGTACGCGCGCCCGAGCGCCTCGGCGGCCTGGCCGGGCCGGCCCTGCGCGGCCAGGCTGCGCGCCTTTGCGTACAGGAGGCTCGCGCTCTGGCCGCGCCTCCCGAGCAGCCTCTCGTACGCGGCGAGCGCGTCGCCGTGCCTGCCGGTCTCGGCAAGCTCGATGCCGCGGTGGAACTGCGCGTCGTCGTGGCCAGGGTGCCTCTCGCACACGCCCTCGAAGCAGTTGAGCGCCTCCTCGTGCCTGCCCATCTTGCCGAGGACGATCCCGCGGTAGAACTGCGGCGCGGCGCCGGCTGGGTCGAGCCTTGCCGCCTCGCCGAGCTCGGCGAGGGCCCTGTCGCGGTCGCCGAGGCGGTCGCACAGCACCCCGAGGTTGAACCGGGCCGCCGCGTACGAGGGGTCGGCCTCGACGGCCCTCTCGTACCCCGCGAGGGCCGACTCGGTGTCGCCGAGCTCGGCCTGCGCTATGGCCTTGTTGTTGTGGGCCGCCGCGTCGCCCCCGCCCCGGCCGCCGGCCGGCCCGGGGGCGGCGAGCACGCCGTCAAAGCACGTGATCGCATCGCTGTACCTGCCGAGGCGGTTGAGGGCGAGGCCCTTGCGGTACAGCGCCTCCGTGCTGCCCGGGTCCATCCTGAGGGCCTCGTCGAGCACCCTCACGGCGGCCTTTGCCTCGCCGCGCTCAATGAGCGCGACGGCCCTGTGCACAAGGTCCTCGGGGGCAGTGCCCGACTGCGCGCCGCCCCTCCCTGCAATCCGCGAGAGCAGGCCCATGGCCGCGGCGGACGGGCCGGCTAAAAAGAGCTTTTGGGGGGGGGGGCGCCGCCCCGCCCCTGTGTCCAGCCCTGGCGCCGGGGGCGGGGACCGGGGCGGGGACGGCGGTGCGGCGGCCGCCCGCTACCGCAGCGCGCGCTGCGCGAACCTCTCGGCCGCCTCGGCAAGGGCGTCGACGTCGCCGTCCGTGTGCGCGGCCGAGAGCGCGCCCATCTTTCCCGGCAGGAAGAATATGCCGTCCCCCGCAATCATCTCAAAGTGGTGCCGGCGCAGCATTTCGACGTCGCACCCCGCCGCGTCGGCCGCGCTCCTTACGGGCCGCCCCTCCCCGCCGCCCCTTGCAAAGTGCGCCATGAAAAGCGATCCCGTGCCGGTCACCGTGGCCGCCCCGCCGAACGCGCCGGCCAGCCGCCCTCGCGCGCGCCGCCCCATGACGGCCAGCCGCTCGTACAGGGGCGGCCCGAGCCGGCGCAGCTCGCCGAGCGTCGCCGCGCCGGCCGCCATGCTCGCAGGGTTCGCCGAGAACGTCCCGCCCCCGATGTACGACCTTTGCCCCCTCTCCGGCCCGGACGGCCCCGCGTCGCACGCGCGCATGGCCTCGTCCCTTCCGCAGACGGCCCCGACCGGAAACCCCCCGCCGGCTATCTTGCCGAGCAGGACGATGTCGGGATCAAGGCCCATCGGCTCGTAGGCGCAGCCGTACCGCAGCCTGAACCCCGTCACGATCTCGTCGAGGATGAAGAGGGCCCCGCTGCGCCGCGCAAACTCCTCCAGGCCCCGCAGGTACGACTCGTCGGCCGGAATGCACCCTCCCCCGCCCAGGACGGGCTCGACGACAATGCACGCCAGGTCGCCGCGCATGCCCTGCAGCGCCTCGAGCGACGCGTCCAGGTCGTTGTACGGGACGGACGCGACGTGCCCCGAGTCGACGAGGCCGCCGCTCTCGGGCTCGCCGAACGGCCAGTTGACCGCCTTGAGGAGCTCGGACGCGTACCCGTGCCAGCCGCCGTCGACCTTTGCCGCCGTCCGCCTCCCCGTCAGCGCGCGCGCTAGGCGCACGGCGTACATGGCCGCCTCGGTCCCCGTCGACGCGTACCGGATCTTTTCGGCAGCCGGCACGGCCCCCCGTATCGCCTCGGAGAGGTCCATCGCCGGCTCGCTGACGGTCCCGTGCATCCACCCCCTGCCGAGCTGTCCCGACACGGCCTCGGCGACCGGGCGCGGGGCGTGGCCCAGAATCAGGCTCCAGTGGCCCATCCAGTAGTCCGTGTACGAGTTGCCGTCAATGTCGGCGATGCGGCTGCCCGACGCCGACCTTGCCACGAACGGGTACGGCTCGAAGAAGCGTATGTTGTGGTGGACGCCGTTCACGTGCAGCTCGCGCGAGCGGGCGAACGCGCGCGCGGAGAGGGGGGTCCTGCGCCTGTACTCGTCGACGGCGGCGCTGCCGGGCGCGGCCCTCGGGTCCGCCCCGCCGCCTCCGCCAGCGCCCATGCGCGCGCGCCGGGCCGCCGCAATTTATTCGGTCTGCCGCCGCCTGGCGGAGCGCCGCGCCGTGGGCGCGCAAGGGCGGCACCGGATGCGGGCGCCGGCTGCGCGCGCGGTCCCCTTCCTGCGCGGGAACGGCGGCGGCCACAGGATCCGGCGTGCCGTCTTTTCGCGCGCTAGTCGGCGCCCCGCCCCGCCCGCCCCGCCTGCCCGTCGGCCGCCGCATGCCGGCCGCTGCCTGGGCGCAAAAGCCGGCCGCCTCGTCTTCCTGTTCGGCGCCGACCTCGGCGCCTTCGGTGTAGCGGGCTCTTATGCTCAGCGCGTACAGCTTGTTATACGCTTCGGCTATCTCTGGCACATGCCGCGCTATCTGGGACCTCATCTCGGAGTGGCTTGAAGGAGTGCGCATGCCGATCGCGTGAAAATGGGCCCTGACGCGATGCAACGCGGCGTAAAACGTCATAGTCACACGCCAGTCGTGCACTGCGGGATCACGGAGTGCCGCGCGTGCATGCTCGTTGTGATCCGCCTGGTCCAGGCGGTCTCTCGCGCTTTTGATCGCCATTGGCTTCGTACCGGTTCCGCGCTCCGCCCGACGCTATAAAAATATTAGGCCCTCTCGCGCTTTTGATCATCAACGCCCTCGTACCGCCTGTCAAATATGACGGTTCCCCAGCCGCCTAGCCCGTCCCTCTCTACATAGTCCACGGTGAGTATGCGGGGATCCATGAAGCCGTCCAGCGTCTTCTCCACTTCTATTATCCTGTCGGTGATCTTGTATATCTCGGCATAGTCGTCTTCGTTGTCGTGCACGAAGGCTACCTTCCAAGCGTATTTTCCTATGGGCTGGTATACAACGGCCCGCACGTGCGGCATGGCCAGAAACGAGTCCCGTATGGCCTTTAGTATCGCGACATGCCGCGCCGCCTTTCGCGCCACGGCCGAGTCTATCGCGGAAGCGACGCCCCTCCTGAGCCGTTCCAGCGCGCCATGGTTGATGCGGCCATCGTGCCTGGAAACCTCCGCATCGACGGCCTGCCTTATCTCCGACAGCAGCGGCATCGACGCATCGATGTCCAGCCTGCCCGCGGCTGCCGTGTCGTCCTCGAGCGCAGCCATGGTGCGCAAGCCGGCGGCGCCGGCCCCGGACCCTCCCGTCGCAGCATGCACTAAGCGGCTTGTCGCCCCTCCCTCGCGGGGGCGCCCCTCGTCAGACTTCACGGGGGCGCTACCGTCCAAGGCCATAAAGACATTCTGCCGCAAGATGCCCTGCCTCGTTGACGCCTAGACGAGGACTGTTTGATGGCCGACACGTTGAAGGGTCGTGCGAGCGGGGAGGGGAGGGGAGATCGCCCGCAGCTTGCACGACGACCGCGCAGGCGGCCCGCGGACGTCCGTGCCGCAGCCGGGGCATGACATGCCCGCCCCGCATGCCCTTGGGCTGCCGCGCGCCGGTGCGTTCGGGGGCCGGCGGCCGCAGGCTCCTTGGACTCGACGGCCCCCTACACGCCCCGCACTTGCCTGACTCTTCCTAGGGGGCGCCTTGGAGTCCGTTCTGCCCCTTGGCCATTTTGATCGCCGCGCGCTTCTCCCCGCCGGACGGGCCGGCTTGCGCCCCTGGCCGCCGCGCGCCCTGAGGCCGCTTACGCCCTGGGCCAAGTACCGCGCCGTCCATGTCCGGCGGATGCGCGCGTCGATCATGAACACGGCTGCAATCTGCGCCTGCGTCATGTCTCTGCGGGGCTTTGCACACCCCCCCACTTCTGCCAGGACCGCACAGGCCCGCATCAGGAATCCTGTACCGCCTGTCTGCCATGGACTTGACCGGGTCGGCGCACGGTCGGCGTCCCTGCCCATGCCCCATAGTGGGGGCAGGGGGCATATTGGGGGCGGTCAATAAAATACTGCCCACGGGCCTGCGAAGTGGATCGCGATTGCCTGACTCCCTATATATTAGGCCTTGTGCGGCTTTCAATGTCTGAATTGGCGCAAGGTGGGGAAGAGAGCAGCGGCAATCCGAATCCCGAGGCCGACCGCCTGATTCATGAAACACAACCGCGGCCAGGCGTTGACAAGACGGTCGCATTCTTGGGGGAAGTCGGCTCGGGCAAGACGGTGGTCGCCGCGCTCCTCAAGCACACCCTCTCGACCAAGTGGGTGCCGTTCAGCAACGGGCGGTGGGACGCTCTGGTGGTTTCCGGGCACGACGAAATCAACGAGGCCATCCGCAGCATGAAGGGCGGGCTCTTTCCGTCGCCGACCGTCAAGGGTGAATATCCTGCTCTGAGGATAGACTTGCACCGAATGAAGGGTGCGCCGTCAGCAATAGGGCTGGCGCTGCGCGACGTCTCGGGCCATAGCTACTTTGAGCGCCTATCGCGATCTCTTCCTAACGGCATTGACGAGTCACTCGTGGAATTGTTGCAAGGGGACGGCTCGTACATCGCCCACGCTACGACATACGTCCTGGTGATCAGCTGTGAGGATGTGGACAGGTGGGACGCCGACAAGCCGCGGGCGATCAATGCGATAAAAGCAATCTGCGCAATCAAAAGCAAGATGCGCCTCCTGGATCCGGATGGGCGCCTCATGGATCCCATCGCACTCGTCTTCACCAAAGGCGATGCTCTTCCGGCCGAACTGGCGCAAAAGCCGGCTCACGAGCTTGCAGGCATGTATCCCGACTTGGCGTCGACTCTCCGGGTAACACATTCTGGCCCGCGTGCCTACTTCAAGGTGCACGTGATGACGGGCGACGCTCGCTCAGCGCAAGACGACAATAGACCCGGTGGCCATAACCTCCAGCAGCAGGCCGGTTCCGACGCGCGCGATCCCGACGATGACGGGCCCGACAAGGGTGGCGACGACGAGCAGGTGCCGGCCGCGCGCCTTGCCGTCCCGCTCAGATACTCAAGCGGCGCGTACCTTAAGATTATTAGTTGGCTTGTGAATCCGCGGTGACGTTGAACATGAAGGCCGAGCAGCTGATCTACACGACGGCCAACGTGCGCGGGAAAAAGGGGTACCAGGTGGTGGCAAAAAGCCGCGGTATTGACGACGGAATCGAGTCGTACCTCGGTCCTCACTTCATCCCACCGGGAATCCGGCCAGAGTCCCTTGCGGAATCGCACTCCCTCGTGGACCTGGCGGGCGGCAACGTGGCGTACTGCCACGCGAGGAACATAGGGGCAGGGTACGACGGCAGGATGGACACGCTGTGCAGCCATGTCCTAGTCGTTTCCAGGCCCGCCTTTGCACGGATCGGATACGACACGAGGTCCCTAGCGCCGCTGCATCCGGGGAGCCGGAAGCTGCGCGGCGTCCTCCCTCCTGTCGAACTCGACCCGTCAAGCACGCCGCCCCCTCCCTCCCCCTCCGACGTGCACGCGCTGAGGCTCGTGTTCGCAGGCGCGCTACGGTCGCTGCTCGACGGCGAGCGCGTCGCCGTGCCGTCCGGCAACGACCCTGAATTGGCCCAGAAATTTCTGTCCCTGCTGCCCCCGTCGGCCCGCCTCGTGCAGTTCTCCTCGGTAGCTGCCGATGCCGGCAGGCAAGCGCACTGCCGCCTCTTGTTCTACCCGCCCGGAAAAAAGCCGTGGCCGTCGGCCGGCTTTAGGGTCATCGCGGGCGGGGATGGGCCTGACCCCTCCGACGCCGGCGACGGGGGCCTCGGTCGGGCCGTCCGGCACTACGCCGAGGTGGCGCTGGGCGGCGACCGGGGGCGACTCGGCCGCATACAGGACCGCTTCGAGGGATCCCCGTCCCTCTGGACGGGACAGGATGGTGCTGGCATGCGCGTGCGAGCGGTTCTTGGAATGCGGCGAAGGGTCCTCGAAGAGGGAGTGCGCCGAGGACGCCTTTTCGGCAATCAAAAAGCTGGATCCGCAGGCGTTCTCGAGGCACTTTGACGTGATCAAGGACCACATGGGGCCATACAGGGCGGCCGCGGACAAGTTCCGCCTAGATGCTGGACGGCCGCCCAACCTGTTCGGCGCTTGGCTCAACTCATTCCCGCTAGCGATCGGGGCGAGGATGTTCAGCGCCTTTCTAGACACCTACAGCCGCGGCGCCGCCTCTGCCGGGGCTGGCGCCGGCGCCGGCGCGGCGCCGGCGGGGCCCGTCGACGGACGCTCAGATCGCGGCGCGGGTTGGCCCGCGGACGCGCGCACCAAGGGCGGCGCCGGCGGCAGGGGCGCGGCGCCGCGATCCTGAGGGTATCCAAAGGCAAAAGCCGGGCGCCCCCCGCTACCCATAGTACTCGCGGTATGCGCACATGCCCATGCGCGGGGAGTTGGTAACAGAAAGGAGGTGGGTCTCCTCGCTGTCATTCCCCTCGCCGTGGCTGTGCCCCTTTGCGCAGGCGGCGCACATTATGGTGTCCCTTTCCTCCCATGTGCAGTTGACGCACAGACATGCCGCCGTCCCCTTGCCGCCGCATTCCGTGCAGTCGTACGGGATGTTGACGTTCCTTGCAACGAGCTCCACCTTGTCGGGCCCCATGCCGGCGGCCGGGCACGCGCAGGCCATCTGGACGAACAGCTCGGTCGTCGTGCCGTAGTCGTACTCGTAGCGGAGCGAGCCGTACTCGGAAATGACCCTGGCCGCGCCCACGTCCATCGTCGCCGTCTCGCGGTCGTTGTAGTCGAAGTCGTCCATGGACGGCGACGACTCGTACGACACATCTCTCGTACTGAACGAGCTCAGGTGGCCGCAGCAGTCGACCCACACATCCCTGAGCAGGGCGTCGAGCGTGCGTAGCGTCGCGCGCGCCCCGATACGGACGTAGAGCCAGTGCCGTATTGGGCTGTAGCCGGTGATTCGTACGAGGCAGGCGCCGCCGGAGGGCGGCCGCTTGCCTGCCATCTCTCCAAAGTGGCCCAGCAGGTGGCCGCGCATCTTGCGCAGCGTCATGACCTGGCCGCATATGGTGCACCCTCCGTCCGTCGGCACGGGTTGCGCCGCGGATGCCGGCGTAATAACAGCTGCGCCCGGAGCGGTCGATCGCGATCGGGGCCGCAGCCTGCGCCACGGGCCGCCTGGGTCTTCGGCGGGATCGCAGGGTTTCTGCCGCTAGGGCTCCCGCCGCGCCCGGCGCCCCCTCCGTCCCTGCCCCGGCCGCGCCCGGCGCCCGGCGCCCCCTCCGTCCCTGCCCCGGCCGCGCCCGGCGCCCCCTCCGTCCCTGCCCCGGCCGCGCCCGGCGCCCGGCGCCCCCTCCGTCCCTGCCCCGGCCGCGCCCGGCGCCCGGCGCCCCCTCCGTCCCTGCCCCGGCCGCGCCCGGCGCCCGGCGCCCCCTCGCACCCCCCCCGGCGCCCCCTCTACCCCTCCGCGCGACGCCTAGCGCGATCGCCCCGCCCGTTATCCTTATATACCGACGCGCGGCGCCGCCCAGCGCATACGTGACGCAGAAGCGGCGCCGTCGGCGAGGTGTGGTACAGAGCCACTCGTTGAACCGTCGGCCTCCAGTCGCGCATACAACATGAGGAGGCGATCGAGGGATCGTCTCTGATGTGCGAAGACGAGTGCATCCGCCATTCCAAGCGCGTGTACTTTCAAAAAATCCTAAGAATCCGGTTGATCCTGCCGGACCTGACTGCTATCGGATTGATACTAAGCCATGCGAGTCATTGCGCAAGCAAGGCAGACGGCTCAGTAACACGTAGTCAACCTAACCTGTGGACGGGCATAACCTCGGGAAACTGAGAATAATACCCGATAGGCCATGATGCCTGGAACGGTTCATGGCCCAAACGATTTATCGCCGCAGGGTGGGACTGCGTTCTATCAGCTTGTTGGTGAGGTAATGGCCCACCAAGGCTATAACAGATACGGGCTCTGAGAGGAGAAGCCCGGAGATGGGTACTGAGACACGGACCCAGGCCCTATGGGGCGCAGCAGGCGAGAAACCTTTGCAATGTGCGAAAGCACGACAAGGTTAATCCGAGTGTTTCCCGCTAAGGGAATCTTTTGCCGGTCCCAAAAGCACCGGCGAATAAGGGGTGGGCAAGTTCTGGTGTCAGCCGCCGCGGTAAAACCAGCACCTCGAGTGGTCAGGAGGATTATTGGGCCTAAAGCATCCGTAGCCGGCCGCGTAAGTTTTCGGTTAAATCCATGCGCTCAACGTATGGGCTGCCGGGAATACTGCGCAGCTAGGGAGTGGGAGAGGTAGACGGTACTCGGCAGGAAGGGGTAAAATCCGGTGAACTGCCGATGACCACCTGTGGCGAAGGCGGTCTACTAGAACACGTCCGACGGTGAGGGATGAAAGCTGGGGGAGCAAACCGGATTAGATACCCGGGTAGTCCCAGCTGTAAACAATGCAAACTCGGTGATGCATCAGGTTGTGCTTGGTGCAGTGCCGCAGGGAAGCCGTTAAGTTTGCCGCCTGGGAAGTACGTACGCAAGTATGAAACTTAAAGGAATTGGCGGGGGAGCACCACAAGGGGTGAAGCCTGCGGTTCAATTGGAGTCAACGCCAGAAATCTTACCCGGGGAGACAGCAGAATGAAGGTCAGGCTGAAGACCTTACCAGACAAGCTGAGAGGTGGTGCATGGCCGTCGCCAGCTCGTGCCGTGAGATGTCCTGTTAAGTCAGGTAACGAGCGAGATCCTTGCCTCTAGTTGCCACCGTTGTTCTCCGGAGCAGCGGGGATAATTAGAGGGACCGCTGTCAGTTAATGCGGAGGAAGGAAAGGGCCACGGCAGGTCAGTATGCCCCGAAACTCTGGGGCCACACGCGGGCTGCAATGATAGTGACAATGGGCTCCGAAACCGAAAGGTGGAGGCAATCCCCAAACGCTATCACAGTTATGACTGAGGGCTGCAACTCGCCCTCACGAATATGGAATCCCTAGTAACCGCGTGTCATTACCGCGCAGTGAATACGTCCCTGCTCCTTGCACACACCGCCCGTCGTTTCATTGAAGTTTGCCTTTAGCGAGGTGGCGTCTCATTGGCGTTATCGAACTTGAGGTAGGCGACAAGGGAAAAGTCGTAACAAGGTGACCGTAGGGGAACCTGCGGTCGGATCACCTCCTTAGTAACACCGCGCAAACGGGTGGCGGATGCACTAGCGGCGCCCGCCGGCGGGGCCTGATGGCCCCGCCGGCGGCGCCGCGTCTTCGCGCATGCATCGGATGCAATGCGCCATGAGAGTGGCGTATGAAGGATGTAGCCCGCCCCCCTCGCAAGGGGGCGCGGCGATGATCATCGCGCATAGTCGTGTAATATGTGGCTGATAAGCCGGTGTAAAGACGGCAATAGGAGGATTGCTCGGCTTGAGGAGAGACGAAGGACGTGGCAAGCTGCGATAAGCTCGGGGTAGGTGCACGCACCCGTTGATCCCGAGATGTCCTAATGGGAATCCTGCGCAATTGCGCACTCCGCCCTTGCGGCGGAGGTCGAACCGTGGGAATTGAAGCATCTTAGTACCACGAGGAAGAGAAATCAACCGAGATTTCCCAAGTAGCGGCGAGCGAAAAGGAAACAGCCCAAACCGAATCTGCCGCGGCAACGCGGCAGAGATGTGGTGTTTTGGCGCGGCCCTTGCGGGCCCCGAACGTAGCCAAAGTGCGTGGGATCGCACGGCAGAGAGGGTGAAACCCCCGTAGGCGAAGCGGTGGGGGTCCATGGCCGACGCCCGAGTAGCTGTCCTTGGTAGTGGGCAGTGAATACTGGTGAAAGTAGCATCAGAGGCTAAATATCTCTCAAGACCGATAGTGCACTAGTACCGTGAGGGAAAGCTGAAAAGTACCCCGTGAGGGGGGTTCAAAGTGCATGAAACCTATTGCTTACAGACGTGCGCGGCGCCAAAGGCGACTTTTCTCGCATGGGAGGCCCTGGCAACGGGGCTGAACAGCGGGGCCCATGTCGTCAGCGTCGCGCGTTCCGTCTCGAAACACGGGCCAGGGAGCTTGCCGCCATGGCGAGGCTAAGCCTTTAGGGGCGGAGCCGAAGGGAAACCGAATTTCCGCAGCGAGAGCGAGGGAAAGCGTGTGAAAGTGCGTAGAGTCATGGCGGTAAGGCTAGAAGCCAGTCGATCTATTCCTGAGCAAGATGAAGGCGGGCGAAAGCCCGCTGGAGGTCTGCAGCAGTTCTGACGTGCAAATCGTTTGTGTGACTTGGGAATAGGGGTCAAAAACCAATCTAGACTGGCGCTTGCTAGTTCCAACCGAAGCGTCTCGCAGGGCGTGCTGTGCAGAGGCGGTGTTTCCGGTAGAGCACTGATAGGGCGGCGCGGGGAGGAGACTCCTCACCGCCCATTCAAACTCCGAACGGATGCACGCCGTAGAAGCACGGACACGGGTTCGTGTGACGTAAGGTTCACGACCGAGAGGGGTTTAACCCAGACCGGAGTTAAGGTCCCAGAGTGTCCGCTAAGTGTCAAGCCAAAGTGCGTGTCGTCGCCAAGACAGCAGGGAGGTAAGCTCAGAAGCAGCTATCCTTTAAAAAGTGTGTAACAACTTACCTGCCAAGTGGGGGCGCCACAAAAACGGACGGGGCTAAAGCGGACCACCGATACTCCGGGCGCGCGCCAATGGGGCGCGCTGCGGTAGGTTGGCGTAGTGGTCGGGAAGAAGCAGGGCGGTGACGTCCTGTGGACCGGCTCCTATTGCAGATCCTGGCGGCAGTAACAGCATAGCGTGGTGAAAATCCGCGTCACCGAAAGCGCAAGGGTTTCCAGGCAATGCGTCATCAGCCTGGAGTTAGTCGATCCTAAGGGGCGCCTCAACAGAGCGCCTCGAAAGGGAAACTGGTTAATATTCCAGTACCGCGCGGGGAGCGTTTGAACCGCGCGGCTCGCTTCCGGATAGGGGATTTACAAGTCAATTGTATCCAACCGTCCGAGGGCCGGGGAGTGCCGTAATGGCGAGAACCGGCCCGAGGCGGTAGCGGCTCTGCGTCGGCAGAGTTTTCCCGATTCCAGGAGACCATGAAAGGCCGCGCGGCTAGCTGCCCGCGCGCTCGTACCGAGATCCGACACAGGTGCGCTGGCTTAGCAAGCTAAGGTGCTACGGGTATACCGTATGGCGAGGGAATTCGGCAAATTAGTCCTGTAGCTTTGGTATAAGGGATGCCTGCATCTGTCATGAGGAATGGCGGAAGCAGGTCGCAGTGACAAGGGGGTTCCGACTGTTTAATAAAAACACAGGCGACTGCTAGTCCGAAAGGATGTGTATAGTCGCTGAATCCTGGCCGGTGCCGGTACCTAAAACTTGGGTTCAACCGAGCTAAGGGCCGGTTAACGCCGGGAGTAACTCTGACTCTCTTAAGGTAGCCAAATGCCTTGTCGGGTAAGTTCCGACGCGCATGAATGGAACAACGAGAGCCCCACTGTCCCCGCCTACAACCCGGTGAAGCCACATAAGGTGGACGAACAGTCCATCGCCTTCCATCGGGGAGAGAAGACCCCGTGGAGTTTTACTGCAGCTTGTGCTTGTAGTATAGTAAGGACTGCACAGGGTATCTGGGAGTCTTTTCTTGCCGCTCTCCGGGGCGGCAAGGGACGCCGATGTAACACCAGACCTTTCTTGCAGTACTGCTTACCCGGTGAAGACCGGGGACATGTGCAGGTGGGCAGTTCGGCTGGGGCGGCACCCCTTTGAAAAGATATCAAAGGGGCCCAAAGTTTGGTTCAAGCGGGTCAGAAATCCGCTGAAGAGGGCAAAGCCAAAAACCAGACTGAATGGGTTTCCAAACGCACGGAATCCATAGACGAAAGTCTGGCTTAGCGATCCTTCGTGCGCCCACTATTGGGGCCCGGAGGTGACAGAAAAATTACCCCAGGGATAACAGGCTCGTCGCGGGCGAGAGCTCCTATCGACCCCGCGGTTTGGTACCTCGATGTCGGCTTTTCCTATCCTGGTCCTGCAGCAGGGGCCAAGGGTGAGGCTGCTCGCCTATTAAAAGGGAACATGAGCTGGGTTTAGACCGTCGTGAGACAGGTCGGTCTCTGCCTGATGGAAGCACGGGCGTCTGAGGGGAAGTTGCTCCTAGTACGAGAGGAACAGAGCAGCGTGGCCGCTGGTCTACCGGTTGTCCTACAGGGCAGGCCGGGCAGCTAAGCCATTTGGGCTAAGCGCTGAAAGCATCTAAGCACGAATCCCATCCCGAGACAAGACGCCCAGCCGTAAGGCCAAGGCCGGCAGTAGAAGACTGCTTTGATAGGGCGGTGGTGTATGCTACGAGCTTGCGCGAGTAGCGAGCCAGCCGCTACTAATAGGCCGAGACATCGGCCAGCCACATGCACAGAGACTATGCGCGATGATTCATTTTCAACACTGGTGGAGGGTGCTGGGCACGGCCCCGCGCGGCACCGCGCTATCTTTTAGGGCGTAAGGGAGTGGGAAGGCACCGCGCTTGGGCGTGCAGTACGCCCGCCCCATTTCCCGCATTGCAGTTCTCCCCCCCGCAGCTGATTTATACCGGGTCTACGGGGGCCGTGCATGGGCAGCACCTTTTGTGCGACGGCGGGGTGACGTGGGTCATGAAGTCCGCAACGACCTTGCACGACATTGAAAAGACACTCTTGAACCCGCCCTCAAAAAACGAAGCAGATCGCAGGGCGTACATCCGATCATATTTGCATCACATAGGCATACCCGAGAGGTCAATAAGGGCGGAATATCGGACCCAGAACAACGGCCCGGTCGATTTGTACCTGACAAACCGCCGCGTTATAATAGAAACCAAGAAGGAAGGGCGGTTGAAGGATGGCCCGTGCCTTCGTGGGTCTGGCTCCAGAAGGGACGAGAGTGCGTTTGAGCAGCTTGAAAGGTACATCATAGACGAGCGCCCGCGGGAGCAGCGGCACTTGATCGGGGATGTCGACAACAGCATACCGTGGCTTGGCATATTGACAGATGGGCAGAAGTGGTGGGCCTGGGAGTGGGCGCCAAAAGAGGGCAGGGATGATGCGCGCCCCAACTCATACTGGCAGGGGAGAGAACTTGGAAGGAAAGACTTGGAAAACCTCAAAATACTACTCAACCGGAAAGCCGTGGGCAAAGAATGGGCAACAGCAGACATGTCCAGCGAGTTCGGAGATATCCGGCACGATCTCCAGGCCATGTACACCACGCGCAAGGCATTCCAGTCTACAAAGACGCAGCAACTGTTGTGGCTTGACCAGCTAAAGGCCAGCGGAAATGCCCCGAGCACAGAAGTCAACGAAACATTTGTGTTGCACACGATGCTTATCCTGATTTCCCGTATGATATATTACTCGGGCACAAAATACGACGAAGAAAAGATCACCGAGGGGTTCGTCAATTGGGTCAACATGGATCAGATGGATCGACTAAAGTCCATAATAGACAGGTACAACTGGAGGCAGCAGTCCGGCGACATACTGAGATCCCTGTACCACGACTACGTTCCAGACATACAGCGCAAGATATATGGCGAATACTACACGCCGGACTGGCTAGCAGACCTGATTTGCCAAAAGGTGATAGACGACGATTTCATCCAGGACCAGATCGGAAACTACAACGCGGGCAAGCCCCTGTTGCATGTGGTAGATCCGTGCTGTGGATCGGGAACATTCTTGTACCATGCGGCAAAGCGGATATTGGAATCGAAGCCCGCGGCGGACTCCGGAATGGAGCGCCAGGACATGGCTCGACTTGCATGCGGCGTCGTGCGAGGGATCGACATTCACCCCGTGGCGGTGGAGATGTCCCGCGCCAACATGCGCAGACTGTTGCCAGAGGCGTCGGACTCTGACATTGTAGTCTACCAGGGCGACTCCCTGCTCACAAAAAGGCCCGAATCAAAGCTCTACAGATACGACATAAAAGGCGATGTCTTGGCACTCGTGTCTCCTACTGGGCGGTACCTTAATCTCCCGCGTTGGTTCACGAGGTCCACCAAAGACGTCGCAATGTTCGTGGAAACCGCTAGAAACAACTTGGATATGACGAACGGCTTGGGCGCATCCTTGGAAAACTATAACTACGACCAGCTGCTAGAAGCGCACAATCAACTCAAAGAGATAATCCGCCACGAGGAGGACGGCGTGTGGAAGTGGTACATACTCAATCAAGCCGGCCCGATGAATCTGCTAGGATCTGCCGGTTGTATCGTCTCAAACCCTCCTTGGGTCCGATACAACGCCATCCTAGTCGAATCTCGTCAGAGTGAAATCAAGGACATGGCGGTGCACCTTGGGCTGTGGACGGGCGGGAAGGTGGCTACAAGCTTTGACATCTCGTCGCTGTTCGTCGATCGGTGTTTGCAGCTGTACATGAAGGACGACGCTACGAAAAGTGGCTGGGTTTTGCCGCACGGATCCCTTGGGGGGGGGGGGGGGTGGGAAGCATTCCGCAAGAAACTGGGCGCCGGGATAAGTTGTACATGGAACTTGAAGAGGCTCCCGTTCCCCAACACCCCTACATGTGCTACGTTTTTTGATGTAGACGAAAAGCCTGGCTCCCTCGACAAACTTCCCCGCAGGCTACTCAATGATCACGATACATGGGAGATTGCAGAGGCTAAGACAAAGTGGGACTATTCCCCTGTCCGGTTTCCCGAGTGCGCATCTGAGTGGGTGGACGACAGGGGGCGACCCGTGGCTAGGAACGGGGCCACGCTAGTACCATACTGCCTTCTGGTGGTCGACTCGAAAAAGGCTGTAGGGAGTGGCAACGTCAAAGTCTACACGCGTCCGTCTTCAAAACGGCCGTGGTCACAACTTGGCTCGCAGGGTGGAACAGTGCCTGCTGACTGGATCTGGGAATGTGTATCGACAGAAAACCTAATGAACTATTTGTTGCCTACCACTTTCGATTGTATATTGCCTCTAAGAAATGATGACTGGGACGAGTCAGCTGATACAAATCGATTGTGGAAGAACCACACGGATCTCTACAAAGACAATTGTGGAAAGGGTGACTCTACACCAAAAACCCTGAAAAAACAGGCCAACTTCAACAACAAGCTACTTTCACAACTTGGACGCCGCGGTGACTACATAGTATACAATACGGCCGGAGACAATTTGTACGCGGCTAGGCTCAGTGACAACCGTCACGTAGTGACAACCCAACTGTTCTACGTCCCATGTGCATCACGCAACGAATCATTCTTTCTCATGGCAGTACTCAATGCCAACTCACTGCTTCCTGCATTCAAGGCAGCGCGCAGAAGCGATAGGCATTTTAGTGCGCATATATGGAGAACTGTTCCTATACCACGGTACGATCCTTCAAATGATCTGCACAAGAATTTAGCATCCCTCGGAAGGCGCGCCGAGGATGTGTCTGCCAAGGCATACTCTGAACTAGACACTGTAAAAACACAAACCTGTAGAATCAGGATCAAAAGCGCGCTTAATATGGATGGCGTTTCGGCCTTAATTGACAATGCGTGTTCACAGTTGCTCCCACACCATGTCACACCTACAACAGATGAATAACATTAAAGTTTGGGGGATAAATCATGCTAGATGACGGTCACATCTGTGGCGATTGAATACACCATGCCATTCTTGACACTGTGGGTAGATGCCGTAGTTCTTGTCGGTCCGGACGATTCCGGGTCAATGACGCCTCGTGATTTTGGCCATCTAGAAACCCCACAGATGCTGCGTCACCTTCAAGTCGACAAGTTCGACATGATCAGGATGATGGCAGCCACTGTCACTCTCGCCATACTTTGTGTAGGACAAACGGCTTGCGTGGAGACAATTCGATGGGGTTGTTTGTCGGGGGCGCTTCGGGCCAGAATGCGAACAGGCCAGGCCTGCTGTTCTATTGATGAACGTCACTGTCAGTGTCGGGTTCTATAGGGCCTCGCAACGATTGTGTGGAAAAATTGACCCCTGGTGGACGAAAATTGACCCTCATCATTAAGTACACAGGCGGCGGGTGGAGGCATGGGCCGACGATCGGTGGTGGCAGGCGACGAGTTCCTGCCAGGCATGACGCTTGACGAGCTCAGGCGCCTGATGAAGGAGGAAAAGGACCCAAGGAACGTCCCAAGGTACCTGGTCGCCTACAGCTACAAGGCGGGCAGGACGATCAAGGAGATAGCCGACTTTACGGGCGAAAACCCCGAGACCGTGCGGCGCTGGATAGCCACCGCGCGGAAGATGGGACCCAAGGGCATCCCGCGGCGCATAGCAAAGGGGGGAGAGCGGCTGCTGACCCGCAGGCAGCGCGCGGCGCTGGTCAAGGACGTCCACAAGGGCCCGCGGGCGCTCGGCTACAAGACCGACGTGTGGACGTACAAGGACCTCTGGCTCCACGCCAAGAAGAGGTTCAACGTAAAGATCAGCTACGCCGCCGCCGTGAGGAACTTTCACGAGATGGGCATCGTGCTCAAGACGCCGCGGCCGAGGCACCCAAAGGCGGCAAGCGAAGAGGAGCGCGCCGACTTTCAGAGGGAGACGCGCGCAGTGATCCTAAAGTACGCCCGGCAGGGCTTTGTCATAATATCCGGGGACGAGGCCCACATTCAGGCGTACTGCAACACGTGCAAGACGCTGGGCCTGCGCTCGAGGCGATCGCGGACTCGGCCGTCGAACGGGCCAGGGCGTGTTTGGAGGCGTGGGGGAGGGCTTTTTCTACCTCAGGGTGGCCGAGGCCGGCAACGGGAAGGAGTTCATAGCGTTCTGCGAGCGGCTCCTGGCGCTGTTCGGCAAGGTGCTGATCATACTGGACTATGCCAGCTACCATGTGTCCGACGAGGTCAAGGCATACGCCAAGGAAAACGCGCATCGGCTAAAGCTGCACTTTACCCTAAAGTACACGCCGAACGACAACATCGCCGAGGCCCAGTGGCCCTCCGTCAAGGCGGCCGTCGCAAACAAGCAGATCCGGAGCCGCAGCCACGCCGCCGAGACGATCGGCGAGGCAATCAATGCCGGCGAGATCACCCCCGTCACTCCGTACTCGTACACGAGGGTGACGACCCGCAGGGTCGACAGAAGGGAGGCCGGCGAGACATGGCCAAGTCGGCGAGGGCGAGCACTTTTGCTACAAGGAGACGCAGTTCAGCGAGAGGGTCAGAATACCGACCGCCGAGGACCTGAGGGAGAGGAGGGAGGCGGTGCTTCCCGCGGAAAGGCGCGCCGAGCTGCCGCACCAGCTTGCAAGCTCCGATCTTCCGGACAAGTTCCTTGCAAACCTGCCGTCCATACTCCTGGCAAAGTGACAAGGGCGGGGAACGGGGGGAGAGGGGCACATGCCGCGACCCGCTCTGCGGGGGCGCTGCATGTCCATATCCCATGCTGCAACAGCTTTTTGGACCAAGTCTGGTTAGGATTTACAACCACAACATCGGTGAGAAGCCCTATACAACCCCCGGGTCCTTCTAAATTGTCGCATCCCTGCAGCGCTGTTGCTACAGTGGAGTGGAATTACGTCGTCTACGCCCCCACTAGCATCGTACTCTTCCAAACTACATTTAATCGGGCCCATGTGCGGGGCGGCGGATGCCACTGCCCTTGAGACTTCCCGTGCCTAGCAGCGACGGCAACGGCGGCGATGCGGCCGAAGAGTTCCACAATCTGTGCATGCACACTAGGTTGATGCTGGCCAGGGAGTTCGAGTCGTTCGGAATGGGAGCGGACGTTGCAGCAGGCTCTGCACAAGACTTTGTGACCCGCCTTGCTGCAGCCTTCCTCGCCAGGGGACCTGGCCCCTACGCTGCCGGGAACGCATTCGCAGAGGATGTGGCCCGTGCCCTAGATGGAAGGCTTGACGACCGGTCGGCACGCGTGTGGGAGTACATTGCCGGCGAGATGCTCCCGGGCTTTGGCAGGGGGCCCCTGGCCCGGGCCGCGTCAGGGCCTAGCGGCGGGATGTTCGGTGAACTGCTGCCGCCTGGCGCGCGTTTTTTAGACCTGCGCCCCGCCGAGTTCTTCGACGATCTCGGGGCGGGGGGCAAAGGAAGCCCAAGCGGAGTTGCCGGGGATCTGGAAGAGCGGCACCGCTACCTTAGCCCTTTGATCGGGAACCTACTCGCAATGTCTTCACATGGCCTCGGGAGGAAGGCACGCCCGGCCGCGCTTGGGCGCGTCTTCGAGGGTTCTGCGCAGGGTTTCTCAACGGGGAGCGGCCACGGTCGGCTGGGGCGCAAGCGCAAGGGTGTGTTCTACACGCCAACGTACGTGGCGCGCCAGCTGTGCCGCGACGCCATGATATCCTGGCTCTCGAGGTCCGGTGCCGCGACCGATCCCGTCTCCCTTGTATCCGAGTACGCCGGCGACATGGATGCACTCGATGCAAGGTTGGATCGGATACGAGTGTTGGATCCCGCGTGTGGCCCTGGCGTGTTCCTGGTAGAGGCGGCGTGCACACTGCTCGACATACGTGGGGAAATTGAGCGGCGCGGGAGTGGACGTGTGGACTCCGGAATGGGCGAGCCGTGGAGTGTCACGCACAACCTGTACGGGATGGACGTTGATCCGCGCGCGGCGGAAATGGCAAGGCTGGCGCTACTACTGTTGGATGATGGGCAGGGCGCGTGCAGGACGACGCCGCCCGACCTAGCCCGCAACATAGTCGTGCGCGACAGCGTGGCGAACATGGATGGCGGTTGGAGCGCCGTGTTTCCTAGCGTGTTCGGCCGCGGCGGGTTCGACGTCATAGTCGGAAATCCGCCGTACGTAAGGCACGAGGAGCTGCGCGGCAAGGCATCGATGGCACTGCCCCGCGGGTCCGGCCTCGCGCTCCCGCCCGGCTTTGAAATACCTCGCAAGAGCGACCTTGCCATCTACTTCCACTACCACTCGGTGGCCGCCCTTGCCCCCGGCGGCCGCCTGGCGTTCATCGCCAGCGACGGGTGGCTCAGCCACGCCTACGGGCTGCCGCTGCAGCGCGCCCTGCTAGACAACTGCCGCATCGACGCCCTGCTGCGCCCCTCGTACAACGTCTTTGGCGGCGCCGACATCAAGACCGCGGTGCTGCACCTGACAAGGGGGCCTGCCGGCCCCGGCCACCGGATCAGCGTCGCGGCGATCGTCGGGCCGGAGGGACTTGCCGCCTGGCGCGGCGGCATTGCGGCCCGGCCGCTCCAGGCGGACGCCGAGCCGGGCAACTGGCTTGCGCAGTTCTTTGACGCGGTGCCGGCCCCGAGGGCCCCAATGACGACGGCGGGGGCGGCGGGGCGCGTCGTGTCCTGCATAAAGACCGGACGCGACGGGTTCTTTGTGCTCACGCCGGAAGCGGTGCGCGAGTACGGGATCGCCGGGGCGTTCAGGCGGCCCGTCCTGTCCGCCCGCGCCGACGACGGCTGCCTGGAGGGGAGGCGCGCGCGCGAGCACCTGCTGAGCGTGGACCTGCCCAAGGCCCGGCTGGCCGAAACCGCCGCCGGCCGGGCCGTCCTGCGGTACATCGAGGCGGCCGAGTCGGTGCCGGTGGCCCCGAGGAGGGGCGCGTCCAGGAAGGAGATGGCCGTGACCGGCCTTGCGTCGCTGCGCGGAAGGATCCCCTGGTACTCGCTGGGGCTGCGGGGCGATCCGCCGCCCGTCTACCTCTCGATATTCACGCACAAGCGAATCAAGGTGTACCGCAACGACGGCCGCTTCTTTGCCCGAAACAACTTTGCGGCGTTTACGCCCCGCAACGGCGCCCACGCGGACGCCATGTCGGCGCACTTTGCATCGTCGTGGTTCGGGCTGCACATGGAGGCGTACGGGCACGTGGCGGGCGGGGGCGCGCTGCAGTTTCTGATCTCCGACTTTGGGCGCTCGCCCGTGCCGGACCTGGGGCGGATGGGGCGGGGGGCTGCGGACGCCCTGGGGTCGGCCTGGCGGTCGTACTGCGCCGACCATGACCGCGCGCGCCTGGACGACGCCGTGCTGTCCGTCCTGGGGTTCACGGAGGCCGAGCGATCCGAGGTGGCCGGCAGGCTGCGCGGGGCCGTGTCGCGCCGCACCGGCGCCGGCGCGGCGGCCTGACGGCGGGCGCCCTGTCGGGGCCGCGCCGCCCGCCCGCACTGCGCCGCCCCAGCGGGGCCGCGGCGCGCCGCCGGCCGCATTCCGCTCCCGCGCGCCGCCGCGCCGCGCGACAAACACTTAACACGCCGCCGGCGGGCAGGCTGCGCATGGGGCGACGCTCGGTCGGCGCGCGGCAGGGGCGCCCGCGGCGCGGGCCGGGCGCCGGGCGCGCGGCAGGCGGCCGCCCGCAGGCGCGCCGCGGCGAGCATCGCCGACGCGGGCGGGGGCGCGCCGCGGCCGCGCCGCCCGCGGGCGCGCCGGAAGCGGCAAAAAAGCCGCCCGCACCGTCGCCGGCCGACCGCCTCGCCAGGGCCAGGGATCTGTTCACAAAAAAGCGCTACGGCGAGGCGCTCAGGGCGTTCGACTCGGTCCTCCGCGCGATCGAGGACGGGGGCGGCGGGGGCGTCCCCCGCGGGGCCGTGCGGCGCGAGGCGGAGCGGTGCCGGGAAGAGGTCGACAGGAACAGGGCGCAGCTAGAGCAGATCGGCAGGCGGATCGAGGGCGCCGCCGGCGCCGCCGGCGCCCTCGCGCACAAGGCGGCGGTGTGCCGGTTCAGGCTGGGCCAGTACGACGAGGCGCTCGGGGCGCTCGAGGTGGCCGGCGGCGGGGCCTCGGGGTACGCCGCCGACGTGCTCGCCGGCGACTGCCTGCTGGCGCTGCGGCGGCATGCCGAGGCCGAGGATGCCTACCTGCATGCGCTCGACGACGACGGCATTCCCGCGGGAAAGTGCGTGCAGATCGGCGACATGCTGGCAGGCAGCGGCAGGCACGCCGGGGCCGAGTCGGCGTACGCAAGGGCGGCCGGCAAGGGCGCCGACGTGCACCGCAAGCTGGCCAACTGCAGGGCGCGCATCGGCCGGACCGACTTTGCGCCCGGGGGCACGCTGCACGACGACAGGACGCGGATGGCCATCGCGACGGGCAGGCTAATGGAGCGGGCCATGCGGCTCGACAAGGACGGGAAGTACGACGATGCGGTCCCCCTGTACATCGAGGCGTTTCGGACGGATCCTCGCATGCCCGACGGGTTTGCAGACAGGATGGCGGGGCTTGCCGCCTCGGCCGCGGCCGCGCCGGCTGCGGCGGGCGCCGGCGGCAGCGGCGGCGGCGGCGGCGGGGCGCCGCACAGCGCGGCCCACATCCCCGCCGGCACCGCGTTCGTCGTCGACTCGAACGTGTGCATCAGGGCTATGATCATGCACGCCCTGGGCAAGTCGCGCTCGAGGACGGTTCCGCGCGGCTGGGCCGAGCTGTCCGGCGTGGCGTCGAGCTTTGAAAAGAACATAAAGTCCGGCGCGTACGTGCTGACCTTCAAGGTGTACCACGAGACGCGCAGCCTCCTGTACTCGACCCGCGGGATAGGCGACCTGCTCCTGGACCACTCGCGGGAGGTCGAGGTGTGCAGGGCGGCCGCGGGCAAGCTCGACAAGCTGTGGGCCGCGCGCGGCGCAAAGATGCGGCCCAACGCGGGGCTCGTCGACGAGGCCAAGCGCGCCATGTGGGCCGGCTGGATGTCGGCCGACCGGATCACAAAGGCCTCTTGGCGGTCGCGAAAGGAGGTCCCCGAAAAGCCCTACAAGGGGGGCTGCTCGGGCGAGTGGGCTGACGCGTCCATACTCGCGTCGGCCATCATGCTGCTGCGGGGGGCAGCGGCGCCCGACGGCGCCGGCAGCGGCGGCGCCGCCGCCGCCGCGGCGCGCCCGGCGTCCGTCGCGCTGCTCACAAAGGACAGCGACTTTACCATGTTTGCGGGCGGCATAACCGCCGAGTCCGGGGTTCAGATAGTAAGCGAGTTTGCGTGACCTGCCGCGCCGGCGCGGCGGGGGGGGGGGGGGGGCCGGCGCCGCCCGGGCTCCCTGCGCCGGGCTTTTCCTCCCCGCCGGGCGCCCCTCCCCCTACTCGACTTAAATCCGCCCGCGCGGGCGGCGCGGCGTGCCGCTGACCAGGAGGGAAAAGGCCGTGGCGATCGTGGCCAACGGGATCGCGGCGTACTCGCTGTACGGCGCCAAAGGCTCGCTGCCCCCCGGAACGTCGCTCGTCGACTTTGTCATGCGGGCCGTCCCGGACGACGCGCGCGGCGACGTGACGGCCGACCTCATCGACGACGTCTTTGCGTACGTGTCGGGCGCACACGGTTCATAAGCGGGCCGAGCCGCGCCGCCCCGTGCCCCCCGCGGTCGCAACGCTCGGCTCGCACTGCGCCCTGCAGGTGCTCAAGGGCGCGCGCGACGAGGGCCTCCGCACACTGCTCGTCTGCGAGCGCCGGCGGGCCCGCATGTACCGCCGGTTTGGGTTCATAGACGAGATTGTAGAGGTCGACGACCTGGCCGAGGCGGCCGGCGGCGCGTGCGCCGAGGCCCTCGGCCGAGCCGGCGCCGTCCTCGTGCCGCACGGAACCCTGATAGCGCGGCTGGGATCCGACGAGATCGAGTCGATAGGGGCGCCGATCTTTGGCAACCGGTGGATACTGCGCTGGGAGTCCGACCGGTCCCTCAAGGAGCAGATGATGCGCGAGGCCGGGCTGCGGCTGCCCCGCAGCGTCGACTCGCCCGACGACATCTCGTCGCTGTGCATCGTAAAGCGCCAGGGCGCCGCCGGCGGCAAGGGGTACTTTATGGCGTCGAGCCGCGCCGAGTACGACGACAAGCTCGGCCGGCTCGTCGGCGCCGGCGTCATTGCGCAGGGAGAGCGGCTGTACATACAAGAGTACGTTCCCGGCGTGCTCGCGTACCTCCAGTTCTTCTACTCGCCGCTGCGCGGCGAGGCCGAGTTCTTCGGCGCCGACCAGCGGCACGAGTCGGACATCGAGGGCCTGGCGCGCATACCGGCCCCCGTCCAGGTGGCGTCGCCGCCGGGGCACGTCCCGTCGTTCAACGTCATCGGCAACACGCCGATCGTCCTGCGCGAGTCGCTCCTGGAGGAGGCGTACGACATGGCGGACCGGTTCGTGGCCGCGTCGCGCAGGCTCGCCGGCCCAGGCATGACCGGCCCGTTCTGCATCGAGGGCGTGTACGACGGCGACGGCGCGTTCACCGCGTTCGAGTTCTCGGCCAGGATAGTGGCGGGCACGAACATCTACATGGACGGCTCGCCGTACTATACGCTCCTGCACGGCGAGGCGATGAGCATGGGGCGGCGCATTGCGCGCGAGATAAGGGAGGCGCACGCCTCGGGCCGCCTCGATGCGGTGACGACGTAGGCGCGGAGCCGCGCTACCCCTCCGCCTCGCCGCCGCCGCCGGCCTCGGGCAGGGCGGGGTGCAGGCTCAGGACGGGCTCCATCCCGTCCATCGTGATCTCGACCCTGCTTATGCGGCTGCGGTACTTTTTGATCTTCCTGCCCTCCCTGAACACGAACCCGCCGACGGTGAGCAGCGCGAGCTCGTCCAGGTTCGCGATCGACTTGTACACGGCCGACAGCGAGACGCCGAGCTCGGCGCATATCTGGGACGCCTCCTTCGATCGGTCCCTGACGCAGAACAGGACCGCCCTGTTGCACGGGTTGCTCAGGGACTCGATGATCTTTTGAGTCACGTCGTACTCGCTCTCCTCGATGAACGCGGCGCGCGCCATGAGGATCAGTTCGGCACCAGCCTGAGGTCGGGCTCGGGCTTTTTTATCGTAATATTCGCCTCGCTGATGCGCGAGCGGTACACCTTCAGCCTGCGGCCGCTGTCGGTCAGGACGATCTTTTCGACGCGGATCAGCGCGAGCTCGTCCAGGTCGGCGAGCTTTTTGTAGACCGAGCTGAGCGGTATGCGCAGGTCGCGCGACAGGTCCGCGGCCGTCTTGCCCCTCCTCACGGTCGAGAATATGATGGAGCGCGACTCGGTGTCGGCAAGCTCGCCGACGACCTTTTGCAGTATGTCGTACTTTTTGAGCTGCGCTAGGGTCAGGCCGTGCTTCACGGCGCCCTTGCATGCGGCGCCTATTTAAGAACAGCGGACGGGCCGACTCATTCCAAGCGCGTGTAATGAGAGGCCCCGCGGCCCGCCCGGGCGGCCCGCTACGCCCCGCCGAGGCCGACGCGGCCGGCCTCGGCCGGCTCGCCGCGCGCGGCGCGGCGCCACAGGGCCCCGAGTATGACGGCCGCGGACGCCCAGAACACGCCGACGCCTGCGATCGACGCGGCCCTGAAGGCGGCCGCGTCAGCGGCCCCGTCCCCCTCCCAGCCAGTGCTGCCGAGGTCCTCGGCGCCGGGGAACGCCGCCCACGCGGCCGACACGGCCGCGGCGTACGCCAGCACGGCGACGGCGCCGGCCGCCGCCCTGCGCCCCCCGCCCGCCCCTGCGGCGCGCCGCGCGGCCGCGTACAGGCGGTGCGACCCGACCGCGGCGGCGCCGGAGACGGCGACCAGCCCTGCGTACAGCGCCGCCCGCTCGTCCACGGTGCCGGGATCGCCGGTCGCGGGAAGCTCGGCCGGGTACTTTGCGAACGGCACGAGGAACACGACCACCCACATGATCCCCGCCAGCGCCAGCGCCTTGCCGACGTCGTGGCTACCCGGAAGCGACGCCCTCGACAGGGAGTACACGATGCCGAACAGGGCCCCGTACGCGGCGCCGAGGACGGCGCCGGCCAGGACCTGCCCGCCCTTTTGCCACATCCTGTACTGCTCGAACTGCGCCCTGAACTCGACCGTGTCGGACGCCTCGCCCGACTCGAAGAGCGCCCTGTTCTCCTCCTCGATGGCCATGTCCAGGAACGGCTCCGCCATGGCAAGGTTGGCCGCGCCGTGTATGACGCCGGCCGCCGCGCCTGCCAGCAGGACGATTCCGACGAACTGCGCCTGCCTCAACCACGCGCCGCCTCCCGATCCGCGCCACCACGGCTAGTGGCACGGCATTCCGGCGGCATGCCTCATGTCGTGGGTAAGCTCGTGCAGGAACTGCGCGTCGAACGCGGCGGCTCCCTGGAAGAGGCTGAACAGGTGGCCCTGGTCGAACCCCGCGGCGAACAGGCCCGCGGCGAAGATGCCCGCCAGGGCGGCCACGGCGCGCAACGGCGGCCGGGCCTGCCGCGCGCGATCCGCCGCGGCGCGCGTGCCAAGCGGAGCGTTCGCGGCGCCTTTCACGGCGCGCGGCGCCGCGTGTCGTATTTAATTGCTTGGCGCGATCGGGCATGCGCGCCGCGCCGCGCGGCACGGCGTTCGCCGGGGCGCCGGTGCCGGCATGCCGCCTCCCGCCAGGAGGCGGCGCCGGACGGGCCCCTGGTTCCGCGGCGCACGGGCCGCCGCGGCCTGCCGGCGGCGATCCGCCTCGGCACGGCGATCCGCGCCGCCGCCTCGCCGCGCAGCGCCGGCAGGCGGGACGGGAGGGGGGCAGGCCGCGGACGGGCCCGCGCCGTGCCCCTGCACACCGCGCGGGCGCCGGCGCGGACCTTTGGGCCGCCTGCCGGGCGCCTGCCCCCGGCGTCCGCGCCGCCGCCCTGCGGCACGGCGGGCGCCGCCCCGGCCGCGCGCCCTGCGCCTACTCGCGGCGCGCCGCCGCCACCCCCTGCAGGGCGACCCCCGGGATTCGACTTCCGGACTCTGGGCGCATGGTTTATCAGTGCGCGCGGGGAGGCGTGGCCATGGCGACCTTTCCGCGGCAGGCGCTCGCGCACGCGCATCGGGCGCCAAGCGGAGAAATGCCGCATACACTTGGCACGGCGTTGACCAGCGTGGCCCTGCGCAACTTCAAGGGGCATGCCGACCTGAGGCTCGACCTGGGAAGGATCACCGTCCTGACAGGCCCCACCTCCTCGGGAAAGTCGACCGTCCTCCAGGCGCTGAACCTTCTAAACTCCGCCCTGCAGGCCGGCGATTTTGGCATTCTGCGTGGCCGCAGCCAAGAGTACGGAAGCTTTGCGGACATAGCCACCCGCCGGGACGAGGGCGCGGAGGTCGGCATCAGCGTCGACGGAGTCCGAACCGTCCGCACGGAAGAGTGCGGGGACATGGCGGCGGACTTTTCGTACGACGTCTCGTTCGGCAGCTCGCTGGACCCTTCCATGGTGCGGGCCACCGTGGCGATGCGAAGCGGCCACGCTTCGCCCGAGGGGGACGGCATGCGGCTTGAGCACTCGTACGGCACGGGCGCGGACGCCGATACCGTGTCCGGACCCGGGGCGGCAGGATGCCAGATCGCGTCAAGCAGGGTGGACAGCAGCGTGGCGCCGCGCATCGGCGTCGCCCCCGCGGAGGGCCCCATGGCCAGGGCGTTCAAGAGAATGTTTGTAAACGGCGAGTTCTTTAGGTCCCTGCTGGAGGGGCTGTGGACCGTGCCCTTTTCGAGGGTCGTGACGTCCTACACACTTCCCCAAGTGTACTACGAAAGCACCCTGTCGCCGGACCGAGCACGGGGGGCGGCATCGCTGATCAGCGGCATCAGCACCGACCCCGACATGCAGGAAAAGATATCCCTCATGATGCGGGAAGTGGGCCTCAAGCGAATAGCCACCAGGAACGTTCCCCCTACCAAGGGCGAGGGCGCCGCACTGGCACTCGACTTTGTCGGGGCAGGCGCGCCCGTCCCGATCGTGCACGAGGGCGCCGGCCTGAACCAGCTGGTCAACATGCTGGCCGCACTGGCGCACTCCCCAAGGGGCGCGATCATAACCATCGAGGAGCCGGAGATCCACCTCGATCCCGCGGCCCAGGCGGCCCTCCTGGGAATATTGGTGAGGCAGGCCACGGAAGAAAACAAGCAGATAGTATTCACCACCCATAGCGATCACCTCTTGTACCCGCTCTTGGCCTACATCGCAAAGGATGACTTTCCTCTCGGGTGCGGCGACGTAGCCATGCACTATTTCAACACCGACAAGTCGGGGAACATGGCGGGGGCCGAGCGCCTGACCATAAACGAACACGGGCAGATACCCGGCGGCCTCCGGGGTTTTTCGTACATGGACTACATCTCGTTGGGTTAAATCTCCGTGTAGCGCCATGGGGGGGGGGGGGGGTTGTCGCCTGTGCAATCTCCATTATGCAGCCGTGGAAAGGGGTGGCAGGCGACGGCCTGCGGCGCGCCGCGACCGCCTTGGTGCCCGAACGTCCTGCCTTCGAGGCGGTCCCCCGGCCGCCGTTGCGGCCACCCGCCGCTCCCGCGACATGCCCTGCGACGCATGTCGGGCGCCCGACAGCGGGATCACCGGCGCGAGCGGTCGCCTGCACTCGACATCCGGTCGCCGGTCCAGCCGGCGACTTGGATGCGCAGGGGAAGCGAGATGCGCACTGGGCCGACACGGGGCACCGCCACTTGGACATCGGGACCGCACTCCCAGCATGCGAGCATGCGGACCGCGGCTGCTACTCCGCCTGCGTTGCAGCCGCGGCATCCGCCATTGCGCAGAGTCACCGGCGAACCGCGGCGCCGTACATGGCGCGCCGCGGCACAAGCACGGCAGTTCACCGTGCCGCCCGCAAAGCGGCGTACGGGCCGTTCTCTCGCGGGATAGCAAGACCCTGCATACTCCGCAAGCCGACAGGGTCTGGCTACTGGTACAAAGGCGGCCATGGGGGAAGACAAGCGCCGGCGTGGCCCTAGCCCTACGCACGGGACGGGCGGCGAGACGGCACGCGGGAACTAGACCGGGCATCCTGCCTATTCGCAAACGAATACGGTTATTAGTACGCCCTGTGTGCCATGCCCATGGCGCCCGCATCTGCACAAGCAATGGTTGGTGTACGGAACACGCCCGCGGGCCGGGGGACGCCTGTGCACAGCACGATGCTGACCCGCGTGGCCCTGCGCAACTTCAAGGGGCATGCCGACCTGCGGCTCGACCTGGGAAAGATCACCGTGCTGATCGGCCCGACAGGCTCAGGAAAGTCGACCGTCCTCCAGGCGCTGAACCTACTAAGATCGGCCCTGCAAACAGGCGACATTTGCATGCGGGGCGGGGGCCAAGAATACGGTCACTTTGCGGACATTGTCACCAACAGGGACGAAAACCTGGACATTGGAATCGACATAGGAGGCCGCCAAAAAGTCCGAACAAGAACGGGGGTAGACATCGTGGCGGATTTTTCGTACGGCGTGTCGTTTGGCAAACAGCGGCGTCCTGCCCTGGTGCGCGCCACGGTGGATGCCCGGCGCGATCCGCCGCCACCACATGCGGACGGCCTGCGGATCGTTCACGAGTACGGCCCGGGTACCGAGTACACCACTACCGTGTCCGGACCGTGGACAGAGAGCGGCTCGTCCATATCGGCGCCTGCAGACCACCAGTTTGCACCTGCCATCAACGCCAATCTTGCCGATTCTCCCATGGCCCGCACGTTCAACGAAGTGTTTGGAGGCGGGCGGTTTTTCCAATCCATGCTAGACGGGTTGCGACATGTACCCTTTTCGAGGGTGGTGTCGTCATACGCACTTCCTCTGGGGTGCAGCGAGGATGTCCTGTCACCGGACCGCGCGCGCGCGGCTGCGTCGTTGCTCAGCCGCATAAGCTGCGACCATTTCCTCCGGGAAAAAATATCGTGCATGATGCGGGAAATGGGACTCGGCGCGATCATGACCCGAAACATACTTCCAAGAAAGGGCGAGGATATGATGCTCGCGCTAGACTTTGCCAGGAAGGGCACATTCTGCCCTATCACGCACGAAGGATCCGGCCCGAACCAGCTGGTCAGCATGCTGGCAGCGCTGGCGGACTCGCCCCGTGGCGCAATCGTAACCATTGAGGAGCCGGAGATCCACCTCGATCCCGCGGCCCAGGCGCGCCTCATGGGGATGCTGGTGAGGCAGGCCACGGAAGAAAGCAAGCAGATATTATTCACCACTCACAGCGATCGCTTGCTATACCCCCTGCTGGAACACGTCACGAGGAAGGAATGCCCGATAGCGGGCGGCGACGTGGCCATGCACTATTTCAACACCGACGAGTCGGGGAACATGGCGGGGGCCGAGCGCCTGACCATAAACGAACACGGGCAGATACCGGGTGGCCTCAAGGGATTCTGGTATGCGAACGGCAGAGCGATGGCCAAAATCCTAGGGTAGGACCATGAGGGGGATTGTAGTCGACGAAAACGTCGTCATGGAAGCAATCGAAGGCATAAAGCCAAACGGCGATCGCGCCTTGTCAGAAGGCGAGTTCGTGTTCAAGCTGCTGAATTCGGTCAAGCCCGTGTTTGTCAACAGAGCAATCGTCAAAAAGTACCACGGCATCGAGCAAAAGATTGGCGCGAGGAGTCACCCTAAGAGGATCAACAACGCCATGTACGTGGCCCTCATGGAAACACTGGCGGACAGTAGCAGGTTACGCCATGTGGACGGCGTAGCCACCGACTGGCCCGGACTTAAAAAATGCGACAAGGAATTTGTCGGGGTGGCCCTCCAGTCGGGCAGCACACTGGTTACCAACGACACACGGCTCCGCAAACTCGTGGGGGAACACCCTGTGGGGTCGGGCATCACGTGCGTCACAGCAGGGCGTGCCCTAGTCATGCCGGACATGTGGGTCTAGCAGGAAGGTCAGGCGGGGCGGGGCGGGGGGACGACCGGCACAGCGCCAGCTGGCACCGCTTGGCGGGATGCGCCCGCGCACTGGCCCGCCTGCGCCTTCTAGATCCGCCATGCTATCCTGCCCTGTACAGTGGGACGCGGCGGGCCAGTGGCAGTTGCTTGCCCGCATTTTCTTGCATGCCCCTCTGGCGCCCGTGCACGGGCGCCGTCGACAGGTCACTACGCACTTGACTCATGCACCGCCTTGATCGCGCCGGCCGGCTCGGCGGCCGCACCTTCGTGCGGCTTTGACTGTGCGCGGCCCCGAACGAGCGGCCGACGACGACGTGCATGCGCGACTCGCCGCCTCTCCACCTGCCTGCCTAATCGGGCGGAGCAAAGTAGCTGCGCAACCGGTGCGTCAGGTGCGCCAAGCCGCCGCCGTCGTCGTGCACCAGCCGGAGCAGGGCGCCACACCAGCGAGCCGCCGGACTTGAGCGGCATGCACGCCCTCGTCACCGTGGATTCCGCCGCGTTCAGCCTGCACTCGTCGTCGACGGCTACCAGGCGCCTTTGGCCCGCAAGCTAGACGAAGGCCTTCGCGGCCTGCTCCTCCCCCTCCGTAGGCGGCGCGAGCGACCGGTTGCCGGTTGTCGTCCGTTGGTCATGCGCACGAGATCTTCGGCGGGTGCTTCGGTCGCATTTTTCCTTGCGGCATCGAGTCACCTCTGGGTGGATCTTGCGGAAGGTCATACGGGCAAACTCGTTGTCCGATCTGGTCACGACCATGAGCAGCTTGGGGGCGTCGACTGGCGGGCCGGCGATCACGCGCTCAGCATGCCATGCCTTACTCCCGCTTCCTGGTAATTCCTTTGAAGGCGGCCACAGCGTCGACGTTGGGCGGGAACGCGAGCGCCGAATGGCAGTCCATCGGCCCGAGTAGGTGGCCCGCCGCGCCTGTCTGGCCGCCGCCGGCCATGCCTGCGAGCGGCCTGCATCTGGTCTCGTCCTCGGCGTCGCCGGCGATGTCGGCGGGCCCTCGAGCACCGGCGAACCGCCGTTGCCTAACGGGCACGCCACCGCGACGTCGACACCCGTGGCTCGCCAGGTGCTCGGCCGCCTGCCTCCGCGTGGACAGGCCGCCGCATGACCGTGATCTATCGCGGCCGGGTGGACGAGCTCCGTCCGTGGCCGGCCGCGCACCGCGGCCGCCCTGCGCCCGGGAGCCAGGTTCGCGCGGGGCCCCTGCGGCCGCCGACCTGGCGGCGCCGCCCCGGCGCCGCCCGCCGGCAAGGCTTTTAGCGCAACCCGCGCAGGCGCGCGGCGTGAAGGCGTACGCGGGACTGGCGGCCTCGGCGGCGGCGGGGGCGGTCGCCGCGCTCGTCATTGTGTCGGCGCTCGCCCCGGGCGCCGCGGGGCCCGCGGCGCCAGCCCCCTCCGCCCCCTCCCCTCCCCTGATGACCGCCTCTGCGCTCTCCTCGGGCGGCTCGCCGGCGCTCGGCGACCCGTCGGCGCCGGTGACCATACTCGAGTGGGGCGACTACCAGTGCACGTACTGCTACCGCTTCCACCAGGACACTCTCGGCACCATAAGGGAAAGGTACGTCGAGACGGGCCGCGCAAAGCTCGTCTTCAAGGACTTTCCGCTCAACGGCCCTGACTCGGCGCTCGCCGCCGAGGCGACTCACTGCGCCGCCGACCAAGGCATGTACTGGGAGTACCACGACGCGCTGTACGGCAGCTGGGCCGGCGAGCGCACCGGCTGGATCACGCGCGGGTCGCTCGAGCGGATCGCCGGCGAGGCGGGCCTCGACGCCGCCCTGCTCGCCGAATGCCTCGACGCGGGGACGCACCGCGCAAAGGTCGCCGCGCTCGAGGCGGCGGGCAGGGCGATCGGCGTCGACGCGACGCCGTCGTTCTTTGTGTTCGACGGCGAGCGGTTCGTCAAGATACGCGGCAACCTGCCGCTAGCGGCGTTCGAGGATGCGATCGCCTCCGTCGGGGGCGGAGGGCCCCCGCCCGCCTGAGGGGGGCGCGCGGCGGCCGGCAAGGGCTCGCGCGAACGCAAGGCTGATATTGCCCCCGCGCCGAGCGCGCCCGATGAAAAAGATAGCAGTCGAGCGGCAGGACTCGGTAAAGCTCTACCGCACGCGCCGCATGCTCGACGGCCTTGGCGACATAACCGGCCGCGGCACCGAGCTGATCAGCGTGTACGTGCCAAAGGGCAAGCAGCTGCACGAGGTCATAGGCACGCTGCGCGAGGAGCAGGGCACGGCCGACAACATAAAGTCCGACCTCACGCGCACGCACGTCGTCGGCTCGCTCGCCAAGGTGATCCAGCGGCTCCGCATGTACAAGCGCACGCCCGACCGCGGCCTCGTCGTGTTCTGCGGCGCGCTGCCGCCCGAGGGCGGCGGGCCGATCGGTAGCGAGACCGTCCGCGCGTTCGAGATCGACCCGCCGCGCGACCTGCACACGTTCCTGTACAGGTGCGACGACCACTTCCACGTCGACATACTCAAGGACATGCTGCGCGACGACAACCTGGTCGGCTTCCTGGCCATCGACGCAAAGGACGCCGGCCTCGGCCTGCTGCACGGCGACCGCGTCGAGATACTCGGCGAGACGGGGTCCGGCGTGTCCGGCAAGCACCGGCAGGGCGGGCAGTCGGCCAAGCGGTTCCAAAAGCTGCGCGAGATGGAGCTGACGTACTACTACAACCGGATCGGCGCGCTCACGCGCGAGTACTTTGTCGACATACACAAGATAAAGGGCCTGATCGTGTCGGGGCCGGGCCCCACAAAGGAGGACTTTGTCAAGGGCGGCTACCTCGAGTACCGCCTCCAGAACATGATCATAGCGACGCTCGACACGTCGTACGCGGGCGCCGAGGGCGTCCACGAGGCGTTCAAGAAGGCCGGCGACGCCCTCTCGGGGTTCCGCATGGTCGAGGAAAAGCGCCTGGTCGACAGGCTCTTCTCCGAGATCAACTCGCACTCGGGGCTCGGCGCGTACGGCCTCTCCGAGGTCGTCGGCCTGCTCAGGCGCAACGTCGTCGACACGCTGCTCGTGACGGACACGGCCGACATGCACCGCGTCGCCGCCGCGTGCGGGCGCTGCGGGCGCGAGGGCGAAGAGTTCGTCGCCCGGCCCGACGTCCTCGCGGCAAGGGCGCGCGCGGCCGGCGGCCCGTGCCCCGGCTGCGGCGCGACGTCGGACTCGTCCGTCGCCGAGCGCGACCTCGTCGACTACCTCTCGCTCGTCGCCGCCGAGCGCGGCACGCGCGTCGAGGTGATATCCGGCAGGGCCGAGCACGGCCTCATGCTGGCCAGCCTCGGCGGCGTTGGGGCGGTGCTGCGGTACAACCCGGGGCACTCTGGGGCGTAGGCGGGCGCCCGTACCCGGTGCCGCGGCGGGCCCGCCGGGCCCTCCCCCGCCGCGCTATGCGGCGCGCCGCGCCCCCTCGGCGGCCGATGCGGCGGCCTCGGACGCGGCCGCGCCCCCGCCCGAGCAGCCCGCGGGATCCACATGGGGGCGGATCATCCCCGCCAGGCGCTCGAGCTCGCCCATCTCGGCAATGTCCCTTCCCGCCGACCAGTCGGTGCCCGTGCTGTTGTACCGCGGTATGACGTGCACGTGCACGTGCGGGACGACCTGCTTGGCGGCCTTGCCGTTGTTCTGCGCAATGCTGAACGCGTCCGCCCCGAGCCCCCTAAGGACGGCCCCCGAGATCGCGTGGGCGGTGCCGAACACCCTGCCGACGCCGGCCGCGTCCATCTCGGATATGGTCTCGCGGTGCTCCCTGGTGATGACCAGGCAGTGCCCCCTGTCGATCGGGTACCTGTCCATTATGACGACGACGCTGTCGTCCTCGTACACGGTCGCCGCCGGGGCGCCGCCGGATATGATCTCGCAGAACACGCAGCCCATGCGGGGCGGCGGCGCGCGGCATTTTATGTAGTGATCGCCGGCGGCGGCGGAGGCGCCGTGCGCGGCCCCTGGCCGGCCCGGCCCCGATGCGCTCCCGACCCGGGAGGGAGGGGAGGAGGGGGGAGGGGCGCCGGCGGGCGCCGGGCCGCCCTGCGCGCTGGCTCGGGGCGGGCGGCGCCGGCGGGCGCCGGGCGCCTGGGCGCCCTCCTCCTGCCGTCGGCCGCCCGCCGCGTCGGGCGCCGGGGAATTGACCCGCGCCCTGCGCGCCGCCGGCCGACGGGGGGGGGGGGGGGGGGGCGTTTTGCGCCCCCGAGGCCGCCGCGCCGGCCGGCCGGCCGCGATCCGGCGCGCTCCCGCCCCTCCCCCGCCGCCGGCCTCCCCCGTTCGGCCGCGCGGGCCGGGCTTTGCCGATCCGCTTAATTAGGGCCGCCGGCCGCCGCGCGCCGATGGGCAAAAAGTCCTCCGCAAAGAGGGCGGGCCGGCCCGGCGGAGGCCGCGCCCCCCCTCCCCCCCCGCCGGGCAGCCGCCGCCCCGCCCCGCGCGACGCGCCGCGCCGCACCGAGGCCGAAAAGCGCGAGAGCCACGCGGCCAAGCGCAGCAAGAACAAGCGCCGCAACTACGCGGTCGTCATTGCCGCGGCGGCCGCCGTGGCGGCGATCGTCGGGTGGTCCGCGTACTCGTTCACGAACCTGCAGCCGGCCGTGTCGGGCATACCCCCCGGGGCGGGCCTGTACGGCGACGAGCACGTGCACGCCTCGATACTCGTCGTCATATTCGGCGACCGGTTCGACTTTTCGGGCCCCTCGTTCCAGATACAGAACCGCTGGATACACTTCGAGGCGCAGGACGGCACGACGATACACCGCCACTCGTCGGGCGTGACGACGGGGTACCTGTTCGAGACGCTCGACATCGCCGTCGACGAGGAGTGCTACGTGTTCCCCGACGGCCGCGAGTTCTGCACCAACGAGGACTTTGTGCTGCGCTACTACGTCAACGGCGAGCAGGTCGACTCGATCAACGACTATGTCTTTGACGACCAGGACCGCATACTGGTGACGTACGGCAACGAGGATCCCGAAGCGATCAACGAGTACCTCGCCGAGCTCAACCGGCAGCCGATAGTCGCCTAGCCTCCCCGCGCCCCGCCCGCCCGCAAAGCACAATATACCGGCCGGCGGGGGCGGCGGCGTGGCGCACGCGCGGGACGGTCGGCCCAGCCGGGCGCGCGCCGGCATCTCCAGCCGGAACGTGCTAGAGGGCGCGCAGCGATCGCCGCACCGCGCCATGTACAAGGCCATGGGCCTGGACGACGCCGACCTGTCGCGGCCGATGGTCGGCGTGTGCCACACCGGCAACGAGGCGACGCCGTGCAACGTCCACCTGCCCGCCCTGGCCGCCGAGGCCAAGCGCGGCGTCTCCGACGGCGGGGCGACCCCGCGCGAGTTCTCGACGATAGCCGTAAGCGACGGCATTGCAATGGGCCACGAGGGAATGAAGTCGTCGCTCGTCTCGCGCGAGGTCATTGCGGACTCGATCGAGCTCATGGTCAGGGCGCACCAGTACGACGCGCTCGTCGGCATAGCCGGCTGCGACAAGTCGCTGCCGGGGACGATGATGGCCATGGCGCGCCTCGACGTGCCGTCCGTGTTCGTGTACGGGGGGACCATAATGCCGGGCATGCTCGACGGGCGCGAGCTCACCGTCGTCGACGTCTACGAGGCAGTCGGCGCGTACGACTCGGGCGGCCTCTCGGCCGACGCCCTCCGCGACATTGAGAATGCGGCCTGCCCCGGGGCCGGGTCGTGCGGCGGCATGTTCACGGCCAACACGATGGCGTCGATATCCGAGGCGATCGGGCTTGCGCTGCCGGGCAGCGCCTCGCCGCCGGCCGAGGACGAGAGGCGCCGGCGCGCCGTGTACGACGCGGGGGCGGCGTGCGCGGCCCTGGTCGAGTCGGGGACTCGCCCGAGCGACATACTGACGTTCGAGGCGTTCGAGAATGCGATCACAATGCTCAACGCGGTCGGCGGCTCGACGAACGGGATACTCCACCTGCTCGCACTCGCCCGCGAGGCAGGGGTGGGGCTCTCGTACGCCGACTTTGAGAGGGTGCGGAGGCGCACGCCGCACATTGCCGACATGAAGCCGGGCGGCAGCTACGTCATGAACGCGCTGGACCGGGCCGGCGGCATCCCGCGCGTAATGGCCAGCCTGCACGGGGCGGGGCTGCTCCACGGCGGATGCCTCACGGTCACGGGGCGCACGCTCGCCGAGAACCTCGGGGGCGCCGCCGCGGCGCCGCCCCCCGCCCCGGAGCCCGGCGCCGCGGCCGCGGCCGCGCCCCCTCCGGGCCGTATCGTCCGCCCCGTCTCCGACCCCCTGCACGGCACGGGCACCGCCGTGATACTCCGCGGCAGCCTCGCCCCCGACGGGGCCGTCATCAAGACGGCCGGCGTCGAGATGGACAGGTTCGAGGGGCCGGCGCGCGTGTTCGACCGCGAGGAGGACGCGTTCGAAGAGGTCTCGCGCGGCGGCATATCGGAGGGCGACGTCGTGGTGATCAGGTACGAGGGCCCGCGCGGCGGCCCCGGCATGCGCGAGATGCTCGCCACGACGGCCGCCCTCGTCGGGCAGGGCCTCGGCAGGCGGGTGGCCATGGTCACGGACGGGCGCTTTTCGGGCGGCACGCGCGGGTTCATGGTGGGGCACGTCGCGCCCGAGGCGTTCGTCGGCGGGCCTATTGCGCACGTGCGCGACGGCGACCGCGTGCTGATAGACACCGTGTCGGGCGCGATCGACCTGCTCGTCGACCCGGCCGAGCTGGGGGGGCGGGCGCGCGGCTGGAAGCGGCCGGAGCCGAACTATGTGTCCGGCGCCCTTGCAAAGTACGCATCGCTCGTCGGCTCGGCGGCCGAGGGGGCCGTCACGCGGCCGGCCGCGGCCTGAAGGCTCCGGCCGGAAAAGCGGCCGGGATGGGGGTGGGGCTCGGCCCCTAGTGCGCGTGGAGGCTGCACCGGAGGACCGTCCGGCCGCCCGAGCTGTCCGCCGACAGCGAAAAGCCGTCGTCCAGGCCCCTCCCGCACACGTGGCACTCGGCCGGCTCGGCGCTTGTCAGGAGGTACGCCGACGACCCGCTCGGCAGGCAGACATCGTGGATGATGACCGACCTGAGCATGTTCGATCGTCCGTTGCTCATGGGCGGGCCGGCATACCCCTCCCTATTAACTGTACCGTACTGCTACGGGGCTTTGTAGGGGCGATACTGTAGGGTGTGAACGCCTGGAAGCCCTGCCGCGCGGCCGCGCGCGGCGGGCATGCGCGGCTGTTGCGGCCCCCGCAGACGGCGCGCGATCGGCCGGCCTGCAAGGGCGGCGCGGCGAGCATGGAGGGGGAGGGGGAGCGCGCCGCCGCCGCCGTCCCCGCGGGCGGGCGGAAGTGGTGCGGCAGGGGGGGGGGGGCGGAAACGGGTACCGCAAAGCCTAGGTTTGCCGCACCGTGCGCAACGGCGTGGCGTGGCAGGCAACACTGGCGGAAACGGGTGCCACAAGGCCCCGGTTTGCCGCAGGCCTAGATGCTGCGCGCCGCGTCGTCCGCGCGCGGCCCCCGCCCGCGCCACGAATAAATACGCGGCATGCCGCCGCCCCGCATGGGTGGACGCCTTTGGGGACGGGCCGAGCGTCGTGCCGCTCGGCCTGCGCATGGGCCCGTTTGAGGCGTACGAGTCGATCTCGCGCGGCCACACCCACTGCTTTCTGTTCGAGTCTCTCACGGGGCCGGGCGAGCTTGCCGAAACGTCCGTGATGGGGTTCGCGCCGCGGACGCTTGTCAGGGGGTACCGCGACAGGGTCGAGTTCAGCGAGAGGCGCGACAGCGGCGGCAACAGCGGCGGCAACAGCGGCGGCGCCGACGGCGGCGGCCCTGCGCCCCGGGGATACTCGTACGCCGAGCCGTCCGTCGTGCGCACGGACGACCCGATGGCCGAGCTGCGCCGGGCCGCGGCCCCGCGCACGTCCGACGCGTCGCGCCGGTACGCCGGCGGGGCCGTCGGGGTCGTAAGCTACGACGCGGTCCGCCTGTTCGAGCGCGTGCCCGAGTCGGCCGGCCCGGCGCCCGGCCCGCTCTTCGAGTTCGGCCTGTACGACGACGGCCTGCTCTACGACAACGCGGAGCGCGAGCTGCTCTACTTTGCGTACGCGGGCCGCGCGGACGCCGAGGCGGCCGCCGCCCGGCTGCGCGCGCAGGCCTCCGCCGCCGGGCCGCGCCGCGGCGCCTTCAGGGCCGGCCCCGCCGAGCAGAGCATGGGCGGGGCCGAGTTTGCCGACGCGGTCCGCCGCGCCAAGCGGCACGTGCACGCCGGCGACGCGTTCCAGGTCGTCCTCTCGCGCCGGTACGAGTTCGACGCGTCCGGCGACGACCTGTCCGTGTACGCCGCCCTGCGGCGCCTCAACCCGTCTCCCTACATGTTCCACGTGCGGCAGGGGGGCCGCGTCGCGGTCGGCGCCTCGCCCGAGATGCTCGTGCGCGTGACGGGAAGGGACGTCGAGACGTTTCCGATCGCGGGAACGCGGCCGGTCACCGGGGATGCGGCAGCCGACGACCGGCTCGCGCGCGAGCTGCTAGCCGACGAAAAGGAGCTCGCCGAGCACACAATGCTCGTCGACCTCGGGCGCAACGACATCGGGCGCGTGTGCGAGTACGGCTCGGTGCGCGTCGACGAGCTCATGCGGATAAGGCGGTTCAGCCACGTGCAGCACATAGTCTCGCACGTGGCCGGCCGCCTGCGCGCGGATGCGGACATGTTCGACGCGTTCGCCGCCGTGTTTCCGGCGGGGACCGTCTCGGGCGCCCCAAAGGTGAGGGCCATGGAGATAATCGACGGCATCGAGCCGGCCGCCCGCGGCCCGTACGCCGGGGCGGTCGGGTACTTTTCGGCCAACGGGTGCTGCGACTTTGCCATTGCGATAAGGGCCGTGTTCGTCGACGGCCGGCGCGCGTTCGTGCAGGCCGGCGCGGGGATCGTGTCCGACTCGGACCCCGATGCCGAGTTCGCCGAGACCGAGCACAAGGCCGGCGCGGCGCTGCAGGCCGTCAGGGAGGCGTCGGCGCCGTGAGGTTCCTCGTGATCGACAACTACGACTCGTTCGTGTACAACATCGCGCAGTACCTCGGCCGCCTCGGCGTCGAGTGCGACGTCGTCCGCAACGACCGCATCGCGGCCGGCGAGGCCCTGTCCGGCGCGTACGACGCGATAGTCCTCTCGCCGGGGCCCGGCTCGCCCGACGACGCGCGCAGCTTTGGGGTGTGCGGGGACGTCATACGCGGGGCCGCCTCGCGCGGCCGGCCGCCGCTGCTCGGCGTGTGCCTCGGCCACCAGGGGATCGTGAGCGCGTTCGGCGGGCGCGTCGTCAACGCCGCGCGCGTCCGGCACGGCAAGACGAGCCCCGTCCGGCACACGGGGGCGCCGCTGTTCGCCGGCGTGCGCAACCCGTTCCGGGCCACGCGGTACCACTCGCTAGTCGGCGACCGCACGGTGATTCCCGGGTCGCTAGAGGTGACGGCCAGGGCCGAGGACGACTCGGAGGTAATGGCCGTGCGGCACCGGGATCACCCGATACAGGGGGTGCAGTTCCACCCCGAGTCGATAATGACCGAGGACGGGCTGCGCATACTGGCCAACTTTGTCGGGAGCGTCGGCGCGGGGGCGGGCGGAGGCGGCGCGGGCGCCGCCCTGGGGGGCCGCGCCGGCAGCGGCGGCGATCGCAGGGGGGATGGCGCCTGACGGGGGCCGCGGCGGGCGCCCTCGCCAGGCTGCGCGCCGGCGGGGCCCCGCTGGAAAGGGCCGAGGCGGCGGCAGCGGCCGGCGAGATGCTCGACGGCGGATGTGGCGGAGGCGGCGGGGGGGCAGGCGGCGACCGCCTCGCCGCGGACCTGCTGCTGCTGATGGCCGGCCGCGGCGAGACCGACGCCGAGCTGCTCGGCTTTCTCGACGCTGTCTCGGCCAGGGCCGGCCGCGTCGATCTTCCGCCGCCCATGGGGGCCCGCGCAATCGACGTGTGCGGGACGGGCGGCGACGGCATGCGGACGGTCAACGTCTCGACGGCGGCCGCGTTCGTGGCCGCCGCCGCCGGCGTGCCGGTCGCAAAGTACGGCAACCGATCGAGCTCGGGCGGGACGGGCAGCGCCGACATCGTCGAGGCGCTCGGCTGCGATCTCTGGGCTGGCCCCGCCGCGGAGGCGGCCGCGTTCGGGCGCCTCGGCGTGTGCTTTATGTTCGCGCAGGCGCACAACCCGTCGATGGGGAACGTCGCGGAGGCGCGCAGGATCGCGGCGCGCCGCACGGCGTTCAACGTGGTCGGCCCGCTGACAAACCCTGCGCGGGTGCGCAGGCAGCTCGTCGGCGTGTCCTCTTCCAGGCTCGTCGAGGCCGTGCCGCGGCTGCTCGTGGCCCGCGGGGCCGAGCTTGCCGTTGCGGTGCGATCGTCCGACGGCATGGACGAGCTGTCCGCCGGCGCGCCGAGCGACGTGTGCGAGGCGCGCGCCGGCGGCGATGCGGCCGGACGGCCGGGGCCCCCTGTCCGCCGCTACCGCGTGGACCCCTCGTCGCTCGGCCTTCGGGGGGGAGGGCGCGCCGAGCCGTCCGACCTGCGCGCAGGCTCGCCCGCCGAGGCGCTGCGGCTGTTCGTCGCGGCCATAGACGGGACAGCCTGCAGCGCAGTGCAGGATACGGTCGAGCTCAACGCGGCCGCGGCCGTGTACGCGGGAGGGGCGGCTGCCGACATTCCGGCGGGGCTCGAGGCGGCGCGGGCGGCGGTAGAGTCGGGCCGCGCCTCGGGGCTGCTCGACGGGTTCGTCGCAATGTGCGGCCGGCCGGAGAGGCTGGAGGAGGCCCGGAGGGGATGACGGCGGGCGGGGCGGGCGTGGCATCCGCGCCGGCGGCGGGCTCCGGCGGCATGCTCGCGCGCCTCGTCGAGAACTCGCGCGCCGCCGTAAGCGAGGGCGTGTACGACGATCCGCCGCCCGGCCGCCCGTCGGGGCCGCGCGGCGCATTCTCCGGGGCGATCCGGCGCGCCGCCGCGGCCCGATCGGCCCCCGTCATAGCCGAGGTAAAGTTCGCTTCCCCATCGATGGGGACCATACGCGAGGGGGGCGACCCTGCCGGGATCGCCCGCATGATGGCCGCCGGCGGCGCGTGCGCCCTGTCCGTGCTGACGCAGCCGCGGCTGTTCGGCGGCTCGCCGGGCTCGCTCGCGGCCGTGCGGGCCGCCCTGCCGCGCGTTCCGATCCTCATGAAGGACGTCGTCGTCGATGCGCGGCAGGTCGATGCGGCGCATGCGCTCGGCGCCGACTGCGTGCTGCTCATGCAGTCCCTGTTCGACGGAGGCCACCTGTCGGGCATGGGCGGGCTCGTGGACCGCGCGCACTCGCTCGGCCTGGAGGTGCTCGCCGAGGCGCACACCGCAGGCGAGTTCGAGCATGCGGCGGCATCGGGGGCCGACCTGCTCGGCGTCAACAACCGCGACCTGGACACGCTCGAGGTGGACCTGGGCGCGACCGCGCGCGTGCTCGCCGGCGGCCGCGCATCCCTTGCGGGCGGGCGCACGGTCGTCTCGGAGAGCGGCATTGCCGGGCCGCGGGACGTCGCACGGCTGCGCGCGGCCGGCGCCGGCGCGTTCCTGGTCGGCACGGGGATAATGTCGGCGGCCGGCGGCAACGTTGAAAAGGCCGTCGCGGGGCTGGTCGGCGCCGCATGAGGTACCCAAGGGACGGCCGGTACGGGGGCCGGTACGGGGGCCGGTACGTCCCCGAGACGCTCCGGCCGGCGCTCGAAGAGCTGGAGGAGGGGTACCTTGCGGCAAGGGCCGACCCGTCGTTCCGGTCCGAGCTTGCCCGGTGCCTGCGCGAGTACGCGGGCAGGCCTACCCCGCTGTACCACGCGGCGAACCTGTCCGAGAGGGTCGGCGGCGCGCAGATATACCTCAAGCGCGAGGACCTGCTGCACGGCGGGGCCCACAAGATAAACAACACGCTCGGCCAGGCGCTGCTCGCCAGGCGCATGGGCAAGGCGCGCGTCATTGCCGAGACCGGGGCGGGCCAGCACGGCGTGGCCACCGCCATGGCGTGCGCGTACCTGGGGCTCCCGTCCGAGGTGTACATGGGGTACCGAGACACGGTCCGCCAGAGCCTCAACGTGTTCCGCATGGGGCTGCTCGGGTCAAAGGTGCACCCCGTCATGTCCGGCAGCCAGACCCTCAAGGACGCCATCAACGAGGCGATCCGCGACTGGATCGCCGGCGTGCGCGACACGTACTACCTGCTCGGCTCGGCGGTCGGGCCGCACCCGTACCCCGCCATGGTGCGCGACTTTCAGAGCGTGATCGGCAGGGAGATACGCGCGCAGGTGCGGCGCCTGCGGGCGCGCGGCGGAGGGGGCGGGGGCGGGGGCGGGGGGGCCGGAGCGCCGGACGCGGTCGTCGCCTGCGTCGGCGGCGGCTCGAACGCAATCGGGACGTTCCACCCGCTCGTCGGGTCGGGATCGAGGCTCGTCGGCGTCGAGGCCGGCGGGGAGGGCCTCGCCTCCGGCCGCCACTCGGCGACGCTGGCGGCCGGCTCGGACGGCGTGCTGCACGGCATGATGACGCGCCTGCTCCAGGACGCCGACGGCCAGGTGTCCGAGACGCACAGCGTGTCGGCGGGGCTGGACTATCCGGGGGTCGGCCCCGAGCACGCGCACCTGCGCGAGGCCGGCCTTGCCGAGTACGAGACGGCCGACGACGGCGAGGCGGTCGCCGCGTTCGAGGCCCTCTCGACTGCCGAGGGGATCATACCGGCGCTCGAGTCGGCCCACGCGGTGGCAGCCGCCATGAGGATGGCCGCCGGCATGCGCCGCTCCGAGATCGTCGTGGTGACCCTCTCGGGCAGGGGGGACAAGGACGTAGGGGTGGTGCGCGGCGTGCTCGAGGGGCGCGCACAGGCCGGGGCCGGGGCCGGGGCGGGGGACGGCGGGGCCGCCTCGGCCCGGGATGCTGCGCGGCGGGCCCGCGGCCGGGGCCGGGCGAGCGGCAAGGGCCGCGGCCGGCGGGGGCGGCGGGGGGCCGGGGGCGCTTGACGCGCATAGCGGGCGCCTTTTCGTCGGCGCGCGGCCGCCGCGAGGCTGCCCTCGCCGCGTACATGATGGCGGGGTACCCGTCCGAGCGCGCATCGAATCGCGTACTGGACGGCCTGGTGTCCGGCGGCGCCGACATTGTCGAGCTCGGCTTTCCGTTCTCCGACCCCCTCGCGGACGGGCCCGTGATACAGGACGCCGCGGCCCGCTCGCTGCGGGGCGGCGCCACCTTTGGCCGGTTCATTTCGTTCGTCAAGAGGGCCCGCCGGCGGACGGGCGTGCCGCTCGTCCTCATGACGTACGCAAACGTCCTGCACAGGCGCGGGTACGCGGCGGCCGTCTCCGAGGCCGCCTCGGCCGGGATAGACGGCTTTGTCGTGCCCGACCTGCCGGTCGACGAGTCTGCCGAGTACCGCGACGCGGCCGCCTCGGCGGGGGCGGACACGATCTTTCTGGCGTCCCCCAACACGCCCGACGATCGCCTCGCCCGCATCGCGGCCGCCTCGTCGGGGTTCCTGTACCTGGTCGCCGTGTACGGGACGACCGGCGCCAGGCCGTCGGCGGCGCGGTACAGCCTGGAGGCCGTCCGCAGGGCCAGGAGGATCGCCGGCCGGTCCGTGCCCGTCGGCGCGGGGTTCGGAGTGTCCTCGCCGGCCGACGTGTCGGCGTTTGTAGGCGCCGGCGCCGATGCGGTCGTCGTCGGCAGCGCGCTCGTCCGGCTTGCGGGCAGCTCGCCGGCAGGGCGGCTGGAGCGGGACGTCTCGGGGCTTACGGCGCGGCTCAAGGCTGCGACCGCGCGCGGGAGGGGCCGGCGCGGCGGCGGCGGCGGCCGGTAGCCGCCGGCCAACTCCGCCCAACCTCCTGTTGCGGGCCGGCCCGCGGCGCCGAACGGCCGGCCTGCCGGCAGCGGGGCCGCCCCCTTCGAGCCCTACGCCCTCCCCGCCGTCCTTGCCGCGTCGTACGCATCCTCGAGCCCTGCGCCGACCGTGTCGACGGCGTTGTTGCGCCCGAACGCAACGCCGCGCCGCTCGCACGCGCGCCTGTACATGTTGACGGCGGTGAACCGCGGGTGCATCGCCTCGAACCTGCCGCCGGGCATGTCGATGAACGCGCCCGCCTCGACGAGGGACTCGGCGACGGCCTTGGCATTTTCCTCCCCCCCGGAAATGCCTGCCGCCTCCGCAATCTGCGGGGCCGTCATTGGCCCGCCAGACGTCACGGACACAAAGGCGGCCGCCTGCTCGCCGGTCAGCCCGATCTCCTCCTCCAGGATGCGGCGTATCGAGCTGGCGTCCATGCGGCCGCCGCCCGCGCCGCACCTTTAACTTTTCCCGCGGCGCGCCGGCTAGGCCGCCGCCCGCGCGGCGCTCCTGCCGCCGCCCGCCCTACGATTTTATGGGCCGGCGGCGGGGGCCGCGCGTGCGGATATTGCTGCTCCACTGCGACCATGCAGAGTACCGGCCGATCAAAAAGGAGATCAAACTGGCGGAGGACGTCGAGCCGGCGCCCGACTCGATCGACGACGGGGCCGTCGCGTTCGTGACGGTCGAGGCAGGGGACGACGGAAACGGGGGGGCCGCGGCCGAGGCGGCGACGGCGGAGATTGCAAAGTCGCTCGGCCGCATCGGCTGCCGCCGGCTGCTCTTGTACCCGTACGCCCACCTCGGCACGGACCTGGCCGCGCCCGCCGCCGCACTTGCCGTCCTGCTGGACCTGGAGGAGCGCGTGCGCGCGGCCTTGTCGGCGGATCGGGAGGGGGCCGGCCCGCCCGACGTGCGGCGCGCGCCGTTCGGGTGGACAAAGTCGTACAGCCTGAGCGTAAAGGCGCACCCGCTCGCCGAGCACTCGATCTCGGTCGGGGCCGGCGGCGAGGCCGCCCGACCAAAGGCCGGCGCACCAGCCGATGGCGGGCGCCCTGAAGGCGCCGCGCGGGCCGGCGCCGAGGGCGAGAGCGAGGGCAGCGCCAAGGGCGCGGACGGGGACGGGGACGATGACGAGGACCCCGAGGCCCTCCGCTCCGAGGCGCGCCTCGAGTCGGCGTGGAAGGTAATGACGCCCGACGGCCAGCTGCACGATGCCGAGGGGTTCGACTTTTCGGCCCACCGCAACCTCGAGGTGCTCGCAAGGTACGAGGCGGCCAAGAAGCGCGCATCCGACGAGCCCCCTCCCCACGTGGCCCTCATGAAGCGCCTTGCCATCGCCGACTACGAGCCGGCGTCGGACCCTGGCAACATGCGGTTCTACCCGAACGGCCGCCTCGTCAAGTCGCTAATCGAGCGGTACGTGACAAAGAAGGTGAGGCAGTACGGCGGGTACGAGGTGGAGACGCCCGTAATGTACGACGCGCGCCACCCCGGGATGGTCAGCTACTTCAACCGGTTCCCCGCGCGGCAGTACAACGTCGGCTCGGAGGGCGACAGGCGCCTGTTCCTGCGGTTCGCCGCGTGCTTTGGGCAGTTCATGATGGCCCACGACTTTCAGATGTCGCACCGCAACCTGCCATACCGGCTGTACGAGCTTACGCGGTACAGCTTTAGGCGCGAGCAGTCCGGCGAGCTGGTCGGCCTGCGCCGCCTGCGCGCGTTCACCATGCCCGACTGCCACGCGTTCTGCCGCGACATGCCGCAGGCCATACGCGAGATGGCAAAGCGGTTCGACCTGTCGCGCGAGGTCGTCTCCGACCTGGGCATACGCGAGGGGGCGTACGAGATGGCCGTGCGCATGACCGAGGATTTCTACGCCGAGCACGGCGATGCCGTCCGCTCCATGGTCGCCAAGCACGGCAGGCCGGTCCTCGTCGAGATGTGGAAGGAGCGGTTCTTTTACTTTGTGCTAAAGTGGGAGTTCAACTACATCGACGCGGCCGGCAAGGCGTCGGCCCTGTCGACGGACCAGATCGACGTCGAGAACGGCGAGCGGTACGGCATCGAGTTCGTCGACGAGGGCAACGAGCGCCTCCACCCGATCATCCTGCACAACTCGCCGAGCGGCGCCGTTGAGCGCGTCATGTACGTGCTGCTCGAAGAGGCCGCGGCGGCGGCGCGGCGTGGGACAAAGCCCGAGCTGCCCCTCTGGCTGTCGCCGACGCAGGTGCGCGTCATACCCGTAAGCTCCGAGTTCGAGCAGGCCGCGGTCGCGCTTGCCGGGCGCATCGGCCACCGGCGCGTGCGCGTCGACGTCGACGACCGCGGCGAGACGCTCGGCAGGCGCATACGGGACGCCGAGCGCGAGTGGATACGGTTCATACTCGTCGTCGGCAAGCGCGAGGCGGCCATGGACGGCGGCACGGTCAGCGTCAGGGACAGGCGGACGGGGAAGACGGAGGACATGCCCCTTGACGACCTCGCCGCCCTCATCGAGGGCGAGGCGGACGGCAAGCCGTTCGCGGGCCTCAACGTGCCGTTCTACCTGTCAAGGCGCCCGCAAATTATGGTGTAAAATTTGTAGGCTTCCGAGATTTCTTGTTCGCTTAGACACAAATCGCCGCTATTCGGGCACTCGCGGAGCGGGACGACACTGAATTGATGTCAAGTAATATAACATGGTAATTTTTGGCGGATTTAACGAGCCATGAATGACATAAACTATATGGTGCGTGAAAGTAGCGGTGTCGGTGGAGGCGCGTCGGCGCCCTCCGCCCTCCGCCCTCCGCCCTCCGCCCTCCGCCCTCCGCCCTCCGCCCTCCGCCCTCCGCCCTCCGCCCTCCGCCCTCCGCCCTCCGCCCTCCGCCCTCCGCCCTCCGCCCTCCGCCCTCCGCCCTCCGCCCTCCGCCCTCCGCCCTCCGCCCTCCGCCCTCCGCCCTCCGCCCTCCGCCCTCCGCCCTCCGCCCTCCGCCCTCCGCCCTCCGCCCTCCGCCCTCCGCCCTCCGCCCTCCGCCCTCCGCCCTCCGCCCTCCGCCCTCCGCCCTCCGCCCTCCGCCCTCCGCCCTCCGCCCTCCGCCCTCCGCCCTCCGCCCTCCGCCCTCCGCCCTCCGCCCTCCGCCCTCCGCCCTCCGCCCTCCGCCCTCCGCCCTCCGCGCCCTCCGCCCTCCGCCCTCCGCCCTCCGCCCTCCGCCCTCCGCCCTCCGCCCTCCGCCCTCCGCCCTCCGCCCTCCGCCCTCCGCCCTCCGCCCTCCGCCCTCCGCCCTCCGCCCTCCCCTCCGCCCTCCGCCCTCCGCCCTCCGCCCTCCGCCCTCCGCCCTCCGCCCGGAGGTAATGTGAATGCGCCCCGGTTCACTACATGGCTCCCGCGTCGGCGAGCACGACATAAACAAAGCTATGGCGGCAATTCTTGACGACTTGAACCCCTTCTGGAAAGTTAAAGGACAACCCTTAGGGACAATGAAGGGGAAATGGAAACCTGATATTGTGATAGAAAGTGAGACTGCCGCGCCGATAATTATAGAAACTGAGATCATGCCTGCTTCTACGGTGGAGAAAGATGGAGTAGATCGGCTTGGATTAGTCCACCACGAGACTAATATTAAAATAAGCACGGTAATGGTTGTACGTGTACCAGTCCGGTTGACCCGACTTGACGGTGATGACTTATTCAATGAACTATCAACAATGAGTGACATTGATTATGCTGTTTACTCACCCATCCGATATCCTACGTCGGGATGGCTAAAAGGAACAATGCGAGACATAGCCATGTCTCTACAAATATCCACAGTTACATCAAGTGACGTTGACGAATGCGTCGACATGCTTGAGGACAGTATGAACGCAGTAGGAAACAGTTTAACAAAAACAGGACATAACACAAAAATAACCATATCCAAACTTCTCAATCAACCACCCTCTCCTCAAACATGGAAAATGGCTGGTCTTATACTATCTAACGCCATGATGTTCCATGACATAGTTTCGGAAAATAACACGTCTGCAAACGAATCTATACGACCACTAGCTTCGCTAAGATTAATGGGCAAAATATCCCAAAAAAAGATTATGGATGAATGGAGTCGAATACTTCGGATTAACTACGCGCCTATATTCGAAGTGGCTCTTGACATAATGGCCAACTTAACTGGACACGTAGCCGGCGAAATAATCGAAGAGTTAGATAAGACGACAAGCTTGATTCAAGCAAGGCGTATGACGACATCTGGTGACATGTACGGTGTACTCTTTCAGCGTGTGATCACTGACAAAACAAAATTAGCCACATATTATACTAGACCTAACTCGGCGACACTAATCGCCACACTCGTGACTCCCTCGCCTGATAGTGACTACTATCGCCCAGAAAATCTCCGACACTACACAATTGCCGATTTTGCATGCGGCACGGGTCTGCTTCTGACGTCGGCCTACCGCATGCTAGTAATGAATTATGAGATAAATAGAAACAATGATTCAAACAAAAAACCATTTGGTGAATACCATCGCACTATGATGGAAAACAACGTAGTTGGCCTTGATGTCATTCCGATAGGAACACATCTTACTGTATCTGCTTTGGCACTGATTTTTCCTGATCAAAAGTTTGACGACACAAAAATCAAAACAATGCCAATTGGCATTCATCATGGTCAGCCGAGACTTGGCTCACTAGATCTTATAGATGATGAAAGAATAGCTAAAATTATACCCGACATCAAAACGGTCAGTGGTAAACAAACCCAATCAGCAAAAGGTAAAAATTGGCGCATCAGTAATGCACATCACCAAATAACAGATTACACATGCAAACGGATAGTCATGAACCCGCCCTTTGTACGACCAGTGAACCATGCGGGTACTCATGCTGATGATGTTGTACCGGCATGGGCCGCATTTGGTGCTACCGAAACGGATCAAATCACAATGGGCAAACACGCCACAAAGAAATTTAAAAATACCTGTGGAGCAGGAAATGCTGGATTGGCTTCACACTTTATAGCAGTCTGTGAGAAAAAACTTAGCCAGGACGGCATGATGGCGCTCATCGTGCCCGCAACTATTTCTAACGGCTCAGCTTGGGAAAAATGTAGAAAAATAATAAACTCAGGCTATGAACTAACGGTGATCAGTATAGCAAACCACACGTTAAACCAACGTGACATGTCATTTTCATCTGATACCGGTATGGCCGAAATAATCTTACTTGCCCGCCGTAATAGCACAGCTAAGAAAAACAAACGACACAAATTCGTCTCTCTGCACTCTCGTCCAAATTCTCCACTAGAAGCATTTCAAATAGGCAATCTGATAAAAGAAACGTCTTATGTAGATACGTTGGAAACTGTTCATGGGGGCACAACATTAATGATCGGCAATCAGGTGGTTGGAACAATGTTGGATTGCCCCACTTCGTCGATATGGGGGTATGTGAACGTGCTGGACCCGTTTCTTGAACAAAAGGCCCGTGCACTTGTCAACGACAAAAGAACAAAATTTACTACACTAGAGACGCTATTTGATGTGGGTCCACATACACTGGATATAACTGGCGAGAGCACATCGCGGATTAAAAACGCGTCGGGGGATTACATTAAAAAAACCATAATACGTGGGCCGTTTCAGAAATCCAAAATTAGCTTAAATTCCAAGTATTCAGCCTTGTGGAACAACATACAGTCTCAACAATTACAAATGCGTGTAAGCCCAGACATTCGGTTGGAAAAAAAGAAAAATGCTAGCGATGATCACGTAAGGCAAGTTTGGGAGAAGGCCACACACGCACACATTAACATTAATCCTCGTTTTAATGCTAATTCATTAATTGCATCCTACACTCCTCAAAAATCGTTAGGTGGTTCCACATGGCCTAATTTACTACTACGCAAAAATTTTCATGGACATGAATTTGAAAAAGCATTTGTTGCTTGGTCAAACACTTCAGTGGGAATATTATGCTTTTGGTCGATAGTTGGTAAACAACAACTCGGGCGTGGCAGAACATCTAGAACTGCAATTGGAATCTTACCGATACCGAATTTTTCAGCACTATCTAAAACAAAATTAACACAAATGTCTAAAATCTTCGATCAGTACGCTAATAAGAAACTCGATCGTATTAAAAATCTATGGAAGGATGAAACCCGTATTGGCCTTGATGATGCGGTAATGAATATGTTAGAAATAAAGATTGACATTGATGATGTTCGCCGACGTCTCTGTCTTGAGCCTTCTATAAGTGGCGGTCGACCTGATCCAACGCTTTTGGACGCCGATTGGCTTTCTCCATTTGATCATAACAATTCTTGATGCCCGATAATATCAAACAGGATCGAGTGACCGTGGCGCAGGACACAAGAAAACCCCTGCCAGTGCACGTCGTTCTGTGAAAAGCCGTAAATTCACAACCGCAGGTTGCGCAACGGACATTTTTGTACCGCCCTGATCGTGAATTTCTCTTCTTGGCTTGTGGGGAGATTTGCCGACACCCTGGCAACAAGCCGGCTTTATTACATAATATTTGTTTCCTCGGCGCCGTATCAGCTGCTCAAGGCGGACATTGCGTACATCCACTGCAGCGTCGACGGGTGGTGCTACTACTTCAACGTCATCGACGTGTTCAGCCGCAAATGGCTCGCCTACGTTTTCTCCCCCTCGGCCAGGTCGTCGAGTGCCGTGAAGTCGGTGCTGGCCGCCGGGGGGGGGGGGGGGGGGGGGGGGGGGGGGGGCTGTCGCCCGACCAGATCCGTGGGATTCGCATTCGGTGCGACAACGGCCCGCATTACACGAGCGGCAAGTTCGGGATGGCTATGTCCGTCCTCGGCATCAAAGTGGAGCACATATGGGTCAGTACGCCGCAACAGAACGGCCGCGCCGGGTCGTTCCCCCACCCCCGGGCGCGACTACATCCACACGCGCGACTTTGAAAGGTTCCAGGACGCCGAGGCGTGGCTGCCCGTGGCGCACAAGGACTACAACGCCAACAGGGTCCACTCCTCGATCGAGTGGATGCCGCCGACGAGTTCCTCAGGCTCTGGGAAAGGAACAATAAGCAGGGGGGGTGGGGCCCGATGACGATGGCGGCGATCGGGGCCATGACCCTCCCAAAACCTGCCCCAAAATCATTCTCAACCTGGGCGGCCCAGATCATCATCGGCATTGACCACTTGCGTGGCACGTACGACGACTATGCGGTTCTGGGGTGGGCAGAGATGGCAAAAAACCACCCGTGCGAGGTACGAGGATGACGACACTGGCCGACGCGATCGGGGCTGTCACGTCGTATCTGCACGAAATGGGGTACGCCACGTACAGCCTGAAAATTTCGTCGTTTGACTCCGTGTCGGAGCCTAGGGCGTGGGCCGTGTCGGGCACCTTTCAGAACGGGTTCCTGAGCGAATACTACAAGTTTGACATCGTCTACGAGCCCGACACAGGCACCGCCAGAAAGTTGGACGTTGTGGAGATTCCGACCCGGCTGGCATAGTTGCACCGTGTAGCGCACCACGCTGAGAATTTTCGGGCACCACGGTGACCTTCCACGCGCCTACCTTGTCCATGTCTGCCATCGTCGGCGCGTTTTTTTTGGGGGGGGGGGGATGAAGTGGTGCCGAAATCTACCGCCAACTCGTGTGGGTCTTGATCGCTGCCATGTTCGCGCCCGCCCTCTTCGCGCCCGGTAGCCGGACGCCTTTTTGCCACTCCAGGCACTACCCTCGACTTGCTACTTCCCGGGCCACACCTTGTTGGATGTTTGCAGTTCGGCCAAAAACGCCCCTTAACCTGCCATCGCCGACTGTGCATACCTCCTGCTGGATGTGCTTGTCCGCGGCCGTCGCATACGCGCCTCGCGCCGCGGGCGGTTGGATTTAATACGCCTTGGCGCTCGGCCGGAGCCGTGAGCTATGCGGACCTGTACATGAGCGGCAGCCCGCTGATCGCCGGGTCGACTTCTCTCGGCGGAAGGGCAGTGGGCGACACAGCCGCGACCGTGTTTGGCGTGCCGTTCGACTCGACGCACTCGTACAAGCCGGGCACGCGCTTTGGGCCCGACGCCATCCGCGACGCGTTCAACAACATCGAGGTCTTCCACCCCGACCTAGGCGTCGACCTCGAGGACGCCGCCATCCGCGACCTGGGGAACACAAAGCATACGGTGTCTACGGGCGAGATGATCCGCATGGTCCGCTCCATTTCGGGCGAGCTGGCCGCGGCCCGGGGGCCCTTGACCGTCATGCTCGGCGGGGAGCACCTGGTAACGTACGCGGCGTACACGGCAATGCCCGCCGGCGTCGGCCATGTCGTATTCGACGCCCACTACGACCTGCGCGACGGGTTTGCCGATGCGCCAATGAGCCACGCGTCGTACCTGCGGCGCGTCGTCGAGGAGCGCGGCGGCGACTCGGGCGGCATTGTGCACGTCGGGGCGCGCGCGTTCGCGTCCGAAGAGATTGCGTTCCTGCGCGAGCACGACATTGCGACCGTCTCCGACAGGGCGGTCCGCGAGGGCAGGGGGCCGGCGCTGCTGCGCGACGCTGTCTCGACCATGGGCGAGGCGTACGTGAGCTTTGACCTGGACGTGGTCGACCCCGGGTTCGCACCCGGCGTCGGGAATCCCGAGGCCACCGGGGTGTACCCACGCGAGCTGTTCGACATGATCGGCTCGCTTCGCGAGCTGCGGGTGCGCGCAACCGACATAGTCGAGCTATGCCCGCCGTACGATACGGGCGCGACGGCGGCCCTGGCGGCCCGCATAATGTCGACCATGATCGCCGCCGGCCTTGCGGAATGACCGGCCGCCCCGGCGCCCGCCCACTGTCCCCCGCCGGACCGCCGGCGCATCAGTTGCGCCCCGCGGCCCCTTCGAAACCCCACACGGGGCATGCCGCATCGCATGCGCATCCCCCGCCGCATGTCGCGACCTGGGCGAGCTCGTCGCCGACGGCCGCCGCGCCCCGTCCGGCGGTAACGCAGCGCGCCAGCCGCGCCTTGGGGGCGCGGCCGGCCTGCGAGGCCGGCATGCCCCTCGCCTCGGCCATGCGGAGCAGGCACTTTCTCGGCAGGGCGGCGGCCGCGGCGGCCGCCCGCCGCTCCCCCAGCCTGGCGGCTCGCGGCGCCGACCTTACGACATCGACCCTGCCTCCCCTGACGACGATCAGGCCGGCCCCGCGCACCGCAAACCTCCTCGGCACATAGTCGGTCGCTACGTACGCATAGTCCGCGTAGTCGAGCAGCCGCTCCACCTGCGCCGGCGCCCTGCGCAGGTCGTCGCGCGAGGACTTTACCTCGACGGCGGCGACGGCCGGCCGCGCCGCGCCGCCCCCGCCTGCTCCCCCTCCGCCGCCCCCGCCGCGCCCGACGAGCAGCAGGTCAATGTCCGACAGTATGCTCCCCCACGCAATGTTGAACCTGGCGTGCGGCACGGCGTCGTATCCTGCCGCCTCAAAGAACGGAACGAGGCGCCCGATTATGCGCGCCTCGTGGCGCCCCCCGCGCTTTGCCGAGCGGGGCACCGAGCCTGCAATGATCACGGAGCATGCGCGCGCCGCCGCCTAAAGGGGCGCCGCGGCCGCATCTTTTGACCGCGGGGTCAGCTTTTGCAACGCCCCGCGCGCCTTTATAACGGCCGCGCCGTTCGCATGCTCGTTGCTAAACAGCCTGCGCGGCGCGCTGGCCCCCGCGCTGCGCGCGCTCGGGGACGCGTTCGCCTCGGCCGGCCTGCCGCCGACGTTCTGGACGTGCGTCGGCCTGGGCCTCGCGCTGGCCGCGGCCGCATCGTACGGGCTCGGCGGGGCCTGGCAGTACGCGGCCCTCGCCGGCGGCGCGCTCATACTCGCGTCGGGGTTCTTTGACATGGTCGACGGCCAGGTCGCCCGCTCCGCCGGAAAGGCGTCGGGGCGCGGCGCGTTCCTCGACTCTGCGTTCGACAAGGTGGCTGAGGTGGCGATATTCGGCGGCATACTTGTCGGGGGTCTTGCCGACGCCCGCCTGGTGTTCCTGGCCGCGGCCCTGTCCCTGCTCGTGAGCTATTCGCGCGCAAGGGCCGAGTCGCTCGGCGTGGACATGGGGGGGACGGGAATAGGCGAGCGCGCCGAGCGGCTGCTCGTCCTGGCCGTCGTCGGCATGGCGGGGTTCGTCGAGTGGGCCGTCGCGGCCGTCGCGGCCCTCGCCGCCGTAACGTTCGTCCACCGGGTCGTCGCCGCGTACCGGCGAATTGGGCGGCAGGGCGGCCGGCCCGAGCCCGGCGATGCCTGAGCCGGTTGCGGGCGGGCCTGGCGGGCGCATCGAGGCAGGGGCGGCCGGACCGGCCCGGACGCTACCTGAGCCGGCTGCGCTGCCTGCGCGACGACTCTGACCTGATCTTTAGGATTCCAAAGTGGATCGCGCACGATATGCAGTACCACTTTAGGACCTTTGGGGAGGCGATGTACGCCCCCTGCGCGCGGAGCTCCTTGGCTAGCGTGCGCTCGACGAGGCTCAGGCGGGACGTGACCTTTTTTGCCTTGTCGCGCGGGACGGTCTGCCCGCAGTTGGTGCACTGGACGACTCCAGACGACCCCTTGCCGCCCTTCTTGCGGCCCCTGCTGGCCCTCTTTAGTGGCATGCTCTACGGCGCCGCGGCCGCGCGCCCTCTTATATTGTGTATGGCCTGCCCGGCGAGATATAGGGCACCGCCCCCCCCCTCCACATGGCGCCGGCGCGATCCGCATGGCCTTTCAACCGCGCCGATCACCTGGGCTTGAGCCCCTGCCCCGCCCCGCCTCGCCCCGTGCGGCCCGGCGCGGGCCGCCGCGGCCGTGGGGCCCCCGCCGCGGGGCGGCGGACGCGCCTGCATTGCGCCCGGCGCGCGAATGCGGGATCGCGCGTGCGCGGTGATCGTGCCTCTTGCCGCGCCTCTTTCCCCTCGGGGCTGCATTGGGCCGACTCCCTGCGCCGGCCGCGCGCCGCGGAACGGACGACTGCGCAGCCGGGGCCGCCCTTGCCGCCGCCAGGGCCGCCAGCCTGCGCGGCGCGCCCTGGGGCGGCATAACGGAAAGACTTAACCCAAAGCGGCGCGCCCCGTGGGGCGACTTGAGGGGACTGTGCCACAGCTGCCTGGCCTCCAACGTAGAGCTGTCCGTCGTGCGCGGCCGCATACTGTGCGCCGGCTGCGCGCCGGACGGCGAACCAGACGCGGCGAGGGCCGGCCCGGCCGCCGACGAAAAGCGATAAATCCGCCCCGCCGCGGCGCCGTGCGTGGCAACGATCGCCGTGTACGGCCACTGCTCGCTGGACCGGATCGCCGCGGGCGGGGAGCCTGCCGGCGGGCCGACCCCGGGGGGCGCGGCGTGCTATTGCGGCATTACGGCGGCCAGGCTCGGGTTTGATGCAGAGCTGCACACGCGGTACGGCCCCGACTTTCCGGCCGGCGTCCTGGACGGCGCCGTGGGCGGCGGCCGGGGCAGCGGCCGCATTCGCATCGCCGGCGGCGCGGCGTCGGATGCGCCCACGACGCGCTTTTCGATCGGCGTCGCCGGCAGCGGCGCCGCCTCGCGCACGCTCGTGCTCGGTTGCGCGTGCGAGGACGTGCGGCCCGGGACGTCGGACGCCGACGGCGCGATCGTCAGCCCGCTGATCGGCGAGGTTCCCGCATCGGCGCTGGCCGCCGTGCTCGCCGCCGGCGGCCCCGCGCTCGTCGACGCGCGGGGGTTCGCGCGCCGCGCCGAGCCGGGCGAAACCGTCCGGCTCGAGCCGACGCGCCTCGGCCTCTCCGGCGCCGCCGCCGTCAAGGCCGGATGCGGCGAGCTCGGGTGCGTGTCGGGGGGCGCCGGCGGCGGCGTGGACGGCATGCTGGCGGTCCAAAGGGCCGGCGCCGAGCGGGTCGTGCGCACGGACGGCGCGCAGGTTACGATGCTCTCGGGCGACAGGCTGTACACGCTGGACGTGCCCGTCAGGGGCGCGCGCGACACGACCGGCGCCGGCGACATACTCTCCGCGGCGTTCCTGTGCACGCTCGTGCGCGAGGGCGACGACCTGTGGGCCATGTGCTTTGGCGCCGGCGCGGCGCAGGCCGCGCTCGAGTCGGGCCGCACGGGCATAGACAAGGTGCCGGAAAGGGGCAAGGTCGAGTCGAACGCGTCGTACTTTTACAACACGGTAAAGTTCAGGGGCGTCTGAGCCGCCGGCGCGCACGCCGCGCGCCCGCGCCCCATCCCTACCCCGCCGGCCGGCCTGCCTGGCGCCGCCCATCCTTATAATTGGGCGGCGCGGCGGGGGCGGCGTGCGCGCCGGCATCTACGGCGGAGCCGCGGCCCCCCCGCAGGCCGTGCGCCGGGTCAGGGACGCCCTGGACGACTCGGGCATCAAGGCCGTGTCCATTCCGGCGGGCCGCGGCCCGCGCGCCGCCGCCTCGGCCGACGTCGACCTTGTAATCGTCATGGGCGGCGACAGGGGCGTGCGCGGCTACTTTCACCGCGCCGCCGACCCGCCGCAGGCCCCCGTGCTGGGCCTGGCCGAGGCCGAGTCGAACGGCTTTCTCGCGCAGGTCGACACGCGCGAGCTCGCCTCGTTCACCGGCCGCCTGCGCCGCGGCGACTACACCGTGGAAGAGGTGCCGCGCATCGGCGTCCGCATAGACGGCAAGGCCGTGTACCCCGTCCTCAACGACATAGCCGTGTTCCCCTCGCGCAGCGCAATGCTCATGGAGCACACCCTGCGAGTCAACGGCCTAGAGGTGTGGCACGACAGCAGCGACGGGATCATACTGTCGACGCCGATCGGGTCGTCGGCGTACTCGATGTCCGCCGGCGGGCCGGTCATATTCCAGGACTCGCGCGCGTTCGGCATAATCTCGGTCAACTCGCTGGACGTGACGCGCCGGCCGCTGATCGTCCCCGACGACAGCGCGATCGAGGTAGACGACGTCTCGTCGCGGCAGCACTGCGAGGCCGTGCTGGACGGGTCGGACCGGCGGAAGGTGACAAAGTCGGTCGACTGCACAAAGTCCGAGGCCGGCGCCAGGATAATCCGCATGAGGGAGGACCCGACGGCCATCTCGGCCCTTGCGCGCAAGGTGCACCTGGCCGGCGACCTCCTCAAGATGTCGCCGAGCTCAAAGCTCATCCTAAAGACGCTCGAGTACGAGGGGCCCCTCTCGCAAAAGGACCTCGCCTCGAAGACGCTGCTGCCGGCAAGGACGGTGCGCCTGGCGCTGCGGCGCCTGCAGGACAAGCGGTACGTCCGGCGCCTCGTGTCGGCGCGAGACGCCCGGCAAAAGATCTACGAGATATCAAAGATCGCCTAGGCCGCCGCGGCGCCCCCGCCCCCTGCCGCGGCCGCCCGGACGAACGCCGCGAACGCCGCCTCCGGGTAGCCCGGCCTGCTGCTGAACTCGGGGTGGAACTGCACGCCGACAAAGAACGGGTGCGAGGGTATCTCGAGTATCTCCATCATCGGGGCGGAGCCGCCCTCGCCGCCGGCCGTCTCCCCCGTAAACGCCATCCCAGCCTCCTCGAACCGCCGCTTGTACTCGTTGTTGAACTCGTACCGGTGGCGGTGCCTGCGCGATATCTCGGCGGCCCCGTACATGCGCGCCGCCGCCGAGCCGCCCGCGAGCCGTATCCTCGATGCGCCGAGCCGCAGCGAGCCGCCCATGTCGCCGCCGGCGCGCTGGCCGGCGAGCAGGTCGACGACGGGGTCGCGCGCATCCCCGTCGATCTCGGTCGTGTCCGCCCCGTCCATGCCGAGCACCGAGCGCGCAAACGCGACGGCGGCGAGCTGGAACCCAAAGCATATGCCCAGGTACGGCACGCCCGACGCCCTTGCATAGTCGGCCGCGGCGACGATGCCGGCGGCCCCCCTCGTGCCGAACCCGCCGGGCACGAGTATTCCGTCGTACCCGGACAGGGCCGCGCCCGTCCCGAGCGGGTCGACGGTCTCCGAGTCGAGCCAGTCGATGTCGACGTGCACGCCCGCCGCCGCGCCGGCGTGGGACAGGGCGTGGTTGACGCTCACGTAGCTGTCCGCAAGCGTCACGTACTTGCCGACCATGGCGATCCTGACGGGGGCCGGCCCGCCTCCGGGGCCCGCGCCTGGCCCCTTTGCGGCCGCGGCCGCGGCCGCGGCCGCCGCGGCCGCGTCCACGATCGCGTTCCACTCGTCCCAGTGCGCCGACATGTCGACGAGGCCGACCGTGCCGAACTTTGTGAGAAGCGACGATGCAATGCCTTGGGCGTGGAGCATCCTGGGCACCTCGAATATCGACTTCGCGTCGTGGCAGGACAGGACGTCGTCGGGCGCGACGTTCGTGAACATTGAGATCTTTTCCTTCGTCTTGGCCTCTAGCTGCGCCGAGCACCTGACCGCAAGGTAGTCGGGCTGTATGCCGATCCTGCGCAGCTCTTGCACGCTGTGCTGCGTCGGCTTTGTCTTTTGCTCGCCGACCACGTCGAGCGACGGCGCGAGCGTGACGTGGACGAACGCCACGCCGTCGGGCCCCTCCTCGGCCCTCATCTGCCTGAGGGCCTCGAGGAAGGGCAGGCTCTCGATGTCGCCGACCGTCCCGCCGCACTCGACGACGAGCATGTCGAGGCGCTCGCCCTCTGCTATCCGGCGTATCCTGGCCTTTATCTCGTCGGTCACGTGGGGTATGATCTGCACGCACGCGCCCAGGTACTTGCCGCGCCTCTCGGCATCGATCACCGACGAGTAGACCTGCGCCGTCGTAATGTTGTGGTCCCTCGTCATGTCCTGGTTGAGGAACCTCTCGTAGTTGCCGATGTCCATGTCGCACTCGCCGCCGTCCTCGGTGACAAACACCTCGCCGTGCGCGACGGGGTTCATCGTGCCCGCGTCGTAGTTGAGGTACGGGTCTATCTTGACGCACGACGTCCTCTTTCCCGACAGCTGGAGGAGCTTTGCGATCGACGACGTGACGACGCCCTTGCCGAGGCCGGACATGACGCCCCCCGTCACGAAGACGTACCGCGTCCGCACAATGCGGGGGCCGCCTGCGAGCTTTTAACCGTTTGGCGGCGCGATCGCCGCGATCCCCTCCCCCTTTCTTGCGGCGGCGCCGGACCGGCCCTGCGCCGATCCGCGCGACTTGTCCCGCTATGAGGACTTTTGCCACTGCCACGCGGCGGCGCCGGACCGGCCCTGCGCCGATCCGCGCGGCCGCCTGCGTCCTGGACGGCGGGGCGCCGGGGCCGCCGCTCCCCGCCTTTCCGAGGACTGCGACGCCGGCCGATCCACTCCCTCGCGCATGCGCGCGCCTGCCGGCCGATCCGCCCGACGACGGATGGCGCCCAGCCGATCGCGCGCGCCTCGGCCCTGGCGCTGCGCAAGCCTGCGCGCGGGATCGAAGAGGGGGAGCGGGGAGCGGGAATCAGGCAGGCGCTTTGGCACGCCGATCGCACGCGCGGCCCCTTGGCAGGCAGAGGGCGTCGACAAGATCCACCCCCCGCCCAATCTCCTCGTCGCTCAGGTTCCAGCCAAAGCCGCGCGCGGCCTCTGCCATCTCGGCGCGGGTGAAATCCTCCCCGCCCTCGCATCGAACCATCAGGTAGTGCGACTTTGCGGCGCATGCAAGCGGGTGGGGCTCCAGGTTGCACCGGTCCCTGCAGACGGACACGATCTCCCCGATGACGCCGCACTCCTCGCGGCACCTCACCCTGACCTCCTTGACGATCTCCCGCCCGACGTCCGTAAGGGTGTACGAATAGGTCTCGATCGGCGAGGATCGAACCGACTCGTACAGGAGCAGGGCCTCGCTCAGGTCCTCCAGGGCGATCGCGACGCCCTTGCTGAACGGCCCGTAGAAATAGTCCTTGCAGCCGACGCCATCGAGCGCCGTCCTTGTGCTGGCAAAATAGCCAAGCTTTTGCAGCGATGTCCTGTTTCCGACCGTGCCGCGGTTCGAATCTAGGATCGCCAGCACGAGATCGTGCTTGTCCGTGGCGGGGCGCCAATTTTGCGCTATTTGCGGCTTTTGCCCTCCCCCCCGCACTCCCGTTGCCCGCCGCGCAATTCTAGCGCCATGACGGCGCGCTCTGCGAGCGCCGATGCGCCCAGGTGCCCGACCAGAAAGCGGCCTGCCTCGCCGAGCGCGTCGGCGCCCCTGCGCCCCTCGTCGTAGACGAGCTCGGCCTCGCCGGCGTCGGTCTCGACGACGGCCGTTATGAGCGAGTACGGGCCGCGCCCGCCCGGCCCGCCGCCCCGCTGCTCGACGTACTCGCACAGCCTGATCGCAGTGACGGTGCGGCCGCGCACGCGCACGCCCCCTCCCGCGCCGGCCCGCATGACATGGAACACGCCGTCGGGCCGCCTGCCGGCGATCCTGCCCGGCGGCACGTCCGAGACCCGCTCCATGCGCGGGGCAACGGGTTAATAGTATAGAGTCGTTTGCGCGCGCGTGAAGCGCAGCCCGCCCGCCCGGCAGGCGAAGGACGGGCGGCGCAGCGGGGGCAAGCGGCGCGGCGCCGGCGCCGCCAGCGCCAGCGGCGCCAGCGGCGGCGGAGCCGACCAGCGCCACTCGTTCGCCGGCCGCGACATTCCGCACATGCGCCTCGGCCGGGGCACGTCCGTCCCCGAGCTGATCGACATGTACGCCCGCACGGGGTACAACGGCAGGCGGCTCGGCGAGGCCGCCCAGATGTTCGCGCGCATGATCGACGAGGGGGCGACCGTGTGCCTCACGGTCTCGGGCGCGCTCACGCCGGTCGGCTTTGGCGGCATCTTCAAGGACCTGATCGAGCGCGGCTTTGTCGACTGGATCGTGACGACGGGGGCCAACGTGTACCACGAGGACCACTTTGCGTGGGGCCTGCCCGTGCGGCAGGGCAGCGACGACGTGGACGACAACGTCCTGTACGACCGCGAGATCGTCCGCATACGGGACGTGTACATAAAGTTCTACGAGACGCTCGAGGCCGAGGACCAGATCGTCCAGAGGGCGTTCCGCGACCGCTTTGCCGACGGAACGCCGTTCACGACGGCCGAGTTCTGCAACGCGCTCGGCGAGATATCGCGCCGGCACGCGCCGCACCCCGAGAACAGCTTTGTGGCCGCCGCGCACAGGTACGACGTGCCCGTGTACGTCTCGACACTAAAGGACTCTTCGCTCGCCCTGAACCTGGCGGTGCACCGCCTGCGCGGCAAAGAGTACAGCGTCGACGTGGCCCGCGAGATACTCGAGCAGGCGGCGATAGTCCACTCTTCGAGCAGCTCGGGCATACTGGAGCTCGGCGGCGGGGTGCCAAAGAACACGGCGCAGCAGACGGGCCCGCTCCTCGACCAGATACTGCGGCGCGGGCACGGCGGGCAGGACTATATCGTCCAGGTCACGGACGCCCGGCCCGACACCGGCGGGCTGTCCGGCGCCACGCTGGAGGAGGGCAAGAGCTGGGGCAAGGTGCGCGACGCGCGCGGGGGCACGGTCACGGTGTACGCCGACGCGACGGTGGCGCTCCCGCTCCTGGCGCTGCACGCGATCAAGACGTGCAGGCGCCGCCGCCCAAAGCGCCTGTACAGGCGGCTCGGGGCCATGTACGACGGCCTCAGGGACGACTACTTTGGCGAGCCCGACGCGTTCTACGGCCTCCTCGACGACTCGTACCGGCCCAAGTCAAGGCGGCACCTTCCTGGCCGGTAGCGCGCGGCCGCACCGTCGCCGGCGGCCGGGCCGCCGCAGGCCGCTAGCTCCTGCCGTACCTTGCGCGCTCCAGGTCGCGGTCGCCCTTTGTCTCCTTTTTCCACTCCCTGTAGTGGATCCTGCACAGGACGGCCTTTTTGGCCGACGTGGTCAGGCTGATTCCGGTGCCGTCTACCTTGCGCGCGTTGAGCGACCTGACGCCGTCCTTGTCGCACCCCGAGGCGTCGCACTTTGCGCCCCTTGCTATGATGCCCACGGCGGGGGTGCCGGCGGGCCGTATTTAAGTGTGGACGGCGGCGCCCGTTGCGGTTGTGCACGTTCGGGCCCCTGCCCTGGCGCCCGCCGCGCCCTGCGCCGGCGTGGGCCTGAGCCGGCGCGGAATCTGCCAGAGGCCCGAATCGGCCCTGCGGGTTTGCTCCGCGAGCGGCCGCCGCGCCCCGATTTCCTCCCCTCCCTCCGCCGCCCGATCGCGAGCGATCGCCGCCCTGCCCCCTGCATGCGTAGCCGCCGCCGCCGCCGGCGCGTTCGGCATCCGCCCGTCCGCGCCCCTCCGCCCTGCTGCGCCCGGGACGGCGGCCCCTGCGCGGTTTATAAGGGCCGCCGGGCGCCGCCCGCCGTGGGAGGCACCAAGAACAAGTCGCCTGCGCAGAAGGAAAAGTCGCAGTCGTCGAAAAAGCCGGGCCAAAAAAAGCCCAAGAGGGGCGACAAGGACGGCGATGCCGCCTCCCAGTCGGCCCAGTCCGTCGAGATCAGGGTCGCAATAACCGATGCAAAGGCCCAGAAGGCCCTCTCGTCGTCCCGCACGATCACGGCGCACAACCTGGCGCGGCAGGCCGGCGTCAAGATATCGACTGCCCACGCGTACCTGCGCGGCGCGGCCGAGCGCGGCCTGGTCGAGGTCGCCGGCGGAAAGAGCGGCCATCGCGTGTACGCCGTTGTGGGCTCAAAGGTTCCGCCAAGGGCGCCCGGAATGGCCTCGACGCTAGGCACCACGAGCGGCTCCTCAAAGGCCAAGTAGGGCCGCCCCGCCGGCCGGCCGCACGTTCCGCCAGCCTGGCCTCTGATGCCTGCATCATCTGCCCCGCCGCGGGCGCGGCCCCTGCGGCGGCGCCCGCCCCGCTGCAATCCCCGCCGCCTGCGCTGCGCGGCCGGCCGGATCGGCCCGCCCCTCAGCGGCTTCCCGGGACGTCCCCCGCCGCGGCCCGCATCGTGACCGTGTCCCCCCGCCGCGCCCCAGCCAGCAGGTCCGCGCCACCCTGCCCCAGCCTTCCGATCGGCGTCAGCCGCCTGCCCGTCGTCCCGCCCCTCGTAAAAAAGCACACGCTCCCGCCTGCCGGCAGGAACGCAATGTCGCCGGCGGCAAACTCCGTCCGCTGCCTCTCGGCGCCCGCCTGCACGGCGGTCTGAAAGTGCACCGCCGCCGCGCTGCCCGCCACGGCGGGGTCTAGCGCGTGGGCGCCGCCCGACACGGGCAGCGACCTGAGCAGGGTTCCGACGGTCGACGGCGCCAGGTGCCTCTTGAGCTCGAGGCCGGCCGAGCCGGCGCCGGACACCTCGACCAGCAGCGACGCCCTTGACACCGAGCCGTCCATGCCGCGCCGCGCCGCATGCCGGTTATAACGAATGCGCGGCGCAAAATCCGCGCCGCATGCCGCCGCGCCCTGCGCCCGGCCTGGGGCCTGCGCCCCGCCGCCCTCCCGAGTTGCCGCATTGCCTGCGCGCCCAAAGCGCCGGCGCCCCGGCCTACCCGAGGTAGACGTACCCGCGGCCCCTGTCGCCCCTTACCAGCAGCCCGCCCGCCGCGCCGCCCGCCGCGGCGGCCGCCTTCGCGGCAGCCCTCTTTTCAAGCACCGCATGCTTTACCTGCGCATCGCAGTCGTCGATCTTGTGCAGCGCCATCGCCTCGGGAAAGAGCGGCTCTACGGGGGATCCCTTTTCGAGCGCCCCGTGGTGGCTCAGGACCATGTGCACGAGCTTGTCGCGCACCGTGTCGGGGATGCCGCCCGTCCTGTTTATGGCATCCTCGACGATCCCCGCGCCGACCGGTATGTGCCCGCGCATGATCTCGGCCTCCGTCCTCTCGATGGTGGCATCTATCGTGTACCCCCGCGTCTTTCCAATGTCGTGCAGGAGGCAGCCCGCCACGAGGATGTCCCTGTCAAGATCCTGCCCGTGCTGGTCCGCGACCGCCCCCGCAATGGCCGCCATGCTGAGCGAGTGCTCGAGCAGGCCTCCCTTGTACCCGTGGTGGTACCTGACCGCGGCCGGCGCGGCCGAGAACTCGGCGATCATCCGCTCGTCAAAGACCGACTCTAGCACGGCCCTGACGTGCTGGTTCGAGACGGACCGTATGACCCCTCGCAGCCTTTCGACCATTTCGTCGATGTCCACCTCGCCGGACTGCACGAGCTCCGCCTTGTCGTACGCGTCCACCTTTTTTACCATCGCATCCGCTCCCCTCGGCGACATGTTCACCTCGAGATTGCCGTTGTACATCTTGGCGACGCCGCCTGATATGGAGACCACGTCGCCCTCGCCGAACGACCTGTACACCTCCATCGTCTTGTTCTCGTCCTCGCCCCCCCAGTACTTGACGTCGATCGTGCCCGTCCTATCGGCTATCTCGAAGAAAAAGTACAGCCCCTGCTTGTTCTTGTACCTTGCGGGCTCCTTTCGCTTGCTGACGACGGAAAAGTACCCTTCGACGGGCTGCTTGTCTTTCATTTTGTTGACGTACGTGCCCTTGCCCTGCGCAGCGCCCGCCTGCGCGCCGGATGCGCCCGCCCCGCCTCCTCCGCCTCCGCCGTCCAGTGTCGCGCTCACTGCGGGGCGCACCGCGCCGGTGCTATTAAAGCCGTAGCGGGCGGCCTGCCGGGCATGTCCAACCGGCTGGCGGCGGGGCGTGGGGGGGGGGGGCGCGTGTGCGTGGGGGGGGGGGGCGATCGCTCTGCAGCGCCTCGCTGCGCGCCTGCCAGCGCCCGGCGCGCGGCCGTTGCGCCTGTTGCGCGGGCCGCGCCGGCCAGGGCCGGCTCGCGCCTAGGCCCTGCGGAATGCCTGCGATCGGATCCGGCGCCTGCGCCCTAGATACATATAAGGTCTTTCCGGCCCGCCCGTGCTTGCCCGGCGCAAACGATGGGGCGGCTGCGGATGGCGGCGCCGCGGCCGGTTCTGCCAGTGACTTGGACGACGACGATAGGGCCGATGCGGCCGGCGGCGCTCCGGAAGGCGCCGAGGCCAGTGCGGGCGATCGCGTTGCGGCCGAGGCCGGCGAGGCGCCGCCCGAGCTGGCGGCCGACGAGGATGTTGCCGACGAGCTGGCGGCCGACGAAGAGCTGCCCAACCCCGGCCTGATAAAGGCCATAGACACCTACCGCAAGCTGCACAACGCCGAGTCCATGACTCCCGACGAGCTGGAAAGGCTCGACGAAAGGTGCGAGGAGATAAGGGAGCGGCCGGTCGTCGAGACGGACGTTCCCCACACGCCGGTCGAGATAGAGCCGGGCGAGGCGGGGGCGGTAGAGGTCGGCCCGCCGGCGCTGACGCGGTTCGAAAAGGCGCGCATCATGGGAGCCCGAGCGCTCCAGCTGTCCGAGGGCGCCCCGGCCTTTATCGAGATTCCAGAGTCTGCAATGACATCGCTCGACATTGCCATGGTCGAGCTGGACCAGCGGGTCATCCCGATCACGATACGCCGCGAGCAGCCCAACGGCGACTTTCAGAACATACCGATCGACTACTTCAAGGCTTGACGGCGGGCGTTCCTGCAGCTATGGGGGCTCTGTGAAAGTTTGCAATTGGAATCGCGGGCTGCGCGCGGCGGACGGGAAGGGCGGGGGCCACGCGGGACCGATCGAGCCGCAGGCGCCGCCGCGCCCCGAGCCGGGTCCGGCGCATCGAGTCCCGCCGCCCGTTCCGCCGGCAGTGTCTGCGGAATCCTTGCGAGAAAGTTGGCCGGAATGCCCGAGCCGGCCAGACAGGCGGCAGGCCCTGCGCGTGCTGATTGCGGCGGGCCGGCGGCCGCAGCGCATCCGCAGAGCTTGGCCTGGCCGACCGGACAGTTCTCAAGGCGCCGCCCGAGCCCGCTCCCCGCCGCGCCGACGCTGTCGATCCCCGCGTTGGACCTGGCGCCCCTGTCGTGCGGATCTGCGGCCCGGCTGCGCTGTCGCTGGGCGTGCACGGGGCCCTGATGCGCGCCTCGAGAGGTCGACGCTGTCGTCAGTGCGGCCGCTATCGTGTTGCATAAGTGGCCCGTAGGCGCCGGCGGGGCGACCGGGCGGCACCCGCATGCGGCCGCATCCGGCGCGGCGCGGCCGCTGGCGCCGCTGGCGGCCGGCCTCGCGGCCGCCGGCGCGCAGCCCCGCCCGCCCGCGGGGCCGATCGGGCCGACCGCCAGGCGCGGTTGTCTAGAAAACTTGGCCGACGAGTGTAACAAAAGCTACCCTGGGTGGTGTATCGGGGCGCGGGGACGAGGTGGCGATGGCCGCGAGGAGGGTTCGCCCAAAACTGACGTCTGCACAGACGGACGCCAAGTATGTTGCCATGGGCGAGAGGATGTTAGGCGTGGTGCCCGACGACGAGGAGAATGAGGCGCTTGAGGCCGCCAACGCAGGCAAGTTCGGGCGCCCGTTGGTGTACTCCGACCTGAAGATCAGCAGTCTCGCATTCATGTACGATGTCATGAGTGTTGGCCTTCGGCGGATCCAGGGCGTGTCGAACGTAATATACGGCAGGGACAACACGCCGGACCACACGACCCTATCCAGGCGCTTCAACAAGCTGGACAGGAAAGTCCAGCGCGGCTTGGCCATCATCTGCGACTACGGCAGGTCGCTCATCGTGACCGTCGACAGCACGGGGATGAGCATGACGAAGGCCAACGGGTGGCGGCAAGAAAAGCACGGCGGAAAGCGCGGCTTCCTGTCGCACCACACGGTGGCCGACGAGGAGACGGGCGAGGTTCTTGCATCAAAGACCACGGCTCCCGAGAATGGCGACGCCCCGCAGTTCGAATACCTCATCGAGGAGTCGTTGAGTAATAGCGGCATAGACCCCGAAGAGCGCAGGGAGGAGGTGCGCAGGCGCAGGGCCGACCTAGCGGCCGGAAAGGCCGTCATACTGTCGCGCAACGACGGGATCGCGGACGCGAGCCCCGAGGCGGCTGCAAAGGTGGCCGCAGCGGTAGAGAGGATGCTCGCCGGCGGGGAGGGGCGCGGGGAGGCTGGCCCCAAAAAGGGCGGGGAGGCTGGCCCCAAAAAGGGCGGGGAGGCTGGCCCCAAAAAGGGCGGGGAGGCTGGCCCCAAAAAGGGCGGGGAGGCTGGCCCCAAAAAGGGCGGGGAGGCGGACTGCGCCACGAGCGGAGCGGGCGTGGGAGTAGCCAAGAGTGCCGTTATGATGTCGGTGATGGCACGACGCCACGCGGCAGACATGGACGAGGCGACCGGCCCAATACTTGCAGCCGCTGCCGCGCCATACGATCACCCTGCCTCCGGCGATTCCGAGCAGGGGGCGAAGGCATGCACAACCGGCGCGCAGAAACCCGCCGAGCAGAAACCCGCCGAGCAGAAACCCGCCGAGCAGAAACCCGCCGAGCAGAAACCCGCCGAGCAGAAACCCGCCGAGCAGAAACCCGCCGAGCAGAAACCCGCCGAGCAGAAACCCGCCGAGCAGCATCCCAGTGCCTTGACGGAGGACGACGAAAGTGCAATGCAAGGAAGACTAGTACATGCAGCCACTGCCGCTTCCACCTCAGTGTCCATCCTCGACGCCCTGGGCATCAAACCTGGCGGGGAGGACCTTGGCGACGACTGGATCAAGATCATTGTGAGGGGCGACGCGGCGTACGACGCGCACAAAATATTCAAGTTTTGCTACGACCTTGCCATCGATCCGTGCATCAGGATACGGCGCAATGCCAACCTGCGATCTAGGGGCTCTGGCAAGGCTCGTCCCATGGCGGTGATCGACCAGCTTGGCGGGGGCAATCCCGATCCCAAGGTGTTCTATGCGGCGTCCAGGGACGAGAAGGACCTGTACCAGAAGGCATGGAAGATAATAGCCGGTTATGGCCTCCGGTGGCTCCACGAGGCGGGGTTCGGGTCATTCAAGACCCTGCTCGGGGGGTCAATCATGGCTGTCAAACCGGACAACATGATCGCAGAGATGGCTAGAAAGACTGTAGTATACAACCAGCTCCAAGCAGCCGGAGCGGAGGCGGCAGCCGATGCCTAGCGACTGCCGGGGATCGAAAGAGCGAGACGGCCAAGGCCGTGGAGCTAGGGCGAGGCAACTTGGACGCCGGCGCTTGACGACTGAGCACAAGGTTCTAGGGACTTATGCAACAAGGTAGCGGCCGCTGGACGTGCTCGACGCGCCGCGCCCGGCGCTGTCGCCTGTGGCATGGATATTGCCGGCCAGCTCGCAGAGCCAGCCGGGGAACTTGCACCCTGCCGCCGGCCGCTCCTAGGGGCTCGCCGTCCTTGGGTGCGCCGGGCGGGGCGCCTCGAGCCCTGCGCCCATCTCGTTCAGGGTCTTTGCGGTCGTCGAGTACGCCACGTCCAGGCCGTACTTTTCCCTGAGGTGCCGGTGGATACTCCTGTACGTCCACACGCTGGCCTTGGAGCCGGACGCCCGCGGCCCCTGCGTATGGCTACGAGCAGCTTGCGGCGGATGTCGAGGGGGATCTTTCGGGGCCTGCCGGGGATCTTGCGCGGCGGGGCGGCGCCTAGGCCCCCTTGTGCATGGCCATCAGCCAGTTTCTGACGGCGATGTGCGTGGCAAAGACCAGTGCCCCGATCTCCTTGAACGACAGGCCCTTCTTGCGGTGGTACGCCGCCATGTACTTTCTGCAGGTCTTTGCATCCTTTTCATCCCTGGCAAGGCGGGCGAGCTCGTCGACGCTCGTGTCCGGCATAAAGCCCCCGCCCGTCGGAATCGAGCCCCTGCGCCCCATGCCCGCCTTGCCGCCCTTGCGCTATGACCACAGGGGTGGATGGCCGTTGACCCCGCTGTCAGTTTTAGCTGACTATCGTCGATGCCCCGTGCGGTCGCAGCGCGCGTCCATCGGAAGGCATCCCGGCCTGCCTGATGCCGGGCCGCGCCAGCGGGTCCCGCCGCGCCGCCCTGGACTGCCTGGCATCGCGCCCTGCCCGGCGGCCGGGACGCCGGCGCCCTTGAACTCTCCCCTGTTGCGCGGCCTTGGCGGCCGCCGTCCTCCATCTCCGGCCAAGAACGGCAACGACGACTTGAACTCTCCCCTGTTGCGCGGCCTTGGCGGCCGGGTGCACGGCCCAGTCTCCGCCTAAAGCCTGGTGCGGGGGCGAACATGGCGGCTTGCCGCGGTGCCGGCCGCCGTGCATCCGACCGAGGGACCGTTTCCGGCACGCCGCGGCCGCATCCGTTGGGCGGCGTGGATTTTGCCCTCACTGCGCGCCACGGTTAGGCGGACACGGGGCGGATTGGCATGCCCTGCTGAGCCTTGAGATGCTTTTGCCCGCGGCCCTGCGGCGCCGGATGCAGCGTGCGCGCCGTGTCGTTCGCGAAAGGCCGAGCATGCCTTGCAGAGCTTTTGCATGCATGCTAGCGTTGGCCGCCGCCGTCCCTGCCGCGCCCGCCGTCCCGGCCGCCTCTGTCCCTTCCGCCGCCGTCCCGGCCTCCGCCAAAGCGCCCGCCGTCCCGGCCGCCTCTGTCCCTTCCGCCGCCGTCCCGGCCTCCGCCAAAGCGCCCGCCGTCCCGGCCGCCTCTGTCCCTTCCGCCGCCGTCCCGGCCTCCGCCAAAGCGGCCGCCTCCGCCGCCGGATCTGCCTCCGCCAAAGCGGCCGCCGTCCCGGCCTCCGCCTCCGCCAAAGCGGCCGCCTCCGCCGCCGGATCTGCCTCCGCCTCCGCCAAAGCGGCCGCCTCCGCCTCCGCCAAAGCGGCCGCCTCCGCCGCCGGATCTTCCTCCGCCTCCGCCAAAGCGGCCGCCTCCGCCGCCGGATCTTCCTCCGCCTCCGCCAAAGCGGCCGCCTCCGCCTCCGCCAAAGCGGCCGCCTCCGCCTCCGCCAAAGCGGCCGCCTCCGCGACCGACCCTTCCGTCCCTCGAGTCGTGCCTGCGGCCCCCGCCGCCGCCTCCCTGGCCGTACCGCCGCGGCCCGGTCTGCCGCTTGAGCGGGTCGGGAATGTTCACCTCTATCCCCATCACCTTGTTCAGGTCTGTCATTTCGACCTTTACCTGCCGCTTGATTATGTTAAAGTCCCCCGCCGACGAGTACGACACCAGCGTTATTGCGCGCCCCTTGCTGCCTGCCCGCGCAGTGCGGCCGATCCTGTGAAAGTACACCATCTCCTGGTTGGGCACGTCGTAGTTGACGACGAGGGCCACCTGGGGGACGTCGATCCCGCGGGCGGCCACGTCCGTGGCCACGAGTATCTCGGCCTTGCCGGTGCGGAACTTTGACATTGACTGCTCGCGCCGGCTCTGCGACATGTCGCCCTCGATCGCGACGACGTCCATGCCCTTCCTGCGCAGGTCCCGCGCGACGTCCCTCGTGCGGTACTTTGTCGAGCAGAACACAATGGTCTGCCCCGTCTTGTTCTCGCCGATAAAGTCGAGCAGGTGCCCCATCTTTTCGCGGTCCTTTATGACCAGGAACGACTGGTCGATCCCCTCGCCGCTCAGGTCGTCGGCGTCGAGCAGGAACTGCTTTGGGTTGCGCAGGTAGTCCTCCGAGAGGCGCAGTATCTCGATGGGCATCGTCGCCGAGAACAGCGACATGACCTTGTCCTCGGGCGTCATGTCCAGGATGTAGTGTATGTCGTCGATGAACCCCATGTCGAGCATCGTGTCGGCCTCGTCGAGGACGGCGTGCGTCACGCCGCCCAGCTCGATCGAGCCGCGCTTTATGTGGTCTATGAGCCTGCCCGGCGTGGCCACGATGACCTCCACGCCCCTCTCGAGCGCGTCGAGCTGCACCTCCATGCCCTGCCCGCCGTATATCGAGACGGCGCGCACGTCGGTGTACTTTGCAAACTTGCGTATCTCGTCGGTGATCTGCACGGCCAGCTCCCTCGTCGGCGCGACGATCAGCCCCTGGATGCCGCCGCCGGCCTTTATGTCCTGGAGCATTGATATCGAGTACGCGGCCGTCTTGCCGGTGCCCGTGTGCGCCTGCCCGACGACGTCCCTGCCGGTGAGCAGGACCGGGATTGCGGCCTCTTGTATCGGAAACGTGTTGGCAAAGCCGAGGTCGCGTATCGCATCCAGCAGCTCTTGCTTTATCCCCAGCTCTTCAAATTGTGCCATCGTACTTCACTCAGCAATGACCGAAACGCATTGCCGCTCCGCCATTATTCCGGCGGGGCGCCCGGCGCGCTACTAATAAACCCTGAGGGACTGCCTTGATCGCGCTTTTTTCGGCGCCCCTCCGACGCCGGCCCGCCCGCGCTGCCGCCCCTGCGCGCAGGACGCCCCCGCCCTGCGCCCGACAGGCCCCGGGCCGGCGCAGCGCGGACGGGGCCGCCCCCGCCCTGCGGCTTTGCCTCCCCCGCCGCCCCAGCTGCGGCGTCGATCGAGCCGCGCCCCCGCCGGCCCGCCTAGACGTTGGCGGCCTTGGGCCATGTGGGGGGGGGGGGGGGCATCTTCGAAGGCTGCCGAGCGCCGGACGCGGGGCGGGCGGGCGGGCGGCGAGCGTAGCGCCGCTGGCGGGGGCGGATGCGCAACGGCCCGGCCCGGCCCGGCCCGGCCCTGCCCGGCCCGCGGGGCCTCGGGGATCGACGTGGCGGCGGGTGGGGGTGGGGGAGGGGGTGGGGGTGGGCGCCGGCATGCGGGACCGAGGCCGCGCGCCCTGGTTGGCGCGGGCGGGGCCCCGCTGCGTCCCGTGCCTGTTCCTGCTAGACGGGCGCATCTAGGGGGGCGCCGCCGATCGGCCGCAGGGACGGGGAATGATCGCGCCGCCTTCCCCGGGGCGCTCTGGCCGGCCCGCCGCCTAGCTGCCGCGCGGGGCTGTGTGCGCCTGCACGGCGCGCCGCCCAAGAGCGCGCGCCTGCCGGCCGGCTGAAGGCGCTGAGGACGGGCGCATCTGCGGCGCAGCGATCGACGAATCCTCCGCCAGCCGATTGCCGCGCGGGCTAGTGCGAGGTGGAAAGTTCCAGCCAAAGGATGCGCCCGAATCCATGCGGCGCGCAGCGGCGCGCGCGGGCCTAAAGCGAAAAGCCAATGGGGGGCTTTGAACCCCCGACCCTTCGCTTACAAGGCGAATGCTCTAGCCGGGCTGAGCTACATTGGCGCACGCGATCTTGACGGCGCGGCCGTATAAACATTGCCCGCAGCCTGGCCGAGCGATGCCGCTCTGGTCCCGCTCGCGCGGCGGCGCGGCCGAGCGATGCGGATGTGGGGGCGCGACTGCCCGGCCCCCGCCCCCTGCAGGAGGCGCGAATCAAAGCCGGCACGCCGGGCGGATATGGGGGCGCGACTGCCCGGCCCCCGCCCCGCCCCCGCTCGCGCGGCGGCGCGGCCGAGCGATGCGGATATGGGGGCGCGACTGCCCGGCCCCCGCCCCCCCCCCCGCGCGGTCGAGCGCAGGCCTAGGTTGTGCTAGCGGCGATCCCAATGCCTGCTCAACAGCCCGCCCCGCCCCCGCGCGGTCGAGCGCAGGCCTAGGGCTGCGCGGCGGCCCGCCTGCCCGCCTGCCCGCCTTCGGCGCACATCCGGCCGCCCTGCGCCGGCCGATCGGGCGCAGGGCCCCCGATGCGCGGCCGCGGCCTGGTTTTTATACGGGCGCGCCGGCCGCCGCGCGTGAGGCTCAAGCGAATCCCGCGCCGCAAGCTAAAGGTGCTCACCGGCCTGTTCTTTGGGGCCGGCAGCCTCGGCATACTGGCCGGCCTCGGCTCGGGCGGGGGCTTTGAAATGACGGCGTTTGGCACGGCCTTTCTGTGCATCGGGGGGCTGACGGGCTGGATGCTGCTCACGCAGGAGCCGACGAGCCTGCGCGACAAGCGCAAAAAGAAGCGGCGCGGCGAATGGTAGGCCCGCGCCGGGCGCCCGCCACGCCCCGCCCCGCGCCGCCCGCCCGCCAGCGCCCTAGGCATAAATTTGGCCCCCCGCGCGGCCGCGCGTGCTGGATCTGGTCGCAAAGCAGCTGTTCCTTACAAAGGGCAAGGGGGTGCACGAGGACAAGCTGACGAGCTTTGAGTACGCCCTGCGCGATGCGGGGATCGCGGGGACCAACCTCGTGCTCATATCGAGCATATTTCCGCCCCACGCAAAGCTGATCTCGCGCAACGAGGGGCTCAAGCTCATACGCCCGGGGCAGATACTCTTCACGATCTACTCGAAGAACCAGACGAACGAGCCGCACCGCCTCATCGCCTCGTCGGTCGGCATTGCGCGCCCGAAGGATCCCGCCCGGTACGGCTACCTCTCCGAGCACGAGTCGTTCGGCCAGTCAGAAAAGACGGCAGGGGACTATGCGGAGGACGTCGCCGCGCAGATGCTCGCCTCGTCGCTCGGCATACGGTTCGACATCGACAAGAGCTGGGACGAAAAGAGGCAGCAGTGGACCATATCGGGCGAGATCTACCGGACGCAGAACATTACGCAGACGGCCGTCGGCAACAAGGACGGCAAGTGGACGACGGTGTTCGCCGCCGCCTGCCTACTCCTTTGAGCCCGGCGCCCTCTTGTAGCCCCGCAAAAAGAACGCCGCGGCCCCGCCGGCGGCCGCCACGGCCACCGCAGCGGCGGCCGCCTGGGCGTGCCATCCGCCGTCCTCCGCTGTCTCCGCCACCTGCTCCGCCTCCGCCGCCTCCGCCGCCTCCGCCGCCTCCCCGGGCGCGCCCAGGGTGAGCGTCAGGCCCTCGGCCCCGACCGAGGCCGCCGTGCCGAACAGGAACCGCGCCTCGGACCGGCCGCCCCCGCCGTCCGAGACCATCCACCCCGTCTGCTCCAGGTCGGCCGGCACGTCCACGCCGTTTACAGTCCTTGTCTCGACAAGGCGTGGCTCGGATCCCGTGACGGTCCGGTTGTCGACGACGAGGACGACGACGAGCGAGTTGAGCGGGTAGAACGCCTGCGCAAAGTAGTCCGACCTGCGCAGGACGTCCACGCCGAGGTAGTCGAGCGGCGCGACGACGGGGCCCGCCGACCCGGCGCCCTGCCTGTACGCCGACACCTTTAGCTGGTAGAGGGCGCCCGACTGGTCGGGGAGGATGGAAAAGGTCATCTTGGCGGTCTCGTCGCCGGCCATCTCGGTGGCCGCGTCGTAGAACCCGCCGGCGTCCCTTATGGGCCTGGCCAGCAGGATGGCCGACGTCTTCTCGAACATCGAGTCCGTCGACTCCATGGGCATTGTAAACACCGCCGAGACCGTGTCCCTGCCCGAGACCGCCCCAGACGTGTCGAGGGCCACGTTGGCCTCGTCCCTGTGGTGGATGAACACCGAGTGGAATCCCGCGTCGATGTCGAGGAGCTCGCTGATTTCGCCAATGTACAGCATGCCGATCTCCCTGGCCATGTCCTGCGTCCCCCTTATGCCGCCCCACTCGGGGTCCCTCTTTACGTTGACCATGACGCACGAGAGCCCGTCCTGGACGCCGAGCACGCACCGGTCCTCGTTGGTGACCACGACGGCGACGACCCTGCCGTCGGCGAGCAGGGCGTCCTCGAGGTCCGGCGGGATCCTGATCTCCTGCCCGCTCGTGCTCTGCAGCGTGACCGCCGCCGTGACCTTGTCGGATATGCCGGGCGCGATGATCACCTGGGCCGTCTCCTGGTAGGTCGCAAGGCGGACGTCGCCGCCGCCGTCCTGGGCCCATGCGCCGCCCGCAGCGCCGCCCGCCAAGAGGGCGCCGAGCGCCACCGCGAGCGCCGCAAGCGCGGGCTGCGCCGCGCGCCGCCTGCCGCCGCCCATGCGCGCGCCGCCTGCCGCGCCGCTATTAACGTTGGCGGGCGGGCGGAGCACGGCGCGGGCCGGGGCGGGGGCGCCCCGCGCCCCGCTGCGGCAGGGCGGCTGCGCGGCCGTCTCTGGCCTAGCGCTTTTTCCAGCGCTCTACGTTTACGGGGTCGTCAAAGGCGCGGCTGCGCGGCCGTCTCTGGCCTAGCGCTTTTTCCAGCGCTCTACGTTTACGGGGTCGTCAAAGGCGCGGCTGCGCGGCCGTCTCTGGCCCGGCGCTTTTTCCCCGCCCGGCCCGCCGCCGCCGCTGCCGCCCTCCTTTCGGCCGTGCGTGTCACGTTTTAAGGCGCGCGCCGCGCGCCGCGGGGATGCGCGGGCCTGGCGGGCGCGCCGAGAGGCGCCGCCGCATCGACGAGCTGCTCGTGGCGCTGGCCGCGACATGCGCGCTCTCGCTGGCTGCCACCGCTGCGCACGAGGCCGGCCACGTGGCCGTCTGCGCCTCCGCCGGCCACGGCTACGCCGTCGGGATCGGGCCGCTCGGCCCCACGGTGGACTGCTCCGCGCCGCCGGATCCGCTGTGGCTGTACAGGGCCATGGGAGGGGCGGCCGGCGCGGCGTCGCTCGCGCCGCTGGCCGCATGGGGGCGCCTGAGGGAGTCGGTGCCGTGGCGGGCGGGCCTGGCCGCCGCCGTGTACCTGCAGCTTGCCATAATGGTGATCGAGACGGCGGCGCACCAGATGTACATGACAAGCCCCCTGCCGACGGCGGCCGTCACCGCGTCGTCGCTGCTGATCGTGCTGTCAATGATGCGCCCGCCTTGGCTGTCGCTCGGGGGCGCAGGCCGCGGCCCCGGCGCCTGACGGGGCGGCGCCCGCGCCGGGCGGCGGGCCGCAAACGCTAAAATCGCGCCGGCGCGGGCCGCCGCCGTGCGAGCCAGAGGGCGACTGCTGCCACGGCAGAGGAAACTCCTCCCTCCGCGCAGGATGTGCGGCCCGGAGATGGGCTGCCAGAGATGGCAGGCAACGGAACAGAAAAGGCATCCGACCCGGCGCACCGTGATGGCGCAACGCCTGAGGTTTCCGGCAAGGAATGAAACTGCCGCCCCGCACGGAGCAAGGCCAAAGTGGGCTATGGGATCCTGCGCCCCGCCCTGGTAGGCCGCAAAGCGGAATGTCGCCGAAACAGAAGGAGGGTTACTCCTGGCACGCACAACCCCCATCGCCGCCGGGGCTCCCGCGCCGCCCGCCGTTCCGCCTGCCGCCCGCGGGCCGCCTTGATCGCCGCCGCCCTGCGGCGGGCGGGGCGCAGGCGTGGCGCCCGCGCCTCGGCCGCCCCGCGCGCCTTCGGCGCGCTCCCCGACTCCCGCCGGCGGGGCCCCCGCATTGATCCCCCTGGCCCGCGCGCCGGCTGTGGCCGCGGGCGCAGGCTTTTCGCCAACTCTGCAAGGCCGGGGCGCGGGTGCGGCGCCCGGGCCTTGAGCCGGGGCCGGGAACCTGCCCTGCCAAGGCCTCGGAACCTGCCGGGGAGGGGGGGGGGGCCGCGCCGCCGGGCCGCCTAGCGCATCTCGGAGACGGCCTGCGCGCAGGTCTGCGCCGCGCACGCGCACGTCGCGTCGCACAGGCAGTGCACCTGCATCTCGCAGTCGCACTCGCTCCCAGAGTCGGCCGATGCGGCGCAGCCGCAGGCGGCCTCTTCCGCCGCCTGGGCGGGGGGCGGCGGAGGGGGAGGGGGAGCCTGCCTCTGCTGCTGCTGCTGGTAGTCCTGGCCGTACTGCGGCGCCGACTGCCGCTGCGCCGCGGGGTCGACCTCGTCGTACACGCTCCTTGTCTGCTCGTAGTTGGCCGAGTCGGCAAGCTGCGCCTCGGCCCTGTTCGTCTGGTACCCGCCGGCGCTCGCGCTCGTCTGGTACGCCGTGAGCCTCGACGGGTCGATCCCCGTCTGCTCGGTGCCCTCGCCCTTTAGCTTGCGGTTGCTGAACACAAAGAACGCGCCGCCGCCCACGGCCGCGAGCCCCGCCATCCCGTAGATTATGGCCACCGGAAAGTCGCCGGTCGACGTCGTCGCGTACCCCTCGGGGGCCGACGGGGTGACGCCGAGTATCTCGAGCGCGCCGAGGCTGTCCCTGTTGGCAAAGCCGACGACCGAGAGCGTCCCAGAGTCTGCCGACTGGACGGCCCTGACGTTGTACGCGCGGTCCGCCTCGAACGGCGCGTCGACGTCCTCCTCGACCTGCCTGCCCTCGCGTATGCTGCTCTCGCCCATCGTAAAGCTGGACACGACAAAGCCCCTGATCTCCTCGCTTATGCCGAACTGCGCCGCGTCGACGTTGATGCCGGTCGGGTCGAACAGAAAGTGCCAGTTGCCGTGCGGCTGGTCCCTGATGCCGTCGGCGTCGATGAGGGGGCTCTGCATCAGCTCCTCGGCCACGGTGCCGACCATGTACGAGTGGACCTCGCGCTCGTTCCTGTCGATCGCTGACATGGGGAGGTTGACCTCGACGCCGTCAATCTCGGCGGGGCCCTCGACCGTCATGCCCCTCCACCCGATGTCGACGAGCCTCTGGCCTGCCACGCCGCCCTCGGCGGCGATGTTGTAGTCCGTGAGCGTCCCCTCGATGTACACCCTGTAGTCGACGGCCGCGTTGATGGCCCTGCCGGTCAGGGTGGCCGTGTACTCTACGGACATGTCGTCGATGCGCGCGCCGCTGCCGTCGGCGGCGATCTTTTTGTTGATCATGTCGCGGAGGGCGACCACGTCGGGGTGCGGCGTCGACTCGGACACCGAGTCCCTCCACGCGGATCCCCTCAGAATGTCGGCTATTGCGCCGCCCTCTTCGTACTCGATGAACACCGTCCTCTGGTACGTCATGCTGAACGGCGACTCTTCGTCGCTCGGGTTGATGAACGCGTCTAGCTGCGCCGCCTGCGCCTCCTGCACCGCGGCCCCGCCCGGTCCGGCCGCCGCGGCCGCGGCGAGAGCCGCAATGCAGGCGAGCGCTGCGGCACGGGCCATGGCCGCGGCCGCCGGCCGGCGGTAATAAAGGTAGCCATGCGGGGCGGCGCCGCGGAAGGATAATAAGCGCCCCGGCCCGCCGCACCGGCCTAGCGAATGATAACCATACTCGCCGGCGGCACCGGCTCGGTAAAGATGGTGCGGGGCATGGCCTCGCAGCGCAGCGACATTACGGTGGTGAGCAACGTCGGCGACAACTACTGGCTGTACGGCATGTACGTCTGCCCCGACATCGACACGGTCGTCTACGGCCTGGCCGACCTGCTCGACTACGACCGCGGCTGGGGGATCAAGAAGGACACGTTCAACTTTCTGCGGCAGATGGAGGTGTTCGGCGAGGAGACGTGGTTCCGCATAGGCGACCGCGACACGGCCACGCACCTGACGCGCACCAACATGCTCAAGGAGGGCCGCAACCTGACGGACATTACAAAGTGGATGTGCAAAAAGTTCGCCGTCGGCGCGCGCGTCGTGCCCGCCACGGACAGCAACGTCGAGACGCGCATAACGACGGCGAGGGGCGAGATGCACCTGCAGGAGTACTGGGTGCGGTACCGCGGCCGCGACCGCGTGACGGGCATACGGTACGCCGGGGCCGAAAAGGCCCGCCCCAACCCAGAGGCCATAAACGCCATACACGACTCGGACCTGGTCGTGATCGCGCCCGGAAACCCGCTCACGAGCATCGGGCCGATGCTGCACATGAAGGGGCTCGCCAAGGAGCTGTCGCGCGCCAAGAAAAAGGTCGTCGCCGTCAGCCCGATAATCGGCGCCGAGGCCGTCAGCGGGCCCGCCGCCGAGTACATGAAGGCCGCCGGGATAGAGGCGAGCGCGGCCGGCGTCGCGAGCATGTACGGGGACGTCAGCTCGAACATCGTGATAGACTCAAAGGACCGCGCGCTGTCCAGGCGGATAGGGGACATGGGCATGAGCGTGTACGATGCAAAGATACTCATGAGGACAAAGGCGTCCGAGTCGGCACTCGCCTCGTTCATACTCAAGCAGGTGCGCGTGTAGGGCCCCGATGAACCTTGCCGCCGTCATACCGGTAAAGTCGTACTCGCGCGCAAAGACGCGCCTTGCGGCGCCGCCGGACGCCCGCGCGAGGCTGTGCCGCCTCATGCTCGGCGAGGTGCTCGGCACGGTGTGCGCGTCCCCCGCCGTCTCCGACGCGTACGTCGTGTCGGCCGACCCCGAGGCGCTCGAGGCGGCGGCCCGGCTCGGCGCGGTGCCCGTCCGCGAGCGCGCCGAGGCCGGCGTCAACGCGGCAGTCTCCGCGGCCGACGACCTGATCGAGCGAGGCGGGCGGCACGATGCCACCCTGGTGCTGCCGCAGGACGTGCCGTTCATCGGGCAGCGGGACATTGACCTCGTGCTGCGGCTGTGCGCGCCGCCCTCGTGCGCGCTTGTCGCGCCGTCGCGCCGGTTCGACGGCACGAACGCCCTGCTGCGCATGCCGCCGCGCGTCATGGGCACGCACTACGACGAGGACAGCTACACGCTGCACGTCGAGGAGGCGCGCCGCCGCGCGGCCCGCCCGCTGCTCGTCTTTGCCCGCCGCATAGCGATGGACATTGACGACATGGCGGACGTCGAGTACTGCCTTGCGAGCGGGCAGAGGCCGGGCCTGTGCGATGCCATCCGAGCCGCCGTGCGGCCGGACGGCCGCTAGGGCCGCTAGGGCCGCGCGGCGGCGCCCCTCTCTAGCGACCTGATCGCCGATGCGAGCGACGCCACCTCGTCGAGCAGGGATGCCCGCTCGGCGCCGCGGCTCGCCGGCACGTCCGCGGCGGCCTCTGCAAGCCTCTTTTCAAGGACGGCCACCGCGGCGCCGGCATCGGCGCCGGCCGCGGCCCCGGCCGGGCCGCCCCGCCCCGCCCCGCCCGCGGCCGGCGCCGCGGCGAGCCTGGCCGCGTCGGGCTCGCTGCCGCACCCCGTGCACAGCGCCGCGCCCCCGCGCATTACCCTCACGCCGCCGCAGTACGGGCACGGCTCGGCCTTGAGGGTGGCCCCCTCGCGCAGCATGCGCGCGGCCCTCTTTACGACGTCGCTGCCAGCCACGGGCCGCGGCTGGGCGGAGCCGATAAAAGCCTAGCACGGGACTTGAGTCCGCGGCGCCGCGCCCGCCGCCCGGACCCCGATCGCGCAGCTGCGCCTCGCCGCGCCCGCCGCCCGCGGCGGGGCCGCCGGGGCCCGCGCGCCGGCGATGCCCGCCGCCGGGGCCTCCTCGCCTGGCCTTGGCCCGGTGCATTGCCCGCGATCCCCCGCCGCCGGGGGCCCTGCATGCGGGCCCTGCCCTGCGTGGCCGTTTTGGGGAAGTGGCATGCCGGCCGGCTCGCCCTCGGCCTTTTTGCAAAAGCGCCTGTCGCCGCCCCCGCAGGCGCGCCTCTGCGCGCCTCTCTTCCGCGCCGCCCGCGCAGGCCGCGGGGCCTGCAGCCTTTCGGCCCGCAGCCGGGGCGCCGCGGCTCGGGGCCGGCCCTTGGCGCCGCAGCCCGCCCGGTCGCGCGCCGTCGACGCGGCCTGATCGCCGCACGCCCGTGCATCAAAAGATGGTCATAATCGACGGCCGCGCGCAGAGGGGCTCCACATGATGGGCGCTTATGACTACCTTCCATCCGAGCGGGGCCGGCTTTAATCCGTGGCGCGCGGGGAGCGCAGCCCTTGGGGCACGGACGGGCCCCTTTCTGCCATTTTGAATTTCTCGGGCTGCATGCCGGGCCGGCCTTTTCACGAGCCCTTTGCCGCCCTCGCCGGTTCGAAATGCGCCGCGGCAGACTTTTTGGCTGCCGGCCCGCACCCCTTGGCGGGCGGCCCCCGGCCGACTAGATTTTTTTGCCATTTTGTGTTGGATGTGACCAGGGCAGGCGTGCTGCCGCATGAATGCTCTGAGTTTTTGCCCGTTTCGTGCTCGTCCGCGCGCATGCCGGGGCGGGGAGGCGGGGGCGACCGCGGCCACTGCAATGCGGCCAGCCGCGATTGCCCTCCCGCCGCGACGCTCGGGCACGGCCAAGACGGGCCGTCGCCGCCCGGACGTACCTGCCGGGCCCGCCGGCCCGGGCCGGAGTGGGGGGAGGGGGGAGGGCGCGGCACTGCCGCGGCCTGGAGTGCAAACCCGAGCCGGCCATGCGGCCCCTTGGGCCACGGCAAAGCGCGGGCCGGCGGGACGGCGCCCCTCCTCGACCCTGTTTGCGGGGCAGCCGGGACGCGGCGCCCGCGGCGGCGCTGCCCCCGCCCGCGCCGGCGCGGCAACCTGTTACACAACTGTATAACAAGACCCTGCATCCATTGCACCCCTTAATAGTAAGATTCAGGGCGGCCGCCTCGTGAAAGCCGGAGCAAGCACGGCCGTACTCGCGGGGCTGGTTCTGACGCTCGCCGCCGCGACCGTGACAATGCCCGCTGCGTTCGCGAACGGCGCGAGCGGGGTCGAGTCCGAGCTGCGCGGCAAGATCGACTTTGCGGCCGGCCTAGAGGAGACGCTCGGCCACTTTTGGGCGCTAGAGCTGAACCTCGACGAGAGCAACGCCGAGCTTGCCCTTGTGCACGCCACCCATCCGATCGCCGAGCTGTACGACTCGATGAAGCCCACGCTTGCAGCCAGCGATCCGGCGCTAGACAGCCTCATGCTCGAGACGCTCGACGGGCTAAAGTCCCGCGCCACGACCGACGTCTCGCGCGCCGAGGCGCAGCAGGCGATCGAGGACGCAAAGGCCGTCGTAGAGGCCGCGAGGACCGCGATAGTGGGCGACGAGCTGGCGTCGGATCCGCTCATCCGCATGAAGCTCATGAAGGGCCTCCTCGAGACGTCTATAGCCGAGTACGGCGAGGCCGTCGAGGGCGGGCAGATCACCGAGATGGCCGAGTTCCAGGACGGCTCGGCATTCGTCTGGCGAGCGGGCGTAATCTTTGGCGAGATACGCGGCGACATCGACGACGACGCGGCGGACCGGATCGAGGGCATGTTCGAGGCGGTCAACGACGCGTACGACAGGCGCGCGGATCCCTCGACCGTATCGAGGGTGACCGGCGGCATAATCGATGCGCTCGACGAGCAGATCATGGCGTCGTACATGGAGCGCCTCGACTTTGCGGCCGGCCTGGAGGAGACGCTTGGCCACTTTTGGGCGCTGGAGCGCAACCTTGACGACCTGAACGCCGAGCTTGCCCTTGTGCACGCCACCCATCCCATAGCCGAGCTGTACGACTCGATGAAGCCCACAATGGCCGCCACGGACCCCGGCCTAGACGCGCGGGTGTTCGAGACGCTCGACGGGCTCGGCGAGACGGCCGCCTCGCAGAGCGTGTCGGTGTGGCAGGCGCAGCGGGCGCTCGACGACGCGCGCGGCGTCGTAGAGTCGGCACGGACCGCGGTAGTCGGCGACGATCTGGCCTCGGATCCAAAGTTCCGGCTAAAGCTGATGAAGGGCCTCCTCGAGACGTCTATAGCCGAGTACGGCGAGGCCGTCGAGGGCGGGCGGATCACCGAGATGGCCGAGTTCCAGGACGGCTCGGCGTTCGTCTGGCGAGCGGGCGTAATCTTTGGCGAGATCCGCAACGACATCGACGGCGATGCGGCGGCCGAGATCGACTCGATGTTCGACGACGTAAACGGCGCGTACGACCGCCTTGCGCCCCCGAGCAGGGTCGCCGAGCTGACGGGCGGCATCATTGACAAGATCGACGAGCTGACGGGGGCCGACGGCGCCGACGAGGGCCTGGGCGGGTACGTCTCGGCGATCAACACCCTGCTCGCCGATGCAAAGTCCGAGTACGGGGCCGGCAACAACGACCTCGCCCTCAGCTATGTCACAAAGGCGTACCTAGACAACTACGAGTTCCTAGAGGGCCCGCTCGTCGATGCCGGCGAGCGCGATCTGATGGAGGAGATCGAGGTGCTTATGCGCGAAGAGCTGCGCGAGATGATCAAGGGTGGCAGCCCCGAGTCGTCGGTGGCCGCCCAGATAGACAAGATACTCGACCGCATGGGCACGGCCGCGGAAATCCTGCTGGCCGGCGACGAAGCGGCCGCCGCAATGCCGCCCGCCATGGGAATGACGGCTTCCGGCTACGCCCCTGTAACGGAGCGCCTCGACCTGGCGGCCGGGCTGGAAGAGGCGCTCGGCCACTTTTGGGCGCTAGAGCTCAACCTGGACGAGGGCAACGCCGAGCTTGCCGTCGTCCACGCGACGCACCCCGTCGCCGAGCTGTACGACGCAATGAAGCCGACGCTGGCATCGACCGATCCCGCGCTCGACAGGCTAATGGCCGACACGCTCGACGGCCTCGCCGAGCGCGCATCCGCCGACGTCTCGCGCGCCGAGGCGCAGCAGGCGATCGAGGACGCAAAGACGGTCATAGAGACGGCAAGGACCGCGGTCGTCGGCGATGCGCTCGCGTCCGATCCCGCGTTCAGGATGAAGCTGATGAAGGGCCTCCTCGAGACGTCGATAGCCGAGTACGGCGAGGCCGTCGAGGGCGGGCGGATCACCGAGATGGCCGAGTTCCAGGACGGCTCGGCGTTCGTCTGGCGAGCGGGCGTCATACTCGGCGAGATACGCGGCGACATCGACGGCGATGCGGCGGCCGAGATGGCCTCGATGTTCGACGACGTAAACGGCGCATACGACCGCCTCGCGCCGCCGTCCGAGGTAGCAACCCTCACGAACGGCATTATCGACAGCCTCGACGCGCTGGTAGACGAGTCGTACCAAGAGCGCCTCGACCTGGCGGCCGGGCTGGAAGAGGCGCTCGGCCACTTTTGGGCGCTAGAGCTCAACCTGGACGAGGGCAACGCCGAGCTTGCCGTCGTCCACGCGACGCACCCCGTCGCCGAGCTGTACGACGCAATGAAGCCGACGCTGGCATCGACCGATCCCGCGCTCGACAGGCTAATGGCCGACACGCTCGACGGCCTCGCCGAGCGCGCGTCGGCCGACGTCTCGCGCGCCGAGGCGCAGCAGGCGATCGAAGATGCAAAGACGGTCATAGAGACGGCAAGGACCGCGGTCGTCGGCGACGACTTGGCGTCCGATCCGGTGTTCAAGATGAAGCTGATCAAGGGCCTCCTCGAGACGTCGATAGCCGAGTACGGCGAGGCCGTCGAGGGCGGGCGGATCACCGAGATGGCCGAGTTCCAGGACGGCTCGGCGTTCGTCTGGCGCGCCGGCGTCATACTCGGCGAGATACGCAGCGACATCGACGGCGGCGTGGCCGACGGAATGGCCTCGATGTTCGACGACGTAAACGGCGCATACGACCGCCTCGCGCCGCCGTCCGAGGTCGCAACCCTCACGAACGGCATTATTGCCACGATTGACGCGCTGACCGGCGCCGATGCCGGGGCCGCAGCCGACGACGGGCTCGGCCGGTACGCGGCGACCATCAACACCCTGCTCGCCGATGCAAAGTCCGAGTACGGGGCCGGCAACAACGACCTCGCCCTCAGCTATGTCACAAAGGCGTACCTGGACAACTACGAGTTCCTAGAGGGCCCGCTCGTCGAGGCCGGCGAGCGCGAGCTCATGGTGGAGATAGAGGTGCTCATGCGCGAAGAGCTGCGCGAGATGATCAGGGGCGGCGAGCCGGTTGCGGCCGTAAACGCACAGATCGACATGGTGCTAGACCGGATGGGGGCGGCGTCCGCCGTGCTGTTCCCCGGCGGCATGTCCGCAGCGGCGATGGCCGCCGCCAGCGCCGACGCGGCCGCGTACGGCTCGTTTGGCGAGCGCCTCGACCTGGCGGCCGGGCTGGAAGAGGCCTTGGGCCACTTTTGGGCGCTAGAGCTCAACCTGGACGAGGGCAACGCCGAGCTTGCCGTCGTCCACGCGACGCACCCCGTCGCCGAGCTGTACGACGCAATGAAGCCGACGCTGGCATCGACCGATCCCGCGCTCGACAGGCTAATGGCCGACACGCTCGACGGCCTCGCCGAGCGCGCGTCGGCCGACGTCTCGCGCGCCGAGGCGCAGCAGGCGATCGAGGATGCAAAGGGCGTCGTAGAGACGGCAAGGACCGCGGTCGTCGGCGATGCGCTCGCGTCCGATCCCACGTTCAGGATGAAGCTGATCAAGGGCCTCCTCGAGACGTCGATAGCCGAGTACGGCGAGGCCGTCGAGGGCGGGCGGATCACCGAGATGGCCGAGTTCCAGGATGGCTCGGCGTTCGTCTGGCGCGCCGGCGTCATACTCGGCGAGATACGCGGCGACATCGACGGCGATGCGGCGGCCGAGATGGCCTCGATGTTCGACGACGTAAACGGCGCATACGATCGCCTCGCGCCGCCGTCCGAGGTCGCAGCCCTCACGAACGGCATTATCGACAGCCTCGACGCGCTGGTGGACGAGTCGTACCAAGAGCGCCTCGACCTGGCGGCCGGGCTGGAAGAGGCGCTCGGCCACTTTTGGGCGCTAGAGCTCAACCTGGACGAGGGCAACGCCGAGCTTGCCGTCGTCCACGCGACGCACCCCGTCGCCGAGCTGTACGACGCAATGAAGCCGACGCTGGCATCGACCGATCCCGCGCTCGACAGGCTAATGGCCGACACGCTCGACGGCCTCGCCGAGCGCGCGTCGGCCGACGTCTCGCGCGCCGAGGCGCAGCAGGCGATCGAGGATGCAAAGGGCGTCGTAGAGACGGCAAGGACCGCGGTCGTCGGCGACGACTTGGCGTCCGATCCGGTGTTCAAGATGAAGCTGATCAAGGGCCTCCTCGAGACGTCGATAGCCGAGTACGGCGAGGCCGTCGAGGGCGGGCGGATCACAGAAATGGCCGAGTTCCAGGATGGCTCGGCGTTCGTCTGGCGCGCCGGCGTCGTGTACGGAGAGATTCAGGAGTCGATCGACAACAGGCACGCGGCCGAAGAGATCGACGGGTTCTTTGAGGACGTAAACGACGCGTACGATCGCCTCGCGCCGCCGTCCGAGGTCGCAACCCTCACGAACGGCATCATACGCGAGCTGGACGAGATCATGGGCGTCGGCGAGAGCGCCGGCACGGCCATGGACGAGGGCGCGCGGCTCGACGCGTACGTCGCCACGATCCGGCAGCTGCTCGAGGATGCGCGCGCCGAGTACCGCGCCGGCAACAACGACCTCGCCCTCAGCTATGTCACAAAGGCGTACCTAGACAACTACGAGTTCCTAGAGGGCCCGCTCGTCGAGGCCGGCGAGCGCGAGCTAATGATCGAGGTCGAAGAGCTCATGCGCGAAGAGCTGCGCACAATGATCAGGAACGGCGAGCCGGTGGCGGACGTCGAGGCGCAGATAGACCTGATACAGGAGCGCATGGACACCGTGGCCGTAATCGTGCCAGAGTTTGGCCCCTTGGCCGTCGTCGTCCTTGCGGTGGCGATCGTCGCAATAGTCGCCATCACGGCAAGGTCCAGGCTGGGCCTGGCCGCGCCCCGGCTGTAGCCGGCAGGGCGGGCGGGCTGGCGGGCTGGCCCCGCCGCATGCTGAGCGGCAGGCGGCGGCACTGCGCGCACCGCCCCGTGGCGCCGCATGCGTTGCGCCCCGCCGTCATTCCACAGCCCTGTAACAGATCGCCCGTTTAAATAAAAACGCGCCGCGTTGCGCCGCGTGGTCAGTGCCGTGACGCGCGCCGTGGCAGTGCCGGCCGCCGTCGCCGCCGCCGCGCTGCTGGTCCTGCTGGCGCCGGCCGCCTCGTACCAGGCCGACGCGCCGCCCGAGGGGCGGGCGATCTTTGCCGCCCAGCCCCTGTCCGTGCTGGAGGGGGCCCGGTCGGGCCTGGAGGCCGCGGAGGCGATGATCGCCGCCGGGGACGCCGCCGGCGCAAGGTACGCCGCCGAGTTCTCGGCAGGCCACTTTGCGCAGGGCATGGCCGGCCTCGACCTAGCGGGCGTTCCTCCGGGGGACGTTGCCGACGTGCACATTACGCTGCTCGACCTGCCCGCGCTCGCCGAGTCGTCCTCGTCCGGCGACGTCGAGGCGGCCCTGTCGGCGCTCGACGGCCTCGGCTCGCCCGAGTCGGACGCCCGCCTGGCCGTCGTCGAGCTGCTCACGGCCGCCGACGAGCAGTACGCCGAGGCAGCCGGCGGCAACGAGGCTGCGTACGCGATATCCGCGTCGCTCTTTGGGAAGGCGCGCTCGATCTTTGAGGGATCGGCCGACGAGTCGTCGATGCTCGACGTCGAGCAGCTGTCGTTCTTTGCCGACCTGGCCGAGGCGGCCGAGTCGCGCGACAGCTTTGTCAAGGTCGGCACGCTCGTCGGCGCCATCCAGAGGGACCTGCTCGGCACGGACGTGCTGGAGCACGACCAGGACGCGCTGTACGAAAACATACGGCAGCTGTACGGGCGCCTGCTCGATGCGGTCGACGCCGGCGACTACGAGCTGGCCGAGGAGCTCGCGATCGAGGCGTACCTGGAGAACTTCGAGTACCTCGAGCCCGCACTCGAGTTCGTCGACGCCGAGTTCATGTACAAGCTAGAGATCGAGATGCGCGAGGACCTGCGGGACATGATCAAGGAGGGGCGCGACCCAGCCGACATACGCGAGTTCCTCGAGGGCACGATAATCCCGTCGCTCAACCAGGGCCAGATCAAGGTCAGCACGGCCGCCGCCGCGTCGTCGTCGAACCCCGCATGGGGAGCCGAGGCGGCCGAGATAGAGGGGCCGCCGGCGGCGTCCCGCATGGGCCAGACGACGAGCGAGGAGCAGTCTGCCGTGCGCGACGAGATCGACTTTATACGCGACAGCCTCGACGAGATGCTCGCGCACTACGAGGCCGGCGACACAAAGTCGGCGTACGCGGCGGCGCGCACGGCGTACCTCGACAGCTACGAGCACGTCGAGGTTCCGCTGCGCCCGATAGCGCCGGACTTTACGCTCGAGGTCGAGTACCAGTTCGCCGAGCTGCGCAACCTGATCAAGCACGGGGCCCCGTACGACGAGGTCAGGGAGATGGCGACGAACATTGAGCGCAACCTGGACGAGTCCGAGCGCCTCGTGACGGGAACGGGGCAGATCGCCCCGTTCATCGCCTTTTCGGCCTCGTTCGCGATCATCTTCCGGGAGGGGCTCGAGGCGGTGCTCGTACTCGGCGCCATAATGACGTACCTGGAGGCGTCGCGCAACGGCCGGTTCAAGCCGTACGTGCACTACGGGGTGATCGCGGCGATCGCGGCGACGGCGGCGACGTGGTTCGTCGCCTCGTACCTGATCGAGATATCGGGGGCCGACCGCGAGCTGATCGAGGCGATAGCGGCGCTGTCGGCGACGGCCGTCCTGTTCTACGTGAGCTTTTGGATACTCAACAAGATCGAGCACAAAAAGTGGATGGAGTTCGTAAAGGCAAAGGTGTGGCAGGCGACGACGACCGGCGGCGTCATGGTGTTCGTCATGCTCTCGTTCTTCACGGTGTACAGGGAGGGGTTCGAGACCGTCCTGTTCTACCAGGCCATGTTCGGGTTTGCAAAGTACATGGAGGCGTACGTGGGGCTCGGGTTCCTGGCCGGGATGGCCTCGCTGCTCGGCCTCTACTTTGTGATGCGGCGCCTGGGCCGGCGCCTGCCCCTGCGCGTCCTGTTCGGCCTGACGATGGGGATAGGGGCGTACCTGTCGATCGCGTTCCTCGGCAACGCCGTGCGCGAGCTGCAGGTGCTCGACATCGTGCCGTACACGTCGATGATCGGCACCGTCCCGCGCCTGGACATCAACATGGCCACAATGACGGGCATCTACCCGACGCTCGAGACGGTCGTGGCCCAGATCGTCCTGCTAGGCGTGTACCTTGCCGGCTCGGCGTACGTGCTGGTCCTCCGGCCGCGCAGGGCCCGGATGATCGCGCAGATGCGCAAGTCGAGGGCCGGTGCCGGCGGCGATGGGCAGTAGCGGCGGCGCCTCGGGGACTGGCGAGCCCGCCGCCGCCCCGGACGGGCCCGCCGCCGCCCCGGACGGGGCCGCGGGGCCCGCCGCCGCCCCGGACGGGCCCGCCCGCCCCCGGGTCCGCATCGGCATGGACGTGGGCGGCACGTTCACAAAGGGCGTGGCCCTCGACGTGCGGACGGGGCGCGTGCTTGCCGCCTCGACGGTGCCCACGACGCACGCGTCCGAGCGGGGCGTCTCCGAGGGGATAGTCGACGCGCTGGGCCGCATAATGCAGAGCTCCGGCATACGGGCGGGCGACATAGACCTCGTCTCGCACAGCACGACGCAGGCGATCAACGCCCTGCTCGAGTCCGACGCGCACAAGGTCGGGATCATTGCAATGGGCGTCGGCCCCGAAAAGGGCGACGTCGTCAGGCGGACGCGGCTGGACGGGCGCGGCGGGAGCGCGCTTGCCGTGCGCGCGGGCCACCGCTTCCTCGACACGTCGAGCCTCATTACGGAGGACGATGTCCGCGGGGCCGTTGAGGGGCTGCGCTCCGAGGGCGCCGAGGCCGTGGTGGCCGCCGAGGCGTTCGGCGTCGACGACCCGTCCAACGAGCAGTTCGTGGCCGGCGAGGCCACGAAGGCCGGCATGCCGGCGACCGCCTCGCACGAGATATCCGGCGCGTACGGCCTGGAGATACGGACCTTGACGGCCGCCGTCAACGCGAGCGTAATGCCCAAGACGATCGAGGTCGCGCGGTACGTGGAGGACGCCGTGCGCGGCGCCGGCGTCGCCGCGCCGCTCATGATAATGAAGGGCGACGGCGGCGTGACGAGCATGGACACGTTCCGGACGAGGCCGATACTGACGGTGCTGTCGGGGCCGGCGGCGAGCGTCGCCGGCGCGCTGCTGCACCTGCGCATCACCGACGGCATATTCGTCGAGGTCGGCGGGACGAGCACGAACGTGTGCGTCATACGGAACGGGCGGCCCGAGATGAGGTACGTCACGATACGCGACCACCCGACGTGCGTGCGCTCGATGGACGTGCGCGTGCTCGGCGTCGCCGGCGGGAGCATGGTCGCCGTCGGGCGCGGCCGCGTCTCAAGGGTCGGGCCGCGCAGCGCGCACATAGCGGGCCTGCGCTACGCGTGCCACGCCGACGAGGCCGACGTCGCCGCCGGCGAGCTCGTCCTGCTCAGCCCCCGAGAGGGCGACGCGCCCGAGTACGCCGCCGTCAGGTGCGGCGGCGCGGGCGCGGTGACGTACGCGATCACGAACACGTGCGCGGCCAACGCCCTCGGGCTTGTCGGGGAGGGCGACTACGCGCGCGCCCGCCCGGGCGCCGCGCGGGCCGCCCTTGCAAAGCTGGGCGCGGCGATCGGCGGCGTGTCGTACTCGGAGGCGGCCATGTCCGTGCTGCAGACGTCGTCGTTCGAGATATCAAAGACCGTCACGCGCATACTCAAAGAGTTCCGGATGCGGCGCGAGTCGACGCGGATCGTCGGCGGCGGCGGCGGGGCGTCCGTCCTCGTCCCCTTTGTCGCAAGGCAGCTCGGCATGGGGTACGAAAGGGCCGAGCACGCCGAGGTGATATCGTCCATAGGCGTGGCCTGCTCGATGATGCGCGAGGAGGCGGAGGTGTCGGTGGCGGACCCGTCGCCGGGCCTGATATCCGAGGAGCACCGCCGCGTCAGGGCGGCCCTCGTCGGGCGCGGCGCCGTGCCCGAGTCGGTCGTCGTCGACAGCGAGTTCGTCCCGGAAAAGTCGCTGCTGCGCGTGACGGCCGTCGGCAGCGCGGCGATGGATGCGGCCGGCGCGGCCGAGTCGGCGGCATCGGCGGCCGCCGGCCAGGCCGCGTTCGCCCCTGCCGAGTCCCGCCGCCGCGCGTCCGAGATAATGGGCATGGACGAGGGGTCGGTCGACCTCACGTCCGAGTTCGACCACCACATGGTGTTCACGGGCCACGCCACGACCGGGCGCCTGTTCACCAAGAGGAGCCGGCACGCCGTCGTCGTCATGGACCGGTACGGCCGGGCAAAGGCCACCTTCAAGAACGCGCGCGTGTTCCTCGGCGGGCGCCTGTCGATCGTCGAGGAGCTCGACGACTTTTTGGAGTCGCGCGCGTCGGGGATCGCCCCCAGGGTCTGCCTCGTCAACGACGCGCAGATGATGGACTTTTCGGGACTGACGTCGCCGGCGCACACGCTCGAGGCCGTAATGGCCGAGCTCGACGGCGGGGGCCGCGCCGCCGTGATCGCCGACCTGTCGTGACCGGGCCGGGCGGCGGGGCGCGGTGGGGAGGGGAGGCGGCGCCGCTGCCGCCCGAGCTCTGCCGTCCGACCAGCGCCACAGCGCCCCTCCGCCCGCGCCCCTCCCGCCGCCCCTCCCGGCAGCGCCCCTCCGCCCGCGCCGCAGCGCCCCGCCTGCCCCGCCCTCCCCTCGCCGCCGCCCGCGCCCCGCCCCCATGCGACAGCCTTTAATACAAGCCGTGGAAAGCAGAGTTGCACGAATGGCGGTAATCTGCAACACCTGCGGCCTCCCCGAGGATCTCTGCGCCTGCGGGGATCTGGCAAAGGACAGCGCCAAGATAATCATACGGCTCGAGACGCGCCGCTTTAGGAAAAAGGGGACCATGATAGACGGCCTCGACCCCAAGATGCACAACCTCGACGATGTGGCCAAGGAGCTCAAGAACAAGTACGCCTGCGGGGGGACCGCCAAGGAGGGGTACGTGTTCCTGCAGGGCGACCACCGCGACACGATCAAGGAAGAGCTGGTGCGCCTCGGCTTTGCCGAGTCGAGCATAGAGCTGCACTAGCGGCGGCGGCCGCTGCGGGTGCTGGCCACTTGGAAGCCGATGCGCTGGGGGGCGGGGAGGCGCGCGGCGCCGGCGCGGCCGCCCGGGCCGCCAGGGCCCTGGCCGTGCCGCACTCTGCCATGGTGTCCGTCATATTCGGCATGATGGCCCTGTCGTTCCCCCTCGGTGCGTACGTCGTGTTCTCCGCCGCGGCGCCGGGCGGCGGGATGGTCGACCACGGCTATCCCCTGGGGAGCCTGGGCCTCTTTGTCGCCGGCCTGGGCATTGAGGTGCCGGCGGACGGCCTGCGCCTCGGCGACGCGTTCACCGCCCTGTGGTGCGCGTACGCGGCGGTCTTTGCGGTCGCGGCGCTCGGCCCCTGCCGCGGGCTGCACGCCGAGCTGTCGTCCGCGATGGGGCACGGCGGCGCGCGCGCGGCGGGCGGCCGCGGTAACGGGCCGCCCTACGAAAACTACATGCACGCGGCCGTCCGGTGGTTCGCCGTCCTGGTACTCGCGTCGGCCGCGGCCGCGCTGCTCTTGGCGCACGCGGGGGTTCCGGCGGACCCGCCTCCGGCCGACGACGAGCTGCTGCGGTTCTTCGAGGTGGCAAAGGCGCCGCTCGTCGAGGAGATCGGATTCCGCGTTGCCCTGGTCGGCGTGCCGCTGTTCCTCGCCTGCTCCGGCGAGGCGTCGGCGCGGCTGCTTGCGCGCGCGCTGTGGCATCCGCACCGGCACCTGCCGCGCACCGCCCGGACGCGCCGCGCCGCAGCCGCCCTCATTGCCGGCACGGCCGCGTTCTTTGGGGTCGCGCATGTGGTGTCCGGCGAGCCGTGGGGGGCCGGCAAGCTTGTCCAGGCGGCGGCGAGCGGCGCGATACTCGGCTGGGTGTACTACCGGCACGGCCTGGCGCCGGCCATACTGGTGCACTGGGCGGCCAACTACTTTGTCTTTTCGTACGCGTACTATGTGGCGCTTGCGACCTCTACTACGGCCGCGGCCGCGTTCGACCACCCCCTGCTGCAGACGCTTGAGGGTGTGTTCGTGGTGGCCGGGGCGGTGGCCGCGGCACTCGTCGTGCTCGGGCGGGTGGCTGCGCGCGCGGGCGCGCACGTGGGCGGCGGTATTGTTGCGCCCCGCCCCGACCCGCCTGCCGCGCCCCTTCCGCCTGCCGCCTCCTTGCAGAGGGATGCCGCCCCGCCAGGCCCGTCCGCGGCGCGCTTGGCGCCCCGAGCAGGCGGCGGCCTTCTCACATAACGCTCCAAAATCCAGCCCGCCGCCCCGCCGCGTCCTCCCCGACGGGAGGACGGCCGCCACATGGGGGCGTGGATGTGCGGCCGCCGTGCTCGTGGTGCCTGCAATGTCGGGGCCCCCCGTGCTGGGGCGCTGGGCCGCGCGAGCAGGGCACGTCCCCTACCTGCGCAAGCAGGGCGAGATCGGGGATGGCGCGCTGGCTCGGCGGGCGGACTGCCGCCTGCGGCAATGAATGGGGGGAGGGGCGCCGCGGCGGCGAAGGGGGAGGGGCGTCACGCCACACGGGCCGCTGGCCCACGATCGCGGCGGGTCCAGCCTTGGTTCGTCCGCCTATGCGCCCGCGCGCTTCCGAATGGCCGCGTTTTGCAGGCGAATTCTGCTAGCCAAGGCATTGGCACAATGCGGCTTCCTGCGCTTCCGCCTAGGCCGTCTTTTCGGTTGTGCCGGCGCGCCCTATTTGACTGAAATTGCGTACAGCCTTCTGTCTGGATAGCTTCTCAGCCGCTTTTGCGTGCGGCGCATGCTAAAGCCCGTACACTCGAGCCACTCTCTGACGGGCTCCTCATCTTTTTCGTCCATCAGTATGGCATCCTTGGCGGCCTGCTCTGCCATTCGGGCGCTCACATGCACGGGCGTCCCGTACACATCGCAGTCGCCTGACGAGTTTTTGGCACGCCAGAGTGTCCCGGACGCAACGACGGCCTTTGTGTGCGCCCCCCCGCCGTGATCCCTGAGGCACAGTATCACCTTGATGGCGCATTCGACGGCGGCACCCGCACTGTCAAACGCGACCATAACACCATCGCCGATTTCTTTGACAATCTTTCCCCCGTTGGGCTTTACGATTGCGCTGCATATTGCGTTGTGCCGCAACATGGCCTGTATCGCCCCGCGCGGGTTCCGCTTCATCATCCTTGTGGAACCGGGCAGGTCAAAGAATGCAATCGCCCCCGTGTAGCGCTCTAGGACTGCCCTTTGCGACATCATTGCTACTTTTTTGATCCCCTTTTCGCGGCACACGTCGCGCGGGTGGGGTTCGTCACTCCTACCGGACATTGCATCGATCACTCGGTATCGGCACGACTGACATCCCGAACGGCATGTCGCGCTTGAGCAGATCGACGACCTGCGCCATGGAACAGTCGAGCGGGACGGTCATGATGACACAATCCCCGTGCTCCATGCCCAGCAACGGGGGGTGGCCCGGCGGCAGGCGGCTGCGGCGCTCGGGCTTGCCGCGTGTGGCAATGCCGAGGCTTTTTGCTGTCTTTGTCATGCGCCGCACGGCATTTCTCACTCCAGACACGCTGTGGCCGGTGAACGTGACGAGCATGTCTTGGCGCTTTTGCCTCCACTCGTGGTGCCTGCGGGCCTTGTTGCGCGCGCGCGTCTCCGCCGCAGCTCGGGCCCGCTTGGACGCGGCGGATATCGACGCCTTCACAAGGGCGAGTCGCTTACGCTCCTATATAACTATTAATCATGCGGCGATCGCCTCGACCGGCGCTAGGCGCGAAACGCTTTTAACCTAGCCGCATCCGGCGCCGGCCGTGAGCTCTGCCAAGAAGAAAAAGGGCGCGCCCCTGCCCGCCTCGAGCGCCGGCCTGCTGCGGTTCTTTGAGGACGAGACGAAGGGGTTCAAGGTCAGCCCAAAGATCGTCGTCACCATACCGATCGGCCTCATCGTCGGGTCGTGGCTCATGGAACTGCTGCTGGTACCGTGAGGCGCCCATGGCGGAGCCGAGCGACGACGTGTCGGGGATACACGACAGGTACACACTGACGCTCTTTACCCCGTCGTCGCACTATGTGTCGCTCGCCGCCTCGCTGGCGGTCGCATGCTGCATAGTCGCCGTCGTGCACGCGGGGTACCTTGGGGCGCCGGTCTCTGCGTGGCCCCCGCTGGGGGCAGCCGGCCCGCCGGCCGTCCTGGTCGCCGCATTTCTCGCCGCCTCCCAGTTGGCCGACGCCCGCCTGATCAAGAAGAAAGAGTACTCGAAGGCGCTGCACATGTCCTTGTTCGGAAACCTGGCGTGGCTGCTGGTGTGCCTGGCCGGGCTGGCCGCGCCGGCCGTCCTGGCCGCCGCCGGGGGGGAGGGGGGGTCCGCCCCGGCGCAGCCCGAGCCGGCGTTCGTCGCGCTCGGAGCGTTCGTGTTCGCCGCCTTCCGGTACGGCATACTCACCACGACGCTCGGCGCCGGCGCGGCGCGCGCCGGGGCCCTGTGCCTCGTGCAGCCCGTTGGCATGTTCGCCGCAATGTCGTGGGCGGCCGCATCCGCGCCGGCCGCCGGGGCCGCCGCCGGGGGCGGAGGCGCGGCCGCCGCCGCGCTGTGGATGTCGCACCTGCACGACCCGCTCGCCGCCGCATTCGGCGCGTCGTTTCTTGCGATATCTGTCGTGTGGTCCCGACTTACCGACCGCGCCGGGCGGCCGGGGGTGCACAGCACGCACCACCTCATCCAGGCGTACCTGTCGTCGCGCGCGAGCGACTATGACGAGATCGAGCGGATAATCGAGCGGCGCTCTAGGCCGTCGAGCGTGGCCACGGCGCAGCTGCGCCTGCGCGCCGACGTGGGGGCTGGGCGCGGCGGCGGCGGCGGCGGCGGCGGCGGCAGCGCCGCAGGCGGCGGGAGCGGGGACGCCGCAGGCGGCCGCGAAGCCCCGCATGATCCGGCGCCGGCCGCCGCGCCGGCCGCCGGCGACGTCCGGCTCGTCCTGCCCGACATACACCCGGGCCCCTACCACCCGATCGGCGGCAGCAACATACCCTACCTGATCTACGAGCGGCTCGGCTCGTCGGCCATGGTCATGCACAGCATATCCGACCACGCGCTCAACCTGCCCTCGCGCAGGCAGGTCGACGAGTACCTGGGCAGCCTCTCCGGGGGCGGCGAGCCGAGCGGCGGCGGCTTTACGTGCACCGAGCCCGTCAGCGTCCAGATAAACCGCGCCAGGGTCGTCGGGCTGCTGTTCGGCAGGATGCCCCTGCTGCTCCTCTCGCTCTCGCCGCACGGCATGGAGGACCTGCCGAGCTCGATGAAGGCCGACATCGAGCGGTCCGCATCGGGGCGCGGCCTAGAGCGCCCGATGGTCGTCGACTGCCACAACGCCATGGGCGACGAGATATCTGCGCCCGACTACGGGGACATGCTAAAGGCGGCCAGGTCGTGCCTGGACGCCCTCGCGACCAGGGAGCCGCACCGCCTCGAGTTCGGGTACGCAAACTCGTCGTCCATGGGGGCGTCGGGGCCCGACCTCGGGCTCGGCGGCCTCGGCATGCTGTGCCTGAGGCTCGGCGGGCGGCGGCACTTTATCGGGTGGGCCGACGCGAACAACATGGAGAACGGCGTGCGCGAGCACGTGGTGGCCCGCCTGGCCGAGGCCGGCTACGGCCTGCTCGAGGTGTGCACGTCGGACACGCACTTTTCGCGCACGACGGTCAGGACGCGGCAGGGGTACTACCAGTTCGGGATCGTCACGGACAGGGACCGCATAGCCGAGTGGTTCCTCGAGCTGGCGCGCCGGTCGGCCGAGGCCGTCCGCCCCGCCGCGTTCGAGGTGATCGAGTCGCGCGCGCGCGTCAGGGTCATGGGCCCCCAGATATTCGAGGACTACAAGAGGGCGCTGGACAGGTCGCTTGTCCTCTCAAAGGCGTTTGCGGCCGGCGGGGTGGCGCTGTTCCTCGGCGCGCTCGCCGCCGGCGTCCTGCTCCCGTAGGCGGCGGCGGCAGTATCCCCTCCGCTACGCGGCGCCCTGCGCGCCCACGAGCCCCGGCCCGCCGCAGGGGCGTCATGCTTATACGCGGCCGCAGCGGCGGCGGGCGCGGGCATGGCGTGGGCAGCGAAAGGCATGGCGGCCGCGGCAGCGGCGGCGATAGCGGCTGGCGCCCTGCTCGCATACGCTCCCTACGCGCCCGGCGAGGCGCATGCCCAGCAGGGGGGGCAGGAGCGGGTGCCGGACTGGGTAAAGCAGGTGTTCGGGTACTATGTCGACGGCCAGATATCCGAGGCGGATCTCTTGGCGGCCCTTGTGTACCTCATAGACAACGGCATCATGGAGGTCGGGGCGCCGGGCGGCCCCGCCGGCGATCGCGGCATTGCCGACGAGGGCGACTTTTACGTAGAGCGCGGGGACAACCCGAACTCTCCGTACGACAGGCGCGACTCGGCCGCCGTATACCTTCGGGAAGTGCGCCTGCTCGAGGACAACGCCGAGTGGCTCAACGCCAACTACAAGCTTCCGTACAATGTGGGGATATTTGGGGCCGAGTGCGGCGTGGTGAATGCGTTCTACAGCCCGGCGCAAAAGGCGATCATGATGTGCTACGAGATCGTCGATGCGGCGCTGGACGCCGGCTATGATCTGTACGGCGACGACCCTGCGATCGCCGAGGAGTTTGCCTACAACGTGCTCGACGGCATACTGCTGCACGAGACGGGGCACGCGCTTGTCGACATATACGACCTTCCGGTGACTGGGCTTGAGGAGGACGCGGTCGACCAGTTCAGCGCCCTCATACAGTCGCGCACCTACGGCGACTACGATCCCAGCTACGAGACGGGGCAGATCATGATGCTCGACATGGCCGGCTGGTGGGACTATTCCTCGCAGGGCGAGCCGCTCTACTACTGGGACGTCCACTCGCTGAGCATACAGCGGTTCTACAACATCGCCTGCTATGCGTACGGCGCCGATCCCGAGTACAACGCCGACTTGGTCCGCGGCGACTACCTCCCCGAGGACCGGGCGGCCACCTGCCCTGGCGAGTACGAGCAGATGTCGTCCAGCTGGGACCGCCTCTTGGAAGGGTATCTTGTAGAGTAGCCGCGGCGGGCCCTTGCCATGCTTCCAGGGCTGGACAAGCCTCCGGCGGCCGGCGCCGCGCCTGCGCGCAGCCGCGGCGGGGTTCTGTTCAAAATTCGTTCCTTTGGGCCCCGCCCTTGATTAAGGGTATTCGTAACCGCCTGGCCCCGTCACTTGCGCAAAGGACGCGATCCCGAGGCACGGGCGGCAGCGGCAACAAGTGCAGGACGACAAGGGCCGTCCTGTGCCCCGCATACCGCCAGGCGCGCAGGCGTCTGGCAGGCGGGGCAAAAGCGGGGCAGGTTGGGCCGTCGGCCGCCGCCTCCCGCGCGGAGCGCGCGCCGTCGCCATCGGCGGGGGCGGCCGCCGCCGGCGGCGGCGGCGCGCCCGGGTCAACGTTACTTGACCAGCTGGCGCACAAAAGCTGACGGGGCAGTACAAAACGCGCCAGCGCCATGCAGGGCAGTGCCAAAGTCGTCACAAAAGAGGGAAACGGCAAAGAAGCGGCGCGGGAGGGAACGCGGGCACTACCTCGACGACCTGTACGATCGCCTGGACCGGGCGCGCGGCCTGCCGCCCGAAGAGGCCGTTCGCATATGCAAGACGATCGTAAACGACTCGATCCTCGACGACGACAAGGCCCTGGAGGCCGCCACGGGCGTCCGGGCGGAGACCTTTGACGCGCTCCTTGACGTGCTCAATGCGGCGTCCGACGGCGACCCCCGGTCGTCCCTCTACCACGGCAGGCACGGCAGGGATGCAGATCCCGGCAGGCGCTAGTGCCTTCGCCCCGCCCACGGCTCCCTGTAGTCCGCGGCGGGTAGTGCACGGGGAGGGGCCGGCATGGAACCGCGCTCCGCGGCACTTGTCGCGGCCGCCTCGCCCGATGCGCGCGCCGCTGTCTAACGGCCCGCCGCAGATTGCGAGGGACCCGGGGCCGCGGAGTCCTTAAATACGCGGCCCGCGGCCCGCGCGCGTGCGCCAGCCGGCCGAGCCCGTGCCCGGGTACGCGTGCGTGCCGTACACGCACGACCACGACTCGATATCCCTCAAGGACGACTGGGGGAGGTCGAGGAACGTCGAGAGCATGCACTTTGTGACGGCCACGTTCTCGCCGGACAGCAGGCCGTACTTTGACTCGATCTCGAACCACTACATACTCGCGCAGTTCCGCGACGGCTCCCGCATACTGCGCGACATCGAGGAGCGGGGCCACGAAAAGGCCTCGTTCGTGTTCGGCATAGACGAGAACCTGTTCGAGCGCGAGGCGCCCGGCGCCGTGAACTTTGTGTCCGTGTACTATCTCGAGTACGGCGAGACGGACGAGGACGTCGGCGAGCTGGCGATGGTAATGTCCCGCAAGGACAAGGTCGGCAAGGCCGGCGTGGGGCGCATGGACCTGCACTCGGCGACGGGCAGGTTCGACTTTCCGTACAGCGACCGCATCGTCGTGCTCGAGGTGTCCAGCGACAAGGGGCCCCAGAGCCTCAACAAGTACTGTGAAAAGACGAGGCGCGACGTGTGCCGCATCGGCCTTACAATGACCAACTTGGTGAGCCTGTCCCTGCTCGAGAAGCTAAAGTGACGGGCGGGCGCGGCCGCCCTGCGCCCGATCGGCGCGTGGCCGGGCGGTGCTCGGGGCATTGGAGGCGGCGCGGGGCGGAGCGCGTTGCCCGACTGGACGATCGGCACGTGGCCGGGCGGTGCTCGGGGCATTGGAGGCGGCGCGGGGCGGAGCGCGTTGCCCGACTGGACGATCGGCACGTGGCCGGGCGGTGCTCGGGGCATTGGAGGCGGCGCGGGGCGGAGCGCGTTGCCCGACTGGACGATCGGCACGTGGCCGGGCGGTGCTCGGGGCATTGGAGGCGACAGGGTGGGGGGAGGGGCTGTGCTGCGCTTCACGGGGCGGGCGAGGCCGCAGCTCGCCGCAAGCCTGAATCCGGCTATGGGCGACTCGGCCGGCGGCGCAGGGAGCAGAAATGCCGACAGGGGCCGCCTTGCCTTCTTGGACATGGCATCTATGTAGTTCAGGTCGATTTCCGACTCGCGCTCTCGCCACTGCCTAATCAGGCCGGGGCTGATCTCCGTCTCCTTTCCAAACTCGTCGATCTGCCAGCCCGCGCTGTCCATGATCCACCGAAAGACTGGGGCTTGACCCTTGCTTGTGTCCGCCTCGACTTCACAGGACTGCGCTGCATGCGTCTGCAATTTACGTGCACCGTGCGGTCGACGGTGTGATCTTGACCCTGCCCGCCTTCCCCGACGTCTGGCCGGGCGGGCGGCGTGGCCGCTGCCCCCGCATGCTCCCTCCCCGTCACGGCGCGCAATGCCCACGGGCCGTCATCCTGCCGCGCGGCTGTCCTTGGCGAGGCGGCCGGCTCCGCCCAATCCTTCCCGCCAGTGCATGCGCAAACCGGATGCGCCGCCTGCAAGCCGGCCGGGCGCGCTTGAGCCGGACGCGACGGGCCGGGAGATGCGAGGCCGGCTGGCATGTGGCACTGCCGTGCCTCGATTGGGCGGGGCAGCGGCGGCGCCCTGCCGCCCGCCTCAAGGATGGCGGCCGCGGCGCGCGTTGCCTCCTCCCCCTCCCTCAGCCGCCAGCCGGCCGGTGCCGTGCCCTGCGCCGGAGGGCGCCTCGGCAGGCCTATTTTTCGAGCCATACCGCGGCCGCCCGGCCAAGGGTTAAATATCGCCCGGCCGGGCGCGCGCCGTGAGCAAGCCCGCCGACCTCGGCTCGCTAAAGACGGGGTCGTACATACTCCTCCCCGTCGGGGACCAGCCGACCGGCGAGCCGTGCCGCATCGTCGAGTACGGCACCAGCAAGCCCGGCAAGCACGGGGCCGCCAAGGCGCGCATCGTCGGCGTCGGCGTGTTCGACGGGCAAAAGCGCCCGCACGTGGGGCCCGTGAGCATGCAGGTGCACGTCCCGCTCATAGACAAGAGGACGGCCCAGATAATATCGATCGCCGGCGACATAATCCAGGTCATGGACTCGGAGACGTTCGAGACGATCGACGTGACGCTGGTCGACGAGCCCGTCAAGGGGACGCTTGAGAACGGCCAGAACGTAGAGTACTGGAACGTGATGGACCGCACAATGATCATGCGGGTCAAGAATTAGTGGGCGCGGCCCCTCCGCCGTTGCCGCCGCCGCCTGCGGCCAGCATGTCGAACAGCGACGACAGCCTCTCAAAGTCGCCGCCGCCGGGGGACATCCTGGCGAACTCGACGAGGCTTGCCACCCCCAGGCAGGCCCTTGCGCCGCCGCCGTCGATGGACGCCGCCCCGGCCTCGGCGCGGCGCGCGGCGAGCGCCCCTGCAACCTCCGCGTTCGTGACCTCCCTGTCCATGCCCAGCCTGGCCGAGACGAGCACCCTGACGGCGCGCCCCGCGCGCGCAAAGGCGCCCTTTTCGTCGCCCGCCGCATGCAGGCGCCTCGCCTCGCCCATGAGGCGCCCCGCCTCTGCCCCCGGATCGCCCCTGCGCCCCGCTCCCGGCGGCGGGACGGCCGGCGGAGCGGCCGGCTCGGCGCCCTGGCCGCGCAGCGCCATGTAAGCGGCGGCGGCGATCCCGCCGGCCACGGCCGCCGCAAGGATCGCGCGGGCGGGGTCGAACGCGGCATCGTCCTCCTCGCCGTACTCGAGCGAGACGGCCGTCACGTGCGTGCCGTTGAACTCGGCGCGCACCCGGGCCTGCTTGGCCCCGGCGCCCTCGCCCTCGCCACCCTCGCCCTCGCCGGCGGCGCCGGGGGCAGAGTACTCGAGCACGGCCTCGGCCGCGCTCCCGTCGGAGGAGAACTGCGAGCCGGACTGCGTGTATCCGGCCGCCTCGAGCTCTGCCGACATTTCTGCAAAGCGGGCGTCCGCGTGCAGCGCCTCGAGCATGCGCCGCTCTTCGTACTCCGACCTCACGTCCATTTCGGTGACCCGCCCGCCCTCCATCTCGCCGCGTATGGATGCGGATCCCCTCTCGGGGCTCTGGTACTGGATCTCGAACGCGCCGCCCTCTTCCTCGCCGGGCAGCGGGTCGAGCGAGCCGCCCGCGACCTCGTAGCCGTCGCCGAGCATGCGCCGGTGCTGCTCGGCGAACACTGGATCCGCCGAGAGCGTCTCCGCAAACCGGTTCTGACTGGCGGCCTCTTCCTGCAGCTGGCTCTGTATCTGCCGCCTGAGGGCGGCGCTGTCCTGGGCCATCTGGTTGTTCTGGAGGCGATCCAGCGGGTCGGGTGCCGGAGGCTGCCCTCCCTGCCCCTGCTGGCCCTGCCCTCCCTGCCCCTGCTGCTGCCCGCCCGGCTGCCCCTGGCCCTGCCCTCCCTGCCCCTGCTGCTGCCCGCCCGGCTGCTGCCGCTGCCCCTGGCCCTGCCCTCCCTGCCCCTGCTGCTGCCCGCCCGGCTGGCCCTGCTGCTGCTGCCCGCCCGCGCCAGCCTGCGCCTGCCCGCTCATTGGGCTCGGCTCGTTCCTGGCCTCGGACGGATCCCCCACCACATGCGCGACGATCGGCCCGATCTCGACCGTCCACGGATCGAACCCGTCGTTGTACGAGAACGACAGGTCGACCTCGAGCCTGGCCGGCGGGGCGACGGCCCCCAGGTCGATCATGACGGTGTTGTTGCCGGCGCGCACCTCGAACCGCTGCGATCCGGCGTTGACGGTCCTTGTCTGCACGTTGCCCTGCCCGCTGTCCTGCGACACGGTAAAGGACAGCAGGCCCGCAACGGCCCTGCCGTGGTCGTTGCGCAGGTCGAGCGGTATGGCGGGCCGCTCGCCCGGGACGAAATAGTACTCGCTCTGCGCCGTCGAGAATGTAACGTTTTCCGCGTGCGCCGCGGGCAGCCACGCCGCCCCCGCCGCCCCCGCCCCGATCGCAAGCGCGCACGCCGCGAGGGCGAGCGCGGCGCCGCCCCCGCCCGCGAGCCGCCCCGCCGCCGCCCCATCCGCGGGGCCCGCGCTCACTGTATCACCCTGCCCCTGCCGTACCGCACGTACATTTGCACGCCGAACACCGCGAGGGCCGCGGCGAACAGCCACCTGCTCACGTCGGTCTCCTCCACCTCCCGCTCTATCTCGCCGCCGATCTCGGCGTATATCTCGTTGAGGGTCCTCGCGTCGACCGACTTGAAGTAGCGCCCGCCGGTCTGCCCCGCAATGGCCTGCAGCGTCTCCTCGTCGAGCTCGGCGTACTGCGGCCTGCCGAACACGTCGTACCCGAGGACCGCGTCGCCGTCGGACCCGAGGCCGACCGTGTGCACCTGGATCGAGTTGGCCCGGGCGAACGCGACGGCCTCGGCCGGCGATATGACGCCGGCGTTGCTCACCCCGTCGCTGAGCAGTATGACGACCTTTTTCTTGTTGGGTATGGAAGTGGCCATCTCCACGCCCAGGCTCAGGCCGTCGCCTATCGCGGTCTGCCCCTCGCGCGGCGCAATCCCCGCGAGCAGGTCGGCGACCCTGTCCTTGTGGGGGCTCAGGAACGCCGCCGTCGTCGCGCCCGACTCGAACGTGACTATCCCCGCGTGGTCCCTCGGCTCGAGCGAGTCGAGCAGGATGCGCGCCGAGGCCTTTGCCGCCTCGAGGCGGCTCGGGGGGTAGTCGGACACCTGCATGCTGCCGGACACGTCGATCACGAGCACGACGTTGACGCCCTCGCGGCTCTGCTCGAGCGGGAGGTGGGGGCCGGCGAGGCCGACGACGAGGAGCGAGGCGGCGCCGAGCGAGAGGGCGAACAGCGCGCCCCCGCGCCTCGACGACCTGCCGCCGAGGGCCGAGCGCACGAGCGAAAGGCTGCTGAACGACATGGCCGCGGCCCTGCGCCCCGACAGGACGCGCCTGTACAGCGCGTACAGAGCCGGCACGCACAGCAGGCCGAGCAGGACGGCCGGGTGGTCGAACCCCGCCGTTACCGCCACCCCCTCCCGCGGCCGCGCCCGCGCAGCGCCTGGCCGGGCCGCGCGCCCCCGGCGTCGACCAGGACGTACCTCGCCCCGGCGCGCGCGGCCCTCCTTGCGACGGACGCCTCGCGCTCGGCCGCGGCCTCGGCGTACCTGCGCCGGAACTGCGCGTCGGACGTGTCGACGACGACCTGCTCGCCGGTCTCGGCGTCCTCGAGCGCAATGCGCCCGACGTCCGGAATCTCGCGCTCGCGCCGGTCGCGCACGCGCACGGCCGTGACGTCGTGCCTTGCGCACAGCAGGCGCAGCGGCCTGTCGTAGTCCGTGCCGTCCTCAAAGTCCGAGACGACGAACACCGACCCGCGCCTGCGGGCCATGGACGCGACGCGGGCGAGCGAGGCGGCCAGGTCGGTCGGCCCCGATCCGCCCCCGAACCCGAGGGCGCCGGCCAGCAGGCGCAGCGCGTGCCGGCGGCCCCTGCCGAGCGGCGCGCGGCCCCTCAGCGAGCCGCCGACAAAGAACGCCGCGGCCGCGTCGTTGGCCCCCACGGCGGCGACGAGTATGCTCGCGGCGACCTCGGCGGCCCTTGCGGCCTTTGGCGCCGCCCCGCTGCCGAACGAGAGCGACCCGGACACGTCCAGGACGATGTACACGCGCGTGTCGCGGTCCTCCTCGAACTCCCTGACGTACGGGCTGCCGAGGCGCGCCGTCACGTTCCAGTCGATGGCGCGCACGTCGTCGTCGCCGGGGCGGTACTCGCGCAGGTCGGCAAACTCGACGCCGCGGCCGCGGAACGCCGACCGGTGGATGCCCGCCAGCAGGCCGCCGGCCGCGCCCCTCGATGCGATCTCCGCGCGCCTCGCGCCGCGCAGCATGGCCGCGGCCCTGGACGCGGGGGGCGCGCCCTCTTCCCCCCCGCCCTCCCCGCCCGCGCCCCGCGGCGCGCCGGCGCCGCTCACGGCGTCTCTACCCTGTCGAGTATCATCGATATGATCTCGTCGGGAGTCGTCCCGTCGGCCTCGGCCTCGTACGAGAGCAGTATGCGGTGCCGGAGGACGTCGCGCGCGACGGCCCGCACGTCGTCGGGCTCGACGTAGCCGCGCCCGCGCAGCAGCGCATGCGACTTTGCCCCGAGCGTGATCCAGATCGACGCCCTCGGCGAGGCGCCGTACTCGACGAGCCCCTCCGCGTCGACGCCGTGCCTCCCGGGGTTGCGCGTCGCGTCGACTATGCGCGCGACGTACCTGCGCGCCTCCTCGTCGGCGTACACGGACCTGCCGAACTCCTGCACGGCGAGCAGCTCGGCGGCCGTGACGACGGGCGAGGCGGACACCTCGACGCCCTCGGTGAACCGCCGTATTATGGCCTCTTCCTCCTCGAGGCCAGGGTGCGATATGAGCAGCTTGAACATGAACCGGTCGACCTGCGCCTCGGGGAGCCTGTAGGTGCCCTCGGACTCGATGGGGTTCTGCGTGGCCATTACAAAGAACGGCCTGGCGAGCGAGTGCGTCTCGCCCTGTATGCTCACCTGCCCCTCCTGCATGGCCTCGAGCAGCGCCGACTGCACCTTGGGCGGGGCCCTGTTTATCTCGTCGGCCAGGACAAAGTTGGTGAATACGGGGCCGAGGACGGTCGAGAACGACCCCGTCGAGTGGTCGTACACCTTTGTTCCCGTAATGTCGGCCGGCAGGAGGTCGGGGGTGAACTGGAGGCGCACCGACCTGCACTCGACGCACTCTGCTAGCGTCTTGACGAGGAGCGTCTTTGCCAGGCCGGGGACGCCCTCGAGGAGGACGTGGCCCTGCGCGACGAGGGCTACTATGAGCCTCTCGATCACGGCGTCCTGGCCGACGACGACCTTGCTGATCTCGGAGTGTATGCGCCGCAGCGTGGCGGCGTGCCCGCGGGCCGCCTCGTTGAGGGCGCCGATCTCGGCGGGCAGCGAGCCGGCTCCGCCCGCGGGGGGATCCCCGCCGGCGGAGACGAGGGTGGCCGATCCCGGCGCCGGCCCTTCCGCGCGGGGCTCCGCCGCGCGGCCGACCTCGTCGCCGCCAGTGCCGCCGTCCATCCGTCCTTCTAGCCTCCCTGTTGTCGCCAAGGCCGCCGCCCGCGGCCTCCTGCGGCGCGGCCGCCCGCGGATCTGATTTATTTCTTGGCGGCGGCTGATCGAGGGCAGCCGGCGCGGGCCCGCCTGCGCCGGCCGGCCGGCCGGCCGGCGGCGCAGGATGTGCTCGGCGCGCTCCCTGCGGGCGAGGACTATCTGCCCGCGCGCGGCCGCCGGCCCCTTCGGGAGTGGAACCTGCAGCCGGCCGCCCCCGCATCTTCGCCTTGCCTTGCCGGCGTTGCGCGCCTTCAACAGGCTCCCGCCATGCAGGCCGCCTGCGCCCCGACGGCACGGCCCGAGGCGGACGCTGCGCGCGGCCGTCAACAGGTTCTCCCCATACAGGCCGCCTGTGCAGGGCGCCGAGCAGCAGCTCGCACACATTCATCTTATATAGAGCGGGTTGACCGTGCCTACAATTGGGCCGCACTATACCGGTGCCGGAAGGGCGTATACTACGAATGGCGAGCAGGGGATGTTGCGCCAAGTGCAGGCGCGACCTGGCCGGCGGCGATCGCGGCGGCGAGTCAAACCTGTCCGAGATGGCACACATACATGGAGTCGAACGCGGCTCGGCGCGCCATGATCCCGCCATGATCCCCGGCGACCTGCACGTCCGCCGCAACCTGATCCTGCTCTGCCGCAACTGTCGCAAGATTGTCGACGACGATCCGGAGACCTACACGGCAGATCGGCTCGGGGCAATGAGGCCCGACCACGAGAAGTGGGCAAGGCGGCAACTTGTCGGGGATTCCAACGCCGTTTCATTCGCCGAGCTTGAGGTGATAGCCAAGTGGATGGCATCAGATCAAGATGCCGAGCCCGCAAGGGACCCACACGTGACACCACCGCCGAAAAAGATCAAGAAAAACGGCCTGTCCCGCACTGCACGAGCATGGATAGAGATGGGCATGCCAAAGTCCCATCTGGTGGGCAAGTACATCGAAAAGCGGCCCGGCCCCTCGTTTGGCGACCGCCTCAAGGCAGGATTTCTCGCGATCTACCGCGGATTTCGCGAAGACGGGGGCCTTGGCGCGGACGACGCCTTTTTCAGCTTGAAATGGACGAAACGGCGCTGCCCGCGAAGGGGCGAACGCCTGCCGTCCTTGCCATAACCGTGTACCTCTGAAAAATGCGAGGTGTTTGAAAGATGATACTCCCGACAAAGCGCCTGCCCCTGTCGCGGTCGTACCTGAACGTTGGGGCCATTATTCTGGATATGATCAACAACAAGCGCACCGTCAGCCTGCTCTGGGATGCGATAAAAGGGCGCCCCGAAGTGCAGTCCTTTGACAGGTTTGTCCTGGGCCTAGACATGCTGTTTGCGCTGGGCCTGATCGACATAAGCGACGGGGACGTGATCGTGCGAAAGCGGGGGCGCCGGCCATGATCAGAGCGGTCCGGGCCGACAGGGCGGCATTCAAGCCGGCCGTGTTTCGGGCAGGCCTCAACGTGGTGCTTGCAAGGCGGACGATCGGGGCGACCAAAAGGGACTCCGCCAACGGCCTTGGCAAGTCTGCACTGCTTGAAATTATCAACTTTTGCCTGGGCGGAAGCAAGGGTGCCACCCTTTCAAAGGGCCGCGTCGACGACTGGAAGTTTACGGTCGAGATGGAACTTGGAGGCTTGCCGTGCTCGGCGACGCGCAGCGTGCAGGCGCAGGGCAGGGTGGGCGTGGACGGGGATACGAGCGACTGGCCCATTGCGCCAAGCACGGACATTGGCGGCCGCGCCTACCTGGCCGTCGACGACTGGAAGGCCGTCCTGGGACATCTCATGTGCGGCTTGGATCCCGACACCGGCCGAAAGTACTGGCCGTCCTTCCGAAGCCTTGCTGCGTACCGCGTGAGAACCGCCGGCAAGGACTCGGGATACCTGGATCCCTTTTCGAACAGGGCGCGGCAGCCGTCGTGGAGCAGACAGGTGAGCACGGCGTACCTCTTGGGCATCGGGTGGGAGTTTGCGTCGATGCGGCAGTATCTCCGTGACCGTGAAAACGCACTCCGGCAGCTGCAGTCGGCATCCGACACGGGCGTCCTTGCGGAGATGGCAGGAAGCGCCGGCGAGCTGGAGGCCCGGATGATGCGGCTGGGCGAGCAGGCGGACATGGAGGCGCGCGAGCTTGCCGCGTTCAGGGTCCACGAGCAGTACAGGGAACTAGAGTCGAGGGCCAACGCCTACGCCGACCGCATCCGGCGCACCTCTGACGAAAACGTGGTGGATCGAGCCCTGCTGGCCGACTACCGCGAAGGGGTCGTAGAGGTGCCGGATGCAAGCATTGAGGATGTGAATGCCATCTACAAGGACGCCGGCATGGCGCTTCCTGGCCACGTGGTCGAATCGGTCGAGGCCGTCCAGGCGTTCCACAAAAAGGTCGTCATAAACAGGAAGGGGTTCCTGGCCGCGGAGATCGAGAGGGCCAACGAGCGAATAGGGCGGCGGGACAGCTTGATTGCCTCGCTCAGCGAGAAAAAGGCCGCGATCATGGCGCTGCTCGACGGGCACGGGGCGCTTGAAGAGCTCCGCGCACTGCAGTCGTCCCACCAGTCCACGCTTGCCGAGCTGGCGGACGTAAAGACAAAGCTCGAAAACGTCAAAAAAATCGAGGCTGGAAAAAACTCCCTAAAGGTCGACGGGGCCGTCTTGCTCCAGTCCACGAAGGCGGATCTCGCATCGCGCCGCTCCCAGCGGGAACGGGCCGTGCTGGCGTTCAACGCATACTCTAGGCACCTGCACCAAAAGCCGGGCGACCTGACCATTGATGTGGGGGCCGGCGGCTACGAGTTCGACATAAAGATCGAGCGGCCGTCGAGACATGGCTTTGAGAACATGAAGGTGTTCTGCTACGATCTGATGCTCGCCGCGCTGTGGTCCAAAAAGACAAAGTCCCCCCCGTTCCTGGTGCACGACAGCGCGATATTCGCCGATGTCGACTCCCGCCAGATCGCCTCCGCGCTGACCCTGGCCGAGCGGGAGTCCAAGCGGCACGGGTTCCAGTACATATGCACCATGAACCACGACTCGGTGCCGCGGGACGACCTGGCGGCCTCGACTTTGACGGCCACGTAAGGCTCAGGCTCACCGATGCGACCGACGACGGCGGCCTGTTCGGGTTCCGCATGTAGCCCGGCAGCCTGCCGCGGCGGGCGGCGGGCGGCGGGCGGCGGGCGGCGGCGGCGCCGCCGCCGCGGCCTGCGGCGTAATTCGCGGCCGGCCCGATGAAGAGATTTAAGGCGACCGCCGCGCGCAGCGCGCGTGAACCGCTACATGTTGCACCTTGGCAACACGGGGTACGGCCCCGCCGATGCGAGGCGCATTGTGCACAGGGCGCGGTTCCTCGCGTCCGAGCTTGGCGCGTCCGTGCGCGTCGCGCGCGTGGCGAGCACGTTCGTCGAGCTGGACGTGTCCGTCGATCCGGCCCGCCTCGACGCGCTCGTCAAGAGGCTGGGGCCCATCGGCCCGCTCGACAACGCCCGCAACGTCACCGAGGCCGAGGTGGCGCCCCACCCGTCAAAGGAGGACGGCATACGCGAGGGCGTCGCGTACTTTAACGGCGAGCGGTTCTGGGAGGCGCACGAGGCGTGGGAGGGCGCCTGGAAGCAGTGCCAGGGCGCCGAAAAGCTGCTAGTGCAGGGGATCATACTGGTGGCCGTCGCGTTCGCGCACTCGCAAAAGAACGACACCGGCGTCGGAATCAACATGTTCGGCCGCGCCCTTGAAAAGATCGGCGACCATACGGGCAGGTACCACGGAATCGACGTGGACGGCATAAAGGAAAGGGTCGCCCTGATGCGGCGCAGCGGCGAGATGGCGCTGTTCCGGATGTGAGCGGCGGCGGCGGCGGGCGCCTCGCGCGGCTGCGGCAGGGGGGGAGTGGGTGCGGGCGGACGTGCGCTTGACCGTCATCGGAACGCCGTTGCAAAGTAAACTCGCAACCGGGGGGAGTGGGTGCGGGCGGACGTGCGCTTGACCGCGCGGCGGCGGTTGCGGCGGGAGCCTCACGCGCCGCCGATGCGCCCGACCGCGGCGCGCACGACCTCGGCGCCCTCGAGCAGGCCGAGGCTGCCGCCCTCGGCCTCCTGCTCGGTGAACCGCGCGGTGGAGTCGGGGTTGCGCATGCCGCCGCCGGAGACGAGCAGCGGGACGGGGTCGTCGCTGTGCCCCTTGCTTATGCACGGCGTCGAGTGGTCGGCCGAGACGACCACGGCCGTCGCCGACAGGTCTATGGCGTCGAGCAGCGGCCCGAAGAACCTCGCGTCGATGTCCTCGATGCTCGCCGTCTTGCCGGCCGCGTCGCCGTCGTGCCCGAACTCGTCGGGCCCCTTGAGGTGGACGTACACGGCGTTGTGCGAGGCGACGGCGCCTGCCGCCGCGCGCGCCTTGGCCTCGTAGTCGGTCAGGCCGCCGGCCTCGTACGCCCTCATCCGCAGCACCCTCGATATGCCGATCTCTACGGGCATGTCGACGATGCACGAAAAGCTCATCGAGTGCACGTCGCCGATCGGGTCCACGGCGGGGTGCCTGTTGCCGGCGTCGCGTAGCAGTATGCAGCCGAGCGTCTTCTTGCCGGCCGCCGCGCGGGCGCGGTTCGTCCCGCTCTCCGCGAGTATCCTCCCCGACTGCTCGGTAAACTCGTTGACAAGCGACGCGGCAAGGGCCGCCCCCTGCGAGCCGTCCAGCGGCAGGCACTTTTCAATGCGCATGTAGTCGCCGACGGCCTTTGCTATCCCCATGCCGTCTACCCTCGCGTACGCGGGGTCGGTGTTCGTCACGTTCGACGAGAGGTCCTCCCCGTCGAGCCTGATCCTGACCGTGACGCGGTGGCCCACCGTGGGGGCCACCACCACGGACGCGCCCGGCCTGGAGAATTTTACGCCGCGCTCTATCTCGGCGGCGACGGCCTCGGCGTCGGCCCTCTCGATGTGCCTGCCTGCCCTCCGGTCGGTGATGATCCCTCCTCCGTCCACGGTCGCAAAGTTGCCCCGCAGGGCCAGGTCCCCGTCCCTGAAGTCGATCCCGATGCCGATGGCCTCGATGACGCCGCGGCCCGCGTAGTCGGCGTGCCGGAACCCGTACCCGAGCATGTTGAAGACGGCAATGTCCGACTCGGGGGCTATGCCGCGGCCGACGGATATGACGCGGCCCATGGCGCCGCCGCGCGCGAGCCTGTCGAGGTTCGGCGTGCGGGCCGCCTGCAGCGGCGTCCTCCCGCCCAGGTCGGGGTGCGGCAGGTCGCCGACGCCGTCGAGCAGGACGTACACCATGCGGATGCCCGAGTTGCCGCCATCGCCGGCGCCATCGCCGGCGCCATCGCCCGCTCCCACGCAGAACCGCCCCGCGCCGCCGCGCCGCCGGGTTCTTTAAAGTCTAACCGGGCGCCGGCGCGGCGCCTGCGCACGGGCTCGGGCCCCGCGCCGCGGGCGGGGGCGCCAGGGCGGCATGCGATCACTGCGCGTATTATTCCTCCCGCGAGGGGGAGTGGAACGCGCGGGCGGGGGCGCCAGGGCGGCATGCGATCACCGCCCCGCGCCGCCGCGCGCGGCGCCTGCCGTGGCCCGGTGGCGCCCCCGAATGCGGGCCTGCCGCTCCCCGGGCGCCGGGAAGGGAGGAGGGGACCGGGCGGGTGGGGCTATGCGCAAAAGGGCAGCCGAGCCCGTTGCCGCTGCCCTGCGATCCGCATGCGCACGCCTCTTGGAACGGGAGACGTCCGCCGGCCCAAGTTAAATACGGCCGCCCGACCGCAGGCGCATGCCGGGGCGGCTGCGGAACGACATGCGCGCCGGCGCCGGGGCCGCCCGCCCGGCGGGGACTAGGCGGCATGCCATGAAGGGCGGCTTGATGTCTCCCCGAACGCTGGAGCGGCTGTGCGGGGAAGGCGCGCCGACTGGCGACCAGCGCGACGCTGCGGCGGAACGGCTTGCACTTCCCGAGGCGGGCAAACTTGAGGTGGAACGGGCCGCCCGCCCGCGGCTTGTAAGGATAATCCCTGAGAGATGCCCTGCTGTAGCGCCGGCGGTGCGCGCGCAGGGAAACGCCGGGCTCCGATACGCCCCGGAGGAAAAGGCCGCGGCGTGCCTTGGGGCAGGGGGCACGCCGGCGGCAGGCCTATTCGCGCCCCTGCGCCGCGCCAAGACGAGGCGACGCTCCCCGACCAGGCGGGCGCGGGGCGGCATGGAAATCTCCGGCGCCGAATGCGGGGCACGCGGCGGCCGGGGGCGCACCGGGCGGATCGCCGCGGGGCTCGGGAAAGCCCGGCGCCGCATGCTCGGCACCGGGACTAGCGGCGGGCATCCCGCCCTGCCAGTGGGCTCGCCGCCGTCTTCTCAAAGGGCCTGATGGATGGGGGCCTTGTGGTGTCCGACGACGAGCCGGCCGACGAGGAGCGCGAGCTTGCCGAGGAGTTCTACGACCTGTACGGCAGGACGCGGCTCATGCTGGTCAAAGAGTTCGAGGCGTCCGGCGACGACAGAGGAGGAGCCGTCGCCAGGGCGCAGGAGTTCCTAAGCCGCCTGGTGTTCATACTCTTCGCCGAGGACAGCGGGCTGTCCGGCAGGAAGGACATGTTCATAGACGGCGTCGTCGACATGCTCGGCGGCGCGGTCACGCGCGGCACCAGCCGCGTGTGGAGCTATATCGTGCACGAGCTGTTCGAGTTCTACAGGGCCGGCTGCGAGGATCCACGCGTGCCCGCGCTCGGCGGCGGGCTGCTCGGTGGGCTGTTCGGCGGGCGGATGGGCGGCGCGGCGCGCTTTCCAGACAGGAGGCGCGGCGGCTTCTTCGACGAGTTCCGGCCGCCGGTCGGCCGCCGGTCGTGGGCGTTCAAGGAGAGCGTAAGGGAGGCCGTCGGCGCGCACGGGGACGTCAACCCGGTGATCAAGAACCTGCTGGCCCTGGCATCGTACGACTTTGGGGGCCAGATAGGGGTCACGATCCTCGGCCACATATTCGAAAACTCGGTGTCCGACCTGGAGGGGATGTTGGGCAGGCGGGACACGAGGAGGAAGAGGGATGGGATATACTACACGCCGCGGCACGTCACGCGGTACATTTGCCGCCGGACAATAGTGCCCTACTTGTCGCGATCCGGATACGCATCCGGCCCGCGGGACCTTGTCGCCGAGTACGCCGGCGATCTGGACGAGCTTGACCGCAGGCTCGACGGCATCCGCATCCTCGACCCCGCATGCGGATCAGGCGCGTTCCTGATCGAGGCGGCCACGACGCTCCTTGAGATACACGACGAGATGCGGCGGCATCGCGAGGCTGCCGGCAGCGGAAACGGGAGCGACGGCGGCAGCGCCGCCGCCAGCGGCGCGGCCGGGCGCGGCACACTCGACCAGTCGATCTACGACGCGCGGGCGCGCCGGATCGCCGCCGAATGCCTGTACGGGATCGACATAAACCCGCAGTCGGTCGAGATTGCGCGCCTCTCGCTGTTCCTGCTGACAGCGTCGGCCGGCGAGAGCCTGCCCGACCTGTCGTCCCGCATAGTTGCCGCCGACAGCATTGTACCTGCCGCCGGCCGGGACTGGGAGGACATGTTCGCCGGCGTGTTTTCCGGTGACAACCCGGGCTTTTCGGCCATTGTCGGAAACCCGCCGTACGTCCGGCAGGAGGCCATACGGGGGGACAAGGGCGCCATGCAGCTGCGCCGCCACCCCCGCCGGGCGCCGCTCGACCTGCCGGACGGGTTCGAGATACCGCGCAACAGCGACCTGAGCGCCTACTTTTACGTCCACTCGATTGCCCGCCTCCGCAGGGGCGGCAGGCTCGGCTTCATATCGAGCGACGGGTGGATGCGCGCGGGGTACGGCGCGGCCCTGCAGCGCGTCCTGCTGGACAACACGGCCATCGACACCGTTGCGGCGGCCGACTTCAAGGTGTTCGGCGACGCGGACGTGAACACGGCCGTGGTCGTGGCCGAGCGGGGGCGGCCGCGGCCCGGGCACGAGGTCCGCCTCGCCGTTGCCAGGGGCCCCGCCGACTTTGCGGCGGAGGCGGCGGGCGCGGGGCCGGGCGGCAAAAGCGTGCCGCAGTCGGGGCTCGAGCCGGGCAACTGGAGCGCCAGCCTTGCCGCCGCGCCCGTCGAGGCGCCCTTTGCGGAGGTGCCGATGGCCGACGCGGGCACCGTGCGGTTCGGCACAAAGACGGGCCACAAGGCGTTCTTTGTGCTCTCGGCGGCCGAGGCGGAGCGGCGCGGCGTGCCGCGCCGGTACCTGCGCCCGTGCGTGGCCGGGCGCGGCGGCCCGCTGCTCATGGACGGCGATGCGACCGAGTTTCTGCTCGACGCGCCCGACGAAAAGGGGGTGCTCGAGCGCACGGCGGACGGGAGGGCGCTGCTCGGCTACATTCGGCGCGGCGAGGCCACGGAGGTCGAGACCGCGTCGGGAGGCAGGCGGACGACCGCCCTGCTGCCCGACCTGCCGACGCTCTCGGCGCGGCGCCCGTGGTACTCGCTCGGCCTCGCCGGCGCCCCCCCGCCGCCCATATTTCTGAGCCGGCTCGTCGGCTCCCGGATCAGGGTGTACGAGAACGGCGGCACGTACCGCTCGACGAACACGCACGTGTCGTACACGCCGAACCGCAAAGATCGCGTGCGGGCCCTGTCGGCGTGCCTTGCGTCCGCCTGGTTTGCGCTGCACCTGGAGCGCAGCGCGAACCCCATGGGCGGCGGCGCGCTGAGCATCGAGGTCGGAAACTTTGCCCGGGCGCCCGTCCCCGACCTCGACGCCCTGCCGGAGGGCGCGGTGCGGCGGCTCGAGGGCGCATGGGAGGCGTACTGCGCGGACGCCGACGCGGCGAGCCTGGACCGAACGGTCCTGGTCACCCTCGGGTTCGACGCGGCGCAGATCGAGACAATCCTCGGCGAGCTCGGCCGCCTTGTGCGCAGGAGGACGGGCCGGAGCCTCGCCCCCTGGGATCGCCGCCGCGCCGCTCCCCGGGCCGCCGCGGAAATTCCCCCGCCGCGGCCTGCACGAAAGTTATAAGCACGCCGCGCCGCGCCCCCGCGTGGGAGACCTCCGGCGCGACTACATCTCCGACCGGCTGGCCATCATGGCCGGCCCGCGCGCGGCCGGCTCGGCGCCGCCCCCGGGCGCCGCCCCGGGGTCGTCGCCGATGGCGCCCGGCAACGAGTCGAAGACGAGCCCGTCGCACCTGTCGCTCGTCGTGCGCGACGGCGTGCTGCAGCGCCGCCAGGACGCCGACGGCATGTTCGTGACGGACTGGGCCGTGCGCGCGTTCGAGAGCTCCTCGCCGGTCGTCTCGAGGGGCGCCGAGGCCACCTACACGGACCAGCCGGCCTACAGCGAGCCCGCGTACGGCCACCACCTGACGGTCGCCGCCGTGTCGTCGCCGGGCGACACGATGTCGTCGGTCGGCATCGACCAGTGGTCCAACATACTGATCGCCGTGCAGGACTGCGTGAGGTGGATGTACGCGCAAAAGGGCGTCGCGTACGTGGCCGTGTACGCGGACCACAAGGCCGAGGCGGGCTCGTACGACCCGTACCCGCACGCCGAGATAGTCTCGCTCCCGGCAATGCCGCCGGTCATCGACGCCGAGGTGCGCGCGCACCGCCGGATAGCGAGCGAGAGGGGCGTGTGCCCCGTGTGCGACATGATGGACCCCGACAGGGTCGGCTCGCGCGACGTCCTCCGGACCTCGCTGTTCTCGGCGTTCTGCCCGTGGGCGCCGTCGCACCCGTACGAGTTCTGGATATGCCCGAAAAAGCACGTGACAAGCTTTGCAAAGATGACGCAAAAGGAGATCAACGACCTGGCCCTCATGATACGGGCCACCCTCGGCGGCATGGCCCGATCGCTCAAGGATCCCGCGTACACGGTGGCGTTCCACCTGTCGGCAGAGAAAAAGGTCAGCCTGCAGCTGCACTGGCACATCGAGGTGTACCCGGTGACCGCGCCGCAGACGGGGCTCGAGCGAGGGTTCGGCGTGCACGTGCACCGCACGACGCCCGAGGATGCGGCGTCCGTCCTGGGGGCCGCATGCAGGCGCGAGATGGCCCGCCTGGTCGGGATCACGTAGGGGCCGTGGCCGGCCGGCCGGCCGGCCGGCCGGCGGCCGGCGCCCTGCCGGGCCGCGGCCCGCGCGGGCCGGCCGGCCGGCCGCCCCCCTCCCCCCACCGTGCCGCCCGCGCGGGGCGATCGCGCCCGCGGAATACCTATTAATTGCGCCACGGCCGTGGCATGCCGGCCCTGTATGGCGCGGGTAGTGTACGCATGAGTGGGCTCGGGACGGGCCTGGCGGGCGCGCCGCGGTCGCGCCGGCGGGGGGCGGCCTGAATGGTCGAGCTGTGGGTCGAGATCGCCTCGCTGGCCGCCCTGATCGGGCTGTCGGGGTTCTTTAGCGGCCTAGAGGTCGCGCTCGTCGGCACGAGGATGTCAAAGGTGGCGGGCCTCCTCCGGGACGGCGTCAAGGGGTCGAGGGCCCTGCACCGCCTAAAGTCCAACCCAGGCTGGATGATGTCGAGCGTCAACCTGGGCAACAACATGGTCAACGTCGGCTCGTCGGCGCTTGCGACGAGCGTGGCCATACGGCTGTTCGGCGACGACGGCCTCGGGATCGCCGTCGGCGTCATGACGTTCGTCATCCTAGTGTTCGGCGAGATCACGCCAAAGACGTACTGCAACGCGAACGCGACAAAGATATCGCTGCGCTTTGCGCCCGTCCTGCTCGCGTTCAGCTACGCGTTCTGGCCGGTCGTAAAGATGTTCGAGATAATAACGCGCGGCATGGTCCGGCTCACGGGCAGCAGCTACCACGCGCCGCCGCTCACCGAGGAGGAGATACACGGGGTCGTCGAGCAGGGGCTCGCGGACAAGGCGATCGAGCGGGAGGAGCACGAGCTCGTCCGCGGCGCGCTCAGCTTTGACGACACGCCGGTGAGGACCGTCATGACGCCGCGCACGCGCATGTTTACCCTGCATGCAAAGATGATGCTGTTCGAGGCGCTGCCCCTGATAAACCAGAGCGGCCACTCGCGGGTGCCCCTGTACGGCGAGCACCGCGACGACATAGTCGGGTTCGTCCACGCGCGCGACGTCCTGCGCGAGCTAGAGGCCGACAACAAGATGGTGCCCCTCATGGACATCCGCAGGCAGCCGGTGTTCGCCTCGCAGGAAAAGATGGTCTCGTCGCTGCTGCGCGAGATGAAGGGGCGCAAGGTGCACATCGCCATGGTCGTCGACGAGCACGGCGGCATCGAGGGGCTCGTCACCCTCGAGGACCTGCTCGAAGAGATAGTCGGCGAGATCGAGGACGAGACAGACAAGGCCCGCCCCGCCGAGTACTCGCGCGACGGGCCCCGCGCGATAGTGGCGACGGGCGACATCGACATAAGCCGCGTCAACGAGCTGCTCGGCGCCTCGCTGCCCGAGGGGGACGACTACGCGTCCCTCAACGGCCTGCTCCACGAGCGGCTGCGCGACATACCGCAGGAGGGCGACAAGGTCGAGGTCGGCGGCGTCCGCATGGTCGTCGAAGAGGTCGCGGAGGACAGGCGGCCCGTCCGCATACGCATCGAAAAGAGGCCGGCCAAGGACGGGGGCGGGGGCTAGGCCGCCTCGGCCTCGGCCTCGGCCTCGGCCTGCCCGCCGCCCTCTTCCCATGTGGCGCCTTCCCCCGCAGCGCACTCCGACAGGGCGCGCGCAAGCTCGGAGACTCGGGCGGCCGCGGCCGCGGCCGCCTCGCCCCCCGGGGCGGGGGCGCCGCCTCCTCCCGGGGGCCCGACGTCGGCAGTCAGGAGTACGCCCTCCTCTCCCGTCACGAGGCGGGCATCGTCTATGAGGACGTCCGTCGTCCTGTACGTCTCGACTAGCAGCGAGTCGAGCTCGCCGAGCAGGGCCGCCTTTTTGGCGGCGAGCCGCCGCGCCTCGGCGCCGGCCCCGCCGGCGGACGAGTCGACCTCGGCCCTGACCGACTCGAAGAGGCCGTCGTCGTTGTAGAGCGCCTCGAACAGCTCCTGTGGGCCCGCGTCGGGGCCGTGCCCCGCCCCCTCGAGCAGGGCCGCGGCGCGCCTCTCGCCGGCCGACGCGGCCGCCTTTTCGCGCTCGGCGAGGAGCGCAGAGGCCTCGGACAGCTCCTTCTGGCACTCGACGACCCGGTAGACGGGGCGGTAGTACAGCAGGGCCCTGAACTGGACGGACATGTGGACGGAGACGGCGTGGGATACTGCGCCCCCTCCCTCGCCCCCGCCGGCGGGGGCGGAGCACTTTGCGAATATGCGCCGCACGTCGCCGTCCCTCGTAGTGGACGGCTCCCTGGCGTCCCAGCCGCGCGCGGCGAGCGCCTCCATTACTCGGGCATAGTACGACTCGACGCGCCGCGGATCGAACGTCTGCTCGTCGGTTACGGTGCTGTCGCCTAGCATGACCTTTGTGGGCTCGGGCCTGACGAGGGCGGACATTGTCCCTTGGTACGCGGCTACGGCGTTGGCGAACGCAGTCTCTAGTTCCGCGTACGTGCTGCCGCCGTTGCCGCCCCCGCCGGGCCGCCCCTGCCCGAGGCGCATGCCCGCGGCCCGCCGCGTGGCCATTAAAGGGTGGCGGCGGGGACGGCCGAGCCGCGAGCGGGGCGCGGAGGGCGGCCAAGTGGCGGCACGCGGCCCGTACGAGGGCGATCTGGCCGGAAAACTTGCCTGGTGTGGGGCGAAGAGAGGGGGGCGGGTGTTATGCCAAAAACACTGAATGCCGCACAGCCGGCGCCCTGATGCACGCACGCCCCCCTGCAGTATCCGCGCGCTCGCGGGCAGCTACTCTTTGAGGCGCGGCTGCCGTGAGGCGGCCCGCCGGCCGCCGCCCGATCGGCCCCGTGCTTTTGTCCGCCCCCGCGGCCCGCGCCCCCGCCGCGAGTGTTTAAATGAGCCCCGCCTATGCAGGCGCCGTGTCGACGCAGATGGCAAGCGCGCGCCGCGGCGTGGCCACCGACGAGATGCGGCGCGTCGCGCGCGACGAGGACGTAGAGGTCGACTGGCTTGTCCGGCGCATGGCGTCCGGCTCGGTCATTATTCCAAGCAACACGGCCCGGCCGCAGCGCATACACAACGTCGGGATCGGGCGGGGCCTCAAGACAAAGGTCAACGTCAACATTGGGACGTCGACGCTGCACGTGGACCTCGGCGAGGAGATCGAAAAGGCGCACACGGCCGTCAAGTACCACGCGGACACGATAATGGACCTGAGCGACGGCGGCGACGTCGGCGAGATACGCCGCGCCCTCATGGCCGAGGCGCCAATCACGTTCGGGACGGTCCCCGTGTACGACGCGTACAGCGCCGTCGTGGCCGAGCGCAAGAACCCGATGGCGCTCACCGACGACGACTTTCTGCGCGCCTTTGAGCGCAACGCAAGGGACGGCGTCGACTATACTACGATACACGCCGGCATTACGAGGGACATTGCGCGGCGCATACTGGAGATGCGCCGGCACGGCGGCGTCGTGAGCAAGGGCGGCACGATAACGGCCGCGTGGATGCTAAAGCACGACCGCGAGAACCCGTACTATGAGCACTACGACTACCTGATCGAGACTGCGCGCAGGTACGACGTGACGTTCAGCCTCGGCGACGCCCTCCGGCCGGGGTCGATACTCGACTCGCACGACGAGCTGCAGGTGCAGGAGATGATCAACGTGGCCCGCCTCACGCGCCGCGCCCACGAGCGCGACGTCCAGGTCATGGTCGAGGGGCCGGGCCACGTCCCACTCAACGAGGTCGCCGCCAACGTGCGCCTTGCAAAGTCGCTCATCGGCGACGTGCCGTACTATGTGCTCGGGCCCCTCGTGACGGACGTTGCGTCGGGGCACGACCACATTGCCAGCGCGATCGGCGCGGCCGTCTCGGCCAGCGAGGGCGTGGACCTGCTGTGCTACCTGACGCCCTCCGAGCACCTGGCGCTGCCGAACGCCGAAGATGTCAAGGCCGGCCTGATCGCGTACAGGATCGCCGCGCACGCGGGCGACCTTGTAAAGCTGCGGGACAAGGCCATAAAGTGGGACGAAAAAATGACGGAGGCGCGGCGCACGCTCGACTGGGAGTCGCAGCTTGCGCTGTCGATAGACCCCGAAGAGGCCGCGCGCATACACGCAAGGACGGGGCAGCACCCCGGCAACAACGTGCCGTGCACCATGTGCGGCGGCGCGTGCGTGTACATAATGCTGCCGCAGCAGCGCGCAGGGCGCGCCGCCGCCGTGGCCGAGGCGGGGAAAGTTGCCGAGGCTGAGGCAGAGGCCGCGCCCCCCGCGGCGCCCCCCGCCGCCGCCGCGGCGGCTCCCTGAGCGACCGCTGTCCTCCGCCTCCCCCCCGCCGCGGCGGCGGCCTACGGGGCGCCCATCATCCCGTCAATGACCTCGCCGAGGCGCGCGACGGTCCTGTAGCGGCCCAGCTCTGCTCGCCGCGCCCACGCGTACGCCGAGTTCTCCCAGTTGAGCTCGACGCGGCGCGACCTCGCCTCGAACAGGAAGGGGTGCACCTCCCAGCCCGCCCGCGGGCGCCCGCCCCCGGCGGGATCGTCGACGCGCAGCGGCGGGCCGGAGCGCAGCAGCGCGACGCCCCCCGCGCGCATTCCGGTCTCCTCGCGTATCTCTGTGAGGGCCCTGTCGACGGCCGCCTCGCCGCCCTCGACCACGCCGCTCACGCACGACCACAGGCCGGGCATCGTCCGCATCCTGCCGCTGCGTCGCACGAGGAGTATGCGCCCCGCGTTCGTCAGGACCGCGGTCGCCACTTTTGTGTACCGCGGAGGGGCCGCCGCTGATCCAACGCGGGCTGATCCGCCGGCCGCCGCGGCCGCGGCATCCCCGGCCGCCCGCGCGGCCCTACTTTTTCTCGACAAGGGCAGCCATGCGGACCATCTTCGAGTACGACGCGTCGATGTCCGCCGTCGCGCCGAGCCTCTCCCTGCACGCCTTGATGTACCCGACGATCTCCTCCGTCTTGCCCTCCTGCACGTCCGTGAGCAGCCTGCCGACGTCCTTCCAGAACTCCTCGGCGGTGCGGCGCAGCTCGGGGTTCGAGATTATAGTCTCGATCAGGTCCGGCGACTCGGTCATGATGGCCTCGCACAGCGTGCGCTGCACCCTGAACGTCGCGCCGGACATCTTGTCCGTCAGGTTGGCCTTTTCGTCCTTTGATATGACGTTGGCGAACACCAGGTTGACCATGTGCGTGAGGCCGAGTATGACGGCGATCTTTTTGTCGTGCTCGGCCGCGTCGATCGTGACAAAGTTGGCGTCGGGGAACAGCTCGCGCGCGACGCCGAGCTCCTTCTTTGCGTCCTTTACGGGGATCGAGATGATGTTCTTGCCCTTCACCTGCTTCGTGCCGGGGCCGAACATTGGGTGTATGCACATCGGGTTGATCTTTGAGGGCATCCTTGAGAGGGCCGACATCGTGCGCGACTTTTGCGAGGATATCTCGATGAGGTACGTGCCGCGCATCATCTCCTTGGCGATGAGCCGTATGATCTCCGGCGTGCGCCTCGTCGGCGTGCACAGCACGACGTAGTTGGCCTTCAGGACGGCGCCGACGAGCGAGCTGCCCTGCTTCACGGCCTTGTCCTTGATCGGCGCCTCGCTGTCAAAGCCGGTCACGTCGTAGCCGCGCCCGGCAAAGTACTTTGCGAACCAGCGCCCCATGTCGCCGCCGGCGCCGATTATGGCGATCTTCTTGGCGGCCGTCATGCCCGCGCCCCTCCGGCCGCGGCCCTGCCCCCGCCTGCCACTGACCCCAGCGTGGCGACGGCCCCGGCGATCGCATCCTCGTCGACGCATGCCGCAAGCCTGACGAATTCGCCGTATGTAGTGCCGTCCGTGCCGAACCCCGCTCCCGGCGCGACTCCCACGCCGTGCTCTAAAAGTGTGTTGGCAAGCCTCGCGCCGTCAAAGGCGCGCCCCCCGCGCCCGCGCGCGAACAGGTACATGGCCCCGCCGGGGCGCGCAAACTCGAGGCCGGCCGACTCGGCGGCCCCGCACAGGGCGCCGAGCCGCCTGCGCACCGTCTCGGCGTTCGACGCGGCCGCCCCCGAGCCGAGGGCCGCGAGGGCCGCGTACTGTATGGGCGTCGGCACGCTCGTCATGCACATGGCCTGCAGCGACGACATGGCCGCAATGTCCTCGGCCGGCCCCACCGCGAACCCCACGCGGAAGCCCGTCATGGCGTGCGACTTTGAGAACGACCGGACGGCGATGCACCCCTCGCGGCCGCAGGCCGTGGGGGCCGCGCCGCCGCCGCCGCCGCCGCCGTTGCCGCCCCCTGCCCCCTGCGGCCCGAACGCGTACTCGTGGTACACCTCGTCGCTCACGAGGCGCAGCCCGCGCCCTGCCGCTATCTCGGCCATCCTGTCGAGCGCCCGCTGCGGGATTACCTTGCCGGTCGGGTTGTTCGGGTAGTTTGCGACGATCATTCTGGCGCGGGGGCCCGACGCGGCCCGCTCGATCTCTTCCATGTCCGGCTCCCATCCGTCCTCGAGGCGGGTGCGGACGGGGCGGACGGTGGCGCCGGCGCGCCGCGCCATGTCGGCGTACGCGGGCCACGCCGGCTCGACGACGACGACCTCGTCGCCGGGCCGCAGCAGGGCCGCCGTGGCCAGGTAGATGGCAAAGCGGGCGCCGGCCGTGACCATTACATTCTCCCGCCCGATGCGCCGGCCGGGCGCGCCGGCCGCCGCATGCGCGGCCAGCGCGTCGCGCAGCTCGGCCGAGCCGGCCGGGGGGCCGTACCCGCGGCGGCCCGGCGTGCGGCACGCCTCGGACAGGGCCGCGGCGGCCTCGGCGGGCGGCCCAAAGTCCGGCTCGCCGACCTCCATGTGCACGATCGGCCTGCCCCTTTCCTCCTCGAGGCGCCTGGCCTTCAGGAATATGGACGCCGGCGAGGGCCTGTCCGCCGCCGCCGGCGCGGGGCGCGGGCCCCCTCCCGCGCCCGGGCCGCCTCCTCCCCCGAGCGCCGCCGACTGCACGCGGACGGACTCGCCGAACAGCAGGTCGAGGAGGCGCGATGCCTGCCGCGCATCGGAGCCGAGCCGCCCGCACTCGGCATCGACCTTTTGCCGCAGCGCCTCCTCCCTCCCCGCGTCGGGTATTTCCATGCCTGCGTCCCTCTTGGCCATCCCTATCTGGACGGCGACGCCGGCGCGCTCGGCAAGCAGCCCGACCATCTCCAGGGTGATCGCATCGATGCGGTCGCGGAGGGGGCCGATCCTGCCCGCGGCGGCGCCGTCCGCGCCCGCGGCGGCGCCGTCCGCGCCCGGGCCCGCGGCCATTTCACAGCACCGGCCCGACCGCGCCGGCAAGCAGGGCGTGGTCCGCGACGACTAGCGAGACGAGGGCGTCGACGACGGGCGGCGCGCGCGGCACCACGCACGGGTCGTGCCTGCCGCGCACGCGCAGGACCGCCGGCCTCTTCGACTCCATGTCGACGGTGCGCTGCGGCCTGGCGATCGACGATGCCGGCTTGAACGCGACCCTCATCGTCACGGGCATGCCCGTCGAGAGGCCCCCGAGTATGCCGCCGGCGTTGTTCGTGCGCGTCGCGATCGACCCGTCCCTGGCGATGCGGTACGGGTCGTTGTTCTCCGAGCCGCGCAGGGACGAGCCGGCGAACCCCGACCCGAACTCGACGCCCTTGACGGACGGTATCGAGAACATGGCCCTGCCGATGTCGGACTCGAGCGACCCGAATATCGGCTCGCCGAGGCCGACCGGCAGGCCCTCCGTCGCGGACTCGACTATGCCGCCGAGCGAGTCGCCGTCGCGCCTGGCGGCCACGATGGCCGCGCGCATGCGGGCGGCCGCCGCGGGGTCGGGGCACCGCACGTCGTTTGCGTATATGGACCTGTCCGAGCGCATGCGCGGGCCCTCCCCGCCCCTCCCGCCGGCCATCCCGACCCTGCCGATGCGGGCCGTGTACGAGCACGTCCGGACGCCGAGCGCGTCGGCGAGGAGCTTTCTCGCGACGGCCCCTCCCATTACGTGCGTTGCCGTCAGCCTGCCCGAGAATACGCCGCCGCCGCGGTGGTCGTTGTGGCCGGCGTACTTTGCCCTGGCCGGATAGTCCGAGTGGCCCGGCCGCGCGATGCGCTCGAGCTCGTCGTACGCGTCGGGCCTCTGGTCCGAGTTGCGGATCGCCATTGCGATCGGCGCGCCGGTCGTCGCGCCGCGGAACACGCCGGACATGATCTCGACGCGGTCGTCCTCCTTTCGCGCCGTCGTCACGCCCGACTGGCCCGGCCGCCGCCTGTCGAGCATCGGCTGCACGTCCGACTCGGACAGGGCCAGGCCGGCGGGGCACCCGGACAGGACGGCGCCGACGCACGCGCCGTGGCTCTCGCCAAAGCTTGTCAGGACGAGGCGCCTGCCGAGCGAGCTGCCTAGCATGCGCGCGGTGCGGGCGCGCGGTGCTTTTAACTCTGCGCGCCCTCTTCCACGCCGCCCTCTTCCCCGCCGCCCTCTTCCCCGCCGCCGCCGCCGCCGACGAGCCGGACGGACGCCCTCGCGTTGCTGACGGGCGCCGTGATGGTGCGGCCCTCGAGCCCCGCGAACGCGCCGGCGACCGCCCGGGCGTCGCCGCTGCGCGCCACCGCCGCCACGGCGGGCCCGTTGCCCGACACGGACGCGCCGAGCGCGCCGGCGCCGAGCAGCCTGTCGACGAGGCGCGGGTCCGAGCCGAGGGCCGGCGCGGCGGCGCGCCCGTTGAGGGTCATTGCGCCCCAGTAGTCCCCATTCCTCGCCATCTCCCAGGCCGACTCGAACGCCGCCCTGGACCTTGTCAGGTCGGCCGTCCTGCCGCGCCTGCGCGAGCGCGGCACGAATATGACCGCCGACAGGCCCGGCGGGGCCGGCTCGGCCCGCGCGACCGTGCGCGCAAGGTTGTCGGTGACGGCAAAGCCGCCGTAGTAGCAGCCGCGCGCGTCGTCGTACGCGCCGGTGGCGCTCACGCCGGCGTCAAGCGATGCGTCGACGCCGGCGAGGACGACCTCTTCGTCGCCCATGCCGGCGCCGAGCAGGCGCGAGCAGGCCAGGGCCACGGCGGACGATATGGCGCTCGAGCTCTTCAGGCCGTACCCCGTGGGCACGCGCGACCTGAGGGTCACGCGCAGGCCGGACCCCTTGAGCGCGCCGGCCGGCGCGACCCTCCCGACGGTGCGCTCGACGAGGCGCGAGCTGACGCTGCGGTCCTCCGAGCAAACGGCCACGCGGCCGGCGGGGCCGGCCCTCTCGACGTCGGCGGCCACCTCAAGGCCGACGCCGACGGTCGCGCCCCTGCCCGCGGCTAGGGCGTTGACGATCGAGACGGCGCCGTGCACCGAGGCCCTGGCGATCATTGCCGGGGCGCCCCGGCCGGCGCCGGCGCCCCCTGCCCCGCGCCGGCCGGCCGGCCGAGCACGGCCGCGCGCATGGCCTCGTACGGCGCCTTGACGCCGTGCCATATCTCGAACGACCGGCCCGCCTGCCCGACGAGCATCTCGTACCCGTAGACGGCCTCGGCGCCGCGCCGCCGCGCCTTTTCGAGCAGGTCCGTCGACATGGGCCTGTACACAATGTCGTACACGACCGAGTCCGGCGGAATGGCCTCTTCGGGGACGGGGCTCTGCTCGCCGCCCATGCCCGTCGTCGTCGCGTTGACGATGAACCTGCAGCCGCGCGCGGCGCGGCCGGCCTCTTCGAGCGGCACGGCCGACGCGTACGCGCCGAGCTCGCCGGCGAACGCGGCGATCTCCTCGCCCCTCGACGCCGTCCTGTTCGCGACCGTAATCTCGACGGCGCCCTCGCCGGCGAGCGCGGCGACTATCGCGCGCGCCGCCCCGCCGGCCCCCATGACGAGCGCCTTCGACCCGACGACGGTGAGGTGGCGCCTCCATATGGGGTCCAGAAAGCCGGCCATGTCGGTGTTGTGGCCGACGGCCCCGCCGCCGCCGTCGAACGTGACCGTGTTGGCCGCGCCTATCCTGCGGCACTCGTCGTCGGCGCCGTCGAGCAGGCCCATGACGGCGACCTTGTGCGGGACGGTGACGTTGATCCCCGCAATGCCGACCCTCCTGATCGACTCGATGCCGTCCTCGAGCTCGCCGGCCGGCACGCGGTACGCAATGTACGAGCTGTCCATGCCGAGCTCCCTGAACGCCGCGTTGTGTATGGTCGGCGACAGGGAGTGGTCTATGGGATCCCCTATGACGGCATAGGTGCCTCCCATGGCCGCGCGCAGAGGCCCATTAATTTAAAGCCACGGGGCGGCGCGCCCTCCCCGCCCCCGCCCTCCCCGTCAGCGACAGCACGTCGGCGAGGGGCATCTGGCCGGGCGCGACGGCCCTGCCGAGGGATGCGTACGTGTAGGGGCTGCCCAGGTACAGGCACAGCAGCCTCGACATGCGGCCCATCTCGCCCATGGCGAACGCGACGAGGCGCACGCCCTCCCCGCCCCCGCCCGCCCCCGCCCGCCGCGCCGCGCCGTACAGCGAGAGGACGCGGGCCGGATCGGCCGGCGAGGCGGCGGTCGTGACGATCTTGACGTGCCGCGCAAGGGCGCGCATGCGGCCGAGCCTCCCCGCCAGGGCCCCGAACGGGGGCGTGCCGGCGTGGTCGTGCCACGAGGCGAGCACGTCGGTCCCGGCATCGGCGGCCGCATCCCGCAGGCGCGCGCCGCGCCGCAGCGCGCCGTACTCGACGTCGAGCAGGCGCGGGCGGTGAGACGCGGCGAGCGCAAGCAGCCCGATGCGCTCGCGCTCGGCCCCCCGGAACGACCCGCCCTCCGCCGCGGCCCTGACCGTGCAGACGAGGCGGCCCATGCGCCGCCTGCCGCGCGCGCCGGCCGAGAGCAGCTCGAGCGCGCGCGGCACCGAGCGCGCGCCGACATAGTCCAGCCTCGCCTCGGCCAGGTCGGCCCCGGCGGCCAGCGCCCTGTCGACTCCCGAGACCATCCCGGCGGGTGTGCGGGCCGCGACCGGAACGCACGCCGCGAGGGGCCCTATGCCGCCCTGGCCGCCGCTACTTTTCAAGTATGTACTCACCGGCGACCTCTGTCCCAAAGTGCCTTCCGGCGGCCGGGCGCGTGTGCGCGAGCACCCTGTCGCCCGCCTTTAGGGCCGTGACCGGCACGGCTTCGCCGCCGGGCCTGACGAGCCTGACCGTCTCGGCGTCCTGTATGATGATGCCGCCGACCTCCCCGCCGGCCCTCGCCTTTACCATGAGCATCGGGCGCCGCTCGATCTTTGCGCGCCCGACGGTCGCGCGCCGCGCCGCGCCCGACTTGTCGACGACGAGCACCTCGGTGCCCCCCTCGACCTCGGAGAGGTACCTGGTGCGCCCGTCCGCGCCGGGCGTGTACGCGTGGACCGCGCCGGCGTTGACGCGGAACGGCCTGGCCGCGGTGAACGACGACGCGATCGACTCGTTGTGCACGAGAAAGTAAAAGTTCGACCTGCTGCCGACGAGCATGCCCTCGCCGGCGCCGAGCATGGACGCCGTGTCGACGCACACCCTCTCGCCGTCGCCGGCCTCGCCGACCTCGGTTATGGTCGCCTCGGAGAGCGCGAACGAGCGCGACCCCATGTAGGACAGGGCGCTCTGCACGTCGGCCGCCGACGAGGTCTCGAGGATCACGCCGTCCAGGCCCACATCGAGTATGGAGAACGCCTTGCGCACGTCGGCGGGGCCTTTTGCGGACGTAAAGACGGCGGCGCTGGCCCTGTGGAGGCGCGCGACAACGTTCTCGAGGGGTATGATCTTCCAGTCCCTTGCCTCCACGACGACAAAGTCCAGGCCCTCCTCGGCCTCGGCGACGGCCTCGTCGATGTCGCGGTTCGACGACACGGTGAACCGGCGGCCGTACCTCTTTCCCTGGCCCCTCCCTGCGCCCTTTTTGCCCGCCACCGCTCGCGCCGCCCCCCCTGCGGGCCCGAGCAGCACATAGTCCGCCCCGGCCGAGCCGTGCAGCGTCAGGAGCGACGAGCCGGCCGGAAGGTCGGACGGGTCGACGGCAGCTGCCCGCGCGCCGGCCGCCTCGGCCCTTGCGAGAAACGCCGCCGTCTTTGACCTCGGAACGGTCGGCCTGACGACGAGCAGCTTGGCGGGCGCCGCCCCGCGCGCGGCCCGCCGCCCGGCCCCGCCGCGCCTCTTGGCCCCGGCAGGCGCCGCGGCCGCTCGGCCCGCGCGGGCCCCCCTACCGGCCCTCTTGCCCGCCAAGCCTGGCCGCCGCCTCCGTGGCCTTTACGCCCTTGAATATGACCGCCGCGAGCGCCTGCACCATCCGCGGCGGATCGCGGTGCGCGAATATGTTGCGCCCGTACGTGACGCCGGCCGCCCCGGCGCCCATTGCATCCTCGGTCATGCGGAGCAGGTCGAGGTCCGTCTCGCACTTTGGGCCGCCCGCAATGACGACGGGCACGGGCGTGGACCGGACGACCCCCGCGAACGACTCCCTGTCCCCCGTGTACACGGTCTTTACGATGTCGGCGCCGCACTCGGCGCCGATGCGTGCCGCGTGCGCCACGGTGCCGGGATCGTGCGGATTGCTGACGTTCTCGCCGCGGGGGTACATCATGGCGAGCAGCGGCATGCCCCACGCGTGGCACCGCTCGGCCGTCGCGCCCAGCTGCTCCAGCATCTCCGGCTCTTCCCTGCCGCCGACGTTGATGTGCAGCGAGACGCCGTCGGCGCCGAGCCGCACGGCCTCCTCGACCGTCCCCGTGAGCATCTTGCGGTTCGGCGAGGTCGACAGCGACGTGCTCGACGAAAAGTGGACCAGTATGCCGGCCGACCTGGGTGGCCTTTCCAGGGACTTTACGATCCCCTTGTTGAGGATGAACCCCGTGACGCCCGAGCCGTCGCACCCTTCCACAACCGCGCGCGGATCCTCCAGGCCCTCGATCGGGCCGTTCGAGACGCCGTGGTCCATCGGGATTCCGAGCATGCGGCCCCTGCGCATTATGCGCGACATGCGCACGGAAATGCCGGTCGCCACGGGGCCGCCCCGACGCCGCCCTAATTAAAAACTGCCCCCGCCCCGCCCGCCGCGCCCCTGCGGGCGGCGGCGCGGCGCCGGGCCCTTGCCGGGCATGCCCGCGGGCCTTGGCCCGCCCGCGCGGCGGCCAGCCGGGGGCGCAGTATCCCCGCCAGCGGCCAGCCGGGCGGCGCCGGGGGCGCAAGCGCCGGCGCCGCATGCCGCCGGCCGCGCGGCCCAAAGGCAAAATAGGATCGCCGGCGCCGCACGGCCGCATGCGGAGGCCGACGTACGACGACGTGGTGCGCGCGTCCTCGATGCGGCGCCGCGAAGGCGCCGGCGACGACGACGACGTCCGGCGCACGGGCCTCGTGCACTCGCCGATGTTCAGCCGCATGACAGGCTCGGACGTGTACCTAAAGGCCGAGTACCGCCAGAAGACGGGGTCGTTCAAGATACGAGGCGCCTACTACAAGGTGCGGTCGCTGTCGGAGGGGGAGAGGCGCAACGGCGTAGTGGCCGCCTCGGCCGGCAACCACGCGCAGGGCGTCGCGTACGCCGCCTCGGCCGAGGGGATACCGTGCACTATAGTAATGCCGCAGTCGGCCTCTCCCGCAAAGGTGGCCGCCACGCGGGGGTACGGCGCGACCGTGGTCCTGCACGGCGCAAGCTACGAGGAGTCGTGGGCCAGGGCCCGCGAGATATCCGGGCGGACCGGCGCGACCATAATACACGCGTTCGACGACCCGCACGTCATTGCGGCGCAGGGCGTCGTCGGGCTCGAGATACTCGAGGACCTGCCCGATGTGGACGAGGTGTACGTGCCGATCGGCGGCGGCGGCCTCGCCGCCGGGATACTGATAGCGGTAAAGGCCCGCCGCCCCGACGTGCGGGTCGTCGGGGTGCAGTCGAGCTCGTTCCCGTCGATGAAGCGCGTGCTCGACGATGCGGGGGGGCCCCGCGCGGGCGCAGCGGCCGCCGCGGGCCCGCCAGGCGGCGGGGGGGCCCCCGCCAGGACGATAGCCGACGGCATATCCGTAAAGGCGCCGGGCGAGCTCACGTCGTCGATCATACGCGACATGATCGACGACATCGTCCTCGTCGACGACTCGGAGATAATAGAGGCCATGTTCCTGCTCATGGAGAGGATGAAGGCAGTCGTAGAGCCGGCCGGCGCCGTCGGCCTGGCTCACCTGCTGGCCGCAAGGCCGTCCCCGGGCAAAAAGGTGGCGGTCGTACTCGCCGGCGGCAACGTCGACATGTACCTGCTCGGGCAGATCGTCGACAAGGGCCTCGCGCGGATGGGGCGCCTCCTCAAGGTCTTCATACTGCTGCCCGACCGCCCGGGCGCCCTCAAGGAGGTCGTCGACGAGATCACCTCGGCGCGCGCCAACATTGTAGAGGTCGTCCACGACCGGTTCAGCCGCGACATAGACGCGGGGTCGGCAGGGGTGACGCTCAGCCTCGAGACCGACGGGCGGGACAACGCCGATGCGCTCATACGGCGCCTCGAGGAGAGGGGCATACGGTTCCGCGTAATGACCTGACCGGAAGAGGGCCGGCCGCCGCTGCGCCGCCGCTGCGCCGCCGCTGCGCCGCCGCTGCGCCCCCTCCCCTACCCGCCGCCCCCTGCGCCTGCCTCGAGGCCCTCTTTGATCAGCCGTATGGCCTGCTGCGGGTCGGCCCTGCCCGACGTGGCCGCCATGACCTTGCCGACCAGGTAGTTTACGGCCTTTGGGTCGGCGCGCGCCTGCTCGGCCGCGGCCGCCTCGGCCGCGAGGACGCCCCGCACAATCCGCCCAAGCTCGCCTCCCGCGCCCCCCTCCCCCTCCCCCTCCCCCTTGCCGCCTCCGACGACCGCGGCCATCCCCCTTTCCTCGATGATCTCGGCGGCGGGCCTGCCGGTGCGCGCCGCCTCGTGCAGCGCGTCCCTCGCCGACGCCCTCGTTATCGAGCCGGACACGACGGCGCCGGCCAGGTCGGCAAGGTGCGCCGGCGTGACCCTGAGGGCCGCGCGCCGCTCGCGCGTGTCGGCCATGCCCATGAGGCCCGTCGTCACCATGTTGGCGATCTCCCTGGCCCCCCTCGGCCCGCCGCCGCCGGGCAGGGCGCGCGCCGCATCGAACATGTCCGAGTAGAACCTGTCGGCTGACAGCACGTCGGCGACCTGCGCGGGCAGCCCGATCCCGGGGGACGCGTACCTGGCGCGCCGCGCGGCGACCCCCTCGGGCATGCCGCCGACCAGCCCGCCGACTGCGTCCGCGCCGACCTCGACCGGGGGTATGTCGCCCTCCAAGAGGTAGCGGTAGTCCATGTCCGACTCCTTCTTCCTGGCGGGCACGGTGACGCGCCGCCCCTGGTCCCAGTGGCGCGTCTCCTGCTCCACGGGGATGCCGCGGCCCAGGAGGCTGCGCTGCCGCGTGATCTCGAAGCGCAGCGCCTTTTCCAGGTCGTGGAACGACCCGACGTTCTTTACCTCCACCTTTGGGCCGCCGCCGACCGAGACGTTCCCGTCGGCCCTCATGGCCCCCTCGAGGGACGGGTCGGCCGCGCCCAGGTTCTCGATCGCGTCGGCCAGCATGCCGAGGAACCGCCGGGCCTGGCGCGGGCTGTCCATGTCCGGCTCGGTCACGATCTCGACGAGGGCGGTCCCGGCCCTGTTGTAGTCGACGAGCGTCGGGCGCGATCCCCCCGCGCCCTCGCCGTACACGATGCGGCCGGGGTCCTCCTCGAGCTGGACGCGGCGCACGCGGACCCTGGCGCCCTCCCCTATGTCGGCGCTCCCCCCGCCGCCGCCGACGCTGCTCGGCCCGTACGCGTCGAGCTGCGTGATCTGGAAGTTCTTTGGCAGGTCGGGGTAAAAGTAGTTCTTGCGGAAGAACGAGATGCGCTCGGGCGTCGGGCAGCCGAGCGAGGCGGCCACCACGACGGCACTCTCGACGGCGCGGCGGTTGAGGCGCGGCAGCGTGCCGGGCAGGCCCATGCACACGGGGCACACGTTCGTGTTGGGCTCCTTTCCGCGGTACGCCGACGGGCACGGGCAGAAGAGCTTTGTCCTCAGGCTCGTCAGCTGGCAGTGCACCTCGAGCCCGATCCGGGCGGGGGCATCCGCCGCGGCGGCCGCGCCCGGCCCATGGCCGCTCAAAGCGCCGGCGCCTCCACGGGGCCCGCCGCGGCCTCGAGCGCGCGCGCGACGCGCAGCGCGAGCGCATCGCGCATCGCGCCGGCGATCACCTGCACGCCCACGGGCATTCCGCCGCCGGGCCCAGCCCTGCCGAACGGCACCGACGTGGCCGGCTTGCCGGTGAGGTTGGCGAGCACGGTCGTATAGTCGACGGCGAACATGCGGACGGGGTCGTCGATCCTCTCGCCGAACCTGAACGGCAGGACGGGCACGGTGGGGGCGAGCAGGACGTCGACGCGCGAGAGCGCATCGTCGACCTGCCCCGTGAGGGCGTCCCTCACGCCGAGCGCCTTGAGGTAGTACCTGCCGGCGTGGCCCGCGGAAGGCACGAACCCGCCGAGGATCATGCGCCGCTTTACCTCGGGGCCGAGCAGGCTGCGCGCGCGCTCGACGTACGCGCCGAACTCGTACGCCCCCGGGTCGGCCGCCACTCCGCCGCCGCCGCCGCCGCCGCCGCCGCCGCCGCCGCCGTAGCGTATGCCGTCGTACCTGGCAAGGTTGCTGCCGGCCTCGGCCGACGTTATCGTATAGTACGCGGCGACGGCAAACTCGGTCATGCCGAGCGAGACGTCCTCGCATGCGGCGCCGGCCCGCTCGGCGGCCGAGGCGGCGCGGCGCACCGCGGCGGCCACGTCCGGCTCGGCGGCCCCGCCGTCGACCATCTCGCCTACGACGCCGATGCGCACGCCCTCGACGCCGCCGTCGATCCCGTCCGCGTACGCGCGCGGCCCCTCGCCGGCCCCGCCCGCGCCCCCCGGCGCGCCGATCGTCGTGCCGTCGCGCGGGTCGCGGCCGGCCACGATGCCGAGGATGAACGCGGCGTCCTCGACGGTGCGCGCCATGGGGCCTATCTGCTCGATGCTGTTCGAGTACGAGACTAGCCCGTACCTGCTGACGAGCCCGTACGTCGGCTTATGCCCGACTATCCCGCAAAAGCTCGCCGGGTTCCTGACCGACCCGCCAGTGTCCGAGCCGAGCGCGGCCATGCACTCGCATGCGCTCACGGCCACGGCGCTGCCCCCGGACGAGCCGCCGGGCACCATTTCGGGGTCCCACGGGTTGCGGCTCGGGCCGAACGCGCTGAACTCGGTCGTCAGCCCCATCGCGAACTCGTCCATGTTCGTCTTGCCCGTTATGATCGCGCCGGCGCCGAGCAGGCGCTCCGCCGCCGTCGCGTCGTACGGCGGGACATACCCCTCGAGCATCCTGGACGCGCAGGTCGTCGGCATCGACGACACGCAGATGTTGTCCTTTACGGCCACGGGCAGGCCGAGGCACGGCCCCGCGTCGAGGCCCTCCCTGACCCTCTTGTCGACCCCGCGCGCCTCTTCCATCGCGGATGCGTTGACGGCAAGGTACGCGTGCAGCCCCCCGTCGAGCCGCTCGATCCTCTCGCATATCCTCCACACGTACTCTTCGCACGTGACCGACCCCGTGCTTACGTCCTCAAGGTACCTCCGTATGCTCGGCAGGGCCGGCGCGGCGCCGCCTGCGCCGACGCCCCCGGTCATGCCGACAGCGCGGGCGCACGCACGTACGTCCCGCCCTCCCGCTGCACCCTGGCGTACCGGCCGGCCGGCTGCCCGCCGCCCTCCTCCGGCTCGTCCTCGCGCAGATCCCCGAGCCGCGCGGCGCGGCAGGCGCCCCCCGCCGCCGGGCCCCCGCCCACTCCAGCGGCGCCGGCGCCGGCGCCGCCGGTACCGGCCCTGTCGAGCATGTCAAAGTATCCGATCATTGTGCGGACCTTGTCGATGTGGGCGCGCGCCTCCTCCCCTCCACCCGCCCCGATGTCGATCTTCATGAGGCGCGCGACGCGCCTGATCTCTTCCTCGTCGACGGACTCGGCGCTCACGCGGCCGGGCGGGGGGCCGCCCGCCCCCCCTCCGCCCCCTGCCTCCTGGCCGCCCACGCGCCTCGGCCCCCCAGCCTACGGCGTGAGCCTGTCGGCGTCGCGCGGGTAGAACGCAAGGTCGCGTATGTTCTGCGCGCCCGTCAGGGCCATCATGAGCCTCTCGAGCCCTATGCCGCAGCCTGCGTGCGGGGGCATGCCGTAGTCGAACGCCCCGAGGTGGTGGCCAAAGTCGCCGACGTTCATCCCCTTCATGCGCATGCGCTCCTCGAGCTCGGCGCGCCCCGCGATCCTCGTGCTGCCCGACGACACCTCGAGGTCGCCGAACATGAGGTCGAACGACTCGGAGACGTCCCTGCCCTGCCCGTCCCTCGACGCCTTTACGTAGAAAGGCTTTGGCCCCGCGGGCCAGTCGGTCACAAAGTAGAACCCGGACGGCCCCGCCTTCTTGAGCGACTGCGGGTGCAGGTCCTCGCCCCACCTGGCGAACGCGCCGGCCGAGCGCAGCCTCTCGACCATCTCCGCGTAAGCGTACCGCGGTATGGGGTCCGGCACGTCGGGCGCCTCGATGCCGCAGCCGGCGTTCTCCGCGGCGTACGCCGCGACGGCGCCGGCCGCCGCCCTTACTATGCGCCCGGCCGCGCCCATGACGTCCGCATAGTCGACGAACGCCTCCTCGACGTCGATCGATATGGCCTCCGCCAGGTGCCTGCTCGTCCTCGACGCCTCCGCCCTGAATATGGGGGCGATCTCGTACACCTTTTCAAAGCTCATCGTGAGCTGCTCCTTGTACAGCTGCGGGCTCTGCGCGAGGAACGCGCTCTTGTTGTAGTAGAATATGGGGAACAGCGCAGCGCCGCCCTCGGTCGCCGTCGCGATCATCTTGGGCGTGCTCACCTCGACGAACCCCTCCGAGTGGAGCAGCTCGCGCACGGCCCTGAGGGCGGCGCTCCTCGCGTTGAACAGGTGCTGGAGCACCTCCCGCCGCAGGTCTATGGGCCTCGCCTCGAGGCGGGTGTCGATGTTCTTGACCGTCCTTGCCTGCGGCTCGAACGGCGGCGTCCTCTGCGCCTCCGAGTACACGTGGATGGCCGACGGGACGATCTCGGCGCCGGCCGGCGACCTTGGGGACGACCTTACGGTGCCCTCTATGCCGACCGACGAGTGCGGCCTGATCGACGACACCCTTTCGCGCACGCCGTCGGGGCAGGCGCCGGCCTTTGCGACGACCTGCACCTCGCCGGCCTTGTCGCGCACCGTCATGAACGAGATGGCGCCGTGCCCGCGCACGGACGAGACCCATCCCATAACGGTCACCGCCTCGCCGTCCATGCCGGCGCCGATCTCGGAGGAGTAGTGCGTGCGCCTTGTCGCGCCGAGCTCGGTGGCGATCACGGCCGGCCGTGGGCGGGCGCCCATAAAACCCCTTGCGCGCGCCGGCTGCGGGAGGCGGCGGATGGGCGGGCGGGCGGTGATCTCGCGCCTACGCCTGGCATTGAAGCCCCGCTCGGGTGCGCCCCGCTGCTGGCAGTGCGGCGGCGACGACGATGGCGATCTGGCCGGCGGGAAGGCGCGCCTCTGGGCTCGCACTGGCGCGCACCTGTGGGGGTGGAAACGGAGGGATCGCCGCCGGGCAGCTCGCATGCATGCTAGGGCACCGTTGCCGCCGGGGCCGCGCACCGGTGCCGGGCCGCCGTGCGCGCCTTGGCATGTGTCCGCGGCCGCCGCGCGTCTGGTCCCGCAGCATCGTTCCTGCTTCGTGCCGCGCCCGCTGGGCGCCCCTGTAGACGCAAGTATCGGACCGCTCATCTTTGTGCGTCCTGCGTTCCGGGTTCAGAATTTCTCACATAATTTGTCTGGCCGCCTTTTGGTGCCTCACAGGCCTCCTGCTTGATCCGTTTGCTAGTTAGGCAGGCTGCTAAATTCGGAGCGCAGCCTTTCCATGTAGGATTTTTTGTCGAACTTGAGGTACCCTGTCGCAGTGGGGTTTCGAAGTGTCAAGTCAGTCACGACGTTGATGATCACGCCCTTAGGCACAAGGCCGCCGTAGTTTTCTGGCCGCCATACGCTTTCTAGTCCATACGGGCGATCAACGGTGACGTGTCTTTCGATTGCGTCCTTGGACGTAAGCGTGTCAACTAGCCGCAAAAACGACTCGGAATACTGTTTCAGCGTGGAGTGGGCATGGGGTTTGTACGACCGCATGGCGCGAAGTCACTCTTGGCGATCGTTGCTAGATGCCGCACCACTGAGCCGATTCATCGCGGCTATCCGCTCTTTAATTTTGGGCGGTATTGACAAGCTGAACATCTTGTCGACGCCCACGCCTACGTTAATATTGACGTCATCGATCTCCAAATCCGTGTAGATGCTTTCAAGCATTCGGAAGTTTCGTAGGCCTGAATGTAACCAGTAACTGCTATCGGTTTCACCCTTGGCGCGATATTGCGCTGGCTTTATGTATACAAAGTGGCTCAGGGCTTTCCTGTCTACGCACCCCTTCATCGTTATCATATATGTCTCCGACAGGGGCAGCTCGCGGGCATCGAGGACATATTCCTGCCCGATGCGCTTCCACAGGTGTTTGTGAGTGTTAAGTGAACTGTCGACCATGCTGCTGATGCTGAAGCCCTTGTACGCGGGGAGGACGACTTTTCTCTTCCTCTTCTTCCACCCGTCGGGGACTATGATCTTGAACGATATGCTACACGTTTGCTTGCCGAAGTTGATCGACATGCTCCGTGTCTCAGGCTTAAAGTCGGCGAAAAAGCGCCGCACCCTGTCATACCACCCGATTACTTCGCTTGTGACACTGACACCGGTGTCAACACCTGCACTAATCGCTGGATCCAACCCGCATCCCTGTGACGTTCTTGTACGCGCCCGACTCGTCAGCCGTTATGGTGAGGGGTATGGCCGAGTCGGCCTTGGCCTTTGCACTTCGCCGGTCGACGATTTTTATCGTTTTTTGTATGGGATCGTACTCGTTTCCGAGCATGTCGGAGTACTGAAACACCACCACAAGCTCGTCCAGCGGCAATCCGTTTGGCGCCACGATTGCCGTTTTTGACACCAGCTGGAGGTTTTCACCGAGGGTTCGCGCCAGCATGTCTGATAGAGTTTCTGTAATGGACATCGATAGAGCCTCGTAAAAATGCCACATGATCCCTTTTCCTTTCGACTCAGCAAACTCGTGCTGTGCATGATCCTCCGCTGGATCTGCCTTTTCACCGTTTGGTACGCCTTGCGTGGAGATGTCGGGCGTATCTTTTTTGCCGAGTTTTTCCGTACCGGGTCGTGCACGCATCGCAACATCGTTAGCGTCGTGATCGGAGGGATCCGTTGCATCGAAATGCATGATACTGTCACGCGCAACATACTTTAGTATCTCATCTGTCGGAGATGTTTCGCGTGACACTATCTGACCTCCGGCACTGCACTTGCACCGTATGGTAATGTCTCCAAACCCCGAAAACTTTAGGCGAATCGGAATGTCGCATTCACCCGCTCCGCCGTCCTTTAAAGTGACGCTGTCGGGCATATCTCCAAACTCTAGGAGAGGCCTGAAGACTGTGACGGCTGTGACGACGGTGTCGACAGACCCGTCATGCATAAAGAATGACATCTTGACAGGCACTTCTTTTTTAAGATCATCGAACGGACTTGTTGTGGCCACAATGATGCCAAAATAGTCATACTCGCTCAAGCGTGCCTTGTCGATCTCCTCGACTACTATCTGGTTGCCCGATGCTGTGTGTTCCAGTATGTTGATCGTGTCGACTAGGCGCAGGGATGCGGGGAGATCAATTACCACTTGGCGGACACTGTTCGTGACAGTCTTCTCGATCTTTATCTGGATTGGGACCTCCTCTCTTGGAAGGGACCACGGGGGGCACTGCACATCAAACTTTACTACCTGCACGAGGCGCCTTCACCCTGACACTATTAAAGTATGCCGCCATGTCCGCACGCTACGCCTAACCCTGGCGTGGGCGATCGGTACTCGCACTCGTCACACTCGCATGCCTCGACCGGTGGCGCCCTAGCCTCCTGGCCTCCTGGCGTGGGCGATCGGTACTCGCGCTCGTCACACCCTGAATGTTCACCAGAAGGCGGCCGCAAACCCCTCCACGTGATGCCCGCGCGCAGGCCGTCGACTATGACAGCATTGTGCACTTCCAGTACCCGTTCGCATCCCTGGGTTGCCAACCACATGGTCCGACGAGGCTCATTTGGTCGTCCTGTAGACAACGGCCCGTCCCCGCCTGCGGCTGATCATGGGCGACACTCCGGTCCTGACGTGCAAAGGGCGAGCAGGCAGTCTGGGACGGCTCAACTCAGCTAGCGCGTCTTGTAGATGCTACATGTCTAGCCAGCGTCGGCACCTGCTTCCCCCCCCGATTAAATAGCGCCGCGCCGCCGCCGCCGGCCGTGAGGATAATACTCTGCGGGTTCGGCGTCGTCGGCAGGAGCCTTGCAAAGCTGTTCGAGTCCCGGTCGGACGACCTGTACGCGCGCTACGGGCTCAAGCCGCGCATCGTCGGCGTGTTCGACAGCGGCGGCGCCGCCTCCGACCCGTCGGGACTGGGCCTGGAGCGGCTCGTCGCCGCCAAGGCGCACCGGGGAACGGTGGGGGGGTATGCCAAGGGCGAGGATGCCCCCGCGGCCGGCCCTGCGATGATCGACGATCTCGACGCGGACGTGCTCGTCGAGACGACCTCTAGCAACTACGCCGACGCCGAGCCGGGCATGACGCACATTACGTCGGCGATGCGGCGCGGCATGCACGTCGTCTCCGTCAACAAGGGGCCGCTGGCGCTCGCACTGCCGTCCCTGAGCGAGCTTGCCGCGTACAACCGCGTGCTGCTGCGGTTCAGCGGGACCGTCGGCGGCGGCACGCCCGTCCTGGACTATGCGAGGAACGGGTTGCGCGGCGAGCGGATCACGTCGTTCGCCGGCATACTCAACGGCACGACCAACTACATCCTGACGAACATGGCTGCCGGCAAGTCGTACGCGGCGGCGCTGCGCGACGCCCGGGGCCGCGGCTACGTCGAGGCCGACGAGTCGCTCGACCTCGACGGCGTCGATGCCGCCGCAAAGCTCGTCATACTGGCCAACTGGGCCATGGGAATGAAGGTCACGCTGCCCGACGTGTCGCGCACGGGCATACGCGGCGTGACGGCGCGCGACGCCAGGCGGGCCGCGTCGGCCGGGCGAGCCGTAAAGCTGATCGCCTCGTGCGAGTCGAGCGGGCGCGACCTGGCCGTCGGGCCGCGCGACGTGGCCCTCGACGACCCCGTGTGCGTCAACGGCACGCTCAACGCCGTGTCGTTCACGTCCGAGCACTCGGGCACGCAGACCATAATAGGCAAGGGCGCCGGCGGGACGGAGACGGCGAGCTCGATACTGCGCGACCTCATCGACGTGAGAAAGGGGATGTCGGGGGACAGATGAGGTCCAGCCTGCTCTCAAAGAGCGAGTCGGCATCCCTGCTGGCCGACGTGTCGGGGTCGTGGGGCCTGGACCTGCCGCGCACGAGGAACTTGGCGGTCTACGACCTGGGCGGCGGCGCCTCGCTCGTGGCCGGCACAGGGTTCAAGGCGCTCCGACTCGGCCCCGCCGCGCCGGCGGCGGGGGACGGCGGCGGCGATGATGATGGCGCGGCCGCCCCTCCCGCCCCGGCGCCGCGGCCGCCCTACCTGCCGTTCCTGTCCGAGGACGCGCTGCTCGGCAGGTTCCCCGCAGTTACGGTCGACATGGGGGCGGTCCGGTTCGTCTGCAAGGGGGCCAACGTGATGCGCCCCGGCATTACCGCCATGGACGACTTTGGGCCGGGCCGCATCGTCTGCGTGCGCGAAGAGTCCCGCGGCAAGTACATTGCGGTGGGGACGGCCTCGGTGTCGGGATCGGAGGCTGCCTCGTCGGAGCGAGGCCAGGTCGTCGACACCCTGCACTACGTGTCCGACAGGTACTGGGAGTCTGCCCGCCCCGCGATCGAGCGCGGCCGCTGACGCGCGGCCGGCGGGCCTCTTGCTAGGCCGGCGCCGTCTCGGACGAGGCGCCGTCCTTGTCGATTACCATGACGTCGATGCCGTCGCCGCTGAAAGAGTCCCTCATGGTCGCGGCCGTGACGGCCTTTACTGCGAGCTTTACGGCCTCGTCGCGCGACATGCCGGACGCCGAGCCCGCGCCGTCCCCGTCGCTCCCGCCGCCGCCAAGCTGGGGGTCCATCACGCCGAGGGCCGCCTCGGCGCCGGTCCCTACGGCCGCGTACTCGTCGGGCAGGACGGAGCCGAGCGGGTCGAGGGTGTAAATGACGGGCTTGCCGACCACTCCTCCTACAATGACCTGCGTGAGCAGCGGAAAGAACCTCCTCTCGTACATCATATTGGACATCATCTTTGCGATCGAGTTGGGCGGAATGTCCCTGCGCAGGTCCATGCGGCGTATCTTTGCGAGCGCCGACACCTGCAACGAGAGTATCTGCATGTCCGCGACGAGCCCCGCGCAGGCGGCCCCGACGCGCGGCGTGATCTGGAACGTCTTGCGCGTCGTCTTGCTGACGAGGAAGTTGCCGTAGGCGATGCGCCTCTCGCTGGCAAGGACGATCCCGTCCGAGTATGTCATGCCCACGGCCGTGGCGCCGGGCATGTACATGTACGACACGGGCGCGCCCGCGCCAGCCTGTAATAAAAGGGCTTGCGGCGCGGGCCGGCGGGACTGTTCGGCGCCCCGCGCGGGGCCCGCGCGACGCGCGGGCCGGGCTCCGCCCCTGCGGACGACGCCCTGCGCGCCCCTGCCTCGTGGGGGTGCGGGGCGCCACGGCGCCGCCTGCGATCGCCCTGCCCGGGCTGCGCGCCACCTCCGCGGCGGCGTCAAGGCCGCGCCCGGCGGGCCCCGCGCGGCGGCCGCAGGGCCCTGCGTGCGCAGCGATGACCGCGGGGCCGGCGCGCGCCGGCCGGCCTTGGGGCGCGCGGCGGCCGCAGGGCCCTGTATGCGCATTGGATGCCACGGCGCTGCCTCGCGCGCGCAGGCTCTGGCAGTCTGCGGCGAGGCGGGCCGCCTGCGCGATGCGGCCCGATCCGTCGCTGCGCGCGCGGTTGCGCCCCTGCCGAACGGCGCGGCATCCGGCCGCGGCCTTTCCGCTTTTTTCAGGGCCGGCGGGGGCGGCCGATCCGCACTGCACCCTCCGCTGCCCCGCCCCTCCCGCCGTTATGTCAAAAGCACGGAACCCGATCGGGCGGCGGGCGGCACTGTCGCGCGGCAGCCGTGCTCCAAAGAATGGCACCGTGGACGCGATGGCCCTGCCTTGGTGCGAGTGTGCATCAGGGCGCAGGATCGGAGGAATCCCCTGTTCTTGACATGGCGCCTCCCGCCCACGGCCGGGCGCGGCGCGCAGGCATGCCGCCCGCGCCACCCGACGCGGCCCCCGCCGCCTGCGAACGGTTTAATGGCGGCCGGCGCGCGGCGCGGGCATGCAGGGCGGCGGCGCCCCCGATCCGGCGGGGGCCTGCACGGTCGCGCTCGGCGGGGCGGCGGGCGGGGCCGCGGCGCCGCCCGGCCCGGCGGCGCTCCGCGCCGAGGCCGACAAGGACTACGTGTCGTTCTGGGAGCGGCAGGCGTCGCGCCTGTCATGGTTCAAGAGGTGGGACAGGGCGCTGGACTGGCGCCCGCCGTTCGCAAGGTGGTTCGTCGGCGGCAGGATCAACGCATCGCACAACGCCCTGGACGTGCACGCCGCGGCCGACCCGGCCCGGGCTGCGCTCGTCTGGGAGGGCGAGGACGGGCAGGTCCGCACCGTCACGTACGGGCGGCTGCTCGAGGACGTGTGCAGGATGGCAAACGCGCTCTCGTCGCTCGGCGTCGGCCGCGGCGACCGGGTCGCCGTGTACCTGCCGGTCGTGCCCGAGGCCGTCGCCGCAATGCTCGCCTGCGCCCGCATCGGGGCGGTCCACACGGTCGTCTTTTCGGGGTTCAGCGCCGCGGCCCTGCGCGACCGCATCGCCGACTCGGGCGCGCGCGTCCTCGTGACCGCCGACGGGTGCTACCGCCGCGGGTCCGTCCTGCCGCTCAAGCGAATCGCCGACGAGGCCGCGGAGGGCGGCGGGCCGCTCGAGCGCATGGTCGTGGTGAGGCGCATCGGCGGCGAATGCGAGTGCCCCATGCGCCGCGGCCGGGACCTGCTCTGGGACGACGCCGTGCGAGATGCGCCCCCCGCCTGCGCCCCTGCCGAAATGGACAGCAACGACCCGCTCTTCATACTGTACACGTCGGGCACGACCGGCAGGCCCAAGGGCGTCCTGCACGGGACGGGCGGCTACCTGACGCACGTGCACTCGACGTTCGGATGGGCGTTCGGCGGCGCCGCGGCCGCGCCGGGGTCGGTGTTCCACTGCACGGCCGACGTGGGGTGGGTCACGGGGCACAGCTATGTCGCGTACGGGCCCCTCCTGCACGGCGCGACGCAGCTGATCTACGAGGGGGCGCCTGACCACCCGTCCCCGTCCCGCATGTGGGACATGGTGCGCAGGCACCGCGTCACGACGCTGTACACGACGCCGACGGCGCTGCGCCTGTCCATGAGGCACGGCGAGGCGGCCGTCGGATCCGCCCCGCTCGGCTCGCTGCGGCTGCTCGGCTCGGTCGGCGAGCCGATAAGCCCCGACGTGTGGAGGTGGTACTTTGAGCGCATCGGGGGCGGCAGGTGCCCCGTGATCGACACGTGGTGGCAGACCGAGACGGGGGGCATGATGGCGTCGGCCCTGCCGGCCCTCGAGACCGCGCCGCTCAAGCCCGGCTCGGCGGGGCCGCCGGTGCCGGGAGTCGACCTGCGCATAGTCGACGATGCCGGCCGCGAGGCGCCTGCCGGCCAAAAGGGGCACGTCGTGGCGGCCCGGCCGTGGCCCGGAATGATGCTCACCCTGTGGGGCGACGACGAGCGGTACCGCAAGGCGTACTGGTCGCGGTTCGAGGGCGCGTACCACGCCGGCGACTACGCCGTGCGCGACGGGGACGGCTACCTGCGGTTCCTCGGCCGCGACGACGACGTCCTCGGCGTGGCCGGCCACCGCCTCGGGACGGCCGAGATCGAGGCGGCGATCGCCACGCACCCCGGCGTGGCCGAGTCGGCCGTATGCGGAGTGCCGGACGAGGTCAAGGGCGAGGCGATCGTTGCGTTCGTCGTTGCAAGGGCCGGCGCGGCGTCGGCGGCGCCGCCGGCCGACATTGCGGCCGGCGTGTCGGCCGCCGTGCGCAGGGAGATCGGGCCTGTGGCGGCCGTACGCGCGGTGCACGTCGTCGAAAAGCTTCCAAAGACGCGCAGCGGCAAGATAATGCGCCGCCTGCTCAGGGCGATGGCGTCGGGCGGCGAGGCCGGCGACACGACGACACTCGAGGATCCGGGCGCGGTAGACGCCGTCCGCAGGGCGCTCGGCGCCTAGCCTGCCCGCCTGCCCGCGGCCGGGCGGCGGGCCGCCAGCCGAGCGGGCGCGCTGCAGGCCCCGCCGGCGGCCGGCTTGATTATATACGACGGCGTGCGCGCGCCGGGCATGGAAAAGGTCGACGACATGAGCACCGCCGAGGTGTTTCGCATCTACCGCGAGTTCAAGAGGATCCAGAGGGAGGCGGGCATAACGCCCCCGGATCCGACGGACAAGGAGGCAATCCGCAGGGGCCTCTACGGCGACGGCTACGGCAAGTCCCTTGACGACATTAAGAGATCGAGAAAAACCCGCCCCGCGCGCTAGCAGTATATCCTCCGGCGGGCCAGCGGCGGGGCCAGCCCAAAACCCGCGTCCGCCGCGGCCCCGATCGGCGATGTTGCGAGGCGCGTATCTGCGCAGGCGGCGGGCGCTTTTTGGGCCGGCGCGAATTTGCGCCGCCGCCGCCGCCGCCGCCGCACCCGCCTCCCGATCGCAGCGCCAAGGCCCTTGGGGTTCGGGCTTGTGGGATATCCTCCCCCAGTCCACGCGCTCCCGCCTTGGCCCCGCCCTGCGGGGTGCGGCACTCGCCGTCCCTGCGCGGGCCGCAGCCGGCGCCACTTCTCATTTTGCCCGCCGCACCGGGCCCCTTAGCCGCGCCTTCCGTCCACGCCGAGCATGTCCGACTCGACGGCGAACTCGAACCGCCTCATCCTCTCGGCCAGCGGCAGCACGGAGGACCCGATGGCCCACTCGCGCGCCTCGGAGCCGGCCGGCATGTCCGGCGCGCCGCTGCCGCATATGATCGAGTACTCGGCGTGCGTGTACTCGCACAGCAGCCCCTCGTTGGTAATGCACGCCTCGGCCTCGGCGCACGAATAGTCCAGCTCGCCGCGCTCCATGTCCGCGACCATCCCCCTTGTGATCGACGAGTCGGGGACGGTCGGCAGGAGGGCCCACAGGCCGGCCTCGGCGTCCCGCACGGCCGGCAGGCCGTGCCGCACGGACACGTCCCTCTCGGCGAACGCGGTGGCCCGCACGCCGTGCAGGCGCTCGCACTCGTCGGGCCCCGCGGCGGCGAGCGGGGATTCGGCGACGGCCTCGAGCGTGTTGGCCGTGAACCACAGCCGGTCGTCCGGCATGTGCCACGCGTCGCCGCGGACGCCCCCGCGGGGCGCGGACGGCGGCACGGCCGCCCCTGCAATGCGAGCCCTGGCCTCCTGCGACCTTGCGCGCGCCTCGCGGAGCATGCCCGTCATGGTCGCATCGAGGCCGAGCCGGATGCGGACGAGCTCGTCTGCCGTCCGGGACAGGTTGTCGATCAGGTACTGCATCCAGGAATAGTCGTACGGGTCCTCGAACGGGGGCAGGGGCACGGCGGCCCCGCGGCCGCCCCCGCCGGCCGCCCACGCCCCGTACGCGCGCGCGGCGCGCCTGCGGGCCCCGCCGAGCAGCCGCCGCCCCGCTAGCAGCGACAGCGCGCGCGGCGAGACGATGTCGAGCATGCCGTACTCGGCCCTGACAGCATCGCACTCGGCCAGGGCCTCGGCGTACCCCGGCCTGCCGAGGATGCGCGCCGCCTCCTCGCCAGTCCACGGGCACGGCGGCTCGAGGCCGGACCTGCCAAGGCCGAGCGCTTCGCGCCCCGCCTCGGCGCCGTCCTCCCTCCCGCCGCCGCCGCCCCCCACCATGCGGGCGCCGATGTCGGCGGCGAGCAGCTCGTACCGCCTAGCCGTCGGGGGGACGAACGAGGGGCCGGGGCGGCGGCCCGACCTTGCCGCCTCCTCGATCACCTCGTGTATGATGCGCCAGTGGGGGACGGCGTGCAGCGCGCGCTTTTCGGACTCGGGCAGGCCGTCGGTCTGCAGGTCGAACAGGTCGGCGAGCAGCGGCCGTATGCGCGCCTCGTACTCGGCGCGCGCATCGGCGTGCCCGCGCAGCGCGCCGTGCAGCCTGCGGTCGCCGTCGTCCAGGCCGCCGGCCGCCTCGAGCGGAACGCCCGAGACCACGCAGGCGGCGGCGACCCTGTGGTCGTACAGCTCGGCGCCGGCGCCGTACCGCGCGCCCCACCTCTTGGCCGCCAAGAGCTTTGCGTACTCGTCGAGGACGCGATCCTCCTCCCACTCGCGCTGCCTGCCGTACGCCTCGACGAGCAGCTCGGGCGGCGCGAGGCGCGCGAACTTTGACTCGAGCTCGCCGAGCCGGCGCACCTCGGCCTCGCCGCACTGCGAGTACGCCTCGAGTATGTCGCCGGCGAGGGACTGCGCGCCGGCCCCGGGCACGCGGAGGTCGAACGATCCCCCCTCCTCCTCCCGCCCGCCCTCCGGCCTGCGCCCGGGCACCGCCGCTGCGGCCGCAGCCGCCCCACCTTCCCCGCCATACCTCACCGTCACCGTCCGGTTCGAGACGGAGCATCCGGCGAACAATTCGAACGGCAGGTCTATGCACAGGCCCCTGACCGCGTCGACCAGGTACACGCCGCGGCCGGTAACGCACGCGCTGCCGCGCCCGCGCGACCACTGCACCCCGCCGTACTCTCCGACGACGCGCTCGCCGGGGCCGACGACGAGCTGGCCCGAGCACGGCCCGCCCGCCGCGGCCCCACCGCCGCCGCCGCCGGCCTCGCGCGCCGCCTCGCCGAGAAGCTGCGCCGCATCCGCCCTCCGCCTGCGGCCCGCCAGGGCGGCCAGCCGCGCGCGGGCGGCGGACACGACGGCGCGCGCCAGCGCCGGCGCCTCGGTCTCCTCGGCCGCGCGCCTGTCGGCCCTGTCGGGGTACATTGCCTTCATGTCAAGCTCCAGGTCGCAGTACGAGCGGCCGCCCCGCATGCCGCCCCCTCCCTCAGCCGCCGCCGCCGGCGCCTCCTCCCTGCCGCCGCCGCCCCTCCCCGCGGCCCACGTCACCCTGACGGTGCGCGCATCGGGGGCGATCGCGCTGCGCACCGCCGCCATGTCCACCTCCAGCACCGCCCCGCCGCCCCTGTCCGAGACGGCCAGGGCGTCGCTGCGGACGTACAGCTCGCGGCCCTTCCTGAGGTACGCCGAGGCGACCTGGCGGGCCGCGCCCGCGCCGGGCGCCCCGCCGGGCGCGCCCGAGTCCGCCTCGCGCTCGCGGCGCGCCTCCGCCTGCCGTTGCATCCTTCCCAAGGGGCCGTGCATGGCTCCGCTAGGGCCGTCTGCTATATAAAGACGGTACATACCAGCAGGGTTTATATGCGAGTGCCACCCCCGCCAGCGCCGCCCTTTTCGCGCCCGCCTCCGCGCCCCCCCGCACTCCCCGCCCCGGATCCCTTTAATTGGGCCGCCCCAACCCGCCGCCCGTGCCGGGCGACATCCTGACCGTCTCGGGCGTCGCCAAGCGCTTTGGCGGCCCGCCCGTCCTGGCCGACATCTGCATGGGGATCAGGCGCGGCGGCATATTCCAGCTGATCGGGCCGAACGGCAGCGGCAAGACGACCCTGATCAACGTCGTATCGGGCCTGCTGCGCCCCGACGCCGGCCGCGTCGTCTTTGACGGGGCGGACATTACCGAGATGGGCCTGTACGAGACGTACCGCCGGGGCCTCGTGCGCACCTGGCAGATACCGCAGCCGTTCTACGACCTCGCGACGGCCGAGAACGTGCTCGTGTCGAGCGCATCGAACTCGGGCGAGTCGTTCCTGCTAGCGCCGATCGGGGCAAAGTGGGCCGCCGACGAGCGGCGCGTCTCGGCCGACGCCGTCGCCGTCATGGAGGCCGTCGGCCTGCGGGAAAAGGCCGACGTCCGCAGCAAGAACCTCAGCGGCGGGCAGCAAAAGCTGCTAGAGCTGGCGCGGGCCCTCATGTCCGGCGCGGCAATGATCCTGATGGACGAGCCGATCGCGGGGGTCAACCCGACCCTAGCGCACAGCATATTCGAAAGGATCACCTCGATATGCAGGGAAAGGGCGGTCACGTTCCTGATCGTCGAGCACCGGCTGGACATATCGCTGCAGTACGTCGACGGGGTGTTCGCAATGGACAGGGGGCGCATAATAGCCGAGGGCCCCCCCGACGAGGTCGTGAGGCACCCCGCGGTCGTCGCCTCGTACCTGGGGAAGTGACGGCATGGCCGGGGGCGCTGGCGGGGGCGGGGCGGCCGCCGGCAGCGGCGGCGGCAGCGGCGGGCCGGGGGGGCGGGCCGTCGTCCGCGTCGACTCGCTCGACTCGGGATACATGGGCAACCACATCCTGTTCGGCGTCGACTTTGAGGCGCTCGAGGGCCTCGTAACGGTCGTGGTCGGCCCCAACGGCAGCGGCAAGAGCACCCTCCTCAAGAGCATATTCGGGCTGTGCACGGTCCACTCGGGGTCGATCTCCGCGCACGGGGAGGACATTACCGGAATGCCCCCCCACGAGGTGGCCCGGCGCAGGATCGCGTACCTGCCGCAGGTCAACAACGTCTTTGCAAACCTGACCGTGCTCGAGAACCTAGCAATGGCGGGGTACACGCTCCGGCCGCGGGACGCGCGCGAGCGCGTGCCCCCCCTGCTCGAGACGTTTCCCGTCCTCGGCCGCCTCCGGTCCTCAAAGGCCGGCGTGCTGAGCGGCGGCGAGCGGCAGATGCTCGGCATGGCGATGGCCCTTGTCCGCCGCCCCACCGTCATGCTGTTCGACGAGCCGACGGCGAGCCTGTCGCCGCGACTCGCCGGCGAGGTGCTCGGCAAGATACGCGAGATGAAGGAAGAGTTCGGAATAACGGTCGTCCTGGTCGAGCAGAACGTCGAGCGGGCCCTGGGCCTGGGCGACCGCGTGTACCTGCTGGCCAACGGCAAGAACGTCTTTGACGGCTCGCCGGACGACCTGCGGGCGCAGCCCGACCTCGGCCGCCTGTACCTGGGGATCGGCTAGCGTCACGGGCCTCGCGCCGGCGAGGCGAAAAATGGCGAAACCGCGAGGGAATCCGCCTTGGGATGTACGGCCTACGAGCCTATCCTGCCCTTGAACTTTTTGTAGTACGTGGCGGGTATCTTTTTGCTCATCTCGTCGAACGTTCCCTTTGCCGGAAGGCGGGGCGCGCCGACTGCCTTTACGAGCTTTGCGTTGACGGCGATGGTCCTCTCCTGCTTGTCGTAGGTCGAGCCGAGGTACTCTTTGATGGCCTTGGTGACGACCACGACCTTGGGAGAGTACGGCGGCCTGCCGGGCTTTTTCCTGACCTTCCACGGGTCGCCCAGCTTGTCGGCCGCCTTTCTGGCCCTTGCGGCGTACGAAACGAGCTCCTTTATCTTGAGCGGCCTTCCGGGCGCGCTTGCCTTTCTCGTCCTGCTGCCCTTGGCCGAGCCCGCCTTGCGGCCGGGCTTTGGACCTGGCTTGCGGCCCGCCTTGCGGCCGGGCTTTGGACCTGGCTTGCGGCCGGGCTTTGGACCTGGCTTGCGGCCCGCCTTGCGGCCGGGCTTTGGACCTGGCTTGCGGCCGGGCTTTGGACCTGGCTTGCGGCCCGCCTTGCGGCCGGGCTTTGGACCTGGCTTGCGGCCGGGCTTTGGACCTGGCTTGCGGCCCGCCTTGCGGCCGGGCTTTGGACCTGGCTTGCGGCCGGGCTTTGGACCTGGCTTGCGGCCCGCCTTGCGGCCGGGCTTTGGACCTGGCTTGCGGCCGGGCTTTGGACCTGGCTTGCGGCCCGCCTTGCGGCCGGGCTTTGGACCTGGCTTGCGGCCGGGCTTTGGACCTGGCTTGCGGCCTGACCTTGTTCCAGACGCCTTCGAGCCGGAACTCGATGCGCGCCCTTCCCTTGCCAAGACTACGGTTCGCATGTATGCGTCCATGAGGTTGCGTCGCACTGTTGTCGTATTCATGGCCCGGCCGATGGTTGGGAATCTTTTAACTGTGTTCTGTCTAATGTTTTTAGCATCTGGTGGATTTTTTTTAACCAACTTTGCCGCCTATTCGGGCATCGCGGGAAAAGCGATCGCGGGCTTGGGCATTACGGACGCCGCCGCCTTGCATTGATCCCCAAAACAGCGCCCGCTGGCCGCCGTGCGGGGGGATTTACGCGCAAATGGCGCGTATCGGCCGCCTGCGATCGCCCCATTTTGCGCCGGATCTGGGCGCCGCGGCGCCGAATTCCCCGGCCGGGCCGGTTTTGCGAGAGGAGGCGCGCAAATGGCGCGTATCGGCCGCCTGCGATCGCCCCATTTTGCGCCGGATCTGGGCGCCGCGGCGCCGAATTCCCCGGCCGGGCCGGTTTTGCGAGAGGAGGCGCGCAAATGGCGCGTATCGGCCGCCTGCGATCGCCCCATTTTGCGCCGGATCTGGGCGCCGCGGCGCCGAATTCCCCGGCCGGGCCGGTTTTGCGAGAGGAGGCGCGCAAATGGCGCGTATCGGCCGCCTGCGATCGCCGGTACTGGTGTAAAGTTGTTGACCCGCGTCTACGCGCGTATCGGCCGCCTGCGATCGCCCCATTTTGCGCCGGATCCGCCGCATTACATCCTGGCCGGCGCGTCGATGCCGATCAGGCCGAGCGCCTTTTTCAGGGCCGACATGAACGACGCGACGAGGCAGAGGCGGGAGTTGGACAGGTCCGCATCGGACGCGTCTATGACCCTGACATGCTCGTAAAACCCGTTGAACTCGACGGCCAGGTCGCGGCAGTACCGCGCGATCACCTTTGGCGACATGTTGGCGGCGGCCTCTGCGACGCGAACGTCGAGCATTGCAATGGCCCTGACCAGCGCCCTCTCGCGCTCGCCCGCGAGGGCGCCAAAGCTCGCCGCATCCATGTCCGGGCGCGATCCCGCCTTTTCGACGACCCTGGCCGCCCGCGCGTACGCGTACTGGATGTACGATGCGGTGTCTCCCTCTAGGCTGAGCGACTTTGCCGCATCGAACGTGATCACCTTGTCGAGGTCCTGCTTGACCATCTCGTAGCGCAGGGTCGCGACCGACACGGCGTCGGCTATGCGCCCGACTTCGCCGTCGCCGAGGCCCTCGTTGCGCTTGAGCGTCTCCGCCCTGACCCTTTCGCGGAGCATTGCGAGGATCGACTCGGCGCTGACGTACAGCCCCCTCCTGCCGGACATTTGCGCCGCCCTGCCGCCGGTGTCCAGGCCGAGCGACGCGGCCGTCGCGGCGCTGAGCGTGACGGACTCGTACGACAGGTGCCTGTGGCCCGCCCCTGCCCCGCCTTCCTGCCCACGCCCGCCGCCGCCTGCGCCGATTCCTCCGACCGCGCCCGTGACGATCTCCTGCAGGCGCGACTGCCGCGAGTCGATGACGGCGATGGACGTTGATCCCGAAAAGGGCGAGGCGGCCCCGCCCCCCACTCCCCCCTTGCGCAGGACCGTGTGCACCAGCCTCCTGCCGCCGGGCTGGCTTGAGCCGTCCGATGTCTCGTACTCTTCGTACGCGAACGGGTCGCCGACCAGCCCAAGCTTCCACGCTGCGTACGGGATGTCCTTTGCAACATAGGTTGCCGTCCCGTTGCTCCTTACGATCACCTTGTCGGCCGAAAACTCGTCCTCCGCCCCGGCCCCTCCTCCCTTGGGATCCCCTCCTCCCTTGGGATCCTCGTCCCCCCTGAGCACCCAGCACCCCGCGTTCTTGCTGGCCGCGTCCGCATCGAGCTCGATCGCGCCGCTGGCCTTCATCGCCTCGAACGCATCGGCCCACATGCCCGACCTGACGATCTGCGACTCGTAGTTGAGGCAGTCGTACGCGGCGCCGAGGGCCCAGCACGTGCGCAGCTGGCACTCGAGGACGCGCGACGTCACCGACTCGGCGGCGCGGGCCAGGTCGGTGCCGCCCTCCTCTATCGCCTTGAGCACCTCCGACTGCCTGGCTTTTAGGCCAGGATCCGAGTCGTACCTGGCGGTCACGGCCACGTACACCTCGTCGCCGCAGTACGCGTCGAAAGGCATGCCCGCCGGCGGCTCGCGCGCAAACCCGAGGTGCTCAAAGCCGACGACGACGTCGGCCACCTGGGCGCCCGAGTCGTCGATGTAGTTGAGGATCCTCACGTCGTGCCCCGAGTACGACAGTATGCGGGCGACCGAGTCGCCGACGACGACGTTCCTGACGTGCCCAATGTGGAGCGCCTTGTTGGGATTGACGCTGGTGTGCTCGACGACGACGCGCCGCCCGCCTCCGACGTCAGCCCTGCCGTACCCGTCGCGCACGGACTCGGCCACGACGTATTCCGCCAGGGCGCCGGCGTCCGCCTCCAGGTTGACGTAGCCGGACGGGTGCGCCGAGGCGCGCATGGGCGGCATTGGTCCACCGCCGCGGTCCCCCTGCGCCGCGGCCCTGTTGTACTCTTCGGCGATCGCCGCCGCTATCTCGGCGGGCCTCTTGCCCGCCCGCCCGGCCAGGACGAACGCCGCGTTGCACGACAGGTCCCCAAAGCCCGGCCTTGCCGGCGACACCGCGTACGGCGCCGAGGCGGCCGCGGCCCCGCCGAGCCCCGCGGACTCGACCGCCCTCCCGACCGCGGCCTCCGCCGCCTCAATCATCGCGCGGTACGCCATTCAGCCCGCCGCCCCGGCGGCCGACATCGAGAGGAGCGACCCCTCGAGCCTGCCGATTGCCTCGATCACGCCGCCGCCCGCGGCCGCCTCGGTCGTCATGGACGCGGCCGCCCTCGTCGAGGCCGGCGCGTTGGCGAGCGCCACGCTCGTGCCGGCCCTCCTGAACATCGCCTCGTCGGTCTCGCTGTCCCCTATGGCCGCCACGTCCGACATCTCGGCGCCGAGCATGCGCGCCGCATGCGCCAGCCCCGCCCCCTTGTCGACGCCGGCCGAGTTGATGTGGTACGCAAAGAGGCTGTCCGAGAGGGACACGCCGAGCCTCCTCTCGGAGACGATGCGCCTTGCCGCGTCGATGTCAAAGGTGCGCTCCAGGACGACCTCGGTGAGCCTCGGAAACACGGGCTTTTGCCGGACGCCGCCTATCTCGGACTCGATTATCCGCAGCGCCTCGATGCAGGCGGCCTGGTCGCCGACCATGGCGTGCTCGCCGGGGCCCGTCGTAATACACCCTCCGTTTTCGCCGACGGCGACCCTTGTCGTCCCCCCGAACACGGCGAGCATGTACGCCTCGACCGACGACCTGCCGGACACGAACACGACGTTGTGGCCGGCCGAGACGACGTCGCGGAGGGCGCCCAGGGCGGCAAGGTCGATCGTGCCGTCGCCGTCGACCGTCATCGTCCCGTCTATGTCGACGGCAAGCGTGGCGCGCCTCACGGCTCGGCCCGGGGCGGGGCGATAATAACGGTTTGCGGGGCCGCGCCGCGGGTCCCCGGCCCCGGCCGCGGCGCGGCCAGAGGGGGGGGGGCGCGGGGCGGGCAGCGCCGGCCGTCACGGGGGCCGGGTCCCTGGCCCCAGCGCCGCGCCCGTCAATACCTCTCCACCTTTCCCGTCCTCGTGTCCGCGTAGTGCATTGCGACGCCGTACTTGCGGTGCAGCCTGAAGAACAGGCCGTACCGCTTGATCTCGGGGCGCCTGTCCGACCTCTTCTCGAGCCTGCGGTACTCGGACACGGCGCGCCGCAGGGCGCCCGACTTGAAGACCGCCGTCGCGCCGGCCGACATTGACAGCCTCGGGGTCGCGACGATCCTCGTAAACCCCCCGGTGCCGCGCTGCCCAGTCAGGCTGATGCCGCGGTCGTATATGGTGACGCTGCCGCCGCCGAGCATATCCGCGAGGACGACGGTGCCCGCCACGGGATCCGTGCGGGCTATCTTGTAGCACGACGTCTTGGCCGACAGCATGGCCCTGAGCAGTATCTTTCGCACGGGGTCCTTCACGCCGCCGATGCCGCCGAGTGCGTCGACGTAGTTTTCAAGCGCCGTCTTCCCGCCGCGCCTCACGTCGTAGATGGTAAAGTCGTACAGCGAGGGCGTCTCCGTCTCTTCGAGCTCGATGTACTTTTTGGTGACCCTTATGCCGAGCAGGGATGCGGCCGACCTGAGCCTGCCTTCGTCGACCTGCGTCTTGAGGATGTCGGTGTGTATGGCCACCTGCGTGTCGCGGTACTCTTGGTACTCCTCAAAGAGAGACGACACGCGCCCGCGGCCGCCCGGCGCCCGATATTACTTTGGCGATCCGCCCCCTCCCGCCTCCCCCGCAGGGCCCCCGGCGCAGCCACCTTGCGCCCGCCCGGCCGACGCGGGAAAAGGGGCCGCCCGGCCGACCGGCCGGCCTGCCTGCCTGCCTGCGCCGCCCCGACCGGAACGCCGCGCGGCGCCCGCGCCGGCAGGCGGCGCCCCGCGCGCCGCACGGGCCCCGGCGCCGCGGCGCGGAGGAGGGCCGGCCGAACTGCCTGCCTGCCTGCCTGCCTGCCTGCCTGCCTGCGCGGCGCCCGCCGCCCCGGGCGCGCGGCCCCCGCCCCGGGCGCCCGCTCGTCCGGGGCCTGCGGCCGCGCATGCCGGCCCCTTTCCTCCGCTCGCTCGAAGGATATTAAGCGGCCGCGCCGCCGCGCGCGCACTCGCATGGGCATACCGGAAAAGATCAAGGCCATACAGGACGAGATGTCCCGCACGCAGGTCAACAAGGCGACCGAGCACCACCTCGGCCTGCTCAAGGCAAAGATCGCAAAGCTCCGGCGCGAGCAGGACGAGCAGCACGCCAAAAAGTCGGGCGCGCAGTCCGACGGGTTCGACGTGAGGCGCGCCGGCGACGCGACCGTCGTGTTCATCGGGCTGCCGAGCGTCGGCAAGTCGACGCTGCTCAACCGCCTCACCGGCGCCAAGTCGGCCGTGGGCGCCTTCCAGTTCACCACCCTGACGGTCGTCCCCGGAATGATGGAGTACAAGGGGGCCCGCATACAGGTGCTCGACCTGCCGGGCATCATAAAGGGCGCCTCGTCGGGCAAGGGCCTCGGCAAGCGCATACTGTCGGTAGCGCGCAGCGCCGACCTCGTCCTGCTCGTCCTCGACGTGTTCCAGCCGTACCACGAGGACGTCCTCGTCGGCGAGCTCGCCAACATGGGGATCCGCCTCAACCAGAGCCCGCCGGACATCGTGATAGAAAAGACGCACACCGGGGGGATATCGGTGGCGCAGCAAAAGCGGCTGACCCTGACGACCGAGAGGTTTGTGTGCGACCTGCTGCGCCTGTACGGCTACACGAGCGCCCGCGTCGTCATTCGCGAGGATGTCACGGCGGACCAGCTCGTCGACCGGATCACCGGCAACAAGACGTACGCAAAGGCGCTGACCGTGATCAACAAGATCGACCTCGTCGACGACGCGTTCGTCGAGTCGCTGCGCTCGCGCGTCAGGCCGGGGTTCGTGCAGGTCTCGGCCGACTCGGACCGGAACATCGACGTGCTGCGCGAGGAGATATACCGGCGCCTCGAGTTCATACGGGTGTACATGCGGCCAAAGGGCGGCCAGACGGACTACGACGAGCCGCTTGTGATGAGGGGCGGGGCGACCGTGGGCGCCGTGTGCGACAAGCTCCACCGCCACATGAGGCGCGACTTTCGGTACGCCCTGGTGTGGGGCTCCAGCGTAAAGTTCGGCGGGCAGCGCGTCGGCATCGGCCACGTGCTCGACGACGAGGACGTGCTGACGATCGTAAAGGCGCGCTAGGACGGGCGCCGGCCGGAACGGCGGGCGAGCGGGCGGGGAGGGCGCCCGCCCCCGGGGCCCGCCGCCTGCGCAGGGCGGCCTCCCGCCGCCCGGAGCGGGCTAGGGCGCCCGCCCTTCCCGGGCCGCCCACGCCGCCGCCTCTATTCCGGCCGCCCCCCCCCTCCCCTACGCGGCGCGGGGCCGGGGGCGGAAAACGGCCGGGCGGCCGCGCACGGCCGCCGCGCCCCGCACGCGCGCCGCGGGGCGCCCGCGATGCGCGGGCGGCCCCGTCGATCAGGTTAAATGAAGGCGGATTGGGCTAGTGACATGGAGCACCGCGCTGGATTGGCTCCTGCCCGCGCCGCGCACGCGGCGCCGCCCGCCTCCCGCGCGGGGCCGGGGGTGCGGCGTTGATCAAGGTGCCCGAGGCGTTCCGGACGGCGCCGCGCGTGCCGCCCCGGGACGGCAGGTACCCGTGCACCGAGTGCGGCTCGCGCACGTGGATGGCGTACCGGAGCGGCGAGACAAAGCGCGGCACAAAGGGGGTGATGCCGGCCCCCATACGGTGGTGCATGTACTGCAAGGACATGCGGCACTGGTCGGGCCGCAAGATCGAGGAGCAAAAGGCCTGGGCCAACCACTACTCGTGCCTGACGTGCTCGAGCTCGACGTACCGCCTCAGGCTGTGGGTCTCCGACGGCCTGACCCTGACGCTGCCGTACGCGTACTGCGTGACGTGCGATGCCGTCGCGTCCCGGGCGATCGAGTCGCGCGGCGAGCGCAAGGCCGACGGGGTCAAAAAGTGCGCGGGATGCAACGCCAGCATATCCGACAGGTACAAGTGGTGCTCGAACTGCAAGCTGCGCCAGATATACGGGCACGGCCGCCTCGGCCCGCCCCAGCGCAGGGTGCGCGCCGAGGAGGCCGACGTAAAGCGAAACTGCGTAGAGTGCGGCGAAGAGTACCTGCCGAACTCGGGGACGCAGCGGTTCTGCACCGAGTGCGCCGCCGCCCGCCTGCGCACGTCGCGCCGCAAGCCGCCGCCAAAGAAAAAGCCTGCCAACGAGCTAGAGGTCGAGATCGACTTTTCGGCGGCCGCGGACGACGCGGGAGCGGCCGCGGCGCTGGCCGCGGCCGCCCCCCCGCCGGCCGGCCGCGGCCGCGGCCGCGGCCGCTCCCGCGCCGGATCCCGCGCCGTCGGCGCCCTGTCGCTGATCGCGCTGGATGCCGGGGGGCCCGGCGGCCCCGCCTCGCCCGTGCCGCCCCCCGCGTTCGATGCCTCGCTGCCCGGCGCGCTGTGCCGGCCGGCCGAGTTCGAGGAACTGTTTCCCGGCGCGGCCCGCCCGCCCGCCGGCGCCGATCGGGGCCAGCCCGGCGGCGGATCCGCGGAGCCCGCCGCGGGCGGATCCTCGGGCCCTGGGCGCCGCCCCGGCCGGCCGAAAAAGGCCGCCCCCCCGCCGCCGGCCGCTGCATCCGCACCGCGCCGCCCCGGCCGGCCGAAAAAGGCCGCCCCCACGCCGCCGGCCGCTGCATCCGCACCGCGCCGCCCCGGCCGGCCGAAAAAGGCCGCCCCCACGCCGCCGGCCGCTGCATCCGCCCCGCGCCGCCCCGGCCGGCCGAAAAAGGCCGCCCCCACGCCGCCGGCCGCTGCATCCGCACCGCGCCGCCCCGGCCGGCCGAAAAAGGCCGCCCCCACGCCGCCGGCCGCGCGGCCCGGGGCCGGCGGCGGCAGCGGCGGCAGCGCCGGCCTCAGGGCCGTCGACGATGCCCACGGCCGCGGCCGAACCCGCGGCGCGGCGCCCGGCAGGGCGGGCGCCGCCAAGGGCCGATCCGCCCGGGCGGCATCGGGGGCGGGCCGCCAAAAAAAGGCGGCGCCCGGCAAAAAGGCCGCAAAAGGCCCCGCCGGCCGCCGGTCCTAGCCGGCAGGCCGGCCGCAAAAGGCCCCGCGGGCCGCCCTGGCGCAGCGCGCCGGCCGGGGCCGCGCAGGCGGGCCCCTGCAGTTGAACATGCCTGCCCGTCCTCCCCGAAAGCCGGCCGCCGCAGGCGCGAGTTGTGCGGCTTGTGGCGGTGCTGCCGGCGCTTTCATCTGCCCGCCTCTTCCGGCGGCGCCTGCGCGGGGCCGGGCGCCAGCCGCCCGCGCCGATGCCGGCCCGCGCCGCCGGTCACATGCGGCCCGCGCGGGGTATCTGCGCGTCTCCGCCCGCGGCCCCGTCCACGCCATCGCCCAGCCGCGCCTTGAGGTCCGCCATCTCCCTGCGAAGCCTTTCATTCTCGGCGCGCAGGGCCTCGGCCGACTCGGCCCTGGTGTAGAACGGGTGGCCCGGCGGGTACAGCGAGTCCCCCGACCCGAAAAGGCCGGACGCGAGCAGGCGGTACGACTCGCGGTACCCCCCGAGGAGCGGCGCCGATGCGGCCCTGGGACCGAGCGCGGCGGCGGGAGGGGCCAGGCCGGCGGCGCTGCGGCGCGGGCCGCGGCCGGGCGCCGGCGGCGCGGCGCCGGGCGGCACGGCGGCGGGGGCGCCTGCAGGGGGCGGCGCGCGCAACAAGTGCGGCCCGTCCCAGGCCCAGCCGCCGCCCCCCAGCGGCCACCCTGGGCCCGCCGGCCCGTACAGTACCATGGCCGGGCGCCGGGCGGGGGATATTTCTGCCTTTGGGGCGCGGGCCAAAAAATGCCGGCGCACATTCAGGGGTGCCGGCGACCGTCGGGAGATCGAACCGCTTCCTGGGCGAGGATGCCGGCGCCATGGTCCCTTACGCCGCCGCCCTTGCGGGGCGGGCGCAGCCCGTCCGCTGCCTGCCGTGCCGCGCACCCCCGACGCGAGGCTCGAGCGGCTCGGCGACGAAAAGAGCGGGCACCCTGCGGGCGAGGGCGAGGTGCGCGTCCGCGCCGGATGCCCGATCCCTGCGCGGGATCACGTTAAAATAACGCCGCCGTCCCGTTGCGGGCTAGGGCGGAAAGATGCCGTTGAGCGGTACGGGGATGTTGGAGTGGTCGACCGGCCTGCCTAGGCGGAGCATCCGCACCGATCCGCCGTCCTCGAGCCCCGCCGCCACCGCCGCGGGGTTTAGCGGCCTGGCGGCCCCCGGCCTCGTCAGCCACGCGGCGACGCGGCCCGGCCGCGACGCCGAAGGGTGCATCCAAAAGGCGCCCGAGGACGGCGGGATCGAAATGTGCCGGCCGGGCGGAGGGGGTACGACGTCTACCGCCTCGCGGCCAAGGGGCGCAGGGATGCCAACGAGCACCCCCGGTGCGTGTTCCGGGGGGGGGGGGGGGGGGAGCGAGGCTGCCCGCCTTTCCGCAGCGGGCCGCGCCGGCGGCGGCAGGCGGCGCGGAGGTGTCTGATTGCCGTCTCTAGGCAGGGCGGCCGCCCGGCGCCCGCGCCGCGCCGTCCTCGCAATATCCACAATGGCGATCGCCGCGATCCTGGCTCTTGGTCACGCTGGGCCGCCGCACCCTGCACCTGCCGACCTTGCCGAATTCCAGCCGCTGGCGCCGTGGTGGCAGGACAGCCCGATCCTGCCCGCCGCCGATGCGGACCACATGCACCGATGCACCGCGAATGATGCCAGCGGCTATAAAAATATCACAAGGGTTTACTCTACGACTGCCAACGGCACGTACGGCATTGGCTCGGCGATCGATATCAGCGTCGAGGCTCCTTTAAACTTTTACTCTCAGTCATTGGCGATACTGCAACACAGTTGGATTGACCTGGAAACGGGAGATGTCGATCGGACTGCCGTACACCAGGAGACACGTGATCGTCAGTTTATGGCGTCATACGTTGACTACCGCTACACCGTGCAGGAAGGCGATTTCTCCGACGGCTTGGACTGGAAGGACGACAGCTCGCTGCACTGGGGTTGGGGAAATAGCAGGCTTGTACAAGATGCCACGCAAGCTTACTACAATTGCAAGCTGCCGAATCCTGGCCAGCCTGGATCCCTCTCGTACCAGAGCGACATCGTCGTCGACGGCATCAGGCCGCTCCTGCACAACGTCACGGCCGGCGTGGCGAACGGCACGTACGGCGCCGGCAGCAACCTGAACTTCACCGCGAGCTTTAGCAAGACCGTCTTTGTCGTGCAGGGGGGCGAGCCTGTGCTGACCCTCGACTTTGACGGGACGTACAGGAACGCCACGTACGCCTCGGGCAACGAGACCAGGTCCCTCGTGTTCGAGTACACGGTGCAGCCCGGCGACGACGCAGCCCGCCTGGACTACAACGCGACCAATGCCCTGCTGGGATCCGTAAGGGACCTTGCGAAAAACGACGTGAACCGAGCGGCGGTGGCCGCGCCCGGCGAGCCCGGCTCGCTCGGCCGCACGAGCGAGATCGCGACCGAGACCGACGACCCGGAGGTGGCTAGCGTCTCGCTGCTGGGCCCCGGCCGCACGTACAAGCTCGGCGAGACGATCCGCATCAACGTGACGTTCACCGAGCCCGTGACAGTCGACATAGCGGGCGGCAGGCCCACGCTGCCGCTCAACACGACGGGCGGCGCGGCCGGCGCCGCGGTGTACCACTCGGGGTCGGGCTCGGCGAGCCTCGAGTTCAGGTACACAGTCGGGACGGGCCACGAGTCGGCCAGCCTGGACCATGGCTCGCCCCTGTCCCTCAACGGCGGCACGATCAAGGACGTGCCCGGCAACAACGCGAACCTGGACCTGTCCGGCCTGACCGGCGCCGACAGGCTGGCCGCCTCGCCGAACCTGTCCGTCGACGGCAAGATCCCGCGCGTCACGGGCGTCTCGTCGCCGAACTCGACGGCGGGGGCGCCGCCGCACGGCATTGACGACGTCGTGCACGTCCGCGTGGCGTTCGACGAGGACGTCACGGTGGCCGGCGCGCCGACGTTAAGGCTGGAGACGGGCGCGGCGGACCGCGACGCATCCTACCACTCGGGGTCGGGCACGCAGACCCTCGTGTTCAGGTACACGGTAGGGCAGGGCGACGAGTCGGACCGCCTGAACTACACGAGCGGCACGCCCTTTGCGCTCGGCGCCGGCGCATCGATCAGGGACGACGCCGGCAACGACGCGAACCTGGACATGTCTGGATTGGGGAGCACGGCCACGCTCGCCGGCTCGTCCGGCGTGGCCGTCGACGGCAAGCGCCCCGAGGTCACGATCGTCCAGTCGCCGAACGGGACCGGGCCGCACGGCGCCGGCAAGACGCTGCACGTCCGCGTGGCGTTCGACGAGGACGTCACGGTGACGGGCATGCCGACGTTAAGGCTGGAGACGGGCGCGGCGGACCGCGACGCATCCTACCACTCGGGGTCGGGCACGCAGACCCTCGTGTTCAGGTACACGGTAGGGCAGGACGACGAGTCGGACAGCCTGAACTACACGAGCAGCACGCCCTTTGCACTCGGCGCCGGCGCATCGATCAGGGACGACGCCGGCAACGACGCGAACCTGGACCTGTCCGGCCTGCCGTCCGGAAGCACGCTCGCCGGCTCGTCCGGCGTGGCCGTCGACGGCAAGCGCCCCGCGGTCGAGTCGGTCACGTCGCCGAACGGGACGGGGCCGCACGGCATCGACGACGTCGTGCACGTCCGCGTGGCATTCGACGAGGACGTCACGGTGGCCGGCGCGCCGACCATTGCGCTCGCCACGGGCGGGGCGGGCAGCAACGCATCCTACCACTCCGGGTCGGGCACGCAGACCCTTGTGTTCAGGTACCAGGTAGGGCAGGGCGACCTGACAGGCAGCCTAAACTACACGAGCGGCACGCCCTTTGCGCTCGGCGCCGGCGCATCGATCAGGGACGACGCCGGCAACGACGCGAACCTTGACCTGTCCGGCCTGCCGTCCGGAAGCACGCTCGCCGGCTCGTCCGGCGTGGCCGTCGACGGCAAGCGCCCCGCGGTCGAGTCGGTCGCGTCGCCGAACGGGACGGGGACGTACTATCCCAACCAGCTTGTCCATGTGCACGTCCGCTTCGACGAGACCGTGACGGTGACGGGCGCGCCGCATGTCCGACTCAACTCGACCGGCGCCGGCGACGACGCGCGGGCCGTGTACAAGTCGGGCAGCGGCGGCGAGGAGCTGGCGTTCGTGTACAACGTGCTACTCGGCAACGAAGCGGAGACGCTCGGCTATGCGGGCGTCGGGGCGCTCCAGCTGGGCGGGGGATCCATCAAGGACGCGGCCGGCAACCCCGCCGTGACGTCGCTCCCGGCCTCGGACTCGCCGGGATACCGGCTCGCCGCCGGGGGGATCGGAATCGACGGGGATGTCGTGTCCGCGTTGAGCGTCTCCTCGCCGGACGACGACGGGGCGTACGGCGCGGGCGCGCGCATCAACGTCACCGTCACGTTCAGCGAGGCCGTCCGCGTGGACGGCACCGCGCCGCGGCCGCACATTGCGCTCAACGCTGGCGAGGGCGCGCGGGCCGAGTACGAGTCGGGCAGCGGCAGCGAGGAGCTGGCGTTCGTGTACAGCGCGCGGCCCGGCGACGCCGCGGACCTGCTGGCAACCAAAGGCGGGCTGGTGGGCGCCGACTCGATCAACGCCGTCGAGGGCGGCGAGGCGGCCCGCCCAGAGCTTCCGGCCCCGGGCTGGCCGGGGTCCCTCGACGTCTTGAGCGCCGTCTCGATCGACACGGCCGCGCCGGCCGTCGAGCGCGTCTGGTCGCCGAACGCGACGGGCACGTACGCCGCAGGCGATGCGATCCTCGTGGTGGTCGAGTTTTCCGAGAACGTCACGGTCGCCGCGAGGGCGGGCGCGCCCGCGCTGCTGCTCGAGACGGGCGAGACGGACCGCGCCGCCGCGTACGCGTCGGGGTCCGGCACGCCGGCCCTCGCATTCGCGTATACGGTCGCGGCCGGCGACGACTCGGGCGGCCCGCTCGACTATGCGGGCGCGTCGGCCCTCTCCCTCAACGGGGGAGCGATAATGGATGCGGCCGGCAACCCCGCAAACCTGGCCCTGCCCGAGCCGGGATCGCCCGGCTCGCTGTCCCGCTCGTCCGCGATAACGCTGCTGGGCCTGGCCGGCCCCGTCACGGCCTCGGCCGACGCGTCGTTCACGGGGCCGAACACGGTCCGCATCGAGTACGACCGGCCGCTCGGCGCGCCCGCGGACCACGAGGGGCCCGTGTACGGGGCGATCACGCTGGCGGGCGGAGGCGGCGAGAGAAGCCCTCTCCCCGGCGGCGAGTCGGGGCTCGGGACTAGCGTGCACACCGTCCGGTTCGGCGGGGCCGGCGTGGGCTCGGGGCAGGCCGGCTCGATCGCGCTGAACACGGACCTGGTATTTGCGGCGGGAAGCGCGCAGTACAACTTTACGGCCGACTCGATCGACATCGCGGCCGGCGATACTGCGCGCACGCTCTCGCCGCGCGGCGTATCCCCCGTCGTGGCGATCGAGCCGGACGGGTTCGTGCGCGCCGTCAACGCGACGGCCGCCGGCGAGGGGGCCCGCCCCGCGGTCAACGTCACCGGCCTTGCAACCCTCCCCGACTCGGGCGGCCGCGTCGCCATAATCGCCTCGTTCGCCGAGGTCTCGTTCCCGCCGGGCGCCGCGGTGCAGAGCGTCCCCGGCGGCCTGCTCGTGCTGCGCGTCTCGGAGCGGGCGCCGCCGGCGCCCGAGGCCGTCGCCGCCGCCTTTGGCGCGTCCAACGCCTCGGGCATTGCGGTGTGGCGCCTCGTCGTCGAGGCGGGCGGCGGCGAGAACGGAACGCGCATTGCGTTCGACAAGCCCGTCCGCATCCTGCTCGCCGGCCAGGCCAACGGCAGCGCGTTCTACCTGGAGGGGCCGCGCGACGACCCGAGGGTGGTGCCGATCGTGGACGCGTGCGCCGCCGACGACGCGGACGCGGTGCACAGCCATTACGTGCAGCTCGGCCGCACGGGCGTGTGCCAGATCGACTCGGGCCCCGACAAGGTCGTCTACGCGTACCACCTGGCGCCGTTCGGCGCGGCAAGGGGGCCCGGGGGCGGCCCCGTCCTGGCCGACTGTGGCATATCCCTTGAGCGGCCCGAGATCAAGTTCGGCGAGGTACCCGCCGGCAGCCAGTCTGCCGCCAGGCCCCAGGCGGTGACAAACGCGGGATCAATGCCGCTATCCGAGGTGTCGATGAGCGCCCGCCCCTGGATGGACGCGGCCGGCTCCGTGCAGGTAATGCCGGCCGGCGCGACGAGCGTCCTGCCGGCCGGCGGCGGCGGGGAGTGGACGCCCATGAACGGCGAGGTCGATCTGCCCTTGGACGGCGGCCGGGCGGACCTCCAGCTTAGGCTCGACGTGCCGCCCGGCGCTCCCCCTGCGGTCGGGGCGTCGCAGATCGTCACGTACACCGCTTCGTGCGCGGCGGCGGCGCCGTAGCCCTGCCGGCCCGCCGCCGCCGCCGCCGCCGTACCCCTCCCGCGCGGGGCTCGCCCTCCCCTTTAGTGCGGCCGCCCCGCGCGGCGCCGGCTTGCTCGGCATTCGGCGCGCGCGGTCCGACGCGGGGGCGGCCGCCGGGGCCGCCACGCGCGGCGGCGCCCCTCCCCCGCCGTGGCGCCTCGTCGCCTCGGCCCGCCCGCACGAGGTGCTCGACAGGTACCGCGTCGGGCAGGTCCCCGTCACGATAACCCGCGACGGCCGGTACCTGGTCGACGAGCCTCCCCTCGGCGCGGCCGCGGCCGCCGCCGCCGCCGCCGCGTACGCGCGCATGTTCGGGCACATGTCGCGCGGCGGCGAGGACATCGACTTTGCGAACGTGACGGCCCGCCAGATACTCCGGTCGCTCGAGCGCTCCGCCGAGACGCTGTTCCTGGAGGGGCCCTCGCCTCGAACCGCGCGGCCATGCCGTACTATGCCGTTCGGGACACGCTCGGCTTCCGCGTCATCGACGTGCCGATGAGGGATTCCCGGGATCGAGGATATCACGTACGTCGGCGGCGCCGCGCCCGTGAGGGTGCTCCACCGCGGGCATCCGTCCATGTACTTTATGAGCACGAACATACGGTTCGATCCGCGGCCGGCGGGGCCGGCGGAGGGGGGAGGGGCCCGCCGCGGCGCACCCGCGCTCGCCGGACGCGCTCGTGCGGACGCTCATGCAGTCGGTCGGCAAGCACGCCACGTCGCTCTCGCCGTACGAGGGCTCGACGCCGACGCGCGACAGGCTGTCCGCGTTCGGGGGGACGGACGTGACGCCCGGCGGCCCCGCCTTTACGGTGAGGCGGTTTCCGGCGCGCGACGTCACGATGGCGGACCTCGTCTCCGGCGGGGCCCTCCCCGCCGAGGCGGCCGCGTACGTGTGGGCCGTGCTGGCCGCCGGCGGCACCGGGCTAATAGTCGGCGGGACGGGATCGGGCAAGACGACGGTCCTCAACGCGCTGCTCTCGCTCGTCAGCCGCCGGTGGAGGGTCGTCGTCATCGAGGACACAGAGGAGCTGCGGCCCCCGCAGGAGTGCTGCCTGCGCCTGCGCACGCGCGAGGCCGCCGACGCGTACGGCGGGGGGCGCGGCATCGGGATGGGCGAGCTGCTCTCGTACACGCTGAGGCAGCGCCCGCAGTGCATCGTCGTCGGCGAGGTGCGCCTCGCCGGCGTCCCCGTGCTGTTCCAGGCCTTCGAGGCCGGCCACGCCGCGCTCGCGACGTTCCACGCGGCGGGGCCCGCCTCGGCGATGCGGCGCCTCGAGGCGCACCCGCTCGAGATAATGGCCGCGCAGCAGAGCGACCTGTGGCTCGTAATGCACGTCGGCGCCGTCCTCAGGGGCGGCGCCCTCCGCCGCCGCATGCTCTCGCTAGCCGAGACGCGGCTCGGGGGGGGGGGGGCGGCCGCGGCGGCGAAGTGTCGCTCGCGCAGCTCGCCTCGTACGACGCCCGCGCCGGGGGGTACGACTGCGCCGGCCGGCCCGGCGCGCTAGCCGCGGCCGGCGGCCGGCTCGCCCACGCCGCGGCCGTGTGCGGCGCGCGCGACGCCGCCGGCGACCTGGCGGCGAGGGCCGCGTTCCTCTCGAGGATGGCCGCGCCCGGGCGGCGGGGGCCTCGCCCCTCGTCCGCGCGGATCATGGAGGAGGCGTCGGCGTTCGCCGAGGCGCGGGCGGCGGCCGGGCAGGGGGCGCGGTAGGAGGGCGGCAGCCGCCGGGGCTGCGACAGCCCGCGCTCGGGCGCCCGATGCGGGCGGAATAGCGCCGCGGGGCCGAGATCCAGGCCCTGCGGGGGCCGTACTATACTTTATAATTGGGTATTATTGGGTCATTTTTGTTGACCCGCCACAGGATCGTCAGCATAACGCCGGCCTTGGCCGGCCAGGACCTCGGCGCGATACTGGCCGACCTGTTCTCCGTCGAGCGGCTGCTCGATTCGCCCAAGAGGTCCGACCACAGGGTGGTGGCGGTCACGCTCGTCTCGGCCACCGAGCAGTTCTGCAGGCTGGCCGTGGCCGACACGCTGGGGCGGGGCATGGGGACGATGCCGGACTATGTCGAGATCCCCCTTGCCAGCATAGGCCCCGCGGCGCGCCTGTCCCGCGAGGCGCTCGTCTCGTTCTCGTACAACTTTCAGAACGTGAGGACGATCGAAAAGGCGCTGGCCGATCACGGGATTCGCGACGTGTTCGGGGCCTACCCGGGCCTGCGCGACGCCATGGCTGCCCTGATCTCGGCGCGGCACGACCTGGTCCACACGTCCATCCCTGTGCGCTTCAATATGCGCGCCTCGTACGACGCCGTCGTGGGCCTCGCGTTCGGGATCGCGCGGCACCTTCCCGAACTCGAGGCCGACATGCGGCTGGCAGAGGGCGACATATTCCACAGGATGCGCATGCCGGGCCGCTCGCGCGCAGGGTACGAAAAGGCCGAGCCGCTGTGCAGGGAGCTGGCCCTAAAGAACCCTGAAAGCGCGCAGGCTCACGCGCGCCTGGGGCTGGCGCTCGCCGGCCTGGGCAGGCACGGGGCGGCGCTCGCAAGCTGCGACCGGGCCGCGCTGCTCGATCCCGGCCGCGCCGCGACGCACCTTGGAAGGGCGATGCCGCTCGCAAGGCTGGGCCGACATGAAGAGGCGCTCGCCAGCTGCGGCAGGGCGGCAGAATCTGATCCATCCCTCCCCGACGCGCACCTGATCGGGGCCGACATACTCGCCGGCATGGGCCGCCATGCCGAGGCCCTTGCGGGCTGCGACCGGGCCGTCGAGCTCGACGGCTCGCTGCCGCGGGCGCACCTTCTCAGGGCAGACATTCTCGCAACCATGGGCCGCCCTGCCGAGGCACTCACTGCGTACGACGCGGCCGTCAAGCTGGACGAGTACGACGAGTCTACACGCGTGCGCCGCGCAGACCTGCTGGCCGAGGCGGGTCGCACCACCGAGGCCCTCGCCGCGTACGACAAGGCGATAGATCTCGACCCGCTATACGCGGAGGCGTACTTTCGAAAGGCCGTCCTACTCGGCGCCCTTGGGCGCTACGTCGACGCCCTGTGCTACTACAGCCGCGCAATCGATCTTGATCCTGACCACCCCGACGCGCTTGCCGGCAGGGGGAGAGTTTTGGCGCGCCTAGGCGGGCACGGCGAGACCGGCGACGGCCGCAGCGCCGTGCACCTCCCGGAGATCGCCGGCGGCTAGGATTGCGGCAGCCCGCATGCTGGCCCACCAGCATGTCCGGCAGTGCGGTCATTGAAAATAAAACAAAACAAAAAATGTAGTGCCATCGTCCAGCTTCGGCAAGTTGCGGCGGTCAGGGAATCTCGCCAAACCTTTCCTGCCGTCTGCGCTTTTCGCCGTATTCTATCATCAGCCTGCGCTGCTCCTCCTCGGGCAGGCTAGCCCAGCGCTCAATGGCGGCATTCTCCTCCTCCTCGGTCTCGGTTCCGTCAAACTTTGCCCCCGTCACCGCCGTCACCGCCCACATCTCGTCGGGATATGCAACCACCTGCTTTTTCTCCATGCCGGAACCGCACACCGCATACATATAAGTCTAGCGCGAGACGGGATCAGATCCGCAACGCCGACTCGGCGTGGCCGGCGCTGTCGGCCTGCTACGCGGGCGACGGCGCCGGCCGGCGCCGTTTGGCCAGATATGTCGAACCTGTACAACCACTTCGCCGCCGCTCGGCCGCTCGGCCGCTCGGCCGCGCAATCGCCGGGCGGCTTCGCAGTGCGGCCTAGGCCGATGCCGGGGCACGGCTATGTCGACTGACTGCGTTGAGGCTCCCCCTGCACCACGGCCCGCGCAGCGCGCATGTCCCGAAAAGCGCCGCCCTGTCCGTGCACAACTTTCAGAGCGTGCAGACGATCGAAAGAATTCCCGTCACGCGTGGGATTTGCAGCGTGCTCGGGGCCTACCCTGGCCTGCGCTAGGCCGTCGCTGCCCTGATCGCGGCGCGGCGCGGCCTGGTCCACGCGTCCCTCCCCGTGCCCCCTGCATGCGCGCCTCGTGCGACGCCGTCGTGGGCCTCGCGTTCGGGATCGCGCGGCACCTCCCCGAGCTAGAGGCCGACATGCGCCTGGCAGAGGGCGGCATATTCCACAGGATGCGCATGCCGGGCCGCTCGCGCGCAGGGTACGAAAAGGCCGAGCCGCTGTGCAGGGAGCTGGCACTAAAGCGCCCGGAAAGCGCGCAGGCGCACGCGCGCCTGGGGCTGGCGCTCGCCGGCCTGGGCAGGCACGGGGAGGCACTCGCAAGCTGCGACCGGGCCGCACTGCTCGATCCCGGCCGCGCCGCAACGCACCTTGGAAGGGCGATGCCGCTCGCAAGGCTGGACAGGCACGGGGATGCGCTCGCCGGCTGCAGGATGGCGGCGGAGCTTGATCCGTCCATCCCCGACGCGCGCCGGCACGTAGCTCGGGCCCGCCTCGGCGGATCTCTTGTACATACCAAGGGCCTCCCCGGGGCGGCCGGCCCGCATCTTTGGGTGGCCCATCTCAAGGCTTGCCAAGGCGTAGCCGGGGTTGATCCGCAGCGCCCCGGCGTAGCACGCTTCGGCCTAGCCGTCGCGGCCGAGGCGAGCAAGGGCGTGCCCCCTGCACGCCTGCACCCGCTCCTCCTTGCCCCCCGCGGCGCCGGCACGCCTGCACAGATCGACGACCCCCTCGTGCCCCCTGCACGCGGCCGCCCTGCGTCCCGCCTGCGACATGACGTGCCCCTCGACGAGGAGCGCCACCATGTACAGCGGGAGCGCCGCGAGGACGGCGTGCACCAGGCGCTCGACGACGGCGAACGCCCTGGCCTCGTCAAACTCTACAATGCCCACCGTGTACGTGAGCGCGTGCCTCTTCCTGAACAGGTACGGAGCTCCTCCCCGTACTCCTCGACGAACTTGAGGAGGGCCGGCATGCCGCGCTCCACGGCCATTCTCCTGACCGCCGCCTCGCTCTGAAGGCCGCTCATGGACGACCTGAACCTGGCCTAGCTCATGGCGATGGCGGCCTCGATGCCCTCGATCGACTTAATGACGGCCCTGCCCTTTCCGCGGGCCTTTTCGTCAATGTCGAGCTCGAGGATCAGCCTGAGGAACTGCTCCAGGACGGTCACGGACTGCGTGACTATCGCCATCCTGGCGATCTCGCTGTCGGAGCCGATGCCTGCCTTGAGCATGGCCATCCTCATGAACACGCCCAGCATGCTCTGCGTGGCCAGCTCGCCCATGAGCGGCCGCTTGCCCCTTCTATGGCCCATGGGCGGGGAAGTTCGCGCCACTATACACTGCCATCGGTGGGAGCGACGGGTGCGCAGGCGAGCGAGTTCGGGCCCCTGGGTGTGCCCGCCGCCCATCCGCCCTGGCTGCGACGCCAGCACGAACCCCCGGGAGCGCGACGACGCTGCGCTGAGGGCCCTGCGGAGCCGCGCAGGGGGCCGAAGAGCCTCGCCACCGCGAGCCTGGATGTCTGAGCACACTTCGGCGCCGCAAGGCCGCGAACGAAAATGGGCGGGATGCGCCCCATGGGGGCGGCGCGGGTCGGCCTTGGGAATCCCGGCAAGCGGTCCGCCCATGTCGTGAACGCGGCGGACTGCGGCGACGCCGTCGAGCCTGGAAAAGCGCGGCCTGCCGCGGGGGCCCCGCCGCTCTGGCCGGGGCTTGGGCGTTGCCGCAGTGGCGCCGGGCGGCGCGCGCTGGATCAATCACGGGCGGGGACCAAATGGCACGAATTCTGGGCAGAACCGGCGGCGGCGCACTGGCCGGGGATGCACGCCCCCTCCCTCCTCCAAATCCATGCAAAACCGGGGCGGATGCGGTGCCTGGGCCTCGAGCCGTGGCCGAGCCTGTGCCCTGCCCGTGCCTTTGGGATCCAGCATCCGGCCAGCCGCCGTGCAGGTTATATGGCATGCCGGCAATCCGGCCGCGTGGGCGGGCACAGCGAGGCGCCCTTGGGCAGGAGCGGCGCGGGCACGGGCGGGGCATCTGCACGGGGCGCCGGCGGCGCCGGCGGCGGGGATGCGGCGCCGGCAGTGCAAGGTCCGGCCGGATACAATGCGGGCCTTTCGGGCGGCGCGCAGCGGGCGGCCGCGGGGCCGCCGCGGGCCCGCACGTCGCTCGAGGCGCTGCGCGCTGCGGATCGCCAGCCCATCATGCCGGCGCCGCTCGGGGTGCATGCCAAGCTCGAGCTGGAGGCCAGGATGACCGGCACGTACATGCGGGATGCCATAGAGCGCGGCGGCTACAGGGCGGCGCTAGAGTACTATAACAGCGACGAATCCAAAAAGTCCGACGTGCCATGGCGCCGGTTCAAGGCCAGGGGCTGGCTGCTCGGAAGGCTTGGACACTACGGCCGGATGGCCGGATGGCTCGAAGAGGGCGCAACGCTGCCCGACTTTGACCTTCTCGTGTCCACAGCCCGCTCCGCGCCGCGCGCCGCCTACAGGTCGCCCCCGCTGTGGCTGGAAACGCCGATCCCCGTGCCGCCCCGCGAGGGCCGCCTGATGGCGCTCGAGCCGGCCGCAATACCCTGCCGCGACACGGGCGCGGTGCCCGACCGCGTATGGACAGTCATGCTGATCCTTGACGCGGCCGGCCCGATCTGCTCGCAGGCCGGCCTTGGCGCGGCCCTGTCGCTGGCCGCGGCGGGGGCGGACCGGCGGGCGGCCTGCCCGCCTCCCCCCGCCCGCCGGTACGATCCGCGGCATGGCGTGAAACTGCACGGCGCGCCGGAAGGATGCCACAGGTGGATCATCGCCGACATTGACTTTGAACCGCGCCCGTCAAACGAGCCACACTACTACTACGACCTGACCGACGAGGGCCTAGAGGCCCTGGCCGCCGCCAGGGCCGCCGGCGCCCCGTGGCAGGGGGCGGCGGAGGCCGCCGCGGCCGGCCTGGGGGGCATGGCACTCCCCGACCTGCTCGAGAATGCGTGCGGGCTCGGCGGCCCCGTGCGGGACCTCGACAAAATGAGGGGCGATCTGGGCAGGCTTGCCGACGCGTGGAGGGCCCAGGAGGACGGAAGGCCTGTGCCGCCGGTGAGCGCCGAGGACCAGGCGCTCGTCGACCTGGGCCGGACTGCAAAATGGTTCGAGACCGGCGAGACCGTCGGCTCTTCACTCGACTACCTCCTCCACCTCGTAGGGGTCGTCGAATGCACCCGCGCAGTGGCATGCGAGGCCGAGCCGTCCACTGGCGCCGAAGGCGCCGTGCTGCGGACGCTGGTTGCCGCCATACAGGACCTGTGCAGGAGGCACGGCAGGGCGGTGGCCGCGGCCGCATCCAGGCCGGGGCCTGCGCCACTGGCGCACGGCAATTCCGCGGGGCGGGGGGCGCACATGCAGCGGCGGCGGACGCGGCACGCGGACGCGACGCCGGCGATGATCAGCGACCTGTACTACTGCCTGGCCGAGTACTGCAGGAGCCGCCGCCTGGCCGTGGACCCGTACGCCCTTCCGCTCTCCGAGGCGCTTGCCGATGACAACACGCCTTTGATCGAGGTGCTTGCGGACGACTCGGTGTTTCACCACGGCACGGACTGATCGCGCGCCTACGGATGATGCCGATGCCCCCGGTCCGCGCCTCGAGGCGAGTACACGTCGATGCCAACGCCGTCATCGACTATATCAGGGAGCGCACGCTGCACGATCATGGCATGCGCCCGACCGGCCGCAGGGCGGAAGTGCTGAGGGTGCGCCTGGAACAAGCGGGCCGCGTCTATGTTGCCGCAACAGCGGGCATGGAAGCGGAAAAAAACTTGGTGAAAGATCTGGCCCAAAAGCTTGGGCGCGCAGATGCCGATAGAATGAAGAATCGAGCACTAAAGCTGCTCTACGAGTACCTCTACAACGCAGAGGTTGAGGATTATTTGGGGCATGTCTCAACTGCACAGGACATGTACGCCGCAATAAGCGGCGATCCACAAAACCAAAAATTTTTTAGGTGGAAGAGAAAAAAGGGCATACTTGTGGCCGATCCGGCGCTCGGGTCGGACGCAAACGATCTCACGATATTGTCAACTGCCGCACAGCATGCGCGGAATTACGCGGTAGAGCTGTGGACACACGACATGGACTTTACCATGTTCGCCGACGAAATTATGGGGGTATTCAATGTGAAAGTCGTCGACACTTACCGCCTCGCAGATTATTCTGACAGTGGCGGAAGACGGCCGTAGCCGCCGGGCGCACTCGGGCACAGGGCGCCGCACGCAGGCGCCCGCGATCCGCCGGCGGGCCCGCATCCCGCACGGGGGCCGCAGTCGGCGCCCGCATCGCCCGCAGTCGGCGCCCGCGCCCCCCGTCCTGCGGGCGCACGGGCCCCCGCGCCGCCGCACGGGATGCTGCCGCACACGGGCCGCCCCGCGCGCCGCCCGCGGCGGCAGGTGCAACAGCGCGACCCTGCTAGAGGGCTACGAGCGCATCCGCGGCCGAGTTCGTCGCCGTCCTAGGCGCCCGCATCGGGCTACCGGCATACTTCCGCTCCCTGCCCGCCGGGGGCGGACAGGGGGCGGGCCGCTGTTTCTTGACGTTGCCGCTGGCGGCCGCGCCGGCGGGCCCGCCCGCCGGGAGCAAGGGCGCAAAGACCGCGCGCTACCCGCCTTGCGCCGTCCATCGCCGCGGCCGGTCCCTGCGGAGGCCCTTCCGCAGGGACGGATCGACGGCGCGTTCCGTACGGGGCGGGCAGGTCCGCGCCGTCATCCGGCATCCTGCCCCGAGCACAGCGCCCATACGTCGCGCGGGGAACCGCAGGTGATACCAAACCGCTCCTGGATCATGTCGACGACCGGCCTGGACACGCCGCCGCCGCGCAGCCGCATGGGCGCGAAAAATCCCTCGTCGTACGATGCAATGCACAGCGGCTCGGATCCGCCGAGGATGTCGCGCATGGAGCCGCCTCGGCCAGTATCCTCTTGTCCGACTCGTTCTTGCCCGGCTCCCTTGAGGCGAACCTGCCAAGCTGGGGCAGTTTGTCTTCTTGGTCTGCAGGATACGCCGCGCCTCTCCACCTTCCCCCCGCGCCTGGGATCCCCTCTCCGGTCCTGCGCGCCGCCGCCCTGTACATCGCCATGATGTCCTCGCCCATCCCGTCAATCTTTGCCCGGTATGGCGCGATCTGCGAGGGATCGGGGACGACCAGCGTCATTCGGGAGACCAGCCGCTTCCCGCGGTCGATGCACTCGTGGATCATATTTTCGATCCTTGCAGGTAGGCGCGCGGAACCGCCCGCACGGGGCATGTCTATAGAACTTCTTACCACACGCGCCACCCCTCTCTCCACAACGCGACGCACCTCCTCGTCCACCGCGGGGGACAACACGCACCGGCCACTGCGTCGGCCCAAAAACGCATCGAGCATTTGCAATGCCTCCTGGTGGCGCGGAGCGGACACGTCGACGCCGATCTCTTCGCTGTGCAAATGCACAATGGCGTCAACGATGACGTTCGTGTCCGGTAATACGGCGCATCTCCCCCGTGTCGTCGTCATACTGGATCCAGATGATGTCGGGGCGCGTCTCGGGCGTGTCGCGCTCGGTCAGTGGCGTACGCGGGCCTAGTTTTTTGAAGTTCTCCCGCATGGCTTCCAAGAGCCCCGCCGCGCGGGCCTTTTCCAAGAGCGCCATCTCGCGGTCTTCCATCCCCTCGCCGTCCCGCTCGCCCGCGTCGGCGCGAACGCCGCCCACGGCAACAATGCCGATTATGTCTGCCAGCACGGCTAGGCCGTCAAGCGCGGCGCGCAACCCTGACGGGTCGGTGCGAGCCTCTTCAAACCTGCTGATCATGTCGCACAGGACGTGCTCTGCAAGGCGGAGCGCGCCGTAGAAATGGAATTTGACGAGGCCGTCCCGCTCGGCCCATTCGATCCCGCTTGACACGGCGGCGGATCGTAGCGATCGCAGGTCCTCGAGCACTTTCTGCTGGTCTGCGGCCGAGCCGGCCACGGCCCTCGCCGCCCGCGCCACCATGCCGTCAAGCGCCAGCGTCTGGCCCACGACAAATGTCTCTGAGGGCGGTATTTGTGCCTTGCGGTGTGGCCGGCCGGCGTCGTTGGCACGAGTTCGGGTCCCTGGGCCCGCCTGCCGCCGTCTGCCCGCACGGGGTGCGGCCAAGGGCCGCCCGCGCCGCTGCCTTGGGCGCCTGCGGGATGCAGGGCCGGCGGGCGGCGCCGGGCAAAAAAAAAGTCGCGGCCTGGACGGCCTTCCCGGCCTGCCGCCGGACGACCTTCCGCTGCCGGTGCTGTGCGCGGGTTCGGGCTGTACAAGTCGGCCTTCTTGGGCTGCTCTCGCCATTGCCCGGGCCGGCGGGCTAGTCCTACGAACGCCGGCGGGCGGCGCCGGGTGCCGCGAGCCGGGCTCGTGCCCCTGGGCCCGCCTGCCGCCGTCCGCCCGCACGGGGCGCGCCCGGCGCCAAGGCCGCCGCATGCGCGGCTACCCCTCCCACACGTGGCCCATTCCCTGGTTGCAAAAGCAGTGGGGGCCGACCGCGCAGCGCGCCTTTTCGCCGGGGAACCTGGCCTGGACGGCCCTGGCCTCGCCCGGATCGATCGCCGACGACGCCCTGCCGTACCGCGAGCCGCCCACCCACGTGCACACCGACAGCGTCCCGCCCGTGGCGATCGCGTCGGACGGGCCGAGGGAGCACCCGGACGCAGGGAGGCGCCGGCCCGACGCCAGGGCGGCCACGTCCCTCCAGAACCCCGGCGGGTTTGTCGGCGGGAGGCTGCGCGGCTCCTCCAGGCGCCGCGCAACGTCGAGCAGCCCTGGCGCGTCGGCCCCCGACAGGAGCAGCCAGGGCGCGCGGGCCGACGCGTAGCCGTCGTCGAACACCGGCTGGAACTTGACAAAGTCGACGCCGGCGCCCAGGCCGAACCCGAGCAGCCCGCCCGCCGCGGCCCACCCCGCCGTGGCGCTCGTCACGGTGGCGTTGACGCCGATCTCGATGCCCGCGCCGGCCGCGGCGCGCCGTATCTCGGCGAGGACGGCGGCGTGGACCGCGGGGGGAGTCCCGCGCACCAAGAGGGACTCGCGCGGGTCCGCCGAGTCGACGGAGAACGTGACGCCGGTCGCCCCCGCCCGGGCAAGGCGCCCGACGCCCTCCTCCCCCCGCCTCGACAGGGTGTACCCGTTGGTTATGACGACGACCTCGTCGACGAGCGCGGCGTAGTGCGATATGATCTCGGCGAGCCGCGGGTGCAGCGTCGGCTCGCCGCCGGATATCACGATGCGGCGGGTCCCGAGCAGGCGCAGCGTCCGCTCGGGGATCATCGCGGCCTCCGGTTCCAGCGTTGACCCGGGCCGCCCGCTCCCGTCCCCCCATCGGCAGTACCTGCACCCCGCGTTGCACGCGTACGTGACGTCGACGACGACCGTCCCGTGGCCCTGCTCGCAGCCCGCCCCCATGCGCGCGACATGGGCGCGCCGGCTTAAGTCCCTTTTGCTGCGCCCGGCCGCGACATGGGCGCGCCGGCCCCGCGGGGATGCCGGGCCCACGCCCGCCCTCAGCGGCCGCTACGCGGATGCCCCGCCGCGGCCGCCGTACCTTTCCAGGTTCTCCTCGAACCACCGGTACGTCCTCTCCATGCCCTCCCTGAGCGTAAACCGCGGCCGCCACAGCGGGGACGGGCCCTCCTCGACCTCGAACGAGACGGGCCTGCCGCCGACCATCTCGCCGCGCTCGTACTCCCCCTCGTATATCCTGGTGCCCCCGGCGCCGAACCCCGCGACAAGCTCCGCGAGCTCCATGTTGGTCACGATCCTGCCGTCCGCGTTGCCGGCGCAGTGCAGGGTCTGCCCGACGTACTCGCCGACCCTCTCGACGAGCCTCCCGTAAAAGTCCACGATGTCGGGCCCGAACGTCCACAGCCTGCTCGCGCCGGGGGACCTGAGCTCGACGTCCCTGCCCCTGATCACGTCGAGGGCGAGCCGGGCGGGCAGCTCGTCGCTCCTCATGCGCGGCCCGTAGCCGCTGCCCACGCGCGTCACCACGCAGGGAACCCCGTGCGACCTGTGGTACGACATGTAGAGGAGCTCGGCCGCCGCCTTTGTCCACCCGTACGGCGAGGACGGGCTCGGGAGCATGCGCGCCGAGTACCCCCGCCCGGGCGGGTGGCCGTACAGCGTGTTGAACGAGCTCGGGTATATGACGGACGGCATCCTGTCCATGCCCGACACGACCTCGAGTATCCTGAGCGGCGGTAGCAGGTTGGCTTGGGCCGTATACCCGGGGCTCGAGCCGCCCAGGGGCCTGTCGGCCACGCCCAGCCCCGCGTCAACGACCACGTCGACGCCGCGCAGGTCGTCGGGGACCATGTCGTTGGACGCCTTCCACAGGTACCTCGCGCGCCCGCGCACGCCCTCGAGCCTCCACGCCTCGTCGACCCTGCAGACGTCCAGGCACGTCACCGCAATGCCCATATCCAGGAACCTCTCGGCCAGGGCGGATCCGACGACACCTGCCGCGCCCGTGATCAGCGCCCGCAACGCCGGCTTGGCCCTGCGGCGCTACCTATAATGCTTGCCGCGCCCGCGCCGCCGCGTGGTCGCCTGGACGGCGGACTCCTGCGCCGCGCCTGCCCGCCGCGCCGGCCCCTGCGGCGCGGGCGGCCGCCGCGCGCGGATGCGGGCCGGGGTGCCGCCCTAATGCCCAGCATAGACGTCGTCATACCGAGCGTGCGCTCGGACGCCGAGGGCCTGCTGGCGGGCATGCCGCTCGACGTGCCAGACGGGGCGACGGTGTCGTACTGGATAGTGTCGGACCGCCCCGGCCTGGAGCCGCGCACGCTAGTGCACAACGGATGCCGCGCCACCCTCGTCGTCAACGAGGGGCGCCTGGGGGCCCCGATGTCCCGCAACGTGGGGATCGGGCTCGGCACGGCGGACTATGTGCTGTTCCTGGACGACGACGTGCGGGCCCCCCGCGACCTCCTGCGCAGGTACCTGGACGCCGCGCGCGCCCACCCCGGCGCCGCCGGGTACGCGGGGCCCACCGTGTTCCCCGCCCCCGTAAACCTGTTCACGCGCGGCGTCCTGGCGAGCTCGATGACGACCATGTTCCGCCTGCCCGCCGAGCGGGAGTGGGTGACGTGGGCCACGACGTCGAACCTCATGGTCTCACGGCGCGCAATGGGGCGCGCCCGGTTCAGGGACGTCTTTCCGGCGCACGGCGGCGGCGAGGACATCGACTTTTGCCTCCAGGTGGGGGGCCGGTTCAAGACGGTCCCCCTGGCGGCCGTGAGGCACGGCTGGTGGGGGGGCGGCCGGCGCAGCTACAGGAGGTTCTTCCGGTGGGCGTTCGGGGACTCTGTCATGCCCCTCCTGCACCCCGGGCGAAAGTACTATGACGCGCCGAACGGGACCGAGTCGCTGTTCCTGGGCCTCCCCGCGCTGTCCCTTGCCGCCGCGGCCGGCATGCTCGACGCGCTGGTGCCCGCCGCGTGGGCGTGCTGCGTCGTGCTGTCGGAGGCGGCCGCCGAGCAGGCCCGGGTGAGGATGAACACGGGCAGGTTCATGCCGGCCGCCGCCCTAGAGTCCGCGCTGATCCGCGCGTCAAGCGACGCGGGCAGGCTTGCGGGCACGCTGCGCCGGTGGCGCCCGCCGCTCCTGTTTGCGCGCTTTGACTTTGTAGGGGGCGGCGAGTGGATACCAAAGACCAAGAGAATGGCGCTGTGCCGGTTCGGGGCGATCGCCGGGTCGCTCGCCGCCCTGCTGCTGTCCGTATGATGCGTGGCCGCCTGGCGCGGATCCATGCGGATCGGCTCTGCCCCCGCATCTAGCCCGCGCGTAGCACCGCCGCCTGCGTCGCCGTCGGGGAGGGGGGGGGGGTTGCCGCGAAATGCCCTGTGCCATTCCGCGCCTTGGCGCCTGGTAGCGGCGCGCGCGCCACCCGCATCGTAGGCGCAGGCGCCCGAATACCTCGCGCGCATCCAGGCCTGGCAGCATCTGCGCCTGCCAGCCCCCTGCCGGCACGGGGCACGGCGGGCGCCGGCGCGGGCCTGAACGCGCGCCGCGATTCCGCGGATGGCATCCACCAGCCTTATAATGCGCCCCGGCGTAGCGCCGGCATGCAGGTTGCAAAAGAGGCCGAGCGCGAGCGGCCGGCTGACGCGGCAGGAACCGCCGGGCCGGCGCCGGCCGCAATGCCCGACGCCGAGATCAAGCGCATGTTCATCTCGCTGATCGATCCGACCGCGATGGCGCGGACCGACAGGTGCATGCACACGGCCGAGCTGATTGGCGCGTACTCGGCCGGCGCGGGCTGGGACGGGGGCGTCCGCCTGGCGCGCCTGCTCGGGGACGTTTACGGCGACCTGTCCAAGATAGCAGACATGCCGGACGTGAAGGACGTGTACTGGCACGCGCTGCGCGCCCTCGGCGACATACTCGCGTACCTGCGCAGGGTCGGCAAGGCGTACCGGGACGGGCGGGATGCGGATCCCATGGAGGGGCTGGAGGAGGTGCGGGCGACGGTGGCGCAGGTCCTGGACACGGTGTCAAGGATCAAGGCGGAGGAGACGGGCGGCGAGGAAGACGACGACCCCCGCGCGCCCCCCGAGCTGGTCGAGGCGAAAACTCCCCCGCAGACCTGCAGGAACGCCCTCATGAGGAGCGAGTGGGCGCTGCGGAAGCGCTTCAAGAAGAAAGGAAAGGACTACATATTCCCGCCCAAGGCCAAGAGCATATACGGCATGCTGGCCGACTGCAACACCCCAGGCGTCACGTCCCTGGACATGGTCCGGCAGGCCAGGGGGCGCGGGCCGCTGTGACGGCGGCGCAGCCTCCAGGCGCGGCGGGCCCGGCGCCCGCCAGCCCCGTCGCCGGCGGCGCAGGCTCGATGTACTGCGACACGGGCCCGATCGTGGCGGCAGTTATGGGGCCAGGTGATCCGTTTTTTGATGGCGCGATGCGCTTCTTCAAGGCGGCCGAGCTCGGCGGCGTGCGGCTGATCGTCTCGAGCCTGACCCTCTCGGAAGCGGTCGACGTGATACGCAAGCGCACCAAGGCGAGCCGCAGGTGCACTGACGATGGCGGAGGGGAGTGCAAGGGCGTGGACGCAGCGGCGGCGGCGGCCGTCGACAAGCTGGTAGACTTCATCGACGAGTTGAAGGCCAGGAAGAGGGTGGACATTCTTGAGGAAAAGGTCGCGGCGCGGCCAGATTTTGCACACCTGCACGGAAAGACGCTCGAGCACAGGGGCAGGACGCCGCAGGCCCGCAAAGGCGACACGTACCGGCACGAAGGGATCGGGCCAATCGACTGGATACACATAGCGCTGGCGCGCCTTGCAGGCGCGCGGGCCATATGCACCACGGACAGGGCCATGGGGCAGATCGCCGGCGACAAGATGTACGGCGACATCGAGGTCGTCGTCCTCCGGCCCCGCTAGCCCTGCGGCGCGCGGCGCGTCGCGAGCAGATATGTTTCTGCGCCGGCGCCCGCCTTGTGCTCGGCGGCGGGGGAAGCCCGCGCGCCCGGTGCAGGCCGGCAGGCGGCTGCGCAGCCCGCGCCCAAGGCGCGCATCATCGCCCGTGGCCGGCCTGGCGTCGATTGCGGCGGCGGGGCAGAGCCTGCGCATCGGCCGCCGGCCGCGCAAAGGGCTCTGAGAGCGTTCGCCCTGGCGCCCCTGATCCGCCTCTCAACGATGCATGGATGCCGCTTAAACTTTGCCGCCTGGGCATTCACGCGGTTGCAGGATCCCCGCGCATGCCTTTTCGTACGCATATAACACGCGCCGGGTTTTGCATGCGTGGAGCGCGTTTGAATGCTTGAGGGGTGGATGCCTCCGGCGATCACAAGTCAGGCGCCTGCAAATTCACGGCGATCGTCGTCGGCACAAACGAGGGGATTGGCGCCCCGACAGCGGATATGGGCCCAGAGCCGATTCGCATGAGATCACTGCACAAGGGCGATCGCCAAGTCGTAATGGACAGGGCCAAATTCGACGGAACTGAAATCGCGGGCCTTTGCATGCACTTGGAAAAGCAACGCTCGCTTTCAAAAGTACTGGACCATTTCAAGCGCAAGGGCAACACAACTATACAAACCGCAGAAAACTGTCGCGCACGTACAACGCCCTCTTGTGGCAGATGATCCGCGAGCCGCTGGAAGGCCTTCTCCTGCAGCACGGATGCGCCACGCGGGACCTGGTCTTTCAGTGCGACGCCGACTGCCGGGACTTTGCCAACGATCATGGACGGCACCTCGAAAACCGCAGCCCCGCGCACTCACTGGCCGGCATCCTGGCCTGGGGAAACAGCCGTGGAAGGGAGCCCAAGAGCACCGTGAGCCTCGACATATCCGACCGCCATGAGGAACAGACACTCAGGCGCTTCAAGTATTGGCCCCGTATCCACATCAACCCTAGGTCGTCGCCGACGCACTGCGTCAGCCCTAGGGATTCGCATACGGGGTGAGCGTACATCCACATGGTCGTATATAAGCATTTGACGGCGCTACTTTCCGTGCATTATCGCGCATACAAGGCGGCGTAGCGTTGCCAGTCCGCCGTGCATGGCCAGGTCCACAGCCGTTGATCCCGACGACTCCTGTAACGCGCGTGAGGGGCACGGCACCAGATGCCGCTTGCCGTTGCCGGGCGGGGCGGAAGGAGGGTGATCGGCATGGATTGACAGGGCTGCGTAGCGAGATTGCAAGGCCGGCCGTGCGACGGCCAGCATCGAGACTGACGCGGAACGGACGATCGCCCTGCCGTCCAGGGGGCGGAAGTTGCGCGGTTCAATCTCGCTACCGCCCGCCCTTGACATGGCCAGATCGCACAGCATGACTTGTCGTCCTCAATCACGCGTATCCTATCGCCACTCGCGACGGCCGCACCTCCTACCCGCAAACCGACACGGCCCCGCCGGCGCGCTGCCCTGCCGCCCCTTCGCGCGCATCCTCACATCCCTCGCGCATCTCGCGCACCTGCTTCCGGGACGCCCTCTCCCTCGCGCATCTCGCGCACGCGCGTCGCTAGCCCTCTCCCCTCTCGGCTCTAGGCGAGGCGGTGGACTCGCCCCCCCGCGCGCATGACGGACAGCATCCCGCCGATGATCGATTCGACTACATGGCGGACGACGTCCCGCCGACGACATCCCTGCGCCCATTTCCGCCGTGCGCCGATCTGCTGATCGGCATGGGCCGCATCCTTTCCCTGTCGCGGGGCGGACATGGGACGGCTTTGCCGCGCGCGACATCGTCGTCTATGGCGACGCGGGCGCAGACCCGATCGGGCCGTTACTCATCGGGCGGGCGGGGCGTGGGCTCGGGGGCATGCACGGAACCCCGTCGGCTGCGGTTGTGCCCGCGCCGGCCCTGGACGCGGATCGTCCCCAAGACTTGGATGTGCACAGCCCGTCGCGCGCATATTTTCATACATATATAATACGTGTTGCGCTTTGGCGGAGCGTGATTGGATGATCGCAGGCATGGACGTCTCTGGAGATCCTAAATCTGGCAACCACAAGTTCATGGCAATCGTCATCGGCACAGACGAAAAGGTTGGCGCCCTGACCTCTGACCTGGGATCGAAGCCGATTCACATGAAAAGCCTCTACAAGGGCGATCGCAACGCCGTACTGAGCAGGGTCAAGTTCGACGGGACAGAAATCGCGGGCTTTTGCATACACTTGGAAAAACAACGCGCGCTTTCAAAAGTACTGGACCATTTCAAGCACAAGGGCAAATACAACTATACAAACCGTAGAAAACTGTCGCGCACGTACAACGCCCTCTTGTGGCAAATGATCCGCGAGCCACTGGAAGGCTTTCTCTTGCAGCACGGATGCGCCGCGCGGGACCTGGTCTTTCAGTGCGACGCTGACAGCCGGGACTTTGCCAACGATCAGGGTTGGCACCACGAAAACCGCGGCCCCGCGCACTCGCTGGCCGACATACTGGCCTGGGGAAACAGCCATGGACGGGAGCCCAAGGGCACCGTGAGCCTCGACATAGCCGACCCCCTCGCGCGGCAAACGCTCAAGCGCTTCAAATGATGGGCCCCGTATCCACATCAACCCTAGGCCAATTCGCCGACGCACCGCGTCAGCCCTAGGGATTCGCATACGGGGTGAATCTAGCGCCGCACGGGTGTATATAAGCATTTGCCGGCACCTTTTGCGCACTATCGCGTATATAAGGGCGGCGCAGCGCGGGCCCGTGCGCCGCGTGATCCTGCACATGCACATGCCCAAGACGGGCGGCACTACGCTCGACGCCGCGCTCGACCGCAGCTTTGGGCCGGGCCACCGGAACATGAGCTACCTGGTCCAAAGGGGGGCGGCGGGCCGCCCGATCAGGCACATGACGTGGGACGAGGCGGTCCGCATGCGCGGCGCCCCCGGCGTGGAGGCGGAATGGGGCCTGTCCGCGCCCGACGTGGTCGGGATGCTGGACGCAGACGGCGGCATAGTCTCCCTGTCGCGGCACGGCATGTACGTGGACCCGGCCTGCATCAGGGGGGATCCCGGCTGCCCTGAGGGCTGCAGGGGGTACGACCTCCGGCCGATCTTTTTCGTGAGGGAGTTCTTTTCCTGGCACGTGTCGCTGTACCTTCAGCAGAGGAGGGATCCGGCCAGCCTGGTCAGGTTCAGCCGCGATCCGAGGGCGGTCCTGGCCAAGACCGGGAGCCTCGAAGAGTACACCCGGTTCTGCGTCGACAACGCCGACATGCTGCGCAACCACAAGATCATGCACAACTGGGCGGACGGAGAGACGGACGCCGTCCTGCGCAGCCTGGGCCTCTACCAGATCGGCCTGACCGAGCGCTACGACGAGAGCCTCGTCGTGATCGAGGACGCCCTGTCGGCGGACTTTCCGGGCATCGACCTCTCGTATCCGCGCCCGCTGAACGAGGCCGGGGGCGGTGCGCGGCGCGGCGCGGCATACCTGGAGCGGGAGGTCGGGGCCGGCCTCGCGCGCGAGCTGGAGGGGGCGTACGCGGAGCGCGTGGTGTACGACCGGATATCGTCCGAGCTGGAAGCGAGGGTGTCGCGCGTGCGGGACTTTGGGGAAAGGCTCGGCCGCTTTAGGGCGCGCTGCGCCGCGAGGCGCGCGGAGGATGCGGCCGCGGGGGCGGCGCCGCGGCGGCGCCGGAGCTGGCCGCGCTAGTGTCCCACGCCGCGCCCGCCCCTCCATCGGGCTGGCCTGCACCAACGGCGCGGCGCGGCCCTGCACACGGCCGCCGAGCGGCTCGCCCCGTGCGCCCTGCGGCGGGGGAATGGGGAGGGTTACGCAAATACGCGCGACCCGGCGGCGGGCCCGCGCCCCGCGCCGGGGGCGTAGCGGCGGCCGCATCGCCTGCGATCGCCGCGCGCGCCCCTCGCCCCGCGTGCGCATGGTGCCTCCCGCGCCGCCACCAGGCATGCCGCCGCATGGGACATTTTCGCCCCTGGGCCGCCCCGCGCGCCGCCCCGGGCGCCCGTGGGATGCAGGGACGCGGGCGGCGCCGGCAAAAAAAAAAACTGAACGGCGCCTCTGCCTGGGCGGCTTTTCCTGCTTGCCGCCGGGAGACCTTCCGGTACTAGGGTTGTACTCGCGGCTTGGCGTTTGTGCGAACCGGCCCTCTTGGTCTCCTCCCTTGCCATTGCCCGGGCAACCGGGCACTCGCAATCCGCGGCGGGCCGTGCCGGGGGATGGCGGCATGGGGGCCGCCGGGCCTTTGGCACCCTTGAGGCGGCCGCCTTCGGCCGCCGCGCATGGTAGCAGGGGGGTTGCCCCCTGACTATATGGGACCCGGACTCTTCGAATGCTTGTATGCGGGGCGCAGGCTCGCCCGCCATGGCGATGGCGGATCCGCAGCGGAAGCGGGGCGGCCGCCGGGGGGAGGCTATGCATAATTGACAGGCACGGCTACGACGACGCCTAGCGAGAGTCAGGGGGTTCTTTTGTGCGTAACCCCCCGCGCCCCGGGCGCGCGGGCCGATGCAAAGGGCCTGGTCTTGCTGGCCGGCGGATTTGGCGAAACGCCGAGCCACGCCGAGCTGGCCCGCGGGCTTGCCCGATGCGGATGATTGCGAGCCCCGACTGTGTGGGCGCCCTGGGAGCGGATCGCCTTGGATGCCTGAATCTGCACCTAGAGGGCGCGGGGCCGTCCGTATACTTTATAGTTGAGTACTGCCGCGCCCCTACCGTTGGCACGCCACCGCATCGTCAGCATAACGCCGGCGCTGGCCGGCCAGGACCTCGGCTCGATCCTGGCCGACCTGCTCTCCGTCGAGCCGTTGCTCGGCTCGCCCCGGAGGCACGACCGCAGGGCCGTTGCCGTCACGCTCGTCTCGGTCGTCGAGCAGTTCTGTAGGCTGGCCGTGGCCGACATGCTGGGGCGGGGCCGGGGGACGATGCCGGACTACGTCGAGGTCCCCCTCGCGAGCATAGGAAGCGCGGCGCCCTGTCCAAGGAAACGCTCGTCTCGTTCGCGTACAACTTCCACAACATTGCCGCGATCGAGAAAATGCTCCAAGAGTACGGCATGCGCGGCGTGCTCGCGGGGAATCCTGGCCTGCGCGCCGCCCTAGTCGCCCTGTTCGCGGCGCGAAACGACCTCGTCCACACGTCCGTCCCCGTGAGCTTTGACATGCGCGCCGGGTACGACGCCGTCCTGCGCTTTGTGTTTGGAATAGCTGGGCACCTCCCCGAGCTTGAGGCCGACATGCGGCTGGTAGAGGGCGATGTGTTCATGAAGATGCGGATGCCAAGCCGCTCACGCGCCGCGTACGGCGAGGCCGAGCAGGTGTGTCGGGCGCTGGCCCTGAAGATCCCCGAAAGCGCGCAGGCGCACGCACGGCTGGGGCTGGCGCTTTCCGGCTTGGGCCGGCACGCGGACGCGCTGGCCAGCTATGGCAGGGCGGCGGCGCTCGACCCGGGCCGCGCCGCGACGCACCTCGATATGGCACTGCCGTTCGCAAGGCTGGGCCGGCACGCGGACGCGCTTGCCAGCTGCGCCAGGGCGTCGGACATTGATCCGTCCCTGCCCGACGCGCATCTTGTCGGGGCCGACATCCTGGCGGGCCTGGGCCGTGACGCCGAGGCGCTTGCCAGCTGCGACAGGGCAATCGCACTCGACGGTTCGCTGCCTAAGGCGCACCTGCTCCGGGGCAACATACTTGCGGGGATGGGCCGCGCCGACGAGGCCCTCGCCGCGTACGACGCAGCCGCCGGGCTCGACGAGTACGACGAAGTTGCACACATGCGCCGCGCCGACCTGCTGGCCGCCGCGGGCCGCGCCGACGAGGCCCTCGCCGCATGCGACGCGGCTGCCGGGCTCGACCCGCTGTACGCGGAGGCGCACTTTCGCAAGGCGGTCATCCTAGTCGACCTCGGCCGCCACGACGATGCCGTGTATTGCTACAACAGGGCGATCGACCTTGATCCGAGGCACGTCGGCGCCCTTGCCGGCAAGGGCGCCATCCTGTCGCGCCTCGGCAGGAGCGAGGAAGCCGCCGAGTGCCGCGGGGCGGCGCGCCGCCTAGAGCGCACCGCCGCGCGCGGTCGGGCGCCGTAGCATCCGCGAAAAAAAAAAAAATCGGCGCCGCCGGGCCCTGCCCGCGCGAACCGCATCCGTCAAGGAATGTAGCTAAGTCTTTCCTGCCGCATACGCTCGTCGCCGTACTCTAGCAGCAGCCTGCGCTGCTCTTCCGCGGGCAGGCTGGTCCAGCGCTCCATGGCCGCCTTCGCCTCGGCCTCTGTCTCCTCGCCCGGCACCTTCTCCTTCGGCAGCCACAGCTCCGTAAGGCCGTCACTTCCGAACTCTTTTACCATGCGAGGGCCCGCACACGCAGTACATATAAATCGTTCGCAGAGGGAATGCTGACCGTCTGTGCACATCCGGGTCTCTAGGGCGGTGCTTGCCGAGGGGGCAGACGGCCGCGGCGCCGCGCCTCGCGGGATTGGAGGGGGCGGCCGCGGGCGGCATGCCGGCGCCGCGGGCGCCCGGAACCCGGTGCGCGGGCGGCATGCCGGCGCCGCGGGCGCCCGGAACCCGGTGCGCGGGCGGCATGCCGGCGCCGCGGGCGCCCCCCGCCCCTCCTCCCGTGACGAACCGTGGGCCTTCTCGCGCTGCTGTCATGCGGCCGGGCGGGAAGGGCCAGCCGCCGCCGCCGCTACTGGCGCGGCAGCGGCAGAGGCGGCGGCCGGCTTGCCGCGCGCCTCCCGCCCACGTCATGGCGGCGGGCCGGGGCCGGTCTGGCTGTAGCGGCGCACCCGCCGCCGCCGCCGCCGCCCCGCCGGCAGCGGCTGTAGCGGCGCACCGGGGCGCGCTAGCCGCCCCGTCGTCGGCGGCGAACCAGTTTGGATCGGCCATCAGCATGTCCAGCCCGTCGGCGGGGTCGATCCCGTTCCTTGTGCACATGCCGATGAACGTGAGAAGCTCCTCCCCCGTGGTCATGCCCCATACGCTCTGCGTCTGGAAGTGCGACCTCTTGTACGGGCCGAGCAGCTCGTGGAACGCCCTCTCGATCTCGTTGCTGTCGAACGGCATGCCCTTGACGGAGAGCGCGTAGAACATGTCGGGCAGCGCGTTGGCGATTGCCGTCTTGGCGGGGTGCTTGCCCTCGCCGTACAGCGGGAGTATGCCCGTCTCGACCATGCCGCGCAGCGCGGCCGCGGCCGACTCGGACGCCGTGTCCCAGCACCGGACGAACTTGTACAGGTACAGCAGGCGGAGGTACGCCCTGACGGCGCCGAGAAGCTCGGCGGCCTCTTCGTCGTCGTCGATCTCGTCGCCGGCGGCGCGGACGGCCGCCGCGCCGCGCCGGCGGCCGCTGCCGTCGGGCAGGGGGGCGGCCGACGGGGCGGGGGGAGGGGCGGCGGGGGATCCGTCGTCGTCTACCCACGGCACGGCGTGCGACTTGGGGTCGCCCATGATCCGCCCCACGCCGTCGCGGGCCCACTCATACTCTTCCCTCATGCGCACGTAGAGGTCGTCGGGGCCCATGCGCCCTCCCCTGGCGAGCCGGTCGAACGCCCTGAACGCGGAGAACTCGGCCTTGCGGATTATGTGGACCATGTCGCGCTGGACCTTTTCGCACGGCTGCCCCTCGTACCCGTCGACCGTGGCGGACACGTGGACAAAGTCGATGTACGTTGCGTGCATCGTCGCCTTTGATCGGCTGGTCCGGAAGCGGAGGTACACCAGCCGCTCCGTGCAGGCGCCCAGGACGGTGACGAACTTGGGCGAGGCGGCCCTCGTCGCGCTCTCGAGTATGGTGGCGCCGCCGCCCCCGCCGCCGCCCCCGCCTTTGCCGCCGTTCCCTCCGCCGCCCCCGCCGCCCCCGCCGCCGCCCTCGCCTTTGCCGCCGTTCCCTCCGCCGCCGCCGCCGCCGCTCCCCTTCATCACCGACTCGTCGTTGCGGTGGTGCGCCTCTTTCCCGATGCGCCTCGGTATCTTTGCGTTGTGCGGCCTGACGGTGTCCCGCATGGCCCCGCGCGCGCTGCGCACCGAGGCGGGGCCGAGCCCAAAGTCGCGCCTTGCCCGCAGGTGGGCCGCTATGGGGCGGTCGGGCATGCGCTTGCACAGGCTGAGCACCTCGTGGCAGTCCTCCTTGGAGGCGGCGGTTCCGCGCACGACCGCGGTGCACGCCCCCTCGAACAGGCAGCCGCACTTGGGGCATTTTCCCCTGCCGAACGAGACCGACGTGCAGTCGGGCCTGCCGACCGCGCCGTGCCGCGCCAGCTCGCACGACAGCCGCAGCATCTCCACGGCCTCCTTGTTCACGGGCACCAGGCCCTTGATCGACCCGCCCGGCCTCAGCCAGTACCTGCTCGTTCCAGGGTTGGCAGGCTCCAGGTCCACATGACAGTCGGGGCACTGTTGCGGGGCGGGGACGCGGAAGCGGGCGCCCACCTTGTCGTTGTTGGAGTGCCCCTTGTGGCCCGGCTGCCCGCCGCGCTTCCTGCCCTTTTTGGCGCCGCCCCTGTGCGCCAGGCCCACGATGGCCCGGAACCTGCGCCGCAGCATGTTGGTGAGCGACAGGGTGCCGGACGGCGTGTTCGGGCCGCTGGCGACGGCATTCTCCCTCTTCAGGTCGGCATTCTCCTTCTCCAGGCGGGCGACCCTTGCCGCCTGCTCGCCGCCGCCGCCGCCGCCTGCCCGCTTCCGCCCGGCCTCGGCCTGTCCGGCCTCGGCCTGTCCGGCCTCGGCCTGTCCGGCCTCGGCCTGTCCGGCCTCGGCCTGTCCGGCCTCGGCCTGTCCGGCCTCGGCCTCGGCCGTGGTCAGCCTGCACAGCAGGTCGGCCTTGTCGTCCCTCAGACTTCGTATCTCTTCGTCCTTCTTCGCGACTGCCTCCTCCCCCTCGCGGACGGCCCTGGCCTCGCCGGCGCGCGACTCGTCCAGCTTGCCGTGCGCGTCCACCAGGGCTCCGCGCACCTCGCGCACCTGCTTTTCGAGCGCCTTCTTGCCGGCCGCCAACTCGTGCACGCGCATCGCTAGGCCCGTGTTCTCGTCCTTCAGCGCTGCGCTGCGCGCCCCAAACGCGCGCGCGATCGACAATGCCGCGTCGACGATCGACCCGGCAATGCGGCAACAGGCGCGCCAGCCGCCCTTGCCGCAGTTCCAGCGCCCGTCTGCCGCCGCCATTTGCGCCGCGCGCCGATCCCGAGATCGATAAAGGTTCGTATACTTCTAGGATATTCGCCCGCCCCCCCTCCCTGCCGTCAAGTCAGGCGGCCCTGGCCCGATCCCCCCCTCCTGTCGGGCCGGCGGCGGGTGCACCTTGATCTGGGCCCCCCAGATTGAGAACGATTTTGGGGCATATTTTGGGAGGGTCTTGGCCCCGATCGCCGCCATCGCCGCCGCCATCGTCATCGGGCCCCGCCCCCCTGCTTATTGTTCCTTTCCCAGAGCCTGAGGAACTCGTCGGGCGGCACCCACCCGATCGAGGAGTGGACCCTGTTGGCGTTGTAGTCCCTGTGCGCCTGCGGCAGCCACGCCTCGGCGTCCTGGAAGCTCTCAAAGTCGTGCGTGTGGATGTAGTCGCGCTTGAGGGTGTTGTGGAACGACTCGACATGGCCGTTCTGCTGCGGCGTGCTGACCCATATGTGCTCCACCTTGATGCCGAGGATGGACATGGCCTTCCTGAACTCGCCGCTTGTGTACTGCGAGCCGTTGTCGCACCGCACGCGAATCCCCCTGATCTGGTCGGGCGACAGCCCCTCGACGGCGTTCAGGACGGACTGCACGGCGCTCGCCGACCTGGCCGAGGGGGAGAAGACGTAGGAGAGCCACTTGCGGCTGAACACGTCGACGACGTTGAAGCAGTAGCACCACCCGTCGACGCCGCAGTGGATGTACGTAATGTCCGCCTCGAACAGCTGGTACGGCGCCGAGGGGACGAACTGCACCCTTTTGGCTTTTGACGCCCTGATTGCCTGTTTTTTCGTCTGTTTTGGCCCCTTTATGCCCAGGATCTTGCATATTCGCCTGACCTTTTTGCGGTTGACCGGGCGGCCCATCTCGTAGGCCGCCATATGCGCGAGCATCCGCGTCCCGTGTGTCGGCCTCTCGGACGATATGCGGGTCACTGCCTTTGCGACCGCCGTGTCGATGCCCCTCTTGACCTGCCTCTTTTTGTAGTAGTACGCCTGGCGCGAGAGGCAGCAGTGCCGCAGCGCCCGGGCTAGGCTCACCCCGCCCTTAACCATCATCTTGACCGCGCTCATCCTCGCCTCAACTCCAAGCTTTTTTTTAGCGCGCTGTTGGCCAGCGTCAGCTCGCCTACGACGATCTTGAGCGACTCGTTCTCCTTGGCCAGCGCCTTGGCCGGATCGCTCCTGCCGTTGCCGCCTATGCCGGCAAGCTCCCTCTTGCCCGCGTCCATGAACCGCTTGCGCCAGTTGTCGAACGTGGTCGGCGAGATGCCGTACTTGCGGCACACCTCGGCAACGCCTATGTTCGTCGAGAGGAACTCGATCATGATGTCCACCCTCTCCTCGGCGGACCACTTCTTATGCGTCAAGATTTTTCCGCCTCCCCGGCGCCCCTGGGGCTCTTAACCCCTCCCATTCCGATCGTTCTCACTCTACAGGGGCCCTCGCCAACCTGCGGGATGCCGTCCCATCTGGCCGCGCCGCGCGCCTGTGCAGGCGCCCTAGGCGCGGATCGTCCTAGAGACCTGAATGTGCACCACCGCCCTAGAGAGGCCTGAATGTTCACTTATATGCCGCCGATATTCCGCCCCTGCAATGGCTGTGGCCGAGAGTGGAAAATGGACCGAGAGGGACACCGCCCTCTGCGAGGAGGCTATCGCTAGCGGCTACGTCGTCGACAAGGCTACGGGCAGGCCGCTGACGTTTGCCGATCTGCGCGCACAGTACGACGACTACGAGCCCGTCCGTTCGGGACGGGTGGACTATGAGACGTTCATAAAAGACAGGATCGAAGTGCGCCCGCTTGTCTGAATCCCGCGCACCCGCGACCCTTTTTTACAAGCAGTATAGCACCGCACGGCGGCCGCACGGCCCTTGTCGACTCCTGCATTGGGCAGATCGAGTGCGGAACGGCCAAGACTACTGCCGGCCCCGACCGCCTTGAATCATACGCCGATTGCGGCATCTGCAGGGCTCTAATCGTAACTGACAGGTGATCTGGCCGCGCTAGGCGCACTTTGCGAGCTCCTCCCTGCAGTCCTTGCCCTGCGCCTCCCATGTCGTGACGCAGGTGAACAGGTGGCCCCTCCGCTCCATGGTCTCGGCCGCCCGGATGGCGCCTCGCCACGCAGGCCCGTTCCGGATCCGGCTTGGCGGCCGGGAGTAGGCCCGGGCGCCTGATCGGCCGCTGCGGCAAAGCCTGGCCGCGGGTCCCCGGGAGCGCATACGGTTCATGATGGCTGCAGGGCAGGTCGCGCATGCCGGGATGCGGCCGGGCCGTGGAGTCGGCACCGGGCGTCCGCGCGGCCGGGAGCGGCGCTGCTAGGGCCTGGGCTCGCCCCCGCCCTCGCGCGGCTAGCCCCTACCAAACAAGTCCTTGTGATCGCCCATGTCGAGCAGGTGGACGATGCGGTTGTGCACGTCGACACTGTACAGAAGACGGTACGACCTTGTGAGCCGGTAGCTGTAGGATCCTTCGAGGGGCCCCCGCATCCGCTTGCCGAGCGTCCTGGGATCGCCCGACTCTGACGGGTACTTGACGGCGTTCCCGTACCCGTTGGCAAGCTCCGCATTGGACCTGGGGCGGGTCACTTTTCTGTCTAGCGGGGCGCTGGATGCAACTCTCCACAATGCCTACCCATCCAGCATGGCGTCCAAGTGCCTGATGTACTCGTCAGCGCTGGGGTACACGGTCATCTTCACCTTTCCGGACTTGATATCGTCGAGCCTGCGCTGGAGCTCCTCGGATATCTGCCCTTCCTCGGGAATCGGGCCGTACTCGCAGACGCATGGCTGTGCCAGCTGCGACGCCTGGTTGCGACGGTACCCGTTGGGGTGGAAGTTTAGGGGGAGCCCGGCGTGGACGGGGGCGATGCCGCTCCCGCCGACCAAGTTCGCGCTTGGGCCTGCATGCCATCCTGCCGCGGCCGCGGGGACCTCCTGGCTAGCCATTGCTTGCCACCCTCCAACGACGCGCTCGATCGTGCTTTCGCCCACTCCGCGCACAAAGTCAGTAAACTTGTCGCTGTCGCTGGTGACGTACTCGATGCTGACAAAGTAGGATTTTTCGGGATCCGTGTTTAGAGGCTCAAGGACGGTGGTCAGCGACTCCGTGCGGGCGGGATCGGACTGGACCATCTTGATCGACGCCGCGACGATGTCGTCCATCGCATGCAGCTTTTTGATCCTGTCGGCAAACCGGCCGTCGAGCAGGGAAGTGAGCCCCGACGTTGGGGATCCCATGCCGGAGACGGTTGCGGTCATTTCGAGCTTCATGGTCGCGACCGCGGGTGGGCGGTAGTTGAGGGAGACGAGCACCTGCTTGATCTCGTCCTCGAACAGCTCGCTTATGTCCGTCTTGTTGACGACGTGAAACTTGATCAGGTTTTCGTTGTCGTTAAAGAATACGAGCAGGTTGTCCTTTGAGAACATGACGGTGGGGACGGGCGGCGCGGCGGGGTTGTCGGAGATGTTGGCGGCGACTTGGGTGCTTGTGTACCCCCTCTTGTAAAAGACGGCGGTGAACTGGTCCGGCGTAAACGTCCGGTACTTTGTCTTGAGAGTGAGCACCACCCCTGGACTCGCCACCGACACGCCCACAGGCCGCAGGGGGAAGGGGCGCAATATAAGCGTGCCCTGCCTGGAGGCGCGAGATCGGGGCGCACATTCAGGTCTCTAGGGCGGTGCCTGCCGGAGGGGGCAGGCGGCCGCGGCGCCGCGCCGCGCGGGATTAAAGGGGCGGCCGCGGGCGGCATGCCGGCGCCGCGGGGCCCGCCGCCCCTCCGCCAGTGACGGGCCGCGGGCCCTCTCGCGCCGCTGTCGTGCGGCCGGGCGGGAAGGGCCAGCCGCCGCCGCTACTGGCGCGGCGGCGGCGAGTCCCGTGCGGCCGTGTGAGGCAGGCGCGCCTAGGGGCCTGAACTTGTGCCTTAGGATGCGCCCCCGCGCCCTGCAATACTTTTATACCCCCCATGCCCCGCGCCCGCATGGCCACAGTGCAGGTCACCGACCAGTTCTCGGCAATCCTGGCCGAGCTGTTTGCCGACGCCCCTTACGTCAGAAAGCTCTGCTACGATGCGCTAGGTACCAGCGTCATAGTCGTGGCGGCATTTGACGACAACGGCGGCGCCGACTACTCGGAGCGCTTTGACGAGGTAGTCGACCGGTTCATGGCGTTTGAGAAAAGGGCCATGGACGGCATCATGCCGGAGATTGACCTGCGCATGCAGGCGGCTGCGATAGACCGCGGCTGGTCGGGCGAAATGGACGGCATGGCGGTCGTGATAGACAGGTAGGCGGCCGCGCACGGTTCCGCAGTGGCGAGAAAAACAGTGGGGGCACAACTTGGCCGCAGCAGAGGCGTTGCGTCGCTCGCAGGACGGGGGGTTTGCCGGCTGGTAGGCGGCCGCGCGGTTCTACGCGGTCATGTCTCTGGTCAACGGCTGGCCTGGGCGGCACGGCCTGGGCGTTCCGACAGGGCCCCGCGCGAGGCGCCGCATGGTCGAAAAGCATCTGCCGCATCCGTCTAGGGACTACTGCCGCATTTGCGCCCTGAGCGAGGCTGCCCGGTACGGGAAAGGCTACGCCATGGGCTACTCGGAGCGCCAAAAGGCGCGCGCCGTCCACGGGCGCATCTCTGCGGCGATCCCTTGGCCCTGGGCCTCCGGGCGGGCGGGGCCCTGCGCCGGCGCCCGGCGGCACGGCATGCCGCGGCGGGGCCCCGCGCCGCGCGCGTTCAGGTCCTGCCTAGCTGACGACCCGGCGAGGGCGGCCTGGCGGCCGCGCCGCGAGCGGCGTTGCATGGGATGCGGCCAGGGGGGGGGATGGCGGATGCGGCGGTGCGGATCGCCAGCCGCCTTCATGGCGGGTAACTGATCAGGTGATCTGGCCGCGCTAGGCGCACTTTGCGAGCTCCTCCCGGCAGCCCTTGCCCTGCGCCTCCCACGTCGTGACGCAGGTGAACAGGCAGCCCATCCGCTCCATGGTCTCGGCCGCCCGGATGGCGCCGCGTATCTTCCTGTGCACGACGATCTCGCGCAGCCCGCGCTCGGCGATGTTGTTCGTGGGCGGGATGAGGGGGCCCGCCACGAACTCGAACAGGTCGCCGGCGGCCCGGTCCAGCCTGCCCATGAACTTGCCGACGGCCGGATCGCCGGCGTACTGCCGCGCGATGTACCGCGTCCGCCGGATCAGCCGCCTCCGGGCGGCCTTCCTGGCCCCGGGCGTCGTGCACGTCTCGGATGCGGCGACCGCATCGCGGAATATCCTCTCGATCATGCGCGTGACGTGCGCCGCGTTCCAGCCGTCGGGATTCTTGGCGCAAACGTCGTGCATCTCGCGCAGTATGTGCGCCCGGCAGCGCTGGATGCGGTACGCCCAGTACGCCTGCCACCCGTCGCAGACGATCGTTCCGGCCCACTTTCCAAGGACCTCTTCAAGCACCTTGCGCCCGCCCGAGTCGCGTATGATGTAGGCCGTCATGCCCGTGATCGGGTCGGCTATGATCCAGGCCCACACCAGCTTGCCGTTGAGGCTGAACGACGTCTCGTCGAGGTTGAGTATGTCGCAGGCCAGGAGCGCCGACAGGACCGTCTGCGCCGGCCCCGTCAGGGCCATGCCCGCCCTCTTGACTATATTGTGGACGGTGCCCGCCGACACGGGGACGCTCCTGCGGGTCATTTTCTCGGCGTTCCTGCGGTTCGGCATGCGGTCGGTGTAGTTTTCGACCGCCTCAACGACCGCGTTCCTGCCGTACTCGCCCTCCTCGGGGATGCCAGTCTCGGGGGCAAAGCCCTCAGCCCGCAGTCGCCGCAGTCGTAGTGGTCGATGGCGTGCTCCGTGGTCTCGGACTCGGGCGGGGGCGGCACATCCGTTATGGTGCGGACGGTCTCCCCCGTCTTTTTGATGCTCTTGCTCTTGCACCGGCGGCAGTTCTTCGCCGTTTGCTTCTTGAACTCGGTCGGCTTTGGCTTTCTAGATCCCGGGTGGCCCTTTTGCCCTCCGGGGAGCCTTGCGGCCCCGCCCGCCGGCTTTTTGGCGCGGGCGGCCCTCTTCTTGCGCGACTTTTCGGCCTTTCCCGACAGGGTGCTGTGCGAGGGGGGCGCATGCGGGCCTCCGTCGTGCGCGGTCGCGCGCTTGCGGGCCTCGGGGGACGGAGCGGCCACCCGGCCGCCGGCCGCGGCGCGCGGCTACAGCGCAGGGCCTAGCTGTGCCGTGCAGGCGGATCCCTGGCCACAATTCATGCATCGGCGACATCTGTACGCCTATCAAAGTATCTTCTGAACGATGACCTTGTCATCGCCAGGGGGTGCCTTTATCACGACGGACAAAGACCCCTTTTGACTCTGAGAGTCATGCTAACTACGTCCAAGCTGTAATGATCCATGTCGTCAACCATCGACACAATTCTCTTGATCATGCCGGGTAGTTATGCATAATTGATTTTTACCGTTATATACGATATAATCTGTTAAATTACAATTGGCATTTCTCGCAATTGAAATGATTTCGATTCGATATTGGCGCTCCAATGCCGAAAAAACGCCGAATTTGATCGGAATTTCGCGATTTGGGGGTGAAATCGGGGAATTTTCGGCAGGTGGTTCGGCAACGCGCGTTTCGGGCGAATTGTTTCGGCCGGCGGCTTGAGCCGCCATGCGCTATCCGAACGTCTTGGGCGGCTTTCTTCCCGACCGGCCGTCCTGCTTCCGGTCGGAAATGGGATGCTTCCGGTGGGACCTTGCGGGATCGATGCACCCCATCATCCGCCGCAGGTTTACGATGCCCGTGACGAACACAACCGTCTTCTCCAAGTCGGCGACCGACCCGCGGAATATTCCGCCGATCAGGCGGTACACCTTCATCCTCCTGAACTCGTTCTCTATGATCGCCCTGTCCGAGTCGACGACGTGGTTGTGCTCGATCTGCCAGGGCTCTAGCTCCTTCTGCCCCTTGGCCCTCTTGAATGGGATGTAGACGTGGGCCCCTTCCCACTCATCGTCGGCCGACACCATCCCCCTATCCAGGTTGACCTCTAGGCGCTTTTCCGGCGGCGTGTCGGGATCCTTGAGGCTCCTCATGAGGTCGCCCAGGAAGGGCAGGGTGTCGCGGAGGGCGTTGATGTCGTGCTTGCGGCCCGGCATGATGTCGCCCATGGCCATGAGTATGCCGGCCTTGCTGCACGCAAAGATCGCCTTTGCAGTCGTCGTCTGCGCCTTGCCCGAGAACGCCTCGTCGTTGGACTCCTTGTTCCCCGGTGCCTCGATCTTGAACTCGGTGACGTCAAAGTTCAGGACATGGCCGATCGCCTCTACGACCTCGTCGACGGGCGTCTCGGCGATCTCGTCGGCAATGGCCACGGCCGTCGGCATCCTGTCAGGGTTGACCAGGATGTCCAGCAGATGCTCGATCTGGCGCGATATCGTCGTCTGGTCGATGCCGAACTTGCTCTCGAGCATCTCCTGGGGGTTGCCGCTGCGCACCGCGTGCAGGACGAGGAAGGCTTGGTGGACCGGCAGCAGCTTGCACCGGTTGCCCGGCCAGCCGGCCCTGTGTTCGTCGATGCCGCCGCGGGGCAGCGGCCTGCTGAGGTCACCCTTCATCCCGTTCTTGACGCAGGCGACCACGTAGAAGAAGGGAAGGGTATCCATGCCCGTCTCGGCGCGCAGCCGGGCCGGGTCGCCTATGACGTTGTCTAGCATGACGGCGCGGGCGGCGCGGGTGTACTCGGCCGGGTCGGTGTGCCCCTTCATCGCTTCGGTCATGCGCGCACGCGCCTCCACACGGAACAGTCTCGCCTCATAGATGGCGTATTTATCCAGCGTGGGCGCATCGACGGCGAGCCACTTGATCACCGGCAACCGGTCGTATTTGCACCCGATCAGGCTTTGAGCGACGTACTTTTCCTTGGCCATTGATGCCTATCGCGCCTGCCGTTATAGTGCCCTCAAGTCAACTTTTTTTCTCTGGTCGGTCAGCTACATTACGCATGACTACCCCGCTATTCTTGCACTGTCAACCTTGTCAACGTCCCGTATTTGTTTTTTGAAAAGTCGGGAGAGTGAGGCCCTAGTCACGTGCGTCTCACTCTCCCAGGACATCGCGAAGAATCGCTTCTTCGGCCTCGTCTGCCGTGTCATATGTGCAGGCGATCACATCCTCGCCCGGCACGTACTTGCCGTAGTCGTCCTCATAGCTGGTACTTGCCTTGGCCATAGAGCGAGCCGAATTAAGGCCACTATTAAAGGCTCCCAGCCCCGCGCCGGCCCTATGCTTTATAACGGGGTGCAGAATCGCTTGCTCGTTGTCCACGCAGCAGGTGTCGAGGATGGAGTCGCTCATCGTCGACAAGATATGCAGTCCAGACTATGTCTCAAAGGCAGGGTACAACGACAACGGGCAGGAGGTGACCATTCTTGTCATTCACGACGACAACCCCGACAAGGATGCTGCGATGGTTTGTGAAATCGGCGACAGGGGGAGGGAGATCGAAGACATTGTGCAGGACCGCATGATCAGCCCACTGGCAATCCAGGACGGGTCCGACATGCCTACAGACATACTTCGCGGCTACAAGGCAATATACATGCGGAAGGATTAACAGTGAACCAGACTGGATGGTTCAGGCAGCAGAGCGAGCACAACAAAAAGTTCTACGAGTGGCCTCATGCGAATCGCCGCGACTTGTCCGACTGGAAGGTGATCCCGTTGTTCTACTCTGCGTTGCACAGAGTCAACTACTGGTTCGACACCCGGACGGGGCGCGTCCCCGGCAACCACACCGAAAGGAATCGGCGAGTCAGGAACGAATTGCTGCAAGTGCGCAACGAATACGGCAACCTCTACGCGATGAGCAGGCGTGCGCGATACTGTGACGGGTTCGGGATAGGAGATGCGCGCCGCAGGCTTGCCGCAGGGATGTCGGATCGCAGAGCTCGAACTCCCATTTCCGTAGATTGCGCAATCGCGGTTCGCAGGGTGACCGCAGTTTATGGAGGCGAGGCGGGCTGTCCTCGGGCGGGCGGGGGGGGGGGGGGCGCCTCCGGCGGCAGGCTTTATCGGGGAGGTCGCCGCGTCCACAGTAAAGGCGCCGGCGCCAGCTCAGACAGGCAGTCTTGCCGCCTTGTGGCCACCGTGCCCGACGGTGCTGGTCCGCGCGCATCCTAGCAGGTCGAAAAAGGCCGTCAGGGGCGGCGTTCAAGGCTCGACAGCAAGCCGCATGCGCCCGACGAGTTCGCGGCATACACGCAGGACGGTCCGCCGAACCGCCGAACCGACCATCCGCACCTCTTGCGCAAGACCTACCCCGCGGCCGAGGCCCTTTGGCTGCCGCACGCCGAGGGCAAGATGTCGCACACCGATGTCGTATCGCACCGCCGCGCCGCGTCGAAATGGTCCCGCGCCATGGCCCCGCCCCGCCGGCGCGGCCCTTGGTCCAGCCCGCCCGCCCGCTCGCCGCCCAGCACGGCCCCGCCGGCGCGGCTCACGGCCAGCCGCCCCGCCCCAGTCGGGGGGACGGCGAAAGACTTTTGGGATAACAGAGCCGCATGCTGGTCAGACAAGCATTATAACTGATAGTTGCGGCGCCCCCGCATGGAAGTTCGCGGCGACAGGATCAACCTGCCGGTAGCATGCAACAGGGCCATGAGGCTCATTGCGGCGGGGAGCCGAACCCGGGAAGCCGTATCTGCAGGCACCGGCCTCAGCATCAAGGGGGTGGAAACCGTGCAAAGCGCGATGTCGGAGCACGGGGCCACCGCCGAAGAGGGGTGGAAGTCGCTCCCGGATGCGGCAAGATTCTCGCTCATAAAGTCCGACTACTACAAGACCCCCACAAAGGACACTTGGATCCTGGCCCGCCTGCTGGCAGACGGGGCGGTAGACGCCGACACGGCGGTGCGCATGCCCGAGGATCGCAGCATGCGCAACCTTGTCGGGTGGGGCCACGTATGCAGGACGGACGGCGGCAGGTTCTACCTGGTCGGACTCGGCCGCGGCCTGGCGCGAGGGGTCCTGTCGACGTACCCGGAGATCGGCAGGCCCTCGTTTTCAAAATCGGGGGGAGCGGGGCGCAGGGCGCGGGAAATGGTCGAAAAGGTCGTCCGCATGCCCCCGCCCGAGATCAAGCTGCAAAGAATCGGGGAGAGGGGGGCGCATGCGCAATGACGCGCGTGCGCTCCATACTGTTCGAGTGTGGCTGCTACAGCGGGGAGGCCTCGTACGAGCGGTGCAAGGCGGTCGAGGAGCATGTCATGGAGCGCGTAGGCGATGCATGCGGGCTAGAGTCGGTCACCATGAGGGAGCTCGACATGGGCGGCAGCGTCTTCCAGCCCACCATAGAGATGGTGTATTCCAAGGGAGACTACCGCAGTCTGATCCCCGCGGTCGACGGGGCGCTGCGAAAGATAGGAATCGTGGCGGTCAAGGCGCTCGTATCCAGCGTGGCGCCGCGCGCAGTGGAGGGCGTCGTCGCCGGCGCGGGCGCAGGATGGCTGGCAGGAAGTGTTGCGGCGCGCGGGGCCCGGGGCAGCGGCGGCAAGGCGGCCGCCGTGCTGGCCAGTACGGTGATCGGCGCCGCACTCGGGGCCGTTGGGGGGAGGATGGCCACGGAAAGGGCGCTGGACTTTGTCGCCGCCAGGCACGCCGGCGGATGGACCATCAAAAGGATTCCCCGAGCTGACCGGTAGGACAGCGGCGGCGCGGGCGGGATGGCCGTCGGCGGCATCTGGCATCGGGCCGCCCCTCCAAAACTCGTGCCCGCCGCGGCCTGTTGACAGGCCGGCGCCGCGCGGCGCGCGGCTGCGCAAGAGGCCGGCGCTTTGGACCGGCGCCGAGCCGGCATCGTGCGTCGGCGCGGCGGCGCGCCCCCGCCCCCGCCCCGATCCGCTCGCCGCGCTGGGCAGGCCGCCGCGGCCGCCTCAGTCCATGATAAGGGACTCGAGGGGCCCCCTGCCGCTTACAATGTGCAACCTTCCGGGCTGCGTGCCGGCAAAATCGCCCTCTACCCTAGCGCATGTGGACCTGTCGTTGGACGCGAACACGACACAGCGATCGGCGAACTTTTCGGTTTCGAGGGCGCACCGCAGTGCCTCAAAGTACGCCCTGTCGTACTTGTCGCCCAGCCAGTCTCGAGCGGGGCCGCCCATGCCCGCTATCTTGTGGAGTGAAAAGTACGTGCCGTCCCCCACGCTGCTACGCCGGTTGACGTTCTTCTTGAACACTGCCCAGTGGGCGGGTTTAACGTGGTACTGCCTTCGACCGAGCGCACTCCGGTAGTCCTTGAAGATGCCCGGCGACACTAGGAGCGTGATCGTCTTGCCCCTGGGTTTGAACTCTGCGCCGCCTAGCACGCCGCCAGCCCAGCCGGACAGCGCGCCGTATATGTCGCCCGCGTCGCCCGGGCGCAGGATGTCCAGCAGCATGTTCGCGTCGAGCAACAGGAGGAGGCTGAACTTGTGGAGCAAGCGCCGCCTACAACCTCGCTCCCAGCGCATCCACGGCTTCCTCGAACAGCTCCCGCTCCACCTCGCCCGCCTCCGACACGGGGATCTCTTGGATGCGGGTGTACGAGCCTGCCGCGCGGCGGAAGTGGTATATGCCCAGATCGCCGTGCCCGAGCTCGCCGTCGGACACCATCGTGAGGAGGGGGTACACCACGTACTCGCTGTGCGTGGTGAACACAAGGCTTACGTTCTTGGCCTGCGCGGCCCTGACTAGCGCGGTGATCATCTTTTGCTGGCTCAGCGGCTCCAGGTGAGCCTCCGGCTCCTCGATTATGAGCGCCCCGCCCGCCTCCACCATGTGCATGCTGGCGATTATCGGGAACGATGAGACCGTCCCCGATCCGGCGGAGTCGATCTTGGCGACAAACCCCGACGGATCGCGGTAGCATACCTGGGGCAGGCTGTAGGAGCCGTCGATTTCGACGGTGCCGTGAAACAGCGCGGTGAACAGCCCCTGCGCATCATCGGGGATCCCCCCAGACGCCGCCTCTAGGACAAGGTCTGTGAAGCGCTCTAGGTGCTCGGGCACGAGTCTCCGGTGGCGGATGGCGTCCCGACTCTTTGGCTGTGGGGAGTGCCCTTTGGGGGGCGCATCCCCGCCCTGCGTCTCCCATACCGTGTTGAGCAGGTCGCTCTTGATCCGCATGAACATGAGCAGCGACTGCATCGCGCCGGTCCTGCCGGCGGGGACGTACATGCAGTCCGCCGTCGCGCCCACGCCCTCCCTCGACAGCAAAGCATGCATCCTGCTCATCGCGGGTTCCTCCGCCCGGTCGTACGAGTAGCGCGTGACGGGGCCGCCGTCCCTGGCGGCCTCGATCCATCCGCTTGTCTGCCCGTGCGTTATGACGTCTCGGACGTGCATGCCGGCGCCCCTCGCGACCAGGACGGAGCCGAGGAGCGGATCCGCAGGGCCGCCCTCGCGCCCCGGCCCGCCGAGCAGCCGTCCCGCGGCGGGCGACGCGGCGCGATCGTCCAGCCGCCACAGGCCGTACACGACCCTTGACGCAATCGACTTGCCGGAGTTGTTGGGCCCTATGAACACGCTGACCTTGCTGCCCCTGATCTCGCCGTGCTCGATTGGGCCCACGTTTTTCAGGGCGATTTTGGCGAACCTCATTCCCTGCGTCGTTCCCCGCCTAGCCCTTATAACCGCATGCGGCCCGCTGGCCGGCTAGGCGGTGCACATTCACGCCTCGGGCGATCCGCGCCCGGGACGCCCGCGCAGGCGCGCGGCGCGGCCGGAGGGGGCAGCATCCCGCAGGTGCCCCGCCCGCCGGCCCGACGGGGGGCGGGGGATCGGGCCGGGGCCGCCCGACTTGACGGCGGCGGGGGGGGAGGGGGGCGTGGCAGATACTGGAAGTATCCAAACCCTTGTCGAGGCTCTGCCCAAAACTCGCGCCCGCCGCGTTTCTTAATCGCCGCCTTGCCTTTTCATGTCCACGGCCGTGCATGCCCGTGAGGCGCCCGCCTGCATCGGATGGACAAGGCGCGCGATTCCCGCGGCGCCCTGCGGGGAGTCGCGGACGCGGGCGGCGCATCCGGCGGGGCAACCCGAGGGGCCGCGCGGCGCCGCGTCGATGCTTCGGGCAGGCTCTGCTCAAAATTCGCGCTCGCCGCGGTTTCTTAATTGGCCAGCGCCGCGCGCCGCGCGGCTGCGCGGATCGTCGTTCTAGGCAGATGGAGCGCCTTAAACAGTAATATTACCACCTAAATTTTGCCGGTCGTCGTGGCGGAGCAGGTCCTTAGTTTCACGGGAAAGCGCGGAACAACCCATGTCCGAAAGATCAACGAGTACGAGTACGAGGCGATGTCCGTCTCGAAGGACGGCGAATGGCACAGGATCGCGTTCATCGTGGGCCGGTGGCTCTGCGGCTGCAAGGGGTTTGCGCACACGTGGCGGGCGTGCAAGCACATCGCCGCGATGAAAAAGCTGTACAGCCCCGCGACGCCCCCGATGCGGGCGCCGAGGGCGCGCTGGCGGGCGGGCCGAAGAAGGCGGCGCATCATCGGCATGCCCGGTATCCGCTGCTGCTTTTGCAGGTCGACGAACTTCAGGCCGTCGTTCGTCAGGCACGACAAATACCGCAGCGTGCAGGCCTGCCGCCGCCTGGCAGAGCCCTGCAGGAGGCGCTTTACGCCCGAGGACGGGTTCAAGGGCAGGGCGTACACGCCCGGGGACATCGGGACGGCGCTCGGGGACGGGGCCTGCTGCAAAAAGGTCCGCGACATACTCGATTCCATAGCCAAAAACAACCGTCGGCCGCGCCGATCGACGCTGCACTGCTGGTTTGTGCACTGCCCGCGCATGGCCGCCCCGTACCCCGTGTGGCTCGACCTCTTCATGTCCGAGACCATGTACACCGACGAGATAATCGCCTGCATCAACGGGATAAAGTGCGCGATCTTTACGACGTCGGACGGGGGGTCGCGGCTGCTGACGGCGCACCGGATAGGGCGGAACAAGGGGTCGCACGACGTCGCGCCCATGTTTCGGATGGACATGGCCGTGAGGGGGACCGGCCCGTCCCTGGCAAAGAGCGACGGGGCCAAGAACTTTGCCAGCGCCCACGAGCGCGTGTTCCGGAACAACGCCGAGGGCAAGCCGTCGATGCACACAAGGCGCATCCACCTGGACGGCGACGCCAACACGAACCTCAAGGAGCGCGACAACGACACGCTGAGGGGCTTTGTAGAGTCGTGCAGGGGGCTGAAGTGCCTCGACACGACGTACATCGGGCTGCGCCGGATACACTCCAACGTCGCAAGGTCGCACACGGGGATAGGCGGGCTGCGCCCCATGGAGGCGGCGGGGGTCGGCCTTGGGCATCCCGACAAGTGGTTCGCACTCGTCGAGAATGCGGCGGACTACAACAACGCGGTCAAGCTTGGGGAAATAAAGCCGGCCGCTGAGACCCCTCCGCTCCAGTCGGGGTTTCAGGCGCGGCTGGGGTAGCGCACGTCGGCGGCGCGCGATCGATCAATTAAGGGCAGGCCCATGGGCACGAATTTTGAGCAGAACCAAGACATGTCTTCACACGAGCCGGTTAATGACGCGGCGGTCTTTCTGAAGGGTCATGATCGGGGAAAGCGGCATTTCGGCGCGGGTTGCCGATACGGTCTTTTCTGCATTCAAATCTCCCGGCGTGACAGGATGCACGCGAGATCCGATAGCGACGTAGATCTCCGCAACGTTATCGATCAAGGACGGCGGCAGTACACGATCCAGAGACTCAAGTGCCCGCCCCTTGTCGTCATGACCCTTCTCTGTCAATAGGCCATAGCCACACATCTTGCAGTCTATGCCGTCGAAAGCGCCCAGCTTGGCGCCGTTGTGGAAGACGGGAACCAAGCTAGGCTCAAGAGGGTACCGACACTCAGGGCACCCGAGCTTGCCCGGCGCCAATTCAACAGGGTCGGCCTCCATAGAAACTGGCGTTTTTTAGGCCAATATAAACCCAAGATTTTAGGCGGTTGCGAAGACGGGCATAAGTTCAGGTCCCTAGGCGTGCCTGCCCCACACGGCCGCCCGGGACGCGCCGGCGCCGAGGGCGATGCTCGGCGCGGCCAGGGGCCGGCGCCGGCGGCAGTTGGTCTAGAACGCCTCACAAACGAGTCGAGGACAGCTGACCACGCCGCTGTTGGTTGGGGGCGGGGCATAGCGGGCGAAGCGGCATGCCCCACACCGACGCAGACTGCGGCAGGACCATTGACGTGATGTGCGCCTGCGGCTGCGCGTCGGCCACCCGCATCCGGCTGGATCCCGACGCGCCGGGGAGGAAGGGGGCCGTCATGCGCATCGAGATCGCCCGGCTGCACGGCATCATTGACCGCATCACGGAAGAGTCGGCCGAGTACAGGAAGCTGATGGACATGGCCAGGACGGAGGACGCCGGCAGGTTCGCGACGATCGTCGCCAGGATCATCGAGATGGGCGCCGCCGGCCTGTGCACCGTCGAGGATGTGCGCCGGGAGCTCGGCGCCGCAAGGATGGATCTCAGGGCCGCATCGGGGTCCCACAACCCCGAGGACCTGCGCAGGATCGGCGAGCTGGAGGCAAAGGTGCGCATGCTGGAGGCCATGATCAAGTACTATGAGACGCCCAACAGCCGGCGCGGCATGCCGCCCCTGTCCAACCACGTGCCCAAAAAGTTCGACGAGGCGATCGCCGCCTCGTGCGGCCGCCCAATGCCGCCCGCCGCCCTCGGGCCGGCCATGTGCCACCCCGGCGCCTCGCACGGCCTGCACCCGGAGAAGACGCTCAAGTACCGAGCCGCCCGCCGCTGCCCGGTGTGCCTCCACCCCAGGCTTGTGCGGCTCGGAAAGACCGTCTCAAAGATATTCGTCGAGTTGGACGGCAGCGACGGCAGGCCGCACGTGTACCAGCTGCGCCTCCCCCTGGCGTGGTGCGTGCGGTGCCGCAGCGAGGTGCGCCCTGCGGACGCCCCCGACATCAAGGACACGGCCCTCGGCCCCACCCTCGTCTCAAAGCTGCTCATCCTCTACGCGCTCGGGGCGGCCGACCGCAGGCTCGCAGAGTGCCTAGAGAGCCTGCTCAACGCCTCGTTCTGCCCCTCGACGACAATGAACGGCCGCAGGGCCGCCGCCCGGGTCCTCGAGCCCTTCATGAAGCACCTGGAAAAGCTGATCGTGGCCAAGGGGCGGGCCCACTTTGACGAGACGACCATGCGCATGTTCGGCCGGCAGGCTGCCCGTGGATGGCCGCGGCCGCGTGCGCCGCCATGGTCGTCGCGCGCCCGTCCCGCGGCATGCCGATATTCGACAAAGAGTTCGCGTTCGCCCGCCGCCTGGTCGGCGTCGCCGGCGGCTACAAGGTGTACCGGATCATACTCGGCGAGATCCAGCGGTGCTGGAGGCACGTCATCAACAACTTCAAGAAGGCGGCCGCCACTACCGACGACCCCGTCGTGAGGGCCGCGTACGGCGACTTTTGCGGCCTGTACGAGCGCATCAAGGGCATGGACACGGCGCCCAAGAAGGTGCGCGACGCCATAGTGGAGGATGCGCTCGCCATTGCGCGGCGCCTGCCCGAGGGCCACCCGTCCCGCACCGAGACGGGAATGCGGGGGCAAACCTCGTCACCTTCCTGATGTTCAAGGACATGCCGCCGACGAACAACCCCGTCGAGGGCGACATCCGCGGCGACCCCGCGGCCCAGCGCAACGTCCGCTGCCAGCTGCGCACGGAGGAGTGCGCAAGGGCGTTATCGGTCATTGCGTCCTTCATCCTCACGCGCAAGAAGCAGGGCGTGCGGCTCGACAAGGCGTTCGTCGCCCTGGCCGGCGGGGCCGATCCGGCCGACCTGTTCAAGGTCGGGCAGGTGGACCGAACCGGTGGGGCGGCCCAAAGAGGGCGCCCCGCCTGGGCAAGGGGCCCCTTGACTGGCCGGCGAGGGGGGGGGGGCCGGCCGAGCCCGAGCCCGAGCCCGTTGCGGCCAAGCCCGAGCCCGAGCCCGAGCCCGCCGCGGCGAAGCCCGAGCCCGCCGCGGCGAAGCCCGAGCCCGAGCCCGCCGCGGCGAAGCCCGAGCCCGAGCCCGCCGCGGCGAAGCCCGAGCCCGAGCCCGTCGCGGCGAAGCCCGAGCCCGAGCCCGAGCCCGTCGCGGCCAAGCCCGAGCCCGTCGCGGCCAAGCCCGAGCCCGAGCCCGTCGCGGCCGAGCCCGTCGCGGCGAAGCCCGAGCCCAAAGCCGAAGCCGAGGCACCTGCATCGGCTCCGGCCCCGCCGGCAGGGCCGCCAATGCCCATCCCCTCCAGCCGCGCCGCGGCCGCGCCGCGGCCGCGCCGCAAGAGGCGCCCGGCGGCTGCGCGCGCCGCCGGCATCCGCCGACTCGGCACCAAAGCCAGGCAGGGCCGCCGCATGCCGCATCGTCAGGCAGCTCCCAGGCCGCGGCGCCCCCCAAAGCCGCCGCGCATCAGGCTTCGCATCCGCTCAAGCCGAAGGCCTCGCAACGGACACATTCCGATCAGGCCATCCGTGCCGCCCCCCTGCGCAGCGGATGACCCGAAAGTCCGGGTTCATCCGACCGAGGGAACGGGCTCGGACAAGCCATCGTACCAGGGGGTGTCATAACCAATCCGCCCCCGACCGGGGTTTGGCCGATCCGCCGATCGGCCCCCCAGGCCGCCCCTCCCCCGCCGTTTCGGCCGCCTGCCGCCGAACGCGCCGCAGCGGAGAGGCCCAAAGGCCCGAAGTGGGCCGGCATGCCGCGCTCCTGCCGCGGCACGGGACGGCCGCAGGCCGCCCTGCGCGGCGCCGTCATGCAGGCTGCGGGCGATCCCTCCCCCCTCCGCATCCGCCATCCCTGACTGCATCCCATGCATCGCCCCTCACGGGGCGGCCGCCACGCCGCCCCTCGCTCGGGCGTTACCTAGGTAGGGGACCTGAACGTATGCCTCTACACGACACGGCCCCGTTCTTACCCTTTTAATAGGGGGGGGGGGGCGCGGCGTGCGCATGGCGTTGCGAATATCGGCCGGCAGTCCCGTTGGGGGGGGGGGGGGGGGTGGCAACGGGCGACCGCGGCCGACCGGTCGCGGAGGCGCGCCGGTGTAGCGGCCGGACGCAGTGGCACGCGGCGACCGCGGACAGCCGTCGTAGTATCCGCCGTGATTGCAATCGCACTGGCGCTCGCGGCCGCCCCGCAGCTGGGTCACGAGCCCGGCCAGCCGCCGTTGCACCAGCCGCCGTTGCACCAGCTGCCGGGCGATCTTGCCGCGCCGTGGGAGCGCATGGGCCTGTTGCCGGCGGCCCACGCGGATCACCTGGCCCGGTGCCCCTCCACTACTTATACGGGGTCTAGGTTCAATACGGTAGAGTTCGCGACGCCCGACGGCACCTACACGGTCGGCGACACGATAGACATACGCCTTAACGCCACGTACGCCGGCGGACAATCAGGGACCATCCAACACCTGGCGAGCGGCTCTTCTAACCATTTCGGCCCAATCGACCACACTTTTCTTGTGCTCAATGTCCCCGGCCGGTCGGCCTCGTACCTCAACACCACGGGAGACAACACCCTCTACTACCGGTACACGGTCCAGCCGGGCGACAACGTGGATCACGAGGCGGCCTTCGCGGCGGAGAGGGCGGTGTTCTACGTCTCCAACACTCATCGTATCCAGCGGGACGCCGACGCGGTCAACCTCGACTACCCGCACCGCCTTGCACTGCATGCTCCCGCACTGCGGACGGGCACCGGGGGCACCGTGCATTGCTACCTACCCCACGCTGGCCTCAGTGGATCCGTCCTGATAGACACCCCGCCCATTGTCGCATCGGTCTACTCGCGGAACTCGTCAGAAACCGCGTACGTGCTGGGCCAGGCAATCCTCGTCGATGTGGACTTTTCTGAGATCGTGGTGGTCAACACGACGGGGGGCGTCCCCACTATCGCGCTTGAGACGGGCGACGCGGACAGCAGTGCGGAGTACTCCTCGGGAAACGGCTCAAAGACCCTGCGGTTCAGGTACAGCGTCTCGGCCGGCGACTTCACTCCCGACTTGGACTACACGAACGCGTCGGCCCTGATCCTCAACGGCGGCGCGATCAACGACAGGACCGGCAATGCGGCGAACCTGACGCTGCCCGCCCCGGCAGGCGATGGCTTGCTCGCCGGTTCGCCCGGGTTGCGCGTGGACGCCGTGCCCCCCGAGGTCGCCCGCGTCTCGTCGCCGAACGCGACGGGGCCTTACCGCGCCGGCATGACGATCGCCGTCAACGTGACGTTTGACGAGCCCGTGGAAGTCGTCACGTCGTCGGGCACGCCGCGCATCGCGCTCGACACGGGGCGGGCGGGCGCCCACGCATCGTACGCATCGGGCTCGGGCACGCCGAGCCTGCTATTCACGTACAGCGTCGCGGCCGGCGATGCGACGGGCGACCTAGAGTACGACGGCGCGTCGGCCCTGTCGCTCAACGGCGGCACGATCAGGGACGATGCCGGCAACGACGCGCAGCTGGCGCTGCCCCTGCCCGGCTCGGGCGCCTCGCTCGGCGACACGTCGAGCATCGAGCTTGTCGACACGGCGCCCCCCGATGTCGCCCGCGTCTCGTCGACGAACGCGACGGGGGCGTACCGCGCCGGCACGACGATCGCCGTCAACGTGACGTTTGGCGAAGACGTGCGCGTGGCGGGCGAGCCGCGCATCGCGCTCGACACGGGGCGGGCGGGCGCCTACGCATCGTACGCATCGGGCTCGGGCACGCCGAGCCTGCTATTCACGTACAGCGTCGCGGCCGGCGACGCGACGGGCGACCTAGAGTACGACGGCGCGTCGGCCCTGTCGCTCAACGGCGGCACGATCAGGGACGATGCCGGCAACGACGCCAACCTGACGCTGCCGGCCCCCGGCTCGGGCGCCTCGCTCGGCGACACGTCGGGCATCGAGCTCGACACGGCACCCCCCGAGGTCGCCCGCGTCTCGTCGCCGAACGCGACGGGGGCGTACCGCGCCGGCACGACGATCGCCGTCAACGTGACGTTTGGCGAAGACGTGCGCGTGGCGGGCGAGCCGCGCATCGCGCTCGACACGGGGCGGGCGGGCGCCTACGCATCGTACGCATCGGGCTCGGGCACGCCGAGCCTGCTATTCACGTACAGCGTCGCGGCCGGCGACGCGACGGGCGACCTAGAGTACGACGGCGCGTCGGCCCTGTCGCTCAACGGCGGCACGATCAGGGACGATGCCGGCAACGACGCCAACCTGACGCTGCCGGCCCCCGGCTCGGGCGCCTCGCTCGGCGACACGTCGGGCATCGAGCTCGACACGGCGCCCCCCGAGGTCGCCCGCGTCTCGTCGCCGAACGCGACGGGTGAGTACGGGGCCGGCGACTTGATCGAGGTCCACATGGCATTTGACGAGGCGGTAGAGGTCGACGCGGCGCGGGGCACGCCCACGCTGCTGCTCGACACGGGGCGTGCAGGCGCCCACGCGACGTACCAGACGGGCTCGGGCACGCCCACACTGCTGTTCAGGTACGTTGTCGCGCCCGTCGACGAGTCCGACGACCTGGGATACGCGGGCGCGTCGGCCCTGTCCCTCAACGGCGGAACGATCAAGGACGACGCCGGCAACCCCGCCAGCCTGACCCTGCCCGTCCCGGGATCGGCCGACTCCCTGTCCGGCTCGGCCGCGATCTCGGTCGACCACGTCGAACCGCCGCTGATCGCGTCGGACTCGGTCGACAAAGACGACTACGGCGGACTCCCCCTAAACATGACGCAGGGCGCCGACGCGTTCGCCATGGGCGACAGCACGTACGTGATCGCCACCTCCCCCAGCGACGACGCCGTCCAGCTGCTGCGCGTGCACGAGAATAACGGCACCCTCTCGCCAGCGGGCAACGCGACCGACGGCGGCGGCCTGCTGCTCGGGGGGGCCTCGGATGTCGCCGCCCTCAGGCTGGGCAACGAGACGTTTGCGATCGTGGCAGCTACCACCGAACCGGCCGTCCAGCTGCTGCGCGTGCACGACAACGGCACCCTCTCGCCCGCGGGCAACGCGACCGACGGCGGCGACTTTAGGCTCGGCAACCCCTCGGGCGTCGACGCCTTTGTGACGGGCGACGGCAGGGCGTACGCCGTGGTCGCGTCGCTTACGGCCAACGAGATCCAGGCAGTCCGCATACACGGAAACAACGGCACCCTGTCGGCCGGCCCCGGCATGTCGGCGACTGTTGCCGGCACGCCGCCCGGGGCCTGGTACGTCGACGCATTCGCGGTCGGCGACCGCGCCTACGCCCTGGTCACGGCAACGCACGACTATGACGGAGTCCAGCTGTTCCGCTTGCACGACGACGGCCGGCTGGAGCTGAGCGCGTCGGCGACCGACGACACTGGCGGGTTCGACGCCCTCAACGGTAGCCGCGGCGTGGACGTGTTCCGGATGGGCAACGACACGTACGCAATCGTCGTCTCCGAGCACGACGGCGGCGGCGCCGCCCAGCTGATCCGCGTGCACTACAACGGCACGCTGGAGGCGGCCGGCTCGGCGTTCAACGGCACGCACGGCTTTGACGCGCTCGGCGGCGCGTACGGAGTCTCCGTGTTCAACGGCACCTACGGCGACCCGTACGCGGTCGTGGCGTCCCAGGCCGGCGACGCCGTCCAGCTTGTACACATACACGACGACGGCACGCTCCTGCCGGCCGGGTCGGCCGCCGACGGGATGCCAGGCCCGGGCGGAAAGATCTATGACACACTCGACGAGCCGGAGGGCGTCGTCGCCTTTCACCTGGACGGCCGCGCGTACGCCGCCGTGGCCTCCCGCAGCGACAGCGGCGTCCAGCTAATCCGCCTGTCGCCGGCGTCCGCCACAGGGGCCTCGACATCGCCGGCCGGCGGCGCGCACGGGCCGGGCGCGGATATTGCAATCGAGGTCGCCTTTGACGGCAGGGTGAACGTCACGGGGCGGCCCGAGCTGCCGCTCAACTCGGGCGGCGTCGCCGTGTACCAGCCGGGAGGCAACAACAGCCGCACGCTCGAGTTCCTGTACACGGTAGCCCCGGGCGATAACGCCACGGCCCTCGACTACCACGAGGACGAGTACGCCCTGTACGGCCCCGGCGAGATCGTCGAGGCCGAAACCGGCGTCGACGCCGACCGAACCCTGCCCGTTCCGGGCTCGCCCGGCTCACTGTCCGGATCGATCCCGATCAGGATCGACGGGATCGCGCCGCGCGTGGCCTCCGTCACTTCGGCCACGCCCGACGGCGAGTACGGCGAGGGGAGGGTCGTCGACATCAACGTCACCTTCAGCGAGCCGGTGTCGTACCGCGGCGCGGCCCCGTCGCTACTCCTCGACGCCGGCGGCGCAGTGCCGGCGACGGCGGCGTACGCCTCGGGCAACGGCACGAAGACGATCGGGCTTGCGTACACCGTCCGGCCCGGCGACATGTCGGACGACCTTGGCTACCGGAACGCGACGGCCCTGTCGGGCGACCTGGCCGACGCCGTGGGCAACGCGGCCAACCTGACGCTTCCGGACCCGGGCGGCCCCGACTCGCTGTCCGGCTCGAGCGCGATCAAAATCGACGGAATTGCGCCGCGCGCGGTTGGCGTCGCCTCGGCCACGCCCGACGGCGCGTACCGCGAGGGGCGGACGATCGAGGTCGCCGTCGCCTTCACCGAGACCGTCTCGTACTCCGGCTCGGCCCCCGTGCTGCTCCTCAACGTGAGCGGCGCGCCGGCGCCGGCGGCGTACGCCTCGGGCAACGGCACGGCATCGCTGGCATTCGCCTACACGGTCAGGGCCGGCGACAGCTCGGACGACCTCGCCTACTGGAACACGTCGGCCCTGTCCGGCGGCCTGGCCGACGCGGCGGGCAACCCCGCCGGCCTCGCCCTCCCGGCGCCAGGCAGTGCCGGCTCGCTGTCCGGCTCGGCCGCCGTCGTCCTCGACACGGCCGCGCCGCGCGTGACCTCCGTCACTTCGGCCGCGGCGGACGGCGAGTACGGCGAGGGGGCCCGGATCGAAATCGCCGTAACGTTCACCGAGCCCGTGTCGTACTCGGCCGATGCCCCGTCGCTGCTCCTCAACGTGAGCGGGTCCCCGAGGGAGGCCGCGTACGCCTCAGGCAACGGCACGGCCACGCTTTCCTTTGCCTACACCGTCCAGGCAGGCGACATGTCCGACGACCTTTCCTACTGGAGCGCGGCGGCCCTGTCCGGCCCAATCGCCGACGCCGCTGGCAACGCGGCCGACCTGGCGCTGCCCGAGCCCGGCTCGCCCGCCTCGCTGTCCGGCTCGGCCTCCGTCTTGGTCGACGGCTCGGCGGCCGCCGCCGCAACGGCCGACGCCGCATTCACGGGCCCGAACACCATACGCATCGAATACAGCGCGCCGCTCGGCCCGCCCGAGGGCCACGCGGGCCCCGTATACGGCGCGGTCACCGTGGCCGGCAACGACCTGGATACCCTGCCCGGCGGCGTGTCGGGCCTGGGCACGGCCGTCCACACCGTCCGGTTCGGCGGAGCCGGCGTGGATGCGGACCAGAATGGCACGATCGCGCTCGGCGTTGCCCTGGAGGGCAGGGAGGGCGCCGCCCGGTACGCGTTCCCCGCCGGCGCCATCCCCGTGCGGGCCGGCGCAGACGCGCAAACGCTCGCGCCGTCCGGCGCCATGCCCGTCGTGTCCATCGAGTCTGACGGGTTCGTCCGCGCCGTCGACGCGACCGGCGCCGGCGAGGACGCGCGCCCCGCGATCGACGTATCGGGCCTGGCCAACGCAACGCTCTCGGCCGACGCCTCGCGCAACACGGTCAGGTTCCCCGCCGTGGCCGTCAACCTGACGGCCTCGTTCGCCGAGGTCATGATCCCGCCGAACGCGACGGCCATGTCGGTTCCCGCCGACGGGCGCCTCGACCTGTACGTCTCCGCGCAGGGGCCGACCGAGATGCAGGTCGCCGACGCCCTGGGAGCCTCCGCCGGCGCCGTCGGGTCGCTCAGGGTCGTCGAGGTCGGCGACAACGCGACGCACATCACCTTCAGCCTGCCCGTCCGCATACTGCTGGCCGGGCAGGCCAACGGAACGGCGTTCTACGTGAACAACACGGACCGCACGGTAGTCCCCATACGCGCCGAGTGCGTTGCCGACGACACGGATGCAGTCCACGAGCGGCTCGGCGGCACCGGCATCGACGAGTGCCAGCTCGACTCGGGCGCCGACAAGGTGATCCACACGTACCACCTGACGCTGTTCGGCACGGCGATGGGGCCCGGGGGAGGTCCCGTCATGCCCGCCTGCGGCATCGCCCTCAAGCCGGACGAGATAAAATTCGACGAGTTGAGCGCCGGCGCGCAGTCTGACCCCGTGAGCCAAGCGGTGACGCGCGCGGGATCAATGCCGCTGTCCGAAGTGTCGATAAGCGCCCGCCCCTGGATGGACGCGGCCGGCTCCGTAGAGGTAATGCCCGCCAACGCGACGAGCGTCCTGCCCCGCGCCGGCGGGGCGTGGACGCCCGTGAACGGCGAAGTCGATCTGCCCCTGGCCGGCGGGCAGGCTGACCTCCAGTTCCGGCTCGCCGTGCCGCCCGGCACTGCTCCCGTGGCCGAGACAACGCAGATCGTCACGTACACCGCCTCGTGCGCAGAGCCCGCGGGGTAGGCCGCCGCGGGCCGCCCGGCGATCATTCCGCCTCCGCCGTACGCGCCAGGCTGGCCTCCTTGATTGGCAAGGGGGCGGGGGCGGGGGGTTCAATGGCCACCCTGCGCCCTCCGGCCCGCGGGCCGCGGCCGGGCAGTCGATATGGGATCCCTGCGCCCCCGCCCTGTTTCCAAGGCCGCCGCCGCGGCTGCCCGCCAAGCCTTGGCCTGACGGTCACTAACCGGCCCTGACAGTGCGCGTTTTTCCTGCAGTGCTTGTGCACCACACATGTTGCGATGTCGGCCAGCCGCGTCATGACGTCGGGGCGCTAGTCCAAAAAGCCGCCACGTTCGGGCCCCGGCGCGGATGGCACCCCCCCCGCCTCCGCCCGCGCTTTTTCCGCGATCGCCCGCGCGGCCCCCTTGCCATGTCTTGCCTGCCATTGCCGCCCGCCCCCCCGCGGCGGGTGCCGCGCGATGCCCGGCATAAGTTCAGGTCCCCTACCTAGGTAACGCCTGAACGAGGGCGGCGTGGTGGCCGCCCCGTGAGGGGCGATGCATGGGATGCGGCCAGGGATGGCGGATGCGGAGGGGGGAGGGATCGCCCGCAGCCTGCATGATGGCGCCGCGCAGGGCGGCCCGCGGCCGTCCCGTGCAGTGGCAGGAGCGCGGCATGCCGGCCCCATTCGGGCCTTTGGGCCTCTTCGCGGCGGCGCGTTCGGCGGCAGGCGGCCGAAACGGCGGTGGAGGGGCGGTCGGAGGGGGCCGATCGGCGGATCGGTCAAACCCCAGTCGGGGGCGGATTGGTTATGACGCCCCCTAGTACGATGGCTTGTCCGAGCCCGTTCCCTCGGTCGGATGAACCCGGACTTTCGGGTCATCCGCTACGCAGGGGGGCGGCACGGATGGCCTGATCGGAATGTGTCCGTTGCGAGGCCTTCGGCTTGAGCGGATGCGAAGCCTGATGCGCGGCGGCGGCTTTGGGGGGCGCCGCGGCCTTGGAGCTGCCTGACGATGCGGCATGCGGCGGCCCTGCCGGGCTTTGGTGCCGAGTAGGCTGATGCCGGCGGTGCGCGCAGCCGCCTGGCGCCGTTTGCGGCGCGGCCGCGGCGCGGCCGCGGCGCGGCTGGAGGGGAGGGCCATCGGCGGCCCTGCCGGCGGGGCCGGAGCCGATGCAGGTGCCTCGGGCTCGGCCTTGGGCTCGGGCTTCGCCGCGACTGGCTCGGGCTCGGGCTTCGCCGCGACTGGCTCGGGCTTCGCCGCGACTGGCTCGGGCTCGGGCTTCGCCGCGACGGCCTCAATCTCGGGCTCGGGCTCGGGCTTCGCCGCGACGGCCTCAATCTCGGGCTCGGGCTCGGGCTCGGGCTCGGCCGCGACGGCCTCAATCTCGGGCTCGGCCGCGACGGGCTCGGGCTCGGGCTCGGGCTCGGGCTCGGCCGCGACGGGCTCGGGCTCGGGCTCGGCCGCGACGGCCTCAATCTCGGGCTCGGGCTCGGGCTCGGCCGCGACGGGCTCGGGCTCGGGCTCGGCCGCGACGGGCTCGGGCTCGGGCTCGGCCGCGACGGGCTCGGGCTCGGGCTCGGCCGCGACGGGCTCGGGCTCGGGCTCGGCCGCGACGGGCTCGGGCTCGGGCTCGGCCGCGACGGGCTCGGGCTCGGGCTCGGCCGCGACGGGCTCGGGCTCGGGCTCGGCCGCGACGGGCTCGGGCTCGGGCTCGGCCGCGACGGGCTCGGGCTCGGGCTCGGCCGCCTCGGCCGCCGCCCTCGCCAGCCCGTCAAGGGGACCATTCCCCCGGCGGGGCGCCTTCTTTGGGCCGCCCCACCGGTTCGGGGCCACCTGCCCGACCTTGAACAGGTCGGCGGGATCGGCCCCGCCGGCCAGGGCGATGAACGCCTTGTCGAGCCGCACGCCCTGCTTTTTGCACGTGAGGATGAAGGACACAATGACCGAGAACGCCCTTGCGCCCTCCTCCGTGCGCAGCTGGTAGCGGACGTTGCGCTGGGCCACGGGGTCGCCGCGGATGTCGCCCTCGACGGGGTTGTTCGTGGGAGGCATGTCCTTGAACATTAGGAAGGTGACGAGGTTTGCCCCCGCATTCTCTATCTCGGTGCGGGACGGGTGGCCCTCGGGCAGGCGCCGCGCGATGGCGAGCGCCTCCTCCACTATGGCGTCGCGCACCTCCTTGGGCGCCGTGTCCATGTCCTTGATGCGCTCGTACAGGCCGCAAAAGTCGCCGTACGCGGCCCTCACGACGGGGTCGTCGGCCGTCGCGGCCGCCTTCTTGAAGTTGTTGATGACGTGCCTCCAGCACCGCTGGATCTCGTCGAGGATGATCTCGTACAACTTGTAGCCGTCGACGACGCCGACCAGGTGGCGGGCGAACGCGAGCTCTTCGTCGAATATCGACATGCCGCGGGACGGGCGCGCGACGACCATGGCGGCGCACGCGACCGCGACCACCCACAGGTAGCCCTGCTTGCCGAACATGCGCATGGTCGTCTCGTCAAAGTGGGCCCACCCCTTGGCCACGATCAGCTTTTCCAGGTGCTTCATGAAGGGCTCTAGCACGCGGGCGGCGGCCATGCGGGCGTTCATTATCGTCGAGGGGCAGAACGAGGCGTTGAGGAGGCCCACCAGCTGCTCCGCGAGCTTGCGGTCCGTCGCCCCGAGCGCGTAGAGGATTATGAATTTTGAGATAAGGGCGGGGCCAAAGCACGTGCCCTCGATGTCGGGGGCGTTCGCCGGGCGCACCTCGCTGCGGCACCGCACGCACCACGCAATGGGGAGGCGCAGCTGGTACACGTGCGGCCTGCCGTCGGCGTCGTCCCACTCGACGAATATCTTTGAGACGGTCTTTCCGAGCCGCACGAGCCTGGGGTGGAGGCACACCGGGCAGCGGCGGGCGGCGCGGTACCGGAGCGTCTTCTCCGGATGCAGGTCGTGCGAGGCGCCGGGGTGGTCCATGGCCGGCCCCCTGCTGGCGGGAGGCTTTGGGCTGCAACACGATGCGATGATCTCCTCGTCGAACTTTTTGAGCACGTGGTTGGACAGGGGCGGCATGCCGCGCCGGCTGTTGGGCGTCTCATAGTACTTGAGCATGGACTTTAGCCTGCGCACCTCCGCCTCCAGCTCGCCGATCCTGCGCAGGTCCTCGGGGTTGTGGGACCCCGATGCGGCCCTGAGGGCCATCCTTGCGGCGCCGAGCTCCCGGCGCACATCCTCGGCGGTGCACAGGCCGGCGGCGCCCATCTCGATGATCCTGGCGACGATCGCCGCGAACCTGCTGGCGTCCTCCGTCCTGGCCATGTCCATCAGCTTCCTGTACTCGTCCGACTCTTCCGTGATGCGGTCAATGATGTCGTACAGCCGGATGCGATCGGCGCGCATGACGGCCCTCTCCCTGCCCGGCGCGTCGGGATCCAGCCGGATGCGGGTGACCGACGCGCAGCCGCAGGCGCACACCACGTCGATAGTCCTGCCGCCGTCTGCGTCGGTGTGGGGCATGTCGCTTCGCCCGCTACGCCCCGCCCCCGACCAACAACGGCGTGGTCAGCTGTCTTTGACCTGCTTGTCATGCGTTCTACACCAACTGCTGCCGCCGCCGCCGGCGGCCCCGGCGGCCCCTGGCCGCGCCGAGCATCGCCCTCGGCGCCGCCGGCGGCGGCCCCGGCGGCCCCTGGCCGCGCCGAGCATCGCCCTCGGCGCCGGCGCGTCCCGGACGGCCGTGTGGGGCAGGCACGCCTAGGGACCTGAACTTATGCGATGCCCGCGCCCCCCACCCTTGCCACCCTTTTAATAGGGGGGTAGGCGCGCGGCGCGCGTATGGCGTTGCAAAGGCCGCACGGCACTTCCGAGGGGGGGGGGGGGTCGCGGAGCGGCCTCGCCGGCGCGGCGCAGCGGACAGCCGTAATAGCGCTGGCCACGGCCGCAATTGCCTTGGCGCTGGCGGCGGCCCCTGCCTCGTGGCTAGGCGGCGGCACTGCGCCGTCACCTGACCAGCCGTGGGCCCTGCAGGCGGCGCTTCCCGCGGCTTGGCACGGCGTTCCGGTTGCACAGTACCAAGGCCTGTTGCCGGCGGCGTACGCCCAAAGCTGGACCCCAGGACCCTGCAGGCCGTCTGTCGTGGACTTGTATCAACCTGTGCGACCCATAGTAGTCTACTTCCTCACGCCCAACGGCACGTACGGGTTAGGCGAGCATATAGACATCCGCGTTAACGCCTCCTACGGAATCCCGGGCGTCTCCGTGCAGAATCAGTTGCGCCAGTCGGTCCTCGTGATGGAGACGGGCGAGGTGGACAGGAATGCCGTCATGAGCCGGAGCGACCTCCAGTCGACTCTGTACTATGTTACGTACAGGTACACGGTGCAGGAGAACGACACCTCGACCGACTTGGGCTACGCTTCGAGAGACGCGCTACACTGGACTTCCCCCAACACATTCGACACCATACAAGACGGTAGTGGCCAGGGCCGTGCCAATAATTGTTATCTGCCGGCGAAGGGCACCCCCGACTCCCTCTCCGGCCGGAGCGACATCATAGTCGACGGCATCCGGCCGTCCTTGCACAACGTCACGGCCCTCGTGGCCAACGGCACGTACGGCGCCGGTAGGTTGCTGAGCTTCAACGCGAGCTTTAGCGAGCCCGTCTACGTCGTGCAGGGGCAGGAGCCAAAGCTGGTCCTCGACTTTGACGGGACGTACAGGAACGCCACGTACGCCAGGGGCAACGGGAGCGCGTCACTCGTGTTCGGGTACACGGTGCAGTCCGGCGACGAGACGTCCCGCCTGGACTACAATGCGACCGACGCCCTGCTGGGCTCCGTAAAGGACATTGCGAGGAACGACGTGAACTGGACAAGGGTGGCCGCGCCGGGCGAGCCGGGCTCGCTCGGGCGCACGAGCGAGATCGCGACCGAGACCGTGCAGCCCGAGGTGGCAAGCGTCTCGTCGCTGAGCACCGACCGCACGTACAAGTTCGGCGAGACGATCCGCATCAGCGTGACGTTCACCGAGCCCGTGGTCGTCGCCACAACGGGCGGCACGCCCACGCTTCCGCTCAACACGACGGGCGGCACAGCCGGCGCCGCAGTGTACCACTCGGGGTCGGGCTCGGCGAGCCTCGAGTTCAGGTACACCGTCGGGACGGACCACGAGTCCGGCGACTTGGACCTGAGCTCGACCGCCACCGCCCTGTCCCTCAACGACGGCACGATCAAGGACGTGCCCGGCAACAACGCGGACCTGGACATGTCCGGCCTGACCGGCGCCGACAGGCTGGCCGCCTCGTCTAACCTAGCCGTCGACGGGAAGTTGCCCACCGTCACGGGGGTCGCGTCGCCGAACGCGAGCCGTACGTACGGCCCCGGCGACAGAATCAGCATCGCCGTCACGTTCGACGAGGACGTCACGGTCACGGGGATGCCGCGCATCCCGCTCGAGACGGGCGAGATCGACAAGTACGCCGTGCACGGCGCTGGGCAGACGTCGGCGGCGCGCACGCACGCATTCGTGTACACGGTCGCGCCGGGCGACGTGTCCGCCGACCTGGTCTACCACTCCGACGCGATGATCGACCTCAACAGCGGCACAATCGAGGACGAAGCCGGCAACGCGGCCAACCGTGCGCTGCCCACTCCCGTCCCAAGTAGCCTGCTCTCAGGCCCTGTCGACCGGCTGGTGATCGACGGCAGGGCCCCCGAGGTCTCGTCCGTCGCGTCGCCGAACGCGAGCGGCACGTACGGCCCCGGCGACAGCATCCGCATCGACGTCACGTTCGACGAGGACGTCGCGGTCACGGGGGAGCCGCGCATAAAGCTAGCCACGGGATCGACCGAAAGGTACGCCAACTACACCGCATCGGCGTCGTCGGCGACGGTCCTGGCGTTTACGTACCAGGTCGGCATGGGCGACGTGTCCGCCGACCTGGACTACCACTCCGACGCGGCCATTGAGCTCAACAGCGGCACGATCAGGGATACAGTCGGCAACAACGCCCGCCTCACGCTGCCCGCCCCGGGCGCCGACGGCCTCCTCTCCGGCCCGGCCAACCGGCTGGTCGTCGACGGCAGGGCCCCCGAGGTCTCGTCCGTCGCGTCGCCTACCGCGAGCGGCACGTACGGCCCCGGCAGCAGCATCCGCATCGACGTCACGTTCAACGAGGATGTCGCGGTCACGGGGGAGCCGCGCATAAAGCTAGAGACGGGCACAACGGACAGGTACGCCAGCTATGCCGCATCGGCGTCGTCGGCGACAGTCCTGGCGTTTACGTACCAGGTCGGCATGGGCGACATGTCCGCCGACCTGGACTACCACTCCGACGCTGTAATCGACCTCAACAGCGGCACGATCAGGGATACAGTCGGCAACAACGCCCGCCTCACGCTGCCCGCCCCGGGCGCCGACGGCCTCCTCTCCGGCCCGGCCAACCGGCTGGTGATTGACGGCAGGGCCCCCGAGGTCTCGTCCGTCGCGTCGCCGAACGCGAGCGGCACGTACGGCCCCGGCAGCAGCATCCGCATCGACGTCACGTTCAACGAGGATGTCGCGGTCACGGGGGAGCCGCGCATAAAGCTAGCCACGGGATCGACCGAAAGGTACGCCAACTATACCGCGTCGGCGTCGTCGGCGACCGTCTTGGCGTTTACGTACCAGGTCGGATCCGGCGACATGTCCGCCGACCTGGACTACCACTCCGACGCGGCCATTGAGCTCAACAGCGGCACGATCAGGGATACAGTCGGCAACAACGCCCGCCTTACGCTGCCCGCCCCGGGCGCCGACGGCCTCCTCTCCGGCCCGGCCAACCGGCTGGTCGTCGACGGCGTCCGCCCCGCTGTCGTGTCGGTCTCGTCGCCGAACGGGACGGACACGTACTACCCGAACGATCTGATCCACGTGCACGTCCGCTTCAACGAGACCGTGACGGCGGCGGGCGCGCCGTTCGTCGAGCTCAACGCGACCGGCGGCGACCCCGCGCGTGCGACGTACTCGTCGGGTAACCGCAGCAACACGCTCACGTTCGTGTACAGCGTAGGGTCGAACAACGTCGCCGGGACGCTCGACTACGACGGCGCCGGGGCGCTCAAGCTGGGCGGGGGATCCATCGAGGACCTGGCCGGCAACCCCGCCAGGCTGGCGCTGCCCGGCCCGGGCGCGCCGGGATCCGACCTGGCCGCCAGCCGCATCAAGGTCGTCGGGGACATCCCGTCCGTGGCGCGCGTCTCCTCGCCGGACGCAGACGGCGCGTACGGCACGGGCGCGCGCATCAACGTCACCGTCACGTTCAGCGAGGCCGTCAGCGTGGACGGCTCCGCGCCGCCGCCCTACATTGCGCTAAACGCTGGCGAGGGGGCGAGGGCGACGCACGTGCCGGGCGCCGGCGCCGGCGCGAACCTGTCCTTTGCGTACGTGGTGCGCCCGGGCGACAACACGGACCTGCTCGCGCACGTGGGCCCGCTGATGGGCGCCGGCGCGATCGCGAACGTCGACGACGAGCCCGTCCACACCACCCTGCCGTCCCCGGGCCTGCCGGCGTCGCTGAGCGGCTCTAGCGCGATCAGGATCGACACGGCAGCTCCGGCCGTCGACCGCGTCTGGTCGCCGAACCGGACTGGCACGTACACCGCGGGCGAGACGATACGCGTCGTGGCCGACTTTTCCGAGAACGTGACAGTCGACGCGGCGGCGGGCGGCGTGGCGCCCACGCTTACGCTCGAGACGGGCGACACCGACCGCCAGGCCGCGTACGAGTCTGGGTCGGGGACGCGGGCCCTCGCGTTCGTGTACACCGTCGCGCCAGGGGACGACTCGGGCGGCCCGCTCGACTATGCGGGAACGTCGGCCCTTTCCCTCAACGGCGGCTCGATAAGGGACGTTGCCGGCAACATGGCCGACCTGTCCCTGCCTGAACCTGGCCAGGCGGGGTCACTCGCCGCCGAGTCGGGCCTCGCGGTCGACGCCACGCCTCCCTATGTCGCGCGCGTAGCCTCGCCGAACGCGACCGGCACGTACGGCGCCGGCGAGGAAGTCGGGATAAGCGTCGTCTTCTCCGAGGCCGTGGCCTATACCGGGGCTGCGCCCTTGCTGGCCCTCGACGCGGGCGGGGACTCGCCGGCGGTTGCCGCGTACACGTCGGGCAACGGCACCGCGACGCTGTCGTTTTCGTACACGGTGCGCATCGGCGACCGCACCGACGACCTGTCCTACAACGGCACGGGCGCCCTGTCGGGCACCATGGCCGACCTGGCCGGCAACCCCGCAAACCTGACGCTGCCCGCCCCCGGCTCGGCCGGATCGCTGTCCGCCTCGTCCTCGATAATGTTGCTGGGCCTGGCCGGCCCAGTCGCCGCGACGGCCGACGCGTCGTTCACGGGGCCGAACACGGTCCGCATCGAGTACGACAGGCCGCTCGGCCTGCCGGCCGGCAACGAGGGGCCCGCGTACGGGGCGATCACCATAGGGGAGGGCGACGCAGCCACGACGGCGCAGCCGGCCGCCGGCGGCGAGTCGGGTCTCGGGACGAGCGTGCACACCGTCCGGTTCGGCGGGCCGGGCGCGGGCGCCGGGCAGAACGGCTCGATCGCACTGAACACGGACCTGGTGTTTGCGGTGGGCAGCGCGCGGTACGAGTTTACGGCCGACTCGATCGACATCGCGGCCGGCGATACTGCGCGCACGCTCTCGCCGCGCGGCGGGTCGCCCGTAGTGGCGATCGAGACGAACGGGTTCGTGCGCGCCGTCAACGCGACGGCCGCCGGCGATTCGGCCCGCCCCGCGGTCAACGTCTCCGGCCTTGCATCCCTGCCCGACTCGGGCGGCCGCGTCGCCATAATCGCCTCGTTCGCCGAGGTCTCGTTCCCGCCGGGCGTTGCGGTGCCGGACGTTCCCGGCGGCCTGCTAGAGCTGTACGTGTACCCGCAAGAGCCGCCGACGGCCGCGGCCGTGGCCGCCGCCTTTGGCGCAACCGCCGCCGCCGGCGACATCGAGGTGCTGCCCGTCGTCGAGGTGGGCGGCAACGAGAACGGGACGCGGATTACGTTCGAAATGCCCGTCCGCATCCTGCTCGCCGGCCAGGCCAACGGCAGCGCGTTCTACCTGGGGGCGGACGGCGCGGTGGTGCCGATCGCAAGGATGTGCGACGCCGACGACACGGCCACGGTGCACAGGCAGCTCGAAAGCGCCGGCGCCGGCGAGTGCGAGATCGACTCGGGCGCCGACAAGATAATCTACACGTACCACCTGACGCCGTTCGGCACGGCGAGGGGGCCAGGGGGCGGTTCCGTCATGCCCGACTGCAGCATCTCCGTCAAGCCGCGCGCAATCGAGTTCGGCGAGCTGCGCGCCGGCGCGCAGTCTGACCCCGTAAACCAGACGGTGACGCGCGCTGGATCGATGCCGCTGTACGAAGTGTCGATAAGCGCGGACGACTGGAAGGTCGAGGGCGCCGCCACTGTGGTAATGCCGGCCAACGCGACGAGCGTCCTGCCTGGCGGCGCCGGCGGGGCGTGGACGCCCATGAACGGCGAGGTTGGACTGCCCCTGGCCGGCGGGCAGGCTGACCTCCAGTTCCGGCTCGCCGTGCCGTCCGGCACTGCCCCAGTGGCCGAGACATTGCAGATCGTCACGTACACCGCCTCGTGCGCGGAGGGGGCGCCGTAGGCCGGGCAGCCCGACACAGGCATTCGGCCCATGTTCCGCCGCCCCTCCACTGGCGGCGGACGTGGGGCGTCGGCGCGTGGTGTGCCCGCGCGTCCCCCGTTACGACCCTTTTAATAGGAGGTGAAGGGCGCGCCGCGCGTATGGCGCTGAAAAGAGCGGCCGATAGCCCCCTAGGGGGGGGGGGGGTCGCGGAGCTGCCGCGCCGGCACAGCGCAACGGACTGCCACAGTAGCGCTGGCCACTACAGCGATCGCCTTGGCGATGGCGGTTACTCCGCTTTCGTGGCCCGGCGACGGAGCAACAGCGCCGCCGTTCCATCCTGACCAGCCGTGGGCCGAGACGGCATCACTTCAAGCAGGGGGCGGCTGGTTTGGCGCCTCTGCCCCGCAACTTGGCCAGCTGTTACCGGAGGCGTACGCCGGCCACGACGGCGTCCCCGAAAGGTGCAACACCAACACCTTTGGAAGTCAGGGAATAAACCTCCGGTTCATCACGTCCACCGGCACGTATGGGATAGGCGACTCGATCGACATCAGCGTCGCTCCTGTTAATTCTGCCCATCGGTTTGGGGGGACGTCAGCTGCTCATTGGATACGCGACACCATCCTTGTGATGGAGACCGGCGCGGTCGACAGGAATGCAACCTACTACAGCCAGACTCCCGGCGACAGCCATGCGTCCTCACTTACAAGCATCATCTACCGGTACACCGTGCAGGTGAACGACACATCGGACCGCCTGGACTATATCGATTCGAGCAACTCGCTCTGGTGGGGCGATCCCACTAGTCCACACGGTGCCAACATTGCCGAAACTGAGGTTACCGGTGGTGATAGCTTCGGTTGCATCCTGCCGAATCCGGGCAGTCCGGGGTCGCTCTCGGACGGGCGGACCACCATCAAGATCGACGGCATCAGGCCGGCTCTGGACAGCGTCACGGCCCTCGTGGCGGACGGCACGTACGGCGCCGGCAGGACTCTGAGCTTCAACGCGAGCTTTAGCGAGCCCGTCTATGTCGCGCAGGGGAGCGAGCCAAAGCTGAACCTCGACTTTGACGGGACGTACAGGAACGCCACGTACGCCAGGGGCAACGGGAGCGCGTCACTCGTGTTCGGGTACACGGTGCAGCCAGGCGACGAGACGTCCCGCCTGGACTACAACGCGACCAACGCCCTGCTGGGAGACGTAAGGGATGTCGCGGACAACCCCGTGAACTGGACAAGGGTGGCCGCGCCCGGCGAGCCAGGCTCGCTCGGCCGCACTAGCGAGATCGCGACCGAGACCGACGCCCCGGAAGTCACGACGGTTTCAACGCAGGCCGCAAGTAACACGTACGGCCTCGGCGACAGCATCCGCATCGACGTCACGTTCGACGAGGACGTAGCGGTCACGGGGGAGCCGCGCATTCTGCTCGAGACGGGCGACACCGACAGGTACGCCACGTACGACACGACGGTATCGACCGCGGCGACCGTCGTGGCGTTCACGTACGAGGTCGCAGAGGGCGATGTGTCTACCGACCTGGACTATAACACAGCCGCGACCATCGACCTCAACAGCGGCACGATCAGGGACGTTGCCGGCAACAACGCCAACACTACATTGCCCGCCCCCGGCAACGACGGCCTGTCGGGCAACACGCTGGTCATCGACGGCGTCCGCCCGACCGTCGACTCCGTCTCCTCGCCCGACGACGGCGGCACGTACGGGATCGGCTCCGTGATCAACGTCACGGTCACGTTTGACGACACCGTGACGGTCGACACGACGGGCGGGACGCCCGCCCTGCTGCTCGAGACGGGCGAGACCGACAGCAGCGCCCGGTACGTCTCGGGGTCGGGTGGGCAGGACCTCTTGTTCCAGTACACAGTGACGGAAGACGACGTGTCGACGGACCTGGATTACAACGGCGCGTCGGCCCTGTCCCTCAACAGCGGCTCGATCACGGACGGCGCCGGCAACCGCGCCAACGCGGCCTCGCTGTCCCTGTCGTCCCTGTCCGGCGCGGACACGCTCGCCGGCTCGGAGGCCCTGGTCGTCGACGGCGTCCGCCCGACCGTCGACTCCGTCTCCTCGCCCGACGACGGCGGCACGTACGGGATCGGCTCCGTGATCAACGTCACGGTCACGTTTGACGACACCGTGACGGTCGACACGACGGGCGGGACGCCCACCCTGCTGCTTGAGACGGGCGAGACCGACCGCACCGCCGACTACGTCTCGGGGTCGGGCGCGGATCTCCTGTTCCAGTACACAGTGACGGAAGACGACGTGTCGACGGACCTGGATTACAACGGCGCGTCGGCCCTGTCCCTCAACAGCGGCTCGATCACGGACGGCGCCGGCAACCGCGCCAACGCGGCCTCGCTGTCCCTGTCGTCCCTGTCAGGCGCGGACACGCTCGCCGGCTCGGAGGCCCTGGTCGTCGACGGCGTCCGCCCGACCGTCGACTCCGTCTCCTCGCCCGACGACGGCGGCACGTACGGGATCGGCTCCGTGATCAACGTCACGGTCACGTTTGACGACACCGTGACGGTCGACACGACGGGCGGGACGCCCGCCCTGCTGCTTGAGACGGGCGAGACCGACCGCACCGCCGACTACGTCTCGGGGTCGCCGGGGCAGAGCCTGCTGTTCCAGTACACGGTAATGGAGAACGACACGTCGACGGACCTGGATTACAACGGCGCTCCGTCGGCCCTGTCCCTCAACGGCGGCTCGATCACGGACGGCGCCGGCAACGAGGCCACCCCGGCCTCGCTGTCCCTGTCGGGCCTGACCAGCGCGGACACGCTCGCCGGCTCGGAGGCCCTGGTCGTCGACGGCGTCCGCCCGACCGTCGACTCCGTCTCCTCGCCCGACGACGGCGGCACGTACGGGATCGGCTCCGTGATCAACGTCACCGTCAGGTTCGACAACGATGTGACGGTCGACACGACGGGCGGGACGCCCTACATTGAGCTGGATACGGGAGACACCGACCGCAGCGCCGTGTACGTCTCGGGGTCGGGGCAGGACGCGCTGTTCAGGTACACGGTAATGGAGAACGACACGTCGACGGACCTAGAGTACAACGGCGCGTCGGCCCTGTCCCTCAACAGCAGCTCGATCACGGACGGCGCTGGCAACGAGGCCACCCCGGCCTCGCTGTCCCTGTCGTCCCTGTCCGGCGCGGACACGCTCGCCGGCTCGGAGGCCCTGGTCGTCGACGGCGTGCGGCCCGGCGTCGTGTCGGTCACGTCGCCGAACGCGTCAAGGGCGTACTACCCGAACCAGGAGGTGCACGTGCACGTCATCTTCAACGAGACCGTGACGGCGACGGGCAAGCCGTTCGTCGGGCTCAACGCGGACGGCGACGGCGGCCCCGCGCGGGCCGTGTACTCGTCGGGCAGCCCCGGCGAGAATCTGACGCTCGTGTACCGCGTACTGCCGGACAACCGCATCGGTACGCTCGACTACGACGGCGCCGGGGCGCTGATGCTGGACGGGGGATCCATCAAGGACCTGGCCGGCAACCCCGCCAGGCTGGCGCTGCCCGGCCCCGGCGCGCCGGGATCCCAGCTCGCCGCCAAGAGTATTCAGATCGAAGGGGACATCCCGTCCGTGGTGAGCGTCTCCTCGCCGGACGACGACGGCGCGTACGGCGCGGGCGCGCGCATCAACGTCACCGTCGCGTTCAACGAGGCCGTCCGCGTGGACGCCGGCGCGCCGCGCCCGCACATTGCGCTCAACGCGGGCGAGGATGCGCGGGCCGTGTACTCGTCGGGCAGCCCCGGCGAGACGCTCCTATTCGTGTACGTGGTGCAGCCGCGCGACGCCGCGGATCGCCTGGCCTACGAGGGCGATCTGGTGGGCGCCTCCGCGATCACGGCCACCGTGGGCACCCCGCCCCCTGCAGCCTGGCATGTCCTGCCGTCCTCGGGCGACCCGGCGTCGCTGAGCGGCTCGAGCGCCATCTCGATCGACACGGTCGCGCCGGCCGTCGACCGCGTCTGGTCGCCTAACCGGACTGGCACGTACACCGCAGGCGACACGATACGCATCGTGGTCGACTTATCCGAGAACGTGACGGTCAACGCGTCGAGCGGCGTGCCCACGCTGACGCTTGAGACGGGCTCCACGGACCGCGAAGCCGCGTACGAGTCGGGGTCGGGCACGCGGGCCCTCGCGTTCGAGTATACCGTCGCGCCAGGGGACGACTCGGGCGGCCCACTCGATTACGCGGGAACGTCGGCCCTCTCCCTCAACGGCGGCTCGATAAGGGACGTTGCCAACAACGACGCCGCCCTTGTGTTGCCGGATCTAGGCTCGACCGACTCGCTCGCCGAGTCGGGCCTCGCAGTCGACGCCGCGCCTCCCTATGTCGAGCGCGTCGCGTCGACGAACGCGACTGCCACGTACGGCGCCGGCGAGAAAATCGGGATAAACGTCGTCTTTTCCGAGGCCGTGGCATACACCGGGAATACACCCTCGCTGGCCCTTGACGCGGGCGGGGACTCGCCGGCGGTTGCCGCGTACACGTCGGGCAACGGCACGGCCACACTGTCATTCTCGTACGAGGTGCGCATCGGCGACCGCACGGACGACCTGTCCTACAATGGCACGGGCGCCCTGTCGGGTAGTGGCATTGCTGACCTGGCCGGCAACCCTGCAAACCTGACGCTGCCTGCCCTGGGCTCGGCCGGCTCGCTGTCCGCCTCGTCCTCGATAACGCTGCTGGGCCTGGCCGGCCCCGTTGCCGCCTCGGCCGACGCGTCGTTTACGGGGCCGAACACGGTCCGAATCGAGTACAGCAGGCAGCTCGGCGCGCCGGCCAACCACACGGGGCCCGTGTACGGCACGATAACGCTAGCAAACGGCGCCGGCGAGAGGAATCCACTCCCAGGCGGCGAGTCGGGGCTCGGGACGAGCGTGCACACCGTCGAGTTCGGCGGGGCCGGCGTGGCGTCCGGGCAGGCCGGCTCGATCGCGCTCAACACGGACTTGGAGCTTGCGGTGGGCAGCGCGCGGTACGAGTTCACGGCCGACTCGATCAACATCACGGCCGGCGAGACCGCGCGCACGCTCTCGCCGCGCGGCGGGTCGCCCGTCGTGGCGATCGAGCCGGACGGGTTCGTGCGAGCCGTCAACGCGACGGCCGCCGGCGATTCGGCCCGCCCCGCGGTCAACGTCTCCGGCCTTGCAGCCCTGCCCGACTCGGGCGGCCGCGTCGCCATAATTGCCTCGTTCGCCGAGGTCTCGTTCCCGCCGGGCGTTGCGGTGCCGGACGTTCCCGGCGGCCTGCTAGAGCTGTACGTGTACCAGCAAGAGCCGCCGGCGCCCGCGGCCGTGGCCGCCGCCTTTGGCGCGTCCGACGGCACGGGCATCCGGGTGCTGCGCGTCGTCGAGGTGGGCGGCAACGAGAACGGGACGCGGATTACGTTCGAGATGCCCGTCCGCATCCTGCTCGCCGGCCAGGCCAACGGCAGCGCGTTTTACCTGGGGGCGAACGGCACGGTGGTGCCGATCGCGAGGATGTGCGACGCCGACGACACGGCCACGGTGCACAGGCAGCTCGACAGAGCCGGCGCCGGCGCGTGCGAGATCGACTCGGGCGCCGACAAGATTATCTACACGTACCACCTGACTCCGTTCGGCACGGCGAGGGGGCCAGGGGGCGGTTCCGTCATGCCCGACTGCAGCATCTCCGTCAAGCCGCGCGCAATCGAGTTCGGCGAGTTGCGCGCTGGCGTGCAGTCTGACCCCGTAAACCAGACGGTGACGCGCGCTGGATCGATGCCGCTGTACGAAGTGTCGATAAGCGCGGGCGACTGGAAGGTCGAGGGCGCCGCCACTGTGGTAATGCCGGCCAACGCGACGAGCGTCCTGCCTGGCGGCGCCGGCGGGGCGTGGACGCCCATGAACGGCGAGGTTGGACTGCCCCTGGCCGACGGACAGGCAGACCTCCAGTTCCGGCTCGCCGTGCCGCCCGGCACTGCCCCCGTGGCCGAGACGTTGCAGATCGTCACGTACACCGCCTCGTGCGCGGAGGGGGCGCCGTAGGCCGGGCAACCAGCCGCAGACAGTCTGCCCCTGTTCCGCCGCCCTTGCAGGCGGCGCGCCAGGAGCGCCGGTGCTGTGCCCCGCCCGTGCGGCCCCCATTGCCACCCTTTTAATAGGGGGGGTCGGGGCGCGGCGCGCGTATGGCGTTGCAAAGGCCGCACGGTAGCCTTCCGAGGGGGGGGGGGGTCGCGGAGCGGCCGCGCCGGCACAGCGCAACGGACTGCCGCAGTAGCGCTGGCCACTACAGCGATCGCCTTGGCGATGGCGGCGGTACCCCTTTCGTGGCCCGGCGACGGCGTAGCAACAGCGCCGCCGTTCCATCCTGACCAGCCGTGGGCCGAGACGGCATCACTTCAAGCAGGCGGCTGGTTTGGCGCCCCTGCCCCGCAACTTGGCCAGCTGTTACCGGAGGCGTACGCCGGCCACCCCGGCCCCCAAAAGTGCAACAACTACTTCCCTGATAAAACTCTGACCATCCGGTTTGACACGTCCGCCGGCACGTACGGGATCGGCGACCCGATCGACATCCACATCGGTCCTACCAGTACCCATTCTAACGACAGGATAGGAGGCACGTCCTCCCACCATTGGATCCGCACCACGATCCTTGTGATGGAGACCGGCGCAGTCGACAGGAACGCAACTTACTACAGTCACACTCCGCCGAGCAACAACCTTCAGAGCGCCCTTACCGGCCTCATCTACCGGTACACGGTGCAGCAGAACGACACCTCGGACAGGCTGGACTACATCGATTCGCAAAACTCGCTCTGGTGGGGCAATCCCTCAGGCGGTGCTGATTTACAGACCTTCACGGGTCAGGGCTACCGTTGCTTTCTGCCGAATCCGGGCAGTTCGGGGTCGCTTTCGGACGGGCGGACCACCATAAAGGTCGACGGCATCAGGCCGTTCGTGCGCAACGTCACGGCCGCGGACGGCACGCATGCCTCCGGCGAGACCGTAACAGTCCGCGTGAACTTCAACGAGGACGTATTCGTCGTGCAGGGGAGTGAGCCGGTACTGACCCTCAACTTCACCGGGGGGCCCGAGAATGCCACGTTCTCCTCGGGCAACGGGAGCAGGCAGCTCGAGTTCACGCGCGTGCTGGGGACCGGCGACAACGCCGCCCGCCTGGACTACAACGGGACCGGCGCCCTGCAGGGGGGGACGATAAAGGACGGCGCGGGGAACGACTGGAACATGAGGCTGGCCGCGCCGGGCGAGCCGGGCTCGCTCGGGCGCACGAGCAACGTCAAGACGGACACCGACGCCCCCATAGTCACGTCGGTCGAGTCGCCGACCCAGAGCGGCACGTACGGCATCGGCGACAGCATTCAGATCAACGTAGAGTTCAACGAGGATGTAGCGGTTACGGGGGCGCCGCGCATTCTGCTCGATGCGGGCGCGACCAACAGGTACGCCGCGTACGACACGACGGTGTCGACCGCGGCGGACGTCTTGGCGTTCACGTACGAGGTCGCGGAGGGCGACATGTCCGCCGACCTGGACTATAACACAGCCGCCACCATTGACCTCAACAGCGGCACGATCAGGGACGCTGCCGGCAACAACGCCGTCCTTGGACTGCCCGCCCCAGGCAGTGACGGCCTGCTCTCTAGCCCGGGCGACACGCTGGTCATCGACGGCGTCCGCCCGACCGTCGCCTCCGTCTCCTCGCCCGACGCCGACGACACGTACGGGATCGGCTCCCTGATCAACGTCACCGTCAGATTCGACAACGACGTGACGGTCGACACGACGGGCGGGACGCCGTACCTTGAGCTCGCGACGGGAGACACGATCCGCCGCGCCGAGTATGTTTCGGGGTCGCCGGGGCAGAGCCTGGTGTTCCAGTACACGGTAGCGGAGAACGACGCGTCGACGGACCTGGACTACAACGGCGCGTCGGCCCTGTCACTCAACGGCGGCTCGATCACGGACGGCGCCGGCAACCCCGCCACCCAGGCCTCGCTGTCCCTGTCGGGCCTGACCGTCGGTAGCACGCTCGCCGGCTCAAAGGCCCTGGTCGTCGACGGCGTCCGCCCGACCGTCGCCTCCGTCTCCTCGCCCGACGCCGACGACACGTACGGGATCGGCTCCCTGATCAACGTCACCGTCAGATTCGACAACGACGTGACGGTCGACACGACGGGCGGGACGCCGTACCTTGAGCTCGCGACGGGAGACACGATCCGCCGCGCCGAGTATGCTTCGGGGTCGCCGGGGCAGAGCCTGGTGTTCCAGTACACGGTAGCGGAGAACGACGCGTCGACGGACCTGGACTACAACGGCGCGTCGGCCCTGTCACTCAACGGCGGCTCGATCACGGACGGCGCCGGCAACCCCGCCACCCAGGCCTCGCTGTCCCTGTCGGGCCTGACCGTCGGTAGCACGCTCGCCGGCTCAAAGGCCCTGGTCGTCGACGGCGTCCGCCCGACCGTCGACTCCGTCTCCTCGCCCGACGACGACGGCACGTACGGGATCGGCTCCCTGATCAACGTCACCGTCAGATTCGACAACGACGTGACGGTCGACACGACGGGCGGGACGCCGTACCTTGAGCTCGCGACGGGAGACACGATCCGCCGCGCCGAGTATGCTTCGGGGTCGCCGGGGCAGAGCCTGGTGTTCCAGTACACGGTAGCGGAGAACGACGCGTCGACGGACCTGGACTACAACGGCGCGTCGGCCCTGTCACTCAACGGCGGCTCGATCACGGACGGCGCCGACAACCCCGCCACCCAGGCCTCGCTGTCCCTGTCGGGCCTGACCGTCGGTAGCACGCTCGCCGGCTCAAAGGCCCTGGTCGTCGACGGCGTCCGCCCGACCGTCGACTCCGTCTCCTCGCCCGACGACGACGGCACGTACGGGATCGGCTCCCTGATCAACGTCACCGTCAGATTCGACAACGACGTGACGGTCGACACGACGGGCGGGACGCCGTACCTTGAGCTCGCGACGGGAGACACGATCCGCCGCGCCGAGTATGTTTCGGGGTCGCCGGGGCAGAGCCTGGTGTTCCAGTACACGGTAGCGGAGAACGACGCGTCGACGGACCTGGACTACAACGGCGCGTCGGCCCTGTCACTCAACGGCGGCTCGATCACGGACGGCGCCGACAACCCCGCCACCCAGGCCTCGCTGTCCCTGTCGGGCCTGACCGTCGGTAGCACGCTCGCCGGCTCAAAGGCCCTGGTCGTCGACGGCGTCCGCCCCGGCGTCGTGTCGGTCACGTCGCCGAACACGACGCAGACGTACTATCCGAACCAGCAGGTGCACGTGCACGTCAGCTTCAACGAGACCGTGACGGCGACGGGCAAGCCGTTCGTCGAGCTCAATGCGGACGGCGACGGCGGCCCAGCGCGGGCAGTGTACTCGTCGGGCAGCCCCGGCGAGACGCTGACGTTCGCGTACCGCGTCCTGCCGGACAACCGCATCGGCACGCTCGACTACGACGGCGCCGGGGCGCTGATGCTGGACGGGGGATCCATCAAGGACCTCGCAGGCAACCCCGCCAGGCTGGCGCTGCCCGGCCTAGGCACGCCCGGATCCCAGCTCGCCGCCAAGAGTATTCAGATCGAAGGGGACATCCCGTCCGTGGTGAGCGTCGCCTCGCCGGACGACGACGGCGCGTACGGCGCGGGCGCGCGCATCAACGTCACCGTCGCGTTCAACGAGGCCGTCCGCGTAGATGGCAGCGCGACGCCGAGGCCGCACATTGCGCTCAACGCGGGCGGGGAGGCGCGGGCCGTGTACTCGTCGGGCAGCCCCGGCGAGACGCTCCTATTCGTGTACGTGGTGCAGCCGCGCGACGCCGCGGATCGCCTGGCCTACGAGGGCGATCTGGTGGGCGCCTCCGCGATCACGGCCACCGTGGGCACCCCGCCCCCTACAGCCTGGCATGTCCTGCCGTCCTCGGGCGACCCGGCGTCGCTGAGCGGCTCGAGCGCCATCTCGATCGACACGGCCGCGCCGGCAGTCGAGCGCGTCTGGTCGCCGAACCAGACCGGCACGTACACCGCTGGCGGCACGATCCGCATCGTGGTCGTCTTCAACGAGACCGTGACGGTCGACGCGTCGGGCGGCGCGCCTACGCTGACGCTCGAGACGGGCGACACCGACCGCGCGGCCGCGTACGAGTCTGGGTCGGGCACGCAGAACCTCGCGTTCGAGTACACCGTTGCGGCCGGGGACGACTCGGGCGGCCCGCTCGACTATGCGGGAACGTCGGCCCTGTCCCTCAACGGCGGCTCGATAACGGACACTGCCAGCAACGCTGCCGCCCTGGCACTGCCGGATACAGGCTCGACCGGCTCGCTCGCCGGGTCTGGCATTGCGGTCGACGCCGCGCCTCCCCGAGTCGAGCGCGTCGCGTCGACGAACGCGACCGGCACGTACGGCGCCGGCGAGAAAATCGGGATAAACGTCGTCTTTACCGAGGCCGTGGCCTGGCCGCCGGAAGCCGCCTCACCCTCGCTGGCCCTCAACGCGGGCGGAAACGCGTCGGGGACTGCCTTGTACCAGTCGGGCAACGGCACGGCCACGCTGTCATTCTCGTACGAGGTGCGGATCGGCGACCGCACGGACGGCCTGTCCTACAACGGCACGGGCGCCCTGTCGGGCGCCGGAATCGCCGACCCGGCCGGCAACCCCGCAAACCTGACGCTGCCCGAGCCGGGCTCGGCCGGATCGCTGTCCGCCTCGTCAAGCATATCCCTGCGGGGCCTGGCCGGCCCCGTCGCCGCCTCGGCCGGCGCGTCGTTTACGGGGCCGAGCACGGTCCGAATCGAGTACAGCAGGCAGCTCGGCGCGCCGGCCAACCACACGGGGCCCGTGTACGGGGCGATCACGCTGGATGGCGGCGCCGGCGAGAGAAATCCGCTCCCCGGCGGCGTGTCGGGGCTCGGGACGAGCGTGCACACCGTCGAGTTCGGCGGAGGGGCGGTGGACCGCATGCAGACCGGCTCGATCGCGCTGAACACTGGCCTGGAGTTTGCAATGGGCAGCGCGCGGTACGAGTTCACGGCCGACCGGATCAACATCACGGCAGGCGAGGATGCGCTCGCGCCGCGCGGCATGTCCCCGGTCGTGGCGATCCAACCGGACGGGTTCGTGCGCGCCGTCAACGCGACGGCCGCCGGCGATTCGGCCCGCCCCGCGGTCAACGTCTCCGGCCTGCCCGCCGGCGCCGACGGGTCGGTAACCCTGCCCGGCTCGCACGACCGCGTCGCCCTGATAGCCTCGTTCGCCGAGGTCTCGCTCCCGCGGGGCGCCACGGTGTGGAACGTCACCGCCGGCGGCCTCATCTCGCTGTACGTCTCGCAGGCGCCGCCGACGCGCGAGGCCGTCGCCGACGCCTTTGGCGCGTCGAACGCCTCGGGCATCAGGGTGCTGCGCGTCGTCGAGGTGGGCGGCAACGAGGACGGGACGCGCATTGCGTTCAGCCAGCCCGTCCGCATCCTGCTCGCCGGCCAGGCCAACGGCAGCGCGTTCTACCTAGCGGGGGCGGACGGTGCGGTGGTGCCGATCGCAACGATGTGCGAGATCGACGGCGCGGCCAGCGTGGACGACCAGGCGGGCACGGTGCACGCCCAGCTCGGCGGCGCCGGCGAGTGCGAGATCGACTCGGGCACCGACAAGGTCATCTACACGTACCACCTGACGCCGTTCGGCACGGCGAGGGGGCCCGAGGGAGGTTCAGTCATGCCCGCCTGCGGCATCTCCGTCAAGCCGCGCGTGATCGAGTTTGTCGAGGATCTGCGCCCCGGCATGCAGTCGAGGCCCGTAGGCCAAACGGTGTCGGGCGCGGGATCGATGCCGCTGTCCGAAGTGTCGATAAGCGCGGACGTCTGGAGGGTCGAGGGCGCCGCCGCTACAACAATGCCGGCCAACGCGACGAGCGTCCTGCCCCGCGCCGGCGGGGAGTGGGAGCCCATGAACGGCGAGATTGGGCTGCCCCTGTCCACCGCCGGGCAGGCAGACCTCCAGTTCCGGCTTGCCGTGCCGCTAGGCACTGCCCCCGTGGCCGAGACGTCGCAGATCGTCACGTACACCGCCTCGTGCGCAGAGCCCGCGGGGTAGGACGCCGCGGGCCGCCCCGCCCCGCCGGGCGGAACGTCCGGCCGGCATTCCGTCTCCCTGATTGGCAGGCGGGGAGGGGTTTGGCAGCCGTCCGGGCGTCCTCCGGCCCGCGGGCCGCGGCCGGGCAGTCGACGCGGGGCGGCCCGTGCATCCGGGCGCCTCTGCCCTGTTGGGACACACTGCGGCTGCCCGCCGGGCCCTGGCCTGGCGGCCCCGGACCGGCCCCGAAGGCGCGCCTTTTCCTGCGGGCTTGCGCCCCCGCCCGCCATCATGACCGCCTAGGGATGCGGCACTGATCGCCCGCATTGGGTTGCAACGGCGCCTGGGCTGGCCCGCGCCCCTGGCACCCGAGCTCTCGCATGTGCTCAGGTCTACAGCGCTAGCTGGGGCTGGAGGGGCGTCGCATGCGGCCTTGGGGCGGGGCGACAGGGCGCGCACACTTTGCAGGGCTTGATGGGCCGCCGATGGCGGCCTGGCAGACTGCAAGGGCGTGAAGCAGTGGTGGGGGCGAGAGGGAAGGGGCTTGCAATGCGGTTCGCATGCTGCGGCAGGGCGGGATGCGCCGCGGGGCGGCCGCGGCACAGGGTCGGCATGAAGGCGCCTACAGCCGCAAATCAGGGGCGGCTGGGGCGGGGGCGGGAGGATGGTCACAGGCTCCGGGCAGCAGCCGTCCAAGCCTAGGCAGGGGGCGGGTTTTGCAGTGCCGTCCCTGGATTGATGCCTTGTCGGCCCCTTGATCTGGCCCGGCCCTCCCGACATGTCGGGCGACCGGGTGCGCAGGGGGGCGGCACGGGCGGCTCGATCGGAACCTGCCTGTTCTTGGCATGATGCCGCGGCGGCGGCCGCGGCGGCCGGCGCCGCGCCGTGGCCAGGGGCCACGACCGCCCGGTGCGGGCGGCGGACCGCGTAGACGGTGACGGCGTTGCGGGCTTGCCACGGGCAGGAGCGAGCCCGGCGGGAGCCTTTGCCGGGCGCGGCGACCCTTTCCTGCGCGGTGCTTTTCGCATTGCCTGGCGGGCGAGCCCGGCGGGAGCCTTTGCCGGGCGCGGCTCCTGCAGGCTCGCCTCTAGGTCGGGGAGCAGGTTCGGCGCAGCCTGCGGTTGCGCTGCCAGGACGGGGAGGTTGCGGGAGGCGGGCTGCGCCAGGACGGGGAGGTTGCGGGAGGCGGGCTGCGCCAGGACGGGGAGGTTGCGGGAGGCGGGCTGCGCCAGGACGGGGAGGTTGCGGGAGGCGGGCTGCGCCAGGACGGGGAGGTTGCGGGAGGCGGGCTGCGCCAGGACGGGGAGGTTGCGGGAGGCGGGCAGAGGCGGCTGCTCCTGCGCCGGTGGGCCGGAGAGTCGCTCGGGCTCGGGCTCGGGCTCGGGATCGGGCTCCTGCCGCACCAGCAGCTGCAGCTGCGCGACGGCGTGCCTCATGGTCTTTTGGGAGCGGGCGGAGGCCCCCGCGGCAACGGCGACGGCCTTGAAGATCTTGCGCGGATCCTCGCCGCGCAGTATCCGGAGCAGCGTGTCCGCCATGTCGAGCCCCTGCAGCCTGCACGTAATGTGGAACGACACGAGCGTGCCGAGGACGCGGGCGCCCTCCTCGGTGCGGAGCAGGTACCTCACGTTCCGGTTCATGACGGGTCCCCTCCTGATTATGCACTCGTCAAAGTTGTTCGTCGGCGGCATGTCCGCGTACTTTAGGAACGCCACAAGGGCCTCGCCGGCGTTGAGGATCTCGATGCGCGACGGGTGGTCCTCGGGGAGCGCCTCGGCTATCGCGCGCGCCTGCGCGAGTATGCTGTCGCGCTCCGCCCTTGACGCCGTGTCCATGTCCTTGATGCGCTCGTACAGCGAGCACAGCCGGGTGTACTGCTCGCGGACCGCTCCCGCCTCTGCGCCGGTGGCGCGCGCGGCGGCCGCCTTTAGGTTGTTGACGATGTGCCTCCAGCAGCGCTGTATCTCGCCGAGGATGGCCCTGTACAGGGGATAGCCGTCGACGACGGCGACGGCGCCGCGCAGGAACGCGAGCGCCTCGTCGAATATGTCGGCCGAGCGGGACCTGTGGAATACGATCATGGCGGCCCACCGGCAGGCCGCCGCCCAGGCGTGCCCCTTGCCGCCGCAGTCGGCCCGCGGGTACCGGGTCTCGTCGAGGTGGCAGTACGTCGAGGCCGCTATCAGCTCCTCCAGGAGGGCCATGAACGGGCCGAGCCTGCGGACGACCGCCCTGCGCGCGTTCCACAGCGAGTTGGCGCCTGCCTCAAAGCCGTACAGGGTGTCCAGCAGGCGGGCCGTCTCCCTGTCGACGCCGCGCGCCAGGTACAGGGCGACGAGCCGGGACAGCGCGACCACCCCGTACCACGTGCCCTCGATGCTCGGCGACTCGGCGATCGTCACGCGGCAGCACCTCGGGCACCACACGCGCCCGATCGACAGCATTAGCGTGTGCAGCACGTTCGTGCCGGGTCCGTAAACTCGCGGTACACCTTGTTGAGGGGGCGCAGGCCCCTTACCGCGGCCGAGTCGCAGCGGCCGCAGCAGCCGGGCGCCTTGTAAAAGTCGGTGCTCTCGGGCTTTGCGTGGTGGGACACGCCGGCGTGGCCCATGGACGCGCCGAACGGCGCCGCCGTGCCGCCGTTCCTGCGGCACGACCTGGCCCTTTGAACCTCCATCCTCTTGGCCTGGCCCTTGCGCAGCGACGGCATGCCGCCGCGGCTGTTTGCATTCTCATAGTACGCAATCTTGGCCTCGAGATCCTTTATCCTGGCGCGCAGAAACGCGATCAGGGCCGCGTCGGAGGGGTTGTGCCCGTCCGACAGCTCCGCGAGCCTGCGCTCGGCGTCCGCAAGGGCCGCCTCCACCCTCTCCGCCCTGTCCCTAAAGTGCGACATGTCGGCGCGCGACGCCGCAACGTCGGCGGCGGACTTTGATCGCGCCGCCTCCGCCCTCTGGTCGGCCAGGGCGATCGCCCTTTCCGTGTCCTCCTCGATGCCGGCCATCGCCCGGACCAGCCTTGCAATCTCGTTGCGCAGCGCCAGGCCCTCTTTGCCGAGCACCTCGGAGAATTCCACCGGAAAGCAGTGCGAGCAGCGCGGGCATATCACGTCGGCCACCGTTCTGCCGCCCGGCAAGTGCCGCATGCGGAGCCATGGCGCGTCCAGCGCCTAACTGGCAAGTGTCAAGCATAGCTGACACAATGGTGCAAGGCTGTTCGCCCGGAATCGCCCCCTCCGGGCCGCCCTCCCGCCCCTCCGGGCCGCCCTCCCGCCCCTCCGGGCCGCCCTCCCGCCCCTCCGGGCCGCCCTCCCGCCCCTCCGGGCCGCCCTCCCGCCCCTCCGGGCCGCCCTCCCGCCCCTCCGGGCCGCCCTCCCGCCCCTCCGGGCCGCCCTCCCGCCCCTCCGGGCCGCCCTCCCGCCCCGATCCTGTCAACGGCATCCAGTGCCGTACCCCTGACAGCGTGGCGTTACAGGCGTCGGCGGGCATCCGTGGCCTGTGGACCTGAGCACATGCCCCGACGCCCAAGACCGTCAAAGGATAGGTTCATATACCAATCAAGGGCGGCGCCGGCATGGCGAAGACAAAGTCGAGCTACGAGGAAGACTATGGAGAATACGACCCGGGCGAAGACAAGATCGCCTGCACGTACCGCTCTGTAGATGCCGCGGAAGAGGCCATACTACGCAAGGTTCTGGGAGAGTGATGGCGGGTGACCACCGTCTCTTTCCGACCTTTTTAACAAGCAAATCGAGTCGGTCGACAAGATCGAGGCCGTAAGAATCACCAACATGATCAGGCGGATTGGCCGCATGATCGACGGCCTGAACCAGTACAATTTGGATGTGACGCAGATGACGTTAAAGGTCAAAGTTGGAAAAAGACTGGCCGTCGTGGCAAAGGCCATACCGCCAGACAAGATCATTGCCAAAAAGATTGTGAGGAAGTGAATGCCATCCCTTCACCTAGGACAATGCCCGCTAGCGCGGGCGCGGGCGGCCGCGGCACCGCGTTGCACAGGATTGGATGTGCGGGCGCCCGCGGCCGGCATGCCTCGCCGCGGGCCCTGCGCCCCGACGCCCGCCCGCGGCGGGCCGCGGGCCCCTTGCGCCGCCGTCGTGCCGCGCGCATGCCAGACGCCGAGTTCCCCTGGGCAGGGCCCCTTGCGCACGCGCTCCAAGGCACGGCCCGCGCGCCCACGGGTGGCTGTTCCTTGAGGGCGGCTGCCGCGCGACGGCCTGCCGGCCGCCGCCCGATCGCTCTGCGCCTTTGACACTGCATTCGACTCTGGGGCCGCGCGCGGGGGCGGGCGGGGTTGCACCCCGTGCATGCGGGGGGCGCGCCTTGGTCCCGACAGGCGGCACGCCTCGTCGCAACGCGGCGGGTTGCCGCGGCGCTGCGCGCGGTCGGTCGGTGCGGGCCCGCGGTCGCGAATTCTGGGCCGCACCGCCAGGCCCGCCGCGGCCCGCCGCGGCCCGTCCCCGCCCCCCCGGCGCCGGGCCGTCCGCCGGCCGGGCGGGCGCATAAGTTCAGGTCCCTAGGCGTGCCTGCCCCACACGGCCGCCCGGGACGCGCCGGCGCCGAGGGCGATGCTCGGCGCGGCCAGGGGCCGCCGGAGCCGCCGGCAGTTGGTGTAGAACTCTTCACAAATGTGTTAAGGACAGCTGACCACGCCGTTGTTGGTCGGGGGCGGGGCGTAGCGGGCGAAGCGACATGCCCCACACCGACGCAGACGGCGGCAGGACCATCGACATGGTGTGCGCCTGCGGCTGCGCGTCGGTCACCCGCATCCGGCTGGATCCCGACGCGCCGGGCAGGGAGAGGGCCGTCATGCGCGCCGATCGCATCCGGCTGGATCCCGACGCGCCGGGCAGGGAGAGGGCCGTCATGCGCGCCGATCGCATCCGGCTGCACGGCAGCATTGACCGCATCACGGAAGAGTCGGACGAGTACAGGAAGCTGATGGACATGGCCAGGACGGAGGACGCCGGCAGGTTCGCGGCGATCGTCGCCAGGATCATCGAGATGGGCGCCGCCGGCCTGTGCACCGCCGAGGATGTGCGCCGGGAGCTCGGCGCCGCAAGGATGGCCCTCAGGGCCGCATCGGGGTCCCACAACCCCGAGGACCTGCGCAGGATCGGCGAGCTGGAGGCGGAGGTGCGCAGGCTAAAGTCCATGCTCAAGTACTATGAGACGCCCAACAGCCGGCGCGGCATGCCGCCCCTGTCCAACCACGTGCTCAAAAAGTTCGACGAGGAGATCATCGCATCGTGCTGCAGCCCAAAGCCTCCCGCCAGCAGGGGGCCGGCCATGGACCACCCCGGCGCCTCGCACGACCTGCATCCGGAGAAGACGCTCCGGTACCGCGCCGCCCGCCGCTGCCCGGTGTGCCTCCACCCCAGGCTCGTGCGGCTCGGAAAGACCGTCTCAAAGATATTCGTCGAGTGGGACGACGCCGACGGCAGGACGCACGTGTACCAGCTGCGCCTCCCCCTGGCGTGGTGCGTGCGGTGCCGCAGCGAGGTGCGCCCGGCAAACGCCCCCGACATCGAGGGCACGTGCTTTGGCCCCGCCCTTATCTCAAAATTCATAATCCTCTACGCGCTCGGGGCGACGGACCGCAAGCTCGCGGAGCAGCTGGAGGGCCTCCTCAACGCCTCGTTCTGCCCCTCGACGATAATGAACGCCCGCATGGCCGCCGCCCGCGTGCTAGAGCCCTTCATGAAGCACCTGGAAAAGCTGATCGTGGCCAAGGGGTGGGCCCACTTTGACGAGACGACCATGCGCATGTTCGGCAAGCAGGGCTACCTGTGGGTGGTCGCGGTCGCGTGCGCCGCCATGGTCGTCGCGCGCCCGTCCCGCGGCATGTCGATATTCGACGAAGAGCTCGCGTTCGCCCGCCACCTGGTCGGCGTCGTCGACGGCTACAAGTTGTACGAGATCATCCTCGACGAGATCCAGCGGTGCTGGAGGCACGTCATCAACAACTTCAAGAAGGCGGCCGCGACGGCCGACGACCCCGTCGTGAGGGCCGCGTACGGCGACTTTTGCGGCCTGTACGAGCGCATCAAGGGCATGGACACGGCGCCAAAGGAGGTGCGCGACGCCATAGTGGAGGATGCGCTCGCCATCGCGCGGCGCCTGCCCGAGGGCCACCCGTCCCGCACCGAGATAGAGAATGCGGGGGCAAACCTCGTCACCTTCCTAATGTTCAAGGACATGCCTCCCACGAACAACCCCGTCGAGGGCGACATCCGCGGCGACCCCGTGGCCCAGCGCAACGTCCGCTACCAGCTGCGCACGGAGGAGGGAGCAAGGGCGTTCTCGGTCATTGTGTCCTTCATCCTCACGTGCAAGAAGCAGGGCGTGCGGCTCGACAAGGCGTTCGTCGCCCTGGCCGGCGGGGCCGATCCCGCCGACCTGTTCAAGGTCGGGCAGGTGGCCCCGAACCGGTGGGGCGGCCCAAAGAAGGCGCCCCGCCGGGGGAAGGGTCCCCTTGACGGGCTGGCAAGGGCGGCGGCCGAGGCGGCCGAGCCCGAGCCCGAGCCCGTCGCGGCGAAGCCCGAGCCAGTCGCGGCCGAGACCGAGCCCGAGCCCGAGCCCGAGCCCGAGCCCGAGATTGAGGCCGTCGTGGCCGAGCCCGAGCCCAAGCCCGAGCCCGAGCCCGAGCCCGAGCCCGAGATTGAGGCCGTCGCGGCGAAGCCCGAGCCCGAGCCCGAGATTGAGGCCGTCGCGGCCGAGCCCGAGATTGAGGCCGTCGCGGCCGAGCCCGAGCCTGAGCCCGAGCCCGAGATTGAGGCCGTCGCGGCGAAGCCCGAGCCCGAGCCCGAGATTGAGGCCGTCGCGGCGAAGCCCGAGCCCGAGCCCGAGATTGAGGCCGTCGCGGCCAAGCCCGAGCCCGTCGCGGCGAAGCCCGAGCCCAATGCCGAGCCCGATGCACCTGCATCGGCTCCGGCCCCGCCGGCAGGGCCGCCGATGGCCCTCCCCTCCAGCCGCGCCGCGGCCGCGCCGCGGCCGCGCCGCAAACGGCGCCAGGCGGCTGCGCGCACCGCCGGCATCAGCCTACTCGGCACCAAAGCCCGGCAGGGCCGCCGCATGCCGCATTGTCAGGCAGCTCCCAGGCCGCGGCGCCCCCCAAAGCCGCCGCCGCGCATCAGGCTTCGCATCCGCTCAAGCCGAAGGCCTCGCAACGGACACATTCCGATCAGGCCATCCGTGCCGCCCCCCTGCGCATCGGATGACCCGAAAGTCCGGGTTCATCCGACCGAGGGAACGGGCTCGGACAAGCCATCGTACTAGGGGGCGTCATAACCAATCCGCCCCCGACTGGGGTTTGACCGATCCGCCGATCGGCCCCCTCCGACCGCCCCTCCACCGCCGTTTAGGCCGCCTGCCGCCGAACGCGCCGCCGCGAAGAGGCCCAAGGGCCCGAATGGGGCCGGCATGCCGCGCTCCTGCCGCGTCACGGGGCGGCCGCGGGCCGCCCTGCGCGGCGCCATCATGCAGGCTGCGGGCGATCCCTCCCCCCTCCGCATCCGCCATCCCTGGCCGCATCCCATGCATCGCCCCTCACGGGGCGGCCACCACGCCGCCCCTCGCTCAGGCGTTACCTAGGTAGGGGACCTGAACTTATGCCGAGCTCTCGCGTGTGGCGGACGACTGGGTTTAATAGGGGCCCCGAGCACGGTACACCGTGCAGGTGGCAAAGTTCGATGTCCGATGCCCCCGCTGGGCCCTGCCGAGGGAAGAGGTTCCGATCAAAGTAAAGATCGAAAAGGCCACCACGGCGGCCCTGAGCGAGGCAGTCTTCGAGCTGCCCGAGTCCCTGCGCCTAGCCGACACGATCAACGTCCTCGACCGGGAGGAGCGGGACGGCCGCACGGTCGTCAAGGCCATAGACACGGCCCGCCGCAGCGAGTACGACTATTTCGGGATCGTCGTGGCGACGAAGGAGCCGTTCAAAGATCTCAAGAAAGAGGTGCCCGTCAAGGCGTCGTTCTTCATGAAGGACGGCTCCGTCGACACCTGCGTCACGCCGGTCAGAATCTTCCGCCCTCGGCTGGAATTCGCGGACGCCCCGGACGCCCTCTCCCTGGCCGATGGCGGGCCCAGCGGGCGCTCCGTCCCGATCCGGCTAAAGTTCTCTGGGTTTGGCGACATAACGGTGCGGGCAAGGTGCACCATCGGCGGGCGCATAGTGTCTCGCGGGACGTCGCTACTGGACGAGATTCTGGAGCGGTTCCTGCGCGACCCTGTCGCCGATCCCGACGGGGGCGTGCCGGACCGCCCCGCCGTCGAGGTAGATCCCGAGGCGGTAGCGCTCATAGCGGAGGAGTTCAGGGGAAAGATGCTGTCCGACGACTCGATAAGGGGAATGCTCAGCACGGGGAAGATAGATGAGGATGCGGCCCGCATGCTGCACAGGCTTGCGGACTCGGACAAGGAAAAGATCATGAACCACATACACACGACCATGCTGGCAATCGTCGCCGGCATTCTTTCCGACATCGTGGACCGAACGCTCGGCGAAAACCTGCAGCTGGAATCGAAGACGGCGATCGTGCCGCCTGCGGGACTCCCGCTAGACAAGCTGGTGGTCGAGTTCCGGTACGCCGACGTACTTGGAAACGAGTACGATCCAATCCGAAGAACGATACAAATCAACGACCGCCGCAGCGCGAAGACTGGGGTGCACTTGGAAATACCGCTTGCCATAACGGCCGACGAATCCGGCGCATACAAGGACGTAGGGGAAATGGCAATTGAATCCCGACACTAGTGGAAGCATTGCCGCCGCAAGCGCCGTGATTGATTGGTATGACAGGATCAAAAAGCACTTTGAGGATTTTCGTCCAGAAACGCGAAGCATGACAATCAACTTTACACGATGCACATCCGAGATGTCGTTCAAGGTGACTGTTCCTGAGGGGTGGAGGAAGCGACACAACAAAATAGTCCTTCCAGCGTACGGCGGGTCCAGCGTCGTCGGGATGATGGACGACTCTTTTAACGATCACAAGCACCTCTGGCGGCGGGTCGGGGGCGAATTCGTGCTTGATGCAGACGATCTGCCGTCTGCCGAAACATACCTGGTGACCATGGAGGGGCTCGTCAGCAAGTCTGCGCTGGACCGGTTTGTGTACATAAAGCCGGCGGCAAACCGCACCACTGACGACACGAGCGAGAAATACTGGCTCGAATCTGGGCTACGGAACCTGCGCACGCTCGAAAGCGTCTATGACGACCTGGAAGTCGACGATATCAACTTCAACGTTAGCGTAAGCATCGACAAGATGTTTGGGCTGACCATCCCCCGGGACATCCAAGAGCAGGCCAAGGCCGTGGATGGCCTCCGCCGCGCGGCACTTCACACTGACAGGCAAGCCTGGTTCCATGCCATGCGATCCTACAAGGCGCAGTCCAGAATATTGCCCGGCTACGACCCGCGCGCTCTCAGGCGGCTCGTCGACGCGCTTACGTCGAGCGAGATTATTGCAGAATACGTCACGGTGGATCGCCCCTACGGGCTAGGCGAGATACGCCCGCCAGAGAAGTACCACGGCATTGTCCCCCAGAGCGTGACCGTGGGTGCGGTAACCTCCCTGACGCTTCGAGACCCCGCCGCGACGGGGTACCTCTCGTTCAACAAGAAATCATACATTGAAAAACTGCGCTCTGAGTTCGCCATGCCCGGCGGCAAGAAATAGCGCGGGGCCGCCAAGAGGTTTTTGCAACGGCAGCGCAAACGCCGCGCACATGGGCGGCGGGACCTCCTGGCCGAGCCGGCGCCGCGGGGCGGCCTGGGGGTATGCATGGTGTTCCCTAAAGCGGCGCTGGGCGACGGATGCGACAATGTGCATAGCACCCCTTGGCGGGATTTGCGATATGGTAGATCAGCAGGCCCGCCAAGGCGCTGAGCGCCGTCTTGATCGTCCACTCGGCGGGCCATGCGCCCCAGCTCCGTCCTAGAGTCACCCTTGGGCGCTCGTGGCCTGCTCCATGAGCGCCTGCACGATCTCTTCGTAGCACGAGACCTTGCTGCACACGAGCGTCGGGCCTCCCTCGGTGAACTTTATGCTCCCGACGTTGTCGGGGGTTACGGCACCGGAGCACACGGCGCACATCATGGAGCCGCTCCTAAAGGCGCCGTCCCTCCCGTATTTTTTCAGGATAGGCTCCAGGTCGGCGATATGGACCGCCTTGATGGTCATTTTTTTTAGGGCGGGCATTGCCCGTGGCCGCGGCGGGCCGCTTATAACGCCTTCCGCTTGAGGCGGCGTGCGTACTTGGGTCGATTTGGGCGCCGATCGGCGCCCGGCAGGCGATGCGGCGGCCCGGTCGTCCGATGGCCTGCTGCGGGCCCGTGCCGTCCCGCTGGCGCCCTGCGGCCGTCTGGCGGGGGCCGGGCAGCGGCTGCCGCGCTCCGCCGCCCCTGCCTGCTGCGGGCCCGTGCCGTCCCGCTGGCACCCTGCGGCCGTCTGGCGGGGGCCGGGCAGCGGCTGCCGCGCTCCGCCGCCCCTGCCTGCTGCGGGCCAGGGCCGTCCGGCGCCACGACGGGGGCGGCGCGGGCGGCAGCGGGCGCGGGACGGCGCACACGGCGGATGGGCGGCAGCGGGCAGGCGCGCGAAAAGCTCGCAGGTGGCGGTAGCGGCAGGTTCTGGGCCTGGGAGATCGTCATGATGTTCCACGATGTCGTGATCGCCGCGGGCGGGTACGCCGGGGCGGGGGGCATGCCGGCGCCCAAAAACCGCGGGGCGCGGCGCGCCGTTGCCGGGCGGCGCCTTCCGCTCCTGCTCGACCTGTGCGGCGGCCCCTGCGCCCTGGGCCTGGAGGCTAGTCACTACAAGGGGTATGCCATGACGAAAAGCGCCGGGCGCAGGGCGGCGCGGCGCCGCGAGGCGCTGGCAAGGGGTTCCAGCGCGGCAGGCTCCCCCGCCCCGCCCAGCCCCTCGCGAGGGCCCCGCCGGTGCAGCCCACTCCGCCGCCCCTTCGGGCCCCGCCCCGCCACTCGCGAGGGCCCCGCCGGTGCGACTCATGGGCCTACCGCTCCCCCCATCTAAGGGGGGCGGGGATGAAGGACTTTTGGGATAACAGAACCTTGTTTGAAGGCCGCCAACTTTTATACTGGCATTGTTCCCGCCGGTTTCATGGTGAGGCCGCCAATACCCCCGTTGCCCCCCGATGTGTGGGACGAGTTCGCTAAGGCCCTCAAGCGTGGCCCTACCCCCGAGCAGGCTCGGGCCGTAAAGAGGCCAAAGAGCTTGCCCGCCACATCCCCCTGGTCGACTCGAGCACGGTGAAGAACAAGAGGATGTGCAACCCCTACGACATAGTGCGCCGCATAAAAGCGGGCGAATGCAGCAGGAAGAGTTGAGCATGCAAGGGATGGTTTTGCATGCCCGGTAGCGAGATCAAGATGATAAAGGCCAGCCTGCGGGAAGTGCCCAAGGGCTTCAGGTGTAGCAAGCCCGAGTTTGCCGAATACCTTGACATCGACGGTTCTGCTCAAAATTCGTGCCCACGGGCCTGCCCTTAATTGATCGATCGCGCGCCGCCGACGTGCGCTACTCCAGCCGCGCCTGAAACCCCGACTGGAGAGGCGAGGCCTCAGCGGCCGGCTTTATTTCCCCAAGCTTGACGGCGTTGTTGTAGTCCGCCGCATTCGCGATGAGCGCGAACCACTTGTCGGGATGCCCAAGGCCGACCCCCGCCGCCTCCATGGGGCACAGCCCGCCTATTCCCGCGTGCGACCTTGCGACGTTGAAGTGTATCCGGCGCAGCCCGACGTGCGTCGTGTCGAGGCGCTTCAGCCCCCTGCACGACTCTACAAAGTCCCTCAGCGTGTCGTTGTCGCGCTCCTTGAGGTTCGTGTTGGCGTCGCCGTCCAGGTGGATGCGCCTTGTGTGCATCGACGGCTTGCCCTCGGCGTTGTGCCTGAACACGCGCTCGTGGGCGCTGGCAAAGTTCTTGGCCCCGTCGCTCTTTACCAGGGACGGGACGGTCCCCTCACGGCCTGGTCCATCCGAAACATAGGCGCGACGTCGTGCGACCCCTTGTTCCGCCCTATCTGGTGCGCCGTCAGCAGCCGCGACCACTCGTCCGACGTCGTAAAGATCGCGCACTTTATCCCGTTGATGCAGGCGATTATCTCGTCGGTGTACATGGTCTCGGACATGAAGAGGTCGAGCCACACGGGGTACGGGGCGGCCATGCGCGGGCAGTGCACAAACCAGTAGTGCAGCGTCGATCGGCGCGGCCGACGGTTGTTTTTGGCTATGGAATCGAGTATGTGCGGACCTTTTTGCAGCAGGCCCCGTCCCCGGGCGCCATCCCGATGTCCCCGGGCGTGTACGTCCTGCCCTTGAACCTGTCCTCGGGCGTAAAGCGCCTCCTGCAGGGCTCTGCCAGGCGGCGGCAGGCCTGCACGTTGCGGTATTTGTCGTGCCTGACGAACGACGGCCTGAAGTTCGTCGGCCTGCAAAAGCAGCACCGGATACTGGGCATGCCGATGATGCGCCGCCTTCTTCGGCCCGCCCGCCAGCGCGCCCTCGGCGCCCGCATCGGGGGCGTCGCGGGGCTGTACAGCTTTTTCATCGCGGCGATGTGCCTGCACGCCCTGCACGTGTGCGCAAACCCCTTGCAGCCGCAGAGCCACCGGCCCACGATGAGCGCGATCCTGTGCCATTCGCCGTCCTTCGAGACGGACGTCGCCTCGTACTCGTACTCGGCGATCTTTCGGACACGGATTGTTCCGCGCTTTCCCGTGAAACTAGGGACCTGCTCCGCCACGACGACCGGCAAAATTTAGGTGGTGATATTACTGTTTAAGACGCTCCATATGCCTAGAACGACGATCCGCGCAGCCGCGTGCCTCGAGCCGCATTCGGTCTTTTGAAGGCGAATGCGGAGTGGGCCGGGGGGCGCCGTTGCAATAGCGCGCGATGCCGATCCGGCACCGGCCCAAAAACGCCAGCCTCTTGCGCAGCCGCGCGCCGCGCGGCGCTGGCCAATTAAGAAACCGCGCCGAGCACGAATTTTGAGCAGAACCGCGGACGTTCAGCCCGCCGGGGCGGCCCGGGCCGGCGCCGCAACGCCGCCCTGCGGGCGAGGGGTCACGCGGCGCGGCCGGGCGCAGGGCCTCCGGCCAGCCAGACCTGGATGTGCCCAAACTCGCTGTCGTTCCCCGCAATGTCGGCAAACGCCGCGTCCGTGGTGCAGATCACCGACGCGCCGGCGTACTTGGCCATTGCATAGTGGAACCAGTCGGGCATCCCGATCCCGCGGTGCCGGCAGGTCCGGCTCCGCTTGCCATGCACGGTGCGGCCTTCATGCTCAAGCATCTTGCGCTCCAAGAGGACGAAGTCGGGCGACCAGCCCTCCGCCCCCACTATGATCAGGATGCCTTGCATTTTCATGTTGCTTATGACGGAAAGCGCGTGGGCGACCGCCCTGCGCACGCCCGCATCTGAGGCCATCAGGTCCTCGCTGTTCCCCGGCCTGCACTTGTGCGACGCGGCGATCCTCCTGCGCACCACGCCGATCGTCTCCATGATGGCCAGCGGCGAGGTGGCCAGCTGGTAGCCGCTGCGCACGGCCTCGCTGCACATCCTGACCACGCCGTCGTGGTGCATGTCGGCAATGCTCAACGCCAGCGCCACAAGCACGCCGCTGTCGAGATAGGCAAGGGGCTTTCTCTTCTCTGCGGCCCGGGGCGCCTGCCGTCCCAATCCGTCCAGATCGATCCCGCCGTCCCCGCCGCCGCCCTTCATTCTTGCCGCCCCTCGCCGTCCTCGATCCTTACCAGTTCGTACCCGTCGGGGGGCCCCCTGCCCCTGATCTCGGCGATCATGTCGGCCGACGAAATGTTCGGGTCGTCGTACTCCCCGAAAAAGTCGCTGATGGGCCTGACCTTGGCCGGAAATATCGGGTCAAACCCCCGAGACTCGTTCTCGGCGCGCGCCTGCTCCTGCTGCTCCCTTACGACGTCCCTGCATATCCGGCCGCGGTACAGGCGGGTCAGCGGCGACGGGTCAGATTCTTGCAGGCCGACCCTCCTGATCTCTTCGCGGTTCTCGTCAGCCCAGGACCGGAAGCGGGCTACATCCTCCCGCACCTCTTCCAGCCAGCCGGCCGGCTCGGGGTCGCCGCCGCTCCTGTACTCTTCTCCCGCGCCGTACAGCACCCCCATCATGCTCCGGAACGCGTCGTACGTGCCGTCAATCGCCCCGTCGTCGACGGGCCTGTTGACAATGTCGGCCACGTCGGCAAAGATGCCGGCCAGGGACGCCGCCATCCTTGCGCCGGCGCCGTAGCCCGACCTGGACGCCGCGTCCCCCATGCGCCCGGCCGTCTCGAGGCACTTTTCCATGTCGAGGAGGCCGGCGGGCCCGGCAAGCGACACGAACATGCCCCCGAACTCCGCCTTGGCGTCGGCCAGATCCCCCGCGCCGGCGCCTCCCCGCCGCCGTGCCGCTCGATCTGCCGCCTCCGCCTCCCGTGTCGCCTGCATGTGTGCAGGGCCGAATGCGCCCGTTATAAGCTATTCGGATCGGCATGCCGCCCTGCGGGTGCGCATTCAGGTCTGTGCCGGCTCCTGCCGTGCCCTGCGCTAGCAGTTGGCAAGCTAGGCGCAGATGCTACCAGAGACCTGAATGTGCACCCCTGCGGCGGGGCGGCCAGCCGGCAGCCGCTGCGCACGGCCTCGTCGCACATACTGGCCGCGCCGCCGTGTGCATGCCGGCCGCGCGCCCGCCGCCCGCGCCACAAGTGCGCCGCTGTCGAGATGGGCAGAGGGGTTTTCATTCCCTGCGACCCGGGGCGCCCGCCGGCCAGATCGCGCCCGCCGCCGCCTGGCGAGATATGGTCTGCCGGCTACGCGCGATCGCGCCCGCCGCCGCCTGGCGAGATATGGTCTGCCGGCTACGCGCGATCGCGCCCGCCGCCGCCCTCGTCCGGCCGCCCCTCGCCGTCCTCGATCCTTACCAGTTCGTACCCGTCGGGGGGCCCCCTGCCCCTGATCTCGGCGATCATGTCGGCCGACGAAATGTTCGGGTCGTCGTACTCCCCGAAAAAGTCGCTGACAGGCCTGGCCTTGGCCGGAAATATGGGGTCAAACCCCAGCGCCTCGTCCTCCGCGCGCACCTGCTCCTGCTGCTCCCTTACGACGTCCCTGCATATCCGGCCGCGGTACAGGCGAGTCATCGGCGACGGATCCGATTCCTGCAGGCCGACCCTCCTGATCTCTTCGCGGTTCTCGTCAGCCCAGGACCGGAAGCGGGCGACGTCCTCCCGCACCTCTTCCAGCCGGCCGGCCGGCTCGGGGTCGCCGCCGCTCCTGTACTCTTCTCCCGCGCCGAACAGCACCCCCATCATGCTCCGGAACGCGTTGTACGTGCTGTCTATCGCCCCGTCGTCGACGGGCCTGTTGACAATGTCGGCCACGTCGGCAAAGATGCCGGCCAGGGACGCCGCCATCCTTGCGCCGGCGCCGTAGCCCGACCTGGACGCCGCGTCACCCATGCGACCGGCCGTCTCGAGGCACTTTTCCATGTCGAGGAGGCCGGCGGGCCCGGCAAGCGACACGAACATGCCCCCGAACTCCGCCTTGGCGGCGGCCAGATCCCCCGCGCCGGCGCCTCCCCGCCGCCGTGCCGCTCGATCCGCCGCCTCAGCCTCCCGCGCTGCCTGCATGTATGGGGGCCGAATGCGCCCGTTATAATCTATTCGGATCGGCATGCCACCCTGCGGCGGGGCGGCCAGCCGGCAGCCGTTGCGCACGGCCCCGTCGCACATACTGGCCGCGCCGCCGTGTGCATGCCGGCCGCGCGCCCGCCGCCCGCGCCACAAGTGCGCCGCTGTCGAGACGGGCAGAGGGGTTTTCATTCCCTGCGACCCGGGGCATCCGCCGACCAGATCGCGCCCGCCGCCGCCTGGCGGGATGTAGTCTGCCGGCTACGCGCGATCGCGCCCGCCGCCGCCTGGCGGGATGTAGTCTGCCGGCTACGCGCGATCGCGCCCGCCGCCGCCTGGCGGGATGTAGTCTGCCGGCTACGCGCGATCGCGCCCGCCGCCGCCTGGCGGGATGTAGTCTGCCGGCTACGCGCGATCGCGCCCGCCGCCGCCTGGCGGGATGTAGTCTGCCGGCTACGCGCGATCGCGCCCGCCGCCGCCCTTCATTCTTGCCGCCCCTCGCCGCCCTCGATCCTTACCAGTTCGTACCCGTCGGGGGGCCCCCTGCCCCTGATCTCGGCGATCATGTCGGCCGACGAAATGTTCGGGTCGTCGTACTCCCCGAGAAAGTCGCTGACGGGCCTGGCCTTGGCCGGAAATATGGGGTCAAACCCCAGCGCCTCGTTCATGGCGCGCGCCTCCTCCTGCTGCTCCCTTACGACGTCCCTGCATATCCGGCCGCGGTACAGGCGGGTCAGCGGCGACGGGTCGGATTCTTGCAGGCCGACCCTCCTGATCTCTTCGCGGTTCTCGTCGGCCCAGGACCGGAAGCGGGCGACGTCCTCCCGCACCTCTTCCAGCCAGCCGGCCGGCTCGGGGTCGCCGCCGCTCCTGTACTCTTCTCCCGCGCCGTACAGCACCCCCATCATGCTCCGGAACGCGTCGTACGTGCCGTCAATCGCCCCGTCGTCGACGGGCCTGTTGACAATGTCGGCCACGTCGGCAAAGATGCCGGCCAGGGACGCCGCCATCCTCGCGCCGGCGCCGTAGCCCGACCTGGACGCCGCGTCCCCCATGCGACCGGCCGTCTCGAGGCACTTTTCCATGTCGAGGAGGCCGGCGGGCCCGGCAAGCGACACGAACATGCCCCCGAACTCCGCCTTGGCGGCGGCCAGATCCCCCGCGCCGGCGCCTCCCCGCCGCCGTGCCGCTCGATCCGCCGCCTCCGCCTCCCGCGCTGCATGCATGTATGGGGGCCGAATGCGCCCGCTATAATCTATTCGGATCGGCATGCCGCCCTGCGACGCGGGGCCGCCGGAACTTTTTAATAGTGTGGCGCGGCGGCGCCCGGCATGGCGACCATCCAGCAGGAGTTCGACATCGGCGCCTCCCTGGTCGGGCTGTACAGGGATCTCCCCTACGTCAAAAAACTCGGCTATAGCGTCGGCGAGCTGGGCGAGCGCATACTGCTCAGGGTGATAATCGACTACACCAACGACGACGAGTTCTTTGACAATTCCATGGAGGCGATCAGGACGGCCAGGAAGTTCAGGGACATAATGCCGGCCGACATGAGGGACAGGTACGAGGTGGTGCCGATGGTCACCGATCCGGACGAGGGGGCCCTGCGGCACTTTGGCACGATGACGGCAGTGATCGACAGGTAGGGGAGGAGGCGGCGACGCAGCATGGATCCCGGATGGCGACTCTTTCAGCTCAAGTACAACAGGAGGGCGCGCGAGAGGCTGGTCGAGGCGGACGGCGTCCGGTTCTGGGCCTGGGAGATCATCATGATGTTCTACGACATCGTGATCACCGTGGACGGGTACGCCGAGGCGGGCGGCGCGCCCGCCCCGAGGACCCACAGGGCGAGACGCGCCGTTGTCGAGCGGCACCTTCCACACCTTCTCGATCCGTACGACGACCTTTACACCCTGAGCTTGGTGGCCAGGTACTACGACGGGTATGCAATGACCGAAAAGGCGTGGCGCAGGGCGGTGCGGTGCCACGAGATGGTCGTAAGGAGCATACCTGTGCAGTGACGGCCGGGCGGCGCGTCGGCAGGCGGCGGCCGGGGCGCCCGCCCTGGGGCGGCGCGGCGGCAGGGGCGCCGCGGCATGCGCCAGGGGTGCCCGGAGGGGAGCGGCGGCGGCGCCCCTGCATCGCCCTGTAGCGCGCGCAGGCCCGCCTGCCTCGACCGGGGCCGGGCCGCGCGCCGCGCGAATGATCTGCGATCCCGCCGCAGGCGCCGGCAGCCGCGATGTCGAGGCGCGGCGGGCCGGCCGGGGCCGGTGCCGCAGCGCCCTTGCCCGCGCCCGCGCACATATTCGTCTCCGCGCCGGCATCGGCGCCGAGCCCTCCCTCGCTGGCGCAGGGCGTGGCAGGGCCGGCGTAGACTTGAATGCGCGCGGCGGCACTGCCGGGATCCGCGCGCGGCGGCACGCTCCAATACGGGGGAGCGGCGCGGCGGGGCATGGCAGCTGCCCTGAGGGAGTTCGACGCCTCCGCGGCCCTGCTTGGGCTGTACGGGGATCTCCCGTACGTCAAAAAACTCGGCTACAGCGTCGGCGAGCTGGGCGAGCGCATACTGCTCAGGGTGATAATCGACTACACCGGCGACGACGAGTTCTTTGACAATTCCATGGAGGCGGTCAGGACGGCCAGGAAGTTCAGGGACATAATGCCGGCCGGCATGAGGGACAGGTACGAGGTGGTGCCGATCGTCACCGATCCGTACGAAGGGGCCCTGTGGCACTTTGGCACGATGACGGCAGTGATCGACCGGTAGGGGAGGAGGCGGCGGACGGGCGGCACGGGCACGAGGCGGCGCCCACGGCAGTTGGACTACAACAGGAGGGCGCGCGAAAAGCTCGCAGGTGGCGGCACTGGCAGGTTCTGGGCCTGGGAGATCGCCGTGATGTTCTACGGCATCGCGATCGTCGTGGACGGGCATGCCGAGGCGGGGGGCATGCCGCCGCCCAAAAACTACAGGGCCAGGCGCGCCGCTGTCGAGCGGCGCCTTTGCTCCTGCCCGGCTTGTACGACGACCGCTGCGCCCTGAGCCTGGAGGCCAGATACTACAAGGGGTACGCCATGGCGGAAAGCGCCTGGCGCAGGGCGGCGCTGCGCTGCGGGGCGCTCGCGGGAAGCATTCCTGCCAGGTAGGCGGGGATGCCGCGCCCGGGGGCGGGCGGGCCGGCCTCCGCCGCTGGGCTGCCGCGCCCGCCGCCGCCCCTCTGCCGCGGCCCCTTGCCATGCCGGCGACCGCGCCGGGCCCTCAGTCGGCCGCGCGCCCTCCATGACCGGGCGGCCGTTCGGCGGGCGCGTGCCACATCGCTGGCGCCGCCCGGGCGGGGTTCTCCTGACGGGCCGCGCCGCTTCTCTGCCGTCCGGCCGGCCGGCCGGCGGCAGGGCTCCGCCGTCCGGCGCGCATGCCGCGCCGCCCCTGCGGCGTTGTAGCCCGTGTGCCGCCCTCCTCCCGCGTGCCGGCCCACGCGACCGAGGGATGCAGGGCCGGCCGGCCGGCCGGCGCAGGGCAAAAAAAAAAACGCACGGCGCCTTTATTTGGACGACTTTCCCGACTTGCCGCCGGACGACCTTCCAGTGTTGGGGTTGTGCGCGGGGTTCTGCGGGTTGTACGAATCGGCCCTCTTGGGCTGATTTTTTGTCATTGCCCAAGCGGGCGGGCCCAGCCCTATAAACCCTGGCAGGGCGGCGCCGGGGGCCGCGGCGGACGTTCCGGCTCTGGGATATCCGCGCCCAGGGCGCCGCCGCGCATCGGGCTTTGCATCCGCCCCTGCCAAAGGCCGCGCAGCGGGCACACTCCGATCGGGCCGTCCGTGCCGCCCCCCCCCACTGCGCGGCGGACAGCACGAAAGCCCGGGTTCGCCTAGCCAAGGGCGCCGGCCCGGACAGGCCACGGCACAGGGGCGTCATGGCGAGGGCCAGGTAGAGCGAGAACGATCTGCATGGGAGGGGTCAAGAGCCGCGGGGGCGCCGGGGAGGCGGAAAAACCCTGGCGCATAGGAAGCGGTCCGGCAAGGAGGGGGTGGACGTCGCGGCCGGGTTCCTCCCGGCGAACATGGGCGCTGCCGAGGTGCGCCGCAAGTGCGGCATTCCGCCGGCCATGTCAGGCAATTGGCGCAGGCGGTTCGTGGACGCGGGCAGGAGGGAGCTTGCCGGCGCAGGCGGCAACGGCCGAAGCGATCCAGCCAAGGCGCTGGCCAGGAGGATGAGCCGCCCGGAATCGTCGCCGGCAGGCAGGCCTTGGCCCCCGCCGAGCTAAAAAAAAGCTTGAGTGCTCTGCTAAGGCGAGGGCGGGGGCGGTCAAGATGATGGTCAAGGGCGGGGTGGGCCTGCCCTAGCGCTGCGGCACTGCGGCCCCTCGTGCAGGGCGTACTGCAAGAGGAGGCCTGTCGAGCGAGGCATCGGCACGGCGGTCGCAAAGCCGTGGCCCGCATATGGACCGGGGCCGACCTGTGGGACGCGGATGCCCGCGCATACAGCGGCCCGCGAGACGGGCCGCCCGGCCGCCCACTCCTCCTCCCATCCCCCGCCGCCGCCGCCGCCGCCGCCGCCGCCGCCGCCGCCCCTGCGGGGCTCACTCGCTGAACTAGATCTCGATCGTCAGGCCCTCCCTCCCCGTCCGCCGCCGCCGCCGCCCCTGCGGGGCTCACTCGCTGAACTAGATCTCGATCGTCAGGCCCTCCCTCCCCGTCCGCCGCCGCCGCCGCCCCTGCGGGGCGGGCCACTCCACGCGACCCTCTCCGCGCCCGCCCATCCCTTCATCATGTGCGCAACAACGACGCCGTTCGATGCGGGTCCCTCTCCGCGCCCGCCCCCCTCCCGAGTGGTTGAAAACGTAGGCCCGATCGCCTCCAAAAGACGGCTAGCACAGGCGCGAACCGCGCTACATGTGGTGACGCTGCCAGCACATTTTCAACCACTGAGGCCACCTTCGGCGCGCACTCCTGCCGTTGCGCCGCTGTGCGCGCCGGGGCGAGCCGGGCCGGCCAAGTGCATCTCCGCACCCGCAGGTGGGCGCAGGCTCGTCATTCGTGGGATGGCTGAGGCGCGCCAAACGGCGGCGGATCTTTTCTCCACTCTGCCCGATGCGCGGCTACCTCCCGCCGGCCGCGGGATCCGGGCAGGTGAAGGGGCAGCGAGGCTACCTCCACAAGAGCAAACGTATCGGACCGCGACAGCCGCCGTGCTCCCTCGGCATGCCGTGCTTTTTTCTTGCCCGCGGGCGGCGGTCGGCCTGCACACCGCGGCCCGCACGTCTGTACTGCACTGCATCGCCTTCACCCACTTCCCCCTGCCGCCGGCAATCGGCGCCCGGCGGGCGCATCCGCATCTAATCGTATTCGTATTGAGGCACCGACTCGCTCTTTTTTGTGCCGGCACCATCACATTTGTTGGGACTGCCCTACCTCTTGAGACGTGGGGGCGGGAGATCCTGCCGCGCCTGCCGGTATCCGCGGCCCTTGCAGGCACCGCCGCCGCCGTGCCCAAAACAAGCCGAAGTAAACCCGTACAAGTACCTTCGGCGCACGTGGCAGCTCCGCCACTTGTCCTGCGGCGATGGGTGCTCGCCGAGATGCGTAGGGCCGCCGGCACGTCACGCCTTGAATTTTTTCGCCAGCTTTTCGAACTCAGATGCCAGCATATCGACATATTCCTGCCGCCTAAAGGTGAGGTAGCCGCTTGCGCGGGGCTTGTTCAAGCTAAGGCGGGTGAGCGTCTGAACAGACAGTTCCTGCGGGATTATCCCAGAATATTTCACGGGTTGATCGACGCGCCCAATGTCGTATTGAGGATCGACCTGCATGTGCCTAAGGACTGTTTCTTTTCCTGTCACCTTGTCTACTATCGCATTAAAGTCATTAATTGCGATCACGGGTGCGACCCCTGCGGCCTTTTTGTACGCCAAGGCGGCGCGCATTATCTCGTTGCGATCGAAGGCGCTAGACGCATCAAGAACCCTCTTGACCGCGTTTGCCGTTGCCTGTATTTGGGGCGGTATTGCAAGCCCAAACATTTTGTCAATGTCTACCACGACTCCAGAGCTTACTTCGCTGATTTCGAGATCGGCATATGTCCGCTGAAGTAGATCGGGGTTCTTCAGGCTAGATTCGAGCCAGTACCTGTCGTTTTTTTCGTCGTTGTCTTGATTGGTAGTAGGCTTGACATAGACTAACTGAAGGTGGGGCATAATTCTAGAGCCTCAATTTGTGCAGTCGGGGCAAACAATTACGAAATTGAGGTGCCCGAATTCGAGTTTTCGAAACTCGGTTGGGGAATTCGAGTTTTCGAAACTCGACGTAACCTATAATACGTCGCGTGTGAGCACAATTGGACTAGTGGGTCTAATAGTTTTGACAGAAAAACTGATAAGGTACCGGTTGGGCGCTGACGTGACATGGCAAGGCACAAGGACTTTGAAAAGATGCCAGATGGGTCGGTGTTGCTGGGAATCCTCTTTCTGATCAGGATCCTCACGCTCGGCGGTGAAAATCAGGCGTCAAAGAGGGGCCGGCCGTACGTTTTCAGTACGAGGACGATCCTGTCTTGCCTCGTGGTGATGTTGTGGACCAAGCGCGGCAGCGTGAGGTCGCTCTATTGGTTCCTCACACAGGATTTGGAATACAATAGAAAGATCGTAAAGGCATGCGGGCTGAAAAAAATTCCCGACAGGCGGACATTCGACCGCAGGTTTGCGACCCTGCCGCTCGAGAAGATCATATCAGACATGGGCCGGCATTTTATAGCGTACAAGTTCATTGACGCGGTGGTGGTCGCCATCGACAGCACGATCATGAACGCGTGGCGCTACCTCGTCCACCACAAAAAGGACAAGAAAGCCGGCAAAAAGCCGCGCCCGGGAATAGACACCGAGGCAGAATGGACGAGAAAGCGTGGAAACTACACGTACGGGTACAAATGCCACCAAGTTACCAGCACGGGCCGCGTGCCCGTGCCGCTTGCCGCCACCACGACTCCGGCCAACGCGGCCGACAACAAGGTCGCGATGAATATGCTGCCAGACCTTCCGCTACAAGTGATCCAAGTGATTCTCGGTGACCATGCGTACCACGACTCAAAGCTCTTCCTGAAGGTCAAGGAGCTCACCTCAAAAGCAAACGGTGGAAAGGGCGGGCGCCTGCTCACGTGGACAAGAAAGGTGGCGGGCGGGATTAGAAGGGGCGGCAAAAAGTCCGGCCCGTTGACCCGGGCAGAGGCGGCCAGGCAGGCGATGGCCGAGAGCGACGAGTGGTACCTGAAGGGCGGCGGCGCCGAGGTGTACGTGCAGCGGTCGACGACGGTAGAGCCCGAGCAGGGACGCCTCAAGAGCACGTTCGGCCTCGATTCGGTGCCCGTGCGCGGCAAGAAGGCCGTCAACCAGCGCGTACTGGGATGCGTATTCACGTACCAGCTGGCCATCTTCTACGGCTTCGCGACAGAGAAAGATAATCCACTACAAGTCAAATACCTAGTCGGTTCCTGATGCAAGCCGGCAAGCAGCACAGCTTCAATTCGACAAACCTCTTGACGCATCGACAAATTCAAGTTTAGCGACGGAAAGGTTAGAATTAACAGTCAATTCTGTCGTACTTCGTTACGCATATTGCCAAAATGCACAGCTTTTCCGTAATTCAATCTGTCAAACAATGCGAAACTCCGATAAAATCCGTAATTCAATCTGTCAAACAATGCGAAACTCCGGCAAAATCATGAAAAACATTATGCCCCACCATCGACTAACTCGTTGAGCACCCGCTCTTCTATGCTTCCCTCCATAGTCACGCGGTACCTGTTTGACGCCGGAAGGTCGCTGGCCTTGAGGATGTAGTGGCTGCCGTCGTGTTGCCAGAGGTGGTTGTGCTCCACGAACGCCTCGTCGATCATGCCCGTGATGCGGTATCCCGGGTACGCGGGCACCTTGACCTTGGCCTTTCTCCTCCTCATGCCGTCTGGCACGACGATCTGCACATGCATCCGAGTTAGGCGCTGGGCAAAGTTGACTTCCATAGACCTGGCTTCGGGCTTGAAGTCGCTTAGCAGTTTGTGGATTTTCTCGTACCAGTCAATAATCGAGTTAGGATCCACAGACATGGCGATAATATTACTCACCCGCACTAATCTCCATCGTGCTTACGTTCTTGTACGCCCCGCTTTCGTCCACGTTTTTTACGCTAAGCGGTATTTTCACGTCCAGTCCCACGGGGATTTTGCGCTTGTCGACTATTTCGACATGCTTTACGACGGGGGCGTACACGTTCCCTACCAAGTCCTTGTAGAACAAGTGTACTACAACTTTGGTCACTGGCAAGTTGATCTGCGTGTGAATCCTTGTGGGCTCCATCGCAAGGTTTGCTCCCACGTTTCGGCTTAGTATGTCTGCTATTACTTGGGTCACATATGTTTCGACGGTGCTGTAGAGTATACCCATGAACTTTTCTCTCGATTCTTGGCCAAGCTCAAGCAGTGTGTTTGCATAGTCGTCGCCGCCACCACCGCTGCCAAGGTCATCAAGAATTTTGCCAAGCCCATCGCGGCTCTGGAGCAGCTCGCTGATCTGAGTTGCGGTCTGTTCGACATAGCCGGGGTTGATGCTTACACCTGTATCGTGGTCGCCGTCAGCGGGGACTATGCCGTCCTGGACAATCTTTCGTATTATTTCGGTGAGCATCGACGATGCATAGGACACAATGCGTCCTTCCATCCTACACTCCGTCTTGATCTTGATCTGGCCAAAGCCCGAGAATTTTAGCGCGATCGGAAGCTCCAGCCGGTTTGCGTTTTTGTCTGTTATCATTATACTATCGGGTGACTTGCCAAGTTCTAGTAGCGGGCGGAATATCCTAGCATATTCTGTGTATGTTTCGGACGATCCGTCGTGGTAGTTGAACTTGATCTTTATGGGGACCATCTTTTTCAGCTCTTCGAAGGGAGACGTTGTGGCTACCGCGAAGCCAAAGTAGTCGTATTCGGACCTTGTTGATTTTCCGATGGAGTTGATGGTGAGCGTCTGTCCGTCTGGATGGTAGTCGGTCAGGTTGATAAAGTCCTTGAATGCGAGGGACTCGTGCAGTGTGACATTGACGCTTTGCAGGAGCGGGGTGAGGCTCTTGTCAAACTGTACATGTATAGGAACCTCCTCCGCCGGCAGGGCCCACCGTGGACACGTCACCTTGTACTTGAAGGTCTGCATGAATGTGGGACTCGACATGGCTTTATAACCTTTAGCCCTCGTAGGGAGCGAGATCTCGGGTCCTGCCGTTAGCCTGACGCCTTAGTGGTTGAACTTGTTCCCTTGCTTATATACTCCAGGGCGCCCGCCGCCGCCGCGGTGCGGCCAAGGGGCGGTTCGGCGGCCGCCCATGCGCGCGCCAAGGAGCGCGGCGGGATGCTCCGTGATCGGCAGGAGGCGGCACGCCAGAGGCGGCGGCAGGGCCGCATCGGGCAGCAATCGCTCGCCGCGGGACGCGATCGCCCTATTCGTGGGGTACATAAAGGGCTGTTTTAGCCGCACGGGATCGCAGGAAGGGCAGGGACCGACAAAAAAGAAGGGCGGGAACGCGGGGCCGAGGGCGCCCCGCGATGCCCAACGAAGAGTACGACGCGATTCACCTTGCCGGCCTCATCGCCCTCGTCGGCCGGTTCTGCTCAAAATTCGTGCTCGCCGCAGCTTCCTAGCCACCCAGCGCCGCGCGGCTTGTGACTGCTCGAGCCCAGCGTTTTTGGGCCGGCGCTGGATCGGCATCGCATGCCATCGCGACGGCGCGCACTCGATCAAGGGCAGGTCCAAGGGCACGAATTTTGAGCAGAACCCGACGGGGCGGCATCCCTGGGCGCGTCCAGGATCGAGGCGTCCGGCTATACCTTTCAGAGCGTGGCGGCGGTCGAGAGGCTCGCCGAGGAGCGCGACATGCGTGTCCTGGCCAGGTTCTCAAGGACAACAGGGAGAGCCTCGATCGGTTGTTCAGCACCAGGCACGACCTTGTGCACACCGCATTTGCGATATACTTTGACGAGGGCCAAGAGTACGCCACCCTCGAGAATGCCGTGGACGCCGTCTCGGCGACGCGCCCGCGCCTCGTGGTAGCGCGCCTGCTGGTAGAGGGCCAGGTCATGCTGTCCGCCGGCAGGCGCGCGGAGGCGCGCAGCGCCTACGAGAGGATCCTGGCCGTGTGCGACGGCCTCGGCCTCCCCGAGGCGGGGGAGGCGTGGGTGCGCACCAGCAGGGGGCACGCGCTCGCCCGGCTCGGCCGGGCGGACGAGGCGATGGAGTGCTACAGGGCGGCGGCGGAGGCCGATCCCGGCTACGCCCTGGCGCACCTCGAGATGGGGCACCTGCTGATGCGGGCCGGCCGCTACGCAGAGGCCCTCGCCATGTACGAGAGGTCGAGCGAGGCGGATCCCGACTACGCGCCCGCCCATGTCGCAAGGGGGCATGCGCTGGGCGTGGTGTCGGGCAGCGGCGGGTGGGCGCGGGCCTCAGGTGGCTACGAGGATGCGCTGCGCGTGGACTCCGAGGAAACGTCGGCGTGCACGGGATGCGGGCTCGCCCTGGCAGCCGAGGGGCGGCACGGGGACGCCGCAGTGTGGTACCGCAGGGCGATCAAAAAGTATCCGGGAGACGCGGCGGCGCGCACCGGCCTTGCAAACTCGCTCGCCGCCGCGGGGCGCATCGGGGATGCGATCAGGGAGTATCGCGCCGCAGTCAGGATCGCCGACAGGACCGGCTGGAGGGGCGCGCCCGGCGGGGGAGAGCGCGATACGGACGATCTCGGCATCGCCGACGGCCGCATCGCGCACGACCTGGGGAGGGGGGCCGCGTACAGCGGGCTCGCCAGCTTGCTGCTCGCAACGGGCCGGCCGGAGGAGGCCCTGCCCGCGTACCGCAGGGCCGCCGAGCTCGACGGCAGGAGCGCAAGGGCCCACCTGGGCGTGGGCAACGCGCTGCTCAAGTTGGGTCGGCCGGAGGAGGCACTGCCCGCGTACCGCAGGGCCGCCGAGCTCGACGGCAGGAGCGCAATGGCACACCAGGGCGTGGGAGACGCGTTGCTCGAGTTGGGTCGGCCGGAGGAGGCCCTGCCCGCGTACCGCAGGGCCGCCGAGCTCGACGGCAGGAGCGCAAGGGCCCACCTGGGCGTGGGCAACGCGCTGCTCGCAACGGGCCGGCCGGAGGAGGCCCTGCCCGCGTACCGCAGGGCCGCCGAGCTCGACGGCAGGAGCGCAGAGGCCCACCTTGGCGTGGGCAACGCGCTGCTCGCAACGGGCCGGCCGGAGGAGGCCCTGCCCGCGTACCGCAGGGCCGCCGAGCTCGACGGCAAGAGCGCGGCGGCGTGGGCCGGACAGGCCAAGGCGCTGGCGGCCGCGGGCAGGGACAGGGAGGCCGCCAAGGCCCGCGATGCGGCGGAGGAGATGCAGGCACGCCGCGAGCGGCAGCGAACCGAGGGCGAGGCTGGCGGGTAGCACGGCACGACCGCCGCCTCTAAAATGGCGATGTCCACGCCGCCCGGTGACCCCGGGCCGCATGCGGCAACGGGTTTTGCGGAATGACCTAGCACGAGTCAAAGGCCATTTGAAGGGCGTTCGCGCGCGCCAGTGTCCGGGGAAGGTGCACGCGCAAGTCGTAGTCAATATCCTCCCGGATCCTCTCCCGGATCCCCTCCCGGACACTTTCCCGGATGCACTCTTGGAAAAACTCGCGGTTATCCTCCAAGACGGCGCCGTCCTTGCCTGTGGGCTTGGCCCTGTCGTCCTCCGCCGCCTCCGCTACGCGTTGCACGGCCAGCAGGCGGGCGTGCCCGGCCCAGACCGGCGCGCCGCCGCCGGCGGGCCGCGCCGGCGCCGCCTCCGCGCCCCCGCTCAGGACGCCGCCTAGATCCCTGCCTGCACGCGGCTCCGCCCCGCCCTGCTCCGCCATCTCCATGCCGGGGGCATCCACGCCTGCCATATAAGCATTCAAAAAGCCAAGCCGCGAGAGATCGGATCCCCTGGGATCTGCGCCGGGCCTAGGCGCTGCCGCGATCAGCGGCGCGCCGCTAGGCGGTCGCGGCGGCGCCGGGGCGGCCGGCGGCTGCCGCAGGCCCCGCAGCCTGCCGCCATCCAGCCACTCCGGCGCCGGCAGGGGCAGGAGGGATGCTGCCGCTGCGCGGCGCTAGAGGGGGCGGCGCCCTGCGAGTTCCCCGGCTCGGGAGAGGGCGACAAGCGACGAGGGAGACCGACGGCGGCGGCGATCGGGGCCAAGACCCTCCCAAAATATGCCCCAAAATCGTTCTCAATCCGGGGGGCCCAGATCAAGGCGGGGACGCCGCGCCCGGGGGCGGGCGGGCCGGCCCTCCGCCGCGGGACTCCTGCCGGTCGCGCGCCCGCCGGGCGCCCTCCCAAACCGGGCGGGGCGTGCGGCGCCGGGCGGGCGTGGCTCTCCTGGCGCCGCGCCGCCTGCCGGCCGGCCGCGGCGCGTTGCCCGCCCGCCGGGCCCCTCCGCCCTGCACGCCATGCAGTGCGCGGCGGGGCGGCACAACGGCGCGGCGCACGAGGGCGCCCTTGCAGCGCCGGGATGCCGCGGAGGCGGCTGCGGCCGCGCGAACCGCGGCGCGGCGCACGCGGGCGCCCCGGCAGCGCCTGCGGCGCATTGCGGCGGCGCCGGCGGCCGCCCAAATGCCGCGGCAACCGCCGGGAAGGCCGCCGGGGACCGGCCCGGCGCACAGCCAGTCCGGCCGCCCGCCACCCCCTGCGCCGCCCCCCGCGGCGCCGGCCCGGCGGGGCCCGCCGGCTGCCGGGGCGCCGCGGACTGCCGGGGGCAACGGGGCGCCGCAGGCCCGCTGCTGACCGTCGAGCGTTCCGGGCCATCGTGCGCCCCGTGCAGGTGCTGACTGGTCCCGTGCAGCCCTGGGCACGGCCGGCCGGCTGGCGGCCTGGACGCTACAGGGCAGCGGCCGCGCGCGGCTCCGCATAGGCGGGTCAGTCGCCGTCGCCGTCGCCCGGCTCGGACAGCCGCTTGAGGACTAGCCCTGCGGCCAGCCCGACAAAGGCGCCCAGGGCAAGGCTGCCGACCCAGGAATAGTCGGGCTTGCCCTCCATCTTTGCCCTCAGCCTCTTGAGCTTGTCGTACTCGGACTTTGGGACCCGCAGGCTGACGTACTTTGGATCGTCCTTTTCATCCCCGCCGCCGCCCGCATCGGGCCGGCGGCCCTGCCTGCGGCGGCCGGCGCGCTCGTCCTCCCCGTCGCCCTTGCGAGTGCCGCCCACGGGCCGGCGGGATCGCAGGCCTATATGTATCTTAGCTGTGTGCAGAATGCACTAAAACTGCACACCATTATTAAATAGGGGCCATGTGCAGGCGGGGCCATGAAACGGCATGAAAAAGTGATGCTCGGCATGCTCGTCGACATTGGCATCGAAATTGCCAACTATGAGTTGGATCGGCATCTGGCCAAGGCAGAACAAAAAAGGCGCTGAGGGGTTTGTCAAGATTCGTCATGGCGCGACAGGCTCGTAGCGGTTGCGGCCGGCGCGCTTGCCGGGTTCCCAACCCTTGCGGGCGTAGGACTCGGCCTCGCGATCCACGGCGCGCGTATGCCGCAAAGTGGTTTGAAAAGTAGCCCCTGTGGCGCTACTGTCGACCCTTATTTTTTTGCCAGCCGCGGCGGCTAACCGCCCGTGCACACCCATGTCCCTAGGGCGGGGCCTGCTGGCAGGCGGGGGCTGGCGCACGCGGCGCCGAGCCGCGCGGGGCTGGGGATGGCGGCCTGGGCGCCGTGCCGGCGCCGCGGGCGCCCCGGGCGTGGATCGCCCTGGAGGCCTAATGTGCGGCCCTGTTGATTTTTTGGGGCATGGCCGTTTCTTAGCAGGGCGCTTTCTCTGTTCCGGCAATGGGCCCATCGGCAGCGAAACCTCGGGCCCAAGTGCCTTGGCACGGCCGAAGGAGGCGCGCGGGGCTCTGGCCGTGCCGGCGCCGCGGGGCTGGCCCGAGCTCTCGCAAACGCGCCGATTCCTCTAAAGGCAACCTTTATTACTATACTCGGAGCGCGCCGGGCGGGATGAAAAAGATCCAGGTCAGCTACACGCTGACCGAGCTGGCCGGAGGGTACTTGGCGCGCTGCGTCACCAACCCCGTGGCAACGGCGTACGGCAAAACGGAGGACGAGGCGGGCGACAACCTGGTGGATGCCATACGGACGTACGTGCGCCTGTACCCCGATCGCGCGGGGGAGGTCACGCAGTCACCACTGACGAAAGAGCTCGTGCTCGATGATGCCGACGGTCTCCGCTAGAGACCTTGACATAGAAGGTGTGGAAAATTCCGGCCCTTTGCTCAAAAAAATTGACCACGCTTGTTCAAATAACGGGCATCTTCCATGCGCCGCAATGGGGCGGCCGCCAAAGCTTGCCGACGAGTTGTTTCTGCCCGGCTTGTCGATCGAGGAGATCGAGGAGATGTACAAGGCTGAAAAAGACAGCCGGGACAGGCAAAAGATGCTGGTCGCCTACAACTTCAAGTCCGGCAAGTCGATCAAAGAGGCCGCCAGGGTCACCTGCACGGATCCAGAGACCGCGCGGCGCTGGATAGCAGACATGTGGAAGAAGGGGGAGGTGGCGCTCCGGCACCGCAAGGCGCCGGGCGCCGCCAGGATACTCACCCGCGACCAGTACATCCAGCTGGTACGGGACGTGCACAGGGGGCCGCGCGCCTGCGGCTTCAAGACCAACACGTGGTCGTACGCCCTCGTCCACAGGCACGCCCTCAAAAAGTTCGGCGTGAAAATCTCCTACAGGGCATTCGTGCACAACATGCACGAGCTGCGCGTCGTGGTCAAGTCGCCAAGGACTGCCCATCCCCGCGAGGCGTCCCCTGAGGAGCGCGCCGAGTTCAGGCTGGAGACGCGCAAAAAGGTGCTCGCGGCAGCAAGGAAGGGGCACCTTGTGCTGTTCCTGGACGAGGCGTTCCTGCAGTCGTACAAGAACGCGCTGAGGACTCTCGGCATCAAGGGGGACAGGACGACCGTCCCGTCGAGCGTGGAGCGCGCCCTCCTGCCCCTGTTCGGCGTCGTAGGGGACGGATTCTACTACTTCATGGAGGCCGACAGGGCCAACACCGCCTGGTTCATAAAGTTCAGCGAACGCGTCGTCGAGCTGTTCGGCCCCGTCCAGTTCATACTCGACAAGGCGTCGTACCACCTGTCGAAGGGGTTTGAAAAGCATGTGGAGGGCAAGAGTAGCATAATAAGGCACTTTACGCTAAAGTACACACCCAACGACAACTCCGCCGAAGGCCAGTGGAAGGCCGTCAAGAGCGCCCTGTCCAACGTGCCGCTTCGCAGCAGGAACCACATGAGCGACACGCTCGGGAAGGCCGTCCGCGCCGGCGAGGTGCCGCCCGTCGCCGTCTTCGACTACGCAAGGGTGGGCACCCGCCGGCTCAGCCCGAGCGAGGCCCGCGCAATCAAGGCAAAGATCGGCAAGGGAGAGCACTTTTGGTACGAGGAGACGGAGCCGCCGGGCCGCATCAGGCTCCCGACCGCGGACGAGGTGAGGCGCGCGAGGGAGGAAGTGCTCACCCCCGAGATGCGCGAAAGGCTGCCGCGCCGCCTGGCCAAGTCCGGCCTTCCCGAAAAGTACCTTGCAAATCCGCCGGACATCCTGCTGAAGAGGTGACGAGCATGCGACCGGAAACTGCCGAATCGCAGCAGAGACGCCCGGCGCTAAAAGCCGCCTTGCGCTTTGTCGCATATTGTCGTCATCGTTTCGTGAAAGTCGACCGTGCCACTTTGTTTTCAACACATTCAATTACAAAGTCTCTATAAATCCCCAATTTCGCAGCGGGCCGGGCGCCGCATGCGCCCGCCAAAATCCGCACGCTTTTCGGTCGCGGGCGGTTCTGCACCGGGAAAGGGGAAGGCCGAACCGCCTTTGGCGGGCTTTTCGCGCAAATGGCGGGGGCGGCGCGGCCGGTGCAGGCGGTGCCCGGTACGCGCGCGCCAGCCCGCCCGCCCGCGGCGCCGGCATGCCGCCCGCCGGCCGCCAAGCCGGGCGCGGGCCGCGCCGGCTCCCTGCCCCGTGACCTGCCGGCCTTTCGGGGCTTGATCGCGATGCCGGGTGCGCGCTCGGACCCGCCCGCCATGCGCCATCCCGCGCTTTCGCCTCCCGCCTCCCTCCCTGGCCGGCTGGCTTCTACGTCGCGATGCGCGCGCCGCCATTGCGGGGCGCGGCCTGGACCCGGGCAGGATGCCGGGCGCCGCCAAGCGCTGCGAGGCCAAAAAGGGCGCCGGCCTTAGCCTGGCGCCCGCGCGGGACTTTGAGGGGCGCCACCGGGGCTTGGCATGGCCCTCGCGGCGTAGTCGAGCCCCGCCCTTGGCAGACTCCGGCAGGTCGACCATGGCGCGCCGGATGCCGTCCTGGACGAGCGCCTCGCGGCCGGCAACGTCGCGGACCTGGGCGGAAACGGCATCTGCGGCGCCTGGAAGCTGCATGCGGGCCCTGGAGGGGCTGGACGCGGCCCCCTGCAGGGCCGTCGGGGATGCGGTGCGCCTACCGTGAAGCTTTGACCGCCTCGCCGTCCCTGCCCGCGCCGTGAATCCGGCCCTTCCTGGGGCCTGCCGGGGCCGCGTGCGGATCCGCGCCGGCGGCCGCGCCGCAGGCGGCCGGCGGCACGCCGGCGCGGCCCCGATCGCGGCCGCGCCCCGATGCGCCCCGCCGCCCCTTAAATCGCCCCGCCGCCCGCCCGCGCATGCCCGCCGCGCCCCGCCGGCCCGCTCCCCGCGCCCTCGGCGCCTGCGCGCTGGCGCTTGCAGTGGCCGCCGCGGCCGCGGCCGCATCCGCCCCAGCATCCGCCGCAGGCGCCCCGCCGGCCGCCGATGCTGCGGAGACTTCCCCCCGCCCCCCGCGCGCGGAGCTGTACGTTCCGTCGCACGTGGTCGCCGGCGCCTGGAGCTACGGGATGGTCCGCCACGAGGGGCCGCGCGAGGGCGCCGGCGCCGCGGCCGTCCGCCTCGCGGCCGACCCCGCCGCCGTCCGCATCGGCGGCCCGGTAGTGCTGCCGCCGGCCGCCGACCACGCGATCTTTGCGTTCATGGCGCTCGAGCGCGGCGAGCATGCGATCCGCGCGTCGGTCGGCGGCGAGTTCGCCGAGGGGTCGGTGACCGCGCTGCCGCCGGGGCCGTCCGGCCGCGGCCTGGTCGTCACGCTCCCGCCGTCGACGCGCACGCCGCACGTAGCCGGCGCCGTGCACCTGGTCGAGTGGCGGGGCGGCGGCTCCCACGCGGCGGCCGTCCCGGCCGAGGCCGACCTTGCCGTGTCCCTGTCGTCCGGCGGCGGCGCCGGCGTGCTCGTGCCAAGCTCGGCCGTCATCCCCGCCGGATCGACGGGCGCCACGTTCGACGCGTTCGTGGCCGCGCCGGGCGAGGTCCGCGCGCGCGGCGGGGGAATGCTGGCCGGCGCGCACATCGGGTTCGAGCGCGACGAGCCGGCGCCGGTCAGGGTCCGCGTGTGGCCGCCCGTGCTGCCCGAGAACTCGGCCGGCCACTACATTGCGTGGCTCGAGGGGCCGGGGGCGGCCGCGCTGGCCGGCGCCCCAGCGCCGGGCGCTCCGCTCGCGGCCGCGGTGCACACGTCGGATCCGCGGGTGGCCAGGGCCGGCGGGGGCGCCCCGGCGGCGCATCCCGGCGGCGCCCCCCGGCCGGACGCCGTCCTGGTGGACGGGTGGCCGTGGCTCGGCACGTTCCGCACGGGGGCGGCGGGGACGGCCTCGCTTACGATCGCGGTGCCGGGCCACGGCAGCGCGACGGACTGGTTCGTCGTCGGGCCGTCGGCGTACGGCCAGCGCGGCATCGTCGGCGACAACGGGACCGTCGTCGGCGGGGCCCTCGACTGGGCGCTGCTGGCCGGCGCCCCCGGTGCCGGCGCGCAGGACGGCGGCGGGGGGAAGCGGGGGGCGGCGGCCGCGGCGGTAGCGGCGGCCGCGGCCGACAGGCCCAACCTCGTCGTGTTCGACGTCATACCGCCGGCGGTGGCCGCCGGGCAGGGCGGCGCCGGCGCCGGCGCGGCGCCGGAGGGCAGGTCGTTCATAGCGGCCGCCGCGTACCGCGCCGACTCGGACCGGACGGTCGAGGTCGTCGGCGGCGCCGGCCGCGCGGGGCCGGGCGAGGGCGAGGGCAGCGGCGCGGCCGGACGCGTCGAGGTGTCCGGGGCGGTGTCCGCGCTGCGCCCCGCGCCAGGCGGCCCGCACGAGATCGTCATCTCCTCGGACGGCGCGAGGCACGCGGCGGCGGCCGTGCTCGGCGCCCACGCGGGGCCCCGCGATGCGTCCGTGCCGTCGAACTCGGCCGTCGTTCCCGTGCGGGCCCCGCCGGGGTCGTACGAGGTGTCGGTTACGGCGCCGGGCATGCGGCAGCATCCGCGCTCGGCCCCGCTCGAGGTGGCCTGGGACGGCGGGCCGGGCGGCGGCGGCGGCGGCGGCGGAGGTGGCGCCCGCCTGCACATCCTGCCGCTGCCCGTCGCGCCGGGCCGCGTGCAGGACATTGCGCTCCTGTACGCCGGCGATGCGGACGGCAGCGTGCTCGACCCGTCGCGCGCGCTCGGCGTCCGCGGCGCGCCGGCCGGCCCGCCCGTCGTCGCGCTCGAGGCCGGCGGCGGCGCGGCCGTGTCGTCGGGGTTCGCCGCCCTGGACTCGCCGGTCGTCCGCGTGCGCGGGTCCCCCGGGCCGGGGGGCGAGGGGACGCTGGCCGCCTGGATGCCGGCCGTCCCAGGCCAGGCGTCCGCGGCCGCGCCCGCATCCGAGCGGCTCGGCGCGCGCGGCTGGGGCGGCGGCGGAGGGGGCGGCGGCGGCGGCGCGGACCGGGCCGCTGGCGCCGGCCCGGCGATAGACATGCCGCGCGCCGTGCGCGCATACGAGGTGTTTCCTGCGTCGGCCGCCCCGTGGGCCGGGGGCGGGGGCGGGCGCGCCGGCCCTGCAATAGACGCGTCGGGCGGCTGCCGGCAGGCGAGCGCCGACGAGGTGGCTGCCGCCCTGTCGGCGTCGGGGGGAGGCGGGGCGGCCTTGCCTTTGGCCTCGCCCTCGGCATTGTCGGGCGCGCCGGGCGATCCGGCGCGCGGGCAGGGCGGCGGCAGCAGCGGGAACGGCGGGAACGGCGGGGACGGCGTTCCTGCCCCCGCCCAGCCGGCCGGCCAGCTGTTCGTGTGCGAGGGCGCCGGCCGCCTGTCGGTCTTTGCCGGCGCCGGCCACGGCTCGGCCGAGGTGCGCCCGTACGTTCGCGCCGAGCCGCCCTCGATAGAGGCGGGGTTTGGCGAGGTGGTGCGCGCCGGCGGCGAGTACCGCATCGACGTGCGGATGCCGCCGGCGCCCCCGGCGACCCCGCGCGGGACGGTCGTAGTCGACACGGCAGTGCCGCACGAGGTCGTCGACGGCGGGCGCGCCGTCATTCTCCGCCCCGACCGCGCGGGCGCGTTCGCGGTCACGGTCGCCGCCGACGCGCCTGGCAGCGCCCCGGCGTCTGCCAGCCTCGACGTCGCCGTCGACGCGTCCGTGACGTACTCGGTCGAGGCGCGCGGGCCGTCCGGCGGGCACCTTGCGGTGCCCGTTGCGGTCTCGACGGCGCGCGGCGAGGCGCCCCGGGTGGAGACGACGCCGCACCGCGAGACCGGCGAGAGGCAGGCCGTCACGGTCGAGTTCCCGAGGGCGGCGCGGCACGGCGACCGCGCGTACGAGCTTGTCGCGGCCTGGGTGCGCAGCGCGGGCGAAGGCGCGGGCGGGGACGGCGGCGCCACGGGGCGGGATGCCGGCGGCGGCGGGCCGGCGCCGAGCGCCGTCACGGCCGAGCCGCGCGACGGGGACGTGTTCGCCGCATCGTACGCACGGACCGTCCTGGTCGAGGTCGGCGGCGGGGCCCACGGCGGCGGCTCGTTCAGGGCGGGCCGCGCCGTCTCGGTGTCCGCGCCGGACGTGCACGTGCTGTCGTTTTTGGTCCGCGAGGTGTGGGACGGGTGGGACGTAAGGCCGGCCGGCGGGGCCGGGGCCGGGCCTGGCCGGGGCGCCGCCGCCGCGGCCCTTGCCGGCGAGCTGAACGCGCAGGGCCCCGACGCCACGTTCGCCGCGGCCGACGACGTGGTCGTGTCGGCCCGGTACCGCGAGGACCACACGGGTGCGGCCGCCGCGTTCGCCGCCGCCGGAATGCTGGCCGTCCTCGCCGTGTTCAGGGGCGCCGCCGCGTACAGGCTCAGGGCCGCGCAGGCGCTCGACGCGGCCGAGGCCGTCCTGGCCGGGGCGTGGGCGGCCGCGCGCCGCGGCATGCCGGCCCTGGGGCGGCCCGGGAGGGGCGCCGCCGCCGGCGGGGACGAGGGGGCCGCCGGGGGCGCGGGCGGGCCGGGCGGCGGCCGCGAGTGGGACGGCAACGAGTTGGACGGCAACGAGTTGGACGGCAACGAGTGGGACGGCCCGCCGTTCGGCCATTACGGGGATGCGACAGGCGCGGGCCTGGGCGACGGCGACGATGCCGCTGCCGCTGCCGCTGCCGCTGGCGCCGGCGCGGCCCGTCCTGCGCCGCCCTACAGGGCGGGGCGCGGCGAGCCGGGCGGCGCTCCGGCCGCCCGCGCCACTGCGGGGCGGCGCAGCCCCGTGCGCGGCGGCGATGCAGGGGGCGCCGGCGGGGCCGGCCGCAGCATTGGGGGCGGGGATGGCGAAGACGGCGACGGCGATGACGGCGGCACGGGAGACGCCGGCGGCAATGCCGGCGCCGGCGGCGGCGGCGGCGCCCATGCCGGATTTGCGCATACCATGGGCGGCGCCCGCGACGCCGCCGGCGAGCATCCCGCAAGCGTGAACCCCCGCCAGTCCCCCAGCCATACCATGGGCGGCGCCCGCGACGCCGCCGGCGAGGGCGCCAGGCGCAGGGGCCGCGCCGCGGGCTCTGGAGGGGCGGGGCGCGCGCGGGGCCCGCCCGGCGAGCCCCCTGCCGAGCCGCGCGCCGGTCCCGCGGGCAGGCCCCCGCCCGCATCCGCATCCGCGCCTCCCGCCGCATCGCCTGCCATGGACGCCGCGGATGCGGCCGCCGCCGAGGCCGCCGCCGAGGCCGCGCTCGACGCCATCCGGATCGCCGCGGCCGCGCCCGGCGGCAGCGCCGGCGGCGCCGCCGGCGGAGCGGGGCGCCCGGCGAAGGCCTCCCCGGAAAAGCGGCGCGCGCGGCGGGCGGGGCCGCAGGGGCGGGCCGCCCGCCGGCCGCCAGGCCGGGGGAGGCGCGGCGGCGCGGGGGGATCCGCCTGACGCGCCGCGCCCCGTCCGGCCCGCGCGCGCGGCCCGGGCCAGCCCTGGCCGTTGCCGCTGCCGTTGCCGCAGCCATAGCAGCCGCGCTCGCAGCCCTTGCCGCCGCGCCCCTGGCCCCTCCCCCCGCGCTCGCCGACGGGGAGACGACGTGCCGCATATCCGTCTCGGCGTCGGCGCACCCCGTGTACTACAACGGCTCCGTCCGGCGCAATCCCGACGGGACGCTGTACCCCGGCGACGCGGCCAACTACCTGTTCAGGTACGAGGCGCGCCTGTACGGCGCCGGCAGCGGGGGCGCCGACCCCGGCGCATGCGACTCGCTCCGCGCGGGCCCCGTCGAGGCGCGCGGGCGCTACTCGGCGCCGGGCGCGCTGTCGGTAGCCGGCCCCTCTTCGGGCTTTGAGCCGTCGCCGCACCCTTCCGTGCACCGCGGCCTCGACGCCGCCTGGCTGCGCACCGACCACTACTTTAGGTCGTGGTGGGACGGCTATGCATGCGGGACCGCGCCGTACATACGCGTGTACACGTGCGAGAGGGTCGGCCTGCGCGTGGCCGATTCTCCGTCGTTCTCCGTCCGGTCCGACGGCCAAATGCCGCCGCGCGAGCGCGGCGCGCACGACCGCTGGCTCGCCGGCGGCCCGAACCGCGGGTTCGAGGTCCGCTCCACGCACGACCTGCACCTGGTCTCCGTGTCCTCGCCGGGCGGGCACCCCTCCCGGGCCGGCCCCCCTCCGGCCGGCCCCGAGGACGCCGCCTCGGCGGCCTCGTTCGCCGCGGCCGTGCAGGCCGCATGCTCGGGCCTGCCGGCCGGCAGCGGGTGCGTGTTCGGCCGCGCCGAGGTCGAGCCGCGCTCGCGCGCCGGCCTCGAGTGCCTGTCCGGCATCGTCTCGGCCCGCATGCCAGGCCTGCTCGCGCCGCCGGCGGGCCCCCAGTCGGCCCCGCTCGGCCCCGGCGCGCCGACCCGCGCGCAGTGGGGGGCCAACCCCTCCCTCAAGGCGGTCTCGCTCGCGGGCGGCGCCTGGAACGCGTCTGCGCCGGTCGCCGCAATGACCGTCGACGAGTGCGCCGATGCGGGCGGGGAGCGGCTCGCGCTGTCCGTGTCGGCCGTGCAGGTGCGCCACGACCCCGCGCGCGAGCACGCGCACCGCGCGGTCCGCGTGGAGCGAACCGCGCTCGCGCCGGCGCCGATATCCGAGCCGCGCGTGCACGTCGCCGTCGAGCGGCCCCCCATACTCGACGCCGACGGCCACGCGTCGGCCAACGCCGACGGGACGTACTATGAGTGGGACCTGCCGTCGGTGCACGTGAGGCCGAGCGTAGAGTTCGGCGCCGAGCGGCACGGCACGCTGTCGTTCCGCGTCGTGCGCGGGCCGGCGCCGTTCCCCGTGCTGTTCGCGCACTCGTGCGCCGGGGCGCCGTCGTGCGTTGCGGTCGCCGGCGACGGCGGCCGGCATATCGCGGACACCGCCGTGCGGTCGTCGGCCGGCGACAGGCTCGACGTGTTCCGGCCGGGCGCCGGCTCGGCCGGCGAGCACTCCGTCCGGTACGAGGTCGAGCTGCTCAACGCCGGCAGGGCGGTGCGCGGGACGGCGTCCGTCCACGACGTGCCCGTGATCGTCGTGCCGTACCTGCCGCGGTACTCGGCGGCGTTCGCGTACACTGCCCTTGCGGGGCCCGGCCACACGACGCTCGAAAAGATGCACGCGCTCGCGCTGCGGTACGAGGGGTCGCTCGGGGGCGAGGGCGATGCGGGGGCGCACCCTGGCCGGCGCAGCAAGGTCAGCCTGGCGCGCGCCGACGTCTCGTACGGCCTGCCGGGGCCCGGCGGCGCGCCGCTCGCCGGCGCCGCCCACTCGTCGATGTCGCTGCGGTCGGCGGCCGGCCTGGCCGAGGTCGCCGGCGCGGCGCCGCGGCAGGCGCTCGACTCGCTGCCCGAGCGGGCGCGCGGGCCGTGGGGCGGCGAGGGCGCGCCCGTGTCGGTCGCGCGGCGGGAGGGGCCCGGCGGGGAGGGCGCCGCCGCCGCCGCCGCCGCCACCACCACGGCCGTAATCGGCGGGGCCGGGATTGCGAGGCTCCTGCTCGGCCACGACCCGCCGGGGCCGCCGGGCCCCGGCGACGCCCCCGCCGCCGGCGCCGTCCTGCTCAACGCCACGGTCGAGTCGATCATGTTCGGGGGCCGCAGCGCAACGCGCCTCGCCTCGTACGAGTACTCGTACCCGGCCGCGCACGTCTCGGCGCCGCTCCGCGTCACGGCGGTACAGGGGCCGGGCGGGGCCGGCGGGGGCCCGGCGCGCGCCGTTCCCGTCGAGGCCGAGCTCGCGCCCGCGCCGGCGGCCGCGGCGGCCGGCGCCGAGCCGCTCGCGGCGTTCATCCTCGGCCACCTCGAGCGGACGGCGGAAATGCGCGCGGCGGGGCGGTTGTCGGGGGCCGCCGCCCCCGCCCCAGCCCCAGCCGCCGCCGGGCCGCTGGCGGGAACGATGACGGCCGACCCGACCGCCCTGTCGGCCGAGATCGACGGCGTGCCGCACGGCCTTGCGCTCGTCGAGCCGATTTGGGGGGCAGGCCCGGGCGCGCGGGCCGCGGCCGATGCGGCCGCCCGGGCGGCGTGCCCCCGCGGCTCGGCCGTCGTGTACGGCGTGGACAACGGCACGGGCGCGCTCTTTGGCGCGCCGCAGGCGTCAGTCGAGTGCGGCGGGCGCAGCCTCAACGGCCACCTCGTGGGGGGCGGCCACGCGCGCATCCGCACGGCCATGTGCGCCCACAGCGCGTTTGCGCTGTCGGAATGGGCCGCGCGCGGGTGCGTGCCGGCAGCGGCCGACGCCGCCTCGATCTTTTTGGCGGGCAGGCCGGGGGCGGGAGAATGGGAAGACGCCGCCGCCCGCCGCCGCTGGCGCCGCAATGCAGGCGCCTGTCCGCCCGTTCCCCGCCGCCGCGTTCGCCGCCGCGTACGCCGGCGACATGCACGACGCGGCCAACCGCGCGTCGGGGCGCGGATCGGCCGTCGGCATCGCCGGCATCGGCCACGTGCTGATACCGCCAGGGGCGGACAGGGCGATCGGGCCGGGGGCGGCCGAAGCGGGGCATCCCGCACTCGCCTCGATCGCCGGCAGGTACGGCGAGGCGGCCGCCCTCGGCTCGCCGCCCCCGTACGACCTTGTCGTGACGGCCGGCGGCAACCGGACCGCGGCCGTTCGCGTCGGGCCGCACGCGCTCTCGTCGCCCGTCGAGTTCGTGTTTGCCGCCGGCCCGTCGCCCGGCGGCATCGTTGCGGAGCCCGTCTCCCCGTCGCCGGGCCTGGCGAGGGTGCGCGCGGCCGAGTGGTTCGGTCCAATATCCGGGATTTACGTCGACGGGGAGCCGCATGCGGCGGGGGGGCGGGGAGGGCCCCCGTGCCGCCCGTACTGCGAGGTGCCGGTCGCGGCCGGCGGCGCCACGGACATTGCGGCCGTGAACGCGTGGGGCGGCGCCGCATCGCTGTCCGTCGAGCGCGGCCGGGGCGGAGGCGGCGAGCTGCCCGCGGCGGCCGACCTGGCCTACGGCCCGGCCGTCGCGTACGCCGAGGCGTCCGTTCCGTACCTGGTCGCCGCATGCATTGCCGCCGCGTGCCTGGCCGCGTACGGCAGGCTCGCGTCCGCGCCGGCGGCGGCGGCGGCGGCAGCGCCGGCGCAGGCCGGGCGGCGCTGACGGCGCACCTCTTCCTCCGCCCTTGCACGCCTTGTGCCTGGGGCCTGATCCTGCCGGCGCCGCGGGATCGGGCCGCACGACCGGCCGCGCAGTGCGTTCGCACGCAATGCGGCGCGACGGCGGTTTGCGCGACGGACGCGGCGCTTGATCCTGCCGGCAGCGGCAGCGGCGGCGGCGGCGAGTCGCGGCGCATTCGTGTTCGACTGGCGCGCGCCGGTGCAGTCGGCCCGCCGCGCGGCCCTGCCCGGGAGGCACGACGGCGCCTGATCGCGCCCCTGCAGGCCGGCAGCGGCCGCGGGCCGCCCCCTGGATCATGCGCGCCGCTCGGCGCGCGCCCGGCCGCTCGTATGTCCGGCGCGCAGCACTGCCCGCTTTCGCAGCCGCGATCCGCATGGCGCGCGCCTGCCTGGGCGGCCAGTCTGCGGGCTGAACCGCACGCACTGCGTGCAAAAATTGGTTTGGGGCGCGCCTGGCGGGCAAGATCTCGCGTCCTGCATCTCGACGCCTGGCACGGCCCGTCGCCCGCCTTGCTCGGCCGCGTCGTGCATCTAGACCAAGGCTTTTGCTCCGGCAGCCCCGCAACGCTTAACAAGGGCGGCAATTCCCGCCAAGCGAGTCATGTTGCCGGCGTTCGACGAGGGGGGCAATCTACCGCCCGGACTGCACAGGGCGGGATGGACGGAGTTTGTTCAGCGGTTTGGATACACCGAACACAGGCTGGCACTGATCGCCGGCATGGCTGGCGCCCTCGCAAGCCTAGGGAGGGCGGGGCGCCCTGCCGTGTATATTGATGGAAGCTTTGTTGCTGCCAAGCGCCGTCCCGCCGACTACGACGGGTGCCGGGACGACACCGGCGTGAACACGGGGCTGCCGGATCCCGCCCTGCTCAACTTTGGGTACCAGAGGCGGGCGCAAAAGGCAAAGTACAGGGGCGAGCTTTTTCCCGCAAGTCTCCCCGCCAGGCCCGACGGGCTGCCATACAAGGAATTTTTTCAGCCGGATCGCGATGGCGAATGCAAGGGAATTGCGGAGATCGATCCGGGTGACCTGAATGATCAGGAATGAAAAGCAGCATGCAGTGACAAAGTCGTGGATTCGCGACTTTGAGCGCTCCGTGTCTGCGCTTGACGACAGACTTCAGCAGGGCCGCGACCCGCTGGCCGTGCTGGAGCGGGACGGGCTGCGCGGGCAGCTCGAAGACCTGAGGGACGAGGCGGCCGAGTACGAGCGCCTCGTATCCGGCGATGCAGGGGCTGCGCCGTGCGACCTGGAGGACCTGCCCGGCACGCTGGTCAAGCGGCGAATGCTCCTGGGCATGAGCGAGCGGGACGTTGCCGAAAAGCTGGGCCTGGAGGAGGAAGAGGTGCGGGAATACGAAAAGACGGGCTACGAGGGGGCCGGCTACGACATGCTGATGGCCGCCCTCTCCGCACTGTCCGTCGATGGCGACGAGGCGGCGCGGTACGGGGCGGCGGCCGACTTTGAGGGCGCCCTCGACAGGCTCTCCAGGGCCGGGCTGGACGAGAAATTCGTGGCAGATCACATACTGTACGAGCCGGCCGCGCTGCGGGACGGAGCAATGCGGGATCTCTGCAAGCCGAGGCTGCTGGCCCGACTAGAGGCGCTGTTCGGGTGGACGAGCCGGCAAGTGCTCGGCGGCGAGCCGCTCGCGCTCGGCCCCGCCGAGCCGGATGCCCGCGGCCGGGCCGCCGATCCGCGCAGCCTGCACGTTGCGTACGCAAGCGGCATGGCAGGGATTCTGGGCGGCGCCGCGCGGTGCCGCAAGCCGCCCGGCCTGGGCGGGCTGCGCGAGGCCATGGCGGGCGGCCGCGGCCCTGCGTCGTTTGCGGCGCTTGTCGGGCGGGCGTGGGACTCGGGCATACCCGTCATGCGCCTCGGCTCCCTTGCATTCCGCTCCGCATGCCTTCGCGGCGGCGGCGGCCGGGCCGTGGTCGTGCTCTCGGGCGACCGCGACGACGAGGCGGGCCTCATGCTGGACCTGCTGCGGGGGGCCTACTGCGCCGGCGCCGGCGCGGGCTGCGAGTGCGTCCACGGCGGCCGCGGGCCGGGCGGGGCATGCGGCGCACGGGCGGACGAGTTTGCATACTCCGTGCTGCTCGGGGACGCCGACGGAATGCTCCGCATGTGCCTGGCCCGCTGCGCGGAGCGCGGCGGCGGGACGGGCGGCCTTCCAATGCTCGGGGAGGCCGCGGCGCACGTGGCCAAGAGGGAGGGCGTGCGCCCCGACTCGCTGGCCTGCTACGCCGTGCACAGGCTTGTCGGCGGGCTCGCGCCCGGATGCCGCCCCGAGGCGATCCGGGGCCTGCAGAAGCGGGTCGAGGACTGGCCGGCGGTCGTCTCCGACGCCATCCTGGAGCGGGTCGACCTGTCCGCGCTCGGCGGATCGGCGCTGGCGCTGCTGACGGGGGCCGTCCGCGCCGGGTACGGCCGCGGGCGGCCAGCCCCCGGCGCGCGGGCCGGGCTTCCGGGCGCGCGCCCCGGGCCGTGACTGCGGGCCGCCGCGGGGCGGCCTCTGCCGCCCAGGGCAGGGCCGACTCCTTACCGGCCGTGCGCCCCCTCCGGGCGCGGCCGCCGCCTTCCCCCGCACCGACCCCTGCCTCTCCGCCCCTGGACATGCGGCGGCCCGCGCCATGCCCTCCTTCCCGGGCCGCCGGCCGGCCCTGGGCTGGCGGGGCCCCTCCCCCGCCCTCCCTTTTAGTGCGGCCGCCCCGCGCGGCGCCGGCTTGCTCGGCATTCGGCGCGCGCGGTCCGACGCGGGGGCGGCCGCCGGGGCCGCCACGCGCGGCGGCGCCCCCGCCCCGCCGTGGCGCCTCGTCGCCTCGGCGCGCCCGCACGAGGTGCTCGACAGGTACCGCGTCGGGCAGGTCCCCGTCACGATAACCCGCGACGGCCGGTACCTGGTCGACGAGCCTCCCCTCGGCGCGGCCGCGGCCGCCGCGTACGCGCGCATGTTCGGGCACATGTCGCGCGGCGGCGAGGACATTGACTTTTCGAACGTGACGGCCCGCCAGATACTCCGGTCGCTCGAGCGCTCCGCCGAGACGCTGTTCCTGGAGGGGGCCCTGGCCTCGAACCGCGCGGCCATGTCGTACTACGCCGTTCGGGACACGCTCGGCTTCCGCGTCATCGACGTGCCGATGAGGGACCCCGGGATCGAGGATATCACGTACGTCGGCGGCGCCGCGCCCGTGAGGGTGCTCCACCGCGGGCATCCGTCCATGTACTTTATGAGCACGAACATACGGTTCGATCCGCGGCCGGCGGAGGGGGGGCCCGCCGCGGCGCACCCGCGCTCGCCGGACGCGCTCGTGCGGACGCTCATGCAGTCGGTCGGCAAGCACGCCACGTCGCTCTCGCCGTACGTCGAGGGCTCGACGCCGGCGCGCGACAGGCTGTCCGCGTTCGGGGGGACGGACGTGACGCCCGGCGGCCCCGCCTTTACGGTGAGGCGGTTTCCGGCGCGCGACGTCACGATGGCGGACCTCGTCTCCGGCGGGGCCCTCCCCGCCGAGGCGGCCGCGTACGTGTGGGCCGTGCTGGCCGCCGGCGGCACCGGGCTGATAGTCGGCGGGACGGGATCGGGCAAGACGACGGTCCTCAACGCGCTGCTCTCGCTCGTCAGCCGCCGATGGAAGGTCGTCGTCATCGAGGACACGGAGGAGCTGCGGCCCCCGCAGGAGTGCTGCCTGCGCCTGCGCACGCGCGAGGCCGCCGACGCGTACGGCGGCGGGCGCGGCATCGGGATGGGCGAGCTGCTCTCGTACACGCTGAGGCAGCGCCCGCAGTGCATCGTCGTCGGCGAGGTGCGCCTCGCCGACGTCCCCGTGCTGTTCCAGGCCTTCGAGGCCGGCCACGCCGCGCTCGCGACGTTCCACGCGGCGGGGCCCGCCTCGGCGATGCGGCGCCTCGAGGCGCGCCCGCTCGAGATAATGGCCGCGCAGCAGAGCGACCTGTGGTTCGTAATGCACGTCGGCGCCGTCCTCGAGGGCGGCGCCCTCCGCCGCCGCATGCTCTCGCTCGCCGAGACGCGGCTCGGAGGGGGCGGCCGCGGCGGCGAAGTGTCGCTCGTGCAGCTCGCCTCGTACGACGCCCGCGCCGGGGGGTACGACTGCGCCGGCCGGCCCGGCGCGCTCGCCGCGGCCGGCGGCCGGCTCGCCCACGCCGCGGCCGTGTGCGGCGCGCGCGACGCCGCCGGCGACCTTGCGGCGAGGGCCGCGTTCCTCTCGAGGATGGCCGGCGCCGCGGGGCGGCGGCGGGGGCCCCGCCCCTCGTCCGCGCGGATCATGGAGGAGGCGTCGGCGTTCGCCGAGGCGCGGGCGGCGGCCGGGCGGGGGGCGCGGTAGGAGGGCGGCAGCCGCCGGGGCCGCCGGGGCCGCCGGGGCCGCGACAGCCCGCGATCGGGCGCCCGATGCGGGCGGAATGGCGCCGCGGGGCCGAGATCCAGGCCCTACGGGGGCCTATACTATACTTTATAACAGGGTATTATTGGGTCTTTTTTGTTGGGCCGACACAGGATCGTCAGCATAACGCCGGCACTGGCCGGCCAGGACCTCGGCGCGATACTGGCCGACCTGTTCTCCGTTGAGCGGCTGCTCGATTCGCCCAAGAGGTCCGACCAGAGGGTGGCGGCGGTCACGCTCGTCTCGGCCGCCGAGCAGTTCTGCAGGCTGGCCGTCGCCGACCTGCTGGGGCGGGGCATGGGGACGATGCCGGACTATGTCGAGATCCCCCTTGCCAGCATTGGCCCCGCGGCGCGCCTGTCCCGCGAGGCGCTCGTCTCGTTCTCGTACAACTTTCAGAACGTGAGGACGATCGAAAAGGCGCTGGCCAATCACGGGATTCGCGACGTGTTCGGGGGATACCCGGGCCTGCGCGACGCCATGGTTGCCCTGATCGCGGCGCGGCACGACCTGGTCCACACGTCCATCCCTGTGCGCTTCAACATGCGCGCCTCGTACGACGCCGTCGTAGGCCTCGCGTTCGGGATCGCGCGGCACCTCCCCGAGCTCGAGGCCGACATGCGGCTGGCAGAGGGCGACATATTCCACAGGATGCGCATGCCGGGCCGCTCGCGCGCAGGGTACGAAAAGGCCGAGCCGCTGTGCAGGGCGCTGGCCCTAAAGAACCCTGAAAGCGCGCAGGCGCACGCGCGCCTGGGGCTGGCGCTCGCCGGCCTGGGCAGGCACGGGGAGGCGCTCGCAAGCTGCGACCGGGCCGCGCTGCTCGATCCCGGCCGCGCCGCGGCGCACCTTGGAAGGGCGCTGCAGCTCGCAAAGCTGGGCAGGCACGGGGATGCGCTCGCCGGCTGCGGCAGGGCCGCAGAAGCTGATCCGTCCCTCCCCGACCCGCACATGATCGGCGCCGACATGCTCGCGGGCATGGGCCGCCATGCCGAGGCCCTTGCGGCTGCGACAGGGCCGCCGGGCTCGACGGCTCGCTGCCGCGGGCGCACCTTCTCCGCGGCCACATCCTTTACACCATGGGCCGCCCGGCCGATGCAATTGCCGCGTACGACGCGGCAATCGGACTGGACGAGTACGACGAGGTGGCACACGTGCGCCGCGCCGACCTGTTGGCCGAAGAGGGCCGCGCCGACGAGGCGCTTGCCGCATACGACAAGGCAATCGAGATCGATCCGCAGTACGCAGAGGCGCACTTTTGTAAGGCAGTTCTGCTCGGCACTCTCGGTCGATACGGCGACGCCCTGTGCTCCTACAGCCGCGCAATCGATCTTGATCCGGGACACACCGGCGCGCAGGCCGGTCGGAGCACTGTTCTGGCGCACTTGTGCAAGAACGACGAGGCCGGCGGTAGCCGCGGCACTGTGGGCCGCCAGGGGCGCGCCGACGGCTAGGATTGCGACAGCCCGCATGCTGGCCCACCAGCATGACCGGCGACGCGGTCATGAAAAAACCAAAAAGTAAAAAAACCCCGCAACGCCGCCGCCCCGCCTCGGCGGGCGGCGGCGGTCAGGGGATTTCGCTGAACCTTTCCTGCCGCATGCGCTCTTCGCTGTACTCTAGCATTAGTCTGCGCTGCTCTTCCTCCGGCAGGCTCATCCAGCGCTCCCTGGCCGCCTTTACTTCGGCATCGGTCAAGCCCGTCTCTGCCTGCGGCCCCCATCCCTCCATGAGGATGTTGTCATGCTTTTTCTCCATGCCGGAGCCGCGCACGGAGTCTATATAAATCCCTTGGACGGTTCTGCTCAAAATTCGTGCTCGCCGCGGTTTCTTAATTGGCCAGCGCCGCGCGGCACGCGGCTGCGCAAGTGGCTGGCGTTTTTGGGCCGGTGCCGGATCGGCATCGCGCGTTATTCCAACGGCGCCCCCGGCTCACGCTGCATTCGCCTTCAAAAGACCGAATGCGGCTCGAGGCGCGCGGCTGCGCGGATCGTCGTTCTAGGCATATGGAGCGCTTTAAACAGTAGTATTACCACCTAAATTTTGCCGGTCGTCGTGGCGGAGCAAGTCCTTAGTTTCACGGGAAAGCGCGGAACAATCCATGTCCGAAAGATCAACGAGTACGAGTACGAGGCGATGTCCGTCTCGAAGGACGGCGAATGGCACAGGATCGCGTTCATCGTGGGCCAGTGGCTCTGCGGCTGCAAGGGATTTGCGCACACGTGCAGGGCGTGCAAGCACATTGCCGCAATGAAAAAGCTGTACAGCCCCGCGACGCCCCCGATGCGGGCGCCGAGGGCGCGCTGGCGAGGAGGGCCGCGCCGGCAAGGGTGAGCCGAAGAAGACGGCGCATCATCGGCATGCCCAGTATCCGGTGCTGCTTTTGCAGGTCGACGAATTTCAGGCCGTCGTTCGTCAGGCACAACAAATACCGCAACGTGCAGGTCTACCGCTGCCTGGCAGAGCCCTGCAAGAGGCGCTTTACGCCCGAGGACGGGTTCAAGGGCAGGACGTACACGCCCGAGGACATCAGGATGGCGCTCGGGGACAGGCCCTGCTGCAAAAAGGTCCGCGACATACTCGATTCCATAGCCAAAAACAACCGTCGGCCGCGCCGATCGACGCTGCACTACTGGTTCGTGTACTACCCGCGCATGGTCACCCCGTACCTCATGTCGCTCGACCTCTTCATGTCCGAGACCATGTACACCGACGAGATAATCGTCTACATCAACGGGATAAAGTGCGTGATCTTTACGACGTCGGACGAGTGGTCGCGGCTGCTGACGGCGCACCAGATAGGGCGGAACAAGGGGTCGCACGACGTCGCTGATGTTGTGCCTATGTTTCGGATGGACATGGCCGTGAGGGGGACCGTCCCGTCCCTGGTAAAGAGCGACGGGGCCAAGAACTTTGCCAGTGCCCACGAGCGCGTGTTCAGGTACAACGCCGAGGGCAAGCCGTCGATGCACATAAGGCACATCCACCTGGACGGCGACACCCACACGAACCTCAAGGAGCGCGACAACGACACGCTGAGGGACTTTGTAGAGTCGTGCAGGGGGCTGAAGCGCCTCGACACGACGTACATCGGGCTGTACCAGATACACTTCAACGTCGCAAGGTCGCACACGGGAATAGACGGGCTGCGCCCCATGGAGGCGGCGGGGGTCGGCTTTGAGCATCCCGACAAGTGGTTCGCACTCATCGCGAATGCGGCGGACTACAACAACGCAGTCAAGCTTGGGGAAATAAAGCCGGCCGCTGAGACCCCGCCGCTCCAGTCGGGGTTTCAGGCGCGGCTGGAGTAGCGCACGTCGGCGGCACGCGATCGATCAATTAAGGGCAGGCCCATGGGCACGAATTTTGAGCAGAACCCCCGAACACCATACGCATCGAACACAGCGCGCCGCTCGGCCCGCCCGAGGGCCACGCGGGCCCCGTATACGGCGCGGTCACCGTGGCCGGCAACGACCTGGATACCCTGCCCGGCGGCGTGTCGGGCCTGGGCACGGCCGTCCACACCGTCCGGTTCGGCGGAGCCGGTGTGGATGCGGACCAGAATGGCACGATCGCGCTCGGCGTTGCCCTGGAGGGCAGGGAGGACGCCGCCCGGTACGCGTTCCCCGCCGGCGCCATCCCCGTGCGGGCCGGCGCAGACGCGCAAACGCTCGCGCCGTCCGGCGCCATGCCCGTCGTGTCCATCGAGTCTGACGGGTTCGTCCGCGCCGTCGACGCGACCGGCGCCGGCGAGGACGCGCGCCCTGCGATCGACGTATCGGGCCTGGCCAACGCAACGCTCTCGGCCGACGCCTCGCGCAACACGGTCAGGTTCCCCGCCGTGGCCGTCAACCTGACGGCCTCGTTCGCCGAGGTCATGATCCCGCCGAACGCGACGGCCATGTCGGTTCCCGCCGACGGGCGCCTCGACCTGTACGTCTCCGCGCAGGGGCCGACCGGGATGCAGGTCGCCGACGCCCTGGGAGCCTCCGCCGGCGCCGTCGGGTCGCTCAGGGTCGTCGAGGTCGGCGACAACGCGACGCACATCGTATTCGACCTGCCCGTCCGCATACTGCTGGCCGGGCAGGCCAACGGAACGGCGTTCTACGTGAACAACACGGACCGCACGGTAGTCCCCATACGCGCCGAGTGCGTTGCCGACGACACGGATGCAGTCCACGAGCGGCTCGGCGGCACCGGCATCGACGAGTGCCAGCTCGACTCGGGCGCCGACAAGGTGATCCACACGTACCACCTGACGCTGTTCGGCACGGCGATGGGGCCCGGGGGAGGTCCCGTCATGCCCGCCTGCGGCATCGCCCTCAAGCCGGACGAGATAAAATTCGACGAGTTGAGCGCCGGCGCGCAGTCTGACCCCGTGAGCCAAGCGGTGACGCGCGCGGGATCAATGCCGCTGTCCGAAGTGTCGATAAGCGCCCGCCCCTGAATGGACGCGGCCGGCTCCGTAGAGGTAATGCCCGCCAACGCGACGAGCGTCCTGCCCCGCGCCGGCGGGGCGTGGACGCCCATGAACAGCGAGGTCGATCTGCCCCTGGCCCGCGGGCAGGCAGACTTGCAGTTCCGCCTTGCCGTGCCGCCCGGCACTGCTCCCGTGGCCGAGACGATGCAGATCGTCACGTACACCGCCTCGTGCGATGCGCGGCCCGGATAGCGGCCGGCCGCCCCGCAAAGCCCCCGCCCGCCTCAATTCCGAGGCGGATGCCGCCGCGTCCGGCTGCCCGATGCCGCCGCACGGCTCCCCTTGAGGCTAGCTCCCGCCCCCGCCGTTGAGTCGACCGTCCTGCCTGCTCCTAGTCCCAAAACCTGTCACTGCCGCGGCCGCCCTGCCCCCCGCCTGCGCCAGGACCTGTCACTGCCGCGGCCGCCCTGCCCCCCGCCTGCGCCAGGACCTGTCACTGCCGCGGCCGCCCGGCCCCCCGCCTGCGCCAGGACCTGTCACTGCCGCGGCCGCCGCCACGGCCCTGCCCCTCCCACCGCTCCGCCCGCGCGCCTCCGCCGCCGCGGGTCACAGCAGCGAGCGCGCCAGGCCCATGGCCGCGTCCCACCCCGCAAGGCACGCGGCGGCGACGGACGATGCCATGGCCAGGTACCTCGTCCGCCGGAACGAGTGGTCGGCGATCCTGCACGCGGCCAGCCCGCCGCACACGCCCGTCATTGCGACGGCGGGGCGCAGCGAGTCGGCCAGGCCGGCGGCGGCCGCAATGCCGCCGGCCCCAAAGGCCCCCGCCGCGGCCGCCCCGGCCCCCGCCCCCGCCCCGGCGACCGCGGCCGGCCCGGCGGCCATCAGCGACGCCGACATTACGGCGAACGCGAGCACGGCCGGCGAGGCTACGACGAGCAGCGCGGGGAGGCGCACCTCGGCGGCGAACCGGCGCCGGGCCTCGGACATGCGGCGCATCGAGTGCGCCATGGCCACGACCGTCTCGCGCGTGCCGCCGCCGTGCTCGTGTATGGCGTACAGGACGAACAGGGCGAACCGGGCCGCCGCGCTCGGGTACCGCGCCGCGCCGCAGAACGCCTCGCGGGCCGGCCTGACGACGGCCGCCGAGGCTACGCCGCGCAGGAGTGCCGCCACGCACGGCCCAGTCGACGGCAGCGCGGCGTACTCGGCGAGCATGCCGACAATGTCCGGGCGCGACCTCCTCTGCTCGGCGATATAGTCGAGCAGGGCCGGCATCTCGGCGTCGGCCTCGGCCGCGTCGCGGTCGGCGCGCGCGGACAGGGCCCAGCCGGCGCCGCCGAGCGCGGCAGCGGCGGCCGCCGCGGCGAGGGGCAGGGACTCTGCGCCCCACCCCGACAGGCCTGCCGCGGCCAGGCCGGCCGCCGCGGCGGCCGCGGCCTGCGCGGCCGGCCTGCGGACCGCGCCGGCGTCGCGCAGGAACGAGTCGGCCGGCATGAACGCGGGGAGGGCCAGGAACGCGAGCGGGGCGGCCATGACGGCGGCGAGCAGCGGGCCGGCCGCGGCGGCCGCGCCCGCCCCGGGCAGGAACATGACGCCGACGAGCATCATGGGCAGGACGGCGACGGCCATCGTGCCGGCAAAGAACGCGCCGCCGGCCGCGGCGGCGTACGACGAGGCGGCCGCCACGGCCGCGGACAGCGCCTCGTCGCGCGCCTGCTCGACGCACATGGCGAGGCGCGCGGGGCTCGTCCCGACGAGCGAGGCGTACCGCTGCAGGAACGTGCGGAGCCCCGCGTGCGGGTGGAACCGCGCCAGCTCCATGAGCGCCGAGACCTCGTCCATGCCGCCGGCCCTCGCGTGCCGCAGAAGGGCGGCCGCGTCGGCCCCCATGGCCGAGAGGGCGCCGGGCGCGGACGCGATCGACTCGAACGTCCAGAACAGCGTCCTGTCGACGGTATGGACTATTCCCGCTAGCGTCAGGAACGCGAGCAGCTCGGACGACGTGGCCGAGGCGCGCGCGGACGCGCGCGCCGAGAGGGCGAGCGGCGCGAGCAGCGGCGCGAGGACGGGGGCGAGCAGGGCCGCGGCGGCCGCCGCGGCCGCCTCCGCGGGAGGCAGCGCGCCGGCCAGCGCGGCCGCGGCCGCGGCCGCCAGGCCGGCCGCGAGGGCCGCGGCCGCGGCCGCGGCCGTGCGGATGACAAAGTACTGCTCGTCGAGCGGGGCCCCGGTGCGGGGGGCCAGCCGCGCGACGCGCGCCGCCTCGTGCGCGAACAGGGCGGACAGGAGGGGGGCGGCCATGACGGCCCTGCCTAGGGCGTTGAGCCTGGTCGGGCGCCTCGACATGACGCCGGCGACGAGCCTGGGAGGCGCGGCCCGCCCCGCCCGCGCCGCCGCCGCCGCCGGCGGGGCTCCCCCTCCGCCCGCGCCGCCCCCTCCGCCCCGGCCGGCGGGCCGCCCGCGGCGCCGCCCGCGGCGCCGCCCGCCCGGCCCCGCGCCCATTCTACGCCGCCGCCGCGCCGCGCCGGCCGCGAGGGCCGCGCCGAGGCAGGCCGCCGCCGCGGCGAACGCCTCCGCGCTGCCGAGCGCGAGCGCGCCGGCCGCGGCGGCGACGAGCAGGACGGACGCGGCGGCAAGGGCCGCGCCGGCCCTGCCGCCCCCTCCGCCCGCGCCGCCTGGGCCGCTCCCTCCGCCCCTCGCGGCCCCCCCGCCCATGCCCTACATCCCCGCAATGATCGTCCCCGACAGGATCGCCGCCTCGGCGGATGCGGATCCCGCGGCGCGGGCCACCTCTGCCCCCGCCGGGGGAGAGTACGGCGGGGCGGCCGCGGTGGCGTTGACGGCGACGGCGAACTCGACGAGGTCGCCGGCGCGGACGGGCACCGACGCGGACCCGCGCGCGCCTCCCCCGTGCCAGCTGTGCCCGACCGACTCGAGCACAGAGCCGGCGCCGGCCGACGCCGAGTAGCCCGGCCCCAAGGCGCCGCCGTGCGCGCCGGCCGCGGCGAGCCGGACGGCGCCGGCCGGCTCGCCGTTTACCCAGACGTCGACGCGCGCCGAGACGGGGGCGGGCGCGCCGGCCGGCGGCCAGCCCGGCGGGGGGCCGGTCGCGGCCGCCGACGCGTTGAACCTCCACCCAGCGTCCCCCCCTGCGCCGCGCAGCGCGTACGTGTTGTCTATCCTGGCCGAGCCGGACGCCTGCACGGAGAACACGGCGCCGAGCGCCCCGTCGCGCGGCGCAACGTGGGCCGACGACGCGCCGGCCTGCGCGGACGCGCGCAGGACGGGCCCCGGGCCGGACTCGCGCTGGGCCGACGCCGACGGCGGCAGGACGCGCACGGATGCCGCCCCTCCCCCGCCCCCTCCTCCCCCCGCCGCGTCGGCGAACGCAAGGACGGCCGGCACGCCGTTGACGGACATGGCCGCGTGCGTGTAGCGCGGCACGATCGGAACGTGGACGTACCCGGGGGACGGGGCGCCCCCCGGCCCGCCCGCGCCAGTCCCGTTCGCCCCCCTCGGCCCGTCGACGAACGGCAGCGGCAGCGTCCCGTTGAGGGCCGCGCCGGACACGTTTGCCTGGCCGACGACCGGTATGCGGGCCCACGCGTGGACCACGTACACGTGCCCTGGGCGCCACGACGGCACCGAAAACGACTCGCCGTGCAGCGGGTCGTACGCGACGGCCGCGGCGGGCCGGCCGCGCACGGCGAACGAGTCGGCGTACAGGTGCAGGACGGCGCCGGGCGGGCGGGCGCCCGCTCCCCCTCCCCCGGGCGGGCCCCCTCCCTGCCCAATGTCCGCGGCGGCCGCGTCGATCCCTCCCGCGGCCGACGTTACGCCGGCGGCGAGCGTCGCGCCGCCGGACGCGATCCTGTACGGGACGGACGCCGGGAGGCCGCGCAGGGACAGCAGTGCCTCGCCCGGCGAGACCTGCCGCGCCGAGAGCGTGGCGGCCGCCGACGGGCCGTCGAGGTGGGCGAGCACGTACGCGGCGCTCTCCCCCGCGCCGGGCGCGGGCAGGACGGCCTCGAACCGCCCGTACGCGGGGGAGCCGGGCAGGACGGCGAGCGACTCGGCGATCGGCACCTCGTCGTAGACGGACGGCAGCACGTCGGCCGGCCGCATGCGGCAGCCGGCGGGCCCGTTCAGGTGCGGCGAGCTGCCCGACTGCATCGACAGGCCGACGATCTCGCCGTACAGCCCGCCCCCGCCGGGCCCGTACTCGATGCGGGCGGACGCCGGCATGAGCGGCTCGCCCCTCTGGCCCGTCGCGGGGTCGGGCAGGTTGTTGTTGGCCGCGGCGGACGCGCCGTGCGACGCGCGGCCGCGCAGGCCCGCCGGCACGGACGGCACGTCCCACCAGTACGCCGCCGAGAACTCGGCGCGCCCCGACGGGGGGCAGGGGGGCGCGTCGAACCGCGAGTGGGACGGCCCCGCCGCCTGCCCCCTCCACACCTCGAACCCCCTGCCGGCCGCGTACGCCTGCGAGGCGAGGTCGTGCGGCGAGGCGCCGACGAACAGCTCGGCGCCGCCGGACGCCGACCCCGACAGGAACAGGGCCGAGCCGCGCTCGTACGCGGCCATCTCGAGCAGGACGCGGCCGGGCCCCCGCAGGTGCAGCCCCTGCCCGTCGCGCGAGACGGACGGCGAGCCCTCGAGCTCGCGCTTTGAGGCGTACGGGAGCGGGGCGGTGGCCATCGACGAGCCCCCGCCCCCGCCCCCGCCTCCTAGCGCGAGCGAGCCGCCGGGGCCGCGCGAGTACGAGTACGAGCCGGACAGGGACGGGACGGCCGCCGCGCTGGACGGGTCCCCGCCGAGCACGACGCCGGCAAAGCCGTCCGCGCCGCCGCCGGCCTCGACGTAGGGGCCGGCGGGGACGGAGACGGCGCCGACCGTGCCGGCGCCGCTGACGGCGAACCCGCCGTGCCACTCGTGGACGATGCGCGAGTTGATTCCCATGCCGTTTATCGTCGCCGTTCCTCCCCCGCCGCCGCCCTGTCCGGGGCCGCCGGACCCGTTCCCCGCGCCCCCGCCGGCGCCGGCCGCGGCCGGGGCCGCGGGCAGGCCGCCGACGGGGATCCTGGTGCCCGCGTCCGTCGCGACTGCCGCCGAGTCGGGGTGGACGATGCGCGCGGCGGCGGCGGGGCCGCCCTTTGCGGCCGCGGCCGCGGCCGCCGCCGCCAGCGCGCCGGCGAGCGGTATGGACACGGCCGCCCCCGGCGCGATCTCGCGGCCCGCCGCCCCCTCCACGGTCCCGTTCACGACGGCCATGCCGGGCGGGGCGGCGTACCCCTCCGGCGCGAGGGCCACGCGCACCCGCACGCCGCCCGCGCCGCCCTGCCCGGCCCCCGCGACGACGTCGGCCATGTATGGGCGCGCCGGCGCGGCGCCGTGGTTGCGCACCACGACGGACCGGGACTCGGCGTCGTACGCGGCCGACAGGGCCTCGTTCGAGGCGGCCGCCATCGAGGCGATCATGTCGGCGGCCTCGCCGGCGATGCGCACCTCGGAGCCGACGGCCGCCGAGTACACGCCGAGCAGCGACGCAATAGCTGCGGCCGAGACGAGGGCCGCGGCGGCCGAGTTCACCGGCAGCCGCCCCCGCGCCTGCCGCCGTGCACCGGGTAGTGCGGGTTGAAGATCGGCGCGCCCTCTTCGGCGCGGCCCGCCCCCGCGTGCGGCCCGCCCGCGCCCCCGCCCGCCCCCTCCCCCGCGGAACCGCCGCCCTCCCCGCCCCTGCCAAAGGAGACGAGCTCGTACTCGAAGAGGGGCCGGCCGGGGTGGTAGTGGTCGAGCGGCGGCGGCGCGCCGCCGTATATCCGCGCCGAGACCGGCAGGCCGATCCCGTCTGCGACGACCACCTCGCTGGCCCCCTGGCCGAGCGCGCGCCGTCCGTCCCCGCCGCCGCCGCTGCCGTGCGTCAGCGGCTGCGGCTGCGGCGGGCCGTGCGCCGCCGTGTACTCGACCATGCCGCCGGCCGACACGCGCGAGCCGGAGACGAGCAGGGCCGTCGACGGGCGCCCCTGTACCAGCTCGGCGGCCGGCTCGCCGTACGCGAGCTGGAACCCGCCGCCCAGCCCGCCCCTCCAAAAGACGGTCCTCTGCAGGGACTCGGCGAGGGGGCGGTCGGCCGGCGCGGCGTGCCTTACGGCGAGGCGCCCGTGCCCGCCGTCGACGACGAGGAGGATCGCGTCGGGCGGCGCGGGCGGCGGCGGGGCGCCCGCGTCCGCCGCCGCCCGGACGACGTGCACGTCCGCGCCGCCCCCGTCCCGCCCGCCCGACACGGGGACGACGGCCTCGATGCGCAGCGCCGCCGCGTAGCACGTCCAGCCGCTCCCGTGCCGCGCCCCGCGCGGCCCGTACAGCGAGTCGCATATCCTGTACTCGAACGTGTCGCCGGCGCCCACGCCGCCCAGGAACCTCCAGTGCGGCGCCGCCCGGGCCGGCTCGCCGCGGGGATCGGCGGGAGCGGCGGGCGCGCCGGCATCGGCGCCCGCGCGCGGGGCGGCGTCCGCGGCCGCGGCCGGGACAGCAGCCGCCGCGGCGACTGCGGCCGCGACGGCGACAACGACGGCCGCCGCCGCGGCCCTTTTGCCGCGGCGCGGCGCGCGGCGCCGCCTTGCCGCCGCCGTTGCGGCCGACACGGCCGCCGACACGGCGGCCGCCGCCGCGGCCGACACGGCGGCTGCAAGGGCCGCGGCGGCGACGACGGCCGCGGCCGCGGCCGCGGCGGCCGCGAGCGACAGCGCCGCCCCCGCCGCGCCCCCCGCCGCGGCGCCCCAATCCCTCACTGCCGCGCCCCCCAGAACGCGTCGAGGTGCCGCAGCAGGTCGGCGCGCACGTACCTTACGTCGGCGTCGCCGGACGCGCCGCGGCCGATCCTTTCTGCCGGCAGGTGATCGGACAGGGCGCCCCGCGGGTGGGACGGGTCGTACCCGAGGCGCAGCCACGACCCGTCCTGCTGCCTCTCGGCGACGTGAATGTCGGCGCCAAAGTGCGCCTGGACGGTCAGCGGAGTCGAGGCGAGCCCCGTGTACATTGCGACGCGGTAGTCGGACTGGGCGGCGGGGCGCGGCGCCGGCGGCCCGCGCGGCGAGCCGATCCTCTCGCCGTCCGGCGTGTCCACGTAGCACTGCTGGGCGGCAAAGTATGCGCGCGCCGTGCGGGACTGCTGGGGCGGCTGCGGCGATTCCGCGCCCTCCGCGGCCGCCGCAACCCTGTAGGCTGCGGTCGCCGAGCCGGCCGGCGCCGCGTCCGCGTGGCACGCCGCGCCTCCCCCGCCCTGCGGCGGCGCCGCGGCGGTCCCGACCGCGGCGTACCCGGGCGGGCCGGGAACGAGCAGGCGCAGGACGGTGTACGATGCGGGCGGGCCTTCCTCCCCTCCCCCGCCGCCCGCGCTGGCGTTGAAGCACACGGTGGCCGTCAGGCCGCTGACCGTGCACGTCGAGATGGACGGCGCGGCTGCCGCGGCCGCGGCCCCGGCTTCGGGGGCCGGCCCAGGCGGCCCCCGTGCGGGCCGCACCGCCCCCGCCGCCCACCCCGTTCCGTTCGCCTCTCCTCCGCCGCCCGGGCCGCACGATCCCGCCCCGCCCGCGCAGGCCCTGTGCACCGCCGCCGCCGACGACCCGTCGGCCATTGTATACTCGACCCTGACGGCGACGGGCCCGTCCGCGCACGGGGCGGCCCACGAGACGGCCGCGGCCGCGCCGGGGCGCAGCGACCACCCTGCGTCGCCGGCGGCCCTGCCGAGCAGGCCCGACGCGCCGCATGCGGTCGCGTTGGCCGACACGACGGGGATGCGCCCCGCGTTGGCGACCGTCAGGGTCGCGACGGCGGGGCGGCCCCCGCCCATGGAGACGTGCGAGTGCACGGCGCCTCCCTCTGCGGCCCCTCCCGCCGCGGCCCGCGAGGCCTCTTCGTGGGCGTGCGAGGCGGCGGCGGCGGCGAACGCCGCGGCAAGGGCCATCAGGGCGACGGCCGCGTGGGCGTGCTCCACTACGGGCCGGCCCCCGCCGCGGGGCGGGCCCCGCCCCTGCCCCCGCCCGCCCGCGCCCCCCCGCCCCTGTTCGGGTTCGTGTCGAACATTTCGAGCTCGGCCTCGTCGGCGACCATCCTCGTCCTCACGACGTTGTCCGACGCGTGGATCATCGCCTCGCCGGGCCTGGCGGCGAGCAGTATCCCGGCCTCGGCGCCGGGCAGGCCGAGCACGTCGGCCATCTGGCGGCGCTCCTCCAGCTTTAGAAAGATCTTTGTGTCGCAGTTGCTGAACAGGGCCATCGCATGCGGGTGCCGCGCGATATCCTCGACGTTCTGCGTGGCCATGATGATGATTACGTTGTACTTTCTGGCGCGCCGCGCGAGCCCCTCGACCGACTCGGCCGTCGCCTCGTCGCGCAGCAGGGCCCACCCCTCGTCGAGGACGACGTACTTTGGGACGTCGCGCGGCATGCGCGTGGCCCTGTCGATGGCGAACTCGAGGGCGATGCGCGTCGCGAGGCGGTGCTCGTCCGAGTTGACCTCGAACGAGCGGCCGAGGGCGAGGACGGTGCTCGCGTCGCCGCCCCCGCCGCCGCCCACTCCCCCGCCGAGCGTCGGCTCGCCCTCGAGGACGGCCCTGACCGGCCCCATGCGCAGCAGCCCGGCGAGCGGCGCGTGGGCGGTGCCGTCCCTCGCGTCGGCCTCGGCCATGAGCCTGACCATGTCGGCGGCGCTGCGGCACGAGCGGTCCTCGGCGGCGCGCAGCATGGCGTACCTTGCGAGCGGGCCGACGCCGAGCATGCCGGCGAACAGGGAGGCGGCCCTGTACCCCGCCATGTACCGGAACGGGTCCATGCCGAGGCGCACGCCCGGCGAGGCCTCGCACACGGCCATGCCGAGCGAGCGGCCGAACCGCACGTACTCGCTCTCGATGTCGACTATGAACACGAACGCGCGCGGGTACATGCGCCTGGCGCGCGACAGTATGATCTTGATGGTGTGGCTCTTGCCGGCGCCGCTCGTCGCCGCTATGGCGATGTTGTAGTTGCGCCGCTGCTTGTAGTCGTACTTTACGGCGCCGCCGGTCGCGAGGTTGATCCCCCACGCGGCGCCGCCCCTCTCGTACAGCTCGGACGAGATGAACGGGAAGAGGGGGTGCAGCGAGCCGGTCTCTACGCGGATGTCCGTGCGGCCGGAGCGCAGCCACCTCGCGTCGGCCCACGGCAGGCGCCTCGCGTCGACGCGCATGCCGCGCGCCCTCGAGAGGAGGCCGGCCGAGCGGGCCGCGAGCGAGGCCGGATCGCGGCCCATGGCGCCGAGGATGATGCGCACGTCGAGTATGGACGACGAGCCGCCGCCGAGGACGCGCTCGCGCATCTCGTCGGCGGCGGCCGCGCCGCCCATGGCGCCGGTCGCGCGCGACTCGTCGCGGGCGGCGCGGCCGGCGGCGCGCACGGCGCGCAGGCGGGCGGCAGGGGGGACCGGCGAGGCGAGGATGCGCACAAAGTCGCAGGAGCAGAACATCGAGTATATCCAGCCGGCGCGCAGGCGGGAGGGAGCGGCGTGCAGGGAGTAGCACCTGGCGAGCATTCCGCTGGCCAGCGCGGCATGGCCGGCCGACGAGGATACGACCTCGTACCGCGGCGGCGGCGTGCGCTCGTACGCGAGGCCGGCCTGGTCGAGCAGGGCCGAGACGTCCGCATGCGAGGAGAGGACTGTCCGCTCGTTCGAGCACGCCAGCGGGCGCGAGCCGAACATGATCTCCTCGCGCTCGCGGTACATGTCTATGGCCACGGGAGAGTCGAGCGAGTCGGCGAGCGTCTTTAGGCGGCCGACGAGCATGCGCTGCGCGTCCTCGCCGGCGTAGATCATGTTGACCGGGCGCATGAGGTAGCCGTGGGACGGGGCGCCGCGGCGTCGGCGCGCGCCCTGCCCGGCGCTCCCGGTGCCGCCGTCCTTGGCCATGCGCGGCCGGCTCGGGTTCGCATAAAGGGGGCGGGGAGGGGCGGCGGCGCCGGGGCGCGCATCCGGCGCCGCTGCCTCGGCGCATGCGTTCATGGTGGCCTCGCGCAGGCAGGGCGCCGGGGGCGCGCAGCCGGCAGCGGGCACGCTCGAGTCCTAGCGGAATGCGCGGCCGCGGGCAGGGGCGCCCGGCGATCGCCGCCGAGCGGCCGCCCTGGTTCCGTGGGCTTGCCTGCGGCGGCTGGGATGCGCGCCGCGCCGCAGCGGGGGGGGGGGAGAAGTGCCCAAAGATATCTTTTTAATGCGGGCCGCTTCGGGCATGGCCGTGATCAGGCAGGCCATCGACCTGGGGTACATACTCCGGCAGTTCCCGAACCTGGACTTTGGCATGGACGACTTTGACCACCGCCTGCGTGTCCAAAAGTTCGTCTACCTCTTGCAGGCGTTCGACATATACCTCGGCTACGACTATTCCTGGTACCTGCGCGGGCCGTACTGCACGCAACTGGCCACCATCGCCTACACGCTGAGCCGCTCGTACGACAGCATTCCGATCGACCAGGAAATGGTCTTTACTAACCCCGACGTGCAGGAGCGCTTTGAAGAGTTCAAAAAATTCGTCAGGAGGCGCGAGAACAACAACGACTTTCTCGAGATCGCCGCGTCGCTGCACATGCTGCACAAGGCGTACGACGACATGGACCGAGACGTCATTGTCGCGAGGGTTGTTGCGAAGAGGGATCATTTCGACAGGGCCACGTGCGAGGCCGTGTGGGGGGAGCTGGAGCGATGGAACCTGATGTAGCGGACCGCGCGGCGGATGCCAGGGAGGCGGAGGCTGAGGAAGAGGATGAGGGCGGGCTCGGGCCGTCGACGATCACGTTCATTACGGACAATCCGCCCCGGGACATGAACTACCGGCTCAGCGACATGGGCATCTGCCACCTCTTGGAGGATGCAAGGGACGGCGGAGGCGAGCTGGTACTGATCGGCAGGAACATATTTCGAAAGGACGAAAAGCGCCCCCTCATCGACGAGATCATCGTGCCCAACACGGGCCAGGTGGAGGTGTCGACGCGGGGGGACTAGCGCGCCCCGGCCGACCCGCTGCGGGATCGGGCATGGCCTGCTCGCAGTTTTGGCGTTTTATGCGGCGGTTGTAGCAAGAAACCGCCCCTCCGGCTGCTGCCACTCGGCATCATTCTGTCCCTTGCATTGCACTGTCCGGCGCGCCGGCGGCACATGCGGCCGGTGCCATCGGCCCCCGTGCGCGCACGGAACGCGATCCCCCGCCAGGCAGCGGGCCTGCCCTGCCGTGTGCCGTGCCTCGGATGCGCTTGGGCGATCCTTTCCCGTGCGGCCGCGGCGGCCCCGTGGCCCGCCCCGGCATTCTGCCGCCCTCCGGTCAGGGCTCTATCCTGTAAAGGACATGCCGGGCCTGGACCATTGCATCCTTGGCGAACTGGAACGTGTCCTCCACGGCCAGCGCGTACGTCGCCCAGCTGTGCCCGCCGTCGTCGCGCACGGCAAAGGCGGGGCGGGAGGCGGCGTGGGCGTCGCGGGCGGCCTTGGCTGCGCCGGCAAAGGCGGCCAGGGCGGCGGCGACGTGCGCCGAGTGGATGGCGGCTACCTGGCCGGCCGCGCCGGCCCTGGCGAGCTCGCGGTCCGTGGCGGCATCCTCCACCAGCGACGCGTACGCTACGGTTGTGATCTCGGCCTGCCTGCCCGCGGCGGCGTAGGCGGAGTGGGCGACCGCGAGCGGGAGCCTGTACACCAGCCCGCCGTCGCTGGACTCTTCCTTGCAGCTGTAAACCGCGGTGTAGGCGTGGAGGATGCTGTCGAGGGCCTCAAAGTGCTCGATCAGGCCGGCCTGCCGGTTGATTTGCGGGATGTCTAGCTTGACGCCGCGCGTGGATGCGACGCGCATCCACCTGTCAAAGGCGCGGGCGGCCGTGCCGTCGGCCTCGTCGAGCGCGCCCGCCAGCTCTTCCATGCACGGCCTTTTGCCCTGCATGCCGCGGAACACTTCCAACGGCCGCATGCCGCGAGCCGCAATGTTAAACCGTGTTCTTGCCGCCGGCCGGCCCGATGCCCGCGCATGCCGCCCCCCCCCCCTCGCCGCCTGTTGCGCATGCGCGCCGGCGCGCATCCGCCCGCGGCCTTTTGCCGCCGCGCACCGGCGCCGGCCGGCGGCGGCGCGATCGTGGGCGGCCGCTCGGGGCCGGCGGCGCGCGCGCCCTATGCGCGCCGGCTGCAAAGCCCCGCGCCGGCCGGCGTCCAGCGCCCAACGGCCCGGCGAGCGGCGGCGGGGCCCAGCTTTCCCGCGCCGCCCGGCTTCCGTTCCGCCAGCCGGCCCGCATTGGCATCCTCCATGCCCCCTGCAGTGCCCGCAATTGTGTCGCCATTCTCGAGAACGTCCATCGCTTTGGCCTTGATCCGCGCAAGGGCGCGCGCAGCTGCCCTTCCTGCGGGACCCGGGGGCGCATTCGACGCGCGCCGCGGCTCCCCCGCGCCGTCTGTCCTTGCCGGCGATGCCGGGCACCTACTGTGCCCGGCGCGCGCCGGCCCTGCTTGCTACGGCCTCTGCGCGCCGGCCGCGTATTCGGCCCGCACCGGCATCCGCGCAGGGCCGCCGGCGGCGGCGCCTGCCAGCGCGGGGGGGGGGGGGGAGGCGGCCGCGGCGCTGCGCGCAGGGCGGGGACGGGCGGCCGCCGGCGGCATGCCGGCGCCGCGCACGGCCGCCGCCCCCTGCGCTCGGCCGCCCCGGCTAGCCGCCGCGGCCGCCCCGCCGAGCGGTTTATAGGGCCGCCCCCTGCCGCCCCCGGCGTGGCCGCCGCGGCAACGAGGGGCAGAGGCGCATCGACGGCCGCCGCGCGCCGCGCCGCGGGCCAAAAAAAGGGCCCCCGCGAGGCGGGCAGGGTCGTCGGGAAGGGCGGCCGCCGGGCCGAGTGCCTGTACTGCGCCGCGCCCTTTGACGCCGCCGCCAGCGGCCGAAAATCCTCGTTCTGCGGATCCTGGTGCCGGGCGCGCGCCTGCCGGCCGTCGCGCGGCGGCCACTCGCCGGGCGTGCCGTACGCCAGGGCGGGCCAGCGCGAGCGCGATCACCGCAAGAGGGCAAAGGAGCAGCACGACTCGCCGCAGTGCAGGTACTGCGGCGCCCGCCTGGCGAGGGGCAGGGTGCCGGCGAGCGTGGCGTACTGCAGCGAGGGGTGCCGCAGGCGCGTGGCCTCGGAGCGGCCGCGCATTCCTGCCTCGGCGGCCGACTACCGCGATGCAGGCGAGGCCGAGCGCAGGCGGCGCCGCGCCCCGCCGCCAAAGAGGCCGACGACGTGCCGGTACTGCGGGAGGGCCCTGCCAAAGGGCGGGCCTCCAATGCTGCGCATGTGCAGCGACGAGTGCCGCGACCGCACGACGGCCGAGCAGCGGCGGTACCCGGTGCGGACCCACTACAACGATGCGGGCAAGGCCGAGCAGAGGCGGCGCAGGGCCCCGCCGCCGCCGCGCATCTGCAAGCGGTGCGGCAGCCGCATACCGGACGAGTCGCAGCGCTCGAGCTACTGCGGCGACCTGTGCGCCAGGCGCGCCGTCTACGAGGCGTACCGCCGCAACCCCGCCGCGCTGGAGCTCAACAGGGCCCGCCAGCGCGCGTACGCCCGCAAGCGCTACGCGACGCCCGAGGGCAGGGCCGCGTACCTTGCCGCCTCGAAGCGGTACCACGAGCGGATGAAGAGCGGCGGCAAGGGGCCGCCGCTGCGGCGCCCTGGCCCGCGCCACGCGCTCGGTCCCGACACGGACTGAGGCGGCCGGCCGGCCGGCCGGCGCGGCACGGGGCCGTGGAATTCGCCGCCCGGGATATCCGCCGGTTCCCGAGCGCCTGCGCCGCGGAATCCAGAGCCGCCCGATCTCCGCCGGTTCCCGAGTACTCGCTCCGGAATCCTGCGCCGCCCGGCGGGCGGGAGGGAAAAGGCAGGGCGAAGGGAAAAAAGCAGAAAAAATTGGGGGGGGGGGGCTGCGCCTATGCGCGCCGCGCCGCTAGCGCGCCGCCGCCGCTGCGGGGGGCGGCCGGCTGAGCGGCGCGCATGCGCCGCCGCCGGTCGCCGAGCGCGTTGGCAGCAGCCGCGGCGGCGTGGAGCGGGGCCAGGACGGCGAGCAGCGCGTGCGCGTCGAGCGCCAGCGCGTGCATCGCCGCCGCGCATGCGGCCGCGTACGCGGCCCCGTACAGGGCCCACCCGAGCCGCGGCCCCGCCAGCCTCGCGCCGAGCGCAAGCGGCAGGTTCGTCTCGCACGCGGGGTACCTCGGCGAGAGCGCCGTCGCGGCCACGTCGGCCGCCAGGGCGGCGGCGAACGCGACGGCCATGGTCTCGATGCCGACGGCCCCGCGCGCGGCGAGCAGGCCCGCCGCCGCGGCCGAGGCGGCCGCGGCGACGGCCAGGCGGGCCCCGGCGGCGCCGAGGATGGCGCCGCGCGGGCCGCGGCCCCCGACCGCGGCCCCGCCGAGCAGCAGGATGATCCCCGCGGACAGTATCATCAGGAGGCCCGCTATCGGGGCCCAGAACGCGACAAGGCCGACAAGCCCCTTGCCCTCCCTGTGCATTATGCCGATGAACTGCCTCGCGGTTCCGTCGCCGCCGTCGCCGCCGTCCCCTTCGCCGCCGCCGCCGCCGCCGTACCCCGTCTCGTCCTCGGCCACGAGCGCCGTGAGCATGCCGCCCATGACGGCCACGATGATGCCGATCGCGAAGACGATGCCGAGCGACTTTGCGGCCTCGCCGAGGTCGGTCTTTCCCATCTTGTCCAGCATTGCGGCGGCGGCCGCGGCTCGGATTTAAGGCGGGCCGCGCCCCTCCCGCGGCGGTGCGGCCCTCCACCGCTTTTTAGCGTCAGGGCCGGCGCGGAAGCGCAATGATGCTCTCGTACGAGGCCGTCGTCCTCCTCGCCGGCTTTGCCGCCGCCGCGGCGGTCGCCGCCGCGGCCGTCGCGGACGGGGCCGCCGATGCCGCCGCCGCGGCCCGCTCGCTCGCCGACGCGCGCAGCGCGCAGGTCGCCGCCGGCCGCATCGTCGCCGTCGACGTGCAGCACGACCGCGGCGCCGGCAGGGCGTACGTCACGGTCGCCGCGGCGCCCGGCGGCGCCCCCGCCGCCGTCCTGTCCGGCGCGTGGGACGCGGCCGGCTCGCCCGTTCGGTGCGAGGCGGCGGGGGGAGGGGCGGGCGCCCCCGCCGCCCCCGCCGCCGGCATTGCGGGCCTGGCCGTCTCGGCCCCGCGCACGCTCGTGTGCGACATGCCGCCGGACGGGGGAATTGCCATTGCGGCGCGGGGCGGCTCCGCGCTGCGCATCGCCGCGCCGCCCCCTCCAGGGCCGTAGCGCCTGCAAGGCCCGCTCCCCCCTTTTATCCAAACGGCCCCCCGCGCGGCATGGACTCAAAGCCGATAGCCATAGTCATGTCCATCGTCATTACGGTCGGCGCGCTCGGCGCCGTGGCCGTCTTTGGAAGCGACGCGCTCACCGGCGCGATGAGCACGACGAGCATGACGCCCAAGACGATGCAGATACTCTACGTCGGGACGGGGCAGGACGCCGTGGCCAACCTGGTCATGACGAACCAGGGCAGCAGCTCGCTCAAGGACGGCGCGCTGGTCGTCCTCCGGCACGAGGGCGCGGTGGTCGGAAGGCTGGCGAGCCCTGCCGCGGTCGAGCCGTACGGCACGGCCACGTTCGGCGGCAGCCTCAACGACACGAACGGGCCGGCCGCCAACACGACGACAAAGGTGTACCCCGGCGACGAGGTAGTCGCCGAGTTCAGCGCGTACACGACCGCGGACGAGCTCGTCCGAAACCTGTTCACCGTCATCGTGAGGTAGGGCGCGCCGCGGCGCGCCCGCCTCCCTGTTTTTTGCAGGCGGGCCCCCGAGCCCGCGCGCGGCCGCGCCGCCCGGCGGCCTTTCCTGCCTTTGCCGACGAAGGGGCAGGATGGGCGGCGGCGGCCGCGCCGGCGCCGGCCCCCTGCCACCTGCGCGCCGCCCCCTCCCTTCCAGCGCAGCTCCAGCATGCATCGCCCCTCCCCCCCTTTAATGCGGGCCGGCGGCGCCGCCTGCGTGACGTACGAGGATGACTTTGTCGCCGTCCGGCACGAGTCGGACCTGCTCACGCCCCTGTTCCACGCCCCCTTTGTGAGCCTCAGCGTGCGCGAGCTCGGGTACGTCGGCGCGTTCGTCGTGTGCGCAATGCTCTCGTTCACGGGGTCGGCGCCGCCGTGGCTCGCGGCCGCCGGCCTCGCGCTGGCCGTTGCGGCGTTCTTTCGGTGGCGCGGCGAGGTTGGCGAAATGTACCTCTACTACGCCGCCCTCGCCGCGCTCGAGTCGCCGCGCGGGGGCAGGCGGCGCGGGCGGGCGCCTGGCGCGGCGCGGGCGGGCGCCGGGCGCGGCCCGCTGCGCGCGCTGCTCGGCGCCCTGAGGCCCCCGCCCGATCCAGCAGCGGGAACGCGGCACCAGGTCGAGGGGCCGGGCGCAGAGTACGTCTTGGGATCGGACGCGCCCGCTCCCGCGCCGGGCGGCGCCCCCGCCGGCGCGCCGGCCCGCGAGCGCGTCCTGGTCGGCCGCGCCGGCCCCGGCGGCGCCCCCGCCCCCGTCGACCTGGTCCTCGACCTGGGCGCGTCGCGCGCGCACGCCGGCGTCGTCGTGCGGGTGGACGGCGCCGAGCTCGTCCGCGACACGGCCAACGGCGAGGGCATGCTCACCGTAACGCTGATCCCGAGGGCGGGGGCGCGCCGCATCGAGGTGCTCGGCGCCGGCGGAGGGGGACGGGGGCAGGGGCGGGGAGGCCGGCGGCCTGATCGCCTCGCACGTCGTCGAGTTCGCCGAGGACGGGGGCGGGGGCGCCAGCGGCGGCGGCGGCGGCGGGGGCGGAGGCGACGCAATCGACCCGTACGGGGCAGGGCTTGCAGGGGATGCCGATGAAGCCGGGGGCGGGGAGCCGGCCGGCGGCGATGCCGGCGGCGATGCCGGCAGGGGCAAGGGCGCGAACGGGGGCGGTGGCGATGCCGGCGGCGCCCCGTAGGCCCCGCGCCCGCCTCCGCGGCGCGGCCGCCCCCGCCCTGCGGTTCCTGTCGTCGAGCTCGCGCGCCGACTTTGGCGTGAGCGGCGTCCTGGTGCTGACCACGACGTTCCTCCTGCTCATGTCGTTCCTCGTGTTCGCCGCCAACGAGACGTCCGTCCTGCGCGAAGAGCTCGTCTCGGTCGGCTTCCACAACCCAAAGTTCTTCGAGGACGAGCGCGGCATAGCGGGGTACGACATGACGGCCGGCTACGACGAGCCGACGTCGAACCTAGTGACGTTCGAGCTCATGCGGCGCAACGTATTCCTGGCGGGGTCCGTCGCCGTCCTCGGGTACGTCCTGTTCGCCGCCTGGGCCGAGGCGGCGGGCGTGTGGCCGCGCGGGTCGGCGAGGCCGCTGTTCATGCGGTTCGTCGGGATGGTCGTGCTCGTGTCCGTGTTCGTGCCCGCCTGGGACGCGGCCGCCGTCGAGACCGAGCGGCTCGGCATACTGCTGCTCAACCCGCTGTACACGCTCGACCCGCGGGCGGACCTGGGCGCGGCGTCGCTCGACGGGTGCCTGCCGGGCGTGTACGTGGAGGAGGAGGAGGGGGGCGGGGAGGGCGCCGGGCCGGGCCGCCGCGACCCGTCCGCGCGCGACTCCCGGGCGGACTACGCGGTCTCGGGCGGGGCCGACGCGCTCACGGCCCTCGTGGCGGGGCAGAACCTGAGGTTCCGCGACGCCGTCCTCGAGGCGCAGGCCATGTCGCCGTGCGACCCGCGCCTGCGCGTCTCGTACGTGTACCACAAGGCGTTCTGGGGGGCGACCGACGGCGTGCGCGAGGCGCAGACCGGCGTCGAGCAGGCGTTCGGCATGCTCGAGGGGCTGGCCGAGAGGGTCGGCAGCGGCGTGTTCATGGGCATGACAAAGGTAATGATGCTGTTCTCGCTCACGCTGGTGGGGCTCGTCACGATGACGGTGCGCGAGCTGTTCCTGGCGCTCGTCATATCGCTGCTGCCGCTGCTGTGCGTGCTGTCGTTCGCCCCGAGGGTCGGCTCGATATTCGCGAGAATGCTCGAGTCGATAGTGCCGCTCCTGCTCATACCCGTAATGACGGCCGCCGTCCTGTTTACCGGCGCCGGCATACTGCTCGACATGGAGGGGGGCAGGGGCGCCGGCGACAGCCTCATGACGTTCTGGATCGCGGCAATGTCGCTGCTGCTGCTCGCGACGGGGATACCGCTGCTCATGGCCCCAGTGCTGGCGGGGCTGGTCGGGCAGGCGTCGGGGCTGGTAGGGACGGCCGTCCTGTCGGGCGTGACGGGGGCCGTCAGCGTCGCGCAGGGGGTCGGCGGCGGCGCGGTCGCGGGGGGCGGGGGAGGAGGGGGGCTGCGCGGCGGGCTGCTCGGGGCGGCCGGCGGGCTGCGGTCGGGCGCGAGCGTCGGAATGCTCCAGGACATTTCGGTGGGGCTCGGGACGGTCCCGGGCGCCGGCGCGATGGGATCGCCGTTCGCCCGGTACGCGGGGCTGGTCGGGTCGCGCGCCGAGCCGCTCTCGCTGGGAGGGGCCGGGGGAGGGGAGTGGAGCGCGCTCGTCGGGCCGGCCGGCGCGCCCTCGCCGCACGTTCCGGCGCCGGGGGCGGCGGGAGGGGGCAGGGTCGCGGCGGCCGGGGGCGGGGACTCCCCGCTCGGCCCTCCCCTGGCGGCCGCGTCGGGCCCGCCGTTCGCGCTGGCGGCCGGCCGCTCGCCGCTCGCCGACCCCGCAATGCCGGGAGGAGGGGCGCCCGAGATCCGGAGGGGAGAGGACAGGGAGGATGAAGGCGATGCAGGGCAGCGGGCGCGCAGGCGGAGGCGCGCGGGAAGGCGGCGGCGGAACGGGGGCGGGTAGCGGCCGCCCGCCTGCCGGACCGGACGGCCGCCTAGATCTTTGAGGGCGGCGGCGTGAGGCCTTGCCCCGCCAGCTTTTCCTTTACGTCGGGCAGCTCCCAGGCGTACTGGACGTGCACGCAGTCGGCGGCCTCGCAGTAGTCGCACCACGACCTGCGGCCCTTGCGAAAGTACACGGACACGATGCGCCCGACCCTCTCGAGCCTGTTGTCTAGTATCTTTACGTGGTCGTCGTACATGTTGACGTGGTTGAACCGGTCGCTCTCGCACCTTTCGAGCAGCTCCCTGACGGCGGTGTCGACGAACTGCGCCGTGTTGGTCAGGCCGATGCGCCTGGCCTCCTCGGTGCGGAGGGCCCTGCCGATCTCGTCGTGCAGCGTGCGGCGGACCTTTGTCGTGACCCAGTTGTCCCTGGAAGGGTCGGCCATGCCCGGATCGGCACGCGGGCAAAATTTAAGGATGGCGGGAGGGGGTTCCGCGGGCGGCATCGGCGGGATGCGGCGCCGGCGGGGCGGGCAGGCCGGCCCGCGGCGCAGGGATGCGGAGGCGCCGCATGCCCGCCGCCGCCGTTGCCGCGGCGAGGCGCGCCGTGCGCACAAATAGCCGCTCCGGGCGGGGGCGGGCGTTGGCGTGGACCCGCAGGCGCGCGGCGCTGGCGTGCGCGCCGTCCCTGGCCGCGGCGATCGTCATCGCCGCGCAGCTCGGCGTGCTGGCCGGCGCGTGGGACATGATGCCGCGGGACGGCTACACGTACGCGGTCGACCCCGCGATCGGCGCCGGCGGGGCGGACGGCGCCCGCGACGCGTTTTCCGCGTGGGATGCCGCAAACGCCGGCGTGTCCTTCAGGGAGGCCGCCTGGGACGAGGCCGACATACGGGTCGGCAGCATGGAGGGCGCGTGCGTCGGCGACCCGTTCGTCAAGGGATGCGCATGCCTGGGCCTGTGGCCCGGCTGCCCCGCGGTCGACAACGCTGTGCGTTTCATGAAGTGCCCCGTGCCGGACGGGGCGACGATCGGGGTGTTCCCCGGGGTCTACGCCGCCAACGGCACGCTGGCCCCGTACACGAGGGAGCAGATGCGCGACCTGGTGGCCCACGAGATCGGCCACAACCTGGGCCTCCACCACAATACGGGCGACAGGTCGCATTTGATGCACGGGCCCGACGGGGTGCTGCCGTATTCGGACGGGGGGTACGAGGTGCCCGATGCCATAGCGGGCGGCGGGACGCCGGCGATCTCCGCGTCGGAGTGGGACGCGCCGGACGCATGCTGGTAGGGGCATTCCGATCGCCGCGTCACGCTGATGCCTGCCCGGCGGATCTTCCACGCACGCCGCCCCGTCGTTCGGGCTTCCGCTCAACCTCGCCCTCTTACGGCCGCGGCTGGGATCGCACAGGGCACAAGTTTTAGGCCGCGGCCGCGGCCGTGCGGCGATGCGGGATGCAGTTCGCGCCGGGGGGCGCCGTGCGCCGGGGACGGGCGCGGCAGGGGCCGGCAGGCCGGCGCGTAGCCCTGGGCCGCCCGCCGCTTCACAGGGGCGCCCGCGGGGCATGCGCCCCGCCCCGCCACTCGGCCGCCGCCGCCGCATCAAGGCGCCGCCCCGCGCGTCACGCTCCGGCATTGGAATCGGGGGAGGCGGCCGGCCGTGGTAGACGCCGCGCTGGCCATGGCAAGGCGCGAAGGCGAAATCCGCGCGCTCAGGAGCCTCGTGGAGGGCGAGCTGGGAGGCCGCCTCTCCGTGGCCGCAGACGGCACGCTGTACGTCCGGCTTGCTAGGGCCCGCGACGGGGCCGAGTTCGTCCTGCGCATATTGTGCGACAAGTGGTACCCCCTACACCCGCCTTCGTACGGCTTTGTCGATCCCGACACTCTGGCCGACGGCGGCCCCGGGTGCTGGCCCGACGACGGGCAGCAGGCCTTCAAGACAAGGTGCGACCCGCGCTGGATATGCATTCCGGGAACGATCGAGTACAGGAACCACCACTCCGACTACTGGTTCGTACCGTGGAGGGACTCGATCTGCCAGACGGTCATGCACATATACGCCCGCATCAACGGGCAGCGGGAGGGGGCCTGAGTGCAACGCAGCCGCGCGCAGGGGGAACGGCGGCGGGCCCTGGATCCGCCGACCCTTCCGCGCTGCGGGGGCGGGGGCTGCGCCGCGCCGCGGCCGGCATTGCCTGCCGTGGCGCCCGCGTCGGCGCATGTCCGAGCGGATAGCGAGGTCATGTGGGGGCTGATCCCGTGATCGGCGCCGACCCTCCCCGCTCGGGATGCGCACCGCCATTCTGTCCAGAGGCTGGGGACATTGACGGCAGCCTGAAAAAACTCGGCGACCTAAAGCGAGACGGCGTCGCTAACCCCTACCTGGAAGAGGCGATGGCATGCCTTCGGGCGGGCTCGAACTCCGGCACCGTCCTAATGTGCTGGAACGCACTCGTGCTCATAATCCGCAAAAAGATCGGAGAGCTGGGCCTGGACAAGATCCAAGTCGCGCTCGGAAGGATCGGCCCCCGGTCGGGAGCCCGCATGGCCAGCATCCACAACCTCGCCGACATTGACGACGCCGACCTCGTAAGGCTGGGGAGGCACATCGCCCTCTACGACCAGGGCGTTGCGCAGAGGCTCGACTCGATGCGCGGAGTCGGAAACTCCGCCGTCCACGCCTCCCAGGAGGCGGCGGTGTCGGGGAGCGACGTGCACGCGTTCATAGACGGCGTGCACCAGTTTGCCGGCATAGTGTCGCGGGCGCGCCTGAGGGCGGACGGGTCGGTGATCGACCGGATGGTGTCGCTCGATCCGCCCGACATGCGCGACGAGGTTCGCGTCATGGCCCGCCCGCTGGCGGCATCGTGCGCCGAAAAGGCGCTCGCAGAGGTCGCCGCGATCGCCGTGCGCGAATCGCCAAGGGCCGAGAGCCTTCTTGCGATCGCGTCGGCCTGCATCGATTTCAGATGCACGGACAACGAAAAGCTGGACATTCTGCACTCGCTGGCGCGCCTTCCGTATCCACAAATCGCCGTTTCATCGCCGCCTGGCTGCGAGCGGCCCGTGTGGTGCACCCCTGCCGTTGCGGCGGGGCGCCGGCCCGCCGCTACGGGGCCGCGGGACGTCACCGCGCCGCAAGGGATGCGGCGGCGCCCGGCGCCCGCCATCCGCCGGGCCACTTGGCCGCGAACCTGTCCTGGACGTCCACGCCCGAGCACCGCAGTGCGCAGCGCGGGCTCTTGGTGCGGCGGGCCAGGTTCAGGCTGCGCGGCGAGAGGAGGCTCACCTGGACAAAGTCGCGGCCGTCGGACATGGGGGCGCCCAGCATGCCCGGGCTGTAGTGCTTTACGACCTCTCCCGCAAGGGCAAGGCCGGCAAAGAACGAGGCGAACGGAACGCTCGCGCTGGCCCTCGCCGCCCCGCCTGACACGGGCAGCCTGCCGCACATCCCGGCCGCGTACGCGCTCTCGAACCTCTGGCCCACGAGGCGGCTCAGCCCCGGCGGCGCGCCGCCGTGCCGCCTTTTCACGTGCGCAAGGTGCTCGGCGGTAAAGGGGCCCCCGCCGGCAAGCGCCCTCTTGACGTCCCCCGGCGGATGCCCGTCTCGGCGGCAATCGACTCCGCCCTGCCCCTGCGCTCGTCGAATATGCAGCACAGGCAGGCGTTCTCGGGCAGCTTGATCACCGACACGGCCGCCACGGCCCCGCCCGTCGCCCCGTGGAACACCACGCGCGGCAGGTCGAACTGCACGCCGAGCCTTGCGTCCCGGTTGTCGACCGCGGACACCACCGCGTCCAGGCCGCCGCCGCTGCCGCCGCAGTACTCTTCTATCCTGGCCACGCTGCCGGCCGCCCTGAAGCTCCCGCGCGACATGGCCTCGGCTGCCAGCGCCTTGGGGCGCCCGACGTCGGCCTCAAAGAACGCGGGGCACCGGTTGAGGCTGGTCTCGTCCACAACGTCGTCGTCGACGACGCGCACCGTGGCGTCGAGCGCGCCCGCCTCGCCGGCCGCGTAGAGGAACGAGCTTCCGACCGCCCCGACCCCTGCGAGGACGATCTCGCCGGCCCCGACGCGCCGCGGCAGCGGGAGCTGCGAGCCGTGGTGCCCTGCGGGCGGGCCGCGGGCCCCTGCGCGGCGCCCCTGCCCCGGTCCTCCCGGCGGGCCGCAGGGGTCGTACGCGGCATAGTCCAGGAGCGAGAGGGCGAGCATGCCGGGGTGCTCTGCCACCCGCCCCTCGGCGCACCCTGCAGCCTCCAGCAGGCCCTTGAAGGCCTCCGCCGAGGCCAGGCAGGCGGCGCCCATTGCGCCGATCGGGTTCTGGACCGCGCCGTCCTGCCCCCCTGCCGGCCCGCCGCAGGCCACGTATGAGGCCCATCCCGACGAGTTGGCCGACACCGAGAGCCTCCCGCCCGCCGGGCCGCCGCCGACCGACAGGGCCACGTCGGGGTCGGGGCGGCCGGCCCGGCCGCCCGCCGCGCGGCACCCCGTCGACTCCGCAAGGCGGACCATCTCGCATTCCGTCCGCCCGTGGCCGTCCGGCAGGCGTATGTCCATGCTGTCGGTAAACCTCGACACCAGGTTGACCATAGTGCGGAGCATGATCCTGCCGTTGTCCGTGTCCAGCATGCCCTGCCCCGCCGCCACCGAGACGCGCCCGTTGAAAAAGCGCCCCGCGTCGGCGCCGTGCTCGGCGACGAAGAGGCGCGTCCGGTCGTGGCGCCCGCCGGTCATTTCTCCGCGCGCCCCCCTCCGACTATGCGGAACCTGGCGGCGGCCGTCTGCGGGCGCAGCGCCCTCCACACGTCCCTCCCCCTGTGCTCGTACGCCCTGCACTGCGCGACGGATCGGACGCCGGCCCCAAAGCGGGGCACCACCAGCGAAAAAAATCCCCGCCGGTGCGAGATCGGCCGGGCGTCGTCTACCGCCGAGTGGAACGCCTCGCCGGGGTGCGTGTGCACCTGCGCGAGCAGCACCTCGCCCCTGCGGTGCACCTCCTCGCCTATCCGCAGCGCCGCGCCGAGCGGCACGCTGGCATGCCCCGCCGAGCCGGCAAAGCCTGGATAGTCGTCGGCAAAGATCGCGCGCCCGACTGCGCCGACGCGGCCGCGGCGGAGCGCTCCCGGCCAGTACGCCACGCCCTCGGACGCCGCCCTGCCCGAGCCGCCCAGCCGGTCCAGCGTTAGCCGGAACACGGCCGCGGGTATGTCGAGCCTGCTGATCGACACCGGTATGCGCGGCATGCGCCTCACCCGCCGGCCATCCCGGCGGCGCGGACGGGAGGCCCGCCGGCTGCGCCCGGCCGCGCGCCCCGCCGGCTTCCTGCGCGGCGCGGGGGGCGGGCGTCGGCGCCAGGAATGCGCATCCGCCGGGGCGGCCCGCCGGCCCTGGGGGGCCGCCGCCGGCCGGCCGTCCCGCGCGGCGCGGCGCTGCCAGCGCCCGGAGCGGCGGCTGCGGCCCGGCCGGTGCCTGCGAGCCGCCTGGGGCGCGCCGTTGAATTGGCAGACGCATGCCTGGACAGGGACTCGTCCATGCAGGCTCTACCCCGCGCGGGGCGCGGGGCGGATCGCGCCGGGCGCGCGCGGCCCTGCCCTCGGGCGGGGCCTGCGCCCCCGCAGCCCGTTTCCGGCCGCGCCGACCGTCTGCTCCGTCCACAGCCACAACGTGTCGCCGTCCTTGACCCCCTCGTCGAGCAACGTCTTGGCGGGATCGAGTATGGTAAACTGCCCGTCCTGCGTCTTGAGGGCCAGCCTGTAGGATGCGTCGGGGGACGGCTAGATGTTGAAGCGGACCATTGCGACGTCTGTCTCTTCCTTGACCGTGGCCGTCTGCCCCGCCTCGAACTCTCCGTCATCACCGTCCACGGTCTTGACGACGATGAGGATCGTCTATTCCTTTCCAGGCTCCATGCGGGGCGTTTTGGCCCTGCCGGTTATAAACGATCCGCGGGGCGGGGCGGGGCGGCGAGATCACGGCGCCCCGGCCATCCGGCGCCAGATGCTGCCTGCCGGCATGCCATGCCTTGGCCTACGGTCGGGCCGGCCGGCCTTCCGTCCCGGTGGCCATGCACAAAAAGTCGCGCGTGTTTCGCCACTTGAACGATGCGTCTACGTCCGGCGCCTCCTCCATCCGGCGATCCAAGATGCTCAACATCTCGTCCAGATCCCCCTCTTTATCGACGTGCTCGTGGTTGTAGCAATCGGGCCAGTTTACGACTAGGGCGTCGTACTCTACCGACCTCTTGAGCGGCATGTCGTACTTTGTGTAGCAGGCCCTGGCGCCTCCCAGGCCCCCGATCTTGCCGTAGGCACTGGGGCAGGTTGATATCCCCACCCACTGCGGCCGCTCGTAGTATGTCGCGGCCTCTCTGACCGCTGGCCCTGTGAACAGCCTGCGGCCGCTCTGGTAAAACCTGCCCGTTGCTACGCATCCTCTTATGGGAGTGCCTAGTTCGATGCTTTTGGGGATGAGCCGAATACCTACCCTGCCAAACGCCCCTAGTAACACCCTGCCGTCGCCTTCGGCCGTGACGAACATGGTGTCGGAGAAGGCAGAGATTTTGCAGCCATGTGGCCCCCGCTCCTTTTTGACCAGGTGCATAGCGTATGTCAGGAGCGTGTTCCAGTTGTTGTGCATGTCCGCAGTGCGGCTCTCGTTGTGCGGTTCACGGGTGCCCAGCATGTCAATCATGGCGACAATGCCCTCCCTGCACCGCACTTGCGCCCTTTCAGGCGCCGGCGCGGCCTTGGCCGGATCAGGCCTCGACGTCAGCCGGCGGTAGTCTTTCGACACTTTCTTGAGATCCTCGGCGCTGATAAAGTTTACATGCGCTCGAAACGCTTTTCGACCATCTTCGGTTATGCAAAACCGCCGTATTTTTACACTTTCTGCCAGTCCGGCATTACACAGGGACGACATGACCGCCCATACCATGGCGTCAAACTGGCTACGGCCGGCAATGGTGATAACCCCCGCCTCGTCCAGACGGTAAGACATGATGTGAAGCACTGTCTTCTTGATATATTCTAAGTCTTGTGGACCTGACATGAGCAGGTGTAACACAAGGTGGCGCACAAAATCGAGAGATGTCTCGTTCGGTGCCATCATCCTGCTTGGCAACCATGTCGTATTTATGTGAGGATCATGACCGCGCCGCCTAGTTCTAACGGCTGAACGGGTAGATCCGCTCCCGCCGCGCGACCAAAGCGCAAGCTGGGCCAAAAAGCTGGCCCGCGACATCGCCGCGATCCCACGGCCCTAAACTTGGGGTGCAGAACTAGGTAGGTTGGCCGACATGGCGCGCTGGCGGGTGAGGGGCGGCTGCGCGGGGGCGCCGCGGCCCGCGCACGATCGCCGCGAAGGCGTCGGTTCGATGGACCCGGCGCGCGGCGCGCCCAGCGATGCCGCATGGCTGCATGTGCGACGTCCTGCATGCGCGCGGGCGGGCCTCCCGCCCAGCCGCATGTGCCCGTCACGGGGATGTGCGGGCGGCGGGGCGCATGCCCGCGGCGCGGGGATCGCAACGGTTAATACGATCGGTGGCGCGCGTGCGGCCGTGCATTCGTACGCAATGACGATATCGAGGAACACCATTGACAAGCTGGGCGTCAAGCTGTACGACAGGGTATCGGATGTCTTGGCCGAGATCGTCTCCAACTCATACGATGCCGACGCGGAGCATGTGACGGTGCGCATCCCGGCGGGCAGGTCGCTGGCCACACGCAGGGGGGATGGCACGGTGGACGATCGGGGCCTCGAGATTGTAGTCGAAGACGACGGGCACGGCATGACTCCCGGCGAGGCCAACGACTTTTACCTGAAGGTCGGCGCCGATCGGCGGGCGGACGCCAGGCGTGGGCGCGCGGCGGCCGAGTCGCCCGTGCGTCGCAGGCGGGTCATGGGGAGAAAGGGGATAGGAAAGCTCGCGCCGTTCGGCATTTGCAAGAAGATCGAGGTCTGGTCGGCCGGAGGCGACAAAAAGGGTGGGGGGTACACCATATCCAACTTTGCCATGTGCTACGACGACATGATCCAGGATACCGATACGGTGTACCACCCGAAGGTGGGGAGTCGGGACGGCCAAGAGTCGCCTAGGCGGGGGACGCGCATAACTCTGTCCGACTTTCTTTCTAGGAGGGTGCCGGACATGGACACGCTCAAGCGGCAGCTTGCAAGGAAGTTCAGCCTCGGCCTGCCCGACTTCCGCATCACTATAGTCGACACGGTGACGGGCGAGTCGGCCGAGCTGTCAGAAACAGACGTGGAGATCGATCCCGCTACAAAAATCGCAAAGGACGAACTAGTCGATCCCGGCGGCTTGGATCTTCCAGTCCGCGGGTGGGTTGCATACTCCAAGCATCCGTACAGGAACGAGGATGTGGCGGGGGTCCGGATATACGCGCGCGGAAAGCTGGCCGCGGTCACTAGGGACTTTGGGCGCAAGGCGGGCTTTACGGGCGAGCACAGTATACGCTCCTACCTCGTAGGAGAGATACACGCGGACTGGCTCGACGACGAGGAAGACCTCATCGCCAGCGACAGGCAGGACATCCTGTGGTCGTCCGACAAGTGCGAAAAGTTCAAGGAATGGGGCCAGGGATTGGTAGGAGATCTCGGCAAGAGTGCGGAAACCTCGGTCCGCGACACTACGTACCGGCTGTTTGCAGAAAAGTCGGGGTTCGAGGCGGCAGCCCGCGACAGGTTCGGCGACGCAAGAGTATACGCCGACGCTATAAAGGTAGGCCGGGCCCTAGGGCGGATAGCGGACAGGGGGATGCTGGACCGGGACGAATATGCGGATGGCCTGCGAGACCTTGTCTTGGCCGTCGCGCCGAGCAAGATGGTGGTGGACAGGCTTGCACAGATCGCGGACGGGGAGGATCCTGCCGCCCTCGGGGTCATATTGTCGCTCTTTGGGGACGCAAAGATCGCCGAAATGGCGTCTATGGGGCAGACGGCGGCCGTGCGCGTGCGCGCCATTGAAAAACTAGAGCGCGCCATACGCGGCACGCCCGACCCCGACGAGGCAGAGATGCAGGGGATACTGGAGGAGGCGCCGTGGCTGATCAACCCCCAGTGGACCATCCTGCAGTCCAACAAAACACTGGACAACTTCAGGAGGGCGTTTGAATCGTGGTACACGAAAAAGCACGGCGGTGCAACCGTGACGACGACCACGGTTGACCGCGCAGGCAGACGCCCCGACTTCATTCTTGTTTCTGCCTCTGACGCCGTCGAGATCGTAGAGATCAAAAAGCCCGGGCATAGGCTGGATGCGGGCGAGTTCGAGAGGCTGCGAGGATATCTGGAGGCGCTGGACAAGTTCGCCAAGGACAACAAGGGCGTTGCCCCTGGCGCCACAAGGTGCCACCTGACGCTGATCTGCGACGAGGTCAACCTGGAGGGGCAGGCCAGCGACGCCTTCCAGTACAGGGTAGAGCGCGGCCAGATTGGCCACAAGACATGGGAAGAGTTCCTGTCTGGTGCCAGGGCAGCCCACGAGGACTTTATCGTGTTTTGGGGTGAATCCGCTAGCACCGGCGGCCAGAACTGAGCGCGCTGCCCCCTCCCAATGGCCGCACGCATTCGATGCGCGGGCGCCTGCTGGTCGTCGTACTCGCCGGGGCCGCCTGCGCGTCGCTAGGCTTTGTGCGGACGGGCTATGTCGTGGCAGCGCACTGGAAGCGGCCCGCGCGCGGTGCGACGCCTGCGAGCGGAGCATGGACTGCGGCCCGTCCAGAGGGATGCTATGGGGATGACGGGCGCCGAGATGCTGAAGGCGGCCGGCCTGCGGAGGGGGCAGGGGTTGTGCATGGTCGGCTGCCCGCCGCGCCCGTCGCTCGGCATGCTTTCGGGCACGAGCGGGGTCGACGCCGCCGATCCCCCGAGCCGCCCCGTGCCCAAGTTCGTGAGCCTGGCGGAGTAGGCGAGGCGTCCGCCGCCGTCATCGAGAGCGCGGCGCGGATGGCGGCAGGCATGGCAGGGCGTTCCTTGACGACTACATAGGGGTGCTGGACGGCGCAGGGTACCGCACGGACCGCAGCGGGGTCGACGCGAGCCGGGCGGGCGTCCTGCAGGGCCGGAAGAGGGCAATCGCCGTGTCCGTAAAGCGGCGCATCATGGACAGGAAGAGGGCGACACTGCTGGACGTGTTCCGCGACGCGGGCGATCGCGGCGGCGGATGCAGATGCTCGACGCGCTGTCGGGCCTGCTGACCCTGCGGCGGGGGCGCAGGTCGCGCACAGATACGCTCTACTTTGCCAGCGCCCACGGGAGCAGGGTCGCCGAAGTCATGCGGCACGTGCCGAAGAACGCCGGGAGCAGGCGGGACATACCGCGGCGGTTGTGGCTGGAGTGCCACATGCGGCTTGACGGCGGCACAGAGACGTCGTACGGGAGCATGTGGTGGGACCGGCCGTCGCCCACGATAACGCAAGGGTGCACGTTGTCGCGTGCGGCAGGTTCATCCGCCCCCGCAGGACCGCGGCATTACACTGCGCGAGGCGGCCCGTCTGCAGACGATCCCTGAATGGTACGACTTTAGTAGCGCAGCAGCGCCGCGGCCGTCGGGGGATGATCGGCTACGCCGTACCCGTGGAACTGGCGGCGTGGACGGCGGGGCGGCTGCTGGCCGTGCTCCCGCCGGCTCGCTAGTCCGCGGGATCGCGCCCCTGCGGGCAGGCCGACGCCGGCTTCGGCATCCACGAACGCGCGGTTGCGCTACGTGTTGGGGCGCGCATTGTGCTCTGCGGGGCGTCCGCCGCCGTTCTGCCCGGGGCATTATCCTGCGTCGTCGGCGACGAGCCTGACCAGCCTTGGATCCCCCTTGCCCCGTTCCACTAGCGTGCGCAGGTAGTCGCCCCACGCCGTCTTGGCCTCGTCGAGTAGGTTTGGCCACCGCCTGGCGACGATTCCCCAATTCTGCAGCCCTTGCAGGTGGCATTGCAGTGCCGGATCCCCGTCTATCCTGTCAGCGATTATGTAGCAGTGGTACGACTTGAAGCGCTCGTTGGTTTTCAGCATCGTCCTTATCATTTGGACGTATTTGACGCAGAGATTCACGTGATCCCAGCCCAGGCGCCTGTTGGGCCCAGTCATCTCCAGGATCAGCAGTTGGTTGCCGCTGGACAGGACATGGCCGACCCGACCTTCGACTCCTGACAGGCCGGATTTTTTCGCCTGCCTCTTGATTGCGGCCGCCGCACCCTTTTCGGCCGCGAAGGCGTCCCACATCGGGCCAATGATCCACGGGCTGGCTGCCAGGCGGCGGCGTACGGGCTCTTCTAGGGCACGCCTTTTGAGCCTGCCCTGCAGGCTCTCGATTGCGCGGAGCCTTGCCTTTGCCGCCTCGGCCGCACTGAGCGTCGCGAGCACGTCGGCATCCTCGAGGGTTTTCAGCAGGCCGCCCCCTGCAAGCGACTCCCGCAACCCCTTCAGCCTCCCGTCCTTCCGCAAGGTGGGCGGATCGGCAGCCCCGCGGCGCCAGTGTTCTCTGTGCCCGCGCCCGCCGTCACTGCTGCGGCCTTTTTCACAATGCCGAATCTCGCGAGCTTTCCAGTGCCCCTGCGTCCCATTACCTGCCTTTTGCCGGGTGTCGTGGCCTTTGGGTTGCCGTTCCTCTTGTCGTATCCGACGTTTGGGTACTTTTCCTGACACCCCTCAAAGGTCATTCCGCATACGTCGTCCCCTACGACGATCTCCGACGCGGGGCCGGCGCTGGTCGGGAGCGTGATCTCGACGCTGGTCGCGTCCGCGTCCCAGGCGTTGGCCACCATCTCGGCCAGCGAGGCAGGGCGGCTCTGGTACGTCTGGAGCCACGGCGGGTCGAGCACCCTGCCGTGGAATTTCAGCTTGAGCGTTTTCTGCACGGCCTTGGCCGGCCGTCCGTTCCTAATAACCGTTGAAAGGGGCCGGCAAGTTTCTTGGCCGATCGGGCCCCCGAGCCGCGCGCGGGGGGGGGGGGGAGGGAGGCGGCGCGATCGAGGCCCTGTGCCGATCCTGCTGATTCGCCGGCCCGCGCCGGCCCGCGCCAGCCTGCTCGCCACCCCTCTGCAACACGGTGCCGCGCGCCGGCCCGCACAACCTTGCTTGTATCCGCGCCCGCCGCGATCGAGGCGAGCCGGCCGGTAAGCAGGCGTACCGCTTTTCGCGCTTGCGGCCCGCGCCCTCGCTAGGTGGGCTTAAAAGGGGGCGCCCCCTCCCGCCGGCATGGAAAAAGCGGCCGGACGGTCCGTCCCCTCCGTGGTGGACCTGTTCTGCGGGGTCGGCGGCCTAGCGTACGGGTTTGTCAAGGCCGGCATACGCGTCGCGGCCGGCATTGACACGGACGAGTCGCGCAGGTGTGCATTCGAGGCCAGCGCGCGCTCTAGGTCCGTCTGCAGATCCGTCGAGGATGTCTCCCCACGCGAGCTGGCCCGCCTTTACGTGGGCCGCGGCAGGCGTGTCTTGGTTGAGTGCTCCCCGTGCCGGCCGCTTTCCAGCTACAACAGGAGCCGAGCAGCCGACCCCAAGTGGTCGCTGCCCAACGCGTTCATGAGGATCGTGCGCGGGACTTGTCCCCGCGTAGCCTCGTTGGAGAGCGTCCAGACCCTGCCCCCGCATGCCGTGCCCGAAAAATTCGCCGTACGCCTCGGAGGCGAAGGGTCCCGCGTCTGGCACGGCGTGGCAAGCTGCACCAAACATGGTGTCTCCCTGACCCGGCGGAGGCTCGTGCCGCCCGCATCAGGGCCGGGGGACACTGGCATAATCGCCTGGTTGCGCGGTGGCGGGCTCCTCGCCGTGCGCGACGCCACGGGCGATCTCGAGCCCATGCGGGCGGGATGCTTGTCCTCTGGGAATCCACTCCGCAGGCCGCGGGGGCTGTCCTCGGCCAACCCGGCGCGCAAGTCGCAGGCCCAGCCTAGGGGCGGCCGGATGGACAAGGAGATGCGGCTGGTCCTCTCATACAACGGGAAAAAGAAGGGCAAGCCGCACTACGGTGTGCACGGCCAGATGCCATGGGACCTACCCTCGCCGACGCTGGCCACGCAGGCCACGACATGGGAGACCCTGCGGTCTAGCCATCCTGAACAGGACGGGGGGCCGTCGCTCGGGGTAGCGATGCCGATCTGGACGCTCCTGCGCGGCTGCAGGTTCGCCGACGAAAAGCCCCACATGCGGAGCGGCAAGACGGCGAAGCACATGGAAAACGCCGTGCCCGTCGTCCTCGGAAAGGCGATCGCTCTGAACATAAAGCGGCACCTGGTGGATCATGATGGCAGGGTATAGCCTCACCATCGACCTCAGCACGCTGAACCACCTCGGCGTCAACCTGTACAGCAGCGTGCCCGCCGTCCTGTCCGAGGCCGTGGCCAACGCGTGGGACGCGGACGCCACGACCGTGGATATCGAGGTAAAGGACGACTCGATAACGATCACGGACGACGGGCACGGGATGACGAAGGACGAGTGCAACAAAAAGTACCTGACAATCGGCTACGAGCGCAGATCGGCCGACGGCCCGACGTCGCCGGGCGGAAGGGCAGTCATGGGGAGGAAGGGCATAGGCAAGCTGTCCCTGTTTTCGGTGGCAGAGACGATCGAGATCCACACCGTGAAAAAGGGCGGAAAGGGAAAGGCGGGGTTCAAGATGGACCTCGAAAAGATCAGACAAAGGATATGCACCGCCGGAAAGTCGGGGGCCGCCTGCCCGCTGGATCCCGTTCCGGAGTCAAAAATATCCATCGGGCAGGGCACAATGATAAGGCTCACCAACCTGAAGCGGCACATAGGCAAGGACCCAAAATCGGTGCGAAAGAGGATTGCGAGGAGGTTCAGCATAATCTCCCCCGCCCACGGGTTTTCGGTAAGGATAAACGGCACCAGGATAACCGCCGCCGACCGCGATTACTTCCAGAGCTTAGAGTACGTCTGGTACATGGGGAGGGGCGGAAAGAGGACTACCGCAAGGTGCCGGTGCGAGAAAATCGAGCTGGACGGCACGGTCAACCGCGACAGGGAGTACGCCGTAAGCGGCTGGATCGGGACCGCGAAGGAGCAGAGGCAGATCGACGACGAAAACAACAAGATTACGGTCCTTGCGCGAGGAAAGATCATCCACGAGGACATACTCGGGGACATCAAGGTCGGCGGAATTTACTCAAAGTACCTGATCGGCGAAATACAGGCGGACTTTTTGGACTATGACGAGCTGGACGACATCGCCACGACAAACAGGCAGAGGGTCGTGGAGTACGACGAAAGGTACTTTATGCTGAAGGAGTACGTGCGGGCCTCCGTACTGCGGAAGATCCAGCAAAAATGGACGGAGCTGAGGACGCGGGACGCCGAGGCCAAGGTGCTGCGCGACCCCGCAATCAAGAAGTGGTTCGACGGCCTCAGGCGCGGCAACAAGCGGTACGCCCGCAGCCTGTTCCAAAAGATCGAGGCGCTGAGGGGCATGGACAAGGATGCGCGGATAGAGCTGTACAAAACGAGCATCGTGGCGTTCAACACGCTGGCAGTAAACGACCGCCTTGCAGACCTAGATCGCCTAGAGGCCGACGACAGCCTCGAGGCACTACTGGCGATCATAGGGGACGTCGACGAGCTAGAGGCCGTGCACTACTACGACATAACAAAGGGCAGGCTCGACGTGCTCGAAAAGTTCGAGGGACTGGTGGACGACGACGCGCGGGAAAAAGTACTGCAAAGGTACCTGTTCAAGCACCTGTGGCTGCTCGACCACTCTTGGGAGAGGACGGGGACCGACGAGCGCATGGAAAAGTCCTTCCTCGCCGAATGCGGGCGGGACGGAAGAAGCCAGCTCACCGACGAGGAGAAAAACTCGCGGATAGACATCCGTTACATGACCTCGGCGGGAAAGCACATCGTCGTGGAGCTCAAGAGGAGCAGCCGAAGGGTAGACATATACGACCTGATCAGGCAGGTGAGCAAGTACAACCGCATCCTTGACAAGCTCCTGCGGCAGAAAAGCCCCGGCGAAAAGCCGCAAATCGAGATCATCTGCGTCCTCGGATCCGGCCCCGTTCCCGACGACGAAACCGAGAAAAACCAAGAGCGCCTGAGGGTTGAAAACGCGCGATACGTCACGTACGAGAGCCTGATCTCGCATGCAAAAAAGGCGTACGGAAAGTACCTAGAGCAAAAACACGAAATACGCGGCATTCGCGAGATGATAGACCAGATCAGCCTTCCCGACGAGCCGCCGCCAAGGCGCGCCGCGGGCGCCGCCGCGCGAGGAAAGGGCAAGAAATAGCCGCAGGTGCCCCGGGGCGCTGTGCGGCGCCGGCGCCAGCGCCGGCGCCAGCGCCGGGATGCGCCGCCAGCGCCGCCCGCGAAGAGCCTCCAGCAGGAGGGGCGGATCGCCTGTCCGGCCTGTCGGGGCGGGCGGACGGCCTCTGCGCCGGGCCGGGCCGGGCGATCGGCATCCGCGCCCGGTTCCAGCCTCCTCGAGATCCCTGGATTCTTCCGGCGGGCGGGGCGGCCGCGTCGTGCCGTGCCAGGCTTGCGGCGGCTTGGACCGCATGCCGTGGAGGGATGGCAGAGGCTGAGCGCCCGCTGCCGTGCGGTCGGGCGGGCCGGCGGCCGGCGGCCGGCGAGCCGGACATGCCTCCCCGCCAGCCGGCCGCTCCCTTTACCCATTAATGGGTAATCATAAATACCGTATGGGTAATTTTTTACCCATCATGTCGCGCCCGCGCAACGGCCCGCCGGCACCGCCCTTGGGCGCGGCGGGCCGCATCGCCGCCTCCGCCGGCCGCAGGGGGTCGCCCTAGATGGCCCAAAAGCTCACCCTGCGCCAGGTCAAGGCCATACTCGACAGCCTCGGCGCCCCCGACGGCTGCGCCGGGACCGCCTGCGGCCGGTGCGCCTGCGGCAACGAGGACGTGTACGACGCGGTCAACTCGGTGTACCTGTCCATGCGCAGCACGGGGCAGCGGTACGTGTACGTGTACGGGAGGGACGCCTCTTGACCGGCGCGGCGGCGCCGCATGCGGCCGGCCGGCCCGGACATCGCAAAGGGGGGGCGGGCCGCCGGTGAACGTCTGCAAGGCCGTCTGCGAGCTGTCCGGCGTGAGGGTGCCGTGGAACAGCGACCCGTACGGGCGCGGCCTGCGCCGCTGCCGCAGGTGCGACGTCTTTTTCGAGACCTCGTCCAGGTCGTGCCCGTGCTGCGGGACGCTCCTGCGGACGGGGCCGCGGTCGGGCCGGGCGAGGGGGTGCGCGCGGATATGACCCTCCCCTCCGGCCGCATCCGCCCGCGCGCCTGCTGCCCGCGCCCCCGCATCGTCGTCGACGGCCACGAGGCCGTGTGCGCGTCGTGCGGCACGGTCGGCGAAGAGCGCCTGCCCGACGACGGATCGGGGCGGGAGGGGCGCGCCGAGAGCGGCCTGCTAGCCGCCAGGGTGCGCGTCGGCGACGAGGCGTCCGTCGGCACGCGCGACGTCTCGCCGCCGTCCGTGCTGCGCTCAAAGAGGTACCGCCGCATGCTCGAGGGCGCGCGCGACCCGTTCGACGCGACGCTCCAGCGCGCGTGCGGCATGCTGTCCCTGCCGCCCGCATGCTGCCGGCGGGCGGCCCACGTCGCGCGCGCAGTCAGGGCCAGGTGCGCCGGCGGCGCCCCGCCGCGCCGCGCATGCGTGGCGTACTTTGCCATATACCGCACGTGCTCCGAGTACGGGATCGGCGCGTCCGAGGACGAGATGGCCGGCGCCGTGCGCGCCGCGTTCGCCGTAAAGAGGGCGTTCAGGCCGCGCAGGGCCGTCTTTGCCGTCGGGGCCCTGCTGGCCGAGTCCGGCGGGGAGGGCGAATGCCTGGGGGGCGGGGGGGATGCGGGCGCGGAGGAGGGGGCGGAGGCGGCGGGCGGCGAGGGGGGCGGGGGCGGCGGCGCGTGCGGCCCCGCGTGCGGCCCGCCGACGGCCGCCGAGGCGGCCGCGTCGCGCCTACGCCGCATAGGGTCCGAGCCGCTCCGCCGGTCGGCCCTGCGCCTGTCGGACTCGGGCGCGCCCCTTGCGGTCGCCGTCGAGATTGCGCGGCGGATGGAGCTGATCGCGCCGGCGGCCTCGGCGCAGGCGGCGGCGGCCGCATGACGGCCCGGCGCGCGGCCGGCGGCCCCGCCTTGGCTCCGGATGCCGGCGCCGCGGGCGCATCGCCGCCGTGCGTTGCCTCCGTGCGGGACGTGGCCGATCCGAGCGTGGCCGTGGCCGTGCCGCACGCCGACTCGGTCGCGTTCGTCGCCGGCGAGATGCGCGGCGCGGGGGCGCGGGACGCCCCGGACGGCGGGCCGTACTTTGTGAGCGTCGTCGAGGCGCGCCCGCCGGGGCGGCCGGGCGCCAGGGCGGCCGCTCGGCCGCGCTTTGTGGCCGTCGACAACCTCGAGGTGCTCCGGGCGGCCAGGGATGCCGGCGCCGCCCGGGTCGGGATACGGGTGGTCGGGGGAGCCGCCGGCCGCGGCGGCGGCCGCGGCCGCGCCGGCGGCGGATCCGGCGATGCCGCTGCGCTGCGCGAGCACCTGGCGCGCTCGTCGCTGCACGGCACGATCGACCCGTTCGCCGCCGCCGAGGCGGTCGAGCGGCTGGGGGGAGGCGGGGGCGGGGAGGCCGGCCGGCCGCACCTGGGGCCCTACCTGGAGCGGGCCGTCTCGCTCGGCTTTGGGGGCCGGCCGCGCAGCGCCCTCTCGGACATGGTGCGCCGCGTGTACGCGTGCGGCGTGCGGCAGGCCCCGCCCCTGCCGTTCCTCATCTCGGTCTCGCGGCTCGGCGAGGACGAGCAGGTGGCCGTGGCCGACATGACGGCCCGCCTGTGCGAGGCCGTCCGGCAGCGGCACTTTGCATGGCCCGGCGCCGACGTGATCCGCCTCCTGCTCCAGGGCGCCGGGATGGGCCCCGGGCCGGACGGCGACAGGCCGGCTGCCGGCGCGGCCCGCCTGCCGCCGACGCTCCGGGCGCCCGCCCCTTCCTCCGGGGCCGGGGCAGGCGGGGGCGGGCAGCCCGCCGCGGGGGCCGCGGGCGGACGAGGGGACGGGGGCGGGGGCCCCGCCGCCTCTTCCGCCGCCTCTTCCGCCGCCTCTTCCGCCGCCCCGTCCGAGTCGCGCGCGGCCCGCCTGAGCATGTTCTACTGTGCAGGCTGCAAAAAGCGCTACTGCGTCCTCAGGGGCGGGGTGCGCGAGGTAGCCGAGGACAGGGACGGCTGCTACGTCGTCTCTCCGGGCCCCGAAGAGGGCGCCGCCGCGCGCGGCGGGCAGGCGCCGTCCGCCGAGGTGATACACGCGCTGCCTAGCGCGCAGCGCGAGTACCTCGGCCTCGACGACGACTCTTCGCTCATGGTCGTGCGGGCCGCCGGCGCCGATGCGCTGCGCAAAAAGGCCGACGACCTGCGGCGGCGGGGGGCGGACGGCCCCTTTGTCGTCATGTACGCGGCCGACCGCGGCCGCCGGCCGAGCGGCCGCGGCCGCAAGAGGAGGATGGCCGCATGACGGCGCAGGCTGCCGCCTCCGCGTCGGCCTCCGCGGCGGCGGAGGCGGCCGCCGCCGCCGCCGCGGCGGGGCCGGCCGCCTCGGCCGCTGCCTCGGCCGACCCGCTGCTGATCGGCGCGTTCTTTGCCGCCCTCGGCGCCGCCTCGTACCAGGAGGTGCGCTGGCGCTCGGCCCTCAACGCCCTGACGCTTGCCATGGCCGCCATCGCCGCTGCCCACCTTGCCGCCGCGTACGGCGGCCAGGCGGCCCCGCCGGCAATGCTCGCCGCGGTGGCCGCCGCAATGCTCGGCCTGCTGCGCCTCGCCGGCCTGTACGGGACGGCCGACTGGGCCGCGCTCTCGTCCCTGTTCGCCGTCCTGCTGCCAGCCGGCCTTCACCTTGCCGTACTGTCCGTCCTTGCCGCGGTCGCCCTGCCGTGCCTGCATGTCGTCGCCGTCTGCGCCGCGTCCAACGCGCGGGGGCGGCTCGGCGGCCGCGGCGGCGGGGATAGCGGGGACGGCGGGGACGGCGGCGGCTGGCTCGGCGCCGCGGCGTCGTTCGTCTCGTCAAAGCGCCGCTCGGCGTCCGACCGGTGGGCGTACGCGGCGGCGGCGCACGATGGCGCGGCGCAAGAGGGCTCGCGCCGCCCACGTCCGCGCCGCGGCCCCTCCTGGCGCGGCCCCCGGGCCGGCGCCCTCCTGGGCCCCGGCAGCCGGTACGCCGGCCGCGTCTCGCCGTCCGTCCCCGTACTGGCCCACTCGTGCGCCGCCTCGGCGGCCCTGCTGGCGGTCGTCGGCCCATGATGTCCTGGTTCTCGGTGCGGCCTGCGCCGGCGTTTGCGGACAAGGACGGGTCCCTTACGGCCGCCCTCGCGTCGGCCGTGTCGCGGTTCGGGATAGTCGCCGCAAAGGCGGACATGTCGGTGTCGCTGCACCTCGGCGTCGCAGCGCACGAGGGTCACCACGTTAGGTCGCTGCCGGACGCGTCGATCGAGCCGGCGGGGCTCCCGCCGGCCGGCCTGTCCCCCGACGGCGGCGATCCCGAGGTCGTCCAGTTCCGGCTCCGCGGCAGCCTTGCCGTGCCGCTGTGCGCCGCGCCCGAGCCGTGCCTCCTGTACGCGCACTCGTCCGAGCTGCCCGACTTTGTGGTCGGGCTGGTCGGCCGCCGCGTGCCCGACTCGGTCGTGGCGCGCCGCCGCGCGCCGCTTGCCCGCAGGGCCGCCTCGGCGGCGGGGCGGCGGAGCAGCGGCGGGGGAGGGGGCGGCGGGGGCCGGACGTCGGCGGACCTGGACCGGCTGGCCGCCGCAAAGCTCGCCGGCGGCCCGTTCTTTTTGTGCCGGATATTCGCGTCGTGCCCCGGCGGCCTCGGGCAGCTCCTGTCGTCTCTCAGGTTTGCGCACGAGTGCTCGGGGCCCAACGCGCTCGTGGCCGGCCGGCCCCGGCGGATAGGCGGCGGAGGGGGGGAAGGAGGCGGAGGGGGCGCCGGGCGCGGCGCGCTGCGCAGCCGCGCCCTTCTCGCCGAGCCGCCGGCCCGCCTGCCGCGGATCGCCGGCCGCGCCACCGCGCCCGTCCTCTCGCCGGCCGAGATGGCGTCCGTGCTCGCCCTGCCCCCCGCAATGTTCGGCCTGCAGATGATGCCCGGCGCGGGCCGCACGTTCACGAACGCGCGCACGGGCGCGGCCGACCCCGCCGCCCCGTTCGCCCGCACCGGGGAGTGGGGCCAGTGACGGCGCCGCGCCGGACGCTGCGCCGCTCCGAGTGGTACGCCGCCTCGTCGAGGCTGCGCGCCGGCGCGCCGCTGTCCGCGCGCGAAAGGTCGCTCCTGCGGCGCCGCGGAATGCTGCACGAAGAGTGCCGCCTGAGCGGGCGCGGCCAGGCCGCGTACGTGGCCGCCAGGCTCGGCGTGCCCGTCCTCGAGGCGCGCATCCTGGCGGCCCTGTACGCGTTCCGCCGGCGGCTCGGGTCGGCCGCCGATGCCGCGGATGCCCCCGCCCGGGCCCCGGTTCCACCCGCCCCCGCCCCCCTGCCGCCCGACGCCCACCTGGAGCTGCCGCCGGGCCCCGCGCCCCCCGCGCCCCCCGCCTCCCCGCTCCCGCGCAGCGTTCCAATGTCGTACTCGGCCCTGCTGCCGCTGCTCGCCGGCAGGTCGCCGTCGCGCATGCGCTCGGCCGTCGCATGCCTCGTCGGCCGCGGCCTGGCGGTCAAGCGGGGGCGCGAGCTCGTCTGCATTGCGGAGGACGCGCTCGGCCGCCTGTCCGAGCTCGACTCCGAGCTCCTCGCCGTCGGCGAGGCGCCCCCGTAGGAGGGGCGCGGCATGCTGCCCGACGATGCGGCGCGCATGCTCGCCGAGGCGGCGGCCGTCGGGGCCGCCGGCGGCGCGTGCTGGGCCCTGCTGCCCGCCCTGGCGCGCCGGCTGAGGGGGGCCGGCCGGCGCGGGGATGCGCGGCGGCCGCAGCCGCAAGACTCCGGCGCGCGGGGCCCCGGCCCCGACTCCTCCTCCTACCCTTCCTGCCCAAAAGCCATGGCCGGCGCCTGCGGCCCAGCGGCGGCCGATCCTGGCGGCCCCGCCGCGGCCGGGCCGCCCGCGCCGCCCGCGGACGGTCCCCCCGACCCCGCGCCGCCGGGGCTGGCCCCAGGCGATCCTCCCGATGCCGACCCTCCCGATCCTCCTCCCGAGCGTCCCCTCGATGCCGGGCCGCCGCGGCCCGCCCCTGGCGCCCCCGGGCCTGCCGCCCCCTCCGATCCTGCCCCGCGCGCCGCCGATCCAGGCCCCGCCCCGGCCCACTCCGCGGCCGCGGGCTCCCGGGTCCCCGGCCTCGCCCGCCCGGCCGCCCCTCCGCAGTTCGACGCCTCGTCCGTCAGCCGCGAGACGACGGCCCTCGGATACGTCGAGGGCCCCGCCGGCAGGGCCGAGCTGTTCGCCATCCCCGAGCGCGACCGGCAGAACATTGCCGTGTTCGGCGAGGTCGGCTCCGGCAAGACGTCGGTAATGCGCCTGCTCATAATGCAGGACATTGCGCGCGGCACGGGGTTTCTGCTGATCGACCCGCACCGCGACTTTGCGCGCGAGGTCCTCTCGCTCGTCCCACCGTCCATGCGCGGCCGCGTCGTGTACGTGTCGCTCGCGTCAATGTACCAGTTCGGCCGGACCGTCTGCCTAAACCCCCTCGAGAGCCGCACCGGCCACGAGCGGTACATCCGCGCGGCCGGCGCCGTCTCGAGCCTCAGGCAGTACTTTGCCGACGGCTGGGGCCACCGCCTCGAGGCCATACTGCGCAACCTCATGCGCCTCGTCATGTCGACGCCCGGCCAGTTCCGCTTCCTCGACCTGATATCCGTCCTGTACGACGAGGAGCGGCGCGCCGAGGCCCTCCGCTCGTGCTCCGACCCGTCCGTGCGCGACTTTTGGGCGTCCGTGTACCCGCGGTTTCCGTCCGAGGCTGCCGGCGCCGTGTACAACAAGTTCGACAAGATCATCGGCACGCCGCCCGTGGCGGCAATGTTCTCGTCGCCCTCGTCGTCGGTGAGCATACGCGAGTGCATCGAGCGCGGCAGGTTCGTCGTCGTCGACCTCGGGTCTGCCTCGACGGCGGACATTGTCGAGTTCATGGGCACGCTGATCATCGGCATGTTCGGCCTGGAGAACCGCATACGGTTCGACCTCGGCGAGGCGGCCCGCACGCCGTTCAACGTGTACATCGACGAGGTGCACATGTTCTCGCCCGAGGTCGTCCGCGACCTGCTCAACGGCGTGCGCAAGTACGGCATGAAGGCGACGGTGGCGACGCAGTCGGTCGCCGCCCTGGGCGGCGGGCTCGCCGACGAGGTCGACGACCTGTTCCGGTGCGTCGCAATGTTCAGGTGCGACCGCCGGACGGCGTCCGTGCTCGCGAGGAGCATGCCGCTCGGCGAGGCCGAGCTCGGCATGCTCGGCCGGCACCGGTTCGCCGCGTACTCGCACGGCTCGCTGCAGGTGGCCGGGGTGGGGATGACGCGCCACCTCGAGGTCGCGCCGCGGTGGAGGGAGACGGCCCGCCTCAGCCTCGAGGCGTACGGCAGGGCCGCGCCCGCGCCGGGATCGTTCGGGGCCGCGCGCGGGGCCGGGAGGGCGGCGGCCGGCGCGGCCGCTGCCGCATCGCCGCGGCTCCCTCCCCTGCAGTACTATATGCTCAGCGTGCTGCACGCCGCCGGCGGGCGCGAGGTGGCGGGGCCGGCCCTTGCGGCCGCCGCGTGCGCCGTGTTTGCGAGGACGGACGAGCGGGCCGCGACGTCGGCGCTTGCCGACTCGCTCGCCGGCCACGAGCGGTACGCCTCGGGGCGGACCGAGTACGCCGTCGGCTCGAGGCTCGACGCGACGGTGCGCATGTACAGCGAGACGGCGCTAGCCGTGAGGTCGCTGTACTCTTCGGCGTTCTCGGGGCGCGGCGCGGGCGGCGGGCTGCACCGGTCGGCCATATCGTCGATATGCGCTGCGATGAGGGCGCACCACCACTATGCGGTGCCCGACCTCGGCGACTCGGCGCGAACGCGCCCCGATATCGTCGTGCACTCGTTCCGGCCGGCGGCGGGGCGGCCGACGGCGCGCGAGGCGGCGGCCCGCAGGGCCGCTGCGCGCAGGGCCTCGGAGGCGGCAGCCCGGCTGGCGGGGAGGAGAAGGACGGCGGGGATACGGCGGGCGGATGCCGCGCGCCGGGCCGGAAGGGGGGAGGGGGAGGGGAAGGGAGGGGAGGAGGAGGCGGAGGGCGGCGGCGGCGATGCGGGCGATGCGGGCGCCGATGCCGCGGCAGCCGCCGCGGCGGGCCCGCCGTACGAGCCGCCGCAGGCGGCAATGCCGGGCGGCCGCCTGGCCGACCCCGACGCGTGGTCCGACGAGGTCATTGCGGTCGAGGTCGAGGCCTCTCCGTCAAAGCACCGCAAGCAGGTGCTGGCCAACTATGAAAAGGCCGCCTCGGCCGGCATGTCCGCCTGGTTCGTCGCGTTCGGGGAGAGGGACGCGTCCGTGGTGGACGAGACGCTCGCCGGGGCGGGAGTGGGCAGGGGGTCGTACCGGATAACTGTGGCCGACCCGCCGGCGCTCGAGGCGGCCGCGGCCCGGGCGGGGAGGCCGCCGGCCGGGGGGCGGCCCGTCCTGCTCCTCGCGCCGGCGCAGGTGATGGAGTCGCTCGGCCGGGAGTGGAGGGCGGGGGGAGGCGGGGAGGGCGGCGGGGACGGCGGGGATGCGGGAAGGGAGGGCGGCAGGGGGGCGAAGGGGCGATGACGGGGGCGGGGTATCGGGGCAGCACGGGCTTGCAGACTGCGGGCTTGGCCGGCCCGCACAGTGGGTTGCTGGTACTATATAGAGCCGGCGATCGCGCCGCCCACACTTCCAGATCGCTAAATTTGCGCCGGGCCGAACGCCGCCACCGCCCCGCAAAACCCGCGCGTTTCGCGCACCGGCGGTTACGCGGCGGCAGTTGCGGCCGAGTTTTGGGGCAATTTCGTGAAAATGGGGGGGGGGGGGCGCCGCGGCGGCAATGCGGCAACCGAGAAGCTTGATTGGCTGCTGAGGGGAGGCGGCGGCGGCGGGCCGCCGCGCGCTATACGGCCGCCGCCGACATCTGGGCCAAGAGGTCGGCCCTGCCCCTGACGGTCCGGCGGAGCATTTCGTCGGCGATCATGCGCAGCCGGTCGAGCATGGCGTCCAGGGTGACGACGTTCCGCCAGTACTTTTGCCACAGCTTGTCTTTTTGGCCGCGGCCGCGCACCTGCGCGGCCGACCTCCTGTCCGCCTCTGTCCTGGCCCCCTCGAGAAGGCCGCTCCTGGTACGCTGCGTGTCCGCCCCAAAGTTGACCATCGCCTGCACGTCTGGGGCCGTCAGCGCAAAATAGAGCAGGAACAGGCGCGCCGAGAGGCCGTTGCTCTTGGTCCGGGCGCGCGCCTTGTTGACCGAGCGGTACCCCGTCTCGATGGCCCGGCGCTCTTTGTACTCGGAGGGGATCTTGGCGATGGCGTGCCGCGCCTTCCTCGTGGACATGTTGGTGGCGAACACCAGGTAGGCGGCCACGCGCCGGCCGTTCTTTTTCACGTACCTATTGACGATGATCATGGTGTACGTGCACTCGCCGGCCGTGCCCCCGTTCGCCGTGCACTGCGAGATCGCCTTGCGCGTTCCGGCCTTGAACTCGGCGATCGCGCGCCTGACAGGGGGCGGCACGGGGACCGGCATGATGAACGTGGCGCACATGGCCGTTGCCAGGTGCATCACCGCGGCCGAGTAGAACCCGCGGCCGGGCAGGAGCAGGCGGATCGAGATGCCAAAGCGCTGGCAGTCCTGCAGCAGCCCCCTGACGCACTTGTCGACCGCGTCGCCCGCGCGGACCGGCCGTGTCCCGATGTGCGGCAGGTACGGCCGCGACGCGATCACGGCCGTGGCGAACGCCTCGAACCACGACGAGCCCCCTCTTGGACCTGCCGCCGCGGGCCATCTCGTCCCTCTTTTTGCCCGAGTACGGCTTTGCCGTCATGTCCACGGCGACCGTGGCCCAGGCCGGGATCATGCCGCGCTCGGCCATCATCCCGGCGCTCCTTCCAAACATGAGGCCGGCCCGCTCCAGCATGGCCTCGCTGGCGACCGCCGAGAGCAGCCCCGTGAGCCGCCTGGGCGAGGGGACGCGGGCTAGGGGCGAGTCCTCCACATGCCTTGCAAGGGACGCGATCGCAGGCGTCGCAAAGCTCGACGACTCGCACATGGCGATCAGTATGCAGAGCACCGCGTCGAGGCCGTACTTGGCGTTGAAGTGCGCGGACAGGGGCAGCCCTGCGAGGACGAGCAGGTCGCGCAAATGCCAATATGCCGCCTCGCCGCGCTCCTTCTCCGTCGCCCGGTCGGGCAATTTTTCTGTCACGATAATGCCCGTCCGGGCGGCAAGGATACCTACCGAGCCAAAAAATGTGGCCCGCGGGTCGGCATATCTACAGCGCCGGACGGCCCCTCCGCGGCGCCCCCCTGCCCCTCCCGCCTGCCGCCGAGAGGGCACATTTCCACGTACTGAGGTACCACAACGGGTGTGCATGACCGAAGATGCGAGGCTTGAGGCGGCGCGGTGCCGCGAAATGCTCTCAAGGAGCATCCGTGCAATAGACGGGGCCGCCGCGCGCCGCGTGGTGCCGGACGCGGGATCTGCGCCTGCCGCACGCTTTAATATCAGGACGCGGTGCGGCCGGGCGTGGCAACCGTCCAGCAGCAACAGCAGCAGGAGTTTGACATGTCCGCCGCCCTGCTCGGGCTGTACAATGACCTTCCGTACGTCAGAAAACTGGGCTACAACATTGGCGAGATGGCCGGGCGCATACTGGTAAGGGTGATAATCGACTACAGCAAAGACGACAGCGACGACGAGTCCCATACCCATTTCCTATTGGCGATCCGGAAGGCCCGGGAGTTCAGGGATATGATGCCCGCCGCCATGAGGGACGAGTACGAGGTAGTGCCGTTAGTCACCAGCCCGCACGAGGGGGCCCTGTGGCACTTTGGCACCATGACGGCCGTAATCGACAGGTAGGATGGGGGTTGCGGCGCGGCATGGATCCCAGCTGGCGCCCGCACTAGGTCGACCACAACAGGAGGGCGCGCGAGATTCTAGCGGAAGGGGGACGGGGCATCGGCACTAGGTTCTGGGGGTGGGAGGCCGTCCTGATGTTCTACGAGATCGTGATCATCCTGGACGGGTACGCAGAGGCGAGGGGCATAGCGACGCCGAAAAGCCACACGGCGCGGCGCACCGTCGTCGAGCGGCACCTTCCGCACCTGCTCGACATGTACGACGGCCTCTACACCTTGAGCCTAGATGCTAGGTACTACAAGGGGTACGACATGACCGAAAGCGAGGGGCGCAGGGCGGTGCCAGAAATGCTCTCGAGGAACACGTGAGTAGGCACGCGCACAAGAAGCATTCCCCTGCATTAGCAGCGGACGGCCGCCGCACGCTCGGGCTGTACGAGGGCCTCCCGTATGTCCGAAAGCTCGGCAGCGTCCGATGGCGGGCGCTGATAAGGGTCATAATCGACGCCCTGACGACGAGTTTTACGACAATTCAATGGGCGAGGCGTTCAGGGATATGGCCGCCGGCATGAGGGACGAGCGAGGTGGTGCCGCTGGTCACCAGTCCTCGGGGGCGCCCTGAGGACTTTGGCTGGATCGACGTAGGGCGCCGCGCATGGATCCTAGGTGGCGCCGCCTCGACCACAACAGGAGGGCGCCCGTGCGCGGAAGGGGTGCGGCTCCGGCGCCAGGTTCGCCGTCCTTGCACTCGTGCGACGGGTAGCTGAGGCGACCACGCCGACGAGCCACAGGGCGCGGCGCTCCGTCGTCGAGCGGCACCTTCCGCACCTGCTCGGTACGACGCTTTTGGTACTGTACGACATGACCGCCAACGAGGGACGCAGGGCTGCGCAGAGCCACGGAATACTCACAAGAAGCATTCCCCTGCATTAAGCGGACGGCCGCCGCACGCGGCGCCCGCGCCGCCGCCCTGGTTGCTGCTTCGGCTAGGCGCTGGCCGCCCCTCACGAGGATGCTGGAGCGCGGCGCCCGCGCCGCCGCCTGGCCGCCTCGTTCGCGGGGGCTGGCTCCGGCTCGCCTTGGCACTTGCGAACAGCTGCCCGCGACTTCCAACTCGGTCGGCTTTTGGCTGCGCGGCCGCGCGGTGCGCGGACGGGGCGGCTCGCCTTGGCACTGGGGCACGGAGTGTTCCCGCACGGCCACCGCCCCTGCGGGTTGGCCGGGCGCACGCTGCCCAGAGTGGCGGTAGGCGCCGGCTGGGGCGGCGCCTGGCTCGACGCCGTCACGCGGCGCCGGCAGGAACCGGTATCTTGGGGGCAAGGATGCCGCCGGCACGGGAACAGGCGCGGGATTGTCGCCGTTTGGGACTGGGAGGGGGATGGGCTGTGCACTTTTCGCCATGGGGCCGCGGCCGATGCGCCGCGCCGCCGAGCGCCCCGCCTCGATGCGGGGCGTGGCACTTTTGCGCCATGCGGCCGCGGCCGGCCGGCCGGCGCCGCCGGCGGGGCGCGAAATGCCCGGGCCCCTCCGACGGCGTCTCCAGCCGCGGGGGATCCGGCGCGCCGCCGCCGCCGCCGCCGCCGCGCGGCCCCGCCCCCTCCCATGCGCCGCCGCCGCCGCGGCCCCGCCCCCTCCCATGCGCCGCCGCCGCCGCCGCCGTAGACTTTTATTCGATCCGCGGCCACGCGCCGCCGGATGGGCCCCGACTACTGCGGCATACGGCGCAGCGTGCGCGAGGCCCGCAGGCTGGTCATACGCGGGACGACGGCGGCCGGCTCGGGGCACCCCGGCGGCTCGTTCTCAATGGCCGAGATAGTCGGAGTCCTCCTGTTCGGCGGGCGCCTCAGGCACGACCCCGCCAACCCCCTGTGGCCCGAGCGCGACCTGCTCGTCCTTTCAAAGGGGCACGCCGCGCCCGGCCTGTTCGCCAGCCTGGCCGTGGCCGGCTACATCGACGAGTCCGAGATCGGCACGCTGCGCAGCCTGGGCAGCCGACTACAGGGCCACCCCGACCTAAAGTGCCCCGGCGTCGAGTTCTGCGGCGGCTCGCTCGGCATCGGCCTGTCGTACTCGATCGGCGCGGCCCTCGCGGCGCGGCTCGACGGCCGCCCGACCCGGGTGTACACCATACTCGGCGACGGCGAGACCGACGAGGGGCAGGTGTGGGAGGCGGCCATGGCCGCCTCAAAGTTCGGCGTCGACAACCTCACGGCCGTGCTCGACCGCAACTTTATCCAGCAGGACTCGTACACTGAGGATGTCATGCCGCTCGACCGGCGCCTCGGCGACGGCGAGGGCCCGTCGGCGATGTGGAAGGACCCGTCGAGGTGGCGCACGGCCGACAAGTGGCGCGCGTTCGGGTGGAACGTCGTCGAGGTCGACGGCCACCGCATCGAGCAGCTCGACGCGGCGATGCGCCGCGCCGAGGCGCACCGCGGCTCGCCGACGATCGTCATAGCCAGGACGATCAAGGGCAAGGGCGTCGAGCACATGGAGGACAACCCAAAGTGGCACGGCAGGGCCGCCGACGCCGACGTGGCGCCGATAATCGATGCCGAGCTCGGCTGCCAGTTCGCCGTGTGCCCGTCCATAACGGCCGGCGACATGGGCGACCTGCCCGGCGAGGTGCGCCGCTGCGAGGACGGCAGGGCCGACATGATACACATCGACGTCATGGACGGCCGGTTCGTGCCCGCCGTCACGTTCGGCGCCGAAAAGGTCGCCGAGCTGCGCGCCCTCACCGACCTGCCGTTCGACACGCACCTGATGGTCGCCGACCCCGTCGGCGAGGCGGCGCGGCACGCCGACGCCGGCAGCGACATCGTGACCGTCCACGCCGAGGCGTGCGACGAGGCGTCCTTCGGCGAGGTGCGCGACCGCCTGAGGTCCGCCCAGGTCGGCGTCGGCCTCGCCGTCAACCCCGGCACGGACCTGCCCGAGTGGGCCGCCCGGTTCGCCCCCTGCCTGGACCAGGTGATCGTAATGTCCGTCGAGCCTGGCAGGTCGGGGCAGTCGTACATCGGCGCGGTGCACGCAAAGACGGCGCGCCTGTGCGCCGAGCTCGATGCGGCGGGGTTCGCCGGCGCCGTCGAGGCCGACGGGGGCGTGACGGCGGCCAACGCGGGCGACTGCTTTGCCGACGGGGCCCGCGCGTTCGTCGGCGGCAGCGCGATCATCGGGCAGGCCGACGTCCGGGCCGCCGTCCGGTCGTTCCGCGAGTCGCTGCTCGACGCGAGGAGGCGCCTGCTGCTGCGGCGCGCGCGCGGCCTCGGCGGCGAGCCGCTCGTCGAAAAGTGGGTCGGCCTGCACGGCGCGGGCCCGCGCGGCGAGCGCCTGCGGCGCCTCGCCGCCGAGCGAAGCGGGGGGGACGCCGGATCTTGAGCCCGGAAGCGGCGCGCCCGCCGCCACCGCCGACGCCGCTGGACGGCGCGCCTCCCGCTCCCCCTCCCGCGCCGGGCGCCCCCCCCGCCAGCGGCGACATGCGCACCGAGTACGGCAGGGCGCTCGTCGAGATCGGCCGCGAGTGCCCCGGCACGGTCGTGCTCGGCGCGGACACGACCGACTCGCTCAAGACGTCCGCGTTCGGGCGGGAGTTTCCTGACCGGTTCTTCAACGTCGGGATCGCCGAGGCCAACATGGTCTCCGTCGCCGCCGGCCTGGCCGCCTCGGGCAAGACCGCCTTTGCGAGCACGTACGCCATATTCATGCCGGGCAGGGCCGTCGACCAGATACGCAACGCCGTGTGCTACCCGTCGAGGGGGCCGGGCAGGCGCGGCCTCGACGTAAAGCTCGTCGCCTCGCACGGCGGCCTGTCGGTCGGCGCCGACGGCGGCTCCCACCAGCAGCTCGAGGACGTCGCCACCATGCGCGCCGTCCCGAACATGCGCGTGGTCGTGCCCGCCGACGCCCCGTCGGCCGCCGCCCTGACTCGCATGATGGCGTCCGAGTACGGCCCGTTCTACATGCGCATGTGCCGGTCAAAGGTGCCGACGGTGCACGCCGGGATAGGCCAGGACGGGATGCGCCCGGGCGGGGCCCTGACCGTCCGCGACGGGTCGGACTGCACGATAGCGGCGTGCGGGATCACCGTCGCAATGGCCCTCGAGGCGGCCCGCGCGCTGCGCGCCAAGAGGTCGATATCGTGCCGCGTCCTAGACATGTTCAGCGTAAAGCCGCTCGACTCCGGCGCCGTGGCCCGCGCCGCGGCCGAGACGGCCGGCATCGTCGCGTGCGAGGAGCACAGCGCGATCGGCGGCCTCGGCTCGGCCGTCGCCGAGGCCGCGTCCGAGTCGCATCCGACGCGCGTGCTGCGCGTCGGCGTGGCCGACTCGTTCGGCGAGTCGTGCCGCGACTCGGAGGTGCCGCGCCTACTCTCAAAGCACGGCATCGATCCCGTTAATATAGCGGCCAGGGCCGCCGAGGTCGTGGAGGCGGCCCGCAGGTGAAGATATTCCTGGACACGGCCAACCTGGCCGAGATACGAAAGTACAACGACATGGGCCTGCTCGACGGCATTACGACCAACCCGACGCTGCTCTCGCGCGAGGGCGGCGACCCGGCCGCCGTCATGAAGGAGATCACGTCGATCGTCTCGGGCGACATCAGCCTAGAGGTGGTCAGCACGGACCACGGGGGGATGGTCGAGGAGGGAAGGCGCCTGCGCGCGTACGGGCCGAACGTGGTCGTAAAGTGCCCAATGACGGCCGACGGGCTGCGCGCGTGCCGCACGCTCACGTCCGAGGGGACGCCCGTGAACGTGACGCTCGTATTCTCGGCCAACCAGGCACTGCTGGCCGCAAAGGCCGGCGCGCGGTACGTCAGCCCGTTCATCGGCAGGCTCGACGACATCGGGGCCGACGGGCTCGGCCTGGCCGAGCAGATCATTGACATATTCGGCAACTATGACTTTGGCACGCAGGTGCTCGTCGCTAGCATACGGCATCCGGCGCACGTCGTCGAGGCCGCCGAGATGGGCGCCGACGTGGTGACGCTGCCGCCGGCCGTCCTCGGCAAGATGCTCTCGCACCCGCTCACCGACTCGGGGCTGGACGCGTTCCTGTCCGACTGGGCGAGGCTCGAAAGGGGCGGGCCCTAGGGCCCCTGGGGCCCCTGGGGCGGCGCGGGCGCCGCCGGGCCCCGGCGCGGCTCTTCGCCGCCGAACCATTGCCTCCGTCCGCGCACGCATGCGATCGCCGGCGCGGGCCGCGCGCGCGGGCGGCAGCGGCGGGGATGGGGATGCGGAAAGCGGAGAGAAATGCGCGGCGGCGGCCGGGCGGGGCCGTCCGGGCGGGGATGCGCGGCCCTAGACGCCGAGCGACTCGGCCCTGGTCATGTCGACGTACACCTTGTCGCCGACCGACAGGCCCATCTGCTTGTACTCGTGCATGTCGAGCTTTATCGACGTGACGGCGCCGAAAGAGCCTCCCCTCATGCCGGAGAGCATTTTGTTAATGTCCTCCATCATGTCGTTCATGTTGGTAAAGCCCATGATCTTTGAGCCGCTCATCTGCGGCGACACGTGCCCGCCCTCCCTGACCTCGTCCATCGACGACAGCGAGACGACCACGTACGGGGCGCCGTCGGGCGCCGCGTCAATGCTCTTGACGACGAATTCCTTTCTCAACGGCGGGGCGCCAAAGCGCCGGTATTTTAAACTTCAAGGGGGCCTCCGCGGGCGATCGCCGGCGCATCCGGGGCGGATGCGCCGCCGCCCGCCTCGATCCAGCCGCCGCCGCGCATCCGCGCCGGCATGTGCGGGCGCGGCCCCTGCCGGGCCCGCCCTGGTCCCTCCGCCGCCGCACCGCGGCCGCCCTGCCAGCTCGCCCCCCTCCCCGCCCTCAGCCGCCCGCCCCTCCCAGGCTCTGGCCGCTGGCGCGGGTCGAAATATTAAACAACACCCGCGCGGGCGCCATGCGAGCCGCGTTGGACGACATCATACTGGAGGACGTAAAGGCGCTGCTCCGCCTCGGCAGGGGCAACCCGCTGTTCCTGGAGAGGATCAGGCGCGCCGCCGAGCAGGGCGAGGTCATATCCCACTACGAGCGATCGTACGTCGCCGAGCTGGCCCGCAAGCACCTCGGGCCGGGGCACGGCGCGCCGCCGCCCGCCCAGCGCCCGCCGGCGGCGCAGCGGCCCGCGGGGCCGCCGGGCGCGGATGCGTCCCTTGTGCGGGCGCCGGCGGGGCGGCGGCTGCCCGCCGCCGCGGCGCCGGCCGCCGGCAGGTCCCGCCTGCCCGCCCGCCTCGTCCTTCCCCTTGTCGCCACGCGGCGCCGGATGATCGTCACGGGGATCGTGGCGCTACTCGTCGCCGCCGGCGCCGCCTCGGCCGCGCTCGCGTACCTGGCCGGCGACGGGGCGGACGAGCCGGACGACATCATCGTCGTCCCGCCGGGGCTCGCCGTCGAGGCCGATGCGACGATCTTTGTCGCCGGCGACATCGTCTCCGTCTCCGGCAGCTCGTCGTCGCCGTCGGGGGCCGTAACCCTGGCCATAACCAACGGCGCCGGCGAGCTGGTCTGGCAGGAGGTCGTCGGGGCGCGCGCCGACCGCACGTACGCCACGCTGACGATAGCGGGGGGCCCCGGCTGGGAGTCGCCAGGCCTGTACGTCCTGTCGGCGTCCGAGGGATCCGAGACGCGCACGTTCGCGTTCGACTTTAGGCTGGCCGGGTAGCGGCGTCCCCGCCTACTGCGTACCTAGAGCGGGCCCTGAGGGTGGCGGCAAGCTCGCAGAACGTCTCGTTGGCGCTCACGTCGATCACGTTGATCGTGGCGTGGTCGTGGACGATCTGGTTCTTGTACTCTTCCATGATCGCGAACGAGACCGACGACCAGTGCAGGACGCCCCTGACCTGCTCGGCGGTGACGGCGTCCGAGTTGGGCAGCGGGACGGGGGAGAATGCGACGCCGCCCGTCCACTGCATCGTCGGGATGCCGCCGCCGGACGTCCTGCTGCCGAACGCTATCTGCCGTATCCACTCGTCGAGCCTGTACTCGACGAGCTCGCGGATGACGAGCCTTTCCCACGGCCTGATCTCGATCTCCACGCGCGGCCGGCCCCGCGCGGCCCAAATAAACCGTGGGCGCGCGGGCGCGCAGGCGCGGCGCGCACGCCCTGCACTGCGCCGCCCCCCGCCGCGCCCTGCCCCTGCGGGGGGCCGCACCGGGCGCGGGCGCCGCCTGCGGCCGGGCGCGCATTCGTAACAGATACCGGGCAAGCCCGACAAGGGCAAGCCGGGCGCGGGCGCCGCCTGCGGCCGGGCGCGCACCCTTGCGCGAGATCGGCCGGCCCCCGCGGGGGGCCGCACCGGGCGCGGGCGCCGCCGGGGCCCTGATGCGCGCGGCCCGCCCTCGCCCGGCGGCGCTCAAGCGTACACCATGAGGTTCTTTTCCTCGAGCAGGGCGTGCAGGCCGTGCACGGACCGGTACACGTCGGTCTCCTTCTTGGCGCCCGTGCAGACGAGCTTGCCCGAGGCGAACAGGAGTATGACGGTCTTTGGCTCGACCATGCGGTGTATGAGGCCGGGGAACTGCTCGGGCTCGTACATGCTGCGCGGCAGCACCCTGGCGGCCCGCTCGATCTGGATCGTGCCGTGCAGGTTGATCGCCGCGACAATGTTCTGGACTGACACGACGGCGTCCTTTTTGATCCTCACGCCCCGCCCGCGCAGGCGCCTCACGACGATCCTGACGGCCTCGACGGCCATCTCCTCGGACTTTGCGCCGGTGCAGACCATGTTGCCGGTGCGGAATATGAGCGTGGCCGTCTTCGGCTTGGCCAGCCTAAAGACGAGGCCGGGGAACTGCTCGGGGTTGTACTCGGCGTCGGGGAACTTTTTCTGGACGACCTTTAGGTCAATGTCCTGGCCTACCGACGCAGACGCGACCACGTTCTCAATGCTCACCAGCGGCTTTGTCTGGGCCACGGCGGCGCCTAGTGGCGCCTTTATATATACGGCCGCGGCCTGCTGGCGCCCCGTCGACGGGGGCCGCGCGGCCTGCCGGCGGCGCGTATCCCGGAGCGCCATCAGGGATGCGCCTGATGCCCGCGCGCGCGTGCCGCCGCCGCCGCCGCCGCGCACGGGGCGCGGGACGCGCGCCGGCGGGCAGCCTGACGGCCGGCCGGCCATCCGGCGCGCATTTCGCCGCGCAGCGTCCCGTCCGCGCGCCGTGGGCAGGCGCGCAGCCTGCGCCCGCGCGGCGGCGGTCGACGGGCCGCCGCGTTGCAATGGGACAGCCCTGACGCCGCCCAATCCGGCGCTTGCGCATGGGCCTACCCGCCGCCGCCGCGGGTGGAGGCGGTCCCAGCCGCTACTCCTCGAGCCTCGGCCCGTGACCCTGTCCGCGATCCCTGGAACGCCTCTCGCAGGTCCTGTCGGCGGTCCTGCGCCCCCCTGCCGCGAGGCGCTGGCGAGGGCCCACGTCCGCCCTCTTGCAGCACAAGAGCCCGTGGGGGCGAGCAACCTGCCGCGAGGCGCTGGCGAGGGACCCCGCCCGCCCTCTTGCAGCACAAGAGCCCGTGGGGGCGAGCAACCTGCCGCGAGGCGCTGGCGCCGGCCCCCGTCCCCGTGCCTGCCCGGATGGCGCATCCCGGCCCCCTCCGCCTTCCAAGGCCTTTGGCACAACCCTGCTGTAGCCGATCCGCCCCGCACAAGAAGCCAGAGGCTGGCCATGGAAGATGTAGTCTTCAAGGACTCCAGCCGCAAGCAGCCTGTACAGGGAGCCGACATGTAGGCATACGTGCTTCAAAAGCGGCGCCACGGAGATCCGTCGTTCTCGGGCTGGTTTGCCCGCCTGGAGGCATGCATGCGGAGGCAAAGCGGCGACGCGCGCGGGCTCGGGGAACACCCGATCATCAATAGCGGGGCGACGGTTGCGCCAAGATGCGCAATGCCGCCGCCCCTCGGGCCCACCGAATCGCGGTACCTTGCCGTGGCTCACAACGGGTGCTAAATAAGCGCATCCTGCGGATGCGGCGCGCGGCATCCAGAGCAGGTGCGCCCTCTGCCCGCGGCTGGAGATGCCGGGCCGCCCGCCCGCCCGCCCGTGGCCGCGGCCTCTGCGGACCTCTTCGGGCGCGGGCAATCGCCGCGTCCCTCCCTTGCAGGGCGGCGCGGGCGCCATGCCGGGGCACGGCGCGCGATCGGGCGGAGGGCGGCGGGCCGCCGCGCGGCGCCCGTCCCTCCGAGCGGCGGCCCGTGGGCGCGCGGGCCCCGCGCCGGAGCGCATGCGCATCGGGGCGCCGGCCCGGGGAATCCCTCCCCCGCCTAGTGCCAGCCGACCAGCCGGTACCTGTGCTCCTCGTCGATGATCTCCGACCGCACGGCGTCGGCGGTCGGCGACGCGGCGGCGGCGGCGGCGGCCCGCCCGCCGCCCTTGCGCAGGAGGCGGCGGACGTCGACGTCAAAGAACCCGAGCCGCCCGGGCATTGGGATCGGAACGCGCAGGGCCATGGCCGATCCCAGGACGAACCCGTACCGGGCCGTCCTGCTGCGCCCCGACGCGGTCGTGCCGCGGGCCGCATAGTACCCGCGCGGCGCCAGGTGGCGCTCGCGGTCGGCCTCGAGGCAGCGCGCCGAGCCGTACTCGATCACGTCGAGCAGCTCGGCCCTTCCGACCACGGCCCCCGTCGGGAGGCGCCCGGCGTCGATCCCGAGCCTCCTGCAGTCTGCGAGCCGGACGGCGCGCGGCGCATGCACGAGGAACTCGCCGCGCACGCGCGTGCTCCACCCGCGAAGCTCGACCGTCTTGGCGCCCGACGCGACAAGGTGCGCGTACGGCTGGCAGACGGACAGGCACTTCAACTATTCCGCGGCCGCCCTGACGTACTCGCCCGGGTTGCGGCCCGCGCCGGCCGGCAGGCCCGTGATGCCGCCCTCGAGGCTGTCGGCGGCCACGCCGCCGCCGGCGAGCACGCCGGCCGCGGCCATCGACGTGTTGCCGGCCATGCAGACTAGGAGGACCTTGCCGCCGCCGCCGCCCTCCCCGCCGCCGACGGCCTCCTTTATCGAGTCGGGCACGCGCCGCGTCGTGATCATCTCCCTCGATGCGCTAGCCGGGGGCACGACGATCTTTGACCTGTCGACGCCGAGCGAGGATGCGAGCATCTCGATCCCCTCCTCGCGCGGGGCGTACTGCATGTGGACCCAGACGATGCGGTCGTACGAGGATGCAGCCGCCGCGGCCTGCTCGACGGAGACCTGCGCGGGCTCCGCGCCCGCCGCCGCCCGCTCCCTGATGGCCTTTTCGTACTTTGCGATCCCGTCAGCTATGATGACGACGAACCTGCGCCCGCCGCCCGGGGCGCCGCCCCCCGCCGCGCCCCCTCCCCCGCCCTCAAAGCTGGCCATGAGCAGGACGGCGTACAGCGCAAGGGCCGAGCTCTCGCCTATGTCGCGGCCCTTTTCCGCAAAGAACTCGAGCAGGCGGGCGGCCTTTGCAAAGTCGACCTCGTGCTCGCCGGCGTACTCGGACGGCCTGTACAGGCGCAGCCCCGACGCGTTGTCCCTTGTGCGTATTCCGGCCACGTCCTGCCCCCGCTTTGGGAACACTACATGGACGGGCCTAGTCGAGTACCTCTCGGCGGCGTACCTTGCCAGGCCGCCGGACGTGCCGCCCGTGCCGAACGTGCAGACGATCTCGACGTCGCCGAGCGTGCAGGACGACCCGTCGCCGGGGCGCAGCGCGCGAAGCTGCCCGTCTATCTCGGGGCCCGTCACCGTCCTGTGCGCCTCGACGTTGAGCTCGTTGTCGTACTGCTCGGGGCAGAACATGCCGTACGCGCCCGCCACGAGCTTTGCCAGGTTGATGACGTCCTGGGCGGCGAGCAGCCTGACGGCCTCGGCGGCGACGCCGTCGAACGGGGCGGGGTCGAACCCCATGGACTGCAGCTGCGAGCGGACGTTGTCGGCGGCCGCCCTGGCGGCCGCCTCTTCCCTGCTGCCCTTTATGCCCGGGGCCGGGCAGACGTCCATGTCCAGGTCCATCACGTGTATGCCCTCCTTTCGGAGGTCGGACAGGACGCCCTCCTGGAGCCTCCGCGACACGAGGGCCACGACGGGCAGGCCGAGCTTTGCAATGCGGCCGAGGGCGATCCCAAAGTTGCCCGACGTCGCCTCGATCACGGTCTGGCCCCCGCGCAGCCGGCCCGAGCGTATGGCGTCGTGTATGATGTGGACCGCGGGCCTGACCTTTACCGACCCCGACGGCAGGCCGCCGTCGAACTTGCCGAACACCCTTATGCCGGTGTCCGACAGGTCCGCGTTGAAGACCTTTTCGGCGCACTCGAGAAGGTCGTCGGTGAGGTCGACTAGCGGGGTGGGGCCGGCGATCGGGGCCACGCCCCCGCCGTCCGCCCCCTGCGACTCGTCCGGGTGGGGGACCGCCGCGTATATCTGCTCGCGGAACCTTGCGAGCAGGTCCTCGTCGACCGCGGGTGGCGCCTCGTCGCTCACGGCGGCGCGCGCCGCCGGCCACATTTAGGATTTGTCCCTTGGCGCGCCGCTGCGCCGGCCCCCTCTACGCCCTGAACGCGTACACGTGGCGCCCAGCCCCAGCTGCCCCTGCCGCCCCGCTGTCGCGGCCCATGCCGAGCGCGGCGAGCCTCCCCTCGACGGCGCGGGCCGCCTCGGCGCTGCCCGCGTCCCAGTCGGCCCATGTCGGCGGGCTGCGGTGATCGCGCCTGCTTTGCCGCGGGTCGCCTGTCGTCCCGACCCTCCATCCGCCGTACGCGCCGGACGCCGCGCGCATGGCCTCGAGGACGATCCTCCTTGCGATCACGGCCGGCCCCCCGCGGCGAGTCGTAAAAACGGTGCCCCCCCCGCCCCGCGGCGGGGGCGCCGCCGCCGCCGCCGCAGGGCCGCCCCTACCTGCGTTCGGGGCATGCTGTCGCCGCCGGGCGGATGTTGCCGGGGGCCATGCGCCGCGCCTCGGCGGCCCTGCCCTGCCAGGCCCGGCGTGCGCTGCGGCCCCGGCCGAGCCGCCGGCGCGCCGGTCCCCCGCCGGCGCCGCTCCGCGGCGCCTCGGCCGCTCCCGCCTAGCGCGCCGCCATCATGCAGAATGCAGACGATTGTCCCGTCGCATCCGCCATCGCTTGATCGCCCGTACACGCTTTCGGGACGGCCGCCAAGCTGCCTCCCTTGGCCGACAGCTCGGCATGGTTCCGCACTCCTGCATGCCCCTTGGCCTAGCTGCGCAAGCCGGCCATATGCTGAAAGATCCGCGCCAAAAAGCCCCAAAACTGCAATATTTTTGCTCCCAGGCGCGTCTAGGCCAAAAAATTGCGCGGCGGATGGCGCTGTACAACTACGCCCCCTGCGAACTTTATATACGCCTGATTTTTCCTCGCGCCTGTTGGCATCGCCGAGTGCGCCACGCCTGTTGCCGGCCGCGCTTGCCGCCGTGGCCGCAGCGTCCGTTGCCGCCATTGCGCTTGGGGGGGGGGGTGCAGGCTGGTGGGGCGGCGAGGCGTACGCCCAGTCGGAGACCGGGGACGCAAAGCACCCGCTGCAGGCCCTGATTGACGAGGCGCCCGCGGGCGGCACGGTCGCGGTCGGGCCCGGCATTTACGGCGATGCCGTACTGCAGATCAACAGGCCGCTGACGCTCACGTCCGAGACGGGGCAGCCCGGCGCCGCAATCTTTACGGGCCAGTCGCGCATAGTGGTCAATTCCAGCCAGGTCACGATCGCGGGCCTGGCGTTCCGCGACACGTCCTGCATGCCGGGCAACGGCACCGCTCCCGCACTCGTCGAGATCCGCACGGACCATCCCCACGCCTACGTTGGGTTGGCCGCCACCGGCATCGTAGTCAGGAACAACGCGTTCGTCGACACGTGCCAGGCGGCCGTGCAGTCTGTGGGCAGCGGCGGCTTGACCATTAACGTGCACGGCAACGTTCTGGAGAACGTCGGCACGGATGCGCCCCCCGGCCGGGCCGCGTCCGGCGCGATCGTCCTGCCCCAAGATGTCCCGAATCCGCGCAACGTCGACGGCCGGATAACGGGCAACCACATCGACGGCACGGGCGCCGCCGGCATACTCGTCTACAAGTCGTCCGTGGACATGTACGACAACTACATCGCCAACACGCCGGGCAGCGCCATTGCGCTGGCGCACGGCCTGTGGTCGTCGTCGTTCATCAGCGGAAACACCATCGTCAACGCCAGCAACGGGCCCGGAGCGCCGGAGCCGGCGGCGGCCGTCAGCGTCTGGGCCGACTACACAAAAGTCACCGTCGCGAAAAACACCATACGCGGCAGCGGCGGCGCATTCGCGGTGTGCGCGGGCTCGTGCGCGGACGGGGAGGGGGGCACCGGCGATGCCGGCGACATGGCCGCCTCAAGCGACGTGGTGTTCGCCGGCAACACCGTGTACGCGCACGACGGGCCCAACAACGCCGGCGGCGTCCTGGTCAGGAGCAACGCCACGGGCATGCTGGACGCCACGGGCAACTACTTTGTCGGGATCGAGGATCGCTCCGACATGGACGCGATAAAGGACGGCAGCGTCAACCTCGGCGAAGAGCTGCTGCCCGTGTCGCCCGACCCCGTGCCCGAATACGACACGTACCACGTGACAAGCACCATACCGGCGAACAACTCGGGGATATGGAACATGGCGTTCGACTCCGTGCACAACAGGCTGTACCTGGGCACCGACCCCATGGAGGGCAGCGACCACCCGAACAACTCGTCGATCGTGTACGCGTACGACATGAACGGCACCGCGGGGCCGCGGCTACTGGGCAGCTGGGATGTCGGGGGCGTAGGCGGCCGCATAGCCGACATGGAGGCCAACCCGGCCACGGGCCAGGTGCACGTGTTGCATACTTGGCTGGACAACGCCACCATCAACACTAGGGCCGACCCACCCGAACTGTGCCCGCCCAACAAACTGGGCTATAACTGGTACAGGGGCGGGAACTACAACGCCACACTTGAGAACGGGGTCTGGGACTGCACCAACATTGTCAACTTTGACGGCCCGACCATGGGCGGCTGGGGCCTGAACGTGACGACGCTCAACGGCTCGGACATGGCCAAGGCCTACGACGCCCGCATGTCCCACCACGAGTGGCTGGGGAACCGAACGACCGGCGCCCAGCAGTACAACGACTATGATTTGTTCCCGCGCAACGCTGCCCTGTCGGCCGAGCTAGAGGTCGCCGCCGACAGGGGCCTGCTGTTCGCGTCGACCGTGCTGCACAGCCCGATAGCCGTGCTGAACAACTCGGCGGACGAACCGGCGTTCGAGGTCATGGGCGAGCCGGGCCGGTACGGGGAGCACGGCTTCGGCAGGGCCACCTACGTCTCGGCCATGGCCGTCAACGCCAGCGGCCCCGTGACCACCGCGTACGCCGCCGACGGCTGGTACGACTGGCTGTTCCTGTCCGCCATAAAGTTCACCGGCTTGGAAAGCTACGAGCGGATAGGCTACCTGAATGTGTCCAGCAGGAGCGATTCGTACAGGGGCAGCGTCCGCGAGATCGTACTCGACGACGCGGCCGACCGCCTGTTCGTGCTCTGGTACGACACCCAAAAGGTGTCCATGTACGCGCTCGACGCCAACACCGTCTGGGACAATGCAGTCGGCGCAAGCGTCGGCATCCCCGTATTCGTCAAGGACCTAGAGGGCACGGACTCGCCGCTGGCCGACTACGGCGCGCGCGACATGTCGCTCGACGGGGACGCCGGCATACTGTACACGGTCGTCAGGGACTACACCGACCCGCGCGTGGTGGCGCACAACACGACGACCGGCGCCCTGCTGGGCACCTCGTCGCTCGGCAACGAGCCGGTGTCCGTCGAGGTCGGCCGGAACGGAACGGTGTACGCCGCGCCGCAGCAGTGGCCGAACGTGTACGTGATCGAGCCGCAGCCCGCCTCTGAGCTGCAGAGGATGATCGACGCCGCGCCGCCCGCCGGCGGCGCGCACTACGTGGCCGGGACGATCGGAGCGAGCGCCGGCGGCTCGGGGGCGTCGCACCTGGCGGTCGACGCCGGCAGGGGCGTGGCGTACCTGGGCACCCTGGGCAGCCCGCCGGCCGTGCAGGCGTACAACACGAGCAGCGGCGCAATGCTCGGCAGCCACACCGTCGCCGGCAGGGACGCGCGCATCATCGACATGGAGGCCAACCCCGAGACGGGCCAGGTGCACGTCCTGCACACGTGGCTGGACAACGATACGATCAACACCCGGGGCGATCCCCCCGGACAGTGCCCCCCCAGCGGCTACGGCTGGAACTGGTACAGGGGAGGGCAATACAGCGACAGCGTTGTGAACGGGGTCTGGAACTGCACCAACGTTGTCAACACCGGCGGCCCGACACTCGGCGGCTGGGGCCTGAACGTGACGACGCTCGACGGCGCGGGCATGACCGTAGACTACGCCGCCCGGCTGGAGCACCAGGACTGGCGGGGGAACACGACGTCCGGCATCCAGACCAACGAGTACGACCTGTTCCCGCTCCTGGCCGCCCTGTCGGCGGGACTCGAGGTCGACGCCGGGCGCGGCCTGCTGTTCGCGTCGACCGTTGTGCACAGCCCGATCGCCGTGCTGGACAACTCGGCGCCGGAGGAGGGGTTCAAGTCCATGGGCGAGCCGAACCAGTGGGGCGGAACAGGGACAGGCTACGGCAACGCGACGCACGTGACGGCCGTGGCCGTCAGGGCCACTGGCGACGCGGCCACGGCGTACGCGGCAGGGGTGGACACGGAATACTACACCACGTCGCTAATACTAGTCCGGTTCAACTCGACGCTCGACGGCGGGCGCGCGGTGGAGAACTACGAGAGGCTGGGCGGGACGCCGGTCGCCGCCGGCAGCTACGACCCGTACACAGACGCCGTCCGCGAGATTGCCCTCGACGAGGGGGCGAACCGCCTGTTCGTCATGTGGCGCAACAACGACACCGTCTCGATGTACAGGCTCGATGTCAGGGGCCAAACGGTCACGGTCGACGGCGAAGAGGTCGGCCTTCCGGTCTTTGCAAGGAACCTGGAGGGCGTGGGCGCGCCCCTTGACGGCTTCAGGACGTACGACAGGTCGCTGTTCGAAGCGGGGCACCTGCGCGAGGGCCAGAGGGCGCCCGTGCAGGGGCCGCTCGACATGTCGGTCGACGAGGATACAAATACGCTGTACACGGCCGTGATGGACATTGGCGGCCCGCGCATCGTGGCGCACGACACGCGGATAGGCCACCTAAAGTGGTCCGTCCCGCTCGATGCCGGGCCGGCCGCGGTCTCGGCGGCCGCAGGGGGCGCGGTGTACGCCGCGCCGCGCGACATGCCCGGCATTTACGCGATCGAAGTGGCCCCGTCCCATCCCGGCGTCGTCGTCGTGCCGGACGGGACGCACGACGACACGGTCCTCGTCATAGACAGGGCCCTTACCCTCACGTCCGCAAACGGCACGGCAGGCGGGCCCGTCTTCACGGGCAGCTCGCGCGTGCAGGTAGAGGCCGACGATGCGGCCGTCCGCGGCCTGGCGTTCAGGAGCCTGGAATGCCTGCCGGGCCTGGCCCCGCCAGCCGTCGAGATATCCCTGCCGGCGCCCAACCCGTTCGCCGCCCCGCCGGGCGCCGCGATCGAGGACAACCGCTTCGCCGGCACCTGCCACGGCGGCATCCAGCAGGACAGCCTGGGCGGCGGGTTCAACGCCCCGGCGAACGGATACCTGGGCGGCATCTCGGTGCGCAACAACGCGTTCGAAAACATCGGCCTGAACACGGGCGGCGGCGCGCCGCTCGACACGGGCGGCGAGGACGAGTTCCAGTTGACGCACGGCGCCGTCGGCCTGGCCGCCCACCCGGGCCAGAACTCGGTCCTGAACCCTGTAGTCGCGGGCAACACCATAACCGGCACCAGCGCGGCGGGCATACGCGTCTTCAACGCAGACAACGCGCGGATACACGGCAACGAAATCTCGGGCACGCCCGCGAGCGCCGTCGGCCTGTCGCACGCGTCAAAGAACTCGGCCGTCTTCGGCAACACGATCGTGGAAGGCAACGCCGAGCCCGACATGGACTACATGTCGGGCGTCGACGGCAGCGGCGACGCGTCGTACTACAAGCGGCTGGACGGCAGGTACGTCACGGGCGACATGGAGTACACGCCCTGGTTCGTCAACCCCTACCACCCGTGGTACGAGCGGCTGGCGCCCCACGGCGAGGCTCCGACCCCCGACGCGGCCGTAAAGGTGTGGGCCAACTCGTACAATGTCTCCGTATCCTCTAACGAGATCCGGTCGAGCGGCGGCGCGTTCGTCGCCTGCGCGGGCACGTGCGCAACGGAGAGCGACGGCATTATCCACGCCGACGGCACGCGCAACGTCCTCGCGCCGGCCGCCTACAACGTGAGCTCGCCGGCCAACCGCGTTACGTTCAACTGGAACGTCGTGCACGCCGACAACAACCGGAACGGCAGCGCGCTGATCGCCAACAACGCGACCGGCATGCTCGACGCGACGAACAACTACTACCCGGGGTACGAGGCGGGCGACGGGATGGTGCGGAGCGCCGGCACGGTCGACTATTCCTCGCCGGCCAGGGGCGTCGTCAGCGTGACGGCGGAGCCGTGGACCGGCAACGACACCGCCCGGCCGGGCGACACGATCGTCTTTTCAGTGGTGTTCAACACGCCGACCTCTCTCGACACGAGCGGCGGCGCCCCGGCCCTGCTGTTCGGGGCCGGCACGGGCGAGCCGGCCGCCGTCGTGTCCGTATCGCCCGGCGACGGGCTGCAGCTCGGCCCGGGATCCTACTATACGGCCGCCTACCGGAACGGCTCGGGGGCGACGCTGGACTTTGCGTACACGGTGCCGGCGGGAGGGACCGGCACGTCGTCCGCACTGCCCCGCGCAATAGCGCTCAACGGGGCCACGATCGTGGACGAGCCGAACCCCGGCGCGGCCCTGGCACTCCCGTCGTCGCTCGACGCCGGCGACTTTCCGGCCGTCAATGCATCGGCGCCGGGCACGGGCACCGACGGCACGGGCACCGGCGGCACGGGCACCGACGGCACGGGCACCGGCGGCACGGGCACCGGCGGCACGGGCACCGGCGGCACGGGCACGGCGCCCACGGTGATAGGGCCCAACAGCACCGACACTACTGTCAACGGGACCGACGCCGCGGCAATCAGCCTCCAGACCGGCACATTCCCTCCCCTGAACGTCACGGTCGCAACGGACAGGGCAGCGGTCACGTTCGCGCCGAACACGAACGTCACGAGCGGCGGCTCGCCGTACACGGGCGTGATCAACGTCACGGTGGCCGCCGACGAGCGGCGCGGCGCGGCGCTCGTCGCGCTCGGCACTGCCGCCACGGGCGAGAGGATCGGCACCGTCGTCGAGGTCGGCAACCAGACCGCCGAGCTGGCGCTGGACGCGCCCGCGCGCATAGTGCTTGCCAACCAGTCGTCGCCGGCCAAGGTGTACCGCATGAACAGCACCAACGCCACGACCGAGGTGCCCATGTGCGGCAACGGGGCTGATCCCGCCGCGTGGCTGGCGAACAACCGCATGCCGCCGTTCTGCCACACGGTGCCGGGCGGCGACGCTTCCGTAAAGGACTATACGGTCTACACGTACCTGCTCAGCGCATTCTTTACCGTGGCAGAGGAACAAGCTCGGCCGCTCACCGGCAACGCTTCGCATACGATGACCGCGACCCTTGTCGTCCCGTCGGCGCCGCCAACCCCGACGCCAACGCCGACGCCGACGACACCTGTCCAGCAGCCGCAGTTCGCGCCGTTCTTCGGCGGCGGCGGCGGCGGCGGAGGAGGAGGAGGCGGCGGCGGCGGAGGCGGCGGGCGCCTCGTGTCCGACGGCACCGGCTCCGTCACCCTGTACGGCGCGGCCTGGGACTGCGACGAGGGGACGATCCAGATTACGGTCAACGCGGGAATCCGCCCAGAGGTCAGCATCCTGTCGTCCGAGGGCACGGTCGCCGCTCAGAGGGGCGACGGGCCGCACCCCGAGGGGCGCACCGTCTACGAGGCGCCGTTGCCGGGCGACCCAATACTGTCGATCCGGGTAGTCTTGGCAGAGGGCAGGGACGTATCGATGGCGACGGAGGCCGTGCGCACGGGCGGGCAGTGCACGGGCGAGGCGGTGTTTGAGCGGTACGCGGAGGCGGCGGGCATGCCGCGGGATCAGCCGCCGCCCGCGGCCGGCGTGCAGGACGGCGAGGCGCCCGACCGCCAAGAAGAGCGGGAGCCGCCCGCGGCCGGCGTGCAGGACGGCGAGGCGCCCGACCGCCAAGAAGAGCGGGAGCCGCCCGCGGCCGACGAGCCGGCCGACCGCCTGGAGCCGCCGGCCGAGATGCCCGCGCCGCCGGCCGAGCCGCCGGCCGACGGGCAGCCCGACGCGCCGCCGCCCGCTCAGCAGGAGCCGGCGCCCGACGCGGAGGCCGTCCAGCCAGAGGACGACGACGGGGGATGCCTGATCGCAACGGCCGCGCACGGGACCGAGATCGCCCCGCAGGTGCAGCGCCTCCGCGAGGTCCGCGACTCTACGCTGCTCAGCACCGAGTCCGGCAGGGCGTTCATGTCCGTGTTCAGCTCGGCGTACTATGCATTCTCGCCGCAGGTGGCCGACCTGGAGCGCAGCCACCCCGCATTCCGCCAGGCCGTCGCTGCGTTCGTCGCGCCAATGCTGTACGCCCTCTCGATAGTAGAGGCGGCCGAGCCGGGGTCCGAGCAGGCCGTGGTCGCGTACGGCGCGCTGGCGATCTCGCTGGTGGCGGGCATGTACGTCGCGGCGCCGGCCGCCGGGGCGTGGTACGCGGCGCGCTGGCTCGGCGCCCGACGCCGCCGCATGCTGTCCGTGCAGGGCCGTCCGGGGCCCTAGCGCCGTTTCGGGCGCCCGATGCGGGGCCGCGTCCCCGCGAGAGCTCGGGTCCTAGATATCATGACGACTAGTGCGGCCCGTCCCCCGCCGCTTTCGGCCGTGCTAGGCGCCTGAACCTAAGATCGCGCCCCGCGTCGGGCGGCGCGCTGCCGGCCGCGCCGCGTCGGGCGGCCTGGGGCCAGAGGCGGGCGGCGGGCCGGCGAATGGGGAATTCCCGCTAGTCGTACGGCGTCACAACGAACGCAAAGACCATGACTGCGGCAAACACCAGCACCCCGATCGACAATATGACGTGCTCGTCCATGCGCGCCGGGGGGCACGCTTCCTGTTAAATCCTTGCAGGCCGCTAGCGCCCGCTCTGCCCCTGTTCTGTCCGCTCCCGGGGCGCCCGCGCGGGGCGCGGCCGTGGCCCGACCGGCCCCCGCCGGCCTCAGCGGCGCCCCGCCCCGCTGCCCGCGATTACGGCGAGCGCCTTGCCGGGAATGTCGCCGAGCCTGCTCACGGCCAGCGTCCGGTCGTACCCGAGGCCCCTGAGGTTCGATGCGATCGCCGTCGCGCGGACCGTGTCGGGGCCAAAGCCGATCGCCGCCATGCCCGTCCCCGCCGCCCTGAACGCGCGGATCGCCGAGCGTACGGCGTCGGGGTCGGACGGCTCGCCGTCGGTGAGCGTCAGGAGCACGTCGGGCCTCTTCCTGCCCGGCCCGAGCAGCGGCAGCATGCGCGCGTACACGTCGGCGAGCGGGGTCGAGCCGTTGGCCTGTATCTGCGCGAGGCGCTTTGCGCACGCGCTGTTCCACCCCTGCGCGTCGGACTTTACCTGCCAGCACGTGACGGCCCTGTCGGCCGTGCTGAACGCGTACGCCGAGAACGGCACGCGCAGGTACGCGAGCACCTCGCACAGCGCCAGGGCGGCCTTTTTGTACTCGGCCTGCACGCCGGACACGCTCGACGAGTGGTCCAGCAGGATGGACACCCTGGCCCGCACGGCCCTCCTCGCGTCGGCCAGGAACGGCGCCTGGCCTTCCGCGTACGCCTCCGCGTCGAACTCGTCGCCGCCGGACCGCACGTGCGCCTCGGACCACCCCGACCGCCACTCCTTGAAGCGGCGCCTCAGGCCGGCGATCAGGTCGTGGTCGTAGATGGCCGTCTCGTCGACGTCGGTGCGCATCGGCTCGGACACCCACGGCGCCCCGGCGGCGCCGCGCGGGCCGGCCTCGCCCCTCCCCCTCCCCCGCCCCCCTCCAGCCCCGGCGAGCGCTTCGTACTCGGCGCGCACCGCGTCGCCCCCCGCTGCCGCCTCGGGGTCCACCCTGCCGAACGGCCCCTCCCTGGATCGCAGCGAGCGCGGCAGGGCCCCGCGCAGGTCGTCGGCGCTGATGGCCAGCGCCGGCCTGGCCCACGGCATGGCGACGGGCACGGTCAGCAGCGAGTCGATGCCGAGCTCGCGGATGATGCCCGGCACCTCGCCCTCGATCCACTCGGTGCCGAGCCCCTCCTCGAGGGCCCTGCCGAGGGCGGCCGACGCCGCCGCCGAGGCGCGCGCGATGCGGTCGAGCTGGTTCGACGCCGCCTCGCCCTTTGTCCCGCCGAACGCAAAGTGCTGGTAGAACCCCTCGACGAGGCGCGCCCTGCCGTACACCGACCCGAGCAGCGGCCTGTACATCCACCGGCACGCGTGGCTGAAGATCAGCTCGGGGTCCATGCCGGGCCACCTGCGCCTGCCGAGCGCCTCGACCCGCCTCGACTCGATCGCGTTGAGGATGAACCCGAACGCGTGGTCGTCGCTGAGCACCTTGCCGCACAGCGACATCCTCATCGACTCCTGCCACACGGACGCGCGAAACTGCCTGTACCTCTGCAGGCCGTCGCCCCAGAGCTTTTCCAGGCGCGGCACAATGATGCGCCCCGCATCGCCGCCCCTCGCCGCGGCCGTGCGGGCGTGCCCCCTGTCCGTGAACTCGACCGTTGCGCGCGGGCGCCCAGACCAGCGCCTGGCCAGGAACGTGCCGATCTCGATCAGGCCGTCTGGCCCGACCTCAGGCGGCATCGGCGCCGCCGCCCCCGCCGCCCGCGGGCCCGAACATTGACGATATGATGTCGGCTGCCTTTTGGAACTCGAGCCCCCCCCACTGCGCGTACACGTTGCCGAACACGGCCTCGGCGGCCGCGCCGGCCCGCATCCCCCCGCCGACGAGCAGCGCGTACGATATGGTCTCGCGGAGGCTCGGCGCGTACTCTAGCTCCTCGACGGAGGCGGCCTGCCGGAGGATGTTGGCCAGCTCTACGCCGCGCTCGAGGTCGCCGCCTCCGGCCGCCCGCGCCGCATCGGCGCCGCCGGCCGCCGCCAGGTGGCGCCGGACTATCTCGGCCTCGACGTCCGGCGGCGGGTACTCGAGGCGGATGCGGACGGGAAACCTGCTGAGCAGCTGCGGCGGCAGCTCCTTTGTGCCGACGTGCGTGAGCGGGTTTATCGTGGCCACGACGAACCAGCCGGGGGCGGCCGTGACCGTGCTGCCGTCGGACTCCTTGAGGACGATCTGCCGCCGGTCGTCGAGGGCCTCGTCGAGCCGCAGCAGCACGTCGGCCTCGGCGGCGTTTATCTCGTCCAGGTACAGGATGCCGCCACCCCTCATCGACCTGACGAGCAGCCCCTCGTCAAAGCCGACCGAGCCGCCGCTGAGCGTCTTGGAGCCGACCAGGTGGCTCTCGCGGGTGCGAAGGCTAAAGTTGATCGAGTCGAGGCGCGCGCCCCTCGCCGCCGCAAACTCCCTCACGAGGGTCGTCTTGCCCGTCCCCTTTGGGCCTATGACGAGCGCGAACAGCCCCGAATCGTGGGCCCTGCCGAGCAGCCCCGCCGCGCCGTTCCAGTCGAGGTACCCCGCGGGGGCGCCCGATCCGGCGCCGCCTCCCTCCGCCGACACGGGCCTGGGCGCGCACTCGTGCAATATGTGCCTGCCCACAGGGTTACCCTTTTTAATGCCGCGCCGCCCGCCCGCGCCAATGCATATGAGAGGCTTACAATTCCTCGTTCTGGCAGCAGTTGCGGTGACCGCCTACGCGGCTCCGGCTGCGTATGCGGACCACCCCACGGCGGAGGTTACCAACGCCCCGGGCTCGGCCGTGCCGGGATGCGAGGAAACCAACGAGTGCTTCATCCCCGCTGACGTCACAGTCGACGTCGGCGGCGAGGTGACGTGGACCAACGACGACACGGCGGCCCACACCATAACCGCAGGGACGGTTGAGGACGGCCCAACAGGACCGTTTGACAGCGGCCTAGTCATGCCCGGCAGCGAATACACCTTCAAGTTTGAGGAGGCCGGCACGTACCCGTACTTTTGCATAGTCCACCCGTGGATGACCGGAATGGTGACGGTCTCAGGGGACTCGCACGGCGACGGCTCCATGGAGACGGCCGGTTCGGACATGGCGATGGACGACGATCACTCTATGATGGAGGACCAGGACATGGACGCGATGGGAATGGCAATGGACGGCGACGCCAGCGCGACCGGCATGCTCCCCGACGGCACTCCCGTCGAGCTGACGGCGACAAGGTTCGACACTCAGAGGGTCATGCAGCTCGACATTGTGTTCAAGGACTCGGAGCACGTCAACTATGACATCGTGGCCGTCCAGGACGGCGAGACCGTCCTAGAAGACATGGGCGCCCACGAGCACGGAGGCATGGGCACCCACAGGACAATGCCTATGGATCTGGATCCCGACGAGTATCCGCTCGAGGTCACCGTCACCTTCAACGGGTACGGCGTCAACGAGATGACGGGCGAGACGGGAGACGTGGTCTTTGCCAACATTGTCCCCGAGTTCGGCACCGTCGCGGTGCTGATACTTGCCGTCGCGGTCGTCTCGATCGTGGCGGTAACCGCAAGGTCGCGCCACAGTCTTGTTCCAAGAATCTAGACAACGCACTATCTTGTTTTTGAGCGCCGTTGCGGGCAGTTGCCGCCGCCGCGCCTCGTGCCGCCGGTCGCCTGCACCGGGATGAATGCGCGCGAGGCCCTTCTGCCCCTCACCGCCGCCCTGTCCGTGCCGCGTGCCGTGCCAGGCCCTTCTGCCGCCTCGCCCCGAACCGCAGGGCCACGGCAGCAGGGCGCGGATGCCGCCGGAGGCCTGACCGTGCGCTATCCCTCCCCCGAGTGCAGCCTCCGCAGGTTTTATAACCCCCCTGCTGGCATGCAAGGCGGCGACGGCGGGAGTCGAACCCGCAGAGCGCTTGGTGGTCCAAGCACCGGCGTGGTCTAAGCACGCTGGGCTGCCGATTGCCCATCGTCGCCATTTTCATTGAAAACAATGGTCTTTTATACCCTTTGGTCTGTCAAAGTACGGTATAGGCATCTACAGGGCCGCCGCGGCTCAGCTGCAGTACGCCTGGAGGCGCTCGTTGGACTCGGCGAGCCTGCGGTGCAGCTCGCCGCGCCACTCGGCGAACCCGCCAGGCTCGTCCGGGAACGCGCGGTAGTGGGCCGTGAGCCACCGGTTCTGCTCGGTCGTGAACCTCAGCCCGTCGGCGAGCCTGCGGTTGAGCGCGCCCCTGATGATCATGCCGAGCTTGCCGAGGGCCCCAAAGTCTGGGTGCTCGCCCCTCGAGATCGCCTCGACGTCCAGGTTGCCCAAAAAGTGCCTCATGCCGTAGTCTATCTGCTCGTTGGTGAGCGTCTGGATGAGGCGGCGGAATATCTCGAGCCCCGCCGTCTTGTACCCGTACTCTTCGATGAACTCCTTGTTGTACCGCCACAGGCCGGCCTCGCCCGTGTCGCCGGCCTCGCAGGCCTCGGCGGCGCACCTGCCGGCGATCGTGCCCGCCACGAGGGCCGGCCCGATGCCGCCGGCGTCGAGCGGCTTTGGCATCCACGCCGAGTCGCCGACTAGCATGAACCCGCCGGACACCATGCAGTCGTTCTGCCTCCTGACGGAGACCTGGAAGTTGCCCGTCGCGTTGTTCCGGTCGCCGGGATCCTCGGACAGGCGCGGGTTCCTTATGGCCCTGTTCCTGCCGACGTACTCTTCTATGAGCGACGAGACGCCGTCGCCGCGCCCCATGCGGGCGTTGCGCCTCTCGAGCAGCGTCTTTTCGACGCCGAGTCCGATGTTGACCTTGTTGGCCCCCTTTGGGAAGACCCACCCGTACCCGCCCGGCGCGATGTCCTGGTCCAGGTGTATTATGCAGTAGTCGGGGTCGAACTCGGACAGGTCGTCCTCGCCGGCGTCAAAGTACATTATGTGGCGGCCGGTCGACTCGACGTCGCGCCGGTCTATGCGCTTCTCGATCTTGTCCGTGTTCGACACGCCCGCGCGCAGCATCGACGTCATGCCGGTCGCGTCGATCACGATGCGCGCCGTCCTGCTGAACGGCTCCCTCGAGGCCGTGTCGACGCCCCTCACGCCCGAGACGCGCCTGCCGCCCCCGTCCTCCTCGTAGAGCAGCCCCGTGAGGTTCACGTTGAACGCAAACTCGACGCCCATGCCCATGGACCGCTCGTTCTGCCTCTCGGGGAGCAGCTGCCGGTTGAGCATGTACCCGTCCCCGTCGAACGGTATGGAAGTCTTCCTGTCAGGAGAGAACGCCATGACGCCCTTTACCCTGTGCTCGATCTCGGGCTCGCCCCACTCGACCCGTATGCGCTCGGACATGTAGTCGACGGCCTCCTTGCTGACGGCGTCGCCGCATATCCAGCCCGCGAGGTTCTTGCTGCCCGGCATGCGCTCGGGGCTGCGGTCGACGACGAGGACGCGCAGCCGCTGGCCCGAGTGGTGCGCGACGGACTGCGCCGCGACGGTGCCCGCAAGCCCGCCGCCGGCTACAATGACGTCATAGTCCAACGGCCCGCGCGGCCGGCCGTCTTTATTTAAAACAAGCCTGGGCGCCGGCGCGAGAGCTCGGGTCCTGGCTTTCATGGCGCCTAGTGCGACCCGCCCACCCGCTTTCAGCCGTGCTAAGCGCCTGGACTTGAGCTCTCGCTGCGGAGTCGGCTGAGCGGCGAGATCCCTGGTCCTGGCTCAAGATGCCTAGCACGACCCGCCCCGCGCCTCTTTTAGCCGTGCTAGGCGTCTGGGCCCGAGCTCTAGCGCCGAGCGGCGCATATTCAGGCCTCTAGGGGGCGCATGCCGGCGCAGGGGACGGCGGCCGCGCCGCCGGCCGCCGCCGGCCGCCGCCGGAGGGGGGGATTGCCGAGGGCTCGGCGGCGGGGCTGGCGGGGCATTCGTCGTCGCCGAGCCGCGGCGCAACGTGGGACTCGGGGCCGCCCGTGATCCGCCCCGCGCCGCCGAGCAGGGCGACCCCTGCCCGATCCCTTGCGGGCGGGGGGCGGGCGGCGGCGGGAGCGGAGAGGATGCATGTGCGGGGCTTTGGCCCCAGCCTCGCCGCTCGCCGCGCGACCCCTGCGCGGATCGTCTAGGGGGCCTGAATGCGCCCCCGGGTGTTTGCGGGTCGGTTCGTCGCGGGGCCTTTACCCCGTAACGCACGACAGGGCCAGCGCTGCCCTGGGGGGGTGTTTGCGGGTCGGTTCGTCGCGGGGTCTTCACCGGTATCAACTCAGACTGGAGCGGCTGCTGGTCCTCATCCCCGCCGCGCCGCATGCGCGGCCGTATTTTAACGGTCGAGCAGGCGGAGGTACGCGCTGCGCGCCGCGCCGGCCCCGCCGTACGACGGCACGTGGATGCGCACCCTTACGGCCTCGTCCTCGCCGAGGGCGAGGCGCCCGCGCACGAACGCCTGCTTGTCGAACCTCATGTGGAGCCACGCGCCGGACACGCGCAGGCCAATGCTCCGCGCGACCTCGTCCGCGTCGGCGTCCGACATCGCACTTGACACGGCGTCGGCGAGCCGAGCCGCGCCGTCCCCGCTTTCGCGGGCCGACAGGACGCGGATCGGGTTGCCGTAGTGGCCCTCGGCGGACGAGACCTCGGCGGCGGCGCCGTCGATGCCGAGGACGGACCCGAGCGCGCCCCTGTACAGGGACTCGTCCTCGGTGGCGTGGAGTATGACGTCGACGCTTGCGCGCATGCCGCGCGCGGCCGGCGGCCGCCCTGCGGGCAAGCCTACGCCTCGAGCAGCGTTATCTGCTCGTCGGCCGTCCTGATGAGCTTTACCTTTTCCAGGCCAATGTGCCTGATCTTGAAGAGCTTTTTGGCCGGCGCCATAATGTCCGAGTTTATCTTGCCGTAGCACGTGGCCTGGACGAACTGGTCGATCGTCATCTCGGGCACGGTCTTTCTAATGACGTCGCGCGCGATGAGGCGCAGCGCGTGCTTGCGCGACGTGTTCAGCGACGTGAACGTCAGCATGATGATCTTTATGCGGAAGACGTACCCGTCCTTGGTGCCTACGTCCATGACAAAGTTGACCTTTGACGAGCCGCGCCTGACCAGGCTGCGCAGGAACTCCTTGGCGTACTCGTACCTCTTGAATATGCTCGTGGCCCTGTCGCCGTCGATCTTGTCGACCTGGAAGTATATCTTGTACTGGTACTGCGACTGGTCGCCCCTGAGTATGTCGAACAGCGTGACCTCGACGAGGCGGCCGCCGACGTGCCCCTCGTCCGTGATGGGCACCTCCGCGAGCCGGACGTTGTTGAACGAGTCGGGCGCGTACACCGTGACCCACTTTTTGTCCTTCCACTTGTCCCTTACCTTGGTTCTGCGTCTCGCCAAGCGACCGGCGGCGCACCTGCCGACGTTATAAGGGTAGTGGTATCCCTGCGATCTCGTCCGCGGCCGGAACTGGCGCACTGGCGGAAGCGGGGGATGGGCACCCGCGCCCGCCCGCGACAGGCCCCCTTCGCCTTCTCTTGGCGGGGCTGACGTATCGGCGAACGGACGTTCTGTGGCGGGCGAAGGGGCGGGTTACCTCAGGCTGGGCGCGCGAGGGGGGTGGGGCTGAGCGGGAAGTTGCTGGCTGGACGGGGGCGGCCTGGCGCCTCGCCCCCAGCTGTCCTGCCCAGGGGCGGCCTGGCGCCTCGCCCCCAGCTGTCCTGCCCAGGCACGCGCAGGTGCGACGGCGGCCACGAGTGCTAGTGTGGGCGCAGGCGCGCGCTGCGAATGGCGCGCACGCGCAAGCGCCGCCGCACCCCGCCGCACCCGGTATGTCCTCCGACAGCGCGGCTGGACGAATGGCGCGCACGCGCAAGCGCCGCCGCACCCCGCCGCACCCGGTATGTCCTCCGACAGCGCGGCTGGACGAATGGCGCGCACGCGCAAGCGCCGCCGCACCCCCTGCTCACCACATGTAGATTCCGCCGCCGGATAGTTCTCTATTGCAAGCTCATTTTTTTGTAGAGTGCGGCAAGCTGCGCGTTGCAGGGTAGTACCCTGAGCGAGTATCGCCTACCACTCTGTCTGAAGGGGTAGCTGCGCAGGGCGGAATAACTCGCCCTCGGAACGCGCCGCTTGTGCATGAGTACCAGGGTAACCCGGTAGTCGACCTCGCCGAAAACCTCCTTTTCGACGCTGGAGAGCCAGTCCAGCGCATTCGCGAACTTTTCGACGACCTGCCCTGTGCGGAACAGGCCGCTCTTGAGCTCGACAAAAACAACGCGCGGCACGGCTGCATCGTGCAACACTACGCAATCGCACATTTTTCTGCCAGATGCCACGCCCTCGCCTCTCAGTACTGTACAGTTGGAAATTCCCTGCAAGCCCAGGCAGCAGTTTTTCTCGGCGCAACGATCCCGCACGGATGCATTAAACAGGCGCCGTGCCCTTGATCCAGGCCCTCCCACTGTGCCTTTCCGTGCGGTCAATATATGCGTTCCTCTATTCTCATATTGATTTCGCTCAGCAGCCTGTCTTCTTTGATAAACTCCTCTTGCTCGATCCCTTCTTTTGTAGACACATCGACTGGCTCGACAACGCTCCCGTCGGATCCCTCTTTGAAGAGGTGGGGGGCGACCTCGTCCTTGCCGAGGTACAAGTCCTTGTGGCCGAGTGCATCTTTCCTCTCCTTTGGCTGTAGCGAGCCCGCCTGTAGGTACTGGCTGATCGCCTCAAACAGTAGGGCGCTGTGCGTAGTGATTATGATGCCAGCTCCTTCCCTCACGAGCCTTACGATGTGGCTGGCAAGCACGACCTGGTTACGGGGGTGGAGGTGGGCCTCTGGCTCTTCGATGATTATCACTCCCTGGGCCGCGGCGTGCTTCAGGTATAGCGTAAACGGGGCCAGCTCCGAGATTGTAGATGAGGTCCGGTGTATGGGCACGGCCACCTTGGAGTGCTCGTAGACAATTTCCGGGACGGCGTCGGGCTCGCGGTACTCTAGGTTCACGTGCCCCGCAAATATGTCGCTTTCAATCCTGCTTCCGATCTCATGGTGGATTCCCTGGTACGGATACATGTCGATAATAGCCGAGACAAAGTCCGAAACCACGCCCGACAAGCGTGGGACATGGATGTCTTCAATACCGGCATAGGGCGCATTCCTGACAACGTTTGATGCTATGACCCTGTGTGCCTGCAGGATGCCCGAACGTGCGGCGGGAAAATAGTCGGAGCGCGCTGGAATGTCGGCGAATATCTGCTGGAGCAGGGCTGACTGCAGCTTGGAATACATCCACACCCTGCCGCGCCGAGTTGTGATTATGTCGGACATGTCGCTACCAATGTTGAAGTACACCGTGTCGTCCGTGCGCTCTATACTCACTGTTCGTGCCACACTCGTGTCCGGAGACGCCCTGAACCGCATGGAGAATTTTGGTAGCGGGTTTATGGCAATCTTGCCCTTCTTATATGTCATTGTGAGGCCATTTTTGTCCGTTACCGACAACGAAATGTGTTTGGCGCCCGACCTGGTCAGTTCGTCCAACCCCGATCCAAAGTTGCGCACAATTTCGTTTTTCAGACTCGTCTCGTATCCGCTTATGCTGGAACGTGTCATATGGGCGGCCAGATCGCGGGGGCACTCTGCCTCGCCTGTGGCCCTAAAGACGGCAAGGGTTTTTTCCAGCCTGGCTAGAACGTTTCCCGGTCTTCCTTGCCCGTCTGTGGGGCTTGGAGGCATATGGAAGGAGGGGCCGATTTTGTGGGCCGCCGACATGGCAGAGTGTGCCAGCATGGCGGCATATGACTTGCCGGTGTTGTTTGGGCCTATGAAGATTGTGAGCGGGCGCAGGGATATGGCAGCCTTTTTGATCGGCCCAAAATCATTTATCTGCATGTCCAAATGGAGGCTGGCCGATCCGTCCACTCCTTGCACCGGCCTTGCAGAGCTCATGTGCCACAGGGAATGCGGGCATTATTTATATCCCTGCGTGGGGCAACGGTGCGTAATTAGGTCGATTTGAGCGTCAACCGGGCTCGGAGGGTTGACGTAGTGGGGTGGATCGGTCGATGGCCAGCTGCGGGATTACGCCGTCCCGCTGGCGCCCGGTAGTCCGTCTGCCGGGGGTCAGGCAACGGCTACCGGGTTCCGTTGCCCCCCTGCCGGCGGCGGGCCCGGGCCGTCCGGCGCCACGGCGAGCGCGACGCGGGCGGTAGTGGGACGAGCCTGCGCACCCTGCAAGCTCCTGCATGCCTTCTCGGCGGCATCCGCCGCCTCGGGCACGTCGGCTACTGCAAAGCGCCGCAGTCGCGGCATGGGCGCACCTCCGCGCGCCGCGCCACTTGGGTGCCTTCTAGCCTTCTGCAAGGTTTGCTTTGCCGGCCTTTCGGCCTTTGCCGGCCTTTCGGCCTTTGCCGGGGGTTTCGCCCCCTTGCCGGCCCCCGCCTTTTGCCTGGCCGGCGCCTTTGCCGGCCTTTCGGCCTTTGCCGGCCTTTCGGCCTTTGCCGGGGGTTTCGCCCCCTTGCCGGCCCCCGCCTTTTGCCTGGCCGGCGCCTTTGCCGGCCTTTTCGATCCCGGCAACACTGCGGCCCTTGCCTTTGCGTCCGCCTCCGCGGCCCTTGCCTTTGCGTCCGCCTCCGCGGCCCTTGCCCTTGCCTCGGCCGCCGCCTCCGCGGCCCTTGCCCTTGCCTCGGCCGCATCCGCTGCGGCCCTTGCGGCCGCGGAGGCGGCCGCGGCCCTTGCGGCCGTGCCGCCCGCGGCCGCCCGCGGCAGCGGCCGCGGAGGCGCCGCGGCGATGGACGGGTCGGCGGCCGCGGCGGCGCAGGCGGCCGCGGCGGGAGCGCGCATCCTCCTCCGGGATCCCTCGGCGCGCACCCGCGCGTACTCGGGCGGGGGCAGCGCCCCGAACTCTTCGCGTATGTCGTCGGCGTAGCTGCGCCCCTGCACCATGTCCGTGCCGGCGACCGTGGCAATGTCCGAGAATATTGTCCGGCCCTCGGCCGTGACGGTCCTGCCCCCGCTGTTGCGCCAGCCGATCAGCCACTTGATGAACCGCTCGACGCCCGTCGAGTCGGCCGACATGCCGGGGTACAGCATGAACACGGACACGTGGCCCTTGGCCCCCGCCAGGTACGTGTGCATCTCGGGGATGCCCGCCTCCTTGTACGCCTCGGCGATGGCGGCGACCTCGTCCTCGAGGCGCTGCGCCTTTTCCTTGATGAGGGGGTCCTGGAACGCGCCGCCGTGGCCCGCGGCCTCGTTCTTTGCGCGCCTGAACGCGGCGACGAGGCGCAGGTGCAGCGCATCGGCCTTGGCCCTCTTTTTCGGGTCCCCCGCCGCCCTCCTGACCGCGAGCTTTGCGTACCGCGCCATGTGGACCGGGTCGTCCTGGCGGACGTCGCAGATGCTGTCGTACTGTGGGAGCCTGTCGTGGGTCGTGGGCCCGCGGACGCGGTCCGGAAAGTGCTCCTCAAAGACGGCGCCGGCCCGGCTCGGGTCCGCGTGGACGCGGGCCGCGTCCCTGGACAGGACGACCCAGAGGTACCCCCGCTTGGCCTCCCGCCGCCTCCGGTTCCTGCCCCTCCCGGGCGGGCTGCCGTCGTCCTCGGACTCCTCGACGAACGTCGTCATGCCCGTCTCGTCGGCCTCGGCGGGCGGCGCCTTCATCTCCTCCCTGTCGCGTATGTCCTGCGCGCGGTGCGCCATGCCGCGCCCGATCACGTTGATCATGTTGTGCACGGCGGAAGTCCCCATTCGGATCCCGAGCCCGTCGCGCAAAAAGTCGCGGTATTCGCCGGTCGTGGCGTTGCAGTTGGTGTGCACTGCGCCGACCATTGCGAGGAGGTTTGCGCCGGCGACCGTGCCGTCGACTGCGCCGTCCCGCGGTGCCTTTAGGCGCGCGCCGCACCCGCCGCACTCTAGGTCGTGCAGGATTATCCACCTCTCGTCCTTGACGACCCTGACGTCCACGCACTGCGTTGTGGTGGTCCTTTCGCGCAGGTCCGTCCCCCGGCAGTGCGGGCACCGCGTCGCCCCGCAGTACCGGTGCTCCACGGGCGCATCGGGGTCGATCTTTGACGTGGTCCCCTCGTGGCCCTCCTCGCGCCCCGGGCGCCGCCCCGTCGACGCGGCGCGCCGCTCGTCGACGATCTCCTTCTGCATCTGCCGCATCGTCAGCGACCCCTTTGACGTCGGGACGTGGGCCCCGTCGTGGTACGCCTCGCTGGCCTTTAGCCTCTTGACCTCGATCCCCGCCTTTTTGAGCAGCCCCTTGTACGCGGCAATCTCGGCGTCCTTGCGCTTGATCTCGGCGTCCTTGCGCTTGGCGTCGACGTCGCTTTGCACCTTCTCTGCAGCCGTGCGCTCGGCGTCCTCCTACATCCTGCGGATCCTCGCCATGAGATCGTCGATAATGGCGTACGCCTCGGCCAGCGCCCTCCTGAGCGCCGTCTCGTCCGTCACGTACCTTGCCTGCATCTCGGGTGCGCGCGCGGATACGTATAAGGGTGTTTTCATGCTTATAAGGGGATTTTGCGCCCCTCCTGCCGTGCCGCACTGGGCCCCGACTGCACCGAGTTTACCGTCAGCGTGAACATTTGCGGGAACAGGGGATACCAGAGCACCGTGCCGATGCCGATCGTCGAAAGGCTCGGCCGGCCGACCCACATCACCTTCAGGGTGCGCGGGGACGAGATCGTCGTCACCAGGGGGCCGGAGGACCTGCCGGTCCGCAGGCGCCGCAGGCGCACGGCAGGAGGCAGCGGCGGCAGCGCGCGACGGCCGTAGGCGCCGCTGGCAACAGGGGCATGGCCGCCGTGCCGCCTGGCATGCGATCGGCCGACCTAAATACGCACGCGGCGGCCGCGTGCGCCGTGTTTGCGAGGACGGACGAGCGGGCCGCGACGTCGGCCCTCGCCGACTCGCTAGCCGGCCACGAGCGGTACGCCTCGGGGCGGACCGAGTACGCCGTCGGCTCGAGGCTCGACGCGACGGTGCCATGTACAGCGAGACGGCGCTCGCCGTGAGGTCGCTGTACTCTTCGGCGTTCTCGGGGCGCGGCGCGGGCGGCGGGCTGCACCGGGCGGCCATATTGTCGATATGCGCGGCGATGAGGGCGCACCACCACTACGCGGTGCCCGACCTCGGCGACTCGGCGCGCACGCGCCCCGACGTTGTCGTGCACTCGTTCCGGCCGGCGGCGGGGCGGCCGACGGCGCGCGAGGCGGCGGCCCGCAGGGCGGCTGCGCGCAGGGCCTCGGAGGCGGCAGCGCGGCTGGCGGGGAGGAGAAGGACGGCGGGGATACGGCGGGCGGATGCCGCGCGCCGGGCCGGGGAGGGAGATGCAGGGGAGGAGGGAGGCGGCGATGCGGGCGATGCGGGCGCCGATGCCGCGGGCCGCCGCGGCGGGCCCGCCGTACGAGCCGCCGCGGGCGGCAATGCCGGGCGGCCGCTGGCCGACCCCGACGCGTGGTCCGACGAGGTCATTGCGGTCGAGGTCGAGACCTCTCCGTCAAAGCACCGCAAGCAGGTGCTGGCCAACTATGAAAAGGCCGCCTCGGCCGGCATGTCCGCCTAGTTCGTCGCGTTCGGGGGGATGGACGCGTCCGTGGTGGACGAGACGCTCGCCGGGGCGGGAGTGGGCAGGGGGTCGTACCGGATAACGGTGGCCGACCCGCCGGCGCTCGAGGCCGCCGCTGCCCGGGCGGGGAGGCCGCCGGCCGGGGGGCGGCCCGTCCTGCTCCTCGCGCCGGCGCAGGTGATGGAGTCGCTCGGCCGGGAGTGGAGGGCGGGGGGAGGCGGGGAGGGCGGCGAAGGGAAGAATAATGGAGAGGAGTGGTTGAGTGGCAACGGGGGCGCAAGCGCTGCAAGCCCGAATTGACAATACCCATTCTGATACTTCCAAGGGCGATGCAGCGGCGGCGAGTGCGCAAGTGCCGCTGGCGAGGTAAGGCGGACGAATTCGCATCCGTTCGCCTGCCGGTTCGCACCCCTCTCCTTCCCTATGCCGCCGGCTTGGGAAGCGTGCTATGCTGCGGAGGTTGGATTTCTTGGGGGCCGGCTGGCTGACCGGGCGCCCTGCCGGGCACCTGTCTAGCGTCTTGCCATGTGTGCCACAGCGGAGGCCGCAATGGCGCAGGATGCCACTCCTGTGTCTGGCTGGGGGACGCGGGATGGGGTGCGGCAGTTTTGGTAGCCGCGGGGATCGAGGCTTGAACGCCCGCATCTTGGCATATGGAAGGCATAAAAGCGGCAAAACATCCGGCACGGGAGTGTGCGGCGCATGGGCTGCATGGCGGCGGCGGCGCTTGGCGCGGGCCGAGGCCGGACGGGCAGCGGACGAGTGGGCCCCGCTGGACTATCGGCGGACAGTTGCGCCCGAGTGGATGCGGGCGGCGCGCGCATGGGCGGCGGTGGGCGCGTATGAGATGTGGGCGGCCGGCGAGCTGAAGCACGCGGCGACGGCTGCCTGGTCCAATACGGCCGCCGCGTCAGAGCCGTCGACGGCGGCCGGATGGGCGGCGGCCAAGCGTGCGGCGGCAGGGTGGTCGGCCGCCGCGGCCGAGCGGGCCGCCGCCGCGGCCGAGCGGGCCGCCGCCGCGGCCGAGCGGGCGGACACGCCTGACTGGCTGGCGCTGTCCGATCAGTCGCTGCCAGACCGGACAGTCCTGGCCGCGTGGTTGGACGAGCGGGCGGCGCTCGCCGAGCGGGCCGCGGCTGCTCATGATCGGGCCGCAGCGGATGCGTGGGCCGCCGCGGCCGCTCGGGCGGCGCCTGGCGTATGGGAGGCAGCCGAGCAGGCGCGGACGCTGGGAGACTATGGGGAGGCCGTGGCGGAGCATGTTGCAGTGGACGCGTGGGAGGCGGTTGCATTGGCCGAGCGGGCCGCGGCGGATGCATGGATGGCCGCGGCAGAGCAGGCGGCGGCGGTGGCGGCGACCGAGCGGGTTGACATGGCGGCGGCCAATCGAGCCTCGGCGGCCGATCGGGCTGCTGCATGGCCGGCGTTGTCGGAGCAGGCTGCAGCGCGGGCAGGGCGAAAGGCGGCCGCGGAGGTATGGCTAGCGGTAGTCGAGCGAAAGGCGGCCGCGGAGGCGAAGCGGCCGCAGATGGCGGATGTTGCGGAGTCTGCCAAGATGGCGGTGGCGGGGACGCTGCCGCCGTTCTTGTGGACGGAGACGGATGCATGGGCGGTGGCGGGTGCGCTGGCCGAGCGGGTGGATATGAGGTGGCGGGGACAGCTTGTGGATGCGGAAGATGCCGCCGAGCGGGCCGCCTGCGAGGGGGATGCGGACGAGCGGGCCGCCGCCGCGGCGCAGGCCGCCGCGGACGAGCGGGCCGCCGCCGCGGCCATGTGGTCAACGTTGGGCGAGCAGGTAGCGGCCGTTGAGGAGCGTACGTCGATTGCGGCGCGGGCGGCCGCGGCCGAGCGGGCCGACGACATGGCCGCGGCCGAGCGGGCCGCCGCCGCGGCGCGAACTACCGCGGCCGAGCGGGCCGCCGCCGCCGCCGCGGCGCTGGGCGAGTGTGAAATTCCGGGCGGCCGCCGTCGCCACGACTGACTGCCATTTGATGGCTGGGTACAGGCGGGAGGACGTCGGTCCGAAATGCTTGCACAGCCACGCCGCGCCACGCCCTCTGGGTTTGAATCCTTTGCATGTCTGGTTGCGACTGCGCCTTGCAACCTTGCCCGCCTCTCGTTTGCGATCGGAGGCGGGGCAATGGTAAAGGGCTTTTGGGGTAACGGACGCTGGAGCTGGCTTGCCGAAAACTGGCAAACGTATCGTTTTCAATCCTTTCGACTCGCAGCCTTGTCCCTCTGAACACGCCCGCGCCGTCTATGCGTCTAGACGGTGAACGGCAATCATGCGCAGTCCATTTCATGCCTTGTCTGTCCTGGAGGACGTCTTTTCCTGATCGGCCAGTGGCAGGCACTGACCGCCGCCTTCAAACCGCCCCTCCAAATTTCACTTTAGGACCATATTCTGCAGATCATCTTCCGCCCGAGGCGGCCGATGCCCGGATGCCGACAGGTTGACCATGGAGCAATTCCGCGTCATGCGAGCGGATCCGATGGCGGGGTCGGCAGCGATGGACAACCGCGGGCCCTCGTCCGGATCTAGAAATCACAGAAGGGATGGGCGGGGGCGGGGACGGGAATCAGACGCGCCCTCGCATGCATCGCGCGCCCTGCCTGCCGGTGCAGTCTTCCATGCGGCAGCGTAGCTGGGGTGACGTTCGAACCTGTGCGGGTGCCCTTGCTTGCGTCGACGACCTCCGCCTGTGCAGCTGTCGCATCATGCAACGCGGTCCGCCGGCCCTTCAAGCCCGTGCCGCGGTACCCAAGTCTCCCATTTGACTCTCGCCGGGAGTGGCGGATCTTTCCGGCGCCGCTTGTGTTACCTATTTTGTTTTCCTGTCGCCGCAAAGGCGGTGGGAGGGGGGGTGGTTGACCTCTACATGCAAGCCGGCCGTGCTGCCTCGGCCCACAGCTCGGATGTGCTAGGACGGCCTGCCGCCGCCCGTCTGCTCGGTCCTGTGGCATGCTGCACGGACGGCCCGACTGTGCTCTGCCTGGTGTACCTTGCCCGTCCATCCGCCGGCTCAAGATCCCGCCCACCCACCCCCCGCCCGCGCCCCCTCCGAGGGCGCCAATGGCAAGGGTTTTAACGCCGCCCCGCGCCGCGCCGGGCGTGCAGATCAAGAGGGTCGGCAACGTCATACTCGCCGTCAAGGACCTCGACAGGTCGCTGTCGTTCTACCACGACGTGATCGGCCTGCCGATCAAGAACCAGCGGCGCACATGGATCGACCTCGGCACGACCGGCGCCCTGCTCAGCCTGCACCCCGCCTCGCTGACGGCCGAGCACATGGGCAGCTCGATCGACAACGGCATTACGATAGGGTTCATCGTCGGCGACGTGAGGACGGCCGTCGAAGAGCTAAAGTCAAAGGGCGTAAAGATATACCGCGACATTGTAAAGCGCGAGGCAGGCAAGAACGCCATCGCCGTCGACCCCGACGGCTACCTCGTCTCGCTGTTCGAGCCGGACTTTACCGACAAGGCCGAGCAGACCGGCGGGTACCACGGGTACACGCCGGCCTAGGCAGGGGGCGCGCCTTCGGCGCCCGCCCCGCCCCGCCCCCTAGAATGTTAATATGCGATCGCCGGGCCACAGGGGCGTGGACGACGAGGACCGCCGGTGGATCGAAGAGTACGACCTGCACCGCGACGACCCCGAGTCGCTTAGCAAGCAGTCGCTTGTCAGGATAGCGCAGGCGCTGCGCGCGTACGCCGACGAGCTTGCCGGGACAAAGAGGTCGCCCGAGGGCGAGGAGATCGTCGGGGACGACCCCGCGGTGTAGGGCGGGGAAGGCGCATCCGGGCGGCGGTCCGCATGTTCGGAGAAAGGCAGCGCTACAGGCACTCAAGGGCGAGGTTCTTTGAGCGCGAGCACGGCACCGAGTTTCTTAGGTTCGAGATGGACCAGATGCGGCGCTTTGCGGCGGCCAAAAAGGCGCGCGGCGAGATCGAACTCGACGGCTACGCGGCGTGGGCCCGCCCGCCGTACTTTGTCCTTGTTCCTGCCCCACCGTGCACAACATCCATGTGGTGTGCCGCGCCGGGCACGGGGTGCCGTACCCCGACATGAACCGGTTTTCGACCGTCAGGGGCAGGATGGGCCCCGCCGTGCTGCCCGACGGCCGCGTGGGGCCGGTCCTGCAGGCCGACGATGTCCGCGGCGCCGACCCCGGGTTCGGCCGGATCGAGCCGGAGATGTCGCACGGGGACTTTGTCGGGCTGCTGTTTGAAAAGTGGCGCAACGTGGCCGACACGACTCGGCAGCTGATTGCGCACACCCTGCTAAGCTCGCCTGACCTGCCCGGCCGGCGCACGGGCGGCTTTACCGTCACGATCGACGCCCTCTCCAAGCGGACAATCCTCGACGACCTTGCCGGGGACCTGCGCCGGTTCGTGCCGGCCGAGGCCCGGTCGGGCCGACCGAGGCGCCTCGGGCTGCCGGGGCTGGGCGCGGCGGGCTCGACCGCGTCCGCCTCGCTGCCGGGCCTCGGGTGGGGGAGCAGCGCTGCGCCGCTCGAGCGGATACCGGGGGCGGTGGACGCAAGGCTGGACAGGACGCCCCGCGGAGGTGCCGGCGAGCACTCGATCACGCTGCTCGAAAAGGCCGACGGCCCTCTCCCGCTCGCCCGCCGGGGCGTGCGCATGTCCGACTATCCGGCCGTCCTGGAGGAGCACGTCGAGCGCCGGTCGTACTCGTACGACACGAGCCCAGATATCTTCAAGTTTCTGCTTGCCGCAAGGATGCACCGGCCCGCCGTGAGAACCGCCGCGCTCGGCGCCGCGACGGAAAGGTACCGCGGCATGATCGAGCGGTTCATCAGGAGGCACGAGTACCTCTCGGCGGCGGCCGTGGGCGGGCAGCTCTTGGACATGGGGCACGGCGGCAGGCCGCTGTCGATCTACAGCGTGGCCGCCTCGATGGCGCGCTCGCGGGCGGCCGACGGCGTGTCGGAGGCGGACCTGGATAGGGCCGGCGGCATGTACGTCAGTAACCTAAAGGCCGTGTTCGACACGATACACGACGGCGCGTACGACAAGTTCTCGGCAAGGGCGCCCATAAGGTACGACGAGCGGCGCATGTTCGCATGCCTCGGCGATCGCCCCGCGAGCTCGGCCGGCGACGCGGCGGCGGCGCTGGGGATCGATCCCGGCGATGCCGCGGCCCTGATCGACTCGCTCCACAAAAAGGGGCTGCTCTACGAGCCCGCAGTCGGCAAGTACAGCACAGTTCCTTTCTACGCCGAGGCCTGACGCCGCTCCGCCGCGGTCACTTGCCGGCGCCGGCGGCGATCCTCTTTATCTTCGAGACCATGGCGGCGGTCACGGCCCTGCCGCCCTCGACGGAGACGTAGTAGGTGTCGGCCCCAGACATGAACGCGACGACGGTGATCTTTTCGTGGCGAATGACGGCGTGGTCCAGGGCTCCAATGGCCGCCGACGACCTCTTGCGCATCGACAGCAGCGTCGAGACCGCAAAGAACTCGTTCTTAGCCTGCTCGGCGCTCAGGTGCGACTTTACGCCGGGCCTCGTCGCGCCGGCCAGCGTGCGGCCGAACTCGTTGATCACGCCGGCGTACCTGATCGCGGCGGAAGAGCTGACGATCCCGCGGCATGCGGCCTTGTGCCCCGCTATGCGCTTGCCCCACTTTTCCGACGCCGTCCCTGCCATGCGGCGGCGCGGCGCGGCGGCCTATTAATGGCTTGCCGGCGGGGCCGCGGCCGCATCGCATGCGCCACTCGGACGTGACGGCGGGGCGGCCAGTGTGCTTTGCGTTGCCGGCGCGGCGGCTGCACGCCCTTTCGAACGTGTGCTGCCGGCGCGCCCGCGCCGGGCGCCCCTGCATCGCGGCTTGCCTTGCGCCGGCACGCCGCGGGCGATGCCGATGGGGCACACCCTGCCGTTCCGCGCCTTCTGCGGCGTGGGGGGAGGGGGGCGACTCTGCACCCCGCCTGCGTGATCGGCCATCCGCCGCCGCGCCAACTTTGCGGCTCATTCGATCCGCCTGCTGTTGCTTGCGTGGCGCCTGCCCTCCGCCTCCACTTATATGGTGCATGATCTGCCAATACCCAGCATGGCAATGCCCGCTCGAGAAAGCCCCGAGACCCGGCACAACTATCTTGCACAACGCGTCGAGGATATTCTGGCCGAAAAGGCCGAGCTTGAGATGTCCGTCGACTATCTTCAGGATGCAAACACCAAGCTCGATGAACGCGTCGACAAGCTCGAGGAACGCGTCGACGACGTAGAGCCTGACAAGGCCGATCTTGCGGCGGCCTTGAAAGATCTAGAAGAGCGCGTCGACAAGCTCGAGGAACGCGTCGACGACATAGAGCCTGACAAGGCCGATCTTGCGGCGGCCTTGAAAGATCTAGAAGAGCGCGTCGACAAGCTCGAGGAACGCGTCGACGACATGGAGCCTGACAATGCCGATCTTGCGGCAACCCTAGAAGATCTGGAAGAACGCGTCGTCAAGCTTGAGTATGCGCCCCGGCGTTCGGGCAAAAGTATGCGGGCCGGCTGGCGGCTGGCAACGTGCCCCGCCGCTCTGCGGGCCGTCAACCCGCGCGCCGCACGCATGCGCGGCCGCGGAGTTCCTCCACTCCCTGCGCCCCTGCTTCCGCCCCGCCATTTTTGCCATAGGCCCGCCAACCGCGCCCTGCTCCCGGCCTCCGGCAGTGCAGAGGCGTGCCGCGGCAACTCCGACACACCGCCGCCGCGCAGGTGGCCGGCACTACTCGAGGTCGGGAGGGCTGACATGGGGGGGAGGGGGTTCAACGCGCTGCCTCGCCAGGGTGCCGATCCGTCCGTAAAAATGGGCCGCCGGGCGCCTGCTTCAAAACCCGACGCCGCGGGCTAGGCCGAGTGCTGCCGCGCCTTCGCGCCAAAGGTGTGCCCGAGTGGGGCGGGAGCCTACATACGCAGGCAGAAGGGAATACAGCAGGATGACGTCATCGAAGTCAAAAAGACTGAAGTGTGGATCATCCTGCACGACTTCGTGCGCCACAGCTGCAGGCACGTCGTCTAGGGCACAAGCGCGGTGCTGGGCGGGCAACCATGCTAGCCGCGGGGCGGACACATGGATATTCAAAGCGCCGCCGCCTCGCGACGAGGGGGCCCCCGGCCCGCGTCGCGCTAAGCGACGGGGCGGGGATCGGGATCGGGCCGGCCATCGCGTTGGCTGGTTCGGGCAAAAGTATGCGGGCCGGCTGGCGGCTGGCAACGTGCCCCGCCGCTCTGCGTGGATGCGGCCCCTGTGGCCTGCGCGGGCGGCGCGGGGCGGCGTGCCTTGAGGCCCGCCTCCGGCCGCCCTAGGCCGGCTTGGCTGCTTTAAACGGGATCGTGGCTGTCCCGTTGCGTTGAAAAACCCGTTCGCAGTGTCGGTGGAAACGCTGGCCGCCCTTTCCGCCGGGCGCGCGGAGCGCCTTGCCGGGATGATGATCGCGGCGGAGGCGGACAGCGCCGGGGTGCGCCCCGGCGGGATACGCGGCGGCGGCGCCCGCATCGAGGTGATGGACGCACCCCGGGAAAGCGCAGGCGGCCTCGTGGGGCGCGGGCGCACCCTGTTCCGCATCGAGCCGGGCGGGCCTTCCCCGGCGCGGTGCGTGCAAGGCATGCTCTTCAAGAGGGACGGCCCCTCCGGGATTCAATACGCCGCTGCCTGGAAGGCGGCGCGCTTGCGGTGATACTTGCCAACTTTGGCGGCCCGGGCGGCGCCGAGCCCGGGCTGGAGGGGACGTTCGCGGAGGCGCTGCGCGGCAGGCTGCCGCGCGGGGGGCGCCCCGTGCGGGTGTGGGCCCCCGCGAGGATCGCATCCCTGCTGGGGCGGTACCCGCACCTGGCCCTCTGCAAACTCTTCGTACCCCGAGGGCCTGCGAGCGCACGGCGCATGGTCGCGGCTCGGCGGCATGCAGCGCGCGTTCAAGCGCGGCAGGGGCGAGGACGAGTTCGTGCGCCGCCTCCGGGAAATACTGCTCGGCGACAGGATCGTGCACGTGCGGGTCACGGGCGAGCCCGGCTCGGGAAAGACGCGGCTGGCGCTGGAGGCGACCCGCGACGAGCGGCTCAGTGGCAGGGTCCTTTACGCGGACGGGCCCGGCCCGGCCCTGAGTCTCGTCGACCGCGTCAACATGGGGGGAACGGGCGGCAGCGAGAACTCGATCGTCGTCGTCGACGACTGCGGCGGCCTGGAGCATGCCTGCATCCAGGGCGAGATTGCCAACTCGAGCCGGATCCGGCTCGTGACCGTCCACGGCGGGGCGGACGGGGGCGTGTCCGGCGCGGCGCACATGCCCGTCCCGCCGCTGGCCGGCGAGCAGGTGCGCGAGATCGTCTCGGGGTACACGGGGGCCGGCGGCGGAGCGGGCGGGTGGGCCGAGTACTGCGGGGCATCGCCGCGCGCGGCCCATATAGTGGGCGCCTGCCTGCGCGGCGGCCCCGGCGGCGCGCCGCTCGAGCCGGGCGACGCGGCGGTATGGGACCGCTGCATTGCCGGGCGGGACGGCCCGCGCGGGCCGGGGTTCGGGGCGCGCAAGGCCGCGCTGGAGTGGCTGGGCCTGTTCAGGGATGTCGGCTGCGGCGGCGCCCGCGCGCGCGAGCTGGACGCCGTTGCAAAACTGGCCGAAGTAGATGCCGGCGTGGCCGGGCGCGAGTTCATGGGGGCGATCCGCGGCCTGCGCGCCATGGGCCTGCTGCGGGGCGAGTCCGTCCTGCACATAACGCCAAAGCTGCTCCACGTCCGCATGTGGGACGAGTGGTGGGATAGGCACGAGCCAGGCGCGGCCCCGTGGGCGGAACTCCTTGCGGGGGGCGGCGGGGGCGAGGGCGGCGCAGCGGAAGGCCTGCTGTGGCGGCACCTTGACATGTACGGCTACGCGCGGGGCTCGGCCGGGGCGTCAAGGGCCGCAAAAAAGATGCTGCTGCCGGGCGGGCCCCTAGACTCGGCCGGGGCGCTGCGCAGCCGGCTCGGGGCGGCCTTCTTTCGGCCCTCGCCCCCGTCGACCCCGCATCGACGCTCGCATGCATCGAGGGGATCGCCGGCCGGCCGGGCGCCGGCCCTGCGGCGCCCTCGGCGGGGCCCATCCAGGCGTTGCGCACGCCCTTGCGCAGGCGCTTTCGCACGAGGTGTCGTTCGGGGGCGCAATGCGCCTCCTGCTGCGGCTCGCGGTGGCCGGCGGGGGCGCCGACGCGGCGCGGGCGCACGGCCCGGCCCCACCGCTGGAGGCGTACTGCCGGGCGCTCGACCCCTCGAACGAGGCCGTCTCCGCGCCGCTCTCTGCCCGTCTTTCCGTCCTGTCGGAGGCCGCGCAGTCGGCCTCGGCCGAGGAGCGGCGCGTGGCCGTGCTCGCATGCGCCTCCGTCCTTTCCATGCGCCGCCGCTCGATCGCCGTTCCGAGATGCAGGGGGTTTGAGCGCGTGCCGGACCCGTGGACGCCAAGGGACCGCGGCGAGGCGGCCGGCTACTGCCTGGGGGTCTTTGGGCTGCTCAGGGCGGCCGCCCTGGACCCCAAAGGCGGCCGCGTCCGGGGGGAGGCGGCCGCCGCCGCGGTCGAGACGGCGCACCAGGCCACACTGGTCCCCGGGCTCTCGCTGCCCGTCGCCGATCTGCTCGGCGGGCTGGCGGCGTCGGGCGCGGCGGACAGGGCGCTCATCCTCGACAAGGCCGCGCTCCTGCTCGATGCCGAGCGGGATCGAATCGGCCCGCGCGCGGCGGAGGCCCTGTCGTCGCTGCGCGACTCGATGGATGGGGGCGGGCTTTCCGCGGAGCTGAGGCGCCGCGTGGGGCGGCATGCGCGCGGCGGGTGGGGCGCGGAGGATGAAGAGGTGGAGAACGATCGGGAGGCGGCCGCCCTCGGGGATCTTGCCGACAGGGCCGTCCGCGGCGGCGCCATCCTGGCCGAGCTGGACTGGCTGGTCGCGGACGGGGCCGTCAACGGCCTCGCGTTCGGGCGCGAGGTGGCCGGGCGGGATCCAGATCTTGCACTGCTCGATCCCATACTGGAGGCGATGCGCGCGGCGGGCCCCTCGGCCACGGCGCTCTTCCTGAGCGGGTACCTGCTGCCGCTGGCAGAGGGGCGCCGAGGCGACCTCGAGCGCCTGCTGGACCGGATGCTCGCCGATGCCGCCCTGCGCGCCCGCGTGCTCGAGGTTACGTGGAGGACGGGCGTGACGGAAAGGGCCGTCGAGCGCCTGACCGCGGGGGTGCTGGACCGGGCGCTCGGCCTGGGGCCCATGCAGGTGTTCAGGTACGGCCACCGCCTGCGGGGGGCCGGCGCGGGGGCCGTGGCCGGCCTGGCCGGCGCCGTTCTTGAGCGGTGCGGCAGCGAGGACGGGGCCGGCGCGACGGCGCTCGACATGCTCCACTCCTACTTTGTGGCGGGGCCGAAAAGGGGCGCAGCGGCCGCCGCCGCCCCCCTTCCGGAGGGCCTGGCGCTCGAGACGCTGCTGCACCGGGACTTTGACGGCGCCGCGGACTGCGCGCCGCCCGACCATGTCGCGTGCGCCGCGTGGAAGGAGCTTGCCGCCGCGCTGGCCCGGCGGGGCGGCGCCCCTGCCCTGGCCCTGGCGGAGGCGATGATCGACCGGTTCGGGGACTCGGCGCTGCTGCACGCCCCGGGGCCCGAGCCCCCGTCGGCTGCCCTGGCGGAGATAGCCGCGGGCAGGCCGCGCGAGGTGTGGGCCATGATCGCAGCCCGCCTCGATCCGCCGCTGGGCCAGAGGGCGCGCCGCCTGCTTGAGTGGATCGAGGAGGGCGGCGGGTCGAAGACGGTGGGGGCGGGGCGCCTGACGGCCGCCCTCATGCCCTGGATTATTGCGTGGGTCGGGGAGGATCCCGACGGAAGGGCGGGGCGCGTGGCCGGCCACCTCCCGCCGATCTTTTCGGCGATCAGGGGCTTTGCCGCGCGGTTCGGGGACCGCGAGGACGTCAGGGACGGCCTGGCCGGCCGCTTTGCCGCCGGCCCCTACAGGGGGTCGCTCGTGTCGCACTGTGCGGACAAGAGGAGGTGGGCGCTGGACGCGTCAAAGGCCGAAGGGGACCCGAACGTGCTGTCCTTCCTGGGCCGCTACGTAAGGCTCCTGGAGGCGCAGATGGGGCTGGAGGCTCCGGCCGAGGGAGGGGGGATCGCCGCCGCCTAGCGCGGCGGCCGGCCGCGCGCGGTAGGGGGGGAGTGGGGCGGTTGCCGCCGTACGAAACGCTGCGCAGGAGGCTGGCAGGGTGCAGGGGGGAGGGGGCGGGGCGGGGCGGGGCGGGGCGATTGCCACCCTCTGCGCCCCGCCATCGCCCGTCTTGAGCGGGGCCGGCGCCGCCATAAAATGCCCCGATGGGCGCCCGCCGCGCGAGAGCTCAGGTCTAGGCGCTTAGCACGGCTGAAAGCGGCGTGGGGCGGGCCCCACTAGGCGTCATGAAATCTAGGACCCGAGCTCTCGCCCCGCCGCCCCTGCAAATGTTATATAGCGGCCTGTGAGACGCTCTGCGTGAGCGCAACGGCGAAGGCGAGCGCGGTAGCCAGCGGCCCCGCAGACACGGCGGGAACGGAGGGAGCGGTGCCCGGCGAGGCGTCTGGACCGGCGGCAGCGCGCGCCATCTGCAAGAGCAGGGCAGGGGCCGGCGAGCTTGCGGCTCGCCCGACACAACTCGACATAGAAAGGCGTGTGAGGAGGCGCATAGAGTACAAGAAAAAATACTACCTTAATAACCTTAGGCGAGATGCCGAGATCGTCATAAAGGGACCAGTGCGCTTTTACACGCCGCCTCGAAAAAGGCCATCCACGTAGCGGGGGTCTCAATCTTACTAGCGGCGACACCGAGATCCCGGAGCAGGGCGAATGACACGGATGGGGGAAGCGCGGTGCGGTCATTCGGCGTTCAGAGGTCGAGACTTGGCCCCCTGCGCGGTATGGGGATCTGAACATGTGCACCGGGACCGTTATGCATTCCCTGCGTGCGCCGGCGGCACACTGCAATACGCCGTGCACGTTGCGTTAGCCGTTGCCACGGTTGCGGGCAAGGCGCGTAGCAGTATCGCGCGCAGCCTGCGCCTCGTCGTGGTGGCCCAGCGTTGTGAGCGCGTCGCCGCGGCCCGCATGGGCGCCGGCCGAGGAAGGGGGAATCGCCGCCGCCTAGCGCGGGGGCCGGCCGCGCGCGGGAGGGGGGGAGTGGGGCGGTTGCCGCCGTACGAAACGCTGCGCAGGAGGCTGGCCGAGTGCAGGGGGGCGGGGCGGGGCGGGGCGGGGCGGGGCGATTGCCACCCTCTGCGCCCCGCCATCGCCCGTCTTGAGCGGCCGGCGCCGCCATAAAATGCCCCAATGGGCGCCTGGCCCGCCCCTGCAAATGTTATATAGCGGCTTGTGAGACGCTCTGCGTGAGCGCAATGGCGAAGGCGAGCGCGATGGCCAGCGGCCCCGCAGACGCGGCGGGAACGGAGGGAGCAGTGCCCGGCGAGGCGTCTGGACCGGCGGCAGCGCGCGCCAGCGGCAAGGGCAGGGCAGGGGCCGGCGAGCTTGTGACTCGCCCGGCGGAGATCGACATGGAAGAACAGATGAGGAAGCACATAGAGTACGAGAAAAAACGCCTCCTTAACAACATTGGGCGCGATGTCGAGATCGTCGTGAGGGGCCCTGTGCGCTTTTACACGCCGTCTCAGAAAAGGCAATCCCGGTAGCGGGGCGGCCGCGATCTTGCCATCGATGGCCACAAGTGATCTGGCCTGGGCGCCCGGCGTGGACGGAAGAGGCGCTATGCGGGCAGCTCTGGGCGTAAGGTGACCAAGATCGAGCTTTTCGCTCGGCAACGTAGATCAAAATATGCGCGCCCGGGTCTATTTTGCATACCCGGCGCGTGGCAGGTGACGCGTAGAGTTGCAATTTGCCGTGATGTCGCGTCAGCTGCGGCTACGGCTGCGGGCAAGGCGCATAGCAGTGTCGCGCGCAACCTGCGCCTCGTCGTGGCGGCCCAGCGCGGCTAGCGCGTTGCCGCGGCCCGCATGGGCGCCGGCATACTCGGGGTCGATCCCGGCCGCCATATCGTACGCCTCGAGCGCCTCGTCGTGGCGGCCCAGCGCGGCTAGCGCGTTGCCGCGGCCCGCATGGGCGCCGGCATACTCGGGGTCGATCCCGGCCGCCATATCGTACGCCTCGAGCGCCTCGTCGTGGCGGCCCAGCGCGGCTAGCGCGTTGCCGCGGCCCGCATGGGCGCCGGCATACTCGGGGTCGATCCCGGCCGCCATATCGTACGCCTCGAGCGCCTCGTCGTGGCGGCCCAGCGCGGCTAGCGCGTTGCCGCGGCCCGCATGGGCGCCGGCATACTCGGGGTCGATCCCGGCCGCCATATCGTACGCCTCGAGCGCCTCGTCGTGGCGGCCCAGCGCGGCTAGCGCGTTGCCGCGGCCCGCATGGGCGCCGGCATACTCGGGGTCGATCCCGGCCGCCATATCGTACGCCTCGAGCGCCTCGTCGTGGCGGCCCAGCGCGGCTAGCGCGTTGCCGCGGCCCGCATGGGCGCCGGCATACTCGGGGTCGATCCCGGCCGCCATATCGTACGCCTCGAGCGCCTCGTCGTGGCGGCCCATGATGTAGAGCAAAAATCCCCTTCCATGTTGCGCCATGGCATCGCCACCGTCGATCCCGACCGCCTTTTCATACGCCTCGAGCGCCTCGTCGTGGCGGCCCAGCGCGGCTAGCGCGTTGCCGCGGCCCGCATGGGCACCGGCATACTCGGGGTCGATCCCGGCCACCATATCGTACGCCTCGAGCGCCTCGTCGTGGCGGCCCAGCGCGGTTAGCGCGTTGCCGCGGCCCGCATGGGCGCCGGCATACTCGGGGTCGATCCCGGCCGCCATATCGTACGCCTCGAGCGCCTCGTCGTGGCGGCCCATAATGTAGAGCAAAAATCCCCTTCCATGCTGCGCCATGGCATCGCCACCGTCGATCCCGACCGCCTTTTCATACGCCTCGAGCGCCTCGTCGTGGCGGCCCAGCGCGGCTAGCGCGTTGCCGCGGCCCGCATGGGCATCGGCATCCTCGGGGTCGATCCCGGCCGCCATATCGTACGCCTCGAGCGCCTCGTCGTGGCGGCCCACAATGTAGAGCAAAAATCCCCTTCCACGCTGCGCCATGGCATCGCCACCGTCGATCCCGACCGCCTTTTCATACGCCTCGAGCGCCTCGTCGTGGCGGCCCAGCGCGGCTAGCGCGTTGCCGCGGCCCGCATGGGCGCCGGCATACTCGGGGTCGATCCCGGCCGCCATATCGTACGCCTCGAGCGCCTCGTCGTGGCGGCCCAGCGCTGCGAGCGCGCCCCCCTTGCAGGCTAGCACGGCTGGATTCGAGTCGACTGCACCCGCCTTGTCGCACAAGACTATCGCCTCTTCATAGCACTCGTATGCCAGCCACGGGCCGCCCCTGTGCGCTTCAGCCTCGCCCGCCTTTGTGATGCACATCCTGATGATGAACAGCGAGTCGTCCAGGAACACGTTGCGGATCCAGCCCTCGGTTACGCTGTAGGCAACGCGCCCGTCAATGCGGGCGTCCTCCATTTCGTGGACGACGCGGTTGCGCCAGATCATGATGCTGCCGAGGACGCTGGCCGTCTCCCGGTCGAGCACGCGGCTGAGCCCGCACTTGTCCAGGATCGAGCAGGCATCGTTGATCGTAGAGATGTTCCTGCTAGCCGCCACGGCCTCTGGCCATGTCATGGACTTGAAGCTCTCAAAGGAGTCGCGCCGCACGACCGCCTCTACCGTGTCGTCCTCGGGATGGGACTCCAGGTAGTCCGCCAGGAGGCGCTTGCAGACCTGCTCGATCGTGGATGCAAGGCGGACGACCAGCAGGTTGAGGTCGTCGGGGTCGTCCATGTCCACATTGGCCCCAAGGCGATAGAACTTTTTGACTACGTCGTCGATGCCTTCCGGAGGCAGCGCCGCCGTCGGGTGGATGAAGATTCTCTGCCTGCTCACGCGTGCCACGACTCTGCGCCCTATATGAGACTTGCGTCCTGTGCAGCCCATGCGCGTCCGCCCTCCGGCGCGCGCCGGGGCAAGGCGCGGCGGCTCGCGCCGTACGCCGAACGGACGGCGCTGGCGGCGGCAAATGCCGGGGGCGGCATGCGCCTGGCGCGCCCGCCGCCCGCCGCCGCCCGCCGCCTCCCCCGCCGACGCTGCCCGCGCGGAGCGGCCGCGGCGCCTCCCCGCCCCTTTCGCCCGCCTCCCCGACGCCCGCAAACGATATACGCCCGCGCCCGCGCGGCGCGCCCCTGACAGCACTGATGCACGGGCCGCTGTTCGGCCCCGTCCGCTCCTACCTGGAGGGGCGCGACACGGGCCGCGGCATGACGTACATATTCTCGCCGCACGTCAGCGCCCCCGTCCTGGAGAGGCTCGTCGACGGGCTGCGCAACGCACTCGTCGTCGTCACTACGTGGGATCCCGCCGACGCGCTCTCCGGCGCGTCGGACGTCGAGGCGTACCGCGCGTGCAGGGGCCGCGGCGCGGCCCTGTACATTGCCGAGCGGCTCCACTTTAGCCTCTACTCGGCGGGCCTGTCGACGGCGATCGCCTCGACGGCCGAGGCGACCGAGGACGGCATGGGGCAGGGCGGCACCCTGGACGTGTCGACGTCCGTCGAGCACCTCTCCGCCGGCGACCGCCTGTTCCTCGAGGGGATACGCCGCGGCGCGCGCCTCGCCGACGACCGCGCGTACGAGGCGCTAGCCGGGTGGGCCTCGCGCGGGGGCGGGGATGTGGACGGGGCGGCCGCGCGGGGCCGCCGGCGGGCGCCGACCCTTGACGAGCTTGCCCCGCAGCCTGCGCCCGGCGCGCGGCCGTTCCTGGCGTCGGCCCTGCCAATGACGGCGGCCGTCAAGGACCTCGAGTCGGCCTACAAGAGGATAATGTCGGGCCGCGAGGCGGCGCGCGACGAGGCCGACGCGGCCTGCGCGTTCCACGACCTGGCCAACTACATGGTCGGCCCCGGCCTGTCAAAGGGCCAGTTCAGGGCCGAGCTTGCGCGGAGGTTTTTCGCCCACCCGCTCACGGCGGCCGCGTCGGAGGCGATCGGGGCCGGCTCGGACCTGGACGCGGTCAGCGAGTGGGTCGAGTCGAGCTGCGAGCCGGTGCCGGTGCCGAGCCCCCTCGCATCGGCAGGACGCGCGCGCGTCCTGCTCGAGTGGATGGCCGAGCTCGGCGGCGGCGCGTACGAGCTGGACGCGCCGAGGGGCGGTCCCGTGCGGATATCCGCGACGCGCGCCCCATAGCCAGCGCGCGCCTCCTGCACGGTTTAATTATCGGCGGGCGGCACGGGCGGCATGGCGGTCGAGAGGTACATCGCCGCCGCCGGCCTGGGGCTGTTCGCAATGTTCGCCGGCGAGATAATCACCGTGTACAACTTTATGCAGGACGAGCCGCTGCACGGCGGCTCGTTCGTGCTCGAGCCCGACCCGAAGATACTCCAGTTCATCTCGATCGGCGCCGCGCCGGCCCTCGTCATGGCCGGCGTCTCGTTCCTGATGGCGCGCCGGCACGGCTCGCGCCAGATAGGCGCGATGATAATCGCCGGCGGGGCCGTCATGCTGGCCGGCATGGCCGTGGCCCACTCGATGATCGACGGGATGGACCCCGCATACGAGAGCGAGTTCGTCCCCGTCGTGACGCCGCTGTTCATGGCGGCATCGGTGCCGGTAATGGCCGTCGGCGCATCGCTACTGCGCACGCGCGAGCGCAGGCGCAAAAAAGAGTACGTCTAGGGCGCCCTGCCCCTGCCGGCCGGCCGGCTTCCGGCGTCTCGGGCGATCGCGATCGCGGTCCGGCATGCATGCGGCGCGGGCGGCGCGGCGCCGCCCGCGCCGATCACGCGCGGGGATGCGCTGGCCGCATGCCCCGAATGGCGGCCATCACTGGATCGCGTCGGCTGGCAGGATGCCCATGCTGCGCGGCGCCGGCAGGCTCCGCGCCGCCCCGCGCAGGCGGGCAGGAAGCGCGCCCGCGGCGGGGCGCCCGCGCCATGCCCTGCCGCAGCGCTGCGGCTCGCTAGGCCGTATCAGGGGCCGCCCGGGCATCCGCGTCGCACCAGATCAGACAACACGTTCGGACTCTTTATATGGTAGTCCGGCCGGGGCGCTTTGTGAACACCGGCCAAGAGATCGCTGGCAATGTGGATTCTGCATCGGAGCCGACTTCCGCGCCGGCAGCCGCTCTCCCCAGGGCGGGCGAAAAGTTCACCGACGAGGAACTAGGTGCCAGGTTCAACGTGCCCGTGTGGGGGGGCATACGCGTCAGCCGGGAAAAAAAGTGCATAGTGCTTGTAGACCTCGCAGTCCGCTCCGGCTACGAGGACGTCGACCATGGCCACACCATATCGTACGTGGGCCAGAACTCCGACCGCGAGGGAATGCAAAACCAGGAATTGCTCGATGGGGACATTTCCCCGACACCCTCGATGACAGAACCTGTTGATCCCTGCGAGCGCAGAATGCAGGCCGCAAGCAACAACCTTTCCCTAGTCCACTCGAAGAAGGACGGCTACACCGTCCTCTTCTTCACAAGGGAATGGCGCGGCGGCGATCTGCGGTTCGATTCCCGCGTGGAGTGCGACGCGCACGACTTTGAGGTTGAGCAGAAGGCCGGCCGGCAGCCCCGCGTGGTCATCAAGTTCAGTCTGAGGAGGGTCGACGGAATGCCCCGTACAGCGGACGGCGGGGCGCATCCTGCACCCGATCATCAAGAGGCCCCTGCCGGCGGGACGGGCGCGGCCACCGGCGGGGCGGCGGCACGGCGGGGCGGCGGCGGAGGGGCTGCGCGAGGATCACCAGGTCATGTCGGCTCCGCCTCGGGCGGCCCGGGCGGCGTTCAGCAGGTGACGGGGGGGCCGCCGCATGCCGGAATGCAATTCGAGGTGCCGCTACACGCTGATCGCTCTGTTGTTGCGCTGCTGGCGCCGCGCGAGGTGCATGCCCGGCCCGAGCTTGACGACGACCATGCCGGCTCCTGCATGCGGGATGCCATAGAACGCGGCGGCTACCGCGCCGCGCTCAAGTACTATGGCAGCGACGAGTCAAAAAAACTCGACACGCCGTGGCTTAGGCTCAGGACCCGAGGCTGGCTGCTCGGGCGGCTCGGACTCTACGGCCAGATGGGCGGCTGGCTTGAAGAAGTCTCGGAATGGGACGACTTTGACCATATTCTGGCCGCCGTCGGCCCTGTGCAGCGCGCCGCCTACAGGACGCCCGCGCCATGGCTACAGACGCCGACGCCGATGCCGCGCAGCGCGGATCACATAATGACGCTAGAGCCGGCCGCGCCGGCCTGCCGCGACACGGGCGCGGTGCCGGACTACATATGGACCGCCATGCTGATCCTTGACGCGGCCGGCCCGATCTGCTCGCATGCCGGCCTTGGCGCGGCCTCGTTTCTAGTCGGGACGGGGGCGGCACTGCGGGCGCGCGGCCCGGCGAGCCGCGGCCCCCTGTACGATCCGTGCAGAGGCGCGAGGCTGCACGGCGCGCCGGAAGGATGCCACAGGTGGATCATTGCCGACATCGACTTTGACCCGCGCCCGCCCAACGAACCGCACTACTACTACGACCTTACCGACGAGGGCCGCGACGCTCTGGCCTCCGTCCGGTCCTCTGGCGCCCCGTGGACAAAGGCGACGGAGGCTGCGGCGTCGGGACTCGGGGGCATGACTCTCCCCGACCTGCTCGAGAATGCATGCAGGTTCGGCGTCCCCGCGCAGGGCCTCGACAAAACGAGGGCCGACCTTGGCAGGCTTGTCGACGCATGGCGGGCCCGGGACAGCGGGAGTGCCGCGCCGCCGGTGGGCGCGGAGGACCGGGCGCTGGTCGACCTTGCGTCTACCGCGGGGTGGTCGGAAAACGGCGAGACGGTCGGCTCCTCCCTCGACTACCTCCTCCACCTCATGACGATCATCAACTCTACTCGCGCAATCGCATGCGAGGCGGCGCCGTCCTCCCGCGACGAGGCGGCCGTGATGCAGGCGCTGACTGCGGCCATACAGGGCCTATGCAGGAAGCACGCGCGGGACGTAACGGCGGCCATGTCGGGCTCGGCTCCCCCTGCCGCCGGGCACGACGGCCCCGCGGGGCGGGGGGACGGCCCGCTGCAACAGCCGCTATACGCGGACGTGACGCCGGCGATGATCAGCGACCTGTACTACTGCCTAGCCGAATACTGCAAGAGCCGCCGCCTGGCCGTAGATCCGTGCAGCCTTCCGCTCTCCGAGGTGCTTACCGAGGATGAAAGGGCCGCCGCAATAAAAGTTCTCGAGGACGACTCGGTGTTTCACCACGGCGCGGACTGATCTGGCGCCCGCGGATGATGCCGATGCCCCCAGGACGCGGCTCAAAGCGAGTATACCTCGATGCCAACGCGGCGATCGACTATGCTAGGGAGCGGACGCTGCACGATCTGGGCAGACGTCCGGCCAATCCCCGGGTGGAGACGCTGAGGAAGCGTCTGACCCAAACACCCGACGTTTTTGTCACTAAAACGGCGGCCAGGGAGGCCCATCGCAACCTGCTGAAAGATCTGATGCAGAATATGTCCTATGAAGAGGCCGACAGGATAGTGCACAAGGCGCGGCGGTTTCTCCGCAAATATTGTCGCGCAAGGGGCTGCAACGACGTACTCGATCACGTCTCGGCCGCGAGGGAAATGTACTCTGCGATACGCGGCGATCCCGGCAACCAAAAATTTTCCGAGTGGATGAGAAAAAAAAGCCGGCATGCCGTCGACCCCGTGCTCGGGCACGACGAAAACGATCTCCGAATATTATCGACGGCGGCACACCATGCGCAGCAGCATGCGGCAGAGCTGTGGACGCACGACATGGACTTTACCATGTTTGCCGACGAGATTGGGGTGGAGTTCGGCCTCAAAGTCGTCGACAGCCACCGCCTCGGCGGCTGATCCCGCCGTCGGCCCGGATTTGCGCCGAGTCGGGGAATTCCACTCAGAACCAATCCTCGCAGCCTGGCCTTGGTTGATCGGGCATGCGCCGCCTCCGGGCGCGCGGCAGTGCTGCCTGAAACAGCGACCGGGGCGGCGCCCCCCGCCCTGGCCTGCCCCGTGCCCCGAGCTTGGCGGCGTTGCCGCAGTCCGCCGCGTTCCGGGCAAGGGCGAACCGCTTGCCGGAGCGCGCATGGCGCTCCCCTCCTGCGCCTCCGCGGGGTGCATCCCTCCACGCGGCGCCGAGCTGGATCAAACTATTTGCAGGGCAGGCGGCGCAATTGAACGGCTCGGCGCTGATCGCGCCCGAGTTGGATCGGCGGCGCCTGGCCCGGCGCGTATCCACTAGGGCCCGAGATCTCGCACTCGCTCAAACTGCCGATTCCTTGGCGCCGCCGCCGCCCGCCGCGCCGCGGCCGCGGCCATGCCCCGTCCCGATCCCGTCCTCTGTCCCGCGGCATTCTGGGGCCTCTTCCTCCGCTTTCGGGCTGGCGCGGGCGCACGCCTAGGGACCTGAACTCATGCCGGGCGCGCGCAAATTGAATGGCGGGCGGGTTTATATGGCAGGCCCGCGGCGCGTTGCAGCGTGGCCCGCGCGCGATTGCGACTGCATGCCGCAGGGGGCAGCGCGCCGGCGAATGCCGCGGGTGCCGCGCACAGGGCTCGGCAGGCGGTTGTCGGCAGAGCGGCGGGCGGCGGCAGCGGGGATGCTGCCGGGGGATCGCCGTACGCCGCGCCCGGCGCTGCTGCTGGGCAGCGCGTGTCGATCACGTACGGGGATGCGCTGGCCGCCTACCCAAAGTGGAAGACGCCGGTCGTCATCGTCTCTGACGGCCCGTACGGCCTTGGCATGTTCGACGGGGATCCGTACGGGGTCGAGGGGCTGGCGGACTTTTACGAGCCGCACGTGATCGAGTGGTCAAAGCGCTCGACAAACCAGACGACGCTGTGGTTCTGGTGCACGGAGATCGGGTGGGCCACCGTGCACCCCGTCCTAGAGAGGCACGGCTGGCGCTACACCAGCTGCCACGTGTGGAACAAGGGCCTGGCCCACGTTGCCGGGAACGTCAACACGGGAACAATTCGAAAGTTTCCGGTCGTCACGGAGGTCTGCGTCCAGTACGTTATGGACAGGGGGGTGGCCGGCGTCCCGATCAAGGACTGGCTTCGCGCCGAGTGGGAGCGCACGGGCCTTCCGCTCTACCGTGCAAACGCGGCATGCGGCCTCAAGAACGCCGCGACGCGCAAGTACCTTACAAGGGACCGCATGTGGTACATTCCGCCCCCGACGGAGTTTGAAAAGATCTCGAGGTACGCCAACAGGCACGGGCGCCGGTCCGGCCGCCCCTACTTTTCGCTCGACGGCGCCTCGCCCGCGGGGGCGGAGGAGTGGTCGAGAATGCGCGCCAAGTTCAGGTGCCCCGTCGGGGTCACCAACGTGTGGAGCGAGCCGCCGCTGCACGGGGGGGAGCGCATCAAGAACGGGTCGGCATACGTCCACTGTAACCAAAAGCCGATGAGCATCACGCGCCTGATCATAGAGGCCTCGTCCGACCCAGGGGACGTCGTCTGGGAGCCGTTCGGCGGCCTGTGCACGGCGGCCGCGGCGTCCGCGCGCCTGGGGCGGCGGTGCCACAGCGCCGAGATCGACCGGAACTTTTACGACCGGGCGGCCGGCCGCCTTGCCGATGAATGTAGTGGACGCGGTATCGGGCGTTGATGCCCCCGACGGGACGTGGGATCACTACCCTGTGTGGCGGGGCGTCCGCACTGCCACGGGCTCCGTCCGGAAGGAATTCAAAAGCGTCATATCCGTGGGCGGCATACCCGCATCCGACCTGCACACATGGGGCGCCGTGCTGTCCTCCGCAGTCGAGGCGGAGGTCGTCAGGTGCCTCAACCGCATCCGCGACATCTGGGACGCCAGCGGGGGCTATGGCGGCTACTCGTTCCGCCGCCAGGCGCAGCGGTATCCCGACGTGGTGCTCGCCTGCGGGGAGCGGCGCGAGGACATAGTGCTGGGAATAGAGATCAAGTCGTGGTACGTCATGGCCAGGGAGGGCGAGCCGAGCTTTAGGTTCAGGACTACGCTGGGCGCCTGCCCGCCCCAGGACTTTCTGCTGCTGGTCCCCTGGTCGCTCTCGAACGTCCTGTCCGGGACGCCGACGATCTTTGATCCGTACGTGACGGGAACGCGCACGGCGGCAAAGCGGCGTAACGAGTGGTGGACGGACGCCCGCAAGTCGCACGGCGGCACGGAGGTGCGCGTACCGGGCGGCATCGGGCCGTACCCGGGCGCGCGCGAGAACATCTCCGACGAGCCGCTCTCCGACGCGGGCGGAAACTTTGGCCGCCTGGCCAGGATGGGCATGTTTGACGAGTACAGGGAGATGATTGGGCGCGAAGAGATCGCGGGCGTTGCCGTGTCGCGCTGGCAGCGGTTTTTCGGCGACTTGGACTAGCGGCATGCTGGGCCGCGCGCGCGGCGGGGCGGGGCGGGCAGGCACGCCCACCCGCCCGCCCGGCGTAGCGGCGGCGCGGCCGCCGTCACGCCCCGCCCCGCGGGTTCCCCCCGCCTCCGCCCGCCGCGTGGTCGTACCTCATCTCGCTGGCGTGGCGGGCAAAGCCGATCTTTTCGTAGAACGGCCGGACGTCGTCCGTGCAGTCCAGGATGGTCTTGTAGCACCCGCGCCGCTCGGCCTCGGCCAGGCATGCCCTGACCAGGGCCGCGCCGATCCCCCGCCCCCGCGCCGCCCCGAGGACGGACACGTCCTCTATGTGGCCGGCGCGCCCGCCGCCGTGTATCAGCTTTGGCTCGACGAGCAGGGTCGAGGCGCCGATCACCGACTCTTCTCCGCCGCCCGCCTCCTCCTCGACGGCCACCATTACCACATGGTTCGGGTTCGAGAGTATCTCGGCCATTGCTGCCCGCACCGCCCCGCGGGGGGCCGCGGCGGCGCCGGGGCTGAGGCCGTCTAGCGCCTCGGGCAGGCCGCGATCGACGTCGGCCAGCACGGCGGGGCGCACGGCGAACGCCGGGCCTCCGCCGCCTCCGCCGTTCCCCACGGCGTCACACCCTCCCGAGCTTTTCGACAAAGTGCTGGTGCGCGCTCTTGTACGACGCGCGGTCGCCGATGTCCATGAACCCCCTCTTTGTCACGTAGCTGTCGACCCTCCTGCCGTCGGACACGGCCGCGCGCACCACCTGGTCCATCCCGTACGGCCTGCCCTTTGGTATGTAGCCGAACACGCCGGGGTCGAATATGTAGCAGCCCATGTTTATCCTGGCGCGTATCTCGGGCTTTTCGTTCCATCCGGTGACGCGCCCGCCCCTGCCGGTCTCGATCACGCCGTACGGCAGGTTCGTAGAGTACTCGTGCAGGCTGATGGTCGCGAACGGGCCGCCGCGCCGGTGCTGCCTGACCATCGAGCGCAGGCCGAACCCGTATATCGAGTCGCCGTACATGCAGACGAACGGCGAGTCGCCGCCGGCGAGGAGCGGCTCGGCCGTGCGCAGCTGGCCGGCCGTCGCCAGCGGCCTCTCCGAGGCGGCGTACTCGATCTCGACGCCGAACCTCGAGCCGGACTCGAAATAGTCCTCGATGGCCCTGCGCATGTAGCTCACGCACAGCACTATCGACCTTATCCCGTTGGACCTGTTCCAGTCGACGAGGTGCTCGAGCAGCGGCTTTTCGCCGAGCGGCAGCATTGGCTTTGGCACGAACAGCGTGTACGGCTGCAGGCGCGTCCCGAGCCCGCCGGCGAGTATGACGGACCTCACGCGCCGCGCGCGCGGCCGTTCTTATTTAATCTCAGTGGGGCCGGCGCGCCGCGCCCCTCTCTCCCTTCTCACGCCCCGCCGCCGCCGCCGCCGCCGCCGCAATCCTGGCGATCTTTGAGACCACGTCGCGCGGGCTCGCCCCGAACACGATGGCCATCGGCTCCTTGCCCATGGCGCCGGTGTGGTATACGACGTCGCGCGGCGCCCTCGCGCCGCGAAGGGCCGAGCGCACCCCCCACGGGACGGACGCCCCCTCGGCCCGCCCGACCTCGGCCGGCTCGGCCGCCCTGTCGTACGCCGAGGCGGACATGCCGAGCCGCCTTGCTGCGCCGACCGTGCGCGGGTCGTACCGGATGTTGGCCGCCGCGCGCACCCCCGGAAACCTCCTCGACGCCTCGACGAGGGCCGCGGCTACGTGCCTCGATGCCCCCAGGGCGGCGCGCCCGGGGACGACTGCCCCGCCCGACATTGTCGACACGATGCGGCCGTCGAGGCCGAGCACCTCGGCCGGCGACGAAACGCCGGGCCGCGGCGCGTACGCAATGTTCGTCTGGCACTCGGGTATGTGCCGGCCGATGCCGCCTATGCGCGCGAGCGACGCCGCGGCGGCCTCGAGGCGGCGCGCCGCCGCGGCCGTTGCGGCGGATGCCGCCGGGCTGGCGCCCACGCCCCCGCCCCCGCCGCCAGCTGCATCCGCAGCCGCCCCCGCCTCCGCAGCCGCCGCCACGGGCAGGCCAGCGCCGCGCGGGGCCGCGCCAGCGATCGACCTGTGCGCGACGGCGGCCGCCGCGCGCGCCGCCTCTGCCATCCCTGCACCGGACGCGAGCATGGCCGCCAGGGCCGCCGAGTGCGTGCAGCCTGACCCGCGCCGCCTGCCGCGCGCGGCGGGCATGCCGCCCGAGGCCGCGTACGGCGCCTTCCCCGCCCCTTCGAACACAATATCCCTGACCATGCGGCCGTCCGGCACGCCGGTGGCGACCACGCTGCCTGCGCCCATGCTGAGCACCGCATGCGCCGCCGCATGCACCGCGCCGGCCCCAGCCCCGCCGCGGCCGCCGATGCCCTCCCGCGCCAGTATCCCGTCGCCGGCGAGCACGCCGAGCTCGCGGACGTTGGGCGTAACGGCCGCCGCCAGCGGCACGATCGCCTTCTTGTACAGGCCGAGCGACCCGCGGTCGAGCAGCCTGCCGCCCGTCGTAGACCATACGACGGGATCGACGACGACGGGGACAGGGCCCGCCCCCCCGCGCCGCCGCCCCTTGGCGCCCCTCCAGCCCCCTTGCCCGATCCCGCGCAGCAGGGCCGCGCGGACGGCGGCCACCGCCTCCCTGCCGCGCACCATCCCTATCTTTACGGCCCCCACGTCAAAGTCCTCAAAGACGGCGCGGATCTGCGCCGATATCATCCTGGCCGACACGGGCTCGGCAGAGGAAAACCGGGACGTGTTCTGCGCCGTAACGGCCGTTACGGCGGCCACGCCCGCGTGGCCGAGCGCCTCGAACGTGGCGACGTCCCTGTACACGCCCGACGCGCCCGACGGGTCGGCGCCGGCCACGGTCAGCACGGCCGAACGGCCCCGCCCCCGCCCGCGCGTCATGGCGGGGACATCCTCCCCGCCGCGGCCCGCTCCCGGGCCCAGCGCATCCCCGCCCCGCCCGCCATCCCTAATCTTCCTCCTCCTCCCCGGCCCCGCCCCCTCCTCCCCCGCCCGGCGGGTCGGCCGGGACCACGACGCCAATGTCGCACAGGTTCGTGCCCGTCTGTCCCGTGACGACGGGACCCCCGAGTATGGCCGCGGCCCCCGCCGCCCTGCGCCCCCATCCGTCCCTTCCCGCCCGCGCCGCCCACTCGGAGCGCTCCTCGAACAGCGTTCCGGTGTCGCTCGCGTCCAGGTGCGCGCCGATAACGGCGGCGTCGGCCCCCGCCGTCTCCGCAATGGCCCCCGCCGACGCGGTCGTCCCGTCGATGCCGTCCGTGCCGATCGAGGCGACGACGGCCGGCTCGGCGGCCATCATGCCGCCGCCCCCGGCGATCTCGCGCACGATCCGCGCGACGATCTCCTGGCTTCGGCCGCCCCTCGCGGCCCCTCCACCCCTCCCGCCGCCGCGCCGGCCCCTGCCCCCGCCGACGCTCACGGTCGCCTCGCCGCCGAACACGATGCACGCGCGGCCCCCTCCCCGCCTCTCCCACGCGGCGGACACCCGGGCGGCCGCCTCGCCGACGTCGCCGCCGACCGACATCGTCCTCGGCTCGTACCCCATCCCCCTGGCCCTCGACTCCATGGCCGCCAGGCAGTCCGTATTGGTCGCCACGACGGCGTTCGGTACGACGGGCCCCTCGGGCGTGTCGGGCAGGCGCCCGGCCGCCCCCTCGCGCAGCCTCTCGAGGACGGGCCGCGGCACGCGCCTGGACAGGCCGCGGTCCCTGACTATTCGGAGCGCGTCGGCGAACGTCGTGGGGTCTCCGTACGTCGATCCCGACGCAATGACGGCGGGATCGTCGCCCGGCACGTCGGACATGAGCAGGGCCGCCGCGTCGCACGACGCCGCCCCTGCGAGCCTGCCTCCCTTTATCCGCGACAGGTGCTTTCGCACGCAGTTGACCTCGGACACGGGAGCGCCCGACGCGGCGAGCAGGTCCGCTGTGCGCGCCTTGTCGGCTAGGTCGACGCCGTCGGGCATGCACAGCAGCGACGATCCGCCCCCGGACACTAGGAACAGGAGCAGCTCGGATCCGCTCCGGTGCGACGCGTACCTCTCGACGGCGCGCGCCGCCTCGACGCTCGACCTGTCGGGCGAGGGGTGGGCGGCCCTGAGCACCCTGAACCCGCGCCCCGGCGCCGCCCCGGGCGCGCCGGCCGGGGCGACGACCACCCCGCCGTCCACCTTTGCGCCGAGCAGCTCGCGCGCCGCGCGCGCCATGCCGAGGGCCGCCTTGCCGAACGCGACGACCTTTACGGCCCTGTACGGGGACAGGTCGATCGGCCCCGAGCGCGGCGAGCCGGCGCACCAGTCGGCGCCGACCTGCCCCGGCGTGCCGGCGGCCCTGAGCACGGCGTCGCGCGGGGACGCGGCCCCGAGCCCCGCCGCCAGCAGCTTGAGGGCCCGCCTGCGGGCCCTGCCGGTGGCCAGCGCGCGGTAGTTTGCGACGGCCGGCGGCCAGGCGGCCGACCCGCCGCCCCCGCGCGACCCGCCCGGCATGTGCGGCCCTGCACTGCAACGTATAATAATGGTCACGCTCGGCGCGGGGCCGTGCACACCCTCCGCGTGCCGCGCGACATCCGGTTCGGCAAGGACGCGCTCTCCGAGACCGAGTACCCGACCAACGCGCTGATCGTGACGACGGCGCCCCCCGAGATATCGGGCCGCTGGATCGACCGCATGGGCATACGCGACTACATGCTGTACGACAGGGTGACGCCCGAGCCGTCGATCGGGGACGTCGAGAGGCTCGTCGCCGAGTACAAGCCGAGGTCGCCGTCGGCGCTGATCGGCCTCGGCGGAGGCAGCTCGCTCGACGTCGTAAAGTACTCGGCCGAGTCGTTCGGCGTGCCAAAGACGCTCATCCCCACCACCTTCGGCACCGGCGCCGAGATGACGACGTACTGCGTCCTAAAGTTCGACGGCAAGAAAAAGCTGCTGCGCGAGGACAGGTTCCTGGCCGACATGGCCGTGATCGACTCGTTCTTCATGGAGGGGACGCCCGAGCAGATCGTAAAGAACTCGGTGTGCGACGCGTGCGCGCAGGCGACCGAGGGGCACGACAGCGGGCTCGGCAACGGCCTGACGCGCATGCTGTGCGCGCAGGCGTTCGACGTCCTGTACGACGCCATCATGAACGACAAGCCGGAAAACTACCCGTACGGGTCGATGCTGTCGGGCATGGGGTTCGGCAACTGCTCTACGACGCTAGGCCACGCGCTGTCGTACGTGTTCTCGAACGAGGGCGTCCCGCACGGGTACTCGCTGTCGTCGTGCACGACGGTGGCGCACAGGCACAACAAGTCCCGGTTCTACGAAAAGTTCAAGGAGTGCATGGAAAAGCTCGGCTTTGACCGGCTCGACCTAAAGGCCGACGTGTCCGACGCGGCCGACGTCGTAATGACCGACCGCGGCCACCTCGACCCGAACCCCGTCCCCATCACAAAGGACGACGTGGTGCGGTGCCTCGAGGACATCAAGGCCGGCAGGCTCTGACGGTTCCCTGCCAGGGGTTCGGGACGGACGCGGCCGCCAGGCTTCCCCCGGCCGGCGCGAGGCGGGAGTCTGTGCGCGTCCTTGAGGAATGGGCCGGCCGGCCGCATGGCGGCCGCATCTCTAAAAGAATGGGAACATGGAATGCCCGGCGGCGGCAGGCGGGAAGAAAAGGGCGCGCGCCGCTCAGGGCGCGCGCCGCTCAGGGCGCGCGCCAATCCCGCGGCAGGCCGGAAAAAGCTCGGGCCGGACGGAGAGCGAGCACCGTGGCGCGGAGTCGCGGGCCGGCGGCGGGCGGGCCGCCGTGGAGTCCGGGCCGGACGTGCCAGAGGGCGCCGCCCGCGGCGGGGCCTTGCGGGCCGTCGCATGCGCCGCCCCGCGCGAGGCGGCGCCGGCGGGGCAGCCGGGCGCAGCCTCCCGCCTCCGCCCGTGTGGGCTTGGCGCTGCCCCCGTGGCGACCAGCGCGGCCCGTCCCGCGCCCCGCTCGGCCGCGCTGGTCGCCCGGACCGGATCCCTCGCGCCCCGCCGCCGGACAGACTTAATTACCCGCGCGCGGCGAGCCGCCCAATGGCGGGCCTAAAGTTCGGCATCCAAAACGGGCTGAACGTGGCGCGCGCCGGCTACACCGAGGACCAGATACTGACGGCCTGCGTGCTCGCCGACAAGACCGGCTACGACTCGATATTCTACATGGACCACACGAACGTGCCGCAGTGGCGCAACGCGATCGTCCTGGACCCGTGGGTCATGCTCTCGTCGATCGCCGCCATGACGCGCAACGTAGAGCTCGGCACGTGCGTCACGGACGCCATACGCCGGCACCCGTCCAACATCGCCCTTGCCGCCATCACGCTAGACCGCGTCTCGCAGGGGCGCGCAATCCTCGGCATCGGCGCCGGCGAGGCGCAGAACCTCAAAGAGTTCTGCATACCGTTCGAAAAGCCCGTCAGCAAGTGGGCCGAGCAGATCGAGGTGATCCGCGCCCTGTACGGCTCGTCGCCGGACAAGACGGTCGACTACAAGGGCAAGTACTATGAGCTTAGCGGCGCGTGCCTCCAGGCGCCGCCCATACGCAGCCCGCACCCGCCGACGTACATGGCCGCCGGCGGCAAGCGCACGCTCGAGCTGACCGGCAAGCTCGGCGACGGCTGGCTGCCGATCGGGTACACCCCAGAGCTGTTCGAGGACCACCGCCGCCAGATCGAGGCGTCCATGGAAAAGCACGGCCGCCCGCAGCAGGAGCGCGACGACTTCCAGATGGCCCTCGACATCGACGTGTACTTTTCCGAGGATGCGGAAGAGTCGTGGGCCAAGATGAAGAACGCCGTAAAGGTGAGCCTGTTCAAGCCCGAGGTGCTGCGCGTGCACGGCCTCAAGGAGATAGAGGGATTCGACTTTGTAAAGTACTTTACAGAATACTCGATGTCCAACCAGGAGTGGATAGTAAAGATGCGCGAGGCGGCCCGCAAGATACCCGACGCGGTCGCCCGCTCGTCGACCGCAATCGGGACGCCCGACGACATCATACCGACGTTCGAGCGGTTTGTAAAGGCGGGGGTAAACCACTTTGTCATCCGGTTCTGGGGCAAGGACTACTTTGGCAGCATACACAAGTTCTCGACGTACGTCATGCCGCGCCTGCGCGAGGCGTATGCGGGGTAGGGCCCCGCGGCCCGACCAGCAGGCGGATGTCCCGCTGCGTAAATGACGAGGCGCGGCAGTTCCGAGTGCGGAGTATGCGGTCCGCAAGCGCCCACGCGTCGGGGATCTTTTCGGCCATCGCCTCCGCCTCTTTTTCCTCCACCGAGAGGTCCCCGGGCAGCGGCTCCTCGCGGGCCATGTAGTCGAACAGCCCCGCGTTCTCGCGTATGATGCGGCGGGCGGCGGCTTCGAGCGGCTCGGCCGCTGTCTTCGTCAGCCTGGGCCACAGGTACACCTGCGCCCTCAGGACCGCGCCGGGATCGAGGCATGATCTCCGCCCCTGCGCCTCGTAGAGGAGCCGCCGCAGGCGGTCGCCGCCCGCACTTTCGCCCGCGGGGCAGTCAAAGTCGAACCCGCTACGGTTCAGCATCAGCCTTGCCAGCGCCACGGCGGTCCGCTTGTTGGCGCCGGCAAAGGGCTGGGCCCACGCGATGCCGCACATGAGGGTCGCTGCCTTGGCGCACATGCCGAGGGCCTTTTCTGCAAGATCGAGCACTTCCTGCATCCTCTCGCCCGCAAACGCGACGCCCTCGAAGGCGCCGGGGTTGGACTCTAGGTACGCCTCGACTATGGCCTCGTTGATGCGCCTGGCCTCGTCCAGGGTCGGCATGCCATGCCCTTCCATATGCCACATGGGCAGGGCGGTCGTATATCGCCATTGCTCGGCCCTCCGCCCGCCCCGCCCTGGCCGCCGCCGGCTCTGGAATATCGGGAGGGTGGCGGGCGCGGGGCCGCGGCCCGCGGCGGCGCCGGGCATGCATGCGGCGCCGGTGCACCGTGCAGATGGCGAGGACGGGCGGCGGCAGAGTCTCCGCGGCAGGCCGCCCGCCGGTGCCCGCCACGCCCGCATCCGCGGCCGCCTCCGGACCGCGCGCCTCTGCGGCAAATCATGCCGCCGCGTTCCCTGCGTCACGGCGCTGCCCGCGGCGCGCCTCGGGATTCCGCGTCTCCGCACCTTGCCTTGATCGAGGCGAACAGGGACGCAAAGGCGCCGCTCGTCCTTTTGAGCGCCTCCGCCCTGCCGGGGTCGGCGCGGGCGGCCTCGTCGTCAAGGACGACGCCGAACATGCGCAGGGCCACCAGCGTCCTGCCGTAGCCGTGCCCCGACCCCTCCAGCCAACTGCGGTACCTGTCAGCCCTCCTTTGCCCGCCGCCCGAGTCTATCTCGTCGATGGAGGGGACGCGGTCCAGCCTGCCCCGGTACGCCTCCCTGAACGCCTCGTAGTACAGCGACCGGTCGACGAGATCCTCGATGCCCGCCTCACTCCTTCCGTCCGCTGCCGGAATCTCGACAATGCGGCGCCCTGACTCGGCGGCGCCCGCCTCCCCGGCAGCCGCCTCGCTCGCCCTGCCGCGGCCGACCACCATGACAAAGTCGGCCCCCATGCCCCTGTACATGGCCAGCGCATGCTCCGCCATCGCTATCCCTCCCATGCTGCTGATCGAGTAGACGTCCCTGTCCAGGGACGCCCCCGGATCCGTCCTGGCAATGTACTCGTTTACGGCCGACGCCGCGTACACGTCGCTCTCCTCTTCGAAGACGACGGTGCGCGGCGCGCCGAACGCCGAGTACCGCGCGGGGGATCTCGCTCCCCCCATGGCGGCCTCGATCGGGCCGCCCATGGACGCCTCCTCCATCGTCCTGATCTTTGTGCCATCGGCCGTCAGGCAGGCCACCCGCACGCGGTCGGCGCGCCGCGGATCGACGAGCGCCCGCTCGTGGGTCGAGTATACGACCTGGATTCGGCCCGACCTTGCCGCCTCCCGCATGAAGCGCAGCACGTCGCCCTTGCCGCCTTCGTGGAGCTCGGTGGCGGGGTTGTCGAGCAGGATGACGCATCGGCCCGGCCCGCGGGCCATGAAGGCGGTAATGTCCAGAAAGAACGCCGCCATCCACCGGAACCCGCCGCTCCTCTCGCTCGGCGGGGTGGCCGTGCCGGTCGTCCTGTCCGACACGCCCAGCAGCAGGCGGCTGCCGTCGATTGCAAGCCTGAACGCATAGTCCTCCTGCCGCCAGAGCCGACCGAGGCGGGCGCCCAGCATCGCGGACTTTTTGGAGAGGTATTCGTCGCGCTCGGCGGGGGGCGCATGCCGGGCGCGGCTTATTCCAGCGGGCGTCAGGCCGCACGCCTGGGCCACGCACGAAAACGTCCTTGAGCCGAACGGATCGGCGATGAACCTGTCCAGATCGATCCCGTCCTCGAGCTCGAACACGCCTCCGCAGTACCTGGGCTTGGGCACGGCCCTGTACACTGCCGACTGCGGATCGGCCCGGATCTTGCGGGCTATGTCGCCGCGCGCGGAGTCGATGCCGGCCAGCTCGGATTCGATCTCGTCCAGCGCCCCGCGCCCGACGCCCGCCGCCAGCGCCGCGTCCCTTAGCGACTGCGCCGCCAGCGCCGTCCACCTCTCGTCGTAAAAGTCGGCGTCTCTGAGGCAGGATGCGGCCTCCGCCGCCCTTTCCGCAAGGGCCGCGCCGCCCGCCCGGCCGCCGCGCTCTGGCGAGCAGAGCACGCCGGCCGCCCGCTCCGCGCGTCCGCGTATCGCGTCCGCCTCGCGCCGTATGTCCACCCTTGGCAGGGCCACTCCGTCCACCGACAGCGAAATGGCGCCCGCAAGGGTGCGCCTGACCGCGATGCGGTCGGCCCTGCGGTGCTCCGGGGGCAGCCTGCGCCTGTCCGCATCCTCCACCCTGAACGTGGCCTGGAGCTGGGCCATCTCCCCGGCCCTCGCACCCCTGCCGCGAAGCCTTGCTAGTATCCCCGAGTTGCGCGGCAGGTCCGCCTCGCCAAACCTGACCTTGGCCGACACGCCGGACAGCATCGTCAGGAACGACGTCTTGCCGCTCCCGACCGCCCCAACGATGCCGGTAATCTCGGGGTCGAACCTTACGACGCCGCTGTCGTTGATCGAGCGGTAGTGGGTCACCCTGGCGTCGACCATCTGCATGCACTCCCCGCACGCAGAGGCCGTTATAGCCGTTTTTTTCTCATCCTGCGGCCGGCATGTCTCCCCGCCCGATGCGATCGGGGCGCACTCGCCTGCAGAGCTTGCCGGCATGAATTTTTCGGGGCCCGCGGCGCCTCCGGCGCGGGGCGGCGCGATCCCTGCGGGGGCGCAGCATGTGCCTGTATCCGCGCGGCGGCGCCGATCGGAGGCGGCACGCGCCGCTTATAGAAGGCGCGCGAACCCCCGTACGGCGCGGGCAAGCCGGCCCGGGACAAAAGGGCGGGAGCGCCGGCATGGGCGGCGCGGAGGCGTTCCGCATATGCCGCAAAGCCGGGTGGACTCGGGCGGAGGCATGCATTGCGCCCCGGGAACCGAGGGGCAAAGACGCGGTTTTCGGGGGCCCCTTCGGGGCGGGCCGCGCCGGCGCCCGGTACGAAGTCAAATGGACGGGGAAAAACGCCCGCCGCGCCGGGCCGGGGCCGCGGCGATGCGGCCCTGCCGGGGCAGCGGCGCGTACTGGGGCGGGCCCAAGGCGGGCCGGACGCGCCGCCGCGGCCGGCCCGCGGCCGCCGGCAAGCGTTATAACGAGCGCGCCGGCCGCGGAGCCGTGGCGTTCGGGCGCACGCACGACATTGCGGACCTCGGCGAGCCGCTCGTCGGCCAGCAGGTCGGCATCGGCGGGTGGGTCGAAGACGTGCGCGGCATGGCCCGCATGACGTTCCTCACCGTCCGCGACTCGACGGGCAGGGCCCAGGTGGTAGTCAAGGGCGGCGAGGGCGACGCGGCGGCGGCAGCGGCGGCGATCCCGCGCCAGAGCGCCGTCGTCGCGAGGGGGACGGTCCAGGAGACGCGCGCGCGCGGCCTGTCCGTGGAGGTCGCCGCCGAGTCGGTCGACGTGCTGAACAGGGCGTCCCCGCGCCTCCCGATCGACCCGACCGGCCGCCTCGAGAGCGGCCTGGACCTGCGCCTCGATGCGCGCGCGCTCGACATGCGGGGGCCCCGAGCGCCGGCCGTGTTCCGCATGCGCCACCACGCGCTCGCGGCCATACGCGAATACCTCTCGTCGGCGCGGTTCACCGAGATCACGACGCCAAAGATCATCGGCAGCGCGAGCGAGGGCGGGGCCAACCTGTTCTCGCTCGAGTACTTTGGCAGGACGGCGTACCTGGCGCAGAGCCCGCAGCTGTACAAGGAGCAGATGACGCTGGGCCTGGAGCGCGTCTACGAGATCGCCAACTTTTACCGCGCCGAAAAGTCGCACACGGGCAGGCACCTGACCGAGTTCTCGTCCGTCGACATCGAGGCGGCGTTCATGGACTACACCGACGTCATGGGCGTGCTCGAGGGAACGGTCGCCGCCGCGTGCCGCCGGCTGGCCGCCGAGTGCGGGGCCGAGGCCGAGGCGCTCGGCGCCGCCGTCCCCGACCCGAGCATGCCGTTCGAGCGCGTAACGTACGGGCAGGCCGTCGCCGAGCTCGCCGACGCCGGCGAGGACATACGGCACGGCGACGACCTCCTCGACTCGCACCTGCGCGTGCTGGGCGGGATGCACCCAGGCTTCTTCTTCCTGACAGACTGGCCGCTGGCCCTCAAGCCGTTCTACATCCGCGCAAAGGACGACGACCCGTCCCTGTCGCGGTCGTTTGACCTGCAGCACGGGTACCTCGAACTGTCGTCGGGCGGGACGCGCCTGCACGACCCCGCCGCGATCGAGGAGCGCCTGCGCGCGCAGGGGCTGGACCCCGCGCAGTTTGCCGGCCACCTGCGGACGTTCGAGTGGGGCATGCCGCCGCACTCGGGCTGGGGCCTGGGCCTGGACAGGCTGGTGGCCGTGCTGGCCGGCCTGGACAACGTCCGCGAGGCCGTCCTGTACCCGCGCGACCCCGACCGGCTCTCGCCGTAGGCGGGGGTTGCCTTGGGCCGGCCCGGCGATCGCGCAGTCACTGCGTATCTGAGCGTTGGCCAGCGGGCGGAGCCTGATGCCGGTGCCGGCGCGCCTGTCGGGCAGCTGTGGGTAAAAATAAGTGGTGACGGGGATCGCGAGGTGTTGAGGAGGCGGCACAGATGCACGGGTGCAATGGTACGTGACATGGTGCACAGGGGCGACGGGGGAGAACCGCACAGGGTGCGATGCAACTCGATGTACCGCAAACTCTTGATTGGGTTTGGAGTCTGAGACGATCGACTTGCCCGGTACTGTAACCACGGAGAGCGGGGTGGGTCTTAATCTGACCAAGGGAGTGCAACGCAAGGCAACGGGTACATTATTTGCAAGCGTTGACAGTGTGACATTGTTATATTAAGTGTTGTAATTTATGAATATATTGTGCTGATTTCGCATGGGAGACAGGTCAATCGTTGTGGATGTTGAATAATGACGGCCGTGCCACTCGTATTGCGAACTTGAAAAATATCTTCATGTTGAGGCGTGCAGGCGACAAACACCGGCTTTGGGCGCATCGGCCCCTGCGCGGCAGAATGCAAAACCGGCAAAGCCGCGGCGTGCAGGGGGCGTCAGCCTCGACGGGGCGCCGGCGCGCGGCGGTGGTGGAGCAGGGCTTGCTCTTCCTACACCCCGCCGCCGTAGCGGCGGCGCGGAGGGGATGGGGATGATGCGCAGGCGCGCCGCCGCCGCGCGGGCATCCGCCCCGCGGCCTTGTTCTTAGGGCGCATCAGTAATGTCGGGGGGCGGCTTGGCGTAGAGGTAGTCCGCCAGGGCAAAGTTGAACCGAGCCGTCCCCATGAACTTTGAGGCGGCCCGGCGCAGGTCCTCGAACGTGGCGTGGTGCTCGCCGACGACCACCGCCCTCTTGAGCCGGTTCCAGCACTGCTCGACGACGTTGAGGTACGGGCAGCCCACGGGAAAGCGCACCATCTGGATGTCCCTGTCGGGGCGCTCCCTCCTGTTCTTTTTGATGAACTTCCTGACCACGTGGGAGTAGTGCGCCGAGTACTGGTCGGCAATGACGGCCACCTTGCCGAACTTGGCGGTGAGCCGCTTGAGAAACTCGATGAACGTGTACGAGTTGGCCCTTGCAAAGAAGCACGTCAGGTGCCGCCCGTCCTCCGCGTAGCCGCAGTGCGGGGCCGCCCTCTTGTGGGAGCCGGTGTGCGCCTGCGGCACGCGCTTGCCTACGAGCGACCAGTGCTTTCTTCCCCTGATCGTGTTGTACACAAGGAACGCCTCGTCGACGGCCACCACGGTGTACCTCCTTTCCCTGAGCTTGTCTATCCTCTTGCGGACCCTGCGCTGCCAGCGCAGGACGTTCCGCCGCGAGGCGCGGTTGACATGGGTCATCGTGGGGGTCTTTGGCGAGAGGCGGAGGGCGGCCAGCAGCGCGTACAGGTGGCTCTTGGAGTACCTCACGCCCGTCACCTTTTCGATCTCGTCGCCGAACTCCTTGGGCGTGAGCGAGTGCGGCGGCGCGGTCACCAGCGCGGGGCACCCCTTTACGTGCGGCGGGCCGAGCGGCGGCATATCCAGGGGCTCGCAGCATGCGCACCTGCACGGCTTGCCCGGCTCGCACTTGCAGTTGCGCCTCTTTCGCCCGCTAGGCATCGTGCAGGCCCCCCTGCACTTGCACCGCGCCGGCCGCTGCTGTCGGGGCTCCGGCACCACGCCCGTCCTGCCCGGGCGCTGCCGCCAGCCGCGCCGGCCCGGCCTCGGAATGCCGTCGCCCCCGACGTACCACTCGCCGGCGGGCGCCAGGCCTGCGGCGATCAGGCAGGCGAGGCACTCGGCGCTCACAGGGGCCCCCGCGCCCCCCGCCTTTTTGCCGCCCCTGCCGGCCCCCGCGCCCCCCGCCTTTTTGCCGCCCCTGCCGCCCCCCGCACCCCCCGCCTTTTTGCCGCCCCTGCCGGCCCCCGCGCCCGCGCCCCCTATCTTCTTCGCTTCCTTGGCCTTCTTGGCCGCCTCGATGTTCCTGGCCGCCTCGGCCTGTGCATTGCGCGCAAGGAGCTTGTCCCTTGTCTCCTCAAGCGTCACCATGCCGACCTTTGGCGGCCGGCCGAGGTTCTCGGTGGAGCGCCGGAGCGCGTCGACGCCGCCCTTTTTGTAGGCGGCCCACCAGGCGTACAGGGTGCGCACGGAGACGTGCTGGAGCCATGCAATGCGCCTCATTCCTAAGCGCCTGTACTTGGGCAGCGATCGATCTGCGGCGATGGCCTTTATGGCCCGCAGCTTGACGCCGAGCACGTCATGGCCCGTCTCGACCAGGGCGGCCAAGAGCTCGGCGTCGGGCTGGAACTCCTTGATGTACGTGTCGATGATGACACTGTCCGCGGAGGAGCTGCCGGCCTTGATAGGCGATGCCAACGCCCCTAGTCGCACCCTGTAGATATGACCCCCCTAGTGGACAAAAGCTGACCTGCGGGCTCAAGTAAGCTGAGTCGCTATCCCGCACTCGCAATACCCGCCTTGCTCGCTAGGGGTGCGAAGGCAGCGTCCAGACATAGGGGGAGGCAACATGGGTTGACTAAGGGCGCCTAGCTGATCCCTGTCTTTTTACTACCTCGTCCCCCGCCACTCCCGTAGTAATCTTAAGGCACCTGTCTAGATGGAACTGCAATATCGTCTACGTCAATCTGCAATTCGCATGCAATCTCGGCAGCAATCTTTTTTCTTGTCATTGGATCTGCGGGGCTGAACACATAGTACGTTTGAACGCTTGATTCTGCTCCGATCGGCGACGACTCTTTGACATCATATGGCTGCCCACGCCCGTCGACAAACAGGATGTCCCCACTGCCGTACAGCCCGATGGTTATATCCGACAAGTGGGCGACGATGTCGTTCTTGTCAAGACTGAGCCGGGTGGCGATGTTGGCGACCATCTCGTCAAGATGTCCCTGATCCTTGAACAACTCTCTTCGAATCAAGGCGTTGATGCGTGTCAAACGGAATTGACACACCCGCTTCCACAGCCGACGGTGCCGGATATCGCGTAGAATGCCGGCCGCCTTGCCGTTCTTGCACTTGGCTACTATGGTGTGGTAGATGGAGTCGTCGTCGAGGCCCATGTAGTGCGAGAGGAACTCTGCGTTTACATCGTACCCCTTTGTGCGGACGCGGAGTAGGTTTTCGTCTATTAGCCCCTCGTCGCGTATGGCCGAGTCCAGTGCACGCAAGAACATACGATCTGCGGCAAGCCGCGCGTGGTGCTCGTACACCTGCGCATGCATTAGGTACCTTGCAAGCCGGTAGTTTTCGATGGCGTTGATTCCCTTTTCGGCCACCACGATGTGGCGTTTCCGCCCCGCGGTGGCCATTAGGGTGCGCAGGATGCGCTCAAGGTCGAAGTGGCCGTAGGCCACCCCGGCGTGGAATGAGTCACGTCGAAGATAGTCAAGCTTGTCCGCGTCGAGCTTGCCGGCCACTATGTCCGAAAGTAGCGGTAGGTTTGGATCGCTCCCGTTGCGCCCTCCGTCTAAGATGTCGATCACAGCTTCCTTCCTGTCTCCGAGCACCTTGCCGATCTCCGGGTTGGTGCTTATTATCGCCCTGGATATGAACTCATGCACGTCGGGCACGCCGGGATTTATCCTTTCAAGGACGCGCTCGAACAGATGTGACATCGGGCCGTGACCTATGTCGTGGAGAAGGACGGCGAGCCGGACATTGATCCTGTCCTCGCCCGTAATTTCAAGTGCATCGCACATGCGTCCGGCTACGTGCGTCGCTCCCAGCGTGTGCTCGAACCTACTGTGCACCGCCGTGGGATACACTACGTACGCGTGGGACAACTGCTTTATCCTTCGAAGCCGTTGATACGCCTCCGTATCGATCAATCTGACCTCGTCGTCGGTCAGGTCGACAAACCCGTACAGCGGATCTCGTATGTGCTTGCCTTGAGACATTATGTGACGGCCCCTGACGGCGCAATCTTGTTCAGAAGGGTCATGCCGCGCTCTATTTCGTGGTCGTTCATGTTCCAGCCAAAGTCTTTGGCCAGTTCTCTGATCTCTTGGGGCGATTCTGCATGAATGGACTCATTATTGCGTATAAAGTGGACCTTGGCGGCGCACGACATGGGCCGTGCTTGGAGTTCGCAGTGCTCTTTGCATACGACTACGATGGATTTTACAATGTTGTGCTCCGCTGGGCTCTCTTTCATGACGATCGCGGCTAGGTCCTTGCCGTCATCGGTCAGCTCGTACGTGTAGTGCTCGATCGGTATAGGGTGCACCGTCTCCCTGACGAACAGGGATGAGGCAAGGTTCTCGAGGGCCAAGGCCACTTCCCTGCTGAACGGCCCGTAAAAGTAGTCCTTATATGTGATGCCGTCGATGCCTAGTCGGAGGTTTGCAAAGTATGCAAGTTTTTGGATCACTGTCCTGCCCTCGATCGCCCCGTCGTTGGACGATACCACGGAGATTACCAAGTCGTGCCTGTTCAACGGGCGGCGGCGCGTGGTCTATGTTATTAATGCTATCGCGGGTACGGGGTGCGTATTTGGGTCATCTGGCGTGAACTGACGCCGCGGGGGTGGCGAGGGGGCTCGAATCGTGGCTTCTCTACACGATCCCGCCTCACCCACCTGCATCCGATCGCCTGCGGGAAGGGGTCGGCACCGATCGCCTGCGGGAAGGGATCGGCACCGATCGCTGCATCCGCGGCTTGGGGCGTCGTGGGCAGGCACGGGGCGCGCGCGGCGGCGCGCCGATCTCCGTTTAAGCATCGGGCGGAGGCGGAGGCGGATGCGGGCTGCGGGCCCGATGGCCGCATGTCTGAGCCGAGACGGCCACATCGGGCGGGAACCGCCGTGCCCCGCCCGCCGCCGCCTCCGGAGGCCTAGGGCCATGCCGCGCCGGCGAATTTGGCCATACGCTTTAATGCAAAACGGGGCGACCTCTCCGCATGGGAGCCGAGGTGACGCTGGCGATTGCGGCGATCGCGGGCCTCGGCTCGTTCGTCGCCCCGTGCGTCCTGCCGATGATCCCCGCGTTCCTTGCGTACATTTCTGGCACGACCGTCTCCGAGATGGCCCGCTCGCCGCCCCCGGCGGCGCGGCGCGGCCGGGATGGCGGCGGCGACATGGCCGGAACAGCGGCCGCGACAACGACGGCGGCTGCAACGACGGCGGCCGCAACGACGGCGGCGGTAGCGGCCGACCCCTCCGCCTCGGTCAGCCGCGCCGGCATCATGCTCAACACGGCGTTCTTTGTCCTGGGATTTTCCGTCGTGTTCGCCGCCGTCGGGGCCCTGATCAACAGCGTCCTGGCCGACTCGGCGTCGGGGTTCGTGTCGGGGTTCAACCAGGCCGGCGGGGCGATAATCATCGCGTTCGGCGCGTTCATGCTCCTCTCGACGCGCATGCGCTTCCTCAACCTGGAGAGGCGCCTCCTGCCGAGGCGATCGGGCGCGAGCTACCCGATGTCGTTCGCGTTCGGCCTGTCGTTCGCCGCCGGGTGGACGCCGTGCGTGGGCCCCGTCCTGGGCACTATACTCGCCCTTGCGGCCACGACGCCGTCGGCCGCGTTCGGCCTGCTGCTAGCGTACTCGCTCGGCCTCGGGGTGCCGTTCCTGCTGATCGGGGCGTTCTTTTCGCGCGCGACCCCCGTCATACGGGCCATGGGCCGCCACATGAGGCACTACACGGTCGCCGTCGGGCTGCTCATAGTGCTGCTCGGCGCGCTCGTCATTACGGGCCAGCTGTCCCACCTGGCCAGCTTTCCGCTCCTCAACGAGCTGGTGCTGCTCGGATGACGGCCGAAAAGGGGCCGGTCCCCCGCGCCGCCATATACACCGGAATCGGGATCGCCGTCGCCGTGGCCGCCCTCGCGGCCGGCCTGGCTTCCCTCGACGAGCAGGCCCCGGCCGCGCCCGGCGGCGCGGGAGCGGCGCCGCCCGACGCGCCGGTCGCCGCGGCCGGCGCGATCGACAAGTCGGGATTCCGCAAGGCGCCCGATCTAGCCGGCATCGCCGGCTACATCAACACGGCCGGCGCCGCCGAGCTCGACGCCGAGCTAGACGGCAAGGTCGTCCTGTACGACATATGGACGTACTCTTGCATCAACTGCCTGCGGACGCTCCCGCACCTGACCGCGTGGTCGGAAAAGTACGGGGACGACGGGCTCGTCATAGTCGGCATACACTCGCCCGAGTTCGAGTTCGAAAAGGACGAGGCCAACGTGAGGCGGGCCGTCGAAAAGCACGGCATCGACTACCCCGTCGTCATGGACAACGACATGCGGACGTGGGACGCGTTCAAGAACCGCTACTGGCCGCACCGCTTCCTGGCCGACCACGAGGGGTACATCCGGTACGACCACATCGGCGAGGGGGCGTACCCCGAGACCGAGCGCGTGCTGCAGGGGCTGCTCGCCGAGCGGTCCGCCGCCCTAGGCGGCGCGGGGGCCCGGGCCGCCGATGCGGGCCTCGTCGAGATCGACGCGTTCGAGCACACGCGGTTCATGACGCCCGAGCTGTACCTGGGCTACGCGTTCGCGTACGGCCGCAACCACCTCGGCAACGCCGAGGGGTTCTCGCCGGGCTCCGAGGTTGAGTACGAGCTGCCCGGGAACGCCGGCGAGCGGCGCGACCTGTACTATGTCGGCGGCACGTGGGCCAACGAGGAGGGCCACATGCGGCTCGCCTCGGACTCGGGGTCGATCGTCGTACGCTACTTTGCAAAGGAGGTGAACATCGTCGCCGGCGGGACGGCCGAGCTCGAGGTCACGATCGACGGCCGGCCGGTGCCCGAGAGGCTGCGCGGCTCGGACGTGTCGGCGCGGCCCGGCGGGGGCGCGGGGGAGCCGGAGGCGACCGTGCTCGGCATAGACGGGCACGACCTGTACAACGTGATCGGCGCGGCCGGCGGCGCGGCCGAGGAGCACGTCCTGCGGATCGACGCGCCGGGGCCGGGCCCCGCCGTGTACACGTTCACGTTCGGGTAGGATGCCGCCCCCCGCCCCGCGCTCCGGCCGCCCCCGCCCGCGCCGGGCGGCGCGGAGGCGCAGCCGCAAAGGGCCGCCCGGCCGCCCTCGCCACCCCCCCCCGCCCGCCCGCCCGTCGCCCCGTGTCCGGCGCCCCCTGCGCTGGCCCCCGCCCCCCCCCCACTCCCCCGCCGGCTTGTCACCGCAGCCCCTGTATCCATGGATACACGGGCGGCGGTTACACGGCGCATTAAAGCGCCCGCCGCAAAGGCGGCCGACGCGCATGAACACGAGGTGGACGGACTCTGGAAGGCGGGCCAACCTGCCGGGGCGGGTCATGTCGCGGGTGCGCCCCGGGGCGCCCCTCAAGAGCCGCATAGCGGCCGCCCGCGCCGGCCTCGGCTCGCAGGTGGAAAAGCTCGCCGCCCTAGACGAAAAGCTCCGCCGCAAGGAGCGCGGCATATTCGAGAGGATCGTGGCCGCCACAAAGTCGAACAACCACGCGCACGCGCGCATGTACGCCGCCGAGCTGGCCGAGGTGCGCAAGATACTGCGCATCGTCGACAACGCAAAGCTGTCGCTCGAGCAGATACAGATACGCCTCGACACCGTCTCCGAGATGGGCGACATCGTGGTGACCCTCACGCCGTGCATGGCCGTCATCAAGGACGTGAGCGCGTCCGTCGGCGGCCTCGTCCCCGAGGCGAACTCGTCGATAGGCGACCTGTCGCGAATACTCGGCGAGGTCCTCGCCGACTCGCAGGTCGGCGACGGGGCTGTCGCGGCCGCGGGGGCAGTCGCGGCCGGCGCGGCCGGCGGCGCGAGCCCCGAGGCGTCGGGCATACTCGACGAGGCGCAGGCGCTCGTCGCCGGCCAGGCCCGGGCGAGCCTGCCGGACCTGCCCGACAACCTCAAGCGGGACATACTGACCAGGCGCGAGGCGTACGCCTAGGCATCGAGCCTCTCGGCGAGCGCTTTTTTGATCCGCGATATCGTCGGATAGCTGTACCCCTTGCGGCGGTACCCCTGTATCATCGTCTTCCAGTTGTCGAGCCGCCACCTTGCCTGCTCGGCCGTCACCGAGTGCACCTCGCGCCGTATGATGCTCCTGCGGCCGACCCTGAGCGCGCCGGCCTCGCTCGCGGCGCGCCGGCTCTCGGCGAACTTTAGGCCCGCGAGTATGTCCTCCACGGGCATGCCCTCAAAGTACCTGCGCAGCTGCGCCTCCTGCTCGGGCGAGGGCCCCGCGCCGCGGACGGGCAGCGTGACGGTGCCCCTCTCGCCCGACATGCGCCAGGCACGGAGCGGCCCGGTAAAAAGGCCGCCGGTCGGCCGCGGCGCGGCCCCGCGGGGCGCGCGGGAGATCCGCCGCATCCGCCCGCGGCCCCCGCCCGCCCTTTTCGCCGCGCGGCGGACTGCGGGGCGCGCAGGGGTCGCGCCGGGCGCCGCCGCCGCGGCCGGGCTGCGCAAAGCCCCTCCCCCAGTTCTCCCGCCCTTCCGCGTCATCCGCCCGCGGCGGCCCGCCAGTCGCACGACGCCGTGTACGTCATGGCCTGCGACATCTCCCCCGCGCCGCCGAGCGACTGCACCGCCCGCAGGTTGAGCCGGAGCAGCAGGCCGGACTCTTCGGCCGGCTCGAGGCCCCTTGCAACCACGGCGGCGCCCGACGGGCCGCCTGCCGCGGAGGCGAACCTGGCCGCGGGGGCCGACTCGTCGACGTACTCGGTGAGGCGCGCCGGGAGCGGCGGCCCCTCCCCTTCTTTCGCGCTCCACTCGCCCGGCGAGAGCGCGACGCCGACCAGCTCGAGCGTGCCGGTGTTGGCTATGGACTGCCTCGCCGGCGCCGATGCGGCCCTGGCCTTGACGGGCCCAAAGTCGAGGTCGGGCGCCGCAAGGGACACCGAGCACGAGTCGATGCCGCGCTTGACGGACGCGCGCTCCCACCCGCCGGGGCCCATCCTCCACACGTCGTGCGTAATGGGCAGGTCAAAGTCGCCGGTGGCCGCGTCGAGCCGGACGTTGCCGAGCGCGCCCCTGTACGCGAGCGCCGCATCGCCCATGGCCAGCGACACGGCCCGGGCGGAGGGGATGCCGCCGCCCCCTTCCCCGTCCGCCCCTCCGCCCGCCGCCTCCGCGGCCAGCGCCGCGGCGCGGCCGATCACCTGGACGGCGTCGTACGCCGAGTACGCCCTTGCCGCCTCGCCCTGGGCGGGGCCGACGACCGAGTCGACCCGCGCGGCCGCCGCGGCCGCCTCGTACCCCTCCACCGCGGACCCCGCCGCCGCGCCGCGCACCCCTCCTCCCCCGACGCCGAACGCGACGGCCTCCAGGCCGGTCGAGGCGGCAAGCGAGGACGCCGCCGCCGACTCCTCCACCAGCGGCGAGGCGGCGACGCCGCCGGCCGCCAGCCAGCGCGTGCCGGACAGGGCCGGCAGGCCGGCGGCCGCCTCGGCCAGCCGCACGTACTCGGCGGCCGACCCGAGGTACAGCACGGCGGCGCGGCCGTCCCCGACCTGGCCCTTGAGCAGCGCCAGGTTCAGGTCCAGCGCCGCCGCGTCGGAGCCCCAGCCGCCGTGCGGCGCCGTAAAGTTGAACTCGGCGCGCCTCGTGCGGTCGTAGTTGAGCAGCCCCGCGTCAAAGCCGTCGACAATGCCGCCTGCGTCGCGCAGGTGGCCGAGGACCAGCCCGTACAGCCCGTGCGAGAACGGCGCGGCCGCGCCCCTCGCCGGCGCCGGCTCGCCGAACGCGTCGATCTGCACTATGGGGAGCAGGACGTCGATCTCGGGGCCGATCGCCGCCGACAGCGCGTGCGCCAGGTGCTCGCCGCCGGCGGCCGCGCGGTACAGCATGCCGCCGCTCGCGTTCCCTCCCCCGCTTGCGGACAGGGACGGCGCCGACGACGCCGCGGTCGCGACGAGCAGCAGGCCATGCCCGTCCGCGTACCCGACTGCGGTCGAGTTCGGCATCGGCCCGGCGGGGGTGGCGAGCGCCTCGTCCGGCAGCGTCGTCACGTACATTGACGGCCCGCGGCCGCCGCCGTGGCTGTCCCGCAGGGCGCCGAGCGCGAGCGCCGCCCTGCGGTCGGCCCAGTTTCCCGGCGCGTCCGCGTCCAGGGCGCCGGGCGCCTCGGCGGCGGCAAGGGCCAGGAACGGGCCGGACGAGCCGGCCGCCGCCGCCTCCCTGTTGAGGTCGCACGCGGCCAGCCCGGCGGCCCGCGAGTCTGCCGCGGACGCGTCGGCGACGAGCAGGCCCACGGGGAGGAACGCGCCGGCGCTGCCGTTCACCTCGACGGCCACCGCCGGCCCCGCCGGGGGCCCGCCCTGCGCTGCCGGCATCGACAGGGCGGCCCTGTTGCCGGCCAGGTCGGTAATGGACGAGCCGCCCGCGGCGACAGGGCCGGCCGGCGCGCGGCCGAGCGCGGCCGCGCGCTCGCCGGGCAGGACCGTGTAGGCAAAGAGCAGCGACGCGGTGCCGTTCCCCGACGAGTACGGCGCGGTGCCGTTCCCCGGGCCGCAGAACTCGTCGGACGCGAGCGCCGCTCGCCCGCCGCCTGCTATCCCCAGCGCGAGGGTCGGCGGGCCGGGCGGCGCGGCCCCCTCCCCCGCGGAGCCGGCCCCGCCGGCGGCCGGCCGCGGCGCCGTCCTGACCACCACCGGCTCGGTGAATGTCACGTTGGCGGCGACCTCCGCGTAGGGGCCGAGCGTGCGCGCGCCTCCGGCCCAGGCGATGCCGAGAGACGCGACGGCCGGCGCCTCCGAGTCGAGCGCGGCGAGCGCGCGCACCGAGCCGCCGGCGGCGGGGCTTGCCAGCAGGACCGTCCCGCCCTGCGCGGCCGCGCCGAGGCCCGCCGGCGCGCCGTAGGCGGCTCCCTCCCAGCCCCCGCCGATCCGCGAGACGGGCCGGCCGGCGTAGTCAAGGACCTGCACGCGGGGGCCCTGGGCTGCGGCGCCGCCCGAGTCGGCCACGATGATCCTGCCGCCGCCGTCGACTGCGACGGCCTCTGGCATGAACACTCCGCCGTCCCCGAGCCCGAACGATGCGACCGTGCGGGCCGGCCCCGGCGAGGCCCACCCGCCGGGGCCCGCGCCGAACTCGCGCACCGCGTGCGCGCCGCGCTCGGCGACGACGACCGACCCGCCCGGCGTGAACGCGACGTCGACGGGATCGTCCAGGCCTGCGATTGCGCCTAGCGGCGACCCGCCGGCGCCGACCAGCCGGACTGCCCCGGCGGCGGGGTCCGCGACGGCGACCTCGCCGGACGGCCCGGCGGCCACGCCCGCGGGGCGGCCGGAGCCGCCGCCGGCGCCCGCGTACGGCGCGCCGGCCGGCGAGCCGTCTGCCGCCGAGAGCGCGCGCACCCCGATGCCGCCGCCGGCGCCGCTGCCGGAGACGAGCACGCGGCCGGAGCCGTCGACGGCGACGCCGGCAGCCCCGCCGCCGGCCGACGTCCAGAGGAGCCGGGGCGGCCCCCCGGGCGGGCCGGGCGCGTACGCGGACACTGTCCCCGAGCCCGCGTCGGCGACGTAGGCGGCGCCGCCGGGGCCGGGGCCCGCGGCGGCATCGGCGGGGGCAAACGGGGCGCCTATTCCGGCGCCCCCCGCCGGGCGCCCGGCGGCGACCGAGTGCACAGTGCCGTTGGGGTGCGCCAGCACGGCCCTGCCGTTGGCCGCGTCCGCGACGAGCAGGAGGCCGTCGCCGCGGACGGCGACGGACAGGGGGCGCGGCTGCGCGGCGTCCGGCGCGGCGCCCTGCCGTGGGGCGAGGGCCGCCGGCGCGGCCGCCGGCTCGCCCGACGCGCCGTACGCGTGCAGCGCGCCCTGGAGCAGCGACGCGACGTACAGGGTGCCGCTGCGCGGGTCGACGGCCACGCCGTGCGGGCTGCCCCGCGCCCCGCCCAGGGGCGGCACCTCGATCGTGCGCAGGTGCGAGCCGCCGGGCCCAAAGACGTGCACGGCGTCGGCCGCCGCGTCGGCGACGTACAGCTCGCCGGAGGCGCCGACGGCCACGCCGGCCGGCGCGAGCAGCCGGCCCGCGGGGCCGGCCCGCGATATTGCGGCAGGCTCCCCGCCGCCGCCGCCGCCGCCCGCGCCGAACACGAGGACGCGCCCCGCGTTGCGCTCGGCCACGTACACGCGCCCGTCGGGGCCGACGGCCACGCCGGCCGGCCAGTCCATGGTTCCGGCGCCGGGGCCCGCCGGCAGCTCGCCGGCCGGCTCCCCTCCCGGGCCGAGCACCGCGACGCGCCCCGACGCGGGATCGGACACGAACAGGTGGCCCGTGGCGTTGGCCGCCACGCCGTACGGCGACCCCCCGACCGCGAGGGCCGCCGCGGGCCGCGGCGGCCGCCCTGCGCCGCCGATCTCGACGACGAGCACGCGCCCGCCCCCGGCGTCGGCCACGAACATGTGGGTAGAGTTGGCGGCGGCCGAGCCGGGGGCGAGGATGCCACTGCCGCTGCCCGCCCCCGTCACGGTCAGCGCCGGGTCGGCCACGTGGGTCGGGGCCGGCGCCAGCGACGCCGGCTCGGCGCCCTGCGCCCCGAGCGCCGGCGCCGCCGCCGCCGCCGCCGCGCCGAGGGCCGCGACAAGGACCGCGGCCGCCGCGGCAAGGGCCCCCCGCGCGAACCGCGCCCGGCCGCCGCGGGGGAGCGGCCTGCCGCGACGGCCCATGCCGCGCCGCCGGCCGCGGGCGCTATAAGGATCGCGGGGATCGGCGCCGCGGCGGGAGCCTTCCGCCCCGCGGTCCGCGGCCAGCTGCGCCCTCCCCCTCCCCGCACGCCTGCGGCGCCGGGCGCCGCGCGCGGGCCCTGCGCCTTCCGGGGCGGTTCGGGCCGAACCGCGGCGCGGACGGCGGCGGGGCCCCTTCCCGCCGCCCGGAACCCGCGCCCCGCGCGTGCGCGCCCGGCGCGGGCCTGCGCCGCCGGGATCCGCCCGAGCGGCTGCCCTCGCCCGCCGCGGGCGCCCCCGGATCCGCTGCCGGGCCGCCGCACGGCGGTGCGCATTCAGGTCTGTGCCGGCTCCTGCCGTGCCCTGCGCTAGCAGTTGGCAAGCTAGGCGCAGATGCTACCAGAGACCTGAGTGTGCACGCACGGCGCATGCGTACAAAAGGCTAAGTTAATATACCGTAAAAAATGGCCGCCGGCGTTGGCGCGAAAGAGGGGCTGGCTCGGCCGGATATCGCCGGATCTCATCGGCGACAACATGGCCAAGGCGTTCGACCTGTACTATGACGTCGAGGAGCTGGCCGGCATGGGCGGCGAGCTGGCCTGAAGGCACCTTCCGATCGCCGCCGCGACGTGCCTTGAGGTGTTCTACCGCCAGGTCGGGCAGCGCATGTTCGACCCCGCGGAGCGCATGGACACGCCCGTCTACCTGCGCATCACCGCCGCCGACCTCCCCGAGCTTGCGAAGATCGTGTCCCGCCTCGGCCCCGCGGACCTGATCTGGCTCGACCGGCGCGTTCAGGGGATAGACGACATTAGGTCCGTGCAGGACGAGCTGGGCATGGTGAGCGTGTTCGCGGGCGACCCCGCCCTGCTCGACGCGACGCGAATAGTGTACATCGTGCGCAACGACTACGTGCACGGGGCGGGATCCAAGCGGTACCGACGGCGCCTTGTGGTGTGGGTGGTGCTCCGGCACATAGAAAAAAGCCTCGATCAGATGCCGCCGCTCACCGCCATGTTCCGGCTGTTCGGCGGGATCAGGGCGGAGCTGCGCGGCGACATGGTCGCCGCCTCTGCCCTCTACGGCAGGGCCGCCGAGGCGGCGGACGGATCCGGCGGGGACCCCTCCGCGCGGCACGTGATCGCCGGCAAGGCCGCCGAGGGCCTCGGCCGGTACGACGAGGCGTTCGGCCGGTACGAAAAGGCCGTAGCGGCCGATCCCGCCAACGCTAGCCCGCACGCGGCCATGGGCCGCATCCTGGAGCAGGCCGGCCGGCACGAGGATGCGCTAGCGGCGTACGCCCGCGCCGCCGGAATCGATCCGCGGTACGCAAGCGCGCACGCGGCCATGGGCGGCATCTTGCAGCGCCTCGGCCGCCCCGCAGACGCGCTCGAGAGCTACCGCCTGGCCGCCGAGGCCGACCCGTCGGACGCGTCCCCCTACACGGCGGCCGGAAAGCTGCACGAGTCGCAGGGCCGCCCCGCAGACGCGCTTGAGAGCTACCGCCTGGCCGCCGAGGCCGACCCGTCTGACGCCTTCCCCCACACGGCGGCCGGAAAGCTGCACGAGTCGCAGGGCCGCCCCGCAGACGCGCTCGAGAGCTACCGCCTGGCCGCCGAGGCCGACCCGTCTGACGCCTTCCCCCACACGGCGGCCGGAAAGCTGCACGAGTCGCAGGGCCGCCCCGCAGACGCGCTCGAGAGCTACCGCCTGGCCGCCGAGGCCGACCCGTCTGACGCCTTCCCCCACACGGCGGCCGGAAAGCTGCACGAGTCGCAGGGCCGCCCCGCAGACGCGCTCGAGAGCTACCGCCTGGCCGCCGAGGCCGACCCGTCGGATGCCTTCCCCCACACGGCGGCCGGAAATCTGCACGAGTCGCAGGGCCGCCCCGCAGACGCGCTCGAGAGCTACCGCCTGGCCGCCGAGGCCGACCCGTCGGATGCCTTCCCCCACACGGCGGCCGGAAATCTGCACGAGTCGCAGGGCCGCCCCGCAGACGCGCTCGAGAGCTACCGCCTGGCCGCCGAGGCCGACCCGTCGGATGCCTTCCCCCACACGGCGGCCGGAAATCTGCACGAGTCGCAGGGCCGCCCCGCAGACGCGCTCGAGAGCTACCGCCTGGCCGCCGAGGCGCTCGACGCCGGACGCCGCCCCGCCGAGGCCGCCCCGCACACGGCGCCCGGTACGCTAGGCAAGGCGCCCGACGACCGGACGGGGCCCATGCCTGGCCGTAGTTTGGGGGCCGAACTTGCCGCCGAAGGCGAGTCTGCCGGCCGCGCGCGGGCAAGGGTGCTCAAGAGGCAGGGGCGGCTGGACGAAGCGAACGACATCATAAGGAATATTAAGCGCCCACACAGGGGGCGTTACGATGGCAGGAGAGAATAGCGCCACCTATTCGGGGCCGCTGAGCCCCGAGGAGGTGGCCGAGTGCGACCGCGAGATGGAAGAGATGGCCCGCCAAAACAGGGAGCGGCTGGCCAGAAGGATTGACGAGCACATCGAGCGCGGCATCGAGCGTAGCATCGAGCGCGGCATCGAGCGCGGCTTCGACGACGGGATGTCCGAGGCCATAGACCGCCGGCGGCGCTTTGAGGCGCGCGAACGCATCCGGCGGGCCCGCGCCGAGGGGCGGCTAGGCGAGGTGACGGCATCACAAGGGACATCAAGCGCCCACATGGGGGGGCGTCACGATGGCGGGAGAGAATAGCGCCGCCTATTCGGGGCCGCTGAGCCCCGAGGAGGTGGCCGAGTGCGACCGCGAGATGGAAGAGATGGCCCGCCAAAACAGGGAGCGCCTGGCCAGAAGAATTGACGAACGCATCGAGCGTAGCATCGAGCGTAGCATCGAGCGTAGCATCGAGCGCGGCATCGAGCGCGGCATCGAGCGCGGCTTCGACGACGGGATGTCCGAGGCCATAGACCGCCGGCGGCGCTTTGAGGCGCGCGAACGCATCCGGCGGGCCCGCGCCGAGGCCGGAGCGGCTCCAGATGCGCGCGGCGCGCCCTCCCGCGATCTGCCGCTGCGGCGCGGCGCGCCGTAAGCGCTCAAGCCGCCAGCCTAGCGGTCTCGGGCGATCGCCCCGCTTACCATTAAATAGCGCCGGACGAATGCGCCGCCGTGCTTCCGGCTCAGCAGGGCTACGACAGAGCGATTACGGTCTTCTCGCCAGACGGCAGGCTGTACCAGGTCGAGTACGCGATCGAGACGGTTCGCCGCGGCACGGCCGCCGTCGGCGTAAAGTGCGCCGAGGGAATAGTTATGGCCGGCGAGGAGAGGCACCGCAAGCTCCAGGTCTCGGACGTCCCCCAGAAAATGTTCCAGATAGACGAGCACCTCGGCGCAGTCGCCGCCGGCTACGTGCCCGACGCGCGCAGCCAGGTCGACAACGCCAGGTTCTTTTCGCAGAGCAACCGCCTCATATACGACGAGCCGGTCGAGGTCGAGGCCGTGGCAAAGCACCTTGCCGACCAGTGCCAGCAGTTCACCCAGTACGCGGGGGTCAGGCCGCTGGGCGTCTCGCTCATAATCGGCGGGGTGGACGCAGGCGGCGCGCCGCGCATGTTCCTGACGGACCCGAGCGGGGCGTACATACAGTACGACGCGATCGCGATAGGGTCAGGCGCCGACAGGGCCTCGCCGTTCCTTGAAAAGTCGTACCGCACCGGCATGTCCCTCGGCGAGGCGGCAGTGCTGGCGGCCGCCGGAATACGCGCCGCCGGCGCCCAGTCGGGCGCGCCGCCCGAGAACTCGCGCGTGCGGCTGGTGCGGATACCGGCCTCGACGGGGTCGTTCGAGGCGGTGCCCGACGACGAGGCCGGCCGCGTGTACGAAGAGGCCGCCTCAAAGTACCCCATGCCCGGCGGGACAAGGCCGCCGCAGGACGGGGGCGGAGGAGGCGATGCCGCCTCCGCCTCTGCCGCCGCCGATCCTGGCGACGGCCGCTGATACGGCCGCCCAGCAGTCGGCTGCAGCCGAGCGGGGGGCTGCCGCCCCGATGCCGCTACGGCCTTGGCGGCGATCCCAGCAGCATGGCAGCCGTCTTTTCACTCCCCGTCCGCGCCGCCTCCGCCGCGGCCCAGCCCTGCACTCTTTATACGCCGCCCCGCGCGCGGCCCGCAATGGCGGCGGCGGCAGGGGGCGGCCGGCGCGGCAGGCAGGGGAGGGACCGCGGACCGCGTGGCGGCGGGCCCCGAGGGGGCCGCGGGCGGCAGGGGGGCCGCGGCGGAGGCGGCGGCCGCTCCGGCCGCGGAGGCGAGCGGCGCGGCCGCGGGCGGCAGGGGCGCCCCACGCCGCCGGGGCGCCGGGCCCCGCCGGGCGCCGCCGCGGCCGGAGCGGCCTCCCGCGGGCCCGCCCGCGCCCCTCCCCCTCCCCCTCCTCCCGTGCACCTGGCCGTGGCCATACCCGACTCGTGCCTGGCCGACGAGGCGACGAGGCTCGACAAGTCGCGCAAGGTCTCGTCGATCGCGCGCGCCTGCGCAATATTCGGCGTCGCCGAGATATGCGTGTACGACGAGGGGGGCCCGCCGCCCGACCGCCGCCTGCTGGCGGCCGTCCTGCGGTACGCCGAGACGCCGCCGTTCCTGCGCCGCCGCCTGTACCCGAAGGATCCCGACCTGCGGTACGCCGGCGCCCTCAAGCCGCTCAAGATACCGAGCCACACGCCGCCGGGCGGCCTCGGCCCAGCCGCGGGCGGCGTGCGCGAGGGCGTCGTGTTCGCAAGGCGCGGCGCCCTGTACGCCGACGTGGGCGCCGACGAGCCGGTCGCGTACCGCGGCGGCCGGCGGCCCGGCGAGCGCGTTACGCTGCGCCTCGGCAGCGGCGGGGCCGGCGCCCCCGCGCCGCAAGAGATCGGCCGCGGCGAGGCCGGCGCGTACTGGGGGTACAGGGTGCGGGAGCGCGGCCCGCTTCGCTCGCTCGTGTCGTCCTGGGGCGGGCGCGTCATCCTCACGTCGCGGCGCGGCCGGCCCGCCTCGGCGGCCGACGTGCGGATGCATGCGGCGCCCGGCGCGGGGCCGCTCCTGATCGCGTTCGGATCTACCGACCGCGGAATCCACGACATACTCGGCGCCTCGATGAGGAGCGTCCAGAACGCGCGCACGCTCAACTTTTTTCCGGGCCAGCACACCGAGACGGTCCGCCTGGAAGAGGCCGTCCTCGGCGTGCTGTCCGTCCTGCGGTCGGGCATCTAGGGCGCGCCGCGGCGGCCGCGCGCCGGGCGGGATCCCGGGCCCGCGCGCCCGGCGCGGCCGGGCGGGGCGCCGGACGGGCCGCGCTGCGCCGAGGGGAAGGGCAAGGACCCTGTAGATGAAAATGTGCCGACATTGCCGTCACAAACCGCGCAATCCACGCCTACGTGGGCCGGTTTTTTGGGGAGAATGGGCCACATATTCAACTACTGGGACCGGCCGCGCCGGCCGGCAAAGCGATTTAACCCTGCGCCGGCCGCCGGCGTGCGGGCATGGCCGGCACGCGGGGCCTTTGCGGCGGCTTTTGCGCAGCCCTGCCGGCCGCCGCCGCGTGCGCCCTCGCCGCCGCCGCGTGCGCTCTCGCCGCCGCGCCCGCCCCGGACGCGCCCCTACTGCCCCTCTCGTGGGCGGCCGCGGACGGCGCTGCGCCTCCTCTTCCTCCCCCGCTGCGCCAGACGGCCGCCGGCACGGCCGCGGCCGACGTCGAGTGCGGGCCGCCCCTGGTACTGGCCGTCCGGCCCGCGGGATCGCCCGCCTGCGTCACGCCGGCCACGGCGGAGCGCCTTGCGGCCCGCGGATGGGACGCCGGGCCGGATGCGGGCGGCCTCCCTCCCGCCGCCCCGCCTGCGCCCGCCCCGCCCCCTGCGCCCCCTATGCAGTCCGCCCCGCCCCCAGCCCCCTCCTTTTCCGCCCCTGCCGCCGACTCCCTGCCGCTCTTTGAGGGAGCGGCCGCCTCGTCGGCCTACTCGCCTGGCCCGTACGCCGTCGGGGTCGTGCCCAACTTTGTGCGCGACTCGTCGCGGCCGTTCGACGCGTGGGGCGCCGAGTACAAGGGCCCCGAGTACTCGCGGCTGCTCGCCCGCATCGCCGAGGCCGGCGACCCGAGCACGACGCCGACGAACATCTACTACCCGTCGCCGCCGGGCGCGTCGCGCGTTGAGCGGCCGGCCGCCGACGCGTCGGGGCATGCCGTGCACCCGTCCGCCCTGTGGGCCCCCGCGTCGGGCGAGCGGCAGACGCTGCTCGGCATGCACATGGGCGGCGAGGGCCTGGCCGCGGCGGCGCCGGCCGCCCTGCGCGGCGACCGCACGTTCGGCTACCAGAGCTACCGCGGCGCGCCGCCTGCCGCCGGCGACGGGCCCTTTCCGCTCGTGGTAATGGTGCACGGGCTCGGCGGCGGCCTGTTCACGTGGAGCCAGGCCGCCGAGTACCTGGCGAGCCACGGGTACGTCGTCGTCACTGCAGCGCACTCGTCGGACAGCGCCGACTCGCCCGTCTTTGAGGACCCCGCGTCGGCCTTTGCGGCGGCGGCCGGCCCCGGCGGCGTCGCCGACGCGTACGCGCTGCGCTCGTCCGAGGCGGGGCAGCGCCTGTTCGCCAACTTTTTCCTGCTGCTGTACGGGCTGGACACGGGGCCCATACACGACGCCGGCTCGATGCCCGACCCGGCCGATCTCCGGGCCAGGCCCGGCGGCGGCATCGAGGCGGGCGGAATGATGGGCGCCCTCTTTGAGCAGCGCCTCGGGGACATGCGCGCCGTCCTCGCCGAGATGCGCGCCCTCAGCCTGCCGGGTCCCGAGTGCCGCGCCGCGCTCGGTATGGCCGGCGGGGAAAAGGCCGCCTGCGGGCTGCTCGCAGGCATGATCGACGCGTCCCGCACGGGCGCCGTCGGGCACTCGCTCGGCTCGATGACCGTCCAGTCGGCGCTCGCGTTCCTGCCCGGGGTCGACACGGCCGTCGGCTTCAACAACGGCCTTCCCCGCATGTGGGAGCCGCACGGCGGCCTGCCGGGCCCCGCGGGCGCCGACCCCCCCGCGGGCGTTCCAAGGCCGCTCCTGCTCGTGACGGGCTCGGACGACGCGTTCGTCCACATGGTGTTCCGCGACCTGCACCTGCGGTGGTACGTGCAGGCGGGCGGGAACGCGTCCGAGACGTACCCGCTCGAGATCGAGCGCGCGTGGCCGACGGCCGACAACCGGCAGCCGGTGGCGCGCGCCGCGTACGAGCGCGCGCAGGCCGAAAAGGCCCTCGTCGAGCTCGCCGACGAGGGCCACTCGCAGGCCGTCGACGACGACTACCTGCTCGACGCGCCCGGCTCGACCGCCCGCGGCCTGCGCGTGCCGCTCGAGCCCGGCGGCGCGCAGGCCGAGTACGAGATGCTCGCGTGGGTGCGCGACGACGGCGGCCTCGTCCTGCTGCCGCACCAGATGCGCAACTACTTTGTCACGAACTGGCTCGACTGGCAGCTAAAGGGCGACGACTCGGCGCGCGCCCGGATAGTCGACCACCCGTTCGGCGCGGGCGTGCGCTCGATGCTGCACGAGGGGATAGAGGGGCCGCTGCCGGCGCCCTCGCCGCCGCCGCCGCCGCCGCCGCCCCCCGCGCCCGGCGGCGGCCGGTAGGCGCTCCGGGCGGCTCCACGCGAGATCTCGGGCCCTAGCTTTCATGACGCCTAGTGCGACTCGCCCCACGCCGCTTTCAGCCGTGCTAAGCGCCTGGACCCGAGCTTTCGCCCCTCCACTCCCCTCCCCCGCCGGGCGGCGGCCCCCCTGGGCGGGATCGGCGGCGGCCCCGCCGCCGCGCTCCGGGCCGCCCCTCCGCCCAGGCCGCGCGGCGGCCCGTCCATGACGGGGGATGCCGCGCGCGGCCTCTTGGCGGGGGGGTGGGGGCGGAACGGGCGCGCAGGGGCCCGATCCGATCGCCCGCCGGCATTCAAAGGATTGGTATATATTAAAACGGCCGGCCGCCGCGCCGTTGAATCGCAGCACTGCGCCGCGGGGCCCCGCCCGGCGCGCCGCCGGCCGCCGCGCCGCGCGCGGAGCGTGATGCGCAGTGGGCCACCGCAAGCACAGCCAGCCGCGACGCGGAAGCATGGCGTACTATCCGCGCAAGCGCGCAAAGAGCATGGAGGCGCGCATACGCGGGTGGCCGGCATCGGCGTCGACGCGCCCGCCGCGCAAGGCCGGAAAGGGGGACCCGGCGCCGCGCCTGCTCGCCCACGCGGGGTTCAAGGCAGGCTGCGTCCAGCTCGTAACGATCGACGACAGGGAGCACACGCCGAACGCCGGCAAGCAGCTCGTAAGCGCGGCGACCGTGATCGCCACGCCGCCCGTGTTCGTCCTGGGCATACGCGGGTACAAGAGGGACAGCGGCGGGCGCCGCGCCGCCTTTGACGTGTACGCCGAGGACATACCAAAGGAATTCTCAAAGCACCTCCCCAAGAACGTGGCCGTGCCGGCAAGGGCAGGCGACGACGACGACGACGGCGGCCCCGCGGGGGCGGCGGCGACCGTCGAGTCCGCCAGGGCAATGCTCGCCTCCGTCGAGGATGTGGTCGCCGTGCTGGCCGTCTCGCCGCGGGCCGCCGGCCTGGAGCAAAAGAGGCCGTACGTGTTCGAGTCTGCCGTCGACGGCGGCGACACGGCCGCAAAGCTGGACTACCTCTCGGAGAACCTCGGCAGGTACGTGCGCGTCGGCGACGTGCTAGAGGCCGGCGCGGGAGTCGACGTGGCGGCCATTACAAAGGGCAAGGGCTGGCAGGGCGTCGTGCAGCGCATGGGCGCAAAGCGCAAGCAGCACAAGTCGCGCAAGACCGTCCGCGAGATCGGCTCGCTCGGGCCCATTTCGCCGCAGTACGTCATGTACACCGTTCCGCGCGCCGGGCAGATGGGGTTCCACCAGCGCGTCGAGTACAACAAGAGGATAATGGCCGTCGGCAACGCCGACGAGGAGCGCGAGCGGGCCGAAAAGGCCGCCGCCGAGGCCCGCGCGGCCGACGAGGCCGCCGCGGCGAGGGCCGCCGAGGCCGAGGCCGCCGCGGCCGCGTCGGCCCCTTCGGGGGACGGGGGCGGCCGCAGGGGCAGGGGCAGGCGCCGCCGGGCGGGGGGGCGCCGCGGCACGGCCGTGTCGGCCGCCGCGGCCGCCGCGGCCGAGGCGGCCCGCACCGCGATCAACCCGCCGGGCGGGTACAAGCACTTTGGCATCGTGCGCGGCGACTATGTCGTCCTCAGGGGGTCGGTTCCCGGCACGTACAGGCGCCTCGTAAAGATGCGCGCGCAGGTGCGCAACGCGCCCAAGAGGGCATCCAAGCCGAACATTCTGGAGGTCATTGCATGAGCGCCGAGGGGGGCGGCGGCGGCGGCGGCAGCGGCGCGCAAAATGAGGCCGATGCGCCCGCGGCCGGCGCGCCGCAGCAAGGGGCCGATGCGCCCGCGGCCGGCGCGCCGCAGCAAGGGGCCGATGCGCCCGCGGCCGGCGCGCCGCCCGGCGAGGCGGCCATACTCGGGCTCGACGGCTCGCCCGCCGGCGGGCGGACGGCGGCGCTGCCCGACGCGTTCGCCTCGCCGCTCAGGCGAGACCTGGTGCACAAGGCGTACACGATACTCGACTCGCACAGGTACCAGCCAAAGGGCGTCCACCCGACGGCCGGCATGGACAACTCGGCCGACTCGTTCGACCCGCCGACGGGCCGCGGCCGGTCCCGCGTGGCGCGCATCAAGGGCGACGGCGCGGGCGGGCGCGGCGGCGAGGGCGCAGAGGTTGCCTCGACGAGGGGCGGCAGGCAGGCGCACCCCCCGCGCTCGAACAAGCGCATCCACAAGAGGATAAACCGCGGCGAGCGGCGGCTGGCGCTGCGCTCGGCGATCGCGGCGACGGCCGTGCGCTCCGTGGTAGAGGGGCGAGGGCACCTCGTGCCGGCCGGCCGCAGCCTGCCGATCGTAGTGTCCGGCGAGCTCGAGCGCATCGAGCGCGCCTCGGAGCTGGCCGGCGTGATCGGCGCGCTGGGCCTTCGGCCTGACGTCGGCCGGCTCGTCCGGCGCCGCGCGCGGTCCGGCCGCTCGGCGCTGCGCGGGCGGTCCAAAAAGGCCGGCAAGAGCATTTTGTTTGTAGTTGGCGGGGGCGAGAACGGCGGCTCGGTGCCCGGCGGGACAGACTCCCCCGCCCCGGCGCCCGATGCGGGCCCCGATACGGCGCCCGATGCGGGCCCCGATACGGCGCCCGATGCGGGCCCCGCTCCGCCCCCGCCCCGGGGCTCGCAGACGCCCCCGCTCCTGCGCGCGGCCGGCTCGATACCCGGAGTCGACGTCGTGCGCGCCGGCGACCTGAGCGTGCTGGACCTGGCGCCCGGCTCCGAGCAGGGCCGCCTCGTAGTGTACACCCCCGGCGCGCTGGACGTGATCGGGCGGACCGCCTCTGCGGATCTGCCTGGCAGGGTGCGCGAAAGGAGGCTGCGGGCGAGGCGCCGGCACCGGAGCGGACGCGCCGGCACCGAATCTGGGGCGGAGGATGCGGCCGCATCCGGCGGCGGGCGGGATGCGGGGCCCGCATCGAAACCGGCGCCCGAGCCGGCGCCGGCGGAGGCGCCGCCGCCGCCTGCCGAGGGCTCCGAGCGGGAGGGCGGTGCGCAGTGAGGCCGTCGCTCGGCGGCATCGGGTCGCGCCTGGCGCACGTGCCCCGCGCCGGCAGGCCAAAGTCCAAGTCCAAGGCCGGCGCCGGGGCCGCCGGCGGGGAGGGCGCCAAGAAGGCGGGCCGCAGGCGCCGCGCGCCGATGACGATCGACAGGGCGCACACGATCATACGGCGCCCGTACAACACGGAGCGCACATTTGCAATGGTCGAGGGCGAGGCCAAGGTGTGCTTTATAGTCGAGCGCACGTCCTCAAAGGCCGACATTGCCGCCGCCGTCGAGGTCCTGTACGGGCAGCGCCCTGCGTCGATCAACACGGCGCGCACGATCTCGGGCAAAAAGGCCTTTGTAAAGTTCAGGACGGCCGAAAAGGCAAAGGACCTGGCCACGGCCATGGGGATGCTCTGATCGCCTGCTGCCCCGTGTACGCGCGCCGCCAGCGCTTTTGCCGCCGCCGTTTCCCGCCGCCGTTGCCGCTCCTGCGCGCAGGGCTGCGCGCTGAGGGCTGCGGGCCCTGTGCGGCGGCGGCGCGGCATGTCCGGCGAGTACGAGCCGAACCTCAACTCAGAGCTCTGCGCGCTCTTTGCCAAGGCGGGGATGCGGGCCGAAAAGGAGAAAAGGATCGGCGGGCAGAAGAGGGCCGACATATTCATCAGGCACGACCGGCATGCGGTGATCGTCGAGTGCAAGCTCTTCGGGCCGGGCAAGAGGGACGAGGCGGTGCGCCAGGCGGCCGGACGGCTGGAGCCACTGCAGCTTGCAGACTCTGCGATCGCCGTCGTGTACCCAAAGGGATGCACCGCCGGGATGGTCGACATGGACATGCAGATCGACTACGCCGTCGTGGGCAGGGCGCATGCAAGGTCCCGGATGCCGCAGCGCACGCTCGACGGATCCCAGCAAGAGGCCCCGCGCCGGCGCGGCGGCGATCCCCTGTGGGAGAGGGGCACCGTCCGCGACCTTGTAGCGGCAGCAAAGAGGGTGGCCAAGGACCTGGGCGACCCCGACGCGCTGGTCCGCGAGCTTGACGCCGCGCTAGACGACGCGGTGGAATCCCTTGCGGCTGGCGAGCGCAAGAGGCTGGCCGACGCCATGGACCTTCCGAGCAGGAGCGGCGACTGGCGGCCGGCCGCAAAGCGCTCCCTACTCGTCCTGGCGTCCGCCGCGATGTTCCACGGCCGCCTCGGCGACCAGCTGGCGGGCATGCGGCCGTCCGTGGACGCCCGCACCGGCAGGCCGTTCAAGGGGAGGTGGCCGCCCGCGGCGCTTGCAGACTGCGGGGGCGGCGCCAACGCCGCCGCGCGCCTTCGGTCGTCGTGGGACCTGATACTTGCCGTCGACTACAGGCCCATCTTTGCCGCGGCCGTCAAGGTGCTCGACGCGCTCGATTCGCCGTCGTTTGCCCGCTCGGTCGGGGGCATCATACGCTGGGCGCGCGACGCCGTCGGAAGCGTGGGGGGGCTCAGGCACGACGTGCTCGGCAGGATATTCCACCGCCTGCTCGAGGGGCGGTACGACGGCTCGTTCTACACTTCGGTTCCCGCATCCATAATGCTCGCCGGCCTGGCCATACGGGGCGGGAGGGACGTGCCGCGCAGCCTCGGCAAGATGCGCGTCATCGACGCCGCCTGCGGCACCGGCACGCTCCTGATGGCCGCCGCCGAGCGCATCATGGACGTCAGGCCGGCCGGATACAGCGGTAGAACAATCATCGAGGACGTCCTGGTCGGCATCGACATCAACGACACGGCCCTGCACATAGCGGCGACCACGCTCGGCCTGCTGTCGCCGGCCACCCGCTTCGAGAGGATGAACATACTGCAGGCGGAGTTTGGCGCGACGGATGGCGGGGCCGCGGCGGGGTCGCTTGAGCAATACGGCAGGGGGGGAACGCTACCCGTGCGCGAGTGGGGCGAAAAGCACCGCGCAAGGCAGATAGACTCGGGCGCTCCGGCAGAGTCGCTCTCGTACGCCGGCAGGGCCGATCTGGTAATAATGAACCCGCCGTTCACTCGCAACGACCTGCGCCACCAGCAGCTCGGACCCGCCGCCAGGAAAAAGGTGTCCGACCGCGAGGCGTATCTGTTCAAGAGCTCGCCCGTAAGGGTGGGCAGGGCCAGCAGCGGCCCGATGTTCCTGCTCTTGGCCGCCCACCTGTGCGGCCCACGGGGAACCGTGGCGCTCGTGCTCCCGCTAGTCGCCGCGACGAACAGCGACACTCTGAGCATTAGGCGCCACCTTGCGGAAGAGTTCCATGTCGAGACCATTGTCGTCGCATGCGATCCCGTGCGGTACTGGTTTTCGGAGAATACCACCATCCCCGAGATGCTCGTCGTGCTGAGGCGGCGCGCAAGGGCCGCGGGGGGGGGGGGGGGGGGGGGGGTGGCGGGGGCGGCGCGGGGAAGGCCGCCGCAAAAAGGCCCACGCGCGTGTACCAACTGACCCGCAACCCTGGCACGGCCGTCGAGGCCGAGGCCGTCGCCGGAATTCTGCGGAGGGGAGCCGCGGCCGCGAGCGGTGACATACTTGCATCCGACGTGCCCCACAGGGCCATGGCGGACGGCGACTGGTCGCGCGTGCAGTTCCTCTCGCAGCGCCTGTACGACATGTTCGCCGGCATCGCCGGCGGCAGGCTGTTCGCGGCCCGGAGACTCCCCGAGGTCGCGGACATTGCCTACGTGGGCCGGCAGGTGCGGGGCGCCTTTGAGGAGGCCGCGCTTCCGGGCAAGGACTGCGTCCTTTCCGTGTACGGCCACGACACCGGCTCGATCCGCACGATCCGGGCCACTCCGTCGGACTACATACGCCCCCGAAAGGGCATGGAGGGCGCGGCGGAGCGGGCGTGGGCGCGGCGGGGGCATCTGCTGTTCCCCGAGCGCGTGCGCACGAACCTTGCGCACGTGGCGGTCCTGTACGCGGATGCGCCGACCGTGGGGTCGGCGTGGGCGCCGGTCGTCCCGCGACCGCCGGGCATGGAAGTGGGCGGCAGCGGCGATGGCGGCAGCGGCGATGGCGGCAGCGGCGATGGCGGCAGCGGCGGGCCCCGGAGCGCCGGCCGCGCAGGGCGCCGGTACGCCGAGGTATGGTCAAAGGCCATGGCGGCGTACATGAACTCGACCGCGGGCGTAGTCTCGCTCATCGGGGTGCAGGATCCCAAGGCGTTCGCGTACCCGCGGTGGTCGCTCTCAAACCTAGAGCGCCTGCACGTGCCGGCGCTGGAGGACGACTCGATGCGGATACTCGCCGCGGCATTCGACGCATGCGCGCGCCTGAGCATCGGGCGCTGGCGCGTCTATGACGATCCCGTGCGCACGGGCCTCGACGGGGCGGTTGCGGACGCGCTCGGAGTCGATCGCGACGCCCTTGATGCCGCCCGCTACGACCTTTCAAGGGAGCCGGCATGCACAAACAAGAGGTACGGCACGGCTGCGGCCGCCCGCTAGCTCGAGGCCGCCGTGATGTGAGCCTGCGCTCTTTTTCCACTCCCTTTTCCTCCACCTCCCCGTCGCTCGATGAATCTTCATGCGGTGTTGGGAGGGTGGGGGGCGGCCGAGCCTCCCGCCGCAGGTTGCGGGGGGCCGCCCTTGCTGCCAACCCGCAGGTATCGGCGACGCCGCCGCGTTGCCTATGCCTATGTGGGGGAAGGGGCGGGGCATGCGGTATGGCGCGTACACGGCCGCGTGGGCGGACGCAACCAACCGCGGCGTGTCGACGTGCCGCGCGCCGGGCGAGCTGCGGGCTATGCCGGGCTCCGATGTGCGGGCCGAGGGAGGTCGACACGAAGGCCGTCGTGTAGCGCGCGGTTGCGGCGGCCGAGAAGTGGGGGGGGGGGATCGCCGCCGAATGGTCTGAAAGGTGGCAGGGCGGCTACGGGCGCCCGCCGGCGCGCCCATGCCGCCCCGCCCGGCAGGCCCCGGGCCGCGCATGCGCCGCCTTGCGCGCCCGCCTGCGCCTCCGTGTAGTTCATGATGTGCACAAACAGGCCCCGGGCCGCGCATGCGCCGCCTTGCGCGCCGCCGCGGCGGCGGTACACGCGCGCGAACCGCCACTCCCGGCCTCTGCTCCCTCTTCCTTCCTTGTGCCCGCCCTCGCCAGCCGGCGCGCAGTCAGGGCAATGCGCGGTGCCGGCTGCGGCCCGCGCCATGCGTTCAGCTGCCCGCCGATCCCTCTTTCCTGCTCTTGTCGGCGGCGTGCCGCGCCCTCCTGCGCGCCGCCGCCAGGGCGCGGGCCTCGGGGTCGGCCCTGCGCTCGCGGGCTCTCTCGCTGGTGTTGCGCATCCGGCCGGCGGCCCTGCACGCCTTTGAGCAGTACCGGACCACGCGGTTCAGCGTGGAAAACTCCTTGCCGCACTCCTTGCAGTCCACGGCCATCGCCCTGCCGATCTCCTTGTCGGTCTTGGCGGTGCACCGCCTGCAGTAGGTCGGGCGCCTGCCGCCGTACGGCGCAAAGTCGCGGCCGCACAGCCCGCAGGCGTACGGCTCCGCCGCCCTTGCGTTGCGCTTTAGGCTCCCGACGTCGCGGCCCGCTATCGGCGGCGGCTTTTCGCCCCGCGCCCTGGCCCGGCGGGTGGCGGCGGCCAGCCTTGCGCGCGCCCTCTTTAGGGCGCGCTTTTCGGGGTCGGCCTCGTACCTGCGCTGGTTCTCGATGTTGGCGCGGCGCGTGGCGACAAAGCGGCACGCATCCGAGCAGTAGTGGACGGCGCGGGTTTTCGTCGGGAACGTCTTGCCGCACTCCCTGCAGTCCACGCGCGGCATCCTGGCGATCTTCCTGTCGGCCCGGGCCATGCAGGGCTTGCAGTAGGCCGGGCGGCTGCCGCGGCCGTGCGGCTCAATGCCGCCGCCGCACAGCGTGCATGCGGCCGGTTCTGCCATCGCGGCGAGCGCTGGATTCGGGGTTATAAGACTGGCGGGCGCGCCGCAGCGGGCGTGCGCCGGCGGGTCCGGTTCCGGCAAAGGTTCTGCTCATAATTCGTGCCCCTAAACCTGCCCTTGATCGAGCGCGCGCCGTCGCAATAACGCGCGATGCCGATCCAGCGCCGGCCCAGAAAAGCCGGGCCCTTGAGCGGCCACAAGGCGTGCGGCGCTGGGTGGTTGGGACGCCGCGGCGAGCACGAATTTTGAGCAGAACCGCGCGGCCAGGCCCGTGGAAAAGCGGCGCGGCCGCCTTGGCACGTGGGCGATCATGGGGACGCAGGCGGGAGGCGCGCACGCGGATCGCGCCGAGTCGATGCTGCGGCGAGCGGCACGGGATCATGCTCGCTGCCGCCTCGCAGGTTTCGCTCGGCGAGGAGGCGGCCGTCATAATCGGCGCGGCCCGCGGGCCGCGCGCATCCTTGCCGGGTTGCATGCCCCCCTCTCGGGCTGCCGGGTAGGGCCGGGCCGCTGCATGCGCCCCTTGACGCAGCCGTCCTGGGCGCCGTGCGGGATACTGACCGTGCGGCCCCCGACTTGGACACGACCGACAGGGCGATACTCGCCCGCACCCCAGCCGATCCGCGCTCGACATTCTTCATAGCAAGGGGCAAGGCGATCCTCGCCAACCCCGAGATCGTCCCCTATGGGGAAGAGGCGGGGGCGGCGGGGCGGCGGAAGGCCGGGCTCGTGATCATTGATCCAGCCGGAACATGCCCCGCCTCGATCTCGTCGAACGCGTCGTCGACGGCGCCGCGGCCGTGCCACGCAGGATCCCTCGCCCTGCCCCCTATCCGCACAAGATACTTTTTGCAGCCTATGTTGATGGCAGGCTGCGTCGACGCTGCGCGCATCCACTTGGCGCCTTGGCCAGGCGCGGGGTCGGGGAAGTGGGCCGCGCGGAACGGGGCGGGCATGCCTGGCCCCGCCGCCCCGCACGCGCGGCCGTCCCCGCCGGATGGCCCGTAGACGCCGCCGGCCATCCCGTCGGAGGCCGGCCCCCCGCTGAACGACGCAAGCCCGAACCCCGTGCCAGGGCCGCGGCACAGGGCCGGAAAGGCGCACTGCCCTGCCTGTCGACGGCGACGAGCCCCCTCCCCCTAACCGGCGGGCCGCGGCCGCCAGAACCGCGATCCCGCTGGCCGCAAGGAGCCTTGCGAAGCGGGCCAGGCGCGGCAGCATCCCTGGACGCGCCCTCGCGCCGATCGCGTCGAGGCGCTGGCCGCGCGGCGGGCGGGGGCGGCGCTGGAGGCGATCCGGCAGCGCCGCCATCGAGTGTCATGGCCGGCAGGCCGCGGCGCCGGCGGCAACAAGGCTCTGCACGCCGCCGCCGTGCATTCTAGGCGCGTGTTCAGCCCCCTGCCGTGCCTGCTGCTCGTCCGCCCGCCCCGGGCGCGCCGCACTGTCGCGATCGGCCGGCGTTCGCCAGACCTGCGCTGCGCTCGGGCCGGCGCCGGATCGCCGGCACGGGCCGCGAATCTCGCGCCCGCTCCGGGCTGCCCGCGGGGCGATCGTGCATTCGGCCGCCTGGACGCTGCGGCGCCGGAGCCTGTCCGGCCGCCGCCTGCCACCCTCCCGCCGCCCGGCCTCCCGATGCGATCGACGATCGCCCGCCGGCCGCTGCATTCCGCGCAGCCTCCACCCTCCCCCTGCCGCCGATCGCCTCGCGCCTCTCCCACTCTCTGCCCAAATTTCGGCCCAAAAACCCGCCGGCCTCCTCCTTCTATGCGCCCGCCCCTTATATACATACTGCAACCATATAATAGGCCCATAGATTGGCGCGCGCGTGCGAGGAGCGCAGCAATGGTAAAGGTGTTCGAGTACAGGGGCGTGGCGATGGCCGAGCTCGAAAAGATGCCCATCGACAAGCTGCGCGGCCTGCTCGGCGCAAGGCAGCGCCGGTCCCTCAAGAGGGGCGTCACCGACGGCAAGCGCAAGGTCATTGCCCGCATGCGCGCGGCAAGGGCCGCCGCGGCCCAGGGGGGCGACGGCGGCCAGGGGGCGACGGCGGCAGCGCCGCCGCCGCGCATACGCACGCACCTGCGGGACCTCATCATACTGCCCTTCATGGTCGGCACGACAGTCCATGTGTACAACGGCAAGGAGTTCAAGGAGGTCGAGATAAAGGCCGAGATGATCGGCCACTATGTCGGGGAATACTCACTCAGCGGAAGGCGCGTCTCGCACGGCGCGCCGGGCGTCGGCGCGTCGCGCTCCAGCCTGTACGTGCCCCTAAAGTAGTGGTTGCCATGTGCGGCCGGTTCGGGTACGCCTTCCAGGGCTACGACCCGTCGATCCACGTCAGGGCGTCCCTGCGCGAGGTCAAGGTGTCGCACAAGCACGCGCGCGAGATCGCCCGCGCCCTGCGCGGGCTGGAGCTCGACAGGGCGAGCGACTACCTCGGCGACGTCATCAAAAAGAAGCGCGCCGTCCCGTTCCGCAGGTTCAAGAACCAGGTGGGGCACCGCTCGGACACCGGCGTAATGGCGGGCCGCTACCCCGTAAAGGCCGCCCGCGAGGTCCTAAAGCTCCTCGACAACCTGGATCACAACGCCGGCATCAAGGGCATGGACGCCGCGCGGCTCCGAATAGTCGGCATGTCGGCGCACAAGGGCGTGTCGGTAAAGCGGTTCATACCGCGCGCGCACGGGAGGGCCACGCCGCGCAACGACGTCATGACGCACGTAGAGGTCGTCGCAAGGGAGGTGTAGCGTACGTCCGTCGTCCAGCAGGTCATACACGACAAGTACAACCGCATGCTGCTCCAGGACTTTCTGCGCAACCGCATACGCGACGCCGGCTTTGACGCCGCCGAGATCATGCCAAAGCCGGACGGCACGCACGTGACGCTGCGCGTCACAAGGCCGGGGATCGTGATCGGCCGCAAGGGCTCGACCATACGCGAGCTCACCGACAGCCTGGAGCACGACTACGGCATGAACAAGCCGCAGGTGTCCGTCGAGGAGATCGACAAGCCCGACCTGTCGCCGAGCGTAATGTGCAGCAGGATGGCGTCGCACCTCGAGAGGGGCACGGCGTTCAGGCGCGCCATGATGTGGACGCTGCAGCAGGTCATGGAGGCCGGCGCGCGCGGCGTGCAGATCACCGTGTCGGGCAAGCTGCGCGGCGACCGGTCGGCGTTTGAAAAGCAGACGGCCGGCATACTGCCGCGCGCCGGCGACCACGCCGACCGCATCGTCCGCGAGGACGTAATAGACGTAAAGACGCCCATGGGCCTGATCGGCATACGCATACGCATTGCGCTCGCCGACCGGTACCGCCCCGAGTTCGACATGAAGGACGCGCGCGAGGTCGCGCGGCGCGAGCGCGAGCGCGAGCGGCGCCGGCGCGACCGCGAGCAGCGCGACCGCGAGCAGCGCGAGGCGCGCGAGCGGCATCGGGAGCAGTCGAGCCGCGTGCGCGGCGCCGGGGCCGGCGCGCCCGAGGGCGGCGGCAGCGGCGGCGAGGGCGGGCCTGGGCCGCGCGGCCGCGGGGCCAGAAGGAGGGGCGGAAGCGGCGCCGGCGCCGGCGGAAGCGGCAGGGCGGCCGGCGCGGGAAGGGAGGGCGACGCATCCTAGTGGACTACATGAAGATGAGCGCCATTAGGGGCCTCAGCGAAAAGGACCTGCGCGCCCGCCTCCAGGATGCCCGCACGGACCTGGTAAAGATACGCGGCGAGGCCGGCAAGGGCACGATCAAAAAGGACAGCGGCAACATACGGCCCATGCGCCGCAACGTGGCGAGGATAATGACGCGGCTGAGCGAGCTGCGGCTCGAGCGGGCCGCGGACCTGGAGAGGGCCGGGGCCCGCGGCAGGGGCGGCACGGGCCCCGGCGCCGCCCCCGGCGGCGAAAAGAGCGGCGAGGGGGACGCCAAATGACGCCCGCAGCGCAGCGCGGCCGCCCGGCCGCCGCCGCCGGCCCGCACCGCCGCGGGCTGGTCGGCCTGCATGCCAGCGTCGTGCGGTCCTGCAACCGCGGCATAGTGGGCGCCTCGGGCACGGTCGTCCGCGAGACGAGGAACATGCTGGTCCTGCTGCCCGAGCGCGCTCGGGGCCCAGCGGCGGCCGGCGGCCGGCCGGACGGCCGCGGCCCGTACCGGTCGTACCCAAAGGCGGGCTCGGTGTGGCGGCTTGGTCCGGCGGCCCGGGCAGGCGGCAGCGGCGGCGCGCCGTCCGATTCCGCCGAGATCGACGGCTCGCTCATTGCGCGCAGGCCCGAGGACCGGCTGCGCTCGGGGCCGCCCGCGGCGCCCCGCGGCCGCCGCCGCTGCCGCCGGCGGAGGGCCGCCGGCAAGGGGGGAGGGACGCCCCAATGACGGCGGCGGGGCGCGGCGGGGCGCGCAGCATTGGGATCGACGTGGCCGACCCGCCGCGCGCGGCCGACCCGTCCGAGTCGGCCAACCCGTTCAACGGCTCGCTGCGCATACGCGGCAAGCTGTTCGAGGGGACCGTCGTGAGCGCAAAGGCCCGCGGCACCGTCGTGATCGAAAAGGAGTCGCCCGTCTACTTTACAAAGTTCAAGAGGTACGCGCGCAGCCGCAGCAGCATACACGCCCACGTCCCGGGCAACCTCGACGTGCGCGAGGGCAGCCGCGTGCTCGCCGCCGAGTGCCGGCCCCTCGCAAAGTCCGTCTCGTACGTTGTGGTGGAGGTGCGCGGCTAGTGTCCCAGGGCAGGAGCAGGGGCAAGGCAAAGGGCGTCGAAGAGTTCCGCCCGTACGTGACGCGCGCCCTGCCGATCGGCGCGCGCATATCGTGCGCCGACAACAGCGGCGCAAAGATACTGGAGATTGTAATGGTGCAAAAGACAAAGACGCGGACGTCGCGCCTGCCGGCCGCCGCCGTGGGCGACTTTGTCAACGTCGTCGTCAAGAAGGGGCCGGCCGAGCTGCGCAAGCAGGTGCACGGGGCCGTCATTGTGAGGCAAAAGTACCCCGTGCGGCGCCTCAGCGGGGTGCGGGTGTCGTTCGAGGACAACGCGGCGGTCCTGACGACGCCAGAGGGCGAGATGAAGGGCACGGACATCAAGGGGCCCGTCGCCGCCGAGGCGTCCGAAAAGTGGCCGAGGCTGGCGAACCTCGCCTCGATGGTGGTGTAGCGGGATGGTGCGGCCCTCGAAGATGCGCAGGAGGCAGTACGGCAGGGACGCGCCACTCCACGCGCTCGGCGGCAGGGTCGGCGGCCACCTGTCGCCCGAGCTTCGCGCAAAGTACGGCCGCCGATCTGTGAGGCTGTGCGTCGGCGACACGGTCCGGATCGCGCGCGGCATCAACAAAAAGATCGACGGCCGCGTCACGCACGTGAACACGGGCGACGGCACGGTCACGATAAACGGCGTGCAAAAGGAAAAGGCAAAGGGCGAAAAGTACGACGTCAAGATACACGCATCGAACGTGGTGATCACGGCGCTCGACCTCGGCGACGCCTGGCGGGCGGCGCGCATCGAGGGCAGGGAGCCGAGGGCCGCCAAGGGCAGGGGCGCCGCCAAGGGCAGGGCCGGCGCCGCGGCCGGGGCGGATGCGACGGCGGACACTTCGTACGGCGCGGCCTCTGGCATGGCCTCGCTGCTGCGCGCGCGGCGGCCGTCAATGTCCTCGTCCGTGACGGCGGCGCTGGCGGCGGCCGGAACGGCGGCCGGAACGGCGGCCGGAACGGCGGCAGGGTCGGCGGCCGGCGCCGCCGGCGAAGCGGCCAGGGGCGGCGGCACCGGCGCTGCCAGAGGCGCGGACGACCTGGGCGAGGACTTTGACGACGAGGACCTGGACGAGGACTTTGACGATGACGACGACTTGGATGACGACCTGGACGACGACGACGACGACCTGGACGACGACGATGATGATGACGACCTGGACGACGACGACGACGACCTGGACGACGACGATGATGATGACGACCTGGACGACGACGATGATGATGATGATGACGATGACGACGACCTGGACGACGACGACTTGGATGACGACCTGGACGACGACGACGACCTGGACGACGACGATGACGATGATGATGATGACGACGACCTGGACGACGACCTGGACGACGACGATGATGATGACGACGACCTGGACGACGACGATGATGATGACGACGACCTGGACGACGACGATGATGATGACGACGACCTGGACGACGACGACGACCTGGACGACGACGACGACCTGGACGACGACGACGATGATGATGACGACGACGACCTAGACGACGACGACGACAAGGCAAAGGGGGCAGGGGCATAATGGTCAGCATTGCGGGCAGCAAAAAGCTAAAGCGGCAGATGGCGCCCCTCTTTTGGGGCATTACTCGCAAGGACAAGCGGTTCGTCGTCACCGTCAGGCCGGGGCCGCACCCAAAGCGCGCCTCGGTGCCGATCGCCGTCCTGATACGCGACACGCTGCGGCTGGCGGGCACACTGCGCGAGGCAAAGGCGCCGATCTACTCGGGCCGCGTCTCCGTGGACGGCGTAAAGCGCAGGTCGCTCCACCACGGCGCGGGGCTCATGGACGTCGTCGAGCTCGAGGGCGCCGGCGCGTACCGCATGCTGCCCGGCGGGGGCGCGCTGCTGCGCCCCGTCCGCATGGAGGGCGACTCGGAGAGGGACCGCAAGCTGTGCGCCGTGACGTCAAAGACCACCGTGCGCGGCGGCCGCACGCAGATCGGCCTGCACGACGGGCGGTCGATACTGCTCGGGGACGGCGCGGGCCCCGTCAGCATCGGCGACTCGTGCCTCATCAGGGTTCCGTCCCAGGAAATGCTAGAGGTCGTCCGCCTGGAGGCCGGCGCCCTGGCCATGGTGACGCGCGGGGCGAACGCCGGCCGCATCGGCAAGGTCGCCGAGATACGCGACGGGACGTTCGTGCTGGAGCGGATGGCGACGCTGTCCATACGGGACGGCGGCGAGGCGAGGCAGATCGAGATCCCGACCAGCATTATTATGGCCGTCGGGCGGGAGCGGCCCGTGATTCGCATCCCCGGCGGGGAGGGGCAGTGACATGACAATGGCGCAGGAGGGCGGCAGCGAGGCGCGGCCCGGGGCCGCGGCGGGCGCGCCCGCGCCGGACGCCGCCGCCGCCGACCAAGGCAACCCAATGAGGCGCATACGCCTCGAAAAGGTCGTCCTCAACATGGGCGTCGGCCAGTCGGGCCCCGCGCTCGAGGCCGCAAAGAGGGCGCTGGAGCAGATATCCGGCCGCAAGCCGTGCCCGCGCAGCGCGCGCGGCACGCAGCGCGACTTTGGGGTGCGCAAGGGCGAGCCGATCGGCGTCTCCGTCACCGTGCGCGGCGGCGAGGCCGAGGCGCTCGCCTCGCGGCTGTTCGAGGCGAGGGGCAACGCGGTCGCCCGCAGGTCGTTCGACGGCTTTGGCAACTTTTCGTTCGGCATACGCGAGCACATCGACATACCCGGCGTAAAGTACGACCCGACCGTGGGGATCATCGGCCTGGACGTGTGCGTCTCCCTGTCGAGGCCGGGGTTCGGCATACGCAAGCGCAGCAAGCACAAGGCGAGGGTGGGCCGCTCGCACCGCATTACCGCCGACGAGGCGCGCTCGTTCGTGTCCGGCAGGTTCGGAATAGAGGTGGCCGCGTAGTGGCAAAGGACCGCTCGTACGAGGCCACGGGGCGCAGGGTGCACAAGTTCGGGCGCGGCTCGCGGTGGTGCAAGCGGTGCGGCGACTACACGGCCGTCATACAAAAGTACGACCTGATGATCTGCCGGAGGTGCTTCCGCGAGGTCGCCGCCTCGCTGGGGTTCAGGAAGCTGAGGTGACCGAATTGCCCGCGACAAACGTCCTTGCAAACCTGTTCGTCACGCTGTACAACACCGAGGCGCGGCGCCGCGGCGAGTGCCTCGTGAATCCGGCCTCGACGCTGTGCGAGCGCGTCCTGGAGGTCCTCAAGGAGAACGGGTACATTGGAGGGTACGAGCGCATCGACGACGGGCGCGGCGGCAAGCTGCGCGTCAGGCTCGAGGCGAAGATCACAAAGTGCGGGGCGATCTCGCCGCGCTTCAAGGTGCGCAAGGGCGAGTACGCGTTCTGGGAGCAGCAGTACCTGCCGTCGTACGACCGCGGCATGCTGCTCGTCACCACCAGCCGCGGCGTAATGTCGCACGCCGAGGCCGTCCGCGAGGGCATCGGGGGGTTCCTGATTGGGTACGTCTACTGACGAGGATGCCGGCGCGCCCCCCGCGCCGGCCCCCGCCCCCGCCCCGCCGCCCGCGCCGCGGCGCGCCGGCGGCTCGGTTCCCGCCGAGCGGCTCGTGCAGGTGATCGACGTGCCGGACGGCGTCGAGCTGCGGTTCGCAAAGGGAATGATGCGCGTGCGCGGCAGGCTGGGCGACGCCACGAAGGACTTTAGGAGGATACCCGTGGGGATCGAGGTCTCGGGCGACGGGCGGACGGTGACGGCGAGGGCGGCGGGGCGGCGCAGGCGCGACTACTCGATACTGAACACGGCGTGCTCGACAATACGCAACCTCGTCGGCGGCGTGCAGGAGGGGTACACGGTGAAAATGAAGGTCGTGTACGCCCACTTTCCGATCACGGTGAGGGTCGACGGCGGCGAGGTGCTCGTCGAGAACTTTCAGGGCGAGCGGTCCGCGCGCCGCGCCAGGATAGTCGGGCGCGGCACGAGGGTCGACCCGCAGGGCGAGGACGTGGTGATCACGGGCCCCGTGCTGACGGACGTCACGCAGACGGCGGCGAACCTCCAGCAGAACACGCGCGTAAAGAACAAGGACCACCGCGTGTTCCTCGACGGCATCTACGTCTACGAAAAGCGCGCCGGCATGGACGGCGCGCCGGCCGGCGGCTGAGGCGCCGCGGCATGGCCCTCGACGCCGAGTTCCGCAAGAGGACGGAGGGCCTCGTCGACGACACGCTCGGGCTGTACCGCAGGGCGGAGGCCTCGCCGCGCATAGGGCAGGTGTGGAACGCCGAGAGGCCGGGCGACTTTATGTGCGGGTTCTTTGTCGGCGAGATGGTCGGCTCGGCGCTCGCCGCGTTCCAGTCGTTCCACCGCCGCGAGCCGACCGCGGAAGAGCACGTCGAGATCGTCGAGATCGTAGAGTCGCGCGCGGGGCCCATACGCGAGTTCTTTGCGCGGTTCAACTAGGGCGCCGCCGCCCGCGCCGCCCGGCGGCGGGGGGATCGGAAGGGTTAAATCGGATCCTCCGGCGCCGCCGATCGCGCCGCCCTAGCTCAGCGTGGTAGAGCGTCGGACTGTTAATCCGTTGGTCGCCAGTTCAAGTCTGGTGGGCGGCGCCCATACTGCAGCGCAGCCGATCGCGCCGCCTATTCTCCCCGCCCGCCGTTCCGCATCCTGCCGAGGTCGCGCCGCAGCGCGTCCCGGACCGCGACAACATCGCCGCTGCCGTGGCTGAGCCGGACGGCCTCGTCTAGCGCGGCGAGCGCCTCGCCGGGCCGGCCGAGCGCCACGTGGGCCGCGCCGCGGCCCAACTGCACATTCGAGTCGCCGGGATCGAGCCTGGCCGCCTCGTCCAGCTCGGCGAGCGCCTTGGCCGGCTGCCCCGCCTCCATGTGGACGGCGCCGCGCGTGATGTGCGGCTCGGCGCTGCCCGGGTTGAGCCGGGCCGCCTCGTCGAGCGCGGCGAGCGCCCTGCGGTGCTTTCCCAGGCCCAAGAGCGCCTCGCCGCGCACAAGGTGCACCCTCCACCTGCCGGGCTCGATCGACGCGGCCTTGTCGAGCGCGGCGAGCGCCCTCTTGGGCCGGCCCGCCCTGCACAGCGCCTCGCCCAGCCTGAGGTGGACGCCCGCGCTGCCGGGGTCCAGCGACGCGGCCTTGCTGAACGCGGCGATCGCCTTCCCGTACCTGCCCAGGCCGAACAGCGCGCTGCCGATCCCGTCGTGGGCCGAGGCCGCTCCGGGCTCGATCGACGCGGCCTTGCTGAACGCGGCGATCGCCTTCCTGTACCTGCCCAGGCCGAGCAGCGCCTGCCCCATCCCCAAATGGCCCCCGTCCAGATCGGGATGGGCGCGCACAACGCCGCTGAACGCGGCGAGCGCCCTCCTGTACCTTTTCGACTCGAGGCCCTCGCGGCCCCTTGCAATCAGGGCCATGGCGCCCGTTCCGTCCGCCCTGGACAGCCCGTCGAGCCTGCGGGCGGCCTCGCCTGCGCGGCCGGCCCGAATGTCGGCAATGTTGGGATTGTTGACGATGGCCCTTGCGGTGATCCTTGCCGTGCCCTTGAGCGCGTCCGGCCCCCCGGGCTGCCCGCCTTCCAGCCCGCGGCCCCCCGCCCCGCCCACGCCATGCGGGGCGCGCGCCCCCGATTTATGCAGTGCGGCCGCCGGAGCGCGGCGGCGGCCGGCGGCGGCGGGGCCGCGGAACCGCCGGATAAAGCTATAATTTTGTGCGGCCGCGGCCGGCCGGCATGTCGCACGGCGGCGCGGACGCGGATACAAGGCTCACGGTCGCGGTGCGGGCGGATCTGGGCATGGGGCGCGGCAGGATCGCCGCCCTGGTCGGGCGCGCCTCGGTCGTGGCCCTGGAGCGGGTCCGCGCATCGCACCCTGCATGGGTGGAGGCATGGCTCGGCCCGGGGCAGGCCAGGGTCGTGGTGCGCGCCGCCGACCCCGAGGACATGCGGGGTCTCAAGGCGCGCGCCGACCGCCTGGGGATTCCGTGGTCCGCGGTTGCCGACGCGGGCCGCGCGCGGCCAGGGCGGAGCGGAGCGGCGTGCATCGTGTTCGGGCCCGCGCCGGCGCCGGCCGTAGACATGATCACCGGGAATCTGGGGCCCCTCCGATCATGATCGCCCTGCGGCAGGCCAAGCGACAGCGCTATGCCAAAAGCGCGGGGCCCGATCGGGCGGCGGCCGGCAAGGCATCGCGCGGAGGGCCCCGGAGCGCGTGCGCATCCGGCGCCGGCTCGAAAGAGCCCGTGTTTTTTGCACAACGCCTCGGGGCGCCCCGCCGCCTACTTGCCCCACTCGGCGCTCCGCATCTTGTCGAGGCTCCGCCGCTGCGCGTCCCGGACACTGACGACCTCTATGTCGTCCGGCGCGATCCTGACCGCCTCGTCGAGCGCGGCGAGCGCCTTGTCTGGACGCTTGAGCACCTGATAGGCCGTGGCGCGGCCCAGCTGCGCGTTGACGCTGCCGGGATCGCGCCGGGCCGCCTCGTCCAGCTCGGTGATCGCCCTGTCGTGCCGCCCGACATCCATGAAGACGTTGGCGCGCGTGATGAACGGCTCGGCGCTGCCCGGGTTGAGCCGGGCCGACTCATCCAGCTCTGCGAGCGCCCTGCGGTACTTTCCCAGTCTCCTGAGCACCTCGCCGCGCGTAAGGTGCGACTTCCACCTGCCCGGCTCGATCGACACCGCCCTGTCGAACGCGGCGAGCGCCCTCTTGTACCTGGCCAGGCAGTACAGCGCCCTGCCCCTCCCGTCGTGGGCCGAGGCCATTTCGGGATCGATCGACAACGCCCTGTCGAACGCGGCGAGCGCCCTCTTGTACCTGGCCAGGCCTAGCAACGCCTGTCCCCTCCCCTCGTGGGCCATGGACTCTTCGGGCTCGATCGACACCGCCCTGTCGAACGCGGCGAGCGACTCCTTGTACCTGGACAGGCCGAACAGCGCCCGGCCCCTCCCCTCGTGGTACCCCTTGATGCCGTGATGGTTGCGCGGCATGCTGTCGAACCCTGCGAGCGCCTCCTCGTACTTTCCCGCCACGAGGCCCCCGTAGGCCTTTGCAATCAGGGCTATGGTGTCCTTCCCGTCCGCCCTCGACAGCTCGTAGAACAGGCGGACGACCTCGCCCGCGCGGCCGGACCGAATGTCGTTAATGTCGGGATGCTCGACGATCGCCTTTGCAATCTCCGACATCATGCTGTCGAACTCTTTCTGCTCTTCGGGCCTTAGGCCGGCTGGCCGCCCGGCGCCTGCCCCGTCCATGCATGCGGGCCGCACGCTCCTGATTTATGCAATGCGGCCGCCGCGCCCCCTCAGCGCCGCGGGCGTCCGGGGCGGGACGATCGCCATCCCGAGGCCGCGGGCGGCCCCGCGGCGGCCACGCCTGCCACCCCCGGCGTCCGCGCCCGCCGGCAGCGGCGCCGCTGCGGCCGCCGAGGCGGGCGCAACGCCGGCGCGGCCGCGCTGCGCGGCGGCGCTCCCCGCCATGCCGAGCCGGGGCCCTGATCCGACGCCGCGCCGCGATCCCTGCCCGCCCCGCGTGCCTCCGTCCGGCCCCCGCCCCCGCGCCGCCTCCCGCGCCAGGCCTTGCAGCGGCGGCGGCGGCGGCGGCAACCCGCCCTACGCCCGCCCGCCCTCTGGCCCGCCCGGGCGCGCTACGCCGCCCCGCGCCTGGCGGCCGCGCGCAGCAGCGTGTCGCGGACGATTGTAATGGTCTCGTCGTCGGGCTCGAGCCGGGCGGCCCTCTCTATCTCTTTGAGCGCCTCGCCGAGCCGGCCAACATCCGCAAGCGCCATGCTGCGCCCCTGGGCCACGTGGCCCGAGTTCGGCTCGAGCCGCATCGCCTCGTCTAGCGCCGCGAGCGCCTCGCCGGACCTCCGAAGGTCGATGAGGACAATGCCGCGCCGGTAGTGGGACACGGCGTATCCGGGATCGATCTTCACCGCCCTGTCGAACGCGGCGAGCGCCTCGTCCTTTCGATCTAGGTCGTCGAGCGCCATCCCTCGCTCGAGGCTGGCGTCCAGGCTGCCGGGATCCAGCTCCAGCGCCCTGTCGAGCGCGGCGAGCGCCTCGCCCGGGCGGTCGAGCATAAGCAGCGCCTCGCCCCGCTTGCAGTGGGCCACCGCATCGCCGGGGTCCAGCTCCACCGCCCTGTCGAGCGCGGCAAGAGCCCTTTTGTGCCTGCCGTCCTTGAGCAGGGCCATCCCCCTCCCTGCGTGGGCATCGGCCATTGTAGGATCTAGCCGCGCGGCCCTGCCGAACGCCGCCGCCGCCCTCTTGTGCCGGCCCGCGTGCAGCATTGCGATGCCCCTTCCCAGGTGGGCATCGGCCGTGCCGGGCTCGATCCGCAGCGCCTCGCCGTACGCGGCGAGCGCCTCCCTGCGCCTGCCCGTCGCGAGCAGCGCGTGGCCCCTCCCCGAGTGGGCCTCGGCCCGGGTGGCGTCGAGGCGCAGCGCCAGGTCAAAGTCCACCAGGGCCTCTTCCCCGCGGCCGGCGTTGACCAGCAGCCGGCCGCGCTCGATGCGCGGGGCGGGATCGCGCGGGCCGAGCCGGACCGCCCTGCCGAGGGACGCGAGCGCCTTTTTGTCGCGGCCCAGCCTGGCGTACGCCTGCCCGAGCCACATGTGCAGCCGGGCGTTGCGGGGGCGCTCTGCAGCGACCGCCCTGAGGTCGCGAACCGCCCTGCCGTACTCGGAAAGATCCATGAGGACGACGCCGCGCAAAAAGCGGGCCACGGCCAGGGCGCCGTCGAGCCGCAGCGCCTCGTCGAGCGCGGCGAGCGCCTCGCCGCTGCGGCCAAGGTCGTGCAGGGCCTCGCCGCGCTTCCAGTGGATCTTGGCGTCCCCGGGGTCCAGCCTTGCCGCCTCGTCGTACGCCGCCAGCGCCTCTTCCCTGCGGCCCAGCCTGAGCAGGGCTGCGCCGCGGTCAATGTGCTTGCCGGCGTTGTTCGGGTCCAGCCTCACGGCCTCGTCGTGCGTCGCCAGGTCCTCGCCGGCGCGATCGGGATCGGGCGGCGGCGGTTCCCCGGCGCGCCGCCCGCTCTGGTCCGCGCATTTGGACTCTGCCGTGGCATCCGCGTCCGCTTTACCTTCCGCCGCCCCGTTGCCGCCGCTGCCGGCCTGCCCGGAAGCCGCTTTGCCGCTGCCGCCGGATGCCGGGCCGTCCATGCATGCGGGCCGGCCGGGCGGGATTTATGCCCTGAGGCGGCCCGAATGCAGGCTGGCGGCCCGGGGCCAGACGGCGAGCCGCCCGCCCCGCATCCAGCTCCGGCCGCTGCGCGCAGGGCGCTGGACGTCCGCCCGCAGGGCAGCCCGCTCGGCCCGCGGCCGCGGGAGGAAGAGCGGGGGTGGGGAGGGAGGCGAAGGGCTTGAGGCGGCGGGCGCCGGCCCGGCCGCGCCGGCAGGCCGCCTGACCTCGGGCGCGCATTCCGGCCGGCGGCGGTGGATGCCCCGGCGGGCAAAGGAGCGGGATGAAAAACCGAGGCCTCGGGCGCGCATTCCGGCCGGCGGCGGTGGATGCCCTGCCGCGGCGGCGCGCAATGCGAAAATACCGCACCCGCGGCCGTTCGGCATGGGCGGGGTTGCGGGGGCGAACGTTGCCGGAAGGGGCGGCCGCCCCTGGGAGGCAGCGCCGTGAGGCGCATACGCGGGCGGCACTGCCCCGACTGCGGCGCGGCCCTGGTCTACTACCCGCACCTGTCGAGCCCGAGGGCGCCCGACGGCCAGCGGGTCCTCGTGTACTCGTGCCCCGAGTGCACGGACGACTTTGAGCGGCCGCGCATGGTCGCAGTGAGGCCCGGCGCGGGCGGCGACGGTGACAGTGCCCCGATCGAGTCAGTCGACGTCGTGATCACCGAGCGGGCGCCCGCGCCGGGGGAAGGGAACGCGCGGGGCGGGGGCAAGAGTGGAAAGAGTTCGGCAGGGGCCGCCAGTCCTCGCGGCGCGGAGGATGGCGGCTAGCGCCGTGGTTTGCCCTTCCACTTCCCTGCACAGGCCGGGTTCAGCACTGCGTTCTCGCAGGCTGGAGGGAGATGCCCTGCGTCCCGTTTCAGCTTCGGGCGATCGCGTTCATCTTTGTGATGTTGCAGGCTGAATAGATGGCCCTGCGCCCCGTTTCAACCCTGTGCGCCCGTGCCGGCGACCTCTCCAGGCCCGTCGAGCGGACGCCAAAGATACGGTGCTCCGCCCATGGTCATGATGCGGCAGGCAGTGGTGTTATATACGCGCGTTTTCGCAGGCACCGCATGCGGCGGCCGGACAGGATTTCGTTCTTGCTGGCAGCCGTCGCCGGCGTTGCGGTGCTGGCTGTGGGGGATGAGGGAACGACCCTCGCTTCGGCCGCCGGCGATTCCCATCCGGCCCTCCCGCCGCCGGGCGCCGTGCCGGGCATGATTGCCGTTGCTGACTCTGGTAACAACCGCATCCAAGTGTTCTACCCCAACGGCACGTTTGCGTTTATGTTTGGGCATCCTCACCGACCGTCAAGCATTGCCGTCGGGCCCATTGATGGTCGAATTGTGGTGGGTGATAGTAATTGCTGTTCGTCTAGTACCGCTCGCGTTTTCAACCCCGACGGCACGCCCGCGTTCGAGTTTGGGACTGGCGGCGGCCTGGGTACGATTTGGCACCCACGCGGTGTCGCCGTCGGCCCCGATGGTAAGATTGTGGTGGGCGAGGAGGGCCGCATCCAAGTCTTCAACCCCGACGGCTCGTTCGCACTGGCGTTTGGATCGCGCACTGGTGAAGATAAGCTGGTGGATGTGGTCGACGTCGCCGTCGGCCCCGATGGTAAGATTGTGGTGGGTGATGCCTTCCGCAGTACGGCTCCCGTAATCTTGATATTTCACCCCAATGGGACACTTGCGTCTGAATTTGTGTTGGACTGGGCAGATAGACATGCATTCGTTGGCAGTGGTGTTGCCGCCGGGCCAGGCGGTCAGATTGCAGTTGCTGGTGCTTACGGAGTCTATGTCTATAGCCCGCTTTCCAACGGAACGTCTGGGTTTGTAGGCAGTAGAGTGAATGGGAGTTGGTCTAATCCGTCCGACGTTGCTTTTGGCCCCGACGGGTTGATCGTCGTCGCTGATAATCATGACCGCACCGATCGTAGCCGCGTCCATGTCCACCTTCCAATCAATCCCAACGGCTCACTCGTCCAGCATCCCAACGGCTCGCTCGTCCCCGGCGGATCGTTCGCGCTGACCTTTGGATCGTATGGCGCCGTGCATGCGGGGTTTGATTCCCCGACCGATGCGGCCGTCGGCCCCGACGGGCAGATCGTTGTTGCCGAGCCGGGTAATTATAGCATCAGGGTCTTCCACCCCAACGGCACGCAGGCGTTCTCGTTCGGGTCGTATGGCAGCGGCGACGGGCATTTCTATATCCCGAATCAAGTCGCCGTCGGCCCCGACGGGCGGATTGTGGTGGGTGACAATGGCAAGCGCCGCATCCAGGTGTTCGAGTCTGACGGAACGCCGGTGTTGGCGTTCGGGTCGCATGGCCGAGGAGAGATGGAGTTCTGGCAGGTGTATGACGTCGCCGTCGGCCCCGACGGGCGGATCGCGGTTGCCGATCCGGACAACGACCGCGTCCAGGTCTACCACCCAAACGGGTCACTCGCACTCACGATTCCGTTTGATACCCCGTTCTTTGTCGCCGTCGGCCCCGACGGGCGGATTGTGGTGTCAGGAAGTGATGGCATTCGCATTTTCAACTCCGACGGCACTCTTGTTGCCGTTGTGGATAGTTCAGGGCACCTCGGGTCCGGCCCTAGGCATGTTGCCGTCGGCCCGGACGGCCGGATTGTGGTACCCGCGGGCAATTTTATCACTGTCTTGAACCCTGACGGATCGCTGGCGTTTGCCAGTCAGATCGAGGTCTATGCCCACGTTGTCGCCGTCGGCCCAGACGGCCGGATTGTAGTGGTGGACAATATCGTGGACGACCGCGTCCATGTCTTCAACCCCGACGGCACGTATGGGTTTGCACTACTCTCGGAGTTGTCAGAGGGTGGGTTCAGTGGAGTGATAAGCGTCGCCGTCGGGCCCCTTGTACCTCCGCCCTCCGCTTTGCCCGCCCCCTCAAGTTTGCCGGTCGTTCTCACGCCGTCCGTTGGCGGCGGTGGAGGCCTGCGCAACTTTACTAGTGCCGGCGACGCGGCCAACCTGGCCATAAACGTGACTGATCTTGCGGAGCAGGGCGGGCCGCCGCTGGACGGCTCGGAGACCAGCACGGTGGTGTTCCCGCCGGCCGAGACGGTCGTGGCCGCGTCGTTCGCCGAGGTCTCGTTCCCGCCGAGCGTGACGGCCTCGCACGTGCCGGCCGACGGGGTGCTGGCCCTGCGCGTTGCGGCCGCCGGCGATGCGCCGACCGCCGAGCAGGCTCAGGATGCGCTCGGGCGGAACGGAACGGAGATCGTCCTGTTGCAGAGGGTCGTCGAGGTCGGCGCCGAGGACTCGCGCGTGGTGTTTGATCTGCCGATCCGCATACTCCTCGAGGGGCAGGCGGGGGGCCGCGCGTTCTGGGTTGAAGGGGGCGGCGCCGAGGGGGGGAACGGTACGATCACGCCCATCGACGTGCAGTGCGATGCCGTCGACGATACGACCGCGGTGCATGACCAGCTCGGCGGGGCCGGCGAGTGCCAGATCGACGAGCCGGACGGCGGGGCCAAGATCGTCTATACCTATCACCTGACCCAGTTCGGCACGGTGGCCTCCGGAGGCCCCGCCCCGCAGCCGATATTCTTTAGCGGAGGCGGCGGGGGTGGCGCGGGGCCGGCGCTGCCTCCAGCCCCGCCCACCGTCGTGCCGCCTACCCCCGCCCCCCCTGTTGTGCCGGACGCGCCGCCGCCGACGTGTTCAATGGTCGTCGGCTCGTCGGACTTGAGCGTGAGCGCGAGTCCGGGCGGCTATTCGCAGCCCGTCGGCCAGACGTTGATCAATTCGGGGCCGTTGCCGTTCGCGCGGGTTGAGGTCGGGGCGACCCCGTGGAGCGTTGACAGTGCAGGCGGGGCCCCGTCGGCGCCCCCTGCGGCCGCCGCGCCCCCGCCGGATCCCCCCGCCCTGGGGCCGAACGAGGGCCGGTTGTCGGGCATCCTTACCGCCGTCCTGGTCGCGGCCCTGCCCGCCGGAGCAACCGAGGTGAGCGAGCAGGTAGGGGCGGCCGGCGGCTGGGCGCCGGTTGCCAACGGAACGACGGCCGTGGCCGCGGGGCTTGAGGGCGGCGACGAGGCGCCCCTGTGGTTCAGGCTCAACCTGACCCCCTATCCGAACCTGGAGGCCGGCACGACGCTCGTCCAGCGCGTGACGTACCAGGCCGAGTGCGCCGCGCCGCCGTAGGCGCCCGCCGGATCCAGCAGGCGGCGTGAATTTCACGGGCAGTCCGGCGGGACCGTGGGCCCGCGTGCTTGATCGGCACCTGTCGGCGCCCGCCGGCGCCGAGCGCACTGCAACGCATGACGATTGAACCGGCGGCTACCGGCGCCGCCGGCTCCCTGCCGGCCGGCCCCCGCACTGCGGCAGGGATCACAACTTGCACCGTGTCTGCCGCCTACTCGTCCTCCGGATCCAGCCTCGGCGCCTCGTCCAGCGCCGCGAGCGCCTGCCCGCGGCGGTCGAGTCCCGCCAGCGCGCTGCCGCGGCCGGCATGCGCCGGCACGCTGCCCAGATCCAGCCTTGCCGCCTCGCCGAACGACTCGAGCGCCTCCCCGCAGCGGTTCCGGTCGCGCAGGGCCCGGCCGCGGCCGCGGCGGGCCTCGCCGTCCCCCTGCTTGATCCCCGCCGCCCTGCCAAACGACATGAGGGCTGCCCTGACGCGGCCAGGCCCGCACAGGGCCACATTTGCCCGCCGCCCGGCCGCCCGATCCTGCGGCGCCCGCGGACCCAGCACCCGCCGGGCGGCCCTGCTTTGTCCGGGGCCGGCCGCGGCGCCCGCGGAGATGGGGGGGTAGATGACTGCTCCGCCGCTGCGCATCGGGGCGCCGGCCGGCGCCGGCGCCAGCGGGCCGCCCCCGCGCCCCGCCGCCTATTCGCCCCGCCCGCCGTTCTGCATCCTGCCGAGGTCCAGCCGCAGCGCGTCCCGGGCCGCGACGATCTCGCTGTCGTCCGGCGCGATCCGGACCGCCTCGTCGAGCGCGGCGAGCGACCTGTCGAGCCGTCCGAGCGCCCCGTGCGCCGTGGCGCGGCCCAGCTGCGCGTTGACGCTGCCTGGATCGCGCCGGACCGCCTCGTCGAGCTCGACGAGCGCCCTGCGGTGCCGCCCCGCATCCATAAAGACGGTGCCGCGCGTAATGTGCGGCTCGGCGCTGCCCGGGTTGAGCCTGGCCGCCTCGTCGAGCGCGGCGAGCGCCCTGCGGTACTTTCCCAGCTTCTTGAGCACCTCGCCGCGCGTAAGGTGCGCCTTCCACCTGCCCGGATTGATCGACAGCGTCCTGTCGAACGCGGCGAGCGCCCTCTTGTACCTGGCCAGGCCGTACAGCGCCCTGCCCCTCCCGTCGTGGGACGAGGCCCTCTCGGGCTCGATCGACACGGCCCTGTCGAACGCGGCGAGCGCCTCCCTGTGCCTGGCCAGGCCGAGCAGCGCCCTGCCCCTCCCGTTGTGGGCCGCGGCCCTCTCGGGCTCGATCGACACGGCCCTGTCGAACGCCTCGAGCGACTCCTTGTACCTGGCCAGGCCGTACAGCGCCCTGCCCCTCGCCTCGTGGAGCCTCGTGAGCCTGGGATAGTTGCGCACAATGCCGCTGAACGCCTCGAGCGCCTCCTCGTACCTTCCCTCCTTGAGGCTCCCGTAGGCCTTTGCAGCCAGGGCCACGGTGTCCGTCCCGTCCGCCCTCGTCATCTCGTCGAGCATGCGGACGGCGCTGCCTGCGCGGCCGGCCCGAATGTCGTCAATGTTGGGATGGTCGACGATGGCCCTTGTAATCTCCCTTACAATGCTTTTGTGTATGTCGGGATCTTTGGGCCTTGGGGCGTCCGCCCGCCCGTCGCCGCCGTCGCCGCCGCCGGCTGCCCCGCCCATGCATGCGGGCCCGTGCGCGCCTGATTTATGCAATGCGGCCGCCGCGCCGCACTGCGCCGCGCGGGCAGTGGCCTCCGCGCCGCGGGCAGGGGGCGCCCGGGGCGGGACGCGATCGCCGTCCTGCGGCCGCGGGCGGCGGCCCCGCGGCCCCGCCGGCCCTCCCCCCTCCGTGTCCGTGACAGGCGGCGCCTCCCGCGGCGGGCCGCGCGCCGCAGCGCGGCGCGGACGAGCGCGCGGCCGCGAATGATGCGCGGGATTGGGTCGTCGGGGCTGAGCCGGACCGTCCTGCCCAGCGCGGCGAGCGCCTCCTCGCTGCGGCCCAGCCTGTGCAGGGCGCCGCCGCGCCCCGTGTGGGCCTCGGCGCCCTTGGGGTCAAGCTGGACGGCCTCGTCGTACTCCGCCAGGGCCCCCTTGGCGTCGCCCCTCTCCATCGCCATGTCGCCTGTGCGGACATGGTTGGAGTACAGCATCCTTGTGGGGACCACCTCGAAAGAGGCGCAGAAGGTCCGCGCAAAGGTCGGACGGGGTGGGGTACAGCGCCCCCTTGACGCCCTCCGAGCGCTCCCCGCCGGCAGGGCCCCGGGATACATTCTCCGCGCCGCCCATGCGCGGGGGCCGGGCGGCCGGGATTCATGGAGTGCGGCGCGCGGGGACCCGCGGCCGCCGCCGCGGCCCGGAGCGGCGCATATCCCTGCTTGATGCTGCAGGCGTATATGCCGCGGCCGCCGGCGGCCGCGCCGGGGCGCCCCGCCGTCCCGCTGCGCCCCGCGCCCGCGCCCGCGCCCGCCCGCAGCTGTCCGGCGCGTCCCTGCGTGTCCATTACGGCAGGCGCTGCCTCCCTCCCGCATGCGCCTCTGTAGGCCCGTGGCCGATCCAGATCGCCGCACTGCGGCCGGCGGAGGCCTCGTCCAGCAGCCTGCGGCAGGGGACATGCTGCCCCCCGCCGCGTGCGCCACGGTAGGCCCGATGTCCATCCAAACCGCCGTTCGACACGGCGCCCGTCCGCCTCGCGGCCCCCGCCGGCGCAGCGAGCAGCGGGCGCCCCGCCGTCGGGATCGCGAGGCCGGCGAGGCGATGCGGCAGGCCTATATGGGCGCCCTGTGGTGCCCCGGCATGGTTGAAAACGGCGCGGACGACGGGCTGTGCGATCTCCCCGACGGGCTCAGCGACGAGTCAAAAGAGTGGATACGCAAGGTGGTGGCCATGAACGACGAGGATGCGAAGAAGGCGTTGCTGGAGAGGAGCGTGATTGACTTGGCCGAGGAAAGCCGCCGCAAGGACTATGCGCATTTCCTGACGCAGATACCCTAGCTGGCGGGCCGCGCCGGATGCGGCTACGCTACGCTACGGTGACTCTTCCCTACATGCGCTCCAATACTGCTCTGTGCAGGCGGCGCTTTTCCGCGCTCTGGCCGTGGCCTGGCGCCTTGCCCGCCCAGCGCGCGGTTCCGTGGCCCTGTCTTGGCATGCTCAACGCGGCTCGCCAGCCGGCCGCCTTGGCCTCCTAGCGCGCGGCTCACTACTAGCGCGCCGTCGTGGGCGGGGCCTAGTCGGAACGCCCGCCCGCTGCCCATCGCGTCCCTCCCGGCCCATTGCGGCAAGGACGTCGACCCCTCCCGCATGCGCCCCGGCAGGCCCGGGGTTCGTCCAAACCCCTTCCCGCCTTGAGGTCCCCGCCGGCGCGGCGGAATGGCCGGGCGCCCCGCCGTCGGGATCGCGCGGCCGGCACGGCGATGCGGCAGGCCTATATGGGCGCCCTGTGGTGCCCCGGCATGGTTGAAAACGGCGCGGACGACGGGCTGTGCGAACTTCCCGACGGGCTCAGCGACGAGTCAAAAGAGTGGATCCGCAAGGTGGTGGCCATGAACGACGAGGATGCGAAGAAGGCGATGGAGGCGAGGAGCGTGATTGCTCTAGACGAAGAAAGTCACCGCAGGCGCTATGCGCATTTCCTGACGCAGATACCCTAGCTGGCGGGCCGCGCCGGATGCGGCTGCGGCAGATGTGTTGTTTTTGACTTGCACTGTGCGGCGCGCTCGCGCTTGGGAGGGCCGCCCGGATGCGGCTGCGGCGCCCGACCTCCGCATGTGCTCCAACACTGCTCTGCAGGCGGCGCTTTTTCGCGTTCTTGTCAGGGTCTGTTACCTTGCCCGCCCGATCGCGGCTCACACCCGCTAGCGCGCCGTCGTGTCCGGGGTCTGTCAGGTGCCCCGTCCGCAGCTGCCCGGCGCGTCCCCGTGCGGCCCGTTTCGGCTAGGACGTCGCCCCCGCCCGCATCCCTGCAGGCCCGGGGTCGATCTCGATCGCCGCGCTGTGTTGGCGGGGCCCTTGTCCAATATCCCTGAAGGTCCCGAGTCCATCTCGATCGCCGCGTCGCAGCGACTGGACGGCTCGCGGCCCCCGCTGGCGCAGCGAGCAACGGGCGCCCCGCCTTCGGGATCATGAGGCCGGCACGGCGATGCGGCAGGCCTATATGGGCGCCCTGTGGTGCCCCGGCATGGTTGAAAACGGCGCGGACGACGGGCTGTGCGATCTCCCCGACGGGCTCAGCGACGAGTCAAAAGAGTGGATACGCAAGGTGGTGGCCATGAACGACGAGGATGCGGAGAAGGCGATGGAGGAGTGGAGCTTGATTAACTTGGGCAAGGAAAGCGACCGCAAGCACTATGAGCATTTCCTGACGCAAATACCATAGCGGGCGGGCCGCGCCGGATGCGGTTGCGGTTCCCTTCCACACAGCATGCGCTCTGGATGTTCTATGCAGGTAACGTTTTCCGCGCTCTTGTCAGGGCCTGTTACCTTGGCCGCCCCGCGCGCGGTTCCACTGACTCGGCCTTGGCAGGCTCAATGACGAGTCGACAACTGGGCGCCTTGGCCGCCCCGCGCGCGGCTCACTCCATCTAGCGCCCCGTGGTGTGCGGGGTCTGTTATATGCCCTGTCCGCAGCTGCCCGGCGCATCCCCGCGCGGCCCGTTTCGGCAAGGATGTCGCCCCTGCCTGCATCCCTGTAGGCCCGGAGTCTATCTCGATCGCCGCGCTGTGGCAGGCGACGGCCTCGTTCAGTTGCCCTGCGGCCAGGGCCACACTGCCCCTGCCCGCATGCCCCCGCAGGCCCCGAGTCCGTCTCAATCGCCGCATCGCAGTACTTGGACGCCTCGCGGCCCCCGCCGGCGCAGCGAGCAGCGGGCGCCCCGCCGTCGGGATCGTGAGGCCGGTACGGCGATGCGGCGTGGTTATATAAGCGCCTTGTGGCGCCACGGCATGGTTGAAAACGGCGCGGACGACGGGCTGTGCGATCTCCCCGACGGGCTCAGCGACGAGTCAAAAGAGTGGATACGCAAGGTAGTGGCCATGAACGACGAGGATGCAAAGAAGGCGATGCTGGAGAGGGGCGTGATTAACTTGGGCAAGGAAAGCGACCGCAAGTACTATGAACATTTCCTGACGCAGATACCCTAGCGGGCGGGCCGCGCCGGATGCGGCTGCGGCGCCTGCCGTTTTTACTTTGCACTGTGCGGCGCGCTTGTGCTTGGGCGGGCCGCGCCGGATGCGGCTGCGGCTACGGCGCCCCAGTATCGCACCAGTACTGCTCTACAGGCGGAGCTTTTCCGCGCTCTGGCCGGGGCGGGCGCCTTAGCCGCCCCGAGCGCGGTTCCACTAGAAGGCGGTCATAAACGCCCCGTCACGGGCGTTTCGGCATGCGCAGCCGTTGATTATGACTATCTTCTACTGGCTCAGCCTTGGCAGGCTCAATGCTGGCTCGACGGCCGGCCGCCTTGGCCGCCCCGCGCGCGGCTCACTCCTGCTAGCGCGCCGCGATGGGCAGGGTCTATTCGAAGCGCCCGCCCGTAGCTGGCCAGCGCGTCTTCCGCACGGCCCATTTTGGCAAGGACGCTGCCCCTGCCCGCATGCGCCTCGGCAAGATCGGGGTCTATCTTGATCGCCGCATTGTGGCAGGCAAGGGCCTCGTCCAAGAGCCCTGCAGCCTGGGCCACCCTGCCCCTGCCCGCATGCGCCTCGGCAAGCAGGGGATCTATCTCGATCGCCACGTCGTAGCACTCGGCCGCCTCGCGATTCCTGCCGGCGCGGCGGAGCAGCTGGCCCTTTTTGGAATACGCCCGGGCCGCGTACGGATCCGCGGCGATCGCCGCGCCGTATGCGCTAAACGCCTCGTCCGTCCGGCCCAGCCTGGCATAAAGGTCGCCCTTGCCGGTGTGCGCGTCGGCCGCGTGCCCGTCCAGCCCGATAACCTCGTCGTACGCTGTTAACGCCTCGTCCGCCCGGCCCAATGCGGCGAGCGCGCCGGCCCTCGAGTGGTGCGCCCGCGCGAGGGACGGATCGAGCCTGATCGCCTCGTCGTAGCTGGCCACGGCTTCCTCAGTGCGGCCCATCCCCGCCAGGGCTACCCCCCTGTCCAGGTGCGCCAGGGCGTGGCCGGAATCCTCCCTGATCGCCTCGTCGTAGCTGGCCACGGCCTCCTCGGCGCGGCCCATCCCCGCCAGGGCCAGGCCGCGCCGCGCATGCGCCTCGGCGCCCCCGCGCCCGCCGGCGATCCCTGTCGCGCACAGCCTCTCGGCCTTGGCGTACGACCCTGCCGCCTCGCCCCGCCTGCGGCGCTCGTTGAGGTGGTCGGCCCGCGCCAGGTAAAAGTCGATCTCCCCGTACGGCACCACGGAGACGAGCCTCAGCACCACGCGCTCCGTGTCGTCGTACCACCCGGCAGTTTCCCCCCGCACGTCGACCATCCGGTGCGTGCGCAGGTGGTGGCTGTCGAGCATGGCCTGCACCCCCTCCTCCAGGGCGCGGTCGCCGCCGAACGGGTCGTGCATGCTGTACTCTCTGCACGCGGCCTTCAGGCTCCCGGTGCTCGACACGTTGAGCGCCAGCGACGTCAGCGTCCCGTGCGACAGGCCGGCCGCGAGCGCCACGTCGTCCGTCCGTATCGTCAGCTCGGCGGGGTACCGCGCCCCGACCTCGTCGACCATGTGCGCGACGCCGTGCCTGGCGGCCTGCTCCAGGACCGTCGCCAGGTCGCGCACGACGCAGTTGCGCTCGCGCCGGTTCCTCAACCTCGCCGGTTCGGCCAGGTCGAAGAGCTCGCCGAGCAGGTCGCCGAGGCCCGTGCGCATCTCGCCCGCCGAGAGGTTTGCTATCCGCCGCCGCCTGGCCATGGCCGGCGTCAAGACCCCCTCTATTTAAAAATACGGTAGGATAACAACATGGCGCCCGGCCGCCGGGCCGCCGCCGCCCTGCGGGGATCGCCCTGCCGCGCCCGCGCCACCCTGTGCCGAACCCTCGGCGCTGTGCCAAGAAAGCGGATCCCGATCGGACGGCGGCCGTGCATCGAGGAACAATTGCCCGTGAACGCGGGGGCTCCACCTAGTGCGCGTGCGCATCGAGGGCCGGCTCGGGAATCCCGAGCTTCTGGCATAACGGGCGCGGCGCCTTCCCGCCCGCATGCGCTCCGCGGCTGCTCTACGCAGGCGGCGTTTTCTGCGCTCCTGTCAGGGCCTGCACCTTGGCCGCACCGCGCGCGGTTTCATGGTTCGCCCTTGGCCGGCTCGATGCCTGCTCGGCAGCCGGCCGCCTTGGCCGCCCCGAGCGCGGCTCATTCCTGCTAGCGCCCCGTAATGGACGGCGTCTGTCGGGTTCCCCGTCCGCAGCTGCCCTGCGCGTCCCCGTGCGGCCCGTTTCGGCAAGGACATCGCCCCTGCCCGCATCCCTGCAGGCCCGGGGTCGATCCCGATCGCCGCGCTGTGTTGGCGGGGGCCTTGTCCAATGTCCTGAAGGCCCCGAGTCCATCTCGATCGCCGCATCGCAGCGACAGGACGCCTCGCGGCCCCCGCCGGCGCGGCGAGCAGCCGGGCGCCCCGCCGTCGGGATCATGAGGCCGGCGCGGCGATGCGGCAGGGTTATATGGGCGCCCTGTGGTGCCCCGGCATGGTTGAAAACGGCGCGGACGACGGGCTGTGCGATCTCCCCGACGGGCTCAGCGACGAGTCAAAAGAGTGGATACGCAAGGTGGTGGCCATGAACGACGAGGATGCGAAGAAGGCGTTGCTGGAGAGGAGCGTGATTGACTTGGACATAGAAAGCGACCGCAAGCACTATGAGCATTTCCTGACGCAGATACCCTAGCGGGCGGGCCGCGCCGGATGCGGCTGCGGCGCCTGTCGTTTTTACTTTGCACTGTGCGGCGCGCTAGTGCTTGGGCGGGCCGCTCCAGATGCGGCTGCGGCTGCGGCTGCAGCGCCCTGCCCCTAGCGCGCGCGTTGAACATGAGCAAGCACCGCTCCAGATGCGGCTGCGGCTGCGGCTGCAGCGCCCCCGTATGCGCACCAGTACTGCTCTACAGGCGGCGCTTTTCTGCGCTCTGGCCGGAGCGGGCACTTTAGCCGCCCCGAGCGCGGTTCCACTAGAAGGTAGTCATAAACGCCCCGTCACGGGCGTTTTGGCACGCGCAACCGTTGATTGTGACTATCTTCTACTGGCTCAGCCTTGGCAGGCTCAATGCTGGCTCGACGGCCGGCCGCCTTGGCCACCCCGCGCGCGGCTCACCCCTGCTAGCGCCCCGTGATGGGCGGAGTCTATTCGGAGCGCCCGCCCGTAGCTGTCCAGCGCGTCTTCCGTGCGGCCCATTTCTGCAAGGACGCTACCCTTGCCCGCATGCGCCTCGGCAAGCTCGATGTCTATCTTGATCGCCGCGTTGTGGCAGGCGAGGGCCTCGTCCAAGAGCCCTGCGGCCTGGGCCACCCTGCCCCTGCCCGCATGCGCCTCGGCAAGTAGGGGATCTATCTCGATCGCCGCGTCGTAGCACTCGGCCGCCTCGCGGTTCCTGCCGGTGCGTCGGAGCAGCTGGCCCTTTTTGGAATACGCCCGGGCCGCGTACGGATCCGCGCCGATCGCCGCGTCGTATGCGCTAAACGCCTCGTCCGTCCGGCCCAGCCTGGCATAAAGGTCGCCCTTGCCGGTGTGCGCGTCGGCCGCGTGCCCGTCCAGCCCGATAACCTCGTCGTACGCTGTTAACGCCTCGTCCGCCCGGCCCAGTGCGGCGAGCGCGCCGGCCTTCGACAGGTGCGCCCGCGCGAGGGACGGGTCGAGCCTGATCGCTTCGTCGTAGCTGGCCACGGCCTCTTCGGCGCGCCCCATCCCCGCCAGGGCTACCCCCCTGTCCAGGTGCGCCAGGGCGTGGCCGGGATCCGCCCTGATCGCCTCGTCGTAGCTGGCCACGGCCTCTTCGGCGCGCCCCATCCCCGCCAGGGCCAGGCCGCGCCGCGCATGCGCCTCGGCGCCCCCGCGCCCGCCGGCGAGCCCTGTCGCGCACAGCCTCTCGGCCTCGGCGTACGACCCTGCCGCCTCGTCCCGCCTGCGGCGCTCGTTGAGGTGGTCGGCCCGCGCCAGGTAAAAGTCGATCTCCCCGTACGGCACCACGGAGACGAGCCTCAGCACCACGCGCTCCGTGTCGTCGTACCACCCGGCGGTTTCCCCCCGCACGTCGACCATCCGGTGCGTGCGCAGGTGGCGGCTGTTGAGCATGGCCTGCACCCTTTCCTCCAGGGCGCGGTCGCCGCCGAACGGGTCGTGCATGCTGTACTCTCTGCACGCGGCCTTCAGGCTCCCGGTGCTCGACACGTTGAGCGCCAGCGACGTCAGCGTCCCGTGCGACAGGCCGGCCGCGCGCGCCACGTCGTCCGTCCGTATCGTCAGCTCGGCGGGGTACCGCGCCCCGCCCTCGTCGACCATGTGCGCGACGCCGTACCGAGCGGCCTGCTCCAGGACCGTCGCCAGGTCGCGCACGACGCAGTTGCGCTCGCGCCGGTTCCTCGACCTCGCCGGTTCGGCCAGGTCGAAGAGCTCGCCGAGCAGGTCGCCGAGGCCCGTGCGCATCTCGCCCGCCGAGAGGTTTGCTATCCGCCGCCGCCTGGCCATGGCCGGCGTCAAGACCATCTTTATTTAAAAATACGGTAGGACGATGATACGGCACCTGACCGCCGGACCGCCGCCGCCCTGCGGGGATCGCCCTGCCTGGCCCGCGCCCCCGGTGCCGAACCCTCAGGCGCCGTGCCAAGAAAGCGGAGCCCGATCGGGCGGCGGCCGTGCATCGAGGAACAACTGCCCGTGAACGCGGGGGCTTCGCCTGGTGCGCGTGCGCATCAAGGGCCGGCTCGGGAGTCCCATGCTTTTGGCATACGGGCGCGGCGCCTTCCCTCCCGCATGCGCTCCGCGGCTGCTCTACGCAGGCAGCGTTTTCCGCGCTCTTGCCAGGGCCTGCACCTTGGCCGCCCAGCGCGCGGTTCCGTGGCCCGGCCTTGGCATGCTCAACGACGGCTCGGCAACTGGGCGCCATGGACGCCCCGCGCGCGGCCCATCACTGCTAGCGCGCCGTCGTGTGCAGGGTCTGTCAGGTGCCCCGTCCGCAGCTGCCCGGCGCGCCCCCGCGCGGCCCGTTTCGGCAAGGATGTCGCCCCTGCCCGCATCCCTGCAGGCCCCGAATCGATCCCGATCGCCGCGTCGCAGCGACTGGACGGCTTGAGGCCCCTACAGGCGCGTCGGAATGGCCGGGCGCCCCGCCGTCGGGATCATGAAGACGGCGCGGCGATGCGGCAGGTCTATATGGGCGCCCTGTGGCGCCACGGCATGGTTGAAAACGGCGCGGACGACGGGCTGTGCGATCTCCCCGACGGGCTCAGCGACGAGTCAAAAGAGTGGATACGCAAGGTGGCGGCCATGAACGACGAGGATGCGGAGAAGGCGATGCTGGAGAGGAGCGTGATTGACTTGGCCGAGGAAAGCCGCCGCAGGCGCTATGAGCATTTCCTGACGCAGATACCCTAGCGGGCGGACCGAGCCGGATGCGGCTACGCTACGTTGCCTCTTCCCTACATGCGCTCCAATACTGCTCTGTGCAGGCGGCGCTTTTCCGCGCTCTGGCCGTGGCCTGACGCCTTGCCCGCCCCGCGCGCGGTTCCGTGGCCCGGCCTTGGCATGCTCAACGCGGCTCGCCAGCCGGCCGCCTTGGCCTCCTAGCGCGCGGCTCACTACTAGCGCGCCGCCGTGGGCGGGGCCTAGTCGGAACGCCCGCCCGCTGCCCAGCGCGTCCCTCCCGGCCCATTGCGGCAATGACGTCGACCCCTCCCGCATGCGCCCCGGCAGGCCCGGGGCCCGCCCAAACCCCTTCCCGCCTTGAGGCCCCTGCAGGCGCAGTGGGATGGCCGGGCGCCCCGCCGTCGGGATCGTGAGGCCGGCACGGCGATGCGGCAGGCCTATATGGGCGCCTTGTGGCGCCGTAACATGGACAAAGGCAGCGCGGACGACGGGCTGTGCGATCTCCCCGACGGGCTCAGCGACGAGTCAAAAGAGTGGATACGCAAGGTGGCGGCCATGAACGACGAGGATGCGGAGAAGGCGTTGCTGGAGAGGAGCGTGATTGACTTGGACATAGAAAGCGACCGCAAGCACTATGAGCATTTCCTGACGCAGATACCCTAGCGGGCGGACCGAGCCGGATGCGGCTGCGGCGCCCGACCCACGCATGCGCTCCAATACTGCTCTACAGCGGCGCTTTTCCGCGCTCTTGTCAGGGTCTGTTACCTTGGCCGCCCCGATCGCGGCTCACTCCCGCTAGCGCGCCGTCGTGTGCGGGGTCTGTCAGGTGCCCCGTCCGCAGCTGCCCGGCGCGCCCCCGTGCGGCCCGTTTCGGCAAGGACGTCGCCCCTGCCCGCATCCCTGCAGGCCCCGAGTCAATCCCGATCGCCGCGCTGTGCTGGTGGGGGCGTTGTCCAATATTCATGAAGGCCCCGAGTCCATCTCGATCGCAGCGTCGCATCGACTGGACGGCTCGCGGCCCCCGCCGGCGCGGCGGAGCGGCCGGGCGCCCCGCCGTCGGGATCGCGCGGCCGGCACGGCGATGCGGCAGGGTTATATGGGCGCCCTGTGGTGCCCCGACATGGTTGAAAACGGCGCGGACGACGGTCTGTGCGATCTCCCCGACGGGCTCAGCGACGAGTCAAAAGAGTGGATACGCAAGGTGGTGGCCATGAACGACGAGGATGCGGAGAAGGCGTTGCTGGAGAGGAGCATGATTGACTTGGCCGAGGAAAGCCGCCGCAAGGACTATGAGCATTTCCTGACGCAGATACCCTAGCGGGCGGGCCGCGCCGGATGCGGCTGCGGCGGCCTGCTGTTTTTGTCTGGCGTTGCGGCGCGCCCGCGCTGGTGGCGGGCCGCGCCGGATGCGGTTGCGGCGCCCCTCCGCACACAGCATGCACTCTGGCTATTTTATGTAGGTAGCGTTTTCCGCGCTCTTGCCGGGGCCTGACGACTTGCCCGCCCAGCGCGCGGTTCCGTGGCTTGGCATCGGCAGGCTCAACGCCGGCTCGACGACCGGCCGCCTTGCCCGCCCCGCGCGCGGCTCACCCCTGCTAGCGCCCCATGATGGGCGGGGTCTATTCGGAGCGCCCGCCCGTAGCTGTCCAGCGCGTCTTTCGTGCGGCCCATTTTGGCAAGGACGCTGCCCCTGCCCGCATGCGCCTCGGCAAGCTCGGGGTCTATCTTGATCGCCGCGTTGTGGCAGGCGAGGGCCTCGTCCAAGAGCCCTGCGGCTTGGGCCACCCTGCCCCTGCCCGCATGCGCCTCGGCAAGCCCCGGGTCTATCTCGATCGCCGCGTCGTAGCACTCGGCCGCCTCGCGGTTCCTGCCCGTGCAGTGGAGTAGCTGGCCCTTTTTGGAATATGCCCGGGCCGCGTACGGATCCGCGCCGATCGCCGCGTCGTATGCACTAAACGCCTCGTCCGTCCGGTCCAAGGATGCGTAGAGCACGCCCTTGTCGGTGTGCGCGTCGGCCGCGTGCCCGTCCAGCCCGATGGCCGCGTCGTACGCTGTTAACGCCTCGTCCGTCCGGCCCAGTGCGGCGAGCGCGCCGGCCCTCGAGTGGTGCGCCCGCGCGAGGGACGGATCGCACCTGATCGCCTCGTCGTAGCTGGCCACGGCTTCCTCAGTGCGGCCCATCCCCGCCAGGGCTACCCCCCTGTCCAGGTGCGCCAGGGCGTAGCCGGGATCCGCCCTGATCGCCTCGTCGTAGCTGGCCACGGCCTCTTCGGCGCGCCCCATCCCCGCCAGGGCCAGGCCGCGCCGCGCATGCGCCTCGGCGCCCCCGCGCCCGCCGGCGAGCCCTGTCGCGCACAGCCTCTCGGCCTCGGCGTACGACCCTGCCGCCTCGTCCCGCCTGCGGCGCTCGTTGAGGTGGTCGGCCCGCGCCAGGTAAAAGTCGATCTCTCCGTACGGCACCACGGAGACGAGCCTCAGCACCACGCGCTCCGTGTCGTCGTACCACCCGGCGGTTTCCCCCCGCACGTCGACCATCCGGTGCGTGCGCAGGTGGCGGCTGTTGAGCATGGCCTGCACCCTTTCCTCCAGGGCGGGGTCGCCGCCGAACGGGTCGTGCATGTCGTACTCCCTGCACGCGGCCTTCAGGCTCCCGGTGCTCGACACGTTGAGCGCCAGCGACGTCAGCGTCCCGTGCGACAGGCCGGCCGCGCGCGCCACGTCGTCCGTCCGTATCGTCAGCTCGGCGGGGTACCGCGCCCCGCCCTCGTCGACCATGTGCGCGACGCCGTACCGAGCGGCCTGCTCCAGGACCGTCGCCAGGTCGCGCACGACGCAGTTGCGCTCGCGCCGGTTCCTCGACCTCGCCGGTTCGGCCAGGTCGAAGAGCTCGCCGAGCAGGTCGCCGAGGCCCGTGCGCATCTCGCCCGCCGAGAGGTTTGCTATCCGCCGCCGCCTAGCCATGGCCGGCGTCAAGACCCCTGCTATTTAAAAGTACGGTAGGACGGCGATGCGGTGCCGGCCGCGCAAGCCCTGGCCCGCCGCCCTGCTGGCGCCAGGGCAGGGGCGGCTTGCCGGCCGCCCCGCGGGGGAATGCGCGGGATGCGGCGGCGGGATCGCCAGCAGCCCGCAGGACGGCCCCGCCGCGCGACGGACGGCCGGGCCTGGCGCCAGGTGGCAGCCGGCGCCGCCGCGCAGTCGCGCGCGGGAAGGCCCGCCCGCTTTGACGCCGACTCGCGCGGGCCGGGCGGCCCGAGACCGTGACCCGGGTCGATCCAGACCTGAGCGCCGGCCGCGCGGGGGCCGGGGCGTGCGGCGTCGCCGATTGCGCATCCTCGACGCTCGTGGCCGCGGTCGAGTCCGGCGGATCCCGGCAGTTCGAGGCCGACACAAGGGGCAAGATGCACCGGCGCCGCATCGTCGACGGGGGAGCACTGGGGCTGGCGGCCAGCGGGTTTGCGCTCGTCGAGGCGGGGCCCGCAACGGGCGTGTTTGCGGGAACCTTTGGGTTGCCGTCGCGGATATGCGGTGCGGGCGTGGCGGGCCTGGCGCTACCGGCCGCGGCAGGATCGACGCCGGGCACTGGCTATGCGGGCGGGGGCGGCGGGTCGAGCGCGGTCGAGGCCTCGCCGCGCGGGGATCCGCAGCCGGCGGGAGTCGGAGGCAGAAGCGGTCTCGCGGAGGCGGAGGCGGGGCGGGGTGGGATCAGCCGCGAACGCAGATGCCCGACGATGTGAGGCGGATCGCAATGGTCAAGGGGGAGCAAATGTCGGATGCAGAGCTGTACCGCATGGTGCACAGCGCGGACAGGGCGACCGGCGGAGGCGGCAGCGGTAGCGGCGAGCAGGACAGACCAGACCCGCACGGCGGCGGCGGCGGCGGCGGCGGCGGCGGATCCGTCCAGCCGGCGGCCCCCGCGTGGTACAAGACCGTGGCCAGATGGTGGGGCGACGGCCGAATACCCGACGCCGAGTTTGCCGCCTCTGCCCGATACGTCCTTGACGCCGGCCTGGTGCGCCTTCCGTGGTAGCGGGCGCGAGCGGCCACGGGCAGTGGACAAAGGCCAGACGGGCGGCCGCCGAGTGCCGGCCCGCCGCGTCACAGGGAGCGCGGTCCCTGCCGGCGGCCGCGAGCCAGCACCTGCGCCCGCAACGCGATCGCCGGACGACCGCCCCGCCACCCGCCGCATCACTCCGCCCGTCCGAGTCCGGCGCGCTTTGCCCTGCGTATTTCGGCGCGAAACTCGTCGGCCACCGCCCTTGCCCCCGCCGCATGCGCCCTTGCCCGCGCCGCCTCCTTGCCGGCCCTTTCTGCGGCGTCGACGGCCGCCGCCGTGCGCGGCTTCCCCGATTCCTCCATCGACTCCTTCCATTCCCGCGCCGACTTGGCCCGCGATGCCCATGCCGCCTGTTCGCTCCCTGGGGCCTCCCCCTTCCCCCAGTCCGCCATCTCAACGGCCACTTCGGCCGCATGTACGCATGCTGCATCGGCCGCCATTATCCTCCATGCCGCCGCCGCCGCCTCGTCCGCCGCCTCGGCCTCTTTCATCCCCGCCTCCCACACCTCTGCCCACTCCCCCGCCGCCTCTTCGAGCATTGCCAGCTTCAGCCGATCGTCGGCCTCCCGCTTGCACGCCCGATGGTATTCGTCCGTCGCCCTGTGCGCCTCCTGCTGGTGCTCAAGCCCCTCCACCTTGTACTTGTCCGACTGCTCGGCCGCCCGATCATGCTCGGCCTTTGCATCCTCCGCCGCCTGTATGGCCCGCTTGGCCGCCTCCGCCAGCTCGCTGGCCATTGCATGCGTGAACGGATCCACGCCCTCCTTCCTCGCCGCATCTATTTCGCGCTGGCGCCGCCGCCCCGGCCGCATGCCAAACATGGCCGCCCGCCGCGCCGCGCGCTTTTAGGACTTGCGGCCGGCGCCGGCCGGCCGGACCGTTCCCGCCCTTGATCCCGCACTCGATCGACACGTCCCGCCGGCTGCCGCCATGCCGCCGGCATGACGTCCCGGGGGTTTGCCGCGCGCGATCCTGACCGCCGCGCCTCCCATCTCCCTGTTGAATGCCTGCACAAGGTACGGCCGCACGGGAACGGAGCCGACCGAGTCAAAGACCATGCCCGTAACCTGCATGGCAGACGGCCCGCGCATATCGAACACGTTCGGCACGCAGGCCTCAAAGCCGGGCGCCGCGATCGCCATACGCAAGTTCCCGAGCTCGCCGCTGACCATAACGCACATGCTTGAGGGAGGCACGCTCACGTCGCGCATGGCCGCGTACGTGTGGACCCTCATAGACGCAAAGGCCGTCGGGCTGGTAATCGGCGTTACGGGGTCGGGCAAGACGACCCTGCTCGGCGCCCTCACGAGCATGATGAACCTGAGGCGGCGCATTTTGACGATCGAGGACACGCTCGAGCTCCAGATACCGCACCACGACTGGGTGCGGCTCAACAGCCGCAAGTCGTACGGCATGCTGTCCGACGCGTTCGACATTCCCATACGGGCGCTCATCGACATATCTTTGACGCAAAAGCCCGACTATGAGATCATCGGCGAGATCCGCCTCAACGACATGGACTCTTTATTCCAGTCGGTCGGGACCGGGCACGGGGGCCTCACCTCGTTCCACGCGTCGGCCCCCGAGGGCGCCCTCACCCGCATGAGGGGCAACAAGATCAGCGAGGGCGAGCTGGCCCTGCTGTGGTTCACCGCACACTCGGCCGTGTACCAGGCGGGCGGGCGCAACGTCCGCCGCGCCAGCAACGTCTCCGAGGTCGTCCAGGACAAAGAGGGCAGGGTCTGCACGCGCACCATATTCAGGCACGACCCGTTCGCAAGGGCCGCGTCGAGGCGGTTCATCGAGGATGCGCCCCTGGACGAGTCCGCGCGGTACAGGGAGGCGGCCGCCGTGTGCGGGATAGAGGACCGCAAGGCCGACCTGGCGCGCCGCGTGCGCCTGCTCGACAGGTGCGTCGAGGAAAGGGCGCACGACGTGCAGGCCGTGTTCGGCATACTCGGCGGGTACTATGCCGGCGGCGGCGGCTAGGGCGGCGCGCTACGGGCGATCGGTTGGGATGACGACGCCGCCGCTGCCGCGGGGCGGCGATCGCGCCCCGCCACTGCCTCTGACCCATGGTGAGGCCGGGATATGTCGAGATCTGACGGGATCTTGCGCCAGCTTATTATAAGCACACTAGCGGCGCGCCGCCAAGAGGTAGCAAATAATGGGAATAACGGCCGTGCTTACAGGATCGTGTAGGGCAGGCAAAAGTAAAGAAACGGCCGGATCCGCCCATGCAAGAACCCCTTCGCTAGTAGCCGAGCGGGGGGGGGGGGCGCCAAGACCGACCGGGCGCGCCGGCCTAGAGGGGAAAGGGGCGCCGCTGCAGAGAGGGCAAGTACCTGCGGCAACGGCGTCCGGCGGCAAGCGTCGTGACTACGCCCGGTCCACCATTATCTTGGTTGCATCCTTGGCTCTTGCCACAGCCGCATCCTTGGCAACCATCGCCCTGCCTGCTTCACTATGGCACGACGGCGAGTCGTCATTATCACCATCACCAATTGCGCCCGCCACTAGAGACCACGAGCTGGCTTTGGAAAGGGAGGGCAGCACCGACTATGCGACACAGCCTGTGTTTCATGGGCCGGCCGAGAGGCATCTACACCCGAGCACGTTGGCCCTGTCCGGGTATCCTGCAGTCGGCGGAGGGGCCGCAGAACTCGTCTTTACGGTGACATATGTTGGAGACATGCGGCGGGGTGGAAGCACTGAACAGGGATCGCCCGAACTGCCCGTCGTCCGCCTCGACATTACTGGATCAGAGTACCGTGACATGTACCGCGTTACGAATATTACGTCGAACATTGGAACCATGAACCCTGCAATCTTTGAGCCATACGACCACCTGTCTGAGACAGTCAGAGCCGAGCGGGGCACCACCTACACGGTGCGGGCTATGGTTGAGTTTGTCGCCGAGGGGCTCATTCCAGTGTACGCCCTCGGGTTTGACGGCGATGTCGTGACGATCGATGTGGCCGCCTCCGAGCTCGTATCCATGCCGTACTCCGAGTACAGATCTACGCGGCAGGACTATCTTGACAGTGCGCCCAGAGTGGTAGCGCCCAGCCCAATGCACACTGGCGCATCTGTATCAGAAAAGCAGCGCGCCGCCGACCCGCTTGCCCAGCATCCGTTTCTTTCATCACAGACTCTTCCCCGACTTCCTGCATCAGAATCTTCTATGCAAGGGGTGTTCACCGCTACCGGAACGGTAATGGCGGAGAATGCTACAGGCGAATTTGTGCCTGTGCATGGAATATGGGCATGCATATTTGACAGGTCATCACCTCTCCACATAACCCTGTTGAACACGACTGCGGGCAAGTCGGCATGTGGCTATAGTAACGCAGACGGGGTGTACGAAATAGCCAATGTGAGCAGGGATGATCCCGATGACATGACGGACGCCGATGTGTTCGTCACGATCTGGTCGTATGGGTATGGCGGAACAATCGACCTCAAGCAATATGATTGGATCAATGATGAGTACCGTGCATACTATGCATTTTCGAATACGACGTCAGACTACGACAAGGCCGTGCTTGTCAACAACTTTAATTTCAGTGATGCCGATTCATCCGATAGGGGTATGGCCGGCGCTGCCCGAATAATCAGTACTATATCGGACGGGATGGCCTTTTTTGAAGAGCACGGTCAGGAACCCGTAAACTTGATTGTACTGTGGAACCACATGAGCGGTTCGCGTATATTTTCGGGCGATACCCGGGATGGGGCGGCATACCTGCCGGCGTTGAGGGTAATTGTGTTAGATGGTGACACTGTCTTGACAGACGACGATTCGTACGACAGGCATGTCATTCTCCACGAATTTGGGCACCACGTACACCTGACCCACGATACTAGAGTTGAGTCTGATTGCTCAAATCACAGTATTGATGAAAAGTACGACGAGGCATGTGCGTGGGTCGAAGGATGGGCCGAGCTCGTGCCACATTTGGTAGATGAAAGCGCTACGGTATCGAGTGGGGTACGAGGTGAGATAATCAATATCGAAGCTGGGCATGAAATCGTGCGTGGGAGTGTATATGAATTCGATACTTTTGAGGTGTCGGGCCGACCTGTGGGCGAAAAGGTTGAAGGAAGAGTTGCCGCTGCGATGTGGGACATGGCTGACAGCGAGGTCGATGCTACCCACGATAAGTCCCCCTCCGGCAGGCCGGCGGGATCTGACAACACATCGGCTGGCGTGGATGCCCTGCTAGACGTATTCTTTGCTGGCACATATGACAATTTTGCCGACTTTTATGGCAGGTGGGAGATCGACATGCGGCACAACTCGGCCGAGAGCATCGCAATACTGCATGGCATGTCATTTTCCATACCGAACAATACGCCGTACTACGGGTTCGTCGGTGAGCTTGATGGCGTGTTCAAACGCGGGTTGGCCGGACTAGAATTCCGACCCAACCATATTGATGTCTCTGGTGACGGCTCGACAATAGCCGTAACGTCGTTAGGCGGCCGTGGCCTACAGATGATCAATGCCACCGCAGGCGGTAAGAACTTGGGCCTGCACGCCGCGTATGGGTATGACTATGCATGCACACTCAAGCAGAACCCATTAGCATGCTTGTTGGACAACGAGGCGCGTGCGTCGCCCGCCTTGAATTTAGGGCAGTTTTCGAGCATGGCCGGCATCGCGTTTGGTCAAAACTCAAGCTTGGTACTGGTGCCGGATATGTCCCAACACCGTGTCCATGTGCTCGGAGCGGACGGCGGTCCACTAGGGCGGTTCGGCTCTCATGGCGACGGCGACGGCGAGTTTTCAATTCCCAGTGGGATCGCATTTTTGCCCAACGATAGCACCGTTGCCATCGCTGACGCATTAAATCGACGCATCCAGACGTTTGACGTTGATAGCAACGGCAACGCGCGTCATGTTGCCCGGTTCGAGTCGTACTCGGAGCTAGAAGGGTATACCTATTTTACCCCACAACAGCTTACGACGGATCACAACGGCACCCTGTATGCTGCCGACTACAACGGCACCCTGTACTCGACTAGACACGACGGTACCATGTATGAAGCGGGCCAGGTGCCGCCAGGCATCTGGATATACCCGTCACCCCACGACAGATCGGACGCCACGTTGATCGAAGACCTGTCGTTGAGCCGCCTAGGCGGGATCGCCGTGGACCCTGACGGTTTAGTTTATGTCTCTGATTCGGATGAAGATCAGGCCACGATTCGCGTGTATGATCCTACCATGTTGCTCGGGGACGTAGATAATTCAACGTCGGAGCTCGGTGGCCGCCCGCTGACCGTATTCGAAGTACAAGACAACACGAATATCGGTGGCAATGTCACTGCTGAAGCATTCATTGACGAGTTTGGTTCACTTGGCCGATATTCGTGGCAACTGGGCAAACCGCTTGGTATTGCCCTCAGTCCACCAGACAGCCGCACGGGTGATGTGCGCGTCTACGTAGCTGACCTGAACGGCATTAAGATATACGAAAAGGATCGAGCGACTCCACGTGTTGAGTCGGTGTGGGCGCACACGGCCGACAGGACGGTGGTTCAGGGCGAAACGATCGAGATCGCCGTGAACTTTACCGAGCGTGTCACGGTGACCGGCACGCCGGTCCTGGCACTCGAGACGGGCGTAGCGGGGTCGAGCGCGGCGTACGTGTCGGGATCGGGCAGCCGCACGCTCACATTCAACTACACGGTCAATGCCAGCGCCGCCCCGTCGTACATTGACTATGCGGGAACCGACTCGCTGTCGCTAGAGGGGAGTAATCCCGCGGCAAAGATCGTCGACGGCAGCGGCAATGTGGCCAACCTGACGCTGCCCGAGCGCGGAACCGCGGGGTCGCTTGCCGCCAACGCGGCCTTGTGGATCGATGCAAGCCCGACAGGCAGGGCGCCGTTTAGCATTGCGGCGCTGGCGACGGTCGAGGCCGTTGAGAACCGGCAGGTCGGGTTCGTTGCAACGACTACCGGCGCGACCCCTGGGTCGTACTCGCTGATCGGCGCGCCGGCCGGCGCCGCGATATCGCCCAGCGGCGCATTCACTTGGACGCCCAGCGAGGCGCAGGACGGCATGCATGCGTTTGTCGTGAGGGCCTCGGCGGCGGGCGATCCTGGCATGTCGCACGCGCGCACGTTCCGCATAGCCGTAGCCGAGGTCAACGTTGCACCCGAGATCGAGCCTATTCCCGACATGCAGGCATTTACTCTGTCTGAGCTGCGATTCAACGTTGTCGCGACCGACGGGGATCTGCCCGCGCAAACCTTGGCATACTGCCTAGGAAGTACCACGTTAAACTTCGCGACCGTCCTATCCAACGGCACGTTCGTATGGATGCCGTCAAAGTACGACGTGGGAACCGCTGTCTTCAACGTGAGCGTCGCCGACGGGTTCGAGTGCAACGACTACGAGCGGGATCTCGAGGCGTCGGCCGTGTTCAACGTGACGGTCGTCCCAAAGCCGCCCTCCGTGTACGCGCTGGCGCCCGACGGGCCGGCCGCCGTGTACACGGCCGGCCAGGCCGTCCGCATTGCGGCAGAGTTCCCCGAGCCGGTTGCGGTCCAGGCAGGGTCGGGCGGCGGCGCCCCGTACCTCGAGCTGCGAACCGGCGCGGCAGGCGCCCGCGCCCCCTACGTCTCCGGCAGCGGCACGAGCACGCTCGTATTTGCGTACACAGTGCGCGACGGCGACGCGACGTACCGCCTGTCGTACGCGGGGACGGATGCACTGGCCCTCAACGGCAGCACGATAACCGCCGTGAGCTCGGGCGACCCGGCGTCGACTGTACTGGCCGAGCCCGGGTCCGTCTACTCCCTCTCCAACTCGAGCCTCGTGCGGATCGACGCGCTACGGCCTACCGTCGTGTCGGTCTATGCGCCGGCCGGCGACGGGGCGTACGGCGTCGACGACCAGATCGACATTGCCGCCAGGTTCAGCGAAAACGTGACCGTCGCGGGGACGCCGGTGATCACGCTCGAGACGGGTCCCACTGACCGCGACGCGGCGTACCGGTCGGGGAACGCCACCGACACGCTGGTATTCCGGTACACGGTGCAGGAGGGCGACATTGCGTCCCGCCTAGACTACACGGGCACGAACGCCCTCAAGGCAGGCGACGGGGCATCGATCGTCGACGCGGTGGGCAACTCCGCCGTCTTAACACTGCCTACACCTGGCAGCCAGGGCTCGCTCTGGCACAGCGCCATCGTCTCGATAGGCGACGGCCATGGCGGGCCGGCCGGCAACAACGTGACGGTGAACATTGGGTCCGGCGGCGTCGACGGGTCGGGCAACGTGGCCAACAGGGGCGACGAGGCGCGCGTCATGATCAACGTGGAGAGCCTTGCCGCACCGGGCGGCGCCGGCACCGCCACATTCCCGCCGGGCGGCGCCGTCGTGAGTACGTCGTTTGCGTCCGTATCGTTCCCGCCGGGCGTGACGGCCTCGTCCGTCCCGGCCGACGGCCTGCTCGTCCTGTACGTTGCGGACGGCGCGATCGACAACTCTAGCGTGCAGGGCGCGCTCGGCTACGACGGCTCTGGCCCCGTCGTGCTGCAGAGGGTCGTCGAGATAGGCGACGAGGACAGCCGCATCGTATTCGACATGCCGGTCCGCATATCGCTCGAGGGGCAGGCCAGCGGCCGCGCTTTCTACGCTGCAGGGGCCGGCGGTGCGATAACGCCCATCGACAGGGCGTGCGCGGCAGACGACACGGAGAGGGTGCACCGCCAGCTGGACAGGACCGGCGAGTGCCAGATCGACGCCGGCGGCGACAAAGTCGTCTACACGTACCACCTGACCAGGTTCGGCACCGCAGCGTCGGGAAGCGGCGCGCCGCCGCCCGTGAACCACACGTGCTCGATGCGCGTCGCATCCGCCGACCTGGACGTGCGGGTGAGCCCCAACAGCCTCTCGACGGCCGCCCCGCAGTCGGTGATCAACTCGGGATCGTTGCCGTTCGACAGCGTCGGACTTGAGGCGAGCCCGTGGTACATCAACCTGGGCGGCGCGCAGCCGGGCCCCGACACCCCGTCGCTGCCTGCCTCGATCACAATGGTGAGCGAGGTTGGAGACGACGGCCCCTACAGGCAGGTGAACGCAAGCGGCACGGGCGTGGCAGAGGGCGGCCTCGGGGGAGGGCAGCAGGCACCGCTGTGGTTCAAGATGGACCTGCGCGGCCAGGACGGGCCGCAAAGCGGCAATCTCGTCCAGAATGTCGCGTACGTCGCAGAGTGCGTCGGCTAGCGGCGGACGGGCCGCATGCGGCCGTGAGGTAGCTTGAGACGGGCGTCACATTCAGCCTCTGGCGGCATCGGCGCCTGTGACGGCCCTGTAGCGCAGGGCAAGGCAGGGCAAGGCAGGCCCTGGCGTGCACCCGCCCCCGCCTCCTCCGCCCCGCCCTTTTAGCCCGTGCCGTGGTTTGCCCGCATGGGCATGCCGTCTATCCCCCTCTTGTCCGGGCGCAGGGGCGGCAAGGCCAGCAAGGCCAAAAAGGCAGGGAAAAAGGACCCGGACCTCCTCAAAGAGGCCATGGCCGCCCACGCGGGGGGCAGGGCGGCAGCCAAGGGCAAGGACGGAAAAAAGGCCCCCCGCCCCAGGGCGCCGGACGTCTCGTACAGGATCGCGCCGGCCAACTACCTGATCCTGTCCGAGAGCGAAAAGGACGGCATGCTCTGGCAGTTTATCCGCGTCGTTGGCTCGCTCGAGGAAAAAAGGCGCCTGCGCATCACGGCCGTCAACCGCAAGGCCGTCGCTGAGTGCGCCGGTCGCACCTACGACTATGTCGAAGGGGCCGTGTACTTTACATCCAAGCAGGACCTCGGCCCCACCCTGTCGTCGGCCGGGTTCAGGTCGGCGCGCATGGACGAGCCGGTAAAGTTCGTCGCCGACGAGGAAAGGGCGGGCCACCTCCTCCTCCCGGACGGCGCCATTGCAAGGGCGTTCGTCGTGTACGATTTTCCGCGGTCGATCACGCCGGCCTGGTTCCACCAGATCGTCCGGGTGGCGACCGTCGCCGAGGCCGACATTGTCCAGCTGCACCCGACGGCGGCCAGGAGGGCCCTTATCACCCACGCCAACACGCACGAGGCGATGGGCGGGAGGCGCCTCGCCGAAGAGGCGCAGGACGCCCGCTCCGTCAACGACATGCTCCAGCGCCAAGAGACGCGCGTGTACGAGTGCGCCATACGCGCCGTCGTGACCGGCGCAGACAGGGCGGACCTGGCGCGCAACTGCAAGGAGTTTGGGCGCAACTGCGCGCAGCGCTCAATAAAGGCCATGTCCGTTCCCGGCAAGCAGGGCGAGATCGCCATGAACGGGTGGGGCCCCCGGTTCCTGTTCAAGGGCGCCTCGTGCGCGGCGTTCTACCCGTTCGTGTCGTCCACCCTGCTCGAGATCGACGGCGCCGGCGGCGTGTACATGGGGGCCAACGAGTTCGACGGCACGCCCGTCGTGTACGACTACCTGCGCCACACAAACTACAACATGACCGTCCTCGGCTCGTCGGGCTCGGGCAAGTCCGTGTCGGCAAAGACGTACCTGGACAACTTTCGCGCAATGATGAGGGACAAGTACGGGGACGCGCCGGTAAAGATGTACATTCTGGATTTGCACGGCGAGTACGTCGCCCTCAGGGACTGCCTGGGCATGGACGTCGTCAACCTAATGTCGAGGGACGAGATGGGGCTGGACCCGTTCCGGCTGCTCCCCACGTCCGACGCGGCCGTCGACCTGCTCGCCGACGTGTCCGAGATGCCGCCGGCCCTGCGGTCGATCACGCTCGCGAGGGCCGAGGGGTGCCGGACGGTCGCCGAGCTGGTCGAAAGGCTGGGCGCCGAGGATGGACGGGACGCTGACAGGTGCGGCGAGGCCGCGGCCCACCTGGCAATGTTCGCGCGCGGCAACCTGTCTGGCATGTTCAGGGGCGAGCTGAGGATAAGCGACCGGACGATTTTGTCATTGCGCAAGGCATCCGAGTCGAACATCAACAGCATGCTCATCTCGCTGGCCCTCCAAAAGATATGGCTCGACATTCGCGACGCGCCGGCCCACGTGCCAAAGGTGCTGGTAGTCGAAGAGGCGTGGTTTGCGCTGCGCATGGAGAGCACGGCCTCGATACTGTCGAACATTGCAAGGTCGGGGCGCAAGGAGAACTGCCATCTGATCGTAATGACGCAGGACATTGACGAGGTTCTCGGCAGCGAGCACGGGGCGGCCGTCATCAAGAACTCGGCGACCGTAATGCTGCACGCGCTAAAGCCGGCGACGGCCACCGTCCTGCAGAGAGTGCTCGACCTGTCTGACAAGGAGCGCGACGAGATCGTGGGCCTGGACAAGGGCCAGGCCATTATGAGGGCCGACCACAACCGCATAAAGATGCAGGTGAGGCCCACGCCGGAGCAGCTTGCGCGGTTCAACACGGCCGCAACGGGGCTGGCCGCGACAGCAGCGGCCGCGTCGCCAGCGGCGGGCGCCGCCGCGGCCGTCTCGCCCCAGGCGCGTTCCATGCGCGACCCTTAACACGGGCGGGGGAGGCGCGGTATACATGGCCGGCACGGCACAGGCGGCCGCCGACGCGAGGCGCGCGAGGGACCGGTGGGAGTACACAAGGGCGTGGAGGCTGGAGCCTCCCACCGTAAAGTGGCTCGTGGACGGCAGCGGTTACACGCGGGCGGCGCTTGCAAGAAAGATGGGAGTGGCGCCCGACGTGTTCGAGCGGTGGGTCGAGACGGGGAGTATGACGTACGCCGTGATCAAGAGGCTAGCCGCGCACCTAAAGAGGCCCCCTCTGGCCTTTTTTCACAAGGAGCCGCTCAGGGATCCCGTCCTGGCCGACTACAGGGGAGGGGTGTCGACGGGAACGGGAACGGGCGCGGGCGTCGGGACGGCGCCGGCGCTTTCGCCGATGGACATTGTGGAGGTCCGGCTGGCGTGGCAGCAAAAGTCGATGGCGGGCAGGATGATCGGGGATCTTGAGCGGGAGGGGGGCGGCGGGGACGGGGGCGGCGGAGGCGGAGGTGGAGGCAGCTGCAACAGCGGCAGCAGATCCCGCGCGCCTCCCAGGGCCACGGTCGGCGACGATCCCTGTACGGTGGCCGCCGAGGCTGCGGCGGAAATGGGGCTGACCGGCAGCAGCGGCGGCGGCGCCGGCCGCGCATGGCCGCACGGGTTTGACGCCCTGCGGGACGCGGTGGAGCGGCACGGCGCCGCGCTGGCGTTCCAGGAGCCGATGGACGCGCGGTCCGTGCGGGTTGTCACGCTTGCGGGCGGGGCTGCTAGGGCGGGCCCGCGCGCGCCAAAAGGGGCGTTGGTGCGCGGCGCGAGGGACTGGGACTTTCCGGCGCGGTCGCCGCACGCGATACTGCTCAACGCCAGGGACGCCGAGGGCACCAGATCGTTCTCAATGATGCACGGGTACGGGCACATCCTGCTCGGGGCCGGAGACGGATGGGGCGGCGACGGGTACGTCTGCAAGGAGGGCGGGGGCGCCACAGGCGGAGGAACGGCGGCAGGGGATGAGGCGTGGTGCGACAGCTTTGCCGCAGCGGTGCTGATGCCGGCCGATCGATTTGCCGGGGACCTTGAGCGGGCCGAGCGCGCGGCCTCGTCGGGGGCGCGCCGTGCGGGCGACGCTGCCAGGATGACCGCGGCCAGGCTGTCCATACAGTACGAGGCGTCCATGTACGCGGCGGCGGTCAGGGCGATCGACGCGGAACGCCGTCCGGCCGGCGGACGCGAGAGGTACGGGGCCCTCCTCAGGGAGGTCGAAAACACGGCGGGAACCTCGCACGGCCGGCCTGCGATGCGGCCGGCCGGCGGCCGGAGCAGGGCGGAGTACTGCGAGTCGAGGCTCGGGCGCAGGTTTGTGCGCATTGTACTGGACGCGGAGGCGCGCGGATTGGAGACCCTGCACGAGGCCATCGACATGCTCGGGGTGCGGCTCGACGACTTTGACAAGGTCGCGGCCCTTGCCGGCGGCTGGCCCGAGCCGGGGGCGGCCGCCTGAGAATGTGCGATCGGGGCGGAGTACAGCGGCGGCGGCGGCGGCGGCGGCGGCGGCGGCGGCGGCGGCGGCGGCGGCGGCGGCGGCGGCGGCGGCGGCGGCGGCGGCGGCGGCGGCGGCGGCGGCGGCGGCGGCGGCGGCGGCGGCGGCAAGCCCGATTCGGCCGGCTTGCCAATCATTAATGCCGCGGCCCCGCCGGCCGGGCGAGATCTCAGGTCCCAGCTTTCATGACGCCCAGCGCGACCAGCCTCACGCCGTTTTTAGCCGTGCTAAGCGCCTGGACTTGAGCTCTCGCGTTGCGCGTGACCATGTCGTCACGGCGCGCCGGGCGCGTCGCGCTGCCGCCGCGGCCAAGCGCGCCGCGGCCAAGCGCGCCGCGGCTACCGAACATGCGGCCAAACACTCGGCCGCGGTTAAGCGCGCCGCGGCCGAATGCACCGTGGCGGCGGCCATGCTTGCGGCGTTCCGGCGCCCCGCCGCCGGCGGCGAATGGGATAATGATGACGACGTTCCGGCGCCCTGGTCGCCGGGCCGCCAGGGCCAGCCAGTGCCGCCAATGGACGGATCGCTCCTGTCGGATGCGGACTTTCATGCGGCCCTGCGCGCCGCTGTGCATGCCGAACGTGCGGCGGATGCGCGCGAGTGGCTTGCGCGCGCCGGCTTAGGATTTGACGATGCGGCCATGGCCGCCCGGGCCCGCGCCCGCACGGCCCGGCATTGGGTAGAATGGGCCCGCGCGGCCGCCGATGCGGCCGTATGGCCGCCGGATGTCCGGCATGCGGCCGGCATGCCGGCGGCGGCGCCGGCGGCCGGCGCGCGGGACGTGTGGTCTTTGCTCTCGCTTTGCCTGCCCGCGCATGCCGAGCTTGCTCTCGGGCTTGCTCGCCCAATGCCGTTGCCGCCCGCGGCCGCCGCCGCGGCCGGCGCGCCCTGGGCCCATGCCGGCGCCGCCGCGTTTGCCCTGCGCGCCGCCGCCGGCGCCGAATGGCTACATTCGGCGGCCGTCCGGCGCGCCGCCGTCCAGGGCGCCGCCCCTGCCCGTGCATCGATCGTCACGCGCCGCGCGTTTGAGGGCGCAGCCACGGCCGACATTCATGCCGGCGCCGCGGCCGCAATTGCCGCCGGCGCCGCGGCCACGCGGCGCCGCGGCCGCCGGCCCCCCGGACGGCCATGCGGGCGCGTGGTTTGCCAAGGCGCGCGGCCGCTGGCGCCGCGTGGCCGCGGCCCTGCCGCCGGACGTGCTCGCTTCGATCACGGCGGCCGTGCCGGTGCCGCCGCGGCCGATATCACGCGCCGGCCTGGCGCGGCGCGCCGCCGACTTGGCGGCCGATTGGTATCCTGCCGCCACGGCCGCCGGCGCATGCCTGCCGACACGGGCCGGCATGCCGCCGGCCGCGGCCGCCGCCGCGGCCGCCGCCTGCCCCGCGCCCGACACTGCCACGGCCGCCTATCTGCGGCGGCCGGCCGTCGACTTTGGCCGCCGGTTTGTTGACGTCCGGCGGCTTGAATTTTCTGGCGATCTGCCGGCGGCCGGATACCTGGCGCCTGGCGTGCTTTCCGGCGCCTTCATCGATGACTTGCTCACGGCAGGCCGTCCGGCCGTCGACGTGCTTGCTCTTGCACGTCCGGCCGCCGGCGCGCCGCATGATGGGTATGATTATGCGGCGGGGACATGGGCGGATGCGGCGGCCGCCGAAACGGCCGATATGTCGTCTACCGAACGCTACGATGCTGCCATGGCCGAGGGCCGGTTTGCGGGCGACATGCTTCCTGGCTTGGAGCTGCCCGGCGCCCTACACGGCGGCCGCCGGACGTGCGGCCTGGGAAAAACGGTCGGGCATATCGGGGATGCGGCCAGTGGCCATGATGGCAAGGCATGCATGCGTTCCTGCCCCATGTCTTGTGACGGCCGCCCCTGCCGGATATGCTTCCGGTTTTGGGCCGACAATGAGGCTCGCAAAATGGCCGACAAAATGGCCGCCGGAATTGCGCGGGCGCGGCTCGCGGACGGCGGCGCCGCCGGCGGCGCCCGAACGCCTGTCTTGCATTTGGTTATCTCTTTGCCCCCGGCCGAGCATGCGGCATGGGAAGCGGGCGGCCCCGCCGAACGCGCCCGCATTCGCAAGGCGGCGATCGCTGAGCTGCTGGCCCGCGGCCGCATTTGGGCGGCCTGCGTGGTCGACCATTCCTACCGATTTGTGGAAGGTTTGGAAGGCGCCTACCTGTCGCCACACTTGCACGTGCTTGCGATTGGCTGGCTTGATTATCGGCTTAATGCCGAACGTTTTCTAGCATATAGAAACGTGCCATTCGAGACACGTTCCATGCGCCAGGCCAACGGCCGCGTTATCAACCGCGTCTATGGCCGCGGGCGCGGCGTGTTCATAAAGCATATTTCCACGCTAGATACCTATGACGATGTCCGGGACGTGTCTAGGTACATCCTTAGTCACTCAACGGCATCGGCCCGCCGGCTTGGCGAGCTGGCCGGCGGCGAGCATGCCGTCCGTTGGGTCGGGCAACTTGCGAACGGCCGCACGCGCGCGGCCGAGGTCTCTCGCTACGAACGCGGGGACTTGCTTGCCAACTCGGGCGCCGCCCTGCCCGGACAAATCACGGCCGCCCGTATATGGCATGTCTCTGCCCCGGACGTTGATGGTAATACACTCTCGCGGGCCGCCCCGCGCCACGTTTACGAGGGCACCGATCATGATGCGGCCATGGCGGCCCTAGCGGCGGCCGCCGCCGGCATGCAAAAAGATCATCCCGCTCTTACGAAAAATGGGGGGGTTCTCACCATGCCGGACGGCCCCCCTGTCCAAGTGCTCGAGGGCACGGCCCCGCCGGACGATTGGGAAGCGCCGCCGGACGATTACCTGGTCTTGAAATTGACGGGCCATTCACGTGATATTGCCGCCGACATGGTGCGACATGCCGGCGCAGCGGCCGCCGAACGCGCGGCGGCCATTCGGGCCGATGCTGTGCTTGCTTCGATTGCCGGCGCGTCCGACATTGCACGCGCGGCCGACCATGTCCAGGGCGCCGCCGCGGCCGCGGCCGAGGCTTGTTTCTACCTGCCTCATGGATCCAAACATCGTGCCGACATGCTCCGGCGGGCCGGCGCCGCCGTGCGCGCCGCCGTTGCATGCCTGGCCGCCGCCGGCCGGCATGTGCTTATCTCGGACGATGCGGACGGCCGCCGTTTGGCGCCCCTGGCCGCCGCCGTGCGCGCCGCCGCCGCCGCGGTCGCCCGGGCCCGGTCGCTTATACCAGAGAAAAGTAGATGGGTTGTCGTCCGGGTGCATTCACGGCTTGATCATCTATGTCCCTTATGCGGGGCCCGTTCAGGGCAGCTTGTCTGGGATCCGGGCGGCCCAGGGCCGCCCAAACTGCCGGCGGCGGCCGCCATGGGCATGGGAATTGGCGCAGATGACGGGGATGCTGTTGACGGCAAAAACCAGAATGCCTGGATCTGCATGCCGGCGGCCGGCTGGCATGGCTCCTGCCTGCTCACTCGCTTCCGCTGGCTGCCGGCGCGCGAGTGGATGAAGGAAAATCGGGCGCCCTACCTGCCGGCTTGGGATCCGTCGACACGTGATCTCGTTTACGAAACCGGCGTGCTCACGGCCGCCCCGGACGTCCAACGCCTGGCGCCGGCGATGCAGGCGGATGTGCTCTGGGATGTGCTCTATACCAAGGTGCGGGCCGACCTGCTTGCAATGCGCGAGGAGGATGCGCGGGAGTCGGGTGTGTATTACCGTGTCTCTCGCGAGATGATTAAGGAACGCACGCGGGCCATGCACGTGCGGCCGCCGGGGGTGGCTTGAATGGGCGCGGCTAAACGCGCCCGCCTGCGCGCGCGGCGGGAGGTGGCCGCCGCCGCGTTGCGGGCCGGCCGCCCTGCGCCGCCGCCCGTGGTCCGGCGGGCCGCCCGTGGTCCGGCGGGCCGCGAGGGTCCTATTCCGGCCGCCCGTGGTCCGGCCGCGGCGGTGGCCGCGGCCGCGTCCGCATGCCATGTATGCCGTCGCCCGTTCGGCGCCGGCGATAAGCGTGTAGTCAATGCATGCCCCTGCTGTGGTTGGGCTGATTGGCGCGTGCTTTGCCTTTTGTGCGCCCGATTTGATTGCGAATGACATGTGCCGTCCGGCCGCCCTGCCCCCCTCCGCGCCGCCGGGCCAACGGGGCCCGCCCCCCCCCCCGCGCGCCGCCGCCGGCCCGAACGCAAGGCCATGCCTGGCCCTGCGCCCCCCCCATCTTGCACGTCCTTCGTGCCGTCCGGCCGGCTTGTTTGGCTTGAATTTTTTCGCATGCCCGCCGCCCGCCGGCGGCGCGGCCCGAGCTCGGGCTGCACCGTGTCGGCCTACGGGGTGCGCGAGGGCGCCGTCCGTCCGTCCGGCCGCACGTCCAGGGCGGCCGCCCTGCCCCCGCCGCCGGCCCGAACGCAAGGCCATGCCTGGCCCTGCGCCCCCCCCTCTTGCACGTCCTTCGTGCCGTCCGGCCGGCTTGTTTGGCTTGAATTTTTTCGCATGCCCGCCGCCCGCCGGCGGCGCGGCCCGAGCTCGGGCTGCACCGTGTCGGCCTACGGGGTGCGCGAGGGCGCCGTCCGTCCGGCGCCCTGTGGCCCGAACGCCAGGCATGTTTGTATGATGAAAAACAACACCGCCCTAAACATTCGTTAGGGCGGCGGCGGGCAGTGTGCGTTTGACATTCATGCGCTTGGGTGCTTGCGTTGCTAGGTAGTCTATCAGTTCGCTCCGCGACATGCCGGCCGCCGCCGCCTCTCGGTCTATCCGTTGGGCGGCTTCGTGTGATATTGTCAGGGTTATGCGGCGCTTTGCCGGTGTGCCTTTGCCGGTGTGCCGCCGCAGTAGCCTATCTTGTTCATGGATCATCGCTTCGAGGGCGGCCATCTTGCGTGCGGCATCGGGGCTTTCTATGGTTTGATGCTGAATAACGATCTTTTCAAGTAGATCCGTGACGGTGATTTGTCGTTCTTTCGCTTCGGTTTTCAGTGCTTGCATTGCCTTACTGTCTATGCGGGCGTTTAGTGGTGCTTTGCTCATGGTTGCTCGGCCAGAATACAGTTGTATTATGTGTTCCGGCCGCACGTCCAGGGCGGCCGCCCTGCCCCCGCCGCCGGCCCGAACGCAAGGCCATGCCTGGCCCTGCGCCCCCCCCCTCTTGCACGTCCTTCGTGCCGTCCGGCCGGCTTGTTTGGCTTGAATTTTTTCGCATGCCCGCCGCCCGCCGGCGGCGCGGCCCGAGCTCGGGCTGCACCGTGTCGGCCTACGGGGTGCGCGAGGGCGCCGTCCGTCCGTCCGGCCGCACGTCCAGGGCGGCCGCCCTGCCCCCGCCGCCGGCCCGAACGCAAGGCCATGCCTGGCCCTGCGCCCCCCCCCCTCTTGCACGTCCTTCGTGCCGTCCGGCCGGCTTGTTTGGCTTGAATTTTTTCGCATGCCCGCCGCCCGCCGGCGGCGCGGCCCGAGCTCGGGCTGCACCGTGTCGGCCTACGGGGTGCGCGAGGGCGCCGTCCGTCCGTCCGGCCGCACGTCCAGGGCGGCCGCCGGCCCGAACGCAAGGCCATGCCTGGCCCTGCGCCCCCCCCTCTTGCACGTCCTTCGTGCCGTCCGGCCGGCTTGTTTGGCTTGAATTTTTTCGCATGCCCGCCGCCCGCCGGCGGCGCGGCCCGAGCTCGGGCTGCACCGTGTCGGCCTACGGGGTGCGCGAGGGCGCCGTCCGTCCGTCCGGCCGCACGTCCAGGGCGGCCGCCGGCCCGAACGCAAGGCCATGCCTGGCCCTGCGCCCCCCCCCCTCTTGCACGTCCTTCGTGCCGTCCGGCCGGCTTGTTTGGCTTGAATTTTTTCGCATGCCCGCCGCCCGCCGGCGGCGCGGCCCGAGCTCGGGCTGCACCGTGTCGGCCTACGGGGTGCGCGAGGGCGCCGTCCGTCCGTCCGGCCGCACGTCCAGGGCGGCCGCCCTGCCCCCGCCGCCGGCCCGAACGCAAGGCCATGCCTGGCCCTGCGCCCCCCCTCTTGCACGTCCTTCGTGCCGTCCGGCCGGCAGGCGGCTGGATAGCAGGTTGGCGATATGTGGTATATATATTAAAAGGCGCCCAATGCATGCCTGAGGAGTCACCGCGGGCGCTTTTCAATGGATGGCCTGTGACTCTTACGGCGGTCGCCCACGCCTGTCGACGGCCGCCCGCCGGCTTGTTTGGGCTTGATTTGAGGGGTTACCTGGCGCCTGCTCTGGCATGTTAGGCCCGATCGATCGGCATATGGCCGGCGCCGGCAAGCGGGCCGGTGTCCGTGCCGGGCGTAATTGCCGCTGGCTACCGAGCGATATGTGGTATATATATTAAAAGAGCGGGCTTGCACGCCTATGGGCTCACCACGGGGCTTTTTTGGCGCGGATGCTGTGAGCCTACGCGGCCCGTCGCCACGCCTGTCGACGGCCGCCCGCCGGCTTGTTTGGGTTTGATTTGAGGGGTTATTGGCGCGTCCGGCCGCCCGCCGGCCGGACGTCTGGCCCGTCAGGCTGGGCCATGCCGGACGTCCGGCACGCCCCCATCGTACTCGATGGGGCTGGCCGCCGCGCCGCCGCCAGAATGTGTAAGTGCACGCCTACAGGTGATTTTCGCTGTGCCGCCGCGGGCGGGCCGTAGGCGCGGATCTTCTGGTGTGTTTGTATAAGTAGACGTCGTCAAACCAGCCCAATGTGTAAGTGCACGCCTACAACGTCTCTCTTTTAATATATATACTGTTTAAACCTGCCCCGAATAGGTGTTCACGGCCGCCTGCCGGCGGCGGCCGGCGGCCGCCTTCCTGCCGCCCGCCGCCCGGTCGCCGGCATGCCGGGCGGCAGGGCATGATGGCCTTCCTGCCGCACGCGGATCCGATCTGCCGCCCGCGTTCGGGCTGGCGCCCGCCGCCGGCTTGATCGTCTTGAATTTTTGACGGCGCGGCCGGCGGGCGCGCCGCCTGCCCGTCCGCTGAACCAGACGGCCGTCCATACCAGGCCCGTCGCCCGGCATGCCGTATGTTTGGGTCGCCGCCCGCCCTAGACGATCGTTCGCACGTGGGGCGGCCGCCGGTGATTAGAAAGTATATATATAAAAAGGCGCGCCGCTCACGCCTACACTGAGACATTGGCCGTTTTTGAGGGCCGCTACTGACACATTCTGGGCGTGCGTCCACGCCTACGGCCGCCCTGTTCGGGCCGCCGCCGGCGCCCCGCCGCCGGCGCCCCACGCCTACACTGAGACATTTCCCGCCGGCCGCCGCCAGGCCACGCCTGGGCTTGTTTGGCAGATGGCCAGACGGCCCTACCATGCCCGGCCCGCCGCCCGCCCATGCCGCCCCGTTAGCGCAGCCCCGCCGGTCGGCTTACTGTCTAGATTTTTTTGGCGGTCGGATGGCAATGTGATCATGCGCGCGTCCGTTTGGGCCGGCCGCCGCCCGTCCGTTCGGGCGCGTGTGCCCATGCTGGGCGCGCGTTATTAACTATATATATTAAAAGGGGATTTCTGCACGCCTACACTCCCACATTTGCCGGTTTGACGGCGCCACACTCCCACAAACTGCCGACAAATCCACGCCTACGGCGGCGGTCGCCGCCCCGTTCGGGCCGCCCTGTCGTCCCGCTTCCACGCCTACACTCTCACAAATTCTGGGCCCGCCCGCACGTCCGGCCCGAACGCTGGCCATGCCCCCGCCCCATGCCCATCGAGGGCGCCCCGCCGGGCCATGCCGGGCGTAATTGTCGCTGGCTACCGAGCGATATGTGGTATATATATTAAAAGAGCAGGCTTCCACGCCTATGGGCTTACCACGGGGCCTTTTCGGTGAAAATTCTGTAAGCCTTGACGGCCGTCCCCACGCCTGTCGACGGCCGTCCCTGGCTTGTTTGGGCTTGTTTTTGGGCCTGATTTGGGGGCTTAATCCCGCCCGGCCGGCCCGCCGTCCCCGCCTGGCCCCGCCCCCACCCATTGAGGGGGGCCGTATTAGGATGTCCGCCCGCCCGCCCGGCCCGCCGCGCGCACTTTTGCCGCCGCCGCGCGCGCCTCTACGGCGGCCGCGCGCGCCTCTACGGCGGCCGCGCGCGCGGCGGCGACGCCTTTCTCGCGCTCCGGTACCAGTGTTATGTGGGGGGGCTCACTGCTCATGTCGGCGGCCGTCTCGGCATTATCGGCCGCCTCGTCGGCCTCCGATGCGGCCTTTTCGGCGTTGTCGCTCGCGAGGGCTCTTGCGGCCTTTTCGGCGCGCTTGATCGCGGGGTTGGGCCTGCTGTCGCCAGTTGTGATAAGCTCTGCTACGACACGCGCCATGGCTGCCGCAGTGCGCGCCCTGTTTGCCGCATCGCGCGCATCGCTGGCGTCATCGTCCATGCCGTCCATGATCGCTCTGGTCTTTTTGGCGTTGCCGTGAGGGCCGTCCATGCCGCGCGCCTGTGATGCTTACTACTTAATCGCTCCGGCCCAGTGTAGCGCGCCCGTTAGCCGGGCGTGGCATGCGGTGCGCCGTCCGCCTGGCCCCGCCGGGCCAACGGGGCCCGCCCGCCGCCTGGCCCCGTGCTTGCAAGTCCTTCATGCCGCCGCCGGCTTGATCGTCTTGATTTTTTCTCGGGTCCCGCGGGCCGGCGCGGGCCCGCCGCCGGCCGAACGCCCCCCCCCGCCGCCGCTCGGACGTCCGCCCGTCCGGCGGCCGGCGGCCTACCATGCCCCGCGGCGCCGCTCGGACGTGCCGCCCGCTCGGGCGTGCCGCCCGCTCGGGCCCCCGCCCCCCCCCGCGCCCGCAGAATACACGTGTATTCTGCCGGCGCGTTCGTCCAGGGCGGCCGCCCTGGGCCCGTCCATCGAGGGCGGCCGGACGGCCGCCGCCGGCGCAGCCGCCGGGCCAACGGGGCCCGCCCCGTCCATCGAGGGCGGCCGGACGGCCGCCGCCGGCGCAGCCGCCGGGCCAACGGGGCCCGCCCGCCGCCTGGCCCCGTGCTTGCAAGTCCTTCATGCCGCCGCCGGCTTGATCGTCTTGATTTTTTCTCGGGTCCCGCGGGCCGGCGCGGGCCCGCCGCCGGCCGAACGCCCCCCCCCGCCGCCGCTCGGACGTCCGCCCGTCCGGCGGCCGGCGGCCTACCATGCCCCCCGCCGCCGCTCGGGCGTGCCGCCCGCTCGGGCGTGCCGCCCGCTCGGGCCCCCGCCCCCCCGCGCCCGCAGAATACACGTGTATTCTGCCGGCGCGTTCGTCCAGGGCGGCCGCCCTGGGCCCGTCCATCGAGGGCGGCCGGACGGCCGCCGCCGGCGTAGCCGCCGGGCCAACGGGGCCCGCCCCGTCCATCGAGGGCGGCCGGACGGCCGCCGCCGGCGCAGCCGCCGGGCCAACGGGGCCCGCCCCGTCCATCGAGGGCGGCCGGACGGCCGCCGCCGGCGCAGCCGCCGGGCCAACGGGGCCCGCCCCGTCCATCGAGGGCGGCCGGACGGCCGCCGCCGGCGCAGCCGCCGGGCCAACGGGGCCCGCCCGCCGCCTGGCCCCGTGCTTGCAAGTCCTTCATGCCGCCGCCGGCTTGATCGTCTTGATTTTTTCTCGGGTCCCGCGGGCCGGCGGGCCGCCGATGGTGTTATAGGGCGGCCACCCGGCCGCGCCATGAATGCCCCCGGGCCCGTTGTTGTTGCTTGCCGCCGGACTGGTGGCGATCGTGTCGGCCGCCGCCGGCGGCGATGCCCACGCCCAATCAGTGGCCCCCGGTGTGCCGCTCTCGGCGCCGGAGGGAATTGTCATGCTGCTCAACGGCACGGTTTACGTCGCCGACACGGGCAACGACCGCGTCCAGGTATTCCATCCCAACGGCACGTTCGCCCGCTCGTTCGGTTCGCCCGGCGACGGCCCCGGCGAGTTCTCGGGGCCGACGGGCATACATGTCCACCGCAACGGCACGGTTTACGTCGCCGACACGGGCAACGACCGCGTCCAGGTATTCCATCCCAACGGCACGTTCGCCCGCTCGTTCGGTTCGCCCGGCGACGGCCCCGGCGAGTTCTCGGGGCCGGAGGACGTCCACATCAAGTATGACGGAACGATCGTCGTCGCCGACACGGGCAACGATCGCCTGCAGTTCTTTTGGCCCAACGGCACGTTCGCCCTCGCGTTCGGGACGACCGGCGCGGGCACCGGACAGTTCAACGGCCCCACGTCCGTTTACTTTCTAGGTTGGCCGGATAGATTTCTTGGCGTTACCGACACGGGCAACGACCGCGTCCAGCTTGTCGATTACGATGACAATCGTGGCCATGCCGACCGTCCCCCGGTCGCCCGTTTTGACACGGCCGTTCCGCCTAGTGATCTCGTGGGCGGCACCCGCGTCAAGTTCGACGGCCCGCGTTCCTACGCCCAGGGCAGCTTCGGTAATACTCACTCCGTCGTCGCCGATACGGGAAACCACAGCATCCAGGTCATTGGCGCGCTTTTCAGCTTCTCTGACGTCGGCGACGTGAGGTTCGGCTCGTTCGGCGCGGAACGCGGTAACTTTTCGTCGCCGGCGGGGGTCGACATGACCATGGCCGGCGAGTTCGCCGTGGCCGACACTGGCAACGACCGCATCCAGGTGTTCCATGCCAACCGCACGGTGAAGTTCGTGATTGGTCAGGGCAACGGCACGGGGCCGGCCCCGCCGGCGCCGCCCGACACGCCGCCGCCGGCCAACGGCAACGGCACGGGGCCGGCCCCGCCGGCGCCGCCCGACACGCCGCCGCCGGCCAACGGCAACGGCACGGGGCCGGCCCCGCCGGCGCCGCCCGACACGCCGCCGCCGGCCAACGGCAACGGCACGGGGCCGGCCCCGCCGGCGCCGCCCGACACGCCGCCGCCGGCCAACGGCAACGGCACGGGGCCGGCCCCGCCGGCGCCGCCCGACACGCCGCCGCCGGCCAACGGCAACGGCACGGGGCCGGCCCCGCCGGCGCCGCCCGACACGCCGCCGCCGGCCAACGGCAACGGCACGGGGCCGGCCCCGCCGGCGCCGCCCGACACGCCGCCGCCGGCCAACGGCAACGGCACGGGGCCGGCCCCGCCGGCGCCGCCCGACACGCCGCCGCCGGCGGCCTACACGTGCTCGGTTGGCCTCGGCGCGCCGGACTTTGAAGTGAGCGTGCGGCCCGGCGAGTATTCTGCGCCCGTCCGGCAGGTCGTCCGGAACTCGGGCAACCTGACGTTCGCCACCGTAGAGCTCACGGCGACGCCGTGGCGTGCCGCCGCCGGGGGTGCGCCGTCGGCCGAGCTCCCAGTGTCGGCAACCGAATGGAGTGCGGCGGGGCCGGCCGCCGGCTACTCGGCTCTTGCCGGGGGGTCGGCCGTGGTGGTGGCCCGCGGGCTAGAGGGCGGGGATGCGGCGCCGCTGTGGTTCAGGATCAACCTGGCCCCGCACGGCGGCGCGCCGTCCGGAGTCACCGTAGTCCAGCATGTGACGTATGTAGCCGAGTGCGCCCCCCTTCCGCAGTGACGGGCGGACGGTTTTCCCGGCCAATGCCGCCGTGGGCTTGAATTTTGCCCTGCCGGCGGCATCCCTCCCCCACCGTGTAGCTAGACCGGCAGGCTTTAATAGTCCAGGTTTCGCGCCACCTAGGTGGACGTTCTAAAGCTCGCCCTGCTCGCGGCCGTCGTCGTCGGCGGCGGCTTGTTGGTCGCCCCTAGCGCAGCGCATGCCGACGGCGGCGGCGGCGCCGACGGGCCGGACGCCCTGCGGCCGGGCCTGCTCGCCGTCGCCGACACGGGCAACGACCGCATCCAGGTGTTCCATCCGGACGGCACGCCCGCCTTCGTGCTCGGCTCGCCCGGCGACGGCCCCGGCGAGCTCTCGGCGCCGGAGGGCGTCGCCGTCACCCCCGGCGGCGGCTTGATTGCCGTCGCCGACACGGGAAACGACCGCGTCCAGCTCTTTTACCACGACGGAACGTTCGCCCGTGCGTTCGGAGAGAACGGCACGGGCGTCGGGCAGTTCAGCGGGCCGCGCTCCGTCGCATTCCTTCCGCATGGCGACATGTTCGCCGTGGCCGACACGGGCAACGACCGCATCCAGGTGTTCCATCCGGACGGCACGCCCGCCTTCGTGCTCGGCTCGCCCGGCGACGGCCCCGGCGAGCTCTCGGCGCCGGAGGGCGTCGCCGTCACCCCCGGCGGCATGCTCGCCGTGGCCGACACGGGCAACGACCGCGTCCAGGTGTTCTACGTCGACGGCACGTTCGCCTACGGGTTCGGCGGGCCAGGCTCGGGCAACGGGCAGTTCAGCGGGCCGCATTCCGTCGCCTTTGCACCGTACGGCGGCTTGATTGCCGTGGCCGACACGGGCAACGACCGCGTCCAGGTGTTCGATCACAGCCGGCGCGGCCCACACGCTCACACGGTAGAATTCACCTTTGCGTTTGGGCAGGCGGGATCCGCCGGCGGGCAGTTCAGCGGGCCGCGTTCCGTCGCCTTTGACCCGTCGGGCGACCGCATTGCGGTGGCCGACACGGGCAACGGCCGCGTGCAGGTAATCGGCACGGGTGGCGGCTTCATTTCCGAGTTCGGGCAGCTGGGCACTGCTGGTGGGCATCTCGGATACGTGGCGTTTCCGCATTCCGCCCCGCCGCTGTTGCCGCCGTTGCCGGAATTTCCATACGCTGCAGCCGGCGCGACCGGCGCGACCGGCGCGACCGGCGCGACCGGCGCGACCGGCTTGCCCCTCTCGCCCGTCTCGCCCGTCTCGCCCGGCGGCGGGTTGCCCGATCCCCTTGCCAACGTGAGCTTGGCCGCCGCGTTTGCCGTCGCCGATACTGGCAACGACCGCATCCAGATGTTCCATCCGAACGGCACGCTGTACCGCACGATCGGGTGGGCCGGAAACGCGCCGTTCGATCAGCCAGAGTCCGTTGCCTATTCCCCATCGGGCGGCATGGTTGCCGTGGTCGACACAACCAAGCACCGCGTCCATGTTTTCCACGCGAACGGCACGCTCGCGTTCACGATCGGTGGTAATGGCGGCGGTCTTGCCGGGCGCGGCACCGCCCACGGGCAGTTCCAGCTTCCGTCGTCCGTGGCATGGTCGCCGGACGGCGAACGCATCATCGTGGCCGACACGGGCAACGAACGCATCCAGGCGTTCCGCGCCGCCGACGGCGAGTTCGAGTTCGCGTTCGGGTCGTTCGGCACCGGCGAGGGGCTGTTTGAGAGTCCGAATTGGGCCGCCTACTCCCCGTCGGGCGACTATATTGCCGTGGCCCACAACGGCAACAACAGCATCCAGATATTCCATCCCGACGGCGCGTTTGCCGGCTACCTGGGATCGTGGGGGCATGGCGACCGGCAGTATCACAAGGCCCATTCCGTCGCCTACTCCCCGTCGGGCGACCGCATTGCCTCGGTCGATCACCTCGGTCACGGCGTATGGGTAGTCGGCGCCCACGGCTCGTTCGTTGAGAAGCTGGGCGCGTCTGGTGTCCGCGCGCATGATTTCTACTATCCGCGTTCCGCCGCCTACTCCCCGGTTGGCGGCATGCTCGCCGTCGCCGATGCAGGCAACAACCGCGTCAAGTTCTTTCACCCCAACGGCACGTTCGCCGAGGCGTTCGGCCAGCAGGGCTGGCATGCGAATGTGTTCCTGAGCCCGCGCGCCATCGCGTTTGCCCCGCTGGCGCTGCCGGCCGAGCCGTCGCCCGGCATGCTCGCCGTGGCCGACACGGGCAACGGCCGCGTCCAGGTGTTCCACGCCGACGGCGAGTTCGCCGGCAGGTTCGGAACGCGCGGTGGCGCCGACGGCGAGTTCAGGGATCCCCGGTCGGCGGCTTGGTCGCCCGACGGCGGCTTGATTGCCGTGGCCGACACGGGCAACGACCGCGTCCAGGTGTTCCACGCCGACGGCGAGTTCGCCGGCAGGTTCGGAACGCGCGGTGGCGCCGACGGCGAGTTCAGGGATCCCCGGTCGGCGGCTTGGTCGCCCGACGGCGGCTTGATTGCCGTGGCCGACACGGGCAACGACCGCGTCCAGGTGTTCCACGCGGCCAACCGCACGCTGGCATTCAAGGTGGGGGCGGCGACGTCCGGCTCGGCCGACGGGCAGCTCAACGCCCCCGGCGCCGTTGCCTGGTCGCCCGACGGCGGCTTGATTGCCGTGGCCGACACGGGCAACGACCGCGTCCAGGTGTTCCACGCGGCCAACCGCACGCTGGCATTCAAGGTGGGGGCGGCGACGTCCGGCTCGGCCGACGGGCAGCTCAACGCCCCCGGCGCCGTTGCCTGGTCGCCCGACGGCGGCTTGATTGCCGTGGCCGACACGGGCAACGACCGCGTCCAGGTGTTCCACGCGGCCAACCGCACGCTGGCATTCAAGGTGGGGGCGGCGACGTCCGGCTCGGCCGACGGGCAGCTCAACGCCCCCGGCGCCGTTGCCTGGTCGCCCGACGGCGGCTTGATTGCCGTGGCCGACACGGGCAACGACCGCGTCCAGGTGTTCCACGCGGCCAACCGCACGCTGGCATTCAAGGTGGGGGCGGCGACGTCCGGCTCGGCCGACGGGCAGCTTGACGGCCCGCATTCCGTGTCGTTCGTGCAGCCCCCGCCCCCGCCCCCGCCCCCGCCCCCGCCGGAGGGCTTTATCGCCGTCGCCGACCGGTTCAACCACCGCGTCCAGGTGTTCCATTCGAACGGCACGCCCGCCTATGTGCTCGGCTCGGAGGGCTATGCCCCCGGGCAGTTCAAGCGGGCCAACTCCGCGGCCTTTTCGCCCGACGGCACGCGCATCGCCGCGGCCAGTTTTTACGGCAACTTCATCAACGTGTTCGACACGGCCAACCGCTCGCTAGCCCTGGTGGTCGGATCGCACGGCGACGGCCCCGGCGAGTTGCGTCGCCCGCAGGCGGTCGCCTGGTCGCCCGACGGCTCCCTGATCGCCACGGCCGAGCGCGGCCACGGCCGCATCCAGGTGTTCCACGCCGGCAACGGCTCGCTCTCGTACGCGTTTGGCGCCAACGTCACCGGCGGCCCGTCGCTCGGCAATGCGACGGGGCAGCTCATGAGGGTCGCGTCCCCGGACTGGTCGCCCGACGGCGAGCGCATCGCCGTGGCCGACACGCAAAACAACCGCGTCCAGGTGTTCCATGCCAACGGCACGGTCGACTTTGTGATCGGCTTGGGCCTGCCCAGCAACGCCACCGGGCAGTTTGATAAGCCGCAGGGCGTCGCCTGGTCGCCCGACGGCGAGCGCATCGCCGTGGCCGATCGGTTCAACCACCGCATCCAGGTGTTCCACGCCAACGGCAGCCACGACTATACCTTTGGATCGCACGGCAACGCATCGGGGAAGATGATCGGGCCGATGCATGCCGACTGGTCGCCCGACGGCGAGCGCATCGCCGTGACCGAGGCAGGCAACCACCGCATCCAGGTATTCTATCCGGACGGCACGCCCGACTATATGTTCGGGTCGTTTGGCAACGCCACCGGTGAGTTCAACCGCCCATATTCCGCATCCTGGGGGCCGCTACCGACGGCAGCGCCGGCGCCCGGCAACGGCACGGCGCCGGCGCCCGGCAACGGCACGGCGCCGGCGCCCGGCAACGGCACGGCGCCGGCGCCCGGCAACGGCACGGCGCCGGCGGATACTAGCCGCATCGCCGTGGTTGATGCTCGCAAGTCCCGCGTCCAGCTGTTCAACGCCACCGGCGGCTACGTCGGCCAGTTCGGCACGGCGGGCGACGGTCAGGGGGAGTTTCTATGGCCGGGAAGTATCGCCTGGTCGCCCGACGGCGAGCGCATCGCCGTGGCCGACCTTAGAACCGTCCGCGTCCAGCTGTTCAACGCCACCGGCGGCTACGTCGACCAGTTCGGCGAGCCGGGCCACGGCGACGGGGAGTTCCAGCGTGTGGACGGCATCGCCTGGTCGCCCGACGGCGACCGCATCGCCGTGTCAGACAGTCATAAACACCGCGTCCAGCTGTTCAACGCCACCGGCGGCTACGTCGGCCAGTTCGGCAAGTTTGGCCGCATATCCGACGGGCTGTTAAACCAGCCGTACGGCATCGCCTGGTCGCCCGACGGCGACCGCATCGCCGTGGCCGACCATGGTAACGACCGCGTCCAGCTGTTCAACGCCACCGGCGGCTACGTCGGCCAGTTCACCATGCCTGACTACGGTCGTTATTTTCACTCCTTGCACAGTGTCGCCTGGTCGCCCGACGGCGACCGCATTGCGGTGCTCGGTGATGCTGCTCGTCTGTTCAACGCCACCGGCGGCTACGTCGGCCAGTTCGGCGCGTCGGAATTAGTTTACTTGACCGGCGTCGACTGGTCGCCCGACGGCGACCGCATCGCAGTGCTCGACAACGGTCTCTCCCGTACCGGGGTCGACAATGTTGTCCATCTGTTCAACGCCACCGGCGGCCACGTCGGCCAGTTCGGCGCGTCGGTTCCAGCCGACGGTATATCGTCGCGTGTGGTGGGCATCTCCTGGTCGCCGTTGCTGTCTGTGCCGTAGTTCGGCGGCCGTCGGGGCTTGGGCCTGTGCCATGCCGCCAGTTTGACCGTCGGCCACCGCCGGCCGGCGGCTTGAATTTTCCTGCTTCTTCGTCAGCGCCGCCCGCCGTTTTACGGCCCGGCCCCGCGTGTTTTTATAGAGCACTGGCGGTCGTGGTTGCGTTGGATGGTATAAAATTGATCGTGTCCGCCGCGCTTGGTGTTGCGCATGTGCTCAGGTCCACAGGCCACGGATGCCCGCTGACGCCTGTAACGCCACGCTGTCAGGGGGTACGGCACCGGATGCCGTTGACAGGAGGGGGCGGGAGGGCGGCCCGGAGGGGGCGGGAGGGCGGCCCGGAGGGGGCGGGAGGGCGGCCCGGAGGGGGCGATCCCGGGTGAACTAACCTGAACCATAATGTCAACTATGCTTGACACTTGCCAGTTAGGCGCAGGACGCGCCATGGCTCCGCATGCGGCACTTGCCGGGCGGCAGAACGGTGGCCGACGTGATATGCCCGCGCTGCTCGCACTGCTTTCCGGTGGAATTCTCCGAGGTGCTCGGCAAGGAGGGCCTGGCGCTGCGCAAGGAGATTGCAAGGCTGGTCCGGGCGATGGCCGGCATCGAGGATGACACGGAAAGGGCGATCGCCCTGGCCGACCAGAGGGCGGAGGCGGCGCGATCAAAGTCCGCCGCCGACGTTGCGGCGTCGCGCGCCGACATGTCGCACTTTAGGGACAGGGCGGAGAGGCTGGAGGCGGCCCTTGCGGACGCCGAGCGCAGGCTTGCGGAGCTGTCGGGCGGGCACAACCCCTCCGACGCGGCCCTGATCGCGTTTCTGCGCGCCAGGATAAAGGATCTCGAGGCCAAGATTGCGTACTATGAGAATGCAAACAGCCGCGGCGGCATGCCGTCCCTGCGCAAGGGCCAGGCCAAGAGGATGGAGACCGAGAGGGCCGAGTCGTGCCGCAGGAACGGCGGCACGGCGGCGCCGTTCGGCGCGTCCATGGGCCACGCCGGCGTGTCCCACCACGCAAAGCCCGAGGGCACCGACTTTTACGAGGCGCCCGGCTACTGCGGCCGCTGCGACTCGGCCGCGGTAAGGGGCCTGCGCCCCCTCAACAAGGTGTACCGCGAGTTTACGGACCCCGACACGAACGTGCTGCACACGCGCATGCTGTCGATCGGGCGCGTGTGGTGCCCGAGGTGCTGCCATGTGACGATCGCCGAGTCGCCGAGCATCGAGGGCACGTGGTACGGGGCGGTCGCGCTGTCCCGGCTCGTCGCCCTGTACCTGGCGCGCGGCGTCGACAGGGAGACGGCCCGCCTGCTCGGCACCCTGTACGGCTTTGAGGCGGGCGCCAACTCGCTGTGGAACGCGCGCAGGGCGGTCGTCCGCAGGCTCGGCCCGTTCATGGCTCTCCTGGAGGAGCTGATAGCGGCCTCGACGTACTGCCACCTCGACGAGACCCGGTACCCGCGGGCCGACTGCGGCGGCAAGGGGCACGCCTGGGCGGCGGCCTGCCGGTGGGCCGCCATGATCATATTCCACAGGTCTCGCTCGGCCGACATATTCGACGAGGCGCTCGCGTTCCTGCGCGGCGCCGTCGCGGTCGTCGACGGCTATCCCCTGTACAGGGCCATCCTCGGCGAGATACAGCGCTGCTGGAGGCACATTGTCAACAACCTAAAGGCGGCCGCCGCGCGCGCCACCGGCGCAGAGGCGGGAACGGTCCGCGAGCAGTACACCAGGCTGTGCTCGCTGTACGAGCGCATCAAGGACAGGGACACGGCGTCAAAGGCGGAGCGCGACAGCATACTCGCGCAGGCGCGCGCGATAGCCGAGGCGCTCCCCGAGGACCACCCGTCGCGCATCGAGATCCTCAACGCCGGCGAGGCCCTTGTGACGTTCCTAAAGTACGCGGACATGCCGCCGACGAACAACTTTGACGAGGGCATAATCAGGAGGGGCCCCGTCGTGCACCGGAACGTGAGGTACCTGCTCCGCACCGAGGAGGGCGCCCGCATCCTCGGCACGCTCGTGTCGTTCCACGTTACGTGCAGGCTGCAGGGGCTCGACATGGCGGACACGCTGCTCCGGATACTGCGCGGCGAGGACCCGCGCAAGATCTTCAAGGCGGTCGCCGTTGCAGCGGGGGCCTCCGCCCGCTCCCAAAAGACCATGAGGCACGCCGTCGCGCAGCTGCAGCTGCTGGTGGTGCGGGAGCCCGAGCCCGAGCCCGAGCCCGAGCCCGAGCGACTCTCCGGCCCACCGCCGCAGAAGCAGCCGCCTCTGCCCGCCTCCCGCAACCTCCCCGTCCTGGCGCAGCCCGCCTCCCGCAACCTCCCCGTCCTGGCGCAGCCCGCCTCCCGCAACCTCCCCGTCCTGGCGCAGCCCGCCTCCCGCAACCTCCCCGTCCTGGCGCAGCCCGCCTCCCGCAACCTCCCCGTCCTGGCGCAGCCCGCCTCCCGCAACCTCCCCGTCCTGGCGCAGCCCGCCTCCCGCAACCTCCCCGTCCTGGCGCAGCCCGCCTCCCGCAACCTCCCCGTCCTGGCGCAGCCCGCCTCCCGCAACCTCCCCGTCCTGGCAGCGCAGCTGCAAGCTGCGCCGAACCTGCTCCCCGACCTGCGGACGAGCCTGCAGGAGCCGCAGCCGCCGAAGGCTCCCGCCAAGCTCGCCCGCCCGGCAACGCGAAAAGCACCGCGCAGGAAAGGGTCGCCGCGCCCGGCAAAGGCTCCCGCAGGGCTCGCCCCTGCCCGTGGCAAGCCCGCAGCGCCGTCACCGTCCACGCGGCCCGCCGCCCGCACCGGGCGGTCGTGGCCCCTGGCCACGGCGCGGCGCCGGCCGCCGCGGCCGCCGCCGCGGCATCATGCCAAGAACAGGCAGGTTCCGATCGAGCCGCCCGTGCCGCCGCCCTACGCACCCGGTCGCCCGACATGTCGGGAGGGCCGGGCCAGATCAAGGGGCCGACAAGGCATCAATCCGGGGACGGCACTGCAAAACCCGCCCCCTGCCTAGGCTTGGACGGCTGCTGCCCGGAGCCTGTGCCCATCCTCCCGCCCCCCCCAGCCGCCCCTGATTTGCGGCTGTAGGCGCCTTCATGCCGACCCTGTGCCGCCGCCCCGCGGCGCATCCCGCCCTGCCGCGGCATGCGAGCCGCATTGCAAGCCCTTCCCTCTCGCCACCACCACTGCTTCACGCCCTTGCAGTCTGCCAGGCCGCCATCGGCGGCCCATCAAGCCCTGCGAAGTGTGCGCGCCCTGTCGCCCCACCCCAAGGCCGCATGCGACGCCCCTCCAGCCCCATCTAGCGCTGTAGACCTGAGCACATGCGGTGTTGCCGCCGCCGCCGCTTTGTTTGGTGTTGGCCTGTTGACGGGTTTTATTCAGTTTGTCGCGCCGGGCGGCGGCTGAGCGAAGTCCTTCATGCCGCCGGCGCGGTTTGTTCGGCTTTTTTTGTGGCTTGATCGTCTTGATTTTTTCTTGGGTCTCGCGCCCCGAACGCGGGCGCCGCCGCCCCCGCCGCCCCCGCCGCCCCCCCCCCGCCGGGCCAACGGGGCGCGGCCGTCCGCCCCGAACGCGGGCGCCGCCGCCCGCCGGGCCAACGGGGCCCCCGCCGCCCCCGCCGCCCCCGCCGCCCCCCCCCCCCCCGCCGGGCCAACGGGGCGCGGCCGTCCGCCCCGAACGCGGGCGCCGCCGCCCGCCGGGCCAACGGGGCCCCCGCCGCCCCCGCCGCCCCCCCCCCCGCCGGGCCAACGGGGCGCGGCCGTCCGCCCCGAACGCGGGCGCGGCCGTCCGCCGGGCCAACGGGGCGCGGCCGTCCGCCCCGAACGCGGGCGCGGCCGTCCGCCGGGCCAACGGGGCCCCCGCCGGGCCAACGGGGCGCGGCCGTCCGCCCCGAACGCGGGCGCGGCCGTCCGCCGGGCCAACGGGGCGCGGCCGTCCGCCCCGAACGCGGGCGCGGCCGTCCGCCGGGCCAAGGGGCGCGGCCGTCCGCCCCGAACGCGGGCGCGGCCGTCCGCCGGGCCAACGGGGCCCCCGCCGGGCCAAGGGGCGCGGCCGTCCGCCCCGAACGCGGGCGCCGCCGCTCGCCGGCGGGGTGACTTTTTTTGGCCTGGCGGTCAACGCCCGTTGACAATGGTTATTACCTAGTCATAACGGTTGGTAATACCAGTTGGCGCCGCCTGCGCGGCCGTCCCCTGCGCCCGCGAGGGCCGGACGGCGGCGGCGGTGGGCCTGTCAACGGCCGGCGCGGGGCCGCTCAAACCCATGAAAATCCCCCCGCCGTGTCTTTCTTCCTGCGATCGCCGCGGTGGCCAACCTTATAAGCTCGGCCGCCGTCGCCGGCCACGGGTTTGAGCGGATGTGAGCCGCCCTGTTAGGCGCGTCGGCGCCCGCGGGGCCTGACAAGGTATCGGATTGCGATCGCTCGGGTAGCGGCCCGCCGTCTGGCGTGGCCGATGCGCGGCGGGCCGTCGCGGTTGCGCGGCATAAGTTCAGGTCCCTTACCTAGGTAACGCCTGAGCGAGGGGCGGCGTGGTGGCCGCCCCGTGAGGGGCGATGCATGGGATGCGGCCAGGGATGGCGGATGCGGAGGGGGGAGGGATCGCCCGCAGCCTGCATGATGGCGCCGCGCAGGGCGGCCCGCGGCCGCCCCGTGACGCGGCAGGAGCGCGGCATGCCGGCCCCATTCGGGCCTTTGGGCCTCTTCGCGGCGGCGCGTTCGGCGGCAGGCGGCCGAAACGGCGGTGGAGGGGCGGTCGGAGGGGGCCGATCGGCGGATCGGTCAAACCCCAGTCGGGGGCGGATTGGTTATGACGCCCCCTGGTACGATGGCTTGTCCGAGCCCGTTCCCTCGGTCGGATGAACCCGGACTTTCGGGTCATCCGCTACGCAGGGGGGCGGCACGGATGGCCTGATCGGAATGTGTCCGTTGCGAGGCCTTCGACTTGAGCGGATGCGAAGCCTGATGCGCGGCGGCGGCTTTGGGGGGCGCCGCGGCCTTGGAGCTGCCTGACGATGCGGCATGCGGCGGCCCTGCCTGGCTTTGGTGCCGCGTCGGCGGATGCCAGCGGCGCGCGCAGCCGCCGGCCGCCTCTTGCGGCGCGGCCGCGGCGCGGCCGCGGCGCGGCTGGAGGGGATGGGCATTGGCGGCCCTGCCGGCGGGGCCGGAGCCGATGCAGGTGCCTCGGGCTCGGCCTTGGGCTCGGGCTTCGCCGCGACTGGCTCGGGCTCGGGCTTCGCCGCGACTGGCTCGGGCTTCGCCGCGACTGGCTCGGGCTCGGGCTTCGCCGCGACGGCCTCAATCTCGGGCTCGGGCTCGGGCTTCGCCGCGACGGCCTCAATCTCGGGCTCGGGCTCGGGCTCGGGCTTCGCCGCGACGGCCTCAATCTCGGGCTCGGCCGCGACGACCTCAATCTCGGGCTCGGGCTCGGGCTTCGCCGCGACGGCCTCAATCTCGGGCTCGGGCTCGGGCTCGGGCTCGGGCTTCGCCGCGACGGCCTCAATCTCGGGCTCGGGCTCGGGCTCGGGCTCGGGCTTCGCCGCGACGGGCTCGGGCTCGGCCGCGACGGGCTCGGGCTCGGGCTCGGCCGCGACGGACTCGGGCTCGGGCTCGGGCTCGGCCGCCTCGGCCGCCGCCCTCGCCAGCCCGTCAAGGGGACCCTTCCCCCGGCGGGGCGCCTTCTTTGGGCCGCCCCACCGGTTCGGGGCCACCTGCCCGACCTTGAACAGGTCGGCGGGATCGGCCCCGCCGGCCAGGGCGATGAACGCCTTGTCGAGCCGCACGCCCTGCTTTTTGCACGTGAGGATGAAGGACACAATGACCGAGAACGCCCTTGCGCCCTCTTCCGTGCGCAGCTGGTAGCGGACGTTGCGCTGGGCCACGGGGTCGCCGCGGATGTCGCCCTCGACGGGGTTGTTCGTGGGAGGCATGTCCTTGAACATTAGGAAGGTGACGAGGTTTGCCCCCGCATTCTCTATCTCGGTGCGGGACGGGTGGCCCTCGGGCAGGCGCCGCGCGATGGCGAGCGCCTCCTCCACTATGGCGTCGCGCACCTCCTTGGGCGCCGTGTCCATGCCCTTGATGCGCTCGTACAGGCCGCAAAAGTCGCCGTACGCGGCCCTCACGACGGGGTCGTCGGCCGTCGCGGCCGCCTTCTTGAAGTTGTTGATGACGTGCCTCCAGCACCGCTGGATCTCGCCGAGGATGATCTCGTACAACTTGTAGCCGTCGACGACGCCGACCAGGTGGCGGGCGAACGCGAGCTCTTCGTCGAATATCGACATGCCGCGGGACGGGCGCGCGACGACCATGGCGGCGCACGCGACCGCGACCACCCACAGGTAGCCCTGCTTGCCGAACATGCGCATGGTCGTCTCGTCAAAGTGGGCCCACCCCTTGGCCACGATCAGCTTTTCCAGGTGCTTCATGAAGGGCTCTAGCACGCGGGCGGCGGCCATGCGGGCGTTCATTATCGTCGAGGGGCAGAACGAGGCGTTGAGGAGGCCCTCCAGCTGCTCCGCGAGCTTGCGGTCCGTCGCCCCGAGCGCGTAGAGGATTATGAATTTTGAGATAAGGGCGGGGCCAAAGCACGTGCCCTCGATGTCGGGGGCGTTCGCCGGGCGCACCTCGCTGCGGCACCGCACGCACCACGCAATGGGTAGGCGCAGCTGGTACACGTGCGGCCTGCCGTCGGCGTCGTCCCACTCGACGAATATCTTTGAGACGGTCTTTCCGAGCCGCACGAGCCTGGGGTGGAGGCACACCGGGCAGCGGCGGGCGGCGCGGTACCGGAGCGTCTTCTCCGGATGCAGGTCGTGCGAGGCGCCGGGGTGGTCCATGGCCGGCCCCCTGCTGGCGGGAGGCTTTGGGCTGCAGCACGATGCGATGATCTCCTCGTCGAACTTTTTGAGCACGTGGTTGGACAGGGGCGGCATGCCGCGCCGGCTGTTGGGCGTCTCATAGTACTTGAGCATGGACTTTAGCCTGCGCACCTCCGCCTCCAGCTCGCCGATCCTGCGCAGGTCCTCGGGGTTGTGGGACCCCGATGCGGCCCTGAGGGCCATCCTTGCGGCGCCGAGCTCCCGGCGCACATCCTCGACGGTGCACAGGCCGGCGGCGCCCATCTCGATGATCCTGGCGACGATCGCCGCGAACCTGCTGGCGTCCTCCGTCCTGGCCATGTCCATCAGCTTCCTGTACTCGTCCGACTCTTCCGTGATGCGGTCAATGATGTCGTACAGCCGGATGCGATCGGCGCGCATGACGGCCCTCTCCCTGCCCGGCGCGTCGGGATCCAGCCGGATGCGGGTGACCGACGCGCAGCCGCAGGCGCACACCACGTCGATAGTCCTGCCGCCGTCTGCGTCGGTGTGGGGCATGTCGCTTCGCCCGCTACGCCCCGCCCCCGACCAACAACGGCGTGGTCAGCTGTCTTTGACCTGCTTGTCATGCGTTCTACACCAACTGCTGCCGCCGCCGGCGGCGGCCCCGGCGGCCCCTGGCCGCGCCGAGCATCGCCCTCGGCGCCGGCGCCGGCGGCGGCCCCGGTGGCCCCTGGCCGCGCCGAGCATCGCCCTCGGCGCCGGCGCGTCCCGGGCGGCCGTGTGGGGCAGGCACGCCTAGGGACCTGAACTTATGCGCGGGATTCGTGGACCTGCCGACCAATTCACACATATACGCCCCCTGGGCCGCGCCGGCAACTTGCAGCGCATCGTAGGGGGGGGGGGGGCGGCGAGAGGCCGCCTCTCTGCATCGGCCCAATCGGGCAGGCGCCCTTGCAGTCGCGCTGTCGGCCGTGGCACTGCTGGCGGTAGCGGCGGCCGCGTCGCCGGGCGACGCACGCGGGGGCCCACCCGGAATGCCAGACGGGCGCCACCGCCGGGGCTGACTGCGTCTACCACGTCACGAGGGCGTTTGCCGTCGGCGACATTCGGTCCAACGAGATACGGGCTGACGGCGAGACGGGCCACGTCTTCGTGGCCAACAGGCCGTTCATTTCCGGCAACGACGCCAACCACTCGTACCTGCGCGTGTACGGCAGCCACGCCGACGGCCACGGGCTGATAAAGGAGATCAGGTTCAACGGCACGGACTCGCGCATTGACGACTTTGAGATCAACGCCGAAAAGAGGGAGATACACGTGGTCCACCGGTGGATCGCCCCCCCGGACAACACGGACAACAGCAGCCGCTCCGGCAGGGTCAACATGACCACGATAGACATGGGGGCGTACGGCGTGGCCAAGACGATCGAGCTGTACCACGGCGAGATTGCGCCGGGCGGGACGGAGGCGGTAAACAAGACGAGGTTCGTAATGTGGGACATGGCGCTCGACGAGGGCCGCGACATGGCGTACGTCTCGGCCGATCCGTCCCCGAGCGCGGCGAACTGGGCGCCCATAATGGCGGTCAACACGTCGGACACCACGCTGCTGTACGCGGTCGTGAACAACACCGCCGGCACGGGCGGCGGCGGCGGCGGGTGGGACGCGTACGACGTGGGGGCCCCCGCGTCGGCGCTGGCGGTGGACGACGACACGGGCCTCGTGTACGCGGCCGTCCGCATAGGGGACAGGGGCGTCGACGGCAACACGGGCAGCTACGCGTGGGGCATCGCGACCCTGTCGTTTCTCGACGGCGGCGGTGCGGCGGCGCCGAACTACACGAGGGTGGCCTTTTACCAGACGGCCAGCCAGACGACCACCGAGCGGCCCCCGAACGACGGAACCTACTGCGACAGGGGCGGCGCCAACAACTACAACTTCTACCCGTGCGACCGCCATGTCATAGTCGAGTCGCTGATTCTCGACAAGGATCGCGGGCAGCTCTTCGCCCTGTACGGCAACCACAGCGTGTGGGCGTTCCGGATCAACGCCACGGGGCACCCCGACTCTCCCGTGCCGGTGGACCACGTCAACGACGATCGGGACGAGACGGTGTGGTGGACATACGATCTCATACACGACATGGAGCTCGACGCGGCCCGCGGCCTGCTCCATGTAGTGCGGCACGACTACACCGATCCGCGCTTGGTCGTCATCAACGCCACCGACCGCGCCGGGAACTACACCGGGATCGCCACGGCGTCCCTCACGAGCCAGCCGGTGGGCATAGGGCTGAACCGCGCCGAGGGCACCGTCTACGCGCTGCCCGAGTGGTCGCCGCACGCGTACGTGATAGAGGCGGAGCCAAAGTCCGACCTGCAAAGGCGCATAGACAACGCGAGCGGCGGCGGCACGGTGACCGTGCCGGCCGGCACGTACGACGACACCGTCCTGGACATTACGAGGCCGCTGACGCTCACCTCGGAGACGGGGATGCCGGGGGACGTGGTGTTCACGGGGTACTCGCGCATCGAGGTCGAGGCGGACAACGTCACGATCCGCGGCATGGCGTTCGAGGACACCGACTGCCTGCCGGGGTACGGCGCCCCGCTCGTCGAGATCCGGACGCGGAACAGCGAGGACCGCGGCAACATCCTCGTCGAGAACAACGAGTTCCGCCACACGTGCCACGCGGCCATCCAAAAGGAGGGCATTGCCGACATTGCGAACATTACGATCCGCAACAACGTGTTCGAGAACATCGGGCTGCGCCTGCCGGCGGGGGTGTCCGAGCCGCTCGACACGGGCGGCGAGAACGAGTTCCAGATCGCGCACGGGGCGATCGGGCTGGCGCACCACCCCGGGCAGGGCACGGTGGGCGGGACCATATCGGGCAACCACATCTCGGGCACGAGCGCGGCCGGCATACGCGTCTTCAAGGCCGACGGCCTGGCCATAACGGACAACTACATCGCCAACACGCCGGCGAGCGCGATCGGACTGGCCCATTTGCCAAAGAACGTCCTCGTCGCGAACAACACCATAGTCGGGGCGAACAGCGAGCCCGACCTGGACTACCTGGCCGGCGTGGACGGCAGCGGCGAGCGCGGCCACTACAGGTTCGTCAGCGGGCATTCCGACCGCCTACAGACCGACCTATACTACGACGGGAGCGCGCCGGCGAACGCGGTAAGGCACCGCGACACGCTCGCGGGGGCGGGCATTCCCTGGGACGGCGCGGCCTGGGACGGCGCGGCCGTGCCGTCGCCGGATGCCGCGATAAGCGTCTGGTCAAACGCCGAGAACGTCACCATAACGGGCAATACCATTGTAGGCAGCGACGGCGCGTTTACGGTCTGCACGGGCGTGTGCGCGTTCGAGAGCGACGGGTTCGTGCGCGTCCACGCCAGGAACATCGCGGCGATCGGGGACACCGTGGGCATCGGCGACAAGATCAACTTTACCGGCAACACCGTGCACGCCCACTCGGGCCCCGACAACGGCGGCGTCCTGGTCCGCAGCCTTGCCAACGGGACGATCGACGCAACGGGCAACACGTTCGTCGGGTGCGGCATGGGCGGCGATCCCGTGCCCACGGCGGGCGGGGTCGACAACGGGTCGGCGTCCTACTCGGAGGGCGGCTGCGTGTACCATGTCACGCGCACGCTGGCGGTAGGGGACATCGTACCGTACATCGTCAGGGTCGACGGCGGGACGGGCATCGTGTACGTGGCCAACCGGCCCCACCTGGGCGCGGCGGACCAGGACTATTCGCACCTGCGCATCTACGACAGCCGTGCGAACGGCCACGACCTGATCAGGGACATACGCTTCAACGGCACGAACTCGCGCATATCCGACGTGGAGATCGGAAGGGACGCCGTGTACGTGGCCCACATGTGGGGCCTGGGCGACCGCGGCCTCGGGTGGGACGGGAGGCCGTGGAACGGGGACGGCAGGGCCAACCTGACCCGCATCGACCTCGGCACGCACGCGGTCAACGGGACGATCGAGCTGTTCCACGGCGAGGTCCTGCCGGGCGGCGGAGGCGCGGCGACGAACATTACGAGGAACGTGGTCGGGGACCTGGCGCTGGACGTCGCTAGGAGCCGCGCGTACGTTTCCATGGAGCGGTACGGCCCCATACTGGCGGTCGACACGTCGGGGGCCGGCATGAGGCTCGCGTACGCGTCGTTCAACGGAACCGCCCCCGCCGCTGGCGGCGGTAGCGGCGAATGGAACGCGTACGGCGTGGGTGCCCCCGCGTCGGCGCTGGCGGTGGACGACGACACGGGCCTGGTGTACGCGGCCGTCCGCACGGGGGACAGGCACGACCCGGCGACGCACTCGTGGGGCATTGCGACGCTGTCCTTCGACGGGGACGGCGGCGCGCTGGCGCCGAACTACACGCGGTCGCACCTGCTGCCCCTGTCCTCGGCGCCGGCCGCCGGGTGCGAGGGGGACTATGCGTACGACTGCGGCGGCGACATCCTTGCCGAGTCGCTCATACTCGACGGGGAGCGCGGTCGCCTGTTCGCCCTGTACGGCAACCACACGGTGTGGGCGTACGGCCTGGACGGCGACGGCTACCCTGGCAGCCCCGCCAAGGTCGACGTCAGGCTCGACGATCCCCCTCCTGCCGTCTACGGCGAGATCGGGCACCCGCAGACGGCCCAGAACCAGATAGGCGGCATTGCGCTCGACGCCGGCAGGGGCCTGCTGTACGCCTCGCTGTACGACTTTGCCAACCCCAGAGTCGTGGTAATCGACGCCGACGCCCCCCACGGCAGGGTCGGGCTGGCCTCGGTGAGCAGCCAGACCGTCGGGCTGGCCGTCGACAACGGCACGGGGGCCGTGTACGCCCTGCCGCAGTGGACGCCGAACGCGTACGTGATCGAGGCGGCGCAGAGGCCCGTCCTCCAGTCACTTGTAGACAACGCCCGGCCGGGATCGACCCTCACGCTCCTGCCGAACACGTACAACGACACGGTCCTCGACGTCACAAGGCCGCTAACCCTCCAGTCGGCCGGCGGCGAGGCGGGCCCCGTCGTCCTTTCGGGCCACTCGCGCATCGAGGTCGAGGCCGACAACGTGGCCGTACGCGGCCTGTCGTTCGAGGACACGGCGTGCATGCCCGGCTTTGCCGGCTCGCTCGTCGAGATCCGGACGTACCACGACCGCACGCGCTCGAACGTCACGATCGAGGGCAACGCGTTCCGCGACACGTGCCACGCCGCCGTGCAGCAGGAGGGGACGGGCGGCATCGAGGGCGTATCCATCAGGGGCAACACGTTCGAGAATGTCGGCCTAAAGGTCCCGGAGGGCCGGGCGGGCCCGATCGACACCGGCGGCGAGAACGAGTTCCAGCTGTTCCACGGCGCGATCGGCCTGGCGTTCCACCCGTTCCAGGAGCCGGTCGGCGGCGTTATAGCGGACAACCGCATCGAGGGCACGAGCGCCGCCGGCATACGCGTCTTCAACGCCGACGGCATGACCATATCGAACAACACGATAACGGGCACCCCGGCGAGCGCGATCGGCCTTGCGCACGGGCCGAGCAACGTGGCCGTCACGGGAAACACCATTGGGAGCGCCAACAGCGAGCCCGACCTGGACTACCTGGACGGCGTTTCCGGCAGCGGCGAGCCGGGCTACTACGGGTTCATCGACCTCTCGATTCCCAACCCGTACGCGTACCTGGGCATGCGGGTGCTGCTCGGCGGCCCGCCGCATGCCGTGCCGTCGCCGGACGCGGCCATCAGCGTGTGGGCCGACGCCGAGAACGTGACCGTCACCGGCAACACGATCCGCGGAAGCGACGGCGCGTTCACGGTCTGCACGGGGGTGTGCGCGTTCGAGAGCGACGGGCCCGTCCGCAACAACACGCGCAACGTGCCGGACAACACCGGCGCGATCACCGGCCAGGTGCGGTTCAACAACAACACCGTCCACGCGCACAACGGGACGGACAACAACGGCAGGCTCGTGACCAGCTATGCGCTAGGAACGCTCGACGCCACGGGCAACACGTTCGTCGGCACCGACGCGGGCGCCGGCGCCGAGGCGGCGGGCATGGTCCGCACCGACGCCGGCCGCGCGGCGCTCAGCGCCTCGGCCGACGCGTCGTTCGCCTCGGCAGGCTCGGTGCGCATCGAGTACGACGCCCCGCTCGGCCCGCCGGCGGGGCACGACGGCCCAGTCTACGGCAACGTCACGGGGCCGGGCGGCCTGGACGCGGCGCCCGTCTCGGTGTCGGGGCTGTACACCCGGACGCACACGGTCGAGTTCGCCGGGGCCGGGGTCGGCGCCGGGCAGAACGGCACGATCGCGCTTGTTGCCGGGCTCGAGGGCGTCAGCATGGGCGGCGTCCCGTACGAGTTCGGCGCGGGTGCGATCTACGTAAAGCCCCGCCTGGCGACCGTGTACGGCGTGTCGACGGCCAACGGCACGGCCGGCGCGCCGTACCTGGCAGGGGACCGCATATCGATATCGGTAGAGTTCGGGAGGACGGTGACCGTGGACGCAAAGGACGGGGGCCGCGCGCCGACCCTTGAGCTGGAGACGGGCGCGACCGACCGCAACGCCACGTACGCCGGCGGGAGCGGAACGCGGGTGCTGGCATTCTCGTACACGGTGCAGCCCGGCGACAGGTCCGGCGCGCTCGACTATACGGGGGCGGGCGCGCTCGCCGCCAACAATGCCACAATCCGCGACACGGCCGGCGCCGACGCCGTCCTGGCCCTGCCCGAGCCGCCGAGCGCGCTCGCCTCGGCCGGCCTGGAGATTGGGCGGGATGCGAACGCGCGGCTGGTGTCGGCCGCGTTCTCGTCGCCGAGCACGGTGCGGATCGAGTACGACGCGCCCCTGACTGCCGCCGCGCCCGACTACGGCAACCTGCGCGTGGGCCCCGCCAACGCGACGGCCTCCGTCACCGGCGTGGCCGGCTCGGGCACGGGGATCCACACCGTGTCGTTCGACTCCGGCTATGCGGTCACAAGCGAGACGGCCGGCTACATTGACATCGCGCCGCTCGTTTCGCCGTCCCTCGAGTACCTGTTTGTCGGCGCCGACGACCAGGCGGTGAGCGCCGGCCGGGGCGCGGTCGCCGTGCGGCAGGGCCAGCCACCCGTCGCGGTCGGGCCGGGCAGCTTTGTCACGCGGGTCGACGGAGGCAGCGGCAGCGCGGCAATAGTCGCGCCGACCGGCATGCTCCCCGCCGCAAACCTTACGGTCGCCACGGACCTGGCCTCGGTCGTGTTCGCGCCGAATACGACCGTTAGCCGCAGCGACACGGGCATGCCGTACGGCGGGGCGATCCGAGTCTCGCTGGCGGGCGACGACAGGCGGGCCGCGGCCCTGGCCGCCCTTGGCATGCTCAACATTACCAACGCAAGCGCCCGAATCGGCCACGTCGTCGAGATCGGCAACCCCGAGGTCGACATCTCCCTCGACCTCCCCGCACTCGTGCTGCTCGAAAACCGGTCGTCCCCGGCCAGGGTGTTCCACATGGACAGCGCCAGCAATACTACCGAGGTGCTGGCATGCGGCAGCGCGGGCAGCCCGGCAGGGTGGCTGGCAAGCCGCGGCGGCATGCCGCCGTTCTGCTACGCGGAGCCGCCCGGCAGTGCCGCGGCAAAGGACTATGAAGTCTACACGTACCGCCTGAGCGCGTTCTTCACGGTCGCCGTGGGGCAGCCAGACGACCGGCGCCCTCTGGTCCCCGCGGTGAACACGACGACGGGCACATTGACGGCCACCCTTGTCGTCCCTGCGTCCCAGCCCCGGGCCCCGCAGCCGGCCGTAGCGGCGCCGCTGTTCTTCGGCGGAGGCGGCGGCGGAGGCGGCGGAGGCGGCGGAGGCGGCGGCGGAGCGCGCCTCGCGCTGGACGGCACCGGGGGCGTCGTCCTGTACGGGGCGGCCTGGGACTGCGACGAGGGGACCATACGGATCACGGTCAACGACGGAATTCGTCCCGATGTCAGCGTCCTGTCGTCCGAGGGGACGGTCGCGGCGCAGAGGGGCGACGGGCCGCACCCCGCGGGCCGCGTCGTCTACGAGGCGCCGCTGCCGGGCGACCAGATACTGTCGATCCGGGCCGTTCTTGCCGAGGGCAGGGACGTGTCGATGGCGACGGAGGCCGTGCGCACGGACGGGCAGTGCACGGGCGAGGTGGTCTTTAGGCAGTACGGGGACGGGGCCGACGGCGCGGCGCAGCCGCGGCAGGACGAGCCTCCCGCCGACCGGCCCGGCGAGCCGGGCGATGCGCGGCAGGACGAGCCTCCCGCCGACCGGCCCGGCGAGCCGGGCGATGCGCGGCAGGACGAGCCTCCCGCCGACCGGCCCGGCGATGCGCGGCAGGATCCGCCGGCAGATATTCCGCCGCCGCCCCCCGAGCCGCCGGCCGACCGGCCCGATGAGGCGCAGCCTCCGGCCGCGGCGCAGGATGCCGCCGAGCCCGGCACGGGCGCCGCCGCGCCCGAGGACGACGGCGAGGAGGGCGGCTGCCTCATAGCGACGGCCGCGCACGGCACCGAGCTCGCCCCGCAGGTGCAGTACCTGCGCGAGGTGCGCGACAACACACTCATGACGACCGAGTCCGGCAGGGCGTTCATGTCGGCGTTCGGCGCCGCCTATTACGCATTCTCGCCGCAGGTCGCCGACCTTGAGCGCGGGCATCCCGCGCTTCGGCAGGCCGTCGCCGCCCTTGCCGCGCCAATGCTGTACGCGCTCCAGGTAGTCGACGCGGCCGAGCCGGGATCCGAGCGCGACGTCGCCGCGTACGGCGCGCTCGCAATTGCGCTTGTCGCCGGCATGTACGTCGCCGCGCCGGCCGCCGGCGCGTGGTACGCGGTGCGCCTCGGCCGCGACCGAAGCCGGGGCGGCCGCGGCAACCGGGCCGCCTGACCGCCCGCCCGCCGCTTCGGTGCGCCCCGAACTTTTGACCTGCTCCTGCCTGACCGCCCGCCTGGCCTGCCTCGCCAGCTTGATGCCAAGGCGCCGTGCAAAAATGCCGCCTGTCCCTCTAACCGCCGCCTGCCGGAGAGGTGGCGGAGGGGAGGCGCAGCTTCCGGGCCTGCGGTCTGCGGCCGGCCGGCTTGCTCCGCGGCGGGGACGGCAGGCACACCTTGCGCCGCGACCCGAGTGCCGCCGGGCGCGCCGGCCCGCCCCTGCAGTGCCGCGCATTCGCCCGGCCGCGGCACGAATGCCTTTGGCAGGGCGCGCCAGCGCCGCGCCGGGCGTGCACCAAAAGGGACGTTACATGCCTCGCAAAAGGGGGCATTGGCAACCCCCTGCCACTAGTCGCCCACGGGTTGCGGCTGGGCAGCCGACGGGGGGAGGGGCGCCCCCTGCGCCCCGGGCGCACCCGTCCACCGCTTCTGTGAATCCCATGTCCTGCGCCAGTCACGGGAGCCGCCGGGGCGCCGCGCCGCTGGCCCGCTCGGCGGTAGGCGGGAACGCTGCGGGGCGCCGCAGGCGCTACCGGGGCCAGCTGGCCGGCCGCTTGATCGCATGCGGCGGGATCGCATCTCTTCAAACCCGTACTTGCCATAAGCGGCGGCAGACGCGGCGTACAGCATCCGGAAGCCGTGCAACCTCCCCCAGCTCGCGCTTGTGCGAGATGCCGGCTCGATAGGCCTGGACCGCGACCCGCGGAGGCAACCTGCGGGAAGGGGGCAAACTACCTGAGACTGTTGGCCCCGAAGCCGCCCAAGGGCCCTCGCGGACGCGCGGACGGCCCCTGGCGGGCCGGGACTAAGGACTGTGGCCCCGAAGCCGCCCAAGTCCCCTCCACGCCTGAGGGGGCAGAGCATCATTGGGATCATGCGCGCTCGGCAAGCGAGAGCTCGGGTCCCAGCTTTCATGACTCCCAGCGCGACCCGCCCCACGCCGTTTTCAGCCGTGCTAAGCGCCTGGACTTGAGCTCTTGCCCTGCCGGCGGGCCAAGCGACATAAGGAAGCTGGGGGTTTCGCCCGCGTGGGGCGCGGCGCGGCGGAGACAGGGACCGGCGAACCGACAAGGGCGGCCCGCATATGGACCGCGGCGGCCGCGTCAAGAGAGTGGGCCGCGGCGGTGCGCAACCTTGCCGCATGCGTATTCAGCCGGAAGGCGGCCGAGGCCGAGGCCGAGGCGGCCGCGGCCGACCTGGACGCGACGACGGCCGGCTGCAATGCCGTGGGAAGGGACGGCCGGCTGAGCAACGATGCGCTTGTGGACGCGACCGTCCTGCTAAGGGCCTCCGCGCGGGCGCAGCGCCGCGCGAGGGCCGCGTTCGGCAGGGCGGCCTCGCATGCAGGGTCGTCGGCGGCCGAGTGGGACATGGCGGCGGACGCGCGCGCAAGGGCCGGCGATGCGGCGAGGGAGCAGGCGCTCCGCGGGCGGGCCGGCACGGCGCGCGCAGCGATGCGGGACGCGGACAGGCGGGCCTCGCTGGCCGGCAAGGCCGCAAGGGTGGCCAGGGCGGCGTCGCGCAAGTGGACCGAGGTCGCCGCCGAATTGCCGGACGGGGCCGCCTGGCCGGGCGGCAGGGCGGCATGGACAGGCTCGCAGGAGCGCCTGCGCGCCGGCGCCGAGCGCGACCGGGCAATGTGGTCCGACAGGGCAAGGCGGGCGGCGGCGGATGTGCAGGCGGCCGACGGCTACTTGTACAGCTGCACGGCCGCGGCTGACAAGGCTACCGCCGCGGCAGAGGATGCGGGGGGCGGATCGGCCGACGCGCCCGACGAGCAGGAAGCCGCGGCGGCGTGGAGCGAGGCGGTTGCGGCCGCCCGGAACGCGGCCAACTCGTGCCGGCCGCGGGAATGACGGGCGGGGCGGGACAGGTGCGGCCGCCGTCGCGCCGCTACGGCGGGCCGGATTCGGACAGCCGGCCGATCATTGATGCCATGCGCCGGTCGGCATCGGCAGCGGCAGCAGCCGCGGCAGCATCGTCCGCACATCTGCGGCTGCGGCAAGGCTTGGCGGCGCACGCGGGCGCTCGGCGCCGGCCCGCCTGTCCATCATTGATGCCACGCGCCGGTCGGCATCGGCGGCGTCCGCGCCGGCGGCAATGCCGGCCGCCCCCGCGCGCGCCTCGGCCGCGGCCCGCCTGTATCCCGCTTCCGCGGCCGCCTCGGCCGCCATGCCCCGCGCCGCGCCCCCCGCTGACAGCCACTCTGCGGCCCTTGCCTCGGCGGCGCGCACGCGCTCGTAACCAGTGCCGTGCCCGGCGGCGTACCCGCCAAGCAGCTCGGCAACCTCCGTCCACTCTGCCGCCGCATTTTCGGCGGACAGCGCGGCCCGCCTGTGCGCGGCGGCGGCGGCCGCCCATTCGTCGCCGGCCATGTCGTACAGCGACGCGACGATGCCGGCGCGCTCGTACTCGGTGGCCCCTCCTCCTCCCCCCGCCCAGCCCCGCTCCGCCATTGCGTCCAGCCACATGTGCGGCGCCGCCTGGCCGCCGCCGTCGACTGCGGCGACCACGATCAGGCTTCCGCCGGCCATGATGCCAATGAGCAAAGCAAGCAGGGCACAGCCGTTCAGGCCTCCGTTGCGGTCCAAGAGGATGCCCATGCCGCCAGCAACACAGGCTGGCGGCTAAAAGAACGGTGAACACGGCCGCGCGCGGCGCGGACCGGCCGATGATGCAGGGCTGACACGATGGCGACGCGCCGGATCGCGGCCAATCGCGCGCTTTTTATCCAATCGCTCGGTGCGGCGCCCCGTGGACGAGCCAGAGATCGGCAAGTACCCAACCGGGGTGTTCGGCGACGCGTACAGTGAATTTTCGGCGGGGGCGAGGCGCGCGCCCATCTTGAGGACGAGCACTGCCCGTTCATCGAGGGCAGGTGCAAAAAGGTTGGGAAGAGCGACCCGAATACGAGGCTGGGGACGTGCAGCGTTGGCTACGGCGGCGGCCGCGGCGCGTGGACTCCGAGCGTCATTTGCCCGTACCGCCTGCACGTGCAGGGCATATTCGACACGGTGCGAAGGATGGCGTTCAGGGGCGCGCCGGCCAGGCGCCTTGCCGAGGTACCCTTGTGCGTCGGCACGTTCGACTTTGTCCTGGCAAGATGCGACGACGGGCGCGTCGAGGACTTTTGCGCCCTAGAGCTGCAGGCGGGGGATACGACCGGTACCCCATGGGACGCCGTGGTGGACCTCAAGGAGCACGGCAGATACAGATCCGCAAAGTACGAGTACGACCTGAACATGGCCCACCAGTACCAAAAGACCGCCATGCAGCAAATGTACAAAAAGGGGCGCGTAATGGAGTCGTGGCAAAAGCGCATCGCAATGGTCATTCAGGACACTGGGATCGAATACCTGCGCCGTTCGTCCGCAAGCGACGCGTCCGGCCTTGTCGAGAACGGCGGCATGGACCTTGGGAACAGCGACAAGTTCATCCACTTTGCGCCGTTCACGATGTCGTGGTTGGGCGACCGCTGGGAGCCGACCATAACGGGCGTGTACGACATCGACTCGGCCGGCATCGCAAACCTCCTGGGCGCCCCGCCATCCGGCCGGCCGGAAAAGCTGGAAGAGTTTGTGGCGTACCTGAACTCTGGGCTAGGGGATTCCATGCCCGTCAAGTGCCGTTCGCAGCCGGTCCTCGGCCAGGCCTGCATACTTTGACCCCAGCTCTATCCCGATGCCGCGCCGCCCCAGCTTGACGGCCGCGAACACCGCGCTCCCCGTGCCGCAAAACGGGTCCATGACCACGCCGCCCCGCACGCAGGTCGACTTGATTGGTATGTGCAAGAGATCCACGGGGAACGGCGCGTAGTGGTCGTCCGTCCTCCACGCGTCCTCCGGCACGATGTTCCATATGGTGGTCGGCATGGTGCCGGAGGCGCCGGCCCGGAGGAAAAAGAACCCGTTCTCCTCAAGCTCCCTTGCCCTGCCGCTCACCGATCCCTTGTCGCTGTGCGACACGCGCCGCCCGCGTATGACCATCCGAAAGTCGACTATCTTCCCGTCGCGCATCTCGCCAATCATAGAGTCGAGCGCCGCGTTGGCCCTCTGCTTTTCCTCCGCTGTGAGGTCGGACGACTCCGCAATGTACCGCCTGTACTTTGTCCCCGACACCCCTGTGTTCGAGGTCAGCCTGCCGTTGACGGTTGACGGCACGGACTGCGGCTTGTGGAGTATGGCCCCGCGGTCGAAAAAGTACGACCTGGACTTTACAAAGTGGAATATGTACTCGTGGACGGACTTCATGCGGTCGCGGCTGTTCTGGGGCCCCTTCATCTTGTTCCAGAGGATGTCGCTGCGCAGTATCCAGCCGTCCCTCTTTAGCGCAAGCGCGGTCATCCACGGCAGCCCCACAAGGTCCTTGTTGACGTACTTGTCGCCCATGTTCAGCCACAGCGAGCCGTCGGGGGCAAGCACGCGCCTGGCCTCCGAGAACACCGATCGCAGGCGCTCCACGTACCCGTCGGGGGTCGGCTCCGAGCCGACCGTGTGCCTCTCCATGCCGGACTCGATGTCGTATTCGCGCTGGTTCCAGTACGGAGGACTTGTTATGATGCAGTTTATCGACTCTGCCGGCATGCCCTGCATTACCGTCGTGCAGTCGCCGTGTATGATCTTGTACGGCTTCGGCCATCCCTGCGCGGCGGCGTCCGTGCCGGCCGCCTCGACCATGGCCTGCTTCCCTCCTCTGCCTCTGCCTCTTCCGGTCACGGGGCGATCGCCTGCATGTGCAAGTATCTTTCCCGATGCCCAGATGTGGCGGATTCTCCGCCCACCGCGCCTCTGCACTGACCACGTTCGCCTGGGAATGGCCCCACGGCGGGGCGGCATCCGGCAGATATATCAATGTGCCCCGCTCCCTTGGTTGCCATTGCCGGCCAGCCCCCGGCAGCGGCCAAACAACATAAAGACGGGGCGGGCCCCCCGCCGCATGGGGCGCGGCATGGCGGAGGCGAGCACCAACGGAACAAGGGCGGCCTGGATATGGACCGCGGTGGCCGCCGCGCGGGCGTGGGCCGCGGCGGCGCGCAACCTTGCCGCATGGGAGTCCACCCGGCGGGCATGCAAGTGCATGGCAGAGGCGGCCGCGGCCGGCCGGAACGCGGCGGCGGCCGGCGGCGAGGCCGTCGGAAGGGACGGCCGGATGAACGTCGTCGCGCTCAGGAACGCGACGGCCGCGCTCGACGCCGCCGTGAGGGCGCAGCGCCGCGCAAGGGCCGCGTTCGGCAGGGCCGCCTCGCATGCAAGGTCGTCCGCCGCCGAGTGGGACGCGGCGGCGGACGCATGCGGTATGGCCGCCGGCCCGGAGGACGGGCGGGCGTTCCGCGGGCTGGCCGGCAAGGCGCGCAATATGGCGCGGGACGCGGACGGGCGGGCCGCGGCGGCCGCCACGGACGAAGAGGCGGCCCGGATGGCGTCGGACAAGTGGACCCGGGACGCGGCCGAGTGGGCGGACGGGGGCGCATGGTCCGGCGACAGGGCCGAGTGGGTGGCCACGCAGGCTAGCATTGGCGCCGATGCCGAGTACGATCGCGCAAAGTGGTCCGGCGCGGCCGAGCGGGCCGCCGAGGTCGTGCGGGGGGCCGCCGAGTACGTGCAGGAGTGCGCGGCCGCGGCCGACAGGGTGGCCGCCGCGGCAAAGGGGGCGAGCGCGCAGGCGACGACGCCGGACGCGCTGGCCGCCGCGGCGGCGTGGAACGAGGCGATGGCGACAGTCCGGATGATGCCCGACGCGTGCCGGATGCGCGCGTGACGGGCCGATGCAGTCGGCGGCGGCGGGGAGGGGGTAGCGTTGGGCGCGCTCCGTGCGGGCAGATGGGCGGTAGGCACGCCTAGGAACCTGAACTCGTGCCTACCGTCCGCTTGCACGGCCCGATCACCTTTTTAATGGGGGAGAAAGGCGCGCCATCTAGCATGGCGCGGCAAAATCTTGCCGGTGCCCCCTTGAAGGGGGGGGGGGGCGGCGGGCTGCCCGAGGCGGCGCGCGTGGATGTTTCGGCCTGGCGCCACCACTGCACTCGCAGCCGTAGCCGTGGTCGCCGTGGCCTTGGCCTTGTCGGCCGCCATGCAGCCGTGGCCCAGCCACGGCCCGCCGCTGTTGCACCTGCCGCCGGGCGATCCTGCTGCGCCGTGGGATCACTTGGGCCTGCTGCCTGCCGCGCATGCTACGCATCTGACTAGGTGCCAGGCAACCTGGTCCCCCTCGTTCATCCAAGAGTCTAGGCTCAACACGGTGGGGTTTGCGACGCCCGACGGCACCTACACGGTCGGCGACACTATAGACATATATCTCAACGCCACGTACAGATCCGGACATTCGGGGACCCTCCACCACCTGACCTCCGGCGGCCTCGCTCAAAACTGGAGGGGCACCATAGACCACACGTATCTTGATCTCAACGTCCCGGGCCGGTCGGCCGTGTACCTAAACACCACGGGAGACACCGCCCTCTACTACCGGTACACGGTCCAGCCAGGCGACAACGTGGACCATGCGGCGTCCTATTCCGTCCTGGAACTACCCGGCCATGCCGTCACGCGGGACGCCGACGCGGTCAACCTCGACTACCCGCACCGCCTTGCCCTGCACGCCCCGCTGCTGAGGGCAGGTTCCGGCAACACCCATGCAGTGAAATGCTACCTGCCGGCCTCAGGCCTCGGCGGATCCGTCCTGATAGACACCCCACCCATCGTCGCTTCGGTCACCTCGCCGAACTCGTCCGAAACCGTGTACACGCTGGGCCATACAATCCTCGTCGCCGTGTCCTTTTCCGAGGCGGTGGTGGTCGACACGGCGGGCGGCTTTCCCTCCGTTGCGCTCAGGACGGGCGACACGGACAGCAGCGCGGAGTACCTGTCGGGAAACGGCTCGAAGACGCTGCGGTTCTCGTACGCCGTCGCGGCCGGCGACCTGGCGGACGACCTGGACTACAACGGCGCGTCCGCCCTCTCGCTCAACGGCGGCGCAATCATCGACATGACCGGCAACGCGGCAAACCTGACGCTGCCGGACCCCGGCGGCGACGGCCTGCTCGGCGGCGAGGGCCGCCTGCGAGTAGACGCCGTGCAGCCGAGGGTCTCGTCGGTCTCGTCGCCGAACGCGAGCGGCGCGTACGGGATCGGCGCGACGATCCACGTCAACGTGACCTTTGACGAGCCCGTGGTGGCCGACACGGCGTCGGGGCGGCCGCGCATCGCGCTCGACGCTGGCAGTGCCGGCGCCCACGCAGAGTACTTTTCGGGATCGGGCACGCCCAGCCTGCTGTTCGCGTACACCGTCGCGGCCGGCGACGAGTCGCAGGACCTGGACTATGCGTCCGCGTCGGCCCTGGCCCTCGGCGGGGGCGCGATTGAGGACGCGGCCGGCAACGAGGCGATCCTGGCGCTGCCCGGCCCCGGCGGCGACGGCCTGCTCGGCGGCGAGGGCGCCCTGGTGGTGGACGGCAGGCACGCCAGGGTCCTGTCCGTATCGTCGCCGAACGCGAGCGGCGCGTACGGGATCGGCGCGACGATCCACGTCAACGTGACCTTTGACGAGCCCGTGGTGGCCGACACGGCGTCGGGGCGGCCGCGCATCGCGCTCGACGCCGGCGGGGCCGGCGCCCACGCAGAGTACTTTTCGGGATCGGGCACGCCCAGCCTGCTGTTCGCGTACACCGTCGCGGCCGGCGACGAGTCGCAGGACCTGGACTATGCGTCCGCGTCGGCCCTGGCCCTCAACGGCGGAGCCATCAGGGGCCTGCTGGACGGCAACGAGGCGATCCTGGCGCTGCCCGGCCCCGGCGGCGACGGCCTGCTCGGCGGCGAGGGCCGCCTGCGGGTAGACACAGCGCAGCCGAGGGTCTCGTCGGTCTCGTCGCCGAACGCGAGCGGCGCGTACGGGATCGGCGCGACGATCCACGTCAACGTGACCTTTGACGAGACCGTGGTGGCCGACACGGCGTCGGGGCGGCCGCGCATCGCGCTCGACGCCGGCGGGGCCGGCGCCCACGCAGAGTACTTTTCGGGATCGGGCACGCCCAGCCTGCTGTTCGCGTACACCGTCGCGGCCGGCGACGAGTCGCAGGACCTAGACTATGCGTCCGCGTCGGCCCTAGCCCTCGGCGGGGGCGCGATTGAGGACGCGGCCGGCAACGAGGCGATCCTGGCGCTGCCCGGCCCCGGCGGCGACGGCCTGCTCGGCGGCGAGGGCCGCCTGCGGGTAGACACAGCGCAGCCGAGGGTCTCGTCGGTCTCGTCGCCGAACGCGAGCGGCGCGTACGGGATCGGCGCGACGATCCACGTCAACGTGACCTTTGACGAGACCGTGGTGGCCGACACGGCGTCGGGGCGGCCGCGCATCGCGCTCGACGCCGGCGGGGCCGGCGCCCACGCAGAGTACTTTTCGGGATCGGGCACGCCCAGCCTGCTGTTCGCGTACACCGTCGCGGCCGGCGACGAGTCGCAGGACCTAGACTATGCGTCCGCGTCGGCCCTAGCCCTCGGCGGGGGCGCGATTGAGGACGCGGCCGGCAACGAGGCGATCCTGGCGCTGCCCGGCCCCGGCGGCGACGGCCTGCTCGGCGGCGAGGGCCGCCTGCGGGTAGACACAGCGCAGCCGAGGGTCTCGTCGGTCTCGTCGCCGAACGCGAGCGGCGCGTACGGGATCGGCACGACGATCCACGTCAACGTGACCTTTGACGAGCCCGTGGTGGCCGACACGGCGTCGGGGCGGCCGCGCATCGCGCTCGACGCCGGCGGGGCCGGCGCCCACGCAGAGTACTTTTCGGGATCGGGCACGCCCAGCCTGCTGTTCGCGTACACCGTCGCGGCCGGCGACGAGTCTGCCGACCTGGGCTACGCCGGCCGTTCCGCCCTCTCCCTCAACGGCGGCGCGATTGAGGATCCGGCGGGCAACGCCGCCGACCTGGAACTTCCCGAGCCGGGAGGAGGCGGCCTGCTCGGCGCGGCGGGCAGCATTGCTGTCAACGCGACGGCGGGGGCGGTGGTCGTCCTGCCCGACGGCAACGTCACGTTCGTCAGCGGCGCCGCCAGCGCGGCAATCCGCATCCCCGCCGGGGCACTCCCGCCCCTGAACTTTACGGTCGAGACCGCCAGCGCCGCTGTCACGTTCGCGCCTGGCACGAACTTTACCAGCGACGGCACCCTGTACACGGGAGTAATCAACGTTACCGTGGCGGACGACGAAAGGCGGGGCGCAGCGGCGGCGCTCGGGGCGCCCGGCGCCGCCGGCGCGGGCGGGCGCATCGGAACCGTCGTCGAGGTTGGAAATCCCGATGCCGAGCTTGTGCTGAGCCAGCCGTCGCGCATACTGCTAAAGGGCCAGCCGTCGCCGGGCACGGTGTACCGCATGAACAGCACCGGCGGCGCGGCCGCGGTGCCCGCGTGCAGCGGCCCGCCGGGCCTGGAAGGCGACGATGCCGGGAGACTCTGCCACACGGCATCGGGCGGCAGCGGCACGGGAGACTATACGGTCCACACGTACATCCTCGGCGCGTTCTTTGTGGCGGGCGATGCGCCGGACGGCAACGGCAACGGCACCGGCGGCAACGGCAACGGCACCGGCGGCAACGGCACCGGCACCGGCGGCAACGGCACCGGCGGCAACGGCACCGGCACCGCCGCCGCTACCACCGTCGTGGGCGTCGCCTCGCCGGGCGACGACGGGACGTACGGCGCGGGATCCGTGCTCAACATTACGGTCACGTTCAGCGGGAACGTGACCGTGATGGGCACGCCCCTCTTAGAACTGGAGACGGGCGCCGTCAACCGTAACGCCCCGTATGCGCAGGGCAGCGGCACCGCCGCCCAGACATTCCGGTACGCGGTCCAGGCGGGAGACGCCGCCGCCGACCTGGATTATGCCGGCACGGCCGCCCTGTCCCTCAACGGCGGGGCGATCCTAGACGCGGCCGGCAGGCCGGCCAACCTGACACTGCCGGAACCGGGATCTGCAGGATCGCTCTCCAACTCCGGCGACATTGCGATCGTCACGACGGCGGCGCCCGTCGATTTGAAGACTGCAAGGATGACGGCCACCATTGTCGTTCCGGCGCCCTCCGGGCCGCCGGCGGTCGTGGCGCAGCCTGCCCCGTTCTTCGGCGGCGGGGGCGGCGGGGGCGGCGGCGGCGGGGGCGGCGGCGGGGGCGGTGCACGCCTTGCACCCGCCGGCGGCGCCGGCGCCATCGTCCTGTACGGGGCTGCATGGGACTGCGGCGAGGGGACAATCCGGATTACGATAAACGAGGGGACCAGGCCCGAGGTAAGCATCCTGTCGTCCGAGGGCACCGCGGTGGCGCAGAGGGGCGGCGGTCCGCATCCCGAGGGCCGCACCGTCTACGAGGCGCCGCTGCCCGGCGACCCGATACTGTCGATCCGGGCCGTGCAGGCAGACGGCAGGGCCGTGTCAATGGCGACCGGGGCGGTGCGCACGGGAGGGCAGTGCACGGGCGAGGCAGTATTCGAACGGTATGCGGGGGCGGCGGGCGCTCAGCAGCCCGCGGCCGGCGAGCCCGTCGACGAGCCGGCCGACCGCCGGGAGCGGGATCCCGCGGCCGGCGAGCCCGTCGACGAGCCGGCCGACCGCCGGGAGCGGGATCCCGCGGCCGGCGAGCCTGTCGACGAGCCGGCCGACCGCCGGGAGCGGGAGCCGGCCGAAACGCCATCGCCGCCGCAGGGGGCGCCGGGCGAGCCGGCCCAGCCGACCGCCCGGCAGGACGCCTCGCCCGATCCGGAATCCGCCTCGCCCGGGGGCGGAGACGGCGAGGGCGGCTGCCTGATCGCGACGGCCGCGCACGGGTCGGAGATCGCCCCGCAGGTGCAGCGCCTGCGCGAAATGCGCGACGCGACGCTGCTGAGCACCGAGTCCGGCAGGGCGTTCATGTCTGCGTTCGGCGCCGCCTACTATGCGCTCTCGCCGCAGGTCGCCGACCTGGAGAGGGGGCACCCCGCGTTCAGGCAGGCCGTTGCCGCGCTCGTCGTGCCAATGCTGTACGCCCTCTCGGTCGTCGAGGCGGCCGAGCCCGGGTCCGAGCGGGACGTCGTCGCGTACGGCGCGCTGGCGATCTTGCTGGTGGCGGGCATGTACGTCGCTGCGCCGGCCGCCGGCATGTGGTACGCACTTCGACAGCTTGGCGCCCGCCGTCGCCGCGGCCCCGCTGCATCCTAGCGCGGACGGGGCCGTCCGGCCTGGCGACGGGGCCGCACTGGCGTGCAGGCAGGCGAGGATGCGCGCCGACGCCGAGCGCGCTCGGGCAAAGTGGCTGAACGAGGCAGGGCGGGCGGTCGAGGCCGTGCAGGCGGCGGTCGGCTACGCGTGGGAGTGCTCGATAGCGGCCAGAAAGGCGGCCGCCGCGGCCAAAGAGGCGGGCGGGGCGGAGGCGGAGGCGGAGGCGGCGTGAAACGAGGCGATGGCGGCCACCAAGAGAATGCCCGACGTGTGCCGGATGCGCGCGTGACGGGCCGGCGGCGGCAGAGGCGGCGGGCCGAATGGCATAAAGACACGGGAGCGGCCGCCCGCCCGCATGGGGCGCGGCAAGGCCGAGGCGGGGGCAGATGCAGGCGGCCGGACGGCGGCGAACGCGGGGGAGGAGGAGGCCGCCTCCGCCTCCCCGACCAGTGCCACTGCCCTTGCGTGGGCAGCCGCGGCCGCGGCAAGGGCGCTGACCGCGGCGGCTTACAACCTTGCCGCACGGGAATCGACCCGCAAGGCATGCGGGTACATGGCCAAGGCGGCGGCGTCCGGCCTGGACGCGGCGGTCGCCGGCGGCAAGGCCGTAGGCCAGGACGGCCGGATAAGCAATGCCGCGTTTGCGAATACGGCTGCCCTGCTGGGGGACGCCGCGCGGGCGCAGCGCCGTGCAAGGGCCGCGTTCGGCGATGCGGCCGCGCAGGCAAGGTCGTCGGCGGCGGAGTTTGACAAGGCGGCGGACGCAAGCGCGATGGCCGACAACACAAGGGGCGGGCGGGCGCTCCGCAGGCGGGCCGGCAGGGCGCGCGCGCTGGCGCAGGACGCGGACAGGCAGGCCTCGCTGGCCGACAGGGATGCAAGGGCGACCCTGGATGTGTCGCGCAGGTGGAAGGCAGGCTCGACAATGTGGCCGGACGGGGCCGCCTGGCCGGGCGACAAGGCCGCATGGGAGGGCAAGCGGGCGGCCACACACGCCGATGCCGAGCGCGATCGTGCAAGGTGGTCCGACGCGGCAAAGCGGGCGGCCGCGGCCGCTCAAAAGGCCGCCGAGCACAGGCAGAAGCGCGCGGCCGCGGTCAAAAGGGCGATCGTTGCAGCCGGAGGGCCGGGCGGGCTGGCGGGCGTGGAGGCGGCGGAGGCATCGGCAACAGAAGGAGGCGGATCGACGCCCGGCGCGCAGGACGCCGCGGCGGCGTGGAGGGACGCGATGGAGGCCTCCAGGAATGCGCCGGAAGCGCGCCGGCCGCACGCGTGACGAGCCGCTGGCATCTGGCCGGGCGCGCGGCAGATCGAACCGGATAAAGGCGGGCGTGGTGAACGGCAGGCGTGGGCGACGACGCAGACCGCATCGCCGGCGTGTGGAACGCCACCGGCGTTGCGCGGGCGTGGGCCGCGTCGGTACACAGGGCAGCGGCGCGGTCAGAGCATAGGAAGGCGCTGGAAGCCAACGCGATGCTGGAAGCGGCCATGTTACGGGCCGCGGACGCGAATAAAAGCGCCGTGGGAGCGCGCAACAGGGTCGATGCCGCGGCGATTGGCCGGGCGGCGGATCAACTTGGCAAAGCGTCCGACTCCACGGTACAGGCCGCGGTGGCATTTATCAAGATGTCTAGACAGATCCGGATGGAGGCTGACGAGCATGTGAGGGCCGCCGAGGCGTACGAGCGGGCGGACATCGTCGTTTCGGAGCGCGCGGCGCTGAGGACGGCCGTGGCCTCGCTCGAGCTGGCGCTAACAATGTCTGGACGATCCGCAAGTATGGTCTCGGATGCATACAAGTACAGGCAGCTGGCCGACAGGTGGGCCGCAAACGCGGCCAAGTGGAAGAGGGGTTGTTACGATTGGGGTGGCCACCATGACGAGTGGGTCGCTGAATGGGGCCGCGTATTTGCAGAAGTCGAAGCGGATCGGGCAAAATCGGCCGGGATGGTTGAGACGGCGGCAGCAGAGGAGAGGGAGGCCGCGCATGAATCGAAGCGGGCGGCCGCGGCGGCGGAACGGGCGGGTGCGGCGGCGGCAGAGGGCGGGCATCGCGGCCAGGACATGCAAGAGGCGGTAACTGCGTGGGATGCAGCCATGGCGGCCGCCAGCAAGGCGGAGGAGTACGGCGAAGCCGGCCGAACGGAGTAAAGAGGACACGTTGCCGCGATGCAGATTGCAACCACGGTACGATGCTGCGCGAATGGGGGCTTGGCGGCATGCGCGCCGGCAACGGGCGGCCGTGACAGGGCGCCAAGGGCCCACCCGATGTGTTTTTATGCCACAGCGCAAGGCGTCGCCTGCATGACGCAGAAGCACGCCGCCGAGCATGTGCTTAAAGAGAATGGACGCCCCATGCACGTAAAAGACATTGCGAGGCAGGCCGAAAAGGACGGCCTGATCGAGTCGGACAACCCCGATCTCAAGAGTGCGTTCGCGGCTAGTATACGAACCGACATCAAAAATCGGGGGAATGAATCCAAGTTCATCAAGGTGGAATGGGCCGGGAATACGTTCGGCCTGCGCGAATGGGAGGGCAAGCTGCTTGATGAGGGTGCGCATGCTACACGAAAGAACTCGGACGGCGCAGGCAGGCGACCGCGTGGGTATATGACCTACATCGAAGCCACCCGCAAGATACTGTCGGACGAGGGAGGCCCACTGCACAAGGATGAAATCGCCAAAAGGGCAAAAGAACGCGGGCTGATCAAGAACACGGACAACCCGCGGGTCGCCGATGCGATTGCGGCCCAGATCAGCACTGAAATTAACAAGATGGGCACAAGGTCCAATTTTTTCAAAGAAAAAGCGTCGACGTATGGCCTGCGCGCCAGGCCGCCGGATCCCAAGGGACCAGACTACACGGGTCCCGCCGGCGAGCATATGGTTCAAGCCGAATTGCTCTTTCGCAAGTATCAGACCAGCAAGCCCGAGCCGGACATTGGGGTCGACATCGTTGCAAACAAAGACGGCAAGGAGTTTCACATACAGGTAAAATCCTCAAACAAGGAGGAAGGATCATATCGCTACAACATCAAGAAATCCTCGTTCGAGCGGACAAAGAAGAAGAACGTCTACTATGTGTTTGTGATGAGGAGCCCCGATACAGGGCGTGTCGATTTTGTAATCATGCCGCGCAGTGCCATGATGGCCATGATCAAGGAGAACAAGATAACAACCGTGAATAGAGCCAACACTGAAGACTCGTATCAAGTGAACCTCAAGATGGTAGGCGGTACCGCGCAGTGCAAGGGCCAAAAGATGGCGGAATACACGAACACATGGACGATCGAGTAGCATGCCGCCCTGTGTGCGAGTCCGCCCAAGTTGCTTTGCGCTGCAATGTTCTTTGTAATCCGCGATCCCCTGCCTAGCGGCATGAGCACTGGTAGGGGGCGGCAGTGGCAGTCGCTATGGGCCCTGCCGCTATCGCGCCAGCTGCCCTCGAAATGATGCGCCGCAGCTTACAGAGTCAGCCCGCCGACACTGATGAGGTGGCGCCGCTACACGAGGGATGGACGGGCGCCGCGCTGTGACATGCGTCATAATCCTAGCATTGACGGCGCCGGCGGCGGCGGCGGCGGCGGGACGACCGCCATGTCGGGAGTGCTGAGGGGCAAAGCCGCACGGGGGGGAGGGGGGGCTCTGGCGCCGCGGCGGCTCATAAGCCGAACACGATGTTGCCCGCATGGGGGCGAGCAGGGCGGCAAGTGCGACGAGGGCACAGGCGTATCCAAGCATCCGGCAGCCGAGGCATTGCTCGGCGCGGCCATGTCGTCCATGGCCGAGACGATCGGCAATATGGTCGCGTGGCGGCGGGCGGAATGGGAGAACCACCGGCGGCGGCGCGGGGGAGGACACGGGGCGGTCTCGGGGGGCACGTGGCTCGACAATCCCCCGAGGCGGCCGTGCCCATACCCGACATGCAGAGGCCGCGCCGCATTGCGTACGTCGACGGCGGCAACGCCACCCTGCTCGGCAGCCCAGGGTGGTCGGTGGGGTTCAACCGCGTGGCATACGCCGTGTGCCAGGGCAGGACCGTCCACCGGCCGCTGTACGCGCAGCGGGTCGACTTTCTGTCCCTCTTGGCGGCCGAGCCGGCAAGCGGCAGCGGTGGTAGCGGCGCTGCGGGCGAGAACGGCGTGGGAGATACGGGACCATACCCCCGCCGGTACGCCCTGCGCACCATCCCCGTAGGGAACGGAGGCGGCGGCGGGAATGGCGGCGGCAACAACAACGGCTGCCTTCCACAGCTCGACGCCCACAATGATGGGACCCGGCGGCGTCCCCGTCCTGTACGCGGCGCACGAGGTGGCCCGCGCGGCCGGCCTCCATACGTGGTACATGCCGCTTGCCCGGCGCGTGCCGGGGGACGGCAGCGGGTTCGTGCTGGCGGCCCGGCTGCACCGGCACTCGAGGTTCACGTACAGGCTAGAGGTGCTGCGGGACCAGTACGACCTCTTGCAAGACGCCGGCGGGCTCGGCGGCGTAGTAGGCAGCATTGCCGCAAACTCGGGCGACCCGTCGTTCCCGGGGTCCGTACGGGCTGGTCAGCGCGGACCGGCATGCAAGGGTGCGCGGCGCAGAGGCGGCCGTGTACCGCCGCGTGCCGCTCGCCGAGCTCGCAAGGCACGAGATGGGCCGGACAATGCTCGACCACACGCTGCTCTTGTCGGCGCACAAGACGCTCGACAGGGCGGTCGGGGGGTGACGATGGGTATGGGGGCAGAGGGGGGGCGACGCGGAGAAGAGGCGGCCGGCCGGCCGGCCGGCGCCCGTGCACGCGGCCCCGGCGCGTGTTATATACGCCGCAGGTATTAGCGGAAAATGCTTGAAAAGCGAAAGGACGATTCCGAGGCGATCGGCAAGTACCAGTCCCTGCTGGTCAGCGTGGTCATCGGCTCGCTGATCGTCTGGATTGCCCCCATGCTGATCCCCGTCCTCACGGGGGAGGACTTTGGCACGTCGCTGGTGGCCCCGCTGGACATACTCCTCGAGGAGAACGAGACGGCCAACAACCTCAACCCGAACAGCTTTGGCGGCCGGATCGCCCAGCTGTGGGACCTCGGGCTGTGGGTGGTGAGGCTGGTCCTGGTGTTCGCCGTGCTGATATTCGTGGCAATGCTGGGGATGGGCGGAGGCGCCGGATGGTGCTCGTCGGCGACGCTGGACCGCTGTAGTACAGGGCGCCGGGAGGCGACGGCAACGGCGGCGGCCGCGGCCGCGGCCCTCAAGTCGCCCTGCTAGCCGGCGCGATGAACCCCATTGTTTTGCTCGTGTGCGGCGGGGCCGCCTGCACGGCCGCCGTGACGGTGGGGCTTGTGATTGTCCCCGACGGGCCGGATGCGGCGCTTTTGCTGGCCGTGGTCGGGACGGCGTTCCATGCTGCGATGATCGCGCTGGATCTTAGGTCGACTGCCGTGTTCGGGCTTGCGGCTGTAATGCGCGACGAGCAGTCTGTGCTGTACAGGCGCCTTGCGCGGAGGGCGGGGCTGGCCGCCGGCGGCGCATGCATGTGGGGGCTGGACTACGCTGGCCTGGGTTGCATTGCAGGTTCTGCTGGCGGGGGCGTGGCCGGACGCGAGGATGTCGGGGACGTTCCTGCTGGTGCTCGGGGCGATCCCCCTGTACGGGTGGCTGTCGAACCGCCGCACGGCGAGCGATAGGAAGAGGGCGGCGTGACCGGACAGATTGGAAGGGCCGGCGTTTTTCACGGCGGCGCGCCGGCCGATGCGCGGCGGGCCGGGCAGGGCCGTGGGCCTCCAGCCCATCGAGGCTCGACACGACGGCCGGACGATCTGCTGTACGCGCGGATGGGACGGGCTGACGAGAGCGGGCGCGCAACAATGTACCTTAATAGCGCTGCACATGGCGCGCGGGCGATGGGGATATTGAAGGGAAAACCAAGCATGGAAAAACTGCTCAAAGATCTCGACGAGGCCAACCGTGCAGCCAGCGGCGCTTTTGACAGCTGGCTAAACGACGCCTGTGCGCGCGGCCTTGAGACCTACGAGGGCCATACCCAGCGAGCAGGCCTGCTCAAGCACTTCGAAGCCCTCAGCGGCATATACTCTGACTTTATAGAAATACACTATGACTCGACAGAGAGCAAGGACGTTACGCTGGCATTGAGAATTCCGCTTGAAATTGCGCGTTCCGCCGCCGACGCCGCAAACAGGCAGGCGGAAATCACAAAGGCCATATTCGGGACGCAGGCGGGCGCGGCCGTCACAGACAGCCAGCTCCTCAATGCCAACATTACCGCCAGCGTCGCGGCACGGCACGCCACGCATGCCGCCGCCGCAACCGCCTCTGCCCGCGACGCCGCCCAGGCCGCCCGCGACGCAACCCGCGACGCTGCTCATGTCGCCTCCCCCTCCAGCAACAGAAACGGCCCCCGCTGGCAATGTTTCAGCATGGCAATGGCAGAAACGATCGACTGCGCCGGACATGCATTGACCCACTGCCGCCACGTCCTTTACAGGATCGATCCCTAGTGCGGGCGGGCGGGCGGGCGGGCGGGCGGGCGGGCGGGCGGGCGGGCGCGTAGCGCGCAGCCGCGGCGCCGCGGGCGCATGCCGCCAGCGGGCCCTCCCCTGCGGCGCGGCCGGAACGCCCCCAGTGTGGCGCCGGGCCGGCGCGCCACATGCCAACAGCGCACGCGGCGCATGCTCGCTATCGCCCCGTCCTCCGCCTCCGCCGCCGCCGCCGCGGTGTGCATTCAGGTCTGTGCCAGCTCCCGCCGTGCTAGGCGCCCGCAGGTGGTAGACTAGGCGCAGATGCTACCAGAGACCTGAATGTGCACCCGCCGCGCGCCCGCCGGCCCGCTCGCCAGACTTATAGCCAAGGCGCAATGCGCGGCCCCGTGGGCAAGACGCTGACATGCAGGACGTGCGGCCGCGGCTTTGAGCGAATCCGCCGCGCCGACCCATACCTTTACTGCAAGGGATGCACGGCCAGGGCGGACCGGGAGATCGCCCGGAAGGCGCGCAGGGACTGCCGCGAGTGCGGCAATGCATTCTCGCCGAAGACCCCCGCCGTCCGCTACTGCTCGGATGCATGCCGCGCCGCCGGCGCGCGCCGCGCCAGCATCGAGAGAGATCGCAGGCGCATGGCCGACCCCGAAAAGCGCGCCCGGAGGCTGGCGAGCGCAAGGGCGTATGCCGCCGCCCACCCGGCCGGGAAGCGGGGGAAAAAGCGGCCGACGCGGGCGGGCCGCGGCGCCGCGAGGCCAAGGCGCAGCGCAGCGGCGGCCGAGCCGTACCCGTGCGCACTGTGCGGCCGCGACTTTGCGCCGGACGGCACCGGCAGGCATACGGTCCACTGCAAGCGGTGCAGGGCCAAGGCCGACAAGGAGATCGCCAGGGAGACGACCCTGAACTGCAAGGAGTGCAACAAAAAGTTTACTACGTCGAACCACACCGTCCGCTACTGCTCGGCGAAGTGCCGGACCGATACCCGGAGGCGCGTTGCCCTCGAGCGCTACCACAGCCGCATGGCCGACCCCGAAGAGCGCGCCCTGGCGTCGGCTCGCCAGAGGGCGCGGCTCGCCGCCGGCGGGGCCAGGGAAAAGGGGCGCGGCCGGCGGCCGGGCGCGTAGCGCGGATCGCTGCCTTCTCCTCCGCCGCCGCCGCTGCCACTGCCACCGCTGCCGGCCCCCGCGGCCGACGAGGCGGCGCAAGCGTGGCCCCGTCCCAGCACGCCGGGGCCCGCGCCCGCCAGCCTTATAGCCCGAAATCCAGTGCGCGCCCCGATGGCCGGGACGGCGGCATGCAGGCTGTGCGGCCGCGACATTGGGCCGCGCCGCCGCCCCGGCAGCAGCGCCTACTGCAAGCGGTGCATGGCCAAGGCCGACAGGAAGATCGCCAGGACGGCGAGCGCGGACTGCAAGGAGTGCGGCAAGCCGTTCCCGACAAGGACCCGCTCCGTCCGCTACTGCTCGGATGCGTGCCGCACCGTCGCGACGCGCCGCACCCGCGCCGAGAACCAGCGCAGGGACTATGCCGACCCCGAAAAGCGCGCCCTGCTGGTGGCGCGCCTAAGGCTGTCCGCCGCCGCCCGCAGGGCCAAGAGGCGGGGAGACCGGCCGCCGCGGGCGAACCGCGACGTCGAGAGCCTAAAGCCCAACCCGAAATCGGCCGAGCCGTACGCCTGCGCGCTGTGCGGCCGCAACTTTGTGCCGTACGGCGGCGCCCGCCCGATCCACTGCAAGCGGTGCAGCGCCAGGATGAACAGGGAGATGGCCAGGGTAATGGCCGTGGACTGCAAGGAGTGCGGCAAGAAATTTTCCACGCCGAACCGCGCCGTCCGCTACTGCTCAAAGGCATGCAGCGCCGCCGGCCAGAGGCGCAGCTCCAACGCGAGCGCCCGCAGGGACAGGGCCGACCCCGAAAAGCACGCCATGATCCTGGCGCGCCAGAGGGCGCGGACCGCGGCCCGCAGGGCCAAGAAAAGGGAAGCGGCGGCGGGCGGCTGAACGCGCAGCGCGCGCGGCGCATGTGCCCCTCCCCCACACACCCGCCAGTCTTATAGCCCCGAATCCGGCGCCCGGCCCCATGGCCCGGCCGACCGCATGCAGGCTGTGCGGCCGCGGCATCGAGCCGCACGGCCGCGGCAACCGACCCGCCTACTGCAGGGGATGCACTGCCAAGACCGACAAAGAGGTCTCCCAGATGCCGCGCGTGGACTGCAGGGAGTGCGGCAAGGAGTTCCCTGCAAAGACGCGCGCCTTCCGCTACTGCTCGGACGAGTGCCGCTCCGTCTCCGCGCGCCGCGCCAACGCCGAGAACCAGCGCAGGTACAAGGCCGACCCCCGGAATCGCGCCAGGATGCTGGCGCTCGCAAGGGCGTCCGCAGCCCGCAGGGCCGCAGAGCGGGGGGAAAAGCCGCCGCGGGCGAGCCGCGACATCGAGAGCCTAAGGCCCAACGCAAGGCCGGCCGAGCCGTACCCGTGCGCGCTGTGCGGCCGCGACTTTGCGCCGTACGGCGGCCGCCGCCCGATCCACTGCAAGCGGTGCAGGGCCAGGGTCGACAAAGAGATCGGCAGGAAGAGGACCCTGAACTGCAAGGAGTGCGGCAAGAAATTTTCCACGCTGAACCGCATCGTCCGATACTGCTCAAGGGAGTGCAACGCCGCCGGCCGGAGCCGCATCAGCAGCAAGAGCAGCCGCAGGCGCCTGGAAGACCCCGAGACCCGCGCCCTGGCGGCGGCGCGCAACAGGGCGCGCTACGCCGTCCACAAGGGCGGGAAAAAGGGGCGCGGCGGCGGCGGCGGCTGAACGCGCAGCGCGCACGGCGCATGCGCGGCTCCTCCCCGTCCGTCATGCCCGCCAGCGCATCCGTCCGTCATGCCCGCCAGCGCATCCGTGCGGCGTGCCCGCCAGTCTTATAGCCACGAATCCGGTGCTCGGCGCGATGGGCAGGCCGACCGCATGCAGGCTGTGCGGCCGCGACCTTGGGCCGCGCCGCCGCTCAGGCAGCAGCGCCTACTGCAAGCGCTGCATTGCAAAGGCCGACAGGGAGATCGCCCGAAAGCCGCGCGTGGACTGCCGCGAGTGCGGCAAGACGTTCTCGACGAAGACGCGCTCCGTCCACTACTGCTCGGATGCATGCCGCACCGTCTCCGCGCGCCGCGCCAACACCGAGAACCAGCGCAGGTACGAGGCCGACCCCGAAAAGCGCGCCCTAAAGAGGGCGCGCGCAAGGCTGGCCGCCGCCGCCCGCAGGGCCAGGGCGCGCGGGGACAAGCAGCCGCCGCGGGCGAACCGCGACGTCAAGGGCCTAAAGCCCAACCCAAAATCGGCCGAGCCGTACGCCTGCGCGCTGTGCGGCCGCGACTTTGTGCCGTACGGCGGCGGCCGCCCGGCCTACTGCAAGCGCTGCGCCGCCAAGGCCGACAAAGAGATCGGCAGGAAGAGGACCCTGAACTGCAAGGAGTGCGGCACAAGGTTTTCCACGCCGAACCGCTCCGTCTGCTACTGCTCGCCAAAGTGCAGGGCCGCCGGCCGGATGCACAGCTCCAACGCGAGCGCCCGCAGGAGCATGGCCGCCGACCCCGAGGCCCGCGCCCTGGCGTCGGCGCGCCAGAGGGCGTGGATCGCCGCCCGCAGGGCCAAGGAAAAGGGGCGCGGCGGCGGCTGAACGCGCAGCGCGGCGCGGCCGGCGGCAGCGTGCGCACGGCGCATGCGCGGCTCCTTCCGATATCCCTGCCCGAGCTCTCGTGCGGCGCGCTCGCCAGTATTATAACCCGGAATTCAATGCGCGGCCCCGTGGCCGAGAAGATAACATGCATGGCATGCGGGCGCGACTTTGAGCGGTTCTACCGTGGCGGCCGCCACGTCTTTTGCAAGAGCTGCACGGCCAAGGCCGACAGGGAGATCGCCAGAAAGCCGCGCGTGGACTGCAAAGAGTGCGGCAAGGCGTTCTCGACGAGGACGCGTGCCATCCGCTACTGCTCGGATGCGTGCCGCGCCGCCGCCGCGCGCCGCGCCTGCATCGAGAGGGATCGCAGGCGCAGGGCCGACCCCGAAAAGCATGCCCTGCAGCTGGCGCGCCACAGGGCGCGCAACGCCGCCCGCATGGCCAGGGAGCGGGGGGCCAGGCAGCCGCCGCGGGCGGGCCGCGACGCGGCGAGTCCAAGGCGCAGCGCAAGGGCGGCCGAGCCGTACCCGTGCGCGCTGTGCGGCCAAAGCTTTGTTCCGCCCGGCGGCCGCGGCAGGCGCCCGCTCCACTGCAAGCGGTGCAGGGCCAAGGCCGACAGGAAGATCGGCATGAAGATGGACGCGAGGTGCAGGGAGTGCGGCAATGCGTTTACCACGCAGAACCGCATCGTCAAATACTGCTCAAGGGAGTGCAAGGCAGCCGGCCGGAGGCGCATTGCGCGCGAGAGCGCCCGCAGGCGCAGGGAAGACCCCGAGATCCGCGCCCGGAGTGGGGCGCGCTGTAGGGCGTGGGCCGCAGCCCGCAGGGGCGAGAAAAAGGGGCGCGGCGGGCGGCCGAGCGCGTAGCGCGCACGGCGCATGCGCGGCCCCGTCCGGCCCGGCCCCTGCCCCGCCCGCGCATCCATGCGGCGCGCTCGGTTCCTTGCAATCCGCGGTGGGCCGTCCGCCTGGCGGCATGTGCATCGGCCGAGGGCGGACGTGTCAAGAGTGCTAAAGGACAACTGCCCCCTGCCCGCCCCTCCCCTGGCACTGCCCGCTGTAGATTACGAGCCACGCAAAATCTGTTGTACGAAAAGTAGTTCCCCCCCCTCTGCCTGCGCGCGCGCCCCCGTCATCCACGCCTAGGGCGCCCGCCTGGCAGGGGAGCTACTTTTTGTATAGACTCGGGGGCCCCGCCGCCGGCAGGGGCAATGGCGGGGCTAAGACAGCGGTTCTGCATGCTGGCGCGCGCTGGCCTCGCGGCGGGAGGGGCGTAGAATGGGCCGCGCACCACTCTCGCAGCGCGGAGTGGAAACAATGGTGTGTGGGTCGACGGGAGCGGCGGCGGGGTCGCAGGGAGTGGGCGGCAGCCTCCGGGCGCCCGTGCCGAGTCCTGGACATGGCGGCAGCGGCGGCGGCGGCGGGGCCGTATGGATCGCGCTGCCGATGCCGGTCGACACGGACAAGTCGAACCACAAGTGGAGGTGGATAGGGCAGAAGAGGGTGAGGAAGATGTCAAAGCTCGACGAGTCAAAGGTGCAGTGGATTGTGCGCCAGAGGCGCAACGGGGCGCCCGTCACGGTGGCCGAGGCGATGGGCGTGTCGGGGCGATGGGTGAAAAAGCTCACGCACAGGTACGCCGGCGTTGCGATCGACGACATTGTGTTTCCGCAGCCAATGGGCAGGCCCAGGGGCGGCCTGCCGGGACGCCTGGAGGAGTCGACGGTGCTCTCGGCGTACTATGCATGCGTGGAGGGATCGACGCTGCTTGCCAGCAGCATCGAGGTGCTCACGGGCCTGCGCATACCCCACCACGTCATTGACGGCCAGCTAAAGTCGCACGGGCTGTCCCGGATCGACCCTCGCAAGTCCGGCCAGCGCAAGACGGCGCGCTATGTCAAGCGGTTCTCGAACACCATGTGGCACGCCGACTACAAGCTGCTGAGCGACGGCAGGTGGGTCATCTCGTACCAGGACGACGCTGCGCGCCTCGTCACGGGGCACGGCGCGTTTGAGAGGGCCACCACGGCCAACGCCCTGGCGGTCCTGGACGTGGCGATCAGGGCGTACGGCGCCCCCCTGGCCATCCTGACAGACCGCGGGTCCACGTTCTACGCCAACGAGTCGGCCAAGAGGGACAAGGGCAAGAGCCAGTTCGAAAAGCGCCTTGACGATCTGGACATACGGCACATCAAGGCCCGCACGAGGCACCCGCAGACCAACGGCAAGCTGGAGAGGCTGCACGGCGAGATGGAGCGCAAGCTCTATCTCTTCGTAGAGTCGTCGGCCAGCCGCACGACGCGCAGCGTGGGCGGGCTGCCCTCGCACGTGGGCAGCCCGTTCTACACGACGCCGGCCTCCGACCCCGTCGACAGGTTCTTTCACTGGTTCAACTTTGAGAGCCCAACATGGCCCTCGACACGTCGAAGCGCGAGACGCCGATACAGGCGTTCTACCGCCTGCAGCCCAAGGAGGGGGACAACGTCCTTGAAGACTTGGAGAGATCGGGCGCCTACGCCTGACATGCCCCATCCCTACGCCTGACAGGGCAGGGGAACTACTTTGTGCACACGGCAGTGCCCGCCGGCATGCCGCACGGCATAAATCCGGCGCCGGCCGGCCGGCGCGAGTGGGAGGATCGGCGGGCGGCGGGGGCGGCGGCGAGGCGGCGGAAAAGGGCGCATTAGAAAAGGAACTGGACGCGCTTGACGAGGACATTCGCGCGGATCCGGAGAATGCCGAAAAGCACTGGATGCGCGGCACCATCCTGGGATGCCTCGGCCGACACGGCGAGGCGCTCGCCGCGTTCGACGAGGCGGTGCGGCTGGTTCCGGGCAACGTAGCGAGCCGCCGCGGCCGCGGCAACGCCCTAAATTTACTCGGCCGCCGCGACGAGGCGCTCTCAGAGTTCGACGCCGCGGTCAAGCTAAGCGCCGACGACGCCGCGAGTCACTGGAACCGCGGCGCCATCCTGGCGGGCCTCGGCCGCCACGGCGAGGCGCTCGCCGCGTTCGACGTGGCGGTGCGCCTGGTCCCGGGCGTTGCCGCCGGTCACTGGAGCCGCGGCAACGCCCTAAACTCACTCGGCCGCCACGGCGAGGCGCTCGCCGCGTTCGACGTGGCGGTGCGCCTAGACCCGGACGACGCAAACGGCCGCCGCGGCCGCGGCAACGCCCTGCTTTCACTCGGCCGCCGCGACGAGGCGCTCTCAGAGTTCGACGCCGCGGCCAGGCTAAACGCCGACGACGCCGAGAGCCAGTGGTGCCGCGGCGCCATCCTGTCGGGTCTCGGCCGCCACGGCGAGGCCCTCGCGGCGCTCGACGAGGCGGTGCGCCTGGTCCCAGGCGTTGCCGCCGGTCACTGGAACCGCGGCCGAACCCTGTACCTCCTAGATCTACACGCCGAGGCGCTCGCCGCGTTCAACGAGGCGGTGCGCCTGGATCCGAACGACGCCTATGGCCACCTGGGCCGCGGCGCCGCCCTGCATTTTCTCGCCCGCCACGGCGCCGCCCTAGCGGCGTTCGACGAGGCGGTGCGCCTGGACCCGGGCAACGCAGGCGGGCACTGCGGCCGCGGCATGGCCCTAAATTCGCTCGCCCGCCACGGCGACGCCCTAGCGGCGTTCGACGAGGCGGTGCGGCTGGACCCGGGCGACGCAGCGGGCCACCGCGGCCGCGGCGACGCCTTGGCGGGGCTTGGACGGCGCGAAAGCGCCCTGGCGGCGTTTGACGTCGCCATACAGCTGGATCCGGAAAACGCGGAAGGCCGCAAGAAGCGAAGCAGCGTCGCCGGCGGCACCGACTGACACGGCAGGGCGCCTGCTGCGCAGCATGCGGCCCGGCGATCTGGCCGGGCCTGGCTCACTTTGAGATCTTCCCGCAGTCCTTGCCCCGCGCCTCCCGTGCCGTAACGCGGGCGAACGGGCAGGCAGGCAGGCCGCCCGCCCGCTCCAGTCCTGGCGGGCCGGCCGACGCGCCAGGCGAGCAAGAGGCCGCGGCGGCGGCGGCGGCGGCGGCGGCGCGGACGGACGGACGCGGCTGCGGCCGCCGGGAACGCGGCCGACGCGTGCGTGTCGCCGGCATGCCGGCCGGCCGTCCAGGGCGGGCGGATACGGCATCGGGGGCGCCAGGCCAAACAACATAAAGAGACGGGGGCGGCCCCCTCCCGCGTGGGGCGCGGCACGGCGGGGGCGGGCACGGGCGGCTCGAAGGCGGCCTGGATATGGAGCGCGGCGGCCGCGGCAAGAATGTGGATCGCGTCGGCGCGCAACCTTGCCGCATGGGAGTCCGCCCGGCGGGCATGCGCGGCCATGGCCGAGGCGGCCGTGTCCGCCAGGGACGCGGCCGCGGCCGGCGGCGAGGCGGTCGGAAGGGACGGCCGCATGAACAATGTCGCGCGCATGAACGCGGCCGCCCTGCTAAAGGCCGCCGCGCAGGCGCGGCGCCGCGCAGGCGCCGAGTTCGGCGAGGCGGCCGCGCATGCAAGGTCGTCGGCGGCCGAGTGGGACATGGCGGCGGATGCGCATTCAATGGCCAGCGAAGAGGCGAGCGACCGGGCGTTCCGCGGCATGGCCGGCAGGGCGCGCGAGATGATGCGGGGCGCGGACGAGTGGGCCTCGCTGGCCGCCAGGGATGCAGAGGCGGCCATGCTGTCGCACAGGCGGATGGCGGGCGCGGACGGGTGGGCGGACGGGGCCGTGTGGCCGGGCGACAGGGCCGCATGGGCTGGCGCGCAGGAGAGCATACATGCCGACGCCGAGTACGACCGCGCGAGGTGGTCCGGCGCGGAAAAGCGGGCCGCCGAGGCCGTGCAAAAGGCCGCCGATCGCATGTACCAGTGCGCGCACCTGGCCAACAATGCGACCGCCGCGGCAAAAGAGGCGAGCATGCGGGCGTCGACGACCGACGCGCGGGACGCCGAGGCGGCGTGGAACGAGGCGCTGGCGGCCGCCAGGAAGGCGCCCGACGCGTGCCGGCCGCGCGCGTGACTGGCCGCCGGCGCTGGCCTGCCGGCAGGCCGGCAGTGCATCACAACAACAAAAAAAGGCGGACCGAACGGCGATGCGCGCCGCGCAGATCGGCCTCCCGGGCGGGAGCAGAAGATGGGAGGCTGCGCGAGCCTGCAGAAAGAGCGGGAACGCAGGCACGGCGGGGGCGGCCGGCCAAACGACATAAAGAGACGCGGGCGTGCGCGCCGGCGTGGGGCGCGGCGCGGCGGGGGCAGGCACGGGCGATCCGGCGGCGGCCCTGATATGGACGGCGGCGGCGGCGGCAAGGGCGTGGGCCGCGGCGGCGCACAACCTTGCCGCATGGGAGTCCACCCGGAGGGCAAGCGAGTGCATGGCCGAGGCGGCCGCGGCCGGCCGGAACGCGGCGGCCGCCGCCGGCGGGGCCGTGGAAAGGGACGGCAGCGTGAACGCCGTCGCGCTCGGGAACGTGGCGGCCGCGCTGAACGCCGCCGTGCTGGCGCATCGGCGCGCAGGCGCCGGGTTCGCCGAGGCGGCCGCGCGGGCAAGGTCGTCGGCGGCGGAGTGGGACATGGCGGTGGACGCGCATGCAATGGTCGGCGACGCGGACGGCGAAAAGGCGTTCCGCGGGCTGGCCGGCAAGGCGCGCGAGATGGCGCAGGACGCGGACAAGCGGGCCGCGGCGGCAGGCAAGGGCGAAAGGACGGCCAAAACGGCGTCGGACAATTGGGCGGAAAGCACGGCCGGGTGGGCGGACGGGGGCGCATGGTCCGGCGACAGGTCCGAGTGGGTGGGCATGCAGGCGAGCATACGCGCCGACGCCGAGTACGATCGGGCAGTGTGGTCCGGCGCGGAAAAGCGGGCCGCCGAGGTCGTGCGGGGGGCGACCGAGTACGCGCAGGTGTGCGCGGCCGCGGCCAGGGATGTGGCCGCCGCGGCAAGAGGGGTGAGCGCGCGGGCGTCGACGCCCGCCGCGCGGGACGCCGCGGCGGCGTGGAACGAGGCGATGGCTGCCGCCGGGAAGGCGCCCGACGCGTGCCGGCCGCGCGCGTGACGGGCCGCCGGCGCTGGCCGGCAATGGCCGCGCGGCTATGCGCGCCGCACCTTCCTCCCTCTCCGCCTCGCATCCGTCGGGCGGGAGCTGGGGGGATAGAGGGCGGCGCAAACTCGGAGGGAGGGGCGAAAACGCGGCGGGCGCGAGCAGCGACGGAGGCGGCGGCCGCGGCGGCAGAGGCGGATGGCGGCCGAACGGCATAAAAATACAAGAGTGGCCCGCCCGTCCGCATGAGGCGCGGCAAGGCCGAGGCGTCCACTTCAGCCTCCTCAGCCAATGCCACTGCCCTTGCGTGGGCCGCCGCGGCCGCGGCAAGGGCGTTCACCGCGGCGGCTTACAGCCTTGCCGCATGGGAGTCCGCCCGGAATGCATGCAGGCACATGGCCGAGGCGTCCGCGGCCGGCAGGGACGCGACTGTTGCCGGCGGCAGGGCCGTGGGCAGGGACGGCCGGGTAAGCAATGCCGCGATTGCGGATGCGATCGACCTGCTGGGGGCCGCCGTGCGGGCGCAGCGCCGCGCAAGGGCCGTGTTCGGCGATGCGGCCGCGCAGGCAGGGTCGTCGGCGGCGGAGTTTGACATGGCGGCGCACGCATGCGCGATGGCCGGCGATACAAGGGGCGAGCAGGCGTTCCGCGGGCGGGCCGGCAGGGCGCGCGACATGGCGCAGGTCGCGGACGGGCGGGCCTCGCTGGCCGGCAGGGAGGCAAGGGAGACCCGGGCGGCGTCGCGCGAATGGAAGACAAACATGGGCTGGTGGGCGGACGGGGCCGCCTGGCCTGGCGACAGGGCCGCACTGGCGGGCAGGCAGGCGGGCATACGCGCCGCCGCCGAGCGCGCTCGGACAAAGTGGCTGAGCGAGGCAGGGCGGGCGGTCAAGGGCGTGCAGGCGGCGATCAACTACGCGTGGGAGTGCTCGATAGCGGCCAGAAAGGCGGCCGCCGCGGCCAAAGAGGCGGGAGGGCCGGAGGCGGCGGCGGCGGCGGAGTCGACGGCGCCCGGCGCGCAGGATGCCGCCGCGGCGTGGAGGGACGCGGCGGCGGCGGCCGAAGTCGCCCGACACACGCCGGCCGCGCGCGCGACGGGGCGCCAGCGACGGCGGCGGCTGGCCGCGCCGGATCGAACCGCATAAAGACGAGCGAAAGGGGCGGCGAGCGTGAACGACGACGACGACAACAACGGCGACAACGACGACGGCGACGGCGATGCGCATCGCAATGCCGCAGCCGCCGTGTGGAACGCCGCCGCCGCTGCGCGGATGTGGGCCGCGTCCATGCGCGGAAAGGCGGCCCGGGCGGAGCACAAAAGGGCGTGGGAGGCCAATGCGGAGGTGAATGCGGCCCTGATGCGGGCCGCACGCCTGCTCGAAAGCGCCGCAAAGGCGCGCGGCGGGGTCGACGCGGCGGCGGCCGGGCGCGCAGCGGCGGAGTTTGGCGAGGCGGCCGAGGCCGCAGTTCGAACCTCGACGGCGCTTGCCAGAATGACCATGCTGGGCCGGCTGGAGGCCGGCGAGCAGGAGAGGGCCGCCGAGGCGTACGCGGGGGCGGCCGATGCCGAGCGGGAGCGAGCAGCGCGCAGGACCGCCTCGGCCTCTCTCGAGATGGTACTGACGGCGGCCGACTGGTCGACAAGGTCGGCCGCGGACGTGCAAGTGTCCAGGCAGCTGGCCGACATGTGGGCGGCAAGCGCGGCCAAGTGGAACGGGGACTGCGGACTGGGCGGCGGCAATGGCGATTGGGCCGAACAATGGGCCGGCCTGCGGGCAGACAGCGAGCAGGACATGGCAAAATCGGCCGAGATGGCCGAGGCGGCTGCCGCAAGGGAGGAGGAGGCCGCGCGCGGGCTGCAGAATGCGGCCGCGGCGGCAAGGCATGCGGCCTCGGCCGTTGCCATGCTGCCGAAGCGCGGGCGGCGCGGCCCAGACACGCTGGCGGCCGCGGCGGCGTGGAAAGAGGCCGTATCGGCGGCCCGCAGGGCGGAGGAGGACGGCGCGGCCGACCGGGCGGGGTAAGAGAGGACATGTTGCCGCGATGCAGATCGCAACCCCTGCGATGCTGTGCGAATGGGTGCGCCTGGTGGTATGCGCGCCGGCGGTGGGCAGATGTGACAGGGCGCCAAGGGCCCGACGGTCCTTTGTATCCGCGGTGGATCATTTCGGGGGCGGCCCGCGCGGGGATGGCCGGCCCTTGGCACCGCGCTCGGCCCGCCTCGCCTCTCGCGGCGATCGCAGGGCTGACTGCGCGCGGTGACAGGGTCTTTGGCGCCCGTCGCGGCAGCCCCCACTTGCGCCGGCAGGCACTGGCCTAGAGGCCTGAATGTGCAGAGCCCGATCCCGCCGCCCGCTACGTTAAAATAGCATTGCTGGCCCCTCCGGGGATGGAGGGTGAATGCCGATGAGTGGCACGGTGGGAGCATTGCGATCGCCGGACAGGCGCCCCTGCCGTGACCTCGCAGGCGATCCGCCCCCCCTCAACCCCGTCATTCCCGCGGCCGGCCTTTCCAGCACGGTGACCGTGTACCTCGTCGACTACGTGGCGCAGTGGGCGGGGTACGACACTGAGGAGTGCATTGAAAAGGCGCTGGCGGACGGCGTGATCGAGCTTGAGTACAAGAGCGACTGGCGCAGGGATCACGACGTCTACCGCCTGACGCCCAAGGGGCTTGCACAGTCGGGCAAGCACACGAGGGACGTGTTCGAGAGGTCGGCAAGGATGGCAAGGCGGGATTACGAGGAGGACATGCGGAAGGGGGCGCGGCCGGGCAGGCCCATTAGGTTGCCGGTACTGCATAACGAGCCGGCGATCGCGCCGCCCACGCCTCCAGATCGATAATTTTTTTGCCGGGCCGGACGCCGCATTCCGCCCGCAAAGCCCGTGCGCTTTGCGCATTGGGGGTTTCGCGGCGGCAATTGGGGGCCGACTTTGGGGCATTTCAGCGAAAATGCGGGGGCGGCGCGGCGGCAGTGCGGCAGCCGCGAAACCTGATCGGCCGCTACTGGGGAGGAGGAAGCAGGCTGGCGCGCGCTATGCGGCCGCCGCCGCAACCGCCGCCGCTGCCGCCAGCCTGCACGGGCCGCCTGCCGGCCCGCACTGGGTGGGGGGCTCCGGCCACGGCTTGCACTCGCAGGGCGGCGGCGCGAGGGGCACCCGCCCCGCCCACGTCGACGGCCGTCGAGGTCTGCCGCCCGCCGGCGCGCCGCCGCTCAGTCGGGCCGCACTGGGTGGGGGGCTCCGGCCCCGGCTTGCACTCGCAGGGTAGTGCTTTTGTGCATCATGTTATCAACCGCCGGTCGACCATGCGCGCGCCGCCGCCGCCTTCCGTTCGTATGTCTCGGCTAACCGGTCTGCCGCCGCCCCTCCACCGCCGCCTTCGGTGCGTTCTGCCGCCGCCGCCTTCCGTTCATATTGCGCCGCCCGATCATATGCATTGGCCGCCGCCACCGCCGCAAATTTCCCACTCTTCCCGCTCTCCTCCCATGCCCCTGCCGCCTGTCCGTATGCCTCGCCCGCCAATGACTCTACATGGCTCTTGCTCCATGGCATCACCCACTTTGAGCGGGCATGCGCCGTCCAGGCATCCCCCTCCATCTCATATGCCGCCGCCGCCCGTGCATCATCGCCTAGTGCCCACCATGCCCCCGCCGCCCGTCCCCACTCCTCGGCCGCCAGACCATAGTCGTCTTCCGCCGCCGCGGCCGCGGCCGCCTGCTCTGCCGCGGCCGCCTGCTCTGCCACCGCCGCCTGCTTAACCTCGGCACTGGTGGCCTGTTCAGCTTCCCTCCATTCGTCCTCTGCCGCCCGCTCGACTCCCGTCGCTATGAGGTGGTTTGCCGCCCACGCCGCCGCGGCGATCGTTATGGCTAGAACGGCAATGCCGGTCACGGCTTTTTTCATGGTTGTGTGCCGCTGGCGACAGGCGGGGTTTTTAGGGCTTTAGGTTCTACTGCCGGGCGCCCCGGCGCCGCGCCGCCTATGACTCGCCTCTTGTGCGGCCCGTCCATGTCAGGCGTTACCATGTGTTGTCAGGCGCGTGGTCTGCTGCCCGTATGTCTAGACATTGCTCCAACTGTCTCTTGCCGCCAGAAAAGTATTCGTTGGCTTGCCTGCCATGTTGTTCGGCTTCATGGTATATTCCCTCTACGTTGTATAGGTATTCTGTCATGTAGCCGTGTGCGATTTCACGACTGATGGAGGCCAGACGTGCTTGCTCCCGTGCGCTCTTGGCTAGTGACTCGGCTGCTTCGGCGCAGGTTTCGGCGGCCATGTCGTCGCCTGAATTTGTGGCCGCCTGTGCGGCCTTAGCTGCACGCTCCGTGATCTCTGCCATGTCGGCTACCACTTTAGAGTATACACCGGCACGCTCGGCATGAAACCCGGCCTGCTCTATGGCGAACGGCATTGCAAGGCTCCTGAGTTCACTTGATTCCACGGACTCGTATGCATCGCGCTTGTTATCATTGGCGTTGCGGGCGTGATCGGCTGCTATGTCTGCCGCCGCTTGGGCCCGCTCGACCGCCGTCGCGATGTCATGTGTTCCTGCCCCGTGTTCGAGTGCATGTGTAACCGATGCCGCTCGGGCCCGTTCTGCTTCAGCGGCCCGTTTAGCGTTGCCAGCTAGTTTGAATTCGGCGGCCGCATACTTGAATTCGCTTGCCGCCGCCGCCGATAGTTCGCCCGCTCGGTCCCGCTCGGCCGCCGCTGATTTTATTTTGCCGTCACGCTCAAATACGATTGCCGCCCACAGTGCGACACCGGCATGCTCGGCCGCTCGCCGCCCTGCTTGGTATGCATCTTCTGCACGCATTGTCGCGGCCGCCTGCTCTGCCGCGGCCGCCTGCTTAACCTCGGCACTGGTGGCCTGTTCAGCTTCCCTCCATTCGTCCTCTGCCGCCCGCTCGACTCCCGTCGCTATGAGGTGGTTTGCCGCCCACGCCGCCGCAGCGATCGTTATGGCCAGAACGGCAATGCCGGTCACGGCTTTTTTCATGGTTGTGTGCCGCTGGCGACTGGCGGGGTTTTTAGGGCTTTAGGTTCTACTGCCGGGCGCCCTGGCGCCCGTGTAGCCTAGTGCTTAACCATTCAACCTACCGGGCGTCGTCGATGCCGGCCGGCAGTTCCGGCCCACGCCGGCCCGCACTGGGCGGGGGGGGGGGGCTCCGGCCACGGCTTGCACTCGCAGGGCGCCGGCGCGAGGGGCGCCCGCCCGCCCGCCCGCCGAGCTCGGGCGCCCGCCCACGTCGACGGCCGTCGAGGTCTGCCGCCGCCGCCGGGCCTCTGCGCTCGCGCGGCGGGGATCGCAACCTGCCCATTGCCCCCTTTGCCGTTTTCTCCGCCGCTACGGCTGGCCCTCCCGGCCCGCCAGCAGGCCCGCCCGGATCTTTATGGACTCCTCGTCCCTGGGGTCCAGCCTTATCGCCCTGTCGAGCGCCTCGATCGCCTCCTCGCGGCGATCGAGCCCCGCCAGCGCGCTGCCGCGGCCGGCATGCGCCGCCGCGCTGCCCGGATCCAGCCTTGCCGCCTCGTCGAACGACTCGAGGGCCTCCCTGCAGCGGTTCAGGTCGCGCAGGGCCCAGCCGCGGCCGGCATGCGGCTCGGGATTCCCCGGCTCCGCCCTTGCCGCTTCGCCGAACGCCGCGAGCGCATCCTCGTCGCGGCCCATGCCGTGCAGTATCCAGCCGCGGCCCATGTGCCCCGTCGCATCGGGCTTTAGCCTTACCGCCTCGCCGAACGCCGCGAGGCCCTCTTCGTCGCGGCCGAGCAGGTGCAGGATCCAGCCGCGGCCGCGATGGCTCTCGACGTCGCCGGGATCCAGCCCCAGGGCCCTGTCGAACGCCCCGATGGCCTCCCTGTCGCGGCCGAGCCCGCGCAGGGCCCAGGCGCGTCCGCGGTGCCCGTCGGCCTCTCCCGGCTCGATCCTTACCGCCTCGTCGAACGATCGGAGGGCCGCCCTGCTGCGGCCGAGCCCGCGCAGGGCCCAGCCGCGGCCGAGGTGCCCGTCGGCGCCGCCCGGGTCGGCCCGTACGGCCCTGCCGAACGCCCCGAGGGACCTCTTGTAGCGGCCGCGCCGGTGCAGGACCCAGCCGCGGCCGCGGTGCCCCGACGGGTCGCCGGGATCCAGCCTTACCGCCTCGCCGAACGCCGCAAGGGCCTCCTTGTCGCGGCCGAGCCTGTACAGGGCCCAGCCGCGGCCGCGGTGCCCGTCGGCACTCTTTGGATCCAGCCCCGCCGCCTCGCCGAACGCCCCGAGAGCCTCCTCGTAGCGGCCCATCTCGTGCAGGGCCCAGCCGCGGCCGCGGTGCCCGTCGGCACTCTTTGGATCCAGCACCAGGGCCTCGCCGAACGCATCGACGGCCATCCTGGCGCGGCCCATCTCGTACAGGGACCAGCCGCGGCCGCGGTGCCCGTCGGCGCTCTTTGGATCCAGCCTCGCCGCCTCGTCGAACGACTCGAGCGCATCCCTGTTGCGGCCCATCGAGTGCATGATCCAGCCGCGGCAGGCGTGGCTGCGCGCGCTGGCCGGCTCCAGCCGCACGACCGCGTCGAGCGACTCGGCGGCCTCGTCGTGGCGGCCCAGGCGGGCCAGGGCCCAGCCGCGGCCAATGTGGCCGTACGCGTCCTCGGGGCGCAGCCGCGCGGCCTCGTCGAACTCTTTGAGGGCCCTTTTGGGGCGGCCGCGGCGGAGCAGCGCAAAGCCGCGCCCCGCGTGGCCCATGGCGGCCGTCGCGTCCCGCCCGGCGCCCCCGCCGCCTGCCCGCGCGCCGCCCATGCGCGGCGGCCGGCCGCGCCGGATTTATGCCGTGCGAGCCGGCGCAGTGGATGCGGATCGCGCGGCCTAGCCGGGCCGGGCCGGCGGCCGTCCCGTTGCGCCCTGCGCTTCCGCCCGCGCCCCGGACTTTTGCGGGCGGGCGGGCCCCCGCCAGCGGCCGGAGCCGACGGCGCGCCTTGCCTTTTGCAGCGTGCTGCGGACGATCGCAATGCCCTCGTCGTCCGGCCCGAGCCGCGCCGCCTTGGCATGCGCGGCGGCCGCATCCTCGCGCCGCTCCAGCTCGGTGAGCGCCCCCCGCGCGCAAAGCTGGCGTCACGCCCGTCCCTCCGCGGCCCCGCCCGCCGCTGTCCCACGCGTCCCTCGCGCGGCCCGTCACGACAGGCGCCGCCCCCCTCCCGCATGCGCCCCTGCGGGCCCGTGGCCGATACAGATCGCCGCGCCGCGGCTGGCGGGGGCCAGACCCGCATCCCTCGACCAAGGACATCCTGCCCCCGCCAGCATGCGCCCCTGCGGGCCCGTGGCCGATCTAGATCGCCGCCCGCCTCAAGGTCCCCGCCGGCGCGGCGGAGCGGCCGGGCGCCCCGCCGTCGGGATCGCGCGGCCGGCGCGGCGTTGCGGCAGGCCTATATGAGCGCCCTGTGGCGCCACGGCATGGTTGAAAACGGCGCGGACGACGGGCTGTGCGATCTCCCCGACGGGCTCAGCGACGAGTCAAAAGAGTGGATACGCAAGGTGGTGGCCATGAACGACGAGGATGCGGAGAAGGCGATGGAGGCGAGGAGCGTGATTGCTCTAGACGAGGAAAGCGACCGCAAGCACTATGCGCATTTCCTGACGCAGATACCATAGCGGGCGGGCCGAGCCGGATGCGGCTGCGGCTGCGGCGCCCGACCTCCGCATGTGCTCCAACACTGCTCTGCAGGCGGCGCTTTTTCGCACTCTGGCCGGGCGGGCGCCTTGCCTGCCCCGAGCGCGGCTCGATCCCGCCAGCGCGCCGGCGTGCGCGGGGTCTGTCAAGTGCCCCGTCCCCAGCTGCCCGGCGCGCCCCCGTGCGGCCCGTTTCGGCAAGGCCGTCGCCACTGCCCGCATCCCTGCAGGCCCGGGGTCGATCCCGATCGCCGCGCTGTGCTGGCGGGGGCGTTGTCCAATATCCATGAAGGCCCGAGTCCATCTCGATCGCCGCGTCGCAGCGACTGGACGGCTCGCGGCCCCCGCCGGCGCGGCGGAGCGGCCGGGCGCCCCGCCGTCGGGATCGTGAGGCCGGCACGACGATGCGGCAGGGTTATATGGGCGCCCTGTGGTGCCCCGGCATGGTTGAAAACGGCGCGGACGACGGGCTGTGCGATCTCCCCGACGGGCTCAGCGACGAGGCAAAAGAGTGGATCCGCAAGGTGGTGGCCATGAACGACGAGGATGCGAAGAAGGCGATGGAGGCGAGGAGCGTGATTGCTCTAAACGAGGAAAGCGACCGCAAGCACTATGCGCATTTCCTGACGCAGATACCATAGCGGGCGGGCCGCGCCGGATGCGGCTGTAGTGCCCCCCCTCCGCACACGGCATGCGCTCTGCGGCCGCCCTACGCAGGCAGCGTTTTCCGCGCTCTTGCCGGGGCTGGTCGCCTTGGCCGCCCCGCGCGCGGCTCACTCCCGCTAGCGCCCCGTCGCGGATTCTGCCCAAGATTCGTGCCCCTGGGCCCGCCCTTGACTGATCGACCGCGCGCCGCCGACGTGCGCTGCTGCGACAGCGCCCGAGACCCCGAATGAGCGGCGGGGTCTGCACGGCCGGATTCGGCCGGCTTGCCAACCGACAATGCCGCGGCCGGCAGGCGGCCGGCGCCAGGCGGCGGCTCAAGCGACATAAGGATCAGGGGCGCCTCCCCCCCCCTCCCGCATGGGGCGCGGCATGGCGGAGGCGGGCACGGGCGGCTCAAGGGCGGCCGGGCTATGGACCGCGGTGGCCGCTGCAAGGGAGTGGGCCGCGTCGGCGCGCCACCCTGCCGCACGGGAGGCCACCCGGCGGGCGAGCGAGCACATGGCCGAGGCGGCCGCCGGCGGCGAGGCCGTGGGAAAGGACGGCCGGATGAACGCCGCCGCGCAAGGGACGCGTTCGGCGAGGCGGCCTCGCGTGCGCGATCGTCGGCGGCCGAGTGGGATGCGGCGGCGGACGCATGCGAGATGGCCGTCGACGCGGAGGACGGGCGGGCGCTCCGCGGGCTGGCAGGCAGGCCGCGCGGCAGAGCCGCGGGGAGTGGCGGACCGGTGCGGGCGGAACGGGCGGCGATGCGCACCGCGCCGCATCGGCCTCGGCCGGACGGGGGTGGAGGGAGGGCGGGGACCGGCGCGAACCCGCAGGGGGGAGGGGCGCAGGCGCGGCGGGCACGAGCAGCGGCAGCGGCGGGCCGAACGGCATAAAGAGACGCGGGCGGCCCCCCCGCCCGCATGGGGCGCGGCAGGGCGGGGGCGGCCGGCCGGACGGGGGCGGCCTCCTCCTCATCCTCCTCCTCAACCGATGCCGCTGCCCTTACGTGGACCGCCGCGGCCGCGGCAAGGGCGCTGACCGCGGCGGCGCACCGCCATGCCGTATGGAAGTCCGTCCGGAGGGCGAGAGAGTGCATGGCCGAGGCGGCCGCGGCCGGCCGGGATGCAATGGTCGCCGGCGGCGGGGCCGTAGACCATGACGGCAGTGTAAGCAAAGACGAGCCCGCGAAGACGGTTGCCCTGCTGAAGGACGCCGCGCGGGCGCAGCGCCGCGCAAGGGGCGCGTTCGGCGAGGCGGCCTCGCATGCACGGTCGTCGGCGGCGGAGCTTGACATGGCGGCCGACGCGCGCGAAATGGCCGGCGATGCAAGGGGCGAGCGGGCGTTCCGCAGGCGGGCCGGCAGGGCGCGCGCAATGGCGCAGGACGCGGACAGGGAGGCCTCCCTGGCCGGCAAGAATGCAAGGGAGACCCTGGCGATGTCGCGCAGCTGGAAGACGGGCGCGCCGTTGCGGCTGGACGGGGTCGCCTGGCCGGGCGACAGGGACACGTGGAGGGGCAGGCAGCCGATCATACACGCCGACGCCGAGCATGATCTGAAAGTGTGGTCCGCCGAGGCAAAGCGGGCGGCCGCGGCCGCGCAAAAGGCCGTCGAGCGCATGTGGAGGCGCGCGGCCGCGGCCGAAAGGGCGGCCGCTGCGGCCAAAGAGGCGGGCGGGCTGGCGGATGTAGAGGCCGCAGCGGCGGCAGCGGCAGAAGGAGTAGGAAGAGGCGGATCGACGCCCGGCGCGCAGGATGCCGCGGCGGCGGCGTGGAGGGACGCGACGGATGCCGCCAGGAATGCGCAGGAAGCGTGCCGGCCGCGCGCATGACGGGCTGCCGACGCCGGGCCGGCGGGCGTGGACTACGACGACGACGACGTTGCGCATCGCAATGCCGCAGCCGCCGCGCGGAGGGCCGCCCCGCTGCGCGGATGCGGGCCGCGTCCATGCGCGGAAAGGCGGCCCGGGCGGAGCACAAGGGGGCGTAGGAGGCCAGTGCGGAGGTGAATGCGGCCCTGATGCGGGCCGCACGCCTGCCCGAATGCGCCGCAAAGGCGCGCGGCTGGATCGGCGCGGCGGCGGCAGGGCGGGCGGCCGAGGCCGCAGTTCGAACCTCGACGGCGCCCGCCGGGATGTCCAGGCCGGGCAGGCTAGAGGCGGCCGCCGCCGCCCGCTACGCCCCGATCCCGCGCCCCCGCTTGCCGCGGACGATCCCGGGCCAGCGGCCGGCGCCGACGACGCGCTTTGCCTTTCGCAGCGCCCTGTGGACGATCGCAATGCTCTCGTCGTCCGGCTCGAGCCGCGCCGCCCTTTTTATCTCGGCGAGCGCCTCGTCAAGCCTGCCAATATCCGCAAGGGCCATGCTGCGCCCGCAGGCGACGTGGCCCGAGTCCGGCTTGAGCCGCGCCGCCCTGTCGAGGGCCTCGAGCGCCTCGGCGTCCCTGGAAAGGTCGATGAGGGCCATGCCGAGATTGTAGTGGGACGCAAAGCTGTCCGGCTCGATCCGCGCCGCCTTGGCGTACGCGGCGGCCGCATCCTCGTGCCGCTCCAGCTCGGTGAGCGCCTCCCCGCGCGCAAAGCTGACGTCCCACCCGTCCTGGTCCGCGGCCCCGTCGAGCGCGGCGAGCGCCTCTTCGTGCCGGCCCATCTCCCCGAGTATCTCGGCCCGCTCGACGGCCGCGTCCTCGTCGCCCGGTTCCGCGGCCGCGGCCCCGTCGAGCGCGGCGAGCGCATCCGCCTGCCGGCCGAGCCCGCGCAGGGCCCTGGCTCGGCCGAGGCAGGCCGTCGCGCTTCCGGGATCCAGGGCAACGGCCCCGTCGAGCGCGGCGAGCGCCTCTTCGTGCCGGCCCATTTCGAGCAGGGCGATGCCCCTTCCCAGGTGCGCCCCCGACGACTCGGGGCTGAGCCTGGCGGCCCTGCCGAACGCGGCGAGCGCCGCCCTGTCCCTGTCCGCGCCTAGCAGGACGGTGCCCCTTCCCAGGTGCGCCTCGGCCGAGCCGGGGTCGAGCCGAAGGGCCCTGCCGAACGCGGCCATGGCCCTCCTTCTCCTGCCCGCCTCCGCCAGCACGTGGCCCCTAGCGGCGTGCGCCTCTGCCAGGGAGCCGTCGAGGCGGATCGCGGCGCCGAACTCGGCGAGGGCCCTGCGGCGGCGGCCGGCGGCGGCCAGGATTCGGCCGCGCGCGACGCGCAGGTCGGGGTCGCGGGGGCTGAGCCTGATCGCCCTGCCGAGCGCGGCGAGCGCCTCCCTGCTGCGGCCCATCTCTTCGTACGCCGCCCCGAGGCCATAGTGGGCGTCGGCGCTGCCCGGGCGATCGGCCGCGGCCGACTCAAAGTCGCGCGCCGCCCGGCCGTGCTGCGAGAGGGTCATGTGGACAACGGCGCGCGCGATCAGGGCGTCGTGGCCGCGGCCCATCTCGACGGCGGCGTCGAGCGCGGCTAGCGCCTCCCCGTGGCGGCCAAGGCAGTGCAGGGCCCTGCCGCGCCCGATCTGGGCCTCGGCGCTCTTGGGGGCCAGCCGGGCCGCCTCGTCGTACGCCGCCAGGGCCGTTCCGGCGTCCTTCGCCTCGAGCGCCCTGGCGCCCCTGTCGATCGGGCCGCGGGATGCCGCCGCCGCCCCCGCCGCGGATGCTCCCATGCGCGGGGGCCGGGCGGTCGGGATTTATGCAGTGCGGGAGGGAAGGTGTCGTCCCGCGGCGCCGTGGCGCCCCCTCCCCCGCGCATGCGCACCGTGGCAGATCTGCGCAGGCGGCGCTTTTTCGCGCTCTTGCAGGGCCCGACTCTGGCCGCCCCCCAGCGAGCGGTTCCGTGGCCCGGCCCTGGCGGGCTCGGCGCCGGCCCGGCGGCCGGGCGCCCTGGCAGGCTCGGCGCCGGCCCGGCGGCCGGGCGCCCTGGCTGCCCGTCAGCGCCCGCCGCGTTTTGCCATGCGTATCGCGTCGCGAAATCCGTCGGCCCTTGACTTTGCCCCCGCCTAATATGCCCTTGCCCGCGCCGCCGCCCTGTAGGCCTTTGCCACGGCGTCGGGGCGGCCGCCGCGCGCGGCTTTTCCGACTCCTCCACCGACTCTCCACTCCCGCGCCGACTTGGCCCGCATCGCCCAGGCCGCCTGCTTGCCCTCCGGGGCCTCTGCCTTCCCCAAGTCCGCTGCTTCGACCGCCACTTCGGCCGTGCGGACGCATGCATCCCCCGCCGCCAGTATTTTCCACGCCGCATCCGCCGCCTCGTCCGCCGCCGCCGCCTCTTTCACGCCGGCCGTCCACACCTCGGCCCACGCCGCCGCCGCCTCTTCGAGCATTGCCATCTTCAGCCGCTCGTCCGCCTGCCGCCTGCGCGCCCGGTTGTACTCGCCCATCGCCCTGTCCACCGCCTGCTGGTGCTCGGCCCCCTCCGCCCTGTACCTGCCCGACTGCGCGGCCGCCTGGTCGTCTCGGCCCTTGCCTCTTCCGCCGCATGCATGGCCCGCTTGGCCGTCTCCGCCAGTTCGTACGCCATCGCGAGCGCAAACGGATCCATCACCTCCTTCCCGGCCGCATCCCCCTCACGCTCCCGCCGTTGCCGCGCTGTCCGCATGCCGGACATGGCCGTCCGCTGCGCCGCGCGCTTTTAGGACTTGCGCCCTGCGCGGCCGGCCGGCCATGCCCGTTCCGGCCGCGGCCCTGCGCTCGATCGACCCGCGCCGCCCCGCCGGCCTGCCTGCCCGCCGCCGCCCCCGGCCGCCGCTCCAGCCGCTGCATCCCCGCTCGATCGGCCAATGCCGCGCGCCGGTCGGGGCTCTACCCTGTAGAGGGCGTGCCGGGCCCTGACCATTGCATCCTTGGCAAACTGGAACGTGTCCGCCACGGCGAGCGCATATGCCTCCCAGCTGTAGCCATCGTCGTCGCGCGCGGCAAGGGCGGAGCGGGAGGCGGCATGGGCGTCGCGCGCGGCCTGGGATGCGCCGGCAAAGGCGGCGATGGCGGCAGCGACGTGCGCCGAGCGGTTTGCGGCGACATGGCCGATGGCCGCGGCCCCGGCGAGGTCGCGGTCCGTGGCGGCGTTTTTTACCAGCGATGCGTGCACCGCATTTATGATCTCGGCCTGCCTGCTTGCGGCGGTGTAGGCGTAGGCCACCGTGCGCGGTATCTTGTACACCAGCCCGCCGTCCTTGGGTGCATTCGGGTCGTTGTAGACCGCGGTGTAGGCATGGAGGATGCCGTCGAGAGCCTCAAAGTGCTTGATCAGGCCGGCATGCCTGGTGATCTCCTCAATGCTCATCTTGACGCCGTGCGTGCAGGCGTCGTGCACCCAGTTGTCAAAGGCGTCGGCGGCCGCCTGGTTGGCCTCGTCGAGCGCGCCTGCCAGCTCGTCCATGCCGGGCCGGCTGGCCGATATGCCGCTGAACACCCCCAACGGCCGCATGCGGCGCGCCGTGCAATAAAGCGCATTCCTGCCGCCGGCCGCGGCGGCCGCCGGCCGCGGCGGCCGCCGGCCGCGGCGAAAAGGCCGGCAAGGCAAACCGCAAAGGGCAGGGGCAAGGCGGCCATGCGGCGCCGCGGATCATACCGCATAAAGGCGGGCGGAAAGGCCGCCGGGCGTGGGCGACAGCACGGACCGCGGCGCCGCCGCCGTTGTGTGGAGCGCCGCCGCCGAGGCGCGGGCGCAGGCCGCGTCCATGCGCGGAAGGGCCGCGCGGGCGGAGCACAAAAAGGCGTGGGATGCAAAGGCCGCGGCGGCGGCGGCCGTGATGCGGGCCGCGAAGGCGAACAAGGGGGCCATGGGAGCGCGCAACAGGGTCGACGCGGAGGCGATCGGGCGGGCGGCCGCGGAACTTGGCGGGGCGGCCGAGGACACGGCGCGGGCCGCGGCGGCGTTTGCCAGGGCGTCCAGGCTGGGCAGGATCGAGGCAGACGAGCTGGAAAGGGCCGCCGAGGCGCACGCGCGGGCGGACGACATCGGGCGGGAGCGCGAGGCGCGCAGGGGCGCCATGGCCGCGCTCAGGCTGGCGCGGGCGGCCGCCGAGCTGTCGTCAATGACGACCGCGGACGAGTGCGAGTCTAGGCAGCTGGCCTACACGTGGGCCGCAAACGCGGCCAAGTGGGGGGAAAGCGGCGGCGACTGGGGCGGCGACCGCGGCGACTGGGCCGCCGAATGGGGCCGCGTGCTCAAGGACGTCGGGGCGGAGCTGCCAAAATGGGCAGAGGCGGTCGCGCGGGCGGCTGCGGAGGAGGCGGACGCCGCGCGCGAGGCGAAGCGGGCGGCCGCGGCGGCAAAGCGGGCGGCCGCGGCCGCCACTGCCGCGGCGGCGGCCGCGTCGGCGGAGCGGAGGGACGGGGGGCACGGCCCCGACGTGCAGGCGGCCGTAGCGGCGTGGAAAGAGGCCGAGGCGGCGGCGGCCGGCGGGGCATAGGCGGGCGAGGCGGCAGGCCGGGCGGAATGGCGGCCGGCATGCCGCCGCCGCGATGCGGCCCGCGGGCCGGGCGCACGCCGCACGCACACGGGGGCGCGCCCGCCCGGCAGGCCGGTCCTCGGGGAACGCGGCCGCCGCCCCCGCGGCGGCATGCCCGGGGGCCGGGCCGTCGAGCGCCGCATGGCCGCCGCCGCGGAACCGCGCGCCGCGCGCTGCGATCCGGCTGAACGCGGCGCTGCGATCCGGCTGAACGCGGCGCTGCGATCCGCCCCGGGGAATATGATCGCGGGCTGTCCGGCGCCCGCGGCAAAAGGCCGGTGCGGGCATCCGTGCCGCGGCCGGCGGCATCCAAATTCCAGCAAGTGCGAGCCGCCGAGATTCCGGGCGGCGGCGCCCCTGCGCGGGCTGCCCTGCCCGGCGGCGTCCCGGCCGACGGCGGCCGTGCGGCCGGCGCCCATCCACGCGAGCCGTTCGGGCGCGGCCGTGCCGGGCCGGCCGGCCCCGGCTACGTGCGCCGTCGACCCTGCGGGCCGACCCCGCCGCGCCCCGCCCCGCCCCCGGCGGTCACTGCCGGTCCTCTTCCCCTCGGGAGCCTTCCCTATCGCCGCCGTCCGAGGCGACAAACACCACCCCGTCGCCGGACCTCCCGACCTCTTCAAAGTCCATGCCGTCGCCGTCGGGCGAGTACACCGGCACGTGGCGGCCCGACATGTCGGGCGCCGCCGGCGTCCTCGCCCCCGCCGCGCACAGCATTTGGCCGCCGGCGCCGAACGTCATGCCGGCCCCGTACCCGAGCACGCGCTGGCACGCGCCGCGCACGTCGGCCCAGTTGTCGTTCGTCCCGTCGCTGGCGACGACCATCAGGGCGCCGAACCACCTCTTTGCCACGAGCAGGCAGCAGCACACGGCAAGGTCGTACGGCTTGTAGAGCGTGCGGCACTTGTTAAAGTACTTGCCGACCCACTCCCGCGGAATGGCGTCCCGCACGCCGTTGATCGTCAGGGGCGACTCGGTGCCGTACACCTTTGTGTACTCGTTGTCGGGCATTGCGCGCCGGAGCACGAACGGCCCCGCCGCGCACGATCCGTCGCACGCGCGCGCACTGGCCGGCGCGATGAGCGGCGGCATCCGCGGGGAGTATTCTCCGGGCCTTTCCTCCTCCGCCGCCGCCGCCGGCCTTGCGCTCCCCCGCGCCTGCCTGGCGATCCCAGTGGCGCCCGGGTCGGGCCATGCGACCCCGCCGTGCCGCTGGGGGGCATGCCCGCACCGCCGCACGCCGTTGAACGCGATCACATCGCCGTTGATCACGGCCCCTCCGTCGCCGTCCGGCCCCGCAAGGCAGAGCCCCGCCGTGTGCAGGGCGGCGGCGACCCTTGCAAAGTCCCCCGCCGCCAGGTCCCACTCCCTCTGCGGGAGCTCGGGCGCGGCAAGCCAGTACTGCTCGTAGGCCGTCAGGCCTCGCCTCCGTCGCCCCCGCCGCGCGCGGCGGGGCCGGCTGCGGGGGCGCGCGGGGCGGCGGCGGCAGGAGCGGCGGCCGCCCGGGCGGGCCCGGGCGCCGGCTTTTCCGCCGCCCGCCGGCCGCACGTGGCGATCCCGCCGCGCAGCGCCCCCTTGGCCTTTCCGGCCGGCGGCCTTTTTCCCTTTTTGGGCATGCGTCCCATGGCGGCCGCCTGCGAGCCGGCGGCATAAATGTATCCGTCCGGCGCCCCGTCGTCCCGCGCGGGGGCGGTCCGTACGGCGGCCTTCCGCCCCCTGTCGCCGACGAACGGGGCAGGTGCGCGGGCGCGCACTCGAGCATCTCCCTGCCGTGCTTGCCCGCCCGCCGCGCGGGCCCGTGCCAGCCTCGTCCACGGCGGCCTTGATCGCCTCTTGACCGTTCGCAGCGGCGCGGCTGCGGCTTTTTGGCAGGCCGTTTCGGCCGCGCCTCCGCCCTTTCTCCTTTTCTGTTTCCGGTCCTGCCGGCGGCGGCTGCGGCGGCGGCGGCGGCCCCGCCGGGCGCAACGATGCCGGCAGGCCGCGCTCGGGGCTCCGGCGCCGCGGCCGCGCCGTCCATGGCAGGGGCGATCGGGGCGCAGCCGCTCGGCCGCGGGCGGAATTGGAGAATTGGCGGCGGCGATAGCAGCGGCGGGGGCGGGCCGAATGGCATAAAGAGGCGGGGGCGGGCCGGCCGGCATGGGTCGCGGCATGGCGGGGGCGGAGGCCGGCGGCCTGGCGTCGGCCTGCACGTGGGTCGCGGCGGGCGCGGCAAGGGCGTGGGTTGCGGCGGCGCACAACCTTGCCGCGCGGGAGTCGTACCGGAGGGCAAGCGAGGCAATGGCCGAGGCGGCGGCGGCGGCCAGGAACGCGGCGGCCGTCGGCGGCGATGCCGCGGGAAGGGACGGCAGGGTAAACACGACGGCGCTTGCGAATGCGGCCGGCCTGCTAGAGGGCGCCTCGCGGGCGCAGCGGCGCGCGCGGGCGGCATTCGGCAGGGCGGCCGCCCGGGCGGGGTCGTCGGCCGCGGAGTGGGACATGGCGGCGGACGCGCTTGCGATGGCCGGCGACGCAAGGGCCGAGTGGACGCTCCGCGGCCTGGCCGGCAAGTCGCGCGCGATGGCGCTGGACGCGGACGGGCGGGCCGCGGCGGCCGGCAGGGACGAAGAGGCGATCCGAACGGCGTCGCGCAAGATGACGGAAGGCGCGGCAGGGTGGGCGGACGGGGCCGCATGGCCCGGCGACAGGGCCGAGTGGATCGGCGCGCAGGAGAGCATACGCGCCGACGCCGAGTACGATCGTGCAAGCTGGTCGGACGTGGCAAGGCAGGCGGCCGCGAACGCGCGGCTGGCTGCCGGCCTCCTGCGGCAGTGCAAGGCCGCGGCCGAGGAGGCTGCCGCTGCGGCAGGGGCGGGCGGGCCCGAGGCGGCGGCCGGCGCGCGGGATGCCGCGGCGGCGTGGAAGGACGCAATGGCGGCAGCCAAAAGGCCGGCCAATGCGCGCCGGCCGCGCGCGTGACGGGCGGGCGAACGGGCGGCCGGGCGGGGGCGAAGCTCGGCCCGGGCGCCGCGGCGCGCAGCGATCCAAGGGGGAGAATGCGCCAAGCATTAGGGCGAATCTTGGCGCGCCGGCGTGGCCGCGCCGCGGGCCGCGCGGGCGCCCCCTAGATCAAGGGCCCGCGCATCGGGCCGCGGGGCCCGCCCCTCCCCCGTTCAGTCCAGCCCCTCCGCGCTGCGCCCCTTGCCGCGCCTCCGCTTCCGCCTCAGTTTCCGCCCCCTGCGGACGACATCCTGCCAGCGGTCGGCGCCGACGAGCCGCTCCGCCTCCCGCAGCGTGCGGCGGACGGTCGCAATGCTCTTGTCGTCCGGCTCGATCCGCGCCGCCCTCTCTATCTCGGCGATGGCCTCGTCGAGCCTGCCGAGATCCGTAAGGGCCATGCTGCGCCCGCAGGCGACATGGCCCGAGTCCGGCTCGATCCGCGCCGCCCTGTCGAACGACTCGAGCGCCTCGGCGGCCCTGGAAAGGTCGATGAGGGCCATGCCGAGCTTGTAGTGGGACGCGGAGACGGCGGGATCGATCCGCACCGCCTTCGAGTACGCGGCGAGCGCCTCCTCGTGCCGGCCCAGCTCGGAGAGCGCCTCCCCGCGCGCAAAGCTCACGTCCCACCTGTCCTGGTCCGCGGCCCCGTCGAGCGCGGCGAGCGCCTCCTCGTGCCGGCCCATCTCCCCGAGTACCTCGGCGCGCTCGACGGCCGCGCCGGCGACGACCGGGTCCGCGGCCGCGGCCTCTTCGAGCGCCTTGAGCGCCTCTTCCAGCCGGCCGAGCCCGCGCAGGGCCATGCCGCGGTAGAGGCAGGCCAGTGCGCTGCCGGGATCCAGGGCCGCGGCCCCGTCGAGCGCCTCGAGCGCCTCCTCGTGCCGGCCCCCTTCGTTCAGGGCAATGCCCATTACGATGCGGGTGTCGGCCGAGTCGGGATCGAGCCGGACGGCCGCGCCGAGCGACTTGATCGCCCTTCCGTGCCTGCCCGCCCTCAGCATGGCCACGCCCATTCCCAGGTGCGCATCGGCCACGTCGGGGTCCAGCCGCAGCGCCCTGTCGAACGCGGCCACGGCCCTTTTCCGCCTGCCCTTTGCCAGCAGCGCGTGGCCCCTGCCGGAGTGGGCCTCGGCCAGGGAGCCGTCGAGCCGAAGCGCGGCGCTAAACTCCGCAAGGGCCCTGCCGGGGAGGCCGATGCTGGCGAACGTCTGGCCGCGCATGATGCGCGGGGCGGGGTCGCGGGGATCGAGCCGGGCGGCCGCGCCGAGGGCCGCTAGCGCCTTTTTGTCGCGGCCCATCATTCCGTACGCCATCCCGAGCCCGAGGAGGGCCTCGGGGCTGCCGGGCATCTCGGCCGCGGCCGACGCAAAGTCGCGCGCCGCCCGGCCGGGCTGCGAGGCGGCAATGCGCACAATGCCGCGGTCGATCAGGGCCTCGGGGCCGCGGCCGAGATCGACGGCGGCGTCGAGCGCGGCGAGCGACTCCTTGTTGCGGTCCAGGTCGTGCAGGGCCCTGCCGCGCCCGCTGTGGGCCCTGGCGTCACTTGGGTCCAGGCGGACGGCCTCGTCGTACGCCGCCAGGGCCTCCTTGGCGTCGCCCCTGTCCAGCGCCCGGTCGCCCCTGTCGAGCGGGCCGTCGGATGCATCCGCCCCTGCCTCTGCCCCTGCCCTTGCCGCCTCTTCGGCGCCGCCGCCCGACTCGCCCATGCGCGAGGGCCGGATGGGCGGGATTTATGCCGTGCGCAGGCAGAGCCTCGGAGCCCCGCCGGCCGCGGCCCCCCTGTCTGAGCCTTCCGGCCTGCTTCCGCCCGTTCCGGCAGGCCGTCCGGCCGCCCTGCGGCGGGGCCTCGCTATGCCAGGCCGCTGTCGATCCCGATCATGGCCGCGGTGGCGCCCATTACGCACTCGTCGTCCGGATGCTCACTGTGAACGGCGTCGAGCTCCTTGTCCGCCTCTTCGAGCCTGTCCAGGCCGGCGAGGAGCGCGGCGCGCAGGCAGCGGCTCCGCCCGCCGCCGCCGCCCCGCCCGCGCCGGGCCTCCTCGTCGTGCTCGGCGAGCAGCCTCTCAAAGCGCCCCGCGGCCCGGGCCGTGCCGCTGTGCACAAGGTGGACGATTGCGGACCTGGCGTCGAGCCGCACGGCCATGTCGATCGCATCGAGCGCCTCCCCGTGCCGGCCGAGCTCGGCAAGGGCCGAGCCGCGCTCGCAGTGGTGGCTCGCCTCGCCGGGCTCGAGGGACACGGCCCTGTCGAACGCGGCGAGCGCCCGCCCGGGCCTGCCCGCCCTGAGCAGGCACAGGCCGAGCCCCATGCGCCTGTAGGCCGCGCGGGGCTCGAGCCTGACCGCCTCCCTGGCCTCGGCAAGCGCCCTCTTGTGCCTGCCGAGGACGGAGAGGGAGCAGCCCCTTCCCATGCGGGCCTCGGCGCTCCCGGGCGCGAGCCGCGCCGCCTCGCTGAACGCGGCGAGCGCCTCCTTGTGCCTGCCCGCTGCGTAGAGCGCGTTGCCCCTCTCCGAGTGCGCCGCGGCCATGCGGGGCTCGAGCCGCGCCGCCTCGTCGAGCGCGGCGAGCGCCTCGCCGTACCTGCCGCGCCTGCACAGCGCAGCCCCCCTCCCCAGGCGGGCCCGCGACGACGCGGCGTCGAGCCGCACGGCCCTGTCGAACGCGGCGAGCGCCTCGGACATCCTGCCCGCGGCGAGCAGCGCGTCGCCGTGCGCAACGCGAATGTCCGCCGAGCGGGGCTCGAGGCGGGCGGCGGCGGCGAGCGCGGCGAGCGCCCTTTTTTCGCGGCCCGCCTCCCTGCACGCCCTTCCGAGCCAGAGGCGCGCCTCGGCGCTGCGCCTGTCGGCCCTTGCGGCGGCCTTGAGGGCGCGCGCGGCCGGGGCCGGCCGCGAACGGGCCAGGAGGATGATGCCGCGCAGGACGAGGCCCTCGGAGATGCGGCCCGCGTCCCCGCCCTCCTCGGCGAGCGCCGCGAGGGCGTCCCTGTGGCGCCCCATCATATGCAGCGCCTCGGCGCGCCGCAGGCGCGTGTAGGGGCAGCCGGGGTCCAGCCGGACGGCCTCGCCGTACGCCTCTACGGCCTCGCCGTAGCGGCCGAGGGCGGCCAGGATGTCGCCGCGGCAGCTGTGCTGCTCGGGCGTGGCGGGGCTCAGCCGGATCGCCGCGTCGATCGAGGCGAGCGCCTCCTCGCGGCGGCCGAACTCGTGGAGCAGGCAGCTGCGCATGTCGCACCGGTCGGCCTCTTCGCCTCCCAGGCGGACCGCCTCGTCGTAGTCTGCGAGCGCCTCCTCGCAGCGGCCGAACTCGATGAGCATCTTGGCTCGATCCTCGCGCCGGTCGGCGCTGGCGGGATCCATCCGGACCGCATCGTCGCACGCGGCGACGGCCTCGTCGTGCCTGCCGAGGGCGAACAGGATGTTGCCGCGCCGCACGTGCAGGTCGGACCTGCCGGGGCTTTGCCGTATGTCGTCGTCGACCGCGGCGAGGGCCGCCTCCTCCCGGGGCTTTTTTCTTGCCCCCGCGCCGCCGCGCCCCCCGGCTTTGCCGCGCGATGCCCGCCCGCTGCCGCCCTTTTTCGCGCCGCCCATGCGGGGCGGGGAGGGGCGCTTGATTTATGCCGTGCGAAGGGGGCGGAGGGGGCGGGGCGGATGCGCCCGTGCGCGATGCCGTCCTGTCAGGGCGCCGGCGGGGCGGAACGAGTAGGGAGGGAGCAATGCCGCGGCCGCGGCCGGCCTGCCGAGCGGGCGTCCCCCGCGCCCCTACGCCCGATCGCCGCCGGGCTGCGCCCCGCCCGCGCCACGCCGCTGCAGGGCCTCGCGGGCCGCCGCGACGTCCTCGTCGCCGGGATCGAGGCGCGCCGCCTCGTCGTACGCCTCAAGCGCCTCCTCGCGGCGGCCGAGGGCGGACAGGACATCGCCGCGGCCGCGGTGTCCGCCGGCGTTCTTTGGGTCCAGCCGCACGGCCTCGCCGTACGCCGCCAAAGCCTCCTCGCGGCGGCCGAGGGTGGACAGGACATCGCCGCGCATTTCGTGCCCGCCTGCATTCTCAGGGTCCAGCCGGGCGGCCTCTTCGTGCGCGGCCAGCGCCTCTTCGCGGCGATCCAGCCGGGCCAGGGTCATGCCGCGGCAGCGGTGCGCAGCCCCGCTGTTCGGGTCCAGCCGGGCGGCCTCGCCGTGCGAGGCGAGCGCTTCCTCGTAGCGCCCAAGAATCTGCAGCACAATGCCGCGGCACGTGTGCCCCGCGGCGCTGCCCGGGTCCAGCCCGACTACCTCGCCGTACGCCGCGAGCGCCTCTTCGTAGCGCTCTAGGTCGAACAGGACAATGCCGCGGTCCATGTGAACGTCAAGGTTTTTTGGATCCAGCCCTGCCGCCTCGCCGTACGCCTCGAGCGCCTCCTCGCGGCGGCCGAGGGCTGCCAGCAGCCTGCCGCGGCCGCGGTGCCTGCCGGCGTTCTTTGGGTCCAGCCACACGGCCTCGCCGTACGCCTCGAGCGCCTCCTCACGGCGGCCGAGGGCGGACAGGACATCGGCGCGGCCCTCGTGCCACATGGCGTTGCCAGGGTCCAGCCGCACGGCCTCGTCGTACGCCGCCACGGACTCTTCGCGGCGGCCGAGGGCAGACAGGACCTCGGCGCGGCCGCGGTGCCCGCTGGCATGCCCAGGGTCCAGCCGGACCGCCTCGTCGTACGCCGCTAAAGCCTCCTCGCGGCGGCCGAGGGAGGACAGGGCAATGCCGCGGCACGTGTGCCCCGCGGCGCTGCCCGGATCTAACCGCACGACCTCGTCGTACGCCGCTAAAGCATCCTCGTAGCGTTCCAGGCTGACCAGGGCCACGCCGCGGTCCATGTGCCTGATAAGGTTCTGGGGGTCCAGCCGCGCGGCCTCGTCGTACGCCTCGATCGCCTCCTCGCGGCGGCCGAGGGCGGACAGGGCATCGCCGCGGCCGCTGTGCCCGCCGGCGTTCTTTGGGTCCAGCCGCGCGGCCTCGTCGTACGCCTCGATCGCCTCCTCGCGGCGGCCGAGGGCGGACAGGGCATCGCCGCGGCCCAGGTGCCCGCCCGTGTTCTTTGGGTCCAGCCGCACGGCCTCGCCGTACGCCGCGAGCGCCTCTTCGTGGCGGCCGAGGGAGGACAGCTCTTCGCCGCGGCCCTCGTGCTTCGCCGCGTCTTTCGGGTCCAGCCGCACGGCCTCGCCGTACGCCGCGAGCGCCTCTTCGTGGCGGCCGAGGGCGGCCAGGGCAATGCCGCGGCACGTGTGCCCCGCGGCGCTGCCGGGAACGAGCCTGGCAAACTCGTCGTACGCCTCGAGCGACTCTGCGTACCGCCCCAGGCCGAACAGGATTCTTCCGCGGTCCATATGGGCGACCGGGCTCTTGGGGGCCAGCCTGGCCACCTCGCCGTACGCGGCGAGCGCCTCCTCGCGGCGGCCGAGATCGGACAGGACGTCGCCGAGGCCGTAGTGCCCCCTTATGTCCCCCGGATCCAGCCGCACGGCCTCGTCGAACGCCTCGATCGCCTCCTCGCGGCGGCCTAGGGCGGCCAGGGCCTCGCCGCGGCACCCGTGCCCCGCGGCGTAGCCGGCATCCAGCCCGACGGCCGTGTCGTACGCGGCGAGCGCATCGCCGTAGCGTTCCAGCTTGAACAGGGCCGCGCCGCGCTCCAGCCGCCAGGCGGGGCTCTCGGGATCCAGCCGAACGGCCTCGCCGTACGCCTCGAGCGCCTCTTCGAGGCGGCCGAGGGCGGACAGCGCCTCGCCGCGGCCGCGGTGCCCCCCTGCATCCCCTGGGTTCCGCCGCACGGCCTCGCCGTACGCCTCGAGCGCCTCCTCGTGGCGGCTGAGGGCGTGCAGGGCGTCGGCGCGGCCTTGGTGCCCCCATGGATTCCCGGGGTTCCGCCGGACCGCCTCGTCGTACGCCTCGAGCGCCTCCTCGTGGCGGCCGAGGGCGGACAGGGCCTCGCCGCGGCCTTGGTGCCCCGCGGCGGAGCCGGCATCCAGGCCGACTGCATTGTCGTGCGCCCCGAGCGCCTCGGCAGGCCGCCCCAGGACTAACAGGGCATCGCCGCGGCCCAGGTGCCCGCCCTTGTTCTTTGGATCCAGCCGGACGGCCTCGTCGAACGCCTCGATCGCTTCCTCGCGGCGGCCGAGGGCGGACAGGGCCGCGCCGCGGCCGCGATGCGCCCCGCCGCTTTCAGGGGACAGCCGCACGGCCTCGTCGAACGCGGCTAGCGCCCTTTTTGGCCGATCAAGCTTGTAGAGGGCCCAGCCGCGGCCCTCGTGGCCTCCCCGGCTCTTTGTATCCAGCCGCACGACCTCGTCGAACTCCCCCAGCGCCCTTTTTGGCCGATCGAGGTGGATGAGGGCCCAGCCGCGGCCCTCGTGCGCGCCCGGTCTCGCGGGGCCCAGCCGCGCGGCCTCGTCGAACGCGGCGAGCGCCCTTTTTGGCCGATCGAGGTGCAGGAAGGCCCAGCCGTAGCCCTCGTGGCCTCCCAGGCTCGCTGGATCCAGCCGCACGGCCTCGTCGAACGCGGCGAGCGCCCTTTTTGGCCGATCGAGGTGGATGAGGGCCCAGCCGCGGCCCTCGTGCGCGTACGCACTCTCGGAGCCCATCCTGACGGCCTCGTTGAACGCCCCGAGCGCCCCCTTCCACCGGCCAAGGCGGGAGAGGGCCCAGCCGCGGCCCTCGTGCGCGCCCGACCTGGTGATATCCAGCCGGACGGCCTCGTTGAACTCCCCGAGCGCCCTCCCTAGCCGATTGCGGTGGTAGTGGATCCAGCCGCGGCCCTCGTGCGCGCCCGGCCTCGCGGGATCCAGCCGGACGGCCTCGTTGAACGCCTTGAAGGCCCTCTTTGGCCGGCAAAGGCGGTAGAGGGCCCAGCCGCGGCCCTCGCGCGCGCCCGGCCTCGCGGGATCCAGCCGGACGGCCTCGCTGAACGCGGCGAGCGCTTCCGCCGGGCGCCCCAGGGATGCCAGGATGTCGCCGCGCTCTTCGTGCGTGCCGGCGTCCCCTAGATGGCGGCGCACGTCCCTGTCTAGCGCCGCTAGGGCCTCTTCGGGGGTCAGATATTCCGGATTCGTGCCGCCGCCGATCCCGTCCATGCCCGCCGCCCGGCCGCGCCGGATTTATGCCGTCCGGCCGGCCGGCCGGCTTGCCGACCTGCCCGCGGCGCGCCCTTTCCGGGCGGGCCCCTCAGGGTTGCCCCCGCGCGCTTAAATAGAAATTTTGCGACGCCCTGCATGGGCGAATCCGCGGAGGGCGGCGATGACAGCGGCAGCGCCGCCTCGCCCGGCCCGCCGGAGGAAGGCGGCGCGGCTGCCAGCGGCAACGGCAGCGGCGTCCACGACGACCTGATCCCGGTCCGCATGCTCGTACAGTACGCCTACTGCCGGCGGCTCGGTTACCTAGAGCACGCAAGCGGCGAGTTCGAGCACAACGAGTACACCGTGGACGGCAGGTTCAAGCACCGCAACGTCGACAGGCCGGCCGGCCAAAAGAAAATGGCCGAGGCGGCGGCCAAGGCGGCCAAGGCCGGCGGGGACGCCGCGGACGGCCCCGTCGGCTCGCGCGCAATGATGCTGTCCGACGCCGGCCTCGGACTCGTCGGCAAGCTCGACGTGCTAGAGGCCGACGGCCGGAGGGCGACGCCCGTCGAGCACAAGCGCGGCAAGGTCCCCGACACGCCCGAGCGCACGCACCTCGACCACAGGGTGCACGTCTGCGCGCAGGCCCTCCTCCTCAGGGCCAACGGGTACGAGTGCGACCTCGGCGTCGTGTACTATGCAGGGTCCAAGCGGCGCGTCGAGGTCGCGATCGACGACGAGCTCGAGGCGCAGACCCGCTCGCTGATCGAGGGCCTCCGCCGCGACTCCGAGTCGGCCGCGCCGCCGCCGCCCCTCGTCGACAGCCCAAAGTGCCCCGGCTGCTCCCTCGTCGGCATATGCCTCCCCGACGAGGTCAACCTGCTGTCCGGCGCCGGCGGAGGGGGCGGCAGCGGCAGCGGCGTTACAAGGGACCAGGTGAGGCGGATGTACCCCGTGCGGGCCGACACCGTGCCGCTGTTCGTGCAGGAGCAGTGGGCGTCGGTCAAAAAGTCCGGCGACCGCCTGGTCGTAAAGCGCGGCGAGGAGACGGCCGGCGAGTTCAAGCTCTTGGACATATCCGAGCTGACGGTCCTCGGCAACGTCCAGGTCACGACGCAGGCGCTCCGCGAGCTGTGCGCCCGCGGAATCCCGGTCTGCTTCATGTCGTACGGCGGCTGGTTCTACGGGATACTCACGGGCATGGGCAGCAAGAACGTCCACCTCCGCATCGCGCAGCACAGGATGCACGGCGACCCGAGGGGGTCGATGGACATAGCCCGCCGGATCGTGCACGGAAAGGTGCGCAACTGCGCGACAATGTTGCGCAGGAACGGGCCGGGCGGGGACGACGGGACGGCGGCGGCCGTGTCCGACCTGGAGGGGCTCGGCGAGAGGGCCCTGCGCGAGAAGAGGTACGAGGCGCTGCTCGGGATCGAGGGCATGTCCGCGCGGGTGTACTTTGGCAAGTTCGGCGCGATGATAAAGGACGCCGGCGCGGCCGCCGAGTTCCGGCTCGACGGGAGGACGCGCCGCCCGCCGACCGACCCCGTGAACGCGCTGCTCTCGTTCCTGTACTCGATGCTCGCAAAGGACGCCGCGGTGACGGCGAGCAGGATCGGGCTCGACCCGCACCTGGGGTACCTGCACAGGCCAAAGCACGGCAAGCCGGCGCTTGCGCTGGACCTGATGGAGGAGTTCAGGCCGCTCGTGGCCGACTCGGTGTGCCTTCGGGCCGTGAACAGCGGCGAGATCGGGGCCGGCGACTTTGTGAGGGCGGGGGTGGGGACGAGCCTGACGGCGGCCGGGAGGAGCAAGGCGATCATGGCGTACAACAGGCGCCTCGACGAGCAGGTCGCGCACCCGCTGCTCGGGTACTCGGCAAGCTACAGGCGCATACTCGCGACGCAGGCGCGCCTGCTGTCCCGGCACCTGCTCGGCGAGATTCCCGAGTACCCGCCGTTCCGGACGCGGTAGCCGAGGGGCGGGGACAGGAATGGCCCGCAACAGGTTCATGGTGGCGTACGACGTGGCCGACCCGAAGCGGCTGCAGCAGACGTACAAGCTCATGCTGGGGTACGGCGACCGCATGCAGTACTCGGTATTCTCGTGCGACCTGAGCGCGATCGAGATGACCCGGCTGCGCGAGGACCTCGCGGACCTGCTCGACTACGCCGAGGACAGGGTGCTGATCGTCGACGTCGGCCCCTCGTACGGGCACGGCTCGGACGGGCGCATCGAGACGATCGGCGCGAGGCTGCAGCCCGGAGGGGGGCGGGCGCCCGCGTTCGTGGTGTGAGGCGCGGGCGGGCGGGAGGGCGGGAGGCCCGCGAGCGGCCCTGTGCGGAGGGGCCGCGCCTAGGGCGCTCGCAGGGCACTTATAACGCGGGCGGTATGCGGGGCGGGCGTTGGATGCAAAAAACCGCGGATGGGCGACAAAAGCGAACGTATGGATGCTATGCCGGCCTAGCGGCGAACAAACGGTTGCCCGCCACAGGCCTTCCGCAACTGTCAAGTTGCGGCCCCATTGAAGCGCAACTGTCAAGTTGCGGCCCCAAGGACCTTCCTGAACGGGGCGGCCCATGAGTTCGGCATGCCGCCCCTTCCGCAACTGTCAAGTTGCGGCCCCATTGAAGAAACCACCCTTCCGCAACTGTCAAGTTGCGGCCCCATTGAAGCACGCCGCGCCTTCCGCAACTGCAAGTTGCGGCCCCATTGAAGCACCGACAAAGATCTGCGCGACCGGTTCGGCGTGCGCTCCTTCCGCAACTGTCAAGTTGCGGCCCCATTGAAGCAACGTCTAGCATGATGGCATGCATGCCGCCGCCCATGCCTTCCGCAACTGTCAAGTTGCGGCCCCATTGAAGCCTTGTATGCCGACTCCAAGTCCAAAATGCGCTGCGCCTTCCGCAACTGTCAAGTTGCGGCCCCATTGAAGCGCGCCGGCGCTCCAGGGAGGCAGGGTCGGTGCCCATCCTTCCGCAACTGTCAAGTTGCGGCCCCATTGAAGCGAGAAGGCGTTGGGGCGACTCGATAAGTTGGCAGACCTTCCGCAACTGTCAAGTTGCGGCCCCATTGAAGCGAGGCGGCCGACCGCGATGCTGCCGTCGAGTACGTACCTTCCGCAACTGTCAAGTTGCGGCCCCATTGAAGCGCCGTCGTGCCTAACTAGGCCTGCCGGTACTGCCGCCCTTCCGCAACTGTCAAGTTGCGGCCCCATTGAAGCCTAGGCGCCAACTCGGGCCCTTGACGGCGCCTAGAGCCTTCCGCAACTGTCAAGTTGCGGCCCCATTGAAGCCGGCGAGCTCGCCGTGCAGGGCCGCAAGCGCCTCGCCAACCTTCCGCAACTGTCAAGTTGCGGCCCCATTGAAGCTTAAACAGGAATACGTTCGACACCCAGCCCCACGGGGCCTTCCGCAACTGTCAAGTTGCGGCCCCATTGAAGCCCGCAGAAAACCTAGCAAGTTTTGCAAGCGCCGTTCCTTCCGCAACTGTCAAGTTGCGGCCCCATTGAAGCAGGTTCGCGTGCTAGAGCAGTGGCAGATCAGGGGCCCTTCCGCAACTGTCAAGTTGCGGCCCCATTGAAGCCCAACCGTTGGCCTCGTACTCCGCCTTGACACGGCGCCTTCCGCAACTGTCAAGTTGCGGCCCCATTGAAGCAGGAGCAGGCAGGGCGCCGAGGCGCCCGCGCCCACGCCTTCCGCAACTGTCAAGTTGCGGCCCCATTGAAGCAGCTCGGCGAGGTGCGCGCGGGCGGCGGCGAGCTCTGCCTTCCGCAACTGTCAAGTTGCGGCCCCATTGAAGCGGGCCGGACGTGGACGGCCGTCCGAGTGCAGACGGGCCCTTCCGCAACTGTCAAGTTGCGGCCCCATTGAAGCAAGTAGATCAAGCCCGTGTCGTCGGCGGCCGCAAAGCCTTCCGCAACTGTCAAGTTGCGGCCCCATTGAAGCCTCGGCGTGCCGCTGAAAACTACCCAGTCTTGGAGGGCCTTCCGCAACTGTCAAGTTGCGGCCCCATTGAAGCGCGCTCGCGGCGGAGTCTCTCCTGCTCGCGCCGGCCCTTCCGCAACTGTCAAGTTGCGGCCCCATTGAAGCTCGCCGGGCGTCTCTCCTTCTTGGAGGTTAAGTTCGGCCTTCCGCAACTGTCAAGTTGCGGCCCCATTGAAGCATATCGTAATAGAATTCGTGGCCGGGCATGCAGACCCTTCCGCAACTGTCAAGTTGCGGCCCCATTGAAGCTGAGGGGCCGCATCCCATGGCCGGCGCCCGGGTCCATCCTTCCGCAACTGTCAAGTTGCGGCCCCATTGAAGCCGAATACGTCGCGGTCGTCGTTCACGGACACGGCGCCTTCCGCAACTGTCAAGTTGCGGCCCCATTGAAGCTGAAAACGTGCGTCCTTTTCTGCCTGTTCGAAAAGTCCTTCCGCAACTGTCAAGTTGCGGCCCCATTGAAGCGAAGACGGACACCGGAAGCTTCCGGGCCGCCTTTAGGCCTTCCGCAACTGTCAAGTTGCGGCCCCATTGAAGCCGATTGCCTGCTCGCTCGTCATCATGTCCGCGAGGTGGCCTTCCGCAACTGTCAAGTTGCGGCCCCATTGAAGCCGGGCGTTGACGCGGGCCACGTGGGCCCAACGCTTAGCCTTCCGCAACTGTCAAGTTGCGGCCCCATTGAAGCTCGGGCGGCGGCGGCGGGTCCTTTGGCGCGCCCGACCCTTCCGCAACTGTCAAGTTGCGGCCCCATTGAAGCTGGGGCACCCCGTCCATAATCGCGGGCGCAATCGCGCCTTCCGCAACTGTCAAGTTGCGGCCCCATTGAAGCACACGGAAGGGCCCTAGTGGCATCCGGCCGACGGCTCCTTCCGCAACTGTCAAGTTGCGGCCCCATTGAAGCTGTGCTTTTCCTTCATGCGGCTATGGAAGGCGTGAGCTCCTTCCGCAACTGTCAAGTTGCGGCCCCATTGAAGCCTACCATGCCGGGCGCGCGTGTATTACGTGTATTACCTTCCGCAACTGTCAAGTTGCGGCCCCATTGAAGCAACTTTAGGCGTGATATAACAGGAGACCGGCAATCGACCTTCCGCAACTGTCAAGTTGCGGCCCCATTGAAGCATGTGGTGCGTATCCTTCTCGGTATTCGGCTTTCACCTTCCGCAACTGTCAAGTTGCGGCCCCATTGAAGCATACCGCCCATTCAAACTGCCCGTTGGTTTCCTCATACCTTCCGCAACTGTCAAGTTGCGGCCCCATTGAAGCGTCGGCTGCCCCGTCGTGCTTGTGCCGGGCGACATCCTTCCGCAACTGTCAAGTTGCGGCCCCATTGAAGCCTGGAGGCGGCCGGCCGCTCATAAAAATTCTCTGGCCCTTCCGCAACTGTCAAGTTGCGGCCCCATTGAAGCGGCCACCTACAAGGCAGGGGCGCGCGTGCGCATCGACCTTCCGCAACTGTCAAGTTGCGGCCCCATTGAAGCCACACGTATTCTGTCATTGGCCGGCGGGCGCCGGGGCCTTCCGCAACTGTCAAGTTGCGGCCCCATTGAAGCTTCGGTGTATGGCGAAACGTATGTTAATATTATACCAGCCTTCCGCAACTGTCAAGTTGCGGCCCCATTGAAGCGAGCGCCGCAGTCCCCTCGGCATGCCGGCGCAGCGCCTTCCGCAACTGTCAAGTTGCGGCCCCATTGAAGCCTCGCGTGTGCAAGGATATTCTGCCATACGACGGCCCTTCCGCAACTGTCAAGTTGCGGCCCCATTGAAGCAGAGCTTGTACCTGCCGGGCGCGCAGGGCCCCCCACCCTTCCGCAACTGTCAAGTTGCGGCCCCATTGAAGCTCAGGGTCGCGGGCGCGATGGCGGCGGCGGCAGACAGCCCTTCCGCAACTGTCAAGTTGCGGCCCCATTGAAGCGCGGCGCGCGAGTGGTACTGCTCGTTAATTCGAAGGCCTTCCGCAACTGTCAAGTTGCGGCCCCATTGAAGCACAAGCCCGCCATCCGCAACTGGCTAACCGCGCTCCCTTCCGCAACTGTCAAGTTGCGGCCCCATTGAAGCCTTGTCAACAGGGGGGCGGCTAGGGCCCTTTTTGTCAACCTTCCGCAACTGTCAAGTTGCGGCCCCATTGAAGCCCGCGGGAAACGACTCGTTCATGTCGGTACTCCCTCCGCCTTCCGCAACTGTCAAGTTGCGGCCCCATTGAAGCCATGGGCGGCGGCCGGCGAGGGGGGGGGGGCTTATCACCTTCCGCAACTGTCAAGTTGCGGCCCCATTGAAGCTTTTTGGTCCGCATCCAAGCGATTATATGCGGCCGATCCTTCCGCAACTGTCAAGTTGCGGCCCCATTGAAGCCAAAAAGAGGGGGCCGGGCCCCGCCCCGGCCGGCCGCCCTTCCGCAACTGTCAAGTTGCGGCCCCATTGAAGCCCAGTCGTCGTCCAAATCGCAGGCTTCGCCCACGGCGCACCTTCCGCAACTGTCAAGTTGCGGCCCCATTGAAGCGGCGACGCGGCGCGCTTTTTCGATCGTTAAGACGCACCTTCCGCAACTGTCAAGTTGCGGCCCCATTGAAGCTGAGCGCCCACGTCGATACGCACGGCGCCACCCCAATACCTTCCGCAACTGTCAAGTTGCGGCCCCATTGAAGCACTTTTACGCCGTTGGGCTTAGGCGTGGGCGGCGGCGCCTTCCGCAACTGTCAAGTTGCGGCCCCATTGAAGCCGCCTGGCGGAGGCGGAGAACGCACGGACGTCTCGCCTTCCGCAACTGTCAAGTTGCGGCCCCATTGAAGCTCCCTGCATGGCGGCCGCTCGCGCCCGCCCGCAACCCTTCCGCAACTGTCAAGTTGCGGCCCCATTGAAGCATGGGCGGCACGCTGGCCTGCATATTCTTGACGGCGCCTTCCGCAACTGTCAAGTTGCGGCCCCATTGAAGCAGCTTTGTTTTGCGCGCGGCGCGGGGCTTTCGGGCTCCTTCCGCAACTGTCAAGTTGCGGCCCCATTGAAGCATTCATGGTTAACATGTGTCATGGCCGGTGTGACCCTTCCGCAACTGTCAAGTTGCGGCCCCATTGAAGCCGGCCGTGTATGCAACGTTGGCATCGCCTTCGTTTAGCCTTCCGCAACTGTCAAGTTGCGGCCCCATTGAAGCAAGCGCTTTGACGACTGCGCCCCGCTTGCAGACACCCTTCCGCAACTGTCAAGTTGCGGCCCCATTGAAGCGCATTGTATCCTCCCCCGCCGCCTCCGCCCCGACCGCCTTCCGCAACTGTCAAGTTGCGGCCCCATTGAAGCTTTCAATGGCGGCGCGGCCGGCCGTCGGATCAATGCCCCTTCCGCAACTGTCAAGTTGCGGCCCCATTGAAGCAACCCGCTTCAATGGGCCGCCTAGTCGTTGGGCCGGCCTTCCGCAACTGTCAAGTTGCGGCCCCATTGAAGCGGCGGCCTTGCCTGCGACCTTTTCGGCGATCTTGTCCCTTCCGCAACTGTCAAGTTGCGGCCCCATTGAAGCAGGGCCAGTATTGCGGCGTCGAACTCGGCGCGATGCGCCTTCCGCAACTGTCAAGTTGCGGCCCCATTGAAGCAAGGCCGCCCAGTCAAGCCCTGTTTCGCGGCCGTCCCTTCCGCAACTGTCAAGTTGCGGCCCCATTGAAGCGCCTCACTGTGGGGGCCTACGAAGTGCGGATCGGCCCTTCCGCAACTGTCAAGTTGCGGCCCCATTGAAGCTTATAGTAGCTGCCCGAGTACTGCTTTTTTCCTGCATCCTTCCGCAACTGTCAAGTTGCGGCCCCATTGAAGCGCGGCGCGCGAGTGTCTGCCGCAGGCCTGCGCTTGTGCCTTCCGCAACTGTCAAGTTGCGGCCCCATTGAAGCTCTGCCAGGAGTATCTGGTCTGTCGTGAGTTCCACGCCTTCCGCAACTGTCAAGTTGCGGCCCCATTGAAGCAACGCATACAAGGATTGTCCAGTCTGGCCGCCCTGGTCCCTTCCGCAACTGTCAAGTTGCGGCCCCATTGAAGCGCGCTCGACGACTCGGTCAACGGGAACAAGTGGGCGGCCTTCCGCAACTGTCAAGTTGCGGCCCCATTGAAGCCTCGTAGAATTCGCCGGTGGCCATGCGGTTGAGCTTGCCTTCCGCAACTGTCAAGTTGCGGCCCCATTGAAGCTCAGGGGTGGTATGCAGTGCCGCGTCGTCGGCGCGGCCTTCCGCAACTGTCAAGTTGCGGCCCCATTGAAGCGCCGAGTTCGTCCGGCGGATGCGGCTTGCCACGTCCCCTTCCGCAACTGTCAAGTTGCGGCCCCATTGAAGCCCGTCTAGATACCACTGGCCCGGTTGCGCGCGTGCCTCCTTCCGCAACTGTCAAGTTGCGGCCCCATTGAAGCTGCGCATGCTCTTTGTGCTTGCCGAGATTGGCCGGCCCTTCCGCAACTGTCAAGTTGCGGCCCCATTGAAGCTAGACTTTGCGAAAACAACGTACCGGTTGCAACGGCGCCTTCCGCAACTGTCAAGTTGCGGCCCCATTGAAGCGTATGTTGGGCCGGCTCAATGGCCTGCCCGCGCCTAACCTTCCGCAACTGTCAAGTTGCGGCCCCATTGAAGCTGGTTGGAAGGTGCGGCGGCGACGGAGCCGTATTTTTCCTTCCGCAACTGTCAAGTTGCGGCCCCATTGAAGCCGCGCGCGGCGGCGGCGGCGGCGGCGGCGGCGGCGGCCGCCTTCCGCAACTGTCAAGTTGCGGCCCCATTGAAGCCATCCAGTGCCAAGAATTCCCTCCTCCTTTACAATTCCTTCCGCAACTGTCAAGTTGCGGCCCCATTGAAGCCATACGGCGGGAGGACATTGAACCGCTGGAGCATCTCCTTCCGCAACTGTCAAGTTGCGGCCCCATTGAAGCTCTATGTTTCCCTCCGCGCCGTAGGGAATCTGGGACACCTTCCGCAACTGTCAAGTTGCGGCCCCATTGAAGCCGTGTGGCGGATGCGGCGCGAGGGGCGGGTTGTCATTCCTTCCGCAACTGTCAAGTTGCGGCCCCATTGAAGCAAGCGACTGGCCGCCATCTCGAACTTTAACCGCCGCCTTCCGCAACTGTCAAGTTGCGGCCCCATTGAAGCGTCTTGGTCTTGCTCTTGCCGCGCGCGGCATCAATGTCCTTCCGCAACTGTCAAGTTGCGGCCCCATTGAAGCAATCACGCCGAGCGCGTCGCCGACGCCGCGGCCGCGAGCCTTCCGCAACTGTCAAGTTGCGGCCCCATTGAAGCTCCCCCCTGACGATGGTGCCTCCCGTGCCGGTCTGCACCTTCCGCAACTGTCAAGTTGCGGCCCCATTGAAGCACCGCCTCCGGATTTGCCGCCGGCGACAGCCTAACCCCTTCCGCAACTGTCAAGTTGCGGCCCCATTGAAGCTCATTTAATAGTTATATATCGGCGCAGCCCGTGCCGCCTTCCGCAACTGTCAAGTTGCGGCCCCATTGAAGCTCTTTGGGAAGGGAATCCAGAGCAGGGGCGCCCACCCTTCCGCAACTGTCAAGTTGCGGCCCCATTGAAGCGCGCACGGCTCCGACGTGCTACAGGTCGGCGACGTGCCCTTCCGCAACTGTCAAGTTGCGGCCCCATTGAAGCCTAACAAAGGTCGAGATCGACGCCGCCGACGCCGCCCTTCCGCAACTGTCAAGTTGCGGCCCCATTGAAGCCGATCGCCCGGGTGGTGGCCCGCCGTCCGGCGTAGCCGCCTTCCGCAACTGTCAAGTTGCGGCCCCATTGAAGCCTTGTAGTCGCGCGGGCGGACGCGGCCGCCGACCAGACCTTCCGCAACTGTCAAGTTGCGGCCCCATTGAAGCATCAACGACGCCGCCGAGTCGTGTTGCGGCGTACAGCCTTCCGCAACTGTCAAGTTGCGGCCCCATTGAAGCCTGACCTTCCAATCCGGCTAGCCGTCGGCCGGATGCCCCTTCCGCAACTGTCAAGTTGCGGCCCCATTGAAGCGGCGGACAGGTAGTTGTCGACGGGCGGGCCGCCGCCACCTTCCGCAACTGTCAAGTTGCGGCCCCATTGAAGCGCGAGGACGGTTATGTTGGCGGTCGCGACCATGGCGCCTTCCGCAACTGTCAAGTTGCGGCCCCATTGAAGCGTACTCGGCGTCTCTGCGGATCTGCTCGTTGAGGGCGCCTTCCGCAACTGTCAAGTTGCGGCCCCATTGAAGCTGCGCGTAGAGCACGGCGGCAACCGCCTGCCCACGTCCTTCCGCAACTGTCAAGTTGCGGCCCCATTGAAGCTCGGCGGCCTTGCGCTCCTTTTCCGAGTGGTACATGCCTTCCGCAACTGTCAAGTTGCGGCCCCATTGAAGCCCTCACGACGGTTTGCAAGTCGGCGCCGGCGGCGGGCCTTCCGCAACTGTCAAGTTGCGGCCCCATTGAAGCTCGGCTCGCTGCGTCATGGGCTGTCCGCCAAAGTCCGCCTTCCGCAACTGTCAAGTTGCGGCCCCATTGAAGCTCAAACAAGCGTTAACGACTCGCTAAACTCGGCAAGCCCTTCCGCAACTGTCAAGTTGCGGCCCCATTGAAGCAACTCGAGAGTGAGCGCCAACTCCTGGATGCGCGCCCCTTCCGCAACTGTCAAGTTGCGGCCCCATTGAAGCAGGCTTGGGCCCTGCCGGGCGGCCGCGCTTTTTGCCGCCTTCCGCAACTGTCAAGTTGCGGCCCCATTGAAGCCATATGTATTGCCCGTGCGGCCTGAATGCTAGTATATGCCTTCCGCAACTGTCAAGTTGCGGCCCCATTGAAGCATGCCTAGGCGTTGACGATGAATCGTCGAAAAAAACCTTCCGCAACTGTCAAGTTGCGGCCCCATTGAAGCCATGTCAACCACACCCACAGCCCGCCCTGGCCATTCCTTCCGCAACTGTCAAGTTGCGGCCCCATTGAAGCGTCATCGGTTCGATACTGAGCCCAACGCGCCTTAGTGCCTTCCGCAACTGTCAAGTTGCGGCCCCATTGAAGCCCGGCGCCCTGTGCAACGCCGGCGCCGACGGAGTACCTTCCGCAACTGTCAAGTTGCGGCCCCATTGAAGCAAGCGTGGCCGTCTGGCGGCCGGTGCCCCCCGAGGGCCCTTCCGCAACTGTCAAGTTGCGGCCCCATTGAAGCATCTACATCGTCAAAGTTTTCAATGCCGATAGTCTTCCTTCCGCAACTGTCAAGTTGCGGCCCCATTGAAGCCCGGCATGCCACGCGGCGTTGGCGCGGGCGGCGGCCCCTTCCGCAACTGTCAAGTTGCGGCCCCATTGAAGCGCTATCAGCCCCGCTTCATGCAACTCCCAGATGCGCCTTCCGCAACTGTCAAGTTGCGGCCCCATTGAAGCCAGGGCGCTTGACCCGTACCTGCGTGATACCCACTTCCTTCCGCAACTGTCAAGTTGCGGCCCCATTGAAGCACGAATATGTTGGGCCGCCCCTGCCCGTTGGGCGGGCCTTCCGCAACTGTCAAGTTGCGGCCCCATTGAAGCATGATCGGCCGCTGCTTTACCCAGGCGAGCAGGGCGGCCTTCCGCAACTGTCAAGTTGCGGCCCCATTGAAGCCGGTTGTAGTAGTTGGTCTCGTGGACACGGTAGTCGACCTTCCGCAACTGTCAAGTTGCGGCCCCATTGAAGCAGCGCTTCGGCGAACCTGTCTGTGCGCCACGCCGACAGCCTTCCGCAACTGTCAAGTTGCGGCCCCATTGAAGCCGGCTGGCGCGCTCCTGTGCGGCCCGGCGCGCGCGGCCTTCCGCAACTGTCAAGTTGCGGCCCCATTGAAGCAGCACAGTGTGGATCTTGCCGCACGTGCAGTTCGCCTCCTTCCGCAACTGTCAAGTTGCGGCCCCATTGAAGCACCTCGGCCATGAAGGATGCCGACTGGAAGCAAGCCGCCTTCCGCAACTGTCAAGTTGCGGCCCCATTGAAGCGCCTTGCGGGCGCGCTTGGCCACTGTCTTGCGGCCCTTCCGCAACTGTCAAGTTGCGGCCCCATTGAAGCCGTGATCTTGGGGTACATTTCGCCGTAGAGGTTGATGCCTTCCGCAACTGTCAAGTTGCGGCCCCATTGAAGCTCGCTGATTAGGCGTCGGCCAGGCGTTGATAAGACACCTTCCGCAACTGTCAAGTTGCGGCCCCATTGAAGCCTACCGGTAAACCCGCTCAATGCGAGCGTGCTCGATCCTTCCGCAACTGTCAAGTTGCGGCCCCATTGAAGCGAGTTGGGAGGGGGGCGCTGCATGGCGTCGCGGCGCGCCTTCCGCAACTGTCAAGTTGCGGCCCCATTGAAGCTGGACCTTATGTCAGACCAGGTCGTCAGCGCCAACGCCCTTCCGCAACTGTCAAGTTGCGGCCCCATTGAAGCTTCCGCATATACCGCCTCGTTGACTTCGTCCATGCGCCTTCCGCAACTGTCAAGTTGCGGCCCCATTGAAGCTCGCGCCCCACGCGCTTGCGAGTGGCCTTCTGCTTGGGGCCTTCCGCAACTGTCAAGTTGCGGCCCCATTGAAGCCGCCGAATTCCGGCAGAGGCAAGCCTCGGAATAACGCCTTCCGCAACTGTCAAGTTGCGGCCCCATTGAAGCAACGTAGCAAGCAATTCGGCATTGCCGGTAATGCCGCCTTCCGCAACTGTCAAGTTGCGGCCCCATTGAAGCTACTGCCGGAAAGTGGAAAGGGTAGACGGAGTCAATCCTTCCGCAACTGTCAAGTTGCGGCCCCATTGAAGCCTCTAATGTTTTTCCCGACTCCGCTGCGCCGTAATACCTTCCGCAACTGTCAAGTTGCGGCCCCATTGAAGCATCTGCCCATTTTGCCACTGGTTTGCCGCCGCGTCACCTTCCGCAACTGTCAAGTTGCGGCCCCATTGAAGCTTAGCCTCAGCGGTCAGCCAGGCTTCATGCTCAAGTCCTTCCGCAACTGTCAAGTTGCGGCCCCATTGAAGCAGTCCCGAACTAAGAGACCAATTGCAACTCGATGCCGCCTTCCGCAACTGTCAAGTTGCGGCCCCATTGAAGCACCTTTACCATGACCGACGACAAGACCACGGAGCAGCCTTCCGCAACTGTCAAGTTGCGGCCCCATTGAAGCCCTGGCCCGGGGTGTAGGGCCGATGCGTGCGCGAAACCTTCCGCAACTGTCAAGTTGCGGCCCCATTGAAGCCATTCAGCGTGTGTTCCACAGATACGAGCAAATCCCACCTTCCGCAACTGTCAAGTTGCGGCCCCATTGAAGCAGGGCTTTACGGTATATGCACGCACGGCAGATAACAACCTTCCGCAACTGTCAAGTTGCGGCCCCATTGAAGCCCGTCGCCGGCGTCGACGAGGGCTATGCGCCGGGGCACCTTCCGCAACTGTCAAGTTGCGGCCCCATTGAAGCATTGCTTAAGTGATTAAGAGGGGGTGATTTGAAAAACCTTCCGCAACTGTCAAGTTGCGGCCCCATTGAAGCCGCCCCCAGCCGCTCCGCGTCAACATGACGACGCACCTTCCGCAACTGTCAAGTTGCGGCCCCATTGAAGCCACATCCGCCTCGAGGTCTGGGGCCCGGCCACGACCCTTCCGCAACTGTCAAGTTGCGGCCCCATTGAAGCGCGCACTTCAGCTGTTCCTGCTCCGCCTCGCGGCGCCCCCCTTCCGCAACTGTCAAGTTGCGGCCCCATTGAAGCGTCATCGTCGCGCCCATCTACAATCTGGCCGTGCCGCCTTCCGCAACTGTCAAGTTGCGGCCCCATTGAAGCAGCGCGCCGACCTGCTTGATCAGCGGCCCGATCTCCCCTTCCGCAACTGTCAAGTTGCGGCCCCATTGAAGCGGCTTAGGGCCGGCAACGATATTCGGCACGGGCCGCCCCCCTTCCGCAACTGTCAAGTTGCGGCCCCATTGAAGCAGGCGCCGGCTACGTTGCGATCACTGCAGATCTCATGCCTTCCGCAACTGTCAAGTTGCGGCCCCATTGAAGCGGCGACCACAGCGCCTTCCGCATCGCCGTCCGCGTCGCCTTCCGCAACTGTCAAGTTGCGGCCCCATTGAAGCACACAAGCGCGCGCCTGTGGAGGCGGCGCGCGCCGGCACCTTCCGCAACTGTCAAGTTGCGGCCCCATTGAAGCCTGACGCGGCGGCCAAAGACGCGCTGCTGGAGCACCCCTTCCGCAACTGTCAAGTTGCGGCCCCATTGAAGCTGGGGGGCATGCTTAAGTAAGGGGGGCGTGGGCGGGCCTTCCGCAACTGTCAAGTTGCGGCCCCATTGAAGCTGGGGGGCATGCTTAAGTAAGGGGGGCGTGGGCGGGCCTTCCGCAACTGTCAAGTTGCGGCCCCATTGAAGCCGGACCATCCGCACTCCATTCCAGGTTTGGATGGCCTTCCGCAACTGTCAAGTTGCGGCCCCATTGAAGCAGGCTGGCGTACTGGTGCGGGCTGCGGATGGCCGAGGCCTTCCGCAACTGTCAAGTTGCGGCCCCATTGAAGCGCGGAAGCGGGCGTCGGACATGGCCGCATAGGTGTCCCTTCCGCAACTGTCAAGTTGCGGCCCCATTGAAGCAGAACTTTGCGCGCGAGGTGTACCCCGACGCCCACTTCCTTCCGCAACTGTCAAGTTGCGGCCCCATTGAAGCGGCCGTTTTTAGGCGCCTGACGGCAAGATCGGGCCTTCCTTCCGCAACTGTCAAGTTGCGGCCCCATTGAAGCGTCCCTTATCCTGTGCCTCTGGGCCCACCCTGGTTCGTCCTTCCGCAACTGTCAAGTTGCGGCCCCATTGAAGCTCGCGGCTCTTGCCCCTTCCGCTGCGCGCTGGCATTCCTTCCGCAACTGTCAAGTTGCGGCCCCATTGAAGCCAGTCGAATCCGCCCTGGACGCCGGACAGGATCGACCCTTCCGCAACTGTCAAGTTGCGGCCCCATTGAAGCGCGCTCATGGTTGCGAAGGGCCGTGTCTAGGGACGCCCTTCCGCAACTGTCAAGTTGCGGCCCCATTGAAGCCCGAGCACAGCCGCCCGTCAATCTCCCCCGAGGACCTTCCGCAACTGTCAAGTTGCGGCCCCATTGAAGCCTCGGAAAGCGGCGCCAGACCTCGCGTCCGTTGACGACCTTCCGCAACTGTCAAGTTGCGGCCCCATTGAAGCCAGGACTTTCGGGGCGCGGGGTTCTCGATCCCGCCGCCTTCCGCAACTGTCAAGTTGCGGCCCCATTGAAGCAGTTCGCGCTGCATGTTGCGCGTCTGCCTGGCCTGCCTTCCGCAACTGTCAAGTTGCGGCCCCATTGAAGCAGCTTGCCCAGGGACTTGCGGCCCTCGTCGACGAATTCCTTCCGCAACTGTCAAGTTGCGGCCCCATTGAAGCTTTCATTAGAACAGCAGGCGGGCGGGGCGCCCCGGCCTTCCGCAACTGTCAAGTTGCGGCCCCATTGAAGCAGGTCGCCCTGTTTTTCGGCCACGTCGCGGGTTGCGGCCTTCCGCAACTGTCAAGTTGCGGCCCCATTGAAGCTTGCGAGCGTTGTTATCGAGGTGATCAAAGACCATTCCCTTCCGCAACTGTCAAGTTGCGGCCCCATTGAAGCTTTACGTTGAGGGTCTGCGCAAGCCGAGCCGCCGCCAACCTTCCGCAACTGTCAAGTTGCGGCCCCATTGAAGCGAACCGCGTGTGAAACCACTTGTACGGGGTGACCTGCCTTCCGCAACTGTCAAGTTGCGGCCCCATTGAAGCTATCCAACCGCGTCCGATTGCGGGGCTTTTCAGACCTTCCGCAACTGTCAAGTTGCGGCCCCATTGAAGCGGCTTGGCGTCGCCGTCGCGGCGCTCGGCCTCTATCCCTTCCGCAACTGTCAAGTTGCGGCCCCATTGAAGCGCCTTTTTGCGCGTGAGCATTTCATGCCCACATTCCTTCCGCAACTGTCAAGTTGCGGCCCCATTGAAGCATCCTGCGGCACATGCGCGTAATGAGGGATCGGATCCTTCCGCAACTGTCAAGTTGCGGCCCCATTGAAGCATTGTGGGGCGGCGCCGAGCGGCCCCCTATAACTGCCTTCCGCAACTGTCAAGTTGCGGCCCCATTGAAGCGCCCGCGTGGGATAAGACGTCGCGCGAGTTGCTTGCCTTCCGCAACTGTCAAGTTGCGGCCCCATTGAAGCGCGCTGTACAAGGACCAGTTGATGCACGAGCGCGCCACCTTCCGCAACTGTCAAGTTGCGGCCCCATTGAAGCCTGGATGGATGCGGACAGAACCGACATGGACTGCCCACCTTCCGCAACTGTCAAGTTGCGGCCCCATTGAAGCGGTATGGGCAGAATGCGAGCGAGTGAGTGGGATGGCGCCTTCCGCAACTGTCAAGTTGCGGCCCCATTGAAGCTTAAAACTGCCCAGGATGGCGCGCAGGGGAGGGCCCCCTTCCGCAACTGTCAAGTTGCGGCCCCATTGAAGCAAAACGTACCGGCGAATTGCCGCGTTCGATTCGTTCCTTCCGCAACTGTCAAGTTGCGGCCCCATTGAAGCACAGGCTTTCAGACGACCACGCCAAGGGCTGGCGCGCCTTCCGCAACTGTCAAGTTGCGGCCCCATTGAAGCGACCTGCCGGGCAGGTTTTTACGTGGCGGTGCAGGCCTTCCGCAACTGTCAAGTTGCGGCCCCATTGAAGCCAGATGCCTTAGCTCGTCTCTGATAGCCGTGCTTTGCCTTCCGCAACTGTCAAGTTGCGGCCCCATTGAAGCAAGACGTCCAGGAAGCCAAAGGCCCCGTACAGGATACCTTCCGCAACTGTCAAGTTGCGGCCCCATTGAAGCATGGCCGCAATCGCGCCCGTCGGCGCGCACCCGTGGACCCTTCCGCAACTGTCAAGTTGCGGCCCCATTGAAGCAACGACATTGCCTACGACTCGCAGACGGGCAACTACCTTCCGCAACTGTCAAGTTGCGGCCCCATTGAAGCCGCTGCTGGTCGGGGCTGGCTCCGCCCGGGCTTGGACCTTCCGCAACTGTCAAGTTGCGGCCCCATTGAAGCGCCGGAAGGGGCGGCGGGGCGGAGCCTGTATCAAAACCTTCCGCAACTGTCAAGTTGCGGCCCCATTGAAGCCATACTGGCGCGGGCTGGGCCGGTTTTTGGTATTAAGCCTTCCGCAACTGTCAAGTTGCGGCCCCATTGAAGCTGACATGCGTGACAGTGCCGCCGCCACTGCTGCGTATCCTTCCGCAACTGTCAAGTTGCGGCCCCATTGAAGCATGAACGACGATGCAGGGCCGGTGCGTGGATGGTAGCGCCTTCCGCAACTGTCAAGTTGCGGCCCCATTGAAGCATGAACGACGATGCAGGGCCGGTGCGTGGATGGTAGCGCCTTCCGCAACTGTCAAGTTGCGGCCCCATTGAAGCATATACCCCCCATGTGCGCGGGGCGGCAATGACTGACCTTCCGCAACTGTCAAGTTGCGGCCCCATTGAAGCCAAAGATTTTGTACCTGCTTAGGCGTGGGGTAGAAACCTTCCGCAACTGTCAAGTTGCGGCCCCATTGAAGCGCCGGCGCCGCCGGCATCGTCGCCGCAATCGTCGCCCCTTCCGCAACTGTCAAGTTGCGGCCCCATTGAAGCCACTCGGCGCAGACCAGCGGGTAGCAGGTGTCTTCCCTTCCGCAACTGTCAAGTTGCGGCCCCATTGAAGCTCTGCATCCGGGGATTTGTTTAAGTCCGAGTAGATCCTTCCGCAACTGTCAAGTTGCGGCCCCATTGAAGCAGGACTCGCCGCAAATCCTTCAATAGGGATTGCCCCTTCCGCAACTGTCAAGTTGCGGCCCCATTGAAGCGTGATTTTTGAGCGCCTTAGTAAACTCCATGCCGAGACCTTCCGCAACTGTCAAGTTGCGGCCCCATTGAAGCTTTGCCGACGGCCGCGGAGGCGGCAGAATGGTACCACCCTTCCGCAACTGTCAAGTTGCGGCCCCATTGAAGCGGTCCACTCCTTGTGGCCCTCTACAAGGCGGCCGAGCGACCTTCCGCAACTGTCAAGTTGCGGCCCCATTGAAGCCTGGACACGTACCGGATACGAATATACCTTCATGGACCCTTCCGCAACTGTCAAGTTGCGGCCCCATTGAAGCACGACGGGCATGTCCGCATCGGCCGGCCAGCGCAGCCTTCCGCAACTGTCAAGTTGCGGCCCCATTGAAGCTGCTCGACGGCCGAGATAACGTCCCTGATCATGGAGAGGCCTTCCGCAACTGTCAAGTTGCGGCCCCATTGAAGCCAGGAGGCCTTGGACGAGGTCATTGGAGAGTCCGGCGCCTTCCGCAACTGTCAAGTTGCGGCCCCATTGAAGCGCACGGGGCGCTCTCTGTTACCGCCCTGCCGGCGCGCCTTCCGCAACTGTCAAGTTGCGGCCCCATTGAAGCGGCCCGTGAGCGCATCCAGTTCGCGGCACGGGGCGCCTTCCGCAACTGTCAAGTTGCGGCCCCATTGAAGCAGTGAGATCGGGCAAAGAAGGGGCGCGCCCCTTGCGGCCTTCCGCAACTGTCAAGTTGCGGCCCCATTGAAGCCCGGCCTTGACGTGCCGGCAATGGCCGTGATTTGCAACCTTCCGCAACTGTCAAGTTGCGGCCCCATTGAAGCGTGTTCCGGCCCCGCCGCCCCGTTCCGCTCTGCTCCCTTCCGCAACTGTCAAGTTGCGGCCCCATTGAAGCCGCACGCAGGCCTGTTCCTTAAGGCAGGCCATGCCGCCTTCCGCAACTGTCAAGTTGCGGCCCCATTGAAGCGCGAGCCTGCTCGCGCACGCCGAGCGCCATCGCAGCCTTCCGCAACTGTCAAGTTGCGGCCCCATTGAAGCAAAGAGCTAATATCAGAGGATGCCGCATATGCGATACCTTCCGCAACTGTCAAGTTGCGGCCCCATTGAAGCGTCAGGGTGACTTCGAGCGAGTCGTTGCCGAGGCCGCCTTCCGCAACTGTCAAGTTGCGGCCCCATTGAAGCGTGGGCAAGGACATGAGGGACGACGCAAGGCGCTCCCCTTCCGCAACTGTCAAGTTGCGGCCCCATTGAAGCGCCAGCCTGCGGCCGGCCGCCGCGGCTAGCCTGGCACCTTCCGCAACTGTCAAGTTGCGGCCCCATTGAAGCGTGCCGGCGGCCGCCCCCTGTCGCCATACTCCCCCCACCCTTCCGCAACTGTCAAGTTGCGGCCCCATTGAAGCGTGCGCTTGGTCGTGTGGCCGCCTATCTTTTTCTTGCGCCTTCCGCAACTGTCAAGTTGCGGCCCCATTGAAGCTTGTGCAGGCGATTACCGGCCGCCCTGTTATACTTCGCCCTCTGGCGTGTTCTTTGTAATCCGCGGTGGGCCGCCCGTCTAGCGGCATGTGCAACGGCCAAGGTGTCCTGACGGGGCGTCAAAGGCCCGGCCACATCCCCTTGTCCCTCCGCCCCGCGCCGAAAAAGCGCGCCACCCTGTCCGATGCGTCAAAAGCCCGGCCACATCCGCCCTGTCTGTCTCCCTACACGGCCCACCGTAGATTACAAAGAACTGGGGCGGCGCACATGGGGCACGGGCGCGGAACGGACGCGGGGATCCCCTGCGCTCGCCCCGATCACGCCGGGCCGGCCGAGTCCGGCCATCCTCGGCCGCATGGCCGTACTGGTCGGGGCGCCCGTCCATGTGGCTAGACATGAATGCCGTGCACATTCAGGTCTCTAGCAGCTTCCGCGCTTGCGTTGGTCCCCGCTAGCGCAGGGCGCGGCGGGAACATGATAGACCTGAATGCGCACTGAATGCCCGTGGCAAGCGCCCTGCATTGTATATATACGCCCCCAAAACCACCCGCCCGTGTTGCGGAGGGTCATAGTGGCCGCGTCGATCGTGGCGGCGCCGTCCCCCGCGCCGGGCGGGGCGGCACCCGCCAATTCCGCGCCAGGACCGGTTGCCAGCACCGGCGCGGCGCACAAGTTCGACGAAGGGCTATACGATAAGTTAATTGCACTTGCCGGCGCGACGTTCGAGGACGGCGACTACGGAGTCTACGACGGCGAGCGCTACTATGACGTACTCGTGGTGGTGAGCCGAGACGACGGCGACGGCGGCGACAGGACGCCGGACGACACCGCAGAGGAGAACAAGGCGTCGGTGGTAAGGCTCCTCAAGGAGCGGGGGGCTCGGAACATACTGGCGGCGGGGTCGCTCTCGTTCGTCACCGCGTCCGTGCCGGTCGCGGACGTGCCGGGGTTCTCGCTGAGCGAAGAGGTGTACCGGATCGGCGACGGGGAGCAGGAGGTTGTCCCCGGCGTGGACACGGCGCGGCGCACAACCCACGCGACAGTCGCCGAGCTGGCCGCCGTCAACGCGTTGCCGCGTAGTGCAGTGCCAACCGGAGCCGGAGTGACCGTCGCCGTCGTGAACACGGGGATAAACAGCGTGCACCTCAACGGCAGGGTGGTGGACAGGTCGTACTGCGCCGGGGACTGTAGCATAGTGTCGGGGCGGCTCGCGGGGCAGAACACCACGAACGTGGACCACCTGAACTCGGCCGCATCGACCCACGGAACACAGGTGGCACAAGTGCTGGCGGCGTCCGGCATGCCGTTGCACAACGGCACCGCATCGGGGGCGTCGCTTTTGGATGCCATGTACGGCGATGGTGACGCCGTACGTGCAGGCCCATTCACAAACCGCGTGGCGCACCTGCTGGACTGGTCGCACATGCGAGCGGCCGATGTGGCCAATCTGAGCTTCAGTCAGGGTTCCTGCGGCGACGGTTTAGAGTCGGCGTTTAACTTGATCGTCAACGAGGCGGTTGACAAGGGGATGGTTGTTGTAAGTGCGGCTGGCAACTACGGATCTGCGTATGACACGGTGACCAACCCCGGATGCGCCCACAACGCCATTACCGTGGGCGGGATCAACGACCGTGTTCAGGGGTTGTTGACCATGTTTGCTAGTTCGGGCAGGGGGCCGGCAACCGACGCGGACCACCGCCTCGTTCCCCACCTGGTGGCGCCCGCGGTGAGCATCCAGACGCTCGACACGTCCACCGGCTCCGCTACTTCGCCGCGCTTCGGCACCAGCTATGCCGCCCCGCAGGTGAGCGCGGCCGCGGCCTTCATGCTGCAGGCCAAGCCGGAGCTTGCCCCCGCCGCGGTAAAGGCCGCCCTACTCCTGGGGGCCGACTGGCGGGGACCCGTGCCGTGCACGTCCTCCCTGTACGAGACGTCGACCAGCACCATGTCGGGCTGCTCGCACCTGAACCAGCCGGACAACCGGACGACGGGCGGCAGGGCCGGCATTGCGTCCCTGGCGCTGCTCAACAACGCGGGTCTCGGGGTGCTCGACGTCTCGGAGTCGCTAAAGTACGCAAAGCTGCACAGGCAGCATGTCGTGCACGACCACCTGCAGCCGGCGGCCGGCGCCGACACGGCCAGCAGGCAGTACACGTTCGCGGTCAGCGGGGCCCCAAAGCAGGTAAAGATCGTCCTCGCGTGGATGGCCCACACGCACGGCGGGATCGACGAGCAGCCCGCCAGGGCACGCGCCGGCCACACGGTGCCCGTGGCAAACCTCGACTTTGCCGTGTCAGGCCCCGGCTCGCAGGCGGTCAGCGCCGCGTCGGCCAACCAGACGGCCGAGTTTGCCGTGTTCAGCGCCGCGGGCAACGGCAGGTACACGGTGACGGTGTCCGGCTCGGGCCTATCCTCGATCAACAAGCCGGTGCAGGCGTTCGCACTGGCGAGCACCGGGGCGCTCACGCCCGTCCCGTCGAGCAACCGCGCGCCGGCCGCGCTGGCCCGCACCCTGTACGTCAGCCCGGGCATGGATGTCCCGGTGCGCCTACACGCGACCGACGCCGACGGCGACGCGGTGTCGTTCCATGTCTCCCGCGATCCCTCAAAGGGGGCGGTGAGCACCGACGAGATGGTCACGCGGACGGTCTCGCGCGTCCTGTACACGCCCGACGCCAACTTTACGGGGACGGACCTGTTCAGGGTCGTCCCGAGCGACGGCACCGTCACGGGCACGCCGGCGTACGTCACGCTGCGCGGCGAGGGCCTCCCGCCCGGCGCGGCCGACTCTTCCGCGGCCCCAGCCGTCAAGGTCTGGCATGCCGCCGCCGTCCCGCCGGGCAGGGCCGTGTCGGACTACTCCCAGTCGTTCGCGGGCCCCGGCCTGGCGGCGTCGGCCATACGCGTCGGCTCGGTGGACGCCGAGGGCGCCGACCTGTCGCTGACGACGAGCACGGGGCTGGTGTACCGCGTCGCGGTGCCGTCTGACGGCTGGCGCACGATCCAGTTCGCCGCGCCGCTGACCGTGCGGTCCGCCGTGCTGTCTTCGGACGGCCTCGACGAGGAGGCCGTGGACGACTACAGCTCGGATCCGTCGGCGGGCCCCGACTTTGGCATGTACCTGGGGTACGTCCCGTCCTCGTGCGGCCCGGCCCCCTCGTCGGGATGCCCGTCCCACTCAAAGTACTATTCGACGACCGCCCCTGCCCTGACAATCAGGGACAACACGCGCAGCCAGGCCGACGCGAGCGCGATCCCCGTCCCGGTCAACGGCACCTCGACGGCGATCACCGTCAGCGTGGACGTGTCGCACAGGTGGATCGGCGACGTCAGGCTGACGCTCGTCTCGCCGAACGGCACCGAGGCCGTCCTGCACAACAGGGCCGGGGGATCGGCCGACGACATACGGGCGTCCTACCACTCGTCCTCGAGCGCGGCCCTGCGCTCCCTGGTCGGCTCGGAGATCGGCGGCGACTGGACGCTCAAGGCCGGCGACTACGTGCGCGGCTACGCCGGGAGGCTCAACAGCTGGTCGATCGACGTGACGTACGATCCGCCCGCCGCCCCGGCCGCCCCCGCCCCGGCCGCCAACGTGACGGCCTTTTCCGACGGGTTCGAGTCGTCCCTCTCGAAGTGGACCGAGACCGGCGAGGGCGACTGGCGCGTATCGACCTCGCAGTCGCACCGCGTGCCGACCCTGCCAGGCAAGGCGGCGTCGAACAACGTCCTGCACTCGGACAACTGCGACACGTCCTGCACCGTGGCGCTCAAGTCCCCCATCGACCTGACGGGGTACACGTCGGCGACGCTGTCGTTCTGGCGGTTCGTCGACTCTTCCCTCGACTCGGGCGAGTACCTGCGCGTGCAGGCGTCAGACGGCACCACGTGGCGCACCATCTACTCTTGGACGCACGGCAGCGGCGACGACGGCAGGTGGCACGAGGAGACGTACGACCTGTCGCCGTACCTGTCGTCGACGGCGTTCGGCCTCAAGTTCGTGACGCGCCAGAGCAGCTCGTCCGAGGACGTCCAGATCGACGACGTGGCAATCAGCGCGGTGCAGACCCGGCCCGCAGCGCCGACGACCCCGGCGCCGACAACCCCGGCGCCGACAACGCCCTCGGGCCACTCCCTCTACGTCGCCGACTCGGACGACAGGGAGATTGCAGTCTTTTCGAGCAGCGGCACGTACCTGGGCGAGATCGTGGCAAGCAGGTCGGCCGGCCTCGGAAAGCCGTACGGCCTAGACTTTGGCCCCGACGGCCACCTCTACGTGTCCGACAGGGGCGCCAAGACTATACGCAAGTACAACGGGGCGACCGGGGCGTCGATCACTGCGTCGTGGGCCACCACGGCAGGCTCCCCGTACGGCATGGTGTGGAAGGACAGCACGCTGTACGTCGCGACGACCAATGGCATAGAGAGGTTCTCGTCGACCGGCACTGCGCTTGGAACCTTTGGCGACGCGCACGCGCGCCCCGCCACCTCTGGCGCCCTGCGCACGCTCACGCCGTACGACGTGGCATTCTGCTCCGACAACCGCATGTACGTCGCCGACCGGTCGTGGAGCAAGATACTGTACTACACGGCCGCGTCGGGGACGTACCAGGGGGCCATATCCGGCACATCCTCGCCGAACACGCAGAGGCCCGTCGGCCTCGCCTGCGGCACGGCCATGTCGGGCTCGGGCACGAGCCTGTACCAGAGCGGCGGCGACCCCGGCCGCGTGAACGAGATCAGCACGTCGACGCGGCTCCAGGTCCGCTCCATAGCCTCCAATGTGGACGAGCCGTACGGCATGGACTTTTCGGGGCCGGGCACCCTCTACGTGGCCAACCGCGACAGCGACGTGATCACAAGGGTGCAGTCGGGGACGGCGACCGTGCTCGCGTCGGGCAACGGCCTGGACGCGCCGCGTGACGTCGTCGCGGGCCCCGTCTACACGCCCGCGTCCGGCGCATCGGGCGCGTCCTCCGAGGACATCCCGACTCTTCCCGACAACGGCGCACCCTCCGTGTCGCTTGAGCGCGGCGGAACGCCCGTCGCCTCCCCTGTGGCAGCAGCGGCAGGCGAGCGGGTCGTACTGCATGCCGTCGCCGCCGATCCCGACGGGGACAGCGTTACCCAGTCAACCCAACTTTGACCTTTACGGGGGCGGCTTGGGCTCGCGAATTTCCAGCATCCTGACGCTCATGGAAATCACGGCTGCAAGGGATATCCGCGGAACGTAGTCCGACGCGCGCCGCCAGAACACGGAATTGATCATAACCCACGTGTTTGTCGTAAAAAGAGAGTAGACGAACGCAAGCATGCGGGCGGGCGGCTTCGTGCTCGACGTCTTGTTCCTCCTGCCCGTCACCATCCTGAACCGCGTCTCGATCCCCCACCTCTTCCTGTACTTGCGGGGCTTTTCCGACATGTGGCTCATCGCAAACCCGATAAGCCGCTGGTGCGCCTCGCGCTTTTTTCTGCCCTTGCGGCCGCCCCGGGAGCGGCCCTCGCCCGGCTCGCCCTCGCCCCTCTTGCGCGGCTCGTGGCGCATCCAGTACTCGCTCTGCGCGCCGCTCTTGCCCGTGATGACCATGCGCCGGACGCCCGTCTTCTTGCCCCCGGCATCGGCGTCGGCCAGGGCCGCCTTGACCGCCCCGGTGTTGCGGCACGGGACAATCCAGCGGAAGCCCGTCTGGTTCAGCGCGCGTATGTCCGCCTCGTTGAAGAATACCCTGTCTAGGAGGAGCATGGCGCGGGACACCCCCGCCGCCCTGATCTTCTCCGCTAGGACGGGTATGAACCTTGCAAGGTTCGACAGGTCGTCGACGCGCATGCAGGCCAGGACCACCTGCACCCCCTTGTCGACGATCTGGGCGACGATGTACGCCTCAAAGTAGGTCGTCCCGCGACTGGGACGGGACTTGACGAGGCCCCTCTCCCCCGCAAGGCGGTCGCGGGCCTCCCTGTTGATCTTGTCCTGCGCCTCGGACACGCCCGGCTTGATCCGGCGCGCGCCGTCCCAGCGCTCCTCAAAGTGCAGGTCGATGGCCACATGGGCGGTCTTTGGAAGCCTGCTGTGGTGCTTTAGCACCTCGGCCGCGTCGCGCGCCGACGCCTCCAGGACGCGCATGGTGCGCCCGTCTTCGGCGGAGTTGATCTTCAGGCGCTGCCATTCGCCGCCGGGCGACCTGCCCGTTCCGTCGGTCATCACCCTGATCTTGGACAGCTCGGCGCTGGTGGTGCTCGACGCGTTGAGGAGCGCGCCGCTGAGCATGTTCCTGTGGAAGTCCCCGGCCCCGTAGATCGCGTGGGGGCTGTCGGAAAAGTCCACGAACTGCTCCCCCTCCACCATGCGGTCGACCATTTGCTTGATTGCAAACTGCGCCTTTCCGACCCGGGCAATCTTTTGCGACTGCTTCTTGTACGATGTCCGATTCGTGATCTTCTGCTGCGATTTTGTAAGCCCCGCCTTTTTTCTCTTGCCGTTTCGCACCATTCGGCGGGGCGCCCAAAATACTACTTATAGATCTTTGCATTTGGCTTTGTGCCCGTGACCGCAAAACAACTCAAAACCACAGTCAGCAAATCAAACTGCCCAATTTCGTACAAAAAATGGAAGCCACGTACTCCCCGTCAACATCCAAAGTTGGGTTGACTGTTACCGTGCGCGCGACCTCGGACGAGATACCCTCCGCGCTGCTCTCCACGACGGACCACGGCAACGGGACGGACACGCTGGCGCTGGACACGGCCGGCCTTGCGGCGTCCGCCGCCGGCACGCCCTACGTGTTCTGGATCAACGCGTCCGACGGGCGCGACCACGAGCTCGAGCCGTACGCGGTGCTCGTAACGACGACGGCGGCAGGTCCAAAAAATTGAGAAGGCGCCGCGCGGCCGCCCTGGCGACAGCCGTCGTCGCCGCCTCGGCGTCCGCCCTGTTGCTGCTGCTGTTGCTGCCGGCAGCCCCGCAGCATGTCGATTCGCCAAGGGCGCCCGCAGAGGCTTCCCCGACACACAATCTCGCCCCGTTGCCGACGCCTGCCCCGGATCCTGCAACCGGCAGTGCCCCCGCGCCGGGCACTCCGGCTGATCCACCATCCTCCCCCGCCTCCTACGAATCGTCCGTCAACGACTTCGCGTTCGACCTGTACAGGGCCGTCGCCGCCGAGGGGGAGGAGGACGGCAAGAACCTCTTCTTCTCGCCGGCCGGCATCCACACCGCCTTCTCCGTCCTGTACGAGGGCGCGCGCGGCAACACCGCCCGGCAGATGCTCGACGCATTCGGGTTCGAGCCGGATCCCGGCGCGCGCCACGCGGCCGCGGCGGCCGCCGCGGCGTCGATCGGCCGCGGCGACGGGCACTCGGAGCTGTCGCTGGCGAACGCCCTGTGGATCGCCGAGTGGTTCGCCCCGTACGACTCGTACCTCGAGGCGGCGCGCGGCGATGCCTACGGCGCGACCGCCGACACGGTCGACTTCACCGACGAGGCAGACGCGGTGCCGAAGATAAACGCCTGGGCATTGGACAACACCGGCGGAAAGATCAAGGATGTGATCGCCCAGAACGACGTGAACAACGACACGGCCATGGTGATCACGAACGCGATCTACTTCAAGGGCACGTGGATCACGCAGTTTCCCGAGGATGGTACACGGCCGGATGCATTCACAAAAAAGGACGGCTCGGCTGTGCACACCGACTTTATGGAGGTCACGGCCGAGTTCGACTACGCCGCGTACGACGGGTACCAGGTGCTGCGCATGCCCTACGAGGGGGGACGTCTCTCGATGCTCGTCGTGCTCCCCGACGAGCAGGGCGACCTGGACCGGCTAGCCAGCGGCCTCTCGGCCGCGACGCCCGGCGAGTGGATCGCCGGCACGGAGCGCCGCGAGGTCAGGGTCGTGCTGCCGAGGTTCGAGGCGAAGACAAACTACGATCTGGAGGTCGTATTGAAAACAATGGGCGTGACGGACGCCTTTGACAAAAAACGGGCGGACCTGACAGGGATAGGCGAGACCAAGAAGGGCCGTCTCTACGTCGACAAGGCATCCCATGATGCATACGTCGGCGTCGACGAAAAGGGGACTGAGGCGGCGGCCGTCACTACTGTCATAGTGGCGGTAGAGGAGGCGCGGCCCAGCCCAGTAGACTTTGTCGCGGACCGCCCGTTCCTCTTCGCCATACACGACGGCGAGACGGGGGTGATCCTGTTCATGGGACGCCTGTCCGATCCCGCTGGGCCGCGCTGACCGCTTCCCGTGGGCCGCGGGCGGCGGCGAAGGCCAGCCGCCGCCTGCACGGGCGTCCGGCTGGGGCGGATCCCGCGGCCGGAAGGCGCGGCACGGCCTTCTCAGGGTTGACAGGTTTTGGGTTGCCAGCCCGCCCGCTCGCACGGGGATGGGCCGGGCGGGGCCGGGTGGCGAGCCGCAGGGCAGTGGCGAGGCATGCCGCGCAGTCCCCCGGGGCGCGGCGGGCGTCGCATTATAAAAAAACAGGCTATAATCCCCAGGTAGTGCTTGTTATACGAGTTATATGGCACGCGGCCGCCGCCGCGGCCGTGCTAGGAGCGCGAAACATGGGCGCAACACGCCGGCGCACGGGGCGCAAGCCCCCCACCATGGCGGTGCAGGCGCGGCCCGCCGACGACGCCGCCGCCCGGCGCGCCCGCCGGTCTGCCCTTGCGTCGGCCGGAGAAAACACCGGCGATGTGCATGGCGGCGGCACGGCCAAGCGCAGACGCGTCGTCGTGAACGGGCAGCCGACCAACGATCTCGTGCTCAGCGCAAGCACGGAAGGCAACGACAGCGTGTTTCCCGACATACTGCGGCTTTACGTAAAGAACGGCAGTGCGGTGGCCGATGTAACGTACGGGCAGGGCGTGTTCTGGCGAAACATTCCGAGTGGCCTATACGACGTCCTTGCCACGGACATTTCAACCGGCACCGACTGCCGCGACCTCCCGTACGGGGACGGCGCGCTCGACTGCGTTGTGCTCGACCCCCCTTACATGCACTCGCCGGGCGGAACGGCGCACGGGACGCATGCGGCTTTTGAGCGGCACTACCGCAACAACGGCTCCGGCAACCAGACGGGGTCAAAGTACCACCAGGCCGTAATCGACCTGTATACCGAGGCGGGCCGGGAGGCGTACAGGGTGCTGCGCAACAACGGCGTGCTCATCGTAAAGTGCCAAGACGAGGTGTGCGCCAACAGGCAGCGGTTCACGCATGTCGAGCTGATGGAAGCCTACGGCAAAATGGGCTTTGTTGCCGAGGACATCTTCGTCGTAGTCCGCCAGAACAGGCCCGGGGTGAGCAGGATGGTGCGGCAGGTGCATGCGCGAAAGAACCACTCGTACTTTCTCGTGTTCTGGAAAAACGGAACGGCGGGGCGGCTGTGGAGACCGGACACATGACGGCGGCCGTCGACCTGATGCTCGACATCATATCAAAGTACAGGGAAAAGAACCGCGGCATGTGGGACGGGGCCAGGCTGGAGGGGTTCAGGAGGCTCCACAACACTGCGCGCGGGGAGATAGGGGAGCAGTTTGTTCGGCAGTACCTGGAACGGTCCGGCATCAACGCGCGCCGCATAGGATCGCGCGCGGATCTGTACGACATAGAGGTTCGCGGCAAAAACTTCGAGGTAAAGACCGCGTCGGAGGGCCTCGCCAACAGCTTCCAGTTCGACCACGTAAGGCTTGATGTGAATTACGACTACTTGCTGGCGCTGGCGGTATCGCCGGAATCGCTGCGCTTTGGGGCGTGGAGCAGGCAGGACGTCAAGTCCGGCGCCGCCGGGAAACTGGTAAGGATGGCCAAGGGGCAGGACGTGACGTACAAGATAACCAAGCGGGCTGACGAACTGTCGGGGATTGAAAAACTCTCGGGATGGATAAACTCAAGGGTGCCAAAGTGACATGACGGGTGCGCGCCCCCGATGGCAGGCATGGGCCAGGCGGCCCTCATGCCGTATTGTCCGCGGGGTTGCTGCGCCATGGGCATGGACCTAAGGGCCGTCCCCGACCCGACCCGTACGAGGCGTCCGGCGGTTCAACTCTATCATCCGCCCAGTCAGCCCCCCTCCCGGCCCGATACGAGCATAGGGTTTGCGAGAGAGTGACGGTTGGCGGCGGGGAAGACAGGCACGCCACGCCGGCACCATCCGTCGGCCGAACGGCGTCGGCGTGGCCCAGAGGGGGACGAATGGCCCCTCAAGTTGACAGATTTTGTCAACTTTGTCAACTTGGCTATATAACTTGGGTGGGCGGTAGCCGTAGTCTCATAGAAAAACAGGCAATACTCGCCTACAAGTTGAAGCATGGGCCCTAGCCACGAATCCACGCCTAAGCCAACCCTTCCGCAACTGTCAAGTTGCGGCCCCATTGAAGCGACGAGGTTAACTGGGGGGAGCCTATCTGTGCCAAGCCTTCCGCAACTGTCAAGTTGCGGCCCCATTGAAGCCAGGCGTTCTTGAACAACCCGCCCGCCACCACCCTCCGCCTTCCGCAACTGTCAAGTTGCGGCCCCATTGAAGCTACCTGCCGGAGCAGGAGTACACCGGCGTCGAGTTCCCTTCCGCAACTGTCAAGTTGCGGCCCCATTGAAGCATCGCCGGCCTTTTCATACTGATTTTGGCAGGCATGGACTTCCGCAACTGTCAAGTTGCGGCCCCATTGAAGCATCGCCCTCGGCGTCGTGTTCGGCCTGGGCACCACCCCCTTCCGCAACTGTCAAGTTGCGGCCCCATTGAAGCTAGGGGAAAAGGTACTTATGCCGTCTCTAGGCGTGGCCCCTTCCGCAACTGTCAAGTTGCGGCCCCATTGAAGCCCTTCGTCCACGATTTGGGCCGTGAGATATTTTGACGCCTTCCGCAACTGTCAAGTTGCGGCCCCATTGAAGCAATGGGGCGCCCCGGACATGAGCAAGCATGAGACCCCCTTCCGCAACTGTCAAGTTGCGGCCCCATTGAAGCCGCGCAAGCCATGCCAGCTGCTTTTCCGTCCGGTGTCCCTTCCGCAACTGTCAAGTTGCGGCCCCATTGAAGCCAAGCCGCGACGCGTGAGGGCTCGGATTCAGGGTGCCCTTCCGCAACTGTCAAGTTGCGGCCCCATTGAAGCGCCCGGACGAACGCGGCGCCAGCGCCGTCGACGGACGCCTTCCGCAACTGTCAAGTTGCGGCCCCATTGAAGCGAGGTGTGGCTCTGGCGGTCGGCGATGTAGAGGGGGACCTTCCGCAACTGTCAAGTTGCGGCCCCATTGAAGCCGCCCAATTGGCGGTACCATCGGGCTTTTGATTAGGCCCTTCCGCAACTGTCAAGTTGCGGCCCCATTGAAGCAAGGCCTACGCCGGCCGGAACGTCGGCATCATGGCCGCCTTCCGCAACTGTCAAGTTGCGGCCCCATTGAAGCCTCTCGGGCTGGCCGGGACCGGCCGCGCCGCTGAGCACCTTCCGCAACTGTCAAGTTGTGGCCCCATTGAAGTAGCATGCCCTCAATGCTGGCAAGAGCATCGTCGAGCTTTCCGCAACCCTAAAGTTGCGGCCCCATTGAATCTGCGAACGCGGTAGTCCACCAGGGCGGCGCGCAAGGCTTTCCGCAACCCTAAAGTTGCGGCCCCATTGAAGCCCGTTCGGGTCGACGAAAACCTGCTCAGTCATGACGCTTTCCGCAACCCTAAAGTTGCGGCCCCATTGAAGGCAGTGCAGCACGTCCGCGCGCACGGGGTACACGACATCTTTCCGCAACCCTAAAGTTGCGGCCCCATTGAAGCCGGTCCGTGTTCGCGCTGCTCGCGCCAGGCGTCGAACTTTCCGCAACCCTAAAGTTGCGGCCCCATTGAAGCCCGTTCGGGTCGACGAAAACCTGCTCAGTCATGACGCTTTCCGCAACCCTAAAGTTGCGGCCCCATTGAAGCACGGCAAGCTCGGCAGTCGAGCTACGGAACTTCAACCTTCCGCAACTGTCAAGTTGCGGCCACATTGAAGTGCATCGGCACTGCCGTTTTCGGCGGCGCGGTGGCCACGTCCAGGAGCCGTCCCACCGGGCTCCGTTACCGCGCGCGAGCCCTGCCGCGACCCTATGCCGCCCTCGGAATCCCCGGAACCTCAGCCCCGAGCGACCCGATGCACCGGTCGAGCCACGCCGCCACGCGTGGGTCGCGCTCGCCGCGCCTCATGGACTCAAGCTTCGCCAGCGCGCCGTCCCTGTCTGCCGCCGGCGGATCCCCCGCAAGCCACGACTCAAAGGCATGCGCGACCCCGTCCGCGACGCCGTCGAGCCGGCCGAACCTGGCGACAAGCACCCTGGCCGCGTCGAGCATGGGGGGCCGCAGGAGCTCGGCCACGCGGCGCGGCCGCTCCCGCGGCCGCTCGGCGGCCCACTCGAGAATGACCTGCGCGGGCACGGCCCTTATGCCGCCGCCCGCGCCGGCCCCTCCGGCCAGCCAGGCGCGCACGCTACACGCCCTCCGGTCAAGCGGGGGCCCGATGCACGACGCGGCGATCTCCCACGCCGCCCGCGGGCACGCCGCCACGATCTCGTCGAGTGCGGGCGCCACAGCCCTGGCGGCTGCCTCCTCTTCGAATATGCCGGGGCGGCCGAGCCTGCCGATCGCGGCGCCCGCCAGCCTGGCGGCCGCGCCCCCGCCCTCCTGCCGGGCCAGCGCCAGCGCCGTCTCCGCCCACCTCTCGACGCTGACGCGCCGCTCGCCCTCGCCGGGCTCGCCGCCGAGCACGCCCTCGTGCAACAGCACGCCGATGACGGCGTCGGCGGGCAGCCGGCGGGCGGGACCTCCGCGGCCGCGCCGGCTACCAACATAGCGCGCGTGGACCATGTCCAGTGCGGCGGAGCACGCCGCGGCCGCGTCGCCGCTGCCCTGCTTTTCCCCGGCGCCCGCGGCATCCCCGCCGGCCAGGGCGCCGACCGTTTCCCAAAACGCCCCCTCCGACGCGCCCTCGAGCGCCCGCCCGCGCCCTGCGCGCGCAAGCGCCCCCCTCCCCAGCCTGCCGTCGCTGACCGCCTGCGCCAGCCTGCGGGCAAGGCCGTCGGGCACCGCGCCGGACATGGCCATCGCCACCGGCAGCACGCCGCGCAACGCCTCGTCTCCGAGCAGACGGGCCGTCGCATCCTCCGCCCCGTCGGGCCGGTTTGCGTACGCCCATGCCAGGTACCCGGCGAGCAGGTGGCCTCCATCCCCCGCGCCGCCTTTCCGGCCCCCCATCGCACGCCTTGTCGCATCTTCGATGCGGCCGAGCATCTGCCCGTCCCATCCCTCCCCGCTGCGCTCGGCCAGCTTGCGCCCGAGCAGCACCGCGTTGCGCCCGTCCACATCCTCCCCCGCCAGCCACTCCAGCTCGGAGTCGAGGGATGCGGGATGCTCCAGCATCTCGCCTGCCAGCCTGCCGATCTCTTCCTCGTCGTTCGCCGCCGTGCCGAGCATGCCGCGGCGCGCGCGGCCGTCCGCGCCGATGCGCCTAGCCAGCCGCCCGTGCAGGCCTCCCGCGGCCGCCTCCCCGTCGATGATCGCGCGGATGCCGCGCATTGCGGCGGGATCGATCCTGCCGGACTCGTGCACCGCCAGGCTCTCGGCCGCCGCAAAAAGCGCCTCGCCGTCTATCAGCCCCTTCGCGCGCATCCGCCCGGCCGCGCCGACCGCTTGTTCGGCGATCTCCGGCAGGAGGGCCGTCTGCGCAAGGCTGCCCAGTACGGCGTGGGCCGCCTCAAGCCGGACGCCATCGCCACTGCGGGCGTCCGTACTAGCCTCGACGAGCAGTTCGAGCACGCCCCGCAGGTACGCGGCCAGCCCGGCGCGGTCCTCGGGGCGCCAGTAGGCGGCGATGCTCCCCACCCCGCGCCGGTGGGGGACGACAGGGGTAAAGCGATCCATCCTCAGGACGGCGCCGCAGGCCCGCAGGGCCGCCAGCCTAGAGCGCCCGCCGCCACCGCCGCCCGTCCCGTCCCGGGCCGCGCCGGCCAGCACCTCCAGCCGCTCGGGCAGCGGCGCGTCCGCTAGCCCCGCGCCAGGCGCGGGGTCGAACGCATCGCAGAGAGCGGCGCCGGCCTCCGCCGCGAGCGCGCCTTCCGTCCCCCTTTCGCCGCCGTCCGCGCCGGCGATAGCCAGCAGCAGCTGCGCTGCGCCGGCAAACGTCTCGCGGCTCCCGAGCATGCGCCGCGCCGCCGCGACCGCCGCGTACCCGTGCCGTCCGAGGCCCTCGCCGCGCAGCAGCGCTCCCGACACGGCCTCCTCTACGTACTCGAGGGCGGCGGCGGGGCAGGCGTCGGCCGCGGCGGCAAAGAGGTCTGAGGCGATCGGGCGGACGGGGTCCGCGTCCCCCCGGAGGGGCCCTCCCACGCCGAGCAGCGCCTTTGCCGCCCGCTCGGCCCCCTTTTTGCCCTTCATACTCGACAGCATGTCGCTGTACCTGCTGTACAGGGTCGGCATCGCCGCGTCCCCGTCGCTCCCCCCGTCTGGCGGCGGCAGGCGGGGCGGGCCGTCAGGCCCGTAGAGGTCCCACCATCGGAGCCACAGGTACTCGTGCAGCACGCGCGGCGAGATGTACAGGACGGGGCCGCCGCCCTGCAGCGCCTTTATCGAGCGCAGCTTTTCGACGACCTCCCGGAACCTGCGCGTCGTGATCTCCGGGTGATGCGCGCCGATGATCCTCGCTATCTGCGCGCCGTCCCGCTCGTGGGGGGCGTCGAACCCGAACCTCGTGAAGAGGCTCAGCCAGAGCATCACGGTGAGGCGGTCCCTGCGCTCCCCGTCGCTGATCCCCTTGCGCCCCTCTATATAGCGCTCCCACATCAGGACATTCTCGGGCGCCCTGAGCAGGTCGTCCGGGCTGGATGCCAAGCCGCTCCCCACTATGTGGGCTGCCCGCGGCGAGGGGCGGCAGTAGTCGACCCACGTTTGGAGGTCCTTCTTTGCGCCCCCTGTGTACTCGCCGAGTATCTCGGCAATCTGCTCGTCGGCCATGCCGGCCACCCTGATCTGCTTCGTGGTCTCCCTGTCGATTCCGGCCTCGTTGCATATGGTTACCAGGTCGCCCGCGTCCTTTTTTGTCCTTAGCCCGTTCCAGATATCCATCTGGCTCTCTAGGTCGCACTCGTCGACGACGATAATCGGCCTTGCGGCGCCGGCACCGCCCGGGATCCGGCCGCCGTCGACGATGGCGGACTGCGCGGCCAACGGGCTCTTGGCGTACACGACGCGAGGGGCGAGGTCGCCGGCGCGCGTGGCCTCCAGGACGAGCCGCGTCTTGCCCGATCCCGGCTGCCCCGAGATCCTCGCATGGACGGGCATGCCGCCGCTACTGCCCCTGCTGCGCAGGTGATCCCTGATCTGCCCGACGATATCGTCCTCTGCCCTGCCGTGCCTGAACATCGGGGCCATGTCCGCATTGTCAGACCATTCGGCGTGGGTTATCGCCCGCGTAGGGGCGTGGCTGCCGCCCGAGCCGCCGGCGTCGACGGCAAGCCCGGGAAACCGCTCCAGCGCGCCGACGATCCTGTTGAGGGCCCACACGTCGACCTTGGCGCCGGCAAGCGCGCCGGACTTTGCCGCAAGGGCATCCCTGAACCTCTCTGCCAGCGTGTCGGAGTCAGTGCGGGCCGTGCCGTCCCATCCGAACAGCATGACGACGAGCGTGCCGCCGCCCTCGACGCACGACCTTATCCTGGGCTTGACCTCGCCCTTGCCCGTGAACAGGATGTCGGCGATCGACGATGCGGGGGAGAACGCGCCAGTGCGGAACTGGTACGCGGTATTGCCCTCCTTCACGAGGCCGTGCACGCTCTGGCGCGGCGAGCCCGTGGCCGTGCCGTCGACGCCGCCGTCGGGCGCCGACACGTTGGAGGGAATATCGACGACGCTTGCGGGGATGTCCGATGCGGACGCGTCGGCGCGTATGAGCCGGGCCGCAAGGTCGACCGCTTTGTAGGGGTTCAGCGCCATCACCTCCCCGGGATCCACCTTGAACACGCCCGCCGCCATGGCTCCGTCGTCAGAGGGGACGGGGGGTTAGATTTATGGCTGTCGGATCGTGTCCCCTAGGCAAGCTTGGCAATCGGGGGGTTTATAGGCGGGCATTTTGCCCGCCCTCGCGTTGGACATAAGCCAGCTTGAGGACATAGTCAGTAACGCGAGCGCGGTCAGGCGGATACTGCGCCTGTTGCCCGTGGGCGGCGACGGAAGCTATGTGGCGCCCCCGACCTACCTAGATGACACGAAACCGGTTCACGTCTTTGAGACGCGCAGGATCGGCGGCAAGGACACCCCGTGCGTGCTCTTGGACAGCGTCCAGTCGCAGGCTAACCGACTCGAGGAGGCGCTTGACGGCGACCCCGACCTCAGCTTGCCCGGCGTCTATGTGGACTTTACTAGTGATCCCGACATAAGTGACATCGGCACCGTATCGTCGCTAAAGGCACCCCATCGTATCTTTGACGCCATCATAAGGGATTCCAAGCTTGATGGCGAGCCGTTCCCGACCAGCAATGTGGGCAAACAAGTGAACGACGCCACGCCGCAGAATGCGACCGCACTCTTCAAGTACTCGCCGTCGACTTTGGTCTTTGGCGGGTGGAACTCGACAGGCGACATGGGGGGGAGCGGACGCAAGTTCCAGCGTTGCATTGTGTCTGAAATCGTCGGGGTGAACGTACCCGTCCACTCATACACCGACAACAGGAGCCAGAAGGAGATCACCGTGTCAAGGAGCAAGAAGCCGTCAAGCCGAATAGATCCGCTCGCGATAGAAAAGGTGGAAATATACAAGTCAAAAGCCCAAAGATCGGACTGGCGCCCAAACCAGAGCGATTTCGACGACGGCGACGGAAAGGTGGAAAAGGCAAAGCCGTCTGACGTAAACCACGGCAACATTGCACCAAGCTATACTGATCACGGCGTGACGATGGACTACGCGATGCAGACCACCACCATAACACTGGCGGGGTTGCGCAGGCTGTCTTTCCCAGGATCCGACAATGTCCGGAGCCGAGAGCGAGATGCGGCTGGGTGGGCCGTTCTGGCGTCGCTTGCACTGTGCGCCGTCACAAAGCAGGACGCGCGCGGATATTCACTCCGCTCGCGGTGCGACCTCTACCCGGAGTCTAGATCGAACGACTTTGAGGTCATTCAAAACGACGGACGGATCGACACAGTACAGGTCACCCCGCAGGACGCCATGTCGCTGTTCAGGGACGCCGTCAAGAAGGCGACGGACAGTGCCAAACTGCCGTGGGACGCCGATCCGAAGAGGCTGATCCCGCAACCAAAGCTGATCGCGCTCATCAAAAAGTCGAGAAACAAAAAGATGCAGGACGGTAATACACAGGACGGTTAGCAGAATGCTCGTCCTTGAGATTGAGTACCTCAACCGCGTTTCGTACGCCGCCATGTTCAATCGGGCCGACGAGCCCGAGTGGCCGCCGCATCCGGACAGGGTGTTCATGGCCTTGGTTGACGCCTGGGGCACATCCGGCTGCGATCCTTCGGGCGCAGACGCCCTAGAGTGGCTCGAGTCACAGGATCTGCCCGAGATCGCCGCCCCTGACGTGCACAGACGCGGCCGTTTTAGGAATTTTGTGCCCACGTCTGGAAACCGCGCGGACGGGCTAGGCTACCTAAACGACAACAACATACTGGAGATCGTGCAGAGTGTTGTGCGGAAGGAGCGCTCATTTCCGGCCGCGGTGTTGCCCGACGACCGCCCGACGGTCCACATGATCTGGCGTGGCGCCGAGCCCAGCGACGAAGTACTCGACGCCCTGTCGGCCCTTGCTTGCAGGGTGCCCCGCATAGGCCACTCGGCATCGCTTACAAGGGTCGCCGTAAGGGGGACGACCGACTTGGAGCCGAGCCACAAGGCAGACGAGTCCGGCCAAGACCTGCTAAGATGCCCCCGCCCAGGGAGGTTCGCGACGCTCGTCTCTGAGTTCAAGAGTGCGTCGGACTCGATGGTTCCGGCATGGCCCAGCACTGCGCAGACTTTCAGGTACAATCGGCCGATGGCCGCGGCGCCAGCGGACGAGAGCATCATGGGCGGCGCCAGCGAGTGGATAGTGCTTTCCACGCACGGCGACTACGTCCCTGTCCTGGAGGCGTTTCCAGTGGTGGCCAAGGCGATACGCGACGCAGTAATGTCGCATGCATCAAAACCGGTACACGAAGCCATCTCGGGACACAGCGCCGACGGATCCGCCCTGAAGGTGCCACACCTTGCCATATTGCCCCTTGCTAACGTGGGGTGGAGAGGCGGGCACTCTGACGGGAGCCTGATGGGAATGGCGCTGGTGCTACCGAGGCGTTCTGGATATGGAAGCGACGAGAGGCGGCAGTTACGGCAATCTGTAGCAAAGTTCTTGGATCCCGAGCACGGAGGCGGCCGCCTGCAAATGGGGAGGTATGGAGTCATGTCGCTGCGGCGCGCCGGCGAGGGCAAAAAGTCACTCTCACCAGACCGCTACACTGCCGAGGGGCGCACATGGGCCAGCGCCACCCCCGTCGTGCTAGATCACCACCCAAAAAAGCGGCGCGGCCCAGAGGAAATCGTTGCGGACGGCTGCACTAGGGTAGGACTTCCGCGGCCGTCTTCGGTGTCCATATCTAGACACTCATCGGTTCATGGCGCCCCATCGGCATTTGTCGCGCGGGGCCGGAACAAGGGCTGGCTTCCCCCCAAGCGGGGCCTTTTTGACAACAGTTTTGTCTGCCATGCGGTGGTGACGTTTGACCGTGCCGTGTCCGGGCCGGTCATCGTGGGGGCGGCGCGATACTATGGCATGGGGCTGTTCATGCCAGTAGGGGAGACCGCACCATGAACAAAAGCCTAGCAGCATCAGACTTTGCCTCGTTCTACAAGGAGGTTCACGGCCACCAGCCGTTCGACTGGCAGAAGGATCTTGCCGACACGGTGTGCAGTAGCGGGTGGCCAAAATACCTCGACATGCCAACCGCATCGGGCAAGACGTCCGTGATCGACATCGCCGTGTTTCACCTGGCTACAGAGGGCCGCAGGAAGGGGCGCAGGGCACCGATGCGGATCGCCTTTGTAGTCGACAGGCGGCTTGTGGTCGACGGCGCGCTGCAACATGCCAAGAAGATTGCGGATCGAATATCCAGACCCTCTGGCAAGATCACGAGGCTGGTGGCCGACTCGCTCGGGACGCTTTCCCCCGGCCGCCCTCTAGAGACCGTGAGGCTGCGCGGCGGCATGCCGCAGGAGGTGGACTGGGCAAAGACCCCCTCGCAACCGACCGTCATCGTGTCGACTGTCGACCAAGTGGGATCCCGCCTCCTGTTCCGCGGCTACGGCGTGTCTGACTCGATGAAGCCCGTCCATGCGGGTTTGCTTGGCACCGATACGCTGTTCCTGCTGGACGAAGCGCACACCTCGCGCCCTTTTCTCGACACATTGGATCAGATTTCCGCATTGAGGCGGGAGCGAAAGTGGGACAGAGATATACCGTTCGCTTGCATGTTCATGAGCGCGACCCTTGGAGAGGCGGATCCTGCCTGCATCTTCCCGCCGTCAAGTGAAAAAAAGCGTCTGTTGCATGAAGACAGCGCAATGCGCGATCGCCTCAGCGCCCACAAACGTGCACGCTTGGTAGAAGTGCCGGCAGGACGGGGTACCAGCGAGATAATTAATGCAGCACTGGGCATGGCGTATCCAAAAAACCCCTCGCCCGGATCTGTCCTCCCAAAGAACATCGGCATCGTGGTCAACAGGGTCAATACGGCAAGGGAGATACACGGCACAATACGCGAACGCCTCCACGAGTACGACGCGGATGCCGCAGCGCACCTCCTGACCGGCCGCGCCAGGCCACTCGACCGGGATCTGAAGACTAAGTCTGAACTCGACAGGATCGTGCCCGGCGGGGGGTCGGGCAACGACCACGTAACGTTTTTTGTGTCTACGCAATGCGTAGAGGTCGGCGTCGACGCGGACTTTGACGCACTCGTCACGCAGATTGCGCCGCTCGACTCACTTCGACAGAGGTTTGGCAGGCTCGACCGGATAGGGAGGCGCCGCGACACCGAGGCCGTCATTGTGGCCACGAAGGAGGAGACGTCCAAGAGGTATGTCGATCCGGTGTACGGCGACCGCATCCCGACTACATGGAAGTACCTCAAAGATGCCTGTAGGGGCCCGTCCAATGGCCCAAAGAAGGCGCGCAGGGACGTCGTCGACTTTGGCGTGGATCACTTTCCGGTGAGCGGCGGCTGGGAGGATGCGATTGCTCCGAAGCCAAGATCGGTGACACTCATGCCTCAGTACGTGGACATGTGGGCCCAGACGCGCCCCCGTCCCGACCCTGACCCCGACCCCGCCGTATTTCTTCACGGCCCAAAGTCGATGCCACCCGATGTACAGGTCGTGTGGCGCGCCGACGTGACCTACGAGATGCTGTCCGTACAAGAGGGCAAAATGGACATGGCCAAGGCTGGGCTGTTAACATGCCGTCCATCCGTCCTAGAGGCAGTATCGCTACCCGTGTGGACGGCGCGGCGCTGGTTGGGCCGACGGCGGGCCGCAGACGGCGATCCAATGAGTGACCTGGAGGGGGCCGAGGGCGGAGGCGACGACCGCAAAGGAGGCCGCCAGCTGCCGTGCGCCATCCTGTGGCGCGGAGTACGGAGCGAGGAGACGCGCGTCGTTACAGCCGACGAGATCCGGCCCGGCGACACCGTGGTTGTGCCGGCCGAGCGCGGCGGATGCGACGAGTACGGCTGGGACGAAGGGAGATCAAAGGCGGCGTGTGACATCGGGATGGAGGCATGCCTATTCCACAGAAATTCCCTCACGATGAGGTTTGGCGGGGAATACTTGTCGCAAGTCTGTGACGATGACGCCAAGGCGGCCATAGAAAGGGTAGCTGTTGACCTTGCCGACGAGGATGTAGGTACAGTACTTGATGAGATCGCTTGCATTACTGGCATTCCCGCCATGTGGAAAGAAGCAATGGACATGGCGGCCAGCACTCGCACCAGATCTGGGGGCGCGCGTCCCCGAGAAATTAGTGCTGGCGTACTATGCTCACGGTGCGACGCGAGGATAGACTTTCGACACGCGCGCCTCCAAAAAACTAGTGCAAAGGGGGGCCGAACCGTGATTGCGGGGGTGCGAATAGATCTAGACAAGGATCAGGCCCGTGCGCTGATCAGGCGGACGCACCCCGACAACCCAAACGCTCTGGCAATGGCGGGGGCGGGGGCGGGGCCGGCCATGCATTCTACCGACGACGGCGGAGACGGCGAGGGGGGCCGCACCGTGCCTAGCTTGGCAAGGCACTGTAGGGGTGTGAAAGAGTTTACTCAGAAGTTTGCCGAAAGAATCGGCATGAACGATGGCATGATCAGCGATCTTACACTGGCTGCACTGTTGCACGACGCCGGCAAAGCGGAGAAGCGGGTTCAGGCATTCTTGCACCGGATGGATCCCGACGACCTGCCCGACGGTTACGAAGTGGTTGCAAAGAGCGCCGACGAGCTGTCTGGGCCTGACGAGTACTATCGGTGCATGGATATGGCCCGACTGCCCCGTGGGTATCGGCACGAGTGTTGGTCGGTGCTGATGGCAGAGAGCCACCCCGACTTTCAAGATGAGCACGACCGTGATCTCGTACGGTATATCATCGGAACACATCACGGACACGGACGGCCATTGTTTCCGCCGGTTGAGGATATGCATGCCACAGGGCGTATAGAATGGCACCTTGACGGCAAGGGCATGACGGCCAACCCCGAGCACGGGCTCGGGAAACTGGGATCCTATTGGGTTGACATGTGCGGGGATCTGTACAGGAAGTATGGGCCATGGGGCCTTGCGCACATGGAAGCGGTTGTCAGGCTGGCCGATCACTGCCAGTCAGGCGCGGAGGAGAAGGTTGCTTAGCAAACTTCGCCTACGGGGTCCTCCTGCAGGTAGCCTGCTTGGGTTCCTGTCAGTGCTGGGCCTTCTTAGGTCGCTTGATGTAGCAAAGCCCAAGTGGGAGTCTAAAGTATCGTGGCAAGACCAATCACCGTACTTGCATACCAAGGTGCAGGCAACCGAGCAGGATGTCGCCGAAGCTGCGACTCTCGGGATCGAAGAATTCGGATCGAAGATGAAGTTTCCCGATGCCAACCCCAATGTGGAGGTCGACAAATTCAAGGTGTGGCATAGGACTATGGACGCAGAGGTGATCGGGGCGATCGGTTCCGACGCATGTTTAAAAAAGGACAAGGGTACGGTGGAGACGACTCCGTTGTGCATGATGTTCGGGGCTGGGCACCAGGAATTCCTAACACGTCTGGGCGTGGCAACGTCGGTGGGCGGCGGAGATCGGCAAGGTGTGCAAGATGATGTGTACAGAGCCATGTTTTTAAGATGGTGCTACACAGACACGATTCCAAAGATCGCACTGCGGTGGGATCCTACGGAATACCACCCCGCCGCTCTGTTAAGCAAGGATCCAAAAACAGAGCCAATATACACGGTCAACGGCGCCAACCGCCTGGCAGCGGTGGGATTTATTGCCTATCAGTGCGTTCCGACAAGGCAAGGCCTGTCGGCCGTATCGTGCATGAAGGGGAGTGCTAGAAGCGACTTTGTGCTGTGGCCCATATGGTCGCAACCACTTTCGCTGGCGGCGGTATGCGTGATCATGAGACATCCCTACATAAAGAGACTTGCCGGCAGCGAGGACGACTTGCTGGCTCGTCATGCACTGAGGAGATACGGCATTGAAGTGATTATGAAGGCAGAGCTGTTCTGGGAAGGCAAGTTCAAAAACGTAAGGCTGGCCGAACCGGTAACTGTATGACAGCTGGTGCAGATGAACGTACGCAGCGGCAATTGCGAGACCTCCAGCGCATGGAATTCCGGGAGTGTTCGACTTCGACTATTCAACGCTCCTCCGCCACTCGCACTTGCACACTGTTAGGCCGTTGTGCATGCCGTATGGTGCAGGACACAAGTTCTTGACCCCGGTTTAAGGCCCGGGCACCGCATCAGCGACTCGATTTTGCACGAATTGGGCCAGAGACTTGCACTCCAGACTATAGTTCATGCATGCATAATTAGTAGTGATTATAAATTATTTGCCCCTGAACAAAAATTTGTCCATAGTGTCAATCAAATTCACGTCAAATGATGCGTTTGTTACGAGGGGATCTCCTAGTGTACCTGATCACTTGCGCTCTTACCAATAACAGAACGCTGTCGACCGCCTCGTCACGTGATGCAATACCTGGAGGATGCCGACCGGATGGGTTCGCAATCCTCGCAGTGTGCACCGAGGCTGGCAAGTGCGAGCGGCCGTCATCCGCTCAGTATGCGCGGCGCGGCCTGCACATCGCGCCCCACCGAGCCCCTCTCGCCAGCCTTTAGCACCTCGATGCGGCCGCCGAGCCACGCCGCCACGGCTGGGTCGGACTCGCCGCGCAGCGCGCCCTCCATCCGCGCCAGTATGCCGCCCGCGGCGCCCTCCCCCTCGCGTGCCCCCGCCTCCGCCCTGTCAAAGGCGCGTGCCAGGCCCTCGGCGACGCCCTCGCATCCGCCGAACCTAGAGAGGAACTCCCTGGCGACGGCGATCCTCGCCGGCAGCATGTCCGCAATGCGGCCGGGCCGTTGCCCGGCATCCTCCGCGGCCCATTCGACCAGGTCCGGCACGGGCACGTGGCGGATCGCCCCTACGCTGGCGGATGCCGCCCGCGGCATGCCGAGCCAGCCCGTGCCCCCGGCAAGCCACGTGCGCACGCGGCTGGCCCTCTTGTCGTACGGGGGGCCCGCGCACGACGCGGCGATCTCCCACACCTCGCGCGGGCGGATGCGCAGGAACTCGTTGAGGGCGGGCAGCACGTCCGCGATCGCGGCGTCGGACTCGAAGATGCCTGGCCGGCCGATCCTGCCGATCGCGGCGGCGGCCAGCCGTACCGCCGCCGACTCGCCTGCCCCCGCCTGCCCCTCCGCCTTCGCAAGCGCAAGCGCAACCCGGGCCCACTTTTCGACTGGTACCTGCCGCGCCCCCTCGCCGGCCTCGCCGCCGACGACGGCCTCGTGCACCAGCACGTCGAGGGCTGCCCGTGGCGGCGGCCCGCGCCGGCGGGGTTCGGCGCCGCCGCCCCCGCCGTGCACGTAGCGCGTGTAGACCATGTTGAGGGCCGCGGGGCCCGCAAGTCCCCCTCCCCTCCGCGGACCGCCTCTTTCACCGGCCCCATCGAGCAGGGCGCGCACTACGTCCCAGAACGTGCCCTCGGCGGCCGCATCGAGCAGGCGCCCGTAGCCGAGGCCGGCGAGCGCCTCCTCCCTGCCCAGACTGCCGTCCCTGGCGCACCGCAGGAGCCTGCGCACGGACCTGTCCGAGACGCTGCCGCCCATGCACGACGCACGGGGCAGGAGCCTCCGCAGCGCGCCGTCGGCGGCCATGCGGTCGAGCGCCTCCTCGGCCCTGTCGGGGCCGATCCTGCGCATCCCCGCCAGGTATCCGCACAGCAGGTACCCCTCCCCGCCTCCGCCGCCTCCGCCGTCGTTGGCGGCGGCACTGCGGGTGGCCTTTTCAATGGAGCCGAGCATGCGGCCGCCGGCGTCGCGCGCGGCCAGCTCGCTTCCCAGAATGGCGGCCCCGCGGCCGTCGGCCGCGGGCGCCCCGCCTCCGCCGCCCCCGTTGCCGGAGCCGCCGGCAAGCCAGTGCAGCTCGGCATCGAGCGCGGCGGGGCACTGCGCAAGCTCGCCTGCCAGCCGCCCGATCTCCGCGGCGTCGTCCTCGCCCGCGCCGATCCTGGCGCTGAGCCTCCTGCCCTCCAGCCCGACGCGGCGCGCCAGCCGCTCGCGCAGGCTTCCCCGGGATGCGCCGCCGGCGATTGCGTTGACCCTTTCGAGGGCGGCCGCATCCATCCTGCGCGCCTCGCGGGCGGCAAGCCCCTCGGCGGCCGCCTCCAGCTCCTCGCCGCGCATCAGCCCCGCCGAGCGCATGCGCTCGGCCAGGCCGAGTGCCCTCTCCGCGATCTCCGGCACGAGGGCCGCCTGCCCGAGGCTGCCGAGGACGGCCCGCGCCGCCTCGCGCCGGGCCCCGTCGTCCCCGCAGTTGTCGGCCGCCCACGCAAGCAGATCGAGGACGCCGCGCAGGTACGCGCACACCTCGGCGCGGTTCCCGGGGCGCCAGTGCTCGGCCGCCCGCCCGAACCCCCGGCGGTTCGGCACGGCCAGCGAAAACCTCTCCATGCGGAGCGCGGCGCCGCATGCGAGCAGGGGCGCCCGCGGGGCGCGCCCGCCTTTGCCTCCGCCCGCCGCCCCCCCGCCGCCCCGCACCGCGTCCGCCAGCACCCCGAGGCGCTCGGCAAGCGGCGTGTCGGCGTAGCCAGCCTGCGGGGCAGGGTCAAAGGCGCCGACGAATGCGCGGGCGGCCTCGCCGGCCGCCCTGTCGCCCCCTTCCCCGCCGCCGCCGTTCCGGCCGCCGCCCCCGGCTTCGGCTAGCGCCAGCAGTAGCCGCGCGGCGCCGGCAAACGTCGCCCTGTTCATCAGCATGCGGCGCAGTACCTGGACGGCGGCGCCGCGGCATGCCTGCCCGCCGGCATCGCCGCCGGCCGCATCCGCCGCGGCAAGCGACCTTTCCATGCGCGCCAGGGCCGCGGCAGGGCTGGCCATGGCGGCGGCGCCGAATAGCATCGAGCCGAGCATGCCGGCCGGCCCAGCTCGTTCGCCAAAGGGCCCGTCCGGGCCGAACACCCCCTCCACCGCCTTTGCCACCCCCTTCTTGCCCTGCATGTTCGAGAGCTTGTCGCAGTACCGGCTGTACAGCGGCGCAAGATACTCGTGGCCCGCCCTGCCCCCTCCGGACCCGCCATCGTCGTCTCCGGACCCGCCGCCGGGCGACCCGCGCGGCGTGTCGCCCGGGCGATAGTACTCCCACCACTTGAGCCACATGTAGTCGTGCAGGATGCCGGGCGTAATGTACAGGATCGAGTTGCCCTGGAGGACCTTGGTGGCGCGCAGGCTCCTGACGATCTCCCTGAACCTGGCCGGCTGCATGTCTGGATGGTGCTCCTGCACCATCCGCGCAATCCGATCCGCGTCTCCGTCGTGCGGCGGGTCGAACCCGAACTTTGTAAACAGGGCCAGCCACCGCAGCACGGTGAGGCGGTTCCTGTACTCCTCCCCGCCGGACTCCTCCCGCCCGGCCACCCACCGTTCCCACACGCATACGTCGTCGGGGGGCCTGAGCACGTCGTCGGGGTTGTCGGCCAGGTTCCTTCCCACTATGTGGGCCGCGCGCGGCGAGGGGCGGCAGTACTCGACCCACTTGTCGATTTCGCCGGCGCCGGCGTTGCCCTCCGCGTACCCCGATATGATCTCGGCGATCTGCTCGTCGGCCATGTTCTCGACGGCGATCTGCGGCGTGTCTTTGGTCTCGATGCCCGCCTCGTTGTATATGGTTACGAGGTCAATGCCCGCCTCGTTGCCCTTTAGCCGGTTCCATGCGCGGGCCTGCTGTATGTGGCCGCACCCGTCAATGACGAGAATGGTCCCGGGGCCGCCCCCCTGTAGATCAAGCCCGTCGATGACGGCCGTCGCCGCATCGGGGCTTTCCGCGTACACGACGCGGGGCGCCAGGCCCTCCTCGCGGGTCGCCTCCAGCACTATTCGCGTCTTTCCGGATCCGGGCTCGCCGGACACTGCGACATGGACAGGCGCAGGGCTGGCCCCGCCGCCGCTCCTGAGCAGGCAGGCCTGGATGTCCCCGATGACCATGTCCTCGGGGCGGCCGCGGCGGAACGGCGGCGACATGTCTGGGAGTGCGGACCATGCGCGGTGGCTCATTGCGCCCCGGCGCACGGCGCCGCGCGGGCCTGGCGCGGGCGCGGGAGACTGATCGGCCGCGGCGGCCGTCATGCCGAGCCCCCGCGCGCCCGCCCCGGCGCCGGCGTGCGCCGCGGGCCTTGGCGCCGCGGCCATCTCGAGCCTGTCCGGCATGGCCGGGCCGTCCGCTCGGGCTGCCGCCCCGCCCCGTCCGGGCACGAGGGCGATCGGCGCGCCGCCCCAGCATGGCGCGGCTTGATCTCTTCCGCGCCGGCGAACTGCAGACGGGGGATTGACGCGCCGGTCGCAAGCCGGCCCGTCCGGAACCGGTGCTCGGAGGCGCCCGCCTTTGCGAACCCGTCGGCGCCCTCGCGCGGCGATCCGATAGCCGTTCCGTCGCCGCCGGCGCGGGGGGCCGCAATGCTTGTCGGCATGTCGGGTATGCCGCGCGGCGGGCCCGATGCGGCGGCGTCGGCGCGCACGGGGCGCGCGGCAAGGCCTGCCGCTTCGCAGTGATCGAGCGACGCGGCGGTCATGGGATCCGCCCTAGGCGGGACCTTTATGCTTGGCACCGCTACGCGGTGCAGGGGGCCCGATTTAATGGCATCGTGCGGCGGCCGTGGCGGCATTCGAGGAGAGGATGCGGCCGCCGAGGCGCCGCGCGCGCCGCGCGATCACGCAGTGCCAAACCGTGCAGAGGATCGGGGCCGCGCCGTCCATGGCCGTGCCGCCCGGCGGCGCGGGGGAGGGGGCGGCGCAGCCGTCCGGATTCTTGACAATAATGGAGATCGTGCTATGGCGCCTGCCAAGCGCACCGGCAGGCTCTTTCGGCGGATTCTTCGCCCAAAAACCGAGCAGATCCGCGCAGGGCATCTCGACGGCCGAGGGCGGCCTAAGCACCCTGTCAGTGGTAACGAGCCCTTCCGAGTGATGGCTTGGGCCTGGCGGTGGCCCCTTGCCGGCAGTCCGCGTGATTCGCCCCCGTCGGTTGCGCAGGGGCGCCTTGGCGCAGGGCGCGGAAGGGGCGCTTTTGCGCGGCGGGCAACGAGTCCGCGGCGGCAAGGGCCGGCCGCGAGATGCCGTACTGCCATAGGCTCCAAGGGCACGAGTTTGGTGGCCGCCGGCGCGCCGGCGCGCAGCACGATCGGCGGAATAAGACGAGGCAGGCTGGCTGGGGCGTTCAGTGGACGGCGCGGTCGGGTGCGCAAGTTCCGGTAGCGGGCGGCGCGGGCACGGAGCGGCAGGCGGGCCAGGGCAGACACGTATTCCCGCGGCGCGGGGCCGAGCGCGCCGCAGAACGGGCGCCCGCCGCCGCTGCCAGCCCGCCTTCGGCCCTACTTGGAGCCATCTTGCAGGCGCAACGGCAAAAGATGCCATTGCCCTGCCGGCGCCCCGCCTCTAACACCGTTCATCGCCCGCCAGGTGCGCAATCGCAAGAGCTGGTGCGGGGCCGCACGTGTCTATACCCAGGCAGGCCTCCCTTTCCGCGCCCGCGCAGCCCGCTGCCGGCACCGCGCGCCCGGCTGCGTTGTCGCCCGAGGCGGCCCGGCACGCTGCCCAGTCTCCTTCCGCCGATCGTGCGCGCCGGCGCCCAGGTAATGCAAACTCGGGCGCTCGGCGCTTGAAGCGCACCGTACATCCCATCCCGAATGCGCACAAGGTTGGCCGCTGATCAGGGGGAACCGCACCTGGGCCCGGCGCCCGGACGCGCCCCGCACGGGCGGACGGGGGTGCGGGGCAAGTCGCGCTCCTCCCTGCAATCCCCGTCTTCCGGCGGGAACATGTGGCGGGTGAGCTCTATGGCCCTCTCCTTGGCCCGGACCTGTTCCGGGGTCGGCCCGCGCTCGAGGGCGGCCATAAAGTCCTCCCATGCCTCCGGAGGGAGCGGCTTTACGTGTCGCAGTGCCATGCATGCCCGCGCGCAGGCTTCCTTATACACGTTCGGCCGGCGTGTTCCGCCCGGCGCGAGCGGATGCGGCACGGAGTGTGCGGGCGCCGCAAGGCCGCGCGGGCAATGCCCGGCACCCGCCATGCCGCCGCCCGCAATGCGGCATGCGCGCACGGGGAGTCTCCGCTGCAGCACCGCCGCCCGCATCCCGCGCACCGCGGCGCGCCCGATCGGCGGCCCCGGCACCGATGCGCTCGGCCGGAGCCGGGGCGGGGCGCACACTGATATGAGGGGGCCGCCGCGCACGCCCATGGCGGAAGCCTCGCCCCCGCGGAGCGTCGAGATCGCTGCGGACCCCGACCACGAATGCGCGCTGCCCGCCGAGTACGACATCATCGTGACCCCGGTCGACTACCCGCTCAAGGCGCTCCACAAAAAGATGGGATCGTCCGAGATCGTCCTGCCGGAATTCGGGCGCCGGCACGCGTGGGACATCCGCACGGCCTCGCGCCTCATCGAGTCGTTCCTCATCGGGATTCCCGTGCCGCCCGTGTACCTGCTCGAGCGGGAGGATCGCAGGATGCTCGTGATCGACGGGATGCGGCGCCTTCGGGCGGTGCACTGGTTTTTCAACGAGCGGTTCGGGGGCGAGCCGGGCGGCGGGCGGGACTCGCAAGAGTTCCAGCTTGACGGCGTCGACGAGGGCGGGTGCCTGCACGGCAGGACGTTCACCGGCCTGGACCTGGACGACCGGCGCGCGCTCGAGAACGCCGTGCTCAGGACGAACATAGTGCGGCAGATGCACCCCGACGAGAACCCCGCGGTCGCGCACGACCTGTTCGAGCGGCTCAACACAGGGGGCGCGAGCCTCCGGGGCCAGGAGGTCAGGCACTGCATATACTCGGGCGGGCTCAACGACCTGATCAACGAGCTCAACGGCGCGGCGGAGTGGCGCAGCCTCCTCGGATCGCCCTGCCAGGACGGGCGCATGAGGGACGCGGAGCTGATCCTCCGGTACATGGCGCTGCTCCACGCGGGCGGGGACTACAAGGGGCCGATGAAGGCGTTCCTGTCCTCGTTCATGCACAAAAACCGGGATCCCACGGACGCGTTCGTGCGCGGGGAGCGGGCGCGGTTTGCCAGGGCGTGCGGCATACTCGGGAGCCGCCTGGGCAGGCTGCCGCTCAACGGGAGCGGCCGCATAAGCCCGTCCGTCTTTGACGCCGTCTTTGTCGCGGTCGCGCGCAGCCCCGACCGCTGCGACGATCCGGGGCTGGATGCGCGGGTGAGGGGCCTGCTGTCGGACCCGCTGTTTGCCGCGTGCGCCTCGTCCGACCCCGTGGCGGTCCGCGGGCGGATCGCGCTTGCCGAGGCCAGGCTCTGCGCATGACGGCCGCAGGGGCCGGCGCGCCCCCGCGGCGCGCCCCGCCGGCGGGCCGTCAGCCGCCCTTTCCCCTTGCCGTGCGCCGCGGTATTCCGTCGAGGCCCCTTTCCAGCATGATCGCCACCCAGCGCCGGACGGTCCCGCGGCTTTCGCCCGTGTAGTCGGCTATCTCGGCGATCGTCCTGCCCGCCTTGTAGTTGTACGCGACAATGCACCTCACGACGTTCCTTGGATCCTTTTCCTCCCTTATCAGGCGCCTGAGCTGGTCGAGCGTCACGCCTGGCAGGAACTCGCCGTCTCGCGCCGCCGCCGCTGCCGCCGATCTCCGTCCCATGCCCACTCCCCCGCCGCCTGCGTACTTGACGGCATTGGTCGACATTCCTCCACCAGGGGTCAATTCTTGCCGACTGGGGGGAGGGGCCGCGCGGGCCCGCAGGGCCGTATCCCCGGGCGCTCTGCGGGCGGCTAGCCGGCGTCGGCCAGCCTGAACACCTGCACCCTGTCATTGCCGGCGTCGGCCACCGCGATCCGCCCGGAAAAGTCGAACGCGACGCCGGCGGGGCCGAAAAACTGCCCGTCGCCGCGGCCGCTGGCCCCGAACGAAAACTCGGGCCCGCCGCCCGGCCCGAACACCGTCACGCGGTGGCCCCACTGCTCGGCCACGGCGATCCTCCCGGTGGAGGGGTCGAACGCGACGCCGCGGGGCGTGTCGAGGCCCCCGTCCGAACCGAGGACCGCCTCGATCCCGCCGCCCCGCCCGAACACCAGCACCCTACCGCCGTCGGCGTCGGCCACGGCAATCCTCCCCGTCGCGGGGTCGATCGCGACGCCGGCGGGCCGGGAAATGCTCCCGCCCGCGCCATCGCCGCCGCCATCGCCGAGCGAGAGCGCGAGGCCTCCGTCGGGCCCGAACACCAGCACCCTACCGCCGTCGGCGTCGGCCACGGCGATCCTCCCGCCCAGGCCAAACGCGACGCCGGCGGGCAGGGCGATCCCGCCCACCTCGGGGCCGAGCGAGAACGCCGGCTCTCCCCCGGGGCCGAACACCTGCACGCGGCGGTTGCCCTCGTCGGCGACGGCGATCCTCCCCGTCGCGGGGTCGATCGCGACGCCGGACGGCCAGTCGAGCTCCCCCCTGCCGTCCCCGTGCGACCCGATCGCGAGCTCGAACTCGCCCCCGGGGCCGAACACCTGCACGCGGTGGTTGTCCGCGTCGGCGACTGCGATCCGCCCGGAAAGGGGGTCGATCGCGACGCCGGACGGGTGCCTCAGCGACCCCTCCCGCCCCGACCCGATCGAGTACGCAAACTCGCCGCCTGGGCCGAACACCTGCACCCTGTCGTTGCTCCTGTCGGCGACTGCGATCCGCCCCGTCGCGGGGTCGATCGCGACGCCGGCGGGCCCGTGGAACTCGCCCTCGCCGTCGCCGGGCGATCCGAACTCGAGCGTGGGCTCGCCCCCGGGGCCGAACACCTGCACCCTGTCGTTGCTCCTGTCGGCGACTGCGATCCGCCCCGTCGTAGGGTCGATCGCGACGCCGACTGGCCTGCGGAGCTCGCCGTCGCCGTCGCCGGGCGACCCGATCGCGAGCTCGGGCTCGCCCCCGGGGCCGAACACCTGCACGCGGTGGTTGTTCGCGTCGGCGACTGCGATCCTCCCCGTCGCGGGGTCGATCGCGACGCCGGCGGGCCCGTGGAACTCGCCCTCGCCGTCGCCGGGCGATCCGAACTCGAGCTCTAGCTCGCCGCCGGGGCCAAAGACCAGGACGCGTCCGCAGGCCTCGTCGGCGACTGCGATCCGCCCGGAACGGGGGTCGATCGCGACGCCGCGGGGGCTGCCGATCTCCGCGCCGCCGCCCCGCGCGGACCCGATCACGAGCTCGAGTGCGCCGCCGGGGCCGAACACCTGCACCCTGCCGCCGCCGGCGTCGGCCACGGCGATCCGCCCCGAATGGGGGTCGATCGCGATGCCGTTGGGCAGGAGGAACTCCCCGTCGCCGATCCCGGGCGACCCGATCGCCAGGGCGGCCGTGCCGTCGGGGCGGAGCAGCCGCACGTTGTGGTGCCCCCAGTCGGAGACCGCGACCGTCCCGGCGGGGCCGAACGCCACGCCGGCCGGCGCCTCGAGCCCAGCGTTCCCGCCGCCGCGCCCCTCCGACCCGAACTGCATCTCGAACGCGGCGCCGCGGTGCGGCGCCCTGGGGGCGCCGGCGCCGCCGGGGGCCACCTCCACCGCCCCGGCCATCCACGGGTGGAGCACGCAGTGGTACGCGTGCGTTCCCGCCGCGGCGAACGCGCGTGAGAACGAGCGCCCCGGCTCGACCAGGCCGCTGTCGAACGCGCCGCTCGGCGCGCCGGGCGTCCCGCCGGTCGCGGTGTGGGCCGCCGCGTCCAGGTTCGTCCACCTCACCTCCCCGCCGGCGGCGACGGAGACGCTGGCGGGAACAAAGCACAGGGCGGCCGCCTCGCACCCCGGGACGGACGAGCCCTCCGCCATGGCGACGTCGGCCACGGGGTGGTCGGCGAGCGCGGGGCCCGCGGCGGCGATTGGCGACAGCGCCGCGGCGGCTGCGGCAACAACGGCGGCCAGCGCTGCTGCGCGGCCAAGCGTTCGCGACCGCGGCCGTGCGTCCACGCGGGGGCTACGCGCCGGGCGCATTATAACCTTGGCATGCTGTCATCGCCGCCCCGGGACCGCCGCCGCCACCGCCGCATGCCGCGCGGGCCCGCTTCCAGGGAGAGGCCGCCGAACGGCGGGCGCGGCGCGACTGCCGATCCGCCAGACAGGCCGCCCGCACCCGCTGTGCAGGGCCGGGCGCCCCGCGGCCGCGGCCTGCGCGGACTGCGCGCAGCGGGCCGGATCGCGCACAGGCCAGCGCCGCCGCTGCCTCCTCCATGCGCACATCCCGCACGCCGGGCCTGCCCGCCGGCATTAGGCGCGGCATCGCGCCGGCGCGCAGCGTGGCCGCGGCCGCCTCGGCGCAATGGCCAGTCTTATAACCCGGAATTCAATGCGCGGCGCGATGGCCAAGATGCTGACGTGCAGGACATGCGGCCGCGACTTTGTGCGGTACCTCCGCACCGGCCGCAACCCGTACTGCAGGCACTGCACGGCCAAGGCCGACAAAGAGATCGCCCGGATTCTGCGCGTGGACTGCAGGGAGTGCGGCAAGCAGTTCCCGACGAAATCCCGCGTCGTCCGCTACTGCTCGGACGACTGCCGCTCCAGCGCCGCGCGCCGCCGCAACGCCGAGAATCAGCGCAGGTACACGGCCGACCCCGAAAAGCGCGCCATAAAGCTGGCGCGCGCAAGGGCGTCCCGCGCCGCCCGCAGGGCCGGGGATCAGGGGAAGCGGCGGCCGCCGCCGCGCGCGGGCCGCGCCGCCGCGATCCCAAAGCGCGGCGCGGGGGCAGCGGAGCGGCACGCCTGCGGGGTGTGCGGCCGCCACTTTGAGCCGTACGGCCGCGGCTCCCGCCCGGTCCACTGCAAGCGGTGCGCCGCCAAGGCCGACAGGGAGATCGCCAGGATGCTGAGCGTGGACTGCAGGGAGTGCGGCAGGGAGTTCACCACGCCGAGCCGCCTCGTCAAGTACTGCTCAAGGGAGTGCAGCGCCGCCAGCAAGAGCCGCAGCAAGCGCGAGAGGGAACGCAGGCGCATGGCCGATCCCAATGCCCGCGCCCTGGCGGCGGCGTACATGAGGGCGTGGGGCGCCGCCCGCAGGGGCGGGGAATAGGGCGGCAGGCGGCGGAATGCACAGGCCGCATCCTGTCGCTACACTGGACGGCCGCGGGCAGACCTGCGCGACGCCATCATGCAAGCTGCGGACGATCCGCACTGCTACACCCGCCATCCTGCCTGGCCGCATCCCGTGCATCGCCTCACGGGGCGCCCACACGCCGCCCCTTGCTCAGGCGTTACCTGGGCAGGGGACCTGAACTCATGCCTGGGAATCCAGGCGTGCGCACCGCAAGCAATATACCAAACCGCGGGCCGCCGGCCAGGCATGGTACTGCGGTACGTGAGGCCACTCCCCCCGGAAGCGTGGAAGGACTTTCTCGCGGCCCTTGAACGCGGCCCTACCCCTGAACAGGTCCGGTTCATGGAGGAGGCCAAAAAGCTCACCCTGCACATGGTTCTATCTAGAGACGGGGAGCACAGGGAGAAGCTTGAGTGACTCGTCCCCGCCTGAATGTGCCCTGCCGCAGGGCTGGAGCGGCGTGATGCGGTGTGACAGGTAGCGAGTTGCGGGCGATGGCGGCCGGTTGGGAGGCGCCAGGCGGCTTCAGGTGCCGAAAGCCCGAGTTTGCGGAGTACCTGCGCATCAGTGCACAGTACGATCGGCAGCAGAGGATGGGAAAGGTGTACTGGGCAGCCTCAGGGGACGACGTAGTCGGGTACATGGTACTAGCAACGGGTAGTGCGGACGTGGAAAAGCAGGCGGACCTTGGCATAGACACTCATGGGCCCATACCGTCTCTTACAATTGCCTACTTGGCAACCGATGAACGGTACGAGAGGCAGGGTGTGGGCAGGCTCATAGTATCCTACGCCATCATGTTTGCACGCACGATGGCCTTGGATGTGGGTGGCGCGTACTGCTTGCCAACTCGGAGCTGGACGTGGTGGAATTCTACGAAAAGATGGGCTTTGCCAGGTTCAATACCAGACCGACTTCTCCGCCCCGCGGGTTCTGGCACTGGCTCTGTAGGCACATGGATGCAAGGGCAAGAAAGAATGATGACGGCTACCTGCCAATGTACTTTGACATTGGGCTAGTAGAGCCGCGCGTAGACAACGGCGGCCAGCGCCGCCCGTGAAAAACCATGGCTTGGCAGGGATGGAGTTTGCGCACGATGCCGCTCCCGGGACGGTGCCATGTGTCGGTTTCAGCAATGCGCATGGCCCTGTGTGGACGGTTGTCAAGTGGGAGCACGGATGGCCGGGATAATCGCCGCCGGCGGCCGCGGCGTTACGTCCGCGCGGCTTTCCCGCTACGGCGGGACGACGGGGAGAGGGGGCTGGGCGGTAGGGCGGCCCGCACGGCGCGGCAAAAAGGATGCGGCTGCGAGGGGAAGACGTAGCTGCCACGGCCTCTGAAGCGGTCTTTGGCGGCGCGCCTCCTTCGGATGCGCGGCGGCCCGCGGGGCCGGCAGGGCCTGCCGGCTTCGCCGCGCGGCATCGCCTGGTTGCCCGGCCCCCCAGAGCGCATGCAGCGCCGGGCCGATCCCGCGGCCCCCCGCTCCCCTCCTTCACGCAAAGTCCCGCGCGGTCTCGCGGATCGCCTCCGCGCACGCCTCGGCCGTCCTGAGCGCGGCGGCGTCCCCGCGCGCGGAGGCCCTGTCGACGGCCTCGTCGCAGCACGCGGCGGCCTCCCTGAACCTGCCGGACGTCGCAAGCTCGATCGCCTTGGTAAGGAGGGCCGGCGTGTACGCCGGGTCGCACTCGCCCGCCCTGTCGTACGACTCGATCCCCTCGGCGCTGCGCCCCGCGTGGCACAGGATCGTGCCCCTCACCATGTGCGAGAACGGCGCGCGCGGCTCGCGCCGGATGGCATCGTCGATGCACGCGAGCGCCTCTTTGTTCCTCCCAAGCTCGCAGAGGGCCTCGGCCCTGACGGCGCGGGCCCTGTGCATGGGCGGGTGCAGCCTGAGCGCCTCGGCCGCGCTCGCCTCGGCCTCTTTGTACCTGTCGAGCGCCATCAGGGCCCCGGCCCTGACCAGGTGCGCGTCGGCCCTGTACGGGTCGAGGCGCAGGGCCGCATCGGCGCTCGCCAGCCCGTCCGCGTGCCTGCCCGCCTCGAAGACGTGCCGCGCCCTTGCCGCGTGGGCCGCGGCGCGGCGCGGATCCGCCGCTATCGCCGCGTCGCACGCCTTGATGGCCCGATCGCGCATTCCGAGGGCCGCGAGCGAGTCGGCCATGCCCTCGTGCGCCTCGGCCCGGCGGGGGCCGAGCCTTGCGGCGCGGCCGAACGACCTCGCCGCCGCCCGGTGCAGGCCCATGTCCCGCAGCACGGACGCCCGGGCGAGCCACGCGGCCGCGCTGCGCGGGGCTGCGCGGACCATGTCGCGGCAGCACCTGCGCGCATCCCTCCCGCGGCCGAGCGCGTAGAGCGCGCGCGCCTTTGCCGCGTGCGCGTCGCAGTGCGCGCCGTCGATCGCAAGGGCCCTGTCGCACGCCTCGGCGGCCTCGGCGTGGCGCCCCGCCTTGCCCAGCGAGTAGCCCAGGCCGGCGAGCTGCATCGCGCTGCCCGGGTCGCTCTCCGCCGCCCTTGCGCTGCACGATGCGGCCTCCACGTGGCGCCCCGCCTGGTTCAGCGCGTCGGCCATGCCCGCCCACGCCTTTGCGCACCGCGGGTCGATCCCGACGGCCGTCCTGTGCGACTCGATCGCGTCCTCGTGCCGCCCCGCGGCGGCGAGCGCGTTGCCCCGCACCACGTGCATTTCCGGGCCGGAAGAGCCGGCCGCGGCGGCCCTCTCGGCCGCCTCCGCAGCCTCGCCGTACCGGTTCAGGTAGTGCAGGGCGCGGGCAAGGTGCTCGGCGGCGCCCACATCGCCGGCGTCCGCCTCGAGGGCGCGGGCGCACAGGGAGGCGAGCCCCTCAAAGGCGTCCGCGGCGTCCCGCTCGCGGCCCAGCCGCGCGAGCGCCACCGCCCTCGCCGCGGTGATGTAGACGTGGCCGGGATGCCGCTCCAGGGCGCGGCCGCACGACTCGACGACCTCGGCAAACCTGGCGGCATCGAGCAGATCCACGATCGGCTCGGACTCTGCATCCCCGCCGTCGCTGCTCCTTGCGCCGGCGCCCGGTCCCGGGCGCCCGGGTCCAGTCCGCACGCGCGGCGGGGTGGGAGGGAGCCGGTAAAAGCCTTGGCCCCGGGGCGGCGAGGGGCGCGGTGCACGCTGGGCCCGTGCCGCCGCGCGCCCGGCGCGCAAGGCAGGGCGGCCCGCGGCGAGGCGCTGCGCGGGCTGCGCGCGGCGGGCAGAATCGCGCACGGGCCAGCGCCTCCCGCCGCTCCGTCCGGCCGATCGCGCCCGGCGCCCGGCGCAAAGGGCGCACAGGTTGGAGGCTTGGACGAGTGCATGCGCGCCGCGGCCCTTGGGGCCAATGTTTTATTGGGCGTGGCTGCGCCCCCCTGCATGGGCGAGACGGCGCGGCGCGGGCGGACGCGTGCGGCCGAGCCGGTGTACGACCTGTGCGGCGGCCGCGGCGCCGATGCGCGGCGGCTCCCAAGCCCATGGGACGAGCCGGACGTGGTGCGCCTCGGCCTGGCGCTGCGCCGCCTGGGCAGGTTCGACATGTCGTGCCACGCCGGGCGCCTGGCATTCCAAAAGTCCGTCTACCTCTTGCAGGCGTTTGGCGTGTACATCGGGTATGGGTTTTCGTGGTACATTCGTGGGCCGTACTCGGCGAGGCTCGCGCGGCACGGCTTTGCGCTGGAAAGGATATACGCCCAGATCCCAACCGCGGGGTCGTTCAGCGATCGGCCGACGAGGGCACGCTTTGGGCGGTTCCTCGACTTTATGGCCGACAAAAAGGACGACCCTGCAAGGCTGGAGGCGCTCGCTTCCGCCCACTTTGTGAGCCGGCTCCACGGCGATCCGGGAGATCGAAGTATTGCCGAACGGGTGCTGCAGCGGCAGCCGTACCTGGGCATGGAAATGTGCCGGCAAAGCCTGGGCGAACTGCGGTCAGAGGAACTGGTGCAGATGGCGGTGCGCGGGGAGCGGGAGGCCGCGCAGCAGCCGGGCCGCGGCCGCCGCGGCCGCATGCAGGGCGGCCGGGCCGGCGTATCCGGCCACGCGGGGCCGCCTGCGACGGACGAGTGCAAGGCGGCCTACTTTATGATCGCCGATGCGCGGGGCCCGTACCCCGAAAGCGTCGACCCTGACACGGTTCCAAGGCGTGTGTTCGCGGGCCAAAAGGTTTGCAGGCCGGCGCTGACCGAGGGCGAGATCGAAACGCTCGAGATACTGGCCGATCCGGAGGCGGTTCGGCAGCTGCGGCTGGCCGCGCGCGACGTGCGCGAGGGGAGGCTCGTCGAATGGAATGGCGGAAGCGTAAGGAATGTCAGGCAAGGATTGGCTTCGCGGCGCGGCCGATCCTGCAGCGGCGGCAAAAAAGACCGATCGGCGACCGCGCGGCGCGGCATCGATGACTTGACCGCCTAAAGCCGGCGCGCTCCTCGGGAAAGGGCCGGCAAGAAGCCTAGCGGGCCTGCGCTCGGCCCGCGTCGACAACCTTGCATGCCGTGCTGTCTACGGGGTCGATGATGCAGGTTGCATCGCCGCTGTCCGTGCAGTTCTTCGCCTCGGCGCGGCCTGTGGCGGCGCGGCCCGCAGGGCGCGATTTTTGCATGCGGGCCGGCCAGGGAGCGGCACCCCGCGCCGCGCCCGCGGCAATGCGCGCGATCGCCTCCGCGCGCCTGCCGCCCCCGGCGTGGGTAGTCCCGGGCGGGGCGGCACGGGCGTGCACACAGGGCCGCCCCGGCCGCCCTGCCGCGCGGCACGACTCCCGCAGCGCGGCCCCCGCCGAGTCCAGCGCGCCGGCATGCCCGCCTGCGCCGCCGCGGGGACCCTGCTACGCGCCGCCGCCGCCGCCTTCCCCGCCGAGCCCCAGTTCGCGCCTCGCCCCCCGCAGCGTCCTGCGGACCTGCGCAATGCCCTCGTCGTCCGGCTCGAGCCGCGCGGCCCTCTCGATCTCGGCGAGCGCCTCGCCAAAGCGGCCAAGACCCGCCAGGGCCGTGCTGCGCCAGCAGGCGACATGGCCCGAGCCGGGATCGATCCGCGCCGCCTCGTCGAGCGCGGCGAGCGCCTCGCGGTTCCTGCCGAGGTCGACGAGGGCCATGCCGCGCCTGTAGTGGGGCGGGGAGACGCCGGGCTCGGCCCGCGCCGCCTCGTCGAACGCCTCGAGCGCCTCGCCGAGCCGGTCCATGTGCCGGAGGACGATCCCGCGCTCGAGGTGCGCCTCCCACCTGCCGCCGCTCAGCGACACGGCCGCGTCGAGCGCCTCGAGCGCCTCGCCGGGCCGGTCCATGCCGCACAGGGCGGCGGCGCGCTCAATGTACGCATCCCACCTGCCCGGCTCGACGGACAAGGCAGTGTCGAGCGCCTTGAGCGCGTCCGCGTGGCGCCCGAGCTCCCGCAGCGCCTCGCCGCGCTTGAGGTGGGCGAGTGCGCTGTCGCCGGCGCCGAGCGACACGGCCCTGTCGAGCGCGGCGAGCGCCTTTTTGTGCCGGCCCGCCTCGATCAGCGCCACGCCCCTTCCCAGGTGGGCGTCGGGAAAGTCGGGATCCGCCCGCAGCGCCTCGCCGAACGCGGCGAGCGCCCTCTTGTTCCTGCCGGCGGCCAGCAGCACCACGCCCCTCCCCCCGTGGGCCTCGCGGTTGCCCGGATCGAGGCGCGCGGCCTCGCCGAACGCGGCGAGCGCCCTCTTGTTCCTGCCGGCGGCCAGCAGCGCGCGGCCCCTCCCAATGTGGGCGTACGCGTTCTTTGCATCCCCCCGCAGCGCCTCGCCGAACGCGGCGAGCGCATCCCCGTGCCGGCCGGCGGCCAGCAGCGCCTCGCCCCTTCCCATGTGGGCGGCGAGGCTCTGGGGGTCCAGCCGCAGCGCCTCGGCGAACGCCTCGAGCGCCTCGCCGGCGCGGCCCAGGCCGAGCAGGGCCCTGCCGCGCCCATTGTGCCAGTCCGCGTTGCCGGGATCCGCCCGCAGGGCCTCGCCGAACGCGGCTAGCGCCTCGCCGTACTCGCCCCTCTTTGCCGCGCCGTCTCCGCTGGACGCCGCGGATGCGCCAGGCGATCGCCCCGGCCCGCCGCTGCTGCTGCCGCCGCCCGCGGATGCGCCCATGCGGGAGGGGCCCCGCATGCGGGATTTATGCCGTGCGGGATGCGCCGCGGTCGGCCCGCCCGGCGGCGGGCGGCGCCCCTCCGCCGTCCGCGGCGAGTCGCCCGAGCGCCGCATCGCGCAGCCGCCGCGCCTGCCCGGCGTCCGCGCCGAGCCGCGCGGCCCTGTCGCATGCCTTGAGGGCGCTGCCGGGCCGCCCCGCGGCCAAGAGCGCCTCGCCGAGCCAGAGGCGGACGGCGGCGCCGCCCGGGTCGAGCCTGGCGGCCCTGCGCAGCGCGGCGAGCGCCTTTTTGTGCCTGCCCAGCCCCGACAGCGCGCGGCCCCGCCCCCCGTGCGCCTCCGCGCTCTTTGGGTCCAGGCGCGCGGCCCTGCCGTACGCGGCGAGCGCCTTTTTGTGCCTGCCCGCCGCGCAAAGGGCCTCGCCCAGCCTGAGGTGGACCCTTGCCGAGCCGCCGTTGAGCCGCGCAGCCCGGGCGAGCTCGGCGGCGGCCTCGCCGGCGCGCCCCGCGCCGAGCAGCGCCTCGCCGAGCATGAGGCGCGCGTCCGCGTCGTCAGGGTCCAGCCGCACGGCCCTGCCAAGGTGCGCAAGCGCCCTCTCCGTGCGGCCGAGCCTGGCGCACGCCGCCCCGAGCCACGCGCGCGCCCTCGCGCTGCGGGGGTCCGACCTTGCGGCGGACGCAAAGCATCGCGCCGCCTCGCGGTTCCGCGAGAGGGACATGAGGATGGTGCCGCGCAGGACGCGGTCGCGGCCGTACAGGGCTCCGCCGGCCCTGTCCGCCCCGTCAAGCGCCGCGAGGGCATCCTTGTGGCGCCCCATCCCGTGCAGGGCCGCGGCGCGCCCGCTGTGCGCGGGGGCAAAGCCGGGGTCCCGCCGGACGGCCTCGTCGTACGCCGCGAGGGCCTCTTCGTGGCGGCCGAGGTCCTCGAGGACGTCGCCGCGCGCCCAGTCCATGTCGTCCCTGTCGGGCTCGAGCCGGACGGCCTCGTCGTACGCCCCGAGGGCCTCTTCGTGGCGGCCCTCTTCGTGGAGCAGATGCCCGCGCATGTCGTGCAGCTCGGCCCTGCGGGGGTCCAGGCGGGCAGCCTCCTCGTACGCCCAGAGGGCCTCTTCGTGGCGGTCGAATTCGAGCAGCATCTGCCCGCGCGCCTCGTGCAGGTCGGCCCTGCCTGGGGCCAGCCGGGACGCCTCTTCGTACGCCTCGAGCGACTCGGCGTGGCGGCCGAGCTCGGTCAGGACGTCGGCGAGGCGCAGGCGCAGATCGGCGTTGCCCGGGTCCGCCCTAATCCTCGCCTCGAGCGAGGGGACGTCCTCTCCCCGGCCGGCGCCGCGCCAGTGGGATCCGTCGCCCGGGCCCGAGCCGCCCGCCTGTCCCCCCATGCGCGCCGGCGGGGCGGGGCGGATTTATGCCGTGCGGCGCGGCCGGCAGGAGCGGCGCAGGCCACGCCGCGGCGCCAGGCTCACGCGGCCCCGTCCACTCCCACTCCCCCTCCCCCGCCGTCGCCGCCGGGCGCCGGCGGCGGCGGACGGCCGGGGCCAAAGATGGCATTGGCGTAAACCATCCCTGCTTTAAAGCGGTTTTTGCGCGGCCCTGATCGAACGAGAACAGCGGGATGCCGCATCTAGCGGCTCCCGTCCGCGGCCGCGGAAGCGACCACGGCGCCCCCAGAGTGGACAAGCAAGTCGATAAGACGCGCGGCGGCGTCCGCCCCGCGCGCATGGCTTACTCCCGTCCCGACAGGCACGGCTTCCCGGGGGCGCCCGTGGAACCGCCCCTTGCGCGGCGGCCGTGCGCAAGCGGCCGCCCGAACGCGCCCGCACTCGCCGCGGCGCCTCGTGACCCGTGCGTCCGGCCGCGCCTCCGCGCATCCCAGTATGCCCCGCATTGCAACTGCGCTTGTATGCGGCGCCGGCAACAGTGGCATCGCGGCCACTTGTGCGCTATTTTTTAAAGTATTTTCGGTGAAAATCGTAAACCTCGCGTTTCTCCTTTGTCGATGCCGCCTGGACTATGCCGTAGACATTAAGCCATCCAGTAGCGTCGTCCCAGTAGTTCTTTTTCACAACCTGATGGCGTGAACAAAGCGGCTGCCATGCATTGGCGTCCGTCTTGTCGACCGTGGCATCGATCGAATGTGGGCGCCTGTGATCCGGCGTGAGCCGGACGCGCCCGCCTCCGACGGGATCGACATCGCCCTGCTTTAAGCCACACGCATCGCCGCCGACATTCCACGCGCCCTGTACCCGTGTATTTTTAGGACGGCGGCCCATGTGGTTACCGTTGGCCGCACGCGCGCGCCCGCAGATTTGCGCTTGGTCGAATCCGGCACGATATATTCACTCACCTTCAGGTATCCGCGATTTCTTTTGGTGAGTATCGTGTACCCGTAATTCGTGCGCAGTTCCGACACGCGCTGGTGCCAGTTTTCAGGGACGTTTCCGGTTATGGGATCGGTGGCCACCTCGATGATCTGTTCGCGGCTTGCTATGCGCCCTATGTTATCCAGAAAAAACGCCTCGATGCGGTCGCGGATGGATCTCTGCGTATATTTCCCGACCACCGCATAAGGAGGGCGCTCCTCTTCATCCATGGTTCCGAAGCCGCCTCGCCGCAGTCTCGGTATACTCCGCGGACAGGTCGCAGAGGATGGCCTTGCGTCCCAGCATGGAGCATGCCACGCCGGTTGTGCCGGCGCCGCACATGGGATCAAGCACGGTCTCGCCCTCGCGGCTTGACATTTTGACGAGGGGGGCAATCGCACTGACCGGTTTTTGGGCGGGGTGGCCGGTCTGCTCGTCTTTGCCGACAAACCCGATGTTGAGCGGGGCCTCAATGACCGTCGAGGGGCCAGGGACAAACCTCATTTTTCCGCTGTCGAATCTCCGCCGCTGCTCGTCGTTCATGAAGTTTTCGGGATAGACCGCGGCGCTGTTTTTTGACAGATGCAGGCAGGTGTACTGCGCGGACCTCCATCCGCGTATTACTGACGGGCAGTTTTTATAGTGCCATGTCAGCCACGCCGTGAGTTTTACGCCGCCTGGAAGGCCGTCTAGTACGTTGCACACTATGTCAGGAAACCCCCATACGAACACATGTCCGGCAATTTTAAACGACTTGGCCACTACTGTTTTCAGCCATTCGTCATAGTCGTCGCGCTCCCCCCCCTACGCCGCGGTTGTACCACGGATCAAGTATGACAGAGCTTATCTTTGTGTTGATGGCTTTCAGGGTGTCCATGACGTCAGCAGGCGGAAGTATCTTTACGCCGTTTACCCGCATAGGCTTGTCAAGGACATTCTGCACCGTTGCCAATGCCGGGCGCCCATACTCCACCCTTAAAAATATGGTGTTGGCGCGGGGGCCGCATGCCCAACAACCCGCGCCGGATCCTTGCCGCGCCACGCGTCCGCCCCCCCCGCGGCGGGGCGGCGAAGGCGAACGTCTCCCGTGAACCGGTAGGTTGCTGGTACTATATAGAGCCGGCGATCGCGCCGCCCACACTTCCAAATCGCCAATTTTTCGCCGGGCCGGATGCCGCATGCGCCACGCAAGACCCGCGCGTTTCGCGCACTGGCGGTTACGCGGCGGCAGTTGTGGCCGAATTTTGGGGCAATTCGATGAAAATGAAGGGGCGGCGCAGCGGCAACGCGGCAACCGAGAAGATTGATCGGCCGCTGAGTGGGAAGAAGCGGCGGCAGGGCGCCGCGGCGCAAAGGTGCGCCGCCGGGTTCCGAGGCGCCGCGGCCGCGCTTCGGCATGCGGATATGCGCCCGATCTGCGGGCCAATATACTTGGTGAAAAAAGGAAGGCGGCGGGGAGGGAATGCATCCGGCCCGCCAAGCAGCTGGTCTCGCGCCGACCTGCTGTACGCGTGCGCAGAGTCCCAGGATCAGATCGAGTATCTGAAAAGGCGGCTGGCCGACCTCGACGAGCTCGAAAGGCGCCTGTCTCGGGACATAAAGCGGGCAGTGGCCGGCCGCGCGGCGGCCATGAAGCGCATAGAGGCCGCAGAGGCCGAGCTGAAGGGGATGTGACTGTCCCGGCCGCAGGCGGCCTTTGGCGGCGCGGCGATCGCGGCGCAGTGCATCGGCTGCCGCCTCCGCGGCCCTGGCGGGAGCGGCGCCGGCCAGCGGCCCGCCGCGCGGGGATGCATGCAGGGTGCGCGCGGCCCGCGAGGCGCCGCCGGGCCGATCCCCCGTGTCACCCTCCTCCCCGCCTCCCCTGCGCGCGGCCGGCAGGGCCGGCCGCCCCGGCGTCCCGCGCCCCCGCGGCCGTCCCGCGCGCGCGATCCCCCTTGCCCGCGCCGCCCCTCCCGCGGGCCTCGTCGTGGCACGCGGCGGCCTCCCTGAACCTGCCGGACGTCGCAAGCTCGATCTCCTTGGCGTAGCGGGCCGGCTCGTACGCCGGGTCGCACTCGCCCGCCCTGTCGTACGACTCGATCCCCTCGGCGCTGCGCCCCATGTAGCACAGTATCGTGCCCCTCACCATGTGCGAGAACGGCGCGCGCGGCCCGCGCCGGATGGCCTCGTCGATGCACGCGAGCGCCTCGCTGTACCGCCCGAGCTCGCAGAGGGCGTCAGCCCTGACGGCGAGGGCCCTGTGCATGGGCGGGTGTATCCTTGCCGCCTCGGCCGCGCTCGCCGCGGCCTCCTTGTACCTGCCGAGCGCCGCCAGGGCCTCGGCCCTGACCAGGTGCGCGTCGGCCCTGTACGGGTCGAGGCGTATTGCCCTGTCGGCGCTCGCCAGCCCGTCCCTGTGCCTGCCCCCCTCAAAGACGCGCCGCGCCCTTGCCGCGTGGGCCGCGGCGCGGCGCGGGTCCGCCGCTATCGCCGCGTCGCACGCCGCGACGGCCCGATCGTGCATTCCAAGGGCCGCAAGCGAGCCGGCCATGCCCTCGTACGCCTCGGCCCTGCCGGGGCCGAGCCTCGCGGCGCGGCCAAACGACCTGGCCGCCGCCCTGTGCAGGCCCATGTCCCGCAGCACGGACGCCTGGGCGAGCCGCGCGGCCGCGCTGCGCGGGGCTGCGCGGACCATGTCGCGGCAGCACTGGCGCGCCTCCCCCCTGCGGCCGAGCGCGTAGAGCGCGCGCGCCTTTACCGCGTGCGCGTCGCAGTGCGCGCCGTCGATCGCAAGGGCCCTGTCGCACGCCGCGGCGGCCTCTTCGTGGCGCCCCGCCTTGCTCAGCGAGTAGCCCAGGCCGGCGAGCTGCTGCGCGCTGCCCGGGTCGCTCTCCGCCGCCCTTGCGTTGCATTCCGCGGCCTCGGCGTGGCGCCCCTCCAGGTTCAGCGCGTTGGCCATGCCCGCCCACGCCGGCGCGCACCGCGGGTCGATCCCGACGGCCGCCCTGTACGAGGCGATCGCATCCTCGTGCCGCCCCGCGCCGGCTAGCGCGTTGCCCCTCAGCACGTGCATTTCCGTGCCCGGGACGCCGGCAGCGGCGGCCCTCCCGGCCGCCTCCGCGGCCTCGTCGTGGCGGTCCAGGTAGTGCAGGGCGCGGGCAAGGTGCTCGGCGGCGCCCGTGTCGCCGGCGTCCGCCTCGATGGTGCGGGCGCACAGGGCGGCGAGCCCCTCAAAGGCGTCCGCGGCGTCCCGCTTGCGGCCCAGCCGCGCGAGCGATATCGCCCTCGCCGAGGCAATGTACACGTGGCCCGGCTGGCGCGCCAGGGAGCGGTCGCACGACTCGACGGCCTCGGCAAACCGCTGCCGGCGGAGCAGCTCGGCGATCGACTCGGACTCGGCATCCTCGCCGTCGCTGCTCCTTGCGCCGGCGCCCCTCAGCAGGCGCCCGAGTCCCGTCCGCACGCGCGGCGGGGGCAGGATGCGCCGGTAAAAGCCTTGGCCAGGGGGCGGCGCGGGGCGCGCCTGGGCCCAGCACCACCGCGCGCCAGGGCGCCCCCGCCGCGGCCGCCCTCTCCCCCCCCCCCCCGCCGTCCCGTGCCCTGCAGGGCGGGGCAGGGAGGCGGAGGCGTCGATCCGGGCCGAAGCCGCCGCGGGGCCCAGAAAAAACGCCGCGCGCGCGCGGCGAGCCCGCCGATCCGCCAGGCCTGCCGCCCGCACCGGCCGCGCAAGGCGAGGCGCCCCGCGACAGAGGCCCTGCGCGGGCTGCGCGCGGCGGGCAGGATCGCGCATGGACCGCTGCCGCCCCGTCCTGCCGATCGCGCCCAGCGACCAGGGCAAAGGGCGCATCTTGGGCCCTGACGCGTACGCGCCCGCGCCGGGGCTTTGGGATCTCGGGCCTTGGTTCCCATGGCGCTTGGCATGACCGCCCCGCGTCTCGGCCGTGCCAGGCGCCCGACCCGAGCCCTCGCGCGGCCCTTGAGGCCAAAGTTTCAACAGAGGCGGCCGCGCCCCCCTGCATGGGCGGAACGGCGGGCGGGCGGACACGGCGATGTCGCGCGGCGCGAGGGACCGGAGATTTCCGGCGCGCTCCCCGCACGCGATACTGCTCAACGCGGGGGATGCCGAGGGCGCCCGGTCGTTCTCAATGTTGCGCGGGCCAGTTCCAGCAAAAGTAGATGCTGGAGTAGGGGGTAGACGGGCCCTGCCGTCCAATATCAACCCGAGTCGGGGCGCCGCGGGGCGGCTCCGGGGCGCCGCGGGGCGGCTCCGGGGCGCCGCGGGGCGGCCCAGGCCGCGCGGGCGGGGGGGATGCGGCGGGCCTGGAGGGGGCTCTGCTCAAAATTCGTGCCCCTGGGCCTGCCCTTGATTGAGCGCGTGCCGCCGCAATGGCGCGCGATGCCGATCCAGCGCCGGCCCAAAAACGCCGGGCTCGAGCAGTCACAAGCCGCGCGGCGCTGCGTGGTTGGGGAGCCGCGGCGAGCACGAATTTTGAGCAGAACCACGCCGAGGGCCGGTCTCGGGCCGACCTGGACGCGATCATGTCCGGGTACGTCGGCCGCGTGCGCCCCCTGGCCGTTCCGTGACCGGCCGGCAGGGGCCGCGCCCGTGCCGGGCGTCGCCCTGCATGTGGCGGGCCGCGCCGCCTGCTAGGCCGATGCGGCAGCAGGCTGTGTCCGGGCGGCAAGCTCCTCGGCGGTCCACGCCTCCGCCCCCACCATCTCGCTGCCGAACCTGGCCACCAGCGCGTCCCACTCTTCCTCGCTCACCTTTGTGCCGTAGTCGAGCGTGATGCCGATCTCCGGCGAGGTCATCTCGCGCAGTATGCCACGGCAGTACTCTTCGGGGCACTCTTCCTTCCGCTTGGCGATCCACTCGACGAGGCCCTCGGCGTGGCGCCGCCGGGCGCTCCCCGCGATCATCCTAGCGGCCATCATCACCCAGGCGGAATCCTTGCCCGAGACCAGGCGCAGGAACCTGTCCGAGGCAAAGCCGGCCGGCAACGGCGGAGGGGGCGCCCCCGCCTCGAGGCCCGCCCTTGCCTGAACCACCGCATCGTCGTAGTCGTCGCCCAGCTTGCTCGAGTATGGCCCGACGGTCATGTACTGGTCGATCTCGTATCCGTGGTCCAGGCCGAGGCGGCCTGCAACGACGGCGTGGTGGACCACCAGTGCCGACTCGTCAAGTATCTCGTCGTCGTCTGCCGGCGCCTCCCTCCGGAGCAGGCCGTTGTCGATGAGCAGCCGTATGAACGCCTCAAGCATCGCTCGGGCGGGCGGCGGGTGCAATATAGCCATGCCGCCGGTCGGCTTCGCCCGTGCATGGCAGATTGCAATTATGTATGATGTGATGAGAGCCGCGCCATGGGAGCAGTCGTGTACCTCGACACGAGCGTGCTCAGGAACATCGTGTCTAAGAAACACAGGAAACGAAACGAAACGATTCCAAGCGCCTGTTTGCAAGCCTGAAATCGCCCGTCTACGAGGTCAAAGTACCGCAAGCCGTCGTGGGCGAGGCCGTCACGACCGTGATGAGGGACTTTGAGTCTAGCGAGTGGGCGGAGCTGGTCGGCAGGATCATGCGCGAGGTGGCCAACGCAGCCGGCCCGGCCACGTGCTTTCCACCGCCCGACCCGACGGTGGCCGCAAAGGCGTCGGAGGCGGCGAGGGAGGTCAAGGGCATGACGAAGACCGACGCCCTCATCGTGGCGCAGGCGCTAATGGATCCCGAGTCGCAAAAGCTGCTCACGACCGACAATTTGATCCTTGACTCGAGGTGGCTCGAGGTCGAAGAGGCAAGGATGAGGAATGGCGGCGAGGGGTCCGAGCGCCTCCGGTTCGGCGAGGATCTCAGCCGCAAGTATACTAACCGCAGATCATGACCTGGCGGCAGGCGCCTCGGCGGGCCACGCACCCCCTCTGCCCGGTGCCAAACTTGCGGCCCACGCGTCCCACTTCTCGCCAACCCTCGTTCTGCGGTTGAGCGTGATGCCGATCAGCAATTTCATCTAACACGCCACGCAGCGGCAGTACTCTACAGGGCGCTTCCCCTCGCTTGGAAATCCATTCGACAGGCCCTCGGCGCGGAGATGGGATGCGCTCTGGCCAATCAGTGTGGCGGCATATTCAGCCACGGGATTCCCGACCGAGATTGGGCGCAGGAACCGGTCCGTGGCAAAGCCGGCCGGTAGCGGCGCGACGGCGGCGGCGGCGTCTCCAGGCCTGCCCTCGCGCGGACCGCCGCGATTGCAACGAGGGGGAGCGAGCCCACCGGGCGGGAGGTGCGGGCCGCAGGCCGCGCGCGGGGCAGGCAATCCGTCCTGCCTTGCCACGCGCCTTCAGCCGCCGCCCGGCCCGGCGGCGGGCCAAGCGACATAAGGAAGCGGGGGCGGCTCCGGCCGCTTGAGGCGCGGCGCAGCGGGGGCGGGAACCGGCGGATCGACAAGGGCGGCCCGCATGTGGACCGCGGCGGCCGCGGCAAGAGAGTGGACCGCGGCGGCCCACATGCGGGCCGTATGCGCATTGAACCGGAATGCGGGCGAGGCCGCGGCCGAGGCGGCCGCGGCCGGCCTGAACGCGGCGACGGCCGGCTACAATGCCGTGGGAAGTGACGGCCGGCTGGACAACGCCGCGCTTGTGGACGCGGCCGCCCTGCTAAGGACCGCCGCGCGGGGGCATCACCGCGCGGGGGCCGTGTTCGGCAGGGCCGCCGTGCAGGCAGGGTCGTCGGCGGTGGAGCTTGCCATGGCGGCGGACGCGCGCGCAAAGGCCGGCGACGGGGCGGGGGAGCGGGCGCTCCGCGGGCGCGCCGATGCGGCGCGCGCAATGATGCGGGACGCGGGCGGGCGGGTCCCGCTGGCCGGCAAGGCCGCAAAGGCGGCCCAGGCGGCGTCGCGCAGGTGGGCGGAGGTCGCGGCCGGGCGGCCGGACGGGGCCGCCTGGCCGGGCGGCAGGGCCGCATGGACGGGCGCGCAGGAGGGCCTGCGCGCCGACGCCGAGCGCGAGCGGGCAAGGTGGTCCGGCATGGCAGGGCGGGCGGGCGCGGAAGCGCAGGCGGCCGACGCCTACCTGCACCGCTGCACGGCCGCGGCAGACAAGGCGACCACCGCGGCAGAGGATGCGGGCGTCCCGGCCGACACGCCCGAGGAGCAAGAGGCCTTGGCGGCGTGGAGAGAGGCGATTGCGGCCGCCCGGAAGGCGGCCAATACGTACCGCTAGCCGGAATGGCGGGCGGGGGGGGCGGGGGGCGGTTGCGGCCGCCATCGCGCCGCTACGGCGGGATCCGCTCGGGCGGGCGGCCAATCATTGATGCCGCGCGCCGGTCCGCCCCGCCAGCGACAACGGCGTCCACGCCGACGGCCATGCCGCCCGCCCCCGCGTCGCCCCTGCCGCACGGCCGGCCCGCTCGGCCGCGGCCCGCCGGCATCCCGCCTCGGCGGCCGCCTCGGCATCCCGATCCCGCGGCGCCCTGGGCGCATGCCGCCCGCGAGCCCCCGGCGCGGCACCGGGCCGGCGCGCCGCGGCATGCCGGCGGCGCGCGCAGCGCATGCGCGGGCCCGCCCGCTCCGCCCCGCCCCGCCCGCCGCATCCGCCCCCGCCAGTCTTATAGCACCGAATCCGGCGCTCGGCGCGATGGCCAGGCCGGTCACGTGCAGGCTGTGCGGCCGCGACTTCGAGGTGCGCGGCAGCGGCAACCTCCCCGCCTACTGCAAGCGCTGCACGGCCAGGGCCGACCGGGAGATCGCCAGGATGCCGCGCGTGGACTGCAGGGAGTGCGGCAAGACGTTCCCGACAAGGACCCGCTCCGTCCGGTACTGCTCGGACGAGTGCCGCACCGTCGCCGTGCGCCGCCGCAACCGCGAGTACCAGCGCAGGTACGCGGCGGACCCCGAAAAGCGCGCCATGGGCCTGGCGCGCATGAGGGCGTGGGCCGCCGCCCGCAGGGCCAAGGCGCAGGGAAAGCGGCCGCCGCCCGCAGGCCGCGGCGCCAAGAGCCCGAGGCGCAACGCGGCGCCGGCCGAGCCGTGCGCCTGCGCGCTGTGCGGCCGCGGCTTTGCGCCGTACGGCGGCGCCCGCCCAATCCACTGCAAGCGGTGCAGGGCCAGGATCGACAGGGAGATCGGCAGGGTGATGACCGTCAAGTGCAAGGAGTGCGGCAAGGAGTTTTCCACGACGAGCCGCGTCGTCCGGTACTGCTCAAAGGCGTGCAGCGCCGCCGGCTGGACCCGCAGCAACCGCGAGAGCACCCGCAGGCGAATGGCCGACCCCGAAAAGCACGTCATGGCGGCGGCGCGCCAGAGGGCGTGGGCGGCCGCCCGCAGGGGCGGGGAAAAGGGGGGCGGGCGGCGGAACGCGTAGCGCGCCGCGGCCGGCGGCGGCAGCGGGCTGCGTGCCGGGCGCATGCGCGGCCCCGCCCCCTCCTCGCGGCCAGCGCGCCCCTTCCCCCGGGGCGGACGCAAAGTTAGCGGCCAAAGACACGCGCGAGGGGCAGCCCGGGCCGAGCTCGGGCGGATCGCCGCCCGCTGAATGTCCCGGGAGTTTCCAGCATCTTTCGCAAAACTCCCAGCCCGCCCGCATGAAATACAGTGCGATGCGTGGAACCACTCCCCCCGGAAGCGCGGCGGGATCCCCTTGCGGCCCCCGAGCGCGGGCCCGACACGGAACAGGCCCGGTTCACGGATGCCAAAAAGCTCGCCGTGCACACGGCTCCGCCGAGGCCGCGATCGCAAAAAAGCCTGCAAGGCTGATTCGTCCTGTCGGAACGTGCCCTGCCGGCCGCCCCGCCGCAGGGCGGGGGCCGCCGCGGGGCGGCGCCTACGCGCCTCCGGCGGCCTTTTTCCTGCCCGCGCCTCCGGCGGCCTTTTTCCTGCCCGCGCCTCCGGCGGCCCCTCGGGGCCCGCGCCCCTCCTCCACCCCGAGCGCCCTGAGCGCCTCGTCCCTGTCCTTGAGCGCGAGCGGGTCGTCGGGCTGTATCCTCAGCGCCCTGTCGAGCGCCCTGATCGCCCTTTCGTACTCTCCCATGTCGAGCAGCGCGCGGCCCAGGCCGGCGTGCGCCATCCTGTTCTCCGGCCACACCCTGATCGCCCTCTTCATGTACTTGATGCCGCGCCGCGGCTTGCCCTCTAGCCGCAGCAGGTTGCCCATGCTGTAGTTTGCAATGTAGTGGTCGGGAAACCGCCTGAGGACCAGCCTAAAGCACTCCTTGGACTTTTCATCCTCGCCGTTCATGCCGAGCACGCTGCCCGCATCGGCCAGCCTTGCGGCCTCCTCGTCGCCGCCCCCGGGCATGGACGCGTAGGGGTTGTCGGGGTCCTCCGGGCCGCCCCTGCCGGGCGGGATCGGCGTCGCGTACCCGTGCACGGGGCGGCCGCCGATGCGCATGCTGACGGACGGCGGGGGCTTGGCCCGCCCGCGGCGCCTCTGCCCCTTCGGCCCGCGCTTTTTGGGCAACGCGCCGGCCGCCGCTGCGCGCAATATCTGCCTTTTGCCGCCGCGGATCCTTGCAGTCCACGGCGGGCCGCCCGCCTGGCGGCGCGCGGATCGGAGGGGGCGGGCGGCGGCAAGTGCCAAGGGACGACCGCCCCGTGCAGGCCCCGCCCCGGCCCGCCCGCTGCGGATTGCAGGCCGCGGTACCAGATGCGCCCGCCTTCTACCCCGCCACCTGGCGCCGCCGGGCGGCGCAGGCCCGTAGCCGGCCATCGGCGTCCGGGCATCGAACGCCAATCAGGGGTCGATCTGCGCCCGGCAGGCCCCGGCGCGGCCGGCTACCGGGCGGGGGAGCCGCCGAAAATCGGCCCGAATTGGCGCATGTTCGGATATGCCCCGGTCCCGCTGCGCCCCGCGCCGACGGGGAGGGGGGCGGCAAGGGATCGGATGCCGCGCACGCGCGCGCGCGGAGCCGCCCTTTAATACGGGGGCATGGCGAGCCTCGGCATGGCTACGGTTCAAGAAGAGTTCGACGCGTCCGCCGCCCTGCTCAAGCTGTACGAGGGCCTCCCGTACGTTAAAAAGCTCGGATACAGCATTGGCGAGATGGACGGGCATGTACTGCTCAGGGTGATAATCGAGGGCGACAAGAACGCGGACGAGTTCCACGACTATTCCATGGCGTCGATCATGAAGGCGGACGAGTTTGAGGACATGCTGCCGGCCCGCATGAGGGAAGAGTACATGGTGGCTCCGATCGTCACCAGCCCGCACGAGGGGGCCCTGCGGCACTTTGGCACAATGACGGCCGTGATCGACAGGTAGGGCGCGGGCGCGGCATGGATCCCGGGTGGCGCCGCATCCGGGCAGAGCACGACCGGAGGGCGTGCGAGAGGCTGGCGGGCGGCGGCGAGAGGTTCTGGGACTGGGAGGCCACCATGATGTTCTGCGAGATCGTGATCGCCCTGGACGGGTACGCCGAGAAAAGGGGCCTGCCAACTCCGAAAAACCACAAGTCGAGGCGCGCCCTTGTCAAGCGGCGCCTTCCGCACCTTGCCGGGCTGTGCGGCGGCCTTTATGGCCTGAGCCTGGAGGCCCGGTACTACGACGGGTACGTCATGACCGAAAAAGAATGGCGCGAGGCGGCGCGGTGCCGCGAGGCGCCCGCAAGGAGCATTCCCGCGTAGTCTGGACATCCGGCGCCTCCCCGCCGCTTTCGGCGGGCGCCACGACCTCTGCGATTTTTGCGACGAGCCTGCCGCTGGACATCCGGCGCCTCCCCGCCGCTTTCGGCGGGGTTGCTCGCGCCATCCCGCAGGATGCCGGCCTGCATCCGGCGTCGGCCGCGCCCGGCGGCGACAGCGTGCTCGATCCGTCAATCAATCAGTCAAGGGCAGGCCCGAGGGCACAAATTTTGGGCAGAGCCTGTGCAGGCGCGCGCCCGCGGCGCGCGCCCCGGCAAGCCGCGCGCCGCGTTGCGCGGACCATGCCGCGGCAGCGCCCGAGTTCCAGCGGCCGTGGAAATGAAGATGTCCAGCCGGCGGCCCCTGCGCGGTACAGGACCGTGGCCGGATGGTGGGGCGATGTGCGGATACCCGACGCAGAGTTTGCCGCCTCTGCCCGATACGTCCTTGACGCTGGCCTGGTGCGCCTTCCGGGGTAGCGGGCGCGGGTGGCGGCCGGCAGGCGCAAATGCCCGGACGGGCGGCCGCCGAGGTCTGCCGGCCCGTCGCGTTGCGTGGCGCGCGGCCCCCGCCGGCGGCCGCGAGCCGGCACCTGCGCCTGCGGCGCGATCGCTAGGCGGCCGCCCCGCCTGCCTGCCTGCCCGCTGCGTCACACCGCCCGTCCGAGCCCGCCGCGCTTTGCTCTGCGCATTTCGGCGCGAAACTCGTCGGCCACCGCCCTTGCCCCCGCTGCATGCGCCCTTGCCCGCGCCGCCACCTTGCCGGCCCTTGCCGCGGCGTCGGCAAACGCCGGCCCCGCCCGCGCCGGTCTTTGGGACGGACACGGGCCGCACTGCAAGCGTCAATACCGCGACGCTTGTCGCGTCGCTGCCTGCGTCGGCGACCGAGGTGAGCACGGAGGCGGCGGCCGGCGGCGCCTACAGGCCGCTGGCCGCGGGCATGTCGGTGGCCGGCGGGCTCGAGGGCAGCGCCGAGCTGCCGCCGTGGTTCAGGCTCAACCTGTCCCCGTACGGCGGCATGCAGGCCGGCACGCGGGTCCGGACCGTCACGTACCAGGCCGTGTGCGGCGCGCCGTAAACAATGCGGCCTGCGCCAAGCCTGCCATGCGGGCGGGGCGGCCGCGCGTCCGGCGCCGGCGGCTCCTGCCGGGCCGTACTGACCCGAGGCGCGGCCTAACGGGGGCGGGTAGGTCCGGCCCATCGGATATATGGGCCCATCCCCGCCCGCCGTCGTGAGCGAACGGCGTAGGGGGAACCTTCAGGCGCGCAGCCGCCTGTGGTATCTGTGGTCTATTTTCCTGGCCAACGGCATTGTGCTCTACTTTGCGCTGCGGTATGACGACGAGCGGCTGGCCCGCCGCTGCCTGTGGATCGGCATTGCCATGCTGGCAATCTACCCGGCGCTGTTCATAGTCGTCGGCGTTGCCTCCGTATTCGATCAGCCAATGCCGTATGCCGGCCAGTGACTTGCCCGCCGTGCGGTTCGCACGCGCCGCCCGGCACATCGGATATGCGTTATAATGGCGCGCGGTCGAGGCGCCCGCATGGTGCGCATGAAGGTCGTGTTTGGGTTTGCGTTTGCCGTGCCAGGCGTGCCGGCCTTGGCCGTCATTGTGTATGCCTTGTGGACGGATGGCGAATCTATTGCCTTTCTCAGCCCTGGCGGGCTCCTTGTCCTTTCATTTTTTGTGTTGGAATTTTGCTGTTAACCTGGGCGTGGCGCGAACGGCGGCGTGCTCAGCGGCGCCGAGTCCGCAGGCGCCGGCCCGTGTAGCCGTGCGTGCTGCTCGCACGCCCGCCGCCGAGGTTTGCGCCACCCTGCCCCTGCGCGGCGACGCAAGACCAAACGGCCATGCCTGGCCTCACAGGCAAGGGGCCGCGGCCCCGACAGGCGACCGCCGGGGCCTGCCGCCCCCTCCGCCGTCAACTAAAGGCCTGCACGGCATAGATCGCACCGCGCCGGCTGACCGCCACGCCGACGCCCAGGCGGGCATGCCTAGTGTCGAGCATGTTAGCCCGGTGGCCCGGGCTGCCGAGCCATGAGCGGACGGCGGCGCGCGCCAGGCCCCTGCCGCACCGGCCGCGCGGCATCTTCCAGATGTTGTCCATGATCCACACCCTGCCGGCCCCTGCCCATTCGTGCGTATACCCTGCCTTCAAGGCCCGATGCGTGTCCGTCGTTCCACTGGGGCTTTTGTGGGCAAAGTATCCGCGGCGGGCCATGTCTGCCGCATGCTCTTGAGCGATCGAGTCGAGGGCCCTGTCGCGCCGGACGGGTTTTCTGCGCGCCGCTCCGCGCTCGGCGTTGGTCGCCCTGTGTATGCCGGCAACCACGCCGGCCGTCCCAAACTCGCCGCGCTGGCGCCAGCAGGCCTGTGAACAGTACCGACGGCGCCTTCCCGTCAGTACGGCACCGCACTGCACGCAAAAGTGCCGCAGTTTAGCCTTGCGCCTTGGCGGCGGGCTTGCCCTGACCTTGCGCCTTGGCGGCGGGCTTGCCTTGCCGCGCAGCCAGTCGAACACCACATCAGGGCCGTGCACGCGGGCCCCTATTACTCCTGCCACTGGGTCAATTTCGACCCCATCCCGGGCCGTATTGGCCGGTGGGCCGCAGACCAGCCGTAGTAAAGATCGGCGTCGACCGCCGTGCATTTACTGCGGGGCGTTGGGTTATAACACGTGCGGTTGAGACCGTCGTGTGGGCCTACTGTATACGACTGGGTATATCTTTGTCGCAAAGGGCGCGTTTGTTTTGGCCCTCGGCTTGTTCATCCTACTGATTGGGATGGGAATGGAGATGAACTTTGAAATTTTCACTCTCTACCTTATTTATGCCCTTTTATGGTTAGGCATTGGAATTCTGATGGTGAACTGGGCGCGGCGTCGACAGCGGCGCCCGCGGCGGCACCGCGCCCGCAGGCGCCGGTTCATGTAGCCGTGCGTGCCGCCCGCCCGCCCGCCACAGTCGACGGCGGCAGCGGCGGCGGCCGATGCGCTACTCGCCCTTGTTGCCCGCCTGCTCTTCCTCGCCGTCGCCCGTCGCCTGATCGAGCAGGCTGCCGCCCCCGCCCAGTATGCTCGAGAACGCGCCGGACAGGCCGCCTCCGCCTCCTACTCCTCCCAATCATCCCTCGCCCCCGTCCCCTCCTACTCCTCCTCCTCCAACCCCTCCCGCGCTGAGCACCCCGCTCCCCCGCCCCTCCCCGAGCACCCCCGCCATCCCCCCTTGCCACTCCGCCTCCCCCGAACCCCTTGACCCCTCCCATCACCGTCCTCCCCGTCACCATCGCCGCCGTCGACGCCGCGCTGCTCACCACCCCCTGCGCATGCGTCATTGCGCTCGTAACGAGCGGGACGAGCATTGGCGGCACCCCCGCGGGCATGAACACGGCCGCGGGCGCCACAAACCACATCTGGCGCGCGCCGGCGGCGAGGGCGTTGGCAAGAACGCCCGGCAACGGCGGCAGGGCGCCAAGGAGCGGCGGCGGGCGCCGCAGGGGCGGCTCGGCCGCCCGCCCGCCCGCCAAGGCTGGCCTGCCCGCCCCAAGGAGCGGCGGCGGGCGCTGCAAGAGCGCCGCGGCGGCGGTTTCCGCAGGCGGCGTCGGGAAGGTGACCGTCAAGGGCGAGACGGTGTACCTGCAAGAGATAGAGGTGCCGATGGGCAGGGGGGACGGGGCGGATCCAGCCGACCTATACGCCGCCATGCCCGGGGGCGGCAGCCAGAAGGTGGCCGACCTGCTCGCAACGGCCGGGGCGCTCGCCACGAAGGGCCGCAGGGACGAGGCCCTAAGGCGCTACAGGGCGATCCTTGCGCGGCTTCCGAACCACTACATTGCAAACTACAACATGGGGATCGAGATGCGCCTTGCGGGCCGGCCGTCCGGCGCCGTCAGGTACCTCAGGAGGGCGATCAGGGTATGGCCGGAGCATCCCCGGGGGCACGCAGCCATGGGCCGCACGCTGCTCGGCATGGAAAGGTACGAAAGGGCCCTCGCAGAGCTGGACATTTCGCTAGAGATACAGCCGGAATACGAGCCCGCGATCGAGGACAGGGACGAGGCGCTCAGGGCGCTCGGCCGCCAAAGGCGCCGGTAGGAGGCGGGGCGCGCCGTGCGGCGCCGCCCTCCCGCCGGGCGCGCGCATCCCGTTCCGCGGCGCCCGCCCGGCGCCGGGGTCAGGGCTGGCCGCCCTCCAGCGCCCTCCTCTGCCTCTTGACCATTATGCGGGCAAAGTCGCCCTCCGGCCCATCGGGGCACGTCTTCAGGGCCTCGTCGCAGCGCGCGAGCGCCTCGGCGCGCCTGCCGTCCTCGGCGAGGATCGAGGCCATGATGAGGTGGCCGGGCGTGTACGACGGGTCGCACTCGACCGACCGGGCGTACGACTCGAGCGCCTCGGCGCGGCGCCCCAGGTGGATCAGGATCGTGCCCCTCACCATGTGCGAGAGCGGCGCGTCCGGCCCGATCCGGACGGCCTCGTCGGCGCACGCCAGCGCCTCCCTGCGCCTTCCGAGCACGTTGAGCGCGCCGGCCCTGGTGGCGTGGGCCCTGTCCAGGGACGGATCCAGCCTGGCCGCCTCGGCCGCGCTCGCCTCCGACGCCCTGTGCCTTCCCATGGACCCGGCGGCCTCGGCCCTGGTCAGGTGCGCCTCGGCCAGGCGGGGGTCGAGCCGTATCGCCTCGTCGGCGCATGCCGCCCCGTCCTCGGGCCTGCCCGACTCGTAGACGTGCCGGGCCTTTGCCGCGTGGGCCGTGGCGCGCCGCGGGCTCGACGCGATCGCCGCGTCGCACGCCTCGATGGCCTTGTCGAGCCGTCCCATGGCCGCGAACGACTCGGCCATCGCCTCGTGCGCCTCGGCCCGGCCGGGCTCGAGGCGCGCGGCCTTGGCGAGCGACCTTACGGCCCGCCCGTGCATGCCCATGTCCTGCAGCGCGTGCGCCCTGGCAATCCACGCGGCGGCGTTGCGCGGGGCTGCGCGGACCATGTCGCGGCAGCACTTTTTTGCGTCCGCCCGGCGCCCGAGCGCGTCGAGCGCGCGCGCCTTGGCGGCGTGCGCGTCGACGCACGCGCCGTCGATCGCAAGGGCCCTGTCGCATGCAGCCGCGGCCTCGGCGTGGCGCCCGGCCCTGTGCAGCGAGAGGCCGAGGCCTGCCAGGTGGGACGCGCTGCCGGGATCGAGGCTCGCGGCCCTCTCGCCGCACTCTGCCGCCTCTTTGTGGCGCCCCGCCTGGCCCAGCGCGATGGCCATGCCCGCCCACGCCGCCGCGTTGCGCGGGTCGATCTCGCTCGCGGCCTTGTACGAGGCGATCGCCTCCCACGGCCGCCCGGCCCCCAAGAGGGCCTCGCCCCTCATGACATGCAGCCCGTGGCCGGGCGCGCCCGACGCTAGGGCCCTGCCGGCCGCCTCCGCCGCCTCGGTGTGGCGCCCCAGCCAGTACAGGGCGCAGGGCAGGGCCTCGGAGGCGCCGGCATCGCCGGCGTCCGCCTCGAGGGCGGCGCTGCACAGGCCGACGGTCCTTTCAAAGCCGGCCGAGGCCTCCTGCGCGCGGTCCATGCGCGCGAGCGCGACCGACCTTGCCATGCAGATGAAGATGTGGCCCGGGTCCCGGGCCAGGGCGCGGTCGCACGCCTCGACGGCCTCGGCGAACATGTCCTTTTCGACCAGCAGGGAGATTTCCCGGGCGGCCTCGTCGCCGCTGCCGCCGCCGCCCGCGCCGCCCGCGCCGAGCGGATGCCACGCCTTCACGCGGGGCGGGCGGGGGAGCCCTGTAAAAGCCCTTGGCATTGAGGCGCGGCGAGGTCTCGGGTCCTGGCTCGACGCCTAGTACGGCACGCCCCGCGCCCCCTTTGGCCGTGCCAGGCGCCGGGGCCCGATATCTCGCCGCGGGCGCGGCGGCGGCGTTCTGCTCAAAATTCGTGCTCGCCGCGGCTTCCCAACCACGCAGCGCCGCGCGGCTTGTGACTGCTCGAGCCCGGCGTTTCTGGGCCGGCGCCGGATCGGCATCGCGCGACATTGCGACGGCGCACGCTCGATCAAGGGCAGGCCCAAGGGCGCGAATTTTGAGCAGGGCCGGCGGCCATCGCGCCGCTCCTCGCTCAGGCGCTACCTGGGCAGGGGACCCGAACTTGTGCCAGCAGAGGGATTGCGAGAAATCGAACTTTTTATATGCCCCCCTGCGGCACAACCGCCGTGAACGGCAGAAACGGCGCATCTTGCCCCCGTCTGACGCCTAGCCCGCACTAGGCGCTAAGGGCGGCAATAGAATGGCCTCGCTGGCAAAAACAAAGGGCGCAGGCAGGGCGGAACACGAACCGCCTGCCAAGGTGGGCGCCGCCCTTCCTCTTCCGTGGAGCGTCGTTGAGACGATGGACATACTCGAGGATGCCGATCTGATGAAAGATCTTGAAGAGAGCCTGGCCGACATGCGAGCCGGGCGGGTTGTACGATGGAAGCCGAGGAATGCACAGAATGCGACATCCACATGACCAGCAAGCGCCAGCGCAGGTACAACAAGGATGCTGAGAGGATGGATCCGCGTCTGCGTGGAATCATAGAGTCAGGCCTTGATGCCTTGCGCAGTGATCCCAGCCGCGGCCCTGGGCTTGAATGGAATCTGGCCGGCCCGCGTTCCGTTCACGCAGGCGAGCTTGCCTGCCGGACAGCGTACAAGGCGGATCGCGCCTCGCGCACGGTGACCATTGCCATGATGGATCACCGGGACGGGACATGCGGCGAATTGGCGCGCCTGCGAGGCCCATGGGCCGCCGGGACGCGCGGGCTCGGGCGGGGAGATCGGCGCGACGCCTAGCGGCCGGCGGGGCCGCGGACCGCGGACCGGGCGCCCTGCCCTTGGGGGCTGCGCGCGCCGTTGGCGCAGCTTTCCTTTGGAGGCAGGCCGCGCGGCTAAGGGGCCGCGGCTAGCGCGAATTTTGATCAGGCCGTGGCGCGCGGCGGAGGCACCGCGTGCGCAATGCCGCCCTGCAGGAGCGGCGGCGGGCGAAGGCAGGGAAGGAGGCATCGCCGCCGCTGGCGCGGGGCGAGCCGGCCCAGGCACGACGGCCGCAGTCGGGATCGGCTCGAACGTGTGCCGCCCGCGGCCCGCCGCTGCCCGACAGCGGCCGTCCCCGCCGGCCCAAAGGCGGGGCATTGGGGCGCCCGGGGGAGCGCGGCGAATGTTAAAATCGCCGGCGGGCGCGGCATGCGGGGGAGGCGGCGGCTGCGAATGGGACTGCTCGAGTTTGCGCGCGCGGTTGCGCCGGAGGAGACTTCCGACTATGCGGATGCGGCCGGAGCGGTATGCCGGCTTCTCGCGGCCAGGGCGCGCGGCGGCGCTCCCGGCTCGCACGAGGACGACCTGCGGCGCGCAGAGGGCGAGGAGGACCGGTGCCGCCGGCTGGTCGGCGACGCCATGGAGAGCGCCATGCGCGGAGATGGGGAGGGGGCGGCCCGCGCCCGCGCCGCCGGGTGGGAGATTGTGCCGGTGGATGATGCGTGACGGAGGCAGTGCTCGCGGCGGCGCCCGCCTGTCACACGTCCAACCGCGGCGGCGCGCCGCGCGTGCCCGAATCCGGCACGCGGAATGGGGGCGGCAGCGGCAGCGGCAGCAATGCCGGCCACGGCCACTACAACGTGGCCCGGATGCCGCGCCATGGCGCGGACGCACGGCTCGACGGCCCCGGCAAGCCGGTTCCGGCGGACATGTCCCCGATCGGCTCGGGCTTTGCATCCTCGCCGTGCCGCTCCCTGCGCCGGCGCCCCGCCCCGAGCGCGCGCGTCCGATCCGCACGCGGGGCGGGCGGGGGGGAGCGCCCGGTAAAAGCCTCGGGGCGGCGGGGGGCGCGGCCGGGCCGGATGCGATCCGTTCCGGCGGCGGAGGTAGCGGCCGCGGGCCCCGCCTACGCGCCGGCGGCCGATCGGGGGCGCGCCCGACCCGCGCCCGTTTTTGCGGCGGCGGCGGATCCCCCCTTTGCGGCGGATCCCCCCTTTGCGGCGGCGGCCTTCTTTCCGGCGCCGGACCCGCGCCCCTCGGCCCTGATCGCCCTGAGCGCCTCGGCCTTGTCCTTGAGCGCGAGCGGATCGTCGGGCTGCCGCGCCAGCGCCCTGTCCAGCGCCCTGATCGCCCTCTCGTACTCGCCCATGTCGAGCAGCGTGCGCCCCAGGCCGCCGTGCGCCATCCTGTTTTCCGGCCACGCCCTGATCGCCCTCTTCATGTACTTGATGCCGCGGCGCGGCCTGCCCTCTAGCCGCAGCAGGTTGCCCATGCTGTAGTTTGCAATATAGTGGTCGGGGAACCGCTCGAGTACACGCCTAAAGAGATCCTTTGACTTTTTCATGTCGCCGCTCATGGCGAGCGCGCAGGCCTCGTTGGCCAGCCTTGCGGCCTTTTCGTCGCCGCCCCCGGGCACGGACGTGTAGGGGTCGTCGGGGTCCTCCTGGCCGCCCCTGCCCGGCGGAATACTGGCCGCGTACCCGTGCATGGGGCGGCCGCCGATGCGCATGCTGACGGGCGGCGGGGGCCGCGGCTCGTCCGCGGCGCCCCCGCCCCTTCGGCCCGCGCCGCCACGCTTTTTGGGCAACGCGCCTGCCGCCGATGCGCGCAATATCTGCCTTTGCCGCCGCGGCATCCTTGTAATCCGAAGGGCCGCCCGCTGGGCATGTGCAACGGGTGGGAGGAGTGAGAACGCGGCTGGCGGGAGCGCCAAGGGACGGCCGCCCATGCCCGCCCCCGGCCTGCCCGCCGCAGATCGCAAGGGCGCGCTCCGATCGCGCCCTGCCAGGGCGCCGGCAGGGCGGGGTCGAGCCTGTGCGGCCGCGCGGGCGGCCGTAGCCGCGCCTCCGGCGCCTACCCCCGCCGCGCCGCGCCTCGGCTGCGGCCGCGGCGGGCCCCCCGGCCGCGCCCCTGCACTGCGCTCCCCCCGGCGCCGCCGGCGCCCCCGCCCTGTCCCGCGGCGAGCCCCGTCGCCTCCAGCGTCCTGCGGGCGCCCGCAATCTCCGCGTTGCCCGGCTCGAGCCGCTCGGCCCTCTCGATCTCGGCGAGCGCCTCGTCGAACCGGCCAAGGCCGATCAGGGCTATGCCGCGCACGCAGACGACGCGGCCCGAGTCGGGATTGATCCGCGCCGCCTCGTCGAGCGCCTCGAGTGCCTCGGCGTTCTTGGAAAGCCCGACGAGCACAATGCCGCGCCAGTAGCGGGGCTCGAACCTGCCCGGCTCGATCCGCGCAGCCTCGTCGAGCGCCTCGAGTGCCTCGGCGTACCGGTTCGCGCTATGGAGGACGACCCCGCGCTTGTAGTGCACCAGCCAGCGGCCGCCGCCTCCCAGCGAAATGGCCTTGTCGAGCGCCTCGAGGGCCTCGGCGTGGCGGCCCATGCTTTGCAGGGAGGTTCCGCGCTCATAGTGCGCCTCCCAGCGGCCGCCGCCTCCCAGCGAAATGGCCTTGTCGAGCGCCTCGAGGGCCTCGGCGTGGCGGCCCATGCCGTGCAGGGAGGTTCCGCGCCCAAAGTGCGCCTCCCAGCGGCCGCCGCCTCCCAGCGAAATGGCCTTGTCGAGCGACTCGAGGGCCTCGGCGTGGCGGCCCATGCCGTGCAGGGAGGTTCCGCGCCTGTAGTGCACCTCCCAGCCGCCCCCCAGCGAAATGGCCTTGTCGAGCGCCTCGAGGGCCTCGGCGTGGCGGCCCATGTGGCCCAGCGCGATCCCGCGGTCGAAATGCACCGTCCACGCGCCCGGCTCGAGGGACGCGGCGCTGTCGAGCGCGGCAAGGGCCTCTTCCCGGCGGCCCAGCCCGATCAGCGCCTCGCTGCGCCTGCAGTGGACGAATGCGCCGCCGCCGAGGGACGCGGCCCTGTCGAGCGCCCCGAGCGCCGCCTCCGGCCTGCCGATCCTGAGCAGCGCAATGCCGCGCCCCGTGTGCGCGTCTGGGATGCTGGGATCCGCCCGCGCGGCCCCGTCGAACGCGGCGAGCGCCCTTTTGTGCATGCCGGCGGCCAGCAGCGCCGCTCCCCTCCCGCCGAGGGCCGCGGCGCTGCCCGGATTGAGCCGGACGGCCCTGTCGAACGCGGCGAGCGCCTCCTTGTGCCTGCCGGCCTCGTTCAGCGCGCGGCCCCTCCCGGTGTGCGCGTCGGCGCTCCGGGGGCCCAGCCGCACGGCCCCGTCGAACACGGCGAGCGCCTCTTCGTGCCTGCCGGCCTCGAGCAGCGCGCGGCCCCTCCCGTCGTGCGCGTCGAGGTTCTTGGGATCCGCCCGCACGGCCCCGTCGAACGCGGCGAGCGCCTCTTCGTGCCTGCCGGCCTCGAGCAGCGCATCGCCCCTTCCCAGGACGGCGTCGACCCTCTCGGGGTCCAGCCGGACGGCCATGTCGAACGCGGCTAGCGCCTCTTCGTGCCTGCCGGCCTCGAGCAGCGCGTAGCCCCTCCCGGTGCTGGCCTCGGCGCTGGTCCCGTCGAGGCTCAGCGCCTCGTCGAACCTTGCCAGGGCCGCGCCGGCGCGCCCGGCGTCGAACAGCAGCCTGCCGCGCAGGATGTGCGGGGACGGGTCGCCGGGATCGAGCTCGGCGGCCCTGCGCAGCTGCGCGAGCGCCCTCTTGGGGCGGCCTAGCCTCGTGTACGCCCGCCCCAGCCACAGCCGGGCCGCGGCGCTGCCCGGGTTCGCGGCGGCGGCCGCCCTAAACTCGCGCACCGACCCGCCGGGCCGCCCGAGGCCCATGAGGACAATGCCGCGGTTGACGAGGACGGCCTCGCCGGGGGCATCGAGCCGGGCCGACTCGTCGAGCGCGGCTAGCGCCTCGTCGCGCCGCCCAAGGCGGCGCAGGGCCTCGGCGCGCCCCACGTGCCCGCCGCCGCCCTCGGGGTCCAGCCGGACGGCCTCGCCGAACGGCCCGAGCGCATCGCCGGCGCGGCCCGCCTCGAGCAGGGCGTAGCCGAGGCGCTCGTGCAGGGCCGCGCTGCCGGGGTCCAGGCGGACGGCCTCGCCTAGCGCGGCGAGCGACTCGTCGCGCCGCCCAAGGCGGCGCAGGGCCTCGGCGCGGGACGCGTGCCCGCCGGCGCCCTCGGGGTCCAGCCGGACGGCCTCGTCGAACGCCTCTAGGGCCGCTTTGTACTCGGCCCGCCTCATTGCCTCGTCTCCCCTGGCGGCGGGGCCGTCCACGTTGCCGCCGCCGCTGTCCCCGGGCGCGCCCATGCGGGCGGCGCAGGGCATGCGGGATTTATGGCATGCGGGCGGCGCATGGGAGGCACGGCCGCGGGCCCGCGCGAGACAGGGCGGCCGCGGCGGCTGCCGCGGCCCTGCGGCAGGCCGAGCCCGGGGCGCCAGAGTACTGCGAGTGCGGAAGAGAATGGGCGGCCGCGGCGGCGGCGGCCACGGCGGCGGCGGCCGCGGCCCTGCGGCAGGGCCCGCGTGCGGAGCGGGCGGGTTGCATGCCCGCTGCGGGCGGGGGCCCTAGCCCGTGAGGCCGCCCTTCCTCCCCGCCGCGGCCGCGGCCGCGGCCGCGCCCCGGCATTGCGCGCCCCTAGCGCTGCCGGCGCGCCTTGCGCAGCCCCGCGGCGAGCCCCGTCGCCTGCAGCGTCCTGCGGACCCGCGCAATGTCCTCGTCGTCCGGCTCGATCCGCGCGGCCCTTTCGATCTCGTCGAGCGCCTCGCCGAGCCTGCCAAGATCGGCAAGGGCCATGCTGCGCCCGCAAGCGACGTGGGCCGAGCCCGGCTCAATGCGCTCCGACTCGTCGAGCGCCTCGAGCGCCTCGGCATCCCTCTTGAGGCTGATGAGGACCATGCCGCGCCTGTAGTGCGGCGCGGACGCGCCCGGCTCGATCCGCACCGCCTCGTCGAGCTCCTTGAGCGCCTCTGCGAGGCGGCCCAGGCCCTCCAGGACGACCCCGCGCTGAAAGTGCACCGCCCAGGCGTCGCCGCCGAGCGACGCGGCCCTGTCGAGCGCGGCGAGCGCCTCTTCAAGGCGGTCCAAGTCGTGCAGGACGAGCCCGCGCGCGAGGTGCAGATCCCACTCCTCCGGCCCGATGGACGCGGCCCTGTCGAGCGCGGCGAGCGCCTCCTTGTGGCGGCCCAGCCTGTGCAGCGCATCGCCGCGCTTGCGGTGGACGAACGCGTAGCCGTCGCCGCCGCCGCCGAGCGACACCGCCCTGTCGAGCGAGGCGAGCCCCTTTTCCAGCCTGCCCATCTCGAGCAGGGCCACGCCCCTTCCAATGTGGGCGTCGTGCTTTTTGGGATCGGCCCGTATGGCCCTGCGGAACGCGGCGAGCGCCTCCCTGCGCCTGTCGTCCCTCAGCAGCGCGGCGCCCCGCCCCGCGTGCGCCTCCTGGCTGCCCGGATCGAGCCGCGCGGCCCTGTCGAACGCGGCGAGCGCCTCCCTGTCCCTGCCGGCGGCCATCAGCGCCCCGCCCAGCCCCGTGCGGGCGTCGAGTCTCTCTGGGTCCGCCCGCACGGCCCTGCCGAACGCGGCGATCGCCCTTTGGGTCCTGCCGGCGGCCATCAGCGCGCGGCCCCTTCCCACGTGGGCCGCGGCGCTGGATCCGTCGAGGCGCGCCGCCGCGCCGAACTCGGCAAGGGCTGCGCCGGCGCGCCCGGCATCGTACAGCATCCTGCCGTGCAGGATGCGCGTGTGCAGGTTGCCGGGATCGAGCTCGGCGGCCCTGCGCAGCTGCGCGAGCGCCATTTTGCGGTTGCCGAGCTTTTCGTACGCCAGCCCCAGCCATACCCTGGCCGTTGCGCTGCCCGGGTTGGCGGCCGCGGCCGCCCCGAGGTCGCGCACCGCCCTGGCGGGCCGCCCGAGCTCTATGAACACAATGCCGCGGTTGACGAGGACGGCCTCGCCGGGGGCCGCCAGGCCGGCCGACTCGTCGAGCGCGGCGAGCGCCTCCTTGTGGCGTCCAAGGCAGCGCAGGGCCTCGCCGCGCCCCCCGTGCCCGCCGGCGCCGTTGGGGTCCAGCCGGACTGCCTTGTCGAACGACCCGAGGGCCTCGGCGTTGCGGCCCGCATCGAGCAGGGCAACGCCGAGGGCCTCGTGGCACGCCGCGTCCCCCGGATCCAGCCGGGCGGCCTCGCCGAACGCGGCGATCGCATCGTCGGTCCTGTCCAGATCCATCAGGGCCTCTCCCCTGTCCGCGTGCAGGGAGGCGTCTTCGGGCTCCAGCCGCGCGGCCTCGTCGTACGAGGCGAGGGCATCGGCGGCGCGGCCCGCCGCGAGCAGGGCGTCGCCGAGGGCCTCGTGCCGGTCCGCCAGGTCCGGCTCCAGCCGGGCGGCCTCGCCGAACGCGGCGATCGCATCGTCGGTCCTGTCCAGCTTTGCAAGGGCCTCTCCCCTGTCCGCGTGCCGGGAGGCGTTTTCGGGCTCCAGCCGGGCGGCCTCGTCGTACGAGGCGAGCGCATCGGCGGCGCGGCCCGCCGCGAGCAGGGCGTCGCCGCGGGCCTCGTGCATGTCGGCGCTCTCTGGCTCCAGCCGGGCGGCCTCGCCGAGCGCGGCGATCGCCTCGTCGGTCCTGTTTAGCCCCGACAGGGCCTCGCCGCGGGACGCGTGCATGCCCGCGTCGCCCGGGTCCATCCTGACGGCCTCGTCGTACTCGGCGATCGCCTCGTCGCCGCGGCCGAGGCGCATTAGGGCCCTGGCGCGGTCCCTGCGCAGGCTTGCGTTCTTTGGATCCAGGCGAACGGCCTCGCCGTACTCGGCGATCGCCTCGTCGCCGCGGCCGAGGCGCATTAGGGCCCTGGCGCGGTCCCTGCGCAGGCCTGCATTCTTTGGGTCCAGCCGGACGGCCTCGTCGTACGCCGCCAGGGCCTCTTTCTTCGCGCCCCTCTTCATTGCCTCGTCGCCCCTGGCGGCGGGGCCGGCGGGATAATGCCGCTGCCGCTGCCGCCGCTACTGCCGCCGCCCGCGGATGAGCCCATGCGGGCGGCGCCGGGCATGAGGGATTTATGCCGTGCGGGGGCGGGCAGGAGGGCCGCTGCCGCTGCCGCTGCCGCTGCCGCTGCCGCTGCCGCTGCCGCTGCCGCTGCCGCTGCCGCTGCCGCCGAGGCCCGCAAGCGCCGCATCGCGCAGCCGCCGCGCCTGCTCGGCGTCCGCGCCGAGCCGGGCGGCCCTGTCGCACGCCTTGAGGGCGTCGCCCGGCCGCCCCGCGGCCAAGAGCGCCTCGCCCAGCCTGAGGCGGACGGCGGCGTTGCCCGGGTCCAGCTTGGCGGCCCTGCGCAGCGAGGCGAGCGCCTTTTTTGGCCGGCCGAGCCCCATGTGGGCCTCGCCGCGCTTGAAGTGGACGGCCGTGTTGCGGGGGGCCAGCCTCGCGGCCCTGCCCAGCGAGGCGAGCGCCCTGCCGGGCATTCCCGCCGCCAGCAGCCCGCAGCCGAGCCCCAGGTGCGGCCCGTAGCCCCCGGGGTCGAGCCGCACGGCCTCGGCGAACGCGGCGAGCGCCTTTTTGTGCCTGCCAAGCTCGGACAGCGCGTGGCCCATTCCCCTGTGCGCCTCGGCGCTGCCGGGGTCCAGGCGCGCGGCCCTTTGCAGCGAGGCGAGCGCCTTTTTGTGCCTGCCCGCCGCGAGCAGCGCCGTGCCCAGCCTGAGGCGGACTTTCGCCGAGCCGGCGTCGAGCCGCGCGGCCCGGGCGAGCTCGGCGGCGGCCTCGCCGGCGCGCCCCGCGCCGAGCAGCGCCTCGCCGAGCACAAAGTGCGAGTCCGCATCGCCCGGGTCCAGCCGCACGGCCCTGCCGAGGTGCGCGATCGCCCCCCTTGTGCGGCCGAGCCTAAAGCACGCCATGCCGAGCCACGCGTGCGCCCTTGCGTCGCGCGGGTCAGACCTTGCGGCGGACCTGAACCATCGCGCCGCCTCGCGGTTCCGCGAGAGGGCCATGAGGATGGTGCCGCGCAGGACGTAGCCGCCCTTGCGCGGGGGGAGGCCGGCCTCTTCCGCCGCGTCGAGCGCTGCGAGCGCCTCTTCGTGGCGGCCCAGCCCGTGCAGGGCGGCGGCGCGCCCCCTGTGCGCGGGGGCCAGGCGCGAATCCCGCCGGACGGCCTCGTCGTACGCCCCGAGGGCCTCTTCGTGGCGGCCGAGTTCCACCAGGGCGTCGCCGCGGAGCCAGTCCATGTCGGGCCGGCCGGGCTCGAGCCGGACGGCCTCGTCGTACGCCCCGAGGGCCTCTTCGTGGCGGCCCACCGCGTGGAGCAGATGGCCGCGCACGTCGTGCAGCTCGGCCTTGCCGGGATCGAGCCGGACGGCCTCGTCGTACGCCTCGAGGGCCTCTTCGTAGTGGTCGAACTCTAGCATTAGCCTTCCGCGCAGCTCGTGCAGATCGGCCTTGCTGTAGTCCGGCCGTGGTGCATCCTCGCGCTGGTCGGGGGGCTCGGCGCCGCGGCGCGGGCGCAGATCGGCGCCGTCCGGGCCGCCGTCTCCAATGCTCGCATCGGCCGGCGGGGCGTCCCCGTCCGGGCCGGGGCCGCGCCGGGGGGATCCGCCGCCCCGCCCTGCGGCATGCGGCCGGCCTCCCATGCGCGCCGGCACGGCTGGGCGGATTTATGCCGTGCGGCGCAGCCGGCCGGCCGGTGACCAGGCGCTGCGACCCCTTTCCCGGATACGGGCGCCGGCGGGCGGGCGGGCGGGCGGGCGGGCGGGCGGGCGGGCGGGCGGGCGGGCGGGCGGGCGGGCGGGCGGGCGGGCGGGCGGGCGGCCATCGGCGTCAGGGCCGTCACATGCAGTGCCGGGGCAGGTCTGCGCCCCGCAGGCCCGGGCGCGGCGGACCAGCGGGCAGAAAGCCTGCCGAAAGTCGAGTCGGGGCGGTGAACATTCAAGCATGCGCCGGCACAGCTGCGCCCCGCACTAGCAGTGGAGGGGCGCAGGCGCGGATGCTGCGCACGCGTGCGCATTCAGGCCTGTACCGGCGCCCGCCGTGCCCTGCGCCAGCAGTTGGCAGGCTGCGCAGATGCTACCAGAGACCTGAATGTACGCGCGCCCGCGAGTGGGCTATCCTTTAATACAAGGGCATGGCGCTCCTTGGCATGGCTACGGTCCAGCAGGAGTTCGACATGTCCGCCGCCCTGCTCGGGCTGTACAAGGATCTCCCGTACGTCAAAAAGCTCGGATACAGCGTCGGCGAGATGGACGGGCACATACTGCTCAGGGTGATAATCGACGGCGACAGGAACCAGGACGAGTTCCACGACTATTCCATGGCGTCGGTAAGGAAGGCCAGGGAGTTCGAGGACATGCTACCGGCCCGCATGAGGGAGGAGTACATGGTGGCGCCGATTGTCACCAGTCCGTACGGCGGCGCCCTGCGGCACTTTGGCACAATGACGCCTGTGATCGACAGGTAGGGCACAGGTGCGTGCACGGCATGGATCCCGAGTGGCGCCGCATCCAGGTCAAGCACGACCAGCGGGCGCGCGAAAAGCTGGCAAAGGGCGGCGGTGCACGGTTCTGGGACTGGGAGGCGACCATGATGTTCTACGAGATCGTGATCGCCCTGGACGGGTACGCCGAGGCAAGGGGGATTCCAACACCAAAAAACCACAAGGCGAGGCGCGCCATTGTCGAGCGGCATCTTCCTCTCCTTGCTGACTTCTACAACGACCTGTACTCTTTGAGCCTAGAGGCCAGGTACTACAACGGGTACGACATGACCGAAAAAGAATGGCGTGAGGCGGCGCGGTGCCGCGAGGCGCTTGCAAGGAGCATTCCCGCGCCGTAGGCCGGATCCCTCCGCCGCCCTGGCATCGGGCGCGGCGGCTTCGTCCAGCCCCTGTCGGCGGCCCCGCGGATGCCGTTGCGCCGCAAGGCGCCGCCCGGCGTTCGGAGCCAGGCGTTCTCTGCGGTGCCACGGAACTGTCAAGGGGGCGCCGCGCTGCGGCAGTGCCGCACGCCGCCCCGCGCAAGGAGCCGGCGGGGAGGGGGCGCGGCCGCCGCAGGAATCCGCGCGCAATATCACTCTAATAGAGGGGAGCGGCACGGCCGGCCATGGCCGCGGTCCAGCAAGAGTTCGACATGTCCGCCGCCCTGCTCGGGCTGTACAAGGATCTCCCGTACGTCAAAAAGCTCGGATACAGCGTCGGCGAGATGGCCGATCGCATACTGCTCAGGGTGATAATCGACGGCGACAGGAACCAGGACGAGTTCCACGACTATTCGATGGAGTCGATCAGGAAGGCCAGGGAGTTCAGGGACATGCTGCCGGCCCGCATGAGGGACGAGTACGAGGTGGTGCCGTTTGTCACCAGTCCGTACGATGGCGCCCTGCGGCACTTTGGCACAACGACGCACGTGATCGACAGGTAGGGCGTGGGCGCGTGCACGGTACGGATCCTGGGTGGCGGCGTCACCAGGTTGAGCACGACCGCAGGGCGCGCGAGAGGCTGGCGGGGGGTGGCGAGAGGTTCTTGGACTGGGAGGCGACCATGATGTTCTACGAGATCGTGATCGCCCTGGACGGGTACGCCGAGGCAAGGGGACTGTCAACGCCGAAAAACCACAAGGCGGGGCGCGCCATTGTTGAGCGGCATCTTTCTCGCTGACTTCGACGGCCTGTACTCTATGAGCCCGGATGGCAGGTGCTACAACGGGTACGACATGACCGTAAAAGAATGCCGCGAGGCGGGGCGGTGCCGCGAGGCGCTCGTTAGGAGTATTCCCGCGCCGTAGGGCGCCGCCCGGCGTTCGGAGCCCGGCGCGCCCCTGCGGTGCCCCGGAGCGCTGTCAGGGGGACCGGCCAGGCTGACGCCGCGCCGCGGCAGTGCCGCACGCCGCCCCGCACGGGGGGCCGGCGGGGAGGGGGCGCGGCCGCCGCAGGAATCCGCGCGCAATGTCACTCTAATAGAGGGGCGTGACACGGCCGGCCATGGCCGCGGTCCAGCAAGAGTTCGACATGTCCGCCGCCCTGCTCGGGCTGTACAAGGATCTCCCGTACGTCAAAAAGCTCGGATACAGCGTCGGCGAGATGGACGGGCACATACTGCTCAGGGTGATAATCGACGGCGACAGGAACCAGGACGAGTTCTTCGACTATTCGATGGCGTCGGTAAGGAAGGCTAGGGAGTTCGAGGGCATGCTGCCGGCCCGCATGAGGGAAGAGTACATGGTGGCGCCGATTGTCACCAGTCCGTACGGCGGCGCCCTGCGGCACTTTGGCACAATGACGCACGTGATCGACAGGTAGCAGTGGGCAGCCTGCCAGGGATTGCGCCCGTCGCCGCCGCGGAAGAGCCGAGCCTGCCCCGGATGGCAGATCCTGGCCGGGCCGCCGCTACGTTGCGCCGGCGGCTCGGGCCGAGGTGCCCGCCCGCCGGCGCCCCGCCTTGCCTCCGCCCCTTCCGCCGCCCCTTCCGCCGCCGCCGCCGCGCCCCCTCCCCCCGGCGCCAAGGGCCTTGACGGCCTTTTTCCTCCCCCTGAGCGCGAGCGGGTCGTCGGGCTGCAGCGCCAGCGCCCTGTCGAACGACCTGATCGCATCCCCGTAATCCCCCATGTCGTGCAGCGCGAATCCCAGGCTGCCGTGCGCCATGCTGTTTTCCGGCCACACCCTGATCGCCCTCTCGAGGTACGCGATCGCCCTGCGCGGCTTGCCCGCGAGGCGTAGGGCCGTTCCAACGCCGTAGTTTGCGACGTAGTTGTCTGGGAGCCGCTCAAGGATCGCCTTGTAGCACCTCATGGCCCCCTTCTCGTCGCCCCTAAGGTTGAGTATCCCTGCCGTGTTGATCAGCCTCACAGACTCGCTGTCGTTGCCCCCCGGCAGGGTAGAGTACGGGTCGTCGGGATCCCCGGGGCCCATCCTTTCGGGAGGAACCCGCGCCATGTACCCGTATATGGTCTGGCCCTCGATGCGCGTTTTTCTGACGGGGGGCGCCGGCGGTACCGGCAGCGCCGGCGGCGCCGGCGGAGGCAGCTGCCGCGCGGCCCTGCCGCCCTTTCGGCGCACGACGCCTGTGCCGCCGGCGCCCGCCTTGCCTGCCCTGCCGCCGGATCTTGGCAATGCCGCCGCCGCCGGCCCGCGCCATATTTGCCTTTTCTCGGCCAGTCAGGCGGAGGGAGGAAGTGGAGAGAATTGGCGGGGGGAGAGGGGCTGGCCCGCGCCCGCGTCCCCCGCGCCCCCGCGCCCGCGCCCCGTGAATCCCTCCCCCTTCCCCCGTTCCTCCCGCCGCGCCGATCGGCGCCGCCGCGCCGGCGCCGCCCCCCTCCCGCAGATCGGATGCGGGCGCCGGGATGCCGCTCTGTCCCCCGCCTACGCGCCCCGCTACGGCGACCCCGCCGCGGACATTAGGGACTTTTTCTGCACCGATACCATCCTGCGGGCAAAGTCGCCGCGCGGCCCCTCGGGGCACGTCTTCATGGCCGCGTCGCAGCACGCAATAGCCTCCGCGTGCCTGCCGTCCGCCGCTAGCATTGTGGACTTGGTGACATAGCCCGGCGTGTACGCCGGGTCGCACTCGATGGCCTTGTCGTACGACTCGATCCCCTCGGCGCGGCGCCCCAGGCGGACCAGTATCGTGCCCCTTACCATGTGCGGGAACGGCTCGTCCGGCTCGATCCGTATCGACTCGTCGACGCATGCTAGCGCCTTCCTGTTCCGCCCGAGCGCGCAGTAGCAGTCGGCCATGACGGCGTGCGCCCTGTGCATGGCGGGGCGGAGCCTTGCCGCCTCGGCCGCGCTCGCCGCCGCCTCCTTGCGCCTCTTGTGGGCGACCAGGGCCTCGGCCCGGGCCAGGTGCGCCTCGGCCAGGCGCGGGTCGAGGCGCAGGGCATCGTCGGCGCATGCGAGCGCCTCCGCATGCCTGCCCGCCTCGCCGGCGTGCCGCGCCTTGGCGGCGTGGGCCGCGGCGCGGCGCGGGCTCGCCGCAATGGCCGCGTCGCACGCATCGACGGCCCTGGCGTGCAGCCCGAGGGCCGTAAACGACTCGGCCATGGCCTCGTGCGCCGCGGCCATGGCTGGGTCGAGCCGCACGGCGCGGGCGAGCGACTTTACGGCCCTCCTGTGCAGCCCCATGTCCTGCAGGACCGCCGCCCTGATGTACCACGCGTCCGCGCTGCGCGGCGCGGCGCGGACCATGTCGCGGCAGCACCGGCGCGCCTCGTCCCGGCGGCCGAGGGCGTCGAGCGCGCGGGCCTTGGCGGCGTGGGCGTCGCTCAGGGCGCCGTCGATCGCAAGGGCCCTGCCGCACGCCTCGACGGCCTCGGCGTTGCGCCCTGCCATGTGCAGCGAGTGACCGAGGCTGGCCAGCCGGACCGCGTCGGCGGGCGCGGCGAGCACCGCCCTTGCGCCGCATGCGGCGGCATCCTCGTAGAGGCCCATGCGGTTCAGCGCGCCGACCATGTGCTCCCATGCGTCCGTCCTCTGCGGCTCGATCTCGACGGCCATCTCGAACGCCTCGATCGCCTCGCCGAACCGCCCCGTGTCGTCGAGCCCGCATCCCCGAATCACGTGCATGTCGGCTCCCGCCAGCCCCGACTCGAGGGCCCTGGCGGCCGCCTCGGCGGCCTCGTCGGGGCGGTTGAGCCAGTACAGCGCGCGCGCCTTGTGGCCGGCGGCCATCGCGTCGCTCGCATCGGCGTCGAGCGCGCCGTCGCACATGCGGACGAGCCTCTCGTAGCAGGCCGCCGCATCGTCGACGCGGTCCAGGCCGGCGAGCGCGATCGCCCTTGCCAGGCAGACGGGTATGCTGCCGGGATCCGCGGCGGCTGCGCGCTCGCACGCCTCGGCGGCCTCGCCGAACCTCCGCTCCGACAGCATGTTCGCGATCGCAGGGGACAGCGAGTACCTGGATGCCCGGACGCCGCTCGGCTCCTCTCCCCCCATGCCGCCGCGCGCGTCGCGCACGGTAAAAACTCTGCCGCCCGCCCGGCGGTGCGTGCGGGCGCCGTGCGGTCGGCAGGGAAGAGTGGGCGAAGCCCGGCGGCCGCTACCAGACCCCCGCCAGCGGACTGCCGGGCGCCAGCAGGCGGCACAAGCCCGTGGCAGGATTGGGCAATCCGCGCCGCTGCGTCCCCGCCGGGTGCCGATTGACGGTCAAGCCGGCCAAATGTGCACCCGTCTTATATAGTAAACGCTTATAGCGGAATACGCTGGCCCGCCGCCGTGGAAAAGGGCGGCACAAAGGCGGCGGCGCGCACCGAGCGCCTGCTCTCCCTCTTTGACGTCGATCCCAGGCAGGCCCAGCCGCTAGACTTTGGGCGCAAGGGGTGGAAGTGCTACGGCATGCGGCGATCCGACGGCACCGACCCGCTCGCGTTCGTAATGCTCGCAGAGTCGGGGCCCAAGAGCGTGGCGGAGATCAAAAAGGTGATTGCCTCCGACAAGGACTGCGTCGTGTTCCTCGCATCCCGCAACATACTCTTCCTGAGGGCGCTCGGCGACAGCCGTGCCGTGCCGCTCGACGGCGAGGGCGAGTACGAGAGGGTCTGCGGCATACTCGCCTCCTGCGACATCTCCGGCACGCTGCCCACGAGGTACCTCGGGGGGCTAAACAAGGCGATACACCACATCCCAAAGGCGGCGGCGTACTTTGACAACCGCGGCATATTTTCAAACCACTATCTCAAGAACCGCCTCTGGGACGACCTGCGTCGGGACGTTGGGCCCGAGGCGGAGGCGGCGGGGGCCGCCATCAAAAAGGGGCCCGAGGCCATGCTCGGGGCGCTCGGATGGAGCCTGGACGGCGCCAAAAAGGTCGGGGCGGCATACCGCTTCGGGGGCGCATCCGTGGTGGTAGCGCCCGTGGGGCGCGATCTGAGCACGAGGACTAGGGACGACGTGGCCCCCAGCTACACGGCCGTCGCCGAGCTAAAGCACTCCCGCTGGGTCATACTGACGAACGGCAGGAAATGGAGGCTGTACACCAGCAGGGTGTCCGCGTCCACGACCAACTACCTTGAAATCGACTCGGGGGGGGGGGGGCGGAACCGCGGCGGTACCTGGCGGCCCTCTTCGGGTTTGCGACGCACGCGGGCGACCGCCCCCAAGTCGACGAGTTCTTTGACCAGGCTATCCACAAGGCGGCAGAGCTAGAAAAAGACCTGCGCACAAAGATACTCGCCGCGGACGGCCTGTTTCTCGACATTGCAAAGGGCGTGCTGGACCACGACATGAAGAGGAAATTTCGCAAAGCCGATCTTGCGCGCGCAAAAGAGACGGCGCTTGCCGTCATGTACCGCGTGTGGTTCGTCCTGTACGCCGAGTCGCGCAACCTGCTGCCCGTGGGCGACCCAAAGTACTTGAAGGTGGGGCATAATTCTAGAGCCTCAATTTGTGCAGTCGGGGCAAACAATTACGAAATTGGGGTGCCCGAATTCGAGTTTTCGAAACTCGGTTGGGGAATTCGAGTTTTCGAAACTCGACGTAACCTATAATACGTCGCGTGTGAGCACAATTGGACTAGTGGGTCTAATAGTTTTGACAGAAAAACTGATAAGGTACCGGTTGGGCGCTGACGTGACATGGCAAGGCACAAGGACTTTGAAAAGATGCCAGATGGGTCGGTGTTGCTGGGAATCCTCTTTCTGATCAGGATCCTCACGCTCGGCGGTGAAAATCAGGCGTCAAAGAGGGGCCGGCCGTACGTTTTCAGTACGAGGACGATCCTGTCTTGCCTTGTGGTGATGTTGTGGACCAAGCGCGGCAGCGTGAGGTCGCTCTATTGGTTCCTCACACAGGATTTGGAATACAATAGAAAGATCGTAAAGGCATGCGGGCTGAAAAAAATTCCCGACAGGCGGACATTCGACCGCAGGTTTGCGACCCTGCCGCTCGAGAAGATCATATCAGACATGGGCCGGCATTTTATAGCGTACAAGTTCATTGACGCGGTGGTGGTCGCCATCGACAGCACGATCATGAACGCGTGGCGCTACCTCGTCCACCACAAAAAGGACAAGAAAGCCGGCAAAAAGCCGCGCCCGGGAATAGACACCGAGGCAGAATGGACGAGAAAGCGTGGAAACTACACGTACGGGTACAAATGCCACCAAGTTACCAGCACGGGCCGCGTGCCCGTGCCGCTTGCCGCCACCACGACTCCGGCCAACGCGGCCGACAACAAGGTCGCGATGAATATGCTGCCAGACCTTCCGCTACAAGTGATCCAAGTGATTCTCGGTGACCATGCGTACCACGACTCAAAGCTCTTCCTGAAGGTCAAGGAGCTCACCTCAAAAGCAAACGGTGGAAAGGGCGGGCGCCTGCTCACGTGGACAAGAAAGGTGGCGGGCGGGATTAGAAGGGGCGGCAAAAAGTCCGGCCCGTTGACCCGGGCAGAGGCGGCCAGGCAGGCGATGGCCGAGAGCGACGAGTGGTACCTGAAGGGCGGCGGCGCCGAGGTGTACGTGCAGCGGTCGACGACGGTAGAGCCCGAGCAGGGACGCCTCAAGAGCACGTTCGGCCTCGATTCGGTGCCCGTGCGCGGCAAGAAGGCCGTCAACCAGCGCGTACTGGGATGCGTATTCACGTACCAGCTGGCCATCTTCTACGGCTTCGCGACAGAGAAAGATAATCCACTACAAGTCAAATACCTAGTCGGTTCCTGATGCAAGCCGGCAAGCAGCACAGCTTCAATTCGACAAACCTCTTGACGCATCGACAAATTCAAGTTTGCGACGGAAAGGTTAGAATTAACAGTCAATTCTGTCGTACTTCGTTACGCATATTGCCAAAATGCACAGCTTTTCCGTAATTCAATCTGTCAAACAATGCGAAACTCAGATAAAATCCGTAATTCAATCTGTCAAACAATGCAAAACTCCGGCAAAATCATGAAAAACATTATGCCCCACCATCAAGTACTTGCCCATATCCCTCCGCTCTGTGCATGCCGCGCTTGACAAGTACGAGGCCGACCCCGACGGCTGCGAGTGCTGGAGCGCCCTGCTCAGGCTATTCGAGTGCATCAGGGACGGCAGCCCCCGCCACAACCTTCCCCAGTACAACGGGGGGCTGTTCGGCTCTAGGACAGATGTGGACGGCATCGGGGTGCGCAACCGGTTCATCGCCGCCGCCCTGCGCTCCCTGCTCGAGACCGACGGGCAGGCCGTCGACTACGGTGATCTCGGGGTAAAGCACCTGGGCAGCATATACGAGTCACTTCTTGAGTTTGAGATTCGTCAGGCGAGACGCGACATCATGCTGCTGGAAGACAAGGGTGGCGTGCGCGAAGTGGAGACAAAGGAAGAGTCGACCTATTCGTACAAGAAGAACGATCTGTACCTAGTTTCCGGGGCAGGGATCGCCACGCGCAAGGCCTCGGCCAGCTTTTACACGCCCGACGAGATAGTGTCGTTTCTGGTGGAGAGGGGGCTAGAACCAATCCTAGAGTGGCGTCGAAAAAAGGTGGCCGCGGACATACGCAAGTATAAAAAGTGTCCAACTGATCAAAACCATCGTGTATGTATCGACCGCATACTGGATCTACAGGTGCTCGATCCTGCGATGGGATCGGGCCACTTTCTGGTCGAGGCACTCAACCAGATCACGAGGTGGGCCACCGGCGTACTCAGCTCACACCCAGACCATCCACTTGTCTCCGAGATCGACAAGGATCGAATGGACGTCGTCAAGGCGCAGGTCGAAAGGGGGGTCACGATAGACCAAAGCCTGCTTACAGCCGACGTGCTACTAAAACGCAGGATAATGAAGCGGTGCATATTCGGAGTCGACCTGAACGGCCTTGCAGCTGAACTGGCGCGCCTATCGTTGTGGCTAGACTCATTCGCCATTGGCATGCCACTCACCTACCTCGACCACCATGTTAAACATGGCGACTCGACCATCGGCGGATGGCTGGCCGACATCGGGGATCCTAAGGATTCCAGCATGGATGAATGGCTTTCTGATCCGGCAGATCATGGCGCCATGATAGACAGGGTTTCCCACGCTCCCGACATTACGGTCGAGCAGGCCCGCGCCAGCAGGAAGGGATACGAGGAGTACAGGAAGCAGACTGCAATGCATCGCATCACACTCGACGTGATGGCAGCCTCGACAATTGACCCGTCAATAATACCGCCAAAGACCAAGCGGAAGGACGCGTATGTCCGCAGGTTGGCCATGCCGTCCAGTACAGACAAGGAAGCGCTCTCAGCCAGAAGGAGAGCCGACGAATTGTCCGAAAAGTACTCGTTCTTTCACTGGGAGCTAGAAATGATGGACGCGTTCACGGATGCGCGGCGGGGATTCGACCTGGTGGTGGGCAACCCCCCGTGGGAAAAGCCAAAACCGTCAAAAAACGAGTTCTTTACTCCACACGATCCGTCGTTCCGCTCGCTGGCGACGAACACGAAAAAGAACGAACGAGTAAAGGAACTACTCAAAAACCCCGAAGTGGCAAAGTCGTACGCAGAATACCTCCAGTCATTCAAAGAACGTGGTGCTTTTTACAGGACATTCAAGATGCAGGGCACAGGCGACAAGGACATGTGGCAGCTCGTCCTTGAACGTATGCTGGGTCTTGTTGCGGAAGGGGGAGCAATATCTGTCGTGATCCCGTCACAAATACTCGGAAACACGGGCTCGACGGACATGCGCAGGCGGTTGCTCGGTATGGACATCGCCCAAGTATACGTGTTTGAGAACCGCAAAAAAATATTCCCGATCCACTCCAGTTATAGGTTCCTACTTTTCACAGCACTAAACCTGCAGGACGGCCCAGACAAGTTCCCTGCCGCGTTCTACCTGCACAATGTATCATCACTGGCGGACGACAGGACGGAGAGTGACAAGTTCACGGTTTGCTCAAAACGAAAAATCCAAATGGTGTCACCCACGGATCTTGGCATTCCAGAAGTTTCTGAAGACGCCCGATCACTACTTGAACGGCTCTCTCGATTGAAAGCACTGGGTGAACAATCCGACGACGGGTGGCAGGTAATTCTTTCAAGTGGTTTACACGCCGCTAAGGATGCAGATCTATTTAAGGATGACCAGAAGGGCTGGCTCATCCTTGGTGGAAAAAACATACACCAATTCAACCATGACTTTTCAACTCCTGACTTTACCGCAGATCCGTCAGAAGGACTGGCCGTCCTAGAAAAGAAAAGGAGTTACGTGGGCCGTTGTAGGGATTTTCACGAGTCAAACGTGATCGTTTTTCGTGACGTATCTGGTGCAACTAATACGCGAACCATGATTGCGTCCATATTGCCGCCCAACAAGTTTCACACAGGCTCACTGAGCAGCATCTTGCTTACCAAGAATCACAGAGTTGACTTGAGCGGCGAATACAGCCAAAAAATTGCATATCTGTGTGGCATACTAAACTCAACAACTCTTGATTTTGTAGCCCGATCAAAGGTACAGATGCATTTGTCCCCTATAATCAAAAGCCTCGCCATCCCCGCCCCCTCTCAACATGACGGCGGAATTGCTACTGCCGCCGCGCGTCTTACGTGTAGCAAAAAGGGGGCAAAGAGTGACTTTGCGGCGTTTGCCGAGTCACTCGGCATCGAACCGGAGGAGATGTCACCCGCAGAGCGGATCGACACTACGGCGAGGCTCGACGCGCTCGTCGCCCACGCCTACGGCCTCTCGAGGGACGAGTACCGAATGGTCCTGGACTCGTTCAAGTTCGACGAAGACCCGTCCCTCCTTGACGCCGAGGCGGCCGACTGGTCGGACAACAAGGTCCTCAGGAGGTTCTACGGCGAGGTGCGCAAGGCAGCAATGCCGCACTTCGAGGCCATCGCAAAGGCTGGAAGGGGTGCCAAAAAATGACAGACGGGCGCATTCAGCGGGACATTATCGACAACGAGACTGGGGGCGTTACCATGCAGCGCGTGCTGGGCTCGGAGATTCCGCGCGTCGACCAGCTCGACGTATCGACGGGCTACTTTGACGTGGCGGGGTACGGCCTGCTGAGAAAGGACCTAGAGGTTGCGGTCCGCCGCGACCGGTTCTCGCTGCGCCTCCTGCTCGGCAAGGGGTCCATCCGGCCCCCCTCCGTCTCATTCGAGCGGCACGCCGAGATGCACGCAGGGCCGCTCGGCACTGCGCACGACGAGCCCCCGACCGTCAAGGCCGCGCTGGACGCGGACGACCTGGGCCGGGAGCAGCGCGACAACACGGCCAGCCTCATCGCAATGCTAGAGAGATCCAACGTGCAGGTCCGCCTGGGGCCGAGCCGGTTCAACCACTCAAAGTGCTACATACTCGGCGACAGCTCGGCGTTCATCGGGTCGAGCAACCTGACGGCCGGCGGCATGGCCGGCAACTACGAGCTCAACGCAGGTCTGTACCAGCCAATCGCGGTGGCCGAGGCGAGCCGGTGGTTCAAGCGCATGTGGGGCGAGGCGGCGGACGCAAAGGACGACCTTTTGCGGGTCCTGAGGCAGTCAAAGTTCGGCGCGCCGCCCCCGCCGCACGACGTCTACATGAAGATGCTCTTTGAAAAGTACAGGAGCATCCTGCGCCGCGGCGACAGGCCGAGGCAGGGGGGCGCAAGGCTGGCGGCGTTCCAGCAGGACGCCGTCGACACGGCGGCGCACATCATGGGCGACCACGGCGGCGCGATCATCGCCGACTCGACCGGCCTGGGCAAGACCAACATGGGAATCGAGATCATGCGCCAAAAAATGCTCGACGAGGGGAGGCAGGTCATGCTCGTGGCCCCCGCGCAGGTGCTCAGGAGCGTGTGGGACGAAAAGCTAAAGGAGGCGGGCATCGTGGCGAGGCAGATGGTCACGATGGAGTCGATGGGCCGCGAGGGGTTCGCCGACGACACCAGGAGGTTCAAGGACATCGACCTGGTGGTGGTGGACGAGTCGCAGAACTTTCGCTCAAAGAACGCCCAGCGGCGCCAGAACCTGATGAAGGTCCTCTCGGTCGGCGCCCCAAAGCAGGTGCTCCTGCTCACGGCCACCCCGATCAACAACTCCCTGATGGACCTGTACTACCAGCTCTCCATCATCACAAAGGAAAGGGACGACCACTTTTGGGAGGCGGCAGGGATCGCGGACCTGTACGGGCACATGCGCGACGCGACGAACAAGGACCTGGACAGGGGGCTCGACAAGATACAGCAGCTGCTCGACGCCGTGATGGTGAGGCGCACGCGCTCGTTCATTCGCGCCGTGTACGGGGACGACGAGATCAACGGGCGCAAGATCACATTTCCGGACCACGAGTACAAGCCCATCAAGTACGACATGGCGGGGCTGTACGGGGACATATTCGGGAGGCTCTACGACGACATACTGTCGCTTACGATGGCCCCGTACTCGCCCGAGAGGTACGACACGGCCCTGACGCGCGAGGAGAGGGACCGGCACACGGCGCGGGCGCACCTCCAGGTCGTGCTGCTCCTCAAGCGGTTCGAGTCGAGCGCCGAGGCCGTCAAGATCAGCATCAGAAACAAGATACGCATGTACGAGCACGTGGAGAGGGCCCTGCGAAACGGCCGCATGCTGCGCGTCAGGGAGTTCAACGCGGCCCTCGCAAAGTGGGACAGCCGCGAGATCGACGGCGAGGGCGAGGGCGAGGGCGAGGGCGGCGATCCGGAGGAGGCGTTCGTGAGGCTGGTGGGGGGCATGGCGGAGGAAAAGGCCGGCGGGTCGTACGACGTCAAGGCCATGCTGGCGGACACGGTGTCCGACCTCGGGACGCTGCGGGCGCTCGGGGAGGCGGTCGACCGCGTAGAGGTCGACAAAAAGTTCGAGGCCGTCCGCGACGCGATCATAGCGGACGGCGCGCTGGACGGGGAGGGCCGCAAGGTCCTGGTGTTCACCGAGTACGCCGCCACGGCGAGGCACCTGCACGAAAAACTGGCAGGGGCGTTCAGGGGCAAGGACGTCCAGCTCATACACGGGGGCACCGGCCCCGACTCTAGGCAGGACATTATCAGGCGGTTCGCGCCGCTCGCCAACCTGCCCGACGGCGACGCGCTCGCCGAGGGCGAGAAAGAGGCGGACATACTGGTGTCGACCGAGGTGCTCTCCGAGGGGCAGAACCTCCAGGACTGCAACTATGTCGTCAACTACGACCTGCCGTGGAACCCGATGCGCATAGTGCAGCGCACGGGCAGGGTCGACAGGCTCACGAGCCGGCACGGGACGGTGCGCACCCGGGCATGCTACCCGGCCAGCGAGCTGGACGGCCTGCTGAGGCTGGTCGGCAGGCTCATGGAAAAGATAGAGGTGGCCGGCAAGGTGGTCGGGACCGACGTCGAGATACTCGGCAAGATGCCCAACCCAAAGGAGTTCAACGGGAGGATGGCGATGGACGTCAAGGCGCTGGCGGGGCAGGGCTCCGGCGCCGACTCCGTCATTGGGCGCCTGGAGGCCGAGTCGGACATGATGCCGCAGTCGACGCCGTTCAACGAGATCGTCCGGCACGTCAAGGAGATCGGGCTCGACGCAATGGGCGAGGTGCCGATGGGCAGGCGCAGCGGGCGGCGCGGCGAGGGGCAGAAGGCGGTGCTGGCGTACCTCCAGGAGGGCGGAAGGGGGCGGGCGCGGCGCGTGCACCTCGTCGTGTACGACTATGCCACGGACAGGGCCGAGGCAGCCGGGAACGACGCAGACGCGCTGCGGCTCGCGTCGTGCGCCAGGGGCGAGGCGACGCACCTGCCGATGGACGGCGCCGACCACCGCGAGTCGTTCGAGGATCTGCTCTGGATAGACCGCAGGGCCAGGCAGGCCATAGAGGACAGGGGAAGGGACGGCGCCAAGATGGTCGCCGACGTGCAGCGCAAGCGCAAGACGGAAGACCGGGACATCCCTGGGCTGCAGAAAATCCTGATCGGCGCGGCCGGGGACGGCAGCCTGCCGGAGGAGGACGCCAACGAGGCGTACAGGCTGCTCGGGTCGGACCGGTTCCGGCTGTGGCGCGGCCAGGCGCGCAGGCTGTTGACGGCGTACGAGGCCGACGGGGATGCGCGGCGGCTGGCAAGCGAGATACTCCGGTTCGGCAGGCGCATCTATGCGGACGACAGGGCGGGGGACGGCGGGGGAGGGGATGCCCAGGCCGGGGCAGGGGCGGCCGGCGCCGCCAGGCTCGTGCTGATCGGGGCCCAGTTTGTCATGGGCGAGTACGACTCCCGCCTGGGGCGGAAGGGGCTGGACCGGCACGCGGACTGAGCGGCGGCCGGCGGCCGTCGAGCCCGGGGCGCACACCCTTGCCCACGGGCCCGTTCGCAGGCGACGATGCAGGCCAAAAGGTGCAGAATGCCGCCGGCTGGAATTGCGGCTGCCGCCCATTCCCCTGCTCTGCGATTGCTGTCCAATGGTCAATTCGCGCCACAGCGCCGCCCCGCCGGCTCAGGGGGCGTGACGGGCGAGCCGGCGCCGTTCCACGGGCGCGCCCTGCCCCCTACCCCGCCGCGCCCCCCTCGGCGGCCGCGACGGCCCTGGCCGCCTCGGCGATCGACATGTCGATGCTCTCGTCCGACACGGTGGCCGCGAACCGGCCGGCGGCCGAGCCCGACATGCCGCCGGGCAGGTCGGCAAAGAGGGGCGCCAGGTCTTCGGGGCGCGGGCGCGAGCCGGACTTTCTCAGGGCCCTGGCCTTTTCGAGGCATTTTCTGCCCTCGGCGGCCATGCCGGCCCTGCAGTAGCTGACGGCCTTGGCGGCCCACAGGGCGGGGTTGCCCGGATCCGCATCCACGGCCGCCCCGTGCGACGCGACGGCCTCGGCGTGCCGGCCCATCTTGGAGAGCGACTCGGCGCGCAGGTGGTGCGCGAACGCCATGCCCGGGGCGAGCGCAATCGCCCTGTCAAGCTCGGCGACGGCCGCCTCGTACAGCCCTGCGCACTCTAGGCTGTAGCTCGCGCATATGGCGGCATAGACGGACTCGGGCTGGAGCGCAGCGGCCTTTTTGTAGTGGGCGGCGGCCTTTTTGTAGCGCCCCATTTCGACCAGCGCAAAGCCCATGCCGTCGTACGCCTCGGCGTTGTCGGGGTCGAGGCGGACGGCGGCGCGGAACATGCGCAGCGCAGCCCGGGGCCGGTCCATGGCCACCAGCGCCCTGCCGTACGCCTCGTGCGAAGTGGCCGACTGCGGCTCCAGCCGAATGGCCCTTTTGCACGACCTTGCGGCCCTGGCGGGGCGGCCCATGCGCAGGTGCACCCTGCCCAGGATCGCATGCGCGGCGGCCAGGCCGGGATCCATGCGCAGCGCCTCGCGCAGCAGCCGCATGGCCCTGCCGGGCCTGTCCGCAGCCAGCTGCAGCAGGGCGGCGGCGCAGCGCTCGGCGGGGTTGCCGGTGCCGCGCCGGGCCTCCCTCTCGGTCATCGCCGCGTACCGGCGAATGCCGCCGCCCTCCTCCACCGCCCTCTTGAGATCTTCGGCTTCGGCGCCGATCTCCCCGCTCTCCACTGCGCGGGCCCCGCGCGGCGCGGTATTATTGCGTTGGGGGTGGGGGAGGCGGAAGGACAGGCAGGGGCGCGCGGGATCCCGCCCACCCCGCCGCCCGCGTCCGGCGCCTCCTCGCCTCGCCTCGCCTCGCGCCCCCCTCCCTCCGGCATTCCGCCGGCGCCCGGCGCGGCGGGACGGAGCCGGCGCGCGGGCCCCTGCCCGCGCCGCGGCCCCGGCGGGGCCCCGCTTAGGGGCTCGCCCCTACCCTTCCGCCGCGCCCCCCTCGGCGGCGGCGACGGCCCTGTCCGCGTTGGCAATGGACCTGTCGATCATCTCGTCCGGCATGGCCATTGAGATCATGACGAGTCCGGCGTCGGCCATGCCGCCGACCTGGTCGCCAAAGACGGGCCGCATGTCGTCGACGCGCGCCTGCGAGCCGGCCTTTCTCAGGGCCCTGGCCTTTTCGAGGCACTTTCTGCCCTCGGCGGCCATGCCCGCCTTGGAGCAGCCGACGGCCCTGGCGGCCCACAGGGCTGGGTTGCCCGGGTCCGCATCCACGGCCGCCCCGTGCGACGCGACGGCCTCCGCATGCCTGCCCAGCTCGGAGAGCGACTGGCCGCGCATGTAGTGCACCAGCGACGCGCCGGGGGCCAGCGCAATCGCCCTGTCGAACTCGGCGACGGCCTCCGCATGCAGCCCCGCGCCCCCCAGGCAGTAGCCCGTGCACAGGGCGGCGTAGGCGGACCGGGGCCTGAGTGCGGCGACCTTTTTGCAGTAGGCGGAGGCCCTCTTGTAGCGCCCCATTGTGATCAGCACAAGGGCGATGCCGTCGTACGCCTCTGCGCTGCCCGGGTCGATGCGCGCCGATGCGCGGAGCAGGCGCAGCGCCGCCCGGGGCCTGTCCGCGAGCACCATTGCGTTGGCGTACGCCCTGTGCGCGTCGGTCGACTGCGGATCCAGCCGGACGGCCCTTTTGCACGACCTTGCGGCCTTGGCGGCGCGTCCCGCGTGCATGTGCACCCGCGCCATGGCCACGTGCAGGTCGGCCCTGCCGGGATCCATGCGCAGCGCCTCGCGCAGCAGCCGCGCGGCCCTGCCGGGACGCGCCGCTGCCAGCTGCATCATGGCGGCGGTGTGGCGCTCGTCGGGATTGCCGGTGCGGCTGCGGGCGTACCTCTCGAGCATCATTGCGCACTTGCGCGCGCCGCCGCACTCTTCGACCGCCTTCTCGAACTCTTTGGCGACGGAGTCGCCATCCCCGCTCCCCACTGTGCAGTCCCCGAGCGGCGCGGTATTATGTGTTGGGCCCGCGGCGCGGCGGCAGCTTTGGACTTTTGTCCCGCCGCACACGGGGCGGCGGCGGCGGCGGCGGCGCCCTGCGGGCAGATCCGCCGCCCTGAAAAAGCAGGCAGGCAGGGCCGCCCGCGGCCCGCGATCGGGCCGCGCCGGCCGCCCCGCGCAGCGAACTGCATGCGGGGCCGGCAACGGACGCCGGCGCCGCCGCAACCTCTCGCGGAATGCGCGCCGCGCTAGACCCGCGGCGGCAGGGCCGCGGAGCGCGGCCCGTCACCCGGCATCCGCTTCCGCGGCGGCGACGGCCCCGCGCGCCTCTTCAATGGCCATGTCGACGTCCACGGCCGAGGCGGTGCCGCCGAGCATCGCAAGCACGTCCCTGGGCGGGCCCGCCGCAATGTTGCCGAACAGGGGTTCCAGGTCGTCCAGGCGGGGGCGCGAGCCGGCCTGCCTCAGGGCCACGGCCTTTTCGAGGCTGGCCCGCCCCCGCTCAACCATGCCGGCCTTGGCGCAGCTGAACGCCTTGGCGGCCCACATGAGGGGGTTGCCGGGGTCGGCCTCGGCGGCCGCCTCGTGCGATGCGGCCGCCTCGGCGTGCCGGTCCAGTGAGGACAGCGAGACGCCGCGCAGGTAGTGCATGAACGATACGCCGGGCGCCGCCTCGATGGCCCTGTCGAACTCGGCCACGGCATCCTCGTGCCGCCCCAAGCGTCCCAGGCAGTGGCCGGCGAGCATCATGGAAAAGACCGCTCGGGGCTCGATCGCGGCGGCCCGCCTAAAGCAGGCGGCGGCCCGCATGTGGCGCCCCTCCATGGCCAGTGCGAGGCCCATGCTTTCGTGCGAGTCGTAGTCGTCTGGATCGAGGCGGACGGCGGCGCGGAACATGCGCAGTGCGGCCCGGGGCCGGCCCAGCCTTGCCATTGCCTTGCCGCGCATATAGTACGCGAAGGACAGGCTCGGATCCAGCCGGATGGCCCTGCTGCACAACCTTGCGGCCCTTGCAGGGCGCCCGGCGTACGTGTACGCCGTGCCCATGATCGCAAGCGCCGGGGCGTTGTCGGGGTCGCTGCGCAGGACCTCGCGCAGCAGGCGCACGGCCCTGCCGTGCCGGCCCGCCTCCGCCTGCATCAGGGCGGCCCTGCAATACGAGGCTGGATCGTAGGGGGCGCGGCGGGCGTCCATTTCAAGCCGCTTGGCGTACTCGCGTATGCCGCCGCTCTCCCCGACCAGCCGCTCGAGGCCGTCGGCCGTAAGGGCGTCGCCTGCGTCTTCCATGGCCAGGGCCGGCGCGGCGCGGTATTATGCGTTGGGCCCGCAGCGCGGCCAGGGCGATGCGCGGCGGTTGCGCCGCATGCGGCCCTCGCATGCGCTTCGGGGGCGCGGCGGCGGGCGGGCGGATGGACGGGCCAGATTGGGCATCCCGTCCCCGCATCCGCTGCATGACGGGCGCTAGCGCAGGCCCCTTCCCCGGCCCCGTCCCCGCCGCGCGCGGCCCCGCAAAACTCGAATATGCAGTGGCATGCGCCACGCCGTGACCCCTGTGCCGTGCGCCGGCGCGCCGTCGGGGCCGGCCCTCGCCTACCAACACGAAATTTTTCGTCATATTTTAAATTATACACTATTATTATTTTTTGATTATTATTATGTAGATTATTTCAATATGTTATAATATATTTTGTTATATTATTAATATTATATTGTTATTGTTATTAAGCAAATTATTACTTGGAACTATAAATAATCAAAATAATATTTGTATTGCCAATATTTTTGATACATTTAAAAATTTTTGTACTGGTTTTCAACGCCGTCCTGCGGGCCGCTCCGCGCCGTCCGGCGCGCCGGCCGCGAGCACTCTTAACGCGCCCGCGCCCTGCGGCCCCCGTGCGCGACGGCGAGTGGGCAGAGGATGGGCGCCGCCGGCGCAGCGGCTGGTGGTTTGCCCTGCCGGCCCTCTTTTCCGTGCTCGGCGGGGTGGTCGCATACCTTGCGATACGCCGCGACGATCCCGCAAAGGCCAGGAACTGCATGTGGCTGGGCCTGGCCATGACCGCACTCTCGGTTGCGCTCAACCTTGCGCTGGCCTCCGAGTTCGCCAGCATCGTGGCCGGCGCGGACTTTGCCGCGTCGCCCTGACCCGGCGGCGAGCCCGCCGGCGGCAAATGTTTCAAAATTCGGGTTTGGAAACATTAAGGGCCGGCGCGCCGCGTCAGAGCGACGGCCGCCCGCCCGCGCCGCGGGTCATGGCCATTTGCCCGCCTTGCCGAGCCAGAACGACTTCTTTGGGTGGCTGATGCACACGTCAAACCTGTCAAAAAAGCCGCCGAGGCCCAGTACAATCGGCCAGACGAATGCCGGATCGCGCGACCACTTCGTGTCGGGAACGGAAACGTCCACCGTCCCCATGTCGATCCACTTGCGCCCATGCTTGATTTCTAGGCCGATCCTTGCGCTGTATGCATGAAGCAGCCCCGCCACGCCGTACACAGATCGTCTTGACTTCTCGTCGACAGTGTCGCCCAAGTCGCGAAGCGCCCACAGTGGGACGACGGAGGCGTCGGCGCCCGAGTCAATAATGCCGTGTAGTTGAACTTTGTGCGATGCGTCTGTCCACGGTTTGCGGTCGCGGTGCCTTACTTGGACCAAAACGGCAGGTCGGTCGACCAGTCTACTCTCACCAGTTGCCATCGTCAGTGGTACGGGCAGGTAGTCAAAGGGCGCCCATTCGACTGCGGGCTCGCTGGAGATCATTCCCCCAAGACGAAGAACGGAATTAAGTCCCTGTGTTCCTGGACGAAGTACATGAGGGGGGCCCCCTTGTCCGCCTTGTGTCCCTCGCCACACACGCTGAGGGGATCCGTGCCGTGCGCGACGACCCCGCCGTCCGCTATGGCGATCCACTGGCCCTTGTACCTCTCCGCATCCTCCGCCGTCATCGACCTCAAGTACCCCTCGTTCTTCTCAATGTCGGGGTCGTATATCACGCAGGGATCGGTGCTGATGATCACGGCGCCGCGGTCGTTGTACGGGGTTCCTGGCGGGGGAGGCGAATCATCTGCACTGGGCGCCTCCGCGCTCCGCGCCGCCTCCAATCCCCGGCCCCCCGACATTGGAGGAAAGTTCCAGGCGCGTCCGCCCTTGCCGCCCTCGCCCGCCTCGGCTGCGCCCATCGTCTGACGGCGGCGCTTGTGGCTATTAAGCATTCCCGGCGCCGTCCGGGGGGCGGGCAGGACGCCGGCGGCCGGCGCGGGGGCGAGGCCAGGGGCCGCGCCCCGCCCGCGCGTCATGTCCACCCGCCGGCCCTGCCGAGCTGAAATGTCCTGGCCGAGTGGTCTATGCACACGCTGAGCCTGTCGAAAAAGCCGTCCAGGCCTAGAAGGATCGGGTAGTTCGATTTAGGGTTGCGCGACCACTCCGTATCGGGCGCGATGACATTGACGGTGCCCAGATCCTGCCAGCGCCCGCCGTGACTGATCTCCATGCCGATCATTGTCTTGTATGCGCGCAGTTGCCCCGATGCGCTGTATGCGGACGCCTCCGTTCTCTCTCCCGCCGCTATTCCCAGCTTGTCGAGCATCCACATTGGAACGGCAGTTACGAACGCGCCCGAGCCAATCACTCCGAAGGCGTAGACTTCGACGGTGCCGGTAGCCCAAGGCGTGTGGTCGTGCGGCCTTGTTCTGACCCACAGGGCAGGCCTCGCAGTGGCTACGAGTCCGCCACCCGCCGCCGGCACCCGCATCGACGGATAGTCAAACGTCTTCCACGCGACGGCATCGATTCCTACCAAATGTTCAAGAACACCGCTTTACCCTCATCCGTCGGGCCGACATGGTGCATGAGTGGCGTACCTTTGTCCGCCTTGCACGTCTCCTCGTAGACTTGCATGTAGTCCTCGCCGTGCGCAATGACGACCCCATCGGCAACGCCTATCCACTCGCCATTGTACTTTTCGGCATCCTCCGCCGTCATCGCCTTCAGGAAATCGTTGTTCTTTCCCATGCCTGGGTCGTATATCACGCAGGGATCGGTGCGGATGATCACGGCGCCGTGGTTGCCGTACGGGGTCCCTGGCGCGGGGCGCGGAACCCCGGGGTAGTAGTTGTCCTTGTGGTACCACGGCTTTTTTCCGTCTCCGCCCGGTGTCATGGGCGGGGGAACCAATGGGGGAGTACCCTCTGCACCGCCGCCCTTCCGCCCGTCGCCGTCCCCCACTGCCATGAATCCTGCAAGACATGGCGGGCATATAAATAGTTTGTTTTTTAAATACGGCCGCCTTTGGCGGGGCGGCAGGCACACGGCCGCCGCGCAGCATTCGGCCGGAACATCTGCAGGACGCACACCGGGCTCCGCGGGCGGCATGGTACCGCCCCCTCCCCCCGCCGACACGGCTCCGCCGCCCGTCCGGCGGGGACGCCGCGCCGGGCCCCGGCCGCGCGCAGCCGCCCCCCCCCCCCCCCCCGCCGACACGGCTCCGCCGCCCGTCCGGCACCAAGAGTGGGATCGCCCGCGCACGCTCTCGCCCCCCCCCCTCCGCGGCGCCTCCTCCGGCAGCCGAAAAAACCGCCCCGCCCTGGCGCGCCCCATCGCCCAATCGGCGCCCAAAAGCTAAACCCCCCTCCGCCGAAGCCGGATCCACGCCTAGCCGGGGCGCCCCCAAATTGGCCGGTTTGAGGGGGGGTTTAGCCGCGGCGCCTGCACGGGCACAGCAACGGCCGATCCATGTTGGTTGCCCGATCCGAGGCGCGCGATCTTTTCCGGCCGCGCCCAAAAGCTAAACCCCTCAGCTGCGGCCCCCGCGGCCCGCTCGGGGCCGCATCGGCGCCTGTTTGCGTCCCTCGGCCGCCCCGTTCCCCGCCCTTCCGGGGGGCCTCTGGGGGGGCATGCGGGCAACGTCCGCCCGCGATGCGCGCGCACGCTCTAAATACGGCGCGCGGGGCCCGTCCGCGCAATGCTCAGCGGAGGGATCATAATCGCCGTGGCGGCGGTCGTCGCCTCGATGGCAGTCGCACTCTACTTTTACGGCGAGTACCAGCCGAACTTTGTCTACGCTGACGCGGGCGAGCCGATCACGGTCGGCCCCGTCCGCTACGTCGTAGAGTACGACGGCACGCACGAGGGCAGCGAGGAGACGGCCCCAAAGAACGGCGCCTTTGTAAAAATCCGCATACGCGCGACCAACCTTGGCGGCGAGGAGACGCGCATGTCCGGCGGGCAGTTCTACATTGTCGACAAGGACGAGAACAAGGCGCAGCCCGTGTACGGCGCGTTCAGCGACGAGGACCTGTTCGACCACTACCTGCAGCCCGGCCGCGAGTCGGCCTGGACGACGCAGTTCGACGTGCCGTTCGACGAGCAAGAGCGGTACAGCATTGGCATACTCCCGACAAAGGTCCAGGCCTCGAGGGACATTGGCATTGTCTGCCTGCTCAACTGCTGACGCCTGCGGCCGGCTGCGGGCCGGCCTTGTTGCGGTGCACGCCCCCGTTGGGATGCGATATTTCAAAAATCGAATTTAGAAACATTGTGCGCGAATGCCGTGCGTCACAACCACCGTTGGGATGCGATATTTCAAAATTCGAATTTAGAAACATTGTGCGCGCGGTCGGCCGTAGGGCCTATCGCGCCCGTGTGCAACATGTTGCGCGCCGGCAACCAAGCTGCCCGCGCTGGCACTGCCACGGCCGGCGCGCGGCCTGCGGCGCTCATGCCGCCCGTCCTACCGCCGTGCCATGCCGCCCTGCTCGATCGAGGGGACATCCCTCCTGCTTCCCTGCCCTCCCTCGACGGCCTGCCGGCCGGCGCCCCGATTCGGGCCGCCCTGCACCCTACAGCTCTGCATCCCCCCTCGACCCATTTCGCGGCAGTGCCGCCAAAGACGGGAGACGGCGCACGGTTCCCGGCAATCCGCGGTTGTGCGCACGCCGGGACGCCTGCGCGCTGTCCCGGGCCCGCGCGCCCTGCCAGTCTCGCCGAGGCCGGTTCGCCACAGCAGGATGCCGCGCTCGCGTCAGGGCCCGTCGCTGCGCGGCCAGAAGGGCGGGACGGCAGGGGGCGCAAGATTCCGGCATGATTCGGGCAAAATCAAGGCGCGAATGAGGCATCTGATCCCCTGATCGCGGCCACGAGCTTTGATCCGGCACTGGGCAGGGCGCAGGGCGTCCTGCGCACCCGGCAGCGCGGCCATAGGAGGCCAGCCGCGGCTGCGTGGCGTGCGCTCTGGTCAGCCGCCAGAGTCTTCTGCGTCCCGTCCTTCGTTGCAGAGCGCCATGGGAAGCCGGGCGGGCCGCGGCGCGAGCCCGGCCCAGGCAAGGGCGGGGACCGCGCCACAGGGCCTGCGTGCGCCGGCTCCCGGTCGGCTTGGGCCATGCATTGCAGGGATCCAGGCGATCCGAAATGCAAATATGGCCCCCTTTGGCACCGCCGCCCATGGCGGCCGCCGAGAAGGAACCCGAGTACATTGACCCCCTGCCCCAAGAGTTCCACAACTCGGTCGAGCGCTTTATCCACGACGTGATCGAGCGCGCCTCGGAGATACCAAAGGACGAGCTAAAGAGGCTGATGGATGCGGAGCACGAGCGGCAGTGGCCGTACTTGCAAAAGGAGACCAAGGCCATGCTCGACTACTATGCAGCCCTGCTCGGTCTTGACCCCAAGGAGTTCAAAGGGCCACCAATGGGCCCCGGATTCTTGAAGGAGGTCATCGGGTCCTACGTCGACGGCGATCCTGTGGAGATGGTGCGGGCTGCCCGCGAGCACAGGCCCTAGCCGCGACTATTGGGACACGAACGTGTGGGCCGCATACGTGCTAAAGGGCGTCGACCCCCACTACGGCGCCTGTCGGCCCCTGTTCGACGACCTGCGCGACGAGAAAAGAGTCTACATGTCCAGCCTCGTGGCAGGCGAGGTTGTCCAGGTGGCCCGGCGCGAGGCCGCGAGGATGGCGGCGCGAGGAAAGGGCGGCGGCGCGCCGAGCCCGCGTGCGGCCAGTGCCTCGGCGGACGGGATCGCGGGCGGCTTTCTCGGCGATCTGGCGCACCTGTACTACACGGGTAGCATCGCGATCCGGCGCCCGCCGCCGAACGCGAGGCGGTACGCGGCCCTGGCCCTGAAAACGCTGATCAGGCACAAGGGGCGCTTTGAGCCGCACGGCAAGATGGGCCTCATCTACAGGGGCCTCGGCATGCTCGACATGATGCATGCACTCACGGCGAGGGACTATGGGGTGGAAAACTTTTGCACCCGGGACAGGCAGTTCGCTGCGCTGGCCGGCGATCCAGAGTTCAGATCTGTCAACTTTGTCGTTTTCTAGGCCCGGCAGTGGCCGCCACATGCGGCAGGTACAGCGGCGGCGCCGGCCGACGGCCGCGGAAAGGCGCCGGCCAGTGCCCCCCATCCTGCTGCGTTCAGGGCGGCGCCCAATGCTGTGCGGCGGCATACAGAGTCATATGTTTACCTATTTTTATTTTTGATCATAAATTTATTGTGTGAAATTACTATAATATAATATAATTTTTGTTTAAGACATAAAAATTATAATAGAATAGAATATTTGAATTAGGAGGCCGCCACCTCCACTCCCTCCCCCCACTTGCGGCCTTATGAGCAGCCAATTCGAGTTTTCGGGCCGGCGGCGGAGGCCCGGCGGCGAGAACAGAACCCCCTGGCAGCGCCTAGCAGCAACCAATGCGAGAGCGACAGGTTGCGCGGCGCCCCTCTAGCGCCACTCCCCTCCCCTGCCATCCAGCTGGGCGGATCGCGTGCGCACTGCCCCTGCCCGGGCAGGCGCGTCACTTGTGGAGCATGTTCCCCCTTCCCTCCCCTGCCGGCGCCCTGCCTCCGCTACGCCATGTGCCTGCCCGATCAAGGAGCATGCACCCGACTTTCCTCTGCCCCTCTCCCTGCCGGCATCAGGTGCGCCGGCGCAGCAGTCGGGAATCCCTCCGCCTCTGCCATCCTTGGCTCGGGGGCATCCGCCTTGGCGCCTCGATCCGCGCGAGTGGAAGGCTCCCTCCACCCGGCCATTTTTATGGCGATCCGAAATGCTAATATGGCCCCCCTCGGCACCGCCGCCCATGGCGGCCGCCAAGAAGGAACCCGAGTACGTCGACCCCCTGCCCCCAGAGTTCGACGAATCGGTCGAGCGCTTTATCCACGACGTGATCGAGCGCGCCTCGGAGATACCAAAGGACGAGCTTGACAGGCTGATGGCGGCGGAGCGCGAGCGGCAGTTGCCGTATTTGCAAAAGGAGACCAAGGCCATGCTCGACTACTATGCCGCCCTGCTCGGTCTCGACCCCGAGGAGTTCAAAAAGCCGCCAATGGGCCCCGGGTTCGCCAAGGAAATTCTCGGGTCCTACGTCGACGGTGATCCTGTGGAGATGGTGCGGGCTGTCCGCGAGCGCAGGCCCTAGCAGCGACTACTGGGACTCGAACGTGTGGGCCGCATACGTGCTAAAGGGCGTCGACCCCCACTACGGCGCCTGCCGGCCCCTGTTCGACGACCTGCGCGACGGGAAAAGAAGGGTCTACATGTCCAGCCTCGTGGCGGGCGAGGTCGTCCAGGTGGTCCGGCGCGAGGCCGCGAAGATGGCGGTGCGAGGCCGGAATGGCGATGCGGCTCGAGTGCAGGCGGCAATGGCCTCGGCGGACGGGATCGTGAGCGGCTTTTTCAACGAACAGGCGCACCTGTACGACGCGGGCCGCGTATTGATCCGGCGCCCGCCGCCGAACGCGAGGCGGTACGCGGCCCTGGCCCTGAAAACGCTGATCAGGCACAAGGGGCGCTTTGAGCCGCACGGCAAGATGGGCCTCATCTACAGGGGCCTCGGCATGCTCGACATGATGCATGCGCTCACGGCGAGGGACTATGGGGTGGAAAACTTTTGCACCCGGGACAGGCAGTTCGCTGCGCTGGTCGGCGATCCAGAGTTCAGATCTGTCAACTTTGTCGTTTTCTAGGCCTGGCAGTGGCCGCCACATGCGGCAGTACAGCGGCGGTGCCGGCCGACGGCCGCGGAAAGGCGCCGGCCAGTGCCCTCCATCCTGCCGCGTTCAGGGCGGCGCCCAATGCTGTGCGGCGGCATACAGAGTTCATACATATGCTTATTTTTATTTTTAATCACAAACTTATAGTATAAAACTACTATAGTATAATATATTTTTGTTTAAGACATAAAAATTATAATAGAATAGAATATTTGAATTAGGAGGCCGCCACCTCCACTCCCTCCCCCCACTTGCGGCCTTATGAGCAGCCAATTCGAGTTTTCGGGCCGGCGGGGTTCTGCTCAAAATTCGTGCCCATGGGCCTGCCCTTAATTGATCGATCGCGCGCCGCTGACGTGCGCTACTCCAGCCGCGCCTGAAACCCCGACTGGAGCGGCGGGGTCTCAGCGGCTGGCTTTATTTCCCCAAGCTTGACTGCGTTGTTGTAGTCCGCCGCATTCGCGATGAGTGCGAACCACTTGTCGGGATGCTCAAAGCCGACCCCCGCCGCCTCCATGGGGCGCAGCCCGTCTATTCCCGTGTGCGACCTTGCGACGTTGAAGTGTATCTGGTACAGCCCGATGTACGTCGTGTCGAGGCACTTTAGCCCCCTGCACGACTCTACAAAGTCCCTCAGCGTGTCGTTGTCGCGCTCCTTGAGGTTCGTGTGGGTGTCGCCGTCCAGGTGGATGTGCCTTGTGTGCATCGACGGCTTGCCCTCGGCGTTGTACCTGAACACGCGCTCGTGGGCGCTGGCAAAGTTCTTGGCCCCGTCGCTCTTTACCAGGGACGGGACGGTCCCCCTCACGGCCATGTCCATCCGAAACATGGGCGCGACGTCGTGCGACCCCTTGTTCCGCCCTATCTGGTGCGCCGTCAGCAGCCGCGACCCCTCGTCCGACGTCGTAAAGATCACGCACTTTATCCCGTTGATATAGACGATTATCTCGTCGGTGTACATGGTCTCGGACATGAAGAGGTCGAGCGACATGAGGTACGGGGTGACCATGCGCGGGTAGTACACAAACCAGTAGTGCAGCGTCGATCGGCGCGGCCGACGGTTGTTTTTGGCTATGGAATCGAGTATGTCGCGGACCTTTTTGCAGCAGGCCCTGTCCCCGAGCGCCATCCTGATGTCCTCGGGCGTGTACGTCCTGCCCTTGAACCCGTCCTCGGGCGTAAAGCGCCTCTTGCAGGGCTCTGCCAGGCAGCGGTAGACCTGCACGTTGCGGTATTTGTTGTGCCTGACGAATGACGGCCTGAAATTCGTCGACCTGCAAAAGCAGCACCGGATACTGGGCATGCCGATGATGCGCCGTCTTCTTCGGCTCACCCGCCAGCGCGCCCTCGGCGCCCGCATCGGGGGCGTCGCGGGGCTGTACAGCTTTTTCATTGAGGCGTCGCAATAATTAGCGGCTAAATTTTACCGTAACAGAAATTCTATATAGCATACCGTCTTTTACATTAGGGTGGCAGGCACTTGCGCCCACCAGCCTGCGCCGACCCGGGGGCGCCAAAGTCGTTTCCGAAACCCTCGGCGGTAGTTTTACAGGCCCATGAATTATAAGACCCCGTTTGCGGCCGGCCCCCGTTGTGGAGAAAATACAAACGCAGAACGGTCGACGGACAGAAAAAATCAATCATACCGGAATACGCAAAGATGCCTCGCAGGTTCCGGTCTTATTTCGGCTTTAACGTAAGGGAATTCAAGAAACTGTACAAGAAAACCGAGCTGGCTGCGGCACATATGGCGCACAGAGAACGACGAATTAGAAACAAGCGGAAGTACGGGGCGGGGCGGCCCCACAAGTGCCCGCTCTCAGACCGGCTGGGAATGGCGCTCATGCTCCTGAGGGGGCACTCGGAAGAGGTGGTGGGCGGCATATTCGGCGTATCGTGCGCCGTCGTCAGGGCGGCGCTCAGCGAGCTGAATCCCGTCCTGGCAAAGTGCCTCGAGACGCCCAGGCGCATCACGTGGAAGATCGTCCACCGGCGCAAGAACGGCAGCCTGGACGACTACATGTCGGAGGGGGAGAAGGAGGCGGGGGCAGAGGATGAGGTGGTGGCAGAGTTGGTGGACAAAGAGGTGGCGATCGACGCCACCGTCTTCAACACGACCAAGCCGAGTGACAGGGACACGTACAAGCTGCTTTCTAGGCGCGGAAAGGGCGTCGGGCTCAACGTCATGACGACCGTCAGCCCGCGCGGCAAGATCGCCTCCCTCTCCGAGCCTGCGCCTGCGTCGGTCAGCGACGCCAACCTGTACAAGGCGACCCGCAACAAGGCGCTGCTGAAGAGCTTTGCACGGAGCTACACGGACAGGGCGTTCATCGGCGTCGAGGACGATCCCGAGATATTCATCATCCACGGGGACAAGAAGCCGCCGGGCGGCGAGCTGTCCGCGAAAAGCCTCGCCAAAAACAGGTGGATCAACAGCAAAAAGTACCATGTCGAGCGGTCCAACGCATTTATCAAGAACTTTGCGATTGTCAAGAAGATGCACTGGTACGACTCGCACAAGTTGTACGAGACTCTGCAGGTGATCTGCGGCCTGATCAACTACCGCATCGACGAGCGCGCAAAGCGCCCGGAAAACTGGGGCCACGGAAACCGCACCCCGTGCAAGCGTCCCCGAAAGCCGAGGGATTTGCAGCTGCCGCTGCGGCTGCCGCCCTCCGATTCGCCAGTGGCCCCGTAAAGCCTGCGCCGCGCAACGCTTGGAATCGCATAAGCGCATCCGGGTTTGCGGCATGTCCCGCTAATCGGCCAATTGCGGAGGGGGGGGGCGCGGCCGCCTCAGCGCGGCCGCCTCAGCGCGGCCGCCTCAGCGCGGCCGCGAGCAGTGTTGGCATCGGAAGGTCCGGCCGCATGCTCCGGCACACGTTTTTTTAGGCGCTAATTGCCACGAAGCCTCATTGCGGCAATGTGCTTGCACGCCCTGCACGTGTGCGCAAATCCCTTGCAGCCGCAGAGCCACTGGCCCACGATGAACGCGATCCTGTGCCATTCGCCGTCCTTCGAGACGGACATCGCCTCGTACTCGTACTCGTTGATCTTTCGGACATGGATTGTTCCGCGCTTTCCCGTGAAACTAAGGATCTGCTCCGCCACGACGACCGGCAAAATTTTGGTGGTAATATTACTGTTTAAGCCGCTCCATCTGCTTAGAACGACGATCCGCGCAACCGCGCGCCTCGAGCCGCATTCGATCTTTTGAAGGCGAATGCGGCGTGAGCCGGGGGCGCCGTTGGAATAACGCGCGATGCCAATCCAGCACCGGCCCAAAAACGCCAGCCTCTTGCGCAGCCGCGTGCCGCGCGGCGCTGGCCAATTAAGAAACCGCGGCGAGCACGAATTTTGAGCAGAACCGCCGGCGGCGGAGGCCCGGCGGCGAGAACAAAACCCCCTGGCAGCGCCTAGCAGCAACCAATGCGAGAGCAACAGGTTGCGCGGCGCCCCTCTAGCGCCACTCCCCTCCCCTGCTATCCAGCTGGGCAGATCGCGTGCGCACTGCCCCTGCCCGGGCAGGCGCGTCACTTGTGGAGCATGTTCCCCCTTCCCTCCCCTGCCGGCGCCCTGCCTCCGCTACGCCATGTGCCTGCCCGATCAAGGAGCATGCACCAGACTTTCCTCTGCCCCTCTCCCTGCCGGCATCAGGTGCGCCAGCGCAGCATTCGGGAATCCCTCCGCCTCTGCCCTCCTTGACTTGAGAGCAGCCGCCTTGGCGCGATCTACGCTGGTGGAAGGCTCCATCCGCCCGACCATTTTCACGGCGATTCGAAATGCTGATATGGCCCACTTTGGCACCGCCGCCCATGGCGGCCGCCAAGAAGGAACCCGAGTACGTCGACCCCCTGCCCCCAGAGTTCGACGAATCGGTCGAGCGCTTTATCCACGACGTGATCGAGCGCGCCTCGGAGATACCAAAGGACGAGCTTGACAGGCTGATGGCGGCGGAGCGCGAGCGGCAGTGGCCGTACTTGCAAAAGGAGACCAAGGCCATGCTCGACTACTATGCCGCCCTGCTCGATCTTGACCCCGAGGAGCTCAAAAAGCCGCTAAGGGGCCCCGGATTCGCCAAGGAAATCCTCGGGTCCTACGTCGACGGCGATCCTGTGGAGATGGTGCGGGCTGCCCGCGAACGGAGGCCGTATGACCCGAGCGAAGAGTGACGCGAGACCGGGTCGAAGGAGATGATGCGGGCTGCCCGCGAGCGCAGGCCTTGGCCGCGATTACTGGGACACGAACGTGTAGGCCGCATACCTGAAGGGCGACGATCCCCACTACGGCGCCTGCCGGCTTCTGTTCGACGACATGCGCGACGGAAAAAGAAGAGTCTACATGTCCAGCCTCGTGGCAGGCGAGGTCGTCTAGGCGGTTCGGCGCGAAACCGCAAGGACGGCAGCGCGAGGCAAGGGCGGCAGCAGGCCTAGCCCGCAGGCGGCAATGGCATCGGCAGGCGAGATCGTCGACGGCTCAGCGAACTGGCGCACCTGCACGACTCGGGCCGCGTCGTCATCCAGCACCCGCCGCCTAACGCGAGGCGGTACGCGGCCGTGATGGCCAAGTAGCCTCCTCCGCCGGCCTCCGGGCCGGATTCGGCCGGCGAGGGGCTCTGCTCGGCGCCGCGGCCGTCGGCCGAGGCGCTGCCAGCGCCGGCATTGCCCTAGCGGGACTCTGGCCCGGCCGTCCCGGCATCCGCGGCGGGCAACTCGGGGGCGGGTTTTGGATCGGGCGCGGCGCGCGCGTCCACCGGTAGCGCCCGGCCCGCCTGCATTGCCGCCGCGCCGCAGCCGACGGAGGGGGCCGGGGCAGAGGGCCCCGCCGCGGCCGGCTTTTGCCCCCGGCGAGGAAAGCCGCATCAAGGGACGCATGCTGATCTGTTCCAACAATATTCCAATTTTTTCTTTATTTTATTAACAATTTATTTTAAATTTTTTTTGTAATATAATATAATTTAAGTCTTAAATATATAAGCAACAATAAATTTAAAATTTTAATATCATAAGTCTAACCCGGCCGCCCCCGGCCGCCCACAGCCCGTCCGGCGGCCCCGCGTACAGCCGATTCGAGTTTTCAGGCCGAGGGCGGGCCGGCTCGGGGCCTTGGCGGCCCTCCCCCACATCCCGCCCCCGGCGCGCGCAATCGGCTGCAGCCGCCGCCTACCGGCCGGCGCGGGCGCGGCTCGCCGCAATGTCCCTCAGGTCGCGGATCGTCTTCGCGTCGGGAGCGAGCCTGAGCGCCTTGTCGAGCGTGGAGAGCGCCTCGGCGTGGCGGCCCAGCTCGAGCAGGGCCACGCCGCGGCCGGCCATTGCATCGACGTAGATGGGGGATTCGGCTAGCGCCTTGTCGAGCGAGGCGAGCGCATCGGCGTGGCGGTCCAGTCCGAGCAGGGCCATGCCGCGGCCGTAGTGGGCGTACGCATTGCCGGGATCCCTCTCGGCCGCCTCGGTGGATGCGGCGAGCGCATCGTCGTGGCGGCCCAGCTCGACGAGGGCCAGGCCGCGTCCCGCGTGGAAGTCGGCGCTGTCGGGTTTGATCCGGACCGCCTTGTCGAACGCGGCGAGCGCCTCGGCGTGGCGGTAGGCGCGGTGGAGCGCCATGCCCAGGCTATGGTGCATGTCGGCACTGCCCGGCTTTATTCGGACAGCCTTGGCTAGCGCGTCCGCAGCCTCGGCGTGGCGGCCCAGTTCGCGCAGCATCTCGCCGCGAAACCTGTGCGGCTCGGCACGGTCAGGATCCGCGCGCACAGCCTCGCCGAACGCGGCGAGGGCCTCCTGCGGGCGGCCGAGCGCGGCGAGGGCCGCGCCGCGGCCCAGGTGGGCCTCGATGCTGTCGGGATCCGCGCGCGCCGCCTCGCCGAACGCGGCGAGCGCCTTGCGGATGCGGCCGACGGCGACCAGGGCGGAGCCGTGCCGCACATGATGCCGGGCGTCGTCGTGGCCGCGCCGGTTCGCCTCGTCGAACGCGGCGAGGGCATCCTTGGGCCGCCCCGCATTCGCCAGGGCCTCCCCCCGGCCCGCGTGCAGCGCGCCGTCGTCCGCGCATATCCCGAGGGCCTTGTCGTAAGAGGCGACGGCGTCCACGTGTCGCCCCATGGACGCTAGCGCGGCAGCCCTGCCCGCATGGACTTCCAGCGCTCCGGAGTCGAGCCGCTCGGCAGCGTCGAACGCGGCGAGCGCATCCTCTGCCCTGCTGGACCGTGCCAGGGCGCGGCCCCGGCCCGAGTGCGCATCGGCGCGGCGCGCATCGAGTCGGATCGCCTCGTCGTACGCGGAAAGTGCCTCGACGATGCGGCCGGCTTGGAGCAGCGCCGCGCCGCGCCCCACGTGCGCATCCGGATCGCCGGCGTCCAAGAGCGACGCCCTGCCGAACGCGGCGAGGGCCTTGCGGTGGCGGCCGAGACCCCACAGCGCCGCCGCGCGCCACTTGTGGGCGCCCGCACTGTCCGGATCGGCGTCGATCGCGGCCCTGCCGGCGCGCGCCGCATCCGCGTGCCGGCCCAGCGCCACGAGGGCCGCGGCCCTGCCGGCGTGCGCTGCCGAGCTTGCGGGATGCAGGCGCGCGGCCTCGTCGTAAGCGGAAAGGGCCTCGCCGGCGGGATCGCTGCGTCCGGGCCTGCCGCCCCCGGCGGGCCTCCACGGCGGGGCCCCCTGCCGCGCGCAGACGGCGCCCCAGTCGACCTCCCCCAGCAGGGCGCCGCCCCTGTCGAGCAGCCTGCGCAGCTCCGAGCCGGCCCCCGCATCTCCCGCCGTGGCTGCATCGGGGGAGGATGCCGCGCCCGGTGCGTCGGCCGGCGCCCCTTTTTCCTCCACGTCCAAGTTCGGGCCCCGCCCCCTATTATTGGCAGCGCCACGGCGCGAGGCCGCGGAGGCTCGGGCCGGCGCGGCCGCCGCGCCGCCCGTACCAGCCAGCGTCCCGGCACACTGCCAGGTGCAGCCACATGGTCGCGACGGCCGTCCCGTCTCCGGCAGGCCGCGCCTCGCCGCGCGGCGCCGCAACGGCCGCCGGAGGGCCGAACTTTGCCGCAAAGCGCGGCAGGCCCCTCTGGCACGACATTTAGATGCACCGGCGGTGCTCGGCTCCCACCGGGACGGGCCTGCGGTGCAGCCTTATGGCCAGGCCCACTTCCGCGCCGCCGCCACTGCCAAAAGTGGCATCGGGGGCGCCGACGCCGGCGCAGGGGCCTGCCACGGGCGCCACGCATGGCCGCCGGCGACGGGCTCGGGCTCGTTCCGGTGCAGGGCGGGTGCACTGCCGGGCGCCCGGCAGGGCGCAGGGCCGCCGTCGACGGTCTTGGTCTCGGGATAGTTCCGGCCCCCGACGTATCGTCGATCGCATCGGCCTCGCCCACATGGCGGCCACGCTGCGCGCCCCGACAATCGCGGACAGGCATGGCATGTCCAAGCTGCCCCTGTGCCCATGGCCAGGGCCGCAAGCCTCGCCCGATTCGTCCAAAATCGAGGCGCAGACGCGGCGCCCGGGCCCTAGACGGGGGTCGAAAACCTGTGCCCGGCACTGGTCGGCGGGCAGGCGCCTCGCGGCGCTCAAGACGGTCGCAGCGCCTGCCGCGGCCGGCGCAACCAGACGGCGCGGGCGCCGTCGGGCGAATGCGGCCGATCCCCTGCCTGGCGCTCTTGGATTGCCGCATTTTTGTTTATAAACAACTTTGCAAAGCAGGCATTGCGTGCTTATAAACAAAAAAGCGCCAGCCGTCGTCAATCACTAATAGCCGCAGGGCCCAGCCGCGACATGGCAGAGACGGAGCTGCGGGAGGCCAACCCGTGGTGGGCGGATCCAAAGGCGATCGACAGCGATCCGGCGATCGTCGGGCTGGAGCAGTCGCGGTTCCAAAGGCCCCCGGGGCCGCGCTGCCGCATCGAGTCCGGCGATCACGTCTATACGCTGCGCGGGCCTCGGCGCGTGGGCAAGACCACCCTTATCATGCGGGAGATACGGCGGCTCCTGCAAGAGGGCGTGCGGCCGGCGGACATACTGTACTATTCGTTCGACACGGAGAGCGGGCCGGCGGGCATTTACGCAACGGTCGCCGAGTACCTTGCGATGGGCGATGCGGCGTCCCAAAGGTTCATGTTCCTCGACGAGATCACGGGCATTAAAAACTGGCACAAGGCCGTCAAGAAGCTGATCGATCGGGGGCGGCTTGAAAACTGCACCGTGGTCGCAGCGGGGTCGTGGTCGGCGGGCGCCGCAGGCTCGGCCTACCAGCTCTACGATCGCCGGATCGGGCCGAGGGGCGGCATCATAGACAGGGTGCTCGAGCCCATGAGCTTTGGCGAGTACGCCGCCGCAATGGACGACAGGGTCCGTACAAGGCTGCGCGACGCATCCCTCGGCGACGAGGGCTCGAGGGTAGCCGCGGTGCTGTCAATGCTCGGCGGCGAGCTGCCCGGCCCCGTCAGGGACATCGTCCCCATGATAGACGGGCTGAACTCGCACTTTCGCAGGTATCTGGCGGCTGGGGGCATGCCGTACGTCGTCAACAGGCTTGCCGTCGAGAATGCGGTGCCGCCCGGCACGTACCGCGGGTACCTGGGAAGGATGCGCAGCGACATGGGCGCTGCGGGTCTCAGGGACGAGCGGGTCAGCGAGATCGTGCCGGCCGTGACCAGGCACGTTGGATCGCCCGTGTCGTGGCTGTCCATCAGGGAGGGCACGCAGGTAGAGAGCCCGCGCGTGGTCGAAGAGTATGTGGGCAGGATGTCCGACATGTTCCTGCTGTACGTGATCTACCGGTACAACCCGTCAGAGGACGCGCCAAAGCGCAACACGCTGAAAAAGGTGTACTTTCGCGATCCGTTCTACTACCACGCGTGGAGGGCGATAAGGCGGGCGGATCCGTTCGCCCGCAGCATTGAAGAGCTCGACGACGAGCGGCGCATCGGGCCGATCGTCGAGCAGGCCGTCGCGGGGCACGCCGTCCGCCTGGCGGCCGCGCTCACCGCTCCTGCGGATCCCGCGCTGGACGGCGAATCGGTGTTCTACTGGAAGAGCCGGCGCGGGAGGGAGGTCGACTTTGTCGTGCGCACCGGCGAGGAGACGGTCGCGCCGATCGAGGTAAAGTGGCAGGGCCGCGTGCGCAGGGACGACATGTACGGGATATTCGACTTTAGAAAGGCGGCGGGGGGCAGGGGCGGGGGGGTCGTCCTCAGCAGGGACGAGGCGCGCGAGCATGCGGGGCTGGCCATAGTGCCCGCCGCCGTGTTCGCCCTGCTGATCTAGGCGCCGGGAGCAGAGGGCGGAACGCCGACGCTCGGAACGGACGGCGGCGCGGCGCGGCGCGGCTCAGCTCAGGATGCCCGCGCCGCCGCGGGCGCCTTTCCCGCCTTGGCCTTGGCCTTGGACCTGCCGGCGCCGGGGGAGCCCTGCTTGGCCTTTGCACTCCTTGGCGGCACGGGGGGCAGCGCGGCCAGCTCCGCCTCGCCGTAGCGGGCCTCGAGGGCCCGCGTCATTGCGCGGTTGAGTATCTCGGCGAGAACGAACTGCTCGTACTCGGGGCTTTGGTCGCCGGCGGGGATTCGGCCGGCGGCCCTCGGGGCCAGACGGCCGAGCATCTGCCCAATCTTGCGCGCGGCCGCGTCTATGTCCGAAGAGTGCGCCTCGGCAAAGTCGTCGGGGGCGTCGTATCTGAGCAGCTTTACCGGCGTCGTGTAGTACTTTTCCATGGTTCCGCGCACCCCGACGATCTTGGAGACCTCGATGATGCCCGCCTCGCGGAGTATCTCCATGTGGTAGCGGACGGTCGTCCGGGCCTTTTCGATGCCCTCGTCGGCGACGGCGTCGACGACCTCGGCGGTGCACATCGGCCTCTTGTAGAGCAGCCGGACTATGCGGCGGCGGAATCTGTCGGCCAGGGCCCACGCCTGCGCGTCGCTTGCCGCCACCGTGTGGGTAATGTCTACCTGCTTTTCAAACACAGCTGCCATGCTTGGCCGGCGCGCGCAGCCCCTACCTTTAACTGTATGCGCCAACATTTGTTGGCCTGCCGCACGCATCTAGGCCTTCAAGATGCGCGTCATCCGCACAGGCGGCAGGGGAAGGGGGCTGCTCGGATGCGCTCCGGGCAGCCAACAAGGCGAACGCACTAGTGAATTGCGTCCTGCAAGCGGCGCAGGCGCGCCGCTGCAGGGGGTACGGGCAGATCGGGGCGAGGGCCGGGGCGGTTCCGCCCGACGGAGGGCAGAGGTGGAGCGGTGGACGGGCCGGCCTGCTCTGGGCGCAGCGGGCGGCCGAGCGGCCAGTGCCGGCAGACGGCGCGGGCGCCCGGGCGCCATGGCGTGCACGGGCGCCAGGCGCGCCCGGAACCGATCCCTGCATGCGCCGCGCAGGCGCCCTGCCGCCCCGCGTGCGCCGCCAGGGGGCGGTTGCGCGGGGACCGGCCCACGCCGGAGCGGCATGTCCAGCGCCGGCCCGCCCGGCCCGCCTCGTCCGTGCTCCAGTGGGGGTCTCGCAGCATCCTCCTAAAGGCGTGCATGGGACTTGTCTCCCTCCGCCTGCTGGTGCCGGTGAACGTCGGCGCCTTTGACGTTGCATCGGCCGATTCAGAGCTTCGAATGCCCCTGTGCGCCAGCCTGCCCGTGCGCACCATGTCCATGACGCCCGCTCGACATCGGCCGAGCCGTGCGGGATTCCCCAATGCCGGCGCGCCGAGACGAGGGGCGGCATTGCGCTGGCGATGGGCCTTTTGGCGGGGCGGCACCCGCTGTAGATCCCGATCATTGCGTGCGCCGCTGCCAAGATCTGCGACTCGGCCTTGGCCGAGCATGCGCCCCGTCCATGTGCATTGGCTCGCGCTGTGGCTTGCGAACGGCGCATCCGCGGCGATTTCGGCTCGGCGCACGGCCGCCTCCCGCCGATCACCGCGCTCTGCCCGCCGCCGCCGCGGCCGCCCGCCTGCCCCCCGGCTGCGCCAGCGGGCGCGGGGCGGGGCGCAGTAGCGGGAAATCGGCGGTAGCGGGAGAGTGGATCGTGATGCGTCGGATCCGGATCCGGCCGCCCTAGCCTCCACCGCGCCGAGCTCGGGCCTTGCGCTGTCAAAGCGCCGGGCCGACGGATCGGCCGACATGCCGGCATCGGCTACCGCGCGGGACCATTTCGACGCGGCGCGGCGGTGCGATACGACATCGGTGTACGACATCTTGCCCTCGGCGTGCGGCAGCCAAAGGGCCTCGGCCGCGGGGCAGGTCTTGCGCAAGAGGTGCGGATGGTCGGTTCGGCGGTTCGGCGGTTCGGCGGACCGTCCTGCGTGTATGCCACGAACTCGTCGGGCGCATGCGGCTTGCTGTCGAGCCTTGAACGCCGCCCCTGACGGCCTTTACCGACCCGCTAGGATGCGCGCGGACCAGCACCGTCGGGCACGGTGGCCACAAGGCGGCAAGACTGCCTGTCTGAGCTGGCGCCGGCGCCCTTACTGTGGACGCGGCGGCCTCCCCGATAGAGCCTGCCGCCGGAGGCGCCCCCACCCCCCCGAGGGCCGCCCGCCTCGCCTCCATAAACTGCGGTCACCCTGCGAACCGCGATTGCGCAATCTACGGAAATGGGAGTTCAAGCTCTATGCGATCCGACATCTTTGCGGCAAGCCTGCGGCGCGCATCTCCTATCCTGAACCCGTCACAGTATCGCGCACGCCTGCTCATCACGTAGAGGTTGCCGTATTCGCTGCGCACTTGCGGCAATTCGTTCCTGACTCGCCGATTCCTTTCGGTGTGGTTGCCGGGGACGCGCCCCGTCCGAGTGTCGAACCAGTAGTTGACTCTGTGCAACGCAGAGTAGAACAACAGGATCACCTTCCAGTCGGACAAGTCGCGGCGATTCGCATGAAGCCATTCGTAGAACTTTTTGTTGTACTCGCTCTGTTGCCTGAACCATTCAGTCTGGTTCATTGTTCATCCTTCCGCATGTATATTGCTTTGTAGCCGCGAAGTATGTCTGTAGGCATGTCGAACCCGTCCTGGATTGCCAGTGGGCTGATCATGCGGTCCTGCACAATGTCTTCGATCTCCCTCCCCCTGTCGCCGATTTCACAAACCATCGCAGCATCCTTGTCGGGGTTGTCGTCGTGAATGACAAGAATGGTCACCTCCTGTCCGTTGTCGTTGTACCCTACCTTTGAGACATAGTCTAGACTGCATATCTTGTCGACGATGAGCGACTCCATCCTCGACACCTGCTGCGTGGACAACGAGCGAGCGATTCTGCACCCCGTTATAAAGCACAGGGCCGGCGCGGGGGGAGGGGGCCGGCCAAGCGCCGGGGCAGGGGAGGGGCCCGTGCGGGGCAGGGGAGGGGCCCGATCCCGCCTCACCCTCCCTTCCCCGCAGGAAGGGCGCAGGGGGTCGTGCGGGCGGAAAGGGCCGGGCGGGCGGGCGGGCGAGCGCCCCGATGCGCCGCCGCGTGCCCCGGCGGCGCGCCCGCCGATCGGGCGGGCATGCGCGCCCTTTTTGCCGCCGCGATCGATCCGGCGCGGCCGGCCCCGTCCGTGCGTGGCCGCTGCCGCTGCCGCTGCCGCGGCCCGGCCCGCAGGCGCCGCGCCCGGGGCGGGCGCCGATCGGGGCGCGGCCGCAGATCGGTCACTTTGCCCGGCTCGCCGCCGCCGCGGCCGCGGGGTCGAACGCCCTGCCGTCCCCCCCGCCCATGCCGAGCGCCGAGTAGTCGCCCGTGTGGCATGCAAAGCACATCGACGAGCGCGGCATGCCGACGGCCGCCGCCAGGTTCTCGGCGTCGTTGTACCCCAGAAAGTCGGCGCCGATGTCGGAGCGGACCTTTTCGACGGCCCTCTCGTCGGACAGGCCCCGGCCGCCGTCGTACGCGGCGAGCTCCTCGCGCGACGGAAAGTCGATCCCCGCGTAGCACGGGTGGCGTATGGGCGGGTACGTGATGAGCATGCTGATGCGCCGCGCGCCCGCCCGGCGCAGCGCCTTTACGATGGCCCTCGAGCTCGTCCCCCTCACCAGGCTGTCGTCTATCACGACGACGTGCTTGCCGTCGATTATCTCGCGTATGGGTATTATCCACCGGTTTATCTCGACGCGGTCGCTCTGGTGCGGCTCGATAAAGCTGCGCAGCGGCCCCTTCTTGCTGTAGCGGTCCTTTAGGAGGCCCTCGTCGAACGGCACGCCGAGCTCCTGGGCGTACCCGAGCGCCGCCGGCCGGGCCGAGTCGGGGACGGGGACGACGAGGTCGGCGTCGCGCAGCGGGAACTTTCTCGCAAGGAACCTGCCGATCTCCTTGCGCGCCACGTACACGTTCGTCCCCTCCATGCTGCTGGAGGGGTGCGCAAAGTAGACGAACTCGAACGAGCAGTGCGCGCGGCCGACGTCGCCCGAGAACATCTCGCTGCGCAGGCCGCCTGGCCCCATCCGGAGGAGCTCGCCCGGCCGGACGCTGCGGTCGAGGCGCGCCCCGACGGCCGACATGGCAGACGACTCGGACGCGACCATGTCGACGCCGACGTCGTCCTTGCGGCCGACGACCATCGGCCGGAACCCCTTCGGGTCGCGCGCCGCGTAGACCGACCCGTCGCCGGCAAGGAACGCAAAGCAGTACGACCCGACCATCTCGTCCTTGAGGACGGACAGGGCCGTCCCCATGCCGCCCCTCTCGGAGATGAGCGCGACTAGCCTCTGGGCGGCTACCATGGTGTCGCTCGCGCTCTGGGGCGTGAACGTGCACCCGCCGACCATCCCCGACAGCTCCTGCGCGTTGGCGATCGTCCCGTTGTGGGCCACGCACAGGTCGCGCACCTTGAGCGGCTGCGCGTTGGCCAGGCTGCTGCTGCCCATCGTCGAGTACCGCACGTGGCCGATCGCCGCCGGCGCCGCGTACTCGGACGCGATGCGGCGCAGCTCGCGCGCCGAGCCGGACACGAGGCCCGTCCGCTTGAGGGGGTCCTTTCCGGGCACGGCGATCCCCCACGCCTCCTGGCCGCGGTGCTGCAGGGCGCGCAGCGCGTCGATCGCCATGGGCACTACGTTGAAGCCCGACGAGCTGTACAGGCCGACGACGCCGCAGTTCTCGCGCGCCTGCCGGCCGCCCTCGCCGCCTGGCGGCCGCGGGCGCGCCGCCGGTGGCGCCGCCGCCGGCCCGCTCCCCCGCCCCCCCGCATCCGCGGCGCCGGTCATGCGGCCCCAGTCCCTGCGCCGCCCCGGCTCCACGACGTCCACGCCGCGCGGGCCCTTTTGAGGGTTATAGAGGCCGCCACCGCCGCCCCGCCTGGGCCGCCGCCCCTCCTTCCGCCCCCGCCCCGCACGAACCGCACGGACAGGCGGCCGGCGCGCCGGCCCCCGCTGCCCCCAGCGCCGCCGCCGATCCGGCCGATCTCCGCCCAGTGCGCGCCCGACGCCGACAGGTGCCTGCGCAGGGCGGCGGCGCGGCCGGGCGCGGCCACGACGAGGTACCGCGAGTGCGACTCGGAGAACAGCAGTGCGGCGTCCCTGGACGGGCCGCCGCCTCCGCCTCCCCGGCCGCCGCTATCGCCGCCCGATGCGGGAACCGCGCCCATGCGCACCTCGCAGCCGGCCGAGCCCCACAGGCACAGCTCGGCCGCCGCCACGGCCAGGCCTCCCTTTGAGCAGTCGTGGGCGGCTGCGGCCATTCCGCCGGAGACGGCGCCGACTACGGCCTCCATCGAGGCGGCCGACTCGGCGGGGCGCACGCGCGGGACGGCGCCAGACTCGGCGCCGTCCCACTCGGCGCCGGCCACCAGGGCGTACTCGGCCGCGGCCGTCTCTTCCAGGTACGTCATGCCGACGGCGAACAGCGGCGCATCGGCGGGCGCGCCCGATGCCGCCGCCGACGCCTCCGCCGCCTCCCCTCCCGCGGCGGCCTCGGCGCCCCCCCAGCGGGGCGGCGCGGCGTCTGCCAGCCCGGCGACGGCGATCAGCGGCGTCGGCTTTATCGGGCCGGCGTCCGTCTCGTTGTAAAAGCTGACCTTGCCGCCGACGCACGGCACGCCGGACGCCCGGCACTGGGCCGCTATCGAGCGCAGCGACTCGAGGAACGCCCAGAACACCTCGGGATCCTCGGGCGAGCCGAACTGGAGGTGGTCGACCATGCCGATGGGCCGCGCGCCGGCGCAGGCGACGTTGCGGCACGCCTCCTCGAGGCAGCCGGCCGCGCCGGCCGCGGGGTCGGCGCTGCAGTGCCGCGGGTTGCCGTCCATCGAGACGGCCAGGAACCTGCCGTTGTCCAGGCGCAGCACGGCCGCGTCCCTGCCAGGGCCGACGACCGTGCGTATTCCGACCTCGTGGTCGTACTGCCCGTACGCCCACGACTTTGAGGCGACGGCCGGCGAGGCGAGCATGCGCTCGAGCGACGCCGACAGGCCGCCGCCGCCCCCTCTGCCGCCGCCCCCTCTGCCGCCCCCTCCCTCCGCCGCCCCTGCCGCGCCAGCGGAACCGGGCCGCCTTGCGGGCCTGTCCAGGAGGGGCGCGTGGGCAGCCAGCGAGGCCGGCATGTGCACTATCCGCGAGCCGTCCGCCCCGCGCACGCGCACCCTGCCGTGCCGCCGCACCGCGCCGATCGCCGAGCACCGCACGCCGAACCTTTCGCAGATTGCGGCGAGGCGCGCCGAGTCGGCGCGCGACGTGACCAGCAGCATCCGCTCCTGCGACTCGGACACCAGCACGTCCGCATCGCCCATCGTCGAGTCCCTCACGTGGACTGCCCCGATGTCCATGTCGATCCCGACGCCGAGCGAGTCGGCCGTCTCCGAGACGGCGCATGCCAGGCCCCCTCCCCCGAGGTCCTTCATCGCCCGCACGATCCCCTCCGACCTCGCCGCCAGGACGGCCTCGATCACGAGCTTTTCGGTGAACGGGTCGGGTATCTGCACGGCCGAGCGGCGGTCGTCGCCGTCGCCGCCCCCGAGCCCGTCGGACGCGAACCCGGCGCCGCCGATCCCGTCGCGCCCCGTCGCGCCGCCGACCAGGTGCACCGCGTCGCCGGCCGCCGCCGAGTTGGGCACGAGCGACTCCCTTTTGCCGAACCCGACGGCGGCCACGTCGACGAGCGCGTACCCGTTGTACGACTCGTCGAACCCGACCTCGCCGCCGACGGTCGGCACGCCGATGCAGTTGCCATAGTCGGCGATCCCCTCGACGGCGCGCTTGAGCCGCCAGCGCGCGAGCGGGTCCGACCGAGGATCCCCAAACCGCAGGCCGTTGAGGACTGCTATCGGGCGAGTCCCCGTCGACAGTATGTCGCGGACGACGCCGCCGACGCCCGTGGCCGCCCCGCCGTACGGCTCGACTGCCGACGGGTGGTTGTGGCTCTCGATGTGGATCGAGACGACGTACCCGCCGCCGACGTCGAGCACGCCCGAGTCGTACGAGCCGCCCTTGAGCACGTGGGGGCCGTCGCGCGGCAGGACGCCAAGGTGCGCCCTCGACGACTTGTACGAGCAGTGCTCGGACCACTCGGCCTCGGCCAGCCTAACCTCGGCATCCGTCGGCTCGCGGCGCAGGCCCGCCCTCAGGTGGGCCTCCTCGGCGCCGGTCAGCGGCGGCGTGCAACCGCCCCCTTGGCCCCGCTTTGACGGCCCTGTCCGCCGCCCGTTTTCCGCTTTCCATGCCGCATCCGCGCGGCAGATATCGTCTTCTCCACCACCCTCATCGATTTTCCGGCCGAACCAACCAAGGATTTGAACAGCAGCGAGGCCGGCGCGCTGTCGACGGGGTTTATCGCCGCCTCGGCGGCGCGCTCTGGGTGCGGCATCATTCCGACGACGTTTCCCCCCTCGCTGCACACGCCGGCGATGCCGGCCGTCGAGCCGTTCGGGTTGGGATCGCCGTCCCCGTTGCCGCCGGCGTACCTGAACACTACCTGCCCGTTGTCCTCAAGCCGGCGCAGCGTCGGCGCGTCGGCATAGTACCTGCCCTCGCCGTTGGCCACGGGTATGGGCACGCGCATGCCGCGGCGCATCAAGCGCGTGAACGGCGTCGACGCATTCTCGACGGACAGTGACGTCCAGCCGCACATGAAGCGCAGCGTGTCGTTGCGCAGTAGGGCGCCGGGGAGCAGCCCCGCCTCGACGAGTATCTGGAATCCGTTGCACACGCCGAGTACCGGCCTGCCGTCCTCGGCCATTGCCCTTATGCCGCCGATCGCGGGGCTGTGCGCCGCGATCGCCCCGGCGCGCAGCCTGTCGCCGTACGAAAAGCCGCCGGGCAGGACGGCCGCGTCGTACGGCTCGTCCTCGGGCAGCGGGTCGCCGTGCCAGTGGAGGCGCGCGTCCATGCCGTACACGTCGCGCATTACGTGGAGCATGTCGCGGTCGCAGTTGCTGCCCGGAAACACGACGATCCCGACGCGCACGCCGCGCGGGCCGCGCGCGGGTATTTAATTCGAGTTGGGGCGCCGCGGCGGGCAGCCGTCGGGCCGCCCTTGCCGTCGGGCGCCTTGGCATTCGCGCTTTGCCGCCCCGTCAAATTCCATCCCGAGCGCGCCCGGCCTGTCTCGCGGTGCAGGGGGCGCAGGGGGTTTTTGGGCAGCGCCGCATGCGCGGGATCGGCGCGCGCAGGTTTAGTGCGCAATGCATTCCTGCGGCTCCCCGTGCAGGGCCCGTCCGGCGCCGACGTGCACTCGGTCGTGCGGCAGTTACGCACATCCCTGCCAACTCGGCAGGGCGCGAGGGCCGCCATGCCGGAAAATCGCGGGCGCATGCCGCGCCGGTTCGCCCCCTGTCCAAATGCGCGCCCGCCGGCAGCGCATCGGCTCGCCGCCCTGCGCCAGGGGCTGCGCGGGGCAGGTGCCGGCCAGCGCGCCGCATCTTCAAGCCCTGCAACCCGGCACATGGCATTCGCCCTGGCGCGCGACCCCGTCCCTGCGGGTGAAAACGCGCCGTCGATGCGCCGCGCCGGCCGCGCCGGCCGCGCCAGACGATGCCCACCGCGTTGCATAGGCAGGCACCTGCGCCGCGGCGGAGCGATCCCCTGCGCCGTAGGATCGGCTACGCCGCCGCCCGCGTGCCGGCCTTTTTCCTCCCGCCACCGCGGTTTGCGCCGGCATGCCACCAAGGGCTTGATTCCGGGTGACAGTACAGCGGCCAAAAACCGTGCGCCGGGGGGCAGTACAGCGGCCAAAAACCGTGCGCCGGGGGGCAGTACAGCGGCCAAAAACCGTGCGCCGGGGGGCAGTACAGCGGCCAAAAACCGTGCGCCGGGGGACAGTATGATCGCCTTGTATATAAAGACCTGTTGCGATGCCCCGCCAATGGCCACGAACGGCTTTCCGGAAGACGACAGCCTATACAGGGCGATGGAACGGACCAACCCGTGGTGGACAGGACGCCGCATGCAGGACGGCGCGGTGCGTGAATTCAAGCGGCCCGGCTATGCGGAGCTGATGCGGCACATGGGAGAGCATCCGGTGCAGGCCGTGCTCGGCGCGCGGCAGGTTGGCAAGACGACCCTCCTCCACCAGGTCGCAGCCGAGCTTGTCGCCCGCGGCGATCCACGGCGGGTAATGCTCCTGTCGCTCGACGAGACGAGCCTCTTTCCGAGCGCCGACAACCTGCGCAGGATGCTGGACCTGTACGGCCTCAGGGTGCTCGGCGAGTCCCTGTACGGCCTTTCGCAAGACACGTACGTCATCCTCGACGAGGTGCAGGCGGTCGCCAACTGGCAGCAGGTGATCAAGGGCGTCGTCGACCGCCGCGGCCCGCTCACGTTCGTCGTATCGGGATCGTCCAGCGCCGACATCTTTGGAAAATCCGAGTCGCTGGTGGGCAGGATACGGCACCAGGCGATGGCGCCGATGAGCTTTTGCGAGGTCCTTTCATTCAGGAGGCATGCGCAGGCCGCGGCGATCGCAGAGGTCGGCGCAGGCCTGCGCGGGGCGCTCGCAAGGTCCGCCGAGGGGAACGACCCGGAATCGTTCCACGCCAGCGCGAGTGACGCCGCGGTCAGGCTCGCGCCCGTCCAGGACGACCTGAGGATACTCCTCTCGGAGTACATGCTGTACGGGGGCGGCCCGGGCATCGTGGCGAGCAAGGATCCCGAGTACAGGGCCAGCGAGCTGAAGAGGACGGTGCGATCCTCCATGTACAACGACGTCCTAAAGGTGGGCAACGTCAGGAACCCGCGGACGCTCGAGGAGCTGTTCCAGATGCTGGCGGAGGGGTCGCCCCGCCTGATCAGCAAGGACAAGATCCTCAGGCGCCTGGGAATCAACAAGGCCACGCTCGAGGCGTACCTCTACCTGCTGGAGGCCACGCACCTGCTCTCGTACTCGCATGCGTACTCTGCTAGCCCGTCCGCCGGGTCCCGCTCCCCGAAAAAGGTTTACATCAACGACGCCGGCATACGAAACGCCGCCCTGTCAATGAACGACGAGCGCGTGCTCGCCGACCCGACCGAAGTGGGTATGCTGGCCGAAACGGTGGCCTGCGGCCACACGAGGATCCTGTGGGAGTCGCTCGACTACACCGCAATGTCGCACGTGCCGCGCTACTGGCGGACAGGCGGCGGAAGCGGGGTCGGCCTAGTGATGAGCCTGCACCGCAGGCCCGTCCCCGTCGAAGTCAAGTACCGCCAGCACGTAGACGCGGCCGACCTGAAGGGCCTGTCGCGCTTTGTCGGCAGGTTTGAGCCGGGGGTGGCGCTGGCGCTCACGCAGGACCGGGTGCGGCTAGTCGACGACACGATAGTCGCAATCCCGCTGTGGCTGTACCTAGTCATGTGCGGGTGACGGGGCGGTTCCGCCCCCCGCCCCCCGTCCCGCGCCGCCTCGCGCCGCGGTTCTGCTCAAAATTCGTGCCCTTGGGCCTGCCCTTGATCGAGTGCGCGCCGTCGCAATGGCGCGCGATGCCGATCCAGCGCCGGCCCAAAAACGCCGGGCTCAAGCAGTCGCAAGCCGCGCGGCACTGGGGGGCTAGGAAGCCGCGGCGAGCACGAATTTTGAGCAGGACCCAGGCTACCGAACGTTTGGGTGCCATTCCCCTTAAAACGCGGCAATTTGTCTGCCTGGCCCCTCCGGGGGCCGTTTAAATGGGCAGTTCGTAGATATGGTTGAAAGGACATAGAAGGCGTTGGAAGGGCAGGCGGAAGAGCGGCGGCGGGGCACATTGGCCGCCACGGCGCGGCGGCGCTGGCCGCGGCACCGCACGGCCCGGCGCACGGCCCGGCGCACGGCCCGGCGCACATCCACCAGACGGCCAGCCTGACCTACCTCAACGGCTGGATTCCGCTGCATCCCGGCTACGCGGAGGATATCCACGCGATCGCAGCAAGGGGCGACGGGCCCGGGCCCCTGACCAGGTCCAACGGCGAGTACGTCGCCTACATTGCCAGCACCTCGCGGGCGGGGCCAGACCCGTCGGCGCGGTACAATCGGATGCCAAAGAATGTTCCAAGGAGCATGGACGACGAAACGGCCGCGATGGCGACCGTGACGGTGATAAACTGGCTCGCTACGCCGCCCGGCCCGTGCGTGTGGGAGCACGAGTACATCGCAGGGGAGGAAGGCTGGTCGACCTAGAGTACGACCGGGATCTCAAGTGCCACCTGGCGGACGGCCCTGCCGGCGCGCCGGCGCCCTACGAGCTTGCCGACGAAGAGACGCGGGCGCTCATAGAACGGGCGGGGACGGCGCCCGGCGGGGACGGCGCGTACGAGTATGTCGCGCGGAATACGCGGGCAGAGATGCTCGCGTGGGATCCGCATGCCTGCATCGCGCATGCGCTCGACGACGCGGACGGAAACGCGTACAGGGCGGTAAAGGCGCTCAACAGGATGTGGTGGGCCGAGGGGGACGGGTGCGTCAGGGAGTACTCGTGGGCTGCAGGAGGAGGCAACCTGTCCGGACTAGAGTACTCGGAGGAGCACCGGTGCTACCTGGCCCCCGCAGAGGTGCTTGCCAGGCAACCCGGCACCACCTGCTTCTTCAACCCGTGGCACCCGTGACGCCCGCTCCCGGGGGCGGCGGCGCGGCCGCGCCCCCGAAAAGCCGCGCGGCCGCGCCCCTCGTGCGCCGCCAGGGCGACCGGCACCCTGCCGCGCGCGGCAGGGGCGCAGCGCCGCCTCCCGGCAGGCGGCGCGCAACCAGGCGCGGGCAGCAGGGCGATCCGCCGGCCGGCGCCGCGACGGGCCGCGCGCCGCATGGTCCCGCGCCGGCCGGGCCGCCGGCCTCGCCACAATGGGCCGGCCCGGCGGCCGTCTTGGCCGCTCACCGGCACTCGGCGGAGTACGTGATCACCTGCGACGCCGTGCCGGCGGCTAGCGCGGGCATTGACGTCAGGTCGATGACGTACTGGACCTCGAGGCGCTCGCCGGGCCAGAGATGCGACCCCGGCAGGGCCGTTCCCTCGGCCCCGGCGCTCTGGTACGCGGCGCCCTGCTGCACGCGCCACTTTGTAAGGCCGGCGTCGAGATCGGGCCCCTGCCCGCCGTCGTACCGCCACGGGCCGGCCTTGATCACCACGCCGCCCCCTCCGATCTGCCTCGTGCCGGTGTTGACCACGGTCTCGGCGGCGGCCTGCGAGCGGCCGCCCGCCTCGACCTCGCCGAGGGAGACATTGCCCCTCACGGGCTTGACGCTGCACGTGCCCGTCCCGTATAGCGGCCCGCCCGCGGCAGCGGCCCACGAGCCGTCGGCGCCGACCCTCGATACGGCGTACCGGTCGGGCAGGGCAAGGTCGCCGTTGATGTCGAGAACGAGGCGGCCGCCGAGCGCCGAGTCCGTGCGGTTCAGGGCGGCCCCCGCCATGTGGCCGGCCGCGGCGGAGGCGGGCGCTCCCTGGCCCGCGGCGGCGATCGAGGCGCCGAGCAGAAACGCCGCATCGTACGCGGCGTACGCCGGCCCCCTCGTCGAGTCGTCCAGTGCAATGCCGGCCGAGGCGAGCACGGCGTCGACGGGCGCGCTCGGCTCGGCGAACTGCGACACGGACGCCAGGCCTGTCGTCCTCGCCAGGGCGGGCGCCGGCTCGCCGAGCGCGGCCCTGTCCATTCCGCCGGCGGCGTACCAGCGGGCGGCGGCGGCATCGGCGGACGGCGCGGCGGCGAGCTCGGCGAGCGCGCCGGCCCGGCCCGTGTAGACGACGGCGGCCGCCGCATCGCCGGATCCGCCCCCTGCGACGGCGGCGCCAATGCGCGCCATCGCGGGGCCGGCCCACCCGTCCTCCGACGAGTCGAACGCCACGACCTCGGCGCGCACGCCGGCCGCCGGCAGGCCCGACGACGAAGAGGCGACTAGCGCGGCGGCCATGCTCCGGCTCTCCAGGGACGCGCTGTCGCTCGTCACGACGGCCCTGGTGACGCCGTCCCCGGCGATCAGGCTAGCGACGACCCCTGCCGCCGTCGGGGCGGGCGGGGCGAGGCGGAACAGCGCATCGCCGGCGGCCGCGAGATCCGAGGCCGTCGAGACCGGCGAGACGACGACCTCGGAGGCGCCCGTGCGGTTGGCGGCGGCGGCGGCCGCATCGCCGGCGGCGACCAAGAGGTGCCGCGGCGCGCCCGGCGGGTAGTAGCCGGCCCCGAATACCAGGTCGTCGGCGGTGCCCTCGGCCCCGTCGGGCCCCGCGTGCAGCGCGATCATTGATCGCTTTTGCTGCGGCGCTCCGCCGCCGGTGCCGTTGCCGGCCGACGGGTCGGGAAACTCGTACGCCCACCACTTCCAGCTCGCGTTCGGGTACCCCTGCATCCCGACGGTCGCCGTGCCGTCCGCAAAGTCGTACAGCGCGCGCAGGCCGTCCGTTCCGCCGGCGATCCCCGGAACGACGTCGGCGCGCCCGACCAGCGACGGGTCGGCGCCGTGCGCGACGATCGTGCCGTTGCGGGCCGTCGCGAACGGGTAGTGGCCGTATTCGGCCTCCATGGCCGTTACGGCGGCCAGGCCGGCCGCGGCGTCCCCGTCGTAGAGCGCCATCGCCCCTGCGATCGAGTTCTCGAGGACGGGGCGCATGCGGCCGTCGCCGGCCGCGCCCGTGCGGAGCGCATCGAGGGCCGCCTCGTGCTCCGCAGAGTCGGCCGCGTCCGGCGAGCGCACCGAATGCGCGACTGGCTCGATGCCGACCGTCCCGCCGGCCGCGGCCTGCCCCGCGTTGAACGCGTCCGCCCCTGCGGCGAACCCCGCTGCCACGGCCGCGTCGATCGACCTAACGGGAGAGGCGGCCGCGTCGGCGACGACGGCGCCGATGCGGACGGGCCCGCCGGCCATGGCCGGACGACGCGCGAGCCGGGCGCGGCCTCGATGCCGGCGCCGGCCGCGACGGATTCTGCGCGGCCCGGGTAGTAGTTTGCGCGGGCGTCAAGGGCGCCGCCGGCCTTGTTGGCCACGAGCGGGGCGGCGTTCGAGGCGGCCAGGATGTTGTGGCCGAACCGCACGTCGTTGGCGCCGTCCGCGGAGCCGAGCTCGGCGCGCGCCACCGGTACGGGGTCGCCGCCCGTCCCGTCGGCCGCATCGGCGCCCGGGTCGCACGTGCCGGCGCACACGGCGAGCGCCCCGGCGCTAGCATGTACCCGGTTGAGCGTGACGGCTACATCGTCCGAGCCGGCCCACACCTCGATCGCCGCGCCGTCGGCGCCGTCGTGAAGGTTGGGCATGTGCGGCCTGTGGTTGGCGTCGACGATCGTGTTGCCGCGCACCGTGACGTTCGACGAGGGCAGCACGCGTATGCCGTCGTCGGGGACGTTTTCAATGTGGTTGCCCTCGATCAGGGCCGTGTCGGCGCCGGACATTCGTATCCCGGTGTACGTGGTGCCAAAGATGTAGTTGTCCCTGACGGTCAGGCCCGTCAGCTGCGGCGTGCCGCTGCCTGCGGTGAAGGCGCCGTGCCTGCCCAGCACGATCGCGTCGGCCCTGTCCGGCGCGGCAGGGGACGCGCAGGCCGCCCCGTTCGCGCCAATCCCGTAGAACCTGTTGCCGCTGACGTCCAGGCCCGCGATCGGCGGGGCGCCGGCGTCGGCCGCGGCGCGCACGCCGCTGTCGCACGTGTTCGAGAACGTGTTGTTGCGCACCGCGACGGGCATGCCCGGCTCCGAGCCGGCCAGCGACTCGACCACTATGGACGCGAGGCCCTCGCCGCCGGACGTGTGGGTCGTGTCCTCGAACCGCAGGCCGCTGACTGCAACGGGGCCGTCCGCGGACGGGCGCACCACTATGTGGGAGTATCCCGTGAATACGGGCGGGTCGGCCGGGTCGGCCGGCATGATCGCCAGCGGCCTGTCGACGACGAGCACGTCCCCGGCGTACGTCCCCGGCGGGACGAGGACTGTGCCGCCGGGCGGCGCTAGCGCGACGGTCCGTTCAAGGTCCGTCAGCCCCCTCGCCGTGCCGAACAGGGTCAGGTGGTACGTGTGCACGGCCTTGTCGCCGCCCGAGTCGACCTGGCACTCGCCGGAGCCGCCAAGCTGGGCGTGGACGGCGGTCGTGTTGTCGGCGGCGCACTCGGTTCGGATTGGGACGATCGGGCCGTCCGCGCCGACCGCGTAGAACGCCGTGCCGCCCGCCTGGCCGTCGAGCAGCACGCGGACCGGCATGTCGAACTCGATGCGCGCCCCGTCGCTGCCGGCCGAGACGACCTTTTGCAGCACGAGGTCGCGCGGGGCGCCCTCGCCCAGGGCCGCGGCGACCCGGCCCGCCAGGGACTCCCTGCCTGGCGCGTCCCCCCACACGCGCAGCCCGATCAGGCCGTCGGCGGGGACGCCCGAGGCCCGCACGCCGGGCGGGAACCAGACCTCGGCGAAGGAGGTTACTATCCCCACGCCGCCGGCGGATGCGGGGAAGACGGCCTGGCCGCCGGCGCCGGCGGGAACAAGGCCCGTGACGTTGATCGCCGGGCGGGCAGGGTCGCCGCCGTCGATCACGTTGACCACGCGGACAAAGCCGTCCGCCTCGATCGGCACGACCGGCTCCAGTATGGCCGGCGTGAGCGTGCGCACCGTCCGGCCCGCCGCCACGGGAATCGAGTCGTCGGCGAACTCGGTGGTGGCGCCCTGTACTGCGCCCACCAGTCGTGTGTTCAGCGCGATCGATCCGTCCTGGTCCGCCGCCACACCGTCCCCGCCGAACCTTACGGCATGGACCTCGGTGCCCAGGCCCGACGCGCCGAGCGGGTCGGCGGATTCCCCGCCCCGGATCGCGACCGCGCCGTACACTGGCCCCGAGTGCGACGCGGGCGCGCCGAGCGGCGCGCTGTACTCGATGCGCACCGTGTTGGGGCCAGCGAACGCAGCCCGGGCCGTCGCGGCGGGCCGGCCGATCTCAATGTTCCCCGAGCCGCCGAGCGAGCCCGCATCCCCGAGGGCCGGCAGGGCCAGGTCGGCGTCGTTGCCGGCCGCATCGCGTATCGTCCCGCCGCCGGCGGACAGGGCCGCCGTGCCGGCATAGTCTAGGTCGGCCGCGCGGTCGCCGGGCAGCACGTCGTACCGAAAGTCCAGGGCGGCCGTGCCGTTGCCCGAAATGTACGTTGCGTTTCGGTCGGTCGCGCCCGTCTCGAGCAGCAGCCGCGGCGCTCCCGTGACGGTGACGTTCTCGCTGAACGCGACCGTAATGTTGACGGCGGCGCCGGCGGTGTACGCCCCGTCCCCGTCCGGCGAGCGCACCGACAGGACGGCCGGCGCGGCCGTGTCGATGGCGACGGATCCCGACGCGGCGAGTGAGCCGGGCGAGCCGGGATCGGGCATATCCAGGACTGCGCGGTTGCCCAGCGCGTCGGCAATGTCGCCGGACAGGGCCGTCGTATTCCAATAGTCCAGGTCGCCGGCGTTGTCGCCGGCCCGCACCGTGTAGGCAAAGGACAGCAGGGTCGTGCCGGCGCCCGAGGCGTACGCGGCCGCCGCGGGGGCGCCGCTGACGTTGAGGAGCAGCTCTGGCCGGTCGCCCGAGTACGACACGCGCTTGCTAAAGTTGACATCGACCGTGATCACCCGGCCCTCGCCGTACGCGCCGTCCGGGACCGACAGGGCGGCGCCGAGCACGCGCGGCGCGGGGGTGTCGATTTCAATGGCGGCCGAGCCGGAGAGCGAGGCGTTCGAGCCGGGGGGCGGCAGGGCGGCGCTGGCGTGGCGGCCGGTGGCCTCCGAGGTGATCGCGCCGCCGGGTCCCGCCCGCAGGGCGTGCACGCCGGCGTACCCGAGCGCCGGCACGGCGCTGTCGCCGGGGGCGACGACGTACCGGAACACCAGCGCGTCGGTGCCGTTGCCCTCGCGGTAGGCGGCCGCGCCGCCCGTGTTGAGGCGGAGCTCGAGCGGCCCTGCCACCAAGACGTCGGTGTCGAACCGGACGGCGATGTCGATCGGGTCGTCCGGCCCGTACGTGCCGCCGGTGGCTCCCTCCGCCGTAACGTTGACCACGGACGCCGGCGAAAGCCGGATCAGCTGGACTGCGCCGTTGCCGTCGCGGGAGGCGACGATTGCAAAGGTGCGCGATCCCATGTTGAATGCGTCAATGCCGTGCGCCCCGTCGAGCCCGCCGAGGCCGGCATCGGCATCGAGGGCCACGCGTCCCGCCGGCAACAGGACGCCGTCGCTGCCGCGCACGCCAATCAGATGGACCGCGTCGTCGCTGCGCGAGGCGACTGCCGCGTACGTGTCGTTGCCGCTCCCGCTGAACGTGTCGATGCCAAACGGCCTGGCAAACGCGCCAAAGCCGCCCGCCCCGGAGGAGGCAGCCCCCGCAGCATCGAGGGTGCCGTCGCCGTTGATGCGGACCAGTTGGACGGCGTTCTCGGACGCTGAGGCCACCAGGGCGTGCACCGTGCCCCCCAACTCGAACGCGGCGACGCCGCGCGGGTTGCGCAGCTTTAGGGCGGTGTCCCCCCCGTCGTTGAGCGACCCCCTCGCCTCCAGGGTGCCGTCGCCGTTGATGCGGACCAGCTGCACGCCGTGGTCGTGGCGCCCCGAGACCAGGGCGTGCGGATGGCCGCCCAAGTCGAACGCGGCTACGCTGAACGGGCTCTGCAACGCCAGGGTGCCGTTGTCGGCCAGCGACCCCCTCGCCTCCAGGGTGCCGTCGCCGTTGATGCGGACCAGCTGCACGCCGTGGTCGCCCTGCCCCGCAACGAGTGCATGCGCGGCGCCGTTCGTCTCGAATGCGGCCGCGCCGACGGCGCCCCCAAGCTCCAGCGTGCTGTTGTCGCCGAGCGAGTACGCCTGCGAGAGCGTGCCGTCGCCGCCGATGCGGACAAGCTCGACGCCGTTGTCCGCGTTCGAGGCGGCAAGGGCGTACGCGCTGCCGTTCACCGTCAGGGTCTCCACGCCAAAGGGGTCACCCAGCCTGTCGTAGCCCTGCCCGTCCAGGGCCGCCGCCTCCGCCACCATGGTGCCGTCGCCGTTGATGCGGACCAGTTGGACGGCGTCGTCGCCGATGGAGGACACGGCCACGTACACGCTCCCGTTCACGGCGACAGCGGAGGCATCCGCGGCGGCGCCGATTGCGTCAAAGCCGCCCGAGTCGTCCTCGGCCCACCCTGCTGCGATCAGCCGCGGGGCGGCGTGGTCGACGAGTATGTCGTTCGAGGCGGACAGCGAGCCGGGCGAGCCGGGCCGCGGCAACGCAAGCTCCGCAGGGATGCCTGTCCGGTCCGCAATGCTCCCCGACAGGGCAGCCTCGCCGCGGTACCCGAGGTCCCCCTCGTAGTCGCCGGCCCTGACCGTATACGAGAATACGAGCTCGGCCGTGCCGTTGCCCGACGCGTACTCAGCGGCCCTCGCCTCTCCGCCGATGCCGAGGGACAGCACGGGGGCAGGGACCGCGGCTGGGTACTGCACCGGCTCGTCGAATCCCACGGTCACGTTGATCCGGCTCCCCGCGCCGTGCACGCCGTCGCCGGGCGAGGAGACGGACGCGACGGACGGCGCCCTCGCGTCGACGGCAATGTCCTTTACGTCCCCGATCGACCCTGATCCGGGCGGCGGCAGGGCGCGGCTGGCGGGCAGGCCCGTGGCCGTGCCCACGATCGTGCCGCCGCCCGACACGACGTTGGCGGCGGCTGCATAGTCTAGGTCGGCCGCCTGCTCCCCACGCTGCACCGTGTAGCGGAACACGAGCGTGTCGGTGCCGCCGGTCGAGTGGTACTCGGCCGCGCCGCCCGAGTTGAGCCGGATCGACAGCGGGCCCGCGGCCGTGACGGGGCCGCCAAAGGTGACTTCAATGTCGATTTCGGCCCCCTCCCCGTGCGTGCCGTTGGCGGCCGGCGAGCCGACCGACACGGCCGGCAGCACTCCCCCGTCGATTTCAATGTCCGAAGCGTCGCCGAGTGACCTGCCCGATCCCGGGGGAGGCAAGGCACGGCTGGCGGCGGTTCCGGTCGCCCTGTCCGTGATCGGGCCGGCGCCCGACAGGCCGCCCGCGTACTCGAGGCCGCCCGAGTGCTCTCCCTCCTGCACCTCGTAGCGGAACACGAGCGTGTCGGTGCCGTTGCCCTCAAGGTACCCGGCCTCGCCCGAGTTGAGCCGCAGCTCGAGTGGCCCGCCCACCAGGACATCGTCGTCGAACTGGACGGCAATGTCTATCTCGGAGCCGGGCCCGTACGAGCCGTCGGCTGCCGTAGTGGAGACGCTGGCCGCAGAGGCTGGCGACAGCCGCATGAGCTGCAGGCCACCAGCGGTTTGATACGAGGTGGATATGGCGTACGTGCCGCCGCCCAGGGAAAATGCGTCGATGCTATTGGCCTGGTACAGCCGCCAGTCTCCGCCGTTAGACGCCGAGCCGGCAGGCAACAGCGTGCCGTCCCCGCGCACGCGAATCAGCTGCACGCCGTGGTCGTCGAACGACGCGACCGCGGCGTACGTGCCGCCGCTGGCGCTGCGGAAGACGGAGATTGAGAACGGGGTGTCAAGCTTGTCAAAGGCTCCGCCTACGGAGTTGTCCGTCGCTGACCCCCTCGCCTCCAGGGTGCCGTCGCCGTTGATGCGGACCAGCTGCACGCCGTCTTCCTCAAAGCCGGCGACCAGGGCGTGCGGTTCGCCGCCCAAGTCGAAAGCCTCTATGCCGTGCGGCTGTCTTAGCACCGTGCTGGAGTTGTCAATCAGCGAACCCCTCGCCTCTAGGGTGCCGTCGCCGTTGATGCGGACCAGCTGCACGCCGTGGTCGTAGCGCCCCGAGACTAGGGCGTGCGGATGGCCGCCCAAGTCGAATGCGTCGACGGCGATTGGTTTTTGGAGTGCCAAGGTGCCGTTGTCGGCCAGCGACCCCCTCGCCTCCAGGGTGCCGTCGCCGTTGATGCGGACCAGCTGCACGGCGTCGTCATTGTACCCGGTGACTATGGCGTGCGGATGGTCGCCCACGACTAGCGCGTCGGCGCCCCTGGCGCCGTCGAAGTTAAGGGTGCTGTTGTCGGCCAGCGAGTCCGCCGGCGAGAGGGCGCCGTCCTCGGAGATGCGTATCAGCTGCACGCCGTCGTTGTCGTACGAGACGGCAAGCGCGTACCAGGCGTCGCCCGATGCAACGGGGACGACGGCGTGGGACCGGCGTAGCGTCAGATAGCCGTCAGGGAAATGGGCAGATCCCGCCGCAGTCATGGTGCCGTTTTCGTGCAAGCGGACCAGCTGCGCGCCGTCGTCCCACGTGCCCACTACGGCGTACGTGCGGTTGTCCATGCGGAACGCCTCGACGTAGAGGTTGCCTTGAAGCGCGTCAAACCCCCCACGGTTGTCCTCGACATGTTGTGCTGCGATCATCGGCGGAGCGGCCCAGTCGACCAGGATGTCACCAGAGTCGGACAGCGAGCCCGTCGAGCCCGGGGCGGGCAGCGTCAGGTTGGCCTCGTTGCGCGCGCCGTCCGTGATTCTTCCGTGCAGGGCGGTCGTATTATAATATTCTAGGTCGTCCGTCAGATCGCCGGCCTGCACCGCATAAGTAAAGGTGAGTGCGTTGGAGGAGTTGCCCTCGGCGTACGGTGCCGCCCGGGAGAGCCCGCTGACGTTGAGGTGTAGGACGGGAGCCTCGCCCGTGTACACGACCGTCTTGTTAAAGCTGACTGAGACGTTGATCTGGCGGCCCTGCCCGTACGTGCCGTTAGGAGCAGTCGACGCGACGCCGGTCACGATCGGCGCCGATGGCGCGCCCTGCGCATGCGCCACCGGTAGGTGCCATGCCGCCGGCAACGGCGGCTGGCCATCCCCCGGTGCGGGCGGCGCGGGAGCCGTCAAGGCAAAGGCCAGTGCAAGCGCGGCGACCGAAAGCGTTGCTACTGTCGCGAATCGGCGGCCGCCGGAGCAACGCGGGCCGCCCACGGCAGGCTGCCCCCCCCCCCCCAGTGGGAGTTGCGCCCTGCCCTAGCTGCGCCATGTGCCGGCGCCGCCGCCAGTGCGTATTAAAAAGTTGCCCCCCGGCCCAGTTGCATCTGTTGCACAAGCCGCTCAAATGTTGTAATATCTGCAACAAAAAGGTTCCAAACTGCAATATTTTTGCTTCGGGGTGCACCCAGTCCAAAAAATTGTACGGCAAATGGCGTCGTGTAACTAGACCCTCCGGCTAGCTGCGTAATGCCCATTCCGCCACCTGCGCTCGCCCATTCCGAGGCCCGGAAAGGAACCATCCGCCAAGATGCCGGCGGCAGGACGACGCCCCGGCGGCAGGCACCGGCTACCGGCATCCGCCCACCCGCAGAGCGTGCTGCGCCGCGCGATCGGTCCCCGGCGCGCTAGTCGGCATATGTGTCCAGGCACTCCACGGTGTACGCGAAGGTCTGCGAGATCGAGCCGGCCGCGCCGGCCGGCACGGCCCCGGCCGGCGCGTTGACGCGGAACTCGACGCTGGACAGCTCCGGCAGCGTCGTGCCCCCCGGCTCGCCCATCATGACGGCGGAGTCGAGCCGCACCCACTCGCCCGGCCCCGCCCCGCCCAGGCCGGCGACCGCGGACCGCGCCTCGGTCGCGCCGGCCGGCAGGTCCGCCGCGCCCGCCCACGGGCCGGCCTCGATCGTTATCGTGTCCATCGGCTCGGTGCCCCCGCTCGTGAGCGACTGCGTTACGGCGCCCGACGGCTCGCCGATCCGCACGTCGCCGAACGCGATCGTGTCATATCCCAGCGACATCCTGCATGTGGCGGGCAGGTGGATGCGGCCGGCCTCGGCCCAGGCGCCCGTCCCCGGGGTGGACCTCCAGATCACGACGCTGCTTGGCGAGACGCGGTCGCCGTTGGCGTCGAACTCAAAGTTGTCCCCTAGCAGCCCGTCGAGCCGCTCGGCGGCCCAGTGCATGCTCGCCCGCACGTCGGCCGCCGAGTACGCGCCGTCGGCGAGCATTGAGTGGTTGACCGCGTCGGCGAGCAGGTACACCGAGTCGTACGAGGCGTGCACGAACTGGTTCGGCAGGCGCCCCGTCTCGGCCCTGAACGAGTCGCGGAACCGCTCCAGCCTCTCGGTCTGCGGCAGGTCCCACGACGTCGACGACAGCGACGCGCTCTGCGCCAGGCGCAGCGTCTCGGGATCCGCGATCGGGTTCGGGGTTCTGCTCAAAATTCGTGCCCTTGGGCCTGCCCTTGATCGAGTGCGTGCCGTCGTAATGGCGCGCGATGCCGATCCAGCGCCGGCCCAAAAACGCCGGGCTCGAGCAGTCGCAAGCCGCGTGGCGCTGGGTGGCTAGGAAGCCGCGGCGAGTACGAATTTTGAGCAGAACCCGCGCCGCGCCTCTGGCCGCCGCGTCCCGCCGCAGTACAGCCGTCAAGCCCGGCCGCAAAGGCGGATGCGCGGCCCGGCAGCGCGCCCTCCGCCTCCCGCCTTGCGGCGCTTTGGCACAGGATGCCCTTCGCCCAGGCATCCGTCCGCGGCGATCGCGGCGCCATAGAGCATGGCGGCTTCCCCAAGCCCAGAGCCAGCCGCCGCCGCCATTGTCAAGGCCGGCGCCGCTTCGCCGCCGAGGCGCTCACCGACAGCGTGCTGACGAGCGGGTTGTACACGCGCAGCTCGCCGCACAGGCGCCGCACGGCCGCCGCCGCCGCCCTTGCCGACGGGGCCGACACCGTGAACCGTATCATCTTGGCTGTCCGCACGGCCGAGACGCCCGAGCGCGGCCCGGCCTTGAGGACGAGGTCCTCGAGTATGGTGGACCCCTCGGGATCGCTCAGGCCAGGCTTGTTCTCAATGACCGCCTGCACGTCATAGTCTGCCATGCGCCGTCCCGCGCGGGCGGCGGTATTAATGGTGCGGCGCATGCCGGCGCGGCATCCGCCACCTCGGCGCCCGGCTAGCCTCCGCGTCCCGCCTCGCGCAGGAGGCCGGCCCTTGTGTCGCGGGCCTCTTTGTGGCCTTCGTCGCACTTGAGGGCGCTGTTGCATGCGGCGATCGCCTCGCCGCGCCGCCCCTGCGCGGCAAGCGACAGGGCCCTGCCGCAGTGCGCATCGGCCGAGTCGGGATCGATGCCCAGGACGCGGGCGTACATCTTGAGCGCCTCCTTGTGCTCGCCCTGGGCCCTGAGGGCGTCCGCCTTGCCGCCGTAGCCGGCGGCCGTCGGCTCGGCGGATATGCTCGCGTCGTAGCACTTGATCGCGTCGCCGGTGCGGCCGAGCGCGCGCAGCGCGTCGCCCTTGGCGGAGTGCGCAAGCGGGTCGTCGGGGTCGAGCTTGACGGCCCTGTCCAGGTACCGCAGGGCCTTGTTGGGCCGCCCCATCTGCAGCAGCGAGTTGCCTATCCCCGCGTACCCGAACGCGTACCCAGGGTTCAGCCGAATCGTCCTCTTGAACGAGGCGATGGCCCCCTGGTGGCGGCCGAGCACCGACAGGACGCGGCCGCGCAGGCAGTGCGCGTCGGCCATGTCGGGGGCATGCTTGACGGCCGCGTTGAAGCACTTGAGGGCCCCCTCGGCATCCCCCGCGGCGGCGAGGTTGTTGCCCTCGTTGCACATCAGGAGCGCGTGCGGGTATCCCAACGCCGGGCCGCCTTGACCGCCCCGTATATTCCTGCCTGCCTGCCTGCCTGCCCGCCCGCCCGCCCGCCCGCCCGCCCGCCCGCCCGCCCGCCCGCTATGCGGACGGCGCGCGTTCGGGGCCGCGGCGGCCTCTGCATCCGCCGCCGCCGCCCGCTGACAGCCTGACCGTTATCCGCGGCGGCGTATCGCCCCCGCCCCGCCCCGCGCCGGCGACGCGTGCCGAGACTTTCATCCCCGCGTCGACGAGCGGGGCTAGGTACTGCGCCACGCGCCCCTCGACGTACCCCACGTGCCGGCCGCCCGCGTACGCCGCCATTGCGTTGCGGTCGGCTAGGTCGCCATAGTCCCTTTTGATCTCGTCGTCGCCGCCCTCGGCAGGCCTTGACGCGCACCACTGATCCGCGCCGGCCCCCACGATGCGCGCCGGCTCTCGCACGACCTCTTCCAGGCTGCGCCCCTCCCTGAGCAGGGGGTTGACGTCCATGCGGCGCGCCGCCCCGGCAATATCCGCGGCCGCGCCCGCCGCTATTCCGTGCTCGGCGAGGGACTCGGGCCCCATCCCCGATATCTTTCTGGCCAGATCGCGCGGAGTGGACGGGCGCAGGCTGTTGCACACGCGCATCGCCGCCCGCCTGGTCGGGACGCCGAGCCTCATGGCCCAGCTGTGCTCGGGGGCCGGCACGCCGTGCCGGACCATCTCGGGCAGGTACCGAACGTGGTCGGGCAGGCCGCCCTCGTCGATCCCGAGCCTGGCCGCCGCAATCCTCACGAACGCCGACACGCCCCACGGCAAGTAGTGGCCGAACGCTGTTCCGACGAACCTGGCTGCGCTCTCGACGTCCCCTGCGCCCGCGCCCGCCTTTTCAAGCGCGCCGTGCACCGTGCTGCCGGCCATCCACGCCCCCAGTAGGCCGTCGCGGTCGCCGCCGTACTCTAGCTCCCCGTGCATCTCCGAGACCCCGCCGAGGGATCCCATGATCAGGCGGGCCAGATCGCATGCGCGCCCCGCCTTTTCGGGGGAGAGCAGGGCGAGCAGCGCATCCCTGTTTTCGTCGACGCGCTCTTGTATTATGGCGCAGCTCCGCATGCCCAGGCCGGTGCCGCCGTAGGCGCGGAGCATGGCCCCGCCGGCCGGCCCCGGCGCGCCGTCGACGATGCTCTTTGCGCGGCTTTCAACGAGGTCGCATGCCCTTTCGATGTCGGGATCGGCCTCGGGGCCCTGCGCCGCGAGCGAATCGGCCACGACGTCCCTGACAATGCCCTCGCAGCCGCCCCGCGCCCCCTCCTCGGCCACAATGCCGAGTATCACGGGATCCAGGGCGCGGGCAAGGTCGTCGTCGCTCATCCCGCCCCGCGCCATGTCCGCTAGCAGCCGGCGCAGGCTGCTGTCCGCATCGTCGTGCCTGTTGCGCACCGATGCGTAGTGCTCATAGTCCACTGCATCGGACGGCGACATTACGACGTGTATGACTGCCCCCTCCGTATCGCGCCCCGGCCTCCCTGCCATCCCCGCCAGGCTCCGGTACTCGCCGTCGGGCAGGCGCTCCGCCCGGCCGCCCTTTGCGCCGCGCAGCCTGCAGGAGTGCACAATGATCGTGCGCACGGGAATGCCTGCGCCCTGCGAGGGCGTCTCGGCGGACACCACGGCCCCTACATCCCCTCCCCTTGCGTCGGACTCGATCGCCCGCCTGAGCGCGCCGGGCAGGCCCCCGTGCAGGACGGCAATGCCGCTCCGCAGCAGGCGGGTCACCTCGTGGGCCGGGCCCAGCCACTCCGCGGACACGGCGGCGGAGGGCGGGGCCCGATCCTGAAAGGGCCTGGCCGCATCCTCGTCCCCGCCCTGCCGTCGCGCCCTGTCGAGCATCCTGCGGGCCACCGGCACGGCATGCGCCGGGGATGCCGTGTAGACAAGGACGGGGCCGAGGGCGGAGCACCTGAGCGCAAGCCCCGCCGCGATCTCGTCCCTTTCCGGGCAGGAGGGCATCCCAGCCCTTTTGCGGCCCGTCCTCGCGTCGGCGCAAAGTTCGCGCGCGGCGATCGAGAATTCCGCCGCCCCGCGCCGCCAGAGGTCTGCATCCTGCGGCTCGTGCACGAGGCGGCACCTCCCGTGCGCCCACTCCAGCTTGGCCATTCGCTGCGTGGCCGGCCGCCAGTCCGCGGCTATGATCCCGCCGCCGCCGCCGCCGCCGCCGCAGCGCATCCACGCGGCGAACCTGCGCATTGCATCGTCCGACAGCGCGGACGACAGCAGCACGAACCGGGACTCGGGAAACCGCCGCCTCAGCCGCGTCAGCAGCATCTCGATTCGGATGCCCCTGGCGCCGTCGCCCGTAGCGCGGGCCTCGTCGACGACGAACAGGGCGGCGCCGTCCAGGCTGCCGCGGCTCGTCCTGGCCAGAGCGTCGAGCCCTTCGGGGGTCGCAACCAGTATGTCGGGCCGCCCTCCGCCGCCGCAGCCGTCCGCATCAGGGGGCGCCGCATCGTACGCGCCGTCCATGCAGGCGACCGAGAATCCCAGGTCGGAAAAGACGAGGGAGAGCGACCTCGCGGCCTCGGACGCGAGCGCGCAGTGCGGGGCGACGTACACGCAGAGGGGGCGGGAGCCCGCGGCGGGCCCCGCGGCCAGTGCGCGCATGATCGACATTTCGGCCACGCGGTCCCTTCCCGCGCCGGCCGGCATCCTCACCACCTTCGACCCGCCTGACGAGAGGATGCCGCCCCTGACGGCCTCGAGCTGCGACGGCCACACGTCCGAGATCGACGACCCCGACGGCACGGGCGTTCCCAGCCCCCTGGACAGGAGCGCGAGGTAGCGGCTCCATGCAAAGCCGCCGCCGCCGCCGCCGGCCCGCCCGCCGATCACGCTCCATGTGGAGCGGGACCACATCGATCCCAGGACGCCCTTGACGGCGTACGCCAGGGACGACTCGGCGTAAAAGCCGGACGCGTGGAACAGCTTTTCGGCGTCGTCAAGATCCCCCACAATGGAGCCCATGTCGGGGCGCGATCCGGACAGCATGTGCCCCGCAAAGGCCGACAGCCCCGCCGCGGCCGATGCCATTGCCAGGCTGTGCCGTATGTTTTCGACCTTGTCGTAGTCGGGCTCGCGGGCGATCTGATCGCAGCGGGAGCGCAGCCGGACAAACCTGCGCTGCAGGAGCAGGCCCGCGACCTCGGGCAGGCCAGCCCCTCCTCCCCCGTCCTGCCCCGCATCCGCCCGCCCGGCCATGCACTGCGCGCCGGCCTGGTGCCCCGCAATCTCGTACGCGCAGGCGGCGTTGAGCGCGAACATTCTCGTCTCGCCTGGAGGGCACGTCTTTGAGAGCGCCTCCCACAGCCTTGCAAGCCGCAGCGCACCGGCGGTGGCCTCCTCCGGCAGCCCCTCCCAGGGCCCCGCCTCGATGGAGATCCGCTCCGTCATGAACGACATGATTGTGGCATTCTGGACAAGCTGCTGCGGGGCGAGGGCGCATGCGCCGCCCACGGGCGCGGCCCCGGCGCCGCCCAAGAGATCGCTGTGGATCGACGCCGATGCGGCCCTCGACGCGCTTTCCGCAAACTCTCCGTCGTCCCACGCCGCGCGCAGCCTTGCAAGGAACTCTTTTGCGTACGCCGCGCTAGGCATTGGATCGCCCCGCCTTGGGGCGCGGCGCCCCTGCCAGGCCGCCAGGTGCGCCGGCTCCGGCCGCGCCTGCGGCCGCATCCGCGCGCCGCGCATCGCGGGATATTCCCGCCCGGCGGCGGCGGAGGCGGCGGCAGTGCCGCATCCCGGCCTCAAGGGCGGCCCCCGCATCGGCCCGGCCCCCCCTCCCCGCGCAGGCGGCCGCGGCAGCCGGGCATGCCCCGGACCTGCCGGCGGACAGGCCAATCCGCTCCCCCACGCCCCGGGTGGAGCGCCCTGCAGATTAACCCTTGCGGCCGGCGGCGGGGCGCGCCCCCGCGTTGCGCCCCGCGCGAGGGGCCGCATGCCGGCGGGCCGATCCGGCGCCCTAGGGGCACATTGCCAGGTACAGCCACAGCGGGACCATGACCGCGCCGCCGCCGGGCATGCCGGACTCGTCCTGCGTGATCGCCAGCGCCACCCTTGAGCCGAACCTGCCCGCAAAGCCCGACAGCCCGCCGAGGTCGGACGCCCTCACGCGCCGGCGGTACTTGACCTCGATCGGGACGGGCTTGCCGCGCAGGTCCACCACAAGGTCGACCTCGCGGCCCCTGCCGTCTCTCCAGTAGTGCGGCATCTCCGGCAGCGCGGCGGGGTCGAGTGAGGCCCACAGCCGCCGCGTGTGGTCGCCGGCGATCGACTCGGCCAAGAGGCCCGTCTCGGCGGAGTCGGAGAGCGAGTCGACGCAGGCCCGGGGGGCGGCCGTGTTGCGCACGCCGGCGTCGTTGACGTACACCTTTTTTTCGGTGCGGGCGCGCACGGGGGCGTACAGGTCCGAGTACGAGACGAGGTGCGCGGCCTGGAGGAGGACCAGGTACGCGTCGAGCGTGGCCTTGTTGATTCCGAGCTGCCGGGCAAGCCCCTCCTTGTTGATCATCCGCGGTGACCTCTTGGCCAAAAGCGCGAGCAGCGGCCCGAGCACGCGCGGGTGCCGGACGCTGCCCACCCTTACTACGTCCTCGTACAGCGAAAGCCGCAGGTGCATCTTTAGCTGCGCAGCCTTGCCGGCGTCGCCCCGGGTAGCCGCGATGCCCGGGCATCCGCCGTGCGTCATGTACTCGGAGAGGTCCATCAGTATGTCGCTCTTGGCGATCGCAAGCTCCTCCTGCGACTCTTTTGCGCACTCGTAGAACGCGCCGGCGTCGCCGTCCGCGACGGACCCCGCCAGAACGCCGCGCATGCGGGCCCCTGCCGCGGACAGCGCGGCGGAGTACGGGCGCCCCATGAACGACTCGTACTCGGCAAAGCTCATGGGCATCATGGCCTGGTGACGTATCCTTCCCAGCAGCGGCATCGAAGTCCCGAACAGGTCCGCGCTCGACGATGCGGATACGACGACGGTCAGGGGGCTGCGGCGGTCGACGATGTTCTTGATCGCCGTCTGCCAGTTTTTGACCGCCTGGATCTCGTCGAGCACGACGTACGCCCTGCTCGCCAGGCGGTTCCGCGGCTCGCGAAGTACCCTGCGGGAGTACAGGTCCAGCATGCGGCGCAGGTTCCCCGCGCTCGGGAACAGCGCATCCTCGTCGAGCGCCAGGAACAGGACGCGCCTTGGGTCGCCGCCGGAGACGAGGTCATCTACCAGCTGGTACAGCACGGTGGTCTTGCCCGACCTCCTGGCGCCGACGAGCACATGCGCATGGTGGCGATAGTCCTCGTCGTCGAGGCGCCGCCGCATCTCGGCATAGCCCGCCCTCTTGAACTCGTGCCGAGACTCGTCCGGCACGCCGCCGCCGGCCCACCAGGGGTTTTGCGACCCCATGACATCGAACAGGTCGTCGTCACTTGGAACATTCGCGTCGTCCACGGCCCCGTGCGGCGCCGCTACTATAGATGTGAATGCCTTAGTGGCGGCAGATGCCGACAATCGTGGATACCATAGTGGCGGCAGATGCCGACAGGGGCGGATACCATAGTGGCGGCAGATGCCGACAGGGGCGGATACCATAGTGGCGGCAGATGCCGACAGGGGCGGATACCATAGTGGCGGCAGATGCCGACAGGGGCGGATACCATAGTGGCGGCAGATGCCGACAGGGGCGGATACCATAGTGGCGGCAGATGCCGACAATCGTGGATACCATAGTGGCGGCAGATGCCGACAATCGTGGATACCATAGTGGCGGCAGATGCCGACAATCGTGGATACCATAGTGGCGGCAGATGCCGCGCCGTGTTGCGTCCGCGCGGGACCAGGAGCGGCAGTACCGCCAGCGGGCCGCGCCAGCGTTCATGAGGCGAAGAGGCGTGCGGCCCTGCGCCCGCCCACGCTCTACCCACTTCCCGATCCCTGCAGCGCGCATGCCACCATTGTGGAGCGGGCGTCTTCGCGGTCCCCGTCAAGCTGCGGCCCCTGTTGCACGCAACAATCGCATCGGGGCGCCGCATCGGGAGGCAGTTCGCACGGGTGACTGCCGTCGCACGGGTGACTGCCGTCGCACCGATGCGGCGGCAGGCAAGTCTGGGCTGGCCAAGTACTCGTCCGGCACGAATCCCCAACGCCGGCAAAATGCCGGCTCCTGAGGGCCTGCCAATGCGCCTAGCGGAGCCAAAATGTCCACGCGGCCAGGCCTGCCTCCCTCATCATATCGGCGATCCCTATGCTCCTCAGCCCATACGATCCGGCGACCCGAGGAATTTGGCAGGGACCATCCCCATCCTCCGTTACTGCGACCGGCTCCACGCCGAACCTGCCTGCGGTCATGTGATGGGCCTGTGCAACAACGTACGCGTCCGCCCTTTCTACGTTTACGTCCCTGTTGCCCATTTTTTTATGTTTTTTCATCAACTTGGCCGCAGGATCAACGACCTCGTCGCCACCTTTCTCAAACATCTCCCTGTTCTCGCGGGCCCACTTGAGGAGCTCGTCGCCCTTCCGCTCGATCTCCTTGTACACCTGCCATGGCGCGGACACGCCTCCCCCCTCCACCAGCGCGCCGATTCCCGACCGCAGGGCCGGAAACCTCGCCGGGGGGCACCGCTGCGCGAGCTCGGCCAGGGAGCCGGCGCCAACGGCGCACCTGCGCATCTAGCCGGCCCCGCACCGGGCCCTGAGATCGTCCAGGTGCCCGAGCTTTATCCCGAGGTACTCTAGCAGGGTGCTGGTCGTTATGACTCCCGACTCCCTCGCGCCGAGCGCCAGCCTGGCGTATCTCCGCCCCCTTCGGGCCATGCACGCCGCCGCGCGCGGCAGCCGGACGGCGCCCTTGGCGCCGCTCCCGTCCATACCCTGCCCCGCCCGTCCGTAACACATTGAATACCTTGCCGCGATGTCGCCCCCGTCGAGCATTTCCAAGGCGCGCGTCAGGGCGGCCGTCCTGCTCACGCAGAACTTGTCGGACAGGGTGTCCACCACCTTGAAGGGATCCCCGTCGCCCGCCTCTGCGCGCGCCCCCTGCAGCGCGTCGAGGAACTCTCCCCGGGGCATGAGCACGGCGCCGGCAAACCTGCTGCACCACCGCTCCGCATTCGGGAGGCCGCGGCCGCGGCCGCCGGACGCGCCGCTGCCGCCCGCGCCCCCGTGCGCATCCACCGCCGCGCAGGCGACTCCCGCGTCGTTCAAGGCTATGTGGGCGTACTCGTGCAGGAGTGCAAAGATGCGCCGGCGCGTCGCGTCGCGCGAGTTGACCAGTATGACCGCAGGCGCCGGCTCGCCAAGGGCGAGCCCCGACACGCGGTCCTCCGCCGGGATCGCCGCCTGCATGGTAAAGACGTTTCGCGACTCGATCCTTTCCCGGATGTCGTTGTACCTGTTCCTGTCCCTCTCCTCGCCCCTTCCGGTCCGCCGCGGCGGCCGTATGCCGAGATCCGCCGCGCTCTTGGCCGCGGCCGACTCGGGGCTCTGCCCTGTCGCGGCCCTTGGCACGTCGGAATGCTCGCTCCTGCCCATCGAGCGCAGCATCTCCGCCGCGTTGCCCTGCACGTAACGAGCCTCCCTGATCGCGTCGAGCGCGCCTCTCGAGAGCCTGGACGGGCCCCTCTCGCCCCTCCCCCCGTCGGCCCGCCGGAGGCTCGGCACCGTCACCGCGGGGGCCTCGCCCATGAACAGCACCGACATGGGGCGCCTAAAGTTGCCCGACATCCTCTCGAGGTCCCTGATGCTAATGTCCGACTCGGCCGAGGCCCACCGCCGCACCTGCGATGCGCTCAGGCCCGACTCCGCCGCCAGTTCTTCCGCGCTCCAGCCCTCGTTGTCCATCACCCACTTTAGCACGCCGGGGTTGATCCTGATCGACAGGGCCATGCGCGAGAGAATCCGGCGGCGTATTTAACGGAGCGGGGCCGGCGCCCCGCACGGTTAAAATCGCCCCGGCCCGCCCCGCGCGCCCATGCTGGCTGGCCGCGCCACGCCCGAGGCGACGGCCTCGTTCGCCGACGCCTCGCCTGCCGACGCGCGCAACTACTCGAACGCGCGCGGGCTGACGCTCTCGAACGTCGGCATCGGCACGTACCTCGGCGAGGCCGACGGGCCGACCGACCTGGCCGTCGAGTCGGCCGTCAAGGCGTCCGCGGCGGCCGGAGTCAACGTAATCGACACCGCGATCAACTACCGCGCGCAGCGCGCCGAGAGGTCCGTCGGCAGGGCCCTTGCCGCGATGGCCGCGGCCGGCGGGCCGCCGCGCGAGGCCGTGTTCGTCTCGACAAAGAACGGGTACGTGACGCACGACGCCGAGGCGCCCGGCGGGTTCTGGGAGCAGGTCAAGGAGCGGTACACGGACGCCGGGATCGTCGGGGAGGGGGACATTTCGTCGGGGTACCACTGCATGACCGCCCGCTTCCTGGAGGACCAGCTTGAGAGGAGCCTGGCGAACACGGGCCTGGAGTGCATCGACCTCCTGTACCTGCACAACGCCGTCGAGGGGCAGCACCGCGACACGGGGCGCGGGGCGCTCATGGACGCCCTCGCGTCCGCGTTCGAAATGTACGAGCGCAAGCGCAGGCAGGGGCGCATTGCGTTCTACGGGATGGCCACGTGGGAGTGCTTTCGCGCCGAGCCGGGGACGGCGCAGTACCTGTCCGTGGCCGACGCCGCGGCGGCCGCGGCCGAGGCCGCTGGGGGCGGGGACGCCGAGCACGGCCTGGCCTTTGTGCAGATGCCCCTCAACATGCACTACGACGAGGCGCTGCTCCGGCGCAACCAAGAGGTCGGCGGGGAGCGGGTGTGCGCGATCGAGGCGGCCCGGCGGCTCGGCATCGGCGTGTTCGCGAGCGCGCCGCTCATGCAGGGCCGCCTGCTCGCGCCCGGCGTCCTGCCCGAGTTCCTCGGCATCGAGCGGCCCGCCGTGAGGGCCCTCCAGTTCGTCAGGTCGGCGCCGGGCGTCACGGCAGCGCTCGTGGGCCAAAAGTCGGCGGCGCACGCGGCAGAGAACCTTTCGGTAATGGAAATGCCGCCGATCGATGCAGACGGCTTTGGGCGGCTCGTCGGCGAGCTCGTCTCGTCGCCGCCGCGCGGGCAGCGGGACGGGGGCGCGGGATAGGCCTCCCGCGGCCGCGGGCGGCGGGCGCGCGGCGATCTATGGCGCGCCGCCGCGGCGGGGCGCCTGATAGGCATCCCGCAGCTCCCTGTCGCCGGGGCCGTCCACGGCGGGCCAGAGTTCCCCCCTCAGCTCCGCCTCGTAGTCGCGCCTTGCCCGCTCCGCCGATCGCTGGAAGACTTCCCCAAGGTGCTTGTCGGCCGCATGGCGCCCCCTGGCCGTGAGGCGGTAGACGTCGAACTCCCTGCTTCCATCCCGGGTCGCCTGGAACATTTCTATCTCGTCGTCTTCGAGCGCCTTTTGTATGCACTCTTCGGTGTCGAAGCCGATCCACCCTGCCACGTAGGCGATGGTGCCGACATCCGTCGTCTCCGAAAAGCCCGCTGCAATGACGGCGGGGTTCGTGTCGGGCGGATCCCTGCGGATGCTCCGGAGGGGCCGGCCATCCGACAATCCCGACGTCACCGTACCTTTCAACGACATCCTGCTTCCCTAGCCTGCAGCGGGGCAGCAGTGCTATTTTAACTTGATCTCGCGCCGGTAGTTGTCCAGCTCGGCGAGGCTTCCTATGAACTGCCTCAGCGTCGCGGCGTCCGCGGCGGCCCTGGCGAGGGCCACGTTCAGCCCCTCCAGGAGCTCTGCGTCCCGACACCACCGGCCGTAGACGCTTTTGCTGCCACTGTCGACGATGATGCCGCCCTTGAGGCACTTGTCAATGATGGCGTCCGACGCGCCGTAGTCGAGTGACTCAATGGCGCTACGGAACCGGCCGCTGAACTAGTCAAAGGCGGGCTCGGCGTACATCGCGCAGGCCAGGTTTCTGCCCACCAGCGCGTGCTTAGTGTCCCGCGCCGGCGCAAGGTTGAAGTCTGTGCCCTCCTCGGGCGCGTAGCCGTCGGCAATCTCCAGTACCCTGCTCGCGTCCAGGCCGTGCCGGTCAATGACGGCGCGCGCGTCGTCCGAGATCCCGTCGGCGTCGTGCCGGCGCCACCGAAGGGGAGGAGCGCGGCGCGCCGAGTCCTGCAGGTGCAACGCGGGCGCGGCGCGCGGCGCCCGCCTTAAGTGCTGGCGGCGGGATGCGGCTAGGCGGCCTGTCGCCGGCGCGCTGCCGTGCAGGTATCACTGCTTGCGCCCGGCGCCCTGCCCGAGCTCCGCGGCATTGGTAAACCCAGCGTGAGGGCCCTCCAGTTCGTCAGGTCGGCGCCCGGCGCCGCGGCGGCGCACGCGGCCGAGAACCTGGCGGTAATGGAAATGCCGCCGATCGATGCAGGTGGCCTTGGGCGGCTTGCCGGCGGGCTTGTCGCCGCCGCGCGGGCGGTAGGACAGGGACGGACAGGCCGCCGCCGCCGATCCCGGCGATCTATGGCGCGCCGCGGCGGCGGGACGCCTGATAGGCCTCCCGCAGCTCCCTGTCGCCGGGGCCGTCCACGGCGGGCCAGATGTCCCCCCTCAGCTCCGCCTCGTAGTCGCGCCTTGCCCGCTCCGCCGATCGCTGGAAGACTTCCCTAAGGTGCTTGTCGGCCGCATGGCGCCCCCTGGCCGTGAGGCGGTAGACGTCGAACTCCCTCTTGCCGCGGCTCGGACGGTACATTTTTATCTCGTCGTCTTCGAGCGCCTTTTGTATGCACTCTTCGGTGTCGAAGCCGATCCACCCTGCCACGTAGGCGATGGTGCCGACATCCGTCGTCTCCGAAAAGCCCGCTGCAATGACGGCGGGGTTCGTGTCGGGCGGATCACTGCGGATGCTCCGGAGGGGCCGGCCATCCGACAATACCGGCGTCGCCGTACCTTTCAACGACATCCTGCTTCCCTAGCCTGCAGCGGGGCAGCAGTGCTATTTTAACATGATCCCGCGCCGGCAGTTGTCCAGCTCGGCGAGGCGTCCTATGAACCGCCCCAGCGTCGCGGCGCCCGCGGCGGCCCTGGCGAGGGCCACGTTCAGCCCCTCCAGGAGCTCTGCGTCCCGACACCACCGGCCGTAGACGCTTTTGCTGCCACTGTCGACGATGATGCCGCCCTTGAGGCACCTGTCAATGATGGCGTCCGACGCATAGTAGTCGAGTGAATCTAGTGCGGCATCGAACCGGCCGCTGAACTAGTCAAAGGCAGGCTCGGCGTACATCGCGCAGGCCAGGTTTCTTCCCACCAGCGCGCCCTCAAAGTCCCGCACCGGCGCAAGGTTGAAGTCGGCGCCCCTCCTCAACCCTGCAGCGGCCGGCAATCCCAGGATACTGCCCGCGTCCAGGCCGTGCCGGTCAATGACGGCGCGCTCGTCGCCCGAGATGCCGTCGGCGTCGTGCCGGCGCCACTCCAGCGGAGGGGCGCGCTGCGCCGGGCCCTGCATGTCCAGCGCGGGCGCGGCGCGCGGCGCCCGCCTTAAGGGTTGGCGCAGGGCCGCGTCGCGGCTGCAGGCATCGGCGCGCTAGCCGGCACGCCGCCCGCACAGGGCCGCCCGTCCGCGCCCGGCGTCCTGCCCGAGTTCCTCGGCATCGAGCGGCCCGCCGCGAGGGCCTGCATCTCGCCAGGCCGGCGCGCGTCGCCGCGGCCGCGCTCGCGGGGCAAAAGTAATCCGAGCGCACGGCCGAAAACCCGTCGGCAATGGAAATGCCGCCGATCGATGCAGGTGGGTTTGGATGTCTCGCGGGCGGCTGACGGGGACGCCGGATGGCCGCCTGAGGGTGCAGGCGGCGGCGGGATCGTGTCGATCTAGGGCGCGCCGCCGCGGCGGGGCGCCAGACGGGCCGCCTGCGTCTCCCTGTCGCCGTGGCCGTCCACAGCGGGCCAGATGTCCCCCCTCAGCTTCGCCTCGTAGTCGCGCCTTGCCAGCTCCGCCGATTGCCGGTATACTTCTCTGAGGTGCTTGTCGGCCGCATGGCGCCCCTTGGCCGTGAGGCGGTAGACGTCGAACTCCCTGCTTCCATCCCGGGTCTGCTGGTACATTTCTATCTCGTCGTCTTCGAGCGCCTTTTGTATGCACTCTTCGGTGTCGTAGCCGGCCCGCCATGCCACGTAGGCGATGGTGCCTACATCCGTCGTCTCCGAAAACCCCGCGGCGACGACGGCGGGGTTCGTTGGGAGCGGATCCCTGCGGATGCTCCGGAGGGGCCGGCTATCCGACAATCCCGACGTCACCGTACCTTTCAACGACATCCTGCTTCCCTACCCCGCAACGGGGCTGCAGTGCTATTTTAACTTGATCCCGCGCAGGGATCGGGCACCGCGCGTGGACGTGGACTTCGCCCTCGCCGGCAAGGTGCCCGCTCTTTTCGGAGCCGAACCGCTCGCGCGCCGCGTCGAAGCTGCGGAGGTACGGCGTGTAGCGGACGGGCTGCGTGCACCCCGCGAGGGAGACCGCCGAGTACGAGACCAAGGCGGCGGCGCCCTGGGCCAGGAATGGGTTCGACCTTCCGACGGTCATCGACACCCTGTCCTGCTCGTCGCCCTCGCGCCTCCACCGCCCGCGCCGGTAGTTGTCCAGCTCGGCGAGGTTTCCTATGAACCGGTTCAATATTGTGGCGCCCGCGGCGGCCCTGGCGAGGGCCACGTTCAGCCCCTCCAGGAGCTCGGCGTCCCGACACCACCGGCCGTAGACGCTGTCGCCGCCACGGTCGACGATGATGCCGCCCTTGAGGCACTTGTCAATGATGGCGTCCGACGCGCCGTAGTCGAGCGACTCGATGGCGCTGCGGAACCGGCCGCTGAACTAGTCAAAGGCGGGCTCGGCGTACATCGCGCAGGCCAGGTTTCTCCCCACCAGCGCGCGCTTAATGTCCCGCGCCGGCGCAAGGTTGAAGTCTGTGTCCTCCTCGGGCGCGTAGCCGTCGGCAATCTCCAGTATCCTGCCCGCGTCCAGGCCGTGCCGGTCGATGAAGTCGCGCGCGGCGTCCGAGATCCCGTCGGCGTCGTGCCGGCGCAGCCCCGGGAGAGGAATGCGGCGCACATGGCCCTGCACATCCAACGCGGGCGCGGCGCCCGCCTTAAGTGTTGGCGGGAGAAGCCAGGCCGGCCGGCAGGGGCAGGGCGGCCGCGGTACACATCCGCCGCATCACTGCGGCGGGCGAAGCGGTTCCGCAGGGCTGCAGCAGGGGCAGGGCGGCCGCGGTACGCATCCGCCGCATCACTGCGAGCACGTCGCCGTATACGACATGTTTTGGACCAGCTGCACGCCCAGCGGCGCAGCGGCCGCGGCCTCTGCGACCTGCCCGCCCAGGTTGAGCCTGTAGTCGATGCCGAGCGACCCGCCCGGCGCGACCTGCCCGGCGCCGACGCTGACGCCCTCAGGGCCCCCCTTTACGCGGACGAATCCCGACCCCGTGCTGAGCTCGGTCGCCGAGGCAGGGAGCGCAGGGGATCCCGCCGCGCTCCAGCCCGACGCCTGCACGGACAGCGCGAGCGGCACGGTCCCCACGTTCGTCACGGTCTGCGTCGCCGTCCCCGACACGCCGCCGACGCGCGCGTCGCCGAGGCCGATCGTCTGGCGCGCGATCGACACGCTGCACGCGGCATCGACGGGGGCGGCGCCCGCGGGGGACCACCCCGCGCCGGCCGCCGCCGGCGCCGCGCGCAGCGTATACGCGGCCGGCGAAACCGCGTCGCCGGCCGCGCCGAGGGCCGCATCGTCGAGAATGCCGTCGTACGCGGCGGAGGCGGGCACCACGGTCGCCGCCGCGGCGGCCGCGGCCGCAGGGTCGCCGGCGGCGCTGCCGGCCGGCAGGGTGCCGAGCGCGCCGGCCGCGAGCATTGCAGCGTCGTACGCCGAGTACAGCAGGAGCGGCGGCGCGTCGGCGTATCCGACGGCATGCCCGACGCGCCCGGCGGCTTCGGCGCCGGCCGCCGACGAACCGTACGGCGCATGCACCGACGAGACGCTCGTCTCCGCGGCGAGGGCGGCCACGGCGGGGCCCGCCGCCGCGGCCGAGGTGATTCCGCCCAAGTCGACAAGGTACCACCGCGCCGACCGCAGCGCCTCGCTGTCCGCCGCGGCGGCGGCCATTTCCTCGGCGCCGGCCGCGGCGGCGCCGTCCGCCAGCACGACGGCCGTCCGCGCCGGCGCCCCTGCATCGGGCAGCGCGGCCGCGGCCGCGGCGGCCGCCTCGGCGGCCGCGCCGGGACTCCATGGAACCGCAGCCGCGCCGATTTCGTACGACCCGGCCAGGGAGAGGAGCGCCCTGCCGGCGGCGGCGGCGGCCCCCTCCGCGCCGTCGGCGACGACGGCGGCCGCGCCGATGCCGTCGGCGCGCATTGCGCCCAGCGCCGCGGCCGCGGCCGCCCGCGGGCCGGCCGCGGTGCGGAACACGCCGTCGCCGGCAACGGCCAGCGACGGGTCGGTCGACGCGGGGCTGAAGAGCAGCACGCCGGCGGCGGCGGCCCCGCCGCGCAGCGACGACAGGTCCTCGTCCGACGACGGGCCGACGTACGCGGCGGGTCCCGTCGCCGAGGCGATTGCCGCGCGGGCGGATCCCGGCCCGCCCTCGCCCATGCCGTACACGCGCGCCTCGATGTACGGCGCCGCGGCCGCCTCGCCGCCCTCGCCCGCCTCAAGCAGCCCCGAGTTGTAGTCGTCGACGGCCAGCATGGCCGCGGCCGCCGCGGCCGCGTCCGGGGCAGACCCGTTCCGCGCGATAATGCCGAGCTCCGTGCAATTGGCCGCGGCCGCGGCCGCGCCGCAGAACGAGTCGCCGGCCCGAACGGCGCCGCTCCTCGACCACGCGCCGTCCCCGCCGGCCTCCCACACGGCGTACGATATGGGCGAGCGCAGGTCGCCGGCCGCGTCGAGCCGCACGTCGCCGAGGGCGCCGACGTGCAGCCGGGCGGCCGCCAGCATGTTCGACCTGACGGCGGCCGCGCCGTCCGGCGCGGACACGTTGGCTCCTCCCGCGGCGGCGAGCCTCATTGCGCCGCCCAGGACGAACACCGAGTCGCTCGCCGAATAGTCGTACGACGTCGCGTTGAGCCCCGCCGCGGCCATGCCGGCGCGCACCGCCGCCCTTTCGTCCGCGCCGGCGGCCGCATCCTCGATTACGAGCGTCGTCACGCGCGCGCTCTCGGCCACCTCCGCGGCGGCCCCCTCAAGCGCCAGCGGCGGAATGATCGCGCCGCTCGGCACGAACCACCTCGCCGACCTTGCCGACTCGAACCCCGCGGCGGCGGCCGCCATCGCGCCAAAGTCCTCCTCAAAGCCGATCACTAGCAGCAGCGCCGCGCCCGGCTCGGCCGACAGCGCGGCGTCAATGCCGGCCAGCGCCGCCCGCCAAGAGGACGCGTTGCCGGCGTCGAACCTGACGGGATCCGCCGTGTCGATCCCCGCCGCCCCGATCGCGGCCGCCATCGCCCCGAGCGTGCTCGTCCCAAACTCGCCGTTCTGGGCGGCGGGCACGACCGCCCGCACCCCCTCCGCCGCGATCAGGCCCGCCATGACGTCCGCCTCCCTGCTTACCGGCGCCGTGATCCTGTAGATGCCGTCGCCCGGCACGGCAAGCGACGCGGCCGACGAGGACGGGCTGACGGCGACCAGCCCGCGCTCCCTGACGTACGCCGCCGCGCCGGCCACGTCGCCGCTGAACGTCGGCCCCAGGTAGTACAGCGGGCCCGCGCCGCCGGCGTGCGCCGCGGACACGGCCGCCGCGCCCCCGCCGTGCTCTAGGTCGTGGCGCGACAGGGCGATCAGCACCCTTTCCTCCCCCTCGCCCTGCATCCCGTTGAACCTGTCCACGGCGGCGCCGAGCGCGGCCCACCGCTGCTCGTCGAACGGCTCGCCGCGAGCCAAGAGGGCCCCTACGCCGACCTCTGTGCAGCCGGCGTCCGTCCCGCCGGGGCCGATCGACTGGCGCGCGATCGGCGTGCCGCACGCGGGCGCGGCCGGAACCGCGCCGGCGGCGGCCCACCCGGCGCCGGGCGCCGCCGGGGCCGTGCGCAGGGCGTACGCCGCGGGCGGCAGCAGGTCGCCGGCCGCATCGAGCGCAACGTCGCCGAGAATCCCCTCGTACGCGGCCGCGGCCGGGGCGACGGACGCCGCGGCCGCGGCCGCGGCCGTCGCGTTGCCCGCCGCGGCGCCGGCCGGCAGCGTCCCGAGCGCGCCGGCCGCAAGCATTGCCGCGTCGTACGAAGAGTACAGCAGGGACGGCGGCGCGGCCGCATGCCCGACGGCGTAGCCAATGCGGCCCGCCGCGCCCCCGCTTCCGCCGGCGGACGCGTCGTACAGCGGGTGCACGGACACGACGTCCGTCATGCCGGCCAGGGCGGCCAGGGCGGGCCCCGCCGCCTGAACCGCCGTGTGGCCGGCCGCATCGACGACGTACCACCGCGCCGACTGCAGGGCCGTCCCGCCGCCTTCGGCCGCGTTCGCGGCCGCGGCCGCCGCGGCCAGGCCCTCGATGCCGGCCGGCGACGGGGCAACGACCACGACGGCGGTCCGCGCCGGGCCGGCCGCATCCGCGGCCAGCGCGGACCCCGCCGCGGCGGCCGCGTCGTCCCCGGCCGCATGCGCAAAGACGCCCACCGGTCGCACCCCGTACGACGGGGCGAGCGCGGAGAGCGCCGCGGCGGCGCTGCCCGCGCCGCCGCCGTCCCCGCCAGGGGCGACGATTGCGGCGGCTGCTATGCCGTCGGCGCGCATCTTGGAGAGGACCGCGGCGGCGGCCGCGGCCGGAGGCGCCGCGGCGAGGCGGAACACGCCGTCGCCGGCAACGGCCAGCGACGGGTCGGCCGACGCGGGGCTGAAGAGCAGCACGCCGGCGGCGGCGGCCCCGCCGCGCAGCGACGCCAGGTCCTCGTCCGACGACGGGCCGACGTACGCGGCGGGGCCCGTCGCCGAGGCGATTGCCGCGCGGGCGGATCCCGGCCCGCCCTCGCCCATGCCGTACACGCGCGCCTCGATGTACGGCGCCGCGGCCGCCTCGCCGCCCTCGCCCGCCTCGAGCAGCCCCGAGTTGTAGTCGTCGACGGCCAGCATGGCCGCTGCCGCCGCGGCCGCGTCCGTGGCAGACCCGTTCCGCGCGATAATGCCGAGCTCCGTGCAATTGGCCGCGGCCGCTGCCGTTGCCGCTGCCGCCCCCGCGCCGCAGAACGAGTCGCCGGCCCTGACGGCGCCGCTCTTCGACCACGCGCCGTCCCCGCCGGCCTCCCACACGGCGTATGATATGGGCGAGCGCAGGTCGCCGGCCGCGTCGAGCCGCACGTCGCCGAGGGCGCCGACGTGCAGGCGGGCGGCCGCCAGCATGTTCGACCTGACGGCGGCCGCGCCGTCCGGCGCGGACACGTTGGCTCCTCCCGCGGCGGCGAGCCTCATTGCGCCGCCCAGAACGAACACCGAGTCGCTCGCCGAATAGTCGTACGACGTCGCGTTGAGCCCCGCCGCGGCCATGCCGGCGCGCACCGCCGCCCTTTCGTCCGCGCCGGCCGTTGCATCCTCGATTACGAGCGTCGTCACGCGCGCGCTCTCGGCCACCTCCGCGGCGGCCCCCTCAAGCGCCAGCGGAGGGATGATCGCGCCGCTCGGCACGAACCACCTAGCCGACCTTGCCGACTCGAACCCCGCGGCGGCGGCGGCCATGGCGCCAAAGTCCTCCTCAAAGCCGATCACGAGCAGCAGCGCCGCGCCCGGCTCGGCCGACAACGCGGCGTCAATGCCGGCCAGCGCCTCCCGCCAAGAGGACGCGTTGCCGGCGTCGAACCTGACGGGATCCGCCGTGTCGATCCCCGCCGCCCCGATCGCGGCCGCCATCGCCCCGAGCGTGCTCGTCCCAAACTCGCCGTTCTGGGCGGCGGGCACGACCGCCCGCACCCCCTCCGCCGCGATCAGGCCCGCCATAACGTCCGCCTCCCTGCTTACCGGCGCCGTGATCCGGTAGATGCCGTCGCCCGGCACGGCAAGCGACGCGGCCGACGAGGACGGGCTGACGGCGACCAGCCCGCGCTCCCTGACGTACGGCGCCGCGCCGGCCACGTCGCCGCTGAACGTCGGCCCCAGGTAGTACAGGGGGCCCGCGCCGCCGGCGTGCGCCGCGGACACGGCCGCCGCGCCCCCACCGTGCTCTAGGTCGTGGCGCGACAGGGTGATCAGCACGCGCTCGGCCATGCCGTCCTGCATCCCGTTGAACCTGTCCACGGCGGCGCCGAGCGCGGCCCACCGCTGCTCGTCGAACGGCTCGCCGCGCGCCAAGAGGGCCCCGACGGCAACGTGCTCGCAGCCCGCATCCCCCCCGCACGGGCCGCCCGCCTGCGCATGCGCGGCCGGGGCGGCGCCGGCGAGCGCCGCCGCGGCCAGGGCCACTGCCATAGCCGCGGCCGCGATGCTTCCCCGCCGAACCGAGCCCTTTTGCACGGCCGGCGGGGGCGGCACCCTGCTATAAATCGCATCCGAGCAGGGCTTGCAGTCCGCGGCGGACATTCCGCCAGCCGCATGCGCGGCGGCCCGCGCGGCCCAGCGGGCGCCCGGCCCTGCCGCCCCGCGCCGGCCCCGCCCCCGGCACGGCCGCCGCAGGTTGCAGGGAGCCCGGCGCCGACGATGCCGCCTCAAAAGCCGCGCGCGGCAGCCGCCTGCCATTGCCGCCTACAGGCGCTAGGGGCGGCTGTCCCTTTTTGACGTATTCTACGGCTGTTGATTTGTTGCCTACAATGTTTATATAGGAACATTTGAAAGCGCGGCCAATGCCCCCAAGAAGGACGAGCGGAGCACTGGCCGCCGTAGTGATACTAGTGACGGTGGCGACGGCGTACTATTGGGAGTCCCTGTGGTGCCGCGACTGCCTTGGCGAGCTGCGTCGCTTGTGACGCTCTTTACGCTCGGAGTCGCGCCCCTCTGGTACCTGCTCAGGAAGGCGATGGACCGGCGCGACGAGTTGGCGACCATTTCGTCCGGCTTGTACCTAGAGCTTGCCGACGCCCGTGACGGGCTCGACGTTGACAAACACGGCGACCTGTGGGTCGCCAAGCTGGCAGATGGTACGCATGCCTATTTTATGAATCGGATGTTTAACCATGACATGTACGACAGCCTTATCCACTCGGGCAGGATAAACGCAGTCAGGGCCGAACTTCAGCAGCAGATACAAGACGTGTTTCAGCTGATCAAGGACCACAACTATTCGTTGAGAAGGATACGTGACCTCGAGAGCGCCGCCAATGGAGGTAACGTCCACCCTAGGCATTATTTGCACTTGGCCAGAACGGACTTGGACCTACGCAGGCGCATACCTACACTGATAGACGTGCTCAAAAAAGAGTACCGTATTCTAGGCGATGAAAAGCTTCGCAGGTTTGATCCCGACTATGCGCAGCCGAGTCGCTAGAGGCCTGTAGCATGCCAGCAATGCATGCCGGCACGGGCCTGCTCCGCATGCGGCGCGCCCGGGCATGTAGAAGTCGCGCGGGATCGCGCCCGGCGGGCGCGCGTGGCGCCGTGCCCTCGCCGCGCCGGGCGCAAGGGGAACTTTTGCAAACCGCCGCGTGCGCCCAAGCCTACAGGCGGCAAAAAATGGCACGCGGCGCGACACGGGCACAGCCGCACCGCTACTCTTCATCGGGCCACGACTTGGCGGGCACTTCAATATTGCCCGAGCTGGTAATCCACGAGCGGCTGCCGGTGAACAGCCGATCGGGCTTTGGCTTTTTGGCGTCGCCGTCCTTCTCAGGGTTTTCTCCCATGCTGGCAGGCGCGCTTGCGGGTATATAAACCGTTGGGGTTTTCACGCCGGGCGCGGCGTGAGTGTTTAGGACTCCCGCATAGGCGGGCGTCACGGGGGCGGCGGGTTCAGGCGAGCCTCGCATTGGCGGGCCCCGGCGAGTCTTGCCTGCCGCCGCCCCCCTGGGACGCGCGGCACGGCTGCGGCCTAGACGACGGCAGGCCCGGGCGGGTTGCGGCGGGGCAGTGGGGCCTGCCGGCCGGCCGGCCGCTGCGCCGCCGCACGGGCCTCAAAGGCTATACGGGGGCCTTATGCGCCGCGCCGCCTTGGCAAGGTCGGACCTGGTCATCATGCGCGAAAAGTTCGTGGAGGTTGTCGCCGAGAACCAGCGCCTGCTCAAGGAGCTGGACGAAAAGGGCGGGCAGCTGGCCGCGGCGTACGGCAGGATTGCGGAACTGGAGGCCGAGCGGGAGGAGGATCAAGCGGGGCACGCCGCCGAGATCAAAAGGGTGGAGGCCGTCCACGCCTCCGAGATCGCCGAACGCGACGAAAGAATCAAGAGCCTGGAGGCCGACAATGCCGCCCTGGCCGGCGACAACAAGAGGCTGGCCGCGAGCGACGCGTGCCACAGCAGCCCCCACTCCCCGGTTCTGCCCAAAATTCGCGCTCGGCGCGGCTTCTTAATCGCCCAGCGCCGCGCGGCTTGTGACTGCTCAAGAGCCCTGCGTTTTTGGGCCGGCGCCGGATCGGCATCGCGCGTTATTCGCCGGCGCGCGCGATCAAGGGCAGGCCCAAGAGCACAAATTTTGAGCAGATCCCATCCAGAACTGGCAGGCTTCGACCATCTGGCGACTATCGCCTGTTTTTGCGACGCGGCGCCTGCCGCGCCCCTTCACGCAATACAGGTTGGCGGGGTTGGCAAAGCCCGTCAGCCTTTGAAGGCGCGCGGCCCGCTCTTCGGCGCCCAGGCGCCGGCCGATCCGCCCGCCGGCGCGCGTCAGGAAGCGGCGCCGCCCGCCGGCGCGGCCCGCTGCGGAGAGGCGGGCAGGGCATTTTCCGCCATCTCTTCCTCGTACTCGCGCCTTGCCACCTCTGCCGATTTCCGGAACACGTTCCGGAGGTGATCGCTGGCCTCCCTGCGCCCCTTGGCCGTGAGGCGGTAGACGTCGTACCCCCTCTGCCCTCCACTCGGCTGGTACATCTCGATCTCGTCGTCCTCGAGCGCCTTTTGGATGCACTCTTCGGTGTCGTAGCCGAGCCGCGTCGCCGCGTAGTTGATGAGGTCGACATCCACCAAGTCGTCAAACCCCGCGGCGATGACGGCGGGGTTTGAGGACGGCGGATCAGTGCGGATGCTCCGCCTAGGCAGGCCGGTCGACCACTCCGACATCCCCGTACCGCTCAACGACATCCTTCCACCCTAGCCCGCAGCGGGGCAGCAGTGTTGTTTTAATGTGATCCCGCACAGGGATCGGGCATCCGGCGTGGATGTGCACCTCGCCCTCGCCCGCAAGGTGCCCGCTTTTTTCGTCGCCGAACCGCTCGAGTCCCGTGTTGGAGGTGCGCGGGTACGGCGGGTAGCGGACGGGCTGCATCCGCCCCGCGAGGGCGGCGGCGGCGTACGAGACCCTGGCGACGGCATCCTCGCCCAGGAAGCGGTTTGATCTCCCGACGGTCGCCGACACCCTGTCCTGCGCATCGCCGTCCCGCCTCCACTTCCCGCGCCTGTAGTTGTCCAGCTCGCCGAGGCTTCCTATGAGCCGGTTCAGGCGCACTGCATCCCTGGCGGCCCTGTAGAGGGCCACGTTAAACCCCTCCAGGCGCTCCACATGCAGCTTCCAGGCCCCGATGCCGTTTCCGTCCAGGTCCGCGATGATGCCGGCCCCGAGGCACTCGTCGAGGATGGCATCCGAAGCGGCATAGTCGAGCGACCCGAGTGCGATGTCGAACCTGTCGCGGAGCCTGCCAAAGGCGGGGCTCGAGTACGCCGCGCGGACCATGTTCCGGCCCAGTGGCACCCCCTCAAAGTCCCGCGCGGGCGCCAGGTTGAAGTCGGTGCCCTTTTTGGCCTCGTAGCGCCTAGCGGCGTCCAGTATCTGCCCATGTCCAGGCCGTGCCGCCCAATGACGGCGTACGCGTCGTCCGATATACCGTCGGCGTCGTGCCGGCGCCACCCGGCGGGACTGCAACCGGTCAAGGGACGGCCCTGCAGGCTCAGCGCGGTCGCCGCGCCCCGCGCCCGACTTGGGGGTTGGTAGCGAAGGGATCCCCGCAACCTCAACAGGCAGCCGCCTGCCTGCTCCCCCCCCCCTCCAGCAGCGCTGCATGAACCTTCAACTAGGCGAGAACCGCCTGTTTTACAGGGCAGCGGACAGCTGTCCCTCCGAGGACATGCGGCGCTGCCGCCCCGCGCCGCGCCCGCGCGCAACGCCGGCTTTCACGAGCCGCCGCGTGCGCGAGGCCTGCGGACGGCAAAAGCGGCGCGCATCGCGGCACAGGGGCGGCCGCGCCGCTACTCTTCGTCGGGCCACGACTTGGCGGGCACTTCAATGTCGCCCGAGCTGGCAATCCACGGGCGGCTGCCGGTGAACAGCCGATCGCGCTTTGGCTTTTTGCCGTCGCCGTCCTTTTCGGGGTTTTCTCCCATGCTGGCAGGCGCGCTCGGCGGTGTACAAACCGCCGCGGTTTTCACTTGCGGGCGCGGCCTCGGCCCGGCCCGGCCGTTCCCGGATGCGGCCCGACGGCTGCAGCCCCGTGGACAGCGCTCGGGACGGCGACTGGCGCGGCAGGGCGATCGCCCGGCGGCGCGCACGGCAGCGGCGATCGCCCGGCCCGCGGCCGCCGCGCCCGCTGGCGGCCCGCCCCTGCGCGCCCCTTCTCCCCGCCCCCCGGCGCTGCGTTTTATACGGGGCGCCGCGGGCGGCGGCCCGTTGACGCGCCTGCGCTACTGGAAGCTCTCCGCCGGCGACCTGGACGGCCTGTCGTACCCCGCCGACCGCGTCCTCAACTGGGACATAAAGTGCGTCAGGCCGCCCGAGGACGAGGCGCGGTTCGTCGGCGTGTTCATGTACAGGAACGGCACCCCGGTCGACTACACCCCCGTAAAGGGCGTCGCGTACTACCACAACAACATACCGCGCGAAGAGCTGCCGGCGATCACGCGCTTCCTAAGGGGGCGGTTCGGCGGGCGCGAGGAGGAAAAGGGCGAGCGGATCATCCTGCGCGGCTCGTCCGAGATATACGGGGCCGGCGAGATAGCGGAGCTGGCGCGCGCCCTCGAGGCCGAGCTGGGCGCGGCCGCGACGATCACGCTCGAGTTCGGCGGCATGACCGAGGACGAGGCCAAAGAGGCGGGCCTGCCCGAGGCAAAGCTCCTGCCCGTCCCGACCAGGTAAGGCGGGCACGCCCTGCCAGGTACGGAAGGGAGGCCCGGGCGGCGCGGGCGTGCGAATCCGCACTTTGCATCTCCCCCAGGGCCCGAACATCCCGCGCCTGCGCCGCGATCCCCGCGGCCGCGACCCGCCTGCGCCCGCAATACTTGGCACCTTCGGCCATTCCCGCCGGAGGGGCGGCGCTGAAGCGGGCGGCGCTGCGTATATCATACGTCGCCTGTCGCATGGCGCGCGCCCGGGCCGTCCAGGCGCGGATCGGATCGCGTATGGAGGGGGGCAGATCCCCGCGGGCGCCGCCGTGCGCGCCGTCCTGTAGAAAGCCGCAGATTCACGGCCACAGGCTGCGCAGCGGACATTTCCGCGCCGTCTTGATCGCGAATTCCCCCTCGGCCTGGCGGGAGAATCCACTGCCGTCCCGGCAGCAAGCCGCCTTCATTGCAGTGCACTCGGGCGTGTGCAACAGGCGCCGGCCGTCGCCGGCGGGGCGGCCTCAAAGAGATCGTCAAGCTCGGCCCCGACGGGGCCGGAGGGCGGCGTTCGGCATGGGGGGAGTCGAGAGCGCGGGCGGGCCATGGCCGGCGCGGAGCGGGAGCGGCCGCGCAGGCATGGGCGCGCCTTGGCGGCGCGCGTCTGGCCGGTACGGAGGCGGGCGCGAGCTTGCGCAGACCTGCCGGCGGCCTGCCTGCTCAGAATTCCCTCGGCTTCAGGTTGAGGTACATCGGCACCAGGCCGCCCTCGCCGTCCGCGCTACTGCGAGGATCGGGCGCGGCCCCGCCTTGCCCGGAAGACGGCCTTTCGGCAAACCTGACAAAGCCCATCTTTTCATAAAATCCGACTGCGTCGCGGTCCGAGTCGGCGAGCACCAGACGGCAGCCCGCATCCAGGGCCATCCTGCCTGCAAGTCCGATTGCGTAGGATGTCATTTGTCCTCCTGTCCCGTTCCTTTCGTGCCTCTCGTCCGTGGCCAGGCGTGAAATCACAAGGGCCGGCACGGGCCCATACGTGTCGATGCCCAAGTCCGCCTGCCGCTCCTTACCAACATGGCCCAGCGCCAGCATCATGTACCCGACAACCTCGCCCTCGCGGATGGCCCAGTACATCCTCCCCATCCTTTGCTGCTGATCGTATGATGCTGTAGCGACAAGGTATTCGGCAAACTCGGGCTTTCTGCACTTGAAGTCCTCGGGCACTTCCCACATGCCGGCCTTTGCTATGTCAATCCCGCCACCCGTCGTACAGAACCATCCCGTCCTTACCCAGCGTTTCCCGTGCAGGCACCCGCTTCCATGCTACGCGCTGTGCCGGGGCGGCATATCCTCTTCTTTTTTACGATGCTCGAATCCTTGAGGGTGATGCCACGGGCAATTTCCTCGGCCCTCTCAATGGCCCGAATCTGCTCGGGGGTAGGCCCGCGCTTGAGGGCGGCCACGAACTCGTCCCACACCTCTGGGGGAAACGTCCTTATCGGCTGCCGTGCCATGCGACCGGCGAAAACCATGCCGTAGTAACGCCAAAAAGTCTTTGCAATCTGGCGAAGCACCCCCGCATCTGAGTTGCAATTCCAAAGCAGTTTCGCGGAACTAAATACATAAATCATCCCGCCGATCCTGGCGGCCGTGGACGACGAATACCCCGAACTAATGGAGGCATACAAGAAAGAGCCCACCAAAAAAGTTGCCGAAAGGATACTTGGAGTAGTACATGTCTTGGTTGACAAGATGTCGATTGCCGAGGTTGCACGATTGCATCGTAAGGCGTACAACACAATCAGGAATCACTGTAACAGATTCAAGGAACGTGGGATTGACGGCCTGCGCGACGCGCCTCGATCCGGCCGCCCGCCAAAGATCAAGAATCAAACGCTGGACGAGTACATAGGCAACAGCAGGATGGGGGTCCATCTGGGCAAGCTTTCAAAAGGGCTGCACGAGGACTTAGGGGTGGACTATAGCGAGTCGGGCATGCGGGCGAAGGCCCACTCGATGGGTTGGTCGTACAAAAAGCCGCAGCCGGTCTTCCACAACAAAGCGGGCATAGAGGACATCCTACCATGGTGCCATTGCGCGGCGGAGTGGTTTGACGAGCTGGAAAAGGACCGATTTGACGCCTGTGTAGCCGACCAGCACCGTGTCGAAAACGACTACAATCCGACCGGGCGGCTGTGGTCGCCCGTCGGCGCCCCCATCTGGCGCTACAAGTACCCTCACCGCAGCCACTTCTACCTCTTTGGGGGATTTACGATTGCCGGCCGGAAGCTGTTCAGGAACATTGGCAAGTACACCGCAGATAATGTCCTCGTTGTCCTCAAAGAGATGCACAGGCGTTGGGGACAGTTTGGGCTCATATGGGACAGGGCCTCTCAGCATATGGCTTACGTCATAACCGACTACCTGGCGGACCATGCGAGTGACATACGCGTGCTGTGGTTTCCCACCGCCTGGGCAGACCGCAATCCGGTCGAGGGGTTTTGGGGCAACCTAGAAAGGCACTACGCCATGAGCGAGGTGTGCGAAACGGTTGATGAGCGAGTAAAGAAAGTTATGAACACTGTGCGCACCCTGAGGCCAAACTTTGACATACGAAGGATCGTGGCTGAATCTCCCATTGTCGTAAAAAGGCCGGGCGAAGAAATAACCTATGAAATTGAATCAATCACAGAAGAGCCTCCCAGCCAGTCCGAAATCGAACGTTGCAAAAACTTTTTGGCGTGACTACGGCATATATTGCCACGGGGCGGCGGAGTATCCACGCCCGACGCCCCTAGGCGCGTGATCCATTTCCAGCCGCCCCCGTCTTCGCGGGCCGCCAGGCCGCCCGACATGCCCTCCCTCCGGCCCGTCCGGCCGGCCTCGTTCCGCGCCTCATTGCGCAGCAGGTTTTGCGCATGGACGGCCGCATCGTCGCGGCGACGGGTTCTGCTCAAAATTTGTGCCCTTGGGCTTACCCTTAATTGATTGGGCGGGCGCCGCCGTGCGGCTTGAGATACGCTCAATCTCCTGAAGGCGGGCGCGGCGATGAGCGAGGGAACGCCACTGCACTGACGCGCGATGGCAGTTCGGCGCCGGCCCAAAACGCCAGCCTCTTGCGCGGTCACGTGCCGCGCGGCGCTGGCCAATTAAGAAACCGCGGCGAGCACGAATTTTGAGCCGAACCGGCCCCTGCCGGCCTGCCGGCCGGCTGCCGCCCGCCCGATCCGCCGCGGAGCCGCGGGATAAAGCTGTTATTTTGAGCGGCCGCGGCCGGGCGGCATGTCGCACGGCGGCGCGGGCGCAAAGGCGAGGCTCACGGCCGCGGCGCGGACGGATCTGGGCAGGGGGCGCGGCAAGATCGCCGCCCTGGTCGGGCAAGCCTCGGTCGTGGCCCTGGAGCGGGTTCGCGCATCGCACCCTGCATGGGCGGAGGCGCGGCTCGGCCCGGGGCGGGCCGGGGTCGTGGTGCGCGCCGCCGGCCCCAGGGACATGCGGGATCTCAAGGCGTGCGCCGACGATATGGGGATTCCGTGGTCCGCGGTTGCCGATGCGGGCCGCGCGCGGCCCGGGCGGCGCGGCGCGGCGTGCATCAGGATCGGGCCCGCGCCGGCGCCGGCCGTTGACATGATCACCGGAGATCTGGGGCCTCTCTGGCCTTGATCGCCCTGCGGCAGGCCAAACGGCAGACGGGGCGGCCCCGCTGCGCGCGGCGCGGCGCGGCGGGGGAGGCGACCGGCGCATCTGCAAAGGCGGGCCGCCGCGGGCGCCGCACTCGGGGCGCCCCCTCCCCTCCCCTCCCCTATTTCCGCCGCCAGGCGTTCTGAACCCCGTCGAGGTCCCTCCGCAGCCCGTCCCGGGCATCGACGACCTCTTTGTCGTTTGGCGCGAGCCGGGCCGCCTCGTCCATTGCGGCGAGCGCCTTGTCGGGGCGCCCGAGCGCCTGATAGGCCGTGGCGAGGCCTAGCTGCGCGTTGACGCTGCCGGGCTCGCGCCTGACCGCCTCGTCCAGCTCGGGGATCGCCCTGTCGTGCCGCCCGACATCCATGAAGACGATGCCGCGCGAGATGTACGGCTCGGCGTCGTCGGGCTTGAGCCGGGCCGCCTCGTCCATCTCGGCGAGCGCCTTGCGGTACTTTCCCAGTTTCTTGAGCACCTCGCCGCGCGTAAGGTGCGTCTTCCACCTGCCCGGCTCGATCGACACCGCCCTGTCGAACGCGGCGAGCGACCTCTTCCACCTGGCCAGGCTGTACAGCGCCCTGCCCCTCCCGTCGTGGGCCGAGGCCGTTTCGGGATCGATCGACACCACCCTGTCGAACGCGGCGAGGGCCTCCCCGTACCTGGCCAGGCCGAGCAGCGCCTGGCCCCTCCCGCCGTGGCCCGAGGGCACTTCGGGATCGATCGACACCACCCTGTCGAACGCGGCGAGGGCCTCCCCGTACCTGGCCAGGCCGAGCAGCGCCTGGCCCCTCCCCTCATGGAACTCCCTGACGTCGTGATGCTTGCGCGGCATGCTGTCGAACGCGGCGAGCGCCTCCCCGTACCTTCCCTTTACGAGCCCACCGTAGGCCTTTGCAACCAGGGCCATGGTGTTCGACCCGGTCATCCTCGCCGTCCGGTCGAGGATGCGGATCATCTCGCCTGCGCGTCCGCCCCGAATGCCGCTAGTGTCGGGATGGTCAACGACGGACTTTGCAATCTCGGACATTGTGCTATCGAACTCGCCCTGCTCTTCGGGCTTTGGGCCGCTTGGCCGCCGGGTGCCCTGCTGCCGGTCGCCCGCCTCGTCCATGCATGCGGGCCGTACGCGCCTGATTTATGCAATGCGGCCGCCGCCCCCCGCTGCGCCGTGCAGGACTTGCCCTCCGCGCCGCGGGCCGCGGGCGTCCGGGGCGGGACGCGATCGCCGTCCCGCAGCTGCGGGCGGCATGTGGCGGTTCGGCGGCCCTGCCGCGCCCCACGCGGCCCGCAGCGCCCCCGGGTCCAGCCTTGCGGCCTCGCCGTGCGCCGCCAGGCCCTCTTCGCTGCGGCCCAGCCCGGGCAGGGCTGCGCCGCGGTCCCTGTGCCTTCCGGAGCTGCTCGGATCCGCCCCTGCGGCCTCGCCGTGCGCCGCCATGCCTTCGGCGTCGCGATCGGGATCGGGATGCTGCTCTGGCTCGGAGCTTGCGCATCCGCGCCGCCCGGTCGGGCCCTGCCGCTTTTCTGGGATGTGCCATGGCATTCGCCGGGGCATCCGCGCCCCCGCCGTCCTTGGCCGCCCCGCTGTCGTCGCCGTCGCTGCCGGATGCCGGGCCGTCCATGCATGCGGGCAGGGAGGGCGGGATTTGTGTCCGCGGCGCGCCGGATGCTGGATGCTTGCCCGGGGCCTGCGGCGGCGGCGGACCGGCCGCCACGCGTCCCGGTCAGCCGTGGCGCAGGCCGCTAGATTCCAGGGCGCGCATTTCCGCCGGCGGCGGAGGCGGAGGCCCCGCCGCGGCGGCGCGCAATGCGAAAATACCGCGCCCGCGGCCGGCCTGCATAGGCGGTGCGGAGGAAACGGGGGCGGGGGCGGGGGCGGCCGCCCCGGGGAGGGCGCGACATGAGGCGCATCTGCGGCCGGCACTGCCCCGACTGCGGCGCGGCCCTGGTCTACTACCCGCACCTGTCGAGATCGAGGACGCCCGACGGCCAGCGCGTCCTCGTGTACTCGTGCCCCGAGTGCACGGACGACTTTGAGCGGCCGCGCATGGTCGAGGTGAGGCCCGGCGCGGGCGGCGGCGAGGGCGATACGGCCCCGATCGAGTGGGTCTGCTCAAAATTCGTGCTCGCCGCGGCGTCCTAATCACCCGGCGCCTCGCGGCTTGTGACTGCTTGATCCCGGTGTTTTTGGGCCGGCGCCGGATCGGCATCGCGCGCTATTGCGACGGCGCGCGCTCGATCAAGGGCAGGCCCATGGGCACGAATTTTGAGCAGAACCCGGCGACGCGAGGGAATCGGATCCACCACGATTGGCGATCTGCCCCAGAACGGCAGGCCAAGGCGGCGCGCGGGGGCCAGATCATCCTCGGAGAATGCCCCGATCGCCACTCCGTACTCGGCGGGGGCGGCGCGGGGCTCCGACTCCGTCACGCTCCCCGGAGGGATGTTTTCGGTGGGCCCAGCGCGGCGGGCGATGCCGCCGGAGCCGCCCCAGGCCCCCTTGAGCGCTCCGCTGCCGCCGGCTCTGGCACCCGTGCCGCTTCAGGGCGCGCCGCGCGCCTCCCCCGCGGCCCGAAATCGCCGGCCGTCCCCGCGCGGCTCCGCGCCGGGCGCGGTGCGGGCGTCCCGCATCTCCATGCGCGCCGCGCGGCGCCGGCCGCATAAAAGCCGAGCGCGCGGCGCGGCCGCGCGCAAAGTTCAGGGCGCGCGACGGCAGGATGTGGAATGCCCCCGCGCCGGGCAGTCCGCCGGGCGCGCCGCCTGCGAGATCCCCGCCCGCGGCCGGGCGGAGCGGCCCCCGGGACGAGGCAGGGGCGCCGATCCGTCGGCGCATGCGAATGGTGATAAGAAGGCGGGCGGAGCAAGGGGCGTGTCTGGAATCGGCGCCGTGGGGCCCCACCTCGACGAGCTGCGCGGCCGCGTCCTGCGCGTCGCCGTCGCCGTCGCGGCCATAACGGCGTTCCTGCTGACGTTCCACGCCGAGCCGGCCCGCATCGACGTCGCCGGCGCGGCCGTCGCCCTGTACTATCCCGTTCCCGACCCCCTCAACAACATGGCGGCCCAGATGACCGGCCTTATGGCCCGCGCGCTCGTGCCCGAGGGCGTCTCGCTCATACAGACGGCCCCGGGCGAGGCGTTCTTTGCCCAGGTGTACATTGCGGCGCTCGCCGCCCTGGCCGCCTCGATGCCGCTCGCCGCGAGGGAGGCGGCCTCGTTCGTCCGGCCCGCGCTCGGCCCCGGCGAGGCCCGCATGGGCAGGTTCCTGTCGCTGCCGGCCGTCGGCCTGTTCGCCGCCGGCTGCGCGTTCGCGTACGTCCTGGTCGTGCCGTACGTGCTCGAGTTCCTGTACAGGTACGGCGAGTCGGCCGGCCTCGTCACCTTCCTGAACGTGATCGACTTTGTCGGGTTCGTCCTCCAGTTCCTCCTCGCGTTCGGCCTGTCGTTCCAGCTGCCCCTCGCAATGTACGCGGCGACGGCCTCGGGGGCCGTCGGCGCGCGGTTCTGGCGGTCCAACATGCGGTACGCCGTGGTGGCCATCGTCATATTCGGGGCCGCCATCACCCCCGACGGGAGCGGCGTCACGATGTGGTTCATCGCCGTGCCGATGATAGCGCTGTACGCGGCGGGAATGGCCGCCGTGGAGCGGCGGGGCAGGAGGGGGAGGGCGGCGGAGCTGTAGGCGGGCCGCGCCGCGCCTCTGCCCGCATCGAGCCGGCCGGCAGGCTGGCAGGCAGGGGCGGGGCGGGTAGCGCCCCGCGGCGGCGGGCCGCGGGGGCGCGCGGCGATCGCGCGGATCAAGGCCGGCAGGCCGCGGCGCGGGAGGGGAGAGGGCGCATTCGGGGCACCAGGGACCGCCGGCCTCTTCCCGGCCGGCGCCCAAGGCCCACCTGCCGGCCGCCGCGCTGCCCGGGCGAGCAGGGGATCGGCTGAGGGGCCGGAAAGTCGGAGCGCCCCGAGCCGGCCCCGATCGCCGGTGCAGGGCGACGGCCGCCGGTAGCGCGCCGCGGTCCTATCTGCAGGGCGCGGCCGCGGGCCGCAGCGCCGGCGTCCGTGCGGCGGCCGCCGCAGGCGATCGCGCCGGCCCTCCCGGCCCGCCTGCCGGCCCCGGCGGAAGCGGCGCACGCTCGGCGCCGTACCGGGAGCAGCAGCCCCGGCGCGCATGCCGTACGGCCTTTTGGATGCGGAGGGGGCCGTCCCGCCGTTCCGTCCCCCGCAGGCGCGCCTGCCGCAACCACTGCAGATCGGCCGCCGGGCCTGCCCATGCCATGTGGCCGCCGGCGCGCCCGGATCGCCCCCATCGGCTCGGGTGCGCCCACGGACAGGCGGCAGGACTGCCGGCCCGCCGTGCGCCCGCCGGCGCCCAGATAGCCACGGCCGCGCACTTTGGGCGGCCTGCGGCAGGGATACGCGCCCCGCCCCGCCCGCCGGCTATGCGCAGTCCAAGTCGTCATTGCAATACGTCAGTTGTCGGGCGTGACAGCGGCTTAGGCGGGAGAACTGGCGTGCCCAGCGGCGGCCTAGGCGGGAGAACTGGCGTGCTTGGCTACACTGCACCCCCGGTTATTCCATACGCGTTCATCAACTAGGCGCAGTTCTTGGCACATAAACTATACACTTTATGTATGCCCGTCCAAACCCCCTGTCGTGGAGCAGGACACGATCAGCGACGAAAGGCTGGGCATAATTTTGAGGCACCGGAATCCATGGTGGGTGCACGGGGGAGCGGCAAGGCCGCCCGCCGCCAGCGAGTATGCCAGGGCCGACCTTGCCGGCATAGTCGACCGCCTCGGCGATCGGCAGGTGCACGCCCTGATCGGCGCCCGGTCGATCGGCAAGACGGCCATGCTGAAGCGGCTGGCCGCAAGGCTGGCGAAAAAGGCCGGCGATCCCAGGAGGATCATGTACATTTCGCTCGACGAGCCGCCGTTCACGTCGGGTCCCGAGCACATACGCCACATCCTCGAGTGGTACGTCGAAGAGATTGTCAAGGATCCGCTCGACGGCATTACCGAGAGGATATACGTCATGCTCGACGAAGTCCAAGAGGTCGACGGGTGGCAGAGCGTCCTCAAGCGGTGGGTAGACCTGGGCTACAACGCAAAGTTCATCGTGTCTGGATCCTCCAGCATCGGCATACTCAGCGGGACGTCCGAGTCGCTGGTAGGCAGAATGAAGTGCCAGGAAGTCCTGCCGCTGTCGTTCCCCGAGTACGCCAGCCTCAGGGGGTTCGGCCACGCAGGCGAGGCCCGGGCAGGCATGCGCGGCGCGCTGGAGCGGGCGATGGCAAGCGGGGACGCGGAGGAGTTCCACGACGCGGCAAAATCCGCGCATGCGAGCCTGGGGGGGCACGGCGATGCGCTCAGGGCGCTCTTGGCCGAGTACATGACGTACGGCGGCCGCCCCGGCGTCGCCGTCAAGGACGATGCGGGCGAAAAGGCCGACATGCTCGACGGCCATCTCCAGCTTGCAATATACAAGGACATTGTCCGCGTGGGAGGGGTCAAAAGCCCCTCCACGATCGATGCGCTCCTTTCAATGCTTGCGTGGAAGTCGCCGCAGACGATCAACGTCAGCAGGCTGGCGAGGGACCTGGGCATCAGCAGGGATGCTGCGCGGCACTACCTGCACCTGCTCAAGGCAGCCTACATGGTGCAGGATGCCGAGCTCTACTCGGAAAACCCCGGCGTGCGCGCCCGCGCCGACAAGAGAGTGCGCATTGGAGACCCCGGCACCCGCAATGCCGCGCTGCGCTCGCTGGCCGGCGACATGCTGCTGCTCGATCCGGCCGAGGCGGGGCGCGTCGCAGAGGCCGCAGTGTGCGACCATGCGGTGCGCCTTGCGCGGTCGTACGACGCCGTGGCCGGCAGGCACCCCTACTATTGGAGAAACGGCAGGGGCGACGAGGTCGATGCGGTGGTCCGGATAGGCGGCAGGGCGCTGCCGGTCGAGTCAAGGTACAGGAGGCGCGCAAGGGAGGCCGATCTTCGCGGGATCAAGGCGTTTGCCGAAAAGTTCGGGACGCGCGTAGGGCTGGTCGTGTCCGACGAAAAAATCGGCCTTGCCGACGGGGGGATCGTCACGGTTCCGCTGTGGCTGTTCCTCATGATGTGCTGAGCGGCGGGGCGGGCGCCGCGGCAGAGGGAACCAGGCTCCGCGCGCGGACAGTGCGGCGCCAGGCCGCGCGGCCTGGGACTCTGCGCCGGCCTCGGGCCGGCCTGCCCTGCCGCGCGGCGCAGGGATGCAGGGCGGGGGACTGGCGGATCGTAAAGGCCGGCATTGCGCAGCGGCGGGCGGCGGACGGGATCCAACGGACAGATGGCGCCGGCCGGCGTTAGGGCCGCATCCTGGCTGCCGCAGCGCCGGTGGCTACGCAGCTTGCCCTTCCCGTTGGGGGCAGACGGCGTCTAACGCGGAAGGGGGCGGGGGTGGCGGGCAGTCCGCGCCGCGGTCTGCGGGCAGGTGCGGCGGAATGCCAAGTCCTACAGGTAGGCCGGCGCGGGCGCAGGGTGCGCGGCTTGAGCAGCAACAGCAACGGCGGCGCGAATTCCGCCCGAGGCCCGCCTCGCCCGCTCAGGCGCCGGATGCGCGCCTATGCCGGAGCCTGCGCGCGGCCCGCGCGGCCGCGGCCGCGCCGGCGACCGGCGCGCCGACGTATAGGCCCGCAACGAGCAGCAGGGCGGCAACTCCGTGCGCGACGACCGACCCGTCCGATGCGGGGTCGGCCTGCGCGGCGACCTGGAGCGAGTAGAGGAGCGGGGCGATCATGGCCGCGACGGCCTGGCGGACGGCGGGATGCTCGCGCTCTAGGTCGGCCACGTGCGGCGAGAATGCATAGTACGCGGCCGAGAACGACGACATGAACGCCGAGCCCGGCGCCGTCGCGAGGAGCGTCCCGTCCCTGTACTCGCGCAGCGCCTGCACCTGGGGGGCGAGCTCCGTCCCGTACGCGGCCGTCGCGATCAGGCAGCCCGAGTCGTCCTCGCCGGGCGCGGCCGTATCGGCGCCGGCCGGCTCGGTGCCGGCGTCCGGCCCGGGCGCGGCCGCGCCGTCGGCGCCGGCCCTTGCCGCCAGGTGCGCCTCTACGCAGCCGGCGTCGGCGCCGACGGCCTCGCAAATGTCGGCGTACTGCGGGTAGTTGGCGTCGAACCACTCACGGTAGTCGGGCTGCTCTGCGTAGCGCTTGACATAGTACGACGCGTCGCGGCCCTCTTCGATCTCAAAGGCCGGGCGCTCGGCGCCGCGCGGCGCCGCGCCGTCCGCGTCGCCGGGCTGCCCCGTAACGCCGGCCGGCTCGCCGGGCCCCTCCGGCGCCGCCGGCTGCCCGGGCTCGGCCCCGCGCGCGGGCGGCTCGGCCGCGGCGTCGCCTTCGTCCATGGTGGCGGAGGGGCCCACGCCCGCCGGCTGCCCCGGCGTATACTGTGCAAATGCAACCTCGCCGGTGCAGGCGCCGCCCGTCCGCACGACCTCGGACACGGACGACACGGCCCTGCCGTCGACGGCGAGTGCCCTAATGCTGATCACGGTGTCGAGCGGCAGCGGTGCCTCGTAGACCGTGCGCCCCGGCACGTCCTGCGTGTCTGCCATGCTGGCCGCCACCGAGCCGCTCGCCGAGACGACCGTGACTTCGGGCTCCGCGCCGCCGAACGCCATCCTGATCGTGCCCTCGTCGCAGTCCCAGGCGGCCGAGTACAGCGTCAGCGCCCCCGACCCGGATGCAATGCGGGCTCCGCCGCCTCCGCCTCCTCCTCCGCCGCCGCCGCCGCTCCCGGGGCCGAAGAATGGCGCGACGGTCTGCCGCTGCCGCTGTTGCTGCTCCTCGCCCGGTCCCTGGCCGGCCGGCGCCGGCATGATGGTGACGGTCAACCTGCCGTTGACAGGGTCTGCCGTCGTGACGTTGGCAGGGCCGGGCATTGTGCCGTTGATGGGCTGTGTGCCAGTGCCGTTCACCGTGCCGAACACCGTCAGGTGGTACGTGTGTATGGCCTTGTCGCCGCCCGAGTCGATCTGGCACTCGCCAGTCCCGTTGAGGAGCGACTCGGCGGCCGCGGTGGTATCGGCGGGGCACTGCTCAAGTATGGGGACAATCCTGTCGTCTGTGTTGTTGACGTAGAACGCCATCGAGCCTGCCTGGCCCCCAAAGAGCAACCTAACGGGCTTGCTGAACCAAATGTGGACCTCTTCGTCGCCGACCTCTACGACGCTGCCGAGCATCGTCGCGTTGCCCGTAAAGTTGAACGCCCTGGCAACCGCCGGCGCCTCGCTCGTGTAGTTGACGGCGTACAGCTCGATCTGGCCGTCGCCTGGAACCGAGCTGGCCACCGTGCCGGCAGGGAACGTGACCTCGGCGAACGGGGCCCTTACGGTGACGTTCCCCGACGACGGGAATGCAACAGTGTTGTTGGCCGGATCGAGCGGCCCCGACCCGAACCGGCCGATGTAGAACCCCTCGCCCCTCTCGCCCGAGACGCTGCCGACATAGCTCCCGTTGGATATCGACACGTTGCCATCCTCCCTGAGGGCCTGCACTGCTGCGGGGAACTGCGTGCCGGCGTACGCGTTTCCGGAACCCGCGTCGTCGAGCTCCGATATGGTCACCTGCAGCCACGTGCCGCTGGGCACGCCCGCGTGGCCCACCAAATGGGACGCGGTGCCGCTGCCGGACAGCCCAGTGACCGCGATCGCCGCGCCGCCAGCGCCCGTGATCGCATAGTCGCCAACATCCGCGTCGACGGGGAGCGTGTAGTTTACTGTCAGGTACGTGCCGTTGGATGCGAGCGAGGCGAGCTGCGCGGCGCCCTGCGGCTGCTCCGCTGCCCCCGGCCTGGCCGGCTGCCGCGCGTCGGATACGGCCTGGCCGCTGATCCCCTGGAACCTCGCGAACCCGTCGGGGCCCGCCAGCGCCGCAATGTCGATCGTGGCCGACGCCCCCGTATCCGCCGGCTCGCCGTCGAACGCGATCACGTGAGTGGAGGTCCCGCTTCCGGCAACGGCGGTGACGCTGCGCGCGCCGCCCGGGGAGAGCGTCAGGCCAGTATAGTCTGACGCCGAGGCGTTCACCGGCCCAGTGTACCTGACGGTGATTTCGTTGTCAGACGTAATGCTAGCCGACGCGACCGACACCGCCCCGCTGCCGTCGCGCGAGGCCAGGGCCGAGTTCTGCGGGCGGATTTCATGGACCGGGACTATGGGCACGTACCCCGTGCCGACGGCGCCGGCATAGGTGAAGAACGTAGCATTGGTTCCCGCGGGGAGGGTCACGGTGGTCCCGTCCGGTATGTGGCGGGTCCCTTCGGGGAGTGTGCCGTTAGGGTTCACGTGTGTGCCGTTAGTCACGTACTGGCCGTCCGGCGTTGTAATGTATGTTACGTTGGGCAGGGTCACGGTAATGTTGGCCACGCCCTGTATGGAGGCGTTTGCCCATACCCGCTGGCTTGATCCGTTGGGGAGGGTTACGGTGTTCCCGACAGGCAGGCTGGTCAGGTTGGCCCCGTCAAGGAGCGTCCGCGTAACGTACCGCCCCGCCGTCGTGTCAATGCCCGTGATCGTGACGTTGCCGCCGGCGGTGGACGGCACGCGCGTCCCGTCGAACGTCACCGTGTGCCACTTTGTCCCGTTGCCCCCCGCCGAGGCCACGCTGCGGTCGCCTCCAGGCTCCAGCACGAGGTCCGAGTACGACGCGTAGAGGGGGTCGGAGTACCTCACGCTGAACGAGTTTGGCCCCGTCATTGCAATGCTCTCGACAGCGGCGGGGGCCGGCAGGGAGCTCGTTGCGGCGTAGTACCTGCCGGTGCCGATCTGCAGGCCGTCGGCATTCTCCGCAAACCCCGCATGGAGCGTGACGTACGCCCCCCCGCCCTGCCGCAGGTATCCGGACAGCGGAATAGTGGCATTGCCGTCGTACCCGACTTTGCATATGGCGGGGGAGCAGTGCGTAAGGCTGCCGTTGGCCCCGGCGCTGGCGTTCAGCACTATGTCGGGCACCCTTACCGTGACGAGGCGGTCAGTGACGGCGGCCACCACCGCGTTGCCGCCGGCGGTGCGGAGCCAGTCGCCGAGCCGGAACTCTGGGCCGGCATTGTGCTCGATTACGGCAAGCCTGCGCCTGTCCTCCTCCCCCAGCTCAAAGAGTCTGAACTCTAGGCCGCCATAGTGCTCGACAACGGCCCTGAACGGGTTGATGCTCTTCGCGTCGACGGGCTCGCTAAAGAGCATTTGCAGGACAATGCCGCCCCCCTTGTCCACGTGGAACGACGGGTTCGTGCGCGGGACGTAGGGCCCAAGCGGCCGGTCGGTGCCAAGGTCGACCAGCCCGCGCTCCCGGAAGGCAACGTCCGCGGTTCTGTCCCTGGTGTACTGCTGGTTGGACTTTTGCCAGTAGTACGAATTGCCCGGGGCGTAGTACCCGACGCCGATCTCTTCGACGGGGTTGCCGTTGGCGCCGGCCACGCCCCCGCCGACCGTCAGCACGCCGCGCAGGATGCTGTCCAGCGAGGAGCTTTGCGCGGGCCTGCCAAACTCTATCATGTGCAGGCTGCCTGCTATCCTCTGCCCGCCGCAGGCTGCCGCCCTTGCGTCGGCCTCGGGCACCCTGCAACCTTCCGAGGTCTCGATCATGTACGGTTCAAAGTACGCGGTGCCGTCAAGCGGCGCCGCCGTCCTCGACAGGCCGGCCCCGATCTTTTTCGGTGCAGGGTCGCCGGCATCCGGCTGGCCCGCATATCCCACTACCGTCGGAGCCTTGCGCGTCGGCATGTCAACGGGGGTGACCAGCCATGCGGCGTCGCGGACGGTCAGTGCCGCCTGCACCACTAGCCACCCGGGGTTCACGTAACTCCCATAGTGTTGGTAACCGCTCCCATGGTAATGATAGTAGCCGTGGATTCTGGCAATGGCGGGCTCTACGCGCACCTCTACACGATCCCCGTTCAGGAGGACCAGCTCGCCCGTATAGCCGTCCATGCCACGGGCTGCCAGCTGGTTCAGGAGTGAAGGCGGCTCGGCCACGACGACAGTCGCGTTCGTGGTCATTTCGTTAGCAGAGGTCTCAAAGGTGATCGAGACGGGAGAGAACGAGGCGTTGATGTAGCGGATGTCTGAACGATGGCCAGGGGCCGTGCCGTTGCCGCCATAGAACTGGATGGTCGTACTCCAGGTGACCCTGGCATCGTCAATGTTGGCGTTGTCAATATTGGCGGGTTGGACATCGCTACTGGTGACGTTGGCCGTGCGGATGGCGGCGACGGAGATGTTGTAGTTAGTAATCTCAGTCGTGTTAATAGTCCCGCTGGCGATTGTAATGTTGACGCCGGTGAACACTACGTCTGCAATGACGGTGTTGCGTATCCTAGCATTGTTAATGCTGGCGGCGGTGAGCACGGCGTTGTTAATCCTGCCGCCGTCGTGTTCCCCCTCTGCAAGGGTGGCGACGGCAATATCGCCACGGTGGAGGCTACCGTTGACGAGTGTTCCGGCGACGACGGGAGTGCCATCAAGGGTGCCTCTGAAGGCGCTACCGTTGGCAAGCGTTCCAGTGATGGTGTTGGTACTACCAATGAGGGTGCCGCTGGCGAGGGTGCCGTTGGCGATGTTGTTCGAGTTCTCTGGCTGAGCGGATACTTTCCCGCCGATGATTGTGTTGTTGGAAAGCATTGCGGTCATGTTGTAAAGCTCCTGGTTGGCGCCGAGCCTGTCTGCGATCGCCTGGGACGCTTCCGAGATCATGGCCATCCTACCCGTCGTCACGCTCGCGACGCCCCTGTCCTCCTCTGCGGCGTTCCGGGAGGCGTCGATCCCGTACAGCGTGGCGCCCCGGTACCCCGACAGCGGCCCGAGCGCCTGCTCGCTGTACTCTACAAAGGCGGCGCCGCCGCCGCGGTCCATCCACGCCGACTTTACCTGCATCAGCTGCCCGTCGTGCACTAGCGCGTCGGTATAGTCCATGACGACGGTGCGGTCGAGTCGCATGAGGCCGGTTATGTTGATCAGCCCCGTGGCGTCCGCCGCCACGCCGCGCCCCGCCAGCACAAGCTTGTGCACCGCCTCGCCGTTGCCCGAGACCGATCTGACGTTCACTGCCGTGTAGTCAAGGACGGGCCTCTTCTCGGTTCCGTTGGACAACGTGACGGTAAAGTTGAGCTCCTGGTTCGGCCTGTCGGGCACCCTGGTCGCATCGCGGAGGGCCTGCGACACGGCCCACACCGCATAGCCGCCGTCCGGAACGCGCGCGCTGCTGTTGTACGACACGGTGACCTCGTTGGGGCCGGTGAACCTTGCCGCGATCAGGTACGGTATGCCGTCGCGGGTGCGCTCGTCGACGATTCGGACGTACTGTTCGCCCGGCATGACGATGCCGCTGGTACTCGATGCGCCGGCGACGACGACCCATCCCGTCGCCGACGGGCCCGTCCCTGGCAGAGGGATTGGATGGGCAGGCATGTCGAGTGTCAGTACGTGCTTGTCCGACCCGTTGCCGGCGACCTCCGTCACGGTGCGGTTTTTGGCGTCGGGGTGGAGATAGTTCGACTGTAGTACAAGCCCCGTATAGCTGGCGGACGAAGAGTTTGCGGGCTTGTCAAAAGTGACCGTGATTTGCAGGGGGCCCGTGATGGCGGCCCCGATCGGCCTCGGCGGGATCCCGTCTCCGACCGCAACCGTGCCGTTCAGGAGGGCGTTGCTGGTGCCCGTGCCGTTTATGGCGGAGTCGGCGCGATCCGTGACGTTCCGCGCCTCGATTCGCAGGTGGGCGATGTCGTCCGGATCAAGCGGGGCGCGCAACGACAGCATGTGCGTGGCGTCCGCGTCGCGCGTCAGGCCGGGCCGGATTTGGTCGCCGTCGGCGTTGAGAACCGTGCCGACGGCGATCGAGCTCCCGTTGGACAGCACCGCTGCATAGTCCGCCAGCGACTTGTACCACACGGGCTCGTCGTACGTGACAACGATGGTCTGGCCCCGCCCGACGAGCGTTGCAGAGACCACTGCGGGGCGCTGGCCGTCGTCTACCGTCACATCTGAAAGTGTGTAATCGATATTATCCCAGTCGCTGTCCCAGCCGCCGGACCATGTCACGCCAGTGCCGTTGGTCACGTTGCCGATCATGACTCGTACGTTGCCGGTCAGATGGCCTGCGCTTTTGCCAAGGCCGCCTCCGTCAAAAGTCACGGTGTGTACCATCGTCCCACTGCCATCAACCGCAATGACGTTGCGAGTATCCCCGTCACCAAACCAGTCGTTGTAGACCACATAGTCGGAGCTGTCGGCCAAAGCACTCTTGGTGTACGTGATGCTTATCTGGTTCGGGCCGACGACAAGCGGCTCGTTTAAGGGATCAACTCTAAGATTGGCATCGCTTGGTCCGGATTGTGCGTGTGCGGGGGCAACCAGCTGTCCGCCAAGGCCTAGTGTAAAAGGATAGGCAATGCCCTGCCCTGCAACCTCCCCGCCATCGCCCTGGTACGGCGCCGCGAGCGCGGCCGGTACGGCCAGAGCCAGGCAGGCGGCCAGCAGTGCAAGGCGCAGGGCCCCGGCCCTCTTCGCGGCTGGGCGGCCGGCAGGTCGCGTGCGGGACGGCGATCCCGTGCGCGGCACCATGTTCTCACTCCCCCCCTCCCGCGCGAGAACTGCCGAAGAACCCCCGCCGTTCGCCGCGGCCATGCTGCTTGTCCTAGCGCCGCCGCACACTCCTCGCAATGGCAATCGGCGGGGCGGAAAATGGGCAGTATATAAACATGTGCAACGCCGGCCGATCGCTGGAAAAACGCCAGATTATGAAGGGAATCAAGCAATGAGCCGCCAAGCTGCGATGTTTTCGCGCCTAGGGCCGACTTTGCAGCGGCCCCGCACGCTGCTAGACCGAGCGGCACGGCCGGCGGCGCGGGCATTTCGGCCTCGTGTGGCCCATGGGCGGCCGCCCCCACTCCCCCCAGCCGCCGGCTCGGGCTCGATCGCGACCATGCCCGCCACGCGCGGCCGGCGGAGACCGCTCTCTGGAAGCATCGACCCTCGGCCCCCGCCCCCGCAGCACGGCCCTGCTCGGCATAAACAGCCGCGCCGCATCGACCCTCGGGTCATCCACGGCGGGCGGCGGCCTCGCGGCCCCGCCGGCGCGCCGCGTGGCCTGGACGCGGGGACGCGGCGCGCGCCGCGGCGGATCCGCGCCCCCGTTCAACACTTAAATCGCGGCGGGCCGCGGGCAACCCCGTGCTGGGCCTAGGCGCATTCATTGCGGGGCAGGAGTGGATATTCGTCGTCGTCGTCGCCGTCATACTGCTGTTCGGCGCCAAAAAGATACCCGAGCTCGCAAAGACGTTCGGCAAGGCAAAGGGCGAGTACGAAAAGGGCAAGATCGATGCCGACAGGGAGCTGAGCGGCTACGCCGGTCGCAAGGGCGGCAACAGCAGCAGCGGCGGCGATAAGGACGAGCAGGCAAAGTAGGGCGCTACTGCGCGGCGCCCGGCCCGCGCGGGGCGCCGTTGCCGTTCGATGCAACCTCGGCTATCGCGCCGTACAGTCCGCCGAGCCCGCCGGCCGCGCGCCGCGCGCTCCCGAGCCCGACCGCCGCCGCGGCGGCGGCGGCGAGCCGGCCGGGCCGGATGTCGGCCCTCACGCGAATGCGCGTCGCGGCCGCGCCGCCCGGCCCCGCCGCATCCTCGTACCGCTCGACGATGCGGCTCCCCTTTAGGTCCCCGCCGAGGACGGACATTGTGTGCAGTGCGGGAGGCTCGGACGCGTGGCGCACCGTCATGAGCAGCTCGGCGCCGCCGAGGCGCAGCCGCTCTTCGAGCACCGAGACGCCGCCGCGGCGCGACCTGACCCTTACCGCGGCAAAGTACCCCGGCAGGGCCGCGGCCAGTCCGGCGTGGTCGGACGCGACCTCGAATGCGCGGCTCCTGCCGGCCCGCACGGCAACCTTGAATTCGGCCGACGGCATGCTCGGCGGCGGCGGGGCGCCGCGTAAAACTGTGTCGCGCCGCCGCCTCGGCGCGGCGGGGCGCCCGCTAGTTGCTGTCGTGCCCGCGCGCCGCCGGCGGGCCGAGGTAGAACGCGGCCCGCTCCTCGACGGCGCCGCCGCCGGCGCCGCCGGCGCTGACCGACACGTCGAGCGCGGCGGCGGGGTCCGTGTTGTCCCACCGGTGCTCGGCGCGGAACAGGCCGGCCTCGTCGGCCACGACAAGTTGGTCCAAGACAACCTCGCCGCTGCGCCTGTCCGTGACGGTCACATGGACGGGCGCGCCGGGGACGGCCCCCGGCCCGCGCGGGACGACGGCCGGCTTGTCGTTGAGATCCGCGTCGTACACCCTGCCCTGGACGACGAGGGCGCCGCCGAACGGCACGCTCCCCGTCACGGTGACGGCGACGACTAGCTTGGCGGGGAGGTCGTCGGCGCCGGCATCGTCGCCGCCGCCGCCGTTCGCCGCGGCGGGGGTCGCGCCGGCCGCCTCGGGCGCGGGAGCGCCGCTTCCGCCGTCTCCGCCGCCGGCGCCCGACGGCCCGAGGGTGGCCTCGAATGAGGCGACCTCGAATCCGCCCCCGCCCGACGGCACATGGGCCGTCACCGCGTACCTGCGGCCCTCGCCGGCGCCTTCGCCTGTGCCCTTGCCCGGCCCCGATGGAACCGCGAACAGGACGGCTGGGCGGTCGGTCGAGTGCACGACTATAGTGCCGCCGCCGGTCACCATGACCCGCGCGCCGTCCCCGCCGAGCGGGATCGGGCCGGACTCGGTCCGAACCAGCCCGCCCCCAAGGGCGAGCGCTGCAGGCTGCGCAGGGCCGCCGCCGCCGCGCTGCGCGCCAAGCTCGAGTACGACGGCGTGGCCGCGCGCCGTCAGGCCGTCAAGCCGCATTCCGGCAAGGTGCGAGGCGGGCCCCGCCGCAGGCGGCGCGGCGGCGGAATCTGGCGCGGCGGCAGTGGCGGCAAGGGCGGGCACGACGGGCTGATGCTCCGATGCCTCGTACGCGCAGGCGGCCGCAACCGCAACCACAACCGCGGCCACTGCCGCGTACACGGCCGCCCTGGCCCCCGCCCGCCGCCGCAACATGTGCCGCGGACCGCGCGGCTCCGATATAAGGACAGCCTGCCGCATGGCTCTGCAATCCGCGGCGGGCCGCTCGCCTAGCCGCATGCGCATCGGCCGGAGCGTACGTGACAAGTGCAGGGGACGGCCGCCCCGTGCCGGCCTCGCCCCCGACGCTGTCCGCTGCAGATTGCAAGGAGCCCGCGCTCGGGCATGATTATAAGGCCCGGACCGCCCAGCCCGGCAATGGCGGGCCCTGCCGTCGAGTCCGTCCTGCCCAGCAGGCGCGCATCCGGCAGCGGGGCACTTCCAGGGCGGCGCGCAGTCGAAAAAAAGCCCGGCCGGCCCCCCAGGGCCGGAGCGGGCCAAGGGGCGCGCCTTGAGGCAGGCAAGGGCGGCGGGGGCGGCCGGCCCGGCGCCGCGGCGATTCCGGCGGGGCCGCGCCCCGGCCGCCCGCGCGGCCGGTTGCGCCCGCAGGGGCCGAAGCGGGGGGCAGGCGGCGCGTGACGGCCGGGCGCCGCACGCGCGGCAGCTCCCAGGACTGGGGCACTCCCCCGTTCTACGTCGACGCGGTGCGGAGAATGCTCGGCCGCATAGACCTCGACCCGTGCTCGAACAGGCACTCGGTCGTCAATGCCGCCGTCGAATACATGCCGCCCGGCAAGGACGGCTTGGCGGAGTCGTGGGACTATGAAAGCATCTACGTCAACCCGCCGTACGGGACATCCGGCGGAAGGTACAAGGGCAGGATAGGCGACTGGCTGTCCAGGTGCGCGGACGCCCACGAGCGGCACGGCGCCGAGGTGATCGCGCTCGTCCCCGTCGCCACCAACACGTCCCACTGGAAGACGAGCGTGTTCGGCAGGGCGACGTCGCTGTGCTTCCTCTACGACACGCGCCTAAAGTTCCTGGTCGACGGAAGGCAGGGCGGCAGCGGCGCGCCCATGTCCTGCGCAATGGTCTACTGGGGGCGCCGCCCTGCGCGCTTTTCCGGCGTGTTTTTGAGGTACGGCGCGGTGGCCGACATTTCGAACCTGAGGGGCCTCGAGATCGGCATCCACCACCGCCGCGCAGGGCGGCAGGGGCCCGGCAGGGAGGACAGGCGCGGGGCGGGGTGGGGAGAGGGGCGACGCCGGGCTGGCGGCGCCGCCCGGCGCGCCTCTGGCCGGCAGGGACGCCGCGCGGCGTAGCCGCGCCGCGATGCCGGCGGCCGCTGTCGCGGCGCGCCCATCAGCGGTCAGCTTTGGCCCCAGCGCCCCGGACGACAGAGCTGGAGGCGAGTCCCTCGCGATCCAAGCCTAGGCCGCCGTCGTGCCCGCGTGCGCCAGCCGTGCCCTGCTGCCCGGCCATATCCTGCCCAGGCACCGGCAGGGCCGCAGTGACGCAAGGCGAGAGCTCGGGTCCAGGTGCTCGGCATTGCCAAAGCGAGGGCTGTCGCACTAGGCGCCATGGAAGCCAGGATCAGAGGTCTCGCGGCGCGTGGTGCAAACGGTTTATATACCCCACCAAGTCGGAGCCCGCCATGATGCAACGGGTGTTAAAGATCAAGCTGAAAAAGTCCGAGAGCTATCTCTTGGGGCAGTGCACCTCCAACCCATCCATCATCGTAACGGGAAAGAACCGCACGGAGATCAAGGCCGACTTTGCGGCGTGTGTGTCCGGCTACGTCCAGGCATTCCCGGAGAGCAAGAGGCAGTTCTTTGTCGGCGACAAGATGAAGAAGGTGGTCTTCGTTGAGGCCCCCTAACCGGCGCCGCTTTGCAAAGATACTCCGCAGCTTGGGATACGAGTCGGTTCCGCAACGGCAGCAGGGGTTTTGTGCTTCAAGCACGACAAGATGAAGATCGTCATGCTGGGAAAGTCGAACAGATGCGACGACGAGCAGATGGCCAAATATTTGTCCGTCATGCAGCTCCCGCGGCCGTTTTTTGAGCCAATCTACAAGAATTGTTGCAAAAATAGGCCCCGGTAGCGTCCGATCGCCTGCGGCGCGCGCTCCGGCCCCAGGGCGGCGCCGGTCGATGCGGAGGTTGCCGCAGTGGTGCACAGGGGGAGGCGGATGCCGCGGGGTCGGCGCCCGGGGCGGGCGCGGCGGGATACTGCGGGGCTCTGCCAGAGTCGGGCCGGCCGCCCGAGGCGGTTGCCCTGCCCACGGCGGCCCGCCGGCACCCCAAATGGCAGTGTGGGATCAGGCACATCTCGATCCAAGCCAGGGCCGCAATTCGCGCCGCCATGCACGCCAGCCGCCCCGCGCCACAGCCCGGCCGCCGCACCCGCAGGCGGCAATCCGGGCGGCGAGTTGCAAGATGCCAATGGTTTATATGCCCCCCAAGTGGAGGCCCGCCGCAATGCAACCGGTGTTAAAGGTCAATCTGGAAAAGTCAGAGACCTGCCTCTTGGCGCAGTGTGCGGCCAACCAGTCCATCATCGTGTCGGGAAAGGACCGCACAGAGATCAGGGCAAAGCTCGCGTCGTGCATAGCGGCATACGTCCAAGTGTCCCCCAATAGCAAAAAGCAGTTCTTTGTCGGCGACAAGATGAAGAAGGTGGTCTTTGTCGGGGCCCCCTAACCGGCGCCGCTTTGCAAAGATACTCCGCAGCTTGGGATACGAGTCGGTTCCGCAACGGCAGCAGGGGTTTTGCGCTTCAAGCACGACAAGATGAAGATCGTCATGCTGGGAAAGTCGAACAGGTGCGACGACGAGCAGATGGCCAAATATTTGTCCGTCATGCAGCTCCCGCGGCCGTTTTTTGAGCCAATCTACAAGAATTGCTGCAAAAATAGGCCCCGGTAGCGTCCGATCGCCTGCGGCGCGCGTTCCGGCCCCAGGGCGGCGCCTGCCGATGCGGAAGCTGCCGCAGTGGTGCACAAGGGGAGTCGGATGCCGCGGGGCCGGCGCCCGGGGCTGGCGCAACGCGGCGCCGGCACACACACGCTGCATATCAGGGGGGGTTGGCGCGCGGTCGGCGCCCGAGGCGGCAGCAGCGGATGCGGGGATCCGCCAAGGAGTCGGAGTGGCCGGCCGGCCCGAAGTGGCCACAGAAGGGAGGCGAGAGTGCAGATGATCTGGGACATGTCGTCAGAGTGGCCGGCCGGCCGGCCGGCCGGCCCGAAGCGGCAGTCCTGCCGCCGCGGCCAGCCGCCGCGGCCCGATCGGGGCCGGACGCGGCTCAGTACAGGTGGCTCATCAGCCGTATCTGGTCCTCGGTCGAGATCAGGTTCTTTGAGACGAGCACCCCTAGCAGCTCCTTGAACAGCGCCTTTTGCTCCTCCGTCATGCCGCCGGCCCGCCCCTTTTCGCCGGGCGGCCCCGGGGGCCCGCGCGGCCCCGGCGGCCCGATGGGGCCCTGGGGGCCCCGCTGGCCCTGCTCGCCGGGGAGGCCCTGCGGGCCCTGGGGGCCCCTCTCGCCCTGGGGGCCCTGTATGCCCTGGGGGCCCGTCGGCCCCTTGTCGCCGGGCGAGCCCTGCGGGCCCCTCTCGCCCTGCTGGCCCTGGGGGCCCACGGGGCCCTTTTCGCCCTGCGGGCCGATGGCGCCCTGCGGGCCGTTCTCGCCCTGGGGGCCCACGGGGCCCTTTTCGCCCTTTTCGCCCTGCGGGCCGGGCACGCCCGTAAGGCCCCGCTCGCCGGACTCGCCCTGCGGGCCCTGGGGGCCCCTCTCGCCGGGGGCGCCGACGGGCCCCTGCTCGCCCGGCTTGCCCTGCTGGCCCTGCGGGCCGGTCGGCCCCTTGTCGCCGGGCGCGCCCGGGGGGCCCACCGGCCCCTGCTTGCCCTGCTGTCCCTGGGGGCCCTGCGCGCCCTTGTCCCCCTGTATCCCGGCCGGCCCCTTGTCGCCGGGCGAGCCGGTGGGGCCCTGGATTCCCTTTTCGCCGGGCGAGCCTGGCGGGCCGTCCTTGCCCGGGGGGCCCTGCGGTCCCTGGAGGCCCTGCTCGCCCGGCGGGCCAGTCAGCCCCTTGTCGCCGGGGGGGCCGAGGGGGCCCGCAATCCCGCCCTCGCCGGGCGGCCCCTGCGCGCCCTTTGGCCCCTGCGGGCCGAGCGGGCCGACCATCCCCCGCTCCCCGGGCGGCCCAGGGGGCCCCTTTTGCCCGGCCGGCCCCGGGGGGCCCGCGATCCCCTTGTCGCCCAAGAGCCCCTGCGGGCCGGTCTCGCCCTTTGCGCCTGCCGGCCCCCTTTCGCCCGTCAGGCCCTTGTCGCCGGGGGGGCCCATGGGGCCCTGCGACCCCTTGTCGCCGACGGGCCCCCGCGGGCCCGCGGGCCCGCGCTCGCCGGCCGGCCCCGGGGGCCCGCGCTCGCCCTTTTCGCCCAGGGGCCCCGCGGGGCCCTTGTCGCCCTTGTCGCCCTTGTCGCCCGTAAGCCCCCTGGCGCCCGCCGGCCCCTTGTCGCCCTGGCTTCCCGGCGCGCCGGTCACGCCGCGCTCGCCGGGCGCGCCGATCTGCCCCTTTTCGCCGGGCGAGCCCTGCGCGCCCCTGTCGCCGGGCAGCCCGACGGGGCCCTTTTCGCCCGGGGGTCCCGCGGCGCCCCTGTCGCCCTGCGGCCCCGCCGGCCCGCGCTCGCCCTTTTCGCCGGGCGGGCCCGCGGGGCCCCTGTCGCCCGCGGGGCCCGCCTGACCGCGTGGCCCCTTTGCGCCGGCCGCGCCGCGCTCGCCGGCCCGCGGGGGCGGCCCCGCCGCCCGCGCCCCGGCGGCGGCGGCCGCCGATGCGGATGCGGCCGGCGGAGGGGATGCCTGGCCGGCCCCGCCCGCAGGGCGGCCGGCCGCGGATGCGCCGGCGGCGTCGGCATCGGCGTCGGGGCCCGCCCGGCCGCCGCCCCCGCCGATCTCGATGCTGAACGCCGAGTGCAGCGTGGAGAACATGTCGAACACGACCACCCACGCGGACCCGAGGGAGAGCACCTCGTCGGGTATGGGATTGTCGGCGCTGCCGAGTATCTCGTCGAACGCGCCGTCCCTTACCCGCAGGTGGAACCTGCCGCTCCACAGCGACGGCACTGACTTTGAGGCGATCTCCCGGTCGGTCGGCCTCTTCCTGGCCAGGTGTATGACGGCCTCGTACACGCCGGGCTGGCCGAACGGCGCGGCCCCCTGCACCCTTATGCGCGGCCTGCCCGCGGCGTCGCCCGACACGCCCGCGGCGCGGGCCCGCTTGTATTTTTGCCTTTATTGGGGAGGGCGCCAGCTCGCGGCGGCGGCGAGGGCGGGGCGGGGCGGGCAGGGGCCGCCCCCGCCCCCGCCCCGGCCGCGGCCGCCGCGCCCGGTTGGTATTTATCTAAAGGGGCCGCCGCGGGGCCGTGAAGCGACCCTTTGGCCGCGGGCGCTCGGGCGGGCCCGGGGACGGCGGGGAGGAGGCGGCCGCGGGCGGTGGAGGCGGCGGCAGCGACAGCGGAGGCGCGTCCGCCCCCGGCGGGGCCGGCCCCCCCGAGGTCCGGCGCAGGTCCGACGCCGTCCTGACCGACTCGGACTATCAGCGCAAAAAGCTCTTCAAGAAGGGCGTCAACCTCATGGCCGACGAAAAGCTAGAGGACGCGGCGCACGCGTTCGAGCAGGCCCTGCGCCTCGACCCCGGCAACGTCGAGACGCTGCTAAAGCTCGGGTACGCAAAGTTCCACCTCGACGAGCACTCGGAGTCGCTGCGCGTGTACGACCGCATACTCGACATCGACGTGGCCAACGCCGAGGCGTGGAACCTAAAGTCGCTCGTCCACTACGAGCAAAAGAACTATGCAAAGGCGCTAGACTGCGCCGAAAAGGCCATCGACTCGGACCGCAACTACGGCATGGCGTGGTACAACAAGGGCTGCTACCTGTCGCTGCTCATGCAGGTGCCCGAGGCCATCGAGGCCCTCAAGAGGTCCATCGAGATCGACGTCAAGAACGCCCGCAAGGCCGTAAAGGACCGCGACTTTGCCAACGTCCGCGTCGAGGACGGGTTCCGCAGGATAATCGAGGTCGTCGTGCTCGAGTCCGTCCGGCAGGGGTACCACACCATCGGCTCGATAGTGTGGACGACCTTCCTGAGCAGGGCCGACGCCGAGGACGCCCTGCAAAAGCTGCTCGAAAAGGGCCTGATCGTCCGCCACGAAAAGAGGGAGGGCCTGCACCGCATACCGACGTACGACCTGGCCGAGGACATTGCGCGCAGGGTAGGCACGACAAAGCGCGGCCTGCTCGGCGTCAGGCGCGTCCGCAGGGGGCTGCCCGGCGAGGTGAGCGGCCTCAAGGACCTCGGCAGGGCCGTCCAGGACACGAGGGCGGCCATCGAGGAGGGCGACCTCGGCCGGATAGTGGCGGGGTTCGACACGCTCGTCGACCCAAAGCGGCACGGCGGGAGGATGATCGAGCAGTTCTTTGAGGAGCACCGCGAGATACGCCTCTGGAAGATCCGGCTCGGCGACCACGGCGCCGAGTACCTCGAGGACAACAGGAAAAAGATGCTCGCCGTGTTCGAGAATATAGAGACGGCCGTCACAAAGCAGCTGCGCAGCGAGGTAGGCTGAGCCGGGCGGGGCCCTACTCGGCCGACAGGTCCCAGTAGTTTGCGTGCTCCTGCCGCTCGACGGGCTTGCCGAGCTCCTTCCACTCGCGGAACGACCGCACGTACAGCCGGGCCTGCCCGATCCCCGCCTCCCTGAGCGCATAGTACGCCAGGCCGGAGAGCGTGCCGACGCTGCCGCAGTACGTGACTATGTCCGCGCCGGGCCGCACGCCGCGGTTCTCGAACAGCCGCCTCACCTGGGCGGCGGGGCGCAGCACCCTGCCCGGCGAGCCGAGCATGCGGTACGGCATGCTCACGGCGCCGGGTATGTGCTGCTCGAGGTAGTTGAGGCGCTCGCGGTTGTCGAGCAGGACGGTGCCGCCGCCGCCGGCGGCGCCGGCGCCGAGCGACGCCTCGACCTGCGCGGCGGTGGCGGCCATGCCGTCCCGCGGGGCCGCCGAGTGCTCGGCCCTGGGCGCCCCCTCCCCGCGCCCGGCGCCCTCCTGCACGTCGAGCCCCGACGACAGCCAGCCGGCGTACGTCACGCCGAGCAGCGAGACGGACCCGCGGTGGCCAATGTACTCGAGCGTCCACGCCGCGCGCGAGGCGAGCGCGCCGAACGTGTCGTCGTATATGGCGACCCTGTCCTCGTCGCCGATGCCGAGCGAGCCGAACAGGCGGGCCGCGGCGGCGGGCCCGTCGTCGGAGAGCAGCGAGGACAGCGGCATGCTGACGGCGCCCGGCACGTGGCCCCCCGCGTACTCGTCGGCGCGGCGCACGTCGATGACCTTTATGCTCCCGTCGCCGGCCTCGGAGCGGACCTCGTCGGCGCCGGCGAGCACGCCGCTCAAGCGGCGCACTCACCCTTGCCCGTCCGCGCGTGGTACGACGAGTCGGCGCCGTGGTCCGAGTAAAAGCCGGGGTCGTCCTCGAACGCCGGCGGCTCGGCGAGCGGAGCGAGCCGCGCCTTGAGGTCGGCGACGGACCGCACGGCGCCGGCGCCGGCGCCGGCGGCGACCGCGTGCAGCCAGTCCCTGAGGGTCTGCGGCGCCAGGCCGCCCCCGCCGCCGGACGCCGTTGCCGCCGCGTCCCTCTCCGCCCTGAACAGCCCGATGATCTCCAGCACGGCCTCGACGACCCTCTTTGCCGGCACCCTCATGCAGTTGACGCCGAGCATTGTCCCGCCGTCGTGCCTGCCGCCGACGGACATTTGGTACACGGGGTACATGCGGCCGCCGGCCTTTGACCCGCCCCCGTAAAAGCCGAGGGTGGCGATGCCGTGCTGCCCGCAAGAGTTCGGGCACCCGCTTATCTTTATCGTGCTGCCCGCCAGGTCGCCGTCCCCGTCCATGCCGAGCTCGAGGAGGCGGCGCTGCACCTCCTTGGCGAGGCGGTGCGAGTTGGTCAGGGCCAGGTTGCACGAGGTCGTGCCAGAGCAGCCGACGGGGCTGGCCATGGTGAGGGCGCCGGGGCTCGCAAGGCCGGCGCCCGCCAGGCGGGCGTAGAGCCGCCCGAGGTCGGCGTCGCGCACGTGCCGTATCACAATGTCCTGGGCAAAGCCGGTCCGGGCCATGCCCTCGCGGGAAAAGTCGCGGCATGCCCCCGCAAGGGCGCGCAGCTGGCCGGCCGCGATGTCGCCGGCCTCGAGCGTGACAAACGCCGAGCTGTGCCCCGCCTGCCTCTGCCGGACGGTGTTCGTGCGCCTCCACCTCTCAAAGCCGGCCGGCGCGGGCGGCTCGGCCCCGCCGTCTACGCGCACGGGCGGCTCGCGCAGCGGCCTCTCGGACAGGTCCAGGTCGAGGCGCGCCGAGAGCGGCTGCGTGGCGCGCACGACGGCGCGCTCCCTGAGGACGAGGGCGCGGAACTCTTCCCACCCCATCTCGTCGACGAGGTAGCGCATGCGGTTGCGCGCCAGGTTCTTGCGGTTGCCGAGGCGGTCGAATATGCGCAGGACGGCTATCGACGTGTGCAGCAGGTTCTCCTCGGGGGTAAAGTCCTCGAGCTGGTGGCCGACGAACGACTTGTTGCCGAGCCCGCCGCCGAGGAAGACCTTGAAGCCGCGGCGCGGCGGGCCGCCGCCCTCCGCCGGCGCCGTCTGCGGGACGAGCCCCACGTCGACCATGCGGGCCATGCCGTGATCCTCGCAGCACGTAAAGTTGAACTTGAACTTGCGCGGCAGGTTCTGGTTGAGCGGGTTGCGCAGGAAGAACTCGGCCGTCGCGAGCGCGTACGGGGTCGAGTCGAACGCCTCGGCGGGGCACACGCCCGACAGGGGGCTGCACATTACGTTGCGGACGGTGTTGCCGCACGCCTCGCGCGACGTCATGCCGACGCCGGCCAGGCCGCGCATGATCTCCGAGACGTCCTCGAGGACGACCCAGTGGAGCTGGACGCTCTCGCGCGTCGACACGTGGGCGCTGCCTATCGAGTACGACTCGCACAGGTCGGCGAGCCGCTCCATCTGGCGGGGGTAGAGCTCGCCGGCGGGCACCTTTATGCGCACCATGGCGTAGTCGCCTGTCATGCGCGTGCCGTACGCGCCGTGCTGGAGGCGGAACCGCCTAAAGCTGTCCGCGTCGTACCGCCCCTGGCGGAACAGCTTTACCGTCTCGGCAAAGTTGTCGGCCTCGTCGACGCGCGACCAGTCGGTGCGGGGCGCCGGATCGGGCAGCCTGTCGTCGTGGACAAGCTCGGGCGGCTTCACGGCGCGCCTGCCGCGGCCGCGTGGTTATAAACCGAGCAGAAGCGGCAGGAACGGGCCGCGGGCGGGGGAGGGGCGGCAGGAACGGGCAAGGGGGCGGGGGGCGGGGGGAGAGGCAACAGTGCCGCGCATTGCGCCGCGGCGCGCGCAGGGGCCCGCCGCGGCCCCTGCCCGCCGGCTGTCCACCCCTCCCACGATCGGGGGAGGGCGAGAGCCCCCGGACAACAGGCGATCGCGTAGAAGGGCGGAGGATTTGGGATTGCGGAACCCCCGCCGCCAGGTTTAAGCGGGGGCCGCCGGACGGCGCCCGTGCAAGGCCGGTGCGTCCACCTCGACGCGTGGGCGATCATGGAGGTGCTGACGGGGGGCAAGCACGTAGATCGCGTCGAGTCCATGCTGCGACGGAGCGGCCCCGGCTCCTACTCGCTGGTAGCCTCGCAGGTCTCGCTCGGCGAGGCTGCCGCCGTCATACTGCGGCGCGGGCCCGGCGCCGAGCGCATGCTCAAGGGGATGATCGCCCTGCTTTCGGACTACAGGGTCGAGCCGGGCCGCTGCATGCCGCCCCTAGACGCCGGCGTGCTTGATGTCGTGCAGGATCTGGTTCGCACAGCCCCCCGCCTAGACATGACCGACAGGGTCATACTCGCTCACGCCCTAGCCGATCCGGACTCTGCGTTTCTGATAACGAAGGATCAAACGATACTCAACAGTACCAAGGTCGGCCTGTACGAGAAAGAAGCAAGAGGGCGGGGGCGGCGAAACATCCCGCTCAGGATTGTCGATCCAACCGAAACATGCCCCGACTTTTGATCTCTTCGAACGCGTCGTCTACGGCGTCGTAGTTGCGCCACATCCGTTCTTTGATCATGTCCTTTATGTCCTGGAGGTTCTCCCTGTAGTCGATGTTTGCATGGAGGAACAAGACCGCCGCGCACATCCACTCGGCGCTCCTGCCGGACACGAGGCTAAGGAACTCGGCGGCCCTGAACTTGGATGGCATGTCCGGCGCGGCAGCCCTGTACACGCCGGCGTCCTCGTCAGAGAGCCTGTAAATGCCGTCGTCCATCTCGTCCGAGCACGGCCCGTTGCTGAACGACGATAACTCGAACCCCATGTCGTGGCCATAGTACAGGGCCAAAAAGGCGCACTGCTGTATCCTGTCGACGACGACGAGGCCCCTCTCGCCGGCGGGCAGGGGCGCGCCGAACTCGACGACCCCGTTGGAGGCGAGGAACTTTACGAATCGAGCCAGCGGCGGGAGCATCTCGGGGCGCGCCCTCATGCCGATCATATCGAGGCGCTCGGCGCGCGACAGGGTCGTGCGCTGCTGGACGCGGGGAGGGAACTCTACCGCGGAGAGGGACACGCGGGGCCCGCCGCGCGCAGCCAAATAAGGCATTGCATGCGGCTCCGCCGAGCGCTCAGGCCAGGGTGCTCAACACGGCTGAATAAGGCGTGGGACGGGCCGTGCTAGTCGTCATGAGAGGCAGGACATGAGATCTCGCCGGCTCCGCCGTCGCCCGCTAGGGTCAATCGGGCCCTCCCTGCCGCCCCGTGCAGGGTACAGAATACGGGGGCGAACATCGCCCGCCCTCCGCTAGGTTTAAGCGAGGGCCGCCGGACGGCGCCTGTGGAAAGTCGGCGCGCCCATCTCGACACGTGGGCGATCATGGAGGTTCTCACGGGAGGCAAGTACGCGGATCACGTCGAGTCCATACTGCGCCGGAGCGGTCCCGGCTCCTACTCGCTGGTCGCCTCGCAGGTCTCGCTCGGCGAGGCGGCCGCCGTCATACTGCGGCGCGGGCCCGGCGCCGAGCGCATGCTCAAAGGAATGCTGGCATTGCTCGCTGACTACAGGGTGGAGCCGGGCCGCTGCATGCCGCCCCTAGACGCCGGCGTGCTTGATGTCGTGCAGGATCTGATTCGCGTAGCCCCCCGCCTAGACATGACCGATAGGGTCATACTCGCCCACGCCTTGGCCGATCCAAACTCTGCGTTTCTGATAACAAAGGATCAAACTATACTCAATAGCACCAAGGTTGGCCTGTACGAGAAAAAGGCAAGAATGTCTGGACTGCGAAACACCCCGCTCAGGATTGTCAATCCAACCGAAACATACCCCGCCTTTTGACCTCTTCGAACGCGTCGTCTACGGCGTCGTGGCTGCGGTACATCCCTTCTTTTATCATGTCCTTTATGTCCTGCAAATTCTCCCTGTAGTCGATATTTGCATGGAGCAGCGAGACCGCCGCGCACATCCACTCGGCGCTCCTGCCGGACACGAGGTCCAGGAACTCGGCGGCCCTGAACCTGGATGGCATGTCCGGCGTGGCAGCCCCGTACACGCCGGCGTCCTCGTCGGAGAGCCTGTATATGGCGTCGGCCATCTCGTCCGAGCACGGCCCGTTGCTGAACGACGAGATCTCGAACCCCATGTCGTGGCCATAGTACAGGGCCAAAAAGGCGCACTGCTGTATCCTGTCGACGACGACGAGGCCCGCCGCGCCGGCGGGCAGGGGCGCGCCGAACTCGACGACCCCGTTGGAGGCGAGGAACTTTACGAATCGGGCCAGCGGCGGGAGCATCTCGGGGCGCGCCCTCATGCCGATCATGTCAAGGCGCTCGGCGCGCGACAGGGTCGTGCGCTGCTGGACGCGAGGAGGGAACTCTACCGCTGTGAGGGACACGCGGGGCCCGCCGCGCGCGGCCAAATAAGGCTTTGCATGCAGCCCGCGCCTGCAAGGGCCAATTTGGCCCGTCCCGCGTCCGTACAGGGCGGTGAATTGACAGGGGGCGGCCATTGCCTGCCCGCCAGGTTTAAGCGGCGGCCGCCGGACGGCGCCCGTGGAAAGGCGGCGCGCCCATCTCGACACATGGGCGATCATGGAAGTGCTGACGGGGGGCAAGCATGCGGATCGCGTCGAGTCCATACTGCGCCGGAGCGGCCCGGCTCCTACTCGCTGGTCGCCTCGCAGGTCTCGCTCGGCGAGGCGGCCGCCGTCATACTGCGGCGCGGGCCCGGCGCCGAGCGCATGCTCAAAGGAATGCTGGCATTGCTCGCTGACTACAGAGTGGAGCCGGGCCGCTGCATGCCGCCCCTAGACGCCGGCGTGCTTGCCGCCGTGAACGAGCTAGTCCACTTGGCCCCGGAACTGGACATGACTGACAGGGTCATACTCGCCCACGCCTTGGCTGATCCAAACTCTGCGTTTCTTATAACGAAAGATCAAATGATTCTCAACGACGCCGATATACGCCAGTACGAGAAAAAGATGAGGAAGCAGGGCCGGCGTAACACCATGCTCATGATTGTCGATCCAACCGAAACATGCCCCGACTTTTGATCTCTTCGAACGCGTCGTCTACGGCGTCGTGGCTGCGCCACATCCGTTCTTTTATCATGTCAACTATGTCCTGCAGGTTCTTCCTGTAGTTGATATTTGCGTGGAGGAACGAGACCGCCGCGCGCATCCACTCGGCGCTCCTGCCGGAGACGAGGCTAAGGAACTCGGTAGCTCTGAATGAAGCGGGCATGTCCGGCGCGGCAGCCCTGTACACGCCGGCGTCCTCGTCGGAGAGCCTGTAGATGCCGTCGGCCATCTCGTCCGAGCACGGCCCGTTGCTGAACGACGAGATCTCGAACCCCATGTCGTGGCCATAGTACAGGGCCAAAAAGGCGCACTGCTGTATCCTATCGACGACGGCGAGCCCCCTCTCGCCGGCGGGCAGGGGCGCGCCGAACTCGACGACCCCGTGGGTTGCCAGGAACTTTACGAATCGGGCCAGCGGCGGCAGCATCTCGGGGCGCGCCTTCATGCCGATCATGTCGAGGCGCTCGGCGCGCGACAGGGTCGAGCGCTGCTGGACGCGGGGAGGGAACTCTACCGCTGTGATGGACACGCGGGGCCCGCCGCGCGCTGCCAAATAAGGCTTTGCAAGCGGCGCGGATCACGCCGCAGCCGCGTCTGCGCCCGCATGCGGTCCCGGCCGTCGGCCGGAGGCGCCCGCAACGCCTGGGCGCAGGGGGCGGACGCATGCTGTTGCACGGAAGGGAGGGGCACAGGGGCCGCCGCCCGCGGGCAGGGCCGCGGCGCATGCGCCGCCGCCGCTCCCGCCTCCCGCCAAGGGTATTAATCGGGCCCGCCCCGCCCGGCCGCCGTGCAGAGGGCAAGCGACGCCGAGGCGGGCGCGGGCAAGATATTCGCGCCCGTCACCGAGTCGGCCATTACGAGGGCCATAGCGTCCGAGTTCAGCCGAGTCCTGCTCGACATGGCCGAGTCGGACGTGGTCGTCATTGGGGCCGGCCCAGCGGGGCTGACGGCCTCGCGCGAGCTCGGGCTGATGGGGTTCCGCGTCCTGGTCGTAGAGCAGAACAACTACCTCGGCGGGGGGTACTGGCTCGGCGGCTACATGATGAACCCCGTCACGGTCCGAGAGCCGGCCAACCGCGTCTGGGACGAGCTCGGCGTGCCCTACAAAAAGGCCGGCGACGGGCTGTACCTCGCGCCGGGGCCGCACGCCGTCTCAAAGCTGATCGCGTCGGCGTGCGACGCGGGCGTAAAGTTCCTGAACCTGACAAAGTTCGACGACCTGGTGCTAAAGGGCGGCCGCGTCTCGGGGGTCGTCGTAAACTGGATGCCGGTCTCGGCGCTGCCCCGCAACATTACGTGCGTCGACCCCGTCGCGCTCGAGTCGAGCGTCGTGATCGACGCGTCCGGCCACGACTCGGTCGCCGTAAAGCGCCTCGTCGACAGGGGGCTCGTCGAGTGGAAGGGCATGAACCCCATGTACGTCGACGAGGGCGAGGACCAGGTGGTTCGCAGCACGGGCGAGGTGTACCCGGGGCTAGTCGCCGCCGGCATGTCGGTCACGGAGACGCACGGGCTCGCCCGGATGGGCCCCACGTTCGGCTCGATGCTGTTCTCGGGTAAAAAGGCCGCCGAGGTGGCGGCCGCAAAGGTAAAGGAGTACGGCGCGCCCGGGCGCGGCCCCGCGTAGGGGCCGGCGGCGCGCGCGGGCGCGGCGCGTTGAGGATCGGCCGCGTCGTCGTGCACGGCGAGCCGTCCGAGCCGGGCATCGATCCCGGAGCGCTGGCGCGGCGCCTGGCCGCCGCCCTCGGGCCCCGCGTGCTACACGAGGGGCGCGCCGGCGGCCTGTTCTCGAGCCCCACGCGCCGGCAGGCGCGCGCCCTGGCCGCCTGCGCGGTGCGCAACCCGCGCCGCCCGTTCGAGCCGTTCGAGCCGGCCGAGGCGGACATACTGCGCGAGACGGGCGGCGGCGGCGGGAGGATGTCGATCGGGCCCGAGCCCGGCGGCATCGTGTGCTACGACGGGTTCGAGATGCTGCGCATCGCCGCGTCCATGGTCCCGGCGCGCGATGCGGCCGACCCGCTCGCGTTCCACGTGGTGCTGACGAACCGCCTGCCGTGCACGTACGATCCCGACGGGATGAGGTACCACGGCAGGGCCCTCGTGGCGGCCAACCCGTCGCTGATCTCGACGACGGGCATGGTCGAGGCGCCCGCAAGGCCCCGCCGGTACTATGTAGAAATGATGGCCATGCGGGCTGCGGGGGCGGGCGGGGACGAGGCGGCGGCGGCGGAAGCGGGGGCGGCCCGCGCCGGCGCGTTCCTCGAGAGGGGCGACCGGCGCCTGGCCGAGGCGGCGTACGGGTACGCCCTGCAGGCGGCGGCGTACCGCGTTACGGGCAGGGCGTTCTGCGCAGACAGGGACTGCCGCCTGTACAACGCCCACTGGCAGGCCGACCTGCTGCACTCGCAGCTGCGCCCGGGCAGCGGGCTGTGCCGCGCGCACAGGGCCGCGCTCGCCGCGCATGCGGGCGGGGCGGATCGCGCCACGGCGCGGGCGGCAGGCACGGCTTAAATTGGGGCGGCCGGCCGCGCGGGCCGTCATGATGGCGGGATCGGAGGCGGGCGGCGCGACAGTCCTCGTCCGCAGGGGCGGCGGGGAGGGGGCCGGCGCCCCCCCGCCCCCGCCTCCCCCGCCGCCCCGGCCGCCGGAGGCCGCCCGCAAAAGGACGCGGTACGAGGTCATCATAGTCGGCGCCGGCCCCGCGGGGTACGCGGCCGGAATATACTGCTCGCGCGCGCGACACGACACGCTGCTGATCTCGGGCCCCCTGCCCGGCGGCCAGCTCGTCAACACGACCGAGGTCGAGAACTATCCGGGCTTCAAGGGCGGCGTAATGGGGCCCGACCTCATGGCCGACATGCGCGAGCAGGCGCGGCTCATGGGAACGGTCATGCTCGACGAGGAGGCCGTCGACGTCGACTTTAGGCGCGAGCCGCTAAAGGTGCTCACGCACGGCGAAGAGTACGAGGCCGACGCGGTGATCATATGCACGGGGGCGAGCCCGCGCAAGCTCGGCGTCAGGGGGGAGGAGGCCCTCGCCGGCCGCGGCGTCTCGTACTGCGCCACGTGCGACGGGCCGTTCTTCAGGGGGCAGGAGATCGTCGTCGTCGGAGGCGGCGACTCGGCCATGGAAGAGGCGACGTTCCTGACAAAGTTCTCGCCCATGGTCCACGTCGTGCACCGGAGGGAAGAGCTGCGCGCGAGCCGGATAATGCAGGAGCGCGCCCTGGCCAGCCCGAAGATCACGATGCACCTGTCGTGCGAGGTCGCCGAGATCAGGGGCGACGGCAAGGTCTCCGAGGTCGTCGTGCGCAACTCGAGGACGGGCGCGGACGAGGTCATACGGGCCGGCGGCGTGTTCGTCGCCATCGGCCACGATCCGAACACGGCCGTGGTCGCCGGCCAGGTCGAGACCGACGGGGACGGGTACGTCGTCGTCAGGAACGGCGCCGAGACGAGCGCGAGGGGCGTGTTCGCCGCCGGCGACGTGCACGACCGCCGGTACAGGCAGGCGGTCACGGCCGCCGGGTTCGGGTGCATGGCCGCGCTCGACGTCAACAAGTACCTAGACGAGAGGGCCGCCGAGTCGGCCGCAAAGGCGGAATCGGGCGAAGGGCCGGCGGGCGCATCGGCGTAGGCGCCGAGGCCCGGCGCGCCGGCGGTCCGCGCGCGCCCGCGGCAGATCGTGCAACCGGCTATCGCGCCCGCCCCAGGGCCGCGAGGCGCGGCGATCCTACTTTGCCTTTTTGATCGTCAGCTCGACCACGTTGCCGTCCCTTGTGGACGAGACCAGGTCGTGGCCGCTGCGGCTCGCCCACCGCGAAATGTCGTCCTCGGCGGCCGGATCGTCGGCGCGCACGCAGAGGACCTCGCCCGCCCGCATGCGCTCGATCTCGATCTTTGTCCGAAACACGGGCTCGGGGCAGAACAGCCCCGTCGCGTCGAGCTTTTTCGGCTCCTCCGGCATGACGGCGCCGCCCCCCGCCGCCGTATTAAGTGCTCGCCCCGGAGCCGCACCGCAGGAGGGATGCGACCCGGCCCGAGGCCATGCGGCGCCGCAGCGCGGCGCGCCCGCCGAGCCTCTGCTCTATGCTCTCGCGCATGCCCTTCCAGAGCGGGTCGTCGAGGGCGACGGCGCTTCCGGGGTCGACCGAGATGGCGACGAACATGGCGTCGGCCGCCTCGCCGTGCCTCCCCAGCGCGGCCAGGCTGGCCGCCCTGCCGGACCACGTCTGGCCCCGCCCGGGGTCGAGCGAGATTGCATCGTCGAACGACTCGAGCGCCTCGGCATGCCTGCCCAGGCCCGCCAGCGCCGCGCCGCGCGCCGCCCTGGCCTGCGCGCTCGACGGGTCCGACCTTATGGCCCCGTCGGCCGCGGACAGGGCCGCGTCGTGCCTGCCGAGCTCGCACAGCTGCTCCGACCGGAACGTCCAGTGGTCCGAGTCGTCCGCGTCGATCTCGAGCAGCCTCGTCGCCACTGCGAGCGCGTCGGAGTTGCGGCCCGCCAGGCAGAGCGCCTCGTAGTAGACGCGCAGGACGTCAATGTCCCCGTCGTCGTCCTTTATGATCTTTTCGCACATGGAGATCGACTCGGCGACGGGATCCTCGCCGCCCCTGCCGCCTACGTGCAGCAGGCAGTGGGCCTTTTTTGTCGCCGCCATGGCGTCCTCGGGCTCGAGGCGCAGCGCGCGCGTGTAGCACAGCAGCGCGCTCCCGTAGTCGTGGAGCGTCTCGTGCATGATGCCCTTTTTTGTGAGCAGGTCGGGCTGCTCGGCGTTGATGCCGAGCGACTTGTCGTAGGCGCGGGCCGCCTCGTAGTACCTGCCCATGTCGTACAGCACGTCGCCCTTGTCGACCCAGGCGGAGGCGCTGCCGGGGTCGTGCAGGACGTTCTGGTCGGCTAGCGCCAGCGCCCCCTGGACGTCGCCGTCGTCGAGGAGTTCCTGGATGTCGGGATCCATGTACTGCCCTGCGCGGTCATCCTCGCGCCCGGCGTCCTCGCGCTCCCAGCGTCCCAACGGGCGCCGGCAAGCCTAGGGGTGATTTAACGCTTAAGCGGGCGGCGGAACAGGGCAGGGCCGCGCCCCGGGCGGCATGCGACGGCGCTCCCCTCCGCGGCCGTGGCCGCGGCATGCTCGCGCGGCCGGGCCGTTCCGCGGCAGGGGGCGATCGGGGCGGCAGGGTGGAGGAAGGGTTCCGTTGCCGGCGCATGCCGGCGCCGGGCCGCGCCGCATGCGGCATGCAGCGGCGTGCCGCATCCTAGATAGCGCATCCTGGCGGGCCTGCTCGCCGTCCAGCGGAGCGGCGCGGCAGGGGCCGCCGGCGAGATATGGCGCATGCCGGCCAAGGGCGAGCAACGCCGCCCCGCCTCGCCCCGTGCGGCGGCCGGCGGCCGCCTGCGCGCCCGTTCACGGCGCCCGATGACTGTATATACGGGTACGGATTTGCTCGCCTATGGGCCATGGAAGGGGCAAGCGGCCGCTCATGCGCGAGCTGGCCACGCAGAGCATGCTAGGCGCGTTCATGAGGATGGCCATGCTCAAGGACGGCGTCGGCTCCGGCAGCGAGATCGTCAGGATTGTGGTAGTCACACAGTCCGTGACCGTCCTAGAGCAGTTCCTCAGGCTGATCCTCGAGCTCGACATTGACGAAAAGGCCCGCGGAAAGGGCAGGGTCGTCATCAAGTCGATCGAGGGCATCGAGGCGGCCATCGCCATGAGCGAGGCTAGGTTCAAGTCGTCCATGAGCGGCTTTCAGAGCGAGGCGGCGGTCAGGAGAATGGCCGCGGAGGCGGCATACCGGCCCTCCTCGAGTTCATCGAGGAGTATGCAGAGGAGCTCCGGTACCTGTTCAGGAAGAGGCACGCGCTCACGCACTCGGTCGGCATTGTAGAGTTCAACGAGGCCAGGGCGTTCGCCGTCGTCGAGCGCCTGGTGCACGCCGTCCTCGCGGCGCGCCCGCAGTACATGATGGCGCTCCTCCTCGTCGAGGGGCACGTCATGTCGCAGGCGGGCCACAGGGCGGCCGCGCGCAGGGCGTACGAGGGGGTCGTCGAGCTGTGCGGCCGCGCCGGCGCCGCGGGGGGCAAAGAGGAGCGGGTGCAGGCGTGCATGGGGCACGCCCTTGCTCGCCTAGGCCGCGAGGGCGAGGCCGAGGCGAGCTACGCCAGGGCGCTGCGGATCAATCCCGGCTACGCACTGGCAAGCCTCGAGATGGGCCACCTAAAGATGCGGGCAGGGCGCCCCGGGGAGGCCCTGGGCATGTACAAGATATCCGCCGAGGCGGACCCGGGCTACGTGCCGGCGCGCGTCGCAAGGGGCCACGCCCTGGGCCTGGTGCGGAGCAGGGGCGTCGGAGGGGACGTGCTGGAGGTAGAGTGCTACGACAATGCGCTCCGCATAGACTCGGAAGAAATGTCGGCGCATACGGGATGCGGCCTTGCCCTCGCCGCAGACGGAAGGCATGCGGAGGCGATCGGTTGGTACCGCAGGGCGATCAAGGCGGATCCGGGCGATGCGGCAGGGCGTACGGGGCTGGCAAACTCGCTCGCAGCGATCGGGAATAACGCGGAGGCGATCGCAGAGTACGGCGCCGCGATCAAGATATTCGGCAGGACCGGGGCGGCGAGGGTGCACATTCAGGTCTCTGGTAGCATCTGCGCCTAGTCTACCACCTGCGGGCGCCTAGCACGGCGGGAGCTGGCACAGACCTGAATGCACACCGGCGAGGCGACGCGCGTCCGCGGGCCGCGGCGGCCAGGGTGCCATGACGGCCCGCATTGCGCGCAGCCTGGGGGAGGGAGCCGCGTGCGTTGGCCTCGGCAACGCGCTGCTCGGTGCGGGCAGTGCCGAGAAGGCTTCATCCGCGTTCCGCAGGGCCGCCAGGCTGGACGGCGGCAGTGCAAGGGCTTGGATCGGGCTCGGCGAAGCGCTGCTCAAAACGGGCAGGGCCGAGGGTGCCGCGGACGCGTTCCGCAGGGCCGCCAGGCTGGACGGCGGCAGTGCAAGGGCGTGGATCGGGCTCGGCGAAGCGCTGCTCAAAACGGGCAGGGCCGAGGGTGCCGCGGACGCGTTCCGCAGGGCCGCCAGGCTGGACGGCGGCAGTGCAAGGGCGTGGATCGGGCTCGGCGAAGCGCTGCTCAAAACGGGCAGGGCCGAGGGTGCCGCGGACGCGTTCCGCAGGGCCGCCAGGCTGGACGGCGGCAGTGCAAGGGCGTGGATCGGGCTCGGCGAAGCGCTGCTCGAGTCGGGCCAGGCAGGGGGTGCTACGGACGCGTTCCGCAGGGCCGTCGAGAGGGAGGGAGGGAGTGCGCCGGCGTGGAGCGGGCTAGCCAGGTCACTGGCCGTGGCAGGCAAGGACGAAGAGGCAGGCAGAGCCCGCAACAAGGCGGCAGAAATACAGGGAACCCGCGAGGCCCATCGCCGCCAGGGCGCGGCTCGAAAAGAAGCGCGGTCTTAATCACCGCAAAGCGAATGTAGTGCATGGTGCAGCGTCGGAACCGCGTACAAGCGGGCCGCCCGGCAACCGGCGCTAGCGTGATTTAGAATGAACAGCTGATCAACTGTTCAACTCCCGCTAGGCATGCCTGTCGAGACGTTCCAGTTGGTTTTAGCCCAAAAGCTGCACAAATTTACGCAACGCGCCCGGCGGGTGGCGCCGCGGCCCAGATCCACACCCTCTCTCTCCCTCAGTAGTACCGCCCGTCCTGCGCGCAGCCTCGGGCATTCCATGCGAGCGCCGCGGCGCTCTGCTGCCGCGCTTGCTTCCGACTCTGCCAAAATATGGCGGGGCGGTTTCAAAGGCCGCGATAGTGGCCAGAGAATCCGTACGAGGCCCATGCAAGCGCCAGAATTCTGGGAAGATGCACGTTGGTGTCTTCGTCGATCCTCTCCTTTATGCCCTCGTTTATGTACTCTTTTATGCCCTCGTCTATCAGCGCGGCTATGCGCTCGGCCCTGTCCTCGTCAAAAGCCTCCGCGCCGGCATCCCGATCGGCCTCGCCGGCGCCCCCTTCTGTCTTGCCCGTGTCCGCCGCCACGTCGTGGCCCACAAGCCTCCGATATCGGGCAAACCCGCGGGCAAGCTCGGCGGGGCTCAGGACTTCGCCAAAGTCGCCCGCCAGCAGGTCCAGGCCCGGCTTTGCATCGGCCTGTACGCCCATGCCGTCGGCGGCATCTCCGCCGGCGCCGCCCCGCTTCCGCTGCGGATCCGCCATTGCCATGGCGGGCGGCCCCGCGCCCCGCATATAAGCGCCCCAGTCCGCACGATCCAGAGGCCCGCCGGCACAAGCCGCCGGGGCGTGCAGGCGGCGCGGGAGGCGCAGGCGGCCCGCGCAAGGCCCCCGTGCGGCGCAGTAAAGCGCCAGGTAAGGGATTCGAACCCCTGAGCGCAGAGCGCAACCGCTCTCGAGGCGGTCGCCGTACCACTTGGCTAACCTGGCGGCAGGAGTCGGGGGCGGCCCCAAATAAACGATCGTACGGGGCCAAAAGGCCGGCTGCGCCGCGGCCGCAACCCATGAATACGCCCCGGGCGCGCCGGCGCCGCATGGGCGTCGACATAAAGGCACTCGTGGCAAGGGAGCCGACGACGCTCGATGCGTTCGCCTCGCGGACGGTCGCCGTGGACGCGTACAACGCCCTGTACCAGTTCCTCTCGACCATACGGGGGCCCGACGGCTCGCCGCTCTCCGACGACCAGGGCCGCGTGACGAGCCACCTCAGCGGCCTGCTGCACCGCAACGCCAACTACCTCTCGCTCGGCATACGCCCCGTCTACGTCTTTGACGGCACGCCGCCGACGATGAAGGCCGCCGAGATCGCCCGCCGCCGCGCCGTCAAGAAGGACGCGGCCGCCAGGTACGAGCGCGCCGTCGAGTCCGGCGACATGGAGGCGGCCAAGAGGTACGCGCAGCAAACGACGACGATGACCGACGGCATGGTCGACGACGCAAAGCGCCTCCTGGGGCTGCTCGGCATCCCGTGCGTGGACGCGCCGTCAGAGGGCGAGGCGACCGCCGCCCACATGACCGCCGCCGGCGAGGCGTACGCGTCGGCCAGCCAGGACTTTGACTCGGTCCTGTTCGGCGCGGTCCGGCTCGTGCGCAACTTTGCGACGAGCGGCAGGCGCAAGCTGCCCAACCGCAACGCGTACGTCGACGTGGAGCCGGAAATGATCGAGTCGGCCCGCACGCTCGAGTCGCTCGGGCTGTCGCGCGAGCAGCTCGTCGACGTGGGGATACTGATCGGCACCGACTTCAACCCCGACGGGTTCTCGCGGATAGGCCCAAAGACGGCCCTCAAGCTGATAAGGGAGCACGGCCGGCTCGAGGACGTGCCGCGCATCCAGGGCGAGCTCGGCGGCACCGACTACGAGCGCATACGCAGGATATTCCTAGAGCCCGACGTGCCTGGCGAGGGCGGCGCGCCCGTCGAGTACGGCGACGTCGACGACGAGGGGGTGGCGGCGTACCTGGTCGGCGAGCGCGGATTCTCCGAGGCGCGCGTCGCCGCCGCGCTCGACCGCCTGCGCAAGGCCCTCGAGAGGCGCAGCCAGAACCTGGACAAGTGGTTCTAGGACTGGGTGGCGCATGCGCTCGCTCCGCACCCGCGCGGCCGGCGGGCTCGAGCGGCGGCGCGGCGCGGCCGGGGCGGCGATGCGGATCGCCGGCGCGCTGGCGGGGTCGTACGGCGGCGGCAGCCCCCTGTACGAGGCCGTCCCGTCGGGGCCGGCCCCGCAGGCCGGCGTCGATGTCGCCGCCGCGGCCGCGCTCGGCGCGTTCGCCCGGGCCAGCCCCGTGTACGAGAGGCTGCGCGAGGAGGCGGTCGGCGGCGTGCCCTGCACCGTATGCGAGGGCGACGCGACGGGGCACTGGCTCGACAGCCTCAAGCACGACGCGAGCGCGGCCCCGTTCTACCCGACGTGGATGCTCTCGGCGCACTGCCTCGCCTCGGCGGCGCTCGGCCTCGGCGCGCGCTCGGCCGTCGACGTCGGGTCCGGCGACGGGCGCATTGCGTACTGCTGCGGCGCGGCCGGCCTGCCGGTGCGCTCCGTCGAGATCGACGACGGCCTTGCCGGCGCGCAGCGGGGCATATCCGAGAGGACGGGCGTCGACATGGGCGCGGCGGGCAGGGGCGAGGACGCGTTCGGCGTCGACTACGAGGGGCTGGTGCGGCGCGAGGAGGGGGGCGCGGTCGCCGTCTTTGTCGGCGCCCTACCGCAGGTCGGCGAGCTGCTCGCCGGCGCCGTCGCCGGCGCGGCCCTCGACGGCGCGCGCGGCGGGGACCCGGGGCCGCTGCTCGTGCTAGCCGGCGTCGGGGAGGGGGCGTCCGGCGGCATCGGAGGCGCCAAAAACCGGTGGGGCTGGGGGCCGCTGCTCGACGGGCACGGGCTGGAGGTGCTGGGCGTGCTCGAGCTGCCGACGGCGTGGACGATCGAGTCGGCGGGGGGCGGAACGCCGTACGTGTTCGCGGCGCGCGCAAGCGGCGGGCGGGCAGTGAATCTGCCGCGCCAAGAGCGGCGGCCGCCCTGACGGCAGTTGTCAAGCCCCGTTCGCCGCCCCGCCTGCGCCTTGAACTCGCGCCGCCCTCTCACCGCCGGCCGCCTAGGGGCATATTTCCGCCCATAACCCGTGGAGTGAACATGCAGGACCAGAGGTCAACCATAATGCACCTTTTTGACCAAGGCGCTACAGGCGAGGTCTTGATGTATGTCCGCCACTGCGGCAAGATTACTGCACGCATTAACTTGTGACCATGCAGTCATGAGCGCTGCAGTTGTTGCAAGCTGCCGCATCTTCTAGGCACTCCAAGTGGAGTCAGACCCCCTTATATAATGGGCGCGCACGTAGCCGTGCAATGACAGCGGAAAATACAAGAGCAGTCGCATGCATTGCAGCTGTTTCTGCGCTACTGTTGCTCGTGCCTATGTGTACAGCCGTAGCACAACAAGCGCCAGGGGGGGCAAGCGCCGGATCGGTGGGGCCTGTCGGCCATACGGGCGATCTGGCGGCCTTGGAGTCCGTGATTCGAGACTATAAAAAAGAGCTGGAAGGCGAAGGCGGCTTAGATCGCCAAAGAGTGCTGGAAAACGTCATCAACAGACTGGACGTGGCTAAAGCCATAATACAATCGTCACAAAATCTTGCCGGTGTCCAGCCGCAGTATCAAAATTTGACGACGGGTGAGCTGCTTGCACTTCTTCATGCCACATACGATCCGGGAGATTTTGTCGATTCTCAGGACAGTGCAAGTTCGATCCGGACCAATTCTGTTGCTGGCGCCAGCCAAATAGCTGCGCCGCACACCGTCATCCATGCGACACAGCCCGCGGCTAGTCACACGGCATCGTCCATAGACGCAAGAAGGGTTAACAACCACTATCAGCATCAGTACGACTGCCGTGACTTGAGATTTGTGTCAGGCTTGGCGCAGTCTGTGCTGACATCTTATACGAATGGCAGGGCGCAGATTACAGGGACTTTTGCATACCCTGTAGACATGGACAAACGCATAACCGAGAGAAGAAATTCATCGTGCCTTAACTTTGAACATGTCGAAACTGTCAAAAGGCACCACGTTTTAGCGTCGGCGAGTCCGGGCGGCGGTCATGTAAAAGCACAAGTGTGCACTCTTACAGCTGCAAATCCGGCCGATTCAGAGAGCGTGTGGTGCAATGCGTTTGGCCCCAACATGCTAACCCTTGTTACGACGTCTAACACCTACGAATCACCCTTGCATCCAAGAACAACGGAACTGGGGTCTATAGCATCCACATTGCTGTTCTCGTAGGCTTTTTTTGTCATGAACCGTTTGAAAATGATCGGCTATGCCCTCGCAGCATCGTCGTTTTTTTTCTTGTGGATATACGTGCTGGCCGCGTTCGTCACGGTTCACAGCCTGATCACGGGCCACGGGACCGGCGTGGAGGTCGCCGGCGAAAGCGGGGTGTGGACGCTCCTCGGGCCCCTGCCGGCCGGCGCCGCGCTCCTGGGCGCGGGTGTGTACCTCATCAAGAAGAAAGGGCGGCCGCCCCGGCCCTGACCCTTTGGAGATTCCGCCTCCGCGAGATTCCCGCTGCGGCGCGCCCACGTGGACGGGGCCGCCGTTGCCGCCGCCGCGCCGGCGGGGGGGGGGCGGGCGGTCACCGCCCAGCCTCGCAGACGGCGACCCTGTTCGCCATGGCCTCGGCATCCAGGTCACAACCCCTGTGCGTGAAAATGTGCGTTGATGCGCGGCGTCGTCCCCCAATCGCCCGAGCGACCCCGCCAGAGCCCTCGCGTCGGCAGGCGCGCAGGTTTCGTCGGGGCGATCCGCTCTGCTCCGCTCCACTCCACTCCACTCCGCCCGGCGGAGCGCACCAAACGCGCCCGCGGCGCGCAACCGGGCGGCTGTCGACAAGCCCCTGCTGTGGCGGCGAGGGCGGCAGTCGACAAGCTGGCACACATGGACACCGATTCAGCGCGTCGTCTCAGCCACTGATCTGCGGCTCGCTCCTGATCCAAGGGTATGGCGTGTCTAGGTCAACGTCTGCGCCCAGGATGCGCACCACTTCCTTGTCGATGCGCCCGCGGATGCGATCGCCGCAGGGTCGCTGAACAGCCCCAGGATCATCTGGCAGGCTGCGTCAGAGCTCGTCAAACCTGGGCAGCTGCCCGTTGTCAAGCTGCCCAACAGTGCGGCGCGAGAGGGGGGCACTGTCGCCCTCTGTCGGCGCCCTCCCGCAGGTCGGCGAGCTGCGGGCTGGTGCCGTCGCCGGCGCGGCCCTCGATGGCGCGCGCAACGGGGAGGCCTGGCCGCTACTCTTGCCCGCCGGCGCCGGGGAGGGGGCGTCCGGCGGCATCGAGTGCGCCGAAAACCGGTGGGGCGGGGGCCGCTACTCGACGGGCATGTCCTAGAGGTGCTCGGCGTGCTCGAGCTGCCGACCGCGTGGACGATCGAGGGGTAGGGCGGCGGTACGCCGTATGTGTTCGCGGCGCAGGCGAGTGCAAGGCACGGCATCCGAGGACGCTGGACGGGCGACCGCTTCGCCTGCCGCGTTGGCTGCTGCGGCCGCAACCGGCGCCGCCCGGCCGTGCTACAGGGCGCCGCGCCGGACGGACGGCGTGGTTGCTGGCTCGTGAAGGCCCGCCCCAACATGGCCTCAAAACATGCTACAGGGCGCCGCGCCGGACGGACGGCGTGGTTGCCCCGTGCCGTGCAGTCTAAGCGGGCGGCGCGGATCGCCGCGCCAGCGCATGGCACGGGCGGCTAGCGCATATCCTGCTCGAGCCCACCGCCGCCGATCCGCCTAGACGTCAAAGTATATTAGCGGCGCAGGTGCGGCCTGCACGCATGGGCAATGACAGCAAACGCGAGAGAACTACAGGGGAGAGCAAGAGGTTTGACACCAGCCGGCCGTATCTCGGGGATGGCTGGGGCATCGAGCGGCCCGCAACTTCCAGGCCCCCACGAAAGCACGAATGACCGGCACCGCCTCCGTTTTTGTCCGCAGTGCAGTTGCCGCCGCCGCGGCGGCTAATGCCGGCGGTGCGCATCGTCAAATCGAAGTATCCGACATCAGCGGGGAGGGTGATCAGGCCGTCGAGGAGCGCTTCGCACGCGCCCGCGGCGCACGGGCGGGAGGGGGCTCAAAAGTCCCGCCGTTGCGGTAAAGACGACAGCTGACAAGATGGCACTCAGGGATAGGGATTCAGCATGTCGTCTCAGCCACTGATCTGTGGCTCGTTCCTGATCCACCCGTACAGTGTGTTTAGGTCAGTGTCCACGCCAAGGATGCGCATCACTCCCTTGTCAATGCGCTGGCGGACGCGATCGTCGGCAGGGTTACTGAACGGTTCCAATCTCATTCGGCAGGTTGCGTCAGAGAGCGTCAAATCGAGCCAACCGCGCGTCATCGAGACGGCCAACATCCAACACAGAAAATGTCTTGCGAAAGGAGTCTACCCCCATTCGCCCGCGTCCATGCTGCTGGCCCCCCGCTACGAACCCATGCCATCAGGTGGCCCTCGATTTCGTCGACCCCGCACTGCATGGTGTCGGGCGGAAGCACGACGCCAACTGTCGCTATTGGCACTCCAAGGCTCCGCAGATCGTAGCCGGCGGCCTTGTCCATGTCGTAGTTGAGCCCGCTGGCCGGCGGAAACTCGGTCTCGATTACGATGGCCCTGTCGCCCACGTCGACGACTATGTCAAGCCTCCGGCTGAGCTGGCCGCGGACGACCCTCGTCTGCCCAGGAACGACCGTCCAGCCTGGTTCTCGATCCAGTATTCGGGCCATGTCCATATTGACGAGCTCTTCCCTGTTCCGTCCCCCGCCCGCCCTTCCGCGAGCCAGTCCGCGCGCGCCCATCGGTCGACGTCCGCGGGGCATCCGCGCGGCCCGTCCGGAGCCGCGTGGTATAACTTTCGGGCCCGCGATCGCCCCTGTCGGCGCCCCGCGCCGCCGCTGCGCAAAGCGGCCGCCCCGCGCCCCGCAGCGTGAGCTCGGATCCTGCACCTCATGACGCCTAGCACGGCCCGTCACCCGCCTTATTCAGCCGTGCCGAGCACCTAGACTCGAGCTCTCGCCGCTGCTAACGGAAAAGGCATGAAAAGATGCGCATTTCAGGGAAAAATGGCGACGATGGGCAATCGGTAGCCCGCCGTGCCGAGAACACGGCGTCACTTGACGTACCAAGCGCCTTGCGGGTTCGACTCCCGCCGCCGCCTTGAAGTCCAAGGGGGGCTTATAAAACCTGCGGGCCAGCCGCCGTGTTACTCGGGCTCACCTGCGCGTCTACCAAATTCTACGCTAGTGGCAGTTGGCGCAAGGTACGGTCAAGGCCAGGGTAGGCCCGAATGTGACGGTGGCGAAGACAAACTCTGCACGGCGTTTTTGTGCCCCCCCCCCCCCCCCCCCCCCCCTTCTATCCCCCGTGCTCAAGACGGCGGACGCCGGGAGTGCGTGGGGCCGGCACGCTAGCGGGCGGCGCACGCGCACCGATCCAAAAATTGATGCATAATTGCTCGCAGGGCGCCGTGCGCGTATAACAAGGGCCGACTCAGCCAGCCGGACCGCGTGGCCTGCCGTTGCCCTTGCCGGCCCTTGTCGATTTCCTGTGTAGAGATAATCCACCAAAACTCGCTCGGCGAGAGCTCGGGTCCTGCCGCTAGCCTGACGCCTGCGGTGGGCGGCTGAAGGCGGGGATGGTGCCGGCCCGGCGCCGGCGCCGGCGCCGCCCGCCATCCCTGCCGCGCTCCGGGACGGCCGCTGGCGGCGCCGGCGCCAGCCGGTCGCATGCGTTGCGGGCGGGGGCGCACAGCGGGATTGGGCGAATCACCGGCGCGCCGCCTCAGCCTCAGCCTCAGCCTCCCCCATCACCCCCGTCGACAGTGCGGCGCAGGCCGACGCCAAAGGAGATCGCGGCCTACCACAGGGACGCGAACGCCTACTTTGCAATACTGGGATTCTACAACGTCGTAAAGCACATCGACACGGCTCCCACGGAAGTGACCCTTGCGCCGCAGCGCGCGCTGTGCGCAATACTTGACGGTCCGGGGACCAGCATCCCGTCAAGACCCGGTACGAGAATGCAATGCCCTGCCTGCTCTACTGCCTGCAGGTCGACGGCATGCCGCCGCACTTGAACGGCGTCGGGGACTGTGCGCAGCGTAGCAAAGCGGCACAGGGGCGCGTACGTGCAGTCTAGGAGCGCCCGCGGCATGGACGTCGGATCGAGAAAGACGGCGATCACGGTCAACGCCCGTAACCGCGGCATGACGGCGGGAAGGGCCGTAACCTACGCCCTTGCCGATCCGGCTGGAGCATACTCGGCGGGCCGCCGATGAAGCCGCCGCCGTGGCTGCCCCCGGGCGTGGCAAGGGGCGGCGCCGGATGACGGCGGCCGGCGGCGGGGAGCGAGACACCGTCGGCGCGGCCGCCTCCCTCCCCCCTGCCGGCGCCGGAGCGACGTAATGACGGCAGGTTGCGGTCCGCGGCAGCCGGCAGGGGACCTGCGCGGCGCTGATCGCCCGCATTGGATCGCGGCGGCGCCCAGGCTGGCCCAGCGCCCCTAGGACCCGAGATCTTGCGCCCCTTCGCCGGTCCCCGCGGGCGCCCCCTGAAGGGTATTAATTGAAGCGCGGTCGGGCGGCGCCGTGGCGGCGTCCGGGCGCGGCAAGAGGGCCGGCGGTAGCGCCAAGGGCTACAAAGTCCGCGACATCAAGCTCGCCGAGCAGGGGCGCCTGTCGTACGAGTGGGCCCGCTCGCACATGAGGATACTCGAGAACACGCTCACCCGCCTCAGGCCCTCGCAGCCGCTAAGGGGCGTCACGCTCGGGTTCTGCCTGCACATTACAAAGGAGACGGCCGTCCTGCTCATGGGCGCAAAGGAGCTCGGCGCGACCGTCGCCGCCTGCCCCGGCAACCCGCTGACGACGCAGGACGACATAGCGGCGTTCCTTGCCGCCAGCGGCGTGCACGCGTACGCGTGGAACGACCAGACGGAGAAAGAGTACGACTGGTGCATCGATCAGGTGCTCGGGCACGGCCCGTCGATCCTGACCGACGACGGGGCCGACATGAACATAAAGGCCCACTTTGACGAGAGGTTCTCCGGCATGGACATACTCGGCGCGACCGAGGAGACCACGGCCGGCGTCAACCGCATACGCGCCGTGGCGGCAAAGGGGCAGCTCCGGTACCCGATCATCGTCGTCAACGACGCGCAGACAAAGCTAATGTTCGACAACCGGTACGGGACCGGCCAGAGCACTATAGACGGCCTGCTGCGCTCTATGAACCTCCTCCTGGCGTCAAAGAGGGTCGTCGTCGCGGGGTACGGCTGGGTCGGCAGGGGCGTGGCGGCCCGATGCAGGGGGATGGGATCGCGCGTCATCGTGACCGAGGTCGACCCCGTAAAGGCCCTCGAGGCGCACATGGACGGGTACGACGTAATGCCAATGTCGAGGGCTGCCAGGCTCGGCGACGTGTTCATTACGTGCACGGGCATGGCGGGGGTCATTACAAGGGACCACATCGGGCGCATGAAGGACGGCGCCGTCCTCGGCAACGTCGGCCACTTCAACGTCGAGATCGACGGCAAGTACCTGCTCGGCGGCAAGTCCAAGGTCAGGCGGGTGCGCGAGGGCCTCGACGAGTGCAGGCTGCCCGGCGGCCGGCGCGTGTACCTCATCGGCAGGGGCCGCCTGGCCAACCTGGTCGCCGCCGAGGGGCACCCGCCCGAGGTCATGGCCCAGTCGTTCTCGAACCAGATACTGTCGATCCTGCACATACTCAAGAACCACTCGAGGATGGAGCGCGGCATCCACAGGGTGCCCGCCGAGATCGACGTGCAGGTTGCGCGCGATGCGCTCGCCGCCATGGGCGTGTCCATCGACAGGCTCGGCGCGGACCAGAAGAGGTACGCGAGAAGCTGGTAGCGGGGCGCGGCATCCGCACGGTGCCCGCCGAGTTCGGCGCGCAGGCTGCGCGCGATGCGCTAGCTGGTGCGGGCGCGGCGGAAACGCCGCCGCATCGCGGCGCCCGTCAGCGCGGCGGCTTGGCGCCGGGCCGCGGCGGCCGCGGGTTGCGCAGGTGCCTCCGTATCGCCTTTTGCAGCGCCCCGGTCCACGTGCCCATGGGGTGCTCGGCCATGGATATCGCAATCGCCGGCAGGGCGGCTGCAATGTACGCCTTGCTGCGCGCAACGGCCGCCCCCACCCCGTCGAGGGTGCTGTACCACGGGCCGTCCAGGTCGAGTATGTGCGGGCGCGTGCACTGGCGGAGCGGGCAGTGGAACGCGACGGACGGGTGCACCAGAACGCACCCGGGAACCACGTTGGCGGCAGCCTCGTCGAGTATGAGGGTACCGTGCGGCCCCTGGTCGACGTACCTGCTCACGCCCCGCACGCAGAGGCGGGCCGGCGAGCGGCCCATGGCGTCGCGCCAGCCGAGCCGCCTCGGAGAGAGCGTGATCCACGGCTCGCGGACAATGTTCTCTCGCGGCACGCCCTCGGCCACCATTATGTCGATCGCCAGGCCTATGTCGCCCGGCGCGGCGCGGCTCCCGCACTCCTCGCCGCAGGAGGCGCCGGCGGCGGCGGCGCCAGCGGCGGCCGATCCCTGGACCGATGCATAGCCGTCCGGACCGCCGTCGTCGTCGGGGAACCTGCCCATGACGTCCTGCGCGATCCGGAATATCTGCCCGGCCTCGGCCGCCGTGCGCACGGGTATCTCGTAGGTCGTCCCGTCGGCGGCCTGGAAGGTAAAGGTAGCCGGCGCCCGCTCTGCCACGCGGTACTGGGCCGTGGCCCCTTGTATAAGGGTGGCGGCCGGCCGGCCGGCCGGCCGGCGGCGGGCACGGCGGCCGCCCGGCCCCCGCAACCGGCGGGCGGAAGAGGGGCCGCGCGGGGCGGCTTGATTCCGCGCACGGGCACTCGTGCGCGCCGTCAGGGGCGATCGGGGCGAGGCCCCGGGCCGAAAAAAAGGGCGCCGGCGGGGCTCCAGGGCAGGGCGGGGCCTTGATCGCGGGCGGGGAGGGGGTGGGGGCGGGGGTGCGGGGGGAGGAGGGCGGACGCATGCCTCTCCCCCCCCCCCCCCTCCGCTCGGGCATCGGGGCCGATCGGGGCGGCGGGGCGCAAAAAACGGCGGCCGGCGCGGCCGGCCGCCACGCTTTTTACCCCGTGCGCAGGAGCCTGACCGTGAGGGACAAGGCCGTCATTACGAGCGCCCTGCCGTACGCCAACGGCGAGATACACATCGGGCACGTCGCGTCGACGTACCTGCCCGCCGACGTCACGGCGAGGTTCCTGCGCATGAAGGGCGTCGAGGCGTACTACATCTGCGCGTCCGACGACTTTGGCACCCCCATACTCGTCCAGTCCGAGAGGGAGGGCAAGACGCCGCCCGAGTACGTCGCTCACTGGAACCGCCGGGACAGGGAGGACTTTGAGGCGCTCGGCGTGTCGTTCGACCACTTTGGGGCGACTAGCTCGCCGCGGGCCGTCGGGTTCGCCCGCCGCGCGTTCGACGAGCTGCTCGCGGCCGGCCACATATACGAGTCCGACGTCGTCCAGCCGTACTGCGAGGCCGACGGCATGTTCCTGCCCGACCGGTACGTACGCGGCACGTGCCCGTCGTGCGGCGCCGAGGACCAGTACTCGGACCTGTGCGAGGCGTGCGGGCGCATACCCGACGAGGTAGTCTCGCCGCGCTGCGCAATGTGCGGCGCCGCGCCGGTAAAGCGCACCTCGCGCCACTACTTTTTCCGCCTCGGCTCGTTCTCGGCCGAGCTCGCCGAGTGGCTCGAAAAGAGCGCCGGCCTGCAGCCCGACGTCAAGAGGTACGTGCTCGGCTGGATACGAGGGGGCCTGGCCGACTGGGACATTACGAGGGACATGTCGTGGGGCGTGCCCGTCCCGCCGAGCGGCGGCGGGGAGGGAGGGGGCGGCGCCGAAGGGCGGCCGCCGCCGCAGCCAAAGGTGCTCTACGGGTGGTTCGACAACCACCTGTCGTACATATCGGCGGCCGCCGAGTTCCTGGAGGGGAGGGGCATCGACGCCGAGCGGTTCTGGAACGGCGCCGACGTGTACCACTTTATCGGCAAGGACATCGTGTACCACCACTACCTGTTCCTGCCGGCGATGCGCATGGGCCTCGGCCGGCGGTTCAAGCTGCCCGACTACATGCCGACGAGGGGCCACCTGACGCTCGAGTCGAAAAAGATCTCAAAGAGCCGCGGGTGGTACATCGGCCTGCGCGAGTTCCTCGGCGCGTACCCCGCGGACTACCTGCGGTTCTACCTGCTGCTGATAAGCCCGTACTCGCAGGACGACCTGAACTTTGACTGGGGCGACTTTGCGGCGCGCGTCAACGCCGACCTCATCGGCAACGTCGGGAACCTCGTCAACCGCGCAGTCGGGCTAGCGTGCAGGCGGCACGGAGGCGTGGTGCCCGCGCCCGGCGCCGTCGGCGGGGCCGACAAGGACGCCGAGCGGCGCATCACCGTCCTCTCCGAGCAGGTCGGCAGGCCGCTCTCCGAGAACCGCCTCGACAAGGCCCTCAAGGCCATCCTAGAGTTTTCGGCGTCGTTCAACAGGTACTTTCAGCACAGCGAGCCGTGGAAGGGCGGCGACGGGGCCGCGACGTGCGTGTACACGTCGGTCAACGCCGTGAGGAGCATGTCGCTTGCGCTGCACCCGTTCGTGCCGTCGGCCGCGGCCGCCATGTGGGGGCAGCTCGGCCTGGAGCGCGGCCCCGGCTCGCTCGGATGGGACGCCGTCTCGGAGATGGGGATCAGGCCGGGGCACCGGCTCGGCGGGGCGGCGCCGCTGTTCGCAAAGATCGACGCGGGCGACATCGAGCGGCGCAGGGGGGCGCTCGGCGGCGGCGGCGGCGGCGGTGCGGGAGGGGGCGCGGCGCAATGACCGGCGCGGAGGCCAGGGCCGCCGCCTCGGCCGTGCCCGTCGCCGTGGGCGCGAGGTTTCCGCGCGTGGCGACGAGGGGCGCGTACGACAGGTCCACGGGCGAGCCAGTGGCCGGCTGGGGCGGGCGGGGCGGGCCGCAGCCGTATCGCCTGTACCCAAAGTCGTACTTTGACGGGCTGGCCGGCTCGCCCGAGCTGGCGGTCATGGTCCACGGCCTGCGCAACACCGCGTCGGACGCGACGCGCAAGTTCACCATCGCAAAGGCGCGCCTGCGCGAGCTCGGGTACGGCCATCCCGTCGTGGGGTACAGCTACGACTCGAACACGGTCGGGGCCGGCGCGGCGTCGCCGCGCGAGAGGGCCCGCGCGGCGGCCGTCGGCGTGCGCATAGCGGAGCAGAACGGGCCGAGGCTGGCCGCGTTCGTGCGGTCCGTCAGGTCGGCAAGCCCAGCGATGCGCGTGCGGCTGCTCGGCCACTCGCTCGGCTCGCAGGTGATCCTCAGCGCGCTCGGCGACCTGGCGGGGGGCGGGGGAGGGGGCGGCCGGCCGGCGCCCGGCGGCCCGCCCGTCGAGTCCGTCCACCTGTTCGGCGCCTCCATTCCGGCCTCGGCCCCGTCCAGGGGATCCGCCCATGCGGCGGCCCTCGCGGCGGCGGTCCGCTCGTCGATCTCCTGCTACTATGCGCCGACCGACGAGGTCCTGCTCGAGGCCGCCGCGTGGGGCGGCGGCGTGGGCAGCGGGGAGGAAAAGGCGGGAGCCGGGGAGGAAAAGGCGGGAGCGGGCGGGCGGGCGGCTCCCCGCCCGGGCGACCCCCTGGGCCTGCGCGGCGTGCACGGCCGCGCCGTGCGGGGGTACAGGCAGTTCGAGGTGAGGCCGGAGAACCACAGGTTTGCAAGCTACGCGGCCGTCCTCGATGCGTTCCCCTAGCCCCCGCTCACGGTTAAATTGCCGCGCGCTCGGGCCGCAGCACGGACTCGGTGAATGCGGCCGTCCTCGGCGACCAGGCCGTCGCGGCGCAGCTCGGAAAAAGGGGCACCGCAAGCGACCTCGTGCTGTACGACCGCAAGGGCGGCGGCGTCCTGCGCACGTACGTCGCGCCGGGCGGCTTTCCGGACAGGATACAGCCGCTGCTCCAGGCCGTCCGCATGTCCGAGTACGCCGTGTTCCACGTCGCGTCGCTCGACAGGTTCACCGGCGAGCAGGCCGTCGCGCTCGACGTGCTCGGCATGCGCGGCGGCGTGCTGGGCCACTCGTACGGCGTCGACGAGGGGCGCCTCGAAGAGCTCGTCCGCGGGACCGTCCTCGAGGGGTACGCCAGGGCGGGGCCCGACGGGCTGCGCGAGGCGGCCGACGCGCTCAGGCCGCTCGGCCCGGGCGGGGGAGAAGAGGGCGCGGGCGCCACGCGCGTCGCGATCGACCACTGCTTTGACGTAAGGGGCGTCGGCACGGTCGCCCTCGGCCGCGTCGAGTCGGGGTCGGTGCGCAGGTACCAGGAGGTGACCATACTGCCGTCCGGCGCCGAGGCCGTCGTAAAGTCGATCCAGATGCACGACGACCCGGTCGACGAGGCGTCGTTCCCGGCGCGCGTCGGGCTGTCCCTCAAGGGCGTGCGGCCCGACGACGTGTCGCGCGGCGACGTGGTCGTCGGGCGCGCCGCCGCCGGCGGGGGCGCGGGCGCGGAAGGGGGCTGCGCCGTCGTTCCGGCCGGCGCGGAGGCGGCCGTCGAGTACGAGCCGAGCCCGTTCTACAGGGGGCCGATGGACGCCGGGCAGGGCTGCCTCGTCAGCATCGGCATGCAGATCAGGGCCGCGCGCATCGCGTCGTCGGCCCCCGGCCGCCTCGGCATCGTCCTGGAAAAGGCCGCCGCGTGGTCACCTTCGTACACGGCCGTCGTGCTGCGCCCCGAGTCGGGCACGACCAGGATAGCTGGGAGCGGGAGGCTCGTGCCGCCGCCGCCGGCGTCGCCGCAGGCGTAGCGGCCGCAAGGATGCGCCACAGTTAAATCGCCGCCCGCCACGGCCTGCGCGTGAGGGGTCTGGTCGTCGGGCGATTCCAGCCGTTCCACCTGGGCCACCTGGGCCTGGTCGGGCAGGCCCTGTCCATGTACGAGGATGTGGTGGTCGCCGTCTCGAGCGCGCAGTACAACTACCTGCCGAGGGACCCGTTTACGGCCGGCGAGAGGGTCGAGATGATCCGCAGGGCCCTCGCCGCCGAGGGGCCGGACGGCGCGCTGTCGCGGTGCATTGTCCTGCCGATCGACGACAGGCCCGACAACGCCGCGTGGGCCGCGCACCTGCGGTCCGCCCTGCCGCCGTTCGGCGCGGCCCTCAGCGGCAACCCGTACGTGGCCCTCCTCCTATCCGACGCCGGCGTCAGGGTCGACCGGCCCCGCATGGTCGACCGGCCCCTGTACGTCGGGTCGGGCATACGCGCGCTGATGGCGCGCGGCGACGGCTCGTGGGAGCGGCTCGTGCCGCGCTCGGTCGCGGCGTACATCGGCGAGATCGGCGGGGCCGAAAGGGTCGCGGCCGTGTCGGCGTCGGACACGGCGCCGGCCGAGGCGTGAGGCGGGTGGAAGGCGTGGGCAGCGGCAGGGCGTGCCCCGTCTGCCCCGCGTGCGGGGGGCGCAGGTTCGGGCGCACCGACGGCGGAAACGCAGGGGCCGGCCCCGGCGCGCCGCCGGCCCTGCGCTGCAGGTCGTGCGGCCGCGAGTTTGTAATGGAGGCGTAGCGGCCGGTAGCGGCTAGGCTTGAGGCGGCATGCCGCGGCCGTGGCAGGTGCCTTGTCCCGTTGCCCCCGCACATCCCGCCTGCCGGGCCGTGCGCCGCCCTTCGCCCCCCCTCCCGCGCCGTCTGCTAGGCGGGAGTTGTGCGGGCGCAGCCCCAAGATGTGCAGATGGGCGGAGACAGCGACGGATCTCGGCGTATGCCAAGCTGCACGCCGCGGGCCCGGTCAGTCCTTGGCCAGCACTGCCGCCAGATCCGCAAGCACGCCGTCAGCGTCGCGGAATTTCTTTTTGAATTCGTCATAGGTCATCGTGGTGTTGCTCCCATGTGCGACCGCATTACGGGCGCTTACAATGCCCTTGTACGCGGCTTCCGCGCTGGATCCATCAATCCTTTCTATAAACTTCTTTTTGCGCTCGCTACTAAACTTGCCCACGACATTTCCCTTTATAGCGCCATTAAAAAGTTTTTGCACTAAGTTTTTGGTAGAGATACCCTTTCACATTGATGTGAAAGCGCCTGGTGCGAAGTCTTTCCATCAGCGACATGCGGTGCATGGACGGGTTATCGTAATGTCCCATTATCTCGAGCCCCCTTGCCACGTTCCATATGCCCTCCATTGCGTTGAGGTTGGGCCAGCCCACAGGGTACGAGCGGGTGAAAATTTCGCCCGGGTGCAAGTTCAAGTAGTTCTTGACGCGCCCGGAATTGTGGACGGACAGGCTGTCCCAGATAATGCCGAATTTGCCGTGTTTTGCACGAAGCCCGCTCAAGTAGTCTACCGCCTCCTCGGCTGTGAACCGTTCGTATCCCCTGAACATCTGCTGCCCCCTGGTAGATATGCCGCCGCAGATGATGCTCCTCATGTGGTCCCCGTATTGGGGGGCGTATACCCTCTCCCCGATCGGTGCCCAGACGCCCTTGCGCTTGCGGTAGTCGTGTATGAGTATCATCTGGTCGACCGTATACACGGGAATCCGGGCCTTTTCCAGGCGTAAAACCCAGCTTTTTGTCTCCTCCTGCCACACCAGCACCTCGTCAATCGCGGCCCTGTTGACGTAGATGGGATTGGGCGTCTTACAGGAATAGCCGAGGCTGCCGAGCCACCTCCTCACGTTGCCCACAGACGTGTCGACCCCCAGATTCTCTTTGATGTCGGCCGTGAGCTTGCCAGGGCGAACGGGGCCGTCGTACGAGTGCATGTACTTGAGGCATGGGCATAATGTTTTGGGGATATTTCCGAGCAGTTTCATCACAAATTAGATCGAAATTAGGAATTATTCGGTTCAAAAAACCAGTAATTGTCTATCAGTATTTCACGAAACACGTTTGCAATAACGTTTCAGGCCGAATCTGGGGTGCTTCGTGACTCTTTCGTTGCTGTAAGATGAGGCATTGGTAGAAGGAATTCATGAACATAACATCTCCTTGACCCTCAGCGGGTTCTTAATACCCGCAACGCACTTGTAGAGGATCGCCGCTTGGTAGACGAACACGCAGCCGAGAACGTACGTATTGACCGCTTTTGCGCCGCGCATGGACAGCGTGTTGAGGCCAAAGGTGTCCTTGAGGCGCCCCTGTGCCGGCTCGACCGACACCTTCCTGAGGCTGTACGTCTTCTTCCCCTCGCGCGTGGCGAACCGCTTGTCGCTCTTTTTCATTGCGTTCTGTCGCATCGCCTTCTTGGACGGCGTGCCGTCCTTCTTCAGGCCCCCGCCGCGCGCCTTCGCGGCCGGCCCGCCCGCATCTTCCTTGGTCCACGTCATTAGCGAACCGCCCCCGCTGCCGTCGCTGCCCCCGCATGCCTCGTCTATCACATCGCAGACATCCAAAAACAACTTGCTGTCTCGGTATCCCTGATCACCCAGAAGCGTTTTCACCGCCTTCAGGTAAAGGCGCTTCAACATGGGCATGGCGAATTTGTTGTCGGGCTCGTTGGCGGGAGCCGTGCAGGCCGCAAGCGGCACCGCCATCTTTGGATCGGCGGACGTGATCACGTGAAGCTTGTATCCATAAAAGAACCCCTTCAACTTGCGCGTCCACGCCGCTTCCGTGTCTATTCCCGGCCGCGGCACCCTGCCTGCTTCCTTGTCCTTCTTGTGGTGGACATAGCCCCGCCACGCGCGCATGATTGTGCTGTCGATTGCCACGACCACCGCGCTGACCAGGCCTCGGAGCACGAACTGGTGCCCCATGTCGGCGATCAGGTCTTCGAACGGCAGGCGGGCGAACCTGCGGTCGAACGTCCGCCTGTCGGGCATGGTTTTGAGCCCGCATGCCTTTCTGACCCTTGTGTTGAGCGTGAAATCGTGGGAGAGCCACGCATAGAGGGCGCTTACGCTTCCCAGCCGCATCCACAGCATCACGACAAAGCAGCACAGCATGGTAAAGTTGCTGTAGACGTACGGCCGCCCGCGCTTTGTCTCGGCGTCGACTTTCTTGAATAGATCGAGATGCCTCAGCACGAACAGGACGGCCAAAAGCGCTGATTTCTTTGGCACCTTTTTGATCGTCTTCGGTTGCGCCATTCCATTTTGCGCCGGACGGGTTGCTAATTAGGACAGCTGGCCTAAATGAGTTGACGCCTTACGTAGTTTTAATTGACAATAATTGACCCTTTCTAGATACACGTGTATTGCAAATTCATTTCGGAGTTTGGGCATGCCTTTTTGCCTAATTCCATGTTTGTTTTGGCAGAAACTGCCTCCCAACAACCAAAAACATTATGCCCATGCCTCATGTACTTGTCAAGGGTTTCAAGCTTTACTATACGTGGCCTGCCGGATCGCGGCTTGTCGCCGAGCCCGTCTAGTCCGTGATCTTTGAAACGACGGTACCAGTTTCTGACCGTGTTGAAACATAGGTCGAAAATTTTTGCAACCTCGCTGATTGATTTGTTGTTGACAACCAAGTTGTAGATTGCCCAGAGCCGTTTTGCTTTTCGGGGATCTTTTTCCTTTTTGCAAGCGACGAGTAGTTGCTGGTTCGTTACCGCCATGGCAACTTGCGCTTACCGGTTACCAATAAGCATTTAGCCAAATTTCCATTGCAAAAACTTTTTGACGGCGCTATAGTGAGTCTAGTCCCAGGTGTTTGTAGGAGGGCATTGTGTTCGAAACAAACGAGGCAACCTCGTCATCGCACGATCTGCTTGCCCTCTCGCGGATAATCTCATCGATCTCGTTCTCGTATATGCCGCACGCCTTGATCAGCAAAAATTGGGTCAGGTATTTTTTGACATCGCGTTGATCGGGATTGCCGTCGTCGAGTCCGTCGCACAGCTCGACGATCCTCCTGACATCCTTGTCATCCCTCAAGGCGATCCCCACAAAGTGCGTCCCTTGCAAGTTTCATCCTCTTGGAGACCGTGAGCGGGTCGGTCGTGGCGCGCGTCGTCGAGTCGATGAACTCTCTGTTCGACCTGAGGCGCCGCACACGGTCCGCCAAGTCGTCGCCGTCGCAGGCCTCGGGACTGCCCGCAATGGTGACAAACAGGGAGTCGAACACGGACGGGTTTATGCGGCCGTGCTGCTTGAGGGGGTGATCGCCGAGCTTGTCTAGGAGCAGGGCGCACGTGCGGGTAAACCGCTCCCGCTCTTTAAAGACAAAGTCGGCCGTAGTGTCGCGGTGGTCGTGCATAAAGGCAGACAAAAAGTCCTTCATGGGCTTTTTGTATCCCGCGAGGTTGTGGTACAGCGCCATGTAGCGCAGTATCAGCTCGACGTCCTTTTGCCGCTTGTCGCGGTGCGGCATTCCCAGGAACTTGCGCCATTCGTCGATCCCGTTGAGGTCGTTGAGCAGGTCGTTGAGCCCGCCTGCGTATATGCAGTTTCGAACCTCTTGATCCCTCAGCTCCATGCCGCCCGTGTTCAGGCGCTCGAATATGTGGTGGATGACGGCAGGGTTCTTGTCCGGATCCAGCTGGCGCATTATCAGGACCCTCAGCACGGTGTTCTTGAGCCGCCGCTGGTCCACAGGGCTCAGGTCCGAGAACGCCTTGTTGCTGAGCCGCCCCTCGGGATTGATGCCGGTCAGCCGGAACCTCTGCGCCCCCTTGCCGTTTTCGGCCTCGCGGAACTCTTCGTTGAAGTAGCGGTGTATCGTCTCGAGCCGCTGCCGGCCATCGATCACGAGCAGCTTCCGATCCTTCTGCTCCGACACGAACACGGGAGGCACGGGGAGGTCCATGATGAACGACTCGATGAGGCGCGAGGCGCGGGGGAGGTCCCAAATGTACTGCCTCTCAAAGGCCGGCATGAGCACCTCCTGCTCCGACATTTTTTGGTGCAGTGCCTCGAGCGGATAGTCGACCGGCGAGACGATTATGTCATAGTCCAGTGGCGTGACCTGATCGTCGCCGTCGTCGGTTCCGATCTCGGCTCCTAGTGACGAAGCCTCTTCTGCTACCATGCGTGCGCGGGAAGTCATACCCAATATATCAGCATGATGGGCAGGCGGCGAGCGGAAGATCGGTCGTAGCGGCGCCCTGCGCGGCGCGGGGGCGCCGTCAGGGGCCCGGCCCGGCGCACGTGGCGGTGTGCGTGACCGTCTGCAGGATCGGCCCGGCGGCGCCCTGCGCGGCGCCGGCCTCGGCGTTGACGCGGAACTCGACGCCGTGCAGCCACGGTAGCGTCGCCCCGCCCGGCCCGCCCACGGACATGCCCGCGTCCAGCGGCGTCCAGTCCCCTGTCGCCGCTCCACGCCCACATGGACGCCTCGCTCCCCAGTATGTTCTCGAGCCCCCGTCGGTCGTCGGCCCGACGTAGAACGAGGGGCCGGCGCCGCCGGCGTGTGCGCCGACTAGGCCGGCTGCCTCGGCGCCGCGCTCGATCACCGCCGCGGCGAGCTCGAGGCGGATGCCGCGGTCCTGCTCGTTGAACCTGCCCACTGCGTACTTGAAGCCGCGATCCGGGCGGCGTCGTTGAATTCCTGGTCCGTGCTGTTGGCCACAAGCGCGTCGATTGCGACCGTCGGCGGCAGGGCCTGCGTAGGCCGCCTGGGCGCCGGCGGGCGCCAGGGCGGCCGCGCAGTCGATCGACGCCGCGGCGGCGGCCAAAGGCGCTGGGCGGCAGGGGCTTGGCGCGGCATCCCAAGGTCGCGGCCGCGCAGCACGGATGCGGCCGGCCCTGCCGCTGCGCCGCGCGGCGAATTCCGGGCCGCAGGCATGGCGAGTGCGGCGCTGGAATGCGCGGGCGGGGCGGACACGGAGGGGCCGCGCATGCGCTGCGCGCGCTGCCTCCGCTGCAGCCGCCGCTGCAACCGCCCGCCGCGGCGCGCGCTATGCCCTGCGCCGCCCGCCGCGGCCCTTTTCCCTGCCCCTGCGGGCGGCGGCCCACGCCCTCCTGCGCGCCGCCGCCAGGGCTAGCGCCTCGGGGTCGGCCCTGCGCCGGCGGCCGCTCTCGTTGGAGCTGCGCCTCCGGCCGGCGGCGCTGCACGGCATCGAGCAGTATCTGATTGCGCGGTTCGACGTGGAAAACTTCTTGCCGCACTCCTTGCACTTTACGGCCATCACCCTGCCGAGCTCCCTGCTGATCCTGGCGCTGCACCGCTTGCAGTGGGCAGGGCGGTTGCCGCCGTACGGCGCAAAGTCGCGGCCGCACAGCCCGCAGGCGTACGGCTCGGCCGCCTTTGCGTTGCGCTTTAGGCTCTTGACGTCGTGGCCCGCCCGCGGCGGCGGCTCCTCCCCGCGCTCCCTGGCCCTGCGGGCGGCGGCGGCCACCCTTGTGCGCGCCAGCATCAGGGCGCGCTTCACGGGGTCTGCCGCGTACCTGCGCTGATACTCGCTGTTGCGGCGGCGCGCGGCGGCGGTGCGGCACGCATCCGAGCAGTAGTGGACGGAGCGGGTCCTCGTCGAGAACGGCTTGCCGCACTCCTTGCAGTCCACGCTCAGCGTCCTGGCGATCTCCCTGTCGGCCTTGGCGGCGCAGCGCCCGCAGTAGGCGTGGCGCCCGGTGCGGCTGCGCGGCTCAAAGCTGCGGCCGCACAGGCTGCAAGAGGTCGGCCCGGCCATCGCGCCGCGCACTGAATTCCGGGTTATAAGACTGGCTAGGGCGCCGCAGGGATGCGCGGGCGGGGCGGCGGGGCGGGGAAGGGGGGAGAGAGCCGCGCATGCGCAGCCCGCGCCGCCGCCGCATCCGCCTCCTCCGGCGGCGGCGCGCGCAATGCGCCGCGCGCTTGCCCCCCTTCCCGCAGCCGCCCCCGCCAGGCCCGGCGCGCAGTTGGCGGGCGGAGTTGGGAGGGAGGGGGCGGAACGCTCACTGTCGGCCTCATGGCCGATCCCGGCGACTTTGGGCGGCGGGCGGAGTTGGGAGGGAGGGGGCGGAACGCTCACTGTCGGCGGCGGCCCGCGCCGCGCGCTGCGCCGCACGCCGCTCTTTTGCGTCCCTCTTGGCGGCGGCGGTCGCGCGCGATGCGCCCCGCCCTTCTGCCCCTTCCCGCTGTGCCCGCACTTGCCAGGCCCGGCGCGCAACTGGCGGGATGCGCAGTGCCGGCGGCGGCCCGCGCTATGCGCTGCGCCGGCCGCCGCGCCCCTTTTTCCTGCCCCTGTTGGCGGCGACCCACGCCCTCGTGCGCGCCGCCGCCAGGGCGCGGGCCTCGGGGTCTGCCATGCGCCTGCGCTCGCCCTCGCGGCTGGTGCGGGCCCGGCCGGCGGCGCTGCACGCCCTTGAGCAGTATCGGGCGACGCGGGTCGGCGTGGAAAACTTCTTGCCGCACTCCATGCACTTCACGGCCCTCTCCTTGTCGATCTCCATGTCGATCCTGGCGCTGCACCGCCTGCAGTGGACGGGGCGGGCGCCGCCGTACGGCGCAAAGTCGCGGCCGCACAGCTCGCACGGGTACGGCTCGGCCGCCTTTGCGTTGCGCTTTAGGCTCTTGACGTCGCGGCTCGCCCGCGTCGGCGGCCGCCTGCCCCGCGCCCTGGCCCTGCGGGCGGCGGCGGCCCTCCTTGCGCGCGCCAGCTTCATGGCGCGATTCCAGGGATCGGCCTCGTGCCTGCGCTGATTCACAATGTCGGCGCGGCGCGCGGCGGCGGTGCGGCACGCATCCGAGCAGTAGCGGACGGAGCGGGTCCTTGTTGAAAACGTCTTGCCGCACTCTTGGCAGTCCACGCGCGGCTTTTTGGCGATCTCCCTGTCGGCCTTGGCCGTGCAGCGCTTGCAGTAGGAGGGAGTCTTGCCGCGGCCGCTCGGCTTGACGCTGCGGCTGCACAGCCTGCATGCGGGCTGCCTGGCCATCGCGCCGCGCGCCGAATTCAGGGTTATAAGAATGGCGGGCGGGGAGACGGAATGCCCGGGCGGGGCGTGGGCGGGCCGCGCATGCGCAGCCCGCGCCGCCCGTCCGCCGACTCCGGGGCGGCGCGCGCAATGCGCCGCGCGCTTGCCCCCCTTCCCGCAGCCGCCCCCGCCAGGCCAGGCGCGCAATTGGCGGGCGGAGAATGCCCGTGCCGGCTGCGGCCCGCGCTATGCGCTGCGCCGCCCGCCGCTCTTTTTTGCGGCCCTCTTGGCGGCGGCGTACGCCCTTGTGCGCGCCGCCGCCCGGGCGCGCTTCCCGGGGTCGGCCATGTGCCTGCGGGCGCTCTCGCGGACAACGCGCCGGTGGCCGTCGGCCCTGCACGCCTTTGAGCAGTATCGGACGATTCGGTTCCGCGTGGAAAACTCCTTGCCGCACTCCCTGCAGGCCATGGCCACCACCCTGCCGAGATCCCTGTCGGCCTTGGCGGTGCACCGCTTGCAGTGGACCGGATGGGTGCCGCCGCCGTACGGCGCAAAGTCGCGGCCGCACAGCGCGCAGGCGTGCGGCTCGGCCGCCTTTGCGTTGCGCTTTATGCTCTTGACGTCGCGGCTCGCCCGCGTCGGCGGCCGCCTGCCCCGCGCCCTGGCCCTGCGGGCGGCGGCGGCCCTCCTTGCGCGCGCCAGCTTCATGGCGCGATTCCAGGGGTCGGCCTCGTGCCTGCGCTGATTCACAATGTCGGCGCGGCGCGCGGCGGCGGTGCGGCACGCATCCGAGCAGTAGCGGACGGAGCGGGTCCTTGTCGGGAACGGCTTGCCGCACTCTGCAGTCCACGCTCAGCGTCCTGGCGATCTCCCTGTCGGCCCTTGCAATGCAGCGCTTGCAGTAGACGTTGCTGCCTGAGCGGCGGTACGGCCCAAGGTCGCGGCCGCACAGCGCGCAGGCGGTCGTCCCGTCCATCGCGCCGCGCATTGCGCTTCGGGCCATAAGGCTGGCGAGCGGGCCGGCGAGTGCGCGGCGGCGGCGGCAACGGAGGACGGGTGGAGAAGGGAGGTGACCGCGCATGCGCCGTGCGCGCGCCGCCGCCGCCGCCGCCGCCGCCGGCCACTCCGCGCTACGCGTTCCGCCGCCCGCCGCGCCCCCCTTGCTTGCCCTTGCGGGCGGCGGCGTAGTACGCCCTCCTGCGCGCCGCTGCCAGGGCGCGGGCCTCGGGGTCGGCGTCTATGCTCCTGCGGGCGCTCGCGTTGGAGCTGTGCATCCGGCCGGCGGCCCTGCACTTTGTCGAGCAGTATTGGACGATGCGGTTCGGCGTGGTAAACTTTGTTCCACACTCCTTGCAGTTCAGGGTCCTCTCCCTGCCGATCTCTTTGTCGGCCCTGGCGGCGCAGCGCTTGCAGTAGGCTGGACGGCCGCCGCCGTACGGCGCAAAGTCGCGGCCGCACAGCGCGCAGGCGTACGGGTCGGCCGATTTTGGGTTGGGCTTTAGGCTCTTGACGTCGCGGTTCGCCCGCGGCGGCTGCTTGTCCCCCCGCGCCCTGGCCCTGCGGGCGGCGGCGGCCAGCCTTCCGCGCGCCCTCGCCAGGGCGAGCTTTTCAGGGTCGGCATTGTACCTGCGCTGGCCCTCGACGCGGGCGCGGCGCGCGGCGACGGTGCGGCATGCATCCGAGCAGTAGTGGACCGTGCGGGTCCTCGTCGAGAACGTCTTGCCGCACTCGCGGCAGTCCACGCGCGGCATCCGGGCGATCTCCCTGTCGGCCTTTGCAATGCAGCGCTTGCAGTAGGCCGGGCGGTTGCCGCGGCCGTGCGGCCCGATGTCGCTGCCGCACAGCCTGCATGCGGTCGGCCGTGCCATGGGGCCGAGCGCCGTATTCGGGGCTATAAGACTGGCGGGAGGGGGGCCGGCGGGGCGTGGCGGTGGGGGGGGGCCGGGCATGCGCCGTGCGCGCTACGCGTTCAGCCGCCCGCCGCCGCTCCCCTTTTCCTGGCCCTGCGGGCCGCGGCCCACGCCCTCTGGCGCGCCAGGATCATGGCGTGCTTTTCGGGGTCGGCCCTGTTCCTGCGGGCGCTCTCGTTGGAGCTGCGCCTCTGGCCGGCGGCGCTGCATGCCTTTGAGCAGTAGCGGACGGTGCGGCGCGGCGTGGAAAACTCCTTGCCGCACTCCTTGCAGTCCACGGCCATTACCCTGGCCATCTCCCTGTTCATCCTGGCGCTGCACCGCTTGCAGTGGATCGGGCGGGCGCCGCCGTACGGCACAAAGTCGCGGCCGCACAGAGCGCAGGCGTACGGGTCGGCCGACCTTGGGTTGGGCTCTAGGCCCTCGACGTCGCGGTTCGCCCGCGGCGGCTTGTCCCCCCGCTTCCTGGCCCTGCGGGCGGCGGCGGACAGCCTTAGGCGCGCCACCAGCAGGGCGCGCTTTTCGGGGTCGGCATAGTCCCTGCGCTGTCTCTCGGCGTGGGAGCGGCGCAAGGCGGCGGTGCGGCACGCATCCGAGCAGTAGCGGACGGAGCGGGTCCTTGTCTGGAACGGCTTGCCGCACTCCTTGCAGTCCGCGCTCAGCGTCCTGGCGATCTTCCTGTCGGCCTTGGCCGTGCAGCGCTTGCAGTAGACGTTGCTGCCTGAGCGGCCGCGCGGCCCAATGTCGCTGCCGCACAGCCTGCATGCCGCCGTCCCGGCCATCGGGGCGCGCATTGCGCTTTGGGCTATAAGGCTGGCGGGCGGGCCGCGGGCGCGCGGCAGCGGAGGACGGGGCGATAACGCGCATGCGCCGCGTGCGCTGTCGGCATGTAGTGCGCCGGCCCGGCGCCGCGCCCGGGGGCGTTCCGGCCGCGCAGGGGGCCCGCCGGCGGCATGCGCCCTTGCGCTCGCCAGCCTCCGGGCGCGCTTTTCGGGGTCGGCCATGCGGCTGCGCTCTCGATGCCGGCGCGCTGCGCGGCGGCGGCGGCGCGGCATGCATCCGAGCAGCAACGGACGGCGTGGGTTTTCGGCGAGAATGCCCTGCCGCACTCCCGGCAGTCCCTGCGTGTATTCCGGGCGATCTCCCTTTCCACCCTGGCCGTGCATCTCTTGCAGTAGGAGGAGCCGGTGGCGCGGATCCACTCAAGATGCTGCCGCATGTCCTGCACGTTGTCGTCTTGCCCAACGCGCCGCGCATTGCGCCTTGGGGCATAAGGCGGGCGAGCGGGCCGGCGGCCCGCAGCTTCTCCGCCCCCCGCCCGCGTGCGCGTCTAGCCGGCGGCCATGTTGATCGATTTGGCCGGTTTGATCAATGTCGGGCGGCGGGGTTGATCTTTGATCAATGTCGGGCGGCGGGCGGCGGTTGAGGTGGAGGGGCTGGGGGGGGCGCCCGCGCGGGGCCGGACGCGATCGTTCGCAGTGGGCGGGGGGCTACGGGGGCCGGCGGCCATGTTGATCGATTTGGCCGGTTTGATCAATGTCGGGCGGCGGGGTTGATCTTTGATCAATGTCGGGCGGCGGGCGGCGGTTGAGGTGGAGGGGCGGGGGGGCGCCCGCGCGGGGCCGGACGCGATCGTTCGCAGTGGGCGGGGGCGGAGGGCGGAGGGCGAGGCCCCTCGCCCCCCTCCCCGCCCCCGCCCGCCCGCGTGTGCGCCCAAGATGCGAGGCAAGCGGCCCAGGTACCGGCGGCAGAACATGCCTGCCAGAAACCGGAAAGGTGCGCCCCAACGGCAAGTGCAGGTTGCCGGATGCGCATTATCCAGAGGGCGCCTTGGCACGACGACTCGGATCCGCCAGAGTGCGGACAGTGGCGGCAACGCACAGCCCGTGCCAGGGCATCCCGCATGCGCCAGGCTCGCAGGGGATGCCGGCAGGCAGGGGATGCGGAGGGTTCGCCGCAGCCTGAGAGTCGCCGGCAACAACGGTGCCGTGCAGTGCCGGAAGACCCAGCGCCGACACCACCCACGCGGCCGATCCCCGCCGATTCTTGCTCCGCCACGGCATCCGTCGCCCCTGGACCGAGCGGCATGCGAGCGGCCGGCAGGTCCAGCCGCGCCGCCGGTCCGCGCGGCGGGCAGTGCAAACGGTTCTGCCGTGCTGTTTAAAGGGGAACGGGCGCAGGCGCGGGAGGTGCGACGGGATGGCCGTATCAAATGACGCGGACGGCGGCGGGACAAGGCCGTGGTTTGCCGACTACACGGATCCCAACGGCCGGCTCGAGAAAAACGAAGAGGGCGGGCTTGCGTTCGTCCCCAAGTGCCTTCCCCCGCACGAGGGTTTTGACAGGGGGCTGTTGCAGCTGCAGATCGAGGCAGAGCGGAAGGTCGCCGAGCTGAAGGGGATGAAGGCGCTGCTGCCGAGCCCCGGAATGCTAATCCGCGCGTACGTCAACCGCGAGGCGGTGCTCAGCTCGCGCATCGAGGGCACCACGGCCACCATGGTGGACCTCAACAAGTACGAGGCGATCGGCGGCATGCTCAACCCGGCCTCGGACAGGACGGGGCTGCGGGAGGTTCTCAACTGCGTCAAGGCCACGGACCTCGCCCTAGAGAGCATGCTGTCGGAGGGATGCAGGCTGGACATGGACCTCGTCCTGCGGGCGCACAGGGCGCTCATGCACGGCGTCGGAGGAGGATCCATGAAGCCGGGGCAGATCAGAGCCGCGCAGAACTACATTGTGCGCTATTCTGGCAAGAGCCGCCAGGTGAGGTACGTGCCGCCCCCGCACGGATGCGTTCCGCGCCTGCTCGACGACCTGCTGGAGTTCCTGCGCAGGACGCCGGACAGCGAAATGTCGGGCCTCGTGCAGTGCGCCATTGCGCACTACCAGTTCGAGGCCGTCCACCCGTTTCTGGACGGAAACGGCAGGGTCGGGCGCCTCTTGATGCCCCTCATACTCCACTCTAAGGGGATACTCCCCGACCCGCTGCTCTGCCTGAGCGCGTACTTTGAGCAGCACAGGGAAGAGTACTATGCGCGCCTTCGCGGCGTAAGCCAGAGGCAGGAGTGGCGCGAGTGGATCGGGTTCTTCCTCGAGGCCGTGGCAAGCCAGGCGTGCGAGTCCATAGAGACCATCAAGGAGCTCGAAAAGCTCAGGAAAAAATACGACGGGCTGCTCTCCAAGAAAAGGGCTGGGGCCAACGCAAAACTCCTGCTCTGCTCGCTGTTCGCCAACCCGTACACGACCGTGCCGCGCGCATGCAAGGTTCTCGGCAGGACGTACCCCGCGGGCAAGAGGGCGATAGACGAGCTCGTGGGGATAGGCGCCCTCCGGCAGGTCAGGGCAAGGTACCGCGGCAAGGTGTTCCACGCGGAGGAGATAGGCGCGATCATAGGCAGGGACTGACCGGCCGGTACCCGGAAGCGGTCTGGATGCGCGCCGGGCCCGCGCGGCCCGTCCGCCGCGGGCGGAAACGGGCGGGCGGGCTGCGGGCCGCTTGCCAATTTCACAACGCCGGCCAGGTAGGCGGTGGAGTTGTGGGTTGTGCCGATCACCGATCCGCACGATGAGATCACGCGGAACTTCTGCACCATGACAGACGCGATCAACAGGTAGCGACGAGGGTGGCAGCGCGGCAGGGGGCTATGGAAACGGGATATCCTCCTCTAGCCGGCCAAGCAACCCGGCCGCTAGCTTGCGGTGGGCGTCGTTTGTCCTAAACCCGTCACAGTACCGTGCCCGCCTGCTCATCATGTAGAGGGTGTTGTAGGTGTTGGATATAGAGGGCATCTCGACTCTGACCCTCTGATTCCTTACCGTATGGTTTTCGGGAGCACTCCCCGTCTGCACGTCAAACCAATAGTTGACTCTGTGCAGTCCAGAATAGAACAACACGGTCACCTTCCAGTCGTCTAGGCCAGGGTGATTCGCATGGAGTAGATCGTAGACGCGCTTGTTGTATTCGCACTGCCGCTTGAACCATTCGGTCCTCTGACTCATTGGCCTGAATCACGCTCGTAGACGGCCTTGTAGCCGCGGAAAATGTCTGCCGGCACGTCGGAGCCGTCCTGGATTGCCAGCGGAACAATTACCCGATCTGGCACCTCGTCTTCGATCTCCGTCCCCCTGCGGACAATTTCGGGAATCATCACGCCGTACCTGTCACGGTCGTCGTCGTGCAAGACTAGGAGGGTCACTTCCTGCCCGTCGTCGCGGTACCCCGCCCTCGTGACATAGTCCAGTGCACATATCTTGTCGACGATGAGCGACTCTAGCTTTGAGACTTGCAGTGTCGACATTGGGCGGGCGGGCCGACGCCCCACATATAAGTATACCCAAGCCTGGCTCATACGCCTAGGCATGTGCTCAGGTTTGGTTCTGCTCAAAATTCGTGCCCTAGGGCCCGCCCTTAATTGCTCGGCGTCCGCAAGGGCCGCATCCAGCCTCTGCGCCTTGTCCCTAGAGTGCGACATGCCGGCGCGCGACGCGGCGGCGGCGGTGGCGGCTGACTCGGATCGCACCGCCTCCGCCCTCTGGCCGGCCAGGGCGATCGGCCTTTCCGCGTCCTAGATGCCGGCCATCGCCCGGACCAGCCTTGCAATCTCTTTGCGCGGCGCTGGGCCATCCTTGCCGAGCACCTCGGAGAATTCCACTAGAAAGCAGTGCGAGCAGGCGGGCATATCGCGTCGGCCACGGTTCTGCCTCCCTGCAAGTGCCGTACACGGAGCCATGGCGTGACCAGCGTCTAACTGGCAAATATCAAGGATAGTTGACAGGGTGGTGCAGGCTCGTTCACCCGGGATCGCCCCAGGCCCGGCTCCGGCCCCCCGCCGATCCCATCAAGCGGCATCCGGCGCCGTGTCCCTTGATGACAGCGTGCCGTTACAGGCGCCGTCGGGGTTAGCCTGTGGACCTGAGCACGTGTGAACCTCCCTCCCTCCCCGAGACCACGCCGTACTAGCACAACGCCATTTGCCGCGCAATTTTTTGGATTTGGCGCACCTAGAAGCAAATATATTGCAATTTAGAGGCTTTTTTTGCCCATATTACAACATTTGAGCGGTTTATGCAACTAGGCCAACACGCCCAAGTATTAATATAGGCCAAATATGTGGCAGGCCCGTGAAGACCGGATTGGATCAGGCTAGCATTGGTCAGGCGCAGTAATTGCTTGACATCGTTAGTAAAGCCAGATAGTACGAGAGAGTCGCGGCATGCGCACAGCGAATACGCCTCGGGGCCCGCAAAGAAGGCCATTGTGCGCCCCCTCACATGGAGCGAGGCCGAGACGATGGACATTCTGGAGGATGACGATATGATGGCGAGCATTGCAGAGGGCAGAGAGGATGTCAAGGCAGGGCGGTTGGTGGAATGGAAGCCAAGGAGTGCAAGGAATACGCAGTCCACATGACCAAAGCGTGTCACAGGGAGTACGGCAAGGCGTCCAAGAGGATGGATCGGCGCCTGCAAAAAATCGTCGAATCGGAACTCGACATTTTGCGACACGATCCCCACCGTGGCCCCATGCTTGGGCGGAATCTGGCAGGCATGCGCTCCATTCACATAAACGAGTTTTCCTACCGTATAGTGTACGAAGTCGATCATGCCGCGTGTAGAATAGTAATCTACAGGATAAGGCACAGAAGTGCCTCGTACGACAACTTGGTGCGCTGATGGCAGATACAGGCAGGGCATTTTGGTCTCGCGCAAGGCAGGGCCAACCCGCGGTCGGGGTTCTGCTCAAAATTCGTGCCCTAGGGCCCGCCCTTAATTGCTCGGCGTCCGCAAGGGCCGCCTCCAGCCTCTGCGCCCTGTCCCTAAAGTGCGACATGCCGGCGCGCGACGCGGCGGCGGCGGCGGCGGCGGCGGACTCGGATCGCGCCGCCTCCGCCCTCTGGCCGGCCAGGGCGATCGGCCTTTCCGCGTCCTAGATGCCGGCCATTGCCCATACCAGCCTCGCAATCTCTTTGCGCGGCGCCAGGCCCTCCTTGCCGAGCACCTCGGAGAATTCCACTAGAAAGCAGTGCGAGCAGGCGGGCAAGGTTGTTCATCCGGGATCGATCCCTCCGGGGCGCGGCTCCCGCCCTTCCGCCCCCGTCAAGCGGCATCCAGTGCCATACCCCCCGACAGCGTGCCGCTACAGGCGTCGTCGGGCGTGCCGGCCCGTGGACCTGAGCACGTGCTCCCCCCCCCCCCTGCGCGGGCGGCGCCGGACGGTTAATATCCGCCCCGCGGCGGGCGGCGCCCGTGCCGCCGGCGCAGACTTGGAAGGACTCGGACATCAGCCTCGACCCGATCAGGGGCCAGACCGTCGCCGTGATCGGGTACGGCATACAGGGCCACGCGCAGGCCAACAACATGAAGGACTCGGGCCTCGACGTCGTCGTCGGGCTCCGGCCTGGGGGCGCCTCGGCCAAGAGGGCCGAGGCCGACGGCCACCGCGTCATGCCAGTCGCGGACGCGTGCGGCATGGCCGACATTGTCCACGTCCTCGTGCCCGACATGGCCCAGGCGCGCGCGTACACGGACGAGATCGCCCCCGGCCTCTCAAAGGGCAACGCGCTGTCGTTCTCGCACGCGGCCGCCATCCACTGGGGCTGGATCAGGGCTCCGGCCGACGCGGATGTCATAATGGTCGCCCCAAAGGGGCCGGGATCAAAGGTGCGCGAGACGTACCTCGAGGGGTTCGGCACCCCGTCCATCGTGGCCGTCGAGCAGGACAGCACGGGCGGGGCGTGGGACCGAGTCCTCGCCCTCGGCAAGGCGATCGGCAGCGCTAGGGCCGGCCTCATACGGACCACCTTCAAGGAAGAGGTCGAGACGGACTGGTTCGGCGAGCAGGCGGACCTGTGCGGCGGCTCGGCGTCCATGGTGGTAAGCGCGTTCGAGACGCTCGTTGAGGCGGGGTACCAGCCCGAGATCGCCTACTTTGAGGTGCTCCACGAGCTAAAGCTCATCGTCGACATGATGCAAAAGTACGGCGTCAACGGCATGTGGAGGCGCGTGAGCGAGACGGCAAGGTACGGCGGGCTGACCAGGGGCCCCGTCGTAATCGACGAGAATGCAAAGGCCAACATGAAGAGGGTGCTCGGCATGATCCAGGACGGGACGTTCAACAGGGAGTGGATTGCCGCCTACGAGAGGGACGGCGCCGACGCGTTCGAAAGGCCCATGCGCGAGCTCGGCTCGCACGAGATCGAGGCGGTCGGCAGGCGCATGCGCAAAATGATGTGGCCAGACTCGACGGAATAGCCCTGGACGGGGCGCGGTAGTGCCCTTCCCCCCCTCGCATGCCGACGCCGCAGGAGGCACATGGTCGCTATGGTTACTGATCCTAACAACCCCCCCCCCCGCACCCTCGCATGCCGACGCCGCAGGGCGGGACGCCGCCCGCGCCCGCGCCCGCGTCCCTTCTCGTGGGCCTGCTGCAGGATGGCGCGGGATTCGGGGCGGGACGCCGCCCGCGCCCGCGCCCGCGTCCCTTCCCTGACGCCGCCCCGCGCGGCGCGGGGCAGGGCGGCGCGAGCCCGCGGGAGAGCGCAGGGCCAGATCGGAGGGGCGGAGGGGCGGGCGCGTCCGCCCACGCCGGCCCCGCGTGCGGGCGGCGGCAGGGCGAGGGCGGGCCAGGCAGGCAGTGCCAGGCGGCCGCGGCCGCACTGCGCAGGGGGAGGGGAGAACCGGCCGCAGGCGGCGGGCGGGCGGGCGCGGTCGCTGCCGCTTCAAGACTTCCCGATCGGCGCCGCAGGCGGCGGGCGGGCGGGCGGGCTAGGCCGCCGCGGCCACGACGTTGCGCAGGCGCCTCACGCCGCTGGCAATGTGGTCGATCACCTCGGGCAGCGGCGTGCCTGGGCCGAACACGCCGCTGATTCCGGCGTCGACGAGCGCCTTGCGGTCGGCATCGGGGATTACGCCGCCCCCGACGACGAGGACGTCGTCGATCCCCTTCTTTCGGATCGCGCCCACGACGCGCGGGAACAGCGTGCCGTGAGCCCCGTTGAGCAGGCTCAGCGCGACCGCGTCGGCGTCCTCGTCCTCGGCCATCTGCGCGACCCTGTCGGGCGTGGCGAACAGCCCCGAGTACACGACCTCCATGCCTGCGTCGCGGAACGCCCTGCACAGGACGAGGGCCCCGCGGTCGTGGCCGTCAAGCCCGAGCTTTGCGACGAGAACCTTGATCGGGCGCCTGGCCGGGCGCGCCGCGCGCCGCGGCGCGGCCCGCGTAGCCGACCCCCTGGCCATGCCGCGGCGCCGAAGGGCGCGCATATTTGCCTTTCGATCAGCCGCTAGGGATTTATTCGGCGCGGCCGGCCCGTGCGGCATGCCGGCGGGCGCGGGGCAGGAGATGGACGGGGGCAGGTACGCCGAGGCGTGCGGCGCCATCGCGCGCGGCATACTGGCCATGCGCGACCCGCCGCGGCGCGACGCCCTCGCCGAGGTGAGGAGGGTGTGCGCGGCCATGTCGCTGCCGCGCATGCCGGCGTACCGCGACATACTCGCCGCGGCGCCGACGGCCCCCGACCGCGCCGCGCTCGGCAGGGTCCTCGCAAAAAAGCCGGCAAAGACCGCGTCCGGCGTGGCCGTCGTCACCGTAATGCCCATGCCGTACGCCTGCCCGCACGGCCGCTGCACGTACTGCCCCGGCGGCGAGGCGGCCAACACGCCGAACAGCTACACCGGCCACGAGCCGCCGGCCATGGGCGCCATCTCGGTCGGGTACGACCCGCGCAGGCAGGCGGCCGCCGGCATCGAGCGGCTCGCCGCCGCCGGCCACCCCGTCTCAAAGATCGAGGTCGTCATAGTCGGCGGCACGTTCCTGTTCATGCCGGGGCCGTACCGCGAGTGGTTCGCCAGGTCGTGCTACGACGCGCTCAACGGGTTCGCCTCGGCTGGCCTGGAGGAGGCAAAGGCGGCCAACGAGTCCGCCGCGCGCCGCTGCGTCGGCCTCGCGATCGAGACAAAGCCCGACTACTGCCGCGAGGGGCACGTCGACGAAATGCTCAGGCTCGGGGCGACGCGCGTCGAGATAGGCGTGCAGTCGCTGCGCGAGGGGGCGTACCGCGCGGCCAACAGGGGCCACACGCTCGCCGACGTGGTCGAGGCGTTCAGGGCCGCGAGGGACGCGGGGTACAAGGTGTGCGCCCACATGATGCCGGGCCTGCCCGGCGCGACGCCGCGCAGCGACGAGGAGGACTTTGCGAGGCTGTGGGACGACCCCGCCCTCCGCCCCGACATGCTCAAGGTGTACCCGACGCTGGTCCTCGAGGGCACGCCGCTGCAGGCAATGCACCGGCGCGGCGAGTACGAGCCGTACACGGACGGGCAGGCGGCCAGGCTGCTCGCGTCCGCAAAGGCGAGGGTGCCGCGGTGGGTGCGCATCATGAGGGTGCAGCGCGAGCTGCCGCCGTCGGCCATCCTGGCCGGCCCGCGCATGGGCAACCTGCGGCAGGCCGTGCGCGCCATCATGCGCGCCGAGGGGACGCGGTGCGTGTGCATACGGTGCAGGGAGGCTGGGCTGGAGTGGGCGTCCGGGCGCGGCGGCGGCGGCGGCAGTGGCGGCAGTGGCGGCGCGGGCGGAGGGGGCGCGGGCGGCCTGCGCATCGACAGGGCAGACTACGACGCGTCCGGCGGCAGGGAGTCGTTCGTCTCGTACGTCGACGGGGACGGCCGCATCTACGGGTTCGTCCGGCTGCGCAGGCCGGGCGCGGCGGCGTCGAGGCCCGAGCTTGCCGGCGCGCAGTGCTGCATCGTCCGCGAGCTGCACGTGTACGGCAGGTCGCTCGCGGTCGGCGAGGCCGGCGGTGGAGGGGGAGGGGGAGGCGGGCCGCGGCAGGCCGCCCGCATCCAGCACTCTGGCCTCGGCAGGCGCCTCATGGCCGAGGCCGAGCGCATTGCGCGCGGCGAGCTCGGCGCGGACCGCCTGCTGGTGATCAGCGCCGTCGGCACGCGCGGGTACTACCGCAGGCTCGGCTACGAGCGGCGCGGCCCGTACATGTCGAGGGACCTGCGCGGGGGATCCGCATGACGGCCCGCCCCGGCGGGGGGCCGGGGGAGGCGGCCGCCGGGGCCGCCTCCCCCGGCCGGATCATCGGGCGCGGCACCTGGATAGACAAGCTCGCCGACGACATGCTGCGCCGCGAGGAGCGGCTCGGCCGCGACACGAAGATGGTCAGGGTCGAGAGCGGGCTCGGCGCGTCGGGGGTGCCGCACCTGGGCAGCCTCGGCGACGCGGTGCGGGCGTACGGCGTAAAGCTCGCCGTCGAGGACGCGGGGCACCGCTCCGAGCTGATCGCGTACTCGGACGACCTCGACGGCCTGCGCAAGGTGCCCGAGGGCATGCCCGCCTCCCTCGGGGAGCACATTGCAAGGCCGGTCTCGCTCGTGCCCGACCCCGACGGGTGCTATTCCTCGTACGGCGAGCGCATGAGCTCGCTGCTGCTCGAGGGCCTCGACGCGCTCGGCATCGAGTACGTGCACAAGAGGGCCCGCGACGCGTACGCCGGCGGCGCGTTCCGCGAGCAGATCGGCCGCATACTCTCGGCGGCCGGCCGCATCGGCGAGCGGATAGAGGGGATGGTCGGCCAGTCAAAGTTCCGCGGCGCGCTGCCCTACTTTCCCGTGTGCGGCCGGTGCGGCAGGCTGTACACTGCGCGCGCCGAGTCGTACGACCCGCGCGCCGGCAGGGTCACGTACGAGTGCAGGGGGGCGGACATTGGCGGCGCGTTCGTGGAGGGGTGCGGGCACAGGGCCGAGTCGGACGTGGGGAGGGACCTCGGCAAGCTCGCGTGGAAGGTCGAGTTCGCCGCGCGCTGGCAGGCGTTCGACGTGAGGTTCGAGGCGTACGGCAAGGACATTATGGACTCGGTGCGCGTGAACGACTGGGTGTGCAAAGAGGTGCTCGGCACGCCGCCGCCGCACCACGCGCGGTACGAAATGTTCCTGGACAAGGGGGGCAAAAAGATATCAAAGTCGTCGGGCAACGTGCTCACGGCGCAGAGGTGGCTGCGGTACGCCACCCCCGAGTCGGTCCTGCTGCTCATGTACAAGAGGATTGCGGGCGCGCGCGAGATCGGCATCGGCGACGTGCCGGCCCTCATGGACGAGTACGCCGACCTGGCGGCGGCGTACCACGGGGGCGCGGCGGCCGGCGCGGGCGCGGAGCCGGGCAGGCGATCAAAGGAGAGGGGGCTGTTCGAGTACGTCCACCTGCTCGGGCCGCCCGGCGGCAACGGCGGCGGCGATGCGGCCCCGCGGCCCTTTAGGCCGCCCCCGCGGTACGGCCTGCTCGTCGAGATGTGCCGCACGTTCGGGACCGCCGAGGGCCGCGAGGCAATGGTCGTCAGGAGGCTGGTAGAGGGCCACGGGTTCGACGGGGGCGACAGGTGGGGGTCGACGGACCTCGCGGGGATGGTCGGAATGGCCGCTAGGTACGCCGACGAGCAGGCCCCCGAAGGCAGGCGGGGAGTGGAGACGCAGAAAAAGGGGGAGGAGGAGGGGGCCAAGGAGGGAGCCGTGGGCGGCGCCCTGCTGGACTTTGCCGATGCGCTCGAGCGCATTGCCAGGGAGGGCGGCGAAGGCGGCGGCGGGGAAGGGGCCGCGGCCATTGCCGACCGCATACAGGGGGAGGCGTTCTCGTGCGCGAGGGCGCGCGGCGCCAAGCCGCGCGACATGTTCAAGGCCCTGTACGGGATGCTGGTCGGCTCGCCGCGCGGCCCGCGCCTCGGCCCGCTGATAGCGGAGATGGGGCCGGCCAGGGTCTGCGCAATGATCAGGGAGGGCGCCGCCTGATGGTGCACGACGCCCACAACCGCCGCGTCGGCTCGGGCATGTTCATGATACTGATCGGGTGCTTTCTGTTCATCGTCGGGCCCCTGTACCTGTCCGAGATGCCCGGTCTGGGGGCCGCGGCGATAGTCGGCGGGTTCGTGATCGGCGGGCTCGGGTTCCTCGTCAGGTACCGCGCCGCCAAGAGGGACGCGGCGGGGCGGGGCGGGGCGCACAGGCCCGAATGACGGCCGATCCGGCGGGTCGAGCGGGGCCGGAAGGGGCGCGCGGCCGCGGGGGCGGCGGCCGGATCCGCGCACCGGCGCATGTTTTTTTAGTGCGGGCCGCCTGCGCGGCGCATGGGCTGGATGCGGTGGTCGAAAAAGAGGTACAATGAGCACGGGGAAGTGGTCGAGGACGGGGGCGAGGGCGAGGCCGGCGGGCGGCCGGAGGCTGAGCCGGCGGCCGAGGCGGGGGCAGGAGCCGCCGAGCCGCCCCGCGGCCAGGCCGAGGCTGCAGGGCCGCCGCTAGACAGCGGCGGCAGCGGCTGGGCCGGGCGCGGGCGGGGCGATGCGGGCGGGGAAGAGTCCGGCGATGCGCCGCGCGGCGAGGAGGGCGCGGGCGGCCAGGATGCAGGCCCCAAAATCGGCGCTGGCGCGGCTGCGCGGGCCGAGGACGGCGGGCGCGGGCCGGAGGCGGATGCGCGGCAGGAAGAGGGTGATGGCCAGGGCGTGGCCAGGGATGCCGCGGCGGATGCGGGCGCGGCGGATGCGGGCGCGGCGGATGTGGGCGCGGGCACCGGCCAGGGCGCGCCGCCGCCTCCATCGCCGGCCGACCAGGCGGCGCAGGACGCCGCCCGGCGCGACGAGCTCGCGGGGATCGAGCGCAGCATCGAGACGGCCAACGAGGCCCTGGCCTCGTCGACCGACCGCCTTTCAAGGGTGCGCGCCGAGTACGACGAGGTCGTCGGCAAGCTCATGTCCGCAAAGAGGGAGCTCAACGAGGCGAGGCGCGCCGGCGAGGCGGCCGCGGCCGAGCGGGACCGCCTTGCCGAAGAGAACGACGGCGCGAGGGACAAGCTCGAGCGCGCCGAGGCCGACATTGCCGGCAGGCGGTCCGAGGCAGAAGAGATGGCCAGGGCCGGCGAGGCCCTGGCAGAGGCAAAGGAGGAGATTGCCGGCCTGCAGGCGGCCGCGGCCGACCTGGCCGCGCGCAACAACGACGCGCAGTACTCGCTGGACCTCCTCGTGGCCAGGCGCGACCAGGCCGACGAGGACGTGCGCAGGGCGACCGACCGCCTGGCGCGCCTCGACTCGGAGGCGAAGGAGCTCGAGGCGCGCCGCGACAGGCTGCGCGCCGAGGCCGAAGGGGCGGAGAAAGAGGCCGCCGCGGCGCGCGAGGCGGCCGCCGAGATCGACCGCCTGTCGGCCAAGAGGGACCTGCTGCGCGCCGAGGCGGGGGCGGCCGAGGCGTCGGCCGCCGAGGCCGCAAGGTCGGCCGCGGGCGAGATCGAGCGGCTGGCGGCGCGCCGCGACGAGCTGCGGGCCGAGGTGGCCGCGGCGGCCGGCTCCCCCGCTGCCGCGGCCGCGGCGGCCGCGGCGGGTATCCCGCAGGGCCCGGGCGCCCCCGACAACGCCGCGGCGGCCGCGGCGGCGGCAGCGGCCTCGGCCGAGATAGAAAGGCTCACGGCGCGCCGCGACGAGCTGCGGGCCGAGGTGGCCGCTACGGCCAAAGAGGCCGCCGACCTAGAGGCCAGGCGGGAAAGTGCGGCCGCGGAGGCGGACGCCGCAAGGGCCGCCGCGGACGGGGCGGAAAAGGCGGCTGCCGCGGCCAAGGGCGGCGGCGTGGTCGAGGCGGCCAGCGCCATAGTGGCGTCCGTCTCGCAAAAGCTGCGCGAGACGGAGAACGAGCTCGCCGTCGTCAGGGGCCTGCTCAAGAAGGAGCGGGCCGCCCATGCGGCCGCAAGGGAGAGGATCGGGATGCTGGAGGGCGGCGGCGCGGGCGCGGGCGCGGGCGGGCCTCAGAGCCCCGCATAGACGCCCTTCCACTTTTCCCTGATCTGCGCCTCGGACGCCCCCAGGTCGTACAGCGGCGACCTGACCTCGGACGCCGCGTACAGGCGCACCCGCAGGACGGCGCCTATCGGGCTCTGCACGCCCGCCCTCCTGTACGCGGCGACCATCCCGTCGAACTCGGCCCCGCCTCGCAGCACCTCCGCCCTGCCCCTGAGCCTGTACCCCCTCCGGAGCAGCGGGTGCACAACGCACACCTCGACCTCGGGGTTGGACAGCACGTTGGACGTCGTCTCCGGCGAGCGTATGTCGGCGATGACCAGCTCGTCGGACGGGCCGCCCTGGGACGAGCCCCTGCCGCCGTTGCCGTTGCCGTCCCACACCATGATCGTCCCGCGCGGGGAGACGTTGGGCCTGCCGTCGGGCGAGACGGTCGCGACGAACCCGAGCCTGAGCCGGTCGACAAAGTCGCGGATCTCGGCGGTGATCAGGCCCATGCCGCGCGGCCGGCGCGGCGCGGGCGTTAAAACGGTATGCGGCCGGCCGATGCCTGAGTCGGCTGCCGTCCCGACTACTGAACAGGATGCTCCTTACAAGCGCCTCGTGGCAGCGCGCCGCCTCGCGCCCTTCGTTTTCGGTCATGGTATACCCTTTGTAATACTCGGCTCCCAGGCTCAAACCATAAAGGTCGTTGTACATCTCGGCAAGGTGTGGAAGATGCCGCTTGATAAGGGAGCATCGGGCCTTGTGGTTTTTCGGCACAGGTATGCCCCTCGTCTCGGCGTACCAGTCCACTGTGATCACGATCTCATAGAACAGCATGACGACTTCCCATCCCCAGAACCTAGCGCCGCCGCCCCCGGCAATCTTCCCGCGAGCCCTCCTGTTGTAGTCGATCTGCAACGGGCGCCATCTTGTGTCCAAGCCGCACATCCGCCTCCGCCCTACCTGTCGATCACGGCAGTCATGGTGCCAAAGTGCCACAGGGCTCCCTCGTGCGGGCTGGTGACAATCGGCACCACCTCGTATTCCTCCCTCATGCGGGCCGGCATCGCGCCCTCAAACTCGGTCGCCTTCCTGACCGCCTCCATGGAATTGTCATGGAACACGTCAGCTCCCTTGTCGGCGTCGATTATCACCCTGATCAGTATGCGCCCGTCCATCTCGCCGACGCTATAGCCGAGCTTTCGGACGTACGGGAGATTCCTGTACAGCCCGAGCAGGGCAGTGTCGGCGTCGAACTCCTGCTGGACGGTGGACATGCGAGAGCGCGCCGTATCCCCCTATTAAAAGGTGATGGCCCAGGGCGCGGCAGGGGCGCGCACACGTGCCTGCGGCAGCACGTGCGCCCGGCCGCCCCTGCTGCCGGGCCGCGGCGGGCTGAGGCCGTCCGGGAGGGAGAGCCTGCTCGCTCAATGACTTGTCGAGCTCGGCGCTGCCGGGCCGCGGCGGGCTGAGGCCGTCCGGGAGGAGCGCGTTCTCGCCTACTCTACCGGAACGTTCCTTGCTAGTATCTCGTGGCACCGCGCGGCCCTGCGCCCCTCGCTTTCGGTCATGTTGTACCCGTCGTAGTACCTGGCCTCTAGGCTCAGGGCGTAGAGGTCGTCGTACGGGTCAAGTAGGTGTGGGAGGTGCCGCTCGACAAGGGCGCGCCTCGCCTTGTGGTTTGTGGGCGCCGGCATTCCCCTGATCTCGGCGTACCCGTCTACGGCGATCACAATTTCGTAGAACAGCACGGTGGCCTCCCAGTCCCAGAGCCCCGTGGTGCCGCCCTTCGCCAGCCTCTCGCGCGCATCCCTGTCGCGGTTGATCTGGCGGAGCCGCCACCCTGGTTCCATGCCGCGCCGCAACCCCCGCCCTACCTGTCGATCACGACAGCCATGTTGCGGAAGGGCACTAGGGCCCCCTCGTAAGAATGGGTGACAATCGGCACCACCTCGTACTCGTCCCTCATGCGGGCCGGCATCATGTCCCTGAACTCCCTAGCCTTCCTGATCGCCTCCATGGAACTGTCAAAGAACTCGTCTTCGCCCTTGCCGTCGTCGATTGTAATCCTGAGCAGTATGCGCCCGGCCATCTCGCCGACGCTGTAGCCGAGTTTTCTGACGTATGGTAGGCCCTCGTACAGCCCGAGCAGGGCGGCGCCGGCGTCGAACTCCTGCTGGACGGTGGACATGCGAGGGCGCGCCGTATCCCCCGATTAAAAAGTTCCGGCGCGTGGCGGGGCAGTAGGACGGCGGGGCAGTGCCACGGAATGCTTGCAAGAGCATCCTGTCCGGTGGAGCTGGCGCGGCCGCGGCCAGTGCCGCACGCACTGCACACTCCCAGGGCGGCAACCCGCTAGGCACGGTACGGGGGCGGCGCCCTGCCGTCGGCCCGGTGCCGCATCCTGGCAGTACCCCCGGCCCCTGCCACGGCTGGTGGCGGCTGGAAGACTTGGGCACACGCCGCCCGCCTTCCGGCGATTTGACAGGGGCGAGGGCGAGGGCCTTCAAGGCAGGGCCGCATGGCAACCCGCGGGAAGGAAAGGGATCACGGCCAAGCCGATCCCGCGTGCCGCCGGCAGGAAGGCCCCGGGCGGCTTCATCGCCGCCCTCCCGCCGCCGCCCGGCGATGCTACACCGGGGTCGGCGACCAGATCGGACAGCGGGATATGCCAATGCCGCCGCCGCCGCCCGGCGCTACCGCATGAGGTCGACGACCACGTCGGACAGCAGGAATATGCCAATGCCGCCGCCGATTATGGCGACCCACGCGAATATCTTCTCCCACCGCTTCACGCCGCGCCGCGGCACGGGCGGCGTAATGAACCTATCCTTGAGCGCATCTTGTCGCGCTCCCGGTGGCACATGGCCCGCGACGAGGTCGGGCCGTTCGGGCTTTCGTGCCGCCTGAGCAGGGCGCCCGTGCCGCCCCGGTCCCCGATGCCCTGCGGCACTTTTCGGCCCATTCGCCCATATCCCTTGTCGCCTTCGCCAGTGCCGCGTCCGCTATCCGGCAGGCGATCAACAGGCCGCCCCGCGCCGCGGTGACCACTCCCAGTTTGTTCAAAAGCTCGCGTTTCTCCATGGCCCGCGCATCCTTCCCGGCATGATGCTCGCGTTCCCTCTCCGCAAGCTCCCAGCGTGGGAGTGTGGCCGGGCTCGGCGATCCCATGGCCGCGCCCCGAATTTATTTGATCGACAAGGTTTGCTTTCTTTCCAGGGCCCGGCAAGGGCGATCGCCACCCCCCCCCCCCCCCCCACCTCCCCCCGTCCACGGCGGAAGCGGCCGGCCGGACTGCGCCGGCGCCGGCGCCTCCTGCGGCCGCCCTAGGGCAGCAGGGATGGCGGGGCCGGGGCGGATGGCGCCGGCGCCGGCGCCGTCCCAGCCCTCAACCGCCCGCCGCAGGCGTCAGGCTAGCGGCAGGACGAGCTCGCGCCGCCTGCCGCGCAAGGTATATTCGCCGTGCGGGGCCGCCGCCAAGCTGCAATGCAGCATGCCGCAGCCGCAGCAGTGCGCCGCCGCTACGCCCCCGCCCCTGCGGCCGCCCCGGGCCGACCCGCCGCAGGAGGCCGCCCCGCATGAACCGCCCCGACTCGCAGTGGATCGGCCGCCGCTGGTTCGAGATGCGCGTCGGGTACGGCACGTACATGGGGTTTACGTTCGGCTTTGCCAACTTTATACTGCTCCTGCACGGCCTGACCGACTGGTTCAAGGACTATCCCCTCCACTGGTTCGGCATAGCCATGATAGCGATCATCGTGCCGGCATCCGTCCTGATCGGCCACCGCCACAACCGCACGCAGCAAAAGACCGAGACGCGCAACCTCACGCACCTGAACCCGTACGTCGACACCATAATCCCGCGCTCTAAGGAGGTCATGTCGGTGCGCATGATGATAGCGCAGGCCGACTGGATGATCGAGATGGCCAGCGACGGCGAGGTCAAGGAGCGCATCCGGAAGATCAAGGCCGCCTGCATAAGGGTCGTCGAGGGAGAGTCGGCCACGGACGCGCTGGCGGCGGAGGATGCGCATCCCCATCGCAGGGAGGGGGATTGACGGTGTCGGCTCGGGCGCCGGCGGCTCAGCGGCGCGGCCGCGGCCGCCCGCACGCAGGCGTCGACGATCCCGCGGCGCCCGGGCGCCACGGGGCCGCCGCCGCCGCCGCCGCGGCCGGGGCGCAGGGAGCGTGATGCGCCTGCACTCGCCCGACCGGAGCTGGCTCGGCCGCCGCTGGTTCGAGATGCGCATCGGATACGGCACGTACCTGGCGTTTACGTTCGGCTTTGCCAACTTCATCCTCATCCTGCACGGCCTGACCGACTGGTTCAAGGACTATCCCCTCCACTGGTTCGGCATCGCAATGCTGGTCGTCATCATCCCCGCAGCGGTCCTGATCGGCCACCGCCACAACCGCACGCAGCAAAAGACCGAGACGCGCAACCTCACGCACCTGAACCCGTACGTCGACCTGCAGGTGCCCAACTCCAAGGAGGTGTTCTACGAGGCGTACGCCATGTCGTTCATAGACATGATGATATCGACGGCAAAGGACGACGAGCTCAGGGCGGAGCTCGCAGAGCTTCGCGCGGCGCTCGGCCGCTACATGGACGGCGAGACGTCGACCGAGGCGATGGCAAAGGAGTGGTCGGGGCCGCGGCCCGGGAGGGGCGGGGACGGGGCGGGATCCGCCGCGGCGGGGGGCGGCGCCGCGCGGGCCAGGGGCGCCGCCTAGGTGAGCGCCGTGCCGCCCGATACCTCCGCCGCCGCAGATCCGCCAAGCGCCGGCAAGGTCTCCGTCGTCATCCCCGCGTTCAACGCCGCAAGGTACCTGCCCGCCTGCCTCGATTCCGTCCTCGCCCAGACGTACCGCGACGTCGAGGTGATCGTAGTCGACGACGGCTCCACGGACGACACCGCCGACGTCCTGGACCGGTACCCGTCCGTCAGGGTCGTTTCAAAGGAGAACGGGGGGACGGCATCCGCGATCAATGCGGGGGTCGAGGCGATGACCGGCGAGTACTTTAAGGGCGTGGGCGCCGACGACGTGATCTACCCCAACTGCCTGGCGGATCTCGTGCGCGCCAACGCCGCCCTCGGCCCCGACTCTAGGGTGATCCCTTCCATGTGCATCCGGACCGTGTACCCCGACGGCACCGAGTGGATGCAGGGGTACGACTGCAACCACATGACGACGTTCGAGCAGGGCGTGCGCCAGCTGGACCATTTCATAGCCGGAAACGCCGAGACCATATTCCACAGGTCGGTCTTTGAGCGGGTCGGGGCGCTCAACGCCTCGCTCAGGTTTGCAGAGGACTATGATCACAACCTGCGGCTCCTAGTCCTCCACAAGTACCGCTTCTGGCACATACCGGTGCCGGTGTACGAGTACCGCCTGCGGCCCGGCTCCCAGTCCGCCTCGGTAGTCGGGCAGGCCAGGGACGATGCCATGGACAGCATACTAGGATCAATCCTGGACGCACTGCCCGCCGGCGAGCGGTCCGAGTACGCCTCCGCCCTGGCGCGGTACCGGCGCAACAAGGTGTACGTCCGCGGCGTGTTCGACTTTGTCAACGGGTCGTTGGCGTCCCCAGGCCGCGCATCGTACGCCAGCCTGTCTAGGTGGGCAGCCTCCCGCCTGATCCGCACGAGTCCGCAGGCCCACGCGCTCTACCGCGGAGCGCTGATGTCCAGGCGGGCGGGGGGCATGCGCTACCTGGCCGGCTGGATGTGGGCCAGCCGGCACCCCGCAGCATGGCTCGCCTCCCGCTGCAGGGGGCTCCATCCGAACGATCTCAACGAGGTCACGCCCCTTTTTGGCGCAGCGTCGCAGGATGGAAGGGTCGCCGCGCGGCCGCGCGGCGCCCGGGCCGCGCCGGCCACGGCCCCGGCCCCGGCAGCAGGGTGACGGCATGCCGCCGGCGGACAGGCCCGCGCCGTGCAGCGGCGCGGCCGATGCGGCCAGCCGCCGCCCTTGATGCGGCCGTCCTAGCGCGGGGCCCGGCCGCGCCCGCCCCCCTCCCCCGGGCCGTGCCGCGGCCATTCCGGCGGGTAGAACCCCATCCTGGATCCGGCCGCAAACTCGGCGATTTCCCTGGCCCAGCCGCCCCCGGTCCGCTCGCCCGAAACCGCGCCGCGTCCCCCTTCCGCACCCCGCTCAAACTCCCCGTACGCCGCCTCGACTGCCAGTATGTCATCCTCGCTCATGCCGCCCCGCTGCATTCCCACCCTGTTGATCCTTGCAAAGCGCTGCCTGTTGATCAGGGCAAACGGGAGCACGTCCTTTACCACGGGATTCATCATGCCGACCATCGAGTACCTGCCTATGCGGCAGAACGGGCGCACGGACACGTTGAGGCCCACGTTGGCGCGATCCCCGACGACGCAGTGGCCGCCGAGCGTGGTCCCGTTGGCCAGGGTGACGCCGTCGCCGACGCGGCAGTCGTGCGCCACGTGCGAGTACGCCAGTATGTGGCAGCGCGAGCCGATCGAGGTGCGCTCGTCGACGGCCGGCATGTGGACGGTGGTGTACTCCCGCACGATGTTGCCGGAGCCGATGCGTATCTCGCCGCGCGGGGCATCCGCGGCCGGATCGGACCCAATGTCCTCCAGGTGGCGCGAGTGCTGCGGCCCGGTGCCTATGGCGCAAAACGGGTATATCCAGTTGCCGGCGCCCAGCCTGACGCGGCCGCGCAGCACCGCGTGGTGGTCGATGCGGGTGCCCCGGCCGATCTCGACGTCGCCCTCTATGACGCATCCGTGCCCAATGCGGACGCCGCTTCCGGCCCTGATCATCCCGCGCAGGACGGCCCCCGCCGCAATCTCCGGCTCCCCGCCGGCGCCGCCGCCCCTTCCGCCGGCTGCCTCCGTGCCGATCTTGTACCATGTTGAGGCGTCCCGCCCGCCGGACGGCGCCGCCGGGGGCGTCTTGCCGCCGCCATATCCCGGCGATGTCGGCGCCAATGGTCAGACGCCCTGCCCCGCGCCGTGCGCCGCCTTGGGGTGCCCGCCGTGGACCACGACGGCCCTTGACGACGGGGCCCGCCGCCACCACCGCCTCCAAAGATCGTCGTACGGGAGGCGCCCCTGGTAGACCCAGTCCACGCCGCTCAGCGCCCTCGACTGGCGCACCCAGTACGAGTTCGGCCGGAGCATTGCGGAAATCCATCCGGCAAGGTACGGGCGGCCCTCGTCCGCGAGTATCCGCCGTACCGCGACAAAGTTCCTGGCCGCCCTCCTGTAAAGCGCTACCTTTGACCAGTCGTCCTGGGCGGCGGCGCTCTCCCTCAGGCCCACCTTCCACCGAAACCAGCCCAGCTCCATGTGGCCCTTCCGCACGGTCCTTATCCACGGCTCAGGCCGGACGTGGTAGCGCAGGCCTGCCGCGACGGCGGACGTGAAAAAGAACGCGTCGCCGCCGTCCCTTATGCTCTTGTACAGCGGCAGGTCAAAGTACCGGCCAAGCGCCGGCTTTGACAGCCAGAACGTCCCCGTCCAGCCGTATATCTGGGTCCGCGGCCCCCCCCCCCCCCCCCCGCTCCATACGGGTCCGCTTTCCAGCACGTAGCGGTCGTCCGTCCCGACCTTTTGGGTCGGCCCGAGGGCGCCGCGGCTCGGCACTTCGTCGATGTTGGTCACCAGCACGAGGTCGTGCCTGGCCTCCCCGATGAGGTGCCAGACCACTGCCGCAAATCTAAAGCCCCAGTCCGGCGATGCGGGCACGACCGCGGCCCTTACGCGGCCGGGGTAGCGGGCTGCTGCGTCGGCTACCTCGGGGCATCCGTGCGTGTCGCGATCAATGCCAATGACGAGCTCGTCAATGCCGCCCTCCATAATGTTCTGCACAAAGCCGGGAAGCATGCCGGGCTCGTCGCCGCCGCCGCGGTAGGGCAGCACGGCGGATGCGCCGCGCCGCGGGGGCCCCTTCGCCCCGCCCGTGCCCCCGCCGCTCATGCCGCGGCACGCATGCCCGTGCATATAACCCCAATGTTCAAGCCGGGCAGATCGGCGCATGCAGTTTCCGGGGATGCAGTCCGCGCGCGGCGCGGCGCGGCGCGGCGCGGCGCGGCGCGGGGGAGTGGTCTTCCGGCGAGAATCGCCGTCGTGCACCAACCTTGACTGCTCGGCGGCGGCGAGCGCGTCTGCATGTCCCTGCCGAGGGCCCTAGGCCAGGCGCTGCACGAGGCAAAGCTGCGATGCAGCGTCACGTCGCCGGGAGCCGAGTTTGCAGGGGGCGGGGGCGGCGGTGCGGCGCCACGCGGCGCCACGCGGCGCATTCCGCCCCTGGCCGTCCCGCCGCCCGGCGAGAAGGGGACGGTGGGCAGCGCGGCGGCGCATTCCGCCCCTGGCCGTCCTGCCGCCTTTCGGCGCGCGCAACTCGCGGGGGTCTCGCACTGCGAGGCCCTCGATGGCATGAAAGCCGGCTTTGCCGCCGTGTCAATGGAGCTGTGCAAGGGCGGCCGGTTGCCGCCGCCGCCGCCGCCGCCGCCCAGCCCCCGCGCGGGAGCGCCGGAGCGCAGTGCGCGGCGGCCGCGCGGCGCCCAGGCGGGCGGGGAAACACGGATATGCAGGCGCCGCGGGCGGCCGGCATGGTCGGCCCTCGCGACGGCGGGTTCGGGTTCGACCAGTCCCGCAAGTACTCGTCCGTCGACAACATCGACGAGGTGTGCGTGCAGTGCCAGGCCGGCCAGCATGCCGCGTGCCTGGCCCGGAGCGGCAAGCGCGGCTCGTGCGAGTGCGAGCGGTGCGTCGTGTTCGGCGGCCCCTAGGCGCGCGCCCGCGGCGGGGCGGCGGCGCGCGAGCGTTATAACCGCGCGGCGCGCCGGCGCGCCGTTGCAGTGCCGGAACCTGGATGCGGGCTGCTACCACGACCTGGCCGCCCACCTTGACGGATCTGGCAGGTGCCTGGTCAGGGGGTGCGCCTGCGGGCGGTTCGTGCGCAGGGAGGCGAGGGGTGAGGAACGGCAAAAGTGAGGCGGATCCGACCGGACTCGAACCGGCGACCTAACGCTCCGCAAGCGTTCGCACTATCCATGCTGTGCAACGGATCCGGCCCGCCTAGCCGCGCGCGCTTAATTTGGGTTTCCCGCCGCCGTGCGCGTAGCGGGCGCCCCGTGCAGGGCGCCCCGGCGGCCCGCCTTTTTCCACTCGCCCGACGCAACTAGGGCGGAGGCAGCCTTTGCCCGTGCAGGGCGCCCCGGCGGCCCGCCTTTTTCCGCCCCCGTCGGCGCGCCGCGCGGCCCGGCCGGCCCTCGACAGGGCGGAGCGGGGCGGGGCGCGCCCCGCTACTCCCCGTCGGACGTCCAGACGTACTGCGGGCCAGGGCGCCGCAGAGGGGGCCCCTTGCCGCCGTTCCTGACCCGCTCCTGGTAGCGCTTGGAGGCGGCAAGGTACGCCGCCCTGCCCTCGGGCGTCGCGTAGCGCCGGCGGGCGTACTCGCGCAGGCGGGCCCTGTTGGCGGCCACCGCGGCGGGGTCGCGGCGGTACGACTCGTAGGCGGCGCGCCGGGCGCACTCGTCGCCGCAGTAGCGCTTGCGCATGGACCCTCCGGGGATCGCGGTCCCGCAGCGCTCGCACGAGCGCGGCGGCGGCCCCGACCTGCGCCGCTTGCGCTCGGCCGCGCCCGCGTCCTCGTAGTGCACCCTCGCCTCGGGGTGCCGCCGCTGCAGGTCGGCGGCCGTGCGCTTGCGGCACTCGGCGCCGCAGAGCACCTGCTTCGGCGAGCGACCCTCCGGCAGCGGGCGCCCGCAGTACCGGCAGGTGCTTCGCCTCGCGGTCCCAGGCGCGCGGCCGCGGCCGCGCGCGGGGGCGCCGGCGCCGCTTCGGCGGCCCGGCGCAGGGCGCCCGCCGGCCGCCCTCCCGGGAGCTCGCGGGCCCTGCCGGGCGGGGCCGCGGCGCGTGCGGGCTCGGGCGCGCCCGCCGTCGCCGCCCCCTGCCGCGGACATGCCCGCGGGGGCGCCCGGCCCGCCTATTAACCGCTCGCGTCGGCGGGATCCGAATTCGGCATCCGCGGCGGCCCTGCGGCGGCCCGCGGTGCAAGGGGGATCCCGCCAAGGCGGGCCCCGACGCGCTCAGGGATGTTGCCGGCCGTCCCGCAGGCGGCGGCCGAGCGCCCCGCCCGACCAGGCCTCCGAGCCGTCGTGCCCGCCCGCAGCCAATGCCGGGCGCCAAGCCGCAAGGCCGTAACAGAGCACAGGGTCACCTATCGTGCAGCGGTGCTTCGCGCTATCCTCCCAAGCTTGGAAACCAGCTCTTGTTCCAGGCCGCGAAAGCCGCATCCCTCGTCGCGCCAAAAGCCCCGCCAAGCGTCGTTCAAGAGTGCGGCAACAGTCCCCCCTCCCGCCCCCGCCGGCGCCGCTTTTCCGTCGGCATAGCCGCGCAGGCCCGCCCGCCCGAACGCCGGAAGCACTGACGCGGCAATGCTGCGGAGCAGGTCGGACGGGAAGGCGCGGGCGTATTCCGGCGAAGGATCGCCGCTAAATTGCGCCAGCCGGTCCCACTCCGCCCTGACGTGCTCCGCCTCTCGACTGTGCCCGAGAATGTCCATCCCGGCGTCGAGCAGGCGCATCCTAGCCTCGCCGGAGGGGTGATCCTGGTTGGCCAGCAGGTTGAGCTCGTACATGTCAGAGTTCATCTTGGACACCAGGTGTAGGTTCGAGTATGCGTATGCGGGCCCCGCCGCAAACAGGGCGAAAAGATCGCAAAACGCCTCTTGCATCCATCTCCGCCTCCATCCAGACCGCATCCATTCCACGGCGTCTTGTATGGGCGCCGATACCGGTTCTCGCCCAGCGCCGCCCACATGTTGCCTGTAGTAGTCGTCGACGCTCTCGATTGCACCGGCCACGCAGTCCAAGATAGGACGCAATTCTGCCTCGCCAGAGCGAACAAACAGCAGGTGGCCCAGCTCGTGGTAAAAGTCGGGCATGTGCAGCAGGAATTCCGCCTCTAGGAGCGGGGCGTATATGATATTGGTCAATTGGTACGTAAAATAGTACTCGTTTGACGTGCACGATACAGCCGGGCAGGGAAACTGCAGGCCTACCTCGGCGTGCATTGCGGAGATAACATCGTTGAGAAACATCGCCTGCCTCGACTGGCAGTGCAGCGGGGGCATGCCGTACCCCTCAATATCGCTTATGATCCTCGTACAGTGCTTTACGATCGTCAGCACATCGCCGGCGCGGGCCCCGCCGCCGCCGCCGCCGCCGGCGTCGAGCAGGGCGCCAGCCTGCTCGAGCAGGCGCGACTCTTCTTCCAGCATATTCCTGCACGCGGCGGCCAGGCGCACCAGGGATGCGTGGCCCAAGCGGTCGGGGATCGCGTCCCTCAGCGACAGGGCCCTGTCAATCTGCTCGCGTATAAGGCACTTTAGGTACGGCGCACTCATCGCCTGCGCGTCTCCCTGAACAGGGACGCGCATTCGTCGTCGAGGGCGTCGGACACGTCGTCTAGGATCGACAAGTCCGCCGCGGAAAGGGCCATCCCGCCGCCCCCCTTTTCAAGCCTTGACGCGATGGATAGGATACCGTCCCTTGCGCCCTGCCAGTCCTCGCGGTGGCGGCGGCGCAAAAACCCGGACATTTCCTCGCCATCGACGCCCAAGGCGAAATAAGACATGCCGCGCAGATGGAGGCTCAGCGGGGCGAGGACGTCCAAGAGGCCCCGCGTTTCGTCCGGCCCCTCCACGTATCCCCCGCGCGACTTGATGGCAGACATGACCGAGAGGTATACCTTGAGCAGCTTTGAGGCGCAGTAGAGATTGGTGGTGATCACCCCCAAGTCGCTCATCGTCCGCCGCCCCCGAACCCGGACGCGGCCCTGCCGCACCTACCCGCCATCCCCGCGGGGCCGCATCTGCCATTTTTAATGCTATCGGAGAACAGGATGCGAGTCGGGGGCGAGTTTGGTCCCACGGGTTGAAAATGCGACGCGCCGGTGCAGGGTCCGCTGGAGGCGGCGCCCCTCGGCGGGTATCCGTGGCGGCGGCAAGGCCGAGATGGTAGCCAAAGGCGCCGCGGCAACTGCAGGGCCCTGCCCCGCTGCCCGCAGGTGGCGCCGCGATCGGCAGGCCTGCCTCAGGACGGCACATTTTCAGCTCACGAGCCCGCAGGTTGCCCGGGCAGATGGGCCAGGCCAGCCGTCCCCGCCCCGCCCCACTCCCCCTAGCGCCGGAGCGTCCCGGCTTTGCCCGCCCGCAGGGACGCACCAGCCATGCCGCGCCGGCCCCATCCGTGTACCGCCCTGCCAGCATCCTGTACAGCGCGGGCGCGCACCCGACGACCATGTCGCGGCCAACCCCATGTGGCCGCCCCATCCCCAGGTCCACGGCCGCCCCGCGGCTCCCACCGGCAGGGGCGCCAGACAGATCGTTCGGCGGGCGCATCGCGCCGGCCCGCGGCCCCGCCCCCTCCCATGCGCCCGCGCCCGAGCCGGAGGGCGGTTGCCACGAAGAGCGGCGGCGGCATGGCGGCGGCGGCCTACGCCATGGCGCCGCGGGGTTCCCGGTGCCGGAGCGTGCCCCTGCGCAGGCCGCATGCCGCCGCCATGCCGCCTGCGGATCGGCCGGCGCCGCGGAATCGTTAAATCGGCCCGCGATCCAGCCGCCGCGGGGGAGTAATCGAGCCTGGCCAAAGAAAGCCCGACGGCTTTTTGGAGATGCAGGACTTAAGATCGCACATAGGGGATCCTGTCTCCTAGGAGTTCGCGGGTTCGAATCCCGCCTCCCCCATGCGCACCCGCCCCCGCGGCCGCCGCGCCCCGCAGGCAATGCGTCCGGAATCGCCAGGAGGGGGGAGGGGGCGTCATGTCAAAAACGCGGGGCCCGATCGGCAGCGAGCGGCAAACCGCCGCACGGCGGCCACGCCTCAAGCAAGAACTGCCCGTGAACGCGCGGATCCCGCTTTGGGGCGTTTGCGCATCCGGGCACCGGTCCGGAAGAATCCCGTGTCTTTGACACAACAGCGGCCGCGGCCCGCATAGAGCGCGACAGGCACTAGGCGGCAGCGGCCGCCGGCGGCTACCAGGGTCACTCTAGGGCCAGGCGGGGGCGCACGCCGCCCGGCGAGTGGTACAGGAAAAGGGCGGCTAGCGTGTCGGTAGACGAGGCCCTTGCGGCCTTGTCAGAGCGCGTCGACATCGTGCACGAAAGGCTGCAAAAGGCCGGGGCCCTCGGGAAAAATCTCGACGCGTGCGTCGACAAGACCGGATCGAAGCGGTGGGACTCCAAGCCGGGCCCCGAGCTGGCCAGGGGAACCATACGCGACGGCCGCAGGGCGTACGCCGAGGTGTACATCGTAATACACTGCGTCGTGGCGGGCGAGCGCCTCGTCCTGGGCGCCCTGCCGGTCTCCGCCGGCGACGACAACTACAGGCTCGTCGAGGCGCTGATCCGCGCCTGCCAGGAGCGAGGAATGCGGCTGGGGGTCATCATGCTGGACCGCGAGTTCTTCGACACCCGGGTCATCAGGGTCCTGGAGAATGCCGGCGTCACGTACCTCGTGCCGTGCCCTGACCACGGATACGTCCGCGAGGCCAAGAAGGAGTTTGTTGCGGGCAGGCGCGAGCGCGTCTCGGATGCCGTGATCACCAGGGACCGCAACACCTCGGCGAACTACACGATCGTCATGGCGGACAAGAAAAAGATCGACAAGAAAAAGGACCGCGAGCCCGTGGACAAGATCGTCGCGTTCTGCACGAACGACCCCGGCATCGACGTCGAAATGTACGCCCGGAGGCGGGGCGGGGAGGCGGGAAGCCGCCAGTTCAAGATGTCGCGCCCGCGCACAAGGACGGTCAAGCAGGGCCCGCGCGTGCTGTACTTTGTCGCCAGCCTGATCGGGTACAACGTATGGGTCATGATCAACGCCCTCCTGTACACCGAGTCCATGATGCGGATCAAGAACAGCCCGCCCCTGATCGAGCTCGACTCCGTGCTGGCCATACTCGTCGGCACCCTGACCGGCCCGGCGCAGGGGCCCGGGCCGCCGCCGGAACCCCCCGCGGGGTAGCCGACCGCCGGAACTGCGCGCCCGCCTTGCCGCACCTCCATCCCCTCCGCCGTGCATCCGCCGCCGTAGCCTGCCCCTCCCCTTCCCGTACGGCTCGTGTCCGAGGTTCTGCTCAAAATTCGTGCTCGCCGCGGTTTCTTAATTGGCCTGCGCCGCGCGGCGCGCGGCTGCGCAAGAGGCTGGCGTTTTTGGGCCGGTGCTGGATCGGCATCGCGCGTTATTCCAACGGCGCCTTCCTCCAGCCCACGCCGCATTCGCCTTCAAAAGATCGAATGCGGCTCGAGGCGCGCGGTTGCGCGGATCGTCGTTCTAAGCAGATGGAGCGGCTTAAACAGTAATATTACCACCAAAATTTTGCCGGTCGTCGTGGCGGAGCAAGTCCTTAGTTTCACGGGAAAGCGCGGAACAATCCATGTCCGAAAGATCAACGAGTACGAGTACGAGGCGATGTCCGTCTCGAAGGACGGCGAATGGCACAGGATCGCGTTCATCGTGGGCCAGTGGCTCTGCGGCTGCAAGGGGTTTGCGCACACGTGCCGGGCGTGCAAGCACATCGCCGCGATGAAAAAGCTGTACAGCCCCGCGACGCCCCCGATGCGGGCGCCGAGGGCGCGCTGGCGGGTGAGCCGAAGAAGACGGCGCATCATCGGCATGCCCAGTATTCGGTGCTGCTTTTGCAGGTCGACGAACTTCAGGCCGTCGTTCGTCAGGCACAACAAATACCGCAACGTGCAGGTCTACCGCTGCCTGGCAGAGTCCTGCAAGAGGCGCTTTACGCCCGAGGACGGGTTCAAGGGCAGGACGTACACGCCCGAGGACATCAGGATGGCGCTCGGGGACAGGCCCTGCTGCAAAAAGGTCCGCGACATACTCGATTCCATAGCCAAAAACAACCGTCGGCCGCGCCGATCGACGCTGCACTACTGGTTCGTGTACTACCCGCGCATGGTCACCCCGTACCTCATGTCGCTCGACCTCTTCATGTCCGAGACCATGTACACCGACGAGATAATCGTCTACATCAACGGGATAAAGTGCGTGATCTTTACGACGTCGGACGAGGGGTCGCGGCTGCTGACGGCGCACCAGATAGGGCGGAACAAGGGGTCGCACGACGTCGCGCCTATGTTTCGGATGGACATGGCCGTGAGGGGGACCGTCCCGTCCCTGGTAAAGAGCGACGGGGCCAAGAACTTTGCCAGTGCCCACGAGCGCGTGTTCAGGTACAACGCCGAGGGCAAGCCGTCGATGCACATAAGGCACATCCACCTGGACGGCGACACCCACACGAACCTCAAGGAGCGCGACAACGACACGCTGAGGGACTTTGTAGAGTCGTGCAGGGGGCTGAAGTGCCTCGACACGACGTACATCGGGCTGTACCAGATACACTTCAACGTCGCAAGGTCGCACACGGGAATAGACGGGCTGCGCCCCATGGAGGCGGCGGGGGTCGGCTTTGAGCATCCCGACAAGTGGTTCGCACTCATCGCGAATGCGGCGGACTACAACAACGCCGTCAAGCTTGGGGAAATAAAGCCGGCCGCTGAGACCCCGCCTCTCCAGTCGGGGTTTCAGGCGCGGCTGGAGTAGCGCACGTCGGCGGCGCGCGATCGATCAATTAAGGGCAGGCCCATGGGCACGAATTTTGAGCAGAACCGTGTCCGATCCCCGCAGGCCGCCCGCGGCGCGTGGCCCCGCCGCGCCGCTGTGCACACCGGGTCGAGCCGGGCCGGCCCGGCAGATCTGGGCGCCCGCCGGGGGGCGCCGGCCCATCACTCGTGGGTTGACTGGGGATCGCGATGCCCTGAAGTGCTGTACCCTGGAATGCGTGCGCAACGAGCGCCGGCTCGGCTGAAACTCGCGTCTTTGGCATGGCAGTCGGACTAGCGGGGCCGAAGGACGACGACCTCGATGCCGCCGTACATCTTGTTGCCGGATATCTGCCCCATGGCCCTGTCCGTGGTGCATATGGCCCGCACGCCTGCAAGGCGCGCCAGCGCCATGTGCAACCAGTCGATCGGCCCCATCCCAACGTGTCGGTATGTGTCACCCTTGCGGGCCTGCGGAGTCCGGCCTTGATGCCTGAGCATCATTCTGTACAGGTGTGCAAAATCTGGCCTTACTTCGGCCTCTTCCTCGAGAATGCCCGCCCTCTTGTTTGCCTTTAGATCATAGATGAAGTATACAAGATTCCTGACCGCCGCCGCCGCCGCATCCGAATCCACCACCTCGCGCTCTCTGCCGCTCTCGTCGGCGCACCTGCGCCCCGCCTTGGTGCGTTTGAGTATGACGTCGACGGCCTCTGAAAGTGCTAGGCTCGAAATGATCAGCCGCATGCCGCCAAGCTCGGCCGCCTTGAAGAAGCGCATCGCGTCGTCAAAAAACGGATCGGCCGGCCCCGTCACTGCCGCCACGATCGGGCCCGTGTCGCAGTACACCGAACCTCGCCGCCGGGTCGCCTGTCGTCACGCCTGCCGAATCGGAGGCGGGCGCGGCCGTCACTGGAACCTCCGCCTTCTGACTTCCTGGACCATGTCCTGGGACGTCACGCCGGGGACGGCGTACTTGGACAGCATGCCGTAGATGCTCTTGGGCTTGGGCGGGAATATGTAGTCCTTTCCCCACTCTTTGTAGCGCTTCCGCAGCGCCCACTCGCTCCTCATGAGGGCTTTTCTGCATATTTGGGGCGGCTCCTTCGGCCTGACCAGCTCGGGCGGCATGTCGGGGCCGTCATCTTCTTCCTCGCCGTCCGGCTCCACGGGCTTGATCTTTAGCACCGTGACCAGCACCTGCGCGACCGTCGCCCGCACCTCCTCCAGCCCCTCCATGGGATCCGCATCCCGCCCGTCCCTGTATCCATGTGGTCATTATCCATGTGGTCATTATATAAGTGAACGGGGGCTTGGCGGGCGAGCCGTCACAGCCCGCCCGCACGGGCGCCACCGTTAGGACAAGGGGGCGGACATGTATCCATTCGAGGCTTGGGCCTTGCGGCCCTCCCTCATGACCATCTTTGTCCCTTTGTTGGCACCGTTCTGCAGCTACGTGACCGGGGCTCTCCCCCATACTGAGTGCGCAGCTCTGGAGTGCCAACCGTCATGTCCGACATCCCCTCTTACCCGGGGTGGGAGGAGGTGGAGGGATGTCGGAAAAGTCCCTGTCCTCCCGCAGCATCCAGTAGCCGGCTCGCAGCAGCTTTGCCGCAGCGGCCACCCTGGCCTTTGCCATTCCTTTCCTTTTCTTGAGGCGCATGTAAAATTTCGTAATGGTGCTACCAGGGGACCACCTGGTGTGGGACACAGCAGCCTCGACGGCCAGGTGCCGCACTAAAATGTCGCCGGTCTTGGTTATGCGGCCGTGGTGATGCGTGTCTGCCGAGTCCCTCACACTCGGAACGATCCCAAAGTAGGCGAGGAGCGCGTCGGCCGTCGGAAACCTCTCGATCACCTCGATCGACGACGATATGGCCAGCGCCGTGTACGCGCCGACGCCGGGTATTGTCACGAGGTGTCGCGCGTACCGGTCGGCGTTGGCTGCGCGGCCAATTCTTTCGTCGGCGTCCTTTATGGGCCCGGACAGATTATCAATTATGTCCAAGTAGACGTTTATGCGATAGTCGCCGAGCTTACGCAGGGATGCGACGTACGCCTTTGCAAACGGGGCGCCCTTGATCTTTATTCCCTCCTGCAACAGTATTCCGTGTATCTTGTTCTTGAAGTACGACCTCTTTGTGACCAGTGCATGCCTGTGCCTCACGAGCTGCCGGTTCCTGATTGCCTCGTGGCTTGGTACGTACACGGCGGGGATGTGGTCGAGGCGCAGGAGCTTGCCCAACAGGGCCGCGTCGTTTTCGTCCGTCTTTTTCTTGGAGATGGCAATGGACCGGATCTGGCGCGGATTGGCCACGACGACATCAAGGCCAAGTTCTGCCGTCATAAGCATATAAACACCGTACCATACTGATGACGACTCGACGACGTACCATGCCCCGTTGGGGATCTCGGCGCACGCCCTCCTAATCGACTGACGGTCGTTCGCGACCTTTTTGTTGGAGACGACGGCTCCCTCGCGGTCGACCACGGCAAACTGGATCGAGTCCCTGTGCAGGTCGACGCCGACGTAGGCCGACGGGTTGGCCACCTTGTGTGCTACGGTAGCCGCGGACACCGGGGCGACGCCCTCACTCCGGCGCCGCGCGGTGGTGTCGCCCGAATTCGTCCTGCGCGTTGTCCTAGATATCGCTGCAAGGCCGACGACGCAGTCCACGTTTCTGGCCCCACCCTTTCCTATAGAACCTTTTCCCCTCACAACCACATCCTTTTTGTCGCGCCGCGCGGGCCGGCTTGCCGGCCCGCGCCCCTGCTTGCCGCTCCCCCTGCCAGGGCTGCTTCCCCTCACAACCACATCCTTTTTGTCGCGCCGCGCGGGCCGGCTTGCCGGCCCGCGCCCCTGCTTGCCGCTCCCCCTGCCAGGGCTGCTTCCCCTCACAACCACATCCTTTTTGTCGCGCCGCGCGGGCCGGCTTGCCGGCCCGCGCCCCTGCTTGCCGCTCCCCCTGCCAGGGCTGCTTCCCCTCACAACCACATCCTTTTTGTCGCGCCGCGCGGGCCGGCTTGCCGGCCCGCGCCCCTGCTTGCCGCTCCCCCTGCCAGGGCTGCTTCCCCTCACAACCACATCCTTTTTGTCGCGCCGCGCGGGCCGGCTTGCCGGCCCGCGCCCCTGCTTGCCGCTCCCCCTGCCAGGGCTGCTTCCCCTCACAACCACATCCTTTTTGTCGCGCCGCGCGGGCCGGCTTGCCGGCCCGCGCCCCTGCTTGCCGCCGCGCCGAGGCGGTGAAGCCGCGCGGCCGGAACGCCGAGGCGGTGAAGCCGCGCGGCCGGAACGCCGAGGCTGCCGGACGCGATCATCCCGACCATCTAAACTCCGCCCTCGAGGACCTTCCACATATGGCTACGTGTCGGCCACCACCGGCCTGTCGGCTATCCTGGACATGTCCCTGTAGGTGTCGCCGAGCAGGCGCGCCAGGCGGACGCCCTTGTCCCAGCCCGCGCCGGCCGAGTACGCGCCGATCAGCTCGGCCGTGTGTATGCACCTGTCGGTCCGCGCCATCGCCGTCGGATCGATCAGCGAAATGAACATGCGCTTGATCTCGGCGTCGGGCATTGCGGTCGGCGCCGGCCCGGCGGTTTCCACTGCGTCCGCCGCCCGCTCGCGCTCGGCCTCTATTGCGGCCGGCATGCCGGCGCTACGCCGGGGCTCATTATAAGGCCTGCGGATGCGGTCCGCGGAATCGCGGTGCGCATTCGGGCCTGTCGAGGTCCCCGTCGCGCCCTGCTCCGGCGGGGGCCAGCGCAAGCGCGAAGGCTGCAGGGAACCTGAACGTGCACGAACCGCGGTGCGCATTCGGGCATGCCCGGAGCCCGCCGTGCTCCGGGCCGGCCGGGGGCGGGCTAGGCGCCGCATTAAAAACACGGATACCGATCGGGCGGCGGCCGGCAAGCCGCCGCGCGGCAGCCGCGCCCCCGGACTGCGAAGTCGATCGTCCGGTCGGCCACGGACAGGATGTGCTCGACATCGGGAAATTCCGCGGGATGCTGCATGCCTTCGGGCGGAACGCTGGCGTCAATCGATCGCATCTTGACCCTCGGGCCGGCTGTGGCGGGCATGCCGTACGGGACGGAGGCGCCTGCGCCCAGAAAGAGCGCGATCTGCACGGCTGCATCACCCGCGCATGGCGCGGCGGCCGCATGCGCCTGGTATTGGGAGGGCCGGCGCGGGCTGCAGGGCCGGCGCGGGCTGCAGGGCCGGCGCGCGGATCCCGCGCCGGCATTGGGACCTCGCCCGGCGCGGCATCCCCGCCGCGCCTCGTAGTCGACAGCGCGGCGCGCCCGGGCCGCCGGCATTGGGACCCCGCCCGGCGCGGCATCCCCGCGGGGGCGGCCGTTGAGCGGCCGCCTCCACGAGGGAGGGGGGGGCATACTTGGCCAGGCCCTCTTCCTGACGGGATATGGCAGTGGCGGCAGGCCGCCGCCGTCGACCCGCCATCCCCTCGGGGGCAGGTGGTCATAATTGTCCGCGCGCACGCGCAGCCGCATCTCCCTCCCTCCCGCCCTCCTCCTCACGGCCACGGTGATGTGCGGAAGTCGCACTGCCGCCCTGATTCCAACGCCCTCGTATCATCCGGGACTCTGCAGGGGCCCTCGCCAACACCTCCATGCCAACCCTTGTGCTGTACGCAGTGAATTTTCCTGATGCGCCAAACGCCGGCTTTGCGGATTCCTCGCCTACTACAATGCCATGCGCCAAACTGCCCACAGGGAAAGCGCCGAGACGGAGGCGCCCGTGTCGATCACACCGTCCGCCCGAATCCGCATGGCAGCGGCCGAGGCGGGGGCGGCCGGATTCCGCACCATGATTGGCAGTGCAGGGATCATGGCGGAGTCGTCCCGCTTTTCCGCCCCCGGTTGCAGCACAGGCAGGGTGTCTGCTTGCGCCCATCCCGCGCCCCGCATTCGGCCGGTCACCACGTGTAGATAAGCGGCACCTCGGACGCGCTTGCGTAAAAGTACCTCATGTAGGGCACGCCCTTGCCCGCGGCGGATCCTTGCCGGACAACGCGCAACGGATCCTTGCCGTGCGCGACAATCTCGCCGCCGGCAACCGCAACCCACTCGCCGCGGTACTTTTCAAATTCCTCGGCCGTCATCGACTCGAAGCGCCCGAGGTCGTCAAACACGCCGTCTTCCTTCATGCAGCCGGGACGCAGGCTCCATGATATTAGAGTCTCGCCTGCGCAAGCCGCCCGCAGAGGCGCGAGCCGCCCGCAGAGGCGCGAGCCGCCCGCAGAGGCGCGAGCCCATGTCCGTGCCAGGCCGACGCCCAGGCGGCGGCGGCCTGGCGGTCGCCCCGCGAGTGGCGATGCACGATGCGGGGGGAGCGTGCGGCGGATGCAGCAGGGGGACGGCCGTCTAGCGCGCGCTCGCAAGCGGCGGCCGGGGCGCGCGGGCGCGGCCGCGGCCGTTGCGGCATTACATGCAGCTGCGGCGGCGGCGGCGGCGGCCGGCCAGTCGCGCCGCATGCCACGCGCCGTACGCGGGCGCCGCAGCGTACATGCCGGCCGCCAGCGCGATCGCCAGCGCGCCGTACGCGGCTACGCCCAGCTCCGACCCCGGCTCGGCCGCGTCGACGACCTGCAGCGCGTGCAGCATTGGCGCGGCAAGCGCGGCTACAGCCTGCCTGAATGCGGGGTGCTCGCGCTCTAGGTCGGCCACCTGCGGCGAGAACGCATAGTATGCGGCGCCGAACGCGGACATGAACGCGCGGCCGGACTCGGTGCTGAGGATCGTCGAGTCGCGCAGCTCGCGCAGGCGCTGCACCTGCGGGGCGAGCTCCGTCCCGTGCGCGGCCGTCGCGATCAGGCAGCCGCCTCCGCCTCCGCCCGGCACGGCGTCGTCCGGATCGGATGCGGCGTCCCGCACGCCCGCGGGCGGCGGCGCATCGGGATCCGCCGCGGGCGGCGCATCGGCCGGCGGCGGCGGCGGCGCATCGGGATCCGCCGCGGGCGGCGCATCGGCCTGGCCGTCCCGCCGATCCGCGGGCGGCAGATCGGCATCCGTGCCGGCGCCCGGCCGCGCATCCTGCGCATCCGGCGGCGGCGGCGGCGGCTGCGGCGGCGCATCGGGATCCGCCGCGGGCGGGAGCCGATCCGCATCCGCATCCGCATCCGCCCTCGCCGCGGCATCCGCCCCCGCCCCGTACTGCGCAAAGACGGCCTCGCCGGCGCACTGCCCGCCCGTGCGCACGTCCTCCGTCGCCACCGACACCGTCCTCCCCTCGGCGAGCACCGCCCGTATCGACAGGATCGGATCGCCGGGCAGCGGCGCCTCGTAGACGGTGCTGCCCTCGGGGTGCGGCCCGGCGGCCCGCTGCGCCGCAGCGGCCCCCTCGGACGACAGGACGCTGACCTCGGGGCTAATTCCCGCGTTGAGCGTGATCCGCATCGCGCCCTCGCGGCAGTCCCAGGCCGCGCCGTATATGGTGACGGCGCCGGCGCCGGCGGGCGCAAGGCGGGCGCCGCTCCCGCCGCCGCCGCCGCCCCCGGCCCCGCCGCTCCCGCCGCCCGGGAACTGCCCGCCCGGCAGCTGCATCTGCGCCACCGCCGCAGGCGGCGGGGCGCCGGCGCCCCCTCCCGGCCGGCCGTCCACGAGCGTGGCCGTCATTACCCCCGTCAGCGAGTACCCCGACTCCCCGGCCGCGCCGCCGCCGCCGCCGCCCGCGCCGCCGCCCGCGCCGCCGTCGGCCCTGGCGACCGTGCCGAACAGGGTCAGGTGGTACGTGTGGATCGCCTTGTCGGCGCCCGAGTCGGTCTGGCACTCGCCGGAGCCGTTGAGCTGCCCGTGGACGGCGGCCGCGTCGTCCGCGCCGCACTCGGTGCGGATCGGGACGACCGAGCCGTCCGTGCCGTTCACGTAGAACGCTAGGGCGCCGGCCTGCCCGTTGACCTGTATGCGCACGGGCCTGTCAAACACGATGTGCACGCCGGGATCGCCGACCTCTACGACCCTCGGCGGCCCCGCCAGGTCGCCGCTGGCGAGCCCGAACGCCGCGGCCACCTCGGCGGTGCCCGGCACCCCCGCCCCCGTTGCCAGGCGCAGCACGAGTATCCCGTCGGCGGGCACCATCCGGGCCGTCGCGTTCGGCGGGAACGCAACCTCGGCGAAGGATGCGGCGATGCGGACCCCCTCGGCAGGAAACTCCACCGTGAGCGCCCGGCCGCCGCCGCCGCCGCCGCCGCTGCCGCCGCCGCCGGCCGCCGGCCCGGCCGCGAGCGCCGACACGTTGACCGAGGGGCTCGCCGCGTCGCCGGCGGCCGTCGCGTCGACCGCCCGGGTGAACCCGTCCGGCTCGATGGCCACCGCGGGCGCCCCGCCGGCCGGCTCGACCGTGCGCACGGACGCGCCGGCCCGCACGGGGATCGCGTCGGCGTGGAACACGTGGGGATCGGCGCCCGGCGCGCTCACCAGGTCCGTGTTCAGCGCGATCGATCCCGACTGGCCGGCGTGCACGCCGGGCCCGCCGAACCGGACCGTGTGCACCGCCGTCCACACGCCCGACACGCCGCCGTCCGCGGGCGCCGCCGCCGCGGCCATGCCCGCCGCCCTGATCTCGCCGTACACGGGCCCCTCGTGCGCATCGGGCGGGCCTAGCGGCGCGCTGTACTCGATGCGCAGCCTGTTCGGCCCCGCGAACACGGCGTCGGCCGTCGCGCCGGCCTCGTCGGCGCCGGCCAGGGCGATCCGCACGTCCGAGGCGCCGAGCGCGTTGGGCTCGGGCAGCGACCTGTCCAGCACTTCGGCCGCGCGTATCGCGATCGTTCCGGCCGCGCCCGCATGCGAGGGCGCGCCGCCGAACCGGACGACGTGCCTGGCCGAACCGTCCCCCGACAGCCCCTCCACGGGCCGCGCCTCCCCGCCGACCGTCAGGTTCAGGTACGACTCCAGGCCGGCCCACACGGGCTCGCTGTACAGCACGGCCGCGGTGCGCGGCCCCGTGACGGCCGCCGAGAGCACCGACGGGGCCTGGCCGTCGTCGAGGGCGTGCGCAAACGGCGCGCCCGTCCCCATGGGGGCGCCCCCGCCGTCGGCGACGAGCGCGGGGTCGACGGAGACGGACCCCGTGCCGTTGCCGGCCGCAGGCGCGCCGCCGAACACGAGGACGTGCTCGGCCGAGCCGCCGAGGCCGGTCGAGCCGGCGATCTCGCGCGCCGAGCCGCCGACGAAGAGCGACGAGTAGGCGCCCGGCGCGGCCGCCGCGGGCTCGGCGTACCGCACGGTCACCTCGCTCGGCCCCGTAATCCGCGCCGACTCTATCGGCGGCCCCTGCCCGTCGCCGAGGCGCACGGCGAGCTGCCCGGGCGGGCCGAGCGCGTGCGGCCGCGGCGACGCCAGGTCCGCCACCGCCGCCGCGTCCACCGCCATCGACCCCGTCGAGTTGGCCGCGGCCGGGGCCCCTCCCAGCTCGATCGCGTGCATCGCCGTGCCGTCTCCCGACAGCCCCTCGGCTGGGAGCGCCACCCCGCCGACCGTCAGGTTCAGGTACGACCCCAGGCCCGCCCACACGGGCTCGCTGTACGCGACGGTCACGCGGTGGGGGCCCGACACGTTCGCCGAGAGGACGCGCGGCGCCTGGCCGTCGGCCAGGGCGACCTCGATGCGCGCGCCGGAGCCGAGGGGTCCCGACGATTCGCTCGAGACCCGTTCGGGGTCGACGTCGACGGACCCCGTCGCGCCCGTGCCGGCGGGCGGGCCGCCGAACTCTAGGACGTGCTCGGCCGAGCCGCCGAGCCCCCTCGATCCGGTGATCTCCCTGGCCGCCCCGTCGACGACAAGCCGCGAGTACGCAGGCTGCGCGCCGCCCGGCCCCGGCGCGGAGACCGGCTCGTCGTACAGGACGGCCGCGGTGCGCGGCCCCGTGACGGCCGCAGACACCAGCCTCGGGCGCTGCCCGTCGTCGAGGCGCACGTCCAGCGGCCCGGGCGGGCCGAGCGCGTTGGGCCGCGGCGACGCCAGGTCCGCCACCGCCGCCGCGTCCACCGTTATCGACCCCGTCGAGTCGGCCGCGGCCGGCTCCCCGCCGAACCGGACCGTGTGCCCGTCCGTGCCGTTCCCCGACACGCCTTCCACGGGGCGCGGCCCCCCGCCGTCCACGTGCACCGGCCCGTACGCCCCGGGGCCGGCCCGCACGGGCTCGCTGTACTGCACCGACGCCCGGAGCGGGCCCGTGATCTCCGCGTGCAGTATGCGCGGCGCGAGCCCGTCCGCGACGGCGGCGGCCGCGGCCTCGGGGCCGGCGGGGGCCGCCGGGACCGGCGCGTTCCCCGCCGCGTCGGCCGCGCCGCCGCCGGCGGCCGCGCCGTGCGACAGGTACAGGGCGGGGGCTGTGCCCGAAACGTTCCCTGACAGGCCGAGGCCCACGGACAGCGCGCCGTCGATCGCGGGGCTGCGCGACACGGACAGGCCGGCCGCGGACGGGCCCGACAGGGCCCACGCCGCGGCCGGATCGGCCGGCTCGGCGGCCGTGACGGGCTCGCTGAACGCCACGGCCACGAGGTTCGGCGCCGTCGCGGCCGCCGTGAACAGGGGCGGCAGCGCGTCGGCGACGCGCGAGGGGCCCGAGCTGGCCGCCCTGTTTCCAGCCTCGTCGGACGCGTTGCCGGCCGCCGCGTCGTACGACAGGCGCATGTCGGGGGCGGTGCCCGAGACGTTCCCGGACAGGCCGAGCAGCACGGAGCGGGCGCCGTGCACCGCGGGGCTGCTCGACACGGACAGGCCGGCGGAATCGGGCCCCGACAGCGGCCACGCGGCGGCGGGGTCGGCCCCCGCCCCGGTCTCCGTGACCGGCTCGCTGAACGTTACGGCAATGCGGTCCGGCGACACGGCGGCGGCCCGGAGGACAGGCGGGAGGGCGTCGGCCACCCGCACGGGGCCCGCGGCGCCCATCCGGTTGCCGGCCGCGTCGGATGCGCCGCCGGCGGCCGCGACGTACGACAGGGACATGTTCGGGGCGGTGCCCGATACGTTTGCAGACAGGCCGAGCACGGCAGAGCCCGAGCTGGCGATCGCGGGGCTGCGCGACACGGACAGGCCGGCCGCGGACGGGCCAGACAGCACCCACGCCGCTGACGGGTCTGCCTCTTCCGGCGCCGAGACCGGCTCGGTGAACGTTACGGCTATGCTGTCCGGCGCCGTCACGGCGGCCGCGAACTGGGGCGGGATGGCGTCGGCCACCCGCACGGGGCCCTCGTCGGCCATGGGGTCGCCGGCCAGGTCCGACACGCCGCCGGCGGCCGCGACGTACGACAGGGACATGTTCGGGGCGGTGCCCGAGACGTTCCCGGACAGGGCAAGCTCGACGGACGCGGCGTTGTCGATCGCGGGGCTGCGCGACACGGACAGGCCGGCCGCGGACGGGCCCGACAGCACCCACGCCGCTGACGGGTCGGCCGCCTCCGGCGCCGAGACCGGCTCGGTGAACGTTACGGCTATGCGGTCCGGCGACACGGCGGTCGCCGAGGCGACGGAGGGGCGCTGGCCGTCGGCCACATGCAGGCCCGCGGCGCCCGGGAACGAGTGGTGGTTGCTGTTGCCGCGCAGCGCTTCAATGTCGACTGTAGCCGTGTCGTCGTCGCCCGCGGGGGGGCCGCCGAATACGACGGTGTGCTCCGCCGTGCCGGACCCCGCAAGGGACACGAGGGGCGGCCGGCCGCCCGACGAGAGCGTCAGGTTCCCATAGTCCGCAAGGGCGGCGTCGAGGGCAGCCGAGTACGCGACCGTCATTTCGTTCCCGCCCGTGATCGCCGCCGACTCGACCGCCGCGTGGAGGATGGTTCCGATCACCTGAATGGCGTGCCCCTCCCTCAGCGACCCGTCCGCGCCGGGCGCGGGCAGCGTCAGGTTGGCGCGGTTGCCGGCCCTGTCGGACACCCCGGCGGGGTCGTCTGCTGTGAGCGAGGCGGCCGACGCGTAGCCGAGCATTGCCGCGTCGTCGCCCGGCCCCACGCTGTACGTAAAGTTCACCGAGAGCGTACGCGCGCCCTGCACCGTCCCGTTGGCGCGGACGGCGGTCGTGCCCGCGCCCGGGCCGTCGTCCGTCGCCAGCGCCAGGCTCGTCGCCGACGCGGCGGCGACGGGCTCGGAGAACCAGACGGACACGGGTATCTGCGCGCCGCGGCCGTAGAGGCCGTCGGGGACGCCGGCCGTCACCCTGGTTACGGCGGGACGGACGGTCTCGATCTCGATGCCGCTGTTGCGCGAGAGCGACCGCGGCTCGCCGGGGCCGGCGAGCAGGCCGGGCACCTCTTTGTGCCCGCCGGCGACGATCCTGCCGCCCTCGCCGGTGACGTTGAGCGAGAGCGCATCGAGGTCGCCGGACGCGTCGCCGCGGCCGACATGGTACACGAACTCGAGCGTGGCCGTGTTGTTTCCCGATACGTACCAGGCGGCGGCCGTTTCGCCGGCGTCGAGCGCAAGCGACGCGTTAGGCCCGGCCACGCGGACCGGCACGTCGAACTCGGCGGCGATCCGCACGCTGCGCCCCTCGCCGTACGCGCCGTCCGGCTCGACGGCCCTCACGTCGGGCGGGTCGAACCGCTCGAGCTCGGCGACGACGGCGGGGCCGGCGCCGGCCGGGGCCGCGCCGGCGACGAACAGCCGGCTGCCCGGCCCGGCGGCGATGGACGCCGGGTGGCCGGCGGGGCCGCCGCCGGCCGCGAGGCCGAACTCGGCGGCGAACGCGCCGCCGGGGCCGAACGCCTGGATTCTTCCGTTGCCCGCGTCGGCGACGAATATGCGGCCGCCGGGGCCGACGGCCACGCCGCTCGGCCGGTCGAACTGCCCTGGCCCCGCGCCGGCGGGGTCCGACGCGTTGCCGACCGCCGCCAGGAACGCGCCGTCGGCGCGGTACGCCTGGACGCGGCCGGCCGTCCCGTCCAGCACCGCGATCGTCCCGTTCGGCCCGCCGGCGGCCACGCCCGTAATGTTCGAGAATGCAAGGCCGCCCGGCGCGCCGCCGGCCGCGCCGGCCCCGCCGAACTCGAGCAGCCTTGCGCCCGTCGCCGCGTCGAACACGCGCACCCTGTTGTCCTCGGAGCCTACGACGAGCGTGCCGTTCGGCCCGGCCGCGAGCGCCCTCGGGTCGTCGCCCGAGCCCGAGCCCGCCCTGAACGCGCGCGCGCTGCCGGAGGAATCGACCAGGGTCAGGTTGCCGTGCTCGGCATGCCCGCTGCTCAGGGCCGCCACCGTGCCATTGGGCAGGACGGCGATCTGGCCGACCGACTCGAGCCAGCCCGCCGCGGCTATCGAGGACCGCGCCGCGCGAGGCCCGGGCCCGATCACCTCGATGACGCCGTCCGCGGCGTCGGAGACGTATATCCCGCCGGGCCCCGCGGCCACGTGCCCCGGCATGCCGGCGCTCCGCTGGGCGCTGCCCTCGTCGAGCGCGTGCGAGCGCGCCTCCAGGTAGTAGTGCGGCCCGATCAGGGGCTGCAAGGCGGATGCGCCGTGCTCGGCGACCGACAGCCGCACGGCGGCGGCGGTTGCGGCGAGCGGGTTTCCCGCAAGGTCGGCCACCCCGGCCGCGGCCGTCACATTGGCCGCCAGCGGCTCGTCCGAGTGGCGGTGGGCCCACGCGGCGGCGGCCGCCTGGGCCGCGGTGAGCCGCACGGACACCGAGGTGCCCGGCCAGGCCTGCTCGACGGTGGCCCCGCGCAGCGGGCCCGGGCCGAGGCCGTCCCGCGTGGCCACGCGTATGCCCGACGCGTTGACGGCCGGCGCATCCACGTTCTCGTCGAACGCGAGCTCGAGCCTCGCCGAGCCGAGGTCGAGCCCGTGCGCGCCGGCGGCGGCGGCGAGCAGCCGCGGCGGCTCCGAGTCCGGCGCCAGCGGCGCGGCCAGGCCAGTCGCGCCGGCGAACGCGTTGCCGGACAGGTCGGCAAACGCCCCCTCGGCTGCGTCGACGCGCAGCTGCCCGGCGGCGGCCAGGCGCGCCGCCGCGCCGACGTGCTCGGGCGCGAGGCGCACGACGACGGCGTCGGGGGAGGGAGGCGGGGAGACGACGGAGGCCCCGCCGAGCTGCGCCCTGTCGCCGCCCGTGAGGTTCGTAAGCGAGACGGCGTACGGGTTGGCGGCAGAGGCGTTGACGTGCTCGTCGAACGCAAACGTCAGCGTGCCGGCCGAGAGGTCCAGCAGGAGCGGGGCGGGGCCTGCAAGCGCGGGCGGGCGGTCGTCGCCGCGCACGACCACCCGGACACCCTGCGCCGGCGGCGACGGGTTGCCCGACGCGTCGCTGAACGCGCCGGCCTGCGCGTCGAGCGCGGCCGTCCCGGGGGCGCCCCCGACGGCCAGCGCGACCGCCGCCTTTTGCGCCGGCGAGAGCGCGAGCGCCGCGTGGTCGCTGCCGCCTGCACCGGCGGCCGCATCCGCGGGCCCCGCGCCCGGCCGCACGACCAGGGGGGACCCCCCGCCGGCCGCGACCGCAAGGCTCACCCTTGACGGGTCCGTCCGCGAGCCGTCGACGTACTCGTCAAGCCACACGCTGAGCGTGCCGTCGGCCAGGTCGAGGACGGGCGGGTGCCGCGGGTCCGGCACCGGCCCCACCGCGTCGGCCACTACCACGGGCCGCAGGCCCGGCATCGGCAGGGACGGATTCCCCCACAGGTCGGCAAAGGCCCCGGCGGCCAGGTCGATCTGGACCGGCCCCGACGAGGCGTTCAGGGAGGCGATCGACGCCTTTAGATCGGCGGTGAGCCGCAGCGCGGGCCGGCCGGTGTCGGCCGCCGGGCCGGCGGCGCGGCCCAGGCTCACGGGCGAGCCGCCCGCCGCGCCGGAGACCGACACCTTGGACGGGTCGGCCGACGCGGCCGCCACGAGCTCGTCAAGGGCAAACTCGAGCGTCCCCGCCGACATGTTAAGGACCGGCAGGGCCGGCTCGATGCCGTGGTACCTGTTGTACAGGTCGAGGCGCCACAAGAGGCCCCCCGTGTTGCCGCCGGGGTAGAAGAACAGCGGCAGCTCGTCGCGCAACGTGCCCTCGCGCGCGGGGCCGAGCGAGTCGGCCTCGACCGCCATGGGCACGCGCGGGGCAGGGGCCGACATGGCGTGGCCGAGCGAGTCGGCAAACGCGCCGGCCGAAATGTTGGCGTACGCCGTACCCGCCCCCTCTCCGCCGGATCCGGCCAGCGCGCGCGACAGGGCCGCCATCTGCCCCGCCGTGAGCGCCAGCGACACGACGTCGCTTCCGCACAGCCGGTTTGCGCCCTCGCCCAGGAGGCTGAGGGAGTCAAAGCGGGGGAACCCGCACTTGCCCACAAAGATCGTCCGCGCCTCGGCGCCGCCCAGCGGCACGGGGTCGGCTCCCGGGACCGCTATGGACACCAGCGACGGGTCGGTCCTAGACGCGTCCATCGTCTCGTTGAACCGGAACGTGGCCGTGCCGGCCGACATGTTGAGGTGCTGGACGGCGGGGGGGCCGGCGACTCCGGGATCCGACATCGTATTGACCAGGCGGAAGCTGTTCGTGCCCGACCTGGCTATCCGGTTGCCGGACAGGTCGGTGATCGCGCCGTCGCCGATCGTCAGGGTCATGCCGCGGCCCGCGTGCCTCGCAATCTGGTCGTGCTGCCCGGGCGTGAGCTTGAGCGTAAAGGACGGGCCGTCCTCGGTCGTCGCCACCTGCGAGCCGCCCAGCAAGACGCGGCTGTTCGGCCAGTACGAAAAGATCATCAGCCTCGGGTGCACCTCCGAGACGTCAATGTACTCGTGCAGAGTGATTGTAAGCAGGCCGTTGGCGACGTCGATCACCGGCGCGCCGGCGAGGTGGGGCCTCCCCCGGTCCGCCTGCACGTCGAGCGCGATCCCGCGCACGCCCTGCACGGGGTTTCCCGCCAGGTCCGAGACTGCCCCGGCGCCGATGTCGAGGCGCAGGCCGCCGGCGGCGGCGCGCGTCTCGATCGCCCGCGCGTCCTGGGCCGCGGTGAGCGTGATCACCAGGGCCGTGCTGTCGGCCGTCGACGGGGCCGCCCCGGCCAGCGACATGCGCGCCTCCCCGCCGAGGCCCTCGACGTAAAAGAGCGACGCGTTGGCAGACGACGCGTCGACCGTCTCGCCGAACACGACCGTCAGCTTGCGGCTTCCCGTGTCCAGGGACGGGCGGACGGCGGCAGCCAGCGCCGGCGGGTCGCCGTCGGGCGCCACCGACAGCGGCAGGCCGGATGCGCCGGGGTACGCGACGCCTCGCGGGGCGGCGCCGCGGAACGCCGAGTCCCCGACGTCGAGCAGCGCGCTCGGGGCGCCTTCCCGGGAGAGTGCCGAGGCGGCGGCGTCCCTCTGGGCCCTTGTGAGAGCCACCTCGATCCCGGCGCCGCCCTGCCCCGCCGGCGCCGCCGCTGCCCGCACGTCCGCGCCGCCGAGCGCCACCCTCCACTCGCCGGCCCGGATCGCGACGGCCGCCGCGTCGGCCGCCGCGGCGTCCACGGCCTCGTCGAACGCGAGCGAGAGCGTCCCGCTCGAGAGGTTCAGCGCCGGCGGGGGGCCCGCGGGGCCGGTGAGAAGCAGCGGCGGGACGCCGAGCGGGTCGACGGCGAGCGGCGCCGCGGCGGGCAGCAGGGGGTTGCCCGACAGGTCGGCGAACGCGCCCGTCCCGGCGTGCACCTGTATGCCGGGGCCCCCGCCGCCGGCCGTCGGCCTCTTGTGGTACTCGGCGATCTCGGCCCTCTGCGCCTGCGTGAGCGTCAGCGCAATGCTCCGCCCGTGCGCCGCGGCGTCGACGGCGGCGCCGTCCAGGTCCACCGACAGGCTGCCCTCCCCGTGCAGCGCCGACGTCACGTGCAGGCTCCCGGGGACGGCCGACGAAGCGTCCATCGTCTCGTTGAACGCCAGCGCCAGCCGTCCGCTGGCCAGGTGCAGCGCGGGCGCGGCGGACGCGTCGAGTGTCGGGCGGGCCGTGTCGCGGGCCACCTCGAGGCTGTGGCCCGCCGCCCCCGCGAATGCGTTCCCCGAGTGGTCAAAGAACGTGCCCGCCGGAACGTCGACCGTGAACGGCGCCTCCGCGGCGGCCCGGGCCGCGGCCAGCACGTGGACGGGCGCGAGGGTCACGTTCAGTATCCGGCCGCTCGCATCGGGCGCGCCGGCGCCGGCGAGCGAAACCGCCACGCCGCCCGGCCCCCTCACTACAATGCCGGACAGGTCGCCGGCCGTGCGGGCCGCGTCCATGGACGAGTTGAACCCGATGCCGAGCACGCCGGACCCCATGTCGAGCCTGGCCGTCCCCTCGAGGCCCGGCGGCACGAGGTCGGGCCTGAGCGCGATCGCGGGGAACTGCGAGTGGAACAGCGCGCGGTTGCCGGCCAGGTCTGTCGCAAACTGCCCGTGCGCCGCGGCGAAGACCCCGCTCGCCCGCGTGCCGAGTATCTCGCGCGGCAGGTCGCCGCCGAACTGCGCAATGTACGGGCTGCCCAGTATCATTCGCGCCACCCTGCCGGTCTGCTCCGGCGTCAGGTCCAGGCGCACGTGGTTGGCCGCGCCGCTGCATGCCACGACCCGGGTCGTGCGCTCCCTGTTCTCGTAGTAGCCGCTGTCGCGGTGGCACTTTGTGGCGCCTCCCGACGCGGCCGCGCCGCCCAGCCGAATCTCCTCGACCTCCCAGAACCTGTAGTGGTAGCCGACCGACAGGTTGCCGGGGAGCACGCTCTCGATGCTCAGCGGCTCGTCGAACTGGAGGTGCACGTAGCCCCCGTCGAGGTCCAGGTACGAGGCGCTCCCCTCCTGAAAGTCCGGCGCCTGGCCGTCGTGCAGGACCACGGCCGTCTCGCTCGTGCCGGTGCCCGTCGGCATCCAGTCGCTGCACGAGTAGATCGAGTTGAACTGGTCCCTGTGCACCTCCATCCACCCCGTGGCGTCCTTGTACACGGGGTTTCCGCGGAACACGACCGAGACGTACTCGCTCGGGCAGCTCTGTATGTAGTGCCCCGCCCTGTTTGCGCACGCCCCCTCAAGCGGCCGCCCCCGGTCCGCCACGTACCCGTGCTCGTCCCGGGGATCGCCGTCTATGGCGATGTCCCTGTACCTGCCGTCGTTGGGCCAGACGTGCCACGGCTCGTTAAAGTGCAGCGTGGCCCTGTTCGGCCCCGTGATCCTGTGGTTGCTGCCGCAATAGTCCGTCGCCGAGGCCGGCGGGAGCAGCAGGGCGGGCAGGGGGCCGGCAGGGGGGGCGCCCTCCGGCGCATCCCAGCCCGCCTGCCACGCCGCGGGGGCGCCGCCGTCCGGCGCCGCGGGGCCGTTGCCGGCAGCCGCCAGGGCGGACAGGGCGACTGCCAAGACCGCCGCCGCATGGCATGCAAGCGGGGCGGCGCGGCCGCGGCCCCGCCCGGCGCCGCTGCGGCGCCCCGCTTCCGTACCCGTACCAGTGTGCCGCGGCGCGCACGGGGGCGCCGCCAATGTCGTCTGCCGCATGAAATCCGCAGTGCGGCCGGTCGGGCGCTAATTAAGCAGTGCGGGCGGCAGGGCGCCGCCGCCTTTTGACAGCGGGCGCCGCCGGGCCGACCTGGAGGGGCGGCGCCGCCCCGCGCGCGCACGGCTTGTGCGAATGCCGCGCGCCGGCCGCCATGCCGGAGGAAGAAGTCCGATTCAAGGCGCGCGGGCCGCGGCGTCGGCGTCGGGGGAGGGGCGGCGGCAAAAAGCGGGGCGGGGAAAGGGCGGCCGGCGATCGCCCGGCAGTCCGCCCGAGGAGGGGCAGCGCAGGGCGCCGCCGAGCGGCGGCGAAGGGCGCATGCGGCTGGAAAGGCAAGCAGCTTTCCCCGGCGGCCAGGGCCGGCGCAGGGCGGGGCGGGGGCGGGGGCGCTTTTTTTTTTTTTTTTTTGCCCGTGCCGTTCGTTGTCTCGGCTCCGAAACCCGCGTTCGGTGGGCAGTCCGCGATCCCGGTCGGAACGACGGGGGCGGCGCCGCCCCGCCGGCCCCTCCTGCCCGCCGAGGCGAGTTGCAGGCGTCCCCTGCCGGCGCGTGCAGCGGCATGGCGGGAGCCATTCAGTGCCGATCGCCCGGCCGCAGCGGCGGCGGCGGCCGCCGCCGGGCGCGATGCGCGGATCCGCCGCGGCCCAGGGGAGGACCCCGTCACCGCCCCCACGACGCGGAGACCTCGAACTCGACCAGCTCCTTCTTCGAGTTGCGCTTGCGTAGGGGGCGCACCCCCACGTCGCGAAAGCCGTACCTCGAGAGCAGCTCGGCGTAAATCCTCTCCGAGTGGACGAGGGTGCCGTAAAAGCTAGAGTTGCCTATTACGTAGTGGACGCGGGCGCGCCGCGCGAGCGCGCCGCGCACGGACGCAAAGTGCATCGACATGTCCTCAAAGTACCTTTCGACGTAGCTTGCCAGCACGGCCGAGCTCTTTCCTCGCCCCCCCTTCCGTATGTCCCCCGCGGCGCGGAGCAGCGACCCGGGCACCCACACCCGCCCGTTCCGGCGCCAGTCGGAGAGGCGGCTCGTGGCGGCGCCCCACGTCCCTCCGATGGCCTTCCAGTCCATCTCGCCGGCGTCGCGCCCGCTCGACAGGTGGCCGAGCCAGTACATGTACGGGCGCATCTCGCGTATGTAGGACACGCGGTTAGCGTACGGCGGCGATGTAACCACGACGTCGAACCTTTTGCCGGGCTCCGTGCGCATGCCCCTCGCGTCGGCATGCAGCACCGTGGCCTCACCGGGCGGATCCTCGGCGGCGCCGTCAAGGACGTATTCCAGGTCGGCCAGGAACGCGTCCGCCATGTCCACGCCCGTCCGTCCGCTGCCGCCGTCGCCGCCGCCGCTCCCGTCCTTGAACGACATGGACTGGTGGCCAAAGCTGGCGCGCGACAGGGCCATCAGCGTGCGGCAGAACGCGACGTTGAGGAGGTCGCCGGCCCTTGTCCCGCCTCCCGGCGCAGGGATGGCCGCCCTGAGCCCGCGCAGAAACATCCTCTCCTCGTCCGGCCACCACCGCCGGATGTTGTGCAGCGGCGGCTCGGCGGCGCGGCCCCCCGCGCGCCTCCCGGCGGCGCGCGCGGCCGCGCGTCCCGCGTCCAGCGCCGCCCTGATCGCCGGCGCGCCGTACCGCGCCGTCTTGGCGCCAGCAAGCCACACCAGGAACGGGTTTACGTCCATGGTCGTGGCGTTGTGCCCGCGCCGGACGGCGCACAGCGCCGTCGTCCCCGATCCGCAGAACGGGTCGAGTACGGATGCCGACGCATCGTGCCCCGACAGGACCCTGTCGACGATGCGGTGCGAGTAGGACGGGGTGAGCCGCAGCCACCCGTGCCTCCCGCGGTCCGCGTTGGCCTTGAACGTATAGTCATCCCTTCGCCGCAGGCGGGCCTCTTGCTTCACCCCGGATCACCGCGGCCTAAAGGCATCGCCGCGGCCCCGGCAGCTTCCGGCCGCATCGCCGCCGAACTGCGCCCAAAAAGCCCCGCCAAGCCGCGCCCGGCCGCGCCGCGCACAGGGCCGCGCGTCGACGCATGCGGGGCGCCGGTGTCGGCCCCCGCCACGGCGGCCCGCTTCCCGCGACGGCGCCGCGCGCCGCTGCTGCTGCTGCTGCCGCCGTCCTCCGCCATGTCCACCGTGGTGGGACGCGCCGGAGTGGCCCATGGACGCGCCGCTGCTGCTGCTGCCGCCGTCCTCCGCCATGTCCACCCTGCCCGCCGTCCCCCGTTTTTACCCTGCCGGCCGCTGAGAGGCTGTTGCGAAACCCCCTTGCAAGTCGCGAGCGGGCCCCGCCGCAGCGCCTGCAGATACGCGGCCGTGGCCGCCTTCCGCATGGCGCACAGGAAGAAAAAAGGCCTGCCGGGCCGGCCGGCGCGGCGCGGACATTATCGGGCGCGCCGGCAGGGCAGGCGGCGGGTGCGGGGGCCCGCCCGCCCGCCCGCCCGCTCACCGGCACTCGACTGAGTACGTGATCTCCTGCGACACCGTTCCTGCGGCGAGCGCGGGCATTGACGTGAGGTCGAGGACGTACTGGACCTCGAGGCGCTCGCTGGGCCAGAGATCCGACCCCGGCAGCGCCGCCCCCGCGGCCCCGACGCTCGCATAGTCGGCGCCGGGCTGCACGCGGTACATTGTGAGGGCGGCGTCGAGGTCGGCCGCCTGTCCGCCGGCCCCGCCGTTGTCGTACTTCCACGGGCCGGCCGAGACGGACACCCCGTCGACGACGAACTGCCTCGTGCCCGTGTTGACCACGGTCTCCGCGCCGGCCTGCGAGCGGCGGCCCGGCCCCACCGGGCCAACGTCGACGTCGCCGCTCGCAAGCGCGACGCTGCACTTGCCCGTCCCGTATAGCGGCCCGCCCGCGGCGGCGGCCCACGAGCCGTCGGCGCCGACCCTCGATACGGCGTACCTGTCGGGCAGGGCGAGGTCGCCGTTGACGTCGAGCGCCAGGCGGCCGCCGAGCGCCGAGTCCGTGCGGTTCAGGGCGGCCCCCGCCATGTGGCCGGCCGCGGCTGAGGCGGGCGCATCGGGGCCCGCAGCGGAGATCGAGGCGCCGAGCAGGAACGCCGCGTCGTACGCGGCGTACGCCGGCCCCCTCGTCGAGTCGTCGAGTTCGATGCCGGCCGCGCCGAGCGCGGCGTCGATGGGCGCGCTCGGCGCCGCATACTGCGACACGGCAGCCAGGCCCGCCGTCCTTGCCAGGGCGGGCGCCGGCTCGCCGAGCGCGGCCCGGTCCAGCCCGCCGGCGGCGGCGTACCAGCGGACGGAGACGGCCGGCGCGTCGGCGGCGCCAGGCAGCGCGGCGAGCTCGGCAAGGGCGGCGGCCCGGCCCGTGTAGACGACGGCGGCGGCCGCCGTATCGCCGGATCCGCCCCCCGCAACGGCGGCGCCTATGCGCTCCATTGCGGGGCCGGCCCACCCGTCCTCCGACGAGTTGAACGCCACTATATGGGCGCGCACGCCGGCGGACGGCAGGCCCGACGATGCAGATGCCAGCGCGGCGGCCATGCTCCGGCTCTCGAGCGACGCGTTGTCGCTCGTCACGATGGCCCTGGCCGCGCCGTCCCCGGCGATCAGGTTCGCGGCGACCCCGGCCGCCGTCGGGGCGGGCGGGACGAGGCGGAACAGCGCATCGCCGGCTGCGGTAAGCGCAGAGGCCGTAGAGGTCGGCGAGACGACTATTCCGGAGGCGCCCGTGCGGCCGGCCGCGGCCGCGGCCGCGTCGCCGGCGGCGACCAAGAGGTGCTGCGGCGCGCCCGGCGGGTAGTAGCCGGCCCCGAATACCAGGTCGTCGGCGGTGCCGGCGGCCTCGTCGGGCCCCGCGTGCAGCGCGATCATTGATCGCTTTTGCTGCGGCGCAGAGCCGTTGCCGGCCGACGGGTCGGCAAACTCGTACGCCCACCACTTCCAGCTCGCGTTCGGGTACCCCTGCATCCCGACGGTCGCCGTGCCGTCCGCATAGTCGTACAGGGCGCGCAGGCCGTCCGTTCCGCCCGCCAGTCGGGGCACCACGTCGGCGCGCCCGACCAGCGACGGGTCGGCGCCGTGCGCGACGACCGTGCCGTTGCGGGCCGTCGCGAACGGATAGTGGCCGTATTCGGCCTCCATGGCCGTTATGGCGGCCAGGCCGGCCGCCGCGTCCCCGTCGTAGAGCGCCATCGCCTTTGCGATCGAGTTCTCCAGGACGGGGCGCATGCGGCCGTCGCCGCCGGCGCCCGCCAAGAGGGCCGCGAGGGCCGCCCCGTGCTCCTTGGAGTCGGCCGCGTCCGGCGAGCCGACCCGGTGTGCGACGGGCTCGATGCCGACCGTCCCGCCGGCCGCGGCCTGCCCCGCATTGAAGGCGTCCGCGCCGGCGGCGAACCCCGCGGCCGCGGCCGCGTCGATCGAGCGCACGGAAGAGCCTGCGCCGTCGGCGAAGACGGCGCCGATGCGGACCGGCCCGCCGTCCAGTGCCGGCAGGTACTCGACGCGCGCGCCGGGCGCGGCCGCAATGCCGGCGCCGCCCGCCACCGACTCGGCGCGGCCCGGATAGTAGTTTGCGCGGGCGTCGAGTACGCCGCCGGCCTTGTTGTCCACGAGCGGGGCGGCGTTCGAGGCGGCCAGGGCGTTGTGGTTGAACCGCACATCGTTGGCGCCGTCCGCGGAGCCGAGCTCGGCCCGCGCCACCGGCACGGGGTCGCCGCCCGTCCCGTCGGCCGCGTCGGCGCCCGGGTCGCACGTGCCGGCGCACACGGCGAGCGCCCCGGCGCTCGCCGATATCCGGTTGAGCGTGACGGCGATGTCGTCCGAGCCGGCCCACACCTCGATCGCCGCGCCGTCGGCGCCGTCGTGAAGGTTGGGCATGTGCGGCCCGTGGTTGGCGTCGACGATCGTGTTGCCGCGCACCGTGACGTTCGACGAGGGCAGGACGCGTATGCCGTCGTCGGGGACGCTTTCAATGTGGTTGCCCTCGATCAGGGCCCCGGCGGCGCCGGCCACGCGTATGCCGGTGTACGTGGTGCCAAAGATGTAGTTGTCACGGACGATCAGGCCGGCCAGCTGCGGCGTGCCGCTGCCTGCGGTAAAGGCGCCGTGCCTGCCCAGGACGATCGCGTCGGCCCTGTCCGGCGCCGAGGGGGACGATGCGCAGGCCGCCGCGTTTGCGCCCACCCCGTAGAACCTGTTGCCGCTTATGTCCAGGCCGGCGATCGGAGGGGCCCCGGCGTCGGCCGCGGCGCGAACGCCGCCGTCGCACGTGTTCGAGAACGTGTTGTTCCTTACCGAGACGGGCATGCCCGGCTCCGAGCCGGCCAGCGACTCGACGACTATGGATGCGAGGCCCTCGCCGCCGGACGTGTGCGTCGTGTCCTCAAACCGCAGCCCGCTGACTGCGACGGGGCCGTCCGCGGACGGGCGCACCACTATGTGGGAGTATCCCGTGAATACGGGCGGGTCGGCAGGGTCGGCCGGCCGGATCGACATCGGCCTGTCGACTGTCAGCACGTCCCCTGCGTACGTGCCAGGCGGGACAAGGACCGTGCCGCCGGGCGGCGCGAGCGCGACGGCCCGCTCGAGGTCCGTCAGCCCCCTCGCTGTGCCGAACAGGGTCAGGTGGTACGTGTGCACGGCCTTGTCGCCGCCCGAGTCGACCTGGCACTCGCCGGAGCCGCCGAGCTGGGCGTGGACGGCGGTCGTGTTGTCGGCGGCGCACTCGGTTCGGATCGGGACGATCGCGCCGTCCGCGCCGTCCGCGTAGAACGCCGCGCCGCCCGCCTGGCCGTCGAGCAGCACGCGGACCGGCATGTCGAACTCGATGCGCTCCCCGCCTGCGCCGCCTCCGCCTGCCGCGACGACCCTTTGCAGTACGAGGTCGCCCGTGGCGCCGGAGCCCAGGGCCGCGGCCACCCGGCCCGCAAGGGACTCGCGGCCGGGCGCGTCCCCCCACACGCGCAGCCCGATCAGGCCGTCGGCGGGGATGTTCGAGGCCCGCACGCCCGGAGGGAACCAGACCTCGGCAAAGGACGTCACCACCCCCACGCCGCCGGCGGAATCTGGAAAGATGGCCTGGCCGGCGCCGCCGGCGGCGGCGGGAACCAGTGCCGAGACGTTGATCGACGGGCGGGCGGGGTCGCCGCCGTCGACTACGTTGACCACGCGGACAAAGCCGTCCGGCTCGATCGGCACGACTGGGGCCAGGACGGCCGGCGTCAGCGTATGCACCGTTTGGCCCGCCGCCACGGGGATCGAGCCGGCGGCGAACTCGTAGGGGGATCCTGGCGCCGCCGCGCCCTCCAGGCGCGTGTTCAGCGCGATCGATCCGTCCTGGTCCGCCTCCACGCCGCCCCCGCCGAACCCGACGGTGTGGACCTCGGTGCCCAGGCCCGACGCGCCGAGCGTGTCGGCGGATGCGCCGCCCCGGATCGAGACTGCGCCGTACACCGGCCCCGAGTGCGACGCGGGCGCGCCGAGCGGCGCGCTGTACTCGATGCGCACCGTGTTGGGCGCCGTGAACGCGGCCCGGGCCGTCGCGGCCGTCGCGCCCGCGCTCGCGTCCCGCACGGACACGTCGCTCGTGTCGCCGAGCGAGCCGCCCGAGCCGGGCGCGGGCAGCGCCAGGCGGGCGTCGTTGCCGGCCCCGTCGATAATGGCGCCGCCGGGGCCGAGCGAGAGGGCCGACGCGCCCGCATAGTCCAGGTCCGTCGAGACGTCGCCGGCCGCGACCGTGTACAGGAACAGCAGGGCGGCCGTGCCGGATCCCGAAGAGTACTCGGCAGAGCGGCCCGGCTGGCCCGTGTCGAGCGCGAGCAGCGGCATTCCCCGCACCGTCACGGGCTCGGAAAAGTTTACGACAATGTGGATCGTGTCGCCGCGGCCGTGCGGGCCGGTCACGTTCGGCGACGACACAGACGCGGGCACGGGGCGCACGCCGTCGACCACCAGGCCGGGCATGCCGGCGAGCGAGCCGTCCGAGCCGGGCGCGGGCAGCGTCAGGTTGGCGCGGTTGCCGGTCGCGTCGACGATGGCGCCGCCGGGGCCGAGCGAGAGGGCCGACGCGTTGGCATAGTCCAGGCCGGTGGGCGACTCGTCGCCCTCGCCGACCGTGTACGTGAACAGGAGCGTCCTCCCGCCGGACCCCGAGGCGTACCCCGCGTCGCGGTCCGTCCCGCCCGTGTCGAGCCCCAGCAGGGGCCTGCCCGTCACCGTCACGGCCTCGTCAAAGTGCATCCGTATGCGGATCGTCTCGCCGATCCCGTACGTTCCAGGAAGGTCCGGCGACGAGACGGACGCGACGGCGGGCGGCGTGTCGACGGCGACGCGGGCCGAGCCGCCGAGCGAGCCGGGCGAGCCGGGGGGCGGCAGGAGGGCGTTTGCGTGGAGCCCCGTGGCGTTCTCGGCGATCGAGCCGCCGGGGCCGGCCCGCAGGGCGTGCACGCCGTCGTAGCCGAGCACGGCCGCGTCGCGGTCGCCGGCGGCGACCTCGTACCGGAACAGCAGCGTGCTGCCGCCGCTGCCCGAGACATAGCGGGCCGCGCCGCCCGTGTTGAGCCGCAGCTCGAGCGGCCCCTCCGCCAGGACGGGGGCGTCGAACGCGACCCCGATGTCGATCGCAGAGCCGGGCCCGTGCGGGCCGCCGGCCGCATTCGTCGTGACGTTTGCCACGGACGCCGTCGACGTCCGGATCAGCTGGACTCCATTGTCGTCGATCGCGGCGACAAGGGCGTAGGAGCGGCCACCCTCGCCGAACGCGGCGATGCCGTGGGCGCCCCGGAGCTCGGCAAAGCCGCCCGCGTCGTCGGCAACCGATCCGGCGGGGAGCAGGGCGCCGTCTTCGCCGCGCACATGGACGAGCTGGACGCCGCCGGGATTCGCGCGCGAGGTCACCGCCGCGTACACGCCGCCGGGGCTGCCGCCGCCGAGCATGGAGATGCCAAAGGCGTCTCCCAGCCTGTCAAAGCCGGGGTCGCCGTCAGAGGCCGAACCGGCGGGATGCAGGGTGCCGTCCCCGCGTATGCGGACCAGCTGGATGCCGTTGTCCGACTCGGCCGAGACCAGGGCGTGCTTTTCGCCCCCGTCTAGGTCGAACACGGCGACGCCGCGCGCGCCGCCTAGCTCTAGGTCTCCCTCTGAGTCGTCCATCGAGTCCGCCGGCTCCAGGGTGCCGTTCACGTGTATGCGGACCAGCTGGATGCCGTTGTCCAATTTCCCGGTAACAAGGGCGTGCTTTTCGCCCTCGCCCAGGTCGAACACGGCCGCGTCAAACGCCTCTTCAAGCTCCAGGTCGCCCTCGTCTTTGCCCAGCGACCACGACTCCCTCGCCTCCAGGGTGCCGTTCCCGTGCACCCGCACGAGCTGGATGCCGTCGTCGCTGAACCCGGCGGCGAGGGCGTGCAGCGTGTCGTTCATCTCGAATACGCGGGCCCTAGTGGCGCCGCCTAGCTCTAGGCCCGTGTCGGCGTTACCGTCGGTGTCTCCAAGCGTGTGCACCGGAGAGAGGGTGTCGTTGTTGTCGTGTATGCGCAGCAGCTGGACGGCGTTGGCGCCGTGCGCTGCGGCGATCGCGTGCGCGGCGCCGCCCAGGTAAAAGGCGTCGACGCCGTACGCATAGGCTAGCTCGCTACTGCGGGCCTCGTGCTCCATCTCCATGGTGCCGTTCCCGTGGACGCGGATCAGCTGGACGGCGCCCTCGGGAGCGCCGCCCTCGGCCGAGGCGACCACGGCGTACGTGCTGCCGTTTGCGGCGATTGTGTCGACGTCAGCGGCCGTGCCGAGCGCTTCAAAGGTCCCCGTCGCGTTGGCCCCGCCCGCGCCGTCCGAGGCCCACGCGGCGGCGATCAGCCTAGGGGCGGCGTGGTCGATCAGCACGTCGTGCGAGGCGCGCAGCGAGGCGGACGTCGGCAGCGTGAGGTTTGCGGGATTGGCCGCAAGGTCCGCGATGCGGCCCGACAGGGCGCCCGTCCCGCGGTAGTCCAGGTCGTCCTCGTAGTCTCCGGCCCTGACGGTGTAGGAGAACACGAGCTCGGACGTGCCGTTGCCCGACGCGTACGCCGCCGCCCTCGCCTCCCCGCCGACGCCGAGGGCCAGCGAGGGAGGGTCGCCCGAGTACCGGACGGGCTCGTCGAACCCCACGGTTACGTTGATCTCCCTGCCGGCGCCGTACACGCCGTCCTCGGGGGCGGCGGCGGACGCGACCGACGGGGCCCTCGTGTCGACTTCAATGTCCTTGAGGTCGCCGAGCGTGCTCCCGCCTCCCGGGGCCGGCAGGGCGCGCCCGGCGGGGTCGCCAGTGGCCGCGTTGTCGATCGTGCCGCTGCCCAGGATGGTGTTGAGGCCGGCATAGTCGAGGTCGGCCGCGGACTCGTCCGGCCCCACCGTATAGCGGAACACCAGCTCCGCCGAGTTGTCGCCCGAGATGTAGTGGGCCGTGCCGCCCGAGTTGAGCCGCAGGTGCAGCGGCCCCGCGGCGCGGACGGTCGACTCGTAGGCCACGGTAATGTCGATTTCGTCTCCCGGGGTGTTGTACAGGCCGTTGGCGGCCGTCGAGTTGATCGACGCGATCGGCGGCACCCTTCCGTCGACAATGATGTCCTTGAGGTCGCCGAGCGACCTTCCGCTTCCGGGGGGCGGCAGGGTGCGGTTGGCCGGTAGGCCCGTGGCCAAATCCGTGATCGCGCCGGCGCCAGACAGTGCGGCGACGCCCGCTTGCTCGAGGTCGGCCGCGTGCTCGCCCTCTTGCACCGTGTAGTTGAACTTTAGCGTGTTGCTGTTGTTGCCAGAAAGGAACGGGGCCGTGCCGCCCGAGCCGAGCCGCAGCTCCGGCGGAGCCCCCTCGACGCGGACGGGGCCGGCAAACCGGACGTCAATGACGATTTCCGATCCGGTCCCGTACGCGGCGTCGGCATGCGTCGAGGTGACGTGGACGGGGTACGCCGGCGACAGCCGCATAAGCTGCAGGGCGGCGGCGTTGCTTGACCACGAGACGGAGAGGGCGTAGGCGCCTCCGCCCAGGGCAAACACGCCAACGTCCGAGGACGATCTGAGCCCGGAAAAGCCTGTGGCCGTATAGTCCGCCGAACCGGCCGCGAACATGCCGCCGTCCTCGCGCACGCGGACCAGCTGTACGCCATGGTCGCCGCGGGCGGAGACCATGGCGTACACGCCGCCGCTGGCGCCGCCGAAGACGTCTACGTTGGCGGAGCCCGCGAGTTCCTCAAAGGCCTCATCGCCGTCGCGGGCCGATCCCACGGCCTCTAGGCTGCTGTTGTCGTGCACGCGGATGAGCTGCACGCCGGAGCCGCCAAGGCTGGCGACCAGGGCGTGCGTGCTGCCGTTCAGGTCGAATGCGGTGACGCGGTACGGAAAGGTGAGCGGCAGGCCGCTGCTCATGTTGAGCGAGTCCCGCGGCTCCAGGGTGCCGTTGCCGTGCACGCGGATCAGCTGCACGGCGTTGTCACTGTACCCGGTAACGAGGGCGTGCACGGTGCCGTTCAGGTCGAACGCGGCGACGCCGTGCGCCGCGTCTAGCGCCAAGGTGGCGTTGTCGACAAGCGACCACGACGCCCTCGCCTCCAGGGTGCCGTCGCCGTGCACGCGGACCAGCTGCACGGCGTCCTCGCTCCACGATGCGACGAGCGCGTGCATTGTGCCTTCCAGGTCGAACGCGGCAACCCCGGCGGCCTCCCCAAGCTTTAGGTCGTCGTCGTCGACAATCGATCCCAGCGCCTCCAGGGTGCCGTTGCCGTGCACGCGGAACAGCTGCACGGCGTGTTCGCTCCGTGAGGTGGCAATGGCGTACGCGCTGCCGTCTACTGTAAAGGCGTCGACGCCGCGGCTCGCGGACGGCGTGCCGGAGCTGCCCGCGAGGTGGGGGGCCGCCCCTGCCAGAGAGAGGTAGCCGCCCTCGTGCACGCGGATCAGGTACAGGCCGTTAGAGTTCGAGGCCGCCGCGGCGTACGTGCGGTTCTCCACGCGGAGGACGTCGACGTCGTAAAGGTTGCCCACGCCAAAGCCGCGATGCCCGGGGTTGACCGTGTCGGCGGCGATCAGCCGCGGGGCCGCGTAGTCGACCAGTATGTCGCCCGAGCCGGCCAGCGAGTCCGGGCCGCCGGGCCGCGGCAGGGTCGTGTTGGCCGCACCCCCGCCCGCGCCCGCGCCCGCGAGAGAGCCGCGCAGCGAGTCCGTCCAGCTGTAGTCCAGGTCCGAGGACACGTCGCCGTACTGCACGGTGTAGGCAAACGTCAGCTCGGCAGTGTTGTTGCCCGACGCGTAGACGGCAGTCCGGTTCACCCCGCCGTCGAGCCCGACCGCGAGCGACGGCGGCGCGGCCGGGTCTATGACGACCTCCTTGTCAAAGCCCACGTCGATCTCTATGATCTCGCCCAGATGGTACACGCGGCTCTGCGCGTCGGACGTGACGTTTGCCGCCTTGGGCGGCGTCGCCTGCTGCGCGTACGCGGCCGGCGGGTGCCATGCGGCGTCCGGCGGCGGCTGGCCGCCCTCCGGCGCCGCGGGCGCGGCGGCAACGGCCAGGGCAATCACGACGGGGGCCAGCGCGGCCAAGAGCAGCTGCGGGAGGCGCCGTCCGCCCTGCCGCATGCGCCCGGCGGGCTGCCCGCGGCAATCCACTACCCCCCCCCCCCTAGGGATGTCGTGCTTTGGCCCCTGCTGCGCCAACGCCCCGCGCTAAATGCCGCTCGTATTTAAAGGGGGTGCTCGGGCCGGTTCTTTGTAATCCGCGGTGGGCGGCCCGGCCGCCCCGCCTCTCCGCCCGCCAGGATCGCCCGATCCGGGGGCTTCGCTGGCCGTGCATGCCGCGCCCGCCTGCCGATTTCGGCCTCATTGCAGCCGGACGGTCGATCTTGGGGCGCCGCCGGGGCGCCTCCGGGCGCCCTTGGCGCCCGGCGGCGCGGGGGCCGTCCTGCGCGGCGCCCTGTCCTGCTGCGGGCGCAGCCCCTATGTCCGGCGGCGAAGCCTGTGGACGGCGGCGTTCTGCGCCAGTGTCATCGCGGCGTTGGGCCGCTCTATGTCGATTCCGGCGGCCTGGGCGGGTGTGATCCCGCCGAGCCCGCCGTGCAGGCGTACGAAGTTGTGGAACACGCGCAGCCCGCGCAGCATCGCCGAGTCGATGCTCTTGAGCCCCCTCGCGGCCCTGGTGCGCGCCCTGATCCAGCCGTTGAAGCGCTCCATCAGGTTGTTGTTGTAGTCGGTGTCGGTCGCGTGTATTGTCTGGATGTGGAACGTGGGGCGATGCATGAAGTTCCTGGCGCGGTACAGGTCGTGCCACGCCCTGTGGAAGTTGGCCGCCTTGTCGGAAACGAGGATGGCCGGCGCGTCCATGGACGCCAGGGCCGCGGCGTGCTCAAAGAGCGGCTTGACGTCGGACGTTCCCTTGTGCTCCGCCGTCTGCAGCGCAAGGACGTAGCGCGTGAGGTCGTCGATCATCCAGAACGCGTACTGCTCCCTGCCCCGTATGCCGTAGTACATCTCGTCGGTCCTCCACATGTCGGAGACGCGCGGGGCGAGGACGCTGTCTGCGTACTCCTCGATCAGGCCGATCTCAGATTCTGCCCAGTTGAGTATCGTCTTGTGGCACACCTTGATCGAGGCGAACTCTTCGAGCCACAGCGCAACCGCCGGCAGCGACATTCCCGCCAGCCACATGTGGACGGCCTGCGTCACGATCTCGGGGCTCGCCTTGAGGCGGGCGAACCCCACGTTCCCCGAGAACGTCTTGCCGCACGAGCCGCACTTGTACCTCCGGGTGTCGTAGTTCTGGTTGTGGCGGGTCCCGTGCCCGGTGACCGGCCCGCCGCCGCAGAGCGCGCACGAGGACGGGTCGAACTTGGCTATTCGGAGCGCCGCCCCGCCGGGCGCCGCCGCCGCCGCCCCGCCCCACTGCCACACGGCACGGTCCGCGCCCCTCTCCCCCTCCTCGTCGCCGGCCATGCACCGGTACGCCGCGTACGCCGACCTGGCCGCGCCCGTCTTCCCGCTAGCCTCTTCCGCCCCGCGGCTAGCCTCCGCCGCCCCCCTGAACATTGCCGCGACGACCGAATCCTCGACAAAGTTTGCCTCGGCTTCCTTCTCGGTGTCCTCCTTGTGCGCCAGGGAGAGCGCGGCGTGGATGTGCTTGCAGAGGACCCGGCCGCCCCTGTTCTTGTGGTCGGGGCAGGTGCACGACGACCCCACGCCGGGCAGGATCAGCACGTTGTAGATCCGGTCTCGCTTGGCCGCCGGGGCGCGCTTGCCCGTGTTGGCCGGAGTGACCTGGAACTGGAACTCGTCGAGGCGCTTGACGTGCCCCCCTTCTTCAAGGAGCTTGCCCGCGGCGGACCGCTTGGCGTTTTCCATGGCGACGGGCACCATGTCCACGATGTCGAGCAGGGTTTGGAGCATGTCCACTTCCGTGTCGGCATCGCCCGGCGGCGGGATGGCGAGCCAGGGGTGTCCCGTGCCGCCCTCGGCGAACGGGTCGGCGAACGGGTCGGCGAACGGGTCGGCGAACGGGTCGGCGAACGGGTCGGCGAACGGGTCGGCGAACGTATCCGCCGCTAGACCAGCATGCCGGTCGACCCCCGCCGCATCGCCACTGTAGCAAACGCCCGCGACCAACGGCGCGCGTCTCCAAAGGGGGGTTATAAATCTACTGAGTTTTATGTGCTTATAAAGGAATTTTGAGGCCAGTGAGCATGGGACGGTGGCGCAAGGACACCAAAGAGTTCACCGTGGGCCTCGGCTACTATGAGGGGCGGGGCTACCAGAGCACCATCCCAAAGCCAGTCGTCGACCTGTTGGGCCTCACCGACCGCATCACCTTCAAAGTGTCGGGCAAAAGCGTCCGGATACTGCCCAGTACCGGCTAGGCGACCCGCACACCGGCTTCGGACGGCCGTGGGCGGGTGTCGAAGGCCCGCCAGCCCCCCTCGACCCCCCCTCAAGCGACCCACCGCGGATTACAAAGAACTGCGCACGTCAAAAAGCACTTATACCACCCGTAACGACTACCGCCGTGAACGTGCGAGTCAGTGTTGCACATGTTTGGCGGCTGGCCTGCATTAGGCACTGCTCACGGCGGAGGGATCTTTGTTGACAGATCCAAGTTGTGCAGGCGACGACGCGGGGCGCCCGCCGCCTAAAAAGGCGTTGCAGGCTGCCGCCACACCCTCCACCCGACGCCATCCACCACACGGCAGTTCCGCGTCGCTTGAAAACACCATGTCCCCCGCCGCGGCTCAGGCCGCCGAGCATCCGACATGGGGCCTTGTGGAGACGATGGACATAATGGCAGACGACGACTTGATGGAAGACCTCGCAAAAAGTGACGAGGACATACGCGCCGGCAGGGTCGTATCGTTGGACGACCTGCTTAACAGCCTTGAGATCGACGCCAAAGAAGAGGATGCGCGAGCTGGCCGGGTTGTACGTTGAGCGCCAAGAATTGCAAAGAGTACAAGGTGTACCTGAGCGGCCACTGTGAGAAAGAATACCGCAGGGCGTCCAAGAAGATGGATCGAAACCTGCGTGGCGAGATCGCCTCGGAGCTCCAACGCTTGCGCACTGACCCCCGACGTGGCGCTGAACTTGCGCACAATCTGGCCGGCAGGCGCTCCATCCACATAGCCAAGTTTTCCTACAGGATGGTGTACAGGGTCGACGACAATTCGTGCACAATAACGGTCTAATCCATCAGCCACCGGAAGTCGGTATACAACAACTTAAAACGGCGGCACGGAGCGTAGCGGATCCGCGCAACGGCAGGCGGCGGCCGCACGACCACCTGCGTGCACGGGCCAGGGCCGTCCTCGCGGCAGCTGCGCACGGGCATTGGCGGCGCGTCGGGCGGCGAAAAGCGGCGGCGGACGACGGGTCGTCTTCGCAGCAGCTGCGCACGGGCATTGGCGGCCTCCTGTCCAGGCCGCATGGCGATGGCGCGCGCCTGCATCTCGCAGGGAGTGACGGAGCTTGGCTGGCCCGCGCGCTCAAACGGTCTTTTTCCGCTCGGCAAAGGCCAGGTCATCCTCCTCCGCGCAGTATCGCGCATGGCAGGAGGACATGTTGATCTGGCCCCATGTGTCGAGAACCGCCTCGGGGCCGTTTTTCGGCGGGCCGCGGTTCCGATCGCCGCCATCGCCACCGGGCCCCGGCCCCATCCTGTTGTCCCTTTCCCGAGCCAGGGGAGCCCGCCGGTCGGCGCCCGTCCAACCGGGGAACGGCCCTGCCGGCGCCGCAGCCCCGCGTGCCCGGGGAAGGCGCACCCCGTGCGTTGCGCTCAAACCCGGGCGGGGGATTTGTGACTACCACAATTCGCACTCCCGCAGGCGCCGACACGCCTGCCGGCCAAGCCTCCTGCTGCCCGCCATGGGCGCCAAACGGGGCGCCGGGGCGCAAGGCGTCGCTGCGCAGTGCAGGCGGCCGGCGCGCCGCACCGAGCGCCGCGCTGATGCGGGTAGGGGGCGGCATCAAACCAGCTGGGCGCGCCGCGGAACGCCGGGCCGCGGGAAGGCTACTAGTGTCAACCACACGGAGCGGAAGGCCCGCGACAGTGGGTTTGCAGATGCCTCTGCTCCCGGCCGCGGCTAGGCGCGGCCATGGCGGCGCAGGGCGCCGAGCCGCCGAGCCGCGTACCACGCGCCGGCGGCCGGCGCCGCGACGTACACGCCGGCCACCAGCGCGATCGCCAGCGCGCCGTAGGCGACGACGCCGGCCTCGGAGCCGGGCTCGGCCGCCTCGACGACTGTAAGGGCGTACAGCAACGGGACGGCGAGCGCGGCGACGGCCTGCCTGAGCGCGGGGTGCCCGCGCTCCAGGTCGGCGACCTGCGGCGAGAACGCATAGTATGCGGCGCTGAACGAGGACATGAACGCACGGCCGGACTCGGTCGTCAGCAGCGTCGAGTCGCGCACCTCGCGCAGGCGCTGCACCTGCGGGGCGAGCTCGGTGCCGTGCGCGGCCGTCGCGATCAGGCAGCCCCCGTCCTCGTCCCCTGGCGGGGCGGCCTCGGCCTCCGGCGCGGGCGTTGCATCCTGCCGGTCCGCCGGCGACGGCGTCGGTGCTGGCGCGCCGTCCGCCGGCTCGCCAGACGGCTCGGGCGGCGGCGGGGGTATCGCGACCGGGCCGTCCCGGCGGTCGGCCGCGTCGCCGTCCGCCGTGTCGGCGGCAGCGGGCTCGCCGGGCTCGGGCAGCCCGCCGCCGTCCGCCGCATCGGCGGCCGCGGGCTCGCCTGGGGCGCGGGGCTCGGCCTCGCCCGGCTCGGGGGCATCCATGCCGGCGGCGGCGGCCGGCCCGCCGTACCTTTCAAAGACGGCCTCGCCCGTGCACTGCCCGCCCGTGCGCACGGCCTCCGTCGCCATCGACACCGTCCTGCCCTCGGTCAGCACCGCCCTGATCGACAGTATCGGATCGCCAGGCAGCGGCGCCTCGTAGACGGTGCGGCCCGCGGGGTGCGGCCCGTCGGCCCTCTGCGCCGCGGCGGCGCCCCCGGACGACAGGACGCTGATCTCTGGGCGTATTCCGTCGTTTACCGTGATCCGTATCGTCCCCTCGTCGCAGTCCCAGGCTGCCCCGTACAGGGTGACGGCCCCCGTGCCGGCCGGCGCGAGGCGCCCGCCGGACCCGCCTCCGCCTCCGCCGCCCCCGCCGCCGCCAAGGAACGGCCCGCTGGCCGGCGAGACGACCGTCGGCACCACCGGCGTCTCCGGGTCAGGCTCCGGCAGGTCGACGACGATCGTGGCCTTCAGCGTGGCGGTCTTGTTGTCCGTCAGGGTCGGGGCAGGGGGCGGGGCCGCGTCGCCGATCAGCGCCGCCGTTCCGAACCGGGTCAGGTGGTACGTGTAGATTATCATGTCGCCGCCCGATTCAATCCAGCACTCGTCGGCGCCCGTGCGGCCGAGCTGGCTGTGGACGGCGTCCGTGCTGTCCTCGCTGCACTCATTCTCCGCCCCCACGATGGGAACGACCGTATCGTCGGTATTGTTCACGTAGAACGCGAGCCCGCCGGCCTGCCCGGTGAGCTGCACGCGCACGGGCCTGTCGAACACGATGTGCACGTCCGGATCGCCGACCTCGACGACCTTTTGCAGCTCGATGCGGGCGGCGCTCACGTTGTGCGCCTCGGCCACCCGATCGACCAGCGGCCGCGTGTCGATGTACAGCTCTAGCAGGCCGTCGGCGGGCACCGCGGTGGCATTCACGTTGGGGGGGAACGAGACCTCGGCGAACGACGCGACCAGGTTGACAATCTCGGCCGGAAACTGGACCTCGTTTGCCGACACGTCGTCGACGAGCGTCCGATTCTCGGGCGCCAGCGCCGAGACGTTGATCCCGGGGCGGACAGCGTCGCCGCCGCTCGTCACGTTGACCGTGCGGACGAACCTGTCCCGCTCGATGACTACGACCGGCATCGGTCCGGCCGGCGCCGCCGTGCTCGCGGACACGCCCGCGCTTACGCTGATCGCGCCGGCGGCAAAGCCGTACCGGATGCCGCCCGCCTCGCCCTCCAGGCCGGTGTTGAGCGCGATCGTGCCTGTCTGGTTGGATGTCACGCCGGCGCCGCCGAACCTGACGGTGTGCACCGCCGTTCCCAGGCCCGACACGCCGCCGTCCACGGGCGCCCCCACAATCGCGCCCCCGGCCGTGACGTTGCCGTACACCGACCCGTTGTACGCATCTGGAGGGCCGAGCGGCGCGCTGTAATTGATGCGCACCTCGTTCCTTCCGGTGAACACGGCGTCGGCGGTCGCGGCGGTCCGGTTAGGCTGCGGGAGTGGCATGCCGCCGTCGCGATCGTCGCCGTCGTCGTCGTCGCCGCTCTCGGCCCGCACGGTTATGTTGCTCGTGTCGTACAGCGAAGAGCCCGAGCCGGCCGCGGGAAGCGACAGGTCGGCGTCGTTGCCCGCGCGGTCGCGTATGGTCGCCCCGGCGGGCAGCGCCAGCGCCGGCAGGTGGGCCAGGCGGTCCGAGCTGTGGCCCTCGGAGACGTTGTACCGGAACTCGAGCGTGGCGGTGCCCGACCCGCCCGAGTACGTCGCGTTTGCGGAATACGGCAGGCTGACGTTGAGCGGCAGGACGGGCGAGCCGGCCACGTCGACGGCCTCGCTGAACGCCACCGCGATCGGGACCTCTTCGCCGGGGGAGTACGCGGCCGGCGACGGAGACGACGTCACGTTGACGACGCGCGGGCCGGTCATGTCGATTGCGGGAAAGTCGCCGGCGGCGAGCCGCGCGGGAAGCGCGAGGGCCGCGCCGGGGTTCGGTTCGGCCACGACCACGGCCCCGTTGAGCGATATCGAGCGCGGCAGGGCAGACGACAGGTCGGCCGTGTCGTCGGCCACCTCGAATGCAAAGTAGAGCGTGTTTGTTCCGGAGCCGTTCTGGTATGAGGCCGAGCGGTGCGGGGCGTCGCCGAACAGCAGGGCCGGCGAGCCGCGGCTCGTGTCGAGGGTAGTGGGCGTGTTGAGCCGGACGGCAAATACGATCGTGTCGCCGGGCGCGGCGAACGCGCCGGATCCCGGCTCGGCCGTCACGCCGGCGACGCCCCTGGCCGGCGACGAATAGTCGACGGTCGCGGCGCTGCGCACCATGCCGGCGGCCGGCTCGTACCCCGGATAGTAGTTTCTGGTCGCGTCAAGCATGCCGGTCGCGTTGTTGGCGATCAGGTCGGCGCCGTTTAGGCTGTTGTCGGCGTGCATTGTATTCCAGTTGAACGTGATCCGGTTTGCCGGCGAGCTGGCATTGTACGAGGCCGGCGGCAGGATGCCGCGCGTGCCATCGGCGTCGACGATGCCGCCGCTCTCGGCCGAGCACGTGCCAGCGCAGGCGACGAATGCGCCGCCGCTCGAGCGGATGGTGTTCGAGGATACGGAGACGTTCGCCGAGTCGGCCCACACCTTTACGGCCGCGTCTGGGGTCGGGCGCTCGCCGTGCGGCGCCAGGCTTTTGGGCCAGGGGTGCCAGTAATCCGACTCGGACCAGTCGATGTAGGGTACGCCGTCCGTTACGAGCCTCTCGCCGGTCAGGAGCCTGTAGTAGTACGAGGCGTCGCCGCTTCCGCTGACGCCGGACATGTAGTCCATGTCGGACTCGGCGTTGGCGCCGGCGATCGCGTTGTGCAGTATGGCCGAGTTCTTCGAGCCGTGCGACAGGCCGACGGCGCTCGCAGGCGTGCCCGAAATGTCGTTGCCGTACACCAGGACGCTGTCGGCCTTGAACACGCGTATGCCCGCCGCCCCCGTGCCGGCTATGGTATTGCCGACAATGATCGAGTTGGAGACGGGATCCTGGTAGTGGTGGTAGGCGAGGCCGACGGCGCCGTGGACGGCCTGGAACTCGTCCTCGCCGCCCGTGTCGAGCGGCGCGCCGCCGCCCGTATTGAGGCCAATGTTCCTAAACTCGTTGTAGCCGACCGCGACGCCGCTCAGTCGGCCGTACCCCTCCTGCTGGACCGCCGCGTGGCACGTGTCCGTGAACGAGCTGTCCGCCACCGTGACGCCCGAGCGGGAGCTGCCCTGCGCGGCGCCGCCGGGCGGCAGGCCGATCCCGACGAGGGGAGGGGCTAGGCCGGGCAGGCATGCCGTGTCCCTGAACGCCAGGCCCCGCACCGCCACGTCGTCTGCCTCGACCTGTATGCGCGAGGCGCCCGTAAAGGCCGGCCCCGCGCCGGGGGCAGTCGTGCCGGTTCCCGACGTGATGGTGAGGCTCTTGTCGACGACGAGGACCGTGTTGTTGTGCGTCATTGCGTCCGGCACGACGACGACGCCGCCTGGCTCGGCCGCGTCGATCGTCCTCTGCAGATCCGAGGCCGGCTGCGGGTCGACAACGTAGACGTGCGAAACGTCCTGCGATGCTGCGTACACCCTGCCCCCCGTAGCGGCGGCGTCGACCGACACGGGCGAGCCGCGGAGCGCCGTGGTGCCGAGCAGCTCGCCGGTCGTCGAGTTGTGCGCCAGCATGCGCGGGTCGGTAACGTCCTGCACGACGGTGTAGAGTATCCCGGCCTCTGCATCGAGGGAGATGTCGGTAGGTCCGGAGCCGCCGAACCAGCCGCGGGGGGTCACGGTCAGCGTCCCCTCCAGCGTCGTCGCGTCGGTGGGTATGCCGATCGTTTGACCGTCCGCATCCATGGTGCTTGCATCGAGCCGGTACATTGACACGGTCCGGTTGTCGTACCACAGCACGAACAGCCTGTCGGACGCGTCGTCTAGCACCACCTCGCGGGCGCGATCGTTCATGATCTTTGTGATGTTGTAACTGACCAGCGTTTGGTTGATCCGCTCGTAGTTTTCCAGGCTGGTGCCGGTGCTGATCGTGGCGTTGAACTGCACAACGGTCAGGTACATGTTGTCCACGGTGCCGGGCTGGGCTCCCATGGCGTACGCAGTGATCACGGGGCCGGTCGCGTTGACGGCCATGGCCGAGACGTGCGTGGCGGCGCTCTCGCCCGACCCGGCCATCGTCACGGGGGCGGGATCCGACTTAGAGTTGTCCAGTACGATGATCGGCGTCTTTGTCGGGGCCGACACGAACAAGAGGTTGCGTCCAGCGGCGACCTCAAGCCCGGCCGACAGGGCAACCTCGCGCGGGAACATGTCGTACTCGTTGGTGCGATCGGCGTTGTGGGTCATGTTGACGGTGTACCTCTTGGACATGTCCGAGCCGTCGAGCGTCGTCACGTTCAGCCCCCAGCCGCCGCCGCCCCTGTACCAGTCGTAATTCTGGATAAAGTTGCCGGCGGTGATGCGCACGCCATCGTTGTTGAGCGTGGCGTTCGCCAGCCACGCGTGCAGCACGTGCAGCTCTCCCGTCCCCGGGTTGGCCTCCATGTCGGCGATGCGGCCGGCCGTGCCGGCAACGTCGTATCTGCCGACGAGCTCGCCGCTGTCCAGCGCGTACGCGTACACGATAGACGAGCCGTCCGGGTGGTCGCTGCCGTCCGATGGGTCGGTGCCGACATACAGGCGGTTGTTGGCCGCGTCGACCTCTAGGTTCCACGCCCCCGAGTTGTCAACCGGCATAGTCTCCGTCACGTGGTACGTGTCGTACGCGGGCACGGCGCTCGCGTTCGGCTTCACGACCGGAAGAGTCCCGAGGTCGACCCTGCCGTACTTGATCGCGTCGGGGCTGTCGCGGTCGATCCCGACAAAATAGTTGCCCGTGGCGTTGAGCTCGCCAGACGTGGTGTTGCTCCTGACCAGGACTCCGTTGTTGTCCGTGCCGTTGTGCGCGTACACGACGTTGGCGTTGAACCGTATCTGGGCGCTTACATCCTTGTTGGAGGGGGCAATGTTGCGGTCGCCGCCGCCCCTGACCGGCCCGTCGCTCTCGAACGCGCACAGGCCGGTGCAGACCGCGAATGCGCCGTCGCTGGCCCGTATGGTGTTGCCCGTGACGTCAATGTTCTCGCCGTCGGACCAGACGCTGATGGCCGCGTCCGGCGTCGGCTTCCAGTACGGCTCGTCGAGCAGGCCCATCCCCAGGTACAGGCCGAGGCCGTATATCGTCTTGTAGTAGTCCGGCTCGCCGGTGCCGTTGCGGCCCGCCAGGTAGTCCAGGTTTGGCTCGCTGTTGGCGTTGACGATCGTGTTGCCCTCGACGCGCGTGTTTTTTGGTCCATGCGCCAGCCCTATTCCGCTCGCAGGCGTGTTGGCTATGTAGTTGTTCGAGATCACAAGGCCGTCGGCATTGAACACGCGTATGCCCGCCGCGCTCGTGCCGTTGATGTGGTTGTACGAGATTGTGCCGCCCACGGTGCCGGCCTGGCCCGGGTGGTGCGCAAGCCCGATCGCGCCGTGTGCGATCTGGAACTCGTTCTCGCCGCCCGTGTCCAGCGGCTCGGTCTGGCCGGGCGGCAGGTTCAGGCCGATGTTCTCGAACACGTTGTCGGTGATTGTAATGTTGGTGAGCTTGCCGATTCCCTCCTTTTGTATCGCGGCGTGGCACGTGTCGCGGAATACGTTGTCCCTGATCGTGACGTCGTCGCGCGGAGCCTTGTGCGTGCGGATCTCGACGAGGGACGCGCCGTAGCCGGGCAGGCAGTCCGTGTCCTGGAACGACAGGCCCCTGATCGTGACGTGGTCGGCCTCGACCTCTATTCGCGAATACCCCGTGAACACGACGGCGCCCGGCTGCCCCGTCTCGGACGTGAGCGTCAGCGGCTTGTTGACGTCCAGGACGGCGTTGGGGTATATGCCCGGCTCGATCTCGATCGTGTCGCCCTCGGACGCGTCGTCGATCATGCCCTGGATCGGGTGCTTTTGCTCCCCCTCTATCACGTACGCCGCGGGGGCCCAGTTGGGCAGCACGTACACGTCGCCGTCGGACGGGTCGAGCGCCATGCCGCTCATCTGGCTCGTCCCTGACGCGACGCCGATCCTGGCGTGGGTGTCGGCGTCGAGTATGACGGCGCGCGGGTCAGTCCAGTCGTACAGCGAGACGTACAGCAGGCCGCGGGCGGCGTCGAGCACTATGTCCTCGATGGGCTTGTCGCCGATTCGTCCGGCTTCTTCAGTCGTCCGCACGTGGACGATCGAAGGGTCGCCTGGGTGGCCCGACTCGTTGAGGGCAAACGCCATGACGGTGTGGTTCGCGTACAGGGCGAATATTTTGCCCAGGGGCACATCGACCTGCAGCGACAGCACCCAGACGTTCGAGTTGCACTCATAGGTGTTGTAGTCGTTGATGCCGCTGCACTCGTACGCCGAGTCCGGCGCGGGGTTCGACGACATGTTGAGGAAGGCAAGCTGCCGGTAGTACGGCGTCGCGCCGCCGCCGCCGCCGTCGTCCGCGTCGAACGACAGCGAGGCTATCCCCCAGGACTGGAGGTTCGTGGTGTACCTGTCGCCGACACGGACGGCGGCGTGCACCGTGCCGGTGGCCTCTTCGACGGCCAGCGCCGTGGCCCTGGCCCCCACTTTTGACGAGTCCCATTCGCTGCCCGCGGTGTAGTTGGCCAGCACGGGCAGCAGCTCTTTGCGTTCCGTGTCGACGGCCAGTATCGGCCCATGCCTCGTCGCGACGTACGCGCGGTCCCGCATCGTGTCTAGAGCGAGGTCGGTTACCTCGTATCGCTCCACCGTCCACATGCTGCCGTCGCGGGCCTCGGTGTGGTTGATCTCCACGGTACTGACGATCTCGTGCGTGTCGAGCGAGATCGTCGTCAGGCTGGCGTTGCCCTTGGGGTCCCAGCAGGCCGGCGGCCGGTTGTTGTTGAAGGCCCTGTTGGCGGGGGTGTTGTCGCGGAGTGCTTTGCAAATCTCGGATATGCCCCTCGGCGTGCCGTCCCAGTTGGTCGGCGTGCCGTCCCTGTGCTCGTCTATGCCGCCCCACCCCTGGCCCTTGTCGCCGACCCCTGCCAGGTGGACGACGTGCAGCTCGCCGGTGCGGGTGTTTATCTCAAAGTCGGGAATGCGCGAGTTTGTGCCGTTGAACCGTATCTTTTTGATCAGGGCGTTGCCGTTCTCGACGCTGTCGTATATGCGCAGGTACGAGTAGTTGATGTCCAGCGAGCCGATGTGCGGCCGGTTCGACACGTACACCCTGCCCGTGCCGTTGTCGATCCTGATCACGTTGGGCACGGTGTCGCCGACGTCAAGCGCGCGCGTGACGTGGTAGACGCACTCGTCGCCGAGGGCCGCCGACGGGCAGGCGGCGTCCGCCGTCTCTTGGGCGTAGGCAGTCTCGATCGCCCAGCCCGCCGCCCCCGCGGCGGCTAGTGCAGCTGCGGCGGCGACGGCCAGTACAGCGGGCAGTGCGCGGGAATCCTGCCGTCCCAGTCGGGTCATCGGTGGCTTGCACCCCCCCCCCCACGCGGGAGCCTTGCGGCGAGTGGCATGCCGGGCGCGCCTGATCGGGCCCTTATAACTCGCTCGTCTGCCCGATCGTGGCGGATTTCTGGCGGCCCGGCGGGGAAAAGCTGCAGGGGACGGGGAATATAGGGGCGGCGGCAGCGCCGCGGCCCCCGCCGGCCGGCCGGCCGGCCTGGTTGCCGCCGCCAGGCTGATGCCTGCCGGTCGGGCCAAGCACGGAGCGGCTCACCTTGCATCTCCTTTCGCCGCCCCCTGCCCGCCGGCGCGCGCAAGCAGGTACTGCACGGGGTCCGGCTCGCCGAGCGTCCAGGCGGCCGGCAGCCGCAGCGCCCCCTCCACCCGCATGCCGGCCGCCCGCAGCATCTGCCCCCACCCCGCCATCCCGTGCGGGTCGGGCGCGTACTTTGGGGACAGCGTCCCTGGCAGGACGAGCAGGGCCGCGCCGGCGGCGAGTGCGCCGGACGAGGCGAGCCGCGCCGCGCCGGCGGCGAGCGCCTCGCCTCCCATCTGCGCCAGGCCCCCCACGAACATGGCCGGCCGCGACAGGCCGAGCCGCCCGTAGTCGAACTCCGACGCGTCCGCGCGCCGCACGTCGACGGGGACGCCGAGCGCCTCCGCCGCCTCGCGCTGCAGCCCCGCCAGCGCGCCGTCGAGCTCGATCGAGTGCGCCCGCATGCCGAGCGCCGCCGCGCAGTGCGCTATGCGGCCGTCGCCGGACCCAATGTCGACGGCCTCGGTGCACCCCGCGGCCCGCGCGGCCGCCGCAAGCCCGTACGCCGAGGCGAGCCATGTCGGCGAGAACGGCGCCCTGCTGCGCGCGTCGCGCACGCTGCCGAGCCAGAGCCGGTCAATGTCCCCCTCCAGGACGTCGCACCGCACGCCGCCGACGTCCGCCTCGCGCGGGGGGCCCGCGTAGATCGGGCCGGCCCCGGCAAAGGCCGCAAGGGCTTCGCGCCGGCGCGCCGGCTCGGCCGGCACCGCCTCGACCAGGCGGCCGCCCCGTTTGCCGCCGCGCCGCAGCGAGGCCGCAAGGGCGCGCTGCAGCCGCGGGAGGTCCTCGCACCCGCCCCCGCCGCCGGTCAGCCCCCGCGCAGCCCCCGGTCGTACTGCCGCGCGAACTCGGCGGCGCTCATGGCCTCGCGCAGGCGGTCGTACTCGGCGGCCGCGCCGGCGCCGGCGCCGGCGCCGCCCTCCGCCGACTCCAGCCCCCGCGCGATCCCGTCGGCGAGCCCCTCGAGCCGGGCCAGTGCGCGCGGGTGGAACCCCGAGTCGAACGCGGCCAGGGCGGACGCGGCCGCGGCCGCCGAGGCCGCCGCCGCATCTCCGCCGCCCGGCTTTTCAGCGGACAGTTCCGCCGCCTCGGCGTGAGCCCTCGCCGCGAGCGCCGCATAGTAGGCGCCGACGATCCCGGCGACGGGCATGGACTCGGGCGATGCGGCGCACGCGCCGTCCCGGATCGACGCGGCTTCCTCCAGGGCGCGGACCGCCCCCTCCAAACCGCCCTGCGCGGGGCCGTCCCCTGGCATGCAGGCACCGTCCGGCGGGGCAGGGGCGCGCCCGCCGCTACCCCTCGGCCTCTTTCTCGGCCCTGTTCGTGTACAGGTAGCTCATGACGGCGGCGGCGATGATGCCGCCGACCAGGGGCGCCGCCCAGTACATCCACTGAAAGTCCCACGTCCCGGACACCAGGGCCGGCGCGAACGACCGCGCGGGGTTCATCGAGGCGCCCGTGAGCGGCACGCCCACGACGTGCAATAGGAACACCATCCCCCCGATGGCCACGCCGGCGATCCCTGCCGGCGCCCTCTTGTGGACGGCCACGCCGAATATCGTGACGACCAGGAAGAACGTGAATATGGCCTCTGCGACGAATCCCGACGCGGCGCTGCCGCCGAGCAGGTCGCTCGGCCCCGTGTGCGCGCCGAGGCCGACGGCCATCCCGTCGTCGGGCAGGAGCGCGAGCAGCGTCAGCGAGGCCAGGACGGCGCCGATCACCTGGAACCCGACGTATCCCGCCCCCTCGGCGGGGCTCATCTTTTTGAGTATGACCATGGGTATGGTGACGGCTGGGTTGATGTGCGCGCCCGATATGTGGCCGAACGCGTAGACCATGATCCCGATCGCCGCGCCGTGGCCGAGCGCGATCATGAGTATGGCCTCCGTCGACAGGCCGTCGCCGAACGAGACGACCGACAGCACGACGGAGAGCGGGCCGAAGAACACGAGCGCGTACGTGGCGATTCCCTCGGCCACCCAGTTTCGGGGGTTAACCAACGGCGCGCCGGCCCGCGCGGGCAATATTAACGGTCGGCCCGGCGCGCCGTTTTGGAGGGCGCGCGTTCGGGCCCCTGACGGCCCCGCGCCTGCGTGGGCCCCGCCGGCGCCCCCGCCCCTCCCGTCCCCCTCCCGGCTGGCAGGTTCCGCCCCCGTCCGCATCTCCCGCCGGCAGGCGCCGCCCCCGCCGTTGCACGATCCCGTCTGTGCGCGCAACTTGCCGCCCCCCTGCGGCCATGGCACGCAACAAGGTCCGGCCGTTCGGATTCCCGCGCCGCCTGGGCGGGGCGCCCGCGCTGTCCCGGTCCCCCAATCCTGCGGAGCTCTTCGACCCGCTCGCCACCCCTTGTCACCTTTGCCAGTACTGCCCCCTTATCTGGCAGGCAATCCCTAGGCCATCCCTTTCCGCATGGCCGCCGCCAGCCTGCCCGCAGGCTGGCGATCGTCCCCGACAAGAGCCGCCTTTTCGGCGCGGTGCTCGCAATGCACCGCGACAGGCGCCCTGCGGACGAGGTGGGGCCTGCTCGGCGATCCCATGGCCGCGCCCCGAATCCGTTTGATCGGCGGGGTTTGATCCTTCACAGGGTCCGGCGCGGGCGATCTCCATGCCCCCGACACGGCACGCGGCCGGGCGGCGCGGGCGCCGTCCCTGCTCCTAGCCGCCCGCCGCGGGCGTCAGGCTAGCGGCAGGACCCGAGATCTCGCCAGTAGCCAAGAGTAATGCTATTATACAGTGGGCAGTCTCGCCCATGACGGAGACATGAAGGGCGCGGGACTGACAGGGGCTACGGCGGATCGGCAGGGCGGCGGGTACGCTTCGCACAAAGGCGACGCAGCGCCGATCACAGAAGCTGTCCGGACTGCCGCACATTCCGCAGATACCGCCGGCGCCGGCATGGCCGGCCCGGGGCCGCACGAGATCGTGATAAGGCAGGAATGCCTCGAAGGCGGGTACATTGACGACAGGCTCAGGGCGAGAGGCCTGGACGCCGAGCAGATCCGCGAGGCAAAATCCAAGGTACGCGCGTACCTGGACCTGGTCCTGAAAGACAAGGCAGTCGACATGACCGACGACGCGTACGACATGCTTGTCAACATGGCCATTCACCTGATCGAAGAGTCGTCAAAGGCAGAGTGAGTGATGCCGTACGAACCCAGTCGACGCTTTTCTAGCCATAATGTCGTCCCTTGGCACGGCCGCATCAAAGTTGCACGGGGTGGAGAAGAATGTCGTTGACGATGTCGTCTTGGAAATAGTACGGAAAACGTCCCCCAACAGAAAGATTGATCCCGAGGAGATCAAGAGGGCTTTAGATGGGCTAGTAGTCGACAAGATCCATGTGCCGGGCTACAAAAAAGTAAAAATAAGGTACGATGTCAAATAGCACGGCATCGGGAATATCTCGGGCCTAGATGCCCGGCACGGCTGAAGCAGATGCGGGGCGGGTTGTGCTAGGCATCCTATTCGACCTTATACTTCGTTTTTACCTTTTTATACCCCAGTACATGAATCTTGTTGACCTAGGCCGTCCAGAGTCCTCGATCGCTTCCGAATCGATCTTCTTGCTAGCGCCGCTTTTCCGTATTATTTCCAGGACGATGTCGTCAACGACATTCATCTTCACCCATGCAGGCTTGATGCAACCGTGACCAGGGACGGCATCGCGGCGAGAAAAGCGTCAACGGGTTCATCCGGCATGCTTCACACTGCCTTTGACGATTCGTCAATCAAGTGAATCGCCATGTTGACAAGCGCGTCGTACGCATCGTCGGTCATGTCGACGCCCTTGTCGCGCAGGAGCAGGTCGAGGTACGCGCGCACCTTGGACTTTGCCTCGCAGATTTGTTTTTCGTCCATGCCCCTTGCCCGCAGCATGCCGTCAATGTACTCGTCGTCTAGGCACTCGCGCCTGATCACGATCTCGTACGACTCGAGATCGGCCGTATCGGTACTGACGAGTTCCATGGCGTATGTAGATGTCTGCGTGGCCTTTGTGATCGCCACCGTGCCGCCTACGTACATAGTGTACCCGCCACCTGGCCGGCCTGCCGTAGACCTTCGCAACCCCACGCCCTTCATGCCCCCGTCACGGGCTTGGTTCCGCCACTACACAATATTACCCTATCGCCCTGCCGCCGCGCCTAGCGCGCGCACATTCGGGTCTCTAGGGCGGCGCCAGCAGGGCAGAGGGCAGGCGACCGCGGCGCCGCGCCGCGCGGGATCGGGGGGAGGGAGCGGCCGCGGCAGCATGCCGGCGCCGCGGGCGCCCAGAACACCAGTGCGCGGGCGGCATGCCGGCGCCGCGCGCCTGCTCGGGCGCCCTGGGCGCGGATCGTCCCAGAGGCCCGAATGTGCGCGGCCGGCAGCGCATTCCCTCCCCCCCCCCCCCCGCCCAACGTTAAAGAGGGGCCGCCGGCGGGCGGGCGGCGTGATATCCGAGGGCGAGCGCGCGCCGCAGTTCAGCGCGCCCGACGCCGACGGCAACGCGTTCGACTCGTCGAGCTTGAAGGGCCGCAGGTACGCCGTCTACTTTTACCCAAAGGACTTTACGCCTGGCTGCACGACCGAGGCCGACGAGTTTGCGCGCGACTATCCAAGGTTCAGGGCGGCCGGCATCGAGGTCGTCGGCGTCAGCCCCGACGACTCGGCCTCGCACCGCAGGTTCTGCGACAAGATGGGCGTAGAGTTCCCGCTCCTGGCCGACACGGACAAGGGGATTGCCGGCGCGTTCGGCGTGTGGGGCAAGAAAAAGTTCATGGGGCGCGAGTACATGGGCGTGGCGCGCAGCACGTTCCTGGTCGACGAGGGCGGCGTCGTGTTCAAGGTGTTCCCAAAGGTGCGGCCGGCCGGCCACGCGGCCGAGGTCCTCGCCGCGTTCGGGTCAAAATAAGGAATAAGGAAAAAATGGGTCAAAAGCCCTTTGGCAGTGTTCCCCGCTGCTTGCCGGCCTGCGCCTGCTGGTTCTGCGACGCCTCGGCCCGCTTGCGGGCGGCAAGCTCGGCAGCGGCCTGCGCCAGCTCGGCGGCCTCGCGGGCCTGCCGGTCCAGCCTTTCCAGGTACTCGGCCTCGTACGCGGCCAGGTCGTCCTTCTTGGACGAGTCGGCCGCCGGAGGCGGGGCCTGCTGCTGCTGCTGCTGCTGTTGCGGCGGGGGAGGAGGCGACATGCCCTTGGGGAGCGTCCCCTTTGGCTTTGGCGGCGGCGGCGGAGGCGGAGCCTGCTGCCCTGACTGCGCCTTTTCGGGCGCAGTGCCGGCCACCTTGTAGCCGAACCCGTCAAAGTTCTTGTCTGCCGGATGGAACGCGAGGCGCTGCCTGGTTGCAAAGTAGTTGTTCGACGGGGCGGTGTACCCCGTGACCTTTGCCTTTTGCATGTTCCAGTCGGACGTCGGCGCGGTCCCCCTCTTTGCGTGGAGGCGCTCATAGTAGCGGTTCGGCGAGGGCGAATAGCCCGGCGTCTTTGCCTTGTACTCGAACGGGTCGCTCATCGGCGAGTCCCTGTAGACGGCCTCGAGCGCCTGCGCGTTGCCGGCGGCAGACGCGGCTCCCGCCGCATCGGGCTTTGGCTCGGGCTTTGGCGGGGGCGCCTTGGCGTACCCCTTTGGCAGCGAGCCGCGGGGCGACTCGGCCTTTGGCTCGGGCTTTGGCTTTGGCGGCGGCGCCGGCTTTGGCTCGGGCGCCTTTTTCTTGTCGAACCCCTTTGGCAGCGAGCCGCGGGGCGACTCGGCCTTTGGCTCGGGCTTTGGCTTTGGCGGGGGCGCCGGCTTTGGCTCGGGCGCCTTTTTCTTGTCGAACCCCTTTGGCAGCGAGCCGCGGGGCGACTCGGCCTTTGGCTCGGGCTTTGGCTTTGGCTGCGGCTTTGCGGCCGCGGGCTTTTCCACCGCGGACGAGAGCTTTTCGAGCTTTGCCTCTAGGACGGCGATCTTGTCCTCTAGGTCCTTCTTGGTCGGCTTTCTTGTCGACTTTTTAGCCATTGCCGGGCCGGCCGGCGGCGGGTTTATCTGTTTTTTGGTAGGGCGCGCCGGCCGCCACGCCTAGCGGGGGCCGCGCGGCGCCGGCCGCGCGGGCGGGGGGGCGGGGGAGCCGGCGGAGGCGGGGGGATGCCGGCCGGCCGGCCGACGCCGCGGGCGGCGCCGCGGGCGGCCCTAGTCCGGCTCCCAGAACGCCATGATGTACATGCAGTTGTTGCAGCGCCACACCCTGACGTGCACCCCGTTCCGCGCGTCCGCCGTGTACCCGCCCCGATCGTCGGGCACCACGCGCGGCATGTAGTGCAGGCCGTCGCTGGCCAGCCACTCGTCCTGCCCGCAGTTCGGGCACGGCCCGTACGGGGGCATGCGCCGGCCCGCGGGCCGCCCAATGAAAAGCCTTCCGGGCGGGGAGGAGGGCCGTCCCCTCCCCGCCCCCGGCCCCCGGCCCCCGGCCGGGCGGGCCGCCCCGCCAAGTTTTATAAGCACAGGAGGGGGGCGGCCCCCGTTGGATGACTTTGAGCGGGAGTATCCGGGGTTCGACTGGAAGAACACTCCCGCCTACAAGCATCCCGGCGGCAGGGACTGCCCGTGCCCAAAGCACGAGTACATACGCGAGCAGATAAGGTACGCAAGGCAGGTCAACGAGTCGGGCGGGGAGGCGAGCAAGGTGACGCTGCGCTTTTGCCCCGAGCACTACAGGGTGTACATGGACGAGGTCGTCCCCAGCATGCCCCTAAAGTACAAGATACTCACAAAGATGGCCCTCAGGCTCGGCGCGATAAAGATCGAGCGCCTCACGTACATGCAGTCGGACATTTGCTTTTACTGCAAGTTTGGATCAGGCGGGCACGGCAAAAAGAGCGAGCTGCCCCCCGTGTCCTAGGCCGGCGGCGCGGCTCACTGCGCGGGGCCGACGAGTATCCTCGGGCGGTTGGGCGTGTCGTGGTGGCACTCGCGGCCGCACAGCGGGCACCGCCGCCGGTCGTACAGCGAGCACTGGCACGGGTGCGACCTCATGTACGCGGCGGCCGCCCGGGTCGGCTCGCCCGTGCCGTTGCAGAACGGGCACGCCGCGTCGAGCAGGGCGATCCTGCCCTCCCCTCCGCACACGGCGCACCTGCCCCCTCCGCCGCCGCCCCCCGGCCCGACGCCGCCCAACGCCGCGCGGGCCGGCTGCGCACGTAAATAGCTCGCGGCCGCCGGGCGCCAAGCTTATAGCAAAACGTCGCGGCGGCGCGGCGTGCCGCTGGAGGACATGGGGGGGCTGATCGAGGCGCTCGAGGGCGCCGGCGAGCTCGCGAGGGTCTCCGAGCCGGCCAGCCCTGACCTGGAGATCGCCGAGGTGCTGCGCCGCGTCATGTACGCCGGCGGGCCGGCCGTGCTCTTTGAGAACGTGGAGGGGTCGGACATGCCCGTCCTGGGCAACGCGTTCGGCTCGGACAGGCGCATGCACATTGCGCTCGAGACGGGCGACTTTGCCGAGATCGGCGAGCGCATAGCCGGAATGGCCCGCACCGAGGTGCCGCGCGGCGCGATCGGGCGCCTGCGCAAGCTGCCCGAGCTGTCCAGGATGGGAGGGGCGTTCCCGCGCCCCGAAAAGGCGGGGCCGGTCACCGAGGTCGTCGAGACGGCCTCGCCGTCGCTCGCCGGCCTGCCCGCGCTGCGCACGTGGCCCGGCGACGCCGGGCGGTTCATTACGTTCGGCATGGTCGCCACGCGGCACCCGGACACGGGGGTGCGCAACCTCGGCGTGTACAGGCTGCAGGTCGTCGACGACACGCACCTGCTCGTGCACTGGCAGCGCCACAAGCGCGGCGCGCAGCACGCGCTGGCGCGGGGCGGAGGGGGCGGCGGGAAAGGGGGCGATCGCATCGAGGCGGCAGTGGTGATCGGCGCCGAGCCGGCGACCGTGTTCGCGGGGGTCGCGCCCGTCCCCGAGGGGCTCGACAAGTACCTGTTCGCGGGGATATGCAGGAGGGAGGGCATACGGACGGTCCGGTGCGCGACCGTGGGGCTCGAGGTGCCGGCCAGCGCCGAGATCGTCCTGGAGGGGCACGTCGACCTTGCTGACCTGCGGCCCGAGGGGCCCTTTGGCGACCACACGGGGTACTATACCCCGCAGGAGCCGTTCCCGACGTTTACGCTTACCGGCGTGATGAGGCGGAGGAGGCCGGTGTACCTCGCGACGGTCGTCGGCAGGCCGGTGCTCGAGGACGCGTACGTCGGCGCGGCGGCGGCGCGCGCGTTCCTGCCGCTCGTGCGCATGCTCCAGCCCGAGGTCGTCGACTTTGCAATGCCCGCGGCGGGGTGGTTCCAGGGGATGGCCGTCGTGTCCATCCGCAAGACGTACCCCGGCCAGGCAAGAAAGGTAATGATGGGGCTGTGGGGGACCGGCCAGCTGGCCCTCACCAAGATCGTCGTCGTCGTCGACGAGGATATCGACGTGCACGACCACAACTCGGTCGTGTGGGCCGTCACGACGCGCGCCGATCCCGCCCGCGACACGGTCATTGTGGACAGGGCGCCGACCGACACGCTAGACCCTGCATCGCCCCTGCCCAACCTCGGGTCAAAGATGGGGATAGACGCGACGCAAAAGACCGCCGAGGAGGGGTACTACAGGCCCGTGCAGGAGGGCGTCGAGGCGGACGCGGGTACCGTGTCGCTCGTCGATTCAAAGTGGGACAGGTACGGGCTGGGGCCGGCGGCGGGGGATGCCGGAGGAAAGAGCCTCGACGTGGGGCACCGGCCGGCGGCGGCGCGCGATGCGCGCGGGAAGTCATGACGGGCGGCGCGCCTACGGGCAGTGGCGCCCGATGATCGGGCCCACGTCGGCAGGGTCGTACGCCACGGCCCACGCCCATCTTCCGTGCCCCCCGTGCGCGTTGACCGCTTTGACCCACTCGGCCAGCGCATCGTGCTTGGCGTCGTTCTTTGGAGTCCGCTGGCCCTTGATCTCGAGCACCAGCATGATGCCGTCCCTATCGCGCCCGCCGCTGCCGCCTGCCCCTTTTCCGCGGCCTAGGCTCACCAGGTAGTCCGGATAGTAGTCGTGCACGGCCCCCTCGTACTTGTACCGGATTGCGAGTCCCACGCGCCTCTCGTTCTTGACCCACGACCGCACGCGGGCGTTGCGCTCGAACTCTTGGGCGGCATCCCTCTCCCATGCGCTGTCGTAGGGTGACGGGTTGATGTGCGACTTTTTTGCATCGACGACATCCTTGGCGGTGTACCACGGCTCGATGCCACCCGTGCTCTTTGACTTCCTGCCGGGGGCGAACACGAGCCTCTTGGACTCGGTGTTGCCGGCGCGCACGGACTTTAGCACATGGTCGACTACGGACATCATGTTGAACATGACGGCAAGGTTGCGGCGCATCTCGAGGCCGTCGCCTGTCCCCGTCACTGCGATCTTGCCCGAGTCGATGAACCTCGACGTGATTCCGGCAAGCTGCGCGAACAGCAGGTGCCGGTCGCCGCGCCACTGAGGGATCGCAATCTCGCCGTGCATGGCGAGCACCGTGTGGAATACAATGGTCTGCATGCGCAGGTGGGCGTAGTCGTCCCGCAGGGTGGCGATCGTGGCACGGCTAATGTCGGGCCTGCCGTCGAGGACGGGGACGAACTGCACCGTGTCGTCTATGCGGCCTGCATCAAGGCCGAGCTCGCCGGCGGACGCCCAGTCGATGCGGAGCACGGGGGCAAGGACGGTCTCGATGCGCGCCACGTTTGGCCACGCGATCTCGTGGCCGGCGTTGTTTGGATCGGGCCCCACGCGCGTCTTGGGCCGAGGCGGATCGGCAACGGTCGGCCCCTCGTGCGGCAGGAACGAGAACGGGACGCCCAGGACGTTGACGTGCTCTTCGGCCAAGAGCCCCGTCTCCGGATCCGGCTCGTACGACTGCCGCCTCAGCCCCCTGCCGATCACCTGCTCGCACAGCAGCTGGCTCGTGAACGCGCGCAGCCCCATGATCTGCGTGACGTTCTTGGCGTCCCACCCCTCGGAGAGCATCTGGACGGCCACTATGTTCTTGATCTGCTCGCCCCTCCGGCCGGGCTGCCCGACCGTGTTGACCGCGTCGCGCAGCTCGTCGCCGCCGCCGCCGCCCCCGCCGTGCCGATCCATCCTCAGCACGTCCGTGTCTATGCGAAACAAGCCGCCGTCCTCGGCCAGCTCGCCAAAGTCGTACGGGTCGTCGAGGAAGAACCGCTCGATCCGGGCCGCCGTCCTCGTGTTGTTGCACACCGTGATCATCACAGGGGGTATGCGCGGTTCGGCCGCCGCATCGCGGGTGCGGCGCCAGTCGCTGGCAAGGATCATGTACGCCGTTCGCACCATGTCCGGCAGCGGCTCGTCCGTCCTTGCCCTCCCCCCCAGCGCCGGCTTGACCGACGGGTCCTCGTACAGGTGGTAGTACCGGGACATGTCGCCCGGCTCGAGCGGCTCGCCCCCGTCCCCCGCCGGCATCCGCGGCGTCTTGACCAGGCCAGACTCGATGGCATCGTTGAGGGAAAAGTCGTACACGATCCACCCGTACAGGGGATCGTCGCCCCCGTCAAGGGGGCGGCGCCGCTGCGGCGCGCCGCCTGCGGACGGCATGAACGGCGTGGCGGTAAAGTCAAAGCATGCGCGTATGCCCCGTGCGCGGTGTATCCGGTCTAGGCCCTCCATCCACACGGTGGCCATCTGCTCAAGCTCCCTCTGCTCCCTGTCGGCGGCTGGGTCGCCGCCCGCGCCAGGCCTGCGGCGCCACGCATGGTGCGCCTCGTCGTTGATCACCACTATGTTGTCGTGTCCGTGCCGCAGTATGCGGGATGCGAACGCCGCATCGTCCTCCGGCCCCCTCCTGACCACGCCGTGCCTCGGATCGTCCCTCGGCGCCAGGGTGTGCCAGTTGTGGACGACCACGGCGGCCCTCTTCAGGTCCTCGTACATTGCATCGGGGACGATCGAGTACCGGCGGTAGTAGCTGTCGCCGCCGTCTGGCGGCCACAGCACCCCGAGCCTCGACTTTACGGTCAGGCCAGGCGCCATTACCAGAAAGCGCTGCGAGAATCGGCCGTCGGCAGGGCTGGCCGCCTTGTTGAGCGCCTGCCAGGCTATGAGCATCGCCATGACGACGGTCTTGCCCGTCCCTGTGGCCATCTTTAGGCAGAGGCGGCGGAACTCGCCGCCGTCGCCCGGCACGTCCAGCCCCGCCCGGTCAGACTCGTCCGACTCGGTCATCCATATGATCGTCTCGATGGCCTCGATCTGGCAGAAAAACAGCCGCTCCGGGCGCGCCCCTGCGTCCCTCCAGTGGGCCAGCAGCCTTCGGGTGGTTCCCGTTATGCCGGGATACCCGGCATTGCGCCACCGGTCGACTCGCGCCCTTATCAGGTTGGGCAGGCGCAGCGGCCGAAACTCGCCCGGATCGCCCGCGGACATCCCTGACGGCGGGGCGGCCCTCACGTACCCCGCAGGCCTCCGCCCTTGCGCCCGCTCGTACCCGCCGGCGGAGTGGCTGTACCTCCAGTGCTCGCCAGGCATGTCGTACGGGCTGCAGATCACCAGCCGGTCTATTCCCGGCGTCAATGGGGCACCTCAAGGACGCGGACCAGCTCGATGCCGCGATCGTCGATTATCTTGACGGCCACCCTGTTGTGATCGCCAGGCTCGAACTCGATTGAGTCGGTTCCCGCGTACCGCGCAATCGCGTCGGAGTCGACGTGGCCGCGCAGCGCCCGCGCTAGGTTTCCCCATCCATCGTCCCGCCCCCCGCCGCCCGCGGCCATCGGGAAGAACACCTGCTGGGGGTACAGGCTGCGCCCGTCGTAGTCGGTGTCGAGCATCCACATGGCGATACGCGAAGGGCCGCCCGACTCGATCCTCCCGTTCTTTGCGTCATAGTAGTCAAACCCGATTACCCTGACACGGTATTTCCCGTCCCCCGCATCCTCGAGGCGCGCATCGGGCTGCCCCAGGAGCATGAAGGATTCGGCGTGCGGGTCGCCCCTGCGCAGGTTCCCGACGAGCATGTCGGCACTCATTTGCGCCTTGAGAATGTCGACGCCGGGCCACCTCGAGTCGTCAATGAACTTTGCGGCCTCGGGATCGAACTGCATGGCGGCAAATACAATCATGTCGGGCGCGTCGCGGAGCGTCCTGACCTCCTGAAGGGCCGCCTCGACCTGCCGCAGATCGAGCGGGGCGTACGGCGGGCCGAACGAGACCATTACAACCTTTGGGTGAGCCTCGTTGGTGGTGGCCACGGCATGTATCCACTTGGTGGAGGGATGGGGCTCCACGCTCACAAACTCGATGCGATCGCCGTCCCTAACCAGAATTCCGGCGCTGCGCAGGGCTTCCCTCCACTCCTCCTGACGTGCGCTCTCCGCTTCCGCCCCCTCGCCCAGGACGGCATCCCGCAGGACATCTTCGTGCATGGCATCGATCGAGGCGGCTACTGGTGACGGCACGGCCTCTACCGTAAAGGGCCCCGCCACCCGGACAACTCCGTCCGCTTCGTCGGGGCGGTCGCGAAGTATGAGTTGTTCTGGATCCTCGTCACGCGCAAGCGACTTGACCGAGACGCGCTGCGCCACCCCGCCGGGCGGAGTAAATGAAAAGCCGGCACCCACCCCCTGCTCAGGGTGCTTCAACTCGTAGTACTTGTAGCGGGCCGTCATTAGCCGCCTTTTGGCCAGTGCCAGCGCTACGCGCTGCGTGTCGCACGTGATCCAGCGCCTCCCGTGCTGTTCCGCCACGTATGCAGTGGTGCCGGAGCCGCACGTCGGATCAAGCACCAGATCCCCGGGGTCAGTCGCCATTAGGATCAGGCGGCGAATGGCCTTGGCGGCCGTCTGCACCACGTACACCTTGCCCTCAAAGCCGCCCGAGGTGGTGTCGGTCCACATGTTCGTAAGCTTAGTGGTTGAACTTGTTCCCTTGCTTATATACTCCAGGGCGCCCGCGGCCTCCGCCGCGGCCCAGTCAAGGGGGCGGCTTCACGGCTGCCCGTGCGCGCGCCAAGGAGCGCGGAAGGATGCCCCGCGATCGGCAGGAGCCGGCACGCCAGGGGAGGCGACGAAAGGGCCGCATCGGGCGGCAATTGCACGCCGCGGGATCCGATCGCCCGATTTGCTGGGTACATAAAGGGCCATTTTAGCCGCACGGGATCGCAGGAAAAGGAGGGGCCACGGCAGGGGCCGACAAAAAAGAAGCGCGGGGACGCAGGGAGGAGGACCCCGCAATGCCCACCAAGGAGATCGACGTGATGCATCTTGCCGGCCTAATCGCACTCATCGGCCTCCCATTCTCGAAGAGCAAGAACGCACTGTTCGGGCCGTACCACGTCGCGGCCATACTGGCGCACATGGTGCGCAACGGCGTGTGCGCCAACGCGGCCATCGCCTCGTTCTGGGCCGAGGCTGGCAAGGATCCGCACAAGGAGATAAAGCGCAGGGACAGGCGCAAGGTCCGGTTTCCCACCGACCAGTGGCTGTTTCGGCTGTTCGGCTCGATAAGCCCCGAGGAGATGGAGGAGCGATGCGACCTCATGCTCGACGCCCAAATGAAGATCATGCGGGGCGCCGGAATAATGAACGACGCCGTGATCGACATAGTCGACGTCCACAACGTGCCGCACTATGGGAAGAAAAAGGACAAGCACGTGGTCCGGACCAAGCACAAGAACGGGACCGGCAAGGCCGAGTCGTACGCGACCCTGCTCACCACATCCGGGGGCTACCCGTACTGCACGGCGATCACGCGGCTGTTCGCCAAGAGGACAAAGGCGGACATCGTCGCCAAGCTGCTCGACGGCCGCGCCCGGAGGGGCATCGGGGCCCTGATCACCATGCTCGACCGCGGGTTCTTTACCGTCGCCGTCATGCAGGCGTTCGCCGATCGCGGGCTGCACTTTATCATGGGCGCGGTGCGCACGGCGGCCGTCAAAAAGGCGCTTGACGAGTATATTGCCGGCACGCGCAAGGCCATCTCGGAGTGCACCATACGGTCGGGGAAAAAATCGTTCACGTTCACGCTCTGCATTGTAGAAAAGACCGAGGTCAAGAAGGGAAAGGAGAAAAAAGTGTACGTCCTGTACGCGACGAACCTCCCCGACGCCGTCGTCCACGCGCCCGGATTCAACATCGACGAGCTGTACGGCAAGAGGTGGGACATCGAGTCGAACTACCGCAAGGTCGAAGAGGTCCGCCTGCGGACCGTGAGCCGCGACCACAGCGCGCGCACGTTCTTTTTCTTCATGTCCCCCGTCTTCCTCAACATGTGGGCCGCGTACAACCAGCGCGAAAAGGCCGCCCGCGAGGCGGCCGAGGCGGCGGCGCCCGAGGAAGGGCCCCGCCAGGCCGATCAGGCCCCCGCCAGCGCCGGCTGCGAAGGCAAGGAGGAGGAAGAGGTGGAAGAGCCGGCGGCCGCGGCGGACGATGAAGAAGACGAACAGGGTGAGAAGGAGGAAGAGGGCGACAAGGAGTCAAAGCCAGCCGATCTAGGCGGCGGCGGCGCCCCCGACCACGGCAAAATAGTCCGGCTCGCAGCAGAGGTCCAAAACAGGCCAAAGCGAAAGTACTACAAGATCAGCCTGATCTTTATCATAGACATAGCCGCAAAGTTCAGGGAGTCCATCCTGTCGTGGAGCTACTATCGGAACAAGATCACCAGAAGGATCGAAGAGTTCGTGGAATCCATGGCAGCGGCGCACTGACGGCGGCGCCTCCGCAGCAAAAAAGGCCGGCCTTGCATAATCCCTGTCACGCATCGCGCCGGCGCGGCGAATCCGAGCCGCCAATTCTGAGCAAAGCGGGCCAATCGTGGCAGGGCTGCCGCCCCCGCGAGGCGCAGATGCGGCCGGCCGCGCCGCGCGCCGCGGCAATGCGATCGGAGCCGCCCGCGCGCCGCGGGAGTATATAACCAGAAGTTCAACCACTAAAGCTTTGCGTGCTGAAAGTCGTCCTCGTACAAGACAATGCTGAGTATGTTTCCTACTTTTGCCAGCCTTTTCTTGTCGGCCAAGCGCTTCATGCCGTCTAGGTTTACCTTCCAGTGCTGGTTGGGACCAGGCCGGAACACTTCTCCGCCAAACTCAAAGGCGTCTTCACCTGCAGATTTCCCAGACGACGTGATGGCCGAATGTCTATAGATTCTAGATCCAGCAGGGAGTGTGTGGGGATTGGCGCGTTCACCAGAAGTCATGCGGCGACGTGTTCCCGCCCCGTCGTCGAGCTCTACATATTTGTAGTTGGGATCGTTGACGGGCGGCGGCTTTTTGTAGTACAGCTGGCGGTACTTTGGCCTGCCGTCCTTCTGGCTCTTGTCCTTTGCGTACCACACCATGTAGTCGCACACCGCGGGTATGAAGCTGCTGGTGGCGTTCGTCGTCTTGCGAAACGGTATAAGGCTCACAAAGTTAGCCGGTCCAAACACCTCGTCCATGACCATTCGGACGTAGTGCAGGTTCTCGTCGGATATCTGCACCACGCAGCTGCCCGACTCCGTCAGCAGCTCCCTCGCAAGTACGAGGCGGTCGCGCAGATAGGACAGGTAGGAGTGTATGCCGAGCTCCCACGTGTCGCGGAACGCGCGGACGGTCTCGGGCTCGTAAGCGAGATCGTCGTCGCTCCGGTCCTTGACATCCCTCTTGTTGACGAACGGCTGGAAGTTAGACCCGTACTTGATCCCGTACGGGGGGTCGATGAACACAAGCTGGACGCTGCCGGCCAGATCCTCCTTCACCAGGAGCGAGTTCATGACCATCAGCGAGTCGCCCGCGATGAGCCGGTTGGACCAGTCGTTCGTGTGCCGGTAGAACTGTATGGCTTTGCCCAGCGGCGGGTTGTTTACGTCCATTTCAAAGTGCGGGACGAGCGTGTCCTGCCGGTGGGTTTCCTTCTTGAACGCCTTTTCTATTATGGTCATTGGATCAATGCGCTCGTGGAGGTGAAGCGACACGGTCGGGACGACCACATCTTCGCCGTCCCTCTTTCCGAACCAGCACAAGGAGGGATCGTGGTGGGGGCTTGGCACGTTGCAGGCGCCGTGTCGGTCCGCCTCTCCGGCGCGGGCGGGGCGCCCCGCCCGATCGGGCGGCGAATAGCTGGCGGGCGCCCCGTCGGCGTCGGTGTCGGGGCCGACAAGCCCCACCGGCGGCGTGTTTCTGCGCGGCTTGTCGGGATGCGCGTACGAGCGGACTATCTCGCCCGCTGCAGGCGACGAGGTGCGCGGCCGCCTAGGGCGCCCCCTTTGCCTTGGAGGGGCGCGCGGGCCATCCCTTCCCGGCTTTGCGCCGTCTTTGGATTTGTCTCCCCCCCCCCCCCCGTCTTACGGGAGGGGCGGGCGGAGCGCCCCATGCCCGGCCCGAATATGGCAGCTATTTAACAGTGTGGAGGCGGCCATGTGGCACTAGGAATGCGAGACCGGCGGCGACAACGGCACGCCGGCCTCCGCCTGCTGCCGCACATCTCGGTAAAAGTTGTCCCGCTCGGCGGCCTCGTAGCCGATCTGCCGTATGGCCCCCACTATGCGGTCGCTCGTGAGCTCGGTCGAGCGCGCCCCCGTGCACGACACGACCTCCTCGCCGATGAGCGTGCCGCCAAAGTCGTCGGCGCCGTACCGGAGGGCCAGCTGGGCCATGCCGATGCCGTTCGTCAGCCAGGACGACTGCACGTGCGGTATGAGCGAGTCGAGGCATATGCGGGACACGGCGATCATCTTGAGCAGCTTTAGGCCGCCGGCGCCGTACTCGGCGCCCGGGCTGTCGCGCTGCATCGGCGTGTTGTTCGGCTCGTAGCTCCACGGTATGAACGCCATGAACCCGCCCGTCCTCTCCTGCAGGGCGGCGACGAGCCCGATGTGCTCGGCCATGTCGGCGGCCGTCTCGACGTGGCCGTACATCATCGTGGCCGACGCGGGCAGGCCCGCATCGTGCGCCTCCCCCATGATGCGCAGCCACTCGGCCGTCGTTATCTTTAGCGGGCTGATCTCGGACTTTACGCGGTCGACCAGGATTTCGGCGCCCGCGCCGGGCACGCTCTGGAGGCCCGCATCCTTGAGGCGCGACACGACCTCGCGCGTGGACGTACCCTCGACCCTGGCGATCATGTCGATCTCGGACGCCGACAGGCCGTGCACGCCCACCTCGGGGTACCTCGAGCGGATCGTGCGGAACGCGTCCTCATAGTACTCGATGCCGAGGTCGGGGTTGTGGCCGCCCTGTATGAGCACCTGCGTTATGCGGAACATTTCCCGGGCCGTGCGCACGCGCGCGTCGATCTCGTCGAGCGTGAGCGTGTACGCGCCGTCGGCGCCCGGCGGCCGGTAGAACGCGCAGAACTTGCAGTCGGTTATGCACACGTTCGTGTAGTTGAGGATGATGTTGTTGACGTACGTCGCGCGCCGCCCGAACCGGCGGCCCGCGAGCAGGCCGGCGACCATGCCCATGAGGTGCACCTCGTCGGACTCGGCGAGGCGCCGCCGGCCGTCGGCGTCGGGCGGGACGCCGTCGAGGGCCGCCTCGAGCACGTCGGCGATCCCGCTGGCGCGGAGCATGTCGGCGATCCGGCTCAACGAGGCACGCAACGGCCGCGGCTATATTTACCGTGAGGGGGCGGCCCGGAGGGGCGGGGCGCGGGCAGGGAAGGGGGCGTCAACAGGCGCGAGCTGTTACCCTGCCGCCGCCGAGGCCGCCAGTCCCGCGTACGGACTCGCGGCGGGCGGCGGCTGGAATCGCGCCAAAGTCTTGCAGGGCGGGGCCGCAGTGCGGGAGGCGGCCCTCCGCAGGCGGCCGATCGCGCTCCCCGCGGGCAGGCTTGCCTGCCGCCGCCAGGGCCGGCGGCGCAGCGGGCGCGCGCATGCGGCATGCGGGGAGCGCCGCCATCCATTCTCTCCCCTCCCATCCCACTCCCCCAGTCCCTTGCCGATCTTTCCGGCCGACCTCACGCGTCCAGCATGTCCAAGGCATCCTCGGCCGTGACGCACGTGATGCCTGATCCCAGAGGGTGATCGGCCACCAGCCTGCTAAGCCTCGCATCGTCAGTGACTAGTACGCTGCCCGACTGGAGTGCCACTCCGACAAACTCCTTGTCGCACTTTTTGAGGCCGGGCCAGTCAAACCCTTGTGCCGTCCACGTAGCTAGTCCTTTCGCTGTTTGCAAGTTCTCGCATAAGTGTTTTGTGCACGGTGTCGTTGCAATCTTGGGGACGGCTCCTCGCGCCGACTACTCTTGATATATCCGGATATTTCTTGGTAATTGCCGCGTTGGCAAACACGGTGTTGTTCGACCCCAATAATTTGAACATGAATTGTGCTTCGGCCATGGCAGGGGCATTGTCGGGCTTTTTGCCCCCAATTGCCTCCATGATGACGCTTATGTCGACAACAGTTCCCTTCATGATGCTAGCCCATAATTTCGCTCATAGCCAATCCGTCAGCGTACGAAAATCCCTTGAGGCCGCCCCGTATCTGCCCGTGCTTGTTTATGGCAAGCCGTTCGGCTCCTGCAATGCGTCCAGACTCGTCAGTGTTGAAGTAGTGCATGGCCACGTCACTGCAGTCAAGGGGGCAGCCGTCTTTTGCAACGTATGCCAGCAGCGGGAACAGCAGGTGGTCGCTGTGGGTAGTGAATATGATCTGCTTGTCTTCTTCTGTCGCCTGCCTTACCAGTATGCCCATGAGGCGGGCCTGGGCGGCGGGATCAAGGTGTATTTCGGGCTCTTCGATGGTTACAACTGCGCCCCGGGGCGAGTGTGCCAGTACGGCCAGCATGTTGACCAACTGGTTAGGGCCAGATCCTTCGTGTATGATCGAATTGAAGTCTCCATCCTTGACAAAATCGAGGGCAAGCTTGGTATTTTTGTCGCTTAGTGGAACGTTTCTGGTCACTATTTGTTTGAAGCCCATTTCTTGCAACATGTCAGATATTTTTTTCTGAAGGGTGTGATCGCTGCTTATATAGCTGAGTAGCGATGCAGCCCCCTGCGTACGGTTCGGCGACAGAATGCTTTTAGCGTATTCGAGCGGGAGTGCGTAGGATGTCACTACTCTTGAAAACGGCACATGCCACAGCTCGTCTAGCAGGGATTGGAAAAACATCCCGCTGCGAAATACTTCGGCGAATGTGCGGGTCATGCGGGATTGTCCAAGGCTTGCATCGATGCGGGGCGCCAGACCGCTGTCTGCCCGCGCGGACACCGGCGAACTGCCCTCCGTCCAAGGGCCAGACACGGCGGACTTGTCCGCGGTGCCCTCGCCATACTCGTGATCAATCCGTACGCCGTCCTCGTGTGGCGGCGGCGGATCGCGCCTGGCGTCCACCGTGGCGCGTACTTGGGTATGGTGCAAGGCCCCGAGCGACATGCCGAACGACACGCCGTACGAAAAGTCTGCCAAGATGTCGCCATCCCTGCTTGTGCAAACCATTTGGTGCCCGTCTATGTCAATGCCAACGTCAAGGCTTCGATCTCGGCGAGTAACAACATCCTCAAAGCTGCCGTACTCTTGGCTTCCGTTCAGCACACCAAGGCTTCCCGTTTGCAGCGCAGATCTTAGCAGGTTCAGCGCCTGGAGGACGGTCGACTTTCCCGAGTTCGTCGGGCCGATCAGCACGGTGATCTTTCCCAAGTCAAGTCGCAAGTCTGCATGCCCCTTGAAGTTGTGCAGGGCCACACGGGTCAGCGTTGTGCCGCGCGTGTGCAGCCTTTGACCCGCGGCCACATGCCGGATGCCTGCCATCATCTGCAGGGAGGGAGGCGCCATGTGCCAGCCGCCCATGACACGTTAATAAACCTGTGCGTTTACGATTGGCGAGAGCTCAGGTCCTGCCGCTAGCCTGACGCCTGCGGCGGGCGGTTGAGGGCCTGGGCGGCGGCGGCCCCCGCGCGGCGCTACTCCAGTATTAGGCCCGTCGAGATGCAGTCCGTGGGCGAAAAGCCCCTGATGCCGCCCGGTATCTGCCCGTGCTCGTTTATGTCAAGGCGCTCGGCCCCCGCCACGTTCCCCGACTCGTCGGTGCTGAAATAGTGCATGGCCACGTCGCCGCACCCGAGCGGGAACTCGTCCTTTGCGATGTAGGCCAGGAGGGGATACAAGAGGTGATCGCTGTGGGTGGTGAATACAATCTGCTTGCCTTCTTCCGTGGCCTGCCTCACCAGTATTCCCATGAGGCCCGCCTGGGCCGCGGGATCGAGGTGTAGTTCCGGCTCCTCGATTGTTATGACTGCGCCACGGGGGGAGTACGCCAGCACGGCCAGCATGTTGACCAGCTGGTTCAGGCCGGCCCCCTCGTGCACGATCGGGACGGGCGCGCCCGCCCCGACAAAGTCGAGCGCCAGTGCGGCGCCCTCGCCCTTGGCGGGCGGAACGTTCCTGGTGGCTATTCGCTTGGGGCACACTTCCCGCATCATGTGGGATATCTTTTCATGCACGTCATGGTCGGTGCTGATGCTGCTGATCAGCGATGCCGCCCCCCGTGCGCGGTCCGGCGACAGGACGCTTCCGCGGTACACTTGGGGAAGCGCGTAGGACGTCACCACCCTTGAAAAGGGCACGGTCCACAGCCCCTCCAGCAGGTACCTAAAGAACTCGCCGTTTAGGAACATCTCCCTGAACGCCCCGGCCAGGGGGCCCTCCGCGGGGGCAGCGCCGATGCGCGGCGCTACGCCGCTGTCCGCACGGCTGGACGTGATCTGGCGCTCCGCCGCCCCGGTCACGGACACGGCATCGGCGTCCGCGCCCGTGCCGTACGAGTGCTCAAGCCGCATGCCGGACGCCTCGGGCGAAGCGGGGACGCTTTGCATATCCACGGTGGCCCGCACCATGGAAGGGTCCAGCGAGCTGCCGAACGAGACGCCGTACGAAAAGTCCGCCGCTATGTCCCCGCACTCTTCCGTGCGGACGGTTCGGACGCCGTCGACGCCGATGCCGACCTCTGCGCCTTCGTCCCGGCGGGTGACTATATCCGCAAAGCTTCCGTACTCTTGGCTGCGGCCACGCAGGATGCCAAAATCGCCGGCCTGGAGGGCGGAATTTAGCAGGTTCAGCGCCTGGAGGACGGTCGACTTTCCCGAGCCGGTGGGGCCAATCAGGACGGTGATCCTTCCCAGGTCGAGCCTCAGGTCGGCATGGCCCTTGAAGTTGTGCAGGGCCACGCCGGTCAATGCCGTGCCAAGCGTCTGCGGCATTCCCCCGCTCGGCGCCGGATGCGCGTGCGCCAGCGCCTGCCGCGGGAGAGTCGCCATGGCCACGCCGTCCCGCGCGCACTGATAAACCGTGCGCCCAGAATCAAGAGGCCGGATCCCGGGGGCTGCGCGGCAGGGGGGCGGCGGCGCGCCGCGGGCGGGCGCAGTGTGCGCGGCGGGGCCGCCGACCGCCGTGCCGCAGGGCGGCGGCGCGGGCGCCAGGGGCCGGCGCCCGGCAGCCGGCCCAGAGCACCGCGCTTCCGCTCGTGCAGGGTGCAGGAGCGCGGCGCGGGCCCGTTCGCAGCCTGCCCTCCCCGTCCCGCCCGCCGGCGCGGCGGCGGCAGGCGCGGCGGCGGCGCGCATCGCCGGGCAGGGGCGGATCGGCGCCGGCAGGCCGCGGCGCCCATGCGCCGCGGAGCCAGGGGCCCGCCGGCCTAGCATCCCGGCGGCGGCATGCCGGCGCCGGCGCTCCGCCAAAGCCATGCCGCGCGCGGCGGCCTGCCCGATCCCCCGCAAAGCGCGGCGGCCGTCCGCCTAATGCAGGGGAATGCTTCTTGTCAGTGTCTCGTGGCACTGCACCGCCCTGCGCCCCTCGCTTTCGGTCATGGCGTACCCGTCGTAGTACCGGGCCGCCAAGCTCAGGGCGCAGAGGGCGTTGTACTGCTCGGCAGGGTGCGGGAGATGCCGCCCGACAACGGAGCGCCGCGCCTTGTGGCTTTGCGGCGCGGGCATGCCCCTCAGCTCGGCGCACTCGTCGAGGGCGATCACGATCTCGTAGAACAGCATAGCAGCCTCCCAGTCCCAGAACCTGGCGCGATGCCTCGCCCCCCTTCCGCCAGAATCTTGCGCGCCTTCCTGTCGTGGTCGATCTGAAGCAGGCGCCAGCTGGTGTCCACGCCGTTTCGCCACCCCCGCCCTACCTGTCGATCACGGCCGTCATGGTGCTAAAGTGCCACAGGGCCCCATCGTGCGGGCTGGTGACAATCGGGACCACGTCGTACTCGTCCCTCATGCTGACCGGCATCATGTCTTCAAGCTCGCCCGCCTTCCGGACAGCCGTCAGAAAAATTGGCGTGGGACTCGTCGTCGCTGTCGTCTTTGCTGTAGTCGATTATCACCCTGAGCAGTATGTGCCCCGCCATCTCGCCAATGTTGTAGCCCAGTTTTCGGACGTATGGGAGGCCCTCGTACAGCCCGAGCAGGGCGTCGGACATGTCGAACTCTTGCTGCTGGACGGTTGCCATGCCCGGCCGTACCGCGTCCTAGTATTTAAGTGTGACACGGGCGCGGATCTCGCGGCCCGTGGCGAAAGGGTTACGGCGCGCGGCGGTCCAGCCTACTGCACGGGAATGTTCCTCAAGAGCATTTCGTGGCACCGCGCCGCCTCAAGCCCCGCATCTTCAGTCATGGCATACCCGTTGTGGTACCTGGCCGTCACGCTCAGGCCGTAAAGTCCATCGTAGATATCGACAAGGTACGGAAGGTGTCGCTCAACAACGGAGCGCCTCGCCGCGTGGTTTTGTGGCGCGGGCATGCCCCTCAGCTCGGCGTACCCGTCCAAGGTGATCACGATCTCGTAGAACATCAGGACAGATTCCCACCCCCAGAACCTGGCGCCGATGCCCCTCCCCGCCTCCGCCAAAATCTCGCGCACCTTTTTGTTGTGATCGATTTGTATAAGCCGCCATCCGTTGTCCATGGCATGCCGCCGCCCTTGCCTACCTGTCGATCACGGCCGTTATGGCATGAAAGTGTCGCAGGGCCCCCTCGTCCGGATCGGTGACCATTGGCACCACCTCGTATTCGTCCCTCATGCTGGCAGGCAACATGTCCCTGAACTCCCGGGCCTTCCTGACCGACATTATGAAATTGTCGTGGAACTCGTCGGCATCCTTGCCGCCCTCGATTACCACCCTGAGCAGTATGCGCCCGGCCATCTCGCCTACGCTGTAGCCGAGTTTTAGGACGTACGGGAGGTCCTTGTACAGCCCGAGCAGGGCGGAGGAGATGTCGAACTCCTGCTGCTGTTGCTGGACGGTTGCCACGCCCGGCCGCACCGCGTCCTAGTATTTAAGTGTGACACGGGTGCGGATCCCGCGGCCCGCGGCGAAAAGATTCCGGCGCGCGGCGGCCCCGCCTACTGCACGGGAATGTTCCTCAAGAGTATCTCGTGGCACCGCGCCGCCCTGCGCCCCTCGCTTTCGGTCATGGCGTACCCGTCGTAGTACCTGGCCGCCAAGCTCAGGGCGCAGAGGGCGTTGTACGGCTCGGCAAGGTGCGGGAGATGCCGCCCGACAACGGAGCGGCGCGCCTTGTGGCCTTGCGGCGCGGGCATGCCCCTCGCCTCGGCGCACCCGTCGAGGGTGATCACGACCTCGTAGAACATCATGACGACCACCCAGTCGCGGAACCTAGAGCCGGCCCTCGCTAGCACCTCGCGCGACTCCCTGTCGTGCTCGATCTGGAGCAAGCGCCATCCCCGGTCCATGCCGCGCCGCCGCCTCCCTACCTGTCAATCACGGCCGTCATGGTGCGAAAGTGCGCCAAGGATCTCTCGTATGAACTGGTGACAATCGGGACCACGTCGTACTCGTCCCTCATGCTGGCCGGCATCATGTCCTCTAACTCGGCCGCCTTCCGGACCGACATTATGAAATTGTCGAAGGACTCGTCGTCGTCGGCGCTATCGTCGATTATCACCCTGAGCAGTATCTGCCCCGCCCTCTCGCCAATGTTGTAGCCTAGTTTTCGGACGTACGGGAGGCCCTCGTACAGCCCGAGCAGGGCGGAGGACATGTCGAACTCCTGCTGCTGCTGGACGGTTGCCATGCCAGGCCGCACCGCGTCTTAGTATTTGAGTGTGACACGGGCGCGGATCCCGCGGCCCGCGGCGAAAGGATTCCGGCGCGCGGCGGTACTGTCTACACTGGAATGTTCCTTGAGAGTGTTTCGCGGCACCGCGCCGCCCTGCGCCCCTCGCTTTCAGTCATGCGTGCCCGTCGCAGTACCTGGCCGCCAGGCTCAGGGCGCAGAGGGCGTCGTACGGCTCGGCAAGGTGCGGGAGATGCCGCCCGACAATGACGCGGCGCGGACGCATGCCGCGTCGGGCGGTTTACGTTGTGCCGCCGAATTGCACGGCGGCAGGCGTACGCCATCACTCGGGCACGAGAGGCGGCTGGCAGCACAGCAGGCTTGACGTAGGCAGAGTGATCACAGTGCAGGCCTGCTCGATGCGGCCGTGCCGGACGGTGGTCCATGTGCATGCTGTGCGCCGTGCCATCATAATGCTAGCTCTTTCCAGATAGTGTTTAGCCGGCTTCGGCAACTACCCGCGCCGCATCGGCCCGCTTGCGCTTGCGCTCGGCCGCGGCCGCTGCCGCGGCGGCCCGCTTGCGCGCCGCATCGGCCCGCTTGCGCGCCGCATCCGCTGCCCGCTTGGCCTCCGTATCCGCCCGCCCCGCATCAGTCCGTTCATGCGCCATCACCGCGGCCCGCTCGCGCTCGGCCGCGGCCCGCTCGCGCTCGGCCGCGGCCCGCTCGCGCTCGGCCGCGGCCCGCTCGCGCTCGGCCGCGGCCCGCTCGCGCTCGGCCGCATATCCTGCCAATGGGCTTTCTTGCCCGGCAACACCCGCCCACGATGCCACTCGATTGGCCGAGGCCCGCTCAGCCGTGGCTACTGCTCGCGCGCCATTCGCCGCGGCCCGCTCGCGCTCGGCTGCGGCCCGTTCGTGCCAGGCCGCAGCAGCCAGTTCGGCCATCATAGGTTCTGTCCATGCATCTGCTGCCGCCCGCGCATGATCTACCCGCTTACGCTCGGCCGCGGCTACGGCCCGCTCGGCCGTTGCCGCTAGCTTGGACTTTGCGGCCAGATCGCGCTCGGCTGCGGCTGCGGCCCGCTCGGCCGTTGCGGCCCGCTCGGCCGTTGCGGCCCGCTCGGCCGTTGCGGCCCGCTCGGCCGTTGCGGCCCGCATGCGTGCTTCTCGCTCGCGCTCGGCCGCGGCCCGCATGCGTGCTTCTCGCTCGCGCTCGGCCGCGGCCCGCATGCGAGCATGCAGGCGTGTTTCTCGCTCGCGCTCGGCCGCGGCCGCGGCCCGCTCGGCCGCGGCGGCCTGCTTGCGCTCGGCCGCGGCCCGCTCATATGCCATCGCTACCGCCCATTCATCCACATACTCAACGGTAGCCAGCTCGTGCTCGCGCTCGGCCGCGGCGGCCCGCTCGCGCTCGGCCGCGGCGGCCCGCTCGCGCTCGGCCGCGGCGGCCCGCTCGCGCTCGGCTGCTACGGCTTGTTCGGCCGCGGCCGCGGCGGCTTGCTCAGCCGCGGCGGCTTGCTCAGCCGCGGCGGCTTGCTCAGCCGCGGCGGCCCACGCATCTACTCGCTTGATTACAGCCGCCCATGTTGTATCTTGCCCGTCAGCGGCCCGCTTGCGCTCGGCCGCGGCCGCGGCGGCCCACGCATCTGCCCTCTCAGCCGCGGCCCGCTCGCGCTCGGCCGCGGCGGCCCGCTCGCGCTCGGCCGCGGCGGCTTGGTAGGCCGCGGCCCGCTCGACCGCGGTTCGCTCGCGGTAGGCCGCGACGGCCCACGCATGTGCCCAGCGCTCGGCCGCGGCGGCCTGCTTGCGCTTGCGCTCGGCCGCTGCCGCGGCCGCGGCGGCCTGCTTGCGCTTGCGCTCGGCCGCTGCCGCGGCCGCGGCGGCCTGCTTGCGCTTGCGCTCGGCCGCTGCCGCGGCCGCGGCGGCCTGCTTGCGCTTGCGCTCGCGCTTGGTAGCGACAACCGGATCGCGTTTGATAAGCGTGTCATAGGCCTCCTTGACGGCCAGAAATCGCTTTTCGTTACCTAGCGGTTTCATGTCGGGGTGGTATTTACGCGCGAGTTTCCTGTAGGCGGATTTTATCGCGTTGGATGTAGCATGCGCCGTCACTCCTAGTATTTTAGAGGCTTCCAGTTCATTCACACGCACTATATGCATTGCTGCTATATATAGAGCACGGGCAGGCAAAAAACTCTAGCTAGACTGTCAAACACACCTACGAATTTTTAGGACTGTCCATGAATTGTGTTTAATATTACACGACAAGCGGTGGGCAGGCTAGGAACAAGCAGTTACAGGCGACATGTATCCCCACTGCCGCAACGCCTACGGCGACACCTCGCGCCTGTGCTCGCCCATCTCCCACGGAAACACGACGTGCTCGGCCCCCGCCGTCTCCTCGGCGAACACGAGCTGCGGCGGCGTCTCGGCGCGCCCCCGCCTCGCGAACAGCGTCGCGTACACGAGCGACTCGGGGTCCTCGGCCCTGCCGGCTATGTCCCTGAACGTCCTGCCCGTGTCGTAGATGTCGTCGACGAACAGCGAGCCGGCCGGCACGGACGCCGCGTCTACCGCAATGCGGCCTATTCCCGAGGCGTCCGCCAGCAGGCGGGCCGGCACGATGCCGCCCCTGGACGCGGTCGCGATGCACTCGAACCTGCGCCCGCCGGCGGCGCCGGCCGCCCTGTCCCACAGGCCGGCCGCCAGGGCCGCGGCCCTGTCCCAGTTGACCAGGTAGTACGCGCGCTGCCGCACGCGGCGGCCCCGCGGCGGCGCTATGTAAAGCCTGCCGCGGCGGCGGCGGGGCCGCGGAAGAGGGGGGGTGGAAAGGGGGCGGCCGCGCAGACCACGGGCGGCGGCCGCCCGGCGGGGCCCGCCCTGCGCCGGCTACCCGGCCGGCGCATCGCACGAGGCGGTGTACGTAATGGTCTGCGACATCCCGACGGCTGGGCCGCCCGGCGGCGGCGCGGCCTGCGGCGGCACGTCCAGCCTAAACTTTGCGGCTGCCTGCGAGCCGTCCGCCCGCACGTCGATGCCGACCTCGCCGTCCAGGGGCGTCCACGCCCCCGCGCCGGACATGACGCTCGTCGCGCCGGCGGGCATTGCGGGCGCGGCGCCGGCGCCGGCGCCGTCGGGCATCCAGCCGGTCGCGCCGACCCACACCTTTGCCAGCGGCAGCGAGCCGGCCATCCTCACCACCTGGACGACGGCCGCGGTCGGCTCGCCGGCGCTGACATTGCCGAACCCGATCCCGGCCGGCTCGACGGTGGCGGCGCATTCGGGGACGGCGGGGCCGCCGCGCACGGATATGTCGCCCGTGCCGGACAGCGAGGCGGGCGATCCCGGGGCGGGCAGCGCCAGGTCGGCGTCGTTGCCGGCCGCGTCCGTGATCGCGCCGCCGTTGAGGGACAGGGCCGACGCGCCGGCGTAGCCCAGGTCGGGCGAGGCGTCCCCGGCCGCGACGGTGTACGCGAACACAATGTCCGGCGAGCCCGACCCCGAGGCGTACGCCGCGGCGGCGGCGCCGGCGGCGCCCGCCCCGCCCGTCTCGAGCAGCAGGGAGGGCCTGCCGCGCGCCGTGTCGACCGTCACGTTCTCGGAAAAGGCCACCACGACGTGCAGCGTGTCGCCGGCGGCGTACGATCCCGTCCGGTTTGGCGACGAGACGCGCACGGCCTCGGGGGCGGCCGTGTCGATCACGATGTCCTTCGAGCCGCTCAGCGACTCGCGGTGGCCCGGGTCCGGCAGAAACAGCTTGACGGGGTGGCCGGTGCCGGCGGCGGGCGCGATTGTGCCGCCGTTGAGCACGAGTGCCGAGCCGCCGGCGTAGCCGAGGTCGCCCGTGTTGTCGCCTGCCTGCACCGCATAGACGAACGCCAGCTCGGCGGCGCCGCTGCCCGACGCGTACGCGGCGCTCCGGCCGCCGGCCCCGCCCGCGTCGAGCAGCAGGAGGGGCGGCCCGCCCGCCACGGACACTGGATCGGTAAACGTGACGGTAATGTTGATGCGAGCGCCGGCGGCGTACGCGCCGTCGGCGTCCGGCGAGGTGACGGCCGCCACGGACACGACCGCGGGGTCGATCGCAATGGCCCTGCCGGCGACGCTCGATCCCCGCGGGCCGTGCGGGGGCAGCGCCAGGCCGGCGCCGTTGCCCGCCGCGTCCCTGATGGCGGCGTCGCCGTCCAGCAGCAGCGACGAGCCGTTCACGTAGTCCAGGTGCCCGTCGTCGTCGCCGATCCGCACGTCGTACACGAACACCAGCGACGCGCCGGGGCTGCCGTACGCGTACTCGGCGCGCACGCCGTCCCGCACGGCGCTGCTCGCGTTCAGCCTCAGGGACGGGGGCGGCGCGCCCGTCACCGACACGGCCTCGTCAAAGGTCACGTTGATGTGGATGTGCTGGTTCGCATAGTAGGTCCCCGTGGCGTTCAGCGGCGAGACGGAGAGTATCGAGGGGCGCACGCCGTCGACGGCCAGGTTCGACGAGCCGGCGAGCGTGGCGCTGCCGGACAGGCCGGCCAGGGACAGGGACGCCTGGTCGGCCTCGTTCCCGGCGGGGTCGTCCCGGATGACGCCGCCGTTGAGGCGCAGGGCCGACGGGCCCGCATAGTCCAGGCCGGCGGCCGTGTCGTTCTCCATTACCGTGTACCGGAACACCAGCTCGCGCGCGCTCTGCTGCGAGGCGTACGCGGCGCGGCGCTCGGCGCCGTCCGTCCCGAGCGCAATGTACGGCGTCCCGCCCGAAACGTCGACCGACACGTCCTCGGAGAACGCGACGGTGACGTTGATCGCGGAGCCGATCCCGTATGTGCTGTCGGCGTCCGGCGACGAGACGGACAGGACCGAGGGGCGGATGCCGTCGACGGCCAGGTTCGACGAGCCGGCGAGCGTGTCCCCGGCGGGCAGGCCGGACATGGACAGGGTGGTCTCGTCGGCGGGGTTGCCGGCGGAGTCGTCTGTGATCGTGCTCCCGTTGAGGGCCAGGGCCGACGCGCCCCTGTGCCCCAGGTCGGCGGCCGTGTCGTTATCCATGACCGTATACCGGAACAGGAGGTCTCGCGGGCCCGCCTGCGAGGCGTACACGGCGCGGCGGTCGGTGCCGCCCGTCTCGAGTTCTAGGTACGGCGTCCCGCCCGAGACGTCGACCGACACGTCCTCGGAGAACGCGACGGTGACGTTGATTGCAGTGCCGATCCCGTGCGGGCCGGCGCCGTCCGGCGACGAGACGCGCACGACGGAGGGGCGGACGCCGTCGACGGCCAGGTTCGACGAGCCGGCGAGCGTGTCCCCGGCGGGCAGGCCGGACATGGACAGGGTGGTCACGTTGGCGGGGTTGCCGGCAGAGTCGTCTGTGATCGTGCTCCCGTTGAGGGCCAGGGCCGACGCACCCCTGTGCCCCAGGTCGGCGGCCGTGTCGTTATCCATGACAGTGTATTGGAACAGGAGGTCTCGCGGGCCCGCCTGCGAGGCGTACACGGCGCGGCGGTCGGTGCCGCCAGTCTCGAGCTCTAGGTACGGCGTCCCGCCCGAGACGTTGGCCGACACGTCCTCGCTGAATGCGACGGTGACGTTGATTGCAGTGCCGATCCCGTGCGGGCCGGTGCCGTCCGGCGACGAGACGCGCACGACCGAGGGGCGGACGCCGTCGACGACGACGCGGCTTGACGCACCGAGCGAGCCTGGATCGCCGCGCGCCGGCAGGGTGAGGTTGGCGGCGTTTCCCGGGGCGTCGGCAATGCCAGAACCCGCCATGGCGTTGCTCGCGTTGTAGCCAAGGGCGGCGGAGGTGTCGCCGTCCCGCACGGTGTAGTTGAACACGAGGACGGCGGTCCCGTTGCCACGGGCGTACACTGCATCTACGTTCGCCCCGTCAAGGCCGAGGGCCAGCGTCGGCGGCGATTCCGGAGGGAACAGGACGGCCTCGCTAAAGCTGGCGTTGACGCTGATCACCGAGCCTATGCCGTACGTGCCGTTCTGCACGGCGGTGACGTTGAGCGCGCGCGGCCTGATGCCGTCGACTACGATGTCGCTTTGGTAGGAAAGCGACCCCTCACGGCCCGGCTCCTGCAACCTGCAGTCCAAGTTCCGTGCGCTAGCCTGCAAGTTCCTCGCGGCAGACGTGGTGGGATCGCCCTGCCAGAGCGCGCTTGTTGAGTTGTAGTCCAGGTCTTCGGAATAGTCGCCCTCCCGCACCGTGTACCGGTAGTTGAGGTGGTCCATAAAGTTGGAAAGCCCTGGTCCGCTGAAGGTGGCGTTGCTTCCGGCGCCGCCTGTCCCCATCACGAGGATGGTGTCGTATATCCAGTGACTGGCGGAGCTCCCGTCGATGCGCGCAGCCGATCCCTGCTGGTTGGGGGTGGCGGCAATGCGGATGAAGATGTTCTCGCCTATCACGTACGTGCCGTTGGGCGAGGTAAACCATAGGGATGCCGGCTCCTTCCAAAAAGGATTAGTGCACAGTCTGGGGCCGGAGTGGCTCGCATGCGCGTCCGGCAACAGTGAGAGGTGCGGCGCCGGCGGCGGGTCGAGGGGCTGCGACTCGGCGGGGTCGAGTGCCGGCAACAGGGCGATCGAGAGCGCGATCGCAACGGCGGCGATCGCAACGGGGCCTGCCCGCAGCGCCCCGACCCGGCGGCAGGCCTGCGCCGCGCAAGTGCCGCGGCCGTGTGCGCGCACCCCCCCCCCCCAGGCGCTTGCGCTCGCCGCTTCGCTCGTGCCGAATGCCGCGCAACGTACTTCCGCCCGCGTGATCCGCGCATGTGTATAAGTCCTGCGAGCGGCGGGCGAGAGCCGGCTTGCCGCCCGGCAGCCGCGGGCGAACGGCTGCCGGAGCCGCGTTGTCGCAACGGAAAAAGTGATACGCAAGTCCGGGGAGCGACCAGGCCCCCGACGATCGGGCCGAGCAGTGGCGCGGTGTCGGCATCGCCCGGGGGCTGTCCCCTGCGGCGGGATTGCGACCGCGCGCCGCTCGAGAGGTCGACGCGATCCCTACGGCCGAGGACCAGCTGCCCTTCGCTACGAGGTTGAGGCCGCGCGCCGCGGGCAGTGCATGGATCGTGCAGTTAGCGGGGACGGCCGCCGCCGGCGGACGATCCTGCAGGGGTTGCCGCGGGACATGGCCGCGCGCGCCCGCGACGGGCGGGAGACAGGCCAACCGGCCGGCAGGCTAGGCGTCGGCCCGCTTGTCTTGCTCGGCGAGCAGGGCGCCGGCGAGCTCCCTTTGGTAGAGCCAGTCCAGGTCGGCGCCGTTCCAGCGGTTGATGTGTCGCGCAAAAAAGAGGGCGGTCTTTTCGACGGGGATCTGGAGGGTGCGGTACTGCATGCGGTCCTGGTACGAGCGGGTGTTGCGGAGCTCGGAGAGTCGGTCGGCGTCGCAGGGTAGCATGGCTTCCGGCGCCCAGCCGGCCGATTTAAGGGCATTGGGCGGGGCAGGAGCGGCGGCGACAACCCCGGCCGCGCGGCAGGCTGGCGGCCGGCGCCCTGCGGACGGACGGATGGGAAGCCTGCCGGCCCCGGCCGCCACCGCCGCCGGGCGAAACGTCCGAGGGATCGCCCGCCGCGTGCGGGAAGCGTTGCGGGGGTAGGAGACGCGGCGGCAGGAACAGCGGCCGGCCGGCCGGCCGGGCGGCCGCCGAGGCTCCGCCGGCGCCCCCGCGGCGCGCGGCCGGTCGGCGCGGCCCGCGCGCTCTATATAGCAAAACGGGGCCTACGCCCCCGCCCGTAATCTACGCCCCGAATCGTGATATGCCGGCCGCGCGGCCCGCGCCCAATGACAAAAGCAAGGACGGCAAGCCTAATCCTGGCGGGGGCGCTGCTCGCGGCGCTGCCGCCCGTGGCGGCCCACGCGCAGCAGGCCGGCCCGGACGAGCCCGACGCGGGCACGACGTTTGCGATCAACGGCGCGGGGGCGTCGTTCCCGTTCCCGCTGATCGACCTGTGGCGCGTCGAGTACGGCAAGGCGTACGACAACGTCAACCTCAACTACCAGTCGATCGGCAGCGGCGGCGGCATAAAGCAGCACATCGAAAAGACGGTGTCGTTCGCCGCCTCGGACAAGCCCCTCAGGGCGTCCGAGGCGGAGCAGGCGCCCGGCACGATGCACATCCCCGAGACCATCGGCGGCGTGGTCGTCGCCTACAACCTTCCCGGCTTCAGGGAGAACGGCCTGAGGCTGACCGGCGAGGTCATAGCCGACATGTTCCTCGGCAGGATCGACCGCTGGAACGACGGCCGCATACAGGAGCTCAACCCCGGCGTCGACCTTCCCGACAGGGCCATTACGACTGTGCAGCGCGCCGACGGCTCGGGCACGACGTTCGTGTTCACGGACTATTTGACGGCGGTCAGCCCCGCCTTTGACGAGGAGGTCGGCAAGGGCAAGAGCGTCCCGTGGCCGACCGGCCGCGGGGCGGCCGGCAACGAGGGCGTCGCCGGCGTCGTCAAGACGACCGACTACTCGGTCGGATACATCGAGCTGGCGTACGCCTTCAAGTCGGGCATCAACTACGCGCACGTGCAGAACGGCGACGGCACTAGCTTCGTCGAGCCGACGCTCGAGTCGCTGGCGGCCGCGTCGGCCGGACTGGCGGACAGCGGGCTGCCCGCCGCCGAGGGCGACTGGAGCGCAGTCTCGATGGTCAACGCGCCGGGCCCCGACTCGTACCCCATGGCCACGTTCACGTACCTGCTGCTCTACGAGGAGATGGACGCAGTCGTCGACTCGAGGGAGGAGGCAAAGGCCGTCGTGCACCTGATCAACTGGATGCTCACGGACGGGCAGGAATTCTCGCCCGGCCTGCTGTACGTCCCCCTCCCCGACGGCGTCGTGGCCATAGGCCAGGCCGGCCTGCAGAGGGCCACGTACGGCGGCGAGGCGCTGTGGGACGCCCCCGCGGCCGGCGGCCCGCCCCCGGCGGGCGAGTCCGCCCAGGGCGGGGCCGAGCCCATACCCGACTGGATAAAAATGACGGCCGGGTGGTGGGCCGACGGCCAGGTGTCGGACGCCGAGTACATCAACTCGCTGCGGTACCTGATATCGCAGGGAATACTGCGCGTGGACTAGGGCGCGGCAACTTTTTGTTGTTTTTTGACGGGCGGCGGGGCCGCGGCCGGCGCTCACCCTGGCGGGCCGCGGCAAGGCGCCCTGCCCAGAATTGCTAGTCCAACCGAAGCATGCCGCGGCCCTTGAGCTCGTCGAACGCGTCGTCTACGGCGCCGTGGCTGCGCCACATGAGCTCCTTCAGCTTGCCCTTCATCCAGAGCAGGTCGCCCCTGTAGCCTATGTTCATGTGGAGTAACGAGACCGCCGCGCACATCCACTCGGCGCTCCTGCCCGACACGAGGTCGAGGAACTCGGCGGCCCTGAACGGGGCCGTAGTGCTGTTTGGAAGTTCGTGTAACTAGAAACGCGCCTTTGACGGGGGTAAACGGCGGATAAACCATCCTGACGGTTGTGATGCGGCATTAACTGATGCTATGTAGGGTGCGTCGACAGGCCCACGAACGATCGTTCGTTGTGCTTGTACGGGCTCCGCTTTAGGCCCGCCAGCACATCCCTGCGCCGGCTCAGCCTAAAGTTGAGGACAACGACGAGCCTGCGCTTGAAGTCATTGATGTCTTCGGCATAGTCGTTGAAGTACTCGTCCATCTTTGCCTGGCGCCAGTCGCCCTCTTTCACGTTGAGGTACGGGGAACTGCGCGGCAGCGGAATTATCAGCAGCGCGCCGTCCTGCTCCTCGACATAGTCCCTTACCTCGCGTAAAATGTGCCAGCTTGCATTGTCGACGACCATTACGACGAGGCCGAACTTCTTGAGCGCCTTCTTGCACAGCTCTATGAACAGCTTTGAGTTGGGGTTCCTGCCGAAGACGTGCAGGCGATGGGATCTTCCCGTCTTTTCGTCCGGCATAGTCACTAGGCCCACCGCCGTAACCTTCCCCCTCCCTTCGTTTGTCACCGTGACCGCTGCCTTTCCCGGGGGCGCATAGTACTTGGCATTGCCGGTCTGGTCGAGCTGGAACGACGCCTCGTCCCCCGCGGCCAGGACGTAGCCGGCCTCCATGAGCGCCTCGATCATCACCACAAAGTACTCCTGCCAACCCCTGACGGCTGAGGGCGACGCGGAGTTGGAGCGTAGCTTCCTGGGCTTCTTGGACTTGAATCCCAGGCTGCATGCAATCTGGCGGGCATAGCTGGGCGACAGCGACTCGCCGGTGAGCTCGCGGTACAGCTGCGCAATCTTCCTGCTGGTATGCTTGCCGGTCTTCCACCCCGCCAGTATTTCCTTGACCGCATCGTGGTCGATCCTGCGCGGAGCACCCGGGCGGGGGCGGTCGTACAGGCCAGGGATTCCGTTCTTCCTGTACCTGCTCACAGTCTTGCTTACCCAAGCAATGCTCATGCCCAGGGCATGCGCGACGTCCTTGAGCGTGTAGCGCGATCCATCCTCTTTTGGCGTCAGGTACATCTTGGTCGCGGCCATTCTCAACTTGACCATTCCGTCTGTCTCCGCCCTGTATCTTTCGTCGAATCCTTTCTGCATTCCGGCGGGGGGCCGCATAGACGTGACTTAAACCTTCCGATTCGGCTCCGCGCCCGGGCGGACGGACGCCGGGGCGGCGGCCCGCGCCTGGCGTGGCGCCGGCTGTGTTTTCCGCATACCATCGCGTATGCTGCGGCACTGCGGCGATCCGTGCTTTGAAGCCGAATGCCCCCATATAGCGCCTTGGCGCAAGGCAATTAGTGTCTCAAAGTTTAGTCAGGCTGGTTTTTCCGCCGTTTTGCCCCGTGACGGGGCAATTTTGCGTTACACGTATTTGTAGTCACCACTACGGCACATCCGGCGCGGCCGCCCGGTACACGCCGCCATCCTCGCAGGATAGCCTGTAGATGCCGTCGGCCATCTCCTCGGAGCAGGGGCCGTTGCTGAACGAGAAAAAGTCGAACCCCATGTCGTGGCCATGGTAAAGGGCCAAAAAGGCGCACTGTTCTATCCTGTCGACGACGACGAGGCCTTTTTCTCCGGCGGGCAACGGCGGCCCGAACTCGACGATGCCGCTGGCCGCCAGGAACCTTATGAAGCGGGCCAGGGGCGGCAGCATCTCGGGGCGCGCCTTCATGCCGATCGTGGCGAGGCGCTGGGCGCGCGGCAGGGGCGCGCGGCGCTGGACGCGGGCAAGGAACGTTGCCGCCGAGAGGGCCATGACAGGTCCGCCGCGCGCGACGCAATAAAGCTTTGCATGCCGCAAGACGCCGGCCGCGCGCGCCCCGTCCGGGGAGCCCGCGCGCAGATGCGCCGGCGCGGGAGGGCGCGGGAGGGCGCGGCCGGCAAGCCATTTATCGGGCGCGGCGCGGCCCCTCCCATGGGCGGCATCCCCGGCGCCGAGCCGCCGCTCGTCGTGTACGACGACCTCTGCGGCCCGTGCACGTCCTTTGCGTCCGCCGTCGGGTCGCTCGCAGGCGGGAGGATACCGCTTGTCGGCCACCACACCGAGCTCGGCAGGCGCCTGCGCGCCGGAACGCTAGGCGGCGATGCGGCCCTCGACATGTTCTGGGTCGTCGAGGACGGCGCCGCGTACGGCGGCCGCGCCGCGCTGCTGCCCCTGCTCAGGGCGATACTCTCGTGCGGGCCCAGGCCGCACGCGGGCGGTCTCGCGCGGCCCGCGCCGCCGGGCGCCGGATGCGATTCCGGCCCCGGCGCGGGCGGCGGCACTTGCGGCTGCCGCGGCGGGCCGGCGTCGGCGGTGCTGCGGTCGGCGGGGCTGCTCGCGCGGCGCGGCAGGACCCTGGCCGTCCCGCGCCGCGGCGCGGAAACCCGCGGCGCCTAGCCGCGCATGCCGTACCCCATCAGCACCGAGTAGCAGCCGAGCCCGCACTCTTCGCACCGCGGCTTCATCGTCCCGCCCGACCCCTCCGCGCTGCCGATGCAGCACGGCATCTTTTCGCGGCCCATGTGGTCGACTGACACGATCGCCCAAGTGGGGCAGTCGACCGGCGTCGTCCCCCTCCCGCCCCAGCTGCGCCGCATTATCTCGAGCTGCTTTACGGGGTTGACGATGTAGTCGCGGTGCCTGCCCCTGCGCATCCCGACTAGCTCGTCTATCACGGCGTCGCGCTCGGCGCCGAACGGCAGCCACAGCGGGTCGCCCTTTGCGAACGGCGTGTGGAACTGGAACCCGATCTTGTTCGAGTGCCCGCGCCAGTCGTCGATCACGCGGCCGACCGTCTTGTAGTTGAGTGAGTTTATCGTCATTGTGATCCAAATGTCCTTGCGCGCGCCCGGCCCGCCGCCGTCGACGTAGTCGAGGACGTTCCCGCGCGTCTTGGCCCACGCGCCCTTGCCGCGTATGCGGTCGTGCACCTCCTGCGAGCCGTCGATGGACACCCAGTAAAAGTAAATGTCCCTGAGGCGCGGTATCGGGTGCGTCCCGTTCGTCACGACGCACGCCCTCTTTGGGAACTCGCGCACGAACAGCTCGACGACGTCGGGGCGCATGAGCGGCTCGCCGCCGACGACGGTGACGATGAACACGTGGTTCTTCTTGAACTTTTCGTCTATTACCCCCTTCCACTGCTCGACCGTCAGCTCTTCGCCCTCCTTGCGGTTGAGCCACCAGTAGCAGTGCTCGCAGTGGAGGTTGCACACGTTGATGATGTCCGCCGAGCCGTACAGCGGGCTGCGGCGGTTGAGGAGGCGGTACGCGGCGAGCTTTGCGCCCAGGTGAAAGTACAGCGGCGACTCGGCAAGTATCTGCCTCACGCCCCGCCCCATGATCTCCATGCAGTCCCCCCGACCGGGGGCGGGAGGAGGCGTCTGATAAACGGATCGGCCGGCGCGCCGGGGCGCGGGCGGGCCCCGTGCGGCGGCCGCCGGGCGCCGCGGCGGGCGGAACGGTGCGCGCTCCCCGGATCGTGGTGCAGGCAGCCGGCCGCGCCCGGCGCCGGCGGGGCGCGCGTGCACGAGTGCGCGCATCCGTGCCGCCCGCAGGCCCCAGGCGCCGCAGGTCGAGGGCGGCGGGATGCCGGGGCGCGCGGGCGCCGCGGGCAGGCGCAGCGGGCCGGGCGGCGGCATCCCCGGCCCCCGCCGCGGCCGCCCGCGGCGGCCGGCGCGCAGGAGGCAGGGCGCCGGTTCCAGGGGAACGGAGCGGCCCGCGCCGCGCCCATTCCCACTGTCCGATCGCCCCGGGGCCGCGCGCATCGTCGCGCCCAACGCCAGGCGCCGCCCGGCCAGGTAACGCCATTGTGCATGGCCCCAGGTGCCACGATCCGCGCCGCTATACCGGGATAATTCAAATAACCGTCGAATACCGTCGGTCGTATTGAAGCGGGTGGCAGGGAAGGGCGGCAGGGGCAGGCGGCGCAGGGACTGGCGCAGGTATCCGATCACGTCGGCGATGGTCCGCTCTAGCATGCTCGGCGTCTACATAAGGATGGCGCAGCTGAAGGGCAAGGTCGGGTCCCGCGACCCGGTCTTAAAGGAAGCCGTAGTCACGCAGGCCGTCACTTCCCTAGAGCAGTTCCTGAGGCTGGTCCTCGAGGAGCGCCTCGACGCAGGGCGCGGCGCAGCCCACAGGGTCGTAGACGTCAAGGACATGGCGGAAAGGGTCAGGGTGAGCGTGTCCCGCATCGACGCATCAATGCGCGGGTTTCAGAATGTCAAGGCCATCAGGCGGCTGGCGCGCGAATGCGGGCTGTCTGCCCTGCTGGAGTGCCTCGACGAGGCAGACGGGGCCCTCGCCGGCGCGCTCGACTTGCGACACGACGTAGTCCACGCGCTCGGCAGGGTCAGGGTCAACGAGGCAGAGGCCTTTTCTACCATCGAGTCGATCATGGTGTACGTGCAGGCGGACCGGCCAAGGCACAGGGCCACCGCCCTCCTCGTCGAGGCGGCGGTAATGGATGCCGACGGGCGCGCGGGCGCCGCGCGCAAGGCGGCCCTGGAGGCCCTCAGGGTGTGCGACGATCACGAGGGCTGGGCGGACGATGAGGACGGCGGCTTGGAGGGCGGTGTGCAGGGCCCACGCGCTCGCGCGCCTGCGCCGGACCGCCAAGGCGGAGGCCGCCTACAGGGAGGCCGCCGAGGCCGACCCCCGCAGCGTGCTTCCGCTCTTCGGCATGGGCAACTTGCTGGTGCAGGCGGGCCGCTACGAAGAGGCCGTCGGGTGGTACGAGAGGGCCGTCGCCGTCGATCCCGGCCACGCGGCGGTGCGCATCAGCATGGGGCATGCGCTGGCAGTCTCGCGCGGCCCCGACGGGATGGCCGCCGTGCAGTGCTACCAGGACGCAATGGAGATCGACTCCGAGGACGTGTCGCTCCGCGCAGGGTACGGCACGGCGCTCGCGATGGGTGGCAACCACGTAGGGGCCGCCGAACAGTACCGCCTGGCGATCAAGTTGGATCCCCACGATGCCGCCGCGCACGTGGGCCTAGGCAACGCGCTGCTGGAGCTGGGCCGGCACGGGGAGGCTGTCAAGGCGTACAGGGCAGGGGTTGAGAAAAGCGTCGTTGCGGTGTTCGTGCCGCCAGAGCCGGACGGCACAAAGTGGAGCGGAACCAGCCTCTTTGCGCACGAGCTCGGCGGGGCCGCGGCGCACCGCGGCATGGGGAACGCGCTGCTGGAGCTGGGCCGGCCCGACGAGGCGGCAGGCACCCTGCGCGAGGCTGTCGCGCTGGATCCCGACAGCCTCGGCGCCCAGCTGGGCCTGGGCAGGTCGCTTTACAAGTGCGGCCGCCACGAGGAGGCGGTGCCCGCCTACAGGGCCGCGGCGGGGATCGAGTCGAACAGCTTTGACGCCCAGCTGGGCCTGGGCAGGTCGCTTTACAAGTGCGGCCGCCACGAGGAGGCGGTGCCCGCCTACAGGGCCGCGGCGGGGATCGAGTCGAACAGCTTTGACGCCCAGCTGGGCCTGGGCAGGTCGCTTTACAAGTGCGGCCGCCACGAGGAGGCGGTGCCCGCCTACAGGGCCGCGGCGGGGATCGAGCCGAACAGCTTTGACGCCCAGCTGGGCCTGGGCAGGGCCTTCTACGCATGCGGCCGCCACGAGGAGGCGGTGCCCGCCTACAGGGCCGCGGCGGGACTCGGCCCGAACAGCCTTGACGCCCAGCTGGGCCTGGGCAGGGCCCTCTACGCATGCGGTCGCTACAAGGAAGCGGCGGCCGCCCACAGGGCCGCGGAGGGCAGGGATCCCGACAGCCTTGATGCGGGTCGGTGATCAAGGCTTTGCTAGACGGTGCAGGAAGGCATGCAACGCAATGGGTTTGACGGCCAAGCGTATAGGCGCGAGGCTAGCAGCAAGACAACGCAGGACGGCATGCGGCAATGCACGAGCCACTGGATTACGAATTTCAGATACAGGCAGAACCAGTAGGTGACAAAATCTGCGTGGAGCCGCGCGTCAGCACGACATGCGCGCCGTGTATTTTGCATAGTCGCGCGCAAAGTCCCGGTGAATGCCCACCTCCCTGTACCATTTCATCCAGCGCTTCAAATCGCGCTCAGCCTCCTGATCCATTGCCCGTATAACATTCCGTTCCTCCAGCTCCGCCTCCCGCTCTAGCGCCCGCGCTAGCTTTTGCTCTATCTCTTGCATCTCCAGATAGACGCTCCGCCGCACATCCAACTCTTCATCCTGCTCTTCCAGATCCGGCTTCCGCTGCATGTCTAGCCCTAGTTTTGTCCCCACACCCCCCTCCATGGTCCCGCGCTGCGCTACCCCTCGCATTTGAGCGGCCGGCTGGCCGGCCGCCTCGTCCCGCACGCGGGTACGCCCCAGCGGATCAGTCACGGTGGAAGGGTGGCTGACGGAAGCCGTCGGCAGGCCAGGATCGATCCCATCCCCGGCGCCTGGCCCCGACCGCTCCCCCTTTGCTTCGCTCACGGAATTCCGGGATATGCTCGCCCATATAACACATTGGGTCGGGGGCAGACGGAGGACGAGCCTCACGGGCCGGCGGCATACGAGGGCGGTTGTTTCGCCTCCGCACAGCGCTAATCGCCACGAACTAGAGGCATGCAGAGCCGATCACAGCGATCGCGGCGACCGCACGGCAAGCGGGCGGCGCCCCGCCGTCAAGCTGCCAGCCCGCCGGCGGGCGCGGTTGCGCTGGCATGCAGGCGGCGAGCAGGAGGATTGCCGCCCGCATCCCGGCCGCGGCGCAGAGGATCGCCCCGCGCCCGGCGGCCGAGTACATACAGGCCTCCGGCATGCTGGCGCCGCAAGACATCCCCACCAATCGCACAGGCGCATCCATGTGGACGGGGCGCTCGCCCCGCGCTCCTAGGCACGTGCGCGGCGCGACACGAGCTCGGGTACCCTGCCGATTTGACGCTCGAAGAGGGCGGTTTGTCGGTCGCCTCGTTGAGGCGATGCATGTGATTCGGTGGTGGAGGTAGGAGGTGGATGCGATAGGGGATCGTCCGCAGGTTGTGCAAAAGAGCCGCGCAGGGCGGCCTGCGGCCTCCGCGAGTAGGCGATTCCCGCCTACAGGCCCGTGGAGGCCCGGATCCCGACAGCCCCAACGCACGTTAGTGATTAAAACTAGAGGTAACAGTGCACCAAGTATGAATTGCAATGTGTTCGGCCAAGTGCATAGGCGAGAGGCTCGTAACGGCATAGCGCAAGCGTGCATACGGCAATGAATGAGCCGCTAGGGCCATGAATTTTAGATGCCCGGAACCATACCTTAGCACTGTCGGGCTAACGTGTAGGTAACAGGGCGAATGTGCAGCCGTGCATCAGCACGACATGCGCGCCGTGTATCCTGTATAGTCGCGCGCAAAGTCCCTGTGGATGCCCACTTCCCTGTACCATTTCAGCCAGCGCTGCAAATCGCGCTCAGCCTCCTGATCCATTGCCCGTATTACATCCCGCTCCTCTAGTTCCATACACCGATCTATGGACCGATCTATGGACCGATCTATGGACTCCTCCTCCTCCAGATCCGCCTCCCGCCTCAGCGCCTGCCGTAGTCTTTTCTCTGCCTTTTGCATCTCCAAATAGGCCTCTCGTTGTAGATCCGACCCCTCATCTCGCTCTTCTAGATCTGCCTTCCGCTGTATACCCAGCCCCGGTTTTGTCTCCACACTACCTGTCATTGTCCCGGGCTGTGCAGCCTCCCGTATCCGGCCGGCCGCCTCGTCCCGCACGCGGGTACGCCCCAGCGGATCGCCCACGCTGGAAGAGTTCATGGCTGGAGCCGTCGGCGGGCCGAGATCGATCCCGTCCCCGGCGCTTGGCCCTGATCGCTCCTCCTTTGCTTCGCTCACGGAATTCCGGGATATGCTCGCCTATATGACACATTGGGTCGGGGGCAGACGGAAGACGAGACTCACGGGCCGGCGGCATGCGAGGGCGGTTGTTTCGCCTCCGCACAGCGCGAATCGCCGCGAAGAGGCATGCAGAGCCGATCACAGCGATCGCAGCAACCGCGCGGCAGGCGGGCGGCGCCCCGCCGTCAAGCTGCCGGCCCTCCGGCGGGCGCGCGATCGCGCGGCATACAGGTGGCCAACAGGGCGGCGCGGCCCGCTTTCCGACAGCGGCGTCGGAGAGGGGGCGGATCGCCCCGCGCCCGGCGGCCGCGCGCAACCAGACCACTGCATGCCGGCGCCCAAAGGCGGGCCGTCAGGGGCGCCGCCGGACATCCCGTCCGATCGCGCAGGCGGCGCCGCATGCGCGGGCAGTATACCGCGCCCAGGCGCTCGCGGGGCGCATCGGCGGCGCCGTGCAAGGGTTATAAGGCGCGCGTCAGGGCAAAACCCGAACAATGTTCAACTACAAAATGTACCTGATCTTTCTGTTCGCGTCGCTCGCGGTGAGCATTGGCCTCCAGCTGATCCTGCCGTTTCCGTGGGGGCTCGGCGCGGCGCTAGCCCTGTTCGTCGCGCTGCCGCTCCTCATCCGCAGGCAGTACATGAGCCGCCTGCGCGGGTACGGCGACTCGGGGCGGGGGCTCGGGGGCGGGGGCCCCGGGCGCGGCGGGCTCGGCGGCTTCTTCGGGATGGGCTCGGGCGGCGCGTCCGTCCGGTACGTGTGCCTCGCGTGCAACCACCGCTACAAGGGCAGCTCTTGCCCGAGGTGCGGCTCAAAGATGAAGCGGGCTGACTTTTGATGGGCATGCCCGAGCGCCCGCCGAGCGCCCTCGACGCCCTCCGCCGCGCCGCCGCGTTCCACAATACCGTCGACGTGTGGGTGGGCGCGTGCGCCGAGAGGGGCGCGCCGTGGGAGGACGGGGAGGAGTACGGCAGGTTCATTGCGCACCTCAGGGCCGAGGGGGTGCCGCTCCGCCCGTTCGGCCTGTGCGTGAGCGACGAGGAGGGCGGCGACGAGCACCAGAGGTCAAAGGCGGCGTTCGCAAGGGCCGCTAGGGAAGGCGGGGCGGGAGTCCACGCCGTCAGGCTCGACGGCAGGGCGGCCGAGGCGGCGCGCGGCTTTGCCGGCGGCGGCGGCGGCGGCGGCGGAGGGGCGGGCGCTAGGCCCGGCCCTGCCTCAGGCGCGGGTTGACCGCCGCGTCGAGCGCGTTGCCGATGAACACGAACGCCAGGCCCGTCAGCGCTATCATCATTCCCGGCGGCACGATCCACCACCACATGCCCTGCGCGGCCGCCCCGTGCTCGCTCGCGTCGTGCAGTATCTGCCCCCACGTCGGGAACGTCGGGTCGCCCAGGCCGAGAAAGCTCAGTCCCGCCTCGGTCGTGATCGCCGCCGGCACGGATATGGCCACGCTTGCGAACGCGTAGGGCAGCATCTGCGGGATGACGTGCCTGAGCATTACGCGCGCGTCCCGCTGCCCCATCATCCGCGACGCCTCGACGAACCCGGCGGCCCTTATCTGTAGCGCCATGCTGCGGGCCACCTTTGCAACCCCGACCCACCCGAACACCATCAGAAAGCCGATCATTACGAATATGCTGCTGCTCACCGTGACGGCCAGTATGATGAGGAACGGCAGGGCGGGCAGCGCGTACACGACGTCGTTGGCCCTCATCATCGCCTCGTCGGTGAGCCTGCCCCTGTACCCCGCGTAGGCGCCGTACGAGAGGCCCATGGCGACCGAGCCGGCCGCGACGGCCACGCCGATGAACAGGGCAAGGGGCGTGCCCCACACGAGTCCGACGGCAAGGTCGCGGCGCAGCGCGTCCGTTCCCATGGCCCCGAACGCCTTGCCGCCGACGATCAGGCGCGAGGAGTCGAGCGAGGGCGGAGGGGCCGCGCTGTGGTCCGCCCCGTACAGGACGGCCGTAAAGGCGTACGTGCCCCTCAGGACCCCGTGCGAGCCGGCGTCCGAAAAGACGGCCGCCTCGGCCGGCATGCCGCGCACGTCGAACCCGAACGCGCCGCGCTGCATCTCGACGTGCTTGCGCACCGACGCGTCGGCCGAGAATACGCGCCCCGAGTGCGGCGCCGGCGCCGCGCCGCCCGGATGCGGCGGCAGCGGCTCGGACGCGAGCCGCAGCACGACGCCGTCCGGCCGCTCGACGCGCAGCTCCAGCAGCGGCGGGGCCGAGTACGACGCGGTATACTCGTAGATAAAGTCGTCCGGAAAGTCGTCGTAGCCGTACTCGAACGCGATCGAGTGGGCCGAGGCGGCCACGCCGGCCGAGCGGGCCGAGAGCGCGGCGGGGTCCCCGAGGACGAGGTGCTCGGGTATGCGCTCGGCGGCGACCCAGTTGACCCACGACGGCACGGCGGACCGCGGCAGCGAGAGCCACCTGTCGGGGTTGTTCCAGTCGCGCAGCGTGTCGACGGGCACGGCCGCGAGGGCCGCCGCGGACAGGGCCGCGAGGGCCGCGAGTATGCAGACGCCGGCCATGCCGGTGCGCGACCGGCGTATCTCGGAGAGCATGCCGGGGGCGGCCGGCAGGGGGGAGCGGCTAGCGGGGCGCACCGCCGGTCCTCACCCTCGGGTCAAAGTAGCCGTACAGCACGTCGGCGGCGAGTATGCTGGCCAGGAAGAACGCCGTGAGCACGTACGTGGCCCCGACGATGACCGGCAGGTCCATGACGGTGATGGCGTCAAAGTACAGGCGGCCCATGCCGGGCCAGTCGAACACGGCCTCGGTAATGACGGCCCCGCCGAGCGAGCCGGACAGGCTCAGGGCCAGTATGGTCACGATCGGCGGCGCGGCGTTGCGCAGGGCGTGGCCGTACACGATGCGGCGGGCCGGCACCCCCATCGTCCGCTTGGCCGCTATGTAGTCCTCCTGCATTATCCCCGCCATAAAGTTGCGCACAAGGTACGCCCACGAGCCGAACCCGACGGCGACTATGGTGATCAGCGGCAGGACCATGTGGTAGAGCAGGGCCGCGGCGTACCCCGGGTCGCCCGGCGGCAGGCTCGGCGTGGCGCGCGCCGGGAACACCTGGTACGTAAAGGCGAACGCGAATATCACGAGCATGCCTATCCACCACACGGGAAAGCTCGAGCTGACGACGGCGAACGCCGACGTTATGCGGTCCGTCCTCGAGCCGACCCTGCTGCCGGCGAGCGAGCCGAGCAGCACGCCTATGACCGAGATGGCGACGGTCGCCGTCGTGAACAGGAGGATCGTGCGCGGCATCTTTTCGAGCAGTATCTCGCGCACGTCCGACGAGCCCGAGTCGCTCGTCAGGAACGTCGCGTGCCCAAAGTCGAGGACGAGCACGCGGTACATGGACATGCCCAGGCGGTGCGGCGAGTGCCACGGCTCGTCGAGGCCGAGGGCCGCCGCCCGCTCGTCTATGCGCTCGCGCACGTACGCGTCGAGCTCGGCCGGCGAGCCGAACGACTCGGCGACGGCCGGATTCTCGGCGATCTCGCCGCGCACCTGCGCCGAGACGCCCTGCCGGAGTATCGAGTCCATGTTCGAGCCGACGAGCGCGATCGTGAGCAGCAGCGTGACCATGAGGACGCCGAACATGGTCGCAAGGCGGGTGCAGGCGTACCTCCAGAGCCCCACGGCCCGCGGAGCGGGCGTTTGCTTATAACTCGGTCGGGGGCGGCGCAAGGGCCCGCCAGGCTGGCGCCCGGGCGGGGGCGACGGGCAGGCATTCCGGCGCGGGCCGTGCAGGCGACGCGGTGCCGCGGGGGTTCGCGGGGCTAGCATGCCGCCGGTGGCAGGCGCGGCTGTGCATATCCGGTGCAGGGTGTAGGAGTACGCCTGCGGCGATCTATGGATCCCTTTGCACTATGCTGGTGCCGTTGACGACAAACTCGGCGGCCGTGCCGTTGATGTTGAGGACGATGGTCGTCCCGCTCTGGACTACCTCTATTCGGGCTGTAGCGGGGGGAGTAGATGGGGTAGATGTCGCGTTGGCCGGAGCGGCGGGCGGGGCAGGGGTCGACGTCGCGTTGGCAGGATGGGCAGGGGTCGACGTCGCGTTGGCAGGAGCGATCGGGGCGGGCGGAGGGGACGTCGCGTTGGCCGGAGCGGCGGGCGGAGTCGGGGCCGATGTTGCGTTGGCCGGGACGCCGGCACCGGCATCCGCACGGTGCGTCGAGTTCACCTTCGCGGCCGACACGTTCAGCCCGCCCACTATCGACCAGGCGCCGTACCTTTCGGCAAGATCCAGGTCCTCGATGACGCTCTTTGGGACGGTCGCCGCCTCCAGGTAGGCCGCGCGGGCCTCCTTGATGCTGCCGCCGCGCGCGAGCACGTCCTGCATTGCAGCCCTCGCATTCTCAAAGACGCCGGTCGTAAAGTTGATCTGCTGCGCGACGACCGTCCTGATCGCCGGGTCCAGGCTCCCCAGGAACCACTCCATCCTCGACCCGCTCAGCGTGCCGTCCGACGCGTGCCGCTCGGCCAGGGCCGCCCGCGTGCTGTTGTCGGCGGCGCTTCGCGCCTCGTCGAGCTCGGCAGCCCGGCCGTCGATCACCCCCTGGGCCTCTTCCTGGTCGGCACGCTGCGCGCTGAGCCGCTGGTAGTAGTCGTACAGGCGCATCCCTATCGGGTCGCCGGCGAACCCGCCGGGATCCGCCGCAAGGTACCGCTGCGCCTCGGGCGTCGACAGCAGCTGCGCCGTGCGAGACGACAGGGTCAGGTCGCCGTCGACGCGGTAGCTGGCGCTGGCAGTCCCCATGCGGTTCGACGACGCGGTCGCCACGACGTTGACGCTGTGCTCGCCCGGCAGCAGCGCCTGGTGCCCGAACGAGTGCGCAAACGTCCCGTTGGCGGCGGTCGACACGGAGGCGGCGCCGTGGCCCGTGCGAACCTGCACCTCCGCCCCGGCGACGGGGTCCCCCGCGTGGTCGACGACGATCCCGCGCACGGCTGGCCCCTGCCCCTCCGCCAGCGGCGCGTTGACGACCTCGACCGTGACCAGCAGGTCCCACAGCACGGCAGCGTCGGCAAGGGGCGCGGCGGCCATAGCCGAGGCCGCGGCCGCGGCGGCGACGGCGGCGACGGCGGCCGCTGCAATCCGCAGGGCGGGCGCATCCATGCCCATACACCGCCCCGTAGGCGTTAACCGCCGTTGTCAATGTTTTTTGATGCGCGGGTCAGCATTAGCTGGCCCCGCGGCGGCCGGGGCAGGGGGCAGGGCGGTAGCCGCGACGGGAACAGGGGCGCCACCGCGCCCGCCCGTGCACATTCAGGTCTACACGCGCGTCCCCGCCACGCCCTGCGCCAACAAGGGGCGGCCTAGGCGCGGATGCCGCCGGAGACCTGAATGTGCACGCCCGCCCCGCCCCGATGTCGGGGCGAGGGTGCCGCTGCGCCCGCCCCGCCCCGGTCAGCCCCGGTCAGCCCCGCCCCGATGTCGGGGCGAGGGTGCCGCTGCGCCCGCCCCGCCCCGGTCAGCCCCGGTCAGCCCCGCCCCGATGTCGGGGCGAGGGTGCCGCTGCGCCCGCCCCGCCCCGGTCAGCCCCGCCCCACGCGGGAGAGGCCGCCGCATGCCTGCGAAGCGGGCAGGGAGGGCGTAGCGCAGGCATGTCCGCCGCCGTACGCCGCACGGAGGCCGGTGCTCCCTGGACGCCAGTCAGCCCACGGCGCCATCGCTGGCGCCAGATCACCCCAGGCACCTGTCGTGCCAGCCCTTCCTCCCCCCTCCCCCGCCTACGCAGGGCCGCCGCCCCCTCACGCAAAGGCTTTTGAAGCAATGCCACGCAACACGCGCCGTGATCTGTGCGGCCTGCGAGAAGCGTAGGCACTTTGAGTGCATCGACTGCCTGAGCAACCACAGCACGTACAAGTGCAAGTGCGAGTGCCACGACGAGAACACGCAGCCGCACTCGATCCAGGCCCACAACGAAGTGGGCAAGGCCGACACGTAGGCGCGGGCACGCCGGCCCGCGGCGGGCCCTAGCGTCGCGCCGCCAGCCCAGAGGACAAGGGTCGCGGCGGCGCGCAGCATCCGCCAGGCGGGATGCCGGCCCGGCCCGCGGCGGGCCCCGGCGCGCGCTCCCGGCCAGGCGCGCGGGCCCGCCGCTGCGGGCAGCGCGATTCGCCCCGCGCCGGCGGCAGCCGGACGGCGCCGCGGGCGGGCCGCGCAGGGCGCCGTCACGTCAGGGAGGCGCGCTCCTCGATTGCCAGCCTGTCGGCAGACAGGTCGGCGAGCGTTCGTATCCTCTCGCCAAGCCACGTCTTTACGAGCGGGTCGGATTCCGCGGCGGCGAGCTCTTCGCACCTCTGCCTTGCCGCGGCAAGGCGGCCCGCGGCCGAGCCGATCCACACCGTGCCGCAAAAGTTCCTGTGCAGCGCTTCGCGCACGCGCCCGTCCCCCCCGTACCGCGAAAGGAGCCCCCGCGTGATCGGCCCCAGGCCCGGCTCGACGCTGCGGGGAGCGAACCTTGCAAGGCACTCGGCCCGGACATCCCTGTCCCCGTCGACCCACGCCCAGACGGACTCTGGCGCGACCGCATCGAGCAGCGGGGCCGTGGCGGGGGCGCCGGCGGCGCGGGCCCCGTCAGGGGCGCGCCGGTCATGCCCCCCGGCCCAATCGAGCAGCCTGTACGTTGCGGGGTCGGGCGGGGCGGCGACCATGCCGGCGACCCGCGACCATACCAGCTCGGGCGCAATGGACGCCATGAGGTCCAGCGCGCCGAGCGCGACGCCGTCGTGGTGGCCGGAAAAGACGCCGCGGGCGGAGCCCATCGCCTCGAGGACGGGGCCCGCCATCCGCTGAACCTGGCCCGGATCGTCGAGGATCAGCCGCTTGGCCACCGTGGCCCAGTCAAGGACGCAGGGTCCCGCGGCCGCGGAGTCGCGGCCGCGGCCGCGGCCGTCACGCGGCCCCGCCAGGAAGGCGTCGTCGAGGACCACCCTGCGCGCTAACTCGGAGGGTATTGCGCACCCGCCTCCGCCGCCGCGGCCGTTGCCGCCGCCGCGGCCGTTGCCGCCGCCGCCGCGGCCGCATCTGGCCGACAGCAGTGCCAGCGGCGCCCGCATGCCCGAGGCGGGCGGATCCTCAAGCAGCATTTCGAGGGCCTCGCCGAACGCCCTGTCGGAAAGCGCGCAGGCGCGGCCGCCGTAAGCAAAGATGCAAATGTCGTCGCTCGGCAGCGCGCCGCGCCCGTGCATGCGGGCCAGGCGGCCCCAGGACCGGTCGGTGATCCTGGACAGCCAGACGACCCTCGGCACGAGGGGGGCGAGGCGGGCGCTGCCCTCCAAGACGTCCATTGCCGAGTCCCACGCCGCCTCGTCCCTGCGCGAGACCACCCCCAGGTATCCCCCGATCAGCTCCCCCGACGGCTCGGCGGCGGCCCCCTCCATGGCGCCGATCAGCCCGGGCAGGAGCTCGCAGCCGCCGTCCCGCTCCGCGAGCGCCGCGCCGAACTGCAGCGCATGCCTCACGCCTGGCCCGAAGAGCCAGTCGGCCTGGCCGAGCAGCGCGCCTCGGTTGCGCAGGGACTCGGCAGCCAGGCCTGCAAGCATCCCCCCGGCTGCGGCCCCGTCGGGCTCGGCAGGCAGTCGGGCGACCCCGCCCGGAACGGCGGCGGCCATGTGCCGCCGCATGCGGGAGCGGTAGTCGTCGCCGCCTGCAAGTTCGAGGGCAAGGCGCCTGCACGAGTCGGCCGCATCCCGGCCCATGCTGCCGGAGGCCGTGCGGAGCACGAGATCGGCCGCCTGCGCCACCTTTGCGCGGTCGGCCGCGCCACGGTCCAGCGCAAGGCGCAGCGCTTTGACGATCGCGGCCGACACGGGCTCGAACACGGACAGCTCGGCGGCCCTCTTGAGCAGGACGGCTGCGGCCCGGCGCCTGTCCCGCTCGCCGCCGCCGTCCAATACGCCGCACAGCAGCGAGACGACCTGCCGGTAGTAGTCCTGCTCGGCCCCGCCGGGCCGCCACCCCGCCGTCCTCCAGAGCGCGGGGTTCCGCTCGTACTCGATGCGCCCCGTATGGACGGACTCGAGCGCCGAGTCGCACGCCGCAAGCGCAAGCGCGCGCCGCCTCCCGTCCGCGTCGCGCAGCAGCCGCGACAGGAGCGCGAGGCGGTCCGCCGCGCTCGCCGGCGTGGCGGCCAGCGCGGCGGGCGGCATGGAGAACAGGCGCGCAAAGACGCCCGTGGCGTTGTTGGCCAGGCCCCGCTCGTTCTCGTTGGCGGCCAGGCACAGCAGCACCTCGGCGGCCCGGCCAACGTCCCTTGTCTCCCGTGCCGCCTGCGCGACGGCCCATACCACGTGGCGGCGCCCCTCGCCGAACCGGCCGAGGCGGCCGTCGTCCCACCCGCACAGCGTCTCCCCGAGCAGGCGCAGCGCCGAGTCCGGGGCTGCCCTTGCGGCCGCCCTGAACGTCCTGGCGCCCTCCCGGCCCTCCAAAGCAGTCCCGTCGGCGAACGGCCCGGAACGGCCGAGCAGCGTGCGGGCCGCCTCGGACACGCCTCCAGGGCACGGGTCGGACTCGAGCATCTCACGGAAGGATCTCCCCAGGGCGCCCGGCATTTCGGGGCCGGATCCAGGGCCGCCGCCCGGCGGCGCAAAATCGTCCAGGCTCGATCCCCTGCCGTGGATCCTCCACCACTCGCGCCACAGCCACAGGTGCAGCATCCATGGGGCAATGTACAGCGTCCCGGACCCCTGGAGTATCTCCAGGGAGCGCAGCTCGTCGACTATCGTGTCAAACTCGCGCGGGGCAATCCCGTCCATTTCCTGGCACCTTTTCCTCAGAAAGTCCGACTCGTCCGAATGGGGCGCTTCGTAGCCGACCCGGGCGAACAGGGCGAACCACAAAAGCACGGACTTTCGCCTCCCGGCGCGATCCGCGTCGTTTTCTCCCAGCCCCGCCTCCAGGTAGCGCTCGTGGATGGCGCCCGCGCCGAGTCCGCGCGACGCGGGGCCGCCGGGATCCAGCGCTAGCATCTTGGCAAAGTGGTGCGCGTACCTCGGCGACGGCCTGCACGCATTTGCAAGGCCGTCGAGGGTTTCGTCTGGGACGCGCGCGCCATACCGGGCAATGATTTTCCTGATTTCAGCCAGCCCAAGATCCTCCAGCTCGTAACAGTCGTCGCCGTCATTTCTGGTGTGCATCGTGACCAATTTTAACCGGCCGCCCGTCTCCTCCACCTTGCTGCTCAGGTAGAGCCAGCTTTTGGTGTCGCATTCGTCGACTACCAGGATGGCCCTGGCGGCCCCGTCCTCGATCAGCGCGCGAAAAAAGCCGCCGTCGCGGAGGAGCCGGGGGTACTCAAAGTACAGGACCATGGGCGCCAGGTATGCTACGTTTGTAATCTCGTACGCGATGCGGGTCTTTCCGCATCCGGGCGCTCCCACTATGCGCACGTCGGCGCCGGCATCAGTTCGCAAGAGTGCAGATCGGGCCCGCTCGACAAGATCCCGCTGCGGCCGGCCCACGACGAACTCGGGATCCATTCCGGCCTGGACGGGCGACCAGTGGGCGTGGTCGACAAAGCTTAGCGCGGCGGCCCCCTTTAGCCTTCTTTGCAAGGCGGGATGCCTCCCGATGTAGCCAACCAGCCGGTTTTGCCGCCAGACTTCGACGTCTGCGTTGCCGTACGACGGGTCGACTTGTACAAGGGCCCGCCGGATCATATCCTCCGCGCCTCCGCCGCCGTCGCCGGCGGCAGGCGGCGCGTCCGAGCCGAACAGGACAATGACGAGCCGTTCATGCCCGTCAAGGCACCGCCTTATGCGCGGCTTTAGCTCGCTGGCGGATCCAGGCCTGAACAGGAGGCGCCTTATCCCCGACATCGTTGCCGGGTCGAGCCCACTTTCCGTCTCTATCTGATATCTAGTGGCTCCCGGCCGGATTGCTCCCGGTCCTGCGGCCATGTTGAGGGGGGCCCTGGCCGTCGCATCGACTCCCACGTCGCATGCGTCGCTAACGCGCGGCACGTCAATGTCCATGTCAAGGCCGGCGGCGAGGGCATGGGCGTCGGCCCAGAGCAGATCGGCGAAGAGGTCGACGGCGTCTCTGCCGGACAGCCGCGCAAGATCGTCGCCGCCCACGTCAATGATGGGGGGCATGCGGGGGAGGCAACGTCTGCTGCATATAACCATGCAGGGATGGGAGCGGCGGGGGAGGGTGCGGCTGGGCCCGCCAGGCACTGCGCAACGGCGGGAACCAGTATCCAGTCAACGCCGCCGCCCTCTCCACTCCCGCGGTCGGATACGCCCCTTGCCGCGGCGAGGAGGGGGGAGGGGCGGCCGGTGCGGCCGCGCATGCAGGGAACAGGGGCCGCGGCGCGCGTCCCGGGCAGGGCGATCGCGGCCGGGCCGGCGATCCGCCACCGCCGACGCCGCCCGCGCCAGGAATGGGCGGCCGCGGCGCGCGTCCCGGGCAGGGCGATCGCGGCCGGGCCGGCGATCCGCCTCCCGCGGCACTGGCGGCTGCGGCCGCCCGCGCCAGGAATGGGCGGCCGCGGCGCGCGTCCCGGGCAGGGCGATCGCCCGCCCGCCAAGGTTCATAAGCGGCGGCCGCGGGGCGGCAAAAACCACGGAGGGCACGATGAGGGAATTTGGCACGCTCGAGTACGTACTAGACAAGTACTCGCAGACTTGGAGCTGGAAGATAACGGGAAGGCGGGCGGCCAGCATGGTCTCGCAGCTCGTCCCGCAGTCGTGGTGCGGGGACGGGCCCGACGAGGCGATCGTGCCGGACGATGCCGGCAGCATAAGGCACCTAAAGTGGATGATCGAGAGGTACCCGCTCGAGGTGATATCGACCGCGGTCTGGAAGAAGCGGGCGGCGCGGCAGGCGGGCGGCGGCGCCGGCGGCAGGGGCGGGCGCGGCGGCGGCGCCGGCGGCGGCGCCGGCGGCGAGTTCGACGGGCTCGCCCACGCAAAGCCGGGCCCCCAGTTCAGCGGCAACCTGCTAAAGTTCCAGGCCAAGGGCCTCGACTTTCTCATAAAGTCGTCCGGCAACGCGCTGCTCGCCGACGAGATGGGCCTCGGCAAGACCGTCCAGACCCTCGCGTACCTGGCGACCGAAAAGCGCGCCCTGCCGGCCCTCATCGTCGCCCCGCTCGTCACGCTGCCCAACTGGCAGCGCGAGATAGGGAGGTTCATGCGCAAAAAGAGCCGCAACGGCCGCGTCCTGCCCGACACGCCGCCGTCGTCGGCGATCGTGCGAGGCGCCAAGTCCGGCGACGTCGGCAAGCACGACCTGTACATCATAAACTACGAGATGCTCGACAGGCGCGCCGACGAGCTGTCCGAGGCCGGCATACGCACGATAGTGTGCGACGAGGTGCAGAACCTGCGCTCAAAGTCGACGAAAAAGTACGCGGCCGTGAGGAAGATGTCCGACCTGCCGACCGTCGAGCACCGCATCGGGCTGTCGGGCACGCCCATATACAACCGCGGCTCCGAGATATGGCCCATAGTGGACATGCTCAAGCCTGGCCTGCTCGGCAGCTTTGCCGAGTTCTGCAACTACTACTGCTACGTCAACGACAGGGGCAAGGCCATCGTCCTCGAGCGCAGGCGCGAGCAGCTCCGGCGCGACCTGCAAAAGCACGTCATGCTGCGCCGCCGCAAGGCAGACGTCCTCGACGAGCTCAAGGACAAGGTCCGCCACAAAGAGTACATCGACGCCGACACGGACTACTACATGAGGGAGCTCGGCCGGATATGGGACAAGCTCGAGTCCGAGCGGGGGACGTTCTCGGCCGGCAGGGGCACGCCGAGCCCCGAGATACACACGGCCATACAGCGCGCCATACAGCGCGAGAGGCAGGCGGCCGGCGCGGCAAAGGTCCCCCACGTCGTCGACTTTGTCGGGAACGCGATGGAGATCGAGGAGAGCGTCGTCGTGTTCTGCCACCACCGCTCGATACACGCAATGCTGTGCGAGCGGCTCTCGCAGTTCTCGCCCGTCTCGATAATAGGCGGCCAGACGGACTCGGCCAGGCAGGACGCGATCGACGCGTTCCAGTCAGGCGGCACCAGGCTCATGGTCGCCGGCCTGCGCGCCGGCAACGTCGGCATAAACCTCAACACGTCCCGGTACGTCGTGTTCGCCGAGCTCGACTGGAGCCCCGCCATACACCTCCAGGCCGAGGACCGGCTGCACCGCATAGGCCAGAAGAACACCGTGTTCGCGTACTACCTCATCGGCAACGGCACGCTCGACGGCCACGTCGCGAGCGTCCTCGTCGACAAGGGCACCGAGATCGACGCCATAATCGACGGCGCGGCGGCCGCCGCCGGGGGCGGGGGCGGGTCGGCCGCCGCCGCGGCGGCCGGCGGCGAGGCGTACGGCGGGCAGGGGGCCGGCATGATACTAGCGCAGATCCGCGACCGCCTCGGCTCGGGATCGTCGTCGCGCGGGGCCAACCCCCTCAGGGACGCCGCAAGGTCGGCGGCGCGCAGCGGGGAGCAAGGGTAGGGGGGCGCCGCGCGCGCCGCGCCGCGAGCCCCTCACGCCGGCGCCTCGATGCGCAGTACGCCGCGCGCGCCGTGGCTCGCCAGCGCGGCCGCCATTTCGCGCGGCGCCTCGGCGGCCGACCCGTCGCATCCGACGGCGAGCGTGCGCGGGCATGCAAACGTGCTGCGCCGGACGACAATGTCGGACGGATGGGACAGCTCGAGGCGCGGATCGCCGCGCCCGGACACCGAGTACTCGATGCCGCCGGCGATCAGCGTAATGCGCACCCGCGACCGGCCGTCGCGCAGGGCGGCCTTTAGCGGGCCGGGCAGGCCGGCGCACCCGCAGTCTGCCCCCACGCCGACGATGCAGTCGCCGGCCGGCGTCAGCTCGCGCTCCGTCGTCACCTCGATCGTCGTGCGGTGCAGCGACCGGACGTTCGGGTGGCCGCGGAACCCGACCTCGAACATCACGGCGGGTGGGCTGAAGGCAGGGGTTATACGTCTGGCGCGCGGGGGGGGAGGGGCCGCGGCGCGGCGCGGCGCGCGGGCGGCGCGCCGGGTAGTGCCGCACCCTGCCGCGGGGGCGCGCGCCGCGCGCGGGCGGGGGCGGGGAGCCGGCCGCGGGCGCGCGGGCGGGGGCGAGGGGCGCACATTCGCAGCGATCCGGCTGGGGCGGGGGCGGCTTAGCCCCCGGCGCCATCAGGCAGGCATCTCGCGCGAGCGCAGCGCCGGCGGCGCGTCGGCCCGTCAGGGCGGCGGCCCGCACGTGGCGGTGTACGTGACGGTCTGCGAGACCTTGACGCCTGCGGCAGGGGCGCCCTCGGGCAGCGCATCCGCCGGCACCGCCACGCGGAACTTTGCGGTGGCCCCCTCGGCGCTGCCCTGCACCGCGACCTCGCCGTTGAGCGCGATCCACCCCCGCGCGCCGGCCATGACGCTCGTCGCGTTGGCCGGCATTGCCTCGGAGCCCGAGGCGTCCTCCCATGCGGTCGCGCGGATAGTCACCGCGGCTAGGGGCAGCGTGCCCGTATTCCTCACCTCTTGGCCCATGGCGGACGACTGGCCGCCCTCGCGGAGGCCGCCGAACTCGATCACCGGCGGCGGCCGCTGCGGCCCGAGATCAATGCTGCACGCGGGGACGAACGGCGGGCCGCCGTCTGGCGCCCTCGCCGTGCTGAACAGCGTCAGGTGGTACGAGTAGATCACCTTGTCTGCGCCCGAGTCGAGCTGGCACTCGCCAACTCCGGTGCCGTTGAGCTGCTCGTGCACGGCGGCCGGGTTGTCCTCGGAGCACGTGGCGAGTATGGGGACGGCCGTGCGGTCCGTGACGTTCACGTAGAACGCGGTCCCGTTGGCCTGTCCGCGCAGGAGGATGCGGACGGGCAGAGGATCGAACATGATGTGCGTCGCATTGTCGCCGATCTCTACCATCAGGGGCACCACGACATCGCCGGTGGCGCCCAGGGCATCGGCGACCTGCCGCGCGGTCGGCCCCTGCTCGGATATGTACAGGTCCAGGCGCCCGTCGGCCGGGACTCCCCGCGCCGTCGCGTTCGGCGGGATCATAACCTCGGCGAACGAGGCCGTCAGGTTGACGCCCTCGGCGGGGAACCGGACAGTGTTGAGCGAGGCGTCGGCCGAGAGCGTTGCGTTGGACAGGCCCGAGACGTCGATCGCGAGGCGCGCGGCCCCGCCCGCGCCGGTCGCGTTGACGGCGCGGACGAATCCGTCCCGCTCGATCGCCACGACCGGCATGGTGCCGGGCGGCGCGAGCGTTCGCGCGTCCTCGCCGGCCCGCACGGGGATGGCGCCAGCGGGGAACGCGTGTCGGGTAGAGCCCTCCCGGCCACCCAGGGCAACGCCGAGCTCTATCGAGCCGCTCTGGCTGGCGTCCACGCCGCCCCCGCCGAACTGGACGGCGTGGACGGCCGTGCCCAGGCCCGACACGCCTCCCGGCACGGGCCGAGCAGGGGCAGCGCCCTCCACCGTGACCGCGCCGTACACGGGCCCCTCGTGCCCAGCGGGCGGGCCGAGCGGCGCGCTGTAGTCGATGCGAACCGTGTTCGGCCCAGTGAACGCCGCATAGGCCGTCACGGCGGCCGTGGCAAAGCCGTCGACCGAGACCGAGGACGAGGCTGACAGCGAGCCGGGCGAGCCCGGGGCCGGGAGGGCCAGGTCGGCGGGGTTGCCCGCCGCGTCGGCGATTTGGCCGGACAGGGCCGTCGCGTTCCAGTAGGCAAGGCCGTCCGAGCTGTCGCCGGCCCGGACGGTGTACGCAAAGACGAACGTGGCCGTGCCGTTGCCCGATGCGTACGCCGCCGGCGCCGGCCTGCCGCTGACGTTGAGGAGCAGTTCGGGGGCCGAGCCGGAGTACGAGGCGGGCTCGGTGAAAGAGACGCTGACGTTGACCGTCCGCCCCTCGCCGTACGCGCCGTCGGGCGAGCCAGAGGTGACGCCGGCCACGCGCGGCGCGATCCCGTCGATTTTGATCGAGCTCGAGCCGGACAGCGAGCCGGGCGAGCCCGGGGCCGGAAGGGTGCGGTCGGCGTCGACGCCGATCCCGGCCTCGACGATCTCGCCGGGGCCGTACAGTGCATACTCGTCCTCGTGGTAGTCGAGGGGCTCGGCGGCCTCGCCCCGCTTTACCGTGTAGCTGAACACGAGCGTGCTGCTGTTGCTTCCCGACTCGTACACGGCGACTCCGCCCGAGTTGAGCGGCAGCTCGGGCCGCCCCGTGACGTTCACCCTGCCGTCAAAGGCGACCTCGATTGCAAGCTCCGCGCCCGGCCCGTACACACCGCCGGCCGGCGATATCGAGGCCCCCGTGGCGGACGCAGGCGACAGCCGGATGAGCTGCACGCCGCCGTCGCTGCGGGAGGCCACGGCGGCGTACGCGCGGCCGTCCAGGTAAAAGGCGGCTACATCGTGCGGCTCGCCGAGCGCGTCAAAGATCTTTCCGCCGGGGCCGGGCATCCCGTCGGCGGCCGACCCGGCCGGCAGGAGCGTGCCGTCGTCGTGTATGTGTACAAGCTGGACGGCGCCGCCGGCCTGGGACGTCACGATCGCGTACGGGTCGCCGTAGGTGCCGTTGAACACGGAGACGGCGCGGGCGCCGCCTAGCGCGTCGAACCCGCCGGTGCCGTTGAACGCCGAGCCGGCGGCCTCCAGCGTGCCGTCGTAGTGCACGCGGATCAGCTGGGCGGCGCCGCCGCCGTCGTGCTCGGAGACGACGATCGCGTACGTGTCGTTGCCCATCACAAAGGTGTCCACGCCGCGGCTGCCGTTGAGCGCATCAAACCCGCCGATGTCGTCGGTCGCCGACGCGCTCAGCTCCAGCCGGCCGTCGTCGTGCACGCGGAACAGCTGGACGCCGTCGTTGTCGTGCGTTGCCGTGACCAGGGCGTAGGTACGGTCGCCGACTGCGAATGCGTCGACGTGCCAGGCCCCGGGCGACGTGCCGGCCACGCCGGCCGACATGCCGGGGCCGGCCGACAGGGTGCCGCTGTCGCCGTGTATGCGGACGACCTGGATCTCGTTGTGTGCAAGCGACGCGACCGCGGCGTACGCCCTGCCGTCGCCCGTCACGAACGCGTCGACGCCCGAGGGGGCGCCGAGCCTAAAGTCGCCGCCGTCGGTCGCGCTGCCCGCGGGCGAGAGGGTGCCGCCCTCGTGCACGCGCAGCAGCTGGGCGGCCGACTCGGCTGCTGCGGACACGACCGCAAACGTGTCGTTGCCGATCCTGAGGGCGGTGACGTCCGAGGCCCCCTCGAGCAGCAGGCCGCCGCCGTCGGTCGCGTTGCCCGCGGGCGAGAGGGTGCCGTCCTCGTGCACGCGCAGCAGCTGGACGGCGGCGGCGCTGGGGGAGGTGGCGATCACGTACGTGGCGTTGCCCATGGCGAACGCGTCGGCGCCCTGGGCCATGTCCAGGGGGAGGCCGCCGTGGTCGTCCTTGTCGACCGAGTCCTGCGCGATCAGCGGCGGCTCGACGTGGTCGACCGAGATCGCCGCCGAGCCGGACAGGGAGCCGGGCGATCCCCGGGCAGGGAGCGCCAGGTTGGCGGGGTTGCCGGCATCGTCCTTGATCGTCCCGCCGTTGAGGGACAGCGCCGACTCGCCCGCGTATCCCAGGTCGTCGGACTCGTCGACGGGCGCGACAACGTACCTGAACAGCAGCTCGGTCGTGCCCGAGCCCGTCTGGTACGACGCGTGGGCGCCCGCCTGCCCCGTGTCGAGCGCGATTCGCGGCGTGCCCGACGTTGTGTTGACCTCTACGGGCTCGTCAAACGTCACGCTGACGGCGATCGTCGCGCCGACGCGGTACGCCCCCGTCGCGTTCGGCGACGAGACCGACGCGACCCCGGGGGGCGCCGTGTCGAGCTCGATGCCGGACGTGCCGGCCAGCGAGTCGGCCGAGCCGGGGGCCGGCAGCGCCAGTCGCGCGGCGTTGCCGGCGTCGTCGGCGATTGCGCCGCCGTCGAGGGACAGCGCCGACTCGCCGTCGTACCCCAGGCGGTCCGTTGCGTCGCCGTCCGAGACGTTGTACGAGAACAGCAGGCTCGGCGTGCCCGAGCCCGATACGTACGACGCGTAGGCGCCCGCCTGCCCCGTGTCGAGCGCGATTCGCGGCGTGCCCGGCGACGTGACGACCACGGGCTCGTCAAACGTCACGCTGACGGCGATCGTCGCGCCGGCGCGGTACGCCCCCGTCGCGTTCGGCGACGAGACCGACGCGACCCCGGGGGGCGCCGTGTCGAGCTCGATGCCGGACGTGCCGGCCAGCGAGTCGGCCGAGCCGGGGGCCGGCAGCGCCAGTCGCGCGGCGTTGCCGGCGACGTCCTTGATCGTCCCGCCGTCGAGGGACAGCGCCGACTCGCCGTCGTACCCCAGGCGGTCCGTTGCGTCGCCGTCCGAGACGTTGTACGAGAACAGCAGGCTCGGCGTGCCCGAGCCCGATACGTACGACGCGTAGGCGCCCGCCTGCCCCGTGTCGAGCGCGATTCGCGGCGTGCCCGACGTTGTGTTGACCTCTACGGGCTCGTCAAACGTCACGCTGACGGCGATCGTCGCGCCGGCGCGGTACGCCCCCGTCGCGTTCGGCGACGAGACCGACGCGACCTCGGGGGGCGCGGCGTCCACGCGCAGCACGGGCGAGCCGGCGAGCAGGCCGTCGCCTGCAGGGGCGGGCAGCGTCAGGTTCGCCGCATTGCCGGTCCTGTCGCTGATCGTGCCGCCGTTGAGGATCAGGGCCGACGCGTTCGTGTAGTCCAGGTCGGGAGAAAAGTCGCCGGCCGAGACGGTGTACCTGAACCGCAGGCTCTTTGAGCCGTTCCCCGAAGAGTACTCCGCACTGCTGTCCGCGTCGCCCGTCTCAAGCGCGATGGCGGGGACGCCACCCGTCGTGTTGACCACCACGATCTCGGAAAAGGCCACATCGACGAGGATTGCCCGGCCCAGCGTGTACGTAGTTTCTGACGAATTCTGCGAGGAGACCGACGCAACGATGGGAGGGGTGTCTATTAGGACGGATCCAGAGAGGCCGGAGGATGGTAGTATACATCCCACTTGGGCCGAGTCAGGGCCAGTGGTCGTTCTCAGCGCATTGGCATGCAGAGCGCGTGTATGCGGATAGTCGAGGTTGACCGCGTCGGCATTCCGCGTGATCGCATAGAGTGATGAGAAGAAGTCGCGAGCATCATACGCTGCCTGGTGGTCCACGTTGTCGCCCGGCTGGACCGTGTACCGGTAGTAGAGGTTGTCTCCCGTGGTGTTGAGGTACGTGGCCGACCGGCCGGGTACGTTCATTTCGAGAAAAGTGTGGTTGATATGGCCGTAATAGTTGTTAAAGTTTACGGGGCCGCTCTCATGGTGTGTAATAGGCCCCGTAGCTCCGGTGGCACGTGTGTAGTTAAGGCGTATGTCCACCGTGTCGCCTACCGTGTAGGTGCCGTCGGGGGTCGCGAACTCTGCCGTGGTGATCCCAGTCACAAGAGGGTAGGTCGAAGTTGAGACGCAGGAAGTCAGGTGATCCGCGTAGGCCGCCTGCAACAGGTCTAGGTTCGGTGGCGAATGGAAGGCGGCCAGCGCCAGCGCAATTGCGATCACGGCAGACGCTACAGCGGCGGTCCGCGGCGCCGCATGCCGCTGCGGCCGGCCGCTACCCCCCCCCCCCAGCGGGACTGCCGGCAGGTATTCGCAACGCCATGCGCGCGCGGCGCGCTTCCCCCCTATTAAAAGGGTGAGAAAGAGGTAGGACGAGAGCTTGGGCATAAGTTCAGGTCCCTAGGCATGCCTGCCTCACACGGCCGCACGGGACGCGCCACTGGCGGCGGCGCCAGTTGACATAAAATGCTTCGCAAAGGGGTCAAGAATAGATACAACGCCGTTAATGGTCGGGGGCGGAGAGCAGCGGGCGAAGCGGCATGCCCCACACCGACGCAGACGGCGGCAGGACCATTGACGTGATGTGCGCCTGCGGTTGCGAGTCGGCCACCCGCATCCGGCTGGATCCAGACGCGCAGGGGAAGGAGAGGGCCGTCATGCGCGCCGATCGCATCCGGCTGCACGGCAGCATTGACCGCATCACGGAAGAGTCGGCCGAGTACAGGAAGCTGATGGACATGGCCAGGACGGAGGACGCCAGCAGGTTCGCGGCGATCGTCGCCAGGATCATCGAGATGGGCGCCGCCGGCCTGTGCACCGCCGAGGATGTGCGCCGGGAGCTCGGCGCCGCAAGGATGGATCTCAGGGCCGCATCGGAGTCCCACAACCCCGAGGACCTGCGCAGGATCGGCGAGCTGGAGGCAAAGGTGCGCATGCTGGAGGCAATGATCGAGTACTATGAGACGCCCAACAGCCGGCGCGGCATGCCGCCCCTGTCCAACCACGTGCTCAAAAAGTTCGACGCGGCGATCGCCGCCTCGTGCGGCCGCCCAATGCCGGACGCCGCCCTCGGGCCGGCCATGGGCCACCCCGGCGCCTCGCACGACCTGCACCCGGAGAAGACGCTCCGGTACCGCGCCGCCCGCCGCTGCCCGGTGTGCCTCCACCCCAGGCTCGTGCGGCTCGGAAAGACCGTCTCAAAGATATTCGTCGAGTGGGACGACGCCGACGGCAGGCCGCACGTGTACCAGCTGCGCCTCCCCATGGCGTGGTGCGTGCGGTGCCGCAGCGAGGTGCGCCCGGCGAACGCCCCCGACATCAAGGACACGGCCCTCGGCCCCATCCTCGTCTCAAAGCTGCTCATCCTCTACGCGCTCGGGGCGACGGGCCGCAGGCTCGCAGAGTGCCTAGAGAGCCTCCTCAACGTCTCGTTCTGCCCCTCGACGATAATGAACGCCCGCATGGCCGCCGCCCGCGTGCTAGAGCCCTTCATGAAGCACTTGGAAAAGCTGATCGTGGCCAGGGGGTGGGCCCACTTTGACGAGACGATCATGCGCATGTTCGGCCGGCAGGGCTACCTGTGGGTGGTCGCGGCCGCGTGCGCCGCCATGGTCGTCGCGCGCCCGTCCCGCGGCATGTCGATATTCGACGAAGAGTTCGCGTTCGCCCGCCACCTGGTCGGCGTCGTCGACGGCTACAAGGTGTACGAGATCATCCTCGGCGAGATCCAGCGGTGCTGGAGGCACGCTATCAACAACTTCAAGAAGGCGGCCGCCACTACCGACGACCCCGTCGTGAGGGCCGCGTACGGCGACTTTTGCGGCCTGTACGAGCGCATCAAGGGCATGGACACGGCGCCCAAGGAGGTGCGCGACGCCATAGTGGAGGAGGCGCTCGCCATCGCGCGGCGCCTGCCCGAGGGCCACCCGTCCCGCACCGAGATAGAGAATGCGGGGGCAAACCTCGTCACCTTCCTAATGTTCAAGGACATGCAGACGACGAACAACCCCGTCGAGGGCGACATCCGCGGCGACCCCGTGGCCCAGCGCAACGTCCGCCACCAGCTGCGCACGGAAGAGGGCGCAAGGGCGTTCTCGGTCATTGTGTCCTTCATCCTCACGTGCAAAAAGCAGGGCGTGCGGCTCGACAAGGCGTTCATCGCCCTGGCCGGCGGGGCCGATCCCGCCGACCTGTTCAAGGTCGGGCAGGTGGCCCCGAACCGGTGGGGCGGCCCAAAGAAGGCGCCCCGCCGGGGGAAGGGTCCCCTTGACGGGCTGGCGAGGGCGGCGGCCGAGGCGGCCGAGCCCGAGCCCGTTGCGGCCGAGCCCGAGGCCGAGCCCGTTGCGGCCGAGCCCGAGCCCGTTGCGGCCGAGCCCGAGGCCGAGCCCGTTGCGGCCGAGCCCGAGGCCGTCGCGGCCGAGCCCGAGGCCGTCGCGGCCGAGCCCGAGGCCGTCGCGGCCGAGCCCGTCGCGGCCGAGCCCGTCGCGGCCGAGCCCGTCGCGGCCGAGCCCGAGCCCAAAGCCGAGGCCGAGGCGCCTGCATCGGCTCCGGCCCCGCCGGCAAGGCCGCCGATGTCCCTCCCCTCCAGCCGCGCCGCGGCCGCGCCGCGGCCGCGCCGAAAAAGGCGCCAGGCGGCTGCGCGCACCGCCGGCATCAGCCTGCTCGGCACCAAAGCCCGGCAGGGCCGCCGCATGCCGCATTGTCAGGCAGCTCCCAGGCCGCGGCGCCCCCCAAAGCCGCCGCCGCGCATCAGGCTTCGCATCCGCTCAAGCCGAAGGCCTCGCAACGGACACATTCCGATCAGGCCATCCGTGCCGCCCCCCTGCGCAACGGATGACCCGAAAGTCAGGGTTCATCCGACCGAGGGAACGGGCTCGGACAAGCCATCGTACCAGGGGGCGTCATAACCAATCCGCCCCCGACTGGGGTTTGGCCGATCCGCCGATCGGCCCCCACCGGCCGCACCTCCACCGCCGTTTCGGCCGCCTGCCGCCGAACGCGCCGCCGCGAAGAGGCCCAAAGGCCCGAAGGGGGCCAGCATGCCGCGCTCTTGCCGCGGCACGGGACGGCCGCGGGCCGCCCTGCGCGGCGCCATCATGCAGGCTGCGGGCGATCCCTCCCCCCTCCGCATCCGCCATCCCTGGCCGCATCCCATGCATCGCCCCTCACGGGGCGGCCACCACGCCGCCCCTCGCTCAGGCGTTACCTAGGTAGGGGACCTGAACTTGTGCAACATTCGTCACATTCAGGACTCGCGGGCGATGCCCGCCGGCGCGGGCGGAAGCGGCCGCAGTGCCGCGCCGAGCGGGGCTGCAAGGGCGGCATGCCGTCGCCGCGGGAGCCCGTAATGCTAGCGCGCGGGCGGCATGCCTGCGCGCGACTCGGCCAGGCCGCCGTGCGCGTCCACCAGGGCCCGCGCGCCTGCTTTTCAGGCGCTCCTCTCCCTCCCCCCCCCCCCGCCGGAGGCCATCCCGTGCACGCGCATCGCCAAGCCCGTGTCCTCATCGACCAGTGCGGCGCTGCGCTCCCCAAGTGCGCGCACGATCGACCGGGCCGCATCGACGATCGGCCCGACAGCCCGGCGGCAGGCGCGCCAGCCGCCGTTTGCGCCGCGCGCCGATCCCGCGGTCGGCATATCCTTGGACACTTCCAGTATCCGGCGCGGCGGGCGGGCGCACCTGCGGAACTCCGCCTGCCCCGGCCGCGCCGCCCGCCTGCGCTGACGCCCTAGGCGCGTATCGTCCCAGAGGCCCGAATGTGCGGAAAGCCCGCGCCGCGCCGCGCCGCGCCGCATGCTGTTTATACGCGGCCCCCCGCGGCCGCCCGTGCTCGACCTGTGGCTGGCCGGCCTGGCCGCCGCGGCGGCCGCCCTCGGGTCCATAGTCGGGCTGGGCGGCGGGGTCATCATCGTGCCCGTGCTCACGCTGGCCGGCATTCCGCCCCCGATAGCGGCCACCAACAGCCTGTTCGCGGTCCTGGCCAACTCGTCGTCGTCGACTATGTCGTACTACAGGCAGGGGAGGATCAACTACAGGGAGGGCCTCACGCTCGGCCTCATGGCCGTGCCCGGCATAGCCGTCGGCGCGCTCGTCTCGTCGGACATATCCCCCGACATGTTCAAGTTCTTTTTTGCCATGGTGATCGTCGCGTCCGCGGCGTACATGCTGCTGCGCAGGCGCGCCGGGCAGGCGGGCAGGCGCAGGCGCGCCGGCGTGATCATGGTCCTGGCGGCGGGCGCAAGCTTTTTCGCCGGCGTGCTGTCGAGCCTGTTCGGCGTCGGGGGCGGGGTCGTGTTCATGCCGCTGCTCGTCGTCGTCATGGGAATGGCCGCGTGGAGGGCCGCGCCGACGTCGCAGTTCATCCTGCTGTTCGTGTCATCCTCGAGCCTGGTCGCCCATGCCGCGCTCGGCGACATGAACCTGACCCACGCCCTCTACATGCTGGGCGGCGCGTTCGCCGGCGGCATGGCCGGGGCGCGCCTCTCCAAGAGGGTCAGGGACACGTACCTGCGAATCCTGGTGGCGGGCGTGCTCTTTGTGGTCGCCGCCAAGATATTCATGGGCACGTACGACACGGTGCTCGGCAGCGCGGCGGTCGCGGCGACGGCGGTGGCCGCATCGCACGCTGCCGCAGCCGCCCACCCGTAGGGCGGCGGCCCGCGCGCGGCGATCGGGCAACGGCCCGCGGCGGGCGCAGGGGCGCAAAAAAAGAGGCGCGGGACTATACGGGATGGACCACGCGGTCGTCGCTGACCCAGACGCCGACGGCCTCGATGCCGGTGCCCCAGTCTCGGACGATCTTGACGCTGTCGGCAATGTCCCTCTTGTGCTGCTCTTCGGGAACGGGGTTGCCCGCGCATCCGGCATGCCCCGCCACTACGAGCAGCCTAGAGCCGCGCGCCCTTATCGACAGGGCCGCCTTTTTCCTCAGCTGTTCCGCCACGTCCGGCGAATGCGACAGCATCTTGTCCGCGCCGGGCTCGGTGACCGCATCGACGTAGTTGACGCCGGCCCTTGCCCTGGTCCACTCGGCCAGGGGGCCGTGTATCCTGCCGTCCATGCAGCAGATCATGGTCGCGTATGTGCGCTCGTCTGACATGCCGGGCGCGGGGGCGCGGCCCCTTATAAGCGGCCCAGGGCAGGGCGGGGGATATTCCGGCGGAGGAGGCGGGCTGCGGGGCGCGGCACGGCGGCACGGCCGCGCCGCGGACACCCTAAATACACGACCGCAGGAAGGCTTCCCGTGCCGTCGGCCGCAACAATCAGGATCAACCCGGCCGTCCTAAGGTGGGTTATGGACAACGAGGGGTGGGATGCCGACGAGCTGGCCAGAGAGACGGGCCTGGGCGCCTCGCAGATACGCATGTGGGCCTCGGCCGAGTCGGACATTAAGATTCGCGACCTCAGGAGGCTGTCGGCCAAGTTCAAGCGCCCAATGTCCGTGCTCTACATGGCCGAGGCGCCCGACGTGGCCGTCCCGCCGTACTGCCGCCGGGACGGAAGCGGGAGGGGCGAGGCCAGGCCCTCAAGGGGGACGCTCGACGTGGTCAGGAAGGCGCGCTACCTCCAAGGCAGCGCGGCAGAGATGCTGTGCTACATGGGCAGGGACGCAAAGCCCGACGTGCATGCGGCGACGATCGGGCAGAGCCCCGCGTCGGCGGCGGCCCTAAACGCCGAGGCCCTGGGCATCGGGCCGCCACAGGGATCCGGGGGAGGCGAGGCAAGGGACAGGAGGAGGTACAAGGAAGTCAGGAAAGAGATCGAGGTAAGGAACGTCTTTGCCATGCAGGACGCAATCCCCGCAGAGGACGGGGCGTCGGGGATCGCCCTCGCGCGGCCCGAACCCGCCGTCGTACTGGCCAACTCCCGCGACACGCCCCGGCAGCGGACGTTTGCGCTCCTCCACGGGTACGCCCACGTGGTCTTGGGCCGCGACGGCATCTGCGCCGCAGGGTGCGCGCGTGCAGGCGGCGGGGAAGCGCCGCAGGCCGAGCGGTGGTGCGACGGGTTTGCCGCCGCCGCCCTGATGCCGGAAGACGCGTTCCGGGATGCGCTCGAGGCGGCGGGCGGGGCGGGCCGCGGCGAGCCGCTCGCAGTGGCGGACGCCCTGGCGGACAGGTTCTGCGTAAGCAGGGCCGCCGCCCTGATGCGCGCCGCGGAGGTGCTCGGCGACGGCGGGGCAGGGGCAGGGTACTCCCGCTGCCATGCGCAGGCGAGGCGGGGAGCGGCGCCGGCCAAAGGCGGCGCCGGGAGCCGCAGTGCGCCCGGCGGCCCGTCCCAGGCCACGCTGTGCCTGGCGCACAATGGGCACAAGTACGCCCGCCTGGTTTTTGATGCCATGGAGGCCGATGCCATAACGACCAGCACCGCGCTGGGGCACCTCGGCATAAAGCTGGAGCACATGGACGAAGTCATGGCCAGGTGCGACGAGGACTAGGCGGCTGCCGGACGCGCGGCAGGCGCGGCCCCTGATCGAGCTTGCGCGGCGCTGTCCCCGGGGGCACTTCCGGGCCCGCGGGAAGAATCGGGATGCCGGCGGCGGGAGGGAGGAGGGGGGGACCGCCGCGGGCCCGCATCGAGGCAGGGGAGGGGGAGCAGTGAGACCTCGGACGGACCCCAAGAACGGGGCACTGCCCAGAAAGGGCGCCAACAGTGCCGGGAAGGTTCCGGCAGGGCGAACGGCGGAACGCAAAGGCGCGGGCGGGCGCGGCGCGTCCGCAGTAGAAGGCAGCCATAGACGCCCCGTCATGGAGCGCCTCGCCGCGCGCAGTCGTTGATTATGACTATCTTCTAGGGGGCCGGCCCGCGCGTCGTTGCGCGGGGGCACCGCCCTGCCGTCGACGCGTTCGGCGGCAAGTCCGTTACAGCGGCCGAAGGTGAATCAAGGCGCGGGAAGATTCCCAGAATCGCCCACCCGTACGGGCCAAGGCGCCCAGGCCTGCCAAGCTCATTCTAGAATCATTCTGCCAGGCGGTGCGGAGCAAGGGGCGCGGCAGGGCGAATGCGTCCAGGGGCAGGGGCAGGGGCAGGGGCAGGGGCAGGGGCAGGGGCAGGGGCAGCTTGCGCCTGCACCTTCCTCCCCTCCCCTCCTCCCCCCGGCCCCAGGTGCGGCGCCCCAATTGCACGCGTGTTGGAGGGCGGATGGGCGGCACGGGCACGAAGCAGCCCGCCATGCGCCCGTGACCCGACGCGAAAAGGGCAGATACAGAATGCAGGCGAGGTAAGCCCCCCGGGAATGTAGGCGCATCGCCCGCCCGCCCCCTCCCTTCCCTTCCTTCCCCCGCGGCCCCGGCGGCGCCGGCGGCCGCAGGGAAGGCCCGGCTGAAGGGCGGACGCGGCCCGGTGTATCCCGATTAGGGGCAATTCTTTTTAACAACGCGGCGCGCCCGGCCGCAATGAATTCAAGGACAAAGAGTCTATTGGCATTTTCCGTCCTGCCCCTCCTGTCGGCGGGGCTCGCGTACGGGCTGGCGGGCGGCGCCCCCGAAAGCGCCTACGCCGCCTCGCTGTACGGCATCACGCGGGACCAGGTGTGCGGCGACCGGCTGTGCTCCGAGTACCCCGGGGGCCGCAAGGCCTTTGATGAGTCCATGAGGGATGCGGCTGCGGCGCGAGCCGCCGCCGCCGGCAGCGGCGAGGAAGACGACACGAGCATCGACGAGCGCATCGCGGCGGCGATAGCGGCCAACGAGGCCGCAAAGGCCGCGGTTGCGGGACAGGACGATGACGGCGACGGCAGCGCCGCGGACGACGACGCGAGGGAGTACGACGAGGACAAGATGAAGGACAAGGACAAGATGAAGGACAAGGACAAGATGAAGGACAAGGACAAGATGAAGGACAAGGACAAGATGAAGGACAAGGACAAGATGAAGGACAAGGACAAGATGAAGGACAAGGACAAGATGAAGGACAAGGACAAGATGAAGGACAGAGACTGGACGCCGACGCTGCGCCTGTCCAGGGCCAACGTGCCCGCTGTCATACCCATGAGCATGGGCTACTACGAGGGCGAGCCGGTGTACTACATCACGACCGACTCGAGCGACCCGACGCATGCGTCGATCATCGGCGAGGCGAAGGGGTGGAACGTCGAGCTTGCGCCGGCCCTGGCCGACGCCCCCGACGAGGCACTTGCAACGGCGTACATGTTCACCAACGGCATCGAGGGGCCCGGCGTACACGGGTACCAGGGCGAGGTCTTTACGGCCACGCCGGAGCAGGCCGACGAGTACAGCGCCCTGACCGGCCACGTGCACGTCACGTGGAACGAGGGGACCGAGCCGCGCACGCTCACGTCCGAGGCGGACGTGCTCGCGGCCGAGGAGGACGGAGACGTCGTCCTCACCGATCTTCCGGTCGTCCTCAACATGCCGCACATAGCCTGGCCCGGCGGCCAGATGGACGTCAAGGAGGACGCAAAGCTGGCCGACGACACCCCGTACGGGGGCGGCCAAGTGCTCGACATCGACACCGACGCAATGACCGTGACGTTCGTGGCCCACAGGGGCTGGGGCCCCGACGGGCGCACCTCGTACTACATCGTGACCGACGCGACGCCCGAGGGCCCCGCGGGGATGATGGGAGTGGTGAGCTCGCCGACGAGCGCCTCGCTGATCGCCAGCCCCGCCGCCGTCGACCTGTACCAGTTCGCCAACGGCATAGCAGGGACGGGCCCGCTCGGGTTCCAGCCCGGCATTGCGACCGCGGCCCTCGGCGACGAGACGTACTCGCCGATGTGGAGGATATACCTGGTCACGTGGAACGACCCGTACGAGGCGTCGGTCCTCGAGACAAAGGCGGACATTGACGCAATGCTGGCCGACGGCATGATCACCGTAGATCTTGCAAGGCCCATGGACTCGGACCACATCGTGAACTGCCCGTTCATAGACCCATTCCAGTAGCCGCCCGAACGGCGGCCTTTTTTGCAGGCGCCCGGCGGCGGCCGCCGCCGCCCCCCCCCTCGCCCGTGCGCTCGGGGCAGTATGCCGCATGCCGGGCAGGACGGGGCTCCGCCCGCCGGCGGAACAGGGGGCGGGCAGGATGCGGACCCGCGGCAGGCGTCCGCAGGGCGGCCGGCAGTGCGCGAAGAGGCGGAGGCGGAGGAATCCGCGGCGGCCCTGCGGCAGGCGTCCGCGCCCGCCATCAGCGGGGCATTGCATGCGGCGCCCCCGGTGCGCGCCCACGCGGGCAAGGCGTAAATAGCGGCCGGGGGGCGGCCCCGCATGGATGCGGCCCTCGAGGAGGAGCTTGTGGACCTCATGACGTTCTGCCTGCAGAACCCCGACTCGCCCGAGGCGGCCGGCAAGAGGGAGCGGATAGCTGGGGTCGGCAGGGAGGCGTTCGAGGACGGCGGCGTCGACGCGCTCGAGAACCTGTTCTTTGTCCTCAAGAACAGGATCGAGGGCGAGATCGGCAGGGATCCTAGCGAGTTTCGCCCCCTGTGGAACGGCCTGTCCGACGAGTGGAAGTTCTAGGGCCCGCGGGGGCGGGCACGACCTTGCCGGGGTTGAGTATCCCGCGCGGGTCGAGCAGGGCCTTGAGGGCGGCAAAGCGCCGGCGCGCCGGCGCGGCGTACTGCCGGGCGACGAACCACGTGCGCGCGAGCCCGTCGCCGTGCTCGCCCGTGATCGTCCCGCCCATTGCGACGACGCGCTCAAAGTACCACTCGGCTATGCGCCGCATGCGGGGGCGGCCCTCGGGCCACCTGTCCCCGACGCCGCCGTAGTCGTCGCCGTCCCCGCCGGAGAGCCGCACGTGCAGGTTGCCGCTGCCGATGTGCCCGTACACGGTCGCCCGCAGGCCGAACCGCCGTTCGAGCTCTGCAATGAGCGCGAGTAGGTCGCCGACCCGCTCCGGCGGGACTGCCGCGTCCTCGACGACGTACGCCGGCGGCGGGGAGCGCGCGCTTCGGCCGCTGCCGCCGCGCAGCGTGCCGGACAGGGCCGCATCGCGCAGGCGCCACCACCGGCGCATCTCGCCCTCGTCGCTAGTCGAGTCTACGGCGGTCCCGCGTAGCGACCGCAGCCGCCCCGCCTCCGGCGGCGCGCCCCCTCCGCCGGAAGCGGGCGGTGCGTCGAACTCGGCGAGCAGCGCGCAGGCGGTTCCGGCCGGCATTCCGGCCATCCCGCCGCCGCCGCCCATGCCGGACAGCGTCCGCTCGTCGACGTACTCGATCGCGGACGGGGACGCGGCCCGCAGGGCCAGGCAGTCGGCTGCCGCGTCGGCCGGCGACCTGCACGCGACGACGTAGAGCCGGCGGGACGCGGGCGCCTCGATCGCGCGGAGGCGCGCGGACACGACGATGCCGAGCGTCCCCTCCGAGCCGGCGAACACCCTGTGCGAGTCGGCCGCGCCGCGGACCGCGTCGATGCGGTACCCGCACGAGTTCTTTGCGGCGGCAGGAAACCCCGCGCGGGAGGGCGGCGCATCCCCGCCCTCGCCGCCCAGGGCGGCCGAGGCGATGCGCGCCGACAGGCCGGCGTCGGCGGGCAGGTCCGCCAGGCGCCCGCGGCCGTCGACTATCCGCACGCCGAGAAGGTTGTCGATCACGGATCCGTACTTGAGCGAGCGGCTGCCGGCGGCGTTGGTCGCCACCATCCCGCCCACGGTGCAGTACGGGCCGACCGACGGGTTGGGCCCCAGGAACAGCCCGCGCTCGCCGAGCAGCGCGTCGATCGACCCCTTTGGGGCGCCGGCGCCGGCGGCGACGGACGCGGGAGAGCCCGCCCCGCCGCCATCGGCTTCGGCGCCGTCCAGCATGCGCATGTCCAGTACTATGCCGCGGCCGACCGCCCCGCCGGCCAGCCCCGTCCCGCCGCCGCGCGCCGTCACGGGCACGCCCAGGTCCGCGGCAAGCCGGACGGCTGCGGCCACGTCCTCCTCGTCCCGTGGGACGGCCGCCGCGGCCGGCCGCGCCTCAAAGGGGCCCGCGTCGGCCGCGTAGAACATGACGGCCTCGTCGTCGCCGCGCACGACGTCGCCGGCGATCGCGCCGGCAAGCGCGTCTCCAACGTCCGCGGGGCCGCCGCTCACGGGCGCGGACAGGGTGGGGGCGGATATAATTGCCGGTGCGGGCAGTGCCAGACTAGCACCGCCGTACGATCAGCCCGTGTGGACAAGAATGCGGCGGGCCGTGGCCGTATCGAAGATGCGCCCGGGCGAGGGCCGCGCGCGGCGGCGAAGCGCAAGCTTGGGTGGCCCTACCCCAAGGCGCCGCCCGAAAAGCGGTGCAAATGATGCGCAACACCGGCCGTTCAGGCCGCATCCAAGTTGAGCGCCACCTCAAAGGTGTTAATCACGATCTTGCCGTGCTGGTGCCACAGTACGACATCATCGAATGCGGCACTAATGGGGCCGTCGTGCGCACTTTTGTTCCTGTCGTCGATGAGCGAGTCGTACATTTCCTGGCTGCGCCTGTCCACTCGGTCTACAAACCATTTTTTGTGTCGGCCGCCAAGCCGGCCGAGGATTGAGCCTGCCAGGTCACCGAACTTCATCCGCCTGTGGGGCCGTAGTGACTTGCTTACGTACGATGCAAGCGGAACGTCGCCCGACCTGGACGCGCGCCGGCGTATGGCATTGCCCACGGCGGTCTCGTAGCGCCCGCATATGTGGACCAGTAAAAGCGCGTAACAAGAGCGTCAAGTCTGGTGCCCCACCGCCCGGTCGCATCCAAGTGGCTCTTCCACATTCCAATGTCCCTATCAATTGCCGCACTGTCCATGCCGATCACCCAAACAGCGTCTTGTGTGCCAGACGCAACCTGCCCCTGACGGCCCCTGTCGTCGTGCTCTGCGTCCCCGTGTGCAGGCCGAACTCGGGGTCTGCGCGCAGTGTTTCAAAGCGCTCGGAAATGTCGTCGGGACATGCAGCCACCCCGTTGTTCGCAAACGCCACAAAGACCGAGTCGAGCAACGGAACCCGCAGCTGGCCGTGTTGGTTGTTGAACGGCGCGGGCCCAAGGTTTTCCGTTACTGCCCTGCACGTGGCCACAAAGCGCCGCCTCTCCGCGTCCAAGTAGACGTCGCCGGGATCACTGCGGCTCCCCATGAAGTCGGAAAGAAATCCCTTCATGGGGCGCGCATACCTGTCGCCATCGTGGAAAAGGGCCATGCAGCGCAGCACGAGCTCCCTGTCCTTCATCCGCGGATCGGGGCTCGGCCTGCCAAGCACCGCCCGCCACTCCCCCAAGCAGTTGAGATCCTCGAGCAGTTTGGAGAGGGGCCCCTGGTACACACAGCTGCGGACCTCCTGCGCCGTGAGCTGCGTTCCACCAGTGTTAAGGCGCTCAAAAATTTCGTATATGCTTGATCGATCCGCGGGGTCGTTGTGCACAATGGTCATGGCGCGGAGGGTCGAGTTCTTCAGCCTCCTGCTGTCTTCGTCGTCAAGTTCGTCAAACGTCCTGCCGTACAGCGCGTGTTCCTTGTTGATTCCCGCTATGCGGAACTCTCGTCCGCCGTACGGCGTATTCTCGGGAAACGCCCCCTCAAGGTACGAAAAGATCGTCAAGAGGCGCTGCAAGCCGTCAATGACGACAGATTTTTGCTCGTCGGTGGTCGACAGGTAGACAGGAGGGACGGGAAGTCCCATCATGAACGACTCGATCAGCTTTGATGCCTGCGGCAGCCCCCAGACGTATCCCCGCTCAAAATTGGGTATGACAATGTCGTTGTTGCGCCACTTGGTATGGAGTGTTTCGAGCGTATAGTCCGTGGGGATGACAAGTATGTCGTGGGCAAGCGGCGTTGACTCGTCGTCGTTGGCATCATCATGCTCTAGGGCCAAGTCGGCACCGTCGCGCCGGGAGGACAGGGAGGCCACGTCCTGGCCCGCTTGCCGCACCGGAATTTCAACCCCAACCTGCGCCATGGGGCAGGGTGCGGGGGAGTCTGTAAAAGTCGTCGTGGCGCCCGACCCCCGTAATCTACGCCAGGCCGGCCGCCAGCCGCTCCTCCGCCGCAGCCTCGCTATCCATGCGCGCATCGAGAAACTCCACGTAGTGGTCCAGGAAGGACAGCACGTTCGGATTCCCTTCGCCCTCGTACAGTCTCCGCGCCTGCTTTTTCCTGTCCGCATAGTGCGACACTACCGATCCCCTGTAGGTGCCTGCCACGAACCTGACGGCCAGCCCGGCCCGGACGTCCTCGCGGCCGCCGAACCGTGCAACAAAGTCCCTGATCGCCGGAAAGACAGGCGGCAGGTGGCGGGACACGCGCCCCGCCCTGCCGTCGGGATCCTCCTCGACCCACGCGAGAATCCACGGCGTGAGGGCGGTCGTCAGGCGCTCCGCCCCCACCTCCCTCGACCCGCCGCCCGCCCCGATCCACGCAAGCAGTTGGAGGGCCCTCCGGTCGAGTGGCGGATCGATGCGCGCGGCGATCATGCGCCACACCTCGCGCGGCCTGCCCGCGGCGATCACGGCCAGCGCGGCCGACGGCGGCTCGGGCCCGGGGGCGTGCAGCAGGGCCGAGTCCCCAAATCGGTCGACCATCGCCTCCGCCAGGGCCAGGGCGACGGGGCCGCCCGTCCCGGCCAGCGCCGCGGCGAGCTCCTTCCACGCGCTGCACGTGACGTGGTCCGGCGGCGCGTCGCCCGTGGCGCCAAGCAGGTCATTGTGGAGCAGCACGTCGAGTGCGAGCCGCTGCGGAAGGGGGGCGGTGGCGGCGGTGGCGGTGACGGCGGTGGCGGTGACGCCCGTCCCCGCCACGAAGCGGGAGTGCAGTATGTCGAGTGCCGCTTCGCCCGCCCCGGCTTGCCGGCCGCATTTCTCGAGAATGGTTGTGGCCAGGCCGGCGACCGCCTCGGCCGAGGCCTTTTGCAGCCGGCGGCCGTACCGCAGCGGCTGCAGGGATGCCGCGTCGAGCTTTCGGGCGGACACGCCCGAGGTCACGCGCTCGACGGCCCTGTCCGTCACGCCGGTCATCCACGTGATTTCGGGCACGTGGCGGCACAGGTCGGCGTCGCCGAGCATCCGGTCCAGCAGGTCCTCGAGGTCGCCGCGGCGGCTCTCGGCGGCCGGCTGCAGGTACCCGCCCAGGAAGAGCGCCCTGGCCGACGGCCCCGCCCTTCGCATCGCCTCCAGTATGGGCTCGAGCATGCGAAGGCCAGGATCCCGCTCGGCCACCTCGCGCCCGAACTCGAGGCCGTTGACCGCCTCGCCCGTGACCAGCCAGTCCAGCTCGGCAAGGATGTCACCGTCGCGCACTGCCTTGTCGGCCAGCCTCCCGAGGGCGCTTGCGGCGCGGTCGGCCCGCTCCGCGCCCGGCACACGGCGTGCGCACCGCCCCACGTGGCGCCTCACCTCCGCGTGGAGCCCGCGCCCCTCTATCGAGTCGCGCAGCGACGACATGCGTTCTGCAGCCGTGGGGCCGATCCGATCCGAGTCGGCATCGAGCAGGAACGTGATCTTGCCGAGAAGAGGCGCCTTGTCTACAATGCCCGATGCCGCCAGTTCGCCGAGCAGCTCGGCGACGGGCTGCGAAAGCTCGGGGACAATGAGGGTCTGGTGCATGGTGTCGACCACGGCGGCGGCAGCCTCCCTCCGGATGTCGGCGCCCCCCGAGCCCCGGGCCACTGCCCCGAGCAGGCCGATGACGCCCAGGTAGTAATCCACCACCTCGGCGCGGTTACTTGGCACCCACGGCTCTGGCATGTGCTCGAAGCCCGTGCAGCTCGGGAGGACGATCGAACGGCGGTGCATCGAGAGGACGGCGGCGCATGCGTGCACGGCCACTCGGCGATCCTCGATCGAGTCCGACTGCGCGGCGGATTCCAGGACGGCAAGGCGGGCCGCGGGCGGTGTCGAGACGCCCCCGTTCGAGGGATCAAGCGCGTTGCAGTAGGCGTCTAGCGGAGGATTCGGCGCGTACGCCCGCGCCGCGTCCGCGCCCCCGGCCGCCACCGCCAGTCTCAGGAGGAGGCGCATTGCGCCCTCAAAGGCCCCCGCGTGCGAAAGTATTCGCGCTAGCGCGAGTGCGATGTTGGGATGCGCGCGCCCGAGGCCGGCCGAGGGATCGGCGGCCGTCCTGCCGATGACTCTCCCGATGCACGCAAGGGACGACTCGGGGTCGACGGGACTAACGGTCAAAAAAAAATCTGCGCCGAGCTGGCTCCTTAGCACCTCGTCCGAGTCGAGAAGGCCGCCCGGCGCCAGCATTTTTTTTACGACTTTTGACGCCGCGGGGGCGTGCCGCGCGTAGCGGAACATGTCGAGGTACCACTGTAGCAGGTTTTTTGATTCGCCTGCTCCTTCGCCGTGGCCCGCGAGCTCGTCGGACCCCGGCGCCATGGCAGGCGAGTGGTTCCTCCACCACTCCACCCACATGTTGATGTGGAGGAGCTTGGGGGTTATGTACAGCATGGACGTGCCCTGTAGCACCTTCATGCTGCGCAGTTCGCGTATCGTGCGCATAAAGTCGTCCCTGGACACGCGGGCGTTCTTCTCGACCAGCCCCGCTATGCGGTCCAGCTCGCGCCCGTAAAGGTCGCCGTGCCCGAACGTCTTGAACAGGCTCAGCCACTCCAGCACGGTTTTCCGCATCCTGAATTCGCCCCCGCGCGGGTCGTTTTGCCCTGCGATGTAGCGGTCCCACACCGCCACCGTGCTCGGGGAGCGCAGCATGTCGTCGGGGTTGTTCCTCAGGTTTGCGCCCACGATGTGCGCCGCGCGCGGCGACGCCCTGCAGTACTCTATCCACGCCGCATCGGCGGCAGTTCCCGTGTACGTCGATATGATCGCTCCCAGTTGTGCGTCAGCGAGCGGCGGGACGGGCATGTGCACCATGTCTTCCCTGCTCTCGTCCTTTTCGCTGTGGATGCTCACGAGTCTGATCCGGCTCGAGTTTTTCGCCTTGTTCCAGATGTCAGCTTGTTCCGAACGGCCGCAGTCGTCCACCACTATGATCGAGTTTGCGGCACCTCCCGTCCCGCCCCTGCTAACATGGTTAAGCATGTGTTGGACAAAGATGGGGCCGTCTGCGTAGATGACCTTGCTGCGGAGCCTGTCGTCGCGGGTGGCCTCGAGCACCAGCCGGGTCTTTCCCGAGCCGGGCTCGCCCGTGACCCGCACATGTAGGGACCTGTCGTCTAGCAGTGCGTCCCGGAGGCGCCGCATGAACTCGTCTTCCTTGTCGCCAGGCTTGAATGCGTAGGACATGTCAGCAAACCGCGACCATGCGTCGTGCGCGTGCAATCCCTCAGGGTACGCAGAGTTTGCAAAAAGGGCTAGGTGCGGGTACTGTCCCAGTAGAACCGCTATCCTCGCAGGCGTCCATACTCTCACGGGGTTTTCCGCACGCGGCAGCCTGCCGTGCAGTGCATCCGCAAACCTCCCCTCCAGCCCCGACTCGGTGGTGCTGGAGCCGCCCCATCCGGTAAGCATAACCACTAGCGTGCCGCCGCCCTCTAGGCAGTTTCGCACGGGATCCCTGAGGCTACCGTCCTTCTTGAATAGTATTGCATCCACATCCCGCGCAGGGGAAAACTTGCCCGACTTGACCTGGTACAACGTATGGCCCTTCTTTATGAGGCCGCCGGCGCTCTCCCGCGGGGCATCATTGACCTCGAAATCGACGCCCCTGTCGGGCGAGCTGGGCTTGCCGGCATCGTATATCCGATCAAGGCGTATCCCGGCGCTTTCCGCCTCCGCCGCGATCATGCGCATGACAAGGTCTTTTGCACGCTCTTCGGAGAGATATGCCAGCGATTCCGCCGACACCGTGAACGGGTTTTCCATCGCAACGAGGAAATCGCGGCACCGTATAAAGTAACCTAGTCGTCCGAGGTGCGGCAGGGAGTAAGGGCCGTAGGATGCTCCGCGTGCGCCGCGTGCGGGCCTGCATGCAGAACTGCGCTCGCGGCGGCAGGCAGCCACGCGTATTCCAGGCGGCCCTGCGGCGAGTGGCTGGCCCTCCGCGGCGTGCGCGCCTCGCGGTGGCCAATCGGCCAGCCCCTCCCCCCAAAAGGCAGGGAGACTGCAGGCACGATGCATGACGGCGGATCCCGCCCGCGAGCGCCAGGCGGGCCCTGCGCCCTCCCAATCCCAGCCCGCCTTCCCCCGCCTCCTGCGCCGCCGCCTGCGCGCGGCCCAGCCACGGACCGAACGTAAATACGGCATCCCCGCAGGGCGCCGGCGTGGAGATCGACGGGAAGGCGCTCGATCGGATGGCGGCGGCGCTGGACGCCGGCGCGCCCCGCGTGTCGGCGACCGTCCGCATTGCGGGAAGCACAGTAGCCGGCAGCGGGGCGTCCATACGGCGCGTCTCGACGCCGGTAGCGAAGAGGACGCAGCGCGGCGGGGCCTACTTTGAGGACGCCGAGATATACCAGGCCAGGATCCGCACGTCCGACCCGTCCGTGCCCTCCCTCGTGCCCCGCGCAATGCTCGGCCCCAATGCAGAGTTTGCGGACGTCGAGGTCGTCCTAGAGCAGGCCGAGCCAGGCGGGCCGGAGGGGTCGGCGCCCCCTATCGTCCTGCACGCGAACCTGACCGGCGCAGTCCAGAGGGGCGGCGCGACCGAGCTGGTCCTGGCCGTTACTGGAACGGAGCCGGCTGCCGGCGGCGGGGGCGGGGGCTAGCAGTTCAGGCCGGCCGCCAACAGGCCACCGGCTGGCGGGATGCGCCGGCGCCGGGGGAGGGGCGCGCCTCAGGTCTCGCCGCCGCCGCCGCCGTTGCCGCCGCCGCCGCCGCCGCCGCGCCGACCGAATCGGAGGTCGTACCTCTTGCGCCGATCGGGATCCGAGAGAACCTCGTACGCCTCGTTGATCAGGGCCATCCTCCTGACGGCATCGCCGCCGCCGGGCGCGCTGCCGGCCCTGTCGGGGTGCGCCTCCTTTGCAAGCTCGCGGTACCTCTGCTTCACCTCGCCCGGCCCTGCATCCCTGCCCAGGCCGAGCACCCCGTAGTAGTCGGGGGCCCTCCCGCCCGCAGCGCCGCCGCCAAAGTCGTCGTCAAAGTCGTCGCCGTCGTCATCATCCAAGCCGCCGGCCCCGCGGCCGGCCGCGGACTCGTCGCCCCACCCGGAGTGGTACTTTTCATAGTCGCGGTTCCGCTGCGACTCGTACGAGCCCCTGTCGTAGGGGGTCTTTTTGCGCGCAATGGCCTCGCGCGATATGTACAGGGCGATCCCGGCCACCGCGGCGATCGAGACGGCAAAGAGCAGCACCAGGTCGGACGGGGAGGGTCCCACGTCCTCGCCGTCCGCGGCGCCCTGCGCATGCGCGGGGGGCGCCGCGGCCAGGGCGGCCGCAGCGGCCGCGGCCGCGGCCAGCAGCAACAGGGACAGCGCCGGCGTGCGGCGCGCCGCCGCCGCTCTTCCCGCCCGCGCCAGCCGCAGCATCAAACCAGCAAGCACCGGCCCCCGCTCCGCGGCCTAGCCGACCCTAAAGTCCTCCTTGACCGTGCCAAGGGCGACGCGGGTGTTTGTGCTCTCCACGTGCGGCACGGACGCGAGGCCCTTTACGAACCTGCTCAGGTCGGGCCGCGAGCGGAACTTTGCAATGACCATAATGTCCGTGCCGCCCGTAACGTCGTACACGGCGCACACGCTGGGCATCTCCGATATGGCCCGCTCGACTTCGATCAGCGCGTCCTTTTTTGCCACCACCTCGATGATCGCCGTCAGGTCGTAGCCTATCTTTGAGGCGTCGACGCGCGCCGAGTAGCCGAGCACGACCCCCTCCTTCTCGAGCCGGCGCATGCGGGCGGCCACCGTCACGGTGGCCCGCCCCATCTCGAGGGCCATCTTGCGCGCCGACGACCTTCCGTCAGAGTACAGCCGCCGCAGGATGCGCCTGTCCAGGTCGTCAAGCGCCGGGAGGGCGGCGCCCGCGTCGCCGGCGCCGCTGCCGCCGCCGGCTGTAGCCGACACGGCCGGCTCGGGGCCTGCGCCGTGCACGCCCCGCCGGCGGCCTCCCCGCCGCCGCCCCGTCCCCGCGGCGCGCCTCACGGCCGCAGCCTTGCGCGGGGCGTATTTAAGGCGCGCGCGGCGGCGCGGTTTAAAGGCGGGCCGGCGCGCCGGACGGCGTGCCAGGCGAACCCGGAAAGGACGCGGCGATCGAGGAGGGCCGGCGCCTGCTCGTCGGCGGCAGGTTCGCCGATGCCCTGGCCCTGTACGAGCGCGCCCTGGAGCGCATGCCCGACGATCCCGACCTGCTCAACGGCATGGGGGCGGCCCTGCGCAGCCTCGGCAGGTACGACGAGGCCAACGAGTGCTACGAGCGGTCGCTGAGGGCCGACCCGCGCGACCGGCACTCTTCGTAGCGCGTCAGAACATCGAGACGTCGCCCGGCGCGGGCCCCCGGCCCGCGGGCTGGGGCGGCGCGTCTTCGCCGGCCGCGGCGGCGCGCTCGCCGCGCTGGTGCTCGCGCAGCTCTTCGAGCGTCGCGAACCGCCGGTGGCACACGTAGCACTTTGGGTCGTCCTCGTCGACGAGCGGCATTACCATGCGGCGGCCGCGGCGCGGCGCCGAAATAACGGTTGCGGCGGCCCGGGCCGCGCCGCCAACCAATATATCGCCAGCCGGCGGGGCCGGCCCGTGATCGAGGGCCTTGCCGAGCCGTCCGGCGCGCTCGACAGGGCCGTCGCGGGCGAGGAGCTGTCGCGGGCGGACGGCGTCGAGCTTGCGGGCCACGACAACCTGCACGCGCTCGCCGCGGCGGCCGACGCCGCCCGCGCGCGGCTCGCCGGCGAGACCGTGACCTTTGCCGCATCATACTACATGAACTACACGAACGTGTGCGCGGCAAGCTGCCAGATGTGCGCGTTCTACCGGCGCGAGGGCCAGGACGACGCGTACACGCTTACGCCGCAGCAGATAGAGGCGCGCGTGGCCGCGGCGGGCCGCATGGGCGCGACCGAGGTGCACATAGTCGGAGGGTTCCACCCGCGCCTCGGCCTCGACTACTACGAGGATATGATGCGCGCCATAAAGAGGTCGCACCCCGCCATGAACGTAAAGGCCTTTACGGCCGCCGAGGTGTTCTTCCTGGCAAGGCTCACAAAGAACACCGTGCGCGAGGTCCTCTCGCGCCTGCGCGACGCGGGGCTCGACTCGATGCCGGGCGGCGGCGCCGAGATACTCGACCCGTCCGTGCGCCCGTCCATAGCGCGCGGCAAGTGCACCGGCGAGCAGTGGCTCGACACCATGGAGCAGGCGCACTCGCTAGGCATACGCAGCAACGCGACAATGCTGTACGGCCACGTCGAGCGCGCCGAGCACGTCGTGGACCACCTAGTGCGCGTGCGAGACCTGCAGAAAAAGACCGGCGGGTTCCTGACGTTCATCCCGCTAAAGTTCAGCCTGGACAACACCGAGCTCGAGCGCAAGGGGCTCGTCGAGCGCGAGTGCTCGTCGCTGGACGACCTGCGCATCGTAGCCCTCTCGCGCCTCATGCTGGCCGGCGCCATCGACAACGTGTCCGTGTACTGGGTCGCGTACGGCAGAAAGCTCGCCCAGGTCGCCCTGGCCGGCGGCGGCAACGACCTGGTCGGCACCGCCTTTTCGGAGGAGATATACAGGGCCGCCGGCAAGCCGACCGACTCGTCGCTCGCCGATCTCGCCTCGCTGGCGCGTGAGATGGGCAGGCCGGCGGCGCAGCGCGACACGCACTTTGGCATAATCAGGAGGTTCTAGGGGCGGGAGCGCCGCGGCCGGCCGTCGGGCCGGCGGCCGTGCGGGCGCGCCCCTCACTCGGCCGGCCTCTTTTCCGTGCGCAGCGCCGCGCCGCTGCCGGCGCGCCGCCGGCGCCGCCGCGCCCCAAAGCTTACCAAGAGCAGCAGGAACCCGACGCCGGTGAGCAGGGCTGCGAGCGTCCCCATGTCGCGGTTTACGCGCTGGTCCAGGACGAGCTCGGCGGCGGCATCCTCGTCCATGCCGGGCGTGCCGATCGGCATCGACGCGGCCAGGTGCAGCGACACGCCTATTCCGGCGGCGATCATGGCCGCCCCGGCAACGAGCAGGCGCCTGTCGATATCGAACACGCCCCCCATGCGGCCCGCGCGTATTTAGAGTGTTCGGGAGTGGCGCCGCGGGCGGGCGGGCGGGCGGGCGGGCGGGCGGGCGGGCGCAGTACGGAAGCCCTGCCCGCGCGGTTCCCGCGGCCCGGCGACCCCGACTCGAATTACGCGGCCCTTTTTGCGGCCGTGCGTCCGCGGCAGGGGCAGAGTGGCGCTCGGGCGCCGAGGGAGGGGGGAGGGTCGACTTGCGCCGGGGGCGGGCCAGGCGGCGCGGGTCGCCTGGCCGGCCGGCCGGCCGGCGGCCCTCACGATGCGGCCTGCGCTGCAGCCCGCGGTCGCCCGTGTAGGCGGCAGCGGCGTCCGGCGGCGCGCCCTGCTGGGCGCACGGCAGGAAACGGCCGCCGCCGGCTACGCAGCGGAGAGGGCATCCAGCGCCTAGCTGGCCGCACGACCAAAGCCCGGCGGCCGCCGATCGTCCGTTGTCCCGCGGTGCGGCGCGTCGCGGCGGCAAGCGCTTCCGCCTACGTCGGAATGTTCCTTGTGAGCACTTTGTGGCAGAGACGCCCTGCGCTACGCATTTTTGGTCACGGCATACCCCTTGCAACGCCCAGCCAATAGGCTCAGTCCACAAGGGCCACCGTGCGACTCTGCAAGATGCAGAAGTCCTCGCATCGTAAGGGGCATCCTGCTGCGCGGTTTCTCGGAGCCGATATGCCCCCCCCCATCACGGCGACGCGCCCACGTCGATCACAATCTCGCAGAACGTGATAACGACTTCTCACCCCCCGGAACCAGGTGTCGCTGCCCCTGCAAGATTCTTGCGTGCCCTCTTGTAGCCAGCTTAGAGCGGGCGCAGTTTGATGCCCGCGCCGTCCGCCACCCTACCTGTCGATCACGGCCGTCATGGTGTGAAAGTGCCACAGGGCCCCGTCGTACGGATCGGTGACAATCGGCACCACTTCGTACTCGTCCTTCATGGCTGACGGCATCATGTCCCCAAACTCCCTAGCCTTTCTGACCGCCATTAGGAAATTGGCGTGGGACTCGTCGTCGTTGTCGTTGTCGTCACCGCTGTCGTCGATTATCACCCTGACCAGTATGCGCCCTGTCATCTCGCCAATGTTGTAGCCCAACTTTTTGACGTACGGGAGGTCTTTGTACAGCTCTAGCAGGGCGGTGCCGGCATCAAACTCCCGCCGTTCGGTAGCCATGCGGGGCCGCGCAAGCCCCTCCATTAAAAAGTGCCGGCGCGCGAGGCTACGGGCGAGCATTCAGGCATCCGGCCGCCCGCTCGGGGTATGCCCGCGCCGGAGGGGGAGCGATGGGAGCCTCCCCGGAGGCCATGTTGCACATGCTGCAGGGCCTCGGAAGACCGAATGCTCGCCGCCCCGCGGCAACCTGCGGCGCCGGCCGGCCGGCGGCCCGCACGATGCGGCCTGCGCTGCGGCCCGCGGTCGCCCGTGTCGGCGGCGGCGGCGTCCGGCGGCGCTCCCCGCGTGGCGCACGGCAGGAAACGGCCGCCGCCGGCTGCGCAACTGGGAGGGCACTCTAGCGGCAGGCGGTGCGCCCGGCCAAAGCCCGGCGGCCGCCGATCGCCCGCTGCCCCGCGGCGCGGAACGTTAGAGCGGGGCTCGGGGGAGGGGGCGGCCGTCCTGGCCTAGGCGGCCCCCAGCCGGAAGTCGGGCGGCGGCGCGGCGGCCCTAGGGCGGCGCAATCTCCGGTTCGAACCGGCCGATCAGCCCGCGCTCGGCGGCCATGCTGAACAGGGTGCGGATGGCCCGCTCCCCGCGCTCGCCCATGTCGACGGTCGCCTCGTTGACGTACATGCCGACGAACCGGTCGATGAGCGGGCGCGCCTTGCCGCGTGCGTACCTCATGGCGTACTCTACGGCCTCTTCCCTGTGGTCCAGGCCGTACCGGATCGAGTCCCGCAGGTGCGCGTCGAACTCGCGCACGGCGTCGGCGCCGAGCGACGACCGCATGGCGTTGACCCCGAGCGGCACCGGCAGGCCTCCCGTTGCCTCGTCCCACCACCTGCCGACGTCGGCGACCTTTGAGTTGCCCTCCTCGCCGTAGGACAGCTGCGACTCGTGTATGACAAGGCCGGCGGCGGCGCGGCCCTCGCGCACGGCCGCCGGTATGTCGCTGAACCGCATCGGCACGTGCTCGAACTCGCCGGCCATCAGCCGGAGCAGCAGAAACGCCGACGTCAGCTCGCCCGGCACGGCCACCGTTCCGCGCACGGCCTCGTCGAGGCCCATTGGCCTCGCCGCCGTCAGGATCGGCCCGTACCCGAGTCCAAAGCTGCCGCCGCTGCGCAGTATCGTGTACCCCTCCATGCGCGAGCATGCGTGGACAGAGGCGGCCGTCACGTCGGGCGCCCCGCCGGCGACGGCCCTCTTGTTGAGCTCCTCAATGTCGGCTACCTCGTGCTCGACGGCGAACCCGCGCGAGGGTATCCTTCCCTCCAGCATTCCGTAGAACATGAACGCGTCGTCGGCGTCGGGCGTGTGCCCGACGGTGATCCTCATACGGCCCGCGCGGCCGCCCCTCGCTATAAATAGCGAGCGTGGGCGATCGGAGAGCTCGGATACTGCCGCCCGCCCGCCGCGACCGCCCAGCGGCGCGGCGCTGATCGCGCTCGTGCCGGATCGGCGGCGCCCGGCCCTGCACGGATCCCTCTAGGACCCGAGCTCCGCGGCCGGCGGCTTTCTTGGTCGATCGGCGACTCTGCGCCACGCGGGGCGCAGGGGGCGGCGCGCTAGAAGGCCTGCGCCGATCCTGCCGAGACCATGCGCCGCCGGCCCCGCGGCTGCCTGCGGGGCAGATCGCGAGTTTCATTTGTGATGTTGAGCCTGCCGAGCCCATGCACCGCCGGCCCCGCGGCGCCCTGCTCGCGCCCCGTTCTGCGCGGCGCGGAGCCGCGAGGGGATTGCGCGCCGGCTTGCGCAGCCTAGCCTGCATCGGCGCATCCGCGCCCACCATGTTCAAAACGCGCTAGCCGGCAGGCCTGCCGCCTGCTTTTCGGGCCAGGGGAGCATCCGCGCCCCGCCGCCTTCTCCCCGGCTACGCCCCGCGCCCTTGGCCCTCCATACGCTCCAGCTTTTTCTCGAACTCTTCGTGTATCTTCCTGGCGCGCGCCATGAGGTCCTCGTACGTCCTCGCGTACCTCTTGTTCTCCCTGGCCTCGTCGACCATTATCCCCACGGTGCCGTTGGATATGCCGCCGGCTACTATGTAGCCAGTCACGTCGTCGTACGGGCTGTCCGGACGGTTTCCCATCTTGCTCTTGACGAAGCCGACGTACTCTAAGAGCTGGTTCATGTCGCCCGCGGTGACGTTGTGGTCGGGCCGCTTCAGCTCCACCACGTGCAGCGTGTTCCCTATACCGATCGCGAGAAAGTCCAGCCGCCTGTCCTTCCCCTCCAGCTTGGCGTCGGGATACGTCTCCGACAGGAGCTTTGAGTAGCGCGGCTCGTGCCTGTAGTACGTCCATGTGGGGTCAAGTATCCACGGCGACTCCAGAAAGTAGTCGTGCATGTCTGGAACCTCCCTAGCGCCGCGGTCGACCATCCGCTCCAGTTTTTCTATCGCGGCGAGTCTTCCCTTTACTATCCGAAGCATTTCCGTGGCCTCGATCAGGTTCCATGTCTTGAACATGTCGAGTATTTTTGCCGAGCCGGGCTCTTCCGGAAGGTCGGCGACCATCTCCTTGAACGCCTGCTCCTCAAATGATCCCCGGACGTAGTGCATGATCTCGATCTTTCGCTGGTCGTCAAGGCGATCCCCGTTGTGCGACAGTATCCCGATGATCCTGTCGGCGGTCTTCTTTTCTGCAGGGACTAGCCCCTTCAGCCACTTTGCTATCGCGGGATTTTCCCTGACTGCCCTCTCGTCCCTGTCCCGTCTGTCTCTTGAGAGATGGTTCGATACATCCATAAGCTTTTTCCGCCCCCACTCCTGCAGCGCCTCTCCCTTCTTGCTGTCCCATATTACGGCCTGCCGGTTTGTGGAGATCAGGTCCTCTTCCTCGTCGAAAAAGTCCGCGGACACCTCACCTGTGATGTACGAGTACGTGTACTTGCCGCCCTGCTTCACGCCAAAGGTAGTACTCCTTTCGACGAGCTTGCCGCGGGCCATGATCGTTAGCCCTACATCCTCGGCGCCCAGCGTCGACTTCATGGCGTATATCTTGCCCGTCACCGTCCAGTCGTCCGGCCCGCCGCCCGGCGCCACGCGCTCTGCATCTACGTCCCAGGTGCACTCCACATCGCTGTCGTTGATCTTGTCGCCCGGGGTAATGCTTGTCCCGTTCACGACCACGTCAAAGCCCTTGCCGATTACGGAAAAGTGTCTCGACAGGTCGCGCCTCACGCCGCCTGCGTTCACGGGCGTCTTCATCTTCAGGCCGGTAAGGGTGATCCGCGTGCCTCTTCTGTCCCCCGTGGCGGCATCGTACTCGACGATGTCCGGCTCGTAATCCTCGCCGCTGCCGGCGCGCCTTAGCATCTCGTCTATATTCATTGCGATGGTGTTTCTCACGCCGCCCTTTGTAGTGCGGACCTCTACGTTTTTTGCCGCCCCGAACACGGAAAGCTTTCCGATCCCCTTCCTGCCCATTACTTTCCTGCCGTCTCGGGTCCGGTCGCTACCCTCCTCGATGCGCCTCTTCCTCCCTATTCGAAGGTACTTGTCGGCTATGTCTCCGTACGACATGCCGTCCCCGTCGTCGCTTACGACTATGGCCGAGCCCTCGGTTATGGGGCCCTCTGGCAGCGCGATCTCGACCTTTTTGGCGTCGGCGTCCCAAGAGTTTGCGACCATTTCAGATATGACGGGCGGAAGCTTGCCGTGCAGCTTTATGCCCAGATCTTCGATGACGGGAAGCTCGATCTTGATCACCAGTGGGCTTTGCGGCTCCACGGCGGGACTGCCCGCACCGTCCTTATTCGTGTTTGCCGCCGCTACCGGCGAGATCTCGGGTCTCGCCATTCGCCTGACGCCTGCGGTGGGCAGCCGGGGGCAGGGACGGCGCCCGTGCCGGCCACTCCCACCACGCCGTCGGCCGAGGACATCTACGTCCCGCCCCGCCCGCCCCGCCCGCCCCGCCCATCGGCATGCGGCGGGCCTCATCATGGACAGGTTCGGCGACGGGATTGTAGCCGCCGCCCGGCCCGGCCCTGCGGCGATCGGCGCCCTGTTCAACAGGGAGCAGACCCGCGCCGTGGTCGCCGTCCGGGAGTACACGGCAATCCCCGGCTCGACCGTGGCCGCCCCCGCAAAGGCCCTTGTGGACCTGATCATCGAAAAGAGCGTCCACAAGGCCCCCATGCGCGACGACGAGCCGAGGATGGTCCTGCACTCGATGCTGCGCCGTGGCCCGGTCGACGCGGACGAGGTGCGCCGGCATGCCCGGCGCGTAAAGCAGCTGCGGCGCCTTGAGCAGATGATCGAGGCGGGCCCCGCATGAGCGGCGCCGCGCGCCCGGGCCGGCGCATGCCATGGCCCATGATCCAGGGCAGGCATCCGGCGGCCGCCGGGGAGTCGAACGTTCCCCCGTGCAAGGGGCGCCGCCATGTCGCCGTGCTCCGCGGGCGCCCTGGCGGGCGGGGCGCGCCCGCTGCGGCAGGGGCCCGCCGGAACCGCCAAGCCAAAACGCGCCCAGTGGCGGAGCCCGAAACCCCGGTTATATTGGGCGGCGCCCGCTCCCCGGCCGTGCCCACCAGCCTCGACGTCATGGAGTCTGACATTGCGCGCGAGCCGGCCGCCGTCTCGGCGTTCTCGCCGCCGCCGGCGCTCGCCGCCACCGAGCAGCGCCGCGCCGTGTTCTGCGGCAGCGGCGACTCGCTCGCCGCCTGCATGCTCGCCGAGGCGTTCTCGCCGCACGGGGCCAGGGCGGCCGACCCGCTCGACCTGCTAAAGTTCCCCGACACCGTTGCGGGCAGAGACCTGTACGTCGTGTCCGTGTCCGGCCGCACGGCGTCGAACGTCAGGGCGGCCAGGGAGGCCGCCGAAAGGGAGGGGCCAGGCGCGACGGCCATTACTTCGAGACCGGAAAGCGCGCTCGCCGGCGCCTGCGCGCGGACTGTCCGGCTCCAAATGGGCAACACGGACGCCGTGACGGCGGGGACGATCAGCTTTGTCGACGCCGCCCTCACGTGCGTGTCGCTCGTCGGAGGATTCGAGCGGTGCGACGCGGCCGCCCTGTTCGCCGAGGCGGGCGAGGCCGCGGCGCTGTTTCCGGCGCTGGGCGGCCGCGGCGCGGTCACGTTCCTGGGCAACCGCATGACGTACCCCCTCGCCATGTACGCGGCGGCCAAGATGGCCGAGGTCCTCGGCGCCGACGCCAGGTACGAGAGGATCGAGCAGTTCTCGCACATGGGGCTGTTCTCGTCGAGGCCGGGCGACACGGCCGTCATACTCGAGGGGGACAACGATCACAGCGGGCGCCTTGCGGCAAGCCTAGAGCGGGCCGGCCTGCGCGTCGTGCGGGCAGGCGGCGGCGCGGGGGCCGGACCCGTCGGCCAGGCGCTGTTCCTGGCGTTCCTCGCGCAGATGGTCCCGCTGCGCATGGCGAGGGCCGAGGGGCGGACGGAGTGCCACTTTCTGGCCGACGATGCGCAGCTCGGCGCGAGCAACCGGATGATCTACTAGCGGCGGCGCGGGGCTGTCCGGGCATCGAAGGGCGCAAGGCGGCCCGCACGGAGGAGCGGCGGACGGGCGCGTTTCCTGCACCGATTCTGCTCAAAATTCGTGCCCTTGAGCCCGCCCTTGATCGAGTGCGCGCCGTCGCAATGGCGCGCGATGCCGATCCAGCGTCGACCCAAAAACGCCGGGCCCAAGCAGTCGCAAGCCGCGCAGCGCTGGGTGGCTAGGAAGCCGCGGCGAGCGAGTACGAATTTTGGGCAGGACCCAGGCTACCGAACGTTTGAGTGTCATTCCCCTTAAAACGCGGCAATTTATCTACTTGGCCCCTCCGGGGGCCGTTTAAATGGGCAGTTCGTAGATATTGGTAGAAGGGCATGGAAGGCGTTGGAAGGACGGGCGGAAGCGCGGCGGCGGGGCACATTGGCCGCCGCGGCGCGGCGGCGGGGCACATTGGCCGCCGCGGCGCGGCGGCGCTGGCCGCGGCCCCCGTTGCCGTGCTGATCGCAGTCGCAGTGGCCGCGGCCGCGGCCCCGCACGGCCCGGCGTACGGCCCGGCGCACATCCATTCGACGGCCAGCCTGGCCTGCCTCAACGGCTGGTTTCCGCTGCACCCCGGCTACGCGGAGGAGATCCGTGCGATCGTGGCAAGGGGCGACGAGCCGGGGCCCCTGACCAGGTCCACCGGCGAGTACGTCGGCTACGTCGCCAACACCTCGCGGGCGGGGCCCGACCCGTCGGCGCGGGCCATCAACCAGTTCTCAGCGATGGTTCCAAAGGGCATGGACGACGAGACGGCCGCGATGGCGACCGTGACGGTGGTAAACTGGTTCGCTGCGCCGCCCGGCCCGTGCGTGTGGGAGCACGAGTACATCGCATGGGGCGGAAGGCTGGACGACCTAGAGTACGACAGGGATCTCAAGTGCCACCTGGCGGACGGCCCTGCTGGCGCGCCGGCGCCCTACGAGCTTGCCGACGAAGAGACGCGGGCGCTCATAGGGCGGGCGGGGCCGGCGCCCGGCGGGGACGGCGCGTACGAGTACGTCGCGCGGAATACGCGGGCTGAAATGCTCGCGTGGGACCCGCATGCTCGCATCGCGGATGCGCTCGACGACGCGGACGGAAACGCGTACAGGGCGACAAAGGCGCTCAACAGGATGTGGTGGGCCGAGGGGGACGGGTGCGTCAGGGAAGGCTCGTGGGTAGCTGGGGGCGGCGACCTGTCCGGCCTAGAGTACTCGGAAGAGCACCGGTGCTACCTGGCCCCCGCAGAGGTGCTTTCCAGGCAACCCGGCGCCATCTGCTCCCCCAACCCGTGGAACCCTGGTGCCGGGCACCGAGGGACTTGACGATCCCGGCAACCCGGCGCCATCTGCTTCCCCAACCTGTGGCACCCGTGACGCCCGCTCCCGGGGGCCGCGGCGCGGCCGCGCCCCCGAAAAGCCGCGCGGCCGCGCCCCTCGTGCGCCGCGGGCATGGGGGCGCATGCGGGCGGGCGCCCCTGCCCGAAAAGCCGCGCGGCCGCGCCCCTCGTGCGCAGCCAGGGTGGCCCGGCACCCTGCCGCGCGCGGCAGGGGCGCAGCGCCGCCTCCCGGCAGGCGGCGCGCAGCCCGGCGCGGGCAGCAGTGCGATCTGCCGGCCGGCGCCGCGACAGGCGGGCGGGGCGAGGCGGAACAGCGCATCGCCTGCTGCGGCGAGATCCGAGGCCGTCGAGACCGGCGAGACGACGACTCCCTGGGGGGCTATGCACAATAGCGTTCCCTAAGGCGGCGCTAGGCGTCGGATGCGACAATGTTCATAACCCCCTTGTACGCCCGTGCGGTTGGCGGCGGCGGCAGCTACGGCGGCCGCATCGCCGGCGGCGACGAGCAGGTGCTGCGGCGCGCCCGGCGGGTAGTAGCCGGCCCCGAATACCAGGTCGTCGGCGGTGCCCTCGGCCCCGTCGGGCCCCGCGTGCAGCGCGATCATTGATCGCTTTTGCTGCGGCGCTCCGCCGCCGGTGCCGTTGCCGGCCGACGGGTCGGGAAACTCGTACGCCCACCACTTCCAGCTCGCGTTCGGGTACCCCTGCATCCCGACGGTCGCCGTGCCGTCCGCAAAGTCGTACAGCGCGCGCAGGCCGTCCGTTCCGCCGGCGATCCCCGGAACGACGTCGGCGCGCCCGACCAGCGACGGGTCGGCGCCGTGCGCGACGATCGTGCCGTTGCGGGCCGTCGCGAACGGGTAGTGGCCGTATTCGGCCTCCATGGCCGTTACGGCGGCCAGGCCGGCCGCGGCGTCCCCGTCGTACAGCGCCATCGCCCCTGCGATCGAGTTCTCGAGGACGGGGCGCATGCGGCCGTCGCCGGCCGCGCCCGTGCGGAGCGCATCGAGGGCCGCCTCGTGCTCCGCAGAGTCGGCCGCGTCCGGCGAGCGCACCGAATGCGCGACTGGCTCGATGCCGACTGTCCCGCCGGCCCCGGCCTGCCCCGCGTTGAACGCGTCCGCCCCGGCGGCGAACCCCGCTGCCACGGCCGCGTCGATCGACCTTACGGGAGAGGCGGCCGCGTCGGCGACGACGGCGCCGATGCGGACAGGCCCGCCGCGTCTAGGGCGGGCTCGATCAGGACCGCGCCGGCGGGGGCGGCGCGGCCGGCCGCCGACGCGGCGTACCCAGGGTAGTAGTTGGCGCGGGCGTCGAGCGTGCCGCCGGCGTTGTTGGCCACCAGGTCCCCCGTGTTCGACCCCGCCAGCACGTTGTGGTTGAACCGCATGTCGCCGGGGGCCACCGGCACCCTCGAGACGGGGACGGGCAGGCCGCCAGTCCCGTCGGCCGCGTCGGCGCCCGGGTCGCACGTGCCCGCGCACACGGAGAACGCGCCGGCGCTGCCCGACACGCGGTTGAGCGTGACGGCCACGCCGGCCGAGCCGGCCCACACCTCGATCGCTGCCCCGGCCGCGCCGTCGTGCGCGTCTGGCGCGTGCAGGGCCGAGTTGGCCCCGACGATCGTGTTGTCTCTCACGGCGACGTTCCTCGACGGGAGTATGCGTATGCCGTCGTCCGGGACGCCCTCGATGTGGTTGCCCTCGACGACCAGGCCGTCGGCCCCGGCTATGCGCATTCCCGTGTACGTCGTGCCGAACACGTAGTTGTCCCTGACGGACACGTTGGCGAGCTGCTCGGTGCCCGCGGTGAACGGGCCGTGCCGGCCGGCCACGATTGCGTCGGCGCGCTCGGGCGCGTTCGGCGACGCCGCGCAGGCGTCGCGGTTCCCGCCAATGTCGTAGAACCTGTTGCCCTCGACGGCGAGGCCGGAGATCGGCGGGGCGCCCGCGTCGGCCGCGGCCCGCACGGCCGTGTCGCACGTGTTGCGGAACGTGTTGTTCTCTATCCTGACGGCGCCGCCCGGGGAAGAGCCAGCCGCCGACTCGACCACGATCGAGGCGAGGCCCTCGCCGCCCGAGGTGTGCGCCGTGTCCTCGAACACGAGGCCGCGTATGGTGACGGGGCCGTCGGCAGGCGGGCGCACCACTATATGCGCGTAGCCGGTGAATACCGGCGGGCTGGAGGGGTCGGCCGGCTCGATCGTCAGCGGCTTGTCGACGGTCAGTATCCCCGCCGCGTACGTGCCGGCCGGCACCCCCACGGTGCCGCCGGAGGCGGCGGCCGCGACGGCGGCCTGCAGCTCCGTCCGGGCGGCGGCCGTGCCGAGCAGCGTCAGGTGGTACGTGTGGACGGCCTTGTCGCCGCCCACGTCGATCTGGCACTCGCCGGCGCCGCCGAGCTGGGCGTGCACGGCCGCCGTGCTGTCGGCAGCGCAGGCCGCGAATATGGGCACCACCACGCCTCCCTCGCCGTCGGCGTAGAACGCCGTGCCGCCGGCCTGTCCCGCCAAGAGCACGCGGACCGGCATGTCGAAAACGATGCGCGCCCCGATGCCGCCGGCCTCGACGACCCTGCGCACCTCGAGTCCCGCCGGGTCGATGCCCAGCGATGCGGCGATGTCCGCCGCGGCCGGCGGCCGGTCGGAGACGCGCAGCACCAGCAGGCCGCCGGCGGGGACGGGCGAGGCCCCCACGCCCGGCGGGAACAGCACCTCGGCGAACGAGGCCGCTATCGAGACGCCGCCTCCGTCGGCGGGGAACGTCGCCGTGCCGCCCTCGACCAGGCCCGTTATGTTGATGGCCGGGCGGGCCGAGGTGCCGCCGTCGACCACGTCGACGGCGCGCACAAAGCTGTCCCGGCTTATCGGCACGACGGGAGCCTCGCCGGCCGGCGCGGCCGTGCGCGCGAGCGTGCCCGGCCCGACCGCGACGGCGCGGCGGCGAACGTGTACAGGACGCCGTCCACCTTGCTCGTCAGGCCTGTCCCCAGCGCGATCGACCCGGCTGCGTCGATTGCCACGCCCGCCCCGCCGAACCGGATGGTGTGGACCGCCGTGCCCAGGCCGGACACGCCGCCGTCGGCGACGGCCATCGGGGCTGCCGCGCCCTCCGCCGTGACAGGGCCGTACACGGGCCCCTCGTGGCCCTCCGGCGGGCCTAGCGGCGCGCTGTACGCGATGCGGACCGTGTTCGGCCCCACGAACACGGCGCTGGCCGACGCGTCGGCCCGGCGCACGCCGTCCACTACCAGGGCGGACGCGCCGGCAAGGAGGCCGTCGCCGCCGGGGTCGGGCATGTCCAATACCGCCGCGTCGCCGTCCGCGCCCAGGATTGCGCCGCCGTTAAGCGAGAGGGCCGACGTGTTGGCATAGTCCAGGTCTGGCGACTCGTCGCCCAAGCCGACCGTGTATGCAAACACCAGCGTCCTCTCGCCAGACCCCGAGGCGTACCTAGCGTCGCGGTCCGTCTCGCCCGTGTCGAGCGCGAGCAGCGGCTCGCCCGTCACCGTCACGGCCTCGTCAGTGCACCCGTATGTGGATCGTCTCGCCGATCCCGTACGCCCCTGCCCGGCTCGGCGACGTGACGGACACGACGACGGGCGGCGTGTCGACCGCAATGCCGGCCGAGCCGCCGAGCGACCCGGGCGATCCCGGCTGGGGCAGGAGTGCGTTTGCGTGGAGGCCCGTGGCATTCTCGGCGATCGAGCCGCCGGGGCCGGCCCGCAGGGCGTTCACGCCCGAGTACTCGAGCACGGCCGCGTCGCGGTCGCTGGCGGCGACATCGTACCGGAACAGTAGCGTGCTGCCGCCGCTGCCCGAGACGTAGCGGGCCGCGCCGCCCGTGTTGAGCCGCAGCTCGAGCGGGCCCTCCGCCAGGACGGGGGCGTCGAATGCGACCCTGATGTCGATTGCAGTGCCCTGCCCGTGCGGGCCGCCCGCCGCATCCGCAGTGATGTTTACGACGGACGCCGTCGACGTCCGTATGAGCTGGACGCCGTTGTCGGCGATCGCGGCGACAATGGCGTAGGAGCGGCCGCCCTCGCCGAACGCTGCAATGCCGTGTGCGCCGCCGAGCTCGTCAAAGCCACCCATGTTGTCGACAACCGATCCGGCGGGGAGCAGGGCGCCGTCGCTGCCGCGCACGCGGACTAGCTGGACGCCGTCGTCCCAGCGCGAGGCGACCGCGGCGTACACACCGCCGGAACCGTCGTTGGCCAGGACGGTGACTCCAGTGGCGCCCCAGAGCTCGTCAAAGCCGCGCGTGCCGTCCGCGGCGGATCCGACGGGCACTAGGGCGCCGTCGCCGTGGATGCGTACCAGCTGGACGCCGTTGTCCCGCTCTGACGCGATCAGGGCGTGCGGGGCGCCGCCCATTTCAAAGGCGGCAACGCCGCGCGGTCCGTTGAGTTTCAAGGCGAAGTTGTCCGCCAGCGAGCCTGCCGGCGAGAGGGCGCCGTCGCCGTGGATGCGTACCAGTTGAACGCCTTTGTCCTCGAATCCTGAGACGGTAACTGTTCACGGGCTTGAACTGCCTTGGCGCGTGAATTCACACGTGGAGGAGGGGCAGGGCGGCGGCCGCTGCGCGGCAATTTAGACTATTTGGGCTGCGGCAGGGCGGCGGCCGCAGCGGGCCCGCGCCTGCCAAAACCTGGCGGGCCGGCCGACAAGCATATATTATCCCGTTCGGTGGCCCCGGGGTGACTCTGGGGGTACGGTCCTGTGCGGGGCCGGAAAGGGCCGGCGGGAGGAGCGGTCGACAATGAGGCTCTCGGCGGCGGCAAGGCTGGTCGTCAAAAAGCGCGACGAAACGATCAAAGGGCTCAGGGCGGATCTCAGGAAGTCAAAGGCGCATGCGGCGAGGGAGGCCAGGGCAAAGGAAAAGGCCGAAAGGAAGAACAAGCGCCTGGAAGGCGTGAACAGGAATCTCAGGGCCGAAAACAAAAAGCTGAAGCGGAAGCTGCGCTACCACGAGGGGCCGTCCGCGCCGGGGGTCAAGAACAGGGCTGACAGGAAGAGGGACGGGGAGGCCAAGAAAAAGGAGATGGCGGGGGAGGGCGAGGCCGGGGGCGGCAAGAGGCGCAGGCCCGGCGCCCAGAAGGGCCACCCCGCGAACAGGCGCCAGTACAAGGTGACCCGCAGGGTGGTCATCGACGAGGGGGACGACCGCGCGTGCAGGGACGAGGGCTGCGACGGCGAGAGGGAGGTCACGGGGTACGCCAGCAAGCTCATGGTCGAGGAAAAGCCGCGGCCCGACCCCGACGTAGTCGTGTCGCAGTGCCCCAAGTGGAAGTGCAACAAGTGCGGCTGCAGGGGGGTCACCACCCGCGGCAAGGCCGTCCCGATCCACATGTTCAGGGCCCGAAAGGGGGATGCGGAGCCGGATCGGCGCGCCGCGGAGGCGGAGAACGCCGGCAAACAGGCGCCACCGGCGGAGGCGCCGGGGCCCGCGGCGGGGCCCGCGCGGGGCAGCGCAGCGGAGATCAACTGGGCCAGGCTGAACGACATTCCCGACAGCCCTGACGAGCCGTTCTACATACAGAACCCGCAAAAGGGCGTGCACGGCCCCAACGTGGTGGGCCGCACGATCTCAAACTGGTACTACCGGCTCCCGATCAGGAAGAACCAGGCCTCGCTCAGGGCCGACGGCATCGACATGTCGGCCGGCGCGGTCAGCGAGATCATCACGAACGCGGGAGCCGCGCTCGAGCCGGTCCTGCTCGGCAACTTGGAGCGCCTGCTGAGGGCCAAGATGCTCCACATCGACAAGACGACGTACCGCGTCAACGGCAAGCGGTGGAACCTGTGGGTCTTCTTCGATCCCCAGGCCAAGAACGTGGTGTACTGGCTGACCAGAGACAAGGACGGCGACGCCCTCGACAGGGTGCTGGGCGACTGGGACGGGATCGTCATATGCGACGGGGCCCCCGTGTTCGGCAGGTACAGCAAGATTCAGCGCTGCTGGGCGCACATACTCCGGGAGTCCCACTACATCAGGCGCAACAACCCCGGCAACGAGCGCGTGCGGTACGTCGACGACAGGCTCGGCATAATATTCGTCGACGCCAAGGCCTTCAGGGGGAGCGCCAGGGCCCGCAAGAAAAAGCGCTACGAGTTTGCCAGGCGCGTGAGGACGCTGGCCCGCGAGTACGGCGGGGATCCCGCCCTGAGAGAGTTTGCGGTGACGCTGCTCAACGCCGCGTTCGACCTGTTCCTGTTCGTCGTCGATCCCGAGGTGGCGCCGACGAACAACCCCGCCGAGCAGCTGCTGCGCGAGCCGGTCGTCGTGCGCAAGATACGCGGCTCGCTGCGCGCGGAGCGGAGCGCCATGGTCATGTGCGCCCTGCTGTCGAGCCTGACGACGTGGGAAAGGCAGGGCCTGAACCCGATCATCGAGCTGAAGAAGAGGATTTGAGCTGGGCGCCGGCGCGGCCGCGCCGGTCAGCAGCTTCCGCGTTCGCATCTCCTGTCCGGCCCCTGCATCCTGAGCGCGCCAGGGGGCGTCAAAGGCCGTGAACAGTTACCTGAGACGAGTGCGTGCTTTTCGTCGCCCAGGTCGAACACGGCCGCGTCGAACGCGTTGTTGAGCTCCAGGTCGTCGCCCTCGTCTTTGCCCAGCGACCACGACTCTTTCGCCTCCAGGGTGCCGTTCCCGTGCACCCGCACGAGCTGGACGCCGTCGTCGTTGAAGCCGGCGACGAGGGCGTGCAGGGTATTGTTCATCTCGAATACGCGGGCCCTGGTGGCGCCGCCGAGCTCTAGGCCCGTGTCGGTGTTGCCGTCGGTGTCGCTAAGCGATCTCACCGGTGAGAGACTGTCGTTGTTGGTGTGTATGCGCAGCAGCTGGACTGCGTTGCCGCCGTGCGCGACGGCGATCGCGTGCGCGGCGCCGCCCAGGTAAAAGGCGTCGACGCCGTACGCAAAGGCTAGCTCGCTGTTGCGGGCCTCGTGCTCCATCTCCATGGTGCCGTTCCCGTGCACGCGGATCAGCTGGACGGCGCCCTCGGTAGAGGCGACCACGGCGTACGTGCTGCCGTTTGCGACAATTGTATCGGCGTCCGTGGCTCCGCTGAGCGCCGCAAAGGTCCCCGTTGCGTTGGCCCCGCCCCCGCCGTCGCTGGCCCACGCGGCGGCGATCAGGCGCGGGGCGGCGTGGTCGATCAGCACGTCGTGCGAGGCACAAGTTCAGGTCCCTAGGCGTGCCTGCCTCACACGGCCGCACGGGACTCGCCGCCGGCGGCGGCAGTAGCCGCTGTCGCTCGCGCCGAAGGCGATGCTCGGCGCGGCAGGAGGCCGGCGGCGGCGGCTGGACGGCGGCGGCTGGACGGCGGCGGCGCTAGGCGCGTCCCGCTCGGCAGACGAAGCAGGCACGCCTAGGGACCTAAACTCATGCTGAATGCCTGCCCCGAGGCCGCCACAATGATAATATACACCAACAATGACGGCCAAGCCGTGAGGGTCGTAGCAGGGCAGACTTGATGTCGGGCAGGGCAATTGCTTGGCATCGTTGGCAAAGTTGGGCGCATCGGGAGGGACGGAGCCTGCGCAGGGCAAAGACGGCGCCGAGCCTGCAAGGGCCGCCCCCGTGCGCCCTCTCACATGGAGCGAGGTCGAGACACTGGACATTCTAAACGACGCTGAAACGATGAGGGACATTGCGGCAAGCAGGGAGGATATGAAGGCCGGGCGGGTGGCGGTATGGAAGCCAAGGGATGCAAAGAGTGCACGGTCCACATGACCAAATTGTGCCAGAGACTACAAGAAGGCATCTAGAAGGATGGATCGCCGCCTGCGCGAACTTGTCGAGTCTGAACTGGACGCCCTGCACCACGATCCCTACCGCGGCTCAAGGCTTGAGCGGGATCTGAAGGACATGCACTCCGTCCACATAGACCGGTTTTCCTACCGGATCGTGTACGAGGTAGATCACTCTGCATGCATCATAACCGTTCACAAAATAGGTCACAAGAAGTCGGCATATGACGACCTGCGCTGATGATCGAGATGGGCCAAGATGCCCCGCCTGCGCCTGCCCTAACAAATGTGACGGCGTTGCACGAAAAGAGGGAGGTCGGCGCCCAAATATGAACCTCATTTGACGCGGATCGCGAGAGCTCGGGTCGTGCCGCTAGCCTGACGGCGGCGGCGGGGGCGACCGCGGCGCGGGCCCACGGCAAGGGCATCGTCCCCCTAGCCTGTTGTCACGGTCTTTAGGATCAGCCGGCACGTGTACCGGACTAGGACTATCTGGTGGCGCCCCAGGGTCACCCTGTAGGAAGCGCCCGACCTAGCGATCTCCCCGTCGGACATTATTTTTTCTACAAGCGCCACAGGTATGTGCCTTTGCTTCATCCGGGCCGTAAAGTGCTTGGAGTATAGCCGGCGGCAGTCTTTGAAGGGGTCCACAGCGGCCGCCGCCTCTAGTGACTACGTGAGTCCTGACTCGGGCGCAATGTTGGCCGCCACCGATATGTTGGGGCTGTGGAGGGCCTCAATGAGGGGGTCGCCGACGGGGGTGTCAAAATCGGGGTAGTAGAAAACGCCTGTCAGGACGGTTTTGACCCGCAGTGTTTTTGGTGGGTCGTCCTGGACCACGTATTCATTCCACGGCTCGTGCGACTGCTCGTCGATAATGTAGTCCATGAGATCCATTTTTTCTGAAGATTGTAGCTGGGACGGGCCGGGCGGGGGCCGGGGCCGTCTTTTCTCTGCCCGGTTAGCAAACGTGACTACGGGTGTAGAGCCGAGTATTAGATCGTTGTCGGCGTTGATCAAAACGCCCTCGGGAACCTTGCTCTTGTCGATTTTGAGTATGTCGGTAGGTATGTTTGCAACCCTCAGAACGCCGTCGACCTTGCCATGGCTGATCACGTACCTGTTCATTTCGAATTTTTTTGTCCTGTATAGAAGCGCCGGCAGCTCCCACAGGTTTATATTGGCGGACGACATTTTCTTAGGTGGCCCTGAACGAGGTGCGAATGCGCTTTGTCGAGCTGATGGGCGGCAACGGCAGCAGTATTTCGGAACGGTCGGTGGTGGAGCGGTGCTCCTTCCCGGCGGGAGCGAGCGGCGTCACCATCGATGCCCTGTGCGCGCTTGTCACGTACTTGATCTCCACATCGACCTCTGCCTCGTGCAACGGCGGGGCGTGATCGCAGCTCGCAATGGCCCTGCCCGTGTCCTCGTACCCTTTCTCCGTCAGTAGGCCATAGCCGCACATGTCGCATACAATGCCCTCGAAGGCTCCCAGCTTGTCGCCCTTGTAGTAGAACGGCGTGAGGCCGGGGGCGAGGGGGTACCTACAGTCCGGACAGCCGAGCTTGCCCGGCTCTAGTTCTACGGGATCCTTCTCCATTGCCTCGGCGTCATAACGGCAGTATATAAGACTACTCTGAAGCATCAGGTGCGTGTTTAGCATAAGTTCAGGTTCCCTACCTAGGTAACGCCTGAGCTAGGGGCGGCGTGGTGGCCGCCCCGTGAGGGGCGATGCATGGGATGCGGCCAGGGATAGCGGATGCGGAGGGGGGAGGGATCGCCCGCAGCCTGCATGATGGCGCCGCGCAGGGCGGCCCGCGGCCGTCCCGTGCCGCGGCAGGAGCGCGGCATGCCGGCCCCATTCGGGCCTTTGGGCCTCCCCGCGGCGGCGCGTTCGGCGGCAGGCGGCCGAAACGGCGGGGGAGGGGCGGCCGGAGGGGGCAGATCGGCGGATCGGTCAAACCCCAGTCGGAGGCGGATTGTGTTATGACGCCCCTGGTACGATGGCTTGTCCGAGCCCGTTCCCTCGGTCGGATGAACCCGGACTTTCGGGTCATCCGCTGCGCAGGGTGGCGGCACGGATGGCCTGATCGGAATGTGTCCGTTGCGAGGCCTTCGGCTTGAGCGGATGCGAAGCCTGATGCGCGGCGGCGGCTTTGGGGGGCGCCGCGGCCTTGGAGCTGCCTGACGATGCGGCATGCGGCGGCCCTGCCTGGCTTTGGTGCCGAGTAGGCTGATGCCGGCGGTGCGCGCAGCCGACGGGCGCCTCTTGCGGCGCGGCCGCGGCGCGGCCGGAGGGGGTGGGCATTGGCGGCCCTGCCGGCGGGGCCGGAGCCGATGCAGGTGCCTCGGCTTCGGCTTTGGGCTCGGGCTTCGCCGCGACGGGCTCGGGCTCGGGCTTCGCCGCGACGGGCTCGGGCTCGGGCTCGGGCTTCGCCGCGACGGGCTCGGACTCGGGCTCGGGCTCGGGCTCGGGCTTCGCCGCGACGGGCTCGGGCTCGGCCGCGACGGGCTCGGGCTCGGGCTCGGGCTCGGCCGCGACGGGCTCGGGCTCGGCCGCGACGGGCTCGGGCTCGGGCTCGGGCTCGGGCTCGGGCTCGGGCTTCGCCGCGACGGGCTCGGGCTCGGGCTCGGGCTTCGCCGCGACGGGCTCGGGCTCGGGCTCGGCCGGCTCCTCCCTCGCCGGCCAGTCAAGGGGACCATCCCCCTGGCGGGGCGCCTTCTTCTTTGGGCCGCCCCACCGGTTCGGGGCCACCTGCCCGACCTTGAATATGTCAGCGGGGTCGGCCCCGCCGGCCAGGGCGACGAACGCCTTGTCGAGCCGCACGCCCTGCTTTTTGCACGTGAGGATGAAGGACGCAATGACCGAGAACGCCCTTGCGCCCCCCTCCGTGCGCAGCTGGTAGCGGACGTTGCGCTGGGCCACGAGGCCGCCGCGGATGTCGCCCTCGACGGGGTTGTTCGTCGGCGGCATGTCCTTGAACATTAGGAAGGTGACGAGGTTAGCCCCCGCATTCCTGTCTCGGTGCGGGACGGGTGGCCCTCGGGCAGGCGCCGCGCAATGGCGAGCGCATCCTCCACTATGGCGTCGCGCACCTTCTTGGGCGCCGTGTCCATGCCCTTGATGCGCTCGTACAGGCCGCAAAAGGCGCCGTACGCGGCCCTCACAACGGGGTCGTCGGCCGTACAGGCCGCCTTCTTGAAGTTGTTGATGACGTGCCTCCAGCACCGCTGGATCTCGCCGAGTATGATCCGGTACACCTTGTAGCCGTCGACGACGCCGACCAGGCGGCGGGCGAACGCGAACTCTTTGTCGAATATCGACATGCCGCGGGACGGGCGCGCGACGACCATGGCGGCGCACGCGGCCGCGACCACCCACAGGTAGCCCTGCTTGCCGAACATGCGCATGGTCGTCTCGTCAAAGTGGGCTGCCCCTGGCCACGATCAGCTTTTCCAGGTGCTTCATGAAGGGCTCGAGGACCCGGGCGGCGGCCCTGCGGCCGTTCATTATCGTCGAGGGGCAGAACGAGGCGTTGAGCAGGCTATCCAGCTGCTCCGCGAGCTTGCGGTCGGTCACCCCGAGCGCGTAGAGGATCAGGAATTTTGAGAGGAGCAGGGGGCCAAAGCACGTGTCCTTGATGTCGGGGGCGTCCGCAGGGCGCACCTCGCTGCGGCACCGCACGCACCACGCAATGGGGAGGCGCAGCTGGTACACGTGCGGCCTGCCGTCGGCGTCGTCCCACTCGACGAATATCTTTGAGACGGTCTTTCCGAGCCGCACGAGCCTGGGGTGGAGGCATACCGGGCAGCGGCGGGCGGCGCGGTACTTGAGCGTCTTCTCCGGGTGCAGGTCGTGCGAGGCGCCGGGGTGGTCCATGGCCGGCCCCCTGCTGGCGGGCGGCATTGAGCGGCCGCACGAGGCGACGATCGCCTCGTCGAACTTTTTGAGCACGTGGTTGGACAGGGGCGGCATGCCGCGCCGGCTGTTGGGCGTCTCATAGTACTTGATCATGGCCTCCAGCATGCGCACCTTTGCCTCCAGCTCGCCGATCCTGCGCAGGTCCTCGGGGTTGTGGGACCCCGATGTGGCCCTGAGATCCATCCTTGCGGCGCCGAGCTCCCGGCGCACATCCTCGACGGTGCACAGGCCGGCGGCGCCCATCTCGATGATCCTGGCGACGATCGCCGCGAACCTGCCGGCGTCCTCCGTCCTGGCCATGTCCATCAACACCCTGTACTCGGCCGACTCTTCCGTGATGCGGTCAATGATGCCGTGCAGCCGGGCGATCTCGATGCGCATGACGGCCCTCTCCCTCCCCGGCGCGTCGGGATCCAGCCGGATGCGGGTGGCAGACGCGCAGCCGCAGGCGCACATCACGTCAATGGTCCTGCCGCCGTCTGTGTCGGTGTGGGGCATGCCGCTTCGCCCGCTATGCCCCGCTCCCAACCAACAGCGGCGTGGTCAGCTGTCCTCGACTCGTTTGTGAAGAGTTCTACACCAACTGCCGCCGCCGCCAGCGGCGGCGGCCCCTGGCCACGCCGAGCATCGCCCTCGGCGGCGGCGCCAGCGGCTGCCCCTGGCCGCGCCAGCATCGCCCTCGGCGGCGGCGCCAGCGGCGGCCCCAGCGGCTGCCCCTGGCCGCGCCAGCATCGCCCTCGGCGGCGGCGCCAGCGGCGGCCCCAGCGGCTGCCCTGGCCGCGCCAGCATCGCCCTCGGCGGCGGCGCCAGCGGCGGCCCCAGCGGCTGCCCTGGCCGCGCCAGCATCGCCCTCGGCGGCGGCGCCAGCGGCGGCCCCAGCGGCTGCCCCTGGCCGCGCCAGCATCGCCCTCGGCGGCGGCGCCAGCGGCGGCCCCAGCGGCTGCCCCTGGCCGCGCCAGCATTGCCCTCGGCGCCGGCGCGTCCCGGGCGGCCGTGTAGGGCAGGCAAGCCTAGGGACCTGAACTTATGCTGCAATTGCGCACACAGGACTCCAGGGCGGCGCTTGCCGGCGCGGGGGGCAGGGGGCCGCGGCCGCTGCGCCGAGCCGCGCGGGATTGGGAGGGACGCTGACGGCACGCAGGCGCCGCGTCGGCAGGGCTGCTAATGCGCTGCGGCATGCAGGCGCCGCGTGCGCGCCGTCCGTCGTACGGCGGCACCCTCCACCTGCCCGCCCGCCGGAAGGTCCCGCGGCGCGATCGCTTCCGTTGCACGCTACTCGGCGTACGTATCCAGGCATTCGACGGTGTACACGACGGTCTGCAAGATCGAGCCGGCCACGCCGGCCGGCGCCGCATGGGCCCGCGCCGGCCGGCGCCGCCGTCCTCGTCACAATGGGCCGGCCCGGCGGCCGTCTCGGCCGCTCACCGGCACTCGGCGGAGTACGTGATCACCTGCGACGCCGTGCCGGCGGCGAGCGCGGGCATTGACGTCAGGTCGATGACGTACTGGACCTCGAGGCGCTCGCCGGGCCAGAGATACGACCCCGGCAGTGCCGTTCCCTCGGCCCCGGCGCTCTGGTACGCGGCGCCCTGCTGCACGCGCCACTTTGTAAGGCCGGCGTCGAGATCGGGCCCCTGGCCGCCGTCGTACCGCCACGGGCCTGCCGTGATCACCACGCCGTCCCCTCCGATTTGCCTCGTGCCGGTGTTGACCACGGTCTCGGCGGCGGCCTGCGAGCGGCCGCCCGCCTCGACCGGGCCTAGGTCGACATCACCCCTCACGGGCTTGACGCTGCACGTGCCCGTCCCGTATAGCGGCCCGCCCGCGGCGGCGGCCCACGAGCCGTCGGCGCCGACCCTCGATACGGCGTACCGGTCGGGCAGGGCAAGGTCGCCGTTGATGTCGAGAACGAGGCGGCCGCCGAGCGCCGAGTCCGTGCGGTTCAGGGCGGCCCCCGCCATGTGGCCGGCCGCGGCGGAGGCGGGCGCTCCCTGGCCCGCGGCGGCGATCGAGGCGCCGAGCAGAAACGCCGCATCGTACGCGGCGTACGCCGGCCCCCTCGTCGAGTCGTCCAGTGCAATGCCGGCCGAGGCGAGCACGGCGTCGACGGGCGCGCTCGGCTCGGCGAACTGCGACACGGACGCCAGGCCTGTCGTCCTCGCCAGGGCGGGCGCCGGCTCGCCGAGCGCGGCCCTGTCCATTCCGCCGGCGGCGTACCAGCGGGCGGCGGCGGCATCGGCGGACGGCGCGGCGGCGAGCTCGGCGAGCGCGCCGGCCCGGCCCGTGTAGACGACGGCGGCCGCCGCATCGCCGGATCCGCCCCCTGCGACGGCGGCGCCAATGCGCGCCATCGCGGGGCCGGCCCACCCGTCCTCCGACGAGTCGAACGCCACGACCTCGGCGCGCACGCCGGCCGCCGGCAGGCCCGACGACGAAGAGGCGACTAGCGCGGCGGCCATGCTCCGGCTCTCCAGGGACGCGCTGTCGCTCGTCACGACGGCCCTGGTGACGCCGTCCCCGGCGATCAGGCTAGCGACGACCCCTGCCGCCGTCGGGGCGGGCGGGGCGAGGCGGAACAGCGCATCGCCTGCTGCGGCGAGATCCGAGGCCGTCGAGACCGGCGAGACGACGACTCCCGGTACTCCCGTGCGGTTGGCGGCGGCGGCAGCTACGGCGGCCGCATCGCCGGCGGCGACGAGCAGGTGCTGCGGCGCGCCCGGCGGGTAGTAGCCGGCCCCGAATACCAGGTCGTCGGCGGTGCCCTCGGCCCCGTCGGGCCCCGCGTGCAGCGCGATCATTGATCGCTTTTGCTGCGGCACTCCGCCGCCGGTGCCGTTGCCGGCCGACGGGTCGGGAAACTCGTACGCCCACCACTTCCAGCTCGCGTTCGGGTACCCCTGCATCCCGACGGTCGCCGTGCCGTCCGCAAAGTCGTACAGCGCGCGCAGGCCGTCCGTTCCGCCGGCGATCCCCGGAACGACGTCGGCGCGCCCGACCAGCGACGGGTCGGCGCCGTGCGCGACGATCGTGCCGTTGCGGGCCGTCGCGAACGGGTAGTGGCCGTATTCGGCCTCCATGGCCGTTACGGCGGCCAGGCCGGCCGCGGCGTCCCCGTCGTAGAGCGCCATCGCCCCTGCGATCGAGTTCTCGAGGACGGGGCGCATGCGGCCGTCGCCGGCCGCGCCCGTGCGGAGCGCATCGAGGGCCGCCTCGTGCTCCGCAGAGTCGGCCGCGTCCGGCGAGCGCACCGAATGCGCGACTGGCTCGATGCCGACCGTCCCGCCGGCCGCGGCCTGCCCCGCGTTGAACGCGTCCGCCCCTGCGGCGAACCCCGCTGCCACGGCCGCGTCGATCGACCTAACGGGAGAGGCGGCCGCGTCGGCGACGACGGCGCCGATGCGGACGGGCCCGCCGGCCATGGCCGGCAGGTGGTCGACGCGCGAGCCGGGCGCGGCCTCGATGCCGGCGCCGGCCGCGACGGATTCTGCGCGGCCCGGGTAGTAGTTTGCGCGGGCGTCAAGGGCGCCGCCGGCCTTGTTGGCCACGAGCGGGGCGGCGTTCGAGGCGGCCAGGATGTTGTGGCCGAACCGCACGTCGTTGGCGCCGTCCGCGGAGCCGAGCTCGGCGCGCGCCACCGGTACGGGGTCGCCGCCCGTCCCGTCGGCCGCATCGGCGCCCGGGTCGCACGTGCCGGCGCACACGGCGAGCGCCCCGGCGCTAGCATGTACCCGGTTGAGCGTGACGGCTACATCGTCCGAGCCGGCCCACACCTCGATCGCCGCGCCGTCGGCGCCGTCGTGAAGGTTGGGCATGTGCGGCCTGTGGTTGGCGTCGACGATCGTGTTGCCGCGCACCGTGACGTTCGACGAGGGCAGCACGCGTATGCCGTCGTCGGGGACGTTTTCAATGTGGTTGCCCTCGATCAGGGCCGTGTCGGCGCCGGACATTCGTATCCCGGTGTACGTGGTGCCAAAGATGTAGTTGTCCCTGACGGTCAGGCCCGTCAGCTGCGGCGTGCCGCTGCCTGCGGTGAAGGCGCCGTGCCTGCCCAGCACGATCGCGTCGGCCCTGTCCGGCGCGGCAGGGGACGCGCAGGCCGCCCCGTTCGCGCCAATCCCGTAGAACCTGTTGCCGCTGACGTCCAGGCCCGCGATCGGCGGGGCGCCGGCGTCGGCCGCGGCGCGCACGCCGCTGTCGCACGTGTTCGAGAACGTGTTGTTGCGCACCGCGACGGGCATGCCCGGCTCCGAGCCGGCCAGCGACTCGACCACTATGGACGCGAGGCCCTCGCCGCCGGACGTGTGGGTCGTGTCCTCGAACCGCAGGCCGCTGACTGCAACGGGGCCGTCCGCGGACGGGCGCACCACTATGTGGGAGTATCCCGTGAATACGGGCGGGTCGGCCGGGTCGGCCGGCATGATCGCCAGCGGCCTGTCGACGACGAGCACGTCCCCGGCGTACGTCCCCGGCGGGACGAGGACTGTGCCGCCGGGCGGCGCTAGCGCGACGGTCCGTTCAAGGTCCGTCAGCCCCCTCGCCGTGCCGAACAGGGTCAGGTGGTACGTGTGCACGGCCTTGTCGCCGCCCGAGTCGACCTGGCACTCGCCGGAGCCGCCAAGCTGGGCGTGGACGGCGGTCGTGTTGTCGGCGGCGCACTCGGTTCGGATTGGGACGATCGGGCCGTCCGCGCCGGCCGCGTAGAACGCCGTGCCGCCCGCCTGGCCGTCGAGCAGCACGCGGACCGGCATGTCGAACTCGATGCGCGCCCCGCCTGCGCTGCCGGCCGAGACGACCTTTTGCAGCACGAGGTCGCGCGGGGCGCCCTCGCCCAGGGCCGCGGCGACCCGGCCCGCCAGGGACTCCCTGCCTGGCGCGTCCCCCCACACGCGCAGCCCGATCAGGCCGTCGGCGGGGACGCCCGAGGCCCGCACGCCGGGCGGGAACCAGACCTCGGCGAAGGAGGTTACTATCCCCACGCCGCCGGCGGATGCGGGGAAGACGGCCTGGCCGCCGGCGCCGGCGGGAACAAGGCCCGTGACGTTGATCGCCGGGCGGGCAGGGTCGCCGCCGTCGATCACGTTGACCACGCGGACAAAGCCGTCCGCCTCGATCGGCACGACCGGCTCCAGTATGGCCGGCGTGAGCGTGCGCACCGTCCGGCCCGCCGCCACGGGGATCGAGTCGTCGGCGAACTCGTACTGGACGGCGCCGCCGGGCGCCGCCGCCGCGCCCTCCAGGTGCGTGTTCAGCGCAATCGATCCGTCCTGGTCCGCCGTCACGCCGTCCCCGCCGAACCTGACGGTGTGGACCTCGGTGCCCAGGCCCGACGCGCCGAGTGGGTCGGCGGATGCCCCGCCCCGGATCGCGACCGCGCCGTACACGGGCCCCGAGTGCGGATCGGGCGCGCCGAGCGGCGCGCTGTACTCGATGCGCACCGTGTTGGGGCCAGCGAATGCGGCCCGTGCGGTAGCGGCGGGCCGGCCGATCTCAATGTTCCCCGAGCCGCCGAGCGAGCCCGCATCCCCGAGGGCCGGCAGGGCCAGGTCGGCGTTGTTGCCGGCCGCGTCGCGTATCGTCCCGCCGCCGGCGGACAGGGCCGCCGCGCCGGCATAGTCCAGGTCGGCCGCGCGGTCGCCTGCCAGCACGTCGTACCGAAAGTCTAGGGCGGCCGTGCCGTTGCCCGAAATGTACGTTGCGTTCCGGTCGGTCGCGCCCGTCTCGAGCAACAGCCGCGGCGCTCCCGTGACGGTGACGTTCTCGCTGAACGCGACCGTAATGTTGACGGCGGCGCCGGCGGTGTACGCCCCGTCCCCGTCAGGCGAGCGCACCGACAGGACGGCCGGCGCGGCCGTGTCGATGGCGACGGATCTCGACGCGGCGAGTGAGCCGGGCGAGCCTGGATCGGGCAGAACCAGGACGGCGCGGTTGCCCAGCGCGTCGGCGATGTCGCCGGACAGGGCCGTCGTGTTCCAATAGTCCAGGTCGCCGGCGTTGTCGCCGGCCCGCACCGTGTAGGCAAAGGACAGCGCGGCCGAGCCGGCGCCCGAGGCGTACGCGGCAGCCGCGGGGGCGCCGCTTACGTTGAGGAGCAACTCTGGCCGGTCGCCCGAGTACGACACGCGCTTGCTAAAGTTGACGTCGACCGTGATCACCCGGCCCTCGCCGTACGCGCCGTCCGGGACCGACAGGGCGGCGCCGATCACGCGCGGCGCGGGGGTGTCGATCTCGATGGCGGCCGAGCCGGACAGCGATGCGTTCGAGCCGGGGGGCGGCAGGGCGGCGCTGGCGTGGCGGCCGGTGGCCTCCGAGGTGATCGCGCCGCCGGGGCCCGCCCGCAGGGCGTGCACGCCGGCGTACCCGAGCGCCGGCACGGCGCTGTCGCCGGCGGCGACGACGTACCGGAACACCAGCGTGTTGGTTTCGTTGCCCTCGCGGTAGGCGGCCGTGCCGCCCGTGTTGAGGCGGAGCTCGAGCGGCCCTGCCACCAGGACATCGGTGTCGAACTGGACTGCGATGTCGATCGGGTCGCCCGGCCCGTACGTGCCGCCGGTGGCGTTTGCGGTGACGTCGGTTACCACCGCCGCCGCCGACAGCCGCGTGAGCTGCATGCCGCCCATGACGTTACGCGAAGTGGATGCGGCAAAGTTTATTCCCCCCAGGTCGAACGTGTCGACGCGCTGTGCAGACCCGATATGGTCAAAGTTGTCCGCTCCGTTGACCACCGAGGCAACCGGCAACAGGACGCCGTCGCCGCGCACGCGGATCAGGTTGAGCGAGTCGGAGCCACGCGCCGCTACGACGGCGTACGTGCCGCCGCCCGAGCTGTTGAAGGCGGAAACGCCGATTGTGGAAGCAAGCCTGAGGCCGCCCTCGCCGTCGGCCAGCTGGCTCACGCCCTCCAGGGTGCCGTTCCAGTGCACGCGGACCAGCGAGACGGCGTCGCCATCGCGGGCGGTGACCAGTACGTGCGGGCGTCCGTCCAGGTAGAACGCATCGACGCCCCGCGGCGTGAGAATCGCCAGGTCGTCGGTGGCGTTCAGGCCCCCCCTGGCCTCGAGGGTGCCGTTGTCCCAAATGCGAATCAGCTGGACGCCGTGGTCGAGGTGCGCTGCAACTATGGCGTGCACGGTGCCGTTCATCGTGAACGCGTCCGCACTGGCCGCCCTGCCGAGATACAGGTCGTCGGTGTCGGTCAGGGTGTCCCTAGCCTCCAGGGTGCCGTTTTCGTGTATGCGGATCAGCTGCGTGGCGTTGCGGTCGTACGAGGTGGCGAGGGCGTGCGGATCTCCGTCCAGGTAGAATGCGGTGATGCCGGTCGGAACACGGAGCTCCCGGCCGTCGGCGTGGGTTACGGCTCCCCTGCCTTCTAGGTTGCCGTTCCAGTGCACGCGGACCAGCTGCACGCCGTGGTCGGCCGTCGCGGCGACAACCGCATGCACGGTGCCGTTGACATCAAAGCCGCCGGCCACGCCTTCGGCCCGGTTCAGCGTAGGGAATGTGCCCAAGCCATCAGAGGTGCGATCCGCGCCGTCGAGGGCGTGATACGTCCGTTCCAAGCCGCCGTTTTCGTGCACGCGGATCAGGTGCAGGCCGTGGAAATACGTGCCGACCAGGACGTACGTGCGGTTTCCCACCGGGAAGGCATCGATGCCAACGGAAAACTGGTAATAGCCACTATTGCCAATCGCGCCGCTCGCGACAAGTACGGGGGAGGCGTGGTCGACCAGTATGTCGCGCGAGTGGCCGAGCGAGCCAGGAAGGCCGGGCGGGGGGAGTTCGAGGTTCGCAGGGTTGCCCGAGGCGTCCGCAATGCCGCCCGACAGGGCCGTCCTCCCGCGGTAGTCGAGGTCATCCTCGGCGTCGCCGGCGCGCACGGTGTACGTAAAGTTGAGCGAGGATGTGCCGTTGCCCGATGCGTACGAGGCCCGCCTCTCCTCCCCGCCGATCTCGAGTGCCAGCAAGGGCGGCGAGCCGGCCGAGTACACTACGGGCTCGCTGAACGCCACGGTCACGTTGATCAGGCGCCCCGTGCCGTACACCCCGTCAGGCAGGGGCGAGGTGACGTTCGCCACGTACGGCGCGGTGGTGTCCGCCTGCGCATGCGCGGCGGGCACAATCCATGCAGGCGCCGCAGGATACAGCTGTTGTGAATGGGCGGCATCCATCCCGGCAAGCGCCGCGGCCGCTAGGGCCAGGGCAAGCGCGGCAACCGGCACGGCTGCGCGTCGTGGCGATGCGGGTGCCGGCCGCGCATGTCCCGCAGGCCGCTTCGGCGGTATGCCACCCCCCCCCCCCAGGCGGGAATTGTATCGGGCCCTGCCGTGTCAACTTGCCGGGCGCGCCTGCCGCGCCGTATTAAAGAATTTTGTTTTGCGCGGATGCGTGCCCGCGGCCAGCCGCAAGGCGCCCATTCCGGCTCCTGCGCGCCCGTCCCGCAGGCGCAGGAGGGGAGTGTGTAGGGAGGGGACGCTGCCCGGCAGCGCGGCCGCGCGGGCTCGTGCGGCCCGCGGCGCTACTCGGCGTACGTATCCAGGCACTCGACGGTGTACGCGACGGTCTGCGAGATCGAGCCGGCCGCGCCGGCCGGCGCGGCGCCGGCCGGCGCGTTGACGCGGAACTCGACGCTGGACAGCTCGGGCAGCGTCGTGCCCCCCGGCTCGCCCATCGTGACGGCGGAGTCGAGCCGTACCCACTCGCCCGGCCCCGCCCCGCCCAGGCCGGCGACCGCGGACCTTGCCTCGGTCGCGCCGGCCGGCAGGTCCGCCGCGCCCGCCCACGGGCCGGCCTCGATCGTTATCGTGTCCATCGGCTCGGTGCCCCCGCTCGTGAGCGACTGCGTTGCGGCGCCCGACGGCTCGCCGATCCGCACGTCGCCGAACGCGATCGTGTCCGATCCCAGCGACATCCTGCACGTGGCGGGCAGGTGGATGCGGCCGGCATCGGCCCAGGCGCCCGTGCCAGGCGTGGACCTCCAGATCACGACGCTGCTCGGCGAGACGCGGTCGCCGTTGGCGTCGAACTCAAAGTTGTCCCCTAGCAGCCCGTCGAGCCGCTCGGCGGCCCAGTGCATGCTCGCCCGCACGTCGGCCGCCGAGTACGCGCCGTCGGCGAGCATTGAGCGGTTGATCGCGTCGGCGAGCAGGTACACCGAGTCGTACGAGGCGTGCACGAACTGGTTCGGCAGGCGCCCCGTCTCGGCCCTGAACGAGTCGCGGAACCGCTCCAGCCTCTCGGTCTGCGGCAGGTCCCACGACGTCGACGACAGCGATGCGCTCTGCGCCAGGCGCAACGTCTCGGGATCCGCGATCGGGTTCGGGGCGTGGAGCGTTCCCGGGTTGAACCAGAGGGCCGACAGGAGAGCGGGGTGGCCTATGGCGTAGTGCGCCAGGTTGTGGAGGTCCGTGTGGAACACGGCGGCTATCAGGGCCACCTCGGACGGGTCCACGTCGGGCCCGAGGGCGACCACGCGGTCGTTGAGGGCGTCGACCATCGCTGACAGGTTGTTTGTGCCCGACGGCACGACGGCGGGCTCTAGCACGGACATGCCCAGCAGGGCCCCCTCCGCCCTGATCTCGTCGTCGTAGCTGTGGCCGTACGTGTCGTTGCGTATGACCGGAATGATCGTCGTGGCGCCCTCGAGGTCGGCGGCGATCACGAGCAGGTCTGCCTCGTACCGGTCGTTGAGCGAGACGCGGAACAGGCCGTCGGGCTGGACAAGGCCGGCCGGCTGCGATGCTGACGCCGCGCTGACGAGCACAATGCCGTTGGCGTCGATATACGGCTTGAGGGCCAGGGCGGCGCGGCTCGTCTGGGGGCCCAGGTACGCGGCCGGCCCGTCGCCGCCGGCGTGGGCGGCGCCCAGCCCGTCCGCGGGGGAGGCGACCGGCACGTCGACCTTTTGCAGCGAGAGGTGCACCCGCTGCGCGCCGCCTGCGGCGGCGGCCTGCTCCCTGTTGTAGTCGTCGACGGCGATCATCTGCGCGGCGTGGGTCAGGCGGGTGATCAGCGCGTACTCGGCCTCGTGCAGCGCCGGTATCTCGATGCAGCGGACCGCCCCGTCCGAGCAGTCGACCCGCCCCGCCCCGGCGGCGTCGACGGTGCGCGCCCGCGCCCACTCGCCGTCCGCCCCAATCCTGTGCACGGCGTACGCGCTCGGCGAGGACAGGTCGCCGTTGGCGTCGAGCGTGACGTTGCCCAGGGCGCCCGAGTAGGCGCGCGCCGCGGCCGGTATGGCGGCCTTTACGGCGGCTGCCGCCGGGGGATCCTGCCCGCCCCCGCCGGCCGCGGCGCGCGCGGCCGCCATGGCGCTGCCCATTACGCGGACCGAGTCGTACGCCGACGGCTCGTACGCGGCCGGAGGGCCGAGCCGCCGCGTGACGTCGTTGGGCTCGGCCCAGTCCAGGACGATCCTCATGTCGACCCTCCGGGCAAGATCGGCGGCGGCCCGGCCCGCCGCCGAGTCCGCGTCGATTCGAATGCCGTCGGCCCCGTACCACCCGACGCTGCCCAGCCGCGGAAACTCTGCGGCCTGCTCCGCGACGGCGGCAAAGTCGCCGTCGAACCCGATGAACAGGACGGCCGCCTGGCCGCCGCCTACCCTGGAGGCGGCCGATGCCGACGCGGTGGCAATGCCGGCGTCGAGGCGCGCCGCGACGTCGGTCCAGTTCTGGCCGGCCTCGGCGAACGCGACGCGCGTGACGCTCGTGTCGCCCCCCATGCGGTCCGCCGTGGCCGCGTCGATGCCGCGGCCCCACGAGTCGTTCCGCACCGCCACGACCAGGTCCGTGACCGACCTCCTGTCGGAGATCATGTCGCCCAGGACGATCCCGCGGAGGCTGTCGGGGGCGGCCATGCGGAACAGGCTGTCGCCTGGCACGGCAAGCGAGGGGGCCGTCGAGGAGGGGCTGATCAGGACAATGCCGTTGGCGTTGGCGTATGGCAGGACGCGCGCCGCGTTCTCGCTCGTCGAGGGGCCCACGTACAGGGACGGGCCGCTGCCGTTGGCGTATGCCGCCCTTAGGCCGTCCAAGGCGCCCGGATCCGGCGAGGGCGCGTACCCGGGCGAGATGCGTATCCTCTGGACGGCCAGGTCGATGTAAAAGCCGCCGTCCGCCTCGCGGGCCGCGTTAAAGTCGTCGACGGCCGCCCACATGGCGGCGAGCGCCAGGCCGTCGGTGTAGTCGGGGTTGCCGTCGAGTATCAGCAGGGCCCCGACGTCGAACACGGGCGTCGACACCGCCGTGCCGGTGTCCTCCCAGTCCCCCGACGAGTTGACCTGCCGCACGACAAAGCGGTCGGGCGTGCGCAGGTCGCCCTTTGAGTCCAGGGCGACGTCGCCGAGCGCCCCCTCGTGCCCGGCCGCGGCCAGCTGCATGGCCGCCGCGACCGCCGTCGCGTTGGCCGACGCGCCGCCGGCGGCCGCTATCGCGCGGCCCAGCACGAACACCGAGTCGTACGTAGAGTACTCGTAGAACGTCGCGTTCTTGGACAGCAGCGCGTCGATGGCGGCGGTCACGTCGTTCCTGGCGACGGCCTCGTCGAGCGCCGTCAGGCCGACCGCGGCCGAAAAGTCGCGCGCCGTGGCGTTGCCGATCCGCTCCGAGGCGTCGACCGTCCCGGACACGGCGAACCAGGCAGTGTTCTGCCGCAGCGCAGCGCTGCCGCCGGCCGCGCGCGCCATGTCGTAGTAGCTGTCGTCGTACCCCATGAAGAACACGCCGGCGCCGTCCCGGCCGGAGACGGCCGCCTCGACCCCGTCCGCGATGCCCCTCCAGTACGCGGCGGTCCTGTTGAGCTCGAAGGGAATGGCGCCTGCGCGCTCAATGCCGCTTTTGTTGGCAGCCTCGCCGACGGCCGACTCTAGCTGCCTGCCCCAGGCGTCGTCGCGGTAGACCGCGACGTACGACTCGATGCCCGCGGACTCCATCTCGCCGACCATTATGCGCCCCTGCCGCCCGACGTCGATCGCCAGCCGGAATATGTTGTCGCCTGCAATGGCCAGCTGCGGCGCCTCCGAGGACGGGCTGACCAGGACGACGCTTTCCAGGACGGCCGACGAGGCCGCATTCCCCCTTATGTTGGCGAGGCCCTGGCTCGTCGTCGGCCCGATGTAGAACAGGGGGCCGCTGCCGTTGGCGTACGCGCCGACCAGGCTGTCCGGCTCGCCGCCGCGCTCGATCTCCGTCACCTCGAGTGCCAGGCGCGCGCCGGGGTTCTGCTCGTTAAACTGCTCGACGGCGTACTGCGCTACCCTTGTGCGGTCGGGATCGTCAAAGTCCTGGCCGGGGTCGTTTGTCATTAGCGCCCCGATCTTTACGGCCGGCGGGGCCTGCGCATGCGCAACCCACGGAGCGTCGGCCCAGTCTGGCGCGGCCGCAAGGCATGCGGACGCCAGGACGGCCGCGGCCAAGAGTGCCGCTCCGCCCCGCCGCCTGCGCGAAAGGGATCCCAACGGTGCCCCCGCCCGCGGCATCTAATTAAGTCCTGCGCGGCCGGGCGATCGGAGAGGGTGAAAGGCCTTCCGGATCGGGCGGGCGATCGGGGGAGAGGTGAAAGGCCTTCCGGATTGGGCGGGCGGCGGCCGAGCAGTAAGGCTCGGGTGCGGGGCCCTGCGCGGGGCAGGGGGCCCGGCGCCGGCCGTCCCAGTCCCCGTGCGGCCCAGGCGCGAGCCCCCGCCCCGAGCGCGCCTGCGCGATCAAGCGTGCGCACGGCCCGCATGCCCGCACTCTGCATCGGCGGCCGGCGGCGGCCCCTGCGCGCCGAACCGGATCGGGCTGGCGGCGGGCACCTCGCGAGGGCTGGCGGCGGGCACCTCGCGAGGGCTGGCGGCGGGCACTGCCCGGCCGCCCCGCATGCCCGTTCGTCCATCCATCCACCCTCCTCCCCCTCCGCAGCGCCGCGGGCGGCGTGGGAGGGGGCGGGGGCGGCCGGCGCGCATCCGGCCGCGGGGCCGCGCGGGGCGGCGGCGCAGGGGCCCTCAGCCGCCCGCCATCCCGCTCCCGTCACCCCCCCCCCCCCTCCCACCCCCTCTCCGCCCCGGCCGCCGGTCCCCGAGGCGGCGGGGGAGCCGCAGGCCGAGCCGGCGCTCAATACGTTTAATATCAGAAATTCGGGCCGCCGGCCGTGGCAAAGTTCAAGTCGACCGACCAGGTCATGAAGATCATAAAGGACAAGGAGCACATCCGCAACTTTGGGGTCATTGCCCACGTGGACCACGGCAAGACCACGATGAGCGACAGCCTCCTGGCCCACTCGGGGATCATCGCCCCGTCGGCCGCCGGCTCGGCCCTGGCCATGGACTTTGACAAGGAGGAGCAGGAGAGGGGGATCACCATCTACCAGGCCAACGTCACGCTGTACTATACCCAGAAGGACCGCGAGTACGTCATCAACATGATCGACACGCCGGGCCACGTCGACTTTAGCGGCAGGGTCATACGCAGCCTGCGCGCCATCGACGGGGCCGTCGTCGTCTGCGACGCCGTCGAGGGGATCATGACGCAGACCGAGACCGTGACCAGGATGGCCCTCGAGGAGCGCGTCCGGCCCGTCCTGTTCATCAACAAGGTCGACAGGCTCATCAAGGAGCTGCGCCTTACGCCCGAAAAGATGCAGCAGACCCTCGCGTCGGTCGTCTCGAACTTTAACCAGCTGCTCGACACGTACGCCGAGCCCGAGTACAGGGAAAAGTGGAAGGTGTCCATACAGGAGGCGAGCGTCACGTTCGGCTCGGCAAAGGACCGCTGGGCCATCAACGTCGACATGATGAAGGAGAAGGGGATCACCTTCAAGGACGTGATCGACGCGTACGGCGGCGGCAGCGTCGACACGCTCGTCGAAAAGGCGCCGCTCGCCGACGCCGTCCTCGGCATGGTCGTAAAGCACCACCCTCCCCCGCACGAGGCGCAAAAGTACCGCATACCAAAGATATGGCACGGCGACCTCGACTCGGACATCGGCAAGGCCCTGCTGGCGTGCGCCGACGACGGGCCGGCCATAATGATGGTCGTCAACATGGTGCTAGACAAGGCGGCGGGGCCCGTCGCCATAGGGCGCCTGTTCTCGGGGACCGTATCCGACGGGCAGACGATCAACATCATCGACGCGCGCCGCGAGGGGCGCATACAGTCGGTAAACTTCTTCATGGGCAACCAGCGCGAGCAGATAGGCAGCCTCGGGGCCGGCAACATACCGGCCCTGATGGGCCTGACCGAATCGAGGGCCGGCAACACGCTCTCGTCGGTCAAGGGGATAAAGGTGTTCGAGGGCGTCAGCTACATCTCCGAGCCCGTCGTCCAGGTCGCCGTCGAGCCAAAGCATCCAAAGGACCTCCCAAAGCTCGTAGAGGTCCTAAAGCAGCTGACGATCGAGGACCCGAACCTGGTCGTAAAGATCGACGAGGAGAGCGGCGAGACCATCGTGGCCGGCATGGGCGTGCTGCACCTCGACGTCGCGACGCACCGCATACAGGACGCAAAGGTCGACATTGTGACGTCCGAGCCGCTCATAAACTACCGCGAGACCGTGAGGAGCTCGTGCGAGCCGATAATGTCAAAGTCGCCGAACCGCCACAACAAGATATTCATGAAGGTCGAGCCGCTCGAGCCGGCGATCGGCGACATGCTCAGGTCCGGCCAGATCAGCGAGATGAAGGACAAGAAGGAGGTCTCCGACCTGCTCAAGGCGCAGGGATGGGACTCGGACACCGTCAAGCGCGTCATGAGGCTCGACTCGCGCGGCAACGTCCTGATCAACGGGACCAAGGGCGTCCAGTTCGTCCAAGAGTCGACGGACTCGATAAACTCTGGGTTCGACGACGTCATGAAGGAGGGGCCCATGTGCCGCGAGCAGATGCGCGACTGCAAGTTCACGTTCACCCACTTTGTCCCCCACGAGGATACGGCGCACAGGGGCCTCTCGCAGCTCGGCCCCGCCTCGCGCAGGGCCTGCATGGGGTCGCTGCTCACGGCCGGCACGTCCCTGCTCGAGCCAATACTCGCCATCGAGGTGAGGGTGCCGACCGAGCTCGTCGGCAGCGTCGCGACCGTCCTGTCCGGCAAGCGCGGCCGCGTCATCGACATGACGCAAAAGGGGGCCATTAGCATCGTGACGGGCGAGATACCGGCCGCCGAGACGTTCACTCTCTCCGAGGAGATGAGGGGGCAGACGGCCGGCAAGGCCATGTGGAACTCGCACTTCAAGATGTGGGCCGAGGTTCCAAAGTCTAGGCTCGCCGCGGCGGCCGCCGACATACGCAAGCGCAAGGGGCTCGCGCAGGACCCGCCGGTCGCGTCCGACTTTATCGACAAGGAGTAGGCGCCCTAGCCGCGCCGCCGCCGCCGCCGCCGCTGGCCGCGCCACCCGCCCCGCCCGCCGAGCTTTTCCTTGTTGAACAGGACAAAGCTGGCCATGAACACGGCGAGCATTGCGACGCCCGTAACGTACGCCATGCTAAAGCCGCCGCCGTCGCCGACGGGGTCGGCGGCAGCGCCGCTGCCGCCCTCCCCGCCCCCGTACCCGCCCTCGTTGTAGTAGATGGCGAACGTGGCGACGAGCAGCGCGACGCCGAGGAACGTCAGCAGGCGGTGCAGCTCCAACGGGCCGCCCGCGCGCGGCGCGTTTACTAGTGTATCTAGGGCCGGGCCGGCGGGCCGCTGCCGGCGAGCCGTTATAACGCGGGCGGGCCGAGGCGGGGGCGCATGGCGGGCAGCGTGGGCGGCGGGCCGGCCGCGGCGGCGGCGGTGTCCGCGCCAGGAGGCCAGCCGTGGGCCAGGGCCCTGGTGGGCGGAATCATGGACCTCGGGCCGCAGGTGCGCTTTGCCGCGGTCGTCGACCTGGGAGGCCGCATCGCGGCGGGGATGCTCAGGAGCGGCGGCGTCCCGCTCGGGCCGCGGCGCGAGGCCGAAAAGTTCTGCCGGCAGGCCGCGAGGCACCGCCGGATGCGCGAGGGCTTTGACGGCAGCCTCGGCAGGGTCGCGTACGTGCACGTCGAGCGCGAGACGGCCGCGCAGTTCGCCGTGTACCACCCCGAGTTCACGGTGTGCCTCACGGTCGAGCCCGAGGCGACGATCGGCGCAAAGTCGTCCATGGTCGAAAGGGTCCGCGAAATGGCGCGGGATGCCCGCGCCGGCGGGCCGGCGGGGCAGTGCTAGCCCCGCTACCGCGCCTCGCAGAGGCCGGCGCCGGCGCCGCGCAACCGGCGCGCGAGCAGGAACGGGATGGCCAGGAGGACGGGTATGGTCACCGCGATGAGCAGCGTCTGCAGCTGCGCGAGGGCCGCGCCGAGCGCCAGCCCGCCGGCGGTCCCGACGAGCGCGGACGCGAGCGTGCCGGCGCACGTGGGGCATCCCACGAACAGGCCGGCGGCCGCGCCGATGCCGCCTGCGCCGCGGCTCCTGCGCGGGAGCGAGTACGCTACGGCGGCGACTGCGGCGTTGAGGGCGACCAGGTACGAGACGGCCACCTGCAGCACGGCGTTGAGGGGCACGACCTGCAGCCCGACCGTGTCCGTGAGGTACACGAGCACCTTTGGCGTGTAGCCGGGCGCGTCGCAGCACGGCGATATCTCCACGGACGGCACGTCGACGCCGTAGTGGTACGAAAAGCTCAGGGACGGCTGGTACACGAGCGCGCCCGACGCGAGCGAGAAAAAGGCCCCGTACCCGACGAACGTGGCGGCGAATATGCGGCGCGACCTCGCGTTCCACGTGGCCGCCGCAATGTCCCTGGCTAGCCCCGCCACGCCGGTACCGGCGCCGGCGGAGGCTGAGGCGGCGAGCCTGCGGTGGTACAGGTACGACCCGTACGCGATCGCCGCAAGCGACGCGGCCACGACGGCATAGAACCCGGCGGCTATCCGCACCAGCCCGTCGACCGCGCCCGGCGTGACGATCTCGGGGCTCTGGTACCTGGCGTACAGCACGAACAGGGCCGCGATGGCGGCAAGGCCGAGCACGATGAGCGCCCTGCCGTCGCCCCGGCCGGCCCCCGCTGCGCCCCGCACGGGAGGGGGCCGCGCGCGGCGGATTAAATCTGTAGGGCGGCGGGGCCGGGCGGCGGGCGGCGGGGGCTGGGCCCGCGGCGGCGCTACGCCGGCGCAATCCGCGGCACGAATATGTACAGTATGGCGACGATCTCGAGGCGCCCGAATATCATCAGAAAGCTCGACACGATCTTTGTCGCGGGGTCCGTCTCGAGCGTGATCACGTGCGGCGAGAGGCCGCCCGTGGTTATCAGGCCGGCCGCCTCGAGGAACGCCTCGCCGAGCGGCGCGCCGGAGGCCGACGAGAGGTGCGCCGCCATCGCGGCCGCGATCAGCGGGAACATGACGAGAAGCAGGCCCATCGTGGCGATCTCCCTCTTTTCGACGGGCGTGAGCGAGGCCCTCCCCCCGCGGCTGAGGATGCGCGCGGCGCGCCGCATCTGGAGGAACCGGAACACCTTGATCCCGCCGGCCGTCGAGTAGCCGCATCCGCCGACGAACATCAGGAGCACCAGCACGGCCTGCGCGTGCCACGCGAGCCTCGAGAGGCCCTCGAGCGGCATCCCCGTCGTGGTCCCGGCCGACACGGTGTGGAAGGCGCCCTGCAGCGGCTCGAGGCCCGTCGACCACGTGAATGCGACCATCGCCGCGCCGAGCATTGCAAAGAACACGACGACCTCCCTGCCGAGCTTTGCCGACATGAACCGCGTGCGCACGAAGCCGTAGTGGAACACGAACGGCAGCGCGCCGAGGATCATCCCGGCGATCAGCACGACGTGCCCCTGCCAGGCCATGTCCTGCACCATCGTCGACGACGGGACGAACCCGCCGGTCGCTATCGTGCTCATCGAGAGGGACACGTTGTCGAGTATGTCCGGCTCGCCGACCGTGTACAGCAGGACGGCGATGATCGCGACGTAGACGGTAAAGATGACGGTTATGGTCCCGAACAGCTCCTTCATGCGCAGCGTCTTTCCGGCGATAAAGCCGCGCATCGATGCAAGCTTGCGCTCGGGGTAGAACGCCGTGATCAGCAGGTAGACAAAGCTCATGCCGCCGACGAGCTGCGTAAAGCTGCGGTAGAACGTGAACGCCTGCGGCAGGTCCTCGGGCTCGTCGAACAGCGAGACGCCCCCCGTCGTGAACCCCGCCGCGCTCGAAAAGAACCCGTTGGCGAACGCCTCGACGGGCGCCTCGCCCGGCGCCTGCGAGACGTACAGGTACGGCACTGTCCCGAACAGGACGAGCGTGAACAGGCTCAAAAAGACGAGTATGGACGACTGCTGCATGTTGTCGATGGGCGCCTTTTCGCCGTACGAGTTGAGGAAGAACCCCGTCACGAGCAGCAGGACGGTCGTCAGGTATATCCCGGTCGCCGAGACGGTGTCGCCGAGTATGGTCGCCACGATGGCCGGCACGAGCAGCAGCACGCCGGCGAACTGGAGGACGAACCCGAGGTTGCCGAGTATGGCCTTGACGGGCGGGCTGAGCAGGCGCGGCTGCGTCGCGGACGCGTCGCGGATGACCTTTGCTATGGCCGCCTGCACGATGATGCCGACGACGCGGCCCCTGCGGTCGACCACGGGCAGCTTGCGGATGCGGTTGTCGCGCATGGAGCCGAGCGCCTCGCCGAGCGTCGCGCCCTGGCCGATCGTCACGAGCGGCGTCGTCATGATGTCGCGCAGCGTCGTCGCCTCGGCGTTGACCGACGCGTCGCCGACCTTGCTGAGTATGTCCTGGTCCGTGACGATGCCGACGGCCCCGCCGGCGACGTCGGTGACTATGATGTCGTCCTTGCCCTTGACCTGCAGGGTACGCGTCGCCTCGCGCGTCGGCGTGCGCATGTCGAGCATGACTACGTCGCGGTCCATGTACTTTGAGACGCGCTTGCCCTTTGCGTAGCGTATGGACTTTTCCGACTCGGCGCGCGAGACCGACGGCGCCTCCTCCTCCGCCACGTCGCCGCCGCCCGCGGGGGCGGCGGCCGCCGGCCCTCCGCCGGGCCGGCCGTCAGGGATCGCGTCAGGCGACATGCCGGGCGGCCCCCGCCGTTTCTAATATTTCAACAATGTCGTTTTTCCATGACACGGGGTCAGCTTGGCGGGCGGGGGCGGGCGAGGGCGGGCGGGCGGTGGCGGGCGCCATGCGCGGGCCGATCGCCCCGGCGGGCGGGGGCGGGGGCCAGATCGCGCAGGGCCGAAGCCCGACACTAATATACAGGGTGCGGCCAGCCACTGGCAATGTCAAGCAAGGGCGATCCCGGCGGCAAGGACGAAAGATCGTGGCATCCTCCCACAGGAGTGGTATGCAGGGACGAAATTCCCGAAGGCCCTGGGGTCAGGATAGATCACGACGTCGTAAGGAATCAAGAGTTCCTGAGATCCATGCCGATCAGCGAGTATGAAAAGTACCGGGGCGAGTGGCTCGCCGTGGCCGGCGGCGGGATCGTCGCGCACGGCAAAGATCCAAGGCGTGTCCACAAGGAAGGATGCAACGCTGGCAAGGGGGAGCCGTTCATGCAGTACGTCTATGCGAGGCCCGAAGAGGTTCCATTCTCCTACGTGTTGTAGATGGCTACAAGTGAGGACCACACGGCGTGGAGGGAATTTTAGTGTACTCCTGTACTGGTTCCAAGTAAGGGAGTAGGACGGAATGGGTCTACAAAGCGGCAGTCGGAGTACGCGCAAGGCGCATCGACCACGCGATGCAGGATGCAGGGGTGCTTGGCGTCCAGGGCCACGGCATGCTAGGCTCGGGCGCCGCCGTGCCTGTGGTGGCCATGTGCCTGTTGGACAATCTCTACATTCCCGTCGACGAGGAGCAAGACAGGCTATGTACAGCGTATCCGGCAGGCTCGAAGCATCAATGCAGGGATCGCCATGGAAACGCAGCACGGCGGCAGGCGGCCCGGCATGGGCACGATCAAGGCGGCCGTGCCGGGCACGGCGCGGTCTTGCGATCCTAACTCCCGCTGGCCCTTCCTGCTCGGGCTTGAAGGGTTTTTTGACAGACTCGGCGTACGCATCAGCCACGTGAATGAGTCGTTTTACCTTGGCAGAGTCGGCGATTGGGCCAAAGACGGAAATGGTGTAGGGCGTGACAAGCACCTTCCGCCGCCCATTTCCCAATCCTGCATGCCCACAGCATCTAAACCCAGCCAGTAGGATCGGGATGCCGCGCGCATGCGCGCGCGCCTTGCCATGGTACTCCACGATCGCGCTGCATTCCGCGGGCGCCGCCGCACGGCCCGGCAGGGCCGGCCGCCGCGCCCGTGTCAACAAGTCGTGCTTGCTCTAGTGTTTAGAATAGTTATAGGCGGCTCGGCAGGGTTGCTCGCCGCGCCCGTGTCAACCCTGCGGCCTCGCCAAGCCCGGCCGCGCGGGCCGCCGTCGCCGGCGCGGTGCACATCCAGGTTCCGCCCCCGGGAGCGTTCCGCGCCGGGGCGGGGCGCGGCCCAGCGCGCCGCGATGCGAATGTGCACCGACTGCGCCGCGCGCATGCGCGCGCCTTTATATGAAGAGGGCCGATCGGCGCGCCGTGCGGATAGACGAAAAGCCCGACCCCGACTACGAGGCGGTCCGCATCGTCGGGTGCCGCCCCGACGACGAGTACGGCAGCAGGGGGCGCGTCGTCCTCAGGGCCGACGGAGGGACCGAGTTTTCCATGAGGGTGTGCACCGGCGAGCTCGTCCACCACATAGCCGAGCTCGTCGGGCGCAACCGCGGCGGCGGCGAGGGCGGGGCGGCGGGGGGCGGCGCGACCGCCGGCGACGACTCGACGCCGATCATATACAGGATGATCGAGGAGATATGCGAGGCGTGCGGCCTCGTGCTCGTGCGCGTCGAGATCGACGGCGGAGGGGGCGCGGGGGACGCCGCCGCCGGCCCCCAAAGCCGCTCCTGGCGGGCGTCGCTGTACATGGCCGGCGTCGGCGGCGGGGAGGGGGCCGTCCTGCGAGGATACCGCGCGCCCGACGCCGTCGCGCTCGCGTCGCTGTACAACGCCCCGATCCTGTTCCGGCGCTCGATCATCGACAGGGCCGCCCGCAACCAGGCCGCCTCGGCGCCGGGCGACGGCTACATGCCCGTGCGCGTCTCGGGGGTCGGGTTCGTCGACCGGCGCCGCATAGGCGGCCTCGTCGTGTTCGAGTCAGACGACGGCAGGCAGTTCCCAATGACCGCGTTCACCGGCGAGGTCGCCAGGATCATCGGCGAGCACGCCAGCGAGGACCGCAGCTGCGGCGAGGACCTGCCCACCGTGTACCGCATGGTCGAGCGCGTCTGCTCCCTGCGCGGGCTGGAGCTTGAGCGCGTCCGCATATACGAGAGCGGGCAGGTCATGCGGGCCAACCTGTACCTCGCCGCGCCCGGCGGCGGCAACCCCGGGGAGACAGAGGGCGGCAGCGGCGGCAGCGGCGGCATGGTCCTGCGCAACTACCGCGCCTCGGACGCTACCGTGCTCGCCACGCTGTACGATGCGCCGATCCTCGTGAGCCAGTCCCTGGCCGAAAAGGCCGAAAAGGCCGCGGCGGGGGACAAGGGCGAATAGCCGCCGGCGGCGCCGGCGCCCTACGTGACCGCCCCGCCGAGCCGGCCGCCCTGCGCGGCGGCGCGCACCTCCATGGCGATGCGGCGGCCGATCCCGAACGTCTCGCCGTACTTGTACTTTGTGTACGGGCTGGTCGTGGCGAGTATCGGGTTTCCCGGCACGCGCAGCGACACGTCGTACACGACTATTTCGAGGTCCTTTGTGACCACGCTCTGCAGCGAGAACGGGCCGATCACCCCGGGAGGGTACTCGGCCCTCGCCGCCTCGGCGAACCGGTCGCCGGCCTCGAAGACGGGCCCGAGCAGCGACTCGCGGACGCTCGCCGGCGTGTGCCCGACCTCGATGTTCTGAAGCTGCACGCCGCCCTCGCCCTGCAAGAGCCCCAGCTGGTGCGGGGCAGGCAGGGACGTGATCCCGTCGACGTTCGTCTGGAGGCGCCGCTCGATCCCGACAAAGTCGACCTCGTCGGACGACGGCGCGCAAAAGTAGTTGAAGTTGAGGTACGCGCCGACCACCAGCTCCTCTATCGAGGCAGAGGCCAGGCCCGCCTCGGACACGATCCCCGCGCGCACCCTCTCGCCGGCCACTGTGGCATAGTCGCCCGGCGAGTGCACGGTAAAGAACGCGCGCTCGAGCGGGCGGCCGTCCTCCATCACCTTTACGATGGCCGGCCCGTCGATCTCTTCTGGGGATTCGTACACGCGCGGGTGCCGTATCCCGGCGGCCCGCAACAGGTGGTACTGCCCGCGCGCCTCGGAGCGCTCCTCGGCGCGCAGCATTGCGCGGTTGCCGAACAGCGGGACCTCTAGCTTGTTTTCGATTGCATCGTACCCCAGGTACGCCGTCAGCGAGCGGTGCGGCACCACGACCGCCCTGAGCGAGCGCAGCCGCTCCTGCACCGGGCCGCCGAACATGTCCCTGAACGAGTCGACGACGATAATCTCGTCGGCCAGGCGCGAGAACCGGCGGTACGGCCCCTCGCGGCCCCTCTCGCACACGACGGCGGTGCGCAGCCCCTCGTCTTTCGCGCCGTCCATGATCTCGAGGGCCGAGTGGCTGCCGAGGACAGCGACAGTCACGTCCGTCCCGTACCCGTCGGCGACGGCTGACATGGCGGCCCTCTCGATCATCCGGCGGGGCGGCGGCTGGCCCGTATATGTGCGCGGCGGCGCCAGTTAAGCCTCGCGGATACCGGCCCACCCTGGCGTCTAGCCACCCGCCGCCCGCTGCCCCCCCCCCCCCCCCCGATCCCGCCGCCCCCTGTGCTTCCGCCCCCCCCCCCCCCGTACCGGCGCAGGGATCGTTCGCGCGGACGCGGTCATCCTGCCCGCATGCTCACTGCCCTTTTTCATGTCGATCATGCCTTTCGCTAGGGCGATCGCGCGGCCGGCGGGTGCATTGCGTCCGCTTTAGATTGCACGGGAGACCCTGCCGTGGCCACGCGGCCCCGCGCGGGTAGGCGCCGCTCCAGGGACCCGAACGGAAACGGGGGGCAGGCCGCCGATCCGAAACGCCAATATGCCCGCCCAATGCGCGGCGGCGCATGGCGGCCTCCAAGGATCCCGAGTACGTCGACCCCCTGCCGCAAGAGTTCGACGATTCGGTGGACAAGTTTATTCGCGACGTGATCGAGCGCGCCTCGGAGATGCCAAGGGGCGAGTTGTGCAGGCTGATGGAGGCGGAACGCGAGCGGCAGTGGCCGTACATACAAAAGGAGAACAGGGCCATGCGCGAGCACCTTGCCGCCATGGTGGGCATAGACCCAAAAGAGTTCAAAGAGCCCGCAGAGTTCTCCGGATGCCTCAAGGACTCCTTCGTCCCTGGTTTCGACCACGTGGAGGCGGTGCGCGCTGTGCGCGGGCGCGGCCCGTAGAGGCGGCCACCGGGACTCGAGCGCGCGGGCCGCATACCCGCCAGAAGAAGTCGGCCCCCTCTACGGCGCCTGCCGCCTGGCGGTCGCGCCCAACCGCATCCACCATCGACGAACCAGAGGAAGACGGCCCCCTCTACGGCGCCTGCCGCCCCCTGTTCGACGGCTTGGCGGCGGGAAAAGAACGGCGGGCGTTCCCGGCCTTGCCGTCGGCGAGGGCGCCCAAGCGACCCGGCGCGAAACCGCAAGGATTGTGGTGCGAGTGCACGGCGGCGGGCGGCTTCACCCCGTTCGGCACGGTGCCCGCCCGGAGCGCCCCGCCCTGCCGCGTCCGGTGAGCCTGCGCGGCCCGCCTGCCCTCCCGGCGGCCCCGCAGGACCAGGCCCCCGGAAGGCGGGCGGCGCGGCCGCGGGGCATGCATGTATAGCGCCCGCGCAGGGCGGCGCGCCGGCATGAGGGTGCTGTTCGTCGGCCCGAGCGGCGTGAACCTGCGCGTCGCCGTCGAGCGCATTGCGGCGCACTGCACGGCGGCGGGCGATGAGGGAAGCGGCCAGAGCAGGCTCGGCCCCGAGTGGGAGGGGGCCGCCGGCGCGCCGCCGCTGGACGGGCCCCGCGCGGCGCCGATCGGCGGGATCGCCACGCACTACGTCGAGGACCACATAGGCGACATGCAGCCGTACCTGGACAGGGACGGCCTGGCGCTGCAGCAGCGCACGTGGGAAGAGGCCTGCGACGAGGCTCTCGGCGAGGTCGAGGCGGAGGCAGGGGGCGGAGGGGGCGACGCCCACCACTTTCTCGGCATGCACATGCCGCACTACCGCAAGGACAGGCTCTTTCCCGTCCCGTCCATGAGCCGCTTCCGCCGGTACGCCCCCGACATGGTCGTGACGCTCGTCGACGACGTGCACACCTGCTACCAGCGCATCAGGCGGCGGCCGCGCACGCGCAGCAACTTTACGCTACGCGACATTCTGGTGTGGAGGTCGCTGTCCGTGTACGAGGGGGACACGATAGCGGCCGCAATGACGGACATGCTCGGCAGGCCCGTCCCCAACTACGAGGTGGCCGTAAAGCACCCCCTGTCGACGTTCGAGCGCCTCATATTCCGGCCGTCGCTGCGGCGCGTGTACGCCTCGTTCTCGATATCGGGCGTGCGCGGCGACGCCGGCGCGAGGGCGGCCATCGACTCGTTCAGGGCAAAGCTGCACGCCAGGTTCTGCGTGTTCGACCCGCTGGCCATAGACGACAGGCTGTGCCAGAACAGGCTCGAGGAGATGAGGGCGGAGAGGGGGGGCGGCGGGGTCGACCCGTCCGAGACGGTCGTGCTGACCGGCGCCGAGAGGTGGCCGCTCGGCGACGGGTTTTCCACCGTCGGGGACGTCGTCGACCCGGCGTCCGGCGCCCCCGTGTTCCCCGTCGAGCTGCCCGCGCGCGAGATAATCGAGATAGCCGAGCCGAAGTCGACCGAGCAGGGCCGCGACCCGAGCGTCATCGACAACATGATACGCGAGCGCGACCTGCGGATGATAGACCAGTCGTCGGCGGTCGTCGCGTACAGGCCCAACATAGCCGGCAGGGTGTCCAGGGGCGTGGCCCACGAGGCGGCGTACGCGTCCCAGGTGAGGCCGAAGCGGTGGTACTGCGTGTGGCCGCCCGAGGACGGGCCGGCAGAGGGCGGCCCGTTCGGCCACCTGGCGGGGACGGGCATACACTACGAGGACGAGGACGAGCTTGTGCGCGACCTGGAGGCCGAGGGGTCGGGCGGGGGAGGGCCCCGGGCGTAGCGGCGGGCGCTTTTTGGCATCCCTCGCGTCCAAGAGCGGCCGCGGCATGCCGCGGCCGCCCGCCGGCGCATCGGCCGGCACGGCGCCGCTCCCGGGAGGCGGCGCGCCGCAGCGGGCGCCGGAATGTCGGCAGTGTGCGCCAGGGCAGTCGGCATGATCCGCTTTTGCCGGACGCCAATGGTTGCGGGATCGCCCGAGTGCATCAAGTCCCGCACAACGCGCAAAAAGATGCTGCGGACTGCCATGTCGCCCATGTAGTAAAGACTTGCCCCGATCGATTTGTCATTCCGAATCTTGCACGGCGCCAATGCCGTGCTCCTCTGCGAGGTGTTTTAGGTATTCGTCGGACGTGTAGGTCTTCCCTACGGGGCGCCCCGCCTCGCAGTCGGCGATCCGCCGCTCGATCTCTGCGCTGTACGGCAGATCGTTGTCAAGATCCGCAGATCGTCGCTCGGACATGCCCAGGATGCCTGCAGGCTCCCCCGCCGCGACGACAGTAGTCAACGGGCCGTCGCCGTCCATGGCCGCATTTGAATCTTCGCGTTGGCTGGCGGCGAGTGCTCGGGTCATGCCTCATGACGACTAGCACGGCCCTTCCACGCCGCATTCAGTCGTACCGAGTACTAGACCCGAGATCTCACGGCCCGGCGCGAGGGCTCGGCCACTAGGTCGGCGCGCGGCATCCCCCGCGCCCCCACGATCCGTTGCGGGCGCGATCGGCGCCGTGCTGCTACATCCACGCGGCGGGCGCGCGGGCGCGGCCGTCCCGCCCGGGCCAGCGTTGCCGCCCGGGCCAGCGTTGCCGCCCACGGCCGGGCGCCGCCTCCGGGAAGCGCGGGGCGCCGGGCCGCGCGAAAGCGATTTAACGCCGCCCTCCGCAGGGCCGCCGCAGTGCTGTACCACTTTGAGCTGCAGATGGCCGGCGTCGTCCTGCTCACGGCCATGGCGGCCGGCGCCGTCAGCCTGTGGATCAAGAGGCGCCGAGAGAGGGCCGCCGACAGGGAGCGGGCGCAGGCCGATGCCGAGGAGCGGGCGCGCGAGGTCGAGGGCGGCGCAAGGGCCGGAGGCGGCGAGGAAGAGCTCGAGGCGCCCGGCGGCGACGGCGATTCCAAACCAAACAAATAGGCGGCGCGGCGCGGCGCCCGCATGCGCCTCGTCGTCGCCATTACGGGCAGCACGGGGGTCGCCTACGGCGTGCGCCTGCTCGAGGCCCTCGGGGAGGCGGGGGTGCGGACGGACCTCATCCTCTCAAAGTGGGGCGCAAAGTGCATACCGATGGAGACCGACCGGACGGTGCAGTACGTCAGGTCGCTCGCCGATGCCGTCCACGACGACGAGAACATGGCCGCGCCCGTCTCGAGCGGCACGCACCGCGCCGACGGCATGGCCGTCGCGCCGTGCAGCATGAAGACGCTGTCGGCCGTGGCCAACGGGTACGACAGCTCGCTCGTCGCGCGCGCCGCCGGCGTGGCCATCAAGGAGGCCGGCAGGAGGCTGGTCGTGGTGCCGCGCGAGGCGCCCCTGTCGGCCATACACCTGGAGAACATGCTGCGCCTCGCAAGGCTCGGCGTCGTCGTGCTGCCGCCCGTCCCCGCGTTCTACACTAGGCCGCGGTCGGTCGCCGACATTGTCGACCACACGGTAGGCAAGTGCCTCGACCAGTTCGGGATCGAGCACTCGCTGTACAGGCGGTGGGGCGAGGGCAATGCGGGCGGCGCGGGCAAGGGCGGTGGCTAGACGGCGGCCGAGGCGGCGCGAAGGGCAGCCGCCCCGGGCTGCAAAAAAAAATGTTCTTAAGGCAGGCCCGCCGCACACGCGCGCGTTGGACTATGACGAAATAGCCCACTTTGTGAGGCACACGATGCAAATGACAAGCGTGTACCAGCCCATAGTGATACGCGCCCTCGTCGAGTCCGGAGGGGAGGCGACCGACCTGGACATAGCCAGGGCGTTCATGGGCGAGGACAAGAGGCAGCTGGAATACTACGCGGGCATCGCAAGGCGCTGGCCCCGGCACACGCTCGAAAGGCACGGGGTCGTCGAGTACAGGAAAGGCGCCAAGGGCAAGAGGGGCGTGTTCGCCCTAAACCTCGAGGGGGCCACGGAGGGGCAGCGGCGGAGGATCGTCGAGATGTGCAACCTGCGCCTAGAAGAATACATCGACAAAAAGTCGGCCAGCGTGCCGCTGCTCGGCGAGATGCGGCGCCAGCCGGACGTGCCGGGCGCGGCCAGGGATGCGGCGCTCGAAAGGTCGGGCGGCATGTGCGCCAGGTGCGGCACGCCGCTGCACAAGGCGGCGACGCGCATCGACCACATCATACCGCCCTGGATAGGCGGCGCCGAGGACGATCCGTCCAACCTGCAGGCGCTGTGCGCGGTGTGCGCCATGGCCAAGAAGGACAAGAATGCGCTAGAGTTTTTGCTGGTGCACAACCGCCTCAGCTTTAGGAAGGGCTGCTACCTGTGCGGCAGGCGGGAGAACGCCGACCTGGGCAACGAGCTGGCCGTCGCCGTGCCGGCCATGCGCCCCGCCGCCGAGCACCACTGGATCGTCGCGCCAAAGAGCCACGTGTCGCGCTTCGACGAGATGCTGCCCGCGGAAAGGCACTTTTGCATGGACCTCATCGAGCCGGCCAAGGAGCGCATGCGCGGGGCCGGCTGCGGCGGGTGCGAGTTCAGCGTGAGCATGAGGGACGGGGCGGCGGGCGGGCGCGGCCACTTTGGGATCGACGTGGTGGCAGCGCGGGCGGCCGGTGCAGCGTAGATGCGGCCGGCGCGGGCAGGGGCGGCGGCCTTGCCGGCGCCGCGGCGCGCGCGCATCTCCTTCCGGCGCCGCGGCACGAGCCATCGACTCGTCGATCACATCGCCGGCGCCGCGGCACGCGCGCGCAACCCCTCCGCCCCGCCTACCCGCCCCCGCCGGCCACGCCCACATCCAGCGGAACCCAGCGCACGACTCGGCTCTCGAGGGCGGGCTCGGTGTACCCGCAGTACGTGGTGTTCCCGTCCCGCACTGGAGTGCACGACGTCCAGCCGCACCGCCCGCGATCCTCCAGGCTGCACGGAAGTGCGACCGGCGCGTAGACGGGATCGCACGAGGTCCGGTTCCACCCCTGCAGTATGCACTGCCAGTAACAGTCGCTGTCGGTGCGGCTGGCAGGGGGCGGCGCAAGCCATGCGTCGGCCAGCTCGATGGCCGCGTCCACGTCGCCGCCGGCCTCCAGCAGTGCGCCCTCCGCCTCGCTCACATAGACGGCGAGGGAGCGGCACAGTACGTACACTTCGTCTAGGGCGTAGTCGGGCAGCTGGCCCGGGTACTCCACGTAGTCCGGCAGGACATCCCTGACGTCGTCGGGCAGGCTGGGCTGGCGCACAGCCTGGCTGGGCGGCACGCCCGGCCCTGGCGGCACACCAGATGGCTCGTCGGCCTCCGGCCAAGGCCAGGAGGCGAGCGCGACCATGGGCAGGCATGCGGCGAATCCGATCGCCAGAGCGGTTGCCCCCTGCACGGCATATGCCGCGGGTGTGCCTATTAATCCGATCCGCGATGCGGCAAAACCGCGCGGGCTCGAGCACCCGCATGATCGGAGCGCGGATTGGGGCCGCCGCGGCGGCGCGTGCAGGGCGCGGCGCGCTTTGCAGCAGCGCCGGGCGCTGCCAGCTCACCCCATCCCCCGCCCCGATTGTCGGGCCGCAGAGCGCGGCGTCACGGATCGCTACGCGTCCACGGCCCGTCCGTGATCACATGGGTGTGCCCCGTGACGTTGCCGCGGTAACCGCAGTGCGACCTCGCCCCGTCCCACACTGGCGAGCACACGAACGACTGGCAGGTATAATCTTCGGCCCCCGGGCCGCAGGGTAGCACGATCGGCGCATAGACGGGGTCGCACGATGTCCGATTCAGCCCGTGCAGTATGCACTTCCAGTGGCAGTCGCTGTCGGGCGGATTGTCCGGTAGCATCGAGGCCCACAGGTTGGCGATCTCTATGGCCATGTCCAGATCGCCGTCGGCCTCACTCAGTGCATAGACCGCAAAGCGGTCGCCTTCCGCCGCCGACCTGCACTTTACGTACGTTGTCGGAGAAAAGGTATCTGGCGGGGCGCGATCCGCCTGCCGGTACGCAGGATCGGGCGCGGACGCGGCCCGTCCGCCGTCCGGCGCCCCCGCGAGGAGATCCGCCAAGACCGCAGGGAGTGCCACCGCCGAAACCACGGCGCCCGCCACCAGTAAAACCGACTTGTTCACAGGAAACCAGGGCCCGCCTCGCATAAAGCCCTTGCCAGCGGCAGCCGCTTTGTCAGAATAGACCCCGCCGCCAGCTAGCGGCCGCCTCGCACAAGGCCCTTGCCAGCGACAGCAACGGCGGGCATCCACTCCCAAGGCCAGACGGTTGCATGGTCGTCCATGGCCGGCAACCAGCAGGGGCAAGGCGGGCCATGTTCAAAGTCAGGGCACGCAAAATGGTTGTTCTCGCGCGCGCATCATCTGCTGCCTGTGCGGCAGGCGGGAGAGCGCAGGCCTGGGCAACGAGCTGGCCGTCGCCGTGCAGGCCATGCGCCCTGCCGCCGAGCACCACCGGATCGTCGCGCCGAGCCGCGTGTCGCGCTTCGACGGGATGCCGCCCGCGGAAAGGCACCTTTGCATGGACCTCACCGAGCCGGCCAAGGAGCGCATGCGCGGGGCCGGCTGCGGCGGGTGCGAGTTCAGCGTGAGCATGAGGGACGGGGCGGCGGGCGGGCGCGGCCACTTTGGGATCGGTGTTGTGGCGGCGACGGTACCCAGGCTGCGCTTCGGGGTAGCCGCGCCGCGCCGCGCCATGCCAACCAGGGCCGCCGCGCGCAGCCTCGCCCCTTCCCCCTACAGCAGGCCGAGCAGCCGGCCCGCCCGGCCGAACGCGTCGACGGCCAGGTCGATGTCGGCGGCCGTCAGCAGGGCGGTCACCGAGACGCGCAGCCGCGCGGCCCCGCGCGCCACGGTCGGGTACCTCACGGGCAGCGCGAACACGCCGAGCCGCGCCAGCTCGCGGCCGAGATCGACGGCCGCGCCCTCCGCGCCGACCATCACCGGCATTATGTGGGTCAGGCCGCCGGTGTCGACGCCGCAGGCGCTGCCGGCGGCGGCCGCGGCGGTCCCGCCCCCTCCCCCCGCGCCGCACTCGTACCCGAGGCCCACCAGCCCGCCGCCGAGTCGCGCCACGTTGCGCCACAGGCGGCGGCGGCGCGACTCCCTCGCCCGGCCGGACGCCAGCCGGCCCGCCGCGTCGAGCACGACGGCGGGCGGCAGGGCGGACGTGTAGACGAGCGGGCGCGAGGCGTTGACCAGCAGGTCGACGACCTCGGCGTCGGCCGCGACGTACCCCCCGAACGACCCGAGGCCCTTGCTCAGGCTGCTCGTGCGCACGTCGACCCCGCCGCGCGTGCCGAGCGCGTCGTCCGTGCCGCGCCCCCCGGCGCCCAGGACAAAGTCGCCGTGCGCGTCGTCGAGGACGACGGACGCGCCGCGCGAGGCGGCAAGCTCGCATATCTCGGGCAGCGCAGCCACGTCCCCGTCCATGCTGAACACGCCCTCGGTCAGGACGAACGTGCGCCCGCGGCGGCCCCCGCGCCCGCGCCCCGGCCGCGCGGCCTCGGCCAGCGCCCCGCGCAGCGCGCCCGCGTCGTTGTGCGCGTACACGGCCGTGCGGGCGCCGGACAGCCGGCACGCGTCGATCATGCTCGCGTGGTTGAGCGAGTCCGACAGGATCGTGTCGCCGGGGCCGGCGAGGCACTGCACGGCCCCCAGGTTGGCCATGTATCCCGTTGGGTACACGAGGGCGGCGCCGGCCGACCGGTGCGCCGCAAGACCGCGCTCAAGTGCGGCGTACGAGCCGTCGTTGCCCGATGCGAGGCGCGAGCCTGGCGATCCCATGCCGCCCTGATCCGCATTCCCCTTTTCCACCCCCCTGCCGCAGGGCCGCCGCGGCCGCGGCGCAAGCCCAAGGTAGTCGTTCGACGCGAGGTTGATCAAGGGGCGGCCGCCGACGGCTATCCTTGATCCCCGCACGCGGCCGCCGCGCAGCTCGCGGTACAGCCCGTCGCGGCGCAGCCGGGCCAGCCGGTCCGCGGCGTCCGCGGCGAGCGATGCGGGCGCGCCGCCGCCGCGGGCGCCGCGGGCGCCGCGGGCGCCGCTACCGGCCGCCGCGGGCGCCGCTACCGGCCGCCGCGGCCCGCTCCCCGGCCGCCGCCCGGCCGCCGCCGGCCTCAAGCCCCTCCTCCTCGATCATTGCAATGTCGCGCGCCGCCTCGTTGCCGCCCATCGTCAGGTACCCCTCAGTGATGAGGCCGTTGGCGCCGCCGCGCAGCAGCGACCTGCCCGCGTCGCCGAGCATCTCCTCGCGCCCGCCGGACATCTTGATGACCGCCTCGGGCAGCAGGAACCGCAACACGGCGAACATGCGCCCCGCCTCGCCTGGCGGCAGCGGCCGCTGCAGCTCGAGGGGCGTGCCCGGCACGGGCACCAGCATGTTGACGGTGACCTCTTCGGGCGCAAGCCGCGCCAGCTCGAGGGCAAGCTCGAGGCGCTGCTCGCGCGTCTCGCCCATGCCGATGATGCCGCCCGTGCACAGCTCGAGGCCGGCCGCCCGGGCCCTGCGCAGCGTCTCGAGCCGGTCGTCGTACGTGTGCGTCGTGCATATCTCGGGAAACTTTGAGCGGGCCGTCTCGAGGTTGTGGTTGTACCTGCGCACGCCGAGGGCCTTGAGCTCGGCCGCCTGCGCGTCCGTCAGGAACCCTAGGCTGCACTCGACGGCGATGCCGACCTCGCCGACGATGCGGCGGACCATCTCGCACACCCTCTCGAACCCGTCGTCCGGCGGGCTGCGCCAGGCGGCCACCAGGCAGTACGAGTCCGAGCCGGCGTCGCGCGCGCGCCGCGCCCTCTCGACTACCTCGCCCACGCCGGGCAGCTCGAACCGCTCGCGCCCGGCCGGGTAGAACGCCGACTGGGCGCAGAACGAGCAGTCCTCGGTGCACGAGTTGCGCCGTATGTTGGCCAGCTGCTCGACGTCGACGGCGGGCCCGTTGAAGCCGCGCGTGATGGCGTCGGCCGCGGCGGCCAGGTCGGGCAGCAGCGCGTCGGGCACGCCCATGAGCAGCCCCGCGTCGCCGGCCCCGATGCCGACGCCGGACATTACGTCCTCCATGCAGCGCGATATCAGGCCGCCGGGATCGGCCCGCGCGCCGGCATCGCCGCCGCCGTCGGCCGGACCGGCTCCCATGCGCCGCCGGCGGGGCGGCGGCAAATAAACCATCGGCGCAGCTTTATAGGCGGCGCGCCGGCGGGGGCCCCGTGGCATCGCGCAGGGCCGTGTTCGTCAACGGGTACGGGTCGATAGGCAGGCGCATCGCCGCGTTCCTCGCCGAGGATCCCGACATCGAGGTCAGGGGGGTCGGCAAGCACACGCCGGACGCGGGGGTCGGCGAGGCGGCGGCGAGGGGCCTGCGGGTGTACGCCCCGCGCGGCCGGCTCGACAGGTTCGCAGGCCTCGGCGTGGCCGGCGCGATCGAGGACGCCGTGCGCGACAGCGACCTTGTAATCGACGCATCGCCGGGCGGGCAGGGCCGCCGCAACAAGGACGCCCTGTACGCGCCTAGCGGCACGCCGGCCATCTACCAGGGGGGCGAGTCGGTGCGCGGCCCGAGCGCCGTCTCGGACACGCTCTTCAACTCGCGCGTCAACTACGCCGACGCCGTCGGAAAGTCGCACGTCATGCAGGGCAGCTGCAACGTCACCGGCATTGGCAGGGTGATCGAGCCGCTGCGCGCCAGGTACGGCGCCCGCATCGAGAGGTTCGACGTGACGCTCGTGCGCCGCTGGGCCGACATCGAGCAGTCCGGCAAGGAGGTCGACGACACGATCGAGATGTCGCAGAGCCCGCACCACGGGGACGACGTAAAGTCGTACATGGGGCGGGACACGCCGCTGTTCCTGCGCGCCATCAAGGTGCCCAGCCGCCAGATGCACCTGCACATAATGGACGTCAGGTTCTCGGGCGGCGGCCCGGCGCCCAGGCCGTCCGAGTTCCTCGGCGCGCTGGCCGGCGAGCCAGGCGTGGCGACCCTGTGGACGGCGGGCGGGACGGCCGACGTGCGCCGCTTTGCCGACGAGATGGGGTTCAGCTTTGCCGACACGAACATGATCCACGTGCACGCCAACATGACGGCGTCCATAGGCGACACCGTCCAGACAATGTACTCGGACGACCAGACGGGGATCGTCATACCCGAGAACCACATGCTCTTGCAGGCAATGCTGTTCGGGCGACCGTACGGCGAGGCTCGGCGGCGGACGGACTCGCTGTTCCACATGCCCGAGAAAAAGCGCAGGCTGGAGGAGCGGTTTGCGAGGCGCGGCGGCGGCGATGGGGCCTAGGCGGCGGCGGCGCCCCCCCCCCCACCAGGGCGGCCGGGCCGCCAGGCCCAAGATCTTATATGCGGGCAGGGCCCCACCGTGGGCGTGGGCGAGCTGACGTGCATCCACTGCGAGGAGGTCATTGTCGTGTACTACCACTACGGGTACAAGGGAACCCGCGGCCGATGCCCAAAGTGCGACGCCGAGTTCCCGCTGGAATGATGCTCAGATGGAGGGAGTGAGAGGCGGCGAGGGGCGCGACGGGGGCGCGGGGCCCCAGGGCGGCAGGGGGGCGCTGCCGGCGGACGCAGACTCGATCGTGACGAACATACAGACCAGGGTCTGGCGATCGCTCAAGGAGGGGTACACGTACGAGGCGCCGTTCGAAGAGTCCGACGCATTCCTGCGCGGGCACGTGTTCGAAAAGGTCGACATGGCGGTCATGTACACCGACCTTGTCGGCTCGACGGCCATGACGCTCGAGATGTCCGAGGAGAGGGTCGCGTCGATCATCAGCTCGTTCGTCCACGAAATGTCGTACGTCGTGCACCAGTGCGGCGGGTACGTCCTAAAGTTCGTCGGCGACGCCGTGATCGCCTACTTTGACGGCTCGAACGACATGCTCATGGCCGCCGACAGGTCCGTCGAGTGCGCAAAGTCGATGATCAGGGCAGTCGACGAGGGCATCAACCCGCTGCTCAACCAGTACGACTATCCCGACCTGTCGGCAAAGATCGGCATCGACTGCGGCAAGGTGCTCGTCGTCCGGTACGGCTCGGACGAGCAGCGCTCGTACGTCGACCTGATGGGCCCCGTCCTGAACATAGCTGCAAAGATCCAGTCGCACGCAAAGCCGTGCCAGGTGCTCGTCGGCTCCGACGTGTACGAGAACATGCACCCCTCGGGCCGCGGCGCGTTCCGCGAGGTCGTCTGGAAGAACAGCGAGTGGAGGTACAGGTCGCGCATTACGAGCCAGATCTACAAGGTGTACGAGCATGCGGGGTAGGGGGCCTGGCGCGGCGGGGATCACACGGAGAAGCGGCCGGGGCACTCGACGTGCTCGTAGTGGTGCTCGGTGAACCGGTCGCCGACGACGTACATGACTATCTTGTGGAGGTCCGAGTCGGCAATGACAGAGTGGCACCGGGCGCACCGGCGGGCGCGGCCCTCCCTTCTTGCGTGTGCTGGCCCCTCGGCCGATGCCAGGCTCATGGCGGTGACGATCGCTCGATCGCACATTAAGATCAATGGTCAAGTTTAGTTGAGCACATGGTATAGAAAATTAGGCGGAAGTGCGGCGGCGGCGGCGCTACGCCGCGCGGGACTGTGGGGGAGTGTAGGGGTCACAGGCGGCATGCAGGCGCCGCGGGCCCGCCATTCCGCCGCCGTGTCGGCCGCGGGCCGCGCGCGCGGCCGCCATGCGGCTGCGCTGGACGGGGCGGCGCGGCAACGGGCGCTGCGGCGGGAACAGGGGCTGGTGGCCGCAACGGCGCGGCAAGGGCGGCAATGCTTCCCCCGCTAGCGCGCACAGGGCGCCATTTAAGGTGCGTATTTAGGTCGCCTGGCCACCCCCTGCGTCATCAACCGCATGCGGCAGGTGGCGCCTACGGGCGCCGCGCGCCGCCCTTGACATTACGCCTGCGCCGCCTGCGGGCCGGCACGCTCTCCGGTCCCCAAATGACGATGATCCCGTCCCCGCGCACTCCGAAGGCGATGTGCGCCGGGCGGCTGAGCAGCTCGACGACCGGCATCGGTGCGGTGCCCCGATGGCCCTGTTCCCGCAAATGTTCACGCCGACGGCTAACTCGGCGCAGTCGGGATCCGCACGGGCATAGCAGGCGGCGCAGAAGCAGCCCTTCTGCAGCCGCCCCGGAGCGCGGCAGGGATGGCAGGGGCCGGGGCGGACGGCGCCTGCGCCGTCCCAGCCCTCAGCCGCCCGCCGCAGGCGTCAGGCCAGCGGCAGTGCCCGGGCTCCCGTCATTATCGTATCATATCCTTATATACCGGACAATTTTTTGCCCTTTATGGCGCGGCGGCTGTGGATCGCAAACCTCTCGGCGGGGGAGGTGCGCACAGATCGCGCCGCAATGCTCGGCGAGCTCTTCGACCTGTCCGGGCCGGCGCGGTCGAGGAGCCGCCGCACTAGGAACTGCGTCGTGCGCGACCTGGTCACGATCCTAGAGCAGGTAGTCCGCCACTGCATTGCGGGCAGGATCGACGCCGGCGGGGCAAGGTACCCCGCCGAGCTGACGATTCGGACGGACGACGTGGCTCATGCGGCCGGCCTGTCGCCGGGGACGCTGACATCGCTGGCGTTCACCGTCTCGAGCGTGGCGGGCATCAAGGCGCTGTGCAGGGAGTTTGGCCTGCCCGACCCGTTCGCCGGCGACCAGGCCCTCGAAAAGGAAGTGGAGGCCCTGCTGGCCAGCCGGCACCTGCGCACGCACCGCATGGTCGACGTGGCCGCAGACACCGCGAGGTGGTACGCCGCGGTCATGGCCGTGGTGCTCAACCTGCTCGCCGCGCTACCACACGGAGAGATCGACTTTTACCTTGCCCAGGCAGACCACATGAACGAGAACCGCAGGCGCAGGGAGGCGGCCGAGGTGTACGCCAGGGCCGAGTCGCTGTGCGCGCGGGCCCTCGCCGGCGGGCAGAGGGGCGCCGAGGTGCACACGCGCCGCGGCCTGGCCCTGGCGGGAATGAGCCGCGCCTCGGAGGCCGTCGCCAGCTATGACGAGGCGATCGCCGCCGATCCCGGCCACGCCTTGGCGCACCTGAACAGGGGAATTGCGCTGGCAGGAATGGGCCGCGCCTCGGAGGCCGTCGCCAGCTACGGCGAGGCGGTCAGGCTGGATGCGGCAATGGCGCGGGCGCACCTCTCGCGGGCAGGCGCGCTGGCCTCCCTAGGGCGCCACTCCGAGGCGCTCGGCGCCTGCGACGCGGCCATTGCCCTTGGCGGGCCCGCCGCCGAGGCGCACACCGACAAGGGCGGGATATGCGCCGCCATGGGCCGCGACGCCGAGGCGCTCGGCGCCTACGACGCGGCCATCAAAACCGACCCGTACGCGGCAAGGGCGTACCTCTGGAAGGGCCAGCTGCTCCGGCGCTCGGGCAGGGACGGCGAGGCGGCCGAATGCTACGGCGCGGCGATCGAGATCGACCCTGACGGCTCCGTTGCGGCCCGGGCGCATGCAGACAGGGGCGAAATTGCCCGCGTGGCCGGGCGCCTGGACGAGGCGCTCGCCGGCTGCAACGCGGCGATTGCAATCGACCCGGGGCTTGCCGACGCGCATGCAGGCAGGGGCAATGTCCTTGCCGCAACGGGCCGCACAGTGGAAGCGCTCGACAGCTATGAGCGGGCGCTGCGCATCGACCCCGCCCATGCCGATGCGCTTGCCGGCCAGAGCCGCGCGCGGGCGCGGTTCAACGGGAACGGCGCGGATGAGGCGGTAGCGGAATAGACTCGCGGTCGATGCAGCGCTACGCGGACGGCGCGGATGAGGCGGTAGCGGAATAGACTCGCGGTCGATGCAGCGCTACGCGGACGGCGCGGGTTGGCGCAGCGGCGGCCGCATGCCGCCGCCGGCATGCGGCGCGCTAGGGTATCTGCGTCAAGAAGTGCTCGTAGTGACTGCGGATGCTTTCCTCGATCATGGTGTGCTTGCGCCTTTCCGTCCGCGCCTTTTCCGCCTCCTCCTCGGTCATGTTTACCACCCTGCGTATCCAATCCCTGTCCTCGTCGGACAGGCCCTCTGGGAGGTCGAGGCCGTCGCCGGGCGCGCCGCCGGCATTCTTTTCGCCCATGGCGGCGCACCGCAGGGCGCCCGTATAAACCTGCCGCACCGCCGCCGCGAGATCCCGATCATGGCTCCGAGGCCATGGACGATCAGCGCCGCGGAGAGGCCGCCACCGCCGCCGCCGGCTGCGGCGGCAGCGGCGGCGGTAGCGGCGAGGCGATCGGGTTGGAACTAGACAGGCGCGGGCGCATCTCTTGCGGATCGGCGCGTTAGCCTCCCGGGGGCGCACGCCGAGGCGCTCGGCGCCTGCGACGCGGCCATCAAAACCGACCCGTACGCGGCAAGGGCGTACCTCTGGAAGGGCCAGCTGCTCCGGCGCTCGGGCAGGGACGGCGAGGCGGCCGAATGCTACGGCGCGGCGATCGAGATCGACCCTGACGGCTCCGTTGCGGCCCGGGCGCATGCAGACAGGGGCAAGATGGCCTACGACGCCGGGCGCCTGGACGAGGCGCTCGCCGGCTGCAACGCGGCGATTGCAATCGACCCGGGGCTTGCCGACGCGCATGCAGGCAGGGGCAACGTCCTTGCCGCAACGGGCCGCACAGTGGAAGCGCTCGACAGCTATGAGCGGGCGCTGCGCATCGACCCCGCCCATGCCGATGCGCTTGCCTGCCAGAGCCGCGCGCGGGCGCGGTTCAACGGGAACGGCGCGGATGAGGCGGTACGGAATAGACTCGCGGTCGATGCAGCGCTACGCGGACGGCGCGGGTTGGCGCAGCGGCGGCCGCATGCCGCCGCCGGCATGCGGCGCGCTAGGGTATCTGCGTCAAGAAGTGCTCGTAGTGACTGCGGATGCTTTCCTCGATCATGGTGCGCTTCTCCCTTTCCGCCCGCTCCTTCTTCGCCTCTTCCTCGGTCATGTTTACCACCCTGCGTATCCAATCCCTGTCCTCGTCGGACAGGCCCTCTGGGAGGTCGAGGCCGTCGCCGGACGCGCCGCCGGCATTCTTTTCGCCCATGGCGGCGCACCGCAGGGCAACTGTATAAACCTGCCGCACCGCAGCCGCGAGATCCCGATCATGGCTCCGAGGCCATGGACGATCAGCGCCGCAGAGAGGCCGCCGCCGCCGGCGGCGGCAGCAGCGGCGACAACGGCGAGGCGATCGGGTTGGAACTAGACTGGCGCGGGCGCATCTCTTGCGGCCCGGCGCCTTGCCGCCCTGGCCGCGACGCCGGGGCGCGCGGCGCCTGCGACGCGGCCATCGGCGCCGGCCCATACGCACCCGGGCGTACCTCTGGAAGGGCCGGCTGCTCTGGCGCTCGGGCAGGGACGGCGAGGCGGCCGAATGCTACGGCGCGGCGATCGAGATCGACCCCGACGGCGCCGTTGCGGCCCGGGCGCATGCGGACAGGGGCGAAATTGCCCGCGTGGCCGGGCGCCTGGACGAGTCGCTCGCCGGCTGCAACGCGGCGATTGCAATCGACCCGGGGCTTGCCGACGCGCATGCAAGCAACGCAAGCCGTCCCCTGCGGCCAGGCGGCGCGGCGCGCGGTGGCGCACCCATGCCGCGACTGCGGCGCTTTGCGGCAGCCGGCGTGCAGGGGGCGGCGGGCGCCGCCGAGAAGGCATGCAGGTGCCTGCAAGGTGCGCAGGCCCGTCCCGCCGCCGCCGCCGCCGCCCGCGCCGCCCCCGTCGTGGCGCCGGACGGCCCAGGCCCGCCGCCGCCGACAGGGGGGGGGGGCGGACCCCGGTAGCCGCTGCCCGACCCCCTACAGACGGACTATTGGGCGCCAGCGGGACGGCGCAGGCCCGCAGACGACCACAGGGCGATACGCGCCACCATGCCAGCCTCCGAGCGCCGATTGACGCTCAAGCCGACCTAAATACGCACTATTTAAGGGCCCATCGGTTTATATGATTATCGGCGGCCGGCCGCGCAGTGTCGCTCGTAGAAAAGGTCGCCGACGTCGACAATGCGTTCCTGGCCAGGCGCGAGCTTACGTGCAACTTTGCGGGGCTCGGCGGCAGGCTCACGCGGCTCGACGCCGTCGACATCGTCACCAAAGAGTACGGGCTAGACGGCAGGACCGTCGTCCCGATGGGGCTGAAGAGCCAGGTGGGGCGCACCGTCATTACGGGCACGTTCTACGTGTACGACGACGAGGCGGCGGCCAAGAGGCACGTGCGCCGTGCCGTCTTTGACAGGCTCGACAAGGACAAAAAGGCAAGGGCCGAGAAAGAGGCAGCCGAGTCAAAGCCCGACGAAGAGGGGGGCGGGGCGGCCCAGGGGGAAGAGGGGGGGGCATAGGTGGCCGACGCCGGAAAAAAGGGCAAAAAGGGGTCCAGCCAAAAGATATCCGTCCTGTACAAGGTTGACGGCGGCAAGGCGACCAGGCTGCGGAGGGTCTGCTCGCGGTGCGGCAAGGGCGTGTACATGGCGGTCCACAAGGACAGGCGCACCTGCGGCAAGTGCGGGCTGACCGAGTTCGGGCAGCCCTAGCGCGGCGGATCGCGCCGCCGGCTCACGGATAGTACGAGCGCGCCCGCCGCCGGCGCATCGCCTCGCTCTTTTTGTCGATCTCGGCGAGGCGGGCGGCCATGCCGCCGCCGACCTCGACCGCCGACAGGTCCGTGGCAGAGAGGCGGGCCGTGTTCGAGTCGAGGCGGACGACCTCCCGGGGCAGGCCCCTCCCGAGCCACAGCCGGACGGTCTTGCCCTCGAGCCGCTCGTCGCGGAACCCGGCAGGAAACCGCCTCGTGACGTGCGAGACGAGCGTGCGGTCGCCGAGTGCCGCCCCCGGCTCAAAGAGCCGCCCGCCGTCGGCGTGCACGCTCTCGAATATGCTCGCCGTGACCTCGTCGGAGACGACGTCCATCCGGGACGCGCGGTGGAGCAGCTCGAGGTAGTGCAGGAACTCGTGGGCGACGATCGCGTGCACGGTGCCCTTTAGGCCGTACGCGATGAGCGGGGCGGACAGCTGGACTACGACGCGCATCGCGCCGCCGATCCGGACTGGCAGCGTCCTTGCGAACAGTATGCCGTACTGCATGGTGTTCGGGTCGGGCGCGGTGACGACCGCGGCCGGCTCGACGTACGCCGCGGGATAGCCGAGGCCGGACGCCCGCTCGACCCGCTCGATGCCCGAGGCGGCAATGCCGAACCGGCGGGTGACGAGGCGGTGGACGTGGTCGGGTATGTCGCCCCGGTCGCGCGCCTCGTTGACGCGAAACAGCGGATCCACGGAGGGCGCGGGCGCGCGGCGCCGTAAAAACGTGTCATCCGGCGGCGATCCGGGCGCGCCGGCGGGGGCCTCCGCGCGGGGGCAAGGAGGGGTGCGCTAGCGGACCCGCGCCTTGCCGCGCTTGGCGGTCTTTGACGCGCGGCGCGCGGCGCGATCGTCCGCGCGGCGGTGGTGCTTGCCCTTTTTTCGCGCTGGCAACGCCGCGGCCGACGGGCCCCGCTATTTGTAGATATGTAGCGGCGGGGGCGCGGCTTCCGCCCCGCCCGGCGCCCGGCGGGCGCCGGGCGCCGGGCGGGGGAGGGCAGGGGCGGCGCGCCGCGCGAGCATGCGGCGGGCCACTGCGCAGGCCCCGTTGCGCGCATTCGGCTTCCCGCATCCGCCCGGGACGCCCCGTTGGCGCAGGGCGCGGCGGCGGTCCGAGCATGCCCGAATGTGCGCACGCTCCGGCTGCACGGCGGCAAAGGCGGCAAAATGCGCCGCCCGCGCCGCCGCCCGCGCCGCGTTCGTGACCAACTGCAAGGACTGCGGAGGCCGCGGCGTCGCCGGATGTGCGCTTGGCCGTCGGCCAGGCGCGGCGTTGCGATCGCCGCGGCCCCCCTCCCCTCCGCCCCTCCCCGGCGACAGCAATGCCCGCCGTCGACGCGCCCGGTGCGAGATTGGATTCGCCTTTCGGCCCCACGGCGCCAGCAGTGGTGCGCGCCGCGCCCCCTCCCCTCCCCTCCGCCCTGACGCAGGGATACAGGCCGCCGTGCAACAGGCCGCGGCAGTTTTTTAGACGGCCGCCCGGCATGCGGCAGTGTGGAGACCGTCAAGTGCGGGCAATCCGTGGGACCCATTGGAAGTGGCATGTCGAACGCCTGGAAGATGCAGGGGCTGGACGGCATGTTCTGCATAGCCAAGTTCCGCACGGGCGGCGATCGAACTGCCCTCAACGAGCTCCTTTGCGCGTATTTGTCAAGGCGCTTTGGGCTGCCTTTGCTCGAGCCGGTCCTGATGCAGCTGGACAAGTGGCAGGCGGTGCAGATCAGCGCAGAGTGCGGACGCGCCGGGCTCCCGCCGGTCGGCCCGGGCAGGCACTTTGGCGCAAGGCTTTCAGACTTACTGCTCACCGTCAGGTCGTACTCGATCAAGATGGGCAGGAGCGCGGCCGAAAGCGGCACTAGCAACGCCGAGGCGGTCCCCGCCATTCTCGAGTTCGACACGCTAGTGCAAAGTCAAGGCAAGCACTGCGACAACGCTGGAATCGGGCCCGACGCGTCGGGAGGCCGGTGCTCGTGCCGCGGGTTCGGCTACGGGCTCGCGTTTGGAGGGGACGACCGGTCCGCAGAGTCTGTGGCCGGACTATACCACAGAATGCGCCCGATTCTGGAATTTTGCCTTGTCACGTCCTCCGTCAGGGGCCCTAGCGACTTTGAGGGTTTTGCCGGCGCGTTCGAGCCACCTGTCGGGAGGCGGGGGGGGTGAATTCTTTGGCGTGCTGCCCCGGGAATGGGGCCCCGATGCGCGAGCCGGCGCGGAAGCGGCGAGGTTGGCCATGGCAGATCTCGAGCGCGGCGCGCTGGTCGGCGCGATCACGGCAGGCCCGTGCCTGCAGGGGGGCGCGCCTTCATGACGAACTGCCAGGTGTCGACGATAATGGTGGTTCCGCACGACGGGGTGTACCACGACACGCTCAACGTGGGGGTTATCCTGTACGACCCGGACAAGAACGTGGCCTATCGGAAGGTCACCGACAACTGGGCAGAGGTGCGCCGGCGGACGGGCTTTAGGTACAGCGCGGGCAGGGGCGAGGGGATGCAGGGCCCGTACAGCGTGGGCGACAACTACCTAGAGAACCTGGTGAGGGGCCAGGTTAGGGACAGCCTGGTGGTGACGCCGCCCAAGACCCTGATGGAGTTCGCGACGCACGGGGAGGCGCTGGAGTGGGCGTACGCCAGCAGGGTCGGCGTGCCGCCAGCGAACGGCGGGGAGGGCGCCTGGCTCAGGGAGGCGATTGCAGGGGCGGGATTCCCCGGGGGGTGCTACAGGGAGGAGCACGAGTTCGGCCTGGAGGGGTGCGCCTGCCCCGTGCGGTTCCCGAACGTGTTCTTCTAGGACGGCGCGCCGCGCGCGGCGCTCTTCGCCGCGTCGCTCTCCGCGCCGGGATCGCATGCGGCCATAAAGGAGAGGCTCTGCGAGATACACGCAATCAGGCAGTGGTCCGGCGCGAGGCTAGGCTTTGTGATGTGCGCGGAAGAGGAGGAGCGCGACGTCGACAAGGGAGGCCCCGGCGTCCGCGGCGTCCTGGACCTCGTCGCCAGGTGGGGCGTGGCGAGCGTGTACAGGGATGGCCTCGGCCCCGAGCTGGGCAGGATGCGCGCGGCCGCGCGCGCCGGCCCCGGGCGGGGAGGCGCGTAGCCGGAGGGCGCCCGCCGCGCACGGGGCCCCGCCGCCGCATCCGCCGTGCAGCGGATGCCGGGCGCGTCCGAGCCCCCGGCGTTGCGGATCGCGCCGGTGCCGAGCTCGATCGGAGTGCGTCGACGCCGCCTTTTTGGCAGGCGGCCCCAGCGGTACAGGGCGCGCTCGGAGGCGTTGTAGAGCCATGCAGTGCGCTTCATTCCGAGCCGCCTGTACTTGGGCCGCTGTCGATCTGCAGCAGCGGCAACCTTCATGGCCAACACCTTGACGACTAGCGGGTACCTGCCCGCGTTGTCCAAAGCGGCCAGTATCTCGGCGTCGGGCTGGCACTCCTCGATGTACGTGTCGGTTATGACAGTCCGTGCGGGAGCTGCCGGCATTGATAGGCGAAGCCGTGCCCTTAGCCGCACCCTGTCGGGATAACCCCAATGGTGAGCAAAAACTGGCCTGCCGGTCCGACCAAGCTGATATTTTATCCCGTGCTCGCAATAGGCGTCAGTAGGGACAGGACCAGGGATCGCGCCTGCCAAAGCAGGGCAGCAAGCACATTCAGACTCTAGGGCGGCGCCTGCCGGCGCGGGGAGATGCGGCCGCGGCGATGCACCACGCGGGATAGGAAGTGGCGCTCGGTAGGCATGCCAGCGACGCAGGCGCCCACCCTCGGCATGCACCAGAGCCCGGCTCGATGCTCGTCACCAATATTCCGCGCAGTTTCTCGATCGGAAAGGCCGCAGGGTCAGGCCCCGCTTTTTGCCCCCGTTCTGCGCCGTGTTCCTCTGACCTACACGTGGGCAGCCGCGCAGGGTCAGGCCCCGCTTTTTGCCCCCGTTCCGCCCTTTCCTGCGCCGATCCCGCGCCCCTTTCCGCGCGGCCCGGCAGGTGCGAGAAGAGCCTTCGCGGCTGTGCTGCGGCTTGCGGGGGGCGGGGCGTTCCGGAGGGCGGCTGCCATTCCCTCATCCGTATTCAGCCAGCGGCTGATGCGTCCCAAGTACTCGGCATTGTCCTCGGTTGGGCGCGGCATGGGCCACCAGTCCTTTCGGCGGTGTGTCAAGAGTGGATCGCCGCCGTCGTTGCCGCTGCCAGCCATCCTGCTGAGCACTTCCAGTACCTGCTCGTCGGGGACGTCTGGGCGCCAGTGCGCCAGTTTTTTCCGCACGCCATCCAAGACGGCCTGCGGGCCGGGCTGGTCACCGGTGAGTTGGTGCAGCTCTCTCGCAACCCGGGGAACCATCCTACGGATAAGGATGGCGTTGTTCTCGCGGACGAACCTGTCGGCGTGCTTATGCTTCATGGTCGTCCCCCCGCCGCTGGGCCCATATAATATTACTCGTAAGGGGCATCCGGTCAGTCAGCCCCCTCACCCGTCTCGCCGTCGTCGTCGTCATTGCCGCTGTGGCGGGCATCGTAGGACGCTCCGTGGTAGCCTTCCGGTACGAACACGATCGGTGCAATGTGTGAAAAGGACGAATATATTTCAGATAGATACTCCGCGTCGTACTTGGCGCGGACCGTGACGTAGATGCGCACGATCACGCTGGCAGGCATGGCATCCAGCCGCAGTCGTGTCTCGAGCTCCTTTGCATACATGGCAGGGTAGCCGAGCGTGCCGCCAGTGCCGGTGCCGGTGTCGAGCATTTCTTCGCCACCGTGTCGGGGCCCCACCGTCGCATCCACCATGTATCTTACCCTGAACGCATCCGAACCCTCGGCGCTACGGATCGCGCCGGCGTCGAGCTCGAGTAGTACGCCCACGCCAAAACCATACCCCTCGGCCTGGTCTGACGACACCGATACGAATGGGTAGTCACTGCCTCGTTTTTTGGGCGCTGCTCCGAGCCTGCCCGTCTTGCCAAGTTGCTCAAGCTCGTCAACGTCGGTGCCGCGCCAGAACGAGGTCGCTAACTCCCAGGCCCGCTTAGTGTAGGCATCGACGATCTTGTTGGTGGCATCGGTGGAGCCGGCGCCGCGCCCTGCCGCGAGCATGGCATGGTCGACGAGCGCCGCCATCATCCTGCGCGCTTTTTTCTGGGCATCGTACTCGGGGAACGCGGAGGCCAGCTCGCGATCGGAATACCTGCGAGCGCCCTGCCGTGCCCACCCAATGCCTTGTGCGGCAGCAGCCGCGGCCCGGCCCAGACTACCCGAGCTTATCCCGCCGGATCCCGCCCCCGCCTCCGGCCCAGGCCGTGGCCCAGCCACGGCCCCCACGTCGACGCCGAGAATGTCGAGGCGCTCTATCCTGCACTCGGCGCCGATCACGGCCGACGCGTTCGGGAACACGGCCTCGCCGCCGGCAAGCTCCCGCAGAGGAATGCCGCCCTCGGCCCTGACCGCCAGCGCAAACGAGTCGGGCGACTCGCGGCGGCACTCGGCCGGCCCGAGCGCCCTCTCCGCGCGCCCCCCGCCGGCGCCCCCGTACACGGCGGCCGCGCCGGCCCCCATGGCCGACTCGACCGACTTGATCTCGGCGTCCGTGACCGGCCGGCCGGCGCGCAGCGACATTTCGAGGACGGTCGAGAACGGCACCGGCCCGCTCGGAACCGATGCGACCTCTTCCAGGCAGGACACGGCCACGGGGCCGAGGTCGGCATCCCGGGGCAGCGCGGCGCCGCGCCGCGCGGGGTCGGCCACGCTGGCATAGAACGGGCGGCCGGGCGCCGAGACGAGGCTGTCCATTCCCTCGCCGCCGACCCATGTCATCCTAGCGCGGCGGGCGCCGAGGGCGCCGCACAGGAACCCCGACAGGGCGGCCTCGACGCTGCCCGGCCCTGGCCGTATCCCCGCGAACCCGCACGCGCCGCACCCCCGCCCGCCGCACCCCTCGCATGCGCCCTGCTTTTGAGGCAGGCCGCGGGCGGACTTTGAGTACCGGCCGCGCACGACGACGGCGCGCGAGCGGGCCAGGACCGTGTCGTCGCGCAGGTTTACCGTCAGGACGAGGTCCGGCCTCTTCCTGTCGATGGCGCAGCCGGCGGCGCGGGACAGGGCCGCCGACAGGGCGGCCGACAGGGCGGCGCGCAGCGGCGGCGCGCCGGAGAGCGCATGCCGCGAGCGGACCTCGTCGTCGCGCTCGGCCATCGACGGGCGCGGGGTCACGCCGACCATGGCCGCGGAAAACTCGTACGCCCCGGCGCGGGCGGCCATGCGCTCTACGTACGGGCCGAGCGAGCCGAGCAGGCCGCGGCACACGTAGCACCCGCGGGATGCCCCCTCCGCCGGCCGGGCGGCGGCAGGGCGGCGGCGGCCGGCGCCGCCTCCGGCCATCCCCCTCAGCCGCCGGCCGAGGCGCTCCGGCGAGCGCAGCCCGAGGCGCCGCATGTACATGCGGCCGAGGCACGCGTCGCACAGCGCGTACTCGGCGAGCAGGCCGGCCGCGCCGGCGGCCGCCCGCCCCAGCCGCCCGCCCGGCCCCATGCGCCGGCCGCCGGCGCCCGCGTTAATAGCCGTTCGAGGCCGGCCGCGCAGAGGACGCAGGCGGGGCCGGCGATGCACATGCGGCGCCGGCGGGGCCCGCATCGCTGCCTGCCGCATTTACCGCATCCCCGACAAGGGGGCGCGCGCGGGTGCGGCATCCCGTTGTCCGAGGCCGAACGCCAGGAAGAGGCCCTGCCCGCATACTGCAGGGCGGCCGAGCTCGACGGTGCGAGCGCGGCGGTGCGGCCGGTACCGGCCAAGGCGCCGGCGGCTACGGGCAGAGACGGTAGACAGGCGGGGCCCTCAACATAGCGGCGGAAATACTGGCGGGCATCTAGCGGCGGCGTATGAAAGCGGGCTTGACTGGCAGCCGGCCTGCCCGATCGCCGCAAAAACGGCGGCGCGCCTAGCCGCCAGGCAACCTGCGAGTCGTTGGGGCGGCGGGTTTTGCAGATTGCGCTAGCACGGGTCAAAGGCAATTTGAGGGGCGTATACGCGCGCGCCAGCGTCCTAGGAATGCACGCGCGGGAGGCGTAGTCGATGTCCTCTTGGATACTCTTGGTTCCTCTCCTTAATGCTCTCCTTAATGCTCACCCGAACGATCTCCTGAATGCCCTTTTGGGCAGACTCACGGTTGTCAGCCAGGACTGCGCCCGGCTTGCCCATCGACTTGATTTCGCCAGCCTCCGGCGCCGTCGCGACGGCCGAGCGCAACGACGTCGCGGCGGCCGAGCGCAACGACGTCGCGGCGGCCGGCAACGTCATGGCTGCGGCCGACGCCGGCCTGTGCGATGCACTGGTGCAGGCGGCGGCCTGCCAGCTTGTGCACGCCCCCGCAGACGGCACGGGCGGCTTTTTCAAAGGCCTTTTGCAGGCATCCACGATCGCCGGCGAAGAGGCCGGGTGCTATTGGCAGGCGGGCGGGGACAGCCGACAGCGTGCGGCATGGCCGGCGATGATATGGCAGTGCGAGATGGGCCCGCCGCCAACCGCGACGGCCGCCTAGCGGGCGCCTTGCGAGCCCTACGACATCATAATTGCCCGGTTCGAGCCGCACCGCCTCGTTGTACAAGGCAAGTGTCACTTCATGCCAATCAATGCCGCCGAGACAGCGCTTCGCTTCTTGTGCCCTTCTGCATTCCCCGGATCCAGCCGCACGGCAGTGTCAAACGCCGCGAGGGCATCCTCGCGGCGTCCAAGCCTCACCAGGGCGTCGCCGCGGCCCCTGTGCCCCGCGGCGTCCGCCGGATCCAGGCGCACCGCCTCGTCGAACGCAGCGAGGGCCTCGTCGTTGCGGCCGAGGCCGGCCAGCGTAACGCCGCGGCCCAGGTGCCCCTCTGCGTCCTCGGGATTCAGCCTGACCGCGGCGTCAAGCGCCGCTAGGGCCTCGTCGTTGCGGCCGAGAGAACGCAGGGCGGTGCCGCGGCCGAGGTGCCCCTCTGCGTCGCCCGGTTCCAGCCTCACCGCCTCGTCGAACGCGGCGAGGGCCTCGTCGTTGCGGCCGAGAGAACGCAGGGCGGTGCCGCGGCCGAGGTGCCCCCAAACGTCCGCCGGATCCAGCCTCACCGCCTCGTCGAACGCAGCGAGGGCCTCGTTGTCGCGATCCAGGCAGCAAAGGGACCAGCCGCGGCCACTGAGACACGCCGCGCGGCCCGGATCCAGGCGCACCGCCTCGTCGAGCGCCACGAGTGCCTCGATGTAGCGGCCGAGATAACGCAGGGCGTCGCCGCGGCCGAGGTGCCCCTCTGCGTCGCCCGGTTCCAGCCGCACCGCCTCGTCGAACGCAGCGAGGGCCTCGTCGTAGCGATCCAGATGGTGCAGTGACCAGCCGCGGCCCTGGTGACACGCCGCGCGGCCCGGATCCAGGCGCACCGCCTCGTCGAATGCCGCGAGCTCCTCCATGCGGCGGCCAAGAGACCGCAGGGCGTCGCCGCGGCTCCGGTGACACTCTGCGTCGCCCGGTTCCAGCCTCGCCGCCTCGTCGAACGCGGCGAGGGCCTCGTCGTAGCGATCCAGACAGTACAGTGACCATCCGCGGCTCCAGTGCCCCGCCGCGTCGCCCGGTTCCAGCCGCACCGTCTCGTCGAGCGCCGCTAGGGCCTCGTCGTAGCGGTCGAGAGAATGGAGGACGTCGCCGCGGCCCAGGTGCCCCGCCGCGCCGTCCGGTTCCAGCCTCACCGCCTCGTCGAACGCCGCTAGGGCCTCGTCGTAGCGATGCAAATAGTGCAGGGACAGGCCGCGGCCGCGTCGCCCCGCCGCGTCGCCCGGATCCAGGCGCACCGCCTCGTCGAACGCGGCGAGCGCCTCCTCGTAGCGGCCGATAGAATACAGGGCTTGGCCGCGGCCGCGGTGCCCCTCTGCGTTGCCCGGTTCCAGGCGCACCGCCTCGTCGAGCGCCAAGAGCGCCTCCTTGTGGCGGCCGTTATGATGCAGGGACAGGCCGCGGCCCAGGTGCTTGCCGGCATTTTCCGGATCCGCGCGAATGTCCCCGTCAAGCGCGGCCAGTTCCTTTTCGGGCGCGTCCCCTTCCGGCGTCCCGCCGCCGGCGCCGCCGCCGCCGTCCGCCGATCCTCCCACACGCGCTGGCCGGCAGGCACCGGATTTATCCTATGCGACATGCCGCCGGCGCGCATCCCGGATCAACTTCACGGCAAAGAAATCTTGGCCGCGGCGCGATCAGCAAAGTCTCGGATCCCCCCAGTGCGCGGGCGGGCAGGCGCCTGCCGCAGTCAGGGAGGACGGCCCCCGCCGGCCCGATCCGTCGCAGGCGGCCGGCGGGGTATCGTACGCGGCCCCGCCGGCCCCGGCCGCGCCGCGCGCCTGCGCAGACGCCCTGGGCGCGAATCGCCCCGGAGCCGCGAATGTGCGCGCACGCGGCCCGCGGGGCCCCGGCGGGGCCCCGCGGGCCACCCCCCCCCCCCCCCCCCGCCCACTTCCGCCTACCCGATCCCGAGCTTGCGCAGCGTGCCCTTCATGTTGCGCCCCTTGGCGGCCTTCATCATTCCCTTCGAGTTGCGGTACCCCTTTAGGAGCTCCTTTACGTCGTGCTCGGGGCGCCCCGACCCGCGCGCTATCCGCGTCGTTCGCGACGCGTTGATCAGGTCGGGGTCGGCCTTTTCGGCCTGCGTCATGCTCTGTATGATGTGCCTCCACCTGACCATCTTTCCGCCGATCTTGTCGAGCTGGTCCTCGTTGATGGATCCCACCACGCCCGGCATGCTGTCGAGAATCCCGCGCAGCGCGCCGGCGTCGCCGACCTGCTCGAGCTGGCAGTAAAAGTCGTCCATGTTCATCTTGCCGTTCGCCATGCGCCTGAGCCGCACGTCGTCGCTCTCGCTCTCCAGGCGCCTGGCCAGGTCGAGCACCGCCTGTATGTCGCCCATGCCGAGCAGGCGCCCGACGAAGCGCGTCGGCGAGAACTGCTCGATGTCGTCGATGCGCTCGCCCGTCCCGATGTACATGACGCGCGCGCCCGTGGCGGACGAGGCGGCCAGTGCCCCGCCGCCCTTTGCCGAGCTGTCGAGCTTTGTCACGGCGATGCCGCCGACGGCGACGGCCTTGTGGAACGCCTCGGCCTGCGAAAAGCACCGCCGCCCGATCGTCCCGTCGATGACGAGGAGCGCCAGGTCGGGCTCGGCGGCGGCGCCGATCTCGCGCATCTCCTCAAGCAGCCCCGCGTCCTCCTTGTGGCGGCCGGCCGTGTCTATCAGGACGACGTCGAGGCCGCCGAGCTTTTTCAGGCCGCGCCGGACCACGGCCGCCGGGTCGCGCTCGCCGTCCTCGCCGTACACCTCGACGCCGGCGCGCTCGCACATGGTGCGCAGCTGGACGAGCGCGCCGGGGCGGTACGTGTCGGCCCCGACGACCCCCGTCCTGTACCCCTGCTTTGTGAGCAGCTTTGCGAGCTTTGACGTGACCGTCGTCTTGCCGCTGCCCTGTATGCCGAGCATGAGGACGCGGTTGGTGCGGCCGGGCTGGAACTTGAACTCGTCGGACCCCTCGCCGAGCAGTCGCGCCATCTCCTCGTACACGATCTTTACGATGTGGTCCTTGCGCGGCAGGCCCGGCGGCGGCGACTCGCTTGCGGCCCTCTCCTTTATCCGCGACGATATCCCGGTGACCAGTCGGGCGTCGACGTCGGCGTACAGGAGGGCCCGCTGCACGTCAAGGGCGAGCGCCGCAATGAGCTCCTTGTCGACGCCAGACGAGCTGACGATCTTTTTGATCGCCGTCCGCAGGTTGGTGCGCAGGCTGTCGAGCACGGCCCCGCCCCAGGCGCGCCTCTATTATGTCAAGCTCGCCGCGGCACCCGTCCCAGCGCGCCTCGCTCCTGACTATGTCGAGGCGGCGCGAGAACAGCGGGCAGTCGACGACGAGCGTCTCGGCCTCGCCGCCCTCAAAGTCCGCGCCGATCCCGTGCCGGCGCGACAGGCCGGCCAGCTCGTCGAGGGCCGCCCCGTCGACCTCCCTGCCGAGCCAGCCGGGGCCGAGCCCGCCCGCGCTGACCGCCGCCACGACAAACCTTACGCCGGCGCCTAGCAGGCGGCGCATGTAGGACAGCTGCGCCGGGAGGCGCGCGCCGTCCCGCCCCGCCCACAGGGGTGCGAGCGGCTCGAGGCCGGCCGCGCCGCACGCGCGCCCAAAGGCGCGCCACTGGTACACGCTGCGCAGCCCGCCGTGCACGGCCCCCGCCGCGCCGTGCAGCTCGGCCGCCTCGGCCAGGGCGGACGCCACGGCGCGCCCCTGGCCGCCCGTTTCGTCGGACCCGGCGCGCCTCAGGACGTGCGGCACGCCCGTCGACTCGGCCTGCAGCGCCGTCATGCCCGCGCACGGGTAGTGCAGCAGCTCGCTTGCCGGCGACGGCGGAATGACGGTCACGAGGCATGCCAGGGTGTGGCCGGACTCGACGGCCCTCATCGCCGCGTACGCGCTGTCCTTTCCGCCCGAGAACAGCGCGGCGACCCTCACGGCCGGGCGGCGGGAGGGGCGGCAAATATCTCGTGCGGAGGGGCGGGGAGGATAGGGAGGGAGGAAAGACGGGTCTGGAAGCACGCAAGCGGCAGGGCGGCAGGCGCCGCGCGCTCCGCCCCCGCGCCGCGGCATCTTCCCCGTGCCGCCGGCCGGCCGGCCAGTTGTGCGGCCAAGTGGGGCAAACCGGCGGCCGGCGCCGCGCGCCCCCGCCGCCTCACACAAGAAAGAGGAACACGGATGCGGGGAGGCGGCCGGCGCCGCGCCCCGCCTTCATCTCGCCCTTGGTGACCAGAATTCCCCCGCCCGTGCCCGTGGCCCTCCCGTAGTCGTATATGCCGTACATGTCACCGCCTTTTATCTGGGCCTGATACTTTACCTCGACTGGAATCATGCCGCCGCCGCGCTCCCTGACCAGAAAGTCGACCTCCCTCTGGCTGCGCGATCTCCAGTAGAACACGGCGTTGTCGTGCCCGTACGCGACGCGCATCCCGAGCGTGCCGTACGCCAGGCGCACTATGTGCTCGCCGACAACCTGCTCGACGAGCTTGGCAAGGCATCCCGGGTCGTCCATGCATTCCAGGCTACGATCATAGATATTGTCAAGGCCGATTCCGTTGGCCATGTGAAAAAAGAAGGGGTCGCGATAGTAGAGCTTTTTCTGCGCATCGTACTTTGGAATGTCGCTTGCCGAGTTGTACCTGTACAGCATGCTTGTGCAGAACATGTCGCCCAAAATTTTCACGTATTCCCCGACGGTGTGGTGGCTCGACACGGCCGTCTCGCTCTTGAGCGACGACCACGAGACGGTCGTGCCCGTGCACTCGGCAATTCGGCCCATGATCTGGCCTGCATGCGCCGGATCCTTGCCAAGATGCCCAAAGCCGTTCTTGACAAGATCCATGTACGTCTTGTAGTGCACGTCGTCGACGTGTCCGTCCTTAACAAACCGATCCACAATAAACGGAATTCCACCGGCCACAAGGTACTTGTGCAAGCAACTGTCAAGTTCGTTCTGGCGGATGCGGAGCTCCTTGACCGGAGGACTAATTTCACCCGATGCCGCCATCTTGAGCATGGAAAGGCGCGATTTTTGATCCATGGGAACTACCCTTGCCGCATCGTCGTACAGGCTCCTGTCTGTGGCCATGACAAACCTTCTAAAGTTCATAGGCATGACGACCCTGTCCAGTGCGCTTTTCTTCGGCACCCCCCTCCGCCCCGCTAGTAGTTCGGTGGCCTTGGCCAGATCGACAGAGTGCGATCCCGTCGTTACGAGGGTACAGTTCTCGAGCATGTTCATGTCCTTGAACATCTTTATGGGCCGCTGCCAGTCGATGACGTTGGATATCTCGTCGAGGAACATGTACCTTCGAGACTTTTTCGACTGGCCGCTGGTGTCAAAGTATTCGTTGATCACATTCTCTACGTCGATCGGGTTTTGTTCCGACTCGAACGAATAGTACAGGACGTTGTGCGGAGGCGCTTTTTCAAGCAGGCGCTTGATCATGAGCTTGACCAGCGTGGTCTTGCCCACCTGGCGCGGGCCCCTGAGCGAGTAGATATAGTCCCCGGCCTCGAAAATGTCCGGATCAGGAGTGGTCGTGAGTGCCGAAGCGTCCAGTGCGACGACCTTTGGGTCTTCATCTATGGCCGTCCTGTCCTTCCACCAGGGGTTGAGTCGGGCCAGCTTTGCAACGTACACAGCCGCCATTTGTACTCCTACCTTATAATGCTAGGGGCGCCTGCCAGCCTGCTTATAAAGTCTGGAAAACCGCCTGCCAGCCTGCTTATAAAGTCTGGAAAACCGCCTGCCAGCCTGCTTATAAAGTCTGGAAAACCGCCTGCCAGCCTGCTTATAAAGTCTGGAAAACCGCCTGCCAGCCTGCTTATAAAGTCTGGAAAACCGCCTGCCAGCCTGCTTATAAAGTCTGGAAAACCGCCTGCCAGCCTGCTTATAAAGTCTGGAAAACCGCCTGCCAGCCTGCTTATAAAGTCTGGAAAACCGCCTGCCAGCCTGCTTATAAAGTCTGGAAAACCGCCTGCCAGCCTGCTTATAAAGTCTGGAAAACCGCCTGCCAGCCTGCTTTTAAAGGCAAATTGACACGGCCACAAACCGGGCACAGGGAATAGGTCTCGGTCAACCCTCACAGCCGCGGCTCGGTAAGGGAGTCGAGACAGCGCGCAACCAGTGTCGTACCCGGCTCGGCCATCCGCGCATTGCTGGAGATGCAACTGGCAAAGATATGCACATATAGAGGGAGTGGAAACGTCGTGCGGCAGCCAAGGATCGGCCAACACCTGGAGCGCACGGGCCGCCATGAGCAGGTAGACGGTAGAAACGTCGTGCGGCAGCCAAGGATCGGCCAACGGAGCATCGCGATTGCCTCCGAGCGGCGGCGAACGCCGGCGCGGACGAATGGCGCATTCTACTGCCGCCCGGCCCCTAGCAGATGGGCCGCGGAGACGGGTATGATAGACACAGCCGGGGGCGCTGTCGTCATTACGGGGCGCTCCTTGCGCCAGGGGTCGAGGCGGCGGCCCGGCGGCTCGCGACATGCACGCCTGCGCGGCTTGTCCGGCCTGCCTGCGCCACCCGCCCTCCGAGTGGAAAACGCCGCGCAGCCGCCCTTGCTCACGCGCTGCGGCAGCCGCGCAGGCGCCACGTCGGGGCACTGCGGCCAGCGCGCCGGCCCGGCCCCGGAGCCGGCCCATGATCAGAGCGCAGCAGATGCGGTCGGCGGCACGGCCAGTGCGCCGGCCCGGCCCTCGAGCCCCGTTGTGCCCCGTGCCCACTCGTCGGCGCGAACGCGATATGCGGCAGTCATATGGTCGATGCACCAGGCGGCACGAAGCGGGCACCCGACCGGCCGGCGCTCGGCATGCCCTGCAACCCGCACGGGCGGTAAATTGGCGTTGCGCGGGTCAGGGGCCGGCGCCGCGCAGTCCAAGGGGCAGTGATCGGGCCGGTCCCCCGATGCGCGCCCGGACTGCATCGTGCTGTGAGTCGCTACGAGTACCAACGGGCGATGCCGGCGCCCCGAGCCGAACCCCGCCCGCAACCTTGTAGCGGGCAAAGGCCGGTGCGCGGTCGGGCCGGCTCGGCCCGCCCGGCCGTGCTCGCAATGCAATGTGCAAGGATGCCTCACAACTCATAATCGTCGTCATCGCTCCGTTGGCTTTTCCGCTCATCATCGGCATCCAGCGCGCCCGCGTTGCCGGCGTATTTTAGTGGGAGTGTTGGGCGGAGGCGGGGCGAGCGTGCACGTTCAGGCCTGCGCCTGCAGGGCGCGGCGCGGGGCGGATGCTGCCTGTCCCGAATGCGCGCCCCTGCTCCGCTGCCGCTGCCGCTGCCCTACTCCGCCGGCGCCCCGCACGTGACGGTGTAGGTTACGGCCTGCGAAGCCGTGGTGGCGGTGGCGCCCGCGGGCAGCGCGTCTCCGGGCACGTCCAGCCGAAACTCTACTGACGCCGACTGCTGCCCTGCGCCCCACGGCACGGAAAAGTCCGCGCCCCCGAGCGGCGTCCATGCCCCGCCGCCGCCGCCGCCGCCGCCGCCGCCGCCGCCGCCGCCGGCCGTCCTGACGCTCGTCGCGTTGGCCGGCATTGCGACGGTAACGCCGTCCGCGTCCGCCGTCCAGTCGTCCGCGCCGATCGACACCCCCTCGACGGGCAGCGTGCCGTTGGCCGTTATCGTCGTCCCCCTGGCCTCCGACCGCCCGCCGGCCTCGACCCTGCCGAACCCGATCGTCTTCGACGAGAGGGAGGCGCCGCACGTGTCGCCATAGTCCACCTGCGCGGTGCCGAACCGCGTCAGGTGGTACGTGTGGACGACCTTGCCCCTGCCGTCGGCCGAGTCCGCCTGGCACGCGCCCGACCCGCCCATCAGGTCGTGCATCTCGTCGGCCGTGCCGTCGGCCGCGCATATGTCGGCGATCCGCACCACCGCGCCGTCGGGGCCCGCATAGAACGCGCTGCCGCCGGACTGGCCCACCAAGAGTATGCGGACGGGCCTGTCGAACACGATGCGCGTCGCGTTGTCGCCGATCTCGACGACGGCAGGAACCCCGAGTATGTCGGCCTCGTCGACGCCAAAGGCGCCGGCGACGTCTTGCGCGGCCGGCGCCCAGGCCGGAATGTACAGCTCGATCAGGCCGTCGGCGGGAATGCCCCTCGCTGATGCACCCGGAGGGAGCCGGACCTCGGCGAACGAGGCGACCAGGTAGGCGGGGGCGTCTGCGGGAAGGGTCGCCTCGATGCTCGCCCCGGGGCCGCTGCCGCCTCCGCCGGTCGCCAGGCTTGTCACGTTGAGGGCAGGGCGGGCCGCGCCGCCGGCGGCCGTCGCGTTGACCCCGCGGACAAAGCCGTCGTCCTCGATCGCCGCGACGGGCGACTGGCCGGGCGGCGAGAGGGTGCGCGCCCCCTCGCCGGCCCCCACCGGAATGGGGCCGGGAGTGAGCCTGTACAGGGTGCCGTTGGCCACGCCCTCGAGGCTCGCGAGGAGCCAGATCGTGCCGTTCTGCGACGCGCTGGCGGCGTCGCCCTCGAGCCGGACGATGTGCGTGCGCGTGCCCAGCCCCGACACGGAGGCCGGCTCGGCCGAGCCGACGCCGTCCCCGTCCCCTATCGAGACGTTTCCGTACACGGGGCCCCCGTGGCCCGCGGGCGGGCCGAGCGGCGCATTGTAGTCGATGCGGACGGTGCGCGGGCCCGCGAACACTGCCTCGGCCGCCGCGGCTGCCGCGCCAAAGTCGTCGACTGTGACGGCGAGCGGCGCCGAGTCCGAAAGGCCCCCGTCGTCGGCGACCGTCACATTCAGTACGTGCCGGCCGACCTGGTCGCGGCCCGGGGTCCATGTGAACAGGCCGCCGGTGGTGATCGCCGCGCCCGGCGGCGGCGAGTCGGCCAGGCCGAACGACAGCACGTCGCCCGCGTTCGGGTCGGTCGCGTTGACCTGCAGTGCCAGGGCCGTGCCGGCCGTTGCGCGCTGCGCCGGGATGGGCCCGATCTCGGGCGGCAGGTTCCGGGAGACCCTGTCGGCGACCACGACGGTAAAGTCGAGGCTGGACGTGCGGTTGTAGCGGTCTGCCGCGGACACGGTAATGGTGTGCGTCCCTGCCGCGTCGTACCCAATGTGCCACGTGAACACGCCCGTCGCAGGGTCGATCGCCGCGCCGCCGGGCGGATCGCCGGCGAGCGAGTACGTTATTGGCGCGTCGGGGTCGGTCGCCGAGATGCGGACCACTAGTTGATCGCCCTCGTCGGCGCTCTGCGGGTCGACGGCCTCGATCGCGGGCGGCAGGTTCCAGGGAGGCTCGGCATCGAGCACCGTTACAGAGAACGAACGGTTGCCGTCCAGCCCGAACCGGTCGGCCGCCCTGGCCGTGATCACATGGGTGCCGTTCTGGTCGTACCCCGGCGTCCAGGAGAACGTGCCGTTCGGATGCACGGCCGCGCCGGCCGGCGGGGGCGGGTCCGCGTCGGCGACGAGCGAGTACGTATAGGGCCCGTGGCCGTCGTCGGCCACCGCAATGTCGAGCCGGATCTCTTCGCCCTCGCGCCCCTCCGCGCCGGGTATGGCGGCGATCGTGGGCCCCGTATAGCCTGCAGGCGGCGCCTCGACGACGGTCACGGTAAACCATGCGGTGTCGCTGGCCATGTGCGGGTCGGTCGCGCGCACGGTTATGTTGTACGGGTTGCCCGGGGCCAGCCGCTGCGCCTCGGTCGGCGTCCACGCAAAGAGGCCGGTTCGGGTGTCGATCGCGGCGCCGGCAGGGGCTGCGCCAACCAGGCTGAACGCGACGGGCTGCCCCTCGGGGTCGGCGGCGGCAATGTCCGCATGCAGCTCGACGCCGGCGCCGACGGTGCGGTTGACCAGCGGGCCGATCTCGGGCGCCTCGTTGGGCCGCAGCTCTATACCGGCGGGCGCGAGCGAGCCGGCCGAGCCGGGATCCGGCAGGGTCAGGTTAGCGCCGGAGCCGGCCCCCCGGATCGCCGAGCCGTTGGCCTTTAGGGCCCCGATCCCGCTATAGTCGAGGACGCCCTTGGAGTCGGCAGGGTGCACGGGGTACGAGAATTCGAGCGAGTGGCTTCCGCTACCCGAAGAGTACGCGGCGCCGGCAGTGGCGCCGGGTCGGCCCGTGTCGAGCTCGACGTACGGAACCGCGCCGCCGGGAGCGGGGTCGACGCTCACCTTTTCCGAGAACTGCACCCGCACGCCCACCGTCTGGCCCACCTTTAGGAAGGTGTCCGTATAGTTTGCGCGCACGGCATCGACTACAGGCACGGTGCGCACCGCAATGTCCTTTTGGCCGCCGAGCGAGCTCGCCGAGCCCGGGTCCGGCAGGGCGGGGCCCTGCTCGCGGTTGCCGTACTCGTCGACGAGTGCCCTGTGGCCCAGCGAGAGCGCGCCGGCCGACGTATAGTTCAGGTCGGCCGAAAAGTCGCCGGCGACCACCGTGTAGGCGAAGCGGAGCGTAGTGGTGCCGCTGCCGCCCTCGTACAGGGCGTTGCGGTCGATCTCGCCCGTCTCTAGGCGCAACGTGGGCACCGAAGCGTCGCCGGAGCGCGGCTCGGGGTCGATATTCACGTCGCCGTCGAAGACGACATTGATGCGAATGTCCGAGCCCCGGCCGTACGTGCCGTTGTCGTTGGGCGACGTGACGCGCAGAACCGCGGGGACGGCCGTGTCGAGCTCAATGTCCTTGGATCCGCTGAGCGTCGCCCCGGGGGGCGAGACGGGCAGCGGCGCGGGCGAGGCCAGTCCGTTGCCCACCGCGTCCATGGCAGCGGCGCCGCCGAGCTCAAGCGACGAGCCCGCCGCGTACCCCAGGTCCGCGGTTGCGTCGCCCTCCCGAACCTCGTAGGCGCAGGCAAGCTCGGCGCTGGCAGTGGCCCCCGGCGTGCACACCGCGCGCCGCGGCTCCCCTCCCGCGCCGCTGCCCGTGTCGAGCGGGATCTCGGGGCGCGCGCTGGCGGGCTCGAACGACACGGGCTCGGTAAACCTGACCGTGATGTTGATCGTCGTTCCCGTCCCGTACGTGCCGTTGCCGTCGGGCGACGTGACGCCGGCGATCCGCGGCTCGATGCCGTCGACTACAATGGGACCCTGCGCCGACAGTCCGCCCTGCTGGGCGGGCAGCGTCAGGTTGGCCGCCAGGCCGTGCTCCGTGCCCGCTATGCTGCCTCCGTTGAGGTAGAGGGCCGACGGCCCCGTGTAGGCCAGGTTTTGCGTAGAGTCGTCCCGCCGGACGGTGTGCTCGAACAGCAGGCTCGCGCCGCCCGACATTCCGGGCGCGTACGTCGCGTTGCGGCCCGCGCCGCCCGCAACCATCTCGAGCAGCGGGCTGCCCGTGACCGTCACGGGCCTGCCAAAAGTCACGTTGACGAGGATCGTGTCGCCGATCCCGTGCGGTCCGGGGGCGCTCGGCGACGAGACCGACGCGACCGACGGCAGCGTTCCTATTGTAATGTCCTTTAGGTCGCCGAGCGACCTTCCGGTACCGGGCGCGGGCAACGTGCGGCCGACGAGCTGTCCAAGGAGCGCGCCGTCCCTGATCGAGCCGCCCCCGGACAGCGCGCCCACGTACTCTAGGTCGGCCGCGTAGTCTCCCGGCCCCGCCTCGTAGCGGAACACCAGCTCGGCGGTGTTGTTGCCCGATCGGTACGCGGCCGCGCCGCCCGAGTTCAGCCGCAGTTCTACGGGCCCCGAGACGTGGACGGGGTGGTCGAATGCCACGGTAATGTTGATTGCGTCACCAGGCGAGTACGTGCCGTTGAGCGCCGTCGAGGTGACGTTGACCACAGACGCGGGGTACATGCGCACGAGCTGCACGCCGTCGTCTGTCGACGAGGAGACGACGGCGTACCGGCGGCCGTCCATGGAAAAAGCTGCCGCCCCGGCGGCGCCGTCGAGCTCGTCAAAGCCGAGATCGCCGTCCGAGGCCCAGCCGGCAGGGGCTAGGCCGCCGACGGCGCCGGCGCCGGCGCCGCGCACGAGAACCAGCTGAATGCCGTCGTCGCCGCGCGAGGCGACGAGGGCGTACGTGGCGCCCGCGGCGTCGGTAAAGGCGGCCATGCCATCGGCGCCGCCGAGCTCGGCAAAGCCGGGATCGCCGTCCGAGGCGGATCCGGCCGGCGCCAGGGTGCCGTCCGCGTCGATGCGGATCATCTGGATGCCGTCGTCGCCCGCCGAGGCCACCAGGGCGTGCATGGTGCCGCCCAGGTCGAATGCGGAGACGCGCTGCGGGTCGGCAAGCGCCAGGGTGCCGTTGTCGGGCAGCGAACTCACCGCCGCGAGGGCGCCGCTGGCGGCGTCGATGCTGACCAGATGTACGCCGCCGCTGGCGTTTCTGCTGGTGACGAGGGCGTGCTTTGCGCCGCCCAGGTCGAACACGGCCGCGTCCTGCGCCCTGCCCAGCTCCAGCGAGCTCACCGCCGTGAGGGTGCCGTCGCTGCCGATGCGGATCAGCTGGATGCCGTCGTCCCAGAACGAGGAGACCAGGGCGTGCATGGCGTTGTTCATCTCGAATGCTGCGACCCCGATGGCGCCGTGGAGCTCCAGGGTGTTGCTGTCACTGTAGTCGGGCAGCGAGTCCACCGCCGTGAGGGTTTCGTTGTTGCCGTTTATGCGCAGCAGCTGAACGCCGCCGTTGCCCCCGTGCGCGGCGACGAGCGCGTACGCGTCGCCGCCCATGTAAAAGGCGTCGATGCCGTGCGCGTAGTCGAGTACGGGGCCCGAGCGGCTACCTCCGCTGACCGAGTGCTTTGCCTCGAGGGTGCCGTTCTCGTGCACGCGTATGAGCTGGACGGCGTCGCCCTCGGCGGAGGCGACCACGGCGTACGTCCGGCCCCCGACGGCAGCGACGTCTACGTCGGAGGCCCCGTCGAGCGCGTCAAAATTGCTCGTGCCGTTCTCGGCCCGCCCGGCGGGTATCAGCGGCAGAGCGGCAGGGTCGAGCACCACGTCGGACACCCAGGACAGCGAGCCTGGTGCGCCGGGCGCGTGCAGCGTGCGGTTGACGGCCTGGCCCGTGCCGTTGGTTATCGTGCCGGTCAGGGAGTCCGTCCTGTAGTAGTCCAGGTCGCCGGCGGCGTCCCCGGGCCTCACGACGTATTCGAAGGCGAATTCCGCCGTGCCGTTGCCCGACTTGTACGCCGCCGTCCTCTGTGCCCCGCTGACGTTGAGGACGAGCTCGGGGGCGTCGCCCGAGTACGCGACCGGCTCGCCAAAGTGCACGGCGATTTCAACCTCGCGGTCCGGCCCGTACACGCCGCCCGGCGGGTCGGCCAGCGCCACCAGGCTCCGCGCAACGCCGATGGCCGTGATCTCGCCCTGCGCGCCAAGCGAGCCGGTTGCGCCGGGCTCGGGCAGGAAGCAGTTGTGCGGGGCGTTATAGACGCTGTTGATGTTTTCGCCGTCATGCCGTTTCCAGTACAGCGACGCCGTGTCCTTGTAGTCCAGATCATGCGCCAGGTCGCCCTCCTGCACGGTGTAGTTGTAGTCTACGTAAAAGGGCACATAGTTGTGCGGGGCATCGTCTCCCGCATAGAGGGCGAACCTGTCCGTGTCGCCCGTCTCGAGCTCGAGCAGCGTGTCGTAGAGATCGCTTTTATGTGACGCAGTAATGCTGTTTTGCCCGTTGATGCGAATGCCGACGGTCTCGTTTAAAAAGTAGACGCCGTCGGGCGTGGTAAACCGGATTGTCAGGGGCCACCAGTACCGGTAGTCCCACCCCTCGGTGGTGCACTTTCCGGTGATGGCGGCATCGGCGGCCGGCAGGAGTACGGCGGTATGGAACGAGGGCTGGAACCATGCAGCCGGAGCCGGAACGGCCGCCGGCTCGCCCGGCCACGGTGCCGCAACCGCCGCCAGCGTTGCCACGGCCAGGGAGGCCAGCGTCCAGGCCGGGCGGCCCGCGGCCGCGGCTCTCCGCCCCCCCCCCCAAGGCTAGGGCGCAACGCGCCCGGTAGCGCATGCGGCTTCATGCGGGGGCGGCGCAGCAGGCCGTTAAAAAAGGCGCCGATCCGCAACCGTCCAGCCTTTCGGGAGGCTTTTGCCTGCGCGTCACGGCGAGGGAAGCTCGGTTGCGGACTCCGCAAGCAGGGGCGGCGCAAGCGCCATGAAGTCGGCGCGATCGCGCTGCGCCCAGGCCAAAGCAGCCGGGCGCCAAAAGAGTGCAGACGGCGCAGACCACACACCCCGTCCCCGCAGGCCCTGCCAGCTTCGAGCCAGGGTGCAGACACGGCTTGCCCGGCGCGGCCGCCCCCGCAGGCCCGGAAAAGGCAGGGAGGGCGGCAGCATCCTGCGCCGCCCCGCCAGGGAGCTGCCGCACGCGCGCCCGCACAGATGAGTTGGATCCCGCCCCGCCCTCGTCCTGTCGCAGGCTACCGCCTAGACGGCGGCGCCCATGTCAGCCCAGGTGGCATCCTGATGCGCATGCGGCGCTTTTCCGCCCCGCGCGGCGTCGCGCCAAGCGCGCCCCTTGACGCCGCCGCAACACCCGCGCGCAGCGCGGTTCTGGCGCTTGCCGGTGGCGCCCGCAGCGGCGGCGGCGACCTCGCCCCTCGCCGACGGCAGGGGCACGCCGGGCATTGGCCGGCGCGGGGGACCGACCCGCGCGGCGCGTTCTCAGCACCCCTGCCCGGCGCGGCGGAGCCCGTTCACGCGGCGGCAAACGCCGATCCGCCCCGCAGCATCTGGCCCCGCAGGCAACGGGCCGCAGGCGGGTCGGCGGCGGCCGCGCCGGCGGGCGGGGCAACCCATAAAGCGGCCCCGGCCGCGGCGCGGGCCGTGGCATCCGCACTGGTGATCCCCATACTGATCGCCGCCGTGTCCAGCCTGGCCGCCTACCTTTTGTACAGGCTCGTCATATACGACATGACGTGCGCCAGGTCGGTGAGGGCGACCCTGCGCCACCACGGCATACCCAAGACGCCGCTGCAGATCATACAAGAGTTCCACCGCGCCGCGGGCAGGCCGATCGGCCGCAAAGAGGCAGCGCGCCTCGAAAAAGAGTACCGCCAGAACGATCCCGACAAGTTCCTGGCCATGTACGACGCCATCCGCGAGAGGGGCGGATCGGGCGGCGGACAATGATCTCGCGCGGGCCGGAGTTTGTGCAGGGGGCGGGGCAGGGATCCGGCAGGGGCCGTCGTCGCGCGCGATGCCGCGCCGTCAAGGCCGCCTCCGCAGGATGCCTGGCGCGCCGGCAAGGGCAACGCCCCACGCATCGGCGGCCCAAGGCCCAAGACCGATCACCGCCCGGCCGAGGGCGGCAGGGTCGCGGCCGCTGGCGAGTCGGGGCGGCCGCATCCCGCGCGCAAGACATGGCCCCGGCGGCGCCCGAACAGAGACCGCCATTCCTCCCGCCGCCGCCGCGGCGGCGCAGGGCACGGCAGGAGCCTGCGCAGGCCAGAACGCTCGCCACTCCGCCCGGGCGGAGCCAGCTCAAAGACATCGGCCGCGCCGGAAAATCGAGCGCGGCGCCGCAGGCCAGCCTGCCGCGGGCAGGGGCCGCCCCGGGTACCTACCTGCCGCCGTCGCCCAGCGCGCCGGTCGGTATCTGCACGAACGGCGTCGCGCCGCCCTCGCCGACGACAAGCGGCAGCTTGCCGTCCCATTCCTTTGTCTTTAGCCACTCCATGTAGTGCGGATTCTCGGAGAGCGCCTTGTTTATCGTAGAGATCGCCTCGGCCTCGCCGCGCGCCTCGGCAATGTTGGCGTTGGCCCGGCCGGTCGCCTGCGCCTCGAGCTGCCTGGCCTCGACCTCAATGCGGAGCAGGTCGTTCTCGGCCTTGAGGGCCTTTTGCTCGGCCTCGACCTTTGCCTCGATGGCCTTTGCAAAGAGCGGCGAGAACTCAAAGTTTGTGATCGAGATCACCTCCGTCACGACGTTGAACTGGCCGAGCCGATCCCGTATGGACGCCTCGATGTCGTCCTTGACCTGCGGCCTCTTTGTGATGAGCTCCTCGGCGTTGTAGTTGGCCGTGACCTGCTTTACGGTCTCCTCGATGGCCGGCTGTATGACGCGGTTCTCATAGTCCAGCCCGAGGTTCTTGTACAGGGTGTGGACCGAGTCCTTGTCGGGGTGGTAGTTTACCGTGACCGTCGTCTCGACCGTCTGCAGGTCCTTTGACGCGCTCCGGGTGTTCTTGTCGTACTTTAGGGTGCGCACCTCTATCTGGACGACGTCGTCCTGGAACGGGACGACAAAGTGGAGGCCCTCGTCGAGCGGCGGCTGCGAGAGGTCGACGGCGTTCCAGTGCAGCAGGACGCCCCTGTGCCCCGCGTCGACGATCTTTACGGACGCAAAGGCGACGACGCCGATTACGATCAGCATGACGATTCCGATGGCTATTCCGCGGGCCACGCCTGCGCGGACGGCCCGCGGCGACTCGTACCTCGACACGGCGGCGCGCCGGAGCGCCCTCTATTATACCGTGCAGAGAGGGGCCGATCCCGGCGCGGCGGGGGTGGCGGAGGGCGGGCGGAGGGCGCCGCGCAGCCCGCTGCGGCCTCCAAGAGGCCCCCGATGCGATGCAGGAAGGGGCGGAGGGCGGGCCGAGGGCGCCGCGCAGCGAGCCAGTGCGCAGGAGCCGAGGAGTGGCTCCGCAGGCCCCGGCCGCCGGGAGGCGGCATACTGCCAGCCGCGCCCAGCCGCGATCGCCAAGGCGGCAGCCGGCCACGGCCGCAGGGCGCGGCGGCCTGCGCGCCTACGCGGCGGCGCCACGGCGGCGCAGGTACTCGCCGATCAGCGGGATCGAGAACCGGTACGTTCCGTGGCCGTGCCTGCAGGCCACGCCCTTTTCCTCCAGGCGCGCAAGATGCCTGGCGATGCTCGCCCTGCCGATGCCGGCTATCGACGCCACGTCCGACACCGACGCGCCGTCCCCGCCGGCCTTCGACATGGCGGCCACTACGCGCTTTTGGTCAAAGCTCAGCTCGTCGAACCGCTGATCGTAAAAGTCGGCGTCGAGCCTGGCCGTTATCATCCCCCTGATCCGCGCATAGTCGTCGAGCGTGATGCGGCGCCCGGCGGCGTTGTCTATGATCGCCCTGCCGAAAAACTGCAAAAAGTAAGGGTAGCCGCCGGTATCCAGCACGACCCGCTCGATCAGGTCGGGCGAAAAGGCGTACGGCGACCCGCGCAGCGGCTCGGCCAGGGCCCTTCTGGCATCCGCGGGGCCGAGGCTGCCGACGCCCAGCAGCCTGAACATGCGCTCCGAGTACGAGCGCGCCTCGTTTACGCGCAGCCTGAGCGCAGGCAGGCCGGAGAGCACCGCAAGGTACCCGCAGCCCTGCTTTTGCACTTCGGCGAGCACGCCCACAAAGTCCGACAGGACGTACCACGATCGCTTCGGCACGTCCCTGACGGCTTGGAACTCGTCGAAAAGGAGCACCGCCCCCCTGTACTCGGACTTTTCGATTATCTCCCAGTTTTTGACCAGATAGTCTTGGAGGTGGGCCTCGTACGGCGTCTGCCCGCCCGGATCATACGGCGGGTCGTGGTACGTCGGGCGAGGGGCGCCCGCGGCCCCTGGACGCGTGTATTTCACGGCGGACATGAATCTTTGCCTTGTCCTCTCCAGGCTCGAAAACGTCTCAATGCCCGTCTTTACGCCGTGCTTTAGCGCTTGGGCAAACGCCTCCGGGTCAGAGTGCTTTTTGCTGAACTGCGCCTTGTTGATTGGAAGCAGGCCGTTCTCGGCACACATCCCGCTGAACGTGCTCATCAGCGCGGTCTTGCCGACGCCCCGCAAGCCGTGCACGAGTATGTTCTCGGCTTGGCCGTCCCGTATGCGCCGCACCATGTGCATGAACGCGTCGATCTCCGCCTGCCGCCCTGCCAAGTAGGGCGGCATCATGCCCCCGCCGGGGTTGAAGGGGTTAACGGGCTCGCTCACTGCGGCCCGCCATGGAGGGCGCGATTTAATACTTCCGTGCCCACATGCAGACGGTCGTCTAAACCGCGGGGGGAGGCCCCATAAAGGACGACATGCCGCGGCAGCCCGGCAGGCATCTTGAGGCCCGCAGCAGGGGCACCGCCGTACCAGGGCAGGCCGGCAAGTTGACAGAGTTGACAAAATCTGTCAACTGTGTCAACTCCGGCTGGCGGGGGGAAGCCGGCAAGTTGACAGAGTTGACAAAATCTGTCAACTGCGTCAACTCCGGCTGGCGGGGGGAAGCCGGCAAGTTGACAGAGTTGACAAAATCTGTCAACTGTGTCAACCCCCGGGACGGGGGCCCCGCCGTACCAGGGCAGGCCGGCAAGTTGACAGAGTTGACAAAATCTGTCAACTGTGTCAACTCCGGCTGGCGGGGGGAAGCCGGCAAGTTGACAGAGTTGACAAAATCTGTCAACTGTGTCAACTCCGGCTGGCGGGGGGAAGCCGGCAAGTTGACAGAGTTGACAAAATCTGTCAACTGTGTCAACCCCCGGGACGGGGGCCCCGCCGTACCAGGGCAGGCCGGCAAGTTGACAGAGTTGACAAAATCTGTCAACTGTGTCAACTCCGGCTGGCGGGGGGAAGCCGGCAAGTTGACAGAGTTGACAAAATCTGTCAACTGTGTCAACTCCGGCTGGCGGGGGGAAGCCGGCAAGTTGACAGAGTTGACAAAATCTGTCAACTGTGTCAACTCCGGCTGGCGGGGGGAAGCCGGCAAGTTGACAGAGTTGACAAAATCTGTCAACTGTGTCAACCCCCGGGACGGGGGCCCCGCCGTACCAGGGCAGGCCGGCAAGTTGACAGAGTTGACAAAATATGTCAACTCGGCCGGGGTTTGACGTAGCAATGGCGGATGCGGCGTCGGGGCCAGTGCGCCTTACCATCCAACACAGGCCAAGCCGGCGCGCGGCGCCTGCGTGCCACAGGTACCGAAAGGCTGCCCGTCCTCGCTACAGGGAGGCTACGGCCAGCGCAGAGCGTCGCCAAGCGGACGCAGCCGTGGGAGGGATCAGGGGCGCGGCTCATCAGCGGCAAGGGGGGTGCGGCCACGGCGTGGGCGGGAAAGAGGCAAGGAACGGCGGCGCCCGGCCGAGCATCTATGCCGAGACCGGTACGTTCCATGCTGCGTTATATACTTGGAATGTAATATACATAAATAGGACTATCCGGGGGCTGCGGCATGGCCAAGAGCAGGCGCTGGTACCCGATCACGTCGCGGATGGTCACGCAGAGCAAGCTCGACGTGTTCGACAGGCTGGCCGAGAACAAGAGCGACTCGGGCGGCACGAATCCGCGCATCCGGAGGTCCGTACTCACCGAGTCGGTGACCGTCGTCGAGCAGATCATGCGGCTTGCCATGGAGGAACATCTCGAGTCGGAGGGAGTGACCGAGCGCGTCGTCGAGCCGATAGCTGACATTGGAAGGGATGCCAGCGTGTCCAAGGCGCGAGTCGAGGCCGGATTCAAGACATACCAGAGCGTGGAGGCCGTCAGGAGGGGGGCCGTCGAGTGCGGCCTGGGCGCCGTGCTCAGGTGGCTCGACGAGGAGGGGGGCGCCGAGGCCATAGATGGACTGATGGAGGATAGGCACGACTTGATTCACTCTCTCGGCTTTTCGACGCCCGACGACGTCGGCGCATGCCGCACGGCCGAGGGGCTGATGCGCTCGGCGTCCGACGGCAGCCCAAGGGACAGGGCCGTGGCCAAGCTCGTAGAGGGCAGCTGGATGGACATGGCCGGGCGCGCCGACGATGCGCGCGCCGCGTACGAAGAGGCGCTAGAAGAGTGCCGCGGCCACCTGACCGGCAGTTCCGCAGAGGAATGGGCGTACATCTGCGCGGGGCATGCGCTCGCCCACCTGGGGCTGGGCGGCGAGGCGGAGGTGATTATCGGGAGGGCGCTGCGGGCGTATCCTCGCAGCGCCGTCGCCCACCTCGAGATGGGCAACCTAATGATGTCCGCCGGCAAGTACCAAGAGGCGTTCGCAGCGTACTCAAAGTCCATCGAGTGCGACCCGGCGTACGCGCCGGCGCGCATCTACAGGGGCCACGCAATCCAGATGCGGGAGGGCCCCGACCACGTCCTTGTCGTCGAGGATTATAGCCACGGCCTCGCCCTCGACCCCGACGCGGTATCCGCGTACGTCGGCCGCGGCATGTCCCTGGCCGAGAGGGGGATGCACGGCGAGGCGGCGGAGGAGTTCGAGAGGGCCGTCGAGGTCGACCCCGACGATGCCGCCTCGTACGTGGCGCTCGGCCACGCAAGGGCCGCGGCCGGCCGCGACGCAAAGGCGGCCGATGCGTACAGGAAGGCGATCGAGACGGCGGGCAGGGTGGGGTTCAGGGCGGCCGGCGGCGGCAGGGGGCACCCCGGCGCCCCATATTCCGCATCCAGTGCCATGGAGCCGCGCCTGAGGTACAGGCTCGGCGGAGGGTCGGCGTACACCGGGATGGCCGGCGTACTGTTTAGGGCGGGTCGCCCGGACGAGTCGCTAGCGCACTACAGGGAGGCGGTCGGCATCGACCCCGGCAGCGCGGAGGCGCACGGCGGCGCGGCGAGGGCGCTCGTTCGCCTCGGCCGCCACGAGGAGGCGGTGCCCGCGTACCGCAGGGCCGCCGAGCTCGACCCCGGCAGCGCGGAGGCGCACGCGGGGCTGGGCAGCGCGCTCTCGGAGGCGGGCCGCCACGAGGAGGCGGTGCCCGCGTACCGCAGGGCCGCCGAGCTCGACCCCGGCAGCGCGGAGGCGCACGCGGGGCTGGGCAGCGCGCTCTCGGAGGCGGGCCGCCACGAGGAGGCGGTGCCCGCGTACCGCAGGGCCGCCGAGCTCGACCCCGGCAGCGCGGAGGCGCACGCGGGGCTGGGCAGCGCGCTCTCGGAGGCGGGCCGCCACGAGGAGGCGGTGCCCGCGTACCGCAGGGCCGCCGAGCTCGACCCCGGCAGCGCGGAGGCGCACGCGGGGCTGGGCAGCGCGCTCTCGGAGGCGGGCCGCCACGAGGAGGCGGTGCCCGCGTACCGCAGGGCCGCCGAGCTCGACCCCGGCAGCGCGGAGGCGCACGCGGGGCTGGGCAGCGCGCTCTCGGAGGCGGGCCGCCACGAGGAGGCGGTGCCCGCGTACCGCAGGGCCGCCGAGCTCGACCCCGGCAGCGCGGAGGCGCACGCGGGGCTGGGCAGCGCGCTCTCGGAGGCGGGCCGCCACGAGGAGGTGGTGCCCGCGTACCGCAGGGCCGCCGAGCTCGACCCCGGCAGCGCGGAGGCGCACGCGGGGCTGGGCAGCGCACTCTCGGAGGCGGGCCGCCACGAGGAGGCGGTGCCCGCGTACCGCAGGGCCGCCGAGCTCGACCCCGGCAGCGCGGAGGCGCACGCGGGGCTGGGCAGCGCGCTCTCGGAGGCGGGCCGCCACGAGGAGGCGGTGCCCGCGTACCGCAGGGCCGCCGAGCTCGACCCCGGCAGCGCGGAGGCGCACGCGGGGCTGGGCAGCGCACTCTCGGAGGCGGGCCGCCACGAGGAGGCGGTGCCCGCGTACCGCAGGGCCGCCGAGCTCGACCCCGGCAGCGCGGAGGCGCACGCGGGGCTGGGCAGCGCGCTCTCGGAGGCGGGCCGCCACGAGGAGGCGGTGCCCGCGTACCGCAGGGCCGCCGAGCTCGACCCCGGCAGCGCGGAGGCGCACATGAGGCTGGCCATGGCGCTGTACATGACAGGAAGGGGTGTAGAAGCGAAGAGAGTGCACGGCCGCGCAGCGGAGCTTGGCCACGGCACGGAACAGGGGCGTCACGAAGCATCCGAGGGATGGGGCGCGTAATGACGAGCTACATGTACCCTGCGCCCGGAGATGTCCTGCGTCCACCCCCCCCCCCCCAGTGCGCCGGTGGGCAACAGACAACCCGATCGCCTGCGCCGCTCGCGCTCCCGCGCATGGCGAAAAAAAGCGGCCGCGGAGCCTAGCAGGATCGGAAGAACGTCATGTCAATGTACTCCCGCCGAAACGTCTCGAAATTTGTCACCATGATCTGCCTGTTTGTCGCCTCTTCGATGTTGCGCAACGTGAGCTTGTCAAGAATCTTCTTCGCGTGCTTGCGGCGCATCTGCTCCGCGTGCTTGCGGCGCATCTGCTCCGCGTGCTTGCGGCGCATCTGCTCCGCGTGCTTGCGGCGCATCCGTCTCGCTTCTTCAGCGGATATCCTTCTAGCGTGCTTTGCACAGTCCTCCCTGGCCCTCTTGGCATACTCCTCCGGGTTGCCCTCCGGCATGTTTCCGATCCACTTTTCGCCAGCTTCTGGGGCCCTCGGCCTGTTCGCGTGGGCGGGCCGCCTCCGGATGCGCGCCAAGCGCCGCGCCCGCTTCCGGCCCCTCCTCCGCCGCCGCGTTCGCCGCCCCCCGCCGCCCCCTTTGTCAGGCTCAACAAGCAGGCGCGGCCGGGCCCCCCTATAAACAGTCGGTTGCGTCCCCCCCCCCCCCAATGCTCCGGTGGGCAACAGACAGCCCGATCGCCCGCGCCGCTCGCGCTCCCGCGCATGGCGAAAAAAAGCGGCCGCGGAGCCTAGCAGGATCGGAAGAACGTCATGTCAATGTACTCCCGCCGAAACGTCTCGAAATTTGTCACCATGATCTGCCTGTTTGTCGCCTTTTCAATGTTGCGCAACGTGAGCTTGTCAAGAATCTTCTTCGCGTGCTTGCGGCGCATCTGCTCCGCGTGCTTGCTGTGCAACCGTCTCGCTTCTTCGGCAGATATCCTTCTGGCGCACCTTGCGCAGTCCTCCCTAGCCCTCTTGGCATACTCCTCCGGGTTGCCCTCCGGCATGTTTCCGATCCACTTTTCGCACCACTCCAGCCAGCTTCTGGGGCCCTCGGCCTGTTCGCGCAGGCGGGCTACATCCGGATGCGCGCCAAGCGCCGCGCCCGCTTCCGGCCCCTCCGGCGCCGCCGCCGCCGCCGCGTCCGCCCGCGGGTCGTCGCCCCCCGCCGGCCCCTTTGTCAGACTCATCAAGGAGGCGCGGCCGGCCCCCCTCATAAACAGTCGGTTGCGCCGTCGCGGAAGATCGACCCACGGCGCCAGCACGGGCGGCATGATCACGATCGGGTCACGGCGTCACGGGGACAAGCGGCCCTGATATTGCGGGCCCGCATGCGCGGCGCGCGTTCAGGCCTCTCAAGGGCGCGCCTGGCGGGCGGGGCGCGCGACGGCGAGGAGTATCCAATCGGCAGGGGCGGCCAGGGCGGCGCGCCGCCGCGCCTGCCGGCCCGAACAGGCCCCCGGCCGCGTGGCGCACGGCAGCGGCCCGGCCTGCGCGCCCCGCGGGCTCTGCAGGTGCTGCCGGGTCACGGCAAGGCGGGGGCCGAGAAGCGGGCCGGGGCTTGCCGGTTCGCCGCTTGCCGCCCGCCGCAAGATATGCCGCGGCTGCCCGCGCTGCGCCTCCGGCTGCCCGGATCGCAGCGCGGACGTTCCGCGCCTGCGCCCTCGATCCGGCGGATCGGGCACCCACTCCTCCCCCTCCCCGCCGCCCACGCCCGCCGGCGCGGCGCCGGGATGCACGCGCAGGAGGCGCGTCCGGCGCCAGGCGGCGCCCCGGCGCCATGCTGCCGGCGGGGCCCGGCATGCAAACCGCGGCGATTGCGCCGGACGGCTCCGGGCGCATCAGGGCGCCCGCCCGCGGCCAACCGCCGCGCAAGGAAGGGCACCCGCGGCGGGTATGGCGGTGCGGATCGTCCCCGGCGCCGCGGCGTTGCATCATCCGCAGGCGCCGGCGCTACACGACCTCGACCATGGTCTCGGTGCGATCGACCCCGTTTATCGCGTGTATCTCGGCTGCGACGTCCTTTATCCCCGCGAGGCTCTCGACCCGAATGACGGCGACCGCGTCGAACTGCCCGCTTACGGGAAACGAGTCCTCGACGGCCGAGACCTTGCGCAGGCGCGCGGCGATGAGCTTTTTGGGCGACTTTACGAGCATGATGGCCCTTACCAACCCATGTTCACCCCCACCTCGATCATCGTCTCGGTCGTGACGATCCCCTTGATCCTCTTAAAGTCGATGATCGCGGTGTTGATCTCGTCGATCGACCCGCGCAGCAGCACGCACACGTCGGCCCTGCCGGTCACGACAAGCAGGTCCTTGACGGGGCCGCGCTTGCGGCGCAGCGAGGCCGTCACCTGGTCGACTAGGCCAGGCCCGACCGTAATCATGCACAGCGCCCGCACGCCGGCGCCGCGGCGGGCGTATAGATAAGGCTTTTTTCGCGCCCGCCGCCCGGCCCCGGGCGGGCATTCAGGCGCGGCTGCCGCAGGGGCAGGCGCGGCGCGGCGCGGCGCGGCCCGGTCAGCCGCACGTTATCTCGTACACGACGGTCTGCGTCATGTTCCCCGCGGACACGCCGGCCGGCAGCGCGGGGGTGCCGGTCAGGTCGATCTTGTATTCGATCGCCACCGACAGCGCGGGCTCGAGCATGCCCCCCTCGCCTAGCGCGGCCGCCCCCGGCGCGAGCGGGGCGAACGCGCCCGCTCCCGACTTGAACGACGTCGCGGTTGCGGGCAGGCCGCTGCTCCACCCCGTCGCGTTGAGCGCAATGCCAGTGATCGGCGCGCTGCCGGTGTTGGTGACCGCCTGGGGGATCGCCCCGCCCGCCTGCCCCGGCATCACGCTGCCCAGGTCCAGCCGCTTTGCGGCCAGCGAGGCGCTGCACATCTGGACGGCGGGATCGGACGTCTCGGTAATGGCCCACCTGCGCGTGTCCGGCGATATCTCCCACGTCGAAAAGGTGCTGGGGCGGACCAGGTCGCCGTTTCCGTCGAACGCGATCGGTCCGAGTGCGCCGCCTGGCAGCCCGCCGCCGGCCAGCCCGCGCAGGCTGGCCGCGAACGCCGCCGGATCGTCGTGCCCCGCCGCCAGGGCCCCGCCGATCAGCAGGACGGCGTCGTGGGCGGCATGCGCGTACCCCGTCCTCGGGTCGCCCGGCCCGCCGCCGCCGGGCCGCGCCGCTATCGCCGCGTCGACGGCCCTCGTCGCCCCGTTCGGCTCGACGCCGAACGCGACGGCCTTTAGGCCGGACGACAGGGCCAGGCTCAGCGCCGGCGCGTTGTCAGTCACCACCCTGCTCCCCACCAGGTCGGTAGAGTACCACCGCGCGCCGGCGAGCGCGGGATATTTCGCGACCTCGGCGGCCGCGCCGGCGAACGGCGGGTCGAACCCAATGTACAGGACGGCCTCGGTGCTGTTCGGACTCTGCGCCGAGGCGGCTAGCAGCAGGGCGTTGGCCCTCTCCATGGCGGGGCCCCACCCGGAGGCGGCAATGTCCCTGTCGAACGGCACCTTTGGCAGCAGCGACCCCTCGGAGACGGGATCGAACTCGGCGCGTATGCGCTCGTACGCGGCGTTGCCGTACGCGTCGTCCTGGACGAGGGCGACGACGTCGCGCGCGCCGTCGCCGGCCATGATCCCGGCGATGCGCGGCGCCCGCACGCCGTCGTTGGGGGCCATGCGGTACACCGAGTCGCGCGCGGCCAGGTCCGGCGAGAGCGAGGACGGCGAGACGAGGACGAGGCCCGCCTCGCCGGCGTACCCCGTCACGTTCTCAATGCTAGAGCTCGTCGACGGGCCGACGGCGAACTTTACGGGGCGCGGATAGTAGCCGGCGCCGAGCACCAGGTCGTCGGACTCGTCCGGCGTGCCGAGGTCGTGCAGGGCGAGCAGCGAGCGCTTTGACTCGACGGGCTGCCCCTCGTGGACAAAGTTGCGTATCCGGTAGTCGAACCACATTGCCGATCCGTTCGGCGCCGCATCGAGTGCCTCGAGGAACTGCGCGAACGGCACCGGGTTGTCGGCGGACGCTATGGGGGAGAGGACGCCGACCCTGTCGGGGTTGGCCCCGTTGGCCTGGACGTGGCCCGTGCGGTTGACGATGAACGGGTAGTGCTCTTGCGGGCTCTCCAGGGCCAGCACGGCCCCGACCGCCGCGTCCCTGCCGCGCGCATCGGCCTCGGCCCTCATCCAGTCGATCTGGCCCTGGAGGATCGGCCGGTACCAGGCGTCGGCGTTGCCCTCGGCCATTCCGGACGCGGCGGCGAGCGGGTCGGCCAGGCGCAGGTCGGCGCCGACGATCTGGATCGAGTCGTTGCCGCCGGACTCGACCTGCAAGAGGTTGAACCGCGCGGCCGCCTCGCGCACGGCCGCATCGCCTGCCACGCCGTCAAAGTCGGGCAGGTCGGTGGCTGCCAAGAGGGCCCCGATGCGCAGCGGAGCCGAGCCGTTGGGCATTGCGGTGGCCGACGGGTCGCCGGCAAGCCGGGACGGCGCCGGATCGTACCCCGGATAGTAGTTGGCCCTGGCGTCGACCGTGCCCTGGCGGCCCCCGTTCTCGACAAGCGCGCCCGTGTTCGACTCGTGCACCGTGTTGTGGTGGAAGCGGACGGGGGCGGCCGAGCCGGCCACAAGGTCGGGCTGTCGCACGTCAATGCCGCCTCCGCCGCTGGCATTGCACAGCCCGGCGCACACGGACAGGACGCCGGCGCTCTCGGACACGCGGTTGGCCATGATCAGCACGCCCGACGAGTCGGCCCACACCGCGAACGCGGGCGCGGCCGCGCCGATCACGGTGTTGCCGGCAATCCGCACTCCCGACGAGTTTGACGCGACGACTATTGCGCTCGACCCCGCCCCCTCGATGTGGTTGCCGAGTATTGCAACGCCCTGCGCGCCGGACGCCTGCACCGCGGCGCCGCGCAGGCCGAACATGTGGTTTGACGAGACGAGCGTGTCGGCCACCTGCGCGCCCGAGGGCGCCGGCGCCGGCGCGCCGAGCCGAACCGCGGGCGGCGCCGTGGCGTTGGCCGGCGCGCCGGCCCCGATATTGCGGAACGTGTTTCCCGACACCTGCACGTCGGACGCGGCGGCGGCCGCGGCGGCGCCCGGCGGCACTGCGGCCACGGCCGCCGAGCAAGTGCCGTCAAACGTGTTGTTGCGTACGGCGACGATCCCCGCAGGGCCCGCGGCCGGCGGCGCGACCGTAACGACGGCGGTGCCGTTGGGGCCGCCCGCGGGGCATTCGATGCCGCGAAACACGAGGCCGGACACGGAGACGGTGCCGCCGGGGCCCTGCCGGACGGCAATGCTCGAGTTTCCGGTCAGGACGGCCGCCCCGGGAGGGTCGGACGCCAGCGTGAGCGGCTTGTCGATTGTGACGGTCTGGTTGGCGTACGTGCCGGGCGCGATAGAGACGGTGCCGCCCGGCTCGGCCGCGTCCACCATGTCCTGTATCGCGGAGGGGGAGGGGGCCTGCGCGTACGCCGAGGGGGCCGCGTATCCGATCGCGGCAGAGGCCGCGGAGGCGGCAAGCGCAATGATCAGTATCGTCAGCGGGGCGCTGCGCACAGGCGCGGGGCGACGGAGCCGTGTTAAAAGGATTTCAGATCGGGCCCCGGGCGATCGCGGCGCGGGTCTGGCCCACGCCGCGGGCGGAGGCCCGATCGGCGGCGGCCGGAGTGGCCGCACCCGGTCGGGCGGGGGGGATCCCGATCGGCGGCGGCTTGGCGGCAGCCCTGCCGGAAGTCGGCGCGCCGGATGCGCCGGCCGGAGCGGCGGAAGCTGCGCCCGGATCGCCGCGCCCGCATCCGGGCGGCGCCGTGCAGGGCGGCCCGCGGCGGGCCCCGGCCGCGGCAGGGGCGAGGAATCCCGTGCGGGGATTCCGCGCTGCGGCGGGCCCCGGCCGCGGCAAGGGCAGGCCGGCGCGATCCGGCAGCGCCAAGGGGCCGGCGGCGGGACGGCCTGGCGCAGGCAGGAAAAGGCGGCCAGATCGATGCGGCGCCTGGCCCCGCGCCGTTCCGGGCAGGGGCGGGCGAGCCGGAATGTCGTGTCAAAAATGCCGGACTCTTTTGAGCCGGCGTCCGGATGCGCGCGCCCCAAAGCAGCACCCGCGCGCTCGCGGGGGTCATTCCCCAAGGCGCGGTCGGCGTGCGACGACTTGCTGGCCGCTGCCCGATCAGGCCCGTGTTTTCGACGCAACAGGCCGGAATGTCTTCCGCTGCGCCCGTAAAATCGGCCGCCGCGCCGGCCCCGCGCGGCCCAAAGTCGGGGATTGCGTGGGAGGGGAGCGAGCGCAGTGCGGTCGCGCCAGGCGGCGCGGCCTCTTCGCGCATCCCTGCAATCGGGCCGGGCGGGCCGCCCCGGCGCCGGCGCCCTTTGGCCGCCGGCGTCCAGGCCGGCGGCGCTCGATAGGCGGCCCCGCGCCCGCCCCGGCCTGCGCGGCCGCGCCGGGCGGCGGGCGGGTGGGCCGGCAGGGACGGCATCCGCCCTTGCGCGGGAAGCGCGGCGGGCGGCGCCGCGGCGGCCGCATCCCTGCAAAATCCAAAAACGGCGCCGACCGGCCGTGCCGGCGGGGCGCCTAGTCGTCGTCGGCTTCCTGCGAGCGGGCCTCTTCCAGGTACGCGCGGCGCTCGGCATTCACCTTGTCGGGGTCGACGCGCATGTCGTCGTCCACTATGACAATGCCGTTGTCCGAAAAAGAATCGGTTCGCGGACGCGCCTTTGTCTTTGAACGCGCCCGCGGCCGCTTCGTCGCTGCAGATCCAGACGTCGCCTTCGGCTTGGCCTTTGGCTTTGCCTTCGGCTTGGCTGCTGCCCTAGCCTTCGGCTTGGCCTTTGGCTTTGCCTTCGGCTTGGCTGCTGCCCTAGCCTTCGGCTTGGCCTTTGGCTTTGCCTTCGGCTTGGCTGCTGCCCTAGCCTTTGGCTTGGCCTTTGGCTTTGCCGCGGCCTTTGCCTTGGTTTTTGGTTTGCTGGCGGTCTTGGCCTTCGTGGCCCTGCCGCCCGCCTTGGCTACTGCCATTGCCGCGCGGCAAAACAGTGTTGATTTAAGGCTGTCGATAGAAACGATCGGGGCCGGATGCGGCCCCCCGGGCCCCGCTTCCCCGGGGAACGGCCGAACCCGGGCGCAACGCGTCCGGGCGGATGCCGCCTCCGGCGCATTCCACTCCCCCTCCCCGTCCCCCGCGGCCGATCGCATGCCGCGCCGCGGCCGATCGCATGCCGCGCCGCGGCCGATCGCATGCCGCGCCGCGGCCGATCGCATGCCGCGCCGCGGCCGCGCGGCAGACCGCAAGGGCAATTAAGCGAGGGGCGCGGGCGGGAGGCACGGCGCCGCACCAGTACCGCGACAGGATATTCATCCGCAAGGACATCATACTGACCCTTGCCGAGTACGGGAGGCTCAACGCGACGAGCCTCGCGACGAACTGCGGCCTGAACATGGCAAAGCACAGGGGCATACTGGAGGACCTGGAGGAAAAGGGGATCATCGGGTCGGTCGTCGAGAAGGGCAAGGGCAGGGACGTCACGTACTACCACGTGACCGGCAAGGGCCTCGAGTTCTGCTCGCGCGTCCTCGACCCGTACGAGGAAATGTTTCCGCGCAAGGGGCGCGGCGGGAGGGGTTTTAACCCCGAAGGGGGCAGCGGCGGGGGAGGTACGCCGGAATGACGCGCGACGAAGTGGGCGGCGGGAGAGGGGGCGGGCCGGAAAAAGGCCCCCCGCCCGCCCGCGCGGGCATAGCCGAGACCGTCGACAGCCTGATCGCCCACATGAACTCGAGCCGGCGCCTGTACATGGCGCTCATTGCGGCGGCGTTCGTAGTCGGGCCGGCGTCGGGCGCGTTCGCCGTCGTGGTGCTCTTGCCCGGCGTTGCGACCGAGGTCGGCCCCGACTACGAGCTGAGCGTCGCGTTCGACGAGGCGACGGCCGGCGCCGGAGACTACGGGCTGCCCGAGAACCACACGATCGGCACGTACAGCGGCCAGTTCGCCGGCAAGATGCTCGGCCACCACACGGACTGGGGCGGCAACCTGGTGACGGGCGCCGGCAGGGCAGACGGCGAGCAGGGCGTGTTCTACGGCGAGTTCGTCGGCATGTTCGGCGGCGAGCGGGCGGTGCTGACCGGCGAAATGTCCGGCGAGTTCACCGGCGACGTGCACACCATAGCCGGCGAGAGCAGCACCACCGAGGCGCGCATAGACGACCACCTCTACCACGCGTCGATCGGCGTGTACGAGGGCAGGTTCGACGGCGAGTTCGTCGGCATGTTCTTCGGGGCGGCCAACCAGACGGCGCTCGACGGGCTGGTAGACGGGGGCGCCTTCGAGTCGGTCGGCGGCGGGGCGGTGCCGTACAGCGTGTCGTACGTGTCCAGCGGGGCCGGCGGCGGGGGCGCCCTCGAGTCGGTCGGCGGCGGGGGCGCCGAGCCGGGGTACGAGCCGCGCTTTGCGGCGTACGGGCCAGGCGGGGGCGGCGCGCACGTGCACACGGACATTACGGCGGTCGTCACCGCGTTCGTCGTCGTCGTCGCCGGCGCGTCGGCCGTCGTGCTGTACGTCGGAATGCGCGAGCTCCGGTTCTACAGGAGGTGGAACGAGCGGTTCGAGAGGTACGTCAGGGCCAGGGAGGTCGCCGAGAGGGAGTTCGGCCTTGAGGAGGAAGGCGGGGAGCGCCGGGACGGGGGAGGTTCAAGCCCCGGCCGGCAGGGAGCCGGGCCGGCGGAGGCGGCATCGCCGTCCGGCGGCAAGTAGTGGTGCCAGGGGCGGGATTTGAACGCGCGACAGCTCGGTCTTCAGCCGAGTGCTCTCCCGGGCTGAGCTACCCTGGCACGGCGCGGCGGGGCGGGAATGCCGATTAAAGGGTATCTTTCGATCCGGAGGGCGGCGGGGCGGCGCCGCCATATCCGGCGGGGCGGCCGCAACCCGCATCCCGAGCAGAGGCGGCGCGCGCCCCTGCACCGCGCCGCGCGGCACCGCGCGGCGCCGCGCGGCACCGCGCGGCGCCGCGCGGCAAGGCGGGCCTGCGCAGTGCGGGCAAGGGGCGCAGCCCGCGTTCCCGCAGCCAAGGGCACGGAGCGCAAGGGAGCGGAGCGGCGGACGGGGGCAGGTGGGACAGCGGTAGGGGAGAGTGCCGCCTGCCCGGCGGACTGCCCGCGTGTGACGGCGTGCGGGGCCTTGGCGGCGGCGCGTCCGCCGGCGCAGGCGGGCGCCGCGCGGATCCCCGCGTTCATGGCGGCCGCCCCGCGGCATCCCTGCGAGGATGGCAGGTTTGGGTCGGGGCACGATCGCCGATGCCGCCGCGTCCGCAGCGCGGCCGCGGCCCCGACAGCGGCGCCCGGCAGGGGCGCACTGCCATTTTTCTGGGTCTGCCCCGCCGCAGGCCCCGCCGCGGTCAGCAGGGGGCGGGCCGTCCGCGGGCGGCCTAGGCGCCTACGCGCCGCCCGGGATGCGGCAGGGCGGCCCGGCGGGGTGTTTATATAGCCGCCGTGCGCAGCTCTTGCATGGAGAAAAAGAAGAGCATTCTCATGGAGGTGTGGGGGCCGAGGGCAGGGACGGGCCAGGCCGAAGAGACCGAGGCAGAGATAAAGGCGGCCATGGATCGATGGATGAGCCTGCCCGAAGAGGAGCGGCGCAGGTTGATATTGGAAGACGGCGAAGAGCGCATGCGACAAGAAAGGCTAAGCTATATTCCCTGACCGCCGCGCGGCGTGCGGGCGAAGGCGGTCACAGGCGGCGGCCCCACGACGGGGGAGTTGTGATCACCCAGAGATGGCAGAGTTGGCGTGGGGCTTTTGTTTTACTGTTGCCGTTGTCCGATACGAGTGCGCGCCGATGCCCTGGCCGCGATCCTAGCCGCCGACGCGCCCCGGGCGGCGCGCGGCCCTGAGGCTGTCGCCGGCCGCATCGCTCCGGCCGAGGTGCGCTAGAACGTCGCCCCTGCCGGCTTGCGCCGCAGCACGGTCCGGATCGAGATCGATTGCACGGTTGTAGCAGCACAAGGCGTCGTCGTAGCGCCCAAGGGAACCGAGCAGGACGGCCTTTCGCAAGTGTGCCTCTACAGAATCGGGATCAATCTCGGCAGCCGCATCGTACGCGGCGAGGGCCTCGGTCGAGCGGCCCTCCCCTGCCAGCAGGTCGGCGCGGCGCACGTGTGCCGTCTCGTCGTACTCGTCAAGCCCGACGGCCGCATCGTACGCGGCGAGGGCCTCGGTCGAGCGGCCCATGCCAGCGAGAATGTTGCCACGAAGAAGGTGCGCCTGCGGAAGCGAGTCGTCTAGCTCGACGGCCCTGTCACAACTCGCAAGGGCCTCAGCCAAGCGGCCCATGCCCGCAAGGATGTCTGCCCTGATCAGGTGCGCGTTGGGGAGTGTTGGATCAGATTCGGCCGCCTTCCCGCAGCTGGCAAGCGCCTCTTCGTGCCGGCCCAGCCGTGAAAGTGGGTGAGCCCGGTCAAGGTGCGTCGCGGCGCGGCAGGGATCGAGCAGTGCAGCCCGGTCGTAGCTGGCCAGCGCCTCCCCGTACCGGCCCAGGCCAGCGAGTGCCAGCCCCATGCGCGCGTGCGCCTGCGCGCTTTCGGGGTGCCTTAGGGCCAGCGCCCTGCACAGCGCCTCGGCCTTTTCGTACCCGGCGCGCGGGCGGCCGGGCGTTCGCATCCTCTTGAATATGTCGCCCTGCATCAGGCGCATGTCGGCCTCAAGCTCGGGGATGTGCCCCGCGATCCCGAACACGGGCTGCAGGACGGCGTCGTATGCGGCGCGCATGTCAAGGCCCACGGGGACGGGCGTGTGGGCTAGGCCGCTGCGCGCGGCGAACAGGGCCGCCAGGGCGGCGCGCAGGGCAGGGTTGTTTTCAAGCACGTCGCGCATTCCGTGCTCGCGGAGCATTCTTTCGATCGTCCCCACGTTCTGAAAGTTGTACGAGGGCGAGACGAGCGCCTCGCGCGACAGGCGCGCCGCGCGGCCAATGCTCGCGAGGGGCATCTCGACATGGTCGGGCATCGTCCCCCTGCCCCGCCCCGGCATGTCGGCGACGGCCAGCCTGCAGAACTGTTCGGCTGCCGAGACTGGCGCGGCCGCCACCGCCCGGCGGTCGTGCCGCCTGCGCGAGCCGAGAAGCCGCTCAACGTAGAACAGGTCGGCCAGTATGTCGCCGAGGTCCTGGCCCGCCAGCGCCGGCGTTATGCTGACGATCCCGTGGCGGGCCGACTGGGCGGGCGCGGCGTTGGCCCGTATTGACTATTTCAGCGGCCCCGCCGCGGAAGATCGGCGCGATCGGGCCCCGATCGGCCGAGCCGCGGGCGGCGAGTGTGCGGGCTGGACTAGGCGCGCGTCCCCACGGCCTATCGGCGGGCCAGGGATCGGCCGCGGCCGTCCGCCAAGGGGCGCGGCCGCGGCGCGGCCCGCATCCTACGCGGCGCGGCGCCCGGGGCGCCACGGCACGTCCGCCGCCCCGGACAGCGCGTTGGCCGCGCGCGCCATCGTAAAGAGCAGGTCGGAGAGGCGGTTGACGTACGGCAGGCAGTGCGGGCCGACGTGCCCGTCGATCGACGCGATGCGCGCCTCGGCCCGGCGGACGGTGGCGCGCGCAAGGTGCAGCGCGGCCGCCGCGCGCGAGCCGCCGGGCAGGATGAACTCGGCGAGGGGCTCGAGCCCGCGGTCGAGCCTGTCGATGTCGCCCTCGAGCCGGGCCACGTCGGCTGCGGCCATGCGCCCGGCCGCGTCGCTGCCCGGGTCCGGGTCGGACAGGTCCGCGCCGACCGAGAACAGCTCTTCCTGGAGCCTGGCTACGAGGGGGGCGAGCGGGCTGCCGGCGCCGAGCTCGCATGCGGCCAGGCCGAGCGCGCAGTTGGCCTCGTCTATGGCGCCGTACGCGGCGATCCGCGCGTCGGACTTTGGCACGCGCCGCCCTCCCCGCAGCCCCGTCTCGCCGCCGTCGCCGGCCCTCGTGTATATCTTCACGGCGGCGGGGCGGATCCGCGGCCCGTATATCTGCGGCGCCGGCGGGAAGCGGGCTCGCCGAGCGCGCAGGCGGGCGCGGCCCGGATGCGCGGCGGCGGCGGGAGTGCCCGGGAGCGGCGCAGTGGGCGGAAGGGGGCCGGATCGGCGGGAGGGCGGGCGCAGGCGGGCGCGGCCCCCGTTCGACTGAAAAAAAATCGGCTCGTTTCGTCCTACTTTGAGGTGTTGCGCGCGATGTTCCTGAGGAGCTCGTTGTTCTCCTTTAGGAGCGAGTTGTTCTCGCGGAGCATGCCATCCTCCTTTGTCAGGACGGCGTTGTTCTCCTTGAGTATGGAGTTGTTCTCGCGCAGCAGGCCGTCGTCCTTTGTCAGGACGGCGTGGTTGTCCTTGAGCATGGAGTTGTTCTCCATGAGGATGGACCTGTTCTCCATGAGGAGTCCGTCCTCCTTTGTCAGGACGCCGTTGTTCTCGCGCAGTATCTTGTTGTTCTCCCTGAGGAGGCCGTCCTCCTTTGTCAGGACGCCGTTGTTCTCCCTCAGTATGGAGTTGTTCTCCTTTAGCATGGCGTTGTTCTCGCGGAGCATGCCGTCCTCCTTTGTCAGGACGCCGTTGTTCTCCTTTAGGAGCGCGTTGTTCTCGGCAAGCGTGGCCGAGTCGTCCTTGAGGATGCCGTTGTTCTGGACCAGTATGCCGTTGTTCTCCTTTAGGAGGCCGTTGTTCTGCGTGAGGATGCCGTTGTTGTCCTTTAGGAGGCCGTTGTTCTGCGTGAGGATGCCGTTGTTGGCCTTGAGAATGCCGTTGTTCTCGGTCAGGAGACCATCCTCCTGCTTTAGCATTCCGTTGTTCTCGGTGAGCAGTCCGTTGTTCTCGCGCAGTATGGCGGCGCTCTCGTTGACGGCCCTCGACAGGGCCTTGATGTCCTTGTCCTGCTGGTCAAGCCTCTGCAGGATGCTTTGCAGCGCATCTGAATCTGTCGACATTGGCGCGCACGGGCGGGCGGGCGGTATTAAGGTAACGATCGCGCGGCGCGCGTGCACGCAGGGCCCCGGCATCGCGGGCGGCGGCCGCCCGGGGCGCGGCGGCGGGAGGCGGGGCCGCCCGCCTCGCGCGCGGAGGGCCGCGGTTGCGGCTGCTGCTACTGCTGCCGGCATGCAGGGATCCGCAACGGGCGCCCCGGCGGGCGCGCAGCCCGTCCCGCGGGCGCCGCCGCGCCCGGGGCTGCGCGCGTGGCCGTCTGGCGCGCCGGGCGGCAGGGCGGAACTGTGCGCCCGCCCGCCGCGCCGGCGGGTGTCGCCGCGGACACCGCCGCGCCCGTCCAGGCGACGGCGCTTGTCGGCGCTGGACGGCGGCAACGGCCCCGCGCCCGTCGCCGCCAGGGCTTTGACGGCGGGCTGCCCGCCGGCGCGAACCTGGCCGAGCTCGATCCCGGCCGGCCCAGGGGCGGCGATCTTGGGCGGCTTGCCCCCCCCCCCCCCGAGCCGGCGCCTTGGACGGATCGCCCCTGCCGCTGCCGCCGCCCATGCCGCAGGCTTACTCCTGCCCGCGCGCATGATCCGCCTGCGCTAGTTGTCGAGCGCTGTCGGCGGGTTGCCCGCCCGCGGCGCATCTCGGCAGCGCCGACGTTCGCCGAGTCGAGCCCGGCCGCAACGCCCGCCCCTCCCGGCGGACCGTCCCATGTGCGCCGCGGCCTTCCCGCATCTCTAGCGCCCCCGCGCCTCGGCCCCTCCCGTTCCGGCCGCACCCGCTGCGGGGGACCGGGCCACTGGGGCGCCCGTTTCTGCGGCCGGACGCGAATGCCCGTGCACATCCAGGCCCGCCCCGGCCCCCGCCGGGCCCCATACCGCAGGGGTCCTGCACAGGGCGGATGCTGCCGGGCCCAAGCGCGCGAATGCCCGCCTTTGCGAGCCCGCCCGCTACGGTTATACGGCCGGCCCGGGTCACACGGGCGTTGGCCGATGCCCCCGCCCCCGCCGCCGTTCCCGCGTTCGACAGGGGGGCGGCGCGCGGGATTGCCGGCCTGATCGGCCGCGCCGTGTCCCTCAAGGGCGTGCCGCGCCAGGGCTGGATCGACAAGGCAGGGATCGCCAGGCCCGAGTCGGTCGCCGACCACTCGTACGGGACGGCCCTCGCCGCCATGGCGGCCGGCGACGCCCTCGGGCTGGACACGCTGCGCATGGCCCGCATGGCCCTGCTCCACGACCTGGCCGAGTCCGTCACGGGCGACATTGTGCCCGGCGCCGTGCCGGCGGCCGAAAAGGCAGAGAACGAGCGGGCGGCCATGTCGAACATACTCTCGGGCCTGCCGGAGCCGGCGCGCGGCGCGTGCGCGGCGGCGTGGTCCGAGTTCGAGGAAGGGCGCACGGCCGAGGCGGCCATGGTCCGCGAGCTCGACAAGATCGAGATGGCCGCGCAGGCGGCCGCGTACGCCGGCGCCGGCCTGGCCGGCGGCCTCGCCGAGATCGCCGAGTCCGCAAGGCGCGCCGTGTCGTCGCCGGCCGGCGCGGCCCTGCTCGCCGAGGTCGGGGCGGGCGCAGGCGGATCGGGAGGGGCGGCCGGAGATGCCCCGGCCGGGGAGGGGGTGCAGGCGGCGGCAGTGGGCGCAGGGCCAGGCGGCGGGAAAGACTTGGCCGAGGCGCAGGGGGCCGTCATTGGAATACTGTTCGAGGTCGTAAGGAGGCTCCAGGCCAACGCCGACCTCGACGGGGAGTACATGGGGATCGTCGCATCGGGGCGCGGCGCGGGCATGGAGGGGCGCCTCGCCAGCATAGCGGCAGAGCGGAGGGACAACGCCGAGGAGGCGGCGCGCCTGCTGCGCCGGCTCGAGCGGCGGCAGGCCGGCGGCGCGGCCGGCGATTCCTTGTAGCCCACGGCGGGCCGCGGCGGGGGTGGGGGTGGGAGCGGGGGCGGCCAGGCCGTGCCGCGGCCCGGGCGGCGTCGGGGCGGCAGGCCGGTGGAGCCCCCGCCGCGGCCGCCCCGGCCGCTGCGCATGCCGCCGGGCGGGCCGCTTGCCGCGGACAGCAGAGACGCGCCAGGCCTAGCGGTTTTATAGCCGCGGGCGGGCGGCGTTGCGTGCAGTACTTTGCGGCGCTGCGGAGGGGGCAGAAGAGGATCGCCGCCTCGCGCGAGTACCTCGACGGGGTAGCGGGCGGGGGCGGGGGCAGGGCCATGCCGGCGCTCGCCCTCAAGGGGGGGCCAGACGGCCCGTGGGAGCCGGTCGGCGAGGAGGACTTGTACGCGTTTGTCGACGAGTCTTCGGGGTTCGTCCTGACCGACACGAGCGGGCACATACTGGCCATCGTCGACTCGGACGGCTACTCGAAGGCGATCGTCCAGGGCATACAGGCGGGGGAGCGCGAGCGGATCGAGGCGGCGCTGCGCGCCGACGGCGTGCCCGAGTTCCGCGGAAAGGTGACGCTGCCGGTGTAGGGGCGGCGAGGCGGGGCCGCACAGCCAGTGACCAAGGCGGGCGGGGCCGCGCGCAAAGCCGCCGGCGGCCCCGGCCGGCGCCCGCTCGATGCGGCGGGCGGCGATCCTTCGGGGACGCCCAGACCACGGCGGAGCCCAAGGGCTCGCCGGTTGCGCGTGTTACTGCAACGCCGGACGGCGATGCACATGCGACCAGTCAGGGACAAGGGAGGGTCATGAATTTAGGCAGTGCTTACTCGTTAGTCCTTGCCGTATACCGCCTTATGATCGCCCACCCGCAGAAAGTGCATGCAGTCGCCCTCGACGCAATACAAAATCCTGTACGATCTGCCGACCCGGCATGCGAAGGTTTGGACTCGCATGCCGCCTACGAAGATACGACCCTTACCGTCCCTAGCATCCCTGACGTTTTCCGATACGAGAAGATCTTCGATCGTTCTATCGACACGCTCCGCCAACTCTTTTCCCAAGCCGCGTCGCTGACGCTCGAATTTCGGATCGTACTTGGCTCTCCATTTTTTGCCGTCGGCGCCGTGCCCCGTCGCGCTATCTTTCAAGGCGCGCCCCGCATCCCGCACCGTCCGCGATCCCCGCCTTCCTCCTAATCATGTCGACGAACTCTAATCCCGGCATAGCAGCCGCCTCATCGTCAGGCGCAGGATCCGTAATGTCCGACAACTCTTCGGCCGTCAGTGGAGGCGAGCGCAGCTCGGCCGCGCCAGGGGCGCGCCGGCCGCCGCCGCCGCGCGGCGCGTGCAACAGGCAGTACTCAATGTAGCGGTGCGCGGGCACAGGGTCAGGATCCATTGCGCAGGCGGCGATCATTGAGCATGCGCTGTGGCGGCCGGGCTGGCCGCGGGTTGGCCCCGGGCCGGCAACGTGAGCATCCCAGCCGGGCGAACCGCGGCGGAGGGAGCCGCCGGGCGAGCCGCCGGTCCAGTCCCGGCCGGTGCGGATACTGCCGGCCCTGGCAAGCTCGTGGTACTCGTCAATGCCGACAGCCTTCTCATAGGCGGAAAGCGCCTCGCCGTGGAGGCCGAGTATCTCAAGTACGAGCCCGCGCCCCGCGTGGGCCGACGCCGATCCCGGGTCGAGCCGGGATGCCGTCTCGTATGCGGAAAGCGCCTCGCCGGGGAGTCCGAGGGCCGCTAGTGCGAGCCCTCTCCCCGCGTGGGCCGACGCCGACTCGGGGTCGATCTCGACGGCCCGCTCAAAGGAGGTGAGTGCCTCGCTGTAGCGTCCTGTGCCCGCCATGACCCGCCCACGTGCGACATTGGGCAGGGCGGATCCGGAGCCGAGCTGAACCGCCTTTTCGTACGCCTCCTTGGCGTCGTTGAAACGCTCTGCACCAGCGAGTGCAAAGGCGTGGCCCACATGGACGTCGACGCTGTCCGGTGCAAGTCTGATCGCCTCCTTGTACGCGTGCACGGCGTCCTCGTGGCAGCCGAGCCGTGCCAACGTGAGGGCATAGTCCGCGTGCGCGGGCGCAAACTCGGGATCGCATGCGATGGCGTCGGAGAATGCCTGGAGTGCCTCGTTGGGGCGCCCGAGACCGGCTAGTGCACGGGCCCGCCCTGCGTGGGCAGGTGGGTATTCAGGGTACGCCCGCGCCGCCTCGTTGCACATTTCAAGGGCGGCGGCGTGGCGCCCGTACCAGTGATGCGCAATGCCGTACATGGTAAGGAGCGAGGCATCGGCAATGCTACCTACTTCCCTCGCCCTCGCAAGCACGGCTATGCCACCTTCCTTTTTGGCATGCGCAGGAAACGCGCCACCCGCCTCACTTGGATTTGCCAGGGACGTCATACGAATTACCGCCCTTGGATCTCGAGCACGCCCACCCCGCCAATGGTGGGTATATAAACATGCGTGGCTTTCGGCCCGGCGCCCCCGGCGGCCCAGCAGGTTGTGGTGCGCCAGGGCGCCGAGTAGATGGTCGGCGCCGGCAGGGGCGGCCCAGCAGGTTGTGGTGCGCCAGGGCGCCGAGTAGATGGTCGGCGCCGGCAGGGGCGGCCCAGCAGGTTGTGGTGCGCCAGGACGCCGAGTAGATGGTCGGCGCCGGCAGGGGCGGCCCGGCGCCCCCGGCGGCCGGCCCGGCGCTATGGCTCGCGGAGGGCGCAAAACCCCAAGGGTTTTAGGCGCGCGGCCCCGGCGCGCGCGCATGGCAGGGTTCGAGCGGGAGGTCGAGCTGCGCGGCCACATCGTCGACTCGGGGACGCTCGGCAGGGTGTTCACCCTGATAATGGAGGCCGGCTGCGAGTTCGAGGTCGTCGACATGCGCATCGGCCGCCGCAAGTCAGACCAGAGCTCGGCCCGCCTGCTCGTCCAGGCGCCGTCGCAGGAAGAGCTCGACCGCGTCGTCGGCCTCGCGTACCGCGAGGGGGCCACGTCCGGCGAGCCCGAGGAGGCCGTCCTCGAGCCGGCCCCGCGCGACATGGTCATGCCCGGCGGGTTCTACTGCACGACGAACAGCCGCACGCAGGTCAGGTTCGGCGGCCGCTGGATCGACGTCGACCGCATGATGATGGACAAGTGCATCGCGGTGCGCGGCGCGCGAGCCACCTGCCTGCCGGTGCGCGACGTCAAGAGGGGCGACCTGATCGTCACGGGCGACGCCGGCGTGCGCGTCGCGCCGCCCGAGAGGCCCCGCGGCGCCGGCGGCGTGTTCGAGTTCATGAGCAGCAGCAGCTCGAGCGAGAGGCCGACGAGGCGCATGGCGCGCCGCGTCGCCGAGGACATGGACCGCGCGAGGAGAGCCGGCGGCCGCATCGTAATGGTCGGCGGGCCGGCGATCGTGCACACCGGCGCGGCCGGCGCCGTCGCGTCCCTCGTGCGCGGCGGGTTCATACACGGGCTGCTCGCCGGCAACGCGCTGGCCGTGCACGACATCGAGAACGCGACGCGCGGCACGTCGCTCGGCATGAGCGTAAGGGAGGGCATGCCGGTCCCGCACGGGCACCGCAACCACATGGACGCCGTCAACGACGTGTTCAGGGCGGGGTCGATCAAGAGGATGGTCTCTTCGGGGCGCCTCGCGAGCGGCATCATGTACGAGTGCGTGTCCAACGGCGTGCCGTTCGTCCTGGCGGGATCCATACGCGACGACGGGCCGCTGCCCGACGTCGTGACGGACGTCGTCGAGGCGCAGCGCAGGTACAAGAGGGTGCTGAGGGGCGCCGACATGGTCGTCATGGTCTCGACAATGCTCCACTCGATAGCCACGGGCAACATGCTGCCGGCCGACGTAAAGGTGATCGTCGTCGACATCAGCCAGCCGACGGTCACAAAGCTGATGGACAGGGGGACGTGGCAGGCGCTCGGCATCGTGACCGACGTCGGCGCGTTCCTGCCCATGGTCGCCGACGAGGCCAAGAGGCTGGCGGCGGGCGGGGGCGGAAAGAGGGGGGGCGGCGGGCAAAAGTGAGGGCCGCGTTCGTCGCCGGGCCGGGCAGGGTCGACGTGAGGAAGACTGCCATTCCCGGCGGCGATGGCGGGGACGCGATGGCCGTCGTGCTTGCGGCATGCGGCATATGCGGCTCGGACGTCGAAAAGGTGTTCGGCTCGTACGGGCAGCCGTCGATGCGCCTCGGCCACGAGCCTGCCGGCATCGTCGTCGACCCCGGCGCGGCCGGCGCCGAGAGGGGCTTTGAGGCGGGCGACCGCGTGTTCACGCACCACCACGTGCCGTGCTACGAGTGCCACCTGTGCAGGCGCGGCGCCGAGACCATGTGCCCCAGGTACTACGAGACGAACCTGTCGCCGTGCGGCCTGGCCGACCAGTACTCGGTCCCGGGGTGGAGCGTCAGGCGCGGCGGCGTCCTTGCGCTGCCCGACTCGGTGTCGTTCTCGGAGGCCGCCATGGTCGAGCCGCTCGCGTGCTGCGTCCGGGCGTGGTCAAAGGCCGGCGGGGCGGGAGGGGGCGACACGGCCGCCGTGTGGGGGATGGGCGCGACGGGAATGATGCACGCCATGCTGGCGCGGCACCGCGGGCTAGCCGGCGCCGTGTGCGTCGACACCAACGAGGACAGGCTCGGGTTCGCGCGGCGCGAGCTCGGCCCGTTCTGCGCCGCCGCGTGCGCGCCGGCCGACGCGGCCGACGCCGTCCGCGCCGCCACCGACGGGAGGGGCGCCGACGTGTGCATCGTGGCTGCCGGCAGCATGGCCGCTCTCGGCGACGCGATTGGGGCCGCGAGGAGGGGGGGCACCGTCGTAATGTTCGGCGTGCCGTCGAGGGGCGACACGCTGCGGCTGGACATGGCCGACGTGTACTCGAGGGAGGTGACGCTCGCGTCGACGTACGCGGCGTCGGACGCGGACACTGCCGACGCGCTCGGCCTCTTGTCGTCGGGCGCCGTGCCGGCGGGGCGCCTCGTGACGCACCGGTTCGAGCTGGGCAGGGCGCAGGAGGCGTTCGACCTGGCAAGGTCGGGCGCGGACGGCGCCGTCAAGATCGTCGTGACGGGGCTGGCCGGCATAGTGGACCGCGAGGGCGGGGCCTAGCGCAAGCGGGCGGGCCATTCCGGGCGCAGCGGGAACAGGCGGCATGCCGCGGGCAACCCCCGGCGCGGCGCCGCGCGCGTGCGCCTACGCCCCGCCCCCGCCCGGGGCGATCACGCGGTCGCACATGTCCACCACCGACTCGTACGCCCGGCGCGCGTCGTCGGGCCGGCCGACGGCGTCCATCCTGTGGGCCTCGATCAGCATGCATGCGACCAGGTCCTTGGGCCAGTCGGCCAGCACCGTCAGCACCAGCGACCTTGCCAGGCTACAAACCGCGGCGGCGTCAAAGTCGAGGAAATTGATCTCGCGCAGTATGGTATTCCTGTCCTCGAATGCGCGGGCCAGCGCCTCCGAGTTGCCGTTGGTGTCGAGCCACCGGGACAGGGACTCGAGCCCGGGCCTCTCGGCCAGGGCCCTGATCGGGGAGATGTCCAAGAGGCCGTCGTCCGTCGGCCAAGGCGCGCCCGCACGGGCGCCGCCCCCGGGCCCCGCAGTTGTTCCGGCCCCGCCCGCATCCCCGCCCTGGCCGCTGCACCGCTCGTCGAGTGCGCGGCAGAACTGCTCGACGACGGCCAGCGATCTGATTACCAGCACCCCCTTAACGAACGGGTCTTCTTGATCCGCCTCGCTCGTGTTTTCCGCGAGGCAGACGAGCACGTCGTGCATGTGCGGCGTCACCAGCGTCGATGTGAGTGGGTACCGGCTGCGCACAGACACGGGCTGGCCGCCATATGCCGCCCTTATGTATTTTACCACACGCGCGGCGGCGCCCGCGTGGGAGGGGCCCCGCCGGGGGGGAGCTGGCGCCCCGGACGGGCGGGCGCCGGGGGCGGCGGGCACGGTATTTAACGCGCGCCGGGCCGGCCCCGCGCATGGACTGGGGGCTAAAGAGGCGCATGGCCGACATTGTGCGGCCGCCCGGCGGGAGGGCCGTCATGCTAGCCGTCGACCACGGCTACTTTCTCGGGCCGACCGAGCGGCTGGAGGACCCGGCCAGGGCGGTGCGGCCGCTCGTGCAGCACTGCGACTCGCTCATGCTAACGCGCGGCGTGCTGCGGGCGTGCGTCAACCCCAACTCGCGCGTGCCCGTCGTGCTGCGCGTGTCGGGCGGCCCGTCCATCATCGGCGAGGACCTCTCGGACGAGCAGGTTACGGTCGGCATACGCGACGCGCTCAGGCTCGGCGCGAGCGCGCTTGCAATGTCCGTGTTCGTCGGCGCAAGGCACGAGAGGCAGACGGTCGTGAACCTGGGCAGGCTCGTCGACGAGGCCGAAGAGTTCGGCGTGCCCGTGCTGGCCGTCACGGCCGTCGGCAAGGACATGGCGCGCGACGCGAGGTACCTGTCGCTCGCATGCCGCATGGCCGCCGAGCAGGGCGCGCGCATTGTAAAGACGTACTATTGCGAGGGGTTCGAGAGGGTCGTCGAGTCGTGCCCCGTCCCCGTCATTATAGCCGGCGGGAAAAAGATCGGCGAGCGCGAGGCGCTCGGGCTCACGGCGAGCGCAGTGGCGGCGGGCGCCGTCGGCGTCGACATGGGCCGCAACATATGGCAGTCAGACCACCCGGTGGCGATGATAAGGGCCGTAAGGTCGATCGTCCACGAGGGCAGGACGGCCGCCGAGTCGTACTCGCTGTACGGGCAGCTTGTGAGGGACGAAAAGGGCGCCGGCCGCGGAGGGGCCGCGCCGCGGAGGGGCCGCGGCCGTCAGCAGCAGGGGCGGCAGGGAAGCTCGCCGCCGGCGTCAAGGAAGGGAAGCGGTAGGCCGCAGGGGCAGCAGCAGGGGCAGGCGCAGCAGCGGCCGCAGGGGCAGGCGCAGCAGCGGCCGCAGGGGCAGGCGCAGCAGCGGCCGCAGGGGCAGGCGCAGCAGCGGCCGCAGGGGCAGCGGCAGGGGCAGGCGCAGCAGCGGCCGCAGGGGCAGCGGCAGGGGCAGGCGCAGGCGCCGCAACCCTCGTCGTCGTCATCGGCGAATGCAAATCCCATTGAGCCGCAGCAGCAGGGGCAGGCGCCGGCGCCGCAACCCTCGTCGCCGCCTTCGCGGCCGCCGCAGCAACAGGCGCAGCGGCGGCCGGACCCTGCCCAGCGGCCGCAACCTGACCAGCAAAAAGAGCAGGGAGAAAGGAGGCAAGATTCCCAGGGAGGCGATCAGCAGAATGCTCACGACGGAGAACAAAAAGATCTCGTCGAGCCGACGGCCGGCGGCAAGAGCCAAGAGGGGCAGGAGGGAGGAAACGATCAGAACGCGGGCGCCAGCGATGGCGGCGAGACACAGCAAAACTGACCGCCACGCGCCGCTAGGAAGCTGGCGGCAGCGGCCCGTCCACGGCCCCAAGCGGCAGGCCGGCCGGACGAGCGCCCCTAGTCGGCCGGAACCTGCGACATGTGCATGTGCAGTATGCGCCACCGGCCGCCGCGCCGCACCAGGACGAACGTGGCCCTCCCGGTGAACGTGACGTGCTTGCCGGTGAATGCCTTGTTGTCGACGAGCATGCCGCTCTGCACCAGGCCGAACGCGGCCACGGCCGCGTCCCCGACTACGCTCACCTTTGGGGCGTCTATGCGGTAGCTGTAGTCGGAGATGCTCACGAACCGCAGCTCTTCGAGGGCCACCGTGGTCGAATAGTCCTTTAGGTCGTACGGCGGCACGTCGCCAAAGCTCGAGAACGCCGGGTCGTCGAGCTGCAGCCCCCGGAGCGCGGCGAGGTCCTTTGTGCGGCCCACCTCGAAAAAAGCGCGCACGGTGCCGAGGACGTCCGACTCGTCGCCATCCATGCCGCCGGCCCCGCGCGGCGGCGATAAAAACGGTGCAGGGGCCGCCGCGGCTACTTGTGCCGGCGCATTGTAAACGGCAGCATGCCGAGCCACGGCATCTCCTCGAAGAAGAGCCGCAGCATGTCGGCTACCGGCCTTGTGGAGGCGCGGGCGCCCCAGTAGTAGCCGTCCCATCTCGGCCCGCCGTTGATCGGCACGTCGGCGTACCACAGGTCGCTGCCGAGCCGTATGAACTGGACGTTGTCCCCGTTGCGCGCGTTTTCAAAGCCGATGAACCTGTACGGGCCGGCGGCGATCGGCATGCCCTCCATCTCTTTCATCGCCCCGAGGTAGTCGACGGGCACGCCCCGCACCGAGCCGTCGTCCACGCACTTGTAGTACGTGATGGACTGGAGCCTTTCGCCCTGCTCCGCCTCGGCGCCCCTGCCGCGGGCGGGCGCATCCCGCCCCCGGTCGTGCGCCTGCAGCTGCCGCTGCCGGCGGGGGGCGGGGGGCGCGCGGCCGGGCGGGGAGGGGATCACGGCCGGCCGCGCCGCGGGCGGGGATAAAAAGCGTCCGCGCCGCGGGCCAGCCACGGCCAGGGCTGCGCCGCCCTTTGGCGGCGGCGCGGCTACTGCGCGGCCCTTTGGCGGCCTTGCGGACCCGGCAGAGCCCGTGGCGCGCGCCGTTCTGCGCCGCGTGCCTACTTTGCAATCTCTGCGTGCGCCCTAGCGAGTATGCGCTCGGCGCACTTTAGGGCGTCGGCGGCTTGGCGAGCCGTCATCATTGTGGTGTCGTACTCCGCAGGGTGCTTTAGGCCCAGTAGGAAGCTGTACTGGCGCTCCAAGGCGGAGCGGTCCATTTCTGCAAAGACGGCCCTGATCAGGCACAGGGCATCGGTGTGGCTTCCGGTCGTCCGCTTGCCGGTGCGCAGGACTGTCACCGCGTCAACCGCGTTGATTGCGCTGTGCACGCAGCTGGCCACGGATGCGTTGTAGTTCCCCATGTCGGCGGACGACCGGGCCGCCCCATCCACTCTTCGGCTTTTTGGAAGAACGCCCAGTGCTGGCGGGGCGGAACGTCCTTGTATTTTGTCATAGGCCACCCAGGTCCCGCCCGTAGACCATCACGTACTTGGCAAGCACCGACGACAGAAAGTACTCGCCCTTCCTTTTGGCAAACTGCCCTATGCTGTACACCACGGGCCTGACGGGGAGGCCGAACGTGTCGTAGACGTCGGCCGCGGGACGAATCGTCGCCTCGATGGCGTCTTCGTACCGGTCCGACACCACGAGCAGGTCGACGTCGCTGCGGTCGTGGTCCTCGGCCCGCACCGTGCTGCCGAACACGGCCGCCGACGTGATCGAGCAGGGCCTTCTGGCCAGGCCGCGCCGGAGGGCGGCGAGCATTGCGTCGTACGACGACGCCTCCGCCTTGACGGCGGGGGCCAGCACCTTCCTGAGCGCATAGCTCTTCATGTTGGGGCGAACGACATGGGAGCGGCCGTCGGGCATTACCGAGACGATCCCGCGGTCCTCTAGGCGCTTTACGGCGCGGGCCGTCGTGGCCACGGCCCTGCCCGAGAGCCCGGCAAGGCCCCTGACGGTGTGCCTTGCGGACGGGTCGGCGAGGAGCGCCCTGACTAGATCGGTCGATGCGCCGTCGGCGAGCAGGTCTGTCAGGTAGCCGTGCAGCCTCACGGCGCGTCCCATGAACGGGACATTTTAAGTGTAGACGTGAGAGACCGCGGCGTGCCCACACACGAGCCAAGGCGGCGACGGCCGCCCGGCAAGTTCCGGACGAGTGCTGAGGCAGGGCGGCGATGCCCCTCCCCCTCGCCGCGCGCGGGGCATTTTACACCTCACGCCTGCCTTGCAATCTCCGCGCGCGCCTTTGCGAGTATGCGCTCGGCGCACTTTAGGGCGTCGGCGGCTTGCCTGGCGGTCATCATGGTGCTCTCGTACTCCGCGGGGTTTTTCACGCCTAACAAAAAGCGGTACTGCTTCTCAAGGTCGGCGCGATCCCTGCCGGCAAAAACAGTTTTGATTAGATCTAGGGCGTCAGCATGGCGGCCGGCAGATCGCTTGCCGACGCGCAGGACGGTCATTGCATCCACCGCGTTGATTGCGCAGTGCACGGAGCCGGACACAGCAACATCGTAAGCCCCCATGTCAGCGGCAACCTGCGCCACCCCCAGCCAGCCCTGGGCCTTGCTGAAAAAGCCCCTGTGCTCGTGGCGCGGGACGTCCTTGAACTTTGTCACAGGTCCCTCAAGTCCCTTCCGTAAACCATTGTATACTGGGCGAGTACGGACGCCAAAAAATACTTGTTCTTTCTTTCCTCAAACTGCTCCATGCTGTAGATCATGGGCTCGAGCGAAATGTCAAACATGTAGTAAATGTCGTTGGCAGGCCGAATCGTAGCTTCGATTGCGTTCTCATAGCTGTCCGAGACTATGAGCAGGTCGACGTCGCTGCGGTCGTGGTCCTCGCCCCGCACCGTGCTGCCGAACACGGCCGCAGACGTGATCGAGCATGGCTTTCGGGCAAGGCCGCGGCGGAGGACCCCGAGCATTGCCTCGTACGTGGACTCTTCGGCCCTGACGGCGGGGGCCAGTATCTTCCTGAGCGCATAGCTCTTCATGTTGGGGCGGACCGCATGGGAGCGGCCGTCGGGCAGCACCGTGACGATCCCGCGGTCCTCCAGGCGCTTTACGGCGCGGGCAGTCGTGGCCACGGCCCTGCCCGAGAGCCCGGCAAGGCCCCTGACGGTGTGCCTTGCGGACGGGTCGGCGAGGAGCGCCCTGACTAGATCGGTCGATGCGCCGTCGGCGAGCAGGTCTGTCAGGTAGCCGTGCAGCCTCACGGCGCGTCTCGCGTATGAGACATATTAAGCCTAACCCTGTCGGCAGGAAGTTTGCCATTCCGCAGGAGCGGCCGAGGCGGGAAGGGCGACTCGGCTGGCGCCTTGCCGGCACGCGGCGGCATCGAGGCACTTGACGACATCCTGCGCGCCTGCACGCGATTCGACGGGCGGGCGTCCGGCCCGCGGCGGTTCCGCGGCGGCGCCGGTTCCTGCCAGGCGGGCGGAAGGCTCAGCCGGAGGCTCCGCCCGCCCGCGCCGGCTGGCCGCGCCCGGCCCCTGTCCGCCGCCCCCCGCGCGCGGCGCGCCCCGCCGCAGCCCCGCGCCGCTCCACGTCAAAGCCGGCGGCCTCTAGGCTGTCGAGTATGTGCTTTACGGACAGGACGTCGTCGCGGTTGTACTCGAGGACGGACGGGTCGATCGGAGTGCCGAGCGCGGCGTGCCGCTCGAACGCGAGCGCCGCGTCCAGGCCGTCCATGTCCGAGTGCGAAAACGCGTACCCGAGGGCCGCCCCGAGCGTCTTGAGCGCGTACGTGTGGCAGGGGACTGCAAAGCTGCGCCGCACCAGCGAGCACGCGTCAATGTGCCGCATCGAGGCGAATGCGCCCGGCTCGACGCTGTTCCGCGCCAGCGCGCTCTCCGTCACCCGCCTGTCAAAGCCCGTGCCCGAGTAGCTGACGAGCGCGGCGCATCCGTCCGACCTGAGCGACTCGAGGTGGGCCGTGAACTCTTCGAGCATGCGCCTCGCGCCCCACTCGTTGTAGCCGCCGGGCATTGTCCGGAAAGAGCTCTTCGCGGCGGCGACATCGACCATGAACTGCTCGACCTTGCCGCGGTAGAGCACGCCGATCAGCCAGACCGCCGATGCCCTCGTGTCCGTCTCGATGTCGAATATTGCCATCTCCTCGTCGGGCGGCACGACCATGCGGTGCCTCTGTATGAAGCGGTTCTCGACTGCCGCACGCGCCTTGAGCCGGGAGCGCTCGATGAACGACGCGGGCAGCCCCGACAGGGCCGCGGCGGCGGCCACGTCGGGCACGCGGGCCATGTCGTCGACGGTCCGTATGTCCGCCCTGTACAGGCCGTACTCGCGCGAGTAGCCGACGCCGTGCAGCCACGTGACGGGCTGCGAGCCAGGGCTCACGGCGTAGGGTCCCGGTCCAGGGCCCGGCGCGTACCGCCGTCCCGGCGGCGCATATGACCCGGGTGGCGGATCGCGCCGCGCGGCGGCGGGAGGGCGGCCCGGCGCGGTGCCGGACGGAGAGCCAATGATGCTGAAGCGGGGGGAGTCGGACGGGGTAGGGGGCGGCGCCACGGAGCGCCGCCCGAGCGCAGGCAATTAAGCCGTTGCCGCGCCTACAGACGCCCCGCGTGCAGGACGACGAGTTGGAGTTAGGAGGGCGATCGGCTGGAGGATGCCGCCGCGTCAGGCCGGCAGGCCGGAGAGGGTTTAGCGGGCTGCGAGGTCGGCAATCTCCCATGCTCCCTCCTCCCTCCTCCCCCCGCAGAGCCCACTCAAGTGGCTAGGCTCGCGGGTTGATTTTATTAGTCGCAGACAGCGATCGAAGATGGTGAAAACACCATGATTTTCACTATAAGATCAACACAGAGCTTATAATTAGGCGTCAAATCCAGTGAACTGTTTATATAATAGCAGTTTGCGATCGAAAACCGTGACCAGTGGCCGCACCACGTTGGATATAACACCCGACAAGAGCCTAATGCAAAAGATAGGGGCGGTCGGCTACAGGACGGAGCAGGCCGTGTCTGAGCTAGTCGACAACGCCGTCGATGCGCGCCTGCCCGGCGAACCGGAGCGGATCAGCGTGGCGCTGGACTTTGTGAACCGCACGATTACCGTCTCCGACGACGGGAGGGGGATGACGCTCGAAGAGCTACGGCGGGGCCTCACGATAGCAGGAGGCAGGATCCGGGCCGGCTCCGGCCTCGGCGCGTTCGGCATTGGCCTCAAGAGCGCCTGCGCCGCTCTCGGCGGGGCGTTCACTATAGTGACATCGACGGAGGGCTCAAAGGTGGAGCACGTGGTCGAGCACGACGAGGACGAGTGGCTACGCGACAGGGATCGAGGCTGGAAGAACTTTGCCGTGCTGACGCGTCCGCGCACCGGGGCCCGCCGCGGCACGTCCGTTTCAGTCTCGCGCCTAAAAGTTCCGCTATACCCGAACCAGACGACCGCCTTCAAGAAGAGCTTTGGGATGAGGTACGGTGAGTACCTGCGATCCGGCCAGGTTCAGCTGTACGTCAACTCTAGGCCCTGCGCGGCGGCCGAACCCGACGCCAGGGAGGGGAGCCGCAGGGACCTGGAAATTCCCCTGCAGGGCGGCAGGATGCTGCGGGGCTGGATAGGCGCCCTGAGAAGGCGATCGATCAAGGGCGACTACGGCATGCACCTGTACAAGAACGGCCGCCTGATAAAGGCGTTTGACAAGTTCGGCATGCGCAGGCATCCGGATATGGCTGGCGTGGTGGGCGAGCTGCACCTGGACCACGTTCCGGTCAACTTTTACAAGTCGGGGTTTCTGACGGAGTCGCCAGAGTATGCAGAGTGTGTGGACGCGTTCAAGAGGCACTGCGAGGCGGAGCGCATCGGCGGGGGCGCAGCGGCGGCGGCGGCGGCGGCGGCGGCGGCGCGGCCGGGTGCCCTCGTGCAGTCCGTCCTGGACTATCCCGGCGGCGGCGGCGCGTCGCCCCTGCCCCGCGCGGGGCTGGACCGGGCAGGGCGCATGATGAAGGAGGCCGCCGGAACGTACTCGACAATGGGCCCCGCGGGAGAGTTCGAGGTCGTCTTCAGGGACGGCCCAGACGACGAGCTGTACGACGTAAATATCCCGGATCCCGGCAGCGGCAAGCCGTGCAGAGTGACCATCAACGGCAAAAGCCCCGTGTTCAGGGCGGCCAGCAACCCGCTGTTCCTAGTCGGCATGATCAGGGCCGAGGCCGAGGTTCTCGCGTCGGACGGCGGGGCCGGCAGCGGCATGGCGGACATGGTCAAAAAGCGCAACGGGCTCTGGTGCAGGTTTGCCAGGGACTGGTCGCCGCGGTCCGCGCTCCCCCGCAGGCCCGACTTTCCCACAAGGCGGAGGCGGCCGCGCCAGCTTCCGGGCTACGGCCTAGCCGCCGAGCTCGTCGATCTGCACGACTTTGTCGCCGAGAGGTTTGCCGACCCCTTCCAGTTTACCGCGCTCAGCACCCTGTCGGGGTTCCTGCACAATGCGTACGCAAGGCTGCCGTACCACTTGGTCACGGAGAGGGGGTTTGGCGAGCAGCTGTACGGCCTCGTAGACGGCCACTGGGGCGACGACTTTGTCGCGCTCTTCAACCCGGGCGAGGCCGAGGCGCGTACGGCAATGGACGTCTCGGACAAGAGCCAGTTCGTCATAGTCAGGGAGTTTGCAAGACCCGCGTCTGGGACATGGGCCGAACCCGCAAAGGCGTGGCTGGACCTAGCCGCCGAGTGCAGGAAGGGGTGGATGGCAGGATACAGGCAGGAGCTGGCCGGCATCCTCGAGGGACTGCTAGAGCGCGGCCTGGTCGAGGAGGACAGAATCAGGTCAGCCGCCAAGAACAGAAGGATGTCCAAGGTTGTCGACGACTGCATGGGCAGCGCGCAGCGATGACGGAGATGCTAGACAAAGTCGGCAGGGATGCGATCGTGCAGGACGCCGGCAGGCTTGGCCTTTGCCGCAGTGCCGCCGCGGAGCGGCTCTGTGCCTGCCGCCTGCATGCGGCAGAGCGTCTGCCTGCACCGTCTTCGGCGGCATGCGCACGCGCCTGCGCGCAGGGAAAGTGTGCGGGGGCTCGGCCGCGTCGCCGTCGCCATGTCGGCGGCGGCAGCCGCGGACGAAGCCGGCGGCAGAATGCCGAGCGAGGCAGGCCGCCTCCGCGTGCGGCGCGGCAGGCAGGCGCCCATTGCGCTGCGCGCCCCGGCGGCGCGCCGAGACCCCGCGCGCGCCGAGCCCCCTGCAACGGAGGCGGCCCACGGGCCGAATGCCGCGAGATGCCCCGCCGGGCCAGACGGCATTGTGCCGCCATTTCCGACCGCAAGGCAGGGGCGGGCGGCTCGACGTGGCGCGCAAGGGATAAAGCGGCGCGTTCCGGCCGTGGCCCGTGCGGGACGGGCGCGGCGGCGGCGGCGGCGGCGAGGAGTGCGGCGGCGGCGGCCAAATCGAGCTGCATGCGCGCGCCTTTGACAGGTTCTTTGCCAGGCCGCGCATGGCCAGCACGTACAAGCCGGTGCTCGCCGGCGCCCTGGTCGACGCGTGCCGGTGGGACGAGGACGACGGCCTCGTGGGGCGGGAGTGGATCCGCGGCGAAGAGGGCGGGGGCGTAAGCGTGGGCCTGGACTTTGTAGCGGTGCGGTTTGCAAAGTTCTACTGGGACATGGTGGCCGGCTTTGAGGCAAGGCACATGCCCGAGCGCATGGCGGATCCCGACGATCCCGCAATGGACACCCTGAACATTGTAAAGGAGATCAACGCCGAGATCGAGGAGAGGGCGAGGGGCGAGATCCGCAGGGCCGCAGCGTCGGCCGGCACGGATCCAAGGGATGTCTCAAGGGCGGCCGCGGACGCGGCTGCAAGGGCGCGCGCGGGCAGCGGCAGGCCCCCGACGCTCAAAGAACTCGCGTCCGACGAGATGGCCCCGTTCAGGCGGAGGGTCGTGGCAAGGGCCATCAGGCCGGAGGTGCTGCGCCACCTGCGCGACGACATGCCCGAACTGTGCGAGGACAGGCAGGGCGAGAACCGCATTGTCCTTGCCAGCGGAGCCGTCGCATACATGAAGCAGTCTAGGGCCACGCTCAAGGCGGCCCTCGCGTACACCATTGCGCGGCATCTGGAAGAGGTCAACCCGTCCATGCGGCACGTCGCGTCCAAGATAAGGCCAGACATGCCGTACGACGACAGGCTCAAAAGCGTCGTAAGCCTAGAGTCAAGGTCCATGGTGCAGAGGGCCGACATCGACTCGCTCTGCAGGATCTCGTCCGACCTGACGGCGGGCCTAGAGAGGCTGGCGGCGCTGCGGACATAGCGGGGGCGCCGCGGCGCGATCGCAGAAACATGGGCCCGCTCGCAGGCGCGCCTGCCGGCGCCCAGGCGCGATCGCCAGCCTTTTTCCCCTACAATGCCCGCCAGCGGCGCCGCTAGCCGCGCCCTGGCCGGCGCCCAGGCGCGATCGCCAGCCTTCTTCCCCCCTGCGGGCGGTGGGCCGCCGAGCCGAATATGGCCGCGCAGAGGTGCAGGTGCGATCGCCAGCCTTCTTCCCCCCTGCGGGCGGTGGGCCGCCGAGCCGAATATGGCCGCGCAGAGGTGCAGGTGCGATCGCCAGCCTTCTTCCCCCCTGCGGGCGGGCTTGCGGCGCCACGCGGGCGCCGCAAGCGGCGCGATCGCAGGCGCCGCCCGCGCCCGCGCCCGCCCGCACGCCTCACGCGCCCCCCGTCCCCTGCAACGTGCGTCCAAGCGGCAGGCGACCAATCGAAGCACTTATCAACGCGCCCCGCCCGCCCCAAAACGTGAAGGGGGGGGGGGGCGGATCCCGAGGGCAGCATGGGCTTCGACGCCATACGGGGCGTGCAGGCAAAGCGCGAGTTCTACACCATCATGTGCACCTTTGCCACCATTACAAAGCACTTTGAGTTCGACAGGGACCCCCGCATAGCGCCGGAGCAGAGGGCGCAGCGCAAGCTGCGCGAGGCGCGCGTGCCCGACATTGCCAACTACATACTCGAGAACCGCGACACGTACGTGTTCTCGTCGATTACCGTCTCCGTCGGGGGCCGCGTGAGGTTCATCCCCAGCCCGGCCGAGGGATCCGACGGGCGCCTCGGCAAGCTGTACATACCCCTCGACGCGCCGATCCTGATAAACGACGGGCAGCACAGGTGCGCGGCCATCAGGCAGGCGTTCGAAAAGGACCCCACGCTCGAGAGCGAGAGGGTGTCCGTCGTCGTCTTCGAGGACAGGGGGCTCGAGCGCAGCCAGCAAATGTTCGCCGACCTCAACAAGCACGCCGTCAAGCCGACGAGGTCGCTCGGCCTCCTCTACGACCACAGGGACACGTACGCGCGGTTCGTCCTGACAATGATCAAGGACGTCGACGTGTTCGCCGGCAGGATAGAGCTCGAGCGGACCAACATATCGCACCGCTCCAGGAACCTGTTCACGCTCAACGGGGTCGCCGACGCGACCAGGTACCTGCTCAGGATGAAGCCAAAGACAAAGTCGATCGCCGGCGAAAGGCAGAGGCTGGCCGTCGAGTTCTGGAACAGCGTCGCCGCGAACATACCCGAGTGGAGCCTGCTCATGGAGGGGAGGATTACCACGGCCGAGATGAGGAAGGGGTACGTCCACGCCCACACGAACATGCTCAACGCGCTCGGCCTGGCCGGCCACGTCGTGCTAAAAATGGACGGCTGGAAGGACGTGCTCAGGGGGCTGCAAAAGGTGGACTGGCGCAAGGACAGCCCCGTGTGGCGCGACAAGATCGTCATGGACGGGCGCATGCTCAAGAACCGGCTCGGCATAAAGCGCGCCGCCAACGCGCTGCTCGACGAGCTCGGCGTGGGCGAGAGGGTCGAGGAGGCGGCATAGTTGGCCGGGTCGGTGTTCTCGTCGCGCTCGCTCGGCGACATATACGAAGAGGTGCGCGAGGTGTACCTCGGCGACCAGAGGCCGTGGATACTCGGGTTCAGCGGCGGCAAGGACTCGACGTGCATGGTGCAGCTCGTGTGGAACGCCCTGTCGGCCCTCCCGGCGGACAGGCTCGGCAAGCGCATCCACGTCATATCGTCGGACACGCGCGTCGAGTCGCCGGTGGTCGCCGGGCAGATCAGGGCCGCCCACGCAATGATGGAGGGGGCGGCGGCGGGGTCGGGCCTGCCGATCTCGGCGAGCATTGTCAGGCCGCCGACCGAGGATACGTTCTGGTCGTGCCTGCTCGGAAGGGGGTACCCCGCCCCGACGAACCTGTTCCGGTGGTGCACGGACCGCCTAAAGGTGTCCAACGCCGACCGGTTCATCAGGGAGCAGGTGTCGAGGTACGGCGAGGCCGTCGCCGTCCTCGGCACGCGCAAGGACGAGAGCGGCTCGAGGGGGCAGCTGATGAACATGTACGAGATAGAGGGCAGCCGGCTCTCGAGGCACTCAAAGCTGGCGCAGACGTACGTGTACACCCCGCTGCGCGACTTTACGTCAAAGGACGTGTGGAACTACCTCCTGCAGCACAAGAGCCCGTGGGGGGCGAGCAACCGCGACCTGCTCGCCATGTACAGGGATGCGAACGCCGCCGAGTGCCCGCTCGTCGTCGACACGAGTACCCCGTCGTGCGGCGGCACGAGGTTCGGCTGCTGGACGTGCACCGTCGTCGAGAGCGACGAGTCGCTGAGAAATACGGTCGAGAACGGCGCCGAGTGGATGGAGCCGCTCCTAGAGCTGCGCGAGGAGCTAAAGGCCACGCAGGAGCCGGCGCGGCGGCGGCAGGTCAGGCAGCTCAAGCGGCGCACGGGGCAGATGAAGCTGATCGACGATGCGCGCAGGGGGACGTTCGAGAGGCGCATGCGCGAGTCGATGGGGGAGGAGGGGGAAGGGGAGGAGGGGGACGACCCGTACTCAAAGCTGGTGCCCGGCCCGTACACGCTCGAGTTCTGCGCGCAGTTCCTCGAAAAGCTCCTGCTAGCGCAGGAAAAGGTGAGGCGGGACGGGCCAGACCCGTCTATCGAGCTGATAAGCGACGACGAGGTGCACGAGATACAGAGGATATGGAAGGCCGAGCGCGGCGACTGGCGGGACACCGCGTACGGCGTGTACGAGAGGGCGACGGGGAGGCGCCTGGCCGCGCCCGGCGAGGACATGGGCGGGCCCGGGGCCGCCGAGCAGGAGGTCCTGGAAGAGGTCTGCGCGAGGCACGGCGTGCCGGCGCTGCTCGTCTCGAGGCTGCTCAACGCCGAGCACGAGTCGCGCGGGCTGGCGGGGCGCTCCGGCGTGTACCGGAGGATCAACAGGGTGCTCTCCGAGGAGTGGCGCGAGGACATGGGCGAGGTGATCGGCGACCTAGAGCGCAGAAAGGCCGCAAGGGAGGAGCTCGGCGGGCGTTGATCCTCACCGGCGTCGTCTTGACGGACTATGGGGTGTACCGCGGGCGCAACGAGATCGTCCTGTCGTGCCCGCCCGACAGGCCCGTGGTGCTCATCGGCGGGCGCAATGGGGCCGGCAAGACGACCCTGTTCGAGGCCGTGAGGCTGTGCCTGTACGGCGAGGCGGCTCTCGGGGCGGCGGGGCGGCGGGGCGGCCGGAGGGCGTACGAGGAGTTCTTGTCGCGCAGGGTGCACAGGGACGGAGGCGGCAGGGCGTCGGCCGGTGGGGCGTCGGTCTCGGTCACGTTCAGGTTCTTCCAGGGCGGGCGCGAGTCCGAGTACGAGGTGACAAGGTCGTGGTCGGCAGGCGGCGGTGTGGAAGAGGGCGCCGGCGAGCGTCTCGAGGTCGGCAGGAGGGGGCCCGAGGGTGGCAGGTTCACCCCGCTCGACGCCGTGGAGAGGCCCCACTGGCAGCAGTTCATCGAGGGGATCATACCGCGCGGGATACTCCAGCTGTTCTTTTTCGACGGGGAAAAGGTCGCAAGGATGGCAGGGGGGGAAGGAGGGGGCGGCGAGGACGAGGCCGTGCGCGAGTCGTTCAGGGCGCTGCTCGGCCTCGAGCCCGTCGAGCAGCTGCGGGCCGACCTGGAGGTGAATCTTGCACGCAACCTGACGGGCGGCGGGGCAGCCCTGCGAAGGGAGTTCGAGGCGGTCAAGGCGGAAAAGGAGGAGAATGCAAAGGGCACTGCAAAGCTGCGCGAGAGGCTAGCCCAAAAAATGACCGAGCGCGACGCGGTCCGCTCGCAGGCGGACGCCCTTGAGGCAAGGATCGGCAGGATTGGCGGCGGCTTTGCGGCGAGGAGGGAGGAGGCAAAGGAGGAGCTGGCCGCGGCGCGGTCGGAGCACGAGGGCGCATGCCAGCGGCTGCGCGACATGTGCGCCGGCGCGCTTCCGTTCTCGCTCGTGCCCGCGCGGCTCGAGCGGCTGCGCCGCGGCATATTAGAGGACCAGGACGCGCAGCGGCGGCGGGCCGGCCGCGACGCGCTCGAGGCGGGCATTGGCAGGATGCTGGCAAGGCTGGATGCGGGGGCGTTTAGGGCCGGCGCGGGCCTGGACGCCGGCGGCGCCAAGAGGGCGGCGCGCCTCGTTGCGGACGTGGCAGACGGCGAGCCTGTTGGCGAGGGCGGGGCGGCCGAGCCGGCCATGGGGCTGTCGCAGTCCCAGGCCGGCAGGCTGCTCGGCGCCATCGAAGAGGCCGGCTCGACGGCGACGATTGGGGGCCTGGCCGAGCACGCGGGCGCCGCTGCCGCCACGGCCGAGAGGATCGCCACGCTCGAGTCGTCGCTCGCCAAGGCGCCGCGCGACGACGAGATCGGCCCGCTCGTCTCCGAGGCCAGGAGGATGAACGCCGAAGAGGGCAGGCTGGAGGGGGAGGCAAGGCACATTGAGGAAAAGGTGTCGAGCGGCGCGGCCCTGCAGCAGCACCTCAACTCAAAGCTGCGCGACATCATGTCGCGCATATACAAGTGCGAGGGATCCGAGAGGGGCGTTGAGCTGACCAGGAAGGTGCAGGGCGTGCTCGAAGAGTACGCCGGCAGGCTGAGGGCCAGAAAGGTGCGCACGCTGGAGCGGCACCTGCTCGAGTCCGCACAGACGCTGCTGCACAAGCGGGACCTGATCGGCTCCGTGAGCGTCGATCCCGAGACGTTCAGGCTGTCTCTCTCAAGGGCGGGGGGCGGGGAGCTGCGCAGGGACGACCTGTCCGAGGGGGAAAAGCAGATGCTGGCGACGGCCCTGCTGTGGGCGCTCGCCAGGACGTCGGGCAGGGCCCTGCCGTTCATGATAGACACCCCGCTGGCAAGGCTGGACGGGGGCCACCGCGACGGCATGGCCGAGAGGTTCCTTCCGGCCGCCTCGCACCAGGTCATTGTGCTCTCGACGGACGAGGAGATCACCGAGGCGCGGCGCGCCAGGCTCGAGCCGCACCTGGGCCGCACGTACACCATCGACTACGACGGGAGCGGCGCGGCGCGCTGCCGCGAGGGGTACTTTGAGGCGAAAGGCGGCGCCGAGACAAACGCGGAGGCGAGGGAGATTGCCGCGGTTTAGCAGGCTCCGGATGAGCTACCGCTCGCAGAACCTCATGGCGCAGCTAAAGGCGCGCACGGGCCTGACACCGAACCTGACCGGCAGGCTGGCCATATGCATGTCGCTCAGCGACCCGTCGCCGCCGAACCCCGACGAGTTCGACGAAAAGGGCTCCGAGATATACCCGTCGGCCATGTTCGGCGAGCACGAGGAGCTGTTCATGGCCCTCATGCTCCAGCGGCTGGAGGAGGACGGGCTAGACCCCGAGGCATACCTCAACCGCTCGGTCAGGGCTCACTTCAACAGGGGGACGATCGCGCTGTTCGCCAGGGTGCACCAGATCGCCGACATCGGCAGGGTCGTAGCCGAGGAGCGGGAGGCGCAGGGGTTTTGACGACGCAGGAGGCGGCTGCCGCTTCAAAGAAAGGCGGCGAGGCCAAGCGGCCCGTGTACTTCGACAACCATGCTACCACGCGGCCGGATCCTCTTGTCGTCGAGGCAATGATGCCTTACCTGACCGAGATCTACGGGAACGCGTCGAGTACGGACCATATGCACGGCCACGACGCAGCGGAGGCCGTCGAGGAGGCACGCCGGCGCGTTGCCGCGCTTGTCAACGCAAGGCCGAATGAGATCGTCTTCACGTCGGGTGCGACCGAGTCGGACAACATGGCGATTGTCGGAGCCATGGAAAAATACCGCAGCAAAGGGGATCACATGATCACCTGCGAGACGGAGCACATGGCAGTCCTCGATACGGCACGGCACCTTGAGAGGAAAGGCAAGCGCGTAACGTACCTACCAGTCGACGAGTTTGGTATCGTTGAGCCTAGTGCTGTGCGCGACGCCATCAGCGACCGCACGGTGCTCGTTTCAATTATGGCGGCAAACAACGAGATCGGCACCATTCCAGACATCAAGACCATCGGGGATATAACGCGCAAAGCTGGCGTGTTGTTCCACACGGACGCGGCGCAAGCGGCGGGGCACATTCCTATCGATGTGCAGGCCATGAACATTGACCTCATGTCGTTATCGGCCCACAAAATGCACGGACCAAAGGGAGTTGGAGCGCTGTACATTCGAAGTACATCGCCCAGGGTAATGATTGAGCCAATGTTGTGCGGGGGAGGACAGGAGCGAGGGTTGCGATCGGGCACCCTTAATGTACCGGCCATAGTAGGGTTTGGCAAGGCCGCAGAGATTGCGCATACATGCCTACAAAAGGATTCCCCAAAGCTTACAGCGTGGTCATTAAAAATACGGAATGAATTAGTTGCGATCGGTGGCGTGGTGATCGGACACCCCAAGCGACGGCTCTCACACAATGTGTGCGTTAGGTTTTCTGGCATTGATGGCAAGGCCATAATCAACACCATATCTGAAACGCTTGCCATATCAACAGGTTCAGCTTGCACCACACATGCTATTGAACCATCCCATGTATTGCTGGCAACAGGGTTGTCGGAGGAGGACTCACATTCAGCGATAAGAGTAGGGCTTAGTAGATTCAATACAAAAGAAGATGTGGATCTTCTCGTGTCAGAAGTAACCACTGCGGTTAAGTGCCTTCGTAGCATCAAATAAATATTGTAGTGTGAATCAACACAGTTAAAACTTAGACTCGCATAATAAAACATAGAGACCTTGACATAGAAGGTGTGGAAAATTCCGACCCTTTGCTCAAAAAAAATTGACCACGCTTGTTCAAATAACGGGCATCTTCCATGCGCCGCAATGGGGCGGCCGCCAAAGCTTGCCGACGAGTCGTTTCTGCCCGGCTTGTCGATCGAGGAGATCGAGGAGATGTACAAGGCTGAAAAAGACAGCCGGGACAGGCAAAAGATGCTGGTCGCCTACAACTTCAAGTCCGGCATGTCGATCAAAGAGGCCGCCAGGGTCACCTGCACGGATCCAGAGACCGCGCGGCGCTGGATAGCAGACATGTGGAAGAAGGGGGAGGTGGCGCTCCGGCACCGCAAGGCGCCGGGCGCCGCCAGGATACTCACCCGCGACCAGTACATCCAGCTGGTACGGGACGTGCACAGGGGGCCGCGCGCCTGCGGCTTCAAGACCAACACGTGGTCGTACGCCCTCGTCCACAGGCACGCCCTCAAAAAGTTCGGCGTGAAAATCTCCTACAGGGCATTCGTGCACAACATGCACGAGCTGCGCGTCGTGGTCAAGTCGCCAAGGACTGCCCACCCCCGCGAGGCATCCCCTGAGGAGCGCGCCGAGTTCAGGCTGGAGACGCGCAAAAAGGTGCTCGCGGCAGCAAGGAAGGGGCACCTTGTGCTGTTCCTGGACGAGGCGTTCCTGCAGTCGTACAAGAACGCGCTGAGGACGCTCGGCATCAAGGGGGACAGGACGACCGTCCCGTCGAGCGTGGAGCGCGCCCTCCTGCCCCTGTTCGGCGTCGTGGGGGACGATTCTACTACTTCATGGAGGCCGGCAGGGCCAACACCGCCTGGTTCATAAAGTTCAGCGAACGCGTCGTCGAGCTGTTCGGCCCCGTCCAGTTCATACTCGACAATGCGTCGTACCACCTGTCGAAGGGGTTTGAAAAGCATGTGGAGGGCAAGAGCGGCATAATAAGGCACTTTACGCTAAAGTACACGCCCAACGACAACTCCGCCGAGGGCCAGTGGAAGGCCGTCAAGAGCGCCCTGTCCAACGTGCCGCTTCGCAGCAGGAACCACATGAGCGACACGCTCGGGAAGGCCGTCCGCGCCGGCGAGGTGCCGCCCGTCGCCGTCTTCGACTACGCAAGGGTGGGCACCCGCCGGCTCAGCCCGAGCGAGGCCCGCGCAATCAAGGCAAAGATCGGCAAGGGGGAGCACTTTTGGTACGAGGAGACGGAGCCGCCGGGCCGCATCAGGCTCCCGACCGCGGACGAGGTGAGGCGCGCAAGGGAGGAGGTGCTCACCCCCGAGATGCGCGAAAGGCTGCCGCGCCGCCTGGCCAAGTCCGGCCTTCCAGAAAAGTACCTTGCAAATCCGCCGGACATCCTGCTGAAGAGGTGACGAGCATGCGACCGGAAACTGCCGAATCGCAGCAGAGACGCCCGGCGCTAAAAGCCGCCTTGCGCTTTGTTGCATATTGTCGTTATCGTTTCGTGAAAGTCGACCGTGCCACTTTGTTTTCAACACATTCAATTACAAGGTCTCTAGTAATATCGTCATTATTATTATCAATCTATGTACACCGTGAATGCAAAAAAATCAGTAGATTACACTAAACTTGATTTTAAAATTTTTACACGTTAAGGTCGAGATTCAGCTTTAATTCGTGGAAATTTTTGCTCGATAAGCTTTGCTAATTGTCTAGCGTATGAGCTACGAGACCCATCAGTCACGACAAACTTTGGATTAATTGCCTCGATGTATTGGTATATATCATCAATTGATGCATGTGCGGCCAAGTTAAACCGGCAACCCCCATCGAATGGAATTATAGGGGATGAACCTTTTTCAAATCTATATGCATCCACTACAATTCGATAAAACTTGTCCAGTTCATCATTTATAATTCCATTCGTCAAAAATATTACACACTTTTTGTTTGTTCTAATGACAGCCCCAAATTCAGACGTGTCATATGGTACAATCTGACGAAATTCTGAGGATTCTTCATGATAAATACTATGCAAGACCGTTTCTTGTTTATGATCCATTACAAGTACAACATCGTCAGCAAATCGCCTCTTACATCCCATTTCAAAATGACGTATTAATTCTTGTAGTGTACCTGCAGAGGCGTGCACTGTTATACGATGGTTAGTTTCAAGCACGTCATTTATATGTTCAAACATTCTGTTTTTTACCGATTGTCTATCGGTCTTGCCGTCGTACCATGGGTCGCCATGAGTTGCGTCTATGACTAAATGGTCAGCATGCCGAGTCTGAACGTCAGGATAGCTGAAGTCACCAGAGTATAACAGAGTATGACCGGCATATTCCACGTGTATTTGGGACGATCCAGGGATGTGGTTTGCTTTTAATAGTCTGACAGAGCCACCTGAAAACTTAAACACGGTGTCATAGTCTTGTGTAATCCACTGTTCGCGCAGTCGAAGCCCAGGTTTTAGTGCACATAGCCCTTGAAAAGTAATCGGGTGTGTTATCATGTGATCATATTCGGCAATACAGTTTTCTATAGCACGGATATGATCTGCGTGAAAGTGTGAAAAAGCTCCGATTCGTTGTTGTTCCCAATACCCATCGCAAAATACGGCACCCAATTTCACAGCGCAGTTGGCGTTAGTTCCATTGTTACACTTTACATCAATTATGCGTTCTTCCATTTAGGCCACCGCCAATCGATCGAGTAGATCACTATAGGATACACCACGGTTGTACTGAAAATCGCGAAACGTTTTGTACGCCATAGAATCCATAGATATGGCAACAACTGCCGATCCAACTGTGACATGATAAAATTCACCGTCAATTTGACTCTTTAGCAGTGTTAGTAATCCAGCTTCGCGATCAGACGTACGCGCCAAAAAAGTTTCAAGATGCTCTTGTATGTCAGCTACTACAAAGTGCTTCGTGTTAAAAACAGGCTTAAGTTTCAGAACATTTTTTATGCAGTGCTCGATTGGTAAATCACGATTATCATTTCGCCATTTCTTTATTTTTTTTACATCTTCTTTTCCTAATACACGTCCACCACCGTCACTGAAGACAGACTGGATTATCAGGTCTTGTTCATCAGATGTCATACTTGATAGTTGGGCGACCAGAGAGAATGGGATCTTGGGGTATTTTTCATAGCCCCAGCCTGCGAGATCTCTACTTTTTTCAGAAACTTTAAGCAAATTTAGAAATGTTGTTAGCTGGCTCGTATCCCTTTTCTTGTAAATATTTGAGAGGTTTTTAGGCTTTCCGAGCCCAAGCCGTGCCGAAACTTGTTCGAGTGATTCGGAATTTTCGTCCATTAATCGCTTTATGTAGTATGCACATTGAACGGGTGTCAGGGGCCGCTTTATGCCGGACCCATCTTTTTGTCTAGCAACGCTGTTAAGTAACTGTGCATACAACTTCACATCGTCTACAAGCTTGTTCATGTCTACTCCACCTGAGCATAGTCTCTCTGGACGCCATCAACGATATACTGAGTGGCAGTCGCATCTTTTTTAGATGCTTTTGATTTTGCTACTATGTCAAGTTTTTTGTCAGTTTCTGTCGACAAGTGTATCTTGATAGGTACCTGGTCATTTTTCATCTTTTGCATCTCGGAGATCGACTTGCCCAACCGTGCGCCCTTTTTAGCATCCTGAGCATCGACGGTGCCAACAGCCAGTGCTTTTGCAAGTTCAAGCACTACATTAATTTGAGTGTCGCTTTCTTTGGTATAATCATAGGCATCAACCGCCTTAATGGCCATATTCACAGCCTTTTGTGGATCAGGGTGTATTTCACCATTGTTTATGGCCGTCTTCAATTCCTGCGGGAGACGTGATTGCTTGACATATTTCTTCACCATGTATTCGCTTAATCCAAACTTTTCTCTCACTATATCATAGTCTCCATACACATTGTAGAGGTCAGTGACTGCTTTTACTAAATCAGATTCGGTCATGGGGAGTTGCGTTATGTTTTCAGCTAACGACAGCGCTTTTTTTTGGTCATCGGTTTTTGGTTCGTCTCTTACAAAGCAGGGGATGCGATCAAAGCCGCCGTCAGGGTACTCAGTGTTAAGTTTAACATATGCATTAAGTCTTCGCTGACCCGTCAAGATGAAATACATGCCGTCAGATTTGTACGCAACGATAGGTTCAAGCAAACCATGTGCTTTGATACTAGTAGCCAGATCATCGACGCCTACAGCTATGTCATGTAGTCTGACGTTGTGCTTTTGTACTCGAATCTTGTCAATAGGCAGATCCTCGACCTGATACCGCATCGTCTCGGGCGTCAGCTAGGGCAAATATAAACGCCTCGTTAGTAAGTAGACGGTGCTTTGGTTTTCAAACATGCGTCCTTGGGCACGAAATGCACGTACTAGAAGATATGCATACAGTCAGTGATGCGTCAGCACAGATAGCAAACGTCGCGCGGCTCGCTATGAACAAGCCACGCCATGATATCTCTTCCCGTAGGGGCACGCCCACTTCAATCTAGTCAATTCCGCACCTCGCCGTCTTGACGTGTTTCCCGCTCCACAATCAACCAACAAGCGATCTATTCTGTGAAGTAGCGACAGTTTATGCTCATCTTTTACTTGAGCACTAGACATCCATGTCCAGCATCGGTTGGAAGATCTGATCGTCCGCGAGCTGCCTCGCCGTGTCTATATGGGTGTCTCATAGCAGGATCATAAGAATGTCTGCGCTCAGATTCGTTATACGTGTGCCACGAGTGGTAGGGTCGGCCACAGTCGGAGGCTAGGCGGAGTATCTACTTACGAGGCCTCATCAGCCGCCGATCTCCCTCGCCGATGCTCGTAATGAAGTCGTACACGCGCGACACGCTCTTCTTGCTCTCGGCGTATTCCCGATATGACTCTTGGGCGCCCCTGATAAGCTCATCATACTTGACTATCCTGGCCGAGTACTGTGCGAGTGATTTTTCTGACTTGTCTCGGCTTATTGGGTCGCTCCAGTCGGCCGGATCTTCGCTGACTACGCAGACAAACTCTACAGGCTCATCGCCCCTGCCGACCTTGTGGAGCGCCCGCCTCACTGCCTTTTCGTATTTTGAGATCTGGGTTATGAGTTCCCCGGTCCCGACCCTGATGCCCGGCCGCTTCAGCTCTATGATTATGTGCTTGCCCGCCGCCGTCCTGTACTTTATGTCCAGGCGCCCCACCTGGCCCTTTTCGCGCCCGGGCTCCGCATCGAGTGCCTTGTTCACCTCCGTTTCCATGTACTCTGTGCCCGCAGCCCGTTCCCACGACGGATCGAGTAGCCATAAGTGGTCGAACAGGTGCTTTTGGACGGCCCTCTCCAAGCTGCCGCCGTTGGCGATGCTAGCGAGCCTTGCAATGACGCCGAGGCGGCCCTTTGTGGTCTGGTAGTACGCACTCGCCTCCAGATCGTCGAGCTGTAGGAACACGTCCCGCAACATGCTCATGGACTCTGCGCCGCCGTCCCCCAAGCGATCTAGCCGATCCAGCAGGTCCCTGAGCCTCAGGCTCTCGAACGCCAGCACGCCCCCTATGAGCAGGCGCCTCCTGTCCCCATCGTCATCTATGGGCATCCTGTTGATTTTACCAAAGAGGCTCTTTGGCATCTTCCTGTGGTCTGAGCCTAGCGCTTCGTACCACTTGTTAATTTCTGGAATCTCCCTTGCGCGCCTAGAGCCCTCCTCGCCCCGGAGCCCATTCCACTTCTGCTCGATGGTGTCAAGGGCCTTCCTAACGGCCTCCTTGAGCGCCTCGTACCTGGGCGCATCCTCCTTGATTCGCTGCCGGCTGGTCGTGACTATGTCTTCTTCGTCGTCGGCGTCGAGAAAATCGGCGTATATCTCGCCGACTATGTAGGCCCCATGCACTCCGCTCAAGGCAAACTCCCCCAGTATGTCCTCCTGCACTGCCTTGCCGCGCACCATTACGGCGACCCTGTTCATATTCTCGCCTGTGTCGGCGTCCATGAGCTGCCCCGGCTTGTGCACTGTCCCCATCCAGCCGCTGAACGGCACGTCTTCGCCGTTGAGCTTGACGCCCATCTCTTCCGAAAACTTTTGCGGGCCGCCGCGCTCCGTCCCGGCATCGTACTTGCCACCCCCGCCAAAGTTCCAAACGTACTGCAAGTTTTCATAGTATCCCCTGTCCTCTGCCCCTATCTTGTCCCCGTTTACAGCGACCTCAAACCCATCGATCTCCCCTATAATGCTGAACCAGCGGGCCAGTCTCCTCTTGAGCGGGGCGCCGTAGACAGCGTGCTTTAGGCCGGACAGCGTTATTCGGGTTCCCGTCTCTAGGCCGGGCGCGGCGCCGATCGGCTCGGGGCGGTACGGCTCGTTCTTCTTTATGGAATCCTCTATGTCGCGGACACGCATTGCAAACCCGTGCCGCTCGCCGTCGCGGACGCTATGGACCGTCACGGTGTCGGCGATGGAAAACAGCGACAGCTTTCCGATGCCTTTGCGCCCCATGACGGGCCTCCCCTTTGGCGTCCTGCCGCCCCCTTCCTTGCGACGCTCGTACCCGACGCGCAAGTATTTTTCGTTGGCGTCGGCGACGGTCATGCCACACCCGTCGTCCTCGATGGTGATCTTGTCGCCCCCGGTAGATATGTTTACGCGGCTGGCATCTGCATCCCACGCGTTGGCCACCGCTTCCGACAGGACGGTCGGTACGTTGCTGTATAGGCCGATCCCGAGGTGCTTCAGCGTGCTGAGATCCAGCGTCATTTTGTACTCTGGGCTATGTGGCATTCGAATCCACCATCTCGTCGCGCATGCGTCTTCCTGGCACAGTGCACCCCCGCCAAGGGACGCCGGCAGACAATGATGCGTCAAAGATACGCACGGTCTGCGACTCGGCCCCGTGGCCTGCCCTGCATCCTGCCGGCCCAGGCGCCCTGGTCGGGACGAGTGTTAGGCGGGCCGCATCCGCATCCCACGGCCCGATATGGACAGCGGCCACGTAGGCTGCATCAGGGCCCGCGCTACTGTACCCGCCAGGGTCGCGCGAGGCTCCACAGGGCCCGCGTGTTCGGCTTTGCCAGGCAGCTAGCAATGCGGACTTCACGCAGGGACGTTTTAGCACACCCTATAAAGTACTTGGGTGTGAACGCCTCGCGCTACATGGATGTCAGATCTTGCAGGGTTTACGCCCGCCCCCTCGAGGCGAGGTGTGGGCCTGTGTGGTCTTGAGCGTGGCACCCCGCGAGACGAGCGACTCCAAAGCGTCCACGCGCGGCCGCGGCCCACGCCCTCATCGAGGCCCTGATGGACCGCGAGATGAGCGACTCCAAAGCGTCCACGCGCGGTGCAGATATGGCCGCCCTTTTTCCCGCCCCTTGCCAGTAGTCGGCGGGGGCGGGGCCGCCGTACTGCTCGGCAACAGATATGGCCGCCCTTTTTCCCGCCCCTTGCCAGGGCGGGTTCGCCTTGCGAACACCACCACACCATATCTGACCCCCGCATGCTATCAAGGCCACCCCCCCCCCCCCCGTCCTGCCATGCTTGTACGACCAGACAGTGCAACTAGATTCCCGCCGGCCCGTATGCGCGTGAACCGGCGCGCACATACCACATCCCATTCACAGCACGGGTCGATCGCCGTGGCGGATGGCGAAGTACAGGAAACCTGGTGGAGGTGGGGCGGGGCCTGCAACAAGCGGCACTCGCAAGGACGACGATCGGGGATGTTTCACCACATTCCGCGCGCGGAGTGCCCGCGGTGCCTTCCTGTAGTAACCCACGCGCTACAGGATGCAATGGGCGCGCGATGCGGGGTGACATCGGCGCATCCCACGGCCGCCGCCTAGCCGCCCGAGACCTTTCTGAGCGATCCGACCGCGCCGGCTATCAGGTCGGCCGACCTGCCCACCTCGTCGTCGGTGGTGAACCGGCCGAGGCCGATCCGTATCGACGAGTGGGCGCGCGCCTCGCCCAGGCCCATCGCCAGGATGACGTGCGACGGCTCGACGGACGCCGTGGTGCATGCCGAGCCGGCCGATACGGCCAGCTCTTTGGACACCGAGTTTATGACGGCGCGGCTCTCGATGCCGGGAAAGCACACGCTGACGTTCCTGGCAAGGCGCCGCGTGCGGTGCCCGTTGAGCAGCCCGCCGGCGGCCTCGAATGCCCCGATCATGCGCGAGGCCTGCGCGGCGTGCCGCCGGCCCTCGGCGTCCATCCCCATGGCGGCGATCCTCGCTGCCGCGCCAAAGCCGACTATCCCGGGCACGTTGAGCGTGCCCGACCGCATGCCGCGCTCCTGCCCGCCCCCGCGCAGGACGGGGTCGACTGCCACGCGCGGGCGCAGCCCCCTGACGTACAGGGCCCCGACCCCCTTGGGCCCGTACATCTTGTGCGCCGAGAACGACATGAGGCCAACGTTCATCTTTTCCACGTCGACGGGCACGTGCCCGACGGCCTGCGCGGCGTCGGTGTGTAGGACGACGCCTCGGTCGGCGGCGATCCGGCCGATCTCGGCAACGTCCTGCAAGGTGCCGACCTCGTTGTTGGCCATCATGACCGAGATCAGCGCCGTCCTGCCGGTGATCGCAGCCTCGACGTCGGCCGGATCGGCCAGCCCGTCCCCGTCGACGGGCACGCGCGTCACGTCAGCCGCGCCCGACGCCTCAAGATGGTCGGCCACGTCGAGGACCGCCTTGTGCTCGGCGGTGCACGTGATCACGTGGGGGCGGCCCTGGGCGCTGCCGCTGCCGCCCCTCTTTCGCCTCTGCACCGTCCCCGCAAGGGCGGTGTTGTTCGACTCGGTCGCCCCGCTCGTGAACACGATCTCGGTCGCGCTCCTGGCCCCGACGGCCCCCGCAATCCGCTCGCGCGCCCTTTCGACGGCCTCCGCCGCGGCCGCCCCGTACAGGTGGTCGGCGCTCGACGCGTTGCCGAACTCGGCGCCAAAGTACGGCAGCATCTCGTCGAGGACGCGCGGGTCGACGGGCGTCGTCGCGTGCGAGTCGAGGTAGATCGGCCGACTCACCGGCCCCCACCGCCGGGGCCGGCGGGGCCGCCCCCCGCCGCATCCTCCGCATCCCCGTCCCCGCCCCCGGCGCCCCCGCAGCCGAGCAGCCTCGCAAAGTCGCCCAGGCCCTGCACGCGCGGGAACAGCATGCCGGCGCCGCGGTCGAGGTGCGCGCGCATCATGCGGTCGGCGTACATGGCAAAGTCCAGCCCGTCCTCGTCGAGGCGGCACCGCAGGGCCGCCGCGTACGCCGCCTCGTGCTCGCCGAACAGTATGTGGGGGAGCAGCTCCATGCCCTTTTCGTCGTACAGGTCGGGGTTCGGCACGGTCTCGTCCGCAAGCGACATGCATATGCCGAACCGCGCGAGGACGTTTATCGGCAGGCCGGTGCGCGACTTTAGCTGCCCGAGCTGGCTCTGCGACCGCATCGACATGCGGACGCGGTCAAGCCTGTACATTGCCCGCCCCCGCCCCCGGCCCGCCGGCGCCCGTCCCGGCGCCCCCCTCTTCGCCCCCGCTTTTGGCCCCGCTGCCCCCCTCTTTGCCCCCGCTTTTGGCCCCGCCCCCAAAGTACCCCTCGCGCACCACGGTGCGGCGCTCCCGCCCGTCGAACTCGATCACGTACGCCCTCGCCACGTGCGGCCTCAGCCGGGCGTACTCGGCGGCGCCGATCTCGCGGTCCGTCGAGAGCAGGACGGTCTGGTGCGACGCCGACGGGTAGAACCTGTCGACGAGGTTCGACAGGTGCGCGCCGTCGAGGCGGCCGAGCGGCGTGTCGATGACGAACGGCAGGGGCCGGCCGCTCGTCTTGGCGATCGCCCACAGCAGGGCCGTCCCGATCATCTGCTGCTCGCCCATCGACATGAGCGGGACCGGCTCGCCGCCGTCGCCCTCGTACGCGCCGACCTCGAGCGTCTCGGGGTCGACGGCGATGCGCTCCACCCCGCCCTTGTGCAGCAGGACCGACGCGACGGCGAGCAGGTTGCCCTCTAGCTCGCCCATCTTGCGGGCGAGTAGCCTGCCGCGGTACGTCGCGAGCGCGGCCTTCATGCGGCCGGCGAGCGCGACGCCCTTGTCGGCGCGCTCGTCGCGCCGCAGCTCGTCGAGCAGCCGCCTGAGGCGGTTCCTTGTGACCTTGAGGAGCGCCTCCTTTGCCGACAGGCGCTGCCCGACATGGTCGATCTCGGCGCGCATCATGCCGATCTCCCTGTGCACGTCCCGTATTCCCCGCACGCGGGCGGCCATCTCGTCGTCCGAGGGGGCGCGCGCAAGCCCCTCCACCACCTCCTGCAGCCGCGCGGCGGCTCGCGCGTGCCCGCCAAACTCGACCAGCAGGGACGGCGGCGGGAACGATGCGGCGGCCGCGGCGGCCGCATGCACCGCGGCCGCCTCTTCCTCGGACACGTCGAACAGCGCGGCGGCGCCCGGCTCGTGCCGGAACATTTCCCTGAGGCGCCCCGCTATCAGGTCCGCCGCCGCCCCGTCGGCCCTGCCGCCCGGCCAGAACGCGTCGGACGCCATCTCGCGGCGGAGCGCGTCGATCTTTGGCGCGGCCTCGGCGGCGGCCGCCTCCGAGCGCGCCGCGGACAGGTCCGCGCCGATGCGCTGCGCGGCCCTGCCGAGCAGCCCCGACGCCATGGACAGCGGGGCGGCGCCGGACAGGGCCTCCCGTATGGCCCGCTCGTGCCCCGCAAGGCGCTCTTCTAGGGCGGCCTTTTCGGCCAGCAGGCCGGCGCGCAGGTCGGCGTACCCGCCGCCGGCCCCCCTGATCTTTGACTCTTCCTCGGCGACGTGCACCTCGGCCGCATCCAGCTGCGCATCCTTCGAGAGCGCATCCGCCCTGAGCGACTCGATGTCGGCGGCCAGCGCGTCGCGCTCGGCGAGCATGTCCTCGTACTGCTTTGACGCGAGGCTGCCGCTGCTGCTGCCGCCCCCCTTTCCCGCCCGCCTTGCCACATACAGGTCGAGGTCCTCCGAGAGCCTGTCGATCAGCTCGGCGCCGAGCAGCACGTCGAGCGACTCGCGCATTGCGCCGCGGCCGCTGCCGCCCCCTCCGGCCGCCTCGGCCGCGCCGACGATCTTTTCGCCGTCAAAAAAGAACAGCCGCGCGATCCCGAGCGGCACGAGCCCCTCGACGAACGCCTGCCACTGCGACTCGTCCGTGTCGGACAGCACGCGGCCGTTGCGCTCGACGCGCAGCGACTCGGCGACCGCGTTTCCGCCGCTCCCGCCCGGCGCCTCGTCCGCCTCCCAGCTCCGCGCCACCCTGTACAGGTCCTCGCTGCCCGCGTGCCTGAACCTGAACGACAGGGAGACCGAGGCCGCGCGCGCCCGTTCCGCGCCCCCCCCCCCCCCCCCCGTCCCCTGTGGATGCGCGAGAGGATGAACCGCTCGTACTCTTTTGCGGTCGCGCGCCGGCCCAGGTACGCCCGGCCGTACATGGCGACCATTATCGACTCGAGTACGGTCGACTTGCCGGCGCCGTTGAGGCCGCCGATCAGCACCACGGGGCGGCCCGGCCGCACCGACAGGTCCAGCCTGTTAGCGCCGGCGTACGCGCCATAGTTCTCGATCACGATTTCCTCCAGGAGCGTCTCAGATCTCCCCCGCCTGCCGCCGCCGCTCGGCCTCGTCCTCGGCGGCAGCCTCCATGTCGTCGGCCCACTCCTCGTCGAGCAGGGCGGCTATCCGGCCGTGTATGCCGTGCCTCTTGGCCATGCCCTGGGCGGACGCCTCGGCCTCGAGGGCCCTTGCAACCAGAGGGTACGGCAGGCCGTGCAGCCCGCACGCGGCCTCTAGCTCGGACTGCTCGGCGCCGCCGAACGCGCCGAGGTCGTCCCCGTCGGCCTCTAGGTCGACGCCGGCGACGTCCCTGTACAGCGAAAGCGCCGAGTTGTGCCAGTCGCCCTGCTCTACGCGCCATATCCGCTGTATCTCGCGCACGATATGGCCCAATCTGCGAGTGGTGAGATTTTTCGGCGTGGCGCCGCGACGGAGTCTTTTCGTGTAACTATCCCGTTTCCGCGGTGTCGAACCCGGCATGCAGGCATGCAATTGCCGACTATGAAACGCAGTCGGCGGCCCTGCCGGTTAGCCAGCGCGTTATCTTGTCGCACTTTTCCGCAGATTTCTTCCCGCGGGGCTTTCGGGATTTCCGGGCCGCGCGTATGCCGCGCTCGATCCTGTTCCACGCGGCGTTCGTGTACAGCGTCAGCCAGGGGTCGTCCCCGTGCAGAACCAGGCCGGCGGCGGCGGCCGGAGTCTGGCCCAGCGTATTGTGCGTCCTGCAAAAGTTGTACTGGATCAGCATGCCCCTCGTGCGGCCGCTGTTGGTCTCGCTAACGAATCCGTACCGGCGCGCCCACCTGGCCAGAATGCGCTCGAGCCGCTCCTGCCGGTTGTTTGTCCTCTCCCCGCGTACGTGGGCCCCGGCGTTGTGGAAGGTGGACGAAGTCGCTCCGTCCTGCGTCTTCCGGAGCGTCTCCCTGGAGGCCTTGGCGATCGCAGGCTCGGCGTCCGACAGCAGGACCTTTGGGATATCGCCGCCGGACATCTTCTTGGCGTCCCTGAACAGGTCCTTCAGGCCCGACGACCCCTTGGTCCGGAACTCCCGCAGGGCCAGCATGAGGTGCGAGCGGTGGTCCATGATGCAGTAGAAATATCTTTTGAGGGATTTTCGTATCGTGACCTCTAGGCCGTCGATGCTCCACGTGTCCGAGATGTCGGGAAGCAGCGTCATGACGTACTCCATACAGGCGTCAACGACGAGCGACACGTAGTTTCCGACCGTGGACGGCGAGATGTCGATGCCTTCCCGCCTCATGTGGTCGGCCGTCTCCTTGTAGGACAGGCCGTCGAGGTACGTGCCGACCACGCGGGCAACGTCCTTGGGCGACAGGGCAAGGCGGTGCGTCTCGGGATCGGCGGAAAAGCGCGTGTTGCACTTGTAGCACTTGTAGGTCTGGACCTTGTCCTTGCGCCCCGTTCCGCGCAGGCCCCACTTCCTGAACTCGGTCGACAGGCACTCGGTGCAGCGGGTCGGGCGGCTCTCGGGGATCTCCATCCCCCTTTTGGGCCGCGCCGCGGCCGCCTTTGCATCGCCCGCGCCGACGATCTCCGTGGCGATTCTGCTCAACATGTGCAGGATCTGCACCGCCCGTATGTGCTTGCATGTGACGGTCCCCTTGCGGCTGTGCGGGCAGTCGCAGTATTCCGCCTCGTCTCCGACAACCGTCATGTACGTTTTCCCTTCTGTGGTCTGCGACGGAACTCGGTACCTTCCGTCTCCCAGGATTTCGATCTCCTTTTCACTGGAAAGGATCTCCATGACATCCTTTGCGGTCTTTTTTGAAATTCTTTCCCCCATGTCCGGGGGCCGGCAACAAACGTTTAATTAATCTATTTATTCGGGAACAAGGTTTCAGGCGTGGAGGATGCCGAGAGTTTTCACACACAACGAGTTGTTGTTTCAAACCGCAACGCCGAAACATTCCCAAAACCTTGGTACGTTTGATGCCCGAAACCCTGCAAAACCTACCACTCGCAGATTGGGGCATATCCTCGCGCACCTCGTCCTCGCCGATGAGGGTGATCGCGGGGTCGGGCCCGCCCGACCGCACGGCGTTCTGCGCCTCGAGCAGGGCCCTGAGGACGTCCCTGCGGAACTTGAGCGTGTACGGGCCGCGCGTGATCCGGTCGTTCCAGAACACGAGGCGGCCGTTGCGGTGCTTGAGGTCACGGAACTCGGCCTTGCGGGCGGGGTCCTGCGTGTCCTTTAGCATCTGCCGCAGCTCTAGCAACGGCAGCATCCAGTCCTCGCCGTTGTCTATCATGTTCTCCATGGACCGGTCGCGGTCGACGACGGTGCACACCCAGCACCCGAACCGGCCGCCGCCGCACGAGGCCGTCTTCGTATCGACGACGAGCGGGCACTCGCCGGCCTTTGCGCTCCGGTACATGGCGAGCAGGCCGCGGTTGTCGCCGCCCCAGGGGCTCACGTTCTGGAGCAGGTAGTTCCACACGTCCGTGTCGGCAAAGTCCCGTATGGGCATGTACACGAACGCCTGCGCGAGCGTGCTGTGGTGCGACAGGTTGCTGCCACCCAGGCGGTGCGCGTCGATGACCTGCGAGCGCGTGCTGCTCTCGGCCCTGCGGCTGCCCAAGACGACGACGACCTCGCCGTGCTCGGAGACGCGCTCCTCGATGAAGCGGTTGGCGTTCCTGATCTTTAGGCGGTCGGTGCACCACCGTATGGTGTTCGACGGGGCGGGGTACCCCTTGCCGATGAGGCACACCCAGAACGTGTCGGACAGGGCGGGGCGGACCAGCCCCGTCTCAAGCGGCAGTGGGCTGCCCGCGGCTGCCCTTTCCATGGCCTCTAGCTGGCCGGTCACGGTCTCGACTATCCGCGGCTGCTCTACGAGCGTGTCCGACGATATGACGTACACCCTCTTTGCTAGGGCGGCCGCAGGCAGCTTTGAGAGGGCCGACCAGACGAGCTGCACCACGCACGTCGAGTCCTTGCCCCCGCTGAACCCGATGATCCACGGCCGGCCGTCGGCCAGGTACGTCTCGCGTATCTCGTCCTCGATCGCCTCAAGGGTCGTCGCGTCAAAGACGGACTCGGCCATTACGGGCCGGCCTCGCAGTGCTTGACTATAATCTTGGCGGCGTTTGTCATGCCCGCCTTTGTCTTTGTCATCTTGCCGCGTATGATCACCTTGCCGTCCCACTCGGGGTTGGTCCTAGCCCAGTCGATCGTGCGCAGCGCCGAGAGCATTCCGAGCCACCCGTCGGGGTGCCTTTTGCGGAGGTCGTGGCCGGCCAGCCCGATCGCCTCGAGCATGTTCGTGTTGGCGTGGACGTACTCCTTGCGGAGCTCGTACGGCGAGACCCTGCGTTCTACAAGCAGGACCCACTCAGGCATGTTCAGTGAGACGGATTGCCAGAACTCGAGTGCATCTTTCTTGTCCTGGTCGGTCAGCCCCTCAGACTTGCCTAAGAGGTTTGCGGTGGCGGTGCGCAAGCCGCTAAGCGTGAAGAACTTTACCGATCTATTTGATAGGGTCGTCTTTTCCATCTCGATACGGCCGCGGAACACGTCGACCTTGCCGGCCATGTCCACGACGAACTGCGAGAGCGGGTTGCGGCGGTCGTACAAGATGCTCAGCGACTTTGTCGGCTTGACGGCGTTCTTGTTCAAGTCTGAGAACATCTGCTGGCTCTTCGCGAGTCCTGGATCTTGGAAGAATACTACGGATATCTTGTCGCGTCCAAGATCCGGTGACTCTTGTATGGCCTCCCTTATACCAGCCACACGGTGCTGGCCATCGTTGATGAGAATGGCGGCATCTTGTGATATGCGTATGGTTCCGAGGTTGGAACCGGCGGCCGCAGGGTCGAACTCTATATCGCCGTCGACCGAGACCGTGAGGGATGAAAATGTGTAGTCCTTTTCGTTCTGTAAAATATAGTCACGAATGTTCGGCACCCTAGACTTGCGGAGGACGCGCTGAGCACGTTGAAGTGGCGGAATGTCGGCGTCCTGGAAGGTAAAGATCTTGGAGACTGATTTTAGTGTACACATTGCAATATAAAAATCCGAGCCTGCTTGCGACCCTTTTATAGCTTCAAACGAGTGCGTGTTAGCGGCCATCGTGACGGCCGCCATACGGGAAGTATATTATTTTTGGCAAAGGTGAAGGTGCAAACCGTGCGATGGAAGTATATTTTAAACACAAACAGGCGTTGTGATGCAAGTTGCCGGACCTCATCAAATGGAAACATACAACCAAAAGCTGCACGATATGACATAACCAATGACAGTATTAATGTAAACATCATAGACATATGCTTCTAAAACACACGTCATCAGCATCATTTCACGTGTCGACATCGGGGGTTGTTATTACAAACCAACACAGTTATATATAGAGATTTAAGACGCGGCGCGCAGTGGCCCTCACAGAGATAATGATAAAAGAGACATACGACTCAGATGAAGATCACATCTTAAACGACTTTTACATCCCAGCCTTGTCACAATCAGTAAGATATGACAGGCTAGCGGGATATTTCTCGTCAACGGCACTTGCAAGTTCTGCCAAAGGCATGGCACAGTTTCTGCGAAACGGGGGAAAGATGAGGTTAGTCACTAGCGTTCAAATAACTGTAGAAGATCAACAGGCTATAAAAGAAGGACTGGCAACGCCAGAGGCCATCATTGGTCGCATGATGATCAGGGATATTGATCTAGTAGATCGTCTAAAAAAAGATTATGTTGGTGCGTTAGCGTGGATGTTGGCAAAAGGAACTCTGGAGATAAAGGTAGTCGTCCCACTATCCAAGGACGGGACGTTTCATACCAAAGTACTTGACTACAATTCGATATATCACCAAAAAATTGGCATACTTCAAGACGGAGACGGCAACGTAGTTACGTTTAGTGGATCGATAAACGAAACGGGTAAGGCGTGGAACGAAAATGTTGAAGAGTTCAAGGTATTTTGTAGTTGGAAGTCAGGACAAAACAAATATGGGGCAAAAGACATGAAACGATTTGAAAAGTTTTGGCATGGACAATCAAACCGTGCACAGGTGTTTGATCTCCCCACAGCAATACGAGAACGGTTAATCCAGTGCGCACCAGAAACCGAAGAGGAGGCAGTACACAGTTTAAACGGAAAAAACGCAACACCGTCACTTCGACCTTATCAGATTGATGCTGCGGAAAAGTGGGTAGCCAATGGTAAGAGAGGAATTCTAGAAATGGCTACGGGGACAGGAAAAACTCGTACGGCCATATCGTGTATTACACGAATGCGTGACAGTTCGTACCCAAAACCTATGCTAGTAGTGATAGCATGCCCATACGTGCACCTAGTAACCCAGTGGGTAAGAGAATTAGACAGGTACGGCGTAAAATCACGCAAGGCGCACGGAGCTGCATCTTCATGGCAGGCAGACATGGCCAATCACATAATCAAACTTAAGGGTGGAGTAATAGACGAACTAGTAGTCGTTACTACTCACGACACGTTCTCGTCTAAAAAATTTATTGACCAAATTGATCAGTGCGGCGTAAATTCACTCGTAGTAGCAGATGAAGTACACAAATTAGGCACAGATCATCGATCGAGCGGACTGTTGGGATCGTATGCTAGCAGACTAGGACTAAGTGCCACGCCAGAGAGATATTTTGATGATGTTGGAACTAAAAAAATATTCGAATATTTTGGGGGTGTCGTTTTTAAATTCGGACTAGACAGTGCAATACGTCAAGGTTTTTTGTCACATTATATGTTGTTTCCCCATGCGGTATACATGTCAGATGAAGAAATGGATATGTACAATAGTCAAAGCCGATATATTGCCATCGAGTACGCAAAAAAAGATCCAGATTATGAATTATTAAAAACTCTAATTTTAAAAAGGTCACGAATTGTGAGGGATGCTCATAATAAAATTAATAAGTTTAAAGATATTGTGGAGTCCATGGATTCTATCGACCACTGCCTAGTCTACTGTAGTGATCAGCAAATAGACGCTGTCGCATCCATGCTGCACCAGCAGGGGATTACGTATCATAAGTTTACATACAAAGAAGATCAAAAAATGCGCGATGCCTTACTGACTGAATTTGCTCGCGGTGATGTAGATGTCCTAGTGGCCATGAAGTGCTTAGATGAGGGAGTGGATGTCCCATCTACAAAAACGGCGATAATCTTGGCCAGTTCAAGAAACCCAGCAGAGTTTGTCCAGCGCAGAGGTAGAATTTTACGTGTCGACAACGACAAAAATTGTGCTAACATACATGACGTGTTGGCGCTACCCCCATCAATTCCTTTAAACGGAATATGCACAGAAATGGAAAGGAACGTCATGGTGAGGGAGATCGACAGACTGGGGGAGTTCGCCAAGTCTGCAGACAATCCGGAGCGTAGCAGGAAATTTATGCAGGAGCTAGATGCCAAGTACGAATTGGGGATGGAAATATGACCGACTCGGAACTAAATCCGCTCATACGGGATAAAATAGACCAGGTTGTTAATGACCAGCAAACGCAAGAATTTATAACCGACATGCTCGAAATCGAAAGGAGTTATGCAGGGATTAGTACTAGGGGCAAGATGGACGAATATGAAAGTGCGCTTGCAAAATATGTGAGGCGGGATTAATAATGCAAATGATCAACTATCGACTAAGTGAGATAGAGTTGGAAAATTTTCGTCAATACAAAAAAGCGAAAATAACGTTTAGTCAAGATCCACAGAAAATGTTCACTATAATTAGAGGCAACAATGGGAGTGGAAAAACCAACATTATGAATGCCATAACATGGTGTTTGTATGGGAGAGAAAAACACCACACCCAGGACGACAGAGATCTTCCCATAGTTAATGCAGAATCTTTAAAAGACAAGCGGGAGGGAATAATAGACATGAAGGTCAGGGTTGTTTTGGCAGACTCAGATGGTGACAAGGCCAGGATAGAGCGCAAGCTACGTCTGTACATAAATGCCGAGTCTAGCCGGACGGTGTACGACAAAGATTACAAAGTAGTGATCCCAGAAAACGCGACTCCGCACATGACTACACTGTTCCAAACTCACAAAGATGGAGGGTGGGAAAGTACAAACTATTTTGACAAAAGCGTCAAAGGCTTGCTGCCGGAGGATTTGGCCACATACTTTCTTTTTGATGGAGAAAAATTGGAGAGTTTCTTTGATCAAGTTGACGACGCGAAGAGAGGGATAGAAGACGTGTCACAAGTAAAGCTGGTAAGCGATGCGATTGAAACGCTTGCTAAGCTCATTTCACGTATACGGAAAGGGGCAAAAAATATAAATCCCATGGTACGGGAACTAGAACAGATGCACAACGATGAAGAGCAAAATTTAAAAAACATAAGAAGAGAGATTCAAAGGCTTAAGCGTAAGTATGAAACCAGAAAAAGTGAAAGAGATAATGCCGAACAAAGCCTGGAAAGGATAGGCGGCGATGCTGGACAGTATCAGAAAGAAGAAATAGCAGTAAGAAATGAAATGGAAGTGGAACGAAAAAAGATGAATAGTGAGAAAGATAACATGAAAAATTTGGTGCTGGAAAACGAATTTAAAGTGTGGATGCTAGAACACATACAGAACACATACAACATCATAAAACAAAAGTCCATAGATGGTGAACTGCCGGCCAATATAAAAAACACATTTTTAAATGAGATACTAGATAAAGGTGTCTGCATTTGTGGTAGAGACATATCACACGATGATGAACCGCGAAAAAACGTTAGTGCGTTGGCAGAAAAAGCGCGCTATTCATCCATTGAGGAGTTATGTATAGCACTAAAATACGCACTTAAGCCAATGCTCGATGTCGATGAGATTGCAAGTAAGCTTACCAAAATTCAAAAAAATGTTCATGAATGTAGTGAAAATATCAGCACGCTGAAAGAAAAAAATAAAGAATTAAAAGCCAAGATGCGCGGGGTTGATTCGAACGAGGTACAACGTCTACAAGAGCGTAAGAATTCACTGCAGGAAGAGATGGAAGTAATCATGAGCGAGATAGGACAATGCGAATACAAGGAAAAAGAATCTAAAAAAGAGTTGGAAATACTTTCTCGCAAAGTGGATCGTGGGATATCGGAAGAGAAAAAACATGCCTATCTGAGTAAGAGATTAGAATTCTGCAAAAATGCTCGTGAAGGTCTAAATGAAGTTACCGATGAACTATTGACGGGTGTGAGGGACAAGGTGCAGGAGTACACAAAGAAATATTTTTTGGAATTTTTGTGGAAAAAAGACACGTACGATGATGTTGTTATCGACGACAATTACAACATAACGGCACGCCATGTGGAGGGATATGGGGTGAGGGGAGGCCTAGCAATGGGTGAAAAGCTCGTGCTGGCACTGTCCTTTATGGCAGCACTTAGAAAAATAACGGGGTTTGGTTTTCCGCTCATCATAGACACACCACTGGGGAGAGTGTCCGGAGAACCTCGCCACAATATAGCACGAGCACTGCCAGCATTTCTCAAAGGAACGCAAGTGACGATGCTAGTAACCGATGCAGAATACAATGCCGAGATTCAAGACGACGATAATGGTAAAAAATTTCCGTCGGTTTATGAAACTCTAAACAAGCACGTTGGATGTTACTATCGCATAGACTATGCAAAAGCACATTCGATTATAAAAAAGGTGGGTTGAATTGGTAGAGAAAATTGATGAGTTTTTTGGAAGAAATGTCTCATACGCAAAGGATAAGTACGAAGCGTATAACCGTCTAAGAGAAGATTCAAAATCCCCATTCAAGGGAAGATCAATGGTAGACATATTTGTGAGTGCGGCGGTGGCAGGGTTTAAAGCCAAAAAACGCACCAAACTTAAAAAGAAAACGCCAAACATATCAGCCGTTGCCATGACACCCGAACAAAAGGCCGTACTACTTACCATTGCAATTTCAACTGATGGTACTGTTGATATTTTATTCAATAGAACTAAAACTATAGATATTATTGAAGAGTATGCAAATTCTGGAATCGAGGTCCTGGAATCGAAAATATCAGAAAACATGTATGCTGAACCCATAGAAAAGATGGCCCTTGACATGAAAGAGGCCGCCAAGCACTGGGCATGTAAAATAGAGACATGACCAAGTATCAATACGTGCACTTACAAGAAGATCACGGCCGATGCGCCCCAAGAAGGAAGCGCTCGAGCTCGTCGGCGACGTCCTCAACATCGACTGCAAGCACACGAGGATCAAGGCGCCGTCCGATAAGGAGTCCAACACCAGGGCGTACTCGGGCAAGGTCAACACCACCACGTGCAACACGCTGTTCGTGTGACGCAGGGACTGCATGATCGTCGGCATAGGGGCCCGCAACAGGCCCCCGTCCGACATCACCAACCTGCACGACAACCTGCCGGCGCTCGCCTACTCAACGGACAGCTCCTGGATACTAGCACGTCCCCCGACGAGTGCATTACCGTCAACCTAGAAAGGACCATGGTGGCATCTGGTACGAGTGGAGGGGGCAGACCTGCGCATTCCGCAGAGGGGCCTAGGCAGAAGCGCCTCAGTCAAGGCAGCGGCAAAAGAACTGAGATGGACTCAGACTCGCGATCATCGAGACCGACTTTAGCAGGCTCAACGCCTACCAGGCGATCGGCGGTGTGTATAGAAGATCGGTCGACGACCTCGGGTCGATGCTGAACGTCCTGACCGGATCATCAGCCTAGAGCGGATCATGGAGACGATCGACCTGAAATGGTCGCACCGGAGCTGGCGGCGGCCGGGCCGGCCGCACAATGAGCGCCGCGCAGCCGAAAACCGCTCAAGATGTTTGGATGGCTGGCGGCGGCATCCGTCGCCTGCCCCTAAACCGGACACATTACAATCGACTTTGCGGGAGCCGGCCGCGCAGTCCTGCCGAAACCGCCCAGTTTCACCGACTTTAAGGCGCTTTCGGGGAGTCGGCAAGCTCGCGTTCCCTGTTTCTGGCCGCTACCACGAATTGGCCCTTGCAGGGCCGCCACGCCGCTAGCATCTACAGATCCCAACCACAGCCCCGAATCAGTCCCCCAATGTTCAATTACTCATTACCATTCTAGTTGCCTTACTAGTTGTCGCCTCGCGCCTTCGGCGCCCCCATGCGGACCGACGCAGGGGGAACCTCCTTCCGAATGGCCTTAGCGGCCGCATCGTTGAGGCCGTACAGCCTAGAGATCATCCCGTCGATGGCCTCGTCCTGCCGACGTATCGACTCGTCGACCTCTCGCCACCGGTCCGTCCCCTCGCTGCCGGCCATGCCGGCCCTCTTCCTGACAAGTCTATGCAGCTCTTTGACGGCCCGAACGATCGGCGCCTGCCTTCTCGGCGGCATGGCCTTTACGGGGAGCTTTTCGACGTACTGCTTTTTGTAGCGCAGGTAGCCGGCGGCCACGTGGGCCGCCCCGAATTTCCTGGCAAAGTACCATGACATGAGCGACGAGTTGAGCACGGCCAGCACGTACAGTGAATCGTACTCGATGCCGTCGACTGCTAGGTCGGTCCTGATCACAAAGAGCGTGTTGAGCGAGTACAGTCCGCTGTCATCGTAGCAGGCAGCTATCCTGTCGGCTATGTCGCGCAAGAACAGCTTTTTTCCGCGGAACAGATCGGGGTCGTTGATTCGCATGTACTCTTTACCCGACGGCTCGTATCCCGTGTCCAGCCAGTAGCCCCCCCACTCGTGGCAGTAGCGCCCCATGTCCTTGCCCCTGATGACGCGCCTGTGGGCCGGGCCGCCACCCTCGCGCAAGAGGATCTTTTTTCGCACGTTGCCCGTGTGCACGGCCTCGCGTATGGTAAACGACCCCATTGGGATGGTCGTGCCGTCCCCCCTGTCCAGCGCGTCGAGCACCATCCTGGCGATGCGGTCGTTCGCGGCCAAGCCCGCCCCGCCCCCCATCTCCCCCGCCCGTCCCGGCCCGGCCCCCTTTTCCCCGCCGCCCCGGCCGCGGCCCGGCGCATCCACGTAGAATATGTTGTCGGCGTTGTCCTCGAACCGCGCCTGCGGAATTCGCGCGAACCTGCAGGCGTAGGGGGACGCGGCGCCGCCGCCCGACCCCGCGCGCCCAACGAGCATCGTGTTGGCGCGCCGCTTCTCGGGGCTAGGCTCCTTTTGCAGGACGATTATCCACGGGTACACGTCGGGCTCGGGAAAGACCCTCGAGTCCGACACGTCGACGATCATCCTGATGCGCGCGGTGTCGAGTATGTGCCGCCGGAGGGCGGCCCCGTATGCGGCTGCCGCGTACTTGTTCGAGGTGATGAAGGCGACGTACCCGCCGTCCCTTACCTTTGCAAGGGCCCTCTCGACGAACAGCACGTACGCGTCGTACTGCCCCGATGCGCTGGCGTACTCCCCGGCGAACCAGGCCTTTGCGACGGGGCTCAGGCGCCTGTTGCGGATGTACGGCGGGTTGCCGACCATTGCGTCGAACTTTTCGGCGAAGCGCAGGTCCCACGGGAACGGGTTGGGCTCGATGCCCGGCCGCACCCCCCTGTCCATCAGCGAGTTTCCCAGCCTGACCGTCTCGTGGACGTTGGGCAGCCGCCTGTCCCGCCCCACCTCGCACAGGAACAGGTTCAGGCGCGCCCTCTCCACCGCGGTGCGGTCCAGATCGATCCCGAACACGTTCTCCTCGATCGTCCGGACGGTCATGCGCCTTAGCATCTCGCCGGAGGGCGCCGCGGCGGGCCCGCCGGTGCGCCGCCCGGCTCCGCCCCCGGCTGCCTTTTCGCACCTTGCGGCGGCAATCGCCCTCACGCACCGGACCAGGAACGTCCCCGACCCGCACGACGGATCGCACACGCGGATCGTGTCTGGATCCTGCCCGTCCTCGACGAGGTGTCGCACCAGCACGTCCACCATAAAGCCGACTATGCTGCTGGGGGTATAGTATATCCCGCGCGCCTGGCGGTGCGCTGCCCCGCCCTTGCCGCCCTCCGCGCGCCCCGCGGCTATGGCCCCCAGGTACTGCTCGTATACGCCTCCGAGCACGTCGACGTCGAGGACGGAAAAGTCGTACCGCTGCACCTGGTCGGCCGACGCGTGGAGCATGTTGATCACGCGGGTAAGCGCATAGTCCGTTATGTCCAGGCGGTCGCAGGGGTGGGGCGCAAACAGGCTTGCGCTGTAAATGCCGTCGAGCCTGCGAAACGCCCGGCGCAGCCCGTCGCGGATCGCCACATCCCTGCGCCCGCCGCGTCCGGCTCCCCGCCTCGCTGTCGCCGACCGCTCTTCCGCATCCCTTGCCAGCGGCACGAGGATCGGCTCGGACATGCCCCTGTCCTCGAGCGCCCGCACGAACACTAGGCGCGACAGTATGCGCTCGACCGACTCTTCGCGGGCGGCCCTCGTCAGGCCGGTGTTGTTGCGGACGACCGACCGCATCAGCATTTCGCGGGCCTTGAAGAGGTCCTCGTACAGGCGCCTGTCGACGGGCATTGTCGGCCCGAGCGCGCCCCACTCCCGCGCCGCCCCGTCCAGCGTTCCGCCCACGAGTGACTCCCTGGACAGCAGGAGCAACTTGTCGAGCGTCTTGGGATCCAGCATGTCCTCGCACTTGATCTCGAAAAACTGCACGGATGCGGGGGTCGAGACGCGCGCCTCCGCGTTGAGCGCCTTGAGCACCCTAAAGTTGGTCAGGACGGCCCACGGCACGGCCTTGAGCCAAGAGTAGTTTACGGCCCGAGATATCCACCGGCTATCCTCCATGTTTTTGACGTTCATTCCCTTGGCCTCCAGGTAGAACATCGGCATGTTGTCCGCCCTGAACCCGTAGTCGACAAACCCCCTTGACACGCGCTCTTCGGCCGTGACTTCTGCCCTGTTCTCCACGTCCCATCCGAGCGACCTGAACAGCGGCAGGACGTAGTCCTTTTTCGTCCCGGCCTCCCTGACGCGGGCCCCGTCCCCGCCGGCCCGCCGGTACTTTTCAAGGAGGTGGCGCACCGTGCGTTCCACCTCGTTTCGCCTCCGCCCCCTGTCCACCGGGTCGGCAAGAGGGGCCGAGTGTAAAAAGCCTGCGCCAGTCCGCCACCCGGCATGCCGGCGCGGATCGGCGGCGGGCCGGCGGCCGTTCGGGCTGCAAGACAGGCGTCCGGCGCTGTACGCGCGGCGATCCAACGGAAATGTCGACACGTGTGAAAGGCGGAGGAAGCCGCCATGCCAATGCCTGCCTGTACTGCGCGGGACAGCGAGTGGCGAAATCATGCAATCCCGATCGCATTCATGCCCCCACCAACCCTTGCTGCGCCTTGCGCAGGCAGGGGCGCCCCAAGCGCAGACGCCGGCGGAGGCCCGGCCGCTACCGGCTCGCCCCCTCCCCCGAGCAGTCGCATGAGCTTAATAGGGCAGCCAAGCTGCCCCGCAACGTGGCAACCCAGATCAGCCCGCGCAGAGAGCCCCAAGACGGGGCGGACGATCCCAGCGTCGAGTCGGCAGACCCCCTCTTGCTCCAAATCGAAGACGCGGGTGAGGGAAGTGACGAAGAGGCGACGCCACAGAAATACGACATAACGTGCATGCCGGCCGACTATACGCTCGGCACCCTATACGACATGTGGAAAAGCGGGGCCATCACCATACCCAAATTCCAACGCGGGTATGTGTGGAAGCCCAAGCAGGCGTCCAGGCTCATAGAGTCTTTCATGATGGACCTTCCGGTGCCGCCCGTGTTTCTAATGACCGACCAGGAAGAAAACTCGCTGGTGATCGACGGCATACAGCGGCTCCTTACCGTGTTCTACTTTTTTGACGGGTGCTACGGGAGCAGGGCCTGGCAAAAATCAAGCAAGGTGTTCAAGATCGTCGGCATAAACAAGGGCAATGAGATCTACGGGAAGGGGTTTGACGACCTGCCCGACCATCTCCAGAAGCGGCTGAAAAACCAGGTTCTGCGGTCCATGCTTATTCGGCACGTGCGCCCCGATTCAGACGGCGCCGTCGCTTACCACATATTTGAGCGCCTAAACACAGGGGGCACCTCGCTGTCCGCGCAGGAGATCAGAAACTGCGTATACTCGGGCAGGTTAAACGATCTTCTCCACGACATGAACGGCGACAAGGACTGGAGGAGTATCCTCGGCAAGGAGCAGCCGGACTTGCGCATGAACGACGTGCAGCTTGCGCTCAGATGCACGGCCCTGGCCCGCCGGGGGGACGAGTACAAGAGCCCCATGAAGGGCTTCCTGTCCCAATTCATGCACGACATGCGCAACCCCGGGGACGGCCTCATCCTGGAGGAAAAGGAGCGCTTTGGCAGGGTGTGCAGGGGCATAGTCGAATGCCTCGGCGAGCGCCCGTTCCACAACCACCGAGGGGCCCTCAGGGCCCCCCTGCTGGACGCGGTGTTTGTGGCGTTTGCGAATAACCGCGGCGGCGTTCCCGGGGACATGAGTGAGAGGGTCGAGAGCCTCAAGAAAGACGCCGTATTCGTGTCGTCATCGGGAGAGGCCAGCGCGGACACATCCGCAGTCAGGAACCGCCTAGAGGTAGCCGGCAGGGTGCTCTTCGGGTGAGGCAACACGACGCTCGGCGTCGCTGACAACGGCCTGAGCCCGTGGAGCGCCACACCTCGACCGGACGAACACCGGGAACACCGTCATAGAAGGCCGGCTCACCAGGTTCGTGCCGGTGGACATATGCGGCCACTACGAAGTGGAAATGCCGGGAACTGTGTCAAGGAGAGCTCAAGAGTCCGGAGGCAAGGGCGCGGCATCGTGCGTCGCAGCGATGCTTGAACGCCGCGCCCCCACCCGCCCCGACTCGCTGAAGGGCATTCCGAAGGGGTGTGGAAGTGGTGCCGCTGCAGGTTTCGCCAAGGCACCAGCCCCAACGACTTGCTACGGTGCAAGAACATCGTGGAAAACGGGCGAAGTGCGCGCGGCACATCAATGTGACCTTTGACTAGGTCTGCGAGCGCCATGCTGGCGCAAAGCGCGTCATCAATGTGTTCGGGCATGCGCTCGGCGCCCAGCGCGGCGGCGGCCAGTGGAGCACGGGAGCCTGGCCCGCATCACGAACAGTGCCCACGCCAGCGGTATTGGCTGAGCTACACCACGATCACCCCGATCATATGACAGAAAACATCCAAGTGGGCAGTGTCTGCAGGGGTTTCACAGACAAACATATCACACATGATGAGGGCCGATTGTCACGAAACTGTTCTTTAGCCTAGGCACATTTTATGTCGCACGACAGAGTGACTAGGGAGGGAGTCGGAACCTAGACGCTCGGAGAGAGGTAATGACAGCGTCGTACTGGACATCGTCAAGAATGTGCCGCCCGTGCAGCCTCGCAAGAAGTCCTAGTAGCCCAGTCACGTCCACGCCCTCTTCCCTCGCCGCTTGCTTACCCCTTCTATCGTCAAGTATTCCCGTTACGCTAATTCCCATCTCAGACATTTTTTTGCATGTCAGTATAACATCGACTTCGCCATATCCCAAGTTTCTATGCATCCTCTTGAACTTAAACAGTTCGTAGTCCGTGCTTGTGCTTACAGTAAAGACTACTCCATTCATCATGAGATCGTCAAGAGTTTTGCGTGCCCATGGAGTCCTTACTTCTGCATTCACGCTAGCAGGCACTACAAGTCGATTGTCAATCTTGTATATAAGACTAATTAGGTCAGGGCGGTGTATGTCAGACACCATGCCCAGCAACGCCGACGTGTCAAACACCAACATGTCAAACACCAACATGTCAGTCACCTCCATATTCAATATAAAAATGTGACGTGGCAATCTTGGTGAATTCCATCGCAAAGTTCCATGCGGCGTACAGTTGACTTCGCGTTATGTCGCTGGATGACACAAGTCCGTGGTGTCTAGTAGTCCAGATATGCAATTCCCGCATCCTTCATGAGTTCTATGACGTAATCTCGGGGCTTGTTGAGCAGTTCCGCTGCACAACCCGACGATATCCTCTCTTTTTGGATGAGCGAGATCAGTATGTCTTCAATGCAAGGTTTTAGTTTCTCATATTCAACAGACTTTACCGCGATCTCAGGATACGCCGTGCAGATATACCCAAGAACTTCCCTGGCAGTCAGGCCGTTGATAAGCTGCTTTTGGTTGCGAAGCATGATCAGATCGTCATCATCAGTGTACTTGGCAAGGTCCTCGGCAAGGTTCTTGCCCGCAGGAGTGACGGCGATCGCTCCGCCGCTGTCGGACAATATGCCCATACTAACCAGGTGCGCCAACTCCTTGCTGACTACTCCGCTATGCGGGCCGTGGCTACCCACCTCGAAGCGACATTGTTCTCCAAGTTTGTCGATTTCCCTCGACGCCATGAACAGCATCTTTTGCAGGTTGTCGCTTCCCCTGACGGGTACGTGGGCATCCGCATCGGCGAACAGCACCATGAACTTCTGGACAGCGTTGTCCCCTTCTAGCACGGCCGCCCCGGCAGTGTCGGCCCCTTCTAGCACGGTCACACCAGTGCCCATGAGCGGCGTCGGGAAGAGGCCCATTTAGGCGTTTTCTAGGCAGTGTGTGCGGGAGGCAGATATCGGCTCTGCGCACGCATGTAGTGCCTCGCGCTCGTTTGCCGCCCCTGCAGCATGTCGTGCTGGCCCCAGCTGCGCGCGCCGGCGGGCCGTGTGTCCCTCGGCGCCCAAGCAGGGCGGCGGGCGCAGGTCGCCCACGCTGGCGGCCGCGCCCCCCCCCCCGCCTCTGCACGGCCAAAGCCGACATTCAACACTCAAATTGCGTGCCGGGAGCCGTGGTCAAAGTGAGCCAGAAGATGGAGGAGCAGACCATGATCGGCGCGGCGGCCCTCATGAAGGCCATGTCTAGGGAGGGCGTAAGGCAGGTGTTCGGGCTGCCCGGGGGCGCCAACCTCCCCATGTACGACGAGCTGTTCAAGTCGGACATACGCCACATACTCGTCCGCCACGAGCAGTCCGCTGCCCACATGGCCGACGGGTTCGGCCGCGTCAGCCGCAAGCCCGGCGTCTGCTTTGCCACGTCCGGCCCCGGCGCGACGAACATACTCACGGGGATAGCGACGGCCCAGGCCGACTCGGCCCCCATGGTCGCCGTCACGGGGCAGGTCCCCGTCAAGATGATCGGCCGCGACGCGTTCCAAGAGAGCGACATCATCGGCATGGCCAACCCCGTCGTAAAGTACGCGTTCCAGCCGCGAGACGCGTCCGAGATACCGGCGATCGTCCGCAAGGGGTTCTACATAGCAGAGACGGGCAGGCCCGGCCCCGTCCTGCTCGACATACCAAAGGACGTGCAGCAGAACGAGGCGCCCATGGAGTTCCCCGACGAGTTCAAGATAAGGGGGTACCACCCGTGGGCCGACCCCGACATATCCAACATTGAAAAGGCCATCGAGATGCTCATGTCCTCCGAGAGGCCGGTCATACTGGCCGGCGGCGGAACGATCATATCGATGGCGTTCGCCGAGCTGCAGGCCATTGCGGAGGCGCTCGTCATCCCCGTGGTGACGACCTTCAAGGGCAAGGGCTCGTTCCCCGAGAACCACCCGCTCTCGCTCGGCCCCATCGGCATGCACGGGCACGCCGAGGCCAACAAGATAATGACCGAGGCCGACTGCGTCCTCGCCATAGGCACCAGGTTCTCGGACAGGTCGGTCGGGACGTTCGACGAGTTCGAGCGCAACCTAAAGATCATACACATGGACGTCGACCCCGCCGAGATCGGCAAGAACCAGACGACAAAGGTCGCCGTCGTCGGCGACGTGAGGGCGTCGCTGCGCATCATGGTCAGGATCGTCCTCGAGCGCCAGAAGAGGGCCGGCGGGGGAGGCCCCGGCGACGGCGAGGGAACCGAGTGGTTCAGGCACGTAAAAGAGGTCAGGCAGTACTGGAAGGACAACCTCAAGATACACCCCGGCGAGATGGCCGCCGCCCGCATACTGCGCAGGCTGCGCGACGAGCTCCCCGCGGACTCGATCATTACGACCGAGGTCGGGCAGCACCAGATGTGGGCGTCGCTGTTCTACGACGTCGTCCAGCCCGGCACGTTCTTCAGCTCGACGGGCCTCGGCACTATGGGCTGGGGCTTTCCGGCGGCGATAGGCGCAAAGGTCGCAAGGCCGGGCGTGCCCGTCGTCGACATAGCGGGTGACGGCTCGTTCAACATGACCGAGAACTCGCTTGCCACGTCCGTCCTCGAGGGCATACCCGTCATTGTGTTCCTGGTCAACAACTTTACGCTCGGCATGGTCGCGCAGTGGCAGCGCACGTTCTACGACCGCCGCATGATAGGCGTCGACCAAAAGCACTGCCCCGACTACGTCAAGCTCGCCGAGTCGTACGGCGCGCAGGGCATACGCGCCGAGACGCTCGACGAGCTCGGCGGGGCCGTGAGGACGGCCCTGCGCAGCGAGGTGGCGACCGTCATCGACATACCGATCGACCCCGAGGAGGATGTCCTGCCGTTCGTCGCGCCCGGCACGTCCCTCAAGGAGATGATCCTCCCTTCCTAGGGGGCGGCCATGGTGTGGGCAATACTCTCGCTGCTCGTCGAGAACAAGCCGGGCATACTGTTCCAGGTGACGCACCTGTTCAGGGCCCGCAACTTTAACATCGACAGCATATCGGTCGGCGCGACCGAGGACCCCGGGCTGTCGCGCATGACCATCACCACGTACGGCGACGAGAGGCAGGTCGCGCAGATCGTAAAGCAGCTCGACAAGATGATCGACACGATCGAGGTGAGGCACCTCGACGAGCACCGCACCGTGTACAGGGAGCTCGTCCTGTTCAAGATACGCGTGTCGAGCGCGCAGGACAGCATGAGGATAAACGAGATGGCCAACGCGTACGGCGGCAAGGTGCACGACGCGCGCAGGGACTCGATGATGGTCGAGCTGTCGGCGACGCCCGACCAGATAAGGGCGTTCGAGGAGCTCGCCAGGCCGTTCGGCATACTAGAGACGGCGCGCACGGGGATAGCGGCCCTTCAGAGGAGCGGGTCGGAGTGAGGGTGCGCGTGTTCGACACGACGCTGCGCGACGGCGAGCAGACGCCGGGCGTGTCGCTCTCGCCCGAGGACAAGGTCCGCATTGCTCGCGTGCTCGACGGGCTCGGCGTCGATGCGATCGAGGCCGGCTTTCCGGTCATATCCGACGGCGAGGCGCGCGCCGTCCGGATGATCTGCCGCGAGGGGCTGTCGGCGCAGGTGTGCGGCCTCGCGCGCGCCGACAAGAGGGACATCGACGCGGCCGCCGACGCGGGCCTGTCGTACGTGCACGCGTTCATCGCGACGTCGGACATACACCTAGAGTACAAGCTCAAAATGAGCCGCGAAGAGGCCCTGTCCAGGGCCGTCGGGTCCGTAGAGTACGCAAAGTCGCGCGGCATGGAGGTCGAGTTCTCGGCCGAGGACGCGACGAGGACGGACAGGGCGTTCCTGTCCGAGGTGTTCGGGGCCGTCGCGGGGGCCGGCGCCGACAGGGTCGACATACCCGACACGGTCGGGTACTCGACGCCGGCGTACATGGCCGAGATCGTGCGCGACGCGATCGAGGCGACGGGTGGAATCCCGGTCAGCGTGCACTGCCACAACGACTTTGGCCTCGCCGTGGCCAACGCCATATCCGGCCTCCAGGCCGGCGCGCGGTGCGCCCACGTCACGGTCAACGGGATCGGCGAGAGGGCCGGCAACGCGTCGCTCGAAGAGCTGGTGATGGCGCTCCAGTGCCTCCGGTTCGGCGAGGGGTTCGAGACGGGCGTCCACTCGGAGCGCATATACGCCGCATCGAAAGAGGTCTCGAGGCTCGCCGGCATACAGGTGCAGCCGAACAAGGCCATCGTCGGCGACAACGCGTTCGGCCACGAGTCGGGCATACACACGCACGGCGTGCTGTCCAACCCCCTCACGTACGAGCCGATAAGCCCCGAGCTGGTCGGCCGCAGCCGCTGGCTGCAGGTCGGCAAGCACGCGGGGCTGCACGGCATGAACGCAATGCTCGCCGAGTACGGCATACGGCCGACCGCCGAGCAGTCGCGCGCCATACTCGCGAGGGTCAAGGGCGCCGGCGACAGGGGGAGGCAGGTCACGGACGTCGAGCTGCTGTCGATGGCGAGCGAGGTCATGCAGGACGACGCCATACGGAGGATCGTCAGGCTCGACGGGTTCTCGGTCTCGACGGGGATCGGGACGATGCCGTACGCGTTCGTGAGGCTCAACATCGACGGAAAAGAGTTCTCGGCGACCGACCACGGGGTCGGGCCGGTCGACGCGGCCCTGAGCGCGATACAAAAGATCACCGGCGAGATCGCAAAGGTGCGCATACGCAACTACGCCCTCGCGTCCATATCGGGCGGGTCCAACGCCCTGTGCGAGGTTACTGTACGCGTCGAGGACGCCGCCAAGAACAAGGTGACGGCAAAGGCCATCGGGGAGGACATTGTGACGACGAGCGTAAAGGCCGTAATCGACGGGATAAACAGGGTAATGCTGCGCAAGATGCTCTGGTCGCGGGGGCAGGGCGCCGGGCCGGCGCCGGCGCCGGCGCCGGCGGCCGGCGGCCAGGGGGCCGCGGCGGCCGGAGGGGAGGGGCGGGGCCCCGATGCCGGCGGGGAGCGGCCCGTCGACAGGGCCGGCCCGACGCCCTAGGCGGGTGCGGCCGCGTTGCGCCCGATCGAGGTCTCGCTCATACCCGGCGACGGGATCGGCCCCGAGCTCGCCGCGTCGGCTCGCGCCGTCCTCGATGCCGCCTGCGGGCGGTTCGGCGTGGAGATGCGCGTGCGCGAGTACGAGGCCGGCGACGCGGCGCTCGAGCGGACGGGGAGGGCGCTGCCCGACGAGGCGTTCGAGGGCGTGCGCAGGTCGGACGCGTGCCTAAAGGCGCCGGTCGGCGAGAGCGCCGCCGACGTCATCGTGGCCCTGCGCCGCAGGCTCGGCCTGTACGCCAACGTGCGGCCGGCAAAGTCGTACCCCGGCATGCCGGCGCTCGCCGCAGGGATAGACCTGGTCGTCGTCCGCGAGAACACCGAGGACCTGTACACGGGGGCCGAGTTCTACGCCGACGGCCCCCTGCCGATGGGCGGGTTCGGCGGACAAGGGGGCGGCGGCGGGCAGGGGGTGGAGGGGGGCGGCAGCGGCGGCGGCGGCCGGACGGCCGTGGCCCTGCGGGTCATAACAGAGGCCGCGTCCGAGCGGATAGCCAGGTACGCGTTCGAGTCGGCCGTGGAGAGGGGCGGCGCCAGGAGGGTCACGTGCGTGCACAAGTCGAACGTGCTGCGCGTCACCGACGGGGTGTTCGCCGGCGCGTGCGCCAGGGTGGCAAAAGAGTACCCCGGCGTCGAGTTCGAGCAGATGTACGTCGACGCGTGCGCGATGAACCTTATACGGAGGCCCGAGTCGTTCGACGTCATCGTCACGACGAACCTGTTCGGCGACATACTCTCCGACGAGTCCTCGCAGGCGGCCGGCGGCCTGGGCATGGCCCCGGCCGCCAACGTCGGCGACTCGTTCGCCCTGTTCGAGCCCGTGCACGGCGCGGCGTTCGACATTGCGGGCAGGGGGGTGGCCAACCCGTCGTCCTTTATCCTGTCGGCGTCGATGATGCTCGGCTGGCTCGCGCGCAGGCGGGGCGGCGGCGGCGGCGGCGACGGGGAGGGGTGCGCCGCGGCCGGCGCGGCCGTCGAGTCGGCCGTGCGCGGCGCCGTGGCGGCGGGTGCGAGCACCGCCGACGTGGGCGGGCCGATGACGACGGCCGAGTTCACGAAAGAGGTCGTGTCCAGGCTGGAAAAGCGGGTCGGGTAGCTGCGGGGGCCCTTCCCCGCGGCCCCCGCGCGCGCGGAGCGGCCCCCGCGAGCTCCAGCGGATGAGTCGCGCAGGGCGCCCGTTGCGGGCGCCCGGCCGCCGATCCCGCAGGCCGATCGGCGCAGTTTGAACCGCTTATATGGAGGGGCGATGCGCCCTGCAACATGGACACTGCGCAGCGGCAGGAGCAGAAAGGAGGCAAGGCGGCGGACGGCGGGGCCGAGTTCAGGGAGCTCTTCGTCTCGCTCGTCGATCCGGCCGGCGTGCTGGACATGAAAAGGTGCGGCGAGGCGGCCCGCAGGATGAGGGAGGCGGCGGCCAAGTCGGGCTACCGCAGCGGCGTCAGGATGTCGTTCCTCCTGGCCGACATATTCGCCGATGCTGGCGACATTGTAGACAGGCCCGTCGAGGACGGGGCGCTGCACCACACCACCTTTGCGCACCGGGAAATAATAACCAGGCTGTACGACACGGCCGAGTCGTACAGGAGCGGAGGAACCGGCGAGCCGATCGGCGAGCTGGAAGAGCTGAGAAAGATCGTCGCCGTCCTCAGGTCAGAGGCCGACGTCGACCGAGCAGAGCTGGCCGCGGCCGATCCGCCAGGCTCGGGCCTGGTAAAGTTCGACACGTTGTTTAGGGGCAAGATCTGCAAGGACGTCATAAAAAAGGGCATAGAAGAGGTGCGTGAAAGGCGCAAGGCCGACGGGGAGGATCCGATATTTCCCCCAGAACGAAAGACATTGGAAGAGGTTTTCGCCAGGTGTGACGAGCCAATGTGGTCGTCGGCCGAGATGATAGACTGGGAGAGGGGGAAGGGTCCCCCGGAAGGGTACGAGCTGGTCAGGGTCAAGGACGGCTGACGGCGGCATGGATAACCGGCCGATCGCATACCTCGACAGCGGCGCGCTCATGGCGCTGGCGATCCCAGCCGACATGCACCACGACGATGCGGTCAGGGTGTGCAACGCGGCTGTGCGGCGCGGCGGGTACCGCCTTGTCACCTCGCATCTGGCCGTCATGGAGGCGATTGCCGTGGTCCGCAAGAGGGTCACGACGTCGCACAGGCTGCGGTCGGGCACCGAAGAGGAGCGGGCCGGTGTGGATGCCGATGCCGGCCGCGCCACAGACGACATGCTCAAGCGCGTGGACGACATGGCCAACAGCGGCTTTCTGCGCATTGTGGAACTGGAAGACTGGGCGCCCGACCTTGCCTTTCTGCGCGGCAAGGTGCACATGCATGCAGGCCGCGCCGTGCGCATCGCAGGGGGGCGCATCTACAGGTACCGCGGGATCGGGTCGTGCGACTGGCTGCACTTTGCGATCGCCAAAATCATCGGCGCATCCGTAATCTGCACGACGGATGCGGCGTGGGCAGACATCGAGGGCAACGACGAAGAGTTCGGGCACATTAGGATACAGACGACGGGCGGCCCGCTGATCGCCCCGCTGATCGGCGGGGGCGCGTGAGCTGGGCGCGCCCTGGAAATCAGGGCGGCCGGCGGGGGGCGCCGCGCGCCGGCGCGGGGGCTGGAGTGCTTGCAGGAATGCGCGGCCCGGCAAACGCAAGGCAGCCCAGCCGCGCCTGCGCCCGCCGATACGCCCACGGCCGCAACATCCGAGGCCCCGGCGGCCGGCGCAGCGAGCAGAGGATGGCGGCAAGCTCGCGAAAGAGGGGCGTCCGGCATGCAGGGGGGAGATCAACAGGGGCCCGCCGGCGCGCCGCTACGCGGCGGACAGGCGGGCATCGACTGCCTCCAGCACGCGCGCCGTCCGCAGCACCAGCCGCTCAAGGTCGGACGCCGAGATGGCCAGCGGCGGCACCAGCATTACCATGTCGCCGAGCGTGCGCAGGAACACGGCGCGGCGCCGGCCCTCCTCGTACACGATCCTGTTGAGGGAGGGGCCGCTACGGAATGCCGGGGCATCCTTCCGCCCGGCCCCGCCGCGGCCGCGGCCGCCCGGCCCCGCCGCGGCCGCGGCCGCGGCCACCTCGATCCCCGCGAGCAGCCCCTTGTGGCGGACCGTCCCCGCCGACCTCAGCGGGCGCACGAGCTTGTCCAGGAGCCTTTCGAGCTCGGCCGACGAGTCGCGCACCCTCGCCAGCAGGCCCTCGCTCTCGTACAGGTCCAGGTTCGCGTTGGCCGCGGCAGCGGCCATGGGGTTTCCCGTGTACGTGTGGCCGTGGAACAGGTGGCGGCCCTCGCCGTGCTCGCCCAGGAACGACTCGTACACCTCCCTGTCGGCCAGGGTGGCGGCCATCGGCAGGCAGCCGCCGGTGAGCATCTTGCCGTACGAGACGATGCGCGGCGCGCTCCCCTGCGCGGCGTGCTCGGCCATCGAGCCGAGGCGGCCCAGGCCGGTGGCCACCTCGTCGAGGACGAGCGTCACGCCGAACTTGCGGCACAGGTCGGACGCCCCGCGCTCGAACCCGTCGGGGTACACGACGACTCCGCCGGCGACCTGCGCTCCGCTCTCCATGACGAGCGCCGCTATGGACGGGTCCGACTCGAAGGCCTCCCTCATCCTGCCGAGGCACTCGCGCGAGCGCTCGGCGGCCGTCATGCCAGGCGGCGGCGCGGCCGAGTCGGGCGACGGGAGGCGCCGCACGCCGCGGAACAGCAGCGGCGCGTAGCGGCGGGAGAACGACTGCACGCCGCACAGCGACAGGGCCCCGAGCGTGTCGCCGTGGTACCCGTTCTCGAGCGCCGCAATCCTCGTGCGGCCGCCCTCGCCGCGGTTGGCCGCGTACGCGAGGGCCATCTTTGCGGCAGCCTCCATCGCCGTCGACCCGTCGTCCGAAAAGAACGCGCGGTGCATTCCCGGCGCGACATCCTCAACGAGCCGGGCCGCGAGCTCCTCGGCGGGGCGGTTTGTCAGGTTGAACAGCGGCAGGTGCGGCGCGCGCTTGGCCTGCCTCACCATCGCGTCGACCAGCGCGCGGGGGGGCCGGCCCCACACGTTCGTCCACATCGAGCCGGCGCCGTCGAGCAGGCGGCGCCCGCCGGCGAGTACCAGGCTCGCGCCGGACACGCTGACGGCCTCGTCGAACCCGCCCGCCCACTCGGCCATCTGCGTGTTCGGGTGCCACACGCGGCTAGCCGACGCATCGTCGCCGGAGTCGGCCGGGGCGGCCGCCGCCGCCCCGCGCCGCGCAGGGGCCGCGCCGGTGCCGGTGCCGGCGTTGCCCGCGCCCATGCCGGGCCCCCTCGGCCCCTGTATAAAAAGCGCTTCGTGTCTAGTCTACGGCATGGACACGGTTCCGAACCCGTACTCTAGGCACGTATCATAGTGGTTCTCGATCTCGCGCTCCCAGCCCGACCCCCTATCGAGTAGCCTCAGCGACTGCCGCAGGCCGGCAGCGGCCGGCTCGTACGCGCGGTTGCGGCGCACAAGCGCGCCGCAAAACTCGTGCTGCGGCAGCGAGCTGCCCTTCCTCATGTTGCAGGTGCGACAGGCGAGGACTAGATTCCACTCGCTATCGTCGAATATGTAGGACCACGGTATGAAGTGGTCGACGTGCACCGCGTCGCGCTCAAGCAGTCCCCTGCAGTAAAAGCAGTGGCATGTGCGCCGGCTCCACGCCCGTCTGTACCTCAGCACCAACGCCGGGTTGCGCCCGCGCGCATCGGCGCGCTCTACCTTTGCGACCAGACTCGGCAGGCCGCCGTTGACCCTCTCTAGGTACTTTGCCCACTCGAGCGTCACTAGGCCCTCGGCCATGACGTGGTTCTCCCGAAAAAATTCAAGTGCGCCCGGCCGCAACACGATCTCCTGCGCGTCGTCGTCGTAGTCGTAGAACGTCCGCCTCTCGACGACCACCGCGCCCGACTTGAAGTTCTGAAAGCGCGGCACCACGAGCGAGGTCTTGCGGCGGGCGTGCCCGAAGACGCCTCGCATTATAAGCCGCACAGCTCTGTCCTTGTCCCCGGAGATGAGCGACTCGAAGTCGCCCGGATGCGCGCCCTCGCCCCACACATCGTGTAGAGCCCCAATGACGCGCGGTGGGCGGCTAGCGTGAAAGTTCTGCCTCATGTGGAATCGATACTCTTGGTGCCAGTAGTAGCGGAGGAACTTTTCCGCAAGGAGGCGGTAGGGTATCGTTTGCCCATCCTCGCCCCCTCCTAGTCTGCGGCCACCCCGCTCGGCGCACAGCTCGATCAGGGCCCTGGCCAGGGCGAACTTGTATGTGTTGTCGCGCGGGCCGTGCCGCAATATGGCGACCAAGTCGCCCCACATCGAGGCGCCTACTCCCGCTGCCGTCGACGCCGAGTCCAGCCGTTCGCTGGATGTCATCGCAAGATCGGGATGCGCGGCTTCCGGCGCCGGCGCCTGAGGCGCGGCGGCGCTGGCAAGTCTGTACGTGTTGAAACGGCGGCCCGCGTTCCAGTCGACAAGGCGGCCGGACCGGCGCAGACTGGCTATCGTGGCGGCGACCGCCGTCTGCAACTCGTTGGACCTGCGGTCGGGCCCACACAGAGACGGATCGAGGCGGAGGATGCGAACGACCTCCCTGTCAATCTCGCGCTTTGTGTGCCACACGGGCCTGCTGCGGTGTGCTTCCTGCGCCGCGTCCCCCTTGCGGGCGCGCCCGCGCGCTTCGTCGGCCTCTACCTGCGGCACGGTCCTGCCTGGCCCGGAGAGGACGAACTCGACCGCCGCCCCGAGCGCCTTTCGCGGTAGCATTGGTGGGAGCGGGTTGTCGCTGTATTTAGGTTCACAGTGCGGCAGGGCGCGAGCGGCCGGACGGCACCAGCGCGGTGACAAGGACATGTCGAGGGGCGCCTTGGGCGCCGCGCGAACGAGTGCGCCGGATCGGGAGGTAGGGGGCGCGCGGGAGCGGCGGCGGACAGGATCTCGCCAGGCCCGGCGGCACGGGCGCACGCGAGTGGGGGTGCGAACAGGCGCAACACGAGGCCCAATCCAGGAGGCGATCGCCTTTCCGCATCGTTATTATAGTTGCCTCGGCGCCGCACGGCGGTTGAAAAAGTTCAAGCACACGAACCAAGAGCTGGAAGAGGCCAGGATAAAGGCGGAGCGGCAAAAGCAGAGGCCAGCAAAGAGGGCATAGCACAGGCCCTTTCCTTTTTCTCACAGATACGGGGGCGCGGCGGCGATCGCCGCGCGGGCCCCGAAAGGGCCGCGCGCAACCAATAAACGCGGCGCGCGCGCGGCGCGGCGCGTGCCCGCGGGCGACGCAGTCTGGCTCGGCTCGATCTACGTAAAGGACGAGGGAGGGTACGCCGTCGTGCTCAGGGCGCTGCGCCACTATGCGAGGAGGCTCGCGTCGATCGGCGCATCGCCCGAGGTGGCCGGCGCCGGCGGGGCGTTCGCGCAGATCATATCGCACGAGGCGTCCAGGACGGGCCCACTCGTCGTCGGCCTCGCAAAGCGCCTGCCGGCGCTGCTCGCCGAGGACGGCGGCGCGGCGCGCCTCGAGCCCGACGTGCCGCTCATCAAGAGGGCCCTCGAGTCGTACAGGGCGGACCTTGCAAAGGCGGCCGACCCGGCGGCCGACGCGTACTACCGCAACCTCGTCGCAAGGGCGCCGGAGCGTCCCGGCGAGGGCGAGGCGGCCAGGGTTGAGGAGGCGCTTCGCCGCATAGGGCGGTACGACGAATGATGCGGCGGCGCGGCGGCGGCGGCGGCGGCGGCAAGGGGCGCAAGGGGCGCCCCGCGCAAGGGCGGCGCGCATCGAAGGGGAAGGGGGCCGGCGGACGCCGCGCGGACGCCGAGGACACGCTGCTCCGTCCGCCGTCCAAAAAGGAGGCCGACCGCAGGGCGTACATCAGCGAGTGGCTCACGGCGATCGGCGTGCCGGCCGCCGCAATTCGGACAGAGTACCAGACGGAGGCCGGGCCGATCGACCTGTACCTCACCAACAGGCGGGTCATTCTCGAGGTAAAGCAGGACGGGCGCCTCTCGAGGGGCCCGTACGCCGACGGCACGGGCTCGATCGGAACCGAATCCGCGTTCGAGCAGGTCTCCCGGTACGTCTCCGCCGAGCGCGCAAGGGAGCGGCTGTACCTCGAGGAGGACGTGCGCGAAAAGAACTGGATCGGCATGGCCACGGACGGCCGCGTGTGGTACGCGTGGGAGTGGCGGCCCAGGCCGTCCGACCGCGACGCGCCGTCGCGCATAGGCGCGTGGCACGGGACGGAGCTGAGCCGCGCCAACATCGGGCGCCTCGCGGTCCTGCTCGGGCGCGGGACGGTCGGCAAGGAGTGGGCGTCGGCCGACATGTCGCACGTGTTCGAGGATGCAAGGAATGCGCTGGAAAGGTCGTTCCGGAGGCGCAGCGCCCTGCGCGAGGTGCGCGTGCAGCAGGGGCTGTGGCTAGAGCAGCTCAGGGGAGGCTGGAACGCGCCCGATGCAGACAGGGACACGATGTTTGTCCTCCACACAATGCTGATCCTGATCGCCAGGATGATCTCGGCGCAGCAGGGGGGCGACCCCCGGTACGGGTTCGCCCAGTGGGTAGAGGACCGCGAGCTGCGCATGCTGGGGGACATCATAGGCGAGTACAACTGGTCGCAGCAGGCCGGCGACGTGATGCGCTCGCTGTACCGGCACTTTGTCCCCGTGATCCACAGGAGGGTGTACGGAGAGTACTATACACCGGACTGGCTCGCGGAGCTGATATGCTCCAAGGTGATAGACGACAAGTTCATCGGCGAGCAGATCAGGCGACTCGACGCGGGCGGGGCGGTCGACGGCGTGCTCGACCCGTGCTGCGGCTCTGGAACATTCCTGTACCACGCAGCCAAAAGGATAATCGGGTCACAGGCCGTCAAGGACTCGTACCTAGAAATTGAAGGGGCGACCAAGCTCGCGTGCAGGATGGTCAGGGGGATAGAGATACACCCCGTCGCCGTCGAGATGGCCAGGGCCAACATGCGAAGGATCGTCCAGGGCGCAAGCGAGTCTGACATTGCAGTCTACCAGGGCGACTCGCTCATGACGCCTAGGCCCGAGGCGGCCCTGTTCGGGCAAAACGGCGACCTTCCGTTGACTACGCCGAAGGGAGCGCACCTGATACTGCCCGGCTGGTTCGTGCGCTCAGACAGCAGGAACGTGGCCCGGTTCGTGAGGTCGGCCTGCGACGACACGGGCATGCCGCCGTCGCTCGGCGCCGACATAGACGGGTACGACCGCGACGAGCTGATCCGCGCGCACGGCCAGCTCAGGGAGATAGTAAAGTCAGAGTCTAACGGCGTGTGGCTGTGGTACATACTCAACCAGGCGGGGCCCATGAGGCTGCGAGGAACGATCGGCAGGATAGTGTCCAACCCGCCGTGGGTTTCGTACGACAAGATCCAGGACGCGGGCCGCAAGCGCGAGGTCAGGGAGATGGCGGGGCAGCTCGGCCTCTGGGCGGGCGGAAGGAACACAAAGTTTGATGCGGCCGCGCTGTTCGTCGACAGGTGCCCCGAGCTGTACATGGCCGGCGGCGGGGGCGTGTCGTGCTGGGTCCTCCCCCGCAGCGCCATGAGGGCCGACACGTGGGAAAAGTTCCGCAAAAAGGCGGGGGCGAGGATCACGGGGGTGTGGGACACCGGAACGCTGCCGTTTGGGACCGCATCGTGCGTCATGTTCATCGGGCCCGCGGGCCAGAAAAACCGCCTGCTCGCAAAAAGGCAGGGCGCCGACCTGCGGGAGGGCGACTCGTGGGGCGCGGCATCGGCCAAGACCAAGTGGGCCAGGCCGGAGCGCATGCTTCCGGCCGAGAGATCCGAGTGGCTCGACGAGGGCGGCGCCGGCCCGGCCGCCAGAAAGGGCGCGGCGATCATACCCCACTGCCTGGTGTGGGCCGGGACGGTGTCTAAGGGCGGCAGGGGAACCGTCCACGTCACCACAAAGCGCGCCAGGTGGAGGCCGTGGAGGGACCTGGGCGTCCTGGAGGGCGACGTGCCCGCCGGCTGGATCAGGGAGTGCGTGGCCGCCAGCGACCTCGTGCCGTACCTGGTGCGGACGTCGACGCGCTGCATACTGCCGCTCGCGGGGGGCGGGCTCGATCCGGGGCGCGGCGCCAACAGGTTCTGGCGCGCCGCGTCAGACCTGTACAAGGCGCACTGCGGGCGGGGCGCGAGCACCCCGCGCACCCTAGACGGCAACATCGACTACAACGGCAAGCTCACCAGGCAGCTCGGCCGCTCGGGCGAGCATGTCGCGTACAACAAGGCCGGCGGCGCCCTGTACGCCGCCCGCGTTCCCGACGACGGCAGGATAATGCACGACACCGTCTACTATGCCGGGTGCCAGTCCCGCGCCGAGGCGCGGTTCCTGACGGCCGTGCTCAACGCCGAGGCCCTCCGCCCCGCCCTCCTGCAGGCGCGCAGGAACGGCATGGACTTTGCGGCGCACCCGTGGAAGACGATCCCGATTCCCAGGTACGACGGGTCGAGTGCGCTGCACCGCAGGCTGGCCAGGCTTGCGGGCAGGTCGGAGACGGTGGCCGCGGGGGCGTGCTCGGGCGCCGATATGGGCGCCGCGTCGCCGATGCGCGCCAGGAGGGCCGTCGCCGCGGCGCTTTGCGAGGACGGGGCGTCCGGCGAGATCGACGCGGCGTGCGCCGAGCTCCTGCCCAGGCATGCCGCGGTCCCCGGCGGCCGGCGGCGGAGGGCGGCGGCGTAGCGGTCCCCGGCGGGGCGGGCGGCGGCGGAACGGCGCGCGCGGGCAAGGGACGGACGCGCCGCGCCGCGCCTGTCACGGGGCGCCGTCGCCCCGCAGGCCGGCTAGCCGGCCGCCCCGGGAGCGGCCCGGCCGGGCCGCGCGGAACCTCCCCGTAGAGCGATCGCCCGGGAATGGGCGGCGCGATCGTGGCCCGAACCGCTTTAATTCGGCGGGCGGGGCGGGCGCGCCCGTGGGATCCCTGTTCGTCGCAGGCACCGAGTCGGGCGTCGGGAAGACCGTCGTCGTCGCGGCGCTGGCCCGCATCGCGGCCGAGTCAGGCGCCCTGCCCGTCGTCTACAAGCCGTTCATGACCGACGATGCGGAGGACCTGGAGGTCATGGTGGCCGCCATCAGGGGCGCAATGAAGATGGTTCCCGGCAGGGCGACCATTGCGCCGATGCACTGCGAGGGCGAGTACCAGTTCAACGCCCCGGTGTCGCCGTACACCGGCATGCTCGGGGAGGGCGTCGACGTCGGCTACGTGATGGACGGGCTGGCAAAGCTGCGCCGCGGCGTCAGGCACCTCGTAGAGGAGACCGCCATGTCCATGGGGGCCGAGGGAACGCTGCAGGACACGCCCCGCGGCGAGGTCGTCATGGTCGAGGGGTACGGCGGCGCAATGACGCCCATACGAAGCGACTACTTTATGGCCGACCTGATCAAGGACCTGGAGATTCCGGCCATCATAGTCACGACCAACAGGATCGGCGCCCTCGGCCTCTCGGCAATGGCGGCCCTGTCGTGCAGGGAGCGCGGGGTTCGGCTGGCCGGATTCGTCGTGAACGGCATCGACCCGGACGGGTACGATCCGGCCGTGCTCGGCGAGGATATCAGGGACGTCACCGGGACGCCGGTCCTGGCCGTGCTCGGCGTGCACGGGGCGCCGGCTTCGCCGAAAAGAAAGGGGAGCCTGTTCGGCTCGCCTCGCATGCAAACCAACGAAAAAGTACGCAACGAGGACACGCCCGAGGACGTAAAAAGGTCCGTCGCGGCGGCCGAGGGAATACACGGCAGCGGCGCCCTGGACGGCATTGCCCGGTCGCTGATCGGCGGGACGGGCTGGCCCGACGGCCCGGCAGGGCGGGGAGGCGGGGAAGGGGGCGGGGGCGGGCAGTGAGATCCGTGTTTGTGACCGGCACGGACACCGGCGTCGGAAAGACGGTCGTCGCCGGCGCGCTGGCCCGCGCCGCCGCAATGGCCGGCTGCAGGACGGCCGTATTCAAGCCATTCATGGCCGGCGGGTCGGACGACACCGCCGCGCTCGGAGCCGCGCTGGCGGGCGTGCAGGGCCCCGCCGGCGACGGCGGGGAGGGGCGGGCAGGGTGGGAGGTCCGCAGCGAGTACAAGTTCGACACGCCGGCCTCCCCGTACACGGCGGCGCGCCTCGAGGGAAAGGCCGTCGACACCGGCGCCGTCCTGGACAGGTTCGCGCAGATGCGGCAAGAGTACGAGGCGGTCGTCGTCGAGGGGATCGGCGGGGCGATGACGCCCATACGCAGGGACTACTTTCTGGCCGACCTGGCAAGGGACATGGCCGTGCCGTCCATTATAGTCGCGTCCAACGGGTTCGACTCGGGGGGCCACGCGGCCATGGCGGCATCCCACTGCGAGCGGCTCGGCGTCCATGTGGCGGGGTTCGTGGTCAACCGCATCCACGAGTACGGGTACCCCAGGGGCGCGCTGTGCAGCGAGATCACGGACGTCACGGGGCTGCCGGTTCTTGCAACGGTCAGGAGGCGGGCGCGGGGCATGCGCAGAGAGGGCGGCGCGTCCGCGCCGGACGATGCGGGCTGGATGCAGAGCGCAAGCGCGGCCGTCGAGGCATGCGAGCACGGCGACGTGGACGGGGCCGCGCGCATCATATTCGGCCCCGGCCTGGGCGTCGGCCAGGCGGCCGCAACGTGGCGCAAGCAGAGGCGCATGCGGATGAAGATGCGGAGGCGGCTGAAAAAGCAGAGGCGCTCCTAGGGGCCAGGCGCCCGCAGGGGCCGCCGGCGCGGCCCGGCGGCGTCAGGCCCCCGCCGCGTGGCCGGACAGGCCCGGCCGGCGTCCGCGGCTTCCTCCTCCCCCCTCCCAGCATCCCGCCCCGCCCCCGACGGCCCCGGGCTAGGCCGCAAACGCGGCCAGGTCAGGCGCAAGCGACCCGAACGAGCCGTCGGATGCAAGGTGCGTCCGCCCCGCCCCTTCGGCCCCCTCGGCCCCCGCCGCCGCGCGGGGCGGCCGGGGCCCCGGCCGCATGCTTTAATCCGGCCGGCGCGGCGGCCGCGCCGGTGGGATCGCTTTTCGTCGCCGGCACCGAGTCCGGCGTGGGAAAGACCGTCGTGGTCGCCGCGCTGGCCCGCATCGCGGTGGACTCCGGCGTCTTGCCCGTCGTCTACAAGCCGTTCAGGACGGACGACAACGAAGACCTGTCGACTCCGATGGTGGCCATCCAGGATCTGATAAGGGGCAGGATCAAGGGCAGGGGCATGACCATGGTGCCGATGCACTGCGAGGGGGACTATGACTTCAACTCCCCGATCTCGCCGTACACGGGGCTGCGCCGGCAGGGGGAGGAGGCAGACGTCGGCGGCGTGCTCGGCTCGATCTCGAGGCTGCGGCGCGGCGGCGTCAGGCGCGAGATCGAGGACACAGCCGAGTCGACCGGGGCAGGGAGGACGTTCATAGAGACGCTCCGCGGCGAGGCGGTCATGGTCGAGGGGTACGGCGGCGCAATGACCCCCATACACAGGGACTACTTCATGGCCGACCTGATCAGGGACGCGGCGATGCCGGCCGTCGTGGTCACGACCAACAGGATCGGCGCCCTCGGACTCGCGGTGATGACGGCGATGTCGTGCAGGGAGCTGGGGGCGCCGCCGGCCGGCTTCGTGGTAAACTGCACCGACCCCGGGGGGCACGACCCTGGCAGGCTCGCCGAGGACATCGCCGAGGTCGCGGGGGCGCCGGTCCTGGCCGTGCTGGGGGCGCACGGGACGCCGGCCCCGGCGGGAAGGAAGGGGAGCATGTTCGGCTCGCGCCCCTTGAATGACGGCTCGGGAATACGCCACGAGGACATGCCGGAGGGCACCAAGAGGTCGGTCGCGGCAGCCAGGGCCGTCCACGAGAGCGGCGCCCTGGACGGCGTCGCGCGGGTGCTGCTCGGGGGACAGGGGCGGCGCGGGCAGGCCCGGGGCGGCGCGGGCGGGGGGAGCAGGGCGTGAGATCGGTGTTCGTGACCGGCACGGACACCGGCGTCGGAAAGACGGTGGTGGCCGGCGCGCTGGCCCGCACCGCCGCAAGGGCGGGCTGCAGGACGGGAGTCTTCAAGCCGTTCGCGGCCGGCGGGTCGGACGACGCCGCGGTGCTCGAGTCGGCGCTGGCCGACGCAGCGGGCGGCGGCGGCGGCGCGGGCGGCGGCGGCGCGGCCCGCCGCGGGTACGCGTTTGCCACGCCGGCCTCGCCGTACACGGCGGCGCGCATCGAGGGGAAATCCGTCGACGTCGGCTCCGTCCTAGGCGAGTTCGCAAGGATGCTGCGGGAGTACGAGGTGGTCGTGGTCGAGGGGATAGGCGGAGCCATGGCCCCCATACTGAGGGATTATTTCGTCGCCGACCTGGCGAGGGACATGGCCGTGCCGTCCATCATAGTCACGGGCAACGGATTCGACGCCACCGGCCACTCGGCCATGGCGGCGTCCCACTGCAGGCGGCGGGGAGCCCACGTGGCTGGGTTCGTGGTCAACCGCACCGAGAGGGACGGTCACCCCGTGTCCCTGCTGCGCGAGGAGATCGCCGACGTCACCGGGCTGCCTGTGCTCGCGTCGGTCAGGAACAGGCGGAGGAGGGGAGGTGCGGGGCGCGGGGCGGCCGGGGCGGCGCCCGGCGGGGCAGGCGGACAGGCTGGCGGCGAGGCGGGGCGGAGCCTGTATGCTGCCATCGGCGCGTCGAGGGGGGGCGACGTGGACGGGGCCGCGCGCGTCATATTCGGCCCGGGGACGGGCGGCCCGGCGGCCGCCAGGTGGCGCCGGCAGGGCCGCAGGCGGCAGGAAAGGCGCAGGAGCGCGCGGGACGGGCGCGCGTAGCCGTAGGAGGCCCGGCGGCCCGTCGCTGCGTCAGGCCCCGGCCGCGCGGCCGGACAGGCCCAGCCGCCGTCCCCGCCCGCGGCGGCCTCCCCCCGCCGCCGCCGCCGCCGCCGCCGCCGCCGCCGCCGCCGGCGAGGCCGCAAACGCGGCCAGGTCGGGGACGAGCGAACCGAGCGAGCCGTCCGACGCGAGGTACTCTCGGCCCCACGGGCCCGCCGCCGGCGGCGCGGCAGCGGCGGCGTCGCCGGACCGCTCCGGGCGCGACCACCCCGCGGTCCACACGCGCCCGCGCGGCAGCCCCAGCGCGGCGGCGACGGCCGCGGCGCGCGCCTCGGCGCGGGCGCCGCCGGCCTCGCCCGCAACGCACACGGCGACGGCGGCCGGCGCGGCCGCAACATCCGGCACCACGACGTCTATATCCTCGCCGCGAACCCGCACCTTGCGCTGGCTCGGCACCGATGCTGCCGACAGCAGGTAGTGCAGGAACACGGTCAGGGCGGTTGCGGCGGCGGCATCTTCGGCGGGGCCCCGCAGGCCGGCGCCGGCGCGCGGGTCGGGCAGGCCGGCGCGCCCTGCCGCGATGCGGACGGCGCGGTCGATCGGCCCGCCCGCGCCGGCGCCCTTGCCCGCGCCGCCGCGCAGCTCGGCGGCAATCGCACCCCTGCCGACCTCGTCGATCGCGCCGTACACGGCGGCCCGAATCCGCTCGCGATCCGCGTCCGCAACGGCGGCGGCGGCGGCGCCAGGCGCATCCCCGGCCCCGGGCGGGCCGCCCGCGGGGTCCGCGCGCCTCACCCGCCGTACGAGTAGCGGCGCTCGCCGCGCGACTCGGGCGACGTCTTTACCTGCACCAGGCAGAACTCGCCGGACGGCCGCAGTATGGACTCGGCCGGCGCCAGCCTGTTCTCGTGTATCTCCTCGTACTCTACGAGCGTGAGGCGCCGGCGGTCGCCTATCTCGGCCTCGATGTCCATCCCGCGCACCCGCTCGGCGTACCCGTCCTGGACGACCCCCGAGAACACCATCGCCGAGCTGCCCGACCCGTACGAGCCGAACCCGAACCGGCGGCCGGCCAGGTCCCTGCCCGCGCGGTGCTCGAACTCGAGCGTGCTGCGCAGGCCCAGGTACAGGGACGCCGTGTACAGGTTGCCGACCATCGCCGAGGCGATCAGCGAGCTTGCCAGCTTTGACTCGTAGACGGCGCGGAACTCGTCGGTCGCGGTCAGGCGGCGCTGGAACTCGTGGTCCTTTTGCATGAACTCGCGGTCGGCCATCACGGACTCGATCGTCCCGCGCGGGTCGTTGGGGACGGGCTCGTCCATGCCGACCTTTTCGATTATCGGCGCCCAGCGCGGGAGGCCCCGCCACTCGTGCCGCATGAGGTACGCGAGCGCCTTGCGGCCCATGTTCGAGTACGGAAGGTGCATGTTGATGTAGTCCATGCGGTCCAGGACGGACTCTCCGGGGCCGACGTCGAGCAGCCCCGTGGCGGCGACCTTTTTCTTGTACAGGTCGAGCGCCTTGCGCACCTGTATGAGGTACAGCAGGTTCGAGTACTGGCCGTGCACGATCGGCGTCTCCTTGCCGAACGGCCGGTAAAAGTCGTACTCGTCGCGTATGGACGTGGCCGTCACGCGGGGGTCGAACTCGATCAGGCGCGGGGCGTCGTTGAGCAGCATTGCGACGGCGCCGGCGCCCTGCGTCATCTCCCCGGACGACCCCATGTCGTACTTTGCAATGTCCGAGACGACGACGAGCGCGTGCTGCCCCTCGGCCTCGCCGGCGCGTATCCAGTTGGCGTTGTCGTACAGGGCGTACGAGCCGCTCACGCACGCGAACTTTGTCTCGACGCCGCCGCAGTGCTCGAACGAGCCGTCGCCGTACACCTGCTCGAGCATGCCGATCACGTACGAGTTCATCGCCTTCGACTCGTCGAGCGACGACTCGGTCGAGACGTACAGCCGCCCGACGTCGGACGGCGAGAGGTCGTTGGCCCGCATTATCCGCAGGCATGCGTTCGCCGCCATGCAGGCGGGATCCTGGTTGCTGTCGACTATGGCCATCTGGTGCACGCCGAGGCCGTCGCGCAGCTTTGTCGCGTCGACGCCGCGCATCTGCGCAAAGTCGTCGGCGTCCAGGTACAGGCGCGGTATGTACACGGCCATGTCATCTATTCCGGCGGCCATGCGGCGCCCGCGCCGCGTTTCCTTAAAAGGGTAACAGGGCGGGGCGGGCGCGGCGCCGCCGCGATCGGGCGCCCGGGGAGCGGCCGGCGGCCACGGTTTTTAACGGGCGCGGCCGGCGCGCCGGCGTGAACAAGCGGTTCATAGTGGCCGGCGCGATCCTCGGCACCGCCGTCGTCGTCGCGTTCCTGCTCGGCTCGCCAATGTTCGGCGGGTACGACGCGCTCAGGTAGGCGGTATGGGCGGGGGCGGCCCCGGGAGGGAGCGCTACCGCCCGAGCTCGGCGTCGAACACGCCGGCGAACACCTCGTAGGGCTGCGCGCCGGATATCTGCGCGACCCGCCCGCCGCCGCCGCTGATCACAAAGAACGCCGGCGTGCCGGTCAGGCCGAGGGCGCGCGCGTCGCCGTTGCTCGCCTCGACGGCCCCGGCGTGCGTGCCGGCGGCGACGCACTCGGACCACGCGGGCACGTCCAGCCCCTCGGTGCCCGATGCGAGATCGGCAAGGCCGTCGGGCGAGGCCCACCCGGTATTCTCGCCGTCCCAGGCGCCGTACAGGGCGTCGTGGTACTCCCAGAACAGGCCCTGGTCGGCGGCGCACCGCGCCGCCTGGGCTGCCGAGACCGAGTCGGGCCCGATGATCGTATAGTCCTTGAACACGATGCGCACGTGGCCCGGCTCGACATAGTCCTCCACGATCGCCGCCTCGGTGTCGTGGAAGAACCGGTTGCAAAAGTGGCACTGGTAGTCGCCGAACTCGACGAGCGTGATCGGCGCGCCGTCGTCGCCTAGCGCCGGCGGGGCGTTGCCCGTGAGGGTCGAGAGGGTGACGGGGGAGGCCCCGGGCAGGTCGCGCGGGAACTCGCCGGCCGGCCGCAGGACCGGCTCGTCCGTGGGAGGGGCGCCGGCGCCGGGCCCCGCAGGGGCGCCCGGCGACAGGGCCAGCAGGGCCGCGGCGGCCGCTACGGCTGCCGCCGCCGCGACCCCGGCGCCGAGCGCGGCAGACGGGCCGTGTACCTGCACGCGGCGGGCGGTGGCGGCGGGCGATTTAAGTCTGAGTCGGCGTGGCTTTGTCGGCGCCGGCGGCGGCGGCATCGAGTCTGAGCGACGCCGAGTTGATGCAGTACCGCAGGCCCGTCGGCCGCGGCCCGTCGTCAAAGACGTGGCCGAGGTGCGCGCCGCACCTGGCGCAGCTCGCCTCGGTGCGCGACATGCCGTGGCTCCCGTCCGGCGACGAGCCGACCGAGTCGTCCGAGGCGGGCCGCCAAAAGCTCGGCCAGCCCGTCCCCGAGTCGAACTTTGCGCCCGACTCGAACAGGGCCGCGCCGCAGCAGGCGCACCTGTACGTGCCGGCGTCCTTGCAGTCGTGGTACCTTCCAGTGAACGGCGGCTCCGTCGCGCCCTCGACGCACACCCTGTACTCCTCCGGCGTGAGCGAGTCCGGGTCGCCGGCCCGTATGCGTCCGCCGGCCCGCTTCGCGTCCGCCATGCGCATCCTGCGCGCGGCCCTGTTCTCGGACTCGAGCCTGGCCAGGTCGTGCTGCTTCATGTCGACGTACCTGATTATGGCAGCAAGATCCGGATGCGCCCCGCGTATGTCCGTGTACATTGACTGGAGCATGCGGCGGTAGTCGGTGTGGCCCTGGGGCACCGTCCGGAGCTCGATCAAGTGTGTCGCCTCGCGCAGGTTCATGCGCATCATGTACGGGTAGTTGTACCCAAAGTTGACCACATACTGCGCTTCGTGTGGCATCGTCGCGCGCATGGCCTCGAATACGTCCCTCGACGCGTCGAGGCAGTCCCTGTACGCGCGCCCGACGCCGGCCTCGTCCGCCTCGGGAGGCACCGCGTAGCCGTAGTCGGTCGTCAGTAGCGATCGCTCCATGGTCAGCATGCGGTGGCGGTGCAGGTCGCGGAACATGCCAAAGTTGCTAACAATGTCGAATGTGTAGGCGGCCATCTCGAACGCCCGGGGCGGGCGGTGACGCCGGTTTCGGCGCAGTTCGGCGCACTTTTTGACAATGGCCGCCTTTGCCTCGGTCGTAGCCGACCCGGCGGCGGCCAGCGCGTCCCTATACCGGACCGAGGTAGACTCGCCGCAAGCCAGGGCGGCCACCACGCGGTTCAAGGCCTCGTCAGGTCGGTCAAACTCCACGAGGAGTGCAGATGGTGCACTGTGGCCCGATCCGACAACACTGGCAGACGCGTCGCGGCCGCGGTCGAGTAAGGTGCGCGCGTCGCGGCGCAAGTTCTGCACGCCTTTGAGGTAGTCGATCAGCTCTGCGCCATACTTTGTGTCGTCGCCGGCCCTCTTGACGAACGGGCCAACCACCGAGTCTAGCTCCGCCTTCATCATGTGCGAGAGGTTTCTCTCCTCGGCCAGCGGCGATGCGTTGAGGTGGGCCAGTAGGTACTCGAACGCCCGGCCGTTGCCCGTCATGCCGACGTTGGTCAGCGCCGAGGCGGGCAACAGTCCGCGCAGAACGTCTAGGGCTTTCGCCTTCACCGTAGACATGTATACTGACTTGGCGGATTGGATCGAGGCAACGTCCCGCATGGAGCCGTAAGGCACGTCGGAGCCGGCCGCAGCGTCCGGAAAGCTGAGATTCTCAATGGGGTGTACCTCGTGTACGTACTTGATCACGGCATCGAGGCTCTTGTCGTACGTCGAAAATGCGAAGTCGCACGCCTCTGTGTATTTGTCGCCGAACTGGGATTCCATCAAGTCTGCGCCGCGGTAGTACATGTACCGACCGGCCTTCTTGCCAGCCCACTTGACGTACCGGGACGATTTTTCTAAGAACGACAAGCCAATCCGTCGGTCTTCAACCTTCTTAGCCGCGATGTTTGATATTCCCTCAGCCGCAATCTGGGTCGTTCCAAGTTCGGCGACCGAATCGTCACCGTACTCGACTAGTACTCTTTCGTAGAACCTCTCGCCCCTCTTTTCGTCCCGCAAGAACTCGTCTAGGAATATTCGGCGCATTCCCTTGCCGCTGCGGCTATACCTAGACATTAGCGCGCCGCGGTCGACCTGCAGCGGCGTCGTTATTGCAAACACGTGCCGGTCGTAGTTTGAAAAGTGCCCAGCAAGGGTAGCCCTCTCGCCGTCGTCGAACTCGTCGACGGGGGGCGGCACCCATCCGCCTGCGGCCACCTTTGCGCAGGACGGCGCGCCGGCCGTCCCCATCACCGCCCCGGCTGCGCGCCGACCACGGCAACGGGTTCGTCCGCGGGCGGCTGCGCAGCGTCCTGCGGTGGCGCGCTGCCGGCCGCCGGCGCGCCGGCCGCGGCGCCCCTCCTGATCTGGATGAGGTCCGGCGCGCCGGCAGCCGCCGCCGCGGCCGGGCCGGCTGCCGGGCGCGGCCCCGCGGCCCCTTCGGATCCACGGGCCTGCCACCTCTGCAGGACCGACCGGAACGCCTCGGCGTCGGCATCGTTCTCGGTGTACATCAGGACGGTAACCCACTTGCCGGCGCCGGCCCTGCCGCCGGCGGCGTTCATCCAGAACCGGCCCGGCAGCGGCGCAAACGCCTTGTTGGCCGGATCCTTGGCGATCTCGTCCCAGCGGCGCGCAACCGCGTTGATGATCTGGCCGGCGCCGTTCTGGTCTAGCACGCACCGCCGCGCGCGGGCGGTGTTTTAAAAATTGCCGACGGCGGGGCGCGCCCGTGCGCGCCCGGCGGCCGCCGCTGCTGAGTCCGCTACGGCTACCACATGCGGGATGCGATCGTCTCCCACCATGCGCGCCTGGCGGCCCCCGCGCCCCCGCGCCCGCGCTGCGCCCCCGCGCCGGTAGCCCGCGCCCGCGCCCGCGCTGCGCCCCCGCGCCGGTAGCCCGCGCCCGCGCCGGTAGCCCGCGCTACGCCCCCGCGCCTGTAGGCCACCCCGCCCCGCCCCCCCCCCCCCCCCCCCCCCCCCGCCCGCCCGCGCCGGCCGGCAGGTTAGCTTTAGTTGACCATCGGGGCCAGGAAGGTTGACAATGGGTAACATACACCGAGGCGCCGATAGGGGGGCATGACGAATGAAGACGTACAGATCGTCGGCAAGGCGGTCAAGGACATGTACGGCACGTCCATGGGCAGGGTCGTCGGCACTATCACCGACATCGACGGGACCATCCAGACCGTCGGCGTCGACTGCGGCTCGCAGGGGCTGCAAAAGGTGCCGTTCGAGCAGATCGTCGTCCAGGACAGCGTGGTCATCTTCATCCCAAAGTGGAGGCTCGACTCTCAGAGGCTCCTGAGGGACAAGGGTCTCACGCTGCGGCGCCTCAAGGCGCTCTCGGAGATACTCTCCGAGAACGACGAGATGCGCGACGACGCGGCGATCGTCAACGGCAAGTACCGCGAGCAGCTCGAGAGGTTCGACCGCATGGAGGCGGGGATCGCAAGGACGCTCGCGGCGAGGGTTGACGAGCTCGACGCGCAGCTGCGCTCGGTCAAGATGATCGTGTTCGATGCAAAGGTGCAGTACAAGAGCGACGAGATCACCGGGGCGGACTTTGAGTCCGTCAGGGCGAACACGTCGAGCCTCGTGGAGCACATCACGCACGAGAACGCGGAGATATCGAACGTCCAGCGCAGGATCGCGGACCTCAACATGGAGGTCAAGCAGGTCCTCGAGGCGCACGATGCCCGCCTGCAGAGCTCCGCCGAGACGTACCTTGGCGACCACACGGTGACGGCAGCGGCCAACCTCCCGGAGGCGCCCGTGCAGGCGCCGCGTCCGGCCGAGGCGGCCGCGCAGCCCGAGCCGGCCGCGGCCGCGCCCGCAGTGGCGCAGGCCGCGGCGGCCAACGCCGGCACGCAGCTCCCCGAGCCGCCCAGCGGGATCGCCGCGGCCCCGGCCCCGGCCCAGCAGGCGGTGGCCGAGGCGGCAGGCGCATCCGGCATGGCCGTGCAGTTCGCGGTTCCCCCGCCCCCGCCCCCCGCGGCGGAGCCGGAGCAGCCGCAGCCGCGGCAGGCCGAGGCCGACCCGCAGCCGCAGCCGCGGCAGGCCGAGGCCGACCCGCAGCCGCAGCAACAGCAACAGCAGGCAGCCGCAAGGCACGACTGGCTGGAGCGGATGCAGACGCAGTGACGCCGCGCGAGCGGCACCCCTTTTTCCTTTTTTGCCAGAGCGCCGGCGGCGGCGCGCGCGCCGCGCCGCGCATGCAGGGCGCGCCCTAGCAGGCCGCGCCCTAGCAGGCCGCGCAGACGGTTTAATAGGCGGGCCCCTGTGGGCGCACCAATGTTTGAAACGGCAGAGTTGAGGGAGCACACGCTCTCCGACATTGTCTTCATGGGGCTGCGCGCCGTCGTCGGCGTCATCTTCATAGTGCACGGCTACGGAAAGTTCGGCAACGAGGGGTTCGTAGGCTGGATGGGATCGATGGGCATATCGCCAGAGTTCGCCATGATCATCGCGGCCGGCGAGCTCGTGCCCGGCATACTCCTCATCGTCGGCGTGCTGTCGAGGATATCGGCGTCCGTGCTGGCGATCATCATGATCGCGGCGATCTTCGTCGTAAAGGAGGCCGCCTCGCTGGCCGGCGACAACGGGTTCGAGTTCGACCTGGTCCTGCTCGCCGCGTGCCTGGTCTTCATAGTGATGGGGCCGGGCAGGATATCGCTGGCGGCCGTCATAAGCAGGCTTCCAAGGCCGATCCACTAGGGCCCGCGGCCTTTGCAGGCCCCCGCCCCTCCCTTATTTCCACCCGCCCGCGCACCCTGCCGGCGCGCCGCGCCGCGCCCCCCTCCCCCAATGCAGATATTCGGCGCGGGAGAGGGGCAGGCATGCCGCGGGCAGAGGCGGGCCCCGAGGGGCGCCGGCGCGCGGGCCACGGCGGCGGGGCGGCCGCGGCGCGCATCCACGAGAAGAGGGCCTGCGGGTCAGAGGCCGTCTTGGTCTGGTCGCGCGGCGAGGCGCTTGAGAGCGGCGACGCGGCGCGGTACATCAGGCTGCTAGACACCGGCTGCGGCGCCCGGATCGCGGCCCGATGCGAGGGCATCTGGCCGCACTACGGCGAGGTCGTGCGGAACCGCAAGGCGTGCATCAGGGGGATCGCCATGCGCCTGCTCGGGCGCCGCGGCGGCCGCATATCGCAGGCCGTCGTGCTCGGCGCCGGCCTGGACCCGCTGTCCGTCGAGATCGCCGCCTGCACCGGCTATTCCGTCACGTCCTACGAGGTCGACTCGTCGCCGGCGCGCCGCAAGCGCCGCGCGATAAAAGAGGCCAGCGCCGCGGCGGCTGAGTGCATCCGCCACGTCGAGGCAGACCTCGAAGGGGCCGGCCCCCGCCGCATAGCCTCGGCCCTGGAGCGCGAGGGGTGGAGGCCCGACGCCCCCTCGCTCGTCGTGGCCGAGGGCATCTCGTACTACCTGCGCAAGGAGACGTTGCGGGATCTGTTCGACGAGTTCCGCGCCGGCAGCGGCGCGGGGCACGCCATACTCGAGTACCTGCGCGACGCCGAGTCCGTCGCGCCGGAGAGGGCGCGCATAGCGGACGCCGTATTCGGCGTGTTCGCCGAGGGGGCCGGCGTCGGGGGGCTGTCGAGGTACTCGGACGGGGAGGCGAGCATGCTCGTCGACGGGCGGCGCGAGGGGGGCGGCGCGCGTCGCGGCGGGGCCGCCACCGTAGGCCCCGCCGAGATGGAGCGCATGCGGACGTCGCAAAACCGGCTGTTTCCGGACGACGCGAGCGGGTGGATATCCGTCTGCCACGGCAGGCTGTAGCGGGCCGGCGGGGGCGGGCGCGGGGGGCGGCGAGCCCGCGGTAAAAAGAGGGACAGGGCGGCGGCCGGTCACTCGACCTTGCGCCGGCCCGTGCCGCGGTTGGTCTCTATGTAGAGCCCCTTTCCGGACGGCCTGCCCTTTGTCGAGGCGATGTCGCCGAGGCGGATCTTTCTGGTCCCCCTCCCGACCGTAACGTACACGTCCTTGGCCGCCTCCTTGCGGTCGTCAGAGTACTTGCGATACCCCTCGCCGGTCCAGTTGTCCTTTTCCTGCGTGGTTACGCGGCGGGTCGTCCCCCTGCCGCCGACGCGAACTATGTTTCCCATGGGGGGCGAGCCGCGCGGGCGCTTAAATCGTTTGCCATGGGGCGCTGCGCGCTGAGGGGGAGGGGCGCGACGCCACCTGCGTGTGGAAGGCCCCGCCGGAGGAAGTGGGGAGGGGCGGGGCTGGGCGGGGCCCGTCGGGCCGGCTGCGCATGTCCCCGCCGATCGCATGCCCGGCGTAGGCGGCGGCCCCGGGAGGAGGAGGGAGGGCGGCATGCGATCCCGTGGGCAGGCGGTGGGGAGAGGGAATGCAGTGCCGGCCGCGGCGAAGAGTGCGGGCCTGGCCGCGTGGGCTGAGGCGTGCGGAAAGCTGGAGGAAGAGGGCGCGATGCCGGAAAGTCGGCAGGGGCGCCTGGCCGGCCCGGCCCGGTGGCGGGGGCAATCAAGGCGTGCGGCTTTGGGCGGCGTGCCGGACGCTAGTCCGCGGCGGGATCTTCGCCGCCGTCGGCATCGTCGCCGCCGTCCGCCGCGGCCGCGGCCGCGGCCGCGGCCCGGCGCCGGCGGCCGAACACGGCCTTGCGCGCAAAGCACAGGTACGCAGTGTGGCCGATCGGCTGGAACGAGTGGCGGGTCTTGCCCTCGCGCGCCTCGATCGGGCGCACGATGTGCTCCGAGCACTCGATGTCGGTAAACTCGTTGTCGGTCAGGGCGGAGGCGAGTTTTTCGAGCTGGTTTACGGTCGGGCAGACGGCGACGAGGGCGCCGCTGCCGCGCAGCATGCGGCGCGCCTGGGGCACCGCCGTCCACGGGTCGCCCAGGTCTATGACGGCCGCGTCGGCGCCGGTGACCGGCGCGCGCGCCGCGGCGCGCACGTCGAGGTTCTTCATGACGACGTACTTTTCCATGCCGGCCCGGCGTATGTTGCGCTCGGCGACCCGCATGAACTCGTCGCGCACGTCGAACGTGTAGACGCGGCCGCGCGGCTTTACGATCCCCGCGAGGAACGACGTGAGGGCCCCGCTCCCCGTCCCTATCTCTACGATCTTGTGGCCGTCGCGTATGCCGGCGCGGGCCACGATGTACCCGAGGTCCTTTGGGTAGATGATCTGCGTGCCGTGCTCGATCTTCATCGTGTAGTCGTACGCGGTGGGGCGGAGCAGGTACACGTACTTGTCCTTGTTGGTCACGAGGCGCGAGCCGTACTCCTTGCCGATTGCGCCGTCGTGCGGTATGACGCCTATGTGGGTGTGCAGGCTGCCGCCCCTTGCGACCCGCGCCAGCCACTTTTTCGTGCGGTTAAAGTAGAACAGGACGTCGGAGTTGGCGCGTATGCGGTCGTCCATGCCGCCCGGCGCGGCGGGAGGATCGATAATAACGTACGCGCCGCGGGCCGGTGGCGGCGGCGGCTAGGGCGAGGGCGGGCGGGCGTCGGGCCCGCCAGGCCCGCCGGGGCCGGCTCCGTTCCCGGGATCCCCCGCGGCCGGCGCGCCGAGCGCGTGGCCGCAGTGCGGGCAGCGGGCGGGGAGACTGCCGCCCCCGCCGGCCCCCTGCCCGCCGGCGCCGGCGCCGCTAGCGCCGGCGCCGCTAGCGCCGGCGCCGCTAGCGCCGATCCCGATAATGCCCCTCCGCCGGCGCCCCTCGTTCTCGACCCTCTGCCGGCGCAGCTCTTCCGTGAATGCGGACGCCATTATGCCCAGCGGGATGGCGTAGATTGCAAGGCCGACGACGGCCACGGCCGCGCCTATGGCCTTGCCGGCCGGCGTCACCGGGTACGTGTCGCCGTACCCGATGGTCGTGAGCGTCACTATCCCCCACCACATCGACGCCGGTATGCTCGAGAACACGCCCGGCTGCGCCTCGTGCTCCGCATAGTACATCAGGCTCGATGCAAACACCAGCACGATGAAGAATATGAAGAACGCCACGGCCAGGTCGCCCATCTTTGACCTGAACACGTATCCGAGCGTCTGCAGGGGCTCCGAGTAGCGCGCAAGCTTGAACATGCCGAACAGTCGCAGCAGGCGCACCACGCGGATGAACCGTATGTCGATGAGCACGAGCGGCAGGTAGAACGGCAGTATGGCGGCCAGGTCTATGAGCATCATCGGGTGCAGGGCATGCCGGGCGTGAACCCACCGCCGCCCGGCGTACCTCGGGTCCGCCCCCGACGAGAGCAGGCGCGCGGCGTACTCGGCCGTGAACACGACGATCGAGCACGTCTCGAACAGGATGAACATCTCGCCGTACTCTTCCAGGCTCTCCTCCGTCTCGGCCATCATGACGGCGACGTTGGCCGAGATGAGGCAGACCAGGACCACCTGGAAGGCGACGGCCGCGCGGCCGTCGGTCCCCTCGAGTATGCCGTGGAGCCGCGCAAGGGCCGCGCGGCCGCGCCCCGCATCGCCGCCGGCCGATGCGGGCGCGGGCGCGCCCGCGGCCCCGGCCCCCCCACCGCCGCTCCTACCGCCGCCGGCCATCGCAGCGCACTACATCCACTTCTTGCGCCTGAACCACAGGACCATCAAGACCGTAATGGCCCCCATGACGGCGAGCATTCCAAAGTAGCCCCACTGGATCTCGAGCTCGGGCACGTACGGAAAGTTCGTCCCGTACAGGCCGGCGATGAACGTGATCGGTATGAATATGCTCGCGATTATGGTGAGCGTCTTCATGACCTCGTTCATGCGGTTGCCGACTATCGACATGTACGTGTCGAGCATGCCCCCGACCATGTCGCGCAGCGACTCGGTCGTGTCCATGGCCTGCACGGCGTGGCCGTAGGCGTCCTTGAGGTACGTCTTCGTGTCCCCCGTGACAAAGGGCTCGGGGAGCTTTGCGAACGAGTCGACCGCCTCGCGGGACGGCCAGATGATCTTGCGCAGTATGATGAGCTGCCGCTTGAGCAGGTAGATGGTCTGCAGGGCCGACGGGCCCGGGTCGCCCATGAGGCGCTCCTCGAGGCCGTCGATGACGTCCCCCACGTTCTCGAGGACGCTGAAAAAGCTGTCGATTATGGCGTCGGCCAGCAGGTACGCCATGTAGTCGCTGCCGTGCAGGCGTATGACGGGGCCCCCCGCGCGCAGCCGCTTGCGGATGCGCCCGAACACGTCGCTCGGCACCTCTTGGAAGGACAGCAGGTACCCCCTGCCGGCCACGAGGCTGATCTGCTCGATCGCCATCTTGCCCGTCTCTGCGTCAAAGTGGGGCATCTTTAGGACGAGGAAGACGTTGTCGCCGACCAGGTCCGCCTTTGGGCGCTGCTCGGTGTTCATGATGTCGGCCTGGACGAGCTCGTGGAGGCCGAACCGCTCCCCGAACGCCTTGATGACGTCGGCCTCGTGTATGCCGGTGACGTTTATCCAAGAGGTCCGCCCCTCGCGGATCGTCGCGAGGCACTCGTCGAGCGTCTTGGGGTGCGCCTCGTCGACGTCGTCCTTGTCGTACGTGAACGCCTCGAACGTCACCGTGTCGACCTTTTTCTCGCCGATGTGGACTAGCGCGCCGGGCGCCATGCCGACGGTGTCGGCAGTCGTGCGCGCCCCCGGGCCGCCGCCCTTCTTTATGCGCCTGCCTAGCGACGATGCGGCCCTGGACAGCCCCGCGTCCTCGGCGATCGCCTTGACGTGGGCCGTGCGCCCGACGATTCCGACGAGGATCGAGCCGGCCACGAACGAGAACACCAGGCTCATCGCGAGGGGCACCAGGTTGCCGTGCTGCGCGGCCTGGTAGATGGCCTCGACGTCGGTGAACTCGTCGGTCGGCACTATCGCGCCGAGCAGGACGTCGAGCATGAAGAACAGGAACGAGACCGTCCCGCCGACGATGAGGGCCGTGAGCGGCGTTATCCGCGTCGGCACGTCGATGTCCTTCTCGCCCTTGTACGGCGACAGCTGCCTCTTGAACCGCAGTATGAGCAGGGCCACCGCGGTGATGATCATCGTCGAGACGACCCACCACGCGATGAACGCCCCCCCGAGGCCCGACTCGATGTGCTTTATGCCGCTGATCAGGTCCTGGAGGTTTCCCGTGATCGGGATCATCATGAGCGAGGTGGCGATGCCGACGATGAACTGGTAGATGAACGCGAACGCAAACCCGATGGTGAGCCTGTTGACGGCTATGCCGATCTTGTCGCGCACGCGCCGCCTACCCCCCGCCCCGCCATGGCTGGCGGCGGGGCGGCGCGAATTTAACCCTTCATGGGCGGCCGCGTGACCGCCGGCGGGCGGGGAGGGGCAGGGGGACGGGCCGGCGGGCGGGGAGAGGCGCCGCGGCGCGGCAGGGAGCATGCGGCGGCAAGGCGGCGGCCGCGCCGGCCCGGCGGCCCGCGGCGCCGCATCCCCGGCGCGCCCCCGCCCGCAGATGGCCGGGCGGCCGGCCGGCGCGCTCACCGGCGCTGCGCCCCAGGGGCGGCGGTCGGGGCCTGGAGGGGAAGGGGCCGCGCCGGCGCGCTCACCGGCGCGGCGGCCTGGCAAACGTGTTCGACGCGTCGTTGTGGTAGTCGACGGGCAGCGTGGGATCCTTTTGGCGCCCCGTCAGTATGCACAGGACGGTGTCGTCGCGCGCCACGACCCCCTCGGAGACGAGCTTTTTGACCCCGGCCGGCGAGGCCCCCGACGCCATCTCGCAGTCGAACCCGTTGAGGCCGACGACGGACATGCCGTCGAGCATCTCCGCGTCCGACACCGTGGCGACGACGCCGTCCGTGAGCTCGAGGGCGCGCAGGGCCTTGAGCAGGTTCGCCGGCCTGCCGATCTGTATGGCCGTCGCCGCCGTGCGCGGCCGCAGCCCGCGCCGGTCCGCGTCGGCATAGTACTCCCCTATCGCCCCCGTGTCCGGGCGCCCGCCGTTCCAGCGCACCGGCCCGGCCCCGGACGCGCCGTTGTACAGGTCGGCGAGCGTGCGGGCGCCCTCGGCGTTGACTACCGCGATGCGCGGGACCTTTTTGATCCAGCCCCACTCGGCCAGCTCGGCGAGCGCCTTGCCGCAGCTCGAGGCGTTGCCGAGGGCCCCGCCCGGGTACACGATCCAGTCCGGCGGCTCCCAGTCGAGGTACTCGAGGGCCCTGAACGGTATGGCCTTCTGCCCCTCGATCCGGAACGGGTTGACCGAGTTGACGGTGTACCCGCCGCCGCTCCTCGCGTCGTCGAGCGACTGCCGCAGCGCGTCGTCAAAGTTGCCGTCGACGTGGACTATCTGCGCGCCGAACTGGTACGCCTGGCCGAGCTTGCCCGGCGCGATCTGGCCGGCCGGTATGTACACGTCGCACTCGATCCCCTCGTTGGCCGCGAACATGCCGGCCGACGCCGACGTGTTGCCCGTCGACGCGCATACGATGCGCCGCGCGCCGACCATCCGCGCGTGCGTGACGGCCGCGGCCATTCCGTTGTCCTTGAACGAGCCGCTCGGGTTGTAGCCCTCCGGCTGCAGCCACATGCCGTCGCGCGGCAGGCCGGCGAACTCGGCCACGCGGGCCATCCGGTACGGCTTGGACTGGCGCCCCTCCGCGCCGTCGAGCGAGACGAGCGTCGAGGCGCACATGCCGGCGTCGTCGGCGTCGACCTGGCAAAAGTTGAGCAGCTCGCGGAACCGCCACACGCCGCTCTCGTTGAATATGTTGCCGCCGTGGTTCCGCCTGGCGCGGAACACGTCCTTGAGCGACTCGGTCGGCTTTTCCTCGTAGACGACGTCGAGCAGGTGGCCGCGCGCGCACTCGACCGAGGGGCTGGACACGGGGTACTCGAGGGCGCACCGCGGGTCGATGCACCGCAGGAACGCCGAGCGCCTTGCGGGGTCCGCCGCATCGCCGCCGCCCCGCATGCGGCGGCGCGGGGCCCGCGCAATATTAACCCCCGCGGCCGGCGCGGCCAAGACAATAAAGGCGGGGCGGCCGGCGCGGGGCCCGTTGCCCTCGTTTGCCGAGTACGTGGCCGGCGTGGTCGGGCAGGTCGGCGAGTCGGCGCGGGCGGTGCGCGCCCTGGAGGGGCGGCCCGGAGACCTGGACGTGATGAGGAGGGAGTGGGCGAGGACCATAGGCCTCGTCGAGTCGCTCGCCGAGCGCGTCGGAGGGGCGGCGGGCGGGGAGGGCCCCCTCGGCGGGGCGTACGGGGAGATTGCATCGCTGTGCCGCGCCTACGCGGAGTCGTACTCGTTTTCAAGGGAGATAGACACCATGTCGGGCCTGTACGCCGACGACCCGGGGCGGCTGCGCAACATGCGCATAAAGATGTGCGAGTCGTACGACGCAGGGCGGTTCCTGGAAAGGCTAGAGGCGCTCGCGCGCGAGGTAGCCGGCGTGGACGGGGGGCGGGAAGACGGAAATGAGGGGGGCGCGGGCGGCGGGGCGTGAGCGGGGGCGGGAAGAAGAGGTGCGTGCTGTGCGGCTGCGCCGACCACAGGCTCGTCGGATGCCACAGGCATGCGGCCAGGCGGTGCAGCTGCTTCGAGGGGGCGCGCTAGCCTAGCCTTGTGGGCCGGACGCCGCGCTCGTCCGGCAGATGGGCCGCGGCAGCGCTCGGCCGGCCGATGGGCACTTTGCGAATGCTGTCGGCCGGCCGGCCGGCCGGCAGTAAGCGGGTTTATGCCCCGGCCGCGCGCGCCCCACGCCCCCTTGTCGCCGGCGGCTTGGCGGACCGCGGCGGCTTGGCGGACCGCGGCGGCTTGGCGGACCGCGGCGGCTTGGCGGACCGCGGCGGCTTGGCGGACCGCGGCGGCTTGGCGGACCGCGGCGGCTTGGCGGACCGCGGCGGCTTGGCGGACCGCGGCGGCTTGGCGGACCGCGGCGGCTTGGCGGACCGCGGCGGCTTGGCGGACCGCGGCGGCTTGGCGGACCGCGGCGGCTTGGCGGACCGCGGCGGCTTGGCGGACCGCGGCGGCTTGGCGGACCGCGGCGGCTTGGCGGACCGCGGCGGCTTGGCGGACCGCGGCGGCTTTGGGCCCCTGCCGCCCGCGCCTGTACGGGAGCGGGATGCCCCCCACTGCATGGCCTTTTTCGCAAGACTGGCACGAACATCGTCAAAGTATTCTTTCATCAAGTTTGTGTGCTCGGAGTCGTGGCTGTTGAGGCTCCAGTCAGAGTCTAGGATGCTCTCCAAGTAGATCGCGTCGCCGGGATTGGCGATTCCATCCAGCATGGCAGTTTTGAGAGCTCGCCGGTAATAGTAATCGTCGGTGAGGGACATGCGCAACAGGCGCGACAGGATGCCCCTACGCTCGTCCTCGTTGCGCGCCACTTTTACGCACCTTGCCATCCCCTCGACACATTTTTCTGCCTTTGTCATAAAAAGTCCAGTCCCGCTGTACACGTACCCGATGTTGTCCATGATCGCCTCGAACACTTCGGCGTATATGCGGGCCGCCTCGGCGTAGTCTAGCACCGCTTCGCTGTCCTTTGCGGCCTTCATGGGCCCCGCAAACGTGACAATCTTGCTGTTGCGGTCAATGTATCCCTTTTTCCCCGCCGCCCTCTTCAGCATTGCGTTCGTCGCCGCGCGGTAGTCCGTCTGCAGCTTTTTCTTCCTTTCGGCTCGCGCCACCTTGACAAAGCGATCCAGTGCGTCGGGGTTCCTGCACAGCTCTGCTGCCAGGAACCGCCCCGCCGTTGCGGCCGGCACCATCCCCACCATGGCTTTGATCGCAGAGGCCTTGACGGCACCAGCCCGCACCATTGCCGGCCGCGCACGGCCCATCTTTTATGGGTGGCGGCCGGGCGGCGCGCCCTCCCTTGGGCACCACGGCAGCGCGGACGGGGCGGCGCCGCCCGCGGGCCGCGGCCGTAGCGGGATGCGCGGCGCTGCGCCTCGACCGGGCAGTTGCCGCCGCTTTTTGGAACAATGCGGCGGCGCGGCGGCTCAGCTCACGGGCTGCGGCCGGCGCGCGTCGCGTGCATCGCAGGCGGTGGCGGCGACCGAGGCGGCGGGAGCGGCGGCACGGGGGCCGGCAGACGTGTATCGGCTCCGCGCGCCGGCCGTCCGGCGCGCGGCCGCCGGGCTCCCCTGGCGTGGCGCGGGGCCAGGCCGCGGGAGCGGCAGTTCTGCCGCCCTCGGCGCCCCGCCGCGCGGCAGGGTGCGCGCAGGAGGAAGGGCGGCGGGAGCGCGGCCGATTTTTCGCATCGAGGCGGCAGGGTGCGCGCGGCCCGCGTTCACATCATTCGATCGCCCCCGGCGCCCCGCATCCAGCCTTGGCCCCGCCTGATCGCCCCCGGCGCCCCTCCCCCTTCATCCATCCCGATCGCCCAAGGCGCCCGCCGTTCGCCTTCTGCGCGATGCAGGGCCGTTTCCACAAGCCGCCCGCAGCCAGTCGGCTCCGGCCCGGCACGGGCCTCGAGTACGCCTCGTCAGGGGCGCGCCGGCGGCGGCGAGTTCCCGCCGCTGCCGCCGCCGCCGCTGCCGCTGCCGCCGCTGGCGGCCGCCGCCCCGCCGTGCGTCTCGGACTTTGGGCCCGACCGGAGGTGGAAGTTGATGCAGCACCTGCACTCCTTTTCGAGGCACTCGGCCTCTGAAAAGTGGTGGCAAATGCCGCACTCGCACCCGCGCATACCCCCCGCCGCGGCCGCCGATCATATAACCTTCGTGTGCCGGCGATGCGCGGCGCGCAGGCCGCCGTCAGCGCCGCCGCGAGCGGCGCCTCGACCGGTCGCGCGACTGCCCTTCGTGCCCCGACCTCTGGCGGGCCACCTCGGCGTCCTTGCTGTCTACGACTCGGATGATCTCCTGCATGAGGCCGTCGAGATCGCCGTCCGAGGCGTCCGGCTCTACGGCCAGAGCGATCTCGCGGACGAGCAGGGATATCTCGGAGCTGGCGTCCTCAAAGGCGTCGGGATCCTCGTACGCCGTCGCGTACAGGCCCTTGAGCGTCTTGACCTGGTCAATGACGGGCTCGGTCAGCGTAAGCTTGAATTTTGTCCCGTTTACGACAACCTGCTTTGAGATCACGGCGGCGCGCGCCGAATCATCGCTTAAAACCCTTACCGGCTCACGGCCCTGCAACCCGCGGCGGGCCGTTCGCCTAGCGGCATGCGCATCGGCAGGGGCGGCCGTGACGGGAGTGTCAGGGGGAGGCTGGCCCATGCCGGCCCCTTTCTGAGGGCGATGGCACTCTCGGACGCCGCCACCGTCGTGAGAGGGGGAGGCTGGCCCATGCCGGCCCCTTCCCCGACACTGCCCGCCGCAGATTGCAGGGAACCCTTGCGGGGAACATGTTTATATTGCAGGGCAGCGCCGTTGCCCCGTGGAGGGCAGAGATCAAGGGCGGCAGGACGGCGGCAGGGCAGGGCCGAGGGAGGAGAGCCCGGAGGGCGGGCGTCCGCATGTCCGCGCACGCAGCTTAGTGATCCGGCGCCAGTCGTTCCTGTACATCTTCCTGATCGGGTTGGGATTCGTCCTGATCCACATGAGCAATCTGAGGAATCCGCAGCTCGTGACCGAGGGCGTAGCCTTTATAGTGATAGGCATCGTCGGCCTAATCATGTCGTGGACAACGCACGATGTAGGGCAGGGCATAAGGGATGCCGTCGTAGAGGACGGCGACAAGACGCGGGATCGACTGGACGACGTGGTGGCGGCAATCGACAGGGTCGGCGCGAGCGTGGAAAAGGTCGGCGCGAGCGTGGAAAAGGTCGGCGCGAGCGTGGAAAAGGTCGGCGCGAGCGTGGAAAAGGTCGGCGCGAGCGTGGACGCCATGTCCAAGGACAACAAGGACTTTTTCAGGCAAATGCTCGAGAGGCAGGACGCCATGGCAGAAAAGCAGGATGCCATGATGGAAAGCCAGAGTGCCATGATGGAAAGCCACAAAGCCATGATGGAAAGCCACAAAGCCATGATGGAAAGCCACAAAGCCATGATGGAAAAGGAGTCCTAACAGGGCCATGCGGCCGCGGTGCGGAAGCTGCGCCCCCGGCGAGCCCCCCTCCGTTGCCGCCCGCGCCGCCTACGCTGTGGCGCCTGGCGTCCCTGGCCCACTGCCGCAGGATGGCCGGAGCCCGGCAGCCGCGGCCCGGCCCGCGGCCCGCGGGCCGCCCGGCGTCAACGGGGCGCCGTAAACCCGCATCTGCCCACGAGTGCGGGCCGCCACGCGCCCGTGCAGTGTGATTGACGCCCTTGCAGGACTAAACGCGGCCGGCAACGACCCAAGCGCATGCTGCGCAATCAGGCCTCGCAAAGGTTCCCTGCAACCCGCGGCGAGGCGTTCGCCTAGCGGCATGCGCATCGGCAGGGGCGGCCGTGACGGGAGTGCCAGGGGGAGGCTGGCCCGGCCCCGTGCGAGACAAGCATGCCGCCGATGACACGGCGGCCGTGACGGGAGTGTCAGGGGGAGGCTGGCCCATGCCGGCCCCTTTCTGAGAGCGATCTCACGACGGTGACGGCGTCCGAGGGTGCCAGGGGGAGGCTGGCCCATGCCGGCCCCTTCCCCGACACTGCCCGCCGCAGATTGCAGGGAACCCTTGCGGGGAACATGTTTGTATTGCAGGGCAGCGCCGTTGCCCCGTGGAGGGCAGAGATCAAGGGCGGCAGGACGGCGGCAGGGCAGGGCCGAAGGAGGAGAGTCCGGAGGGCGGGCGTCCGCATGTCCGCGCGCGCAGCTTGGTGATCCGACGCCAGTCGTTCCTGTACATCTTCCTGATCGGGTTGGGATTCGTCCTGATCCACATGAACAATCTGAGGAATCCGCAGCTCGTGACCGAGGGCGTAGTCTTTATAGTGATAGGCATCGTCGGCCTAATCATGTCGTGGACAACGCACGATGTCGGGCAGGGCGTAAGGGATGCCGTCGTAGAGGACGGCGACAAGACGCGGGACCGACTGGACGACGTGGTGGCGGCAATCGACAGGGTCGGCGCGAGCGTGGAAAAGGTCGGCGCGAGCGTGGACGCCATGTCCAAGGACAACAAGGACTTTTTCAGGCAGATGCTCGAGAGGCAGGACGCCATTCTGGAGAGGCAGGACGCCATGGGGGAAAGCCAGAAAGCTATGATTGAGAGGCAGGACGCCATGGGGGAAAGCCAGAAAGCTATGATTGAGAGGCAGGACGCCATGGGGGAAAGCCAGAAAGCTATGATTGAGAGGCAGGACGCCATGAGGGAAAGCCAGAAAGCTATGATGGAAAGCCAGAAAGCTATGATGGAAAAGGCGTCCTAACATGGCCATGTAGCCGCGGCGCGGCAGCTGCGCCCCCGGCGAGCCCCCCTCCGTTGCCGCCCGCACCGCCTGCGCTGTGGCGCCTGGCGTCCATGGCCCACTGCCGCAGGAGGGCTGAAGCCCGGCAGCCGCGGCCCAACCCACAGCCCGCGGGCCGCCCGGCGTCAACGGGGCGCCGTAAACCCGCATCTGCCCACGAGTGCGGGCCGCCACGCGCCCGTGCAGTGTGATTGACGCCCTTGCAGGCCTAAACGCGGCCGGCCGGCGACCCAAGCGCATGCTGCGCAATCAGGCCTCGCAAAGGCTCCCCGCAACCCGCGGCGAGGCGTTCGCCTAGCGGCATGCGCATCGGCAGGGGCGGCCGTGACGGGAGTGTTGGAGGTAGGCTACCCCATGCCGGCCTTGCCCCCGACACCGCCGCCGCAGGCTGCAAGAAACCCGACCCGCGCGGCGCGGATCCGCGTGGCGCAGGCGGGGCGGGGCTAGCGGCGAGGCACGGCATCCCGCAGGGCGGGGCGGGGCTGAGGTCCAGGGAGGCAGCCGCAGGATGCAGGGCCGGCGCGGCAATGCCGGCGGCCGTCAGCGCCCCGCGCCGAGCGCGGGCACACCCTCGGCCCGGTATTGGGCCGGCGCGGCAATGCCGGCGGCCACCGGGAGCGCCATGGCGGACGCCCGGCCGCCGCCGCCGCCGCCGCCGCTGGCCACAGGCGCCTGTCCCGACAGCGGGCGCGGGGCTGCACAGCATCGGCCGCTGGGCAGGGAAGAGGACGGGGCGGGCGGGCGGGCGGGCGGGCGGGCGGGCGGCAACGCCCGCCGGCAGCGCCGAAATGGGCGGCCTGGGACGCACGATCGGGCAAATGCCAACCAATTTAAGGCGTGCCGAGCCGCCTCTCGGCATGGGGAATGTAGTCAGGGTCGGCAGCAGGGGAACCAGCCGCCGCGTGACAAAGGACGAAAAGTCCAACTGGACAGGCGAGGAATACCGCAAGCTAGCCGCTAGCAGGAAGGAGGCCGCAAAGGACGTGTACATTACCGTCGGGCGGGGCACTAGAAAGATCCGCCTCGGCGACATAGCGGACACCAAGGGCCGCCCTTCCGGCAAGGGCCTCTACATCGAGACCAACCGCGGCACTGGCCGCCGCAAGGTCGAGTAGGCACAGCCGACGGCACGCTTTCCAATCCCATCTCTTTGACGGGCAGTAGATCGGCCGCCGCACGGCCCCTGCCCGCGCGCTCCGTCCCCGGTGCCGCTGCGGTCGGCATGCCCTAGCTGGCGCCGCCGTCTGCGCCGAGCGCCCACAGGCAGCGCATCGACGCCATGTCGGCCCCCGCGCCAGCGATCGCCGCCGGCGGCCATACAGGGCGCGCCGCCGCGCGCAGGGCAGGATAAGAGGGCCGCCCGGCGGCGGGCAGGGCCGGCGCGCATGGCGATCGGCGCCCTGCGGCGCAGCCGGCCAGGGCTGGCGGGCGGCGGCGGGCAGATGCCAGCCCCGCAGGGCGGCGCATCCGGCGCCCGCGCTCCGGCTTTTGCCCCCTCTTCCGGCCGCCCGGCCAGAGCAGGCGGGGCCCTGCAAATCCTTATTTGCAATCGGCGCGTCCCCCGATCGTGCAGGGCGAGCGCTCGGCGACCGGCGGCGCCAGGGAGCGGCAGGGGCCCGCCCCGCCGGCCGACGTGATAAACGTCGATCCGGCGGCGGTGCGGCGGTTCGTCCCCGGCCGGCCCCAGGGCTCGCACAAGGGGCAGAACGGGCGCGTGCTCGTCGTCGGCGGCAGCCACCTGTACCACGGCGCGCCGATCCTCGCATCGCTCGCCGCGCTGCGCAGCGGCGCCGATCTGGTGTACACCGCCGTGCCGAGCGCCAACGCGACGGCCACGAGGGCCGCATCCCCCGACCTCATCGTGGTTCCGATGGCCGACCAAAAGCTGACGCGCGGCGTGGCCCGCAAGCTGCTAGGCCACGTCCCGGCCGGCCTGCACTCGGCGGCCATCGGCATGGGGATCGAGGTGCAGGACCGCGGCGCGCTGTCCCTGCTTGCAACGTCACTGCTCGACGCCGACGCAAGGCTGGTCCTCGACGGCGGGGCGCTGCTGCCCGAGGTGCTAAAGGCGATCTCGGGCTCGAACACGGTCGTCACGCCGCACCAGGGCGAGTTCAGGCGCCTGTTCGGCGAGGACCCCCCGCAAAAGGGCGCCGAGCGCATCGCGGCCGTGGCCCGCACGGCGCGGCGCCACGGCATCACCGTCCTGCTCAAGGGGCAGACCGACCTGGTGTCGGACGGGGAGCGGACGTTCGTCCACAGGGGGGGCGTGCCCGCAATGACGGTCGGCGGCACGGGGGACGTGCTCGCCGGCCTGCTCGCCGGCCTGCTCGCGCGCAACAGGCGGCCCGCGGAGGCCGCCGCGGCGGCGGCGTACTTTAACGGCCTTGCCGGAAAGTCGCTCCAAAAGACGATGGGGACGCACATTGTCGCGTCCGACCTGCTCGGCAAGATTCCCGCTATGATGAGGCCCTTTGACACGGCGGTTGCGTAGGGGCCGCGGCGGCAGCGCAGCATCCGCCGCATCAGCGGCGCATCCCGCCGCCGCGGCCCCCGCCGCCGCGCGCATCGATCCCGCCGTCGCGGCCGCGCTGCGCTCGTCGTTCCCCGCCACGGTGCGCTCCCTGCGGGACCTCGTGCGGCAGCCGAGCGTGTCGGCCACCGGCGAGGGGCTGCGCGAGTGCGCGTCGCTCGTGGCCGAGACGCTGCGGCGGCGCGGCATCCCCGCGCGCCTGCTGAGGCTCCCGGGCGGCGGAGGGGGCCGCGGAAGGGGCGCGCCGCCCGTGGTATTCGCCCACCTAAGGTCGTCGTCGAACCCCGACGCGCCGGCGCTCCTGTTCTACAACCACTACGACGTGCAGCCGGCCGAGCCGCTCGGGCAGTGGCGCCGCCCGCCGTTCGGGGGCGAAGAGTCGGGCGGGCGCGTGCACGGGCGCGGCGCGTCCGACGACAAGGGCGAGCTCATGGCCCGCGTGGCCGCCGTCTCGGCCATGCTCGATGCGCGCAGCGACGTGCCGTGCGGCGTAAAGTTCGTCGTCGAGGGCGAGGAGGAGACGGGCAGCGCCCACATTGCGCAGTACCTGCGCGGGCACCGGCGCGACATGTCCTGCGGCGCCGTGGTGTGGGAGTTCGGCCACGTCGACGCGGCGGGGCGCCCGGTCGTCGGCCTAGGCATGAAGGGGCTGCTGTACGCGGAGCTGTCGGCAAGCGGCCCGGCGCACGACGCCCACTCGAGCCTGGCGCCGGCCTTGGAGAATCCCGCGTGGAGGCTCGTCGGCGCCCTCGGCACGCTGCGCTCGCCGGACGGCCGCTCGGTCGCCGTCGACGGGTGGAACGACGGGATCGAGCCGCTCCCGGCGCGGTCCAAAGAGATACTCGCCGCCGAGCCGCTCGACGTGCGGGCGCTCGCCGCGGGGTTCGGGGCGGGGCGGCGGCTGGCCGGCGGCCGCACGGCGGCGGAGGCAAAGCGCGACCTTGCGGCCGCCCCGACATGCAACATTGCGGGCCTGCTGTCGGGGTACGCGGGCGAGGGGGCAAAGACCGTCCTGCCCGCGCGCGCCGCGGCAAAGGTCGACTTTAGGCTCGTGCCGGGGATGGATCCCCGCCGGCTCGCCGCCCTCCTCAGGGCCCACCTGCGGCGGCGCGGGTACGGCGACGTGTCCGTGCGCGTGCATGCAGGCGTGCCCGCCTGGCGGACCGACCCGTCGGACCCGTTCGTGGGCACGGTAGTGGCCGCGGCGGCCGCGGCGCACCGCCGGCCCCCCGTCCTGAGCGTGTCGAGCGCGGGGACGGGGCCCATGCACGCGTTCGCGACCATACTCGGGGCGCCGTGCGTGTCCGTCGGCGGCACGCACGTATTCTCGCGCATACACTCGCCCAACGAGTTCATCTCAAAGGCGCTGCTAAGGAGGACGGCCGAGTGCATGTGCCTCGTGGCGGACGGGTTCGGCGGCCGCGGCGGAAAGGGCCGCTGAGGCCGCCCGGTTTCCGGCCCGCCGCGCGCACGCGCCAAGCCCTGCCCGACGTGCGGGCGCCGCGCCGCCGCCGCTGCCGCTGCCGCTACTGCCGCCCGCCTCCCGCTGCGCCGCCGGGCGCCTTCCGCCCCCCTCCGCGCCGCAGAGGCGGAGGCGCGCCGAAGGGCGGCGGCGGCGTTGCAAGCGCAGGCAGGCGGGCCCCGGCGTACGCCGCCGTGCGGCGCGCCTGCAATGCAGATCTTTTTTAGTGCGGGGTGCGCACTCAAGTCGTGGGCGCGGAGCGCGAAGACGGCCGTTTTGAGGAGGGCGGCGGCGGGAAAAAGCGCGAGGCAGGAGACGGCCTCGAAGAGGCGAAGGATGCAGAGCCGCACGAGTACGATGCGGGGCTCAGCGAGGAAGAAAGGATCGGAAGATCCCTCGACGAGATATCGGACATAATCCACGACGTCCTGTCCGATCCAAAAGGGGCAGAGGCTGGAAGCGGTGGCGAGCCTGCGCCCGGCAAAGGTGGCGGGGCGCAGCCGCAAGAGGCGGGGACGGAAGGGGATAACGGGGGCGGCGATCCAAAAGCAGCGGCTGAACCCGCAGGGCAGGATGCGCCGGCGGCGGGGCAGGCGAAAAGCGCCGGCAAGGGGGCGGAGGAGGTTGAGGAGGCAAGGACAGAGGCCGGCGGCGGCGGCGGGACGGCATCGATCGAGGCAGATGCGGAGTCGAAGGGAGAGGCCGGCGGCGGCGGCGGGACGGCATCGATCGAGGCAGATGCGGAGTCGAAGGGAGAGGCCGGCGGCGGCGGCGGCGGCGGCGGCGGCGGCGGCGGCGGCGGCGGCGGCGGCGGCGGCGGCGGGACGGCATCGATCGAGGCAGATGCGGAGTCGAAGGGAGAGACCGGCGGCGCAGGCGCGGCCGAGTCGGAGAATGCGCGCGACGGCATAGACCGCATTCCAAACCCCGTCATCGAGTCCATACTCGGTCCCTCGGAGGCCGACGGGTACGGGGAGGGGGGCAGGCAGGGCGGGAGGACCTACTCGTACGACGACTTTATCGACGAGCGCGTCCTGATCAGCCGCGATGCGTTCGGCAGGAAGGAGATGAAGATCAAGGTGCTCGAGGTATCCGACGAAAAGGCGCCGACGTCGTGGAAGCTCGGCGACCGCGTAAAGGTCGACAAGATACTGGTGACGGTAAAGCACCTGGAGACGCAGCAGGTCGAGGAGGGCGAGTTCGACATCGAGGCGATAGAAAAGGAGATCGCCCGCGACCGCCACTACTCGTCGACCAACAGGTGGGTCCCGACGACCGACATCAAGAACGGGTACGTGGCGGGATCGAGGCACACGTCGCTGATCAGCGACGCCGTCGCCCTAGAGTACATTATCTTTTGACCGGCGCCGTGCGGAAGGGCATGCGGCAGTCCTCAAGATCTACTGCGCGCCGCCTGCGTCCCGCCCCGCGCAGGTACGTCTCGCCGTCGTACGTGCACACGCACTCGGCGGGCCTGCGCTTTGCGTCCCACACCTTGTAGAACTCGCGCAGCTGCCGCCCCTCGTACGAGGCCGTGCCGACGCGCCGCTTTGAGAGGAACTTGAAGGCCAGCACGGCCCGCCGGTCGTCGTACGCGTCGAGCATGCGCGTCCACTCGAGGCACCTGCGCACCTGCTCGGCGGGCACCGACAGGGACGACCCCGTGCCGGACTTTGCCTCGATGACGATGAGCGACCGGCCGCGCGAGCGCACGGCGAGCACGTCGGGCAGCCCAACGCTCGGCGAGCCGAGGCGGAACGCCCTCCACCCGGGGACCGCCGAGATGCGCTTTGCAAGCGAGTCCTCCCACGCGTACCCGCGCCGGCGGCGCGTGCGCGACGCCCGCGAGGCGGCCGAGGGCGGGGCGGGCCGAGGAGGTAGGGGCCGCGCGTCCGAGCGGGCGGCATCCGGCGGCAGGGGGGCCGCGGCCGAGGCGCCCGCCTCCGCGCCCCCGCCCGCATCGTCCCCCTGCACGGGCACCGGCCGGCGGGCCCGCCTAAAAGCGTCGCGGCCGGAGGGTCGCGCGCGAGTTTTGTGCGGAATTCGCCGGCGGGCGCATCCCGGCCGATCGCCCGCGCCGCGCAACCGCCCCTGCCGCTCCCGGCATGCGTCGGCGGCGACCGTCCTCGATTCGGCCTACCACGGCAGCGCGGCATCCCCTGCCGCTCCGGAAGAGACGGCCCCGCGCAGCGGCCGATCCAGGGCGCGGCAGGGCGCACGCCGGCGCCGGCCGCGGCGACGCCGGTAGAGGCGCCCGCGGCGCGCCTCGCCCCCATGCACCCCGTGATCGCCGTGATCGCAAGGCTTGAGCTGCGCCCGCCGACGGCCGCCACACGGTAGCAGAAAAAGACGGGATTGCCTTTGCGGCGGCGGGCGGAGTGGCGAGTGTCGGCGTCGAGGCCCCCAGGCCGACCCGGGTGGGCGGAGTGGCGAGTGTCGGCGTCGAGGCCCCCAGGCCGACCCGGGTGGGCGGAGTGGCGAGTGTCGGCGTCGAGGCCCCCAAGCCGACCCGGGTGGGCGGAGTGGCGAGTGTCGGCGTCGAGGCCCCCAGGCCGACCCGGGTGGGCAACCGCCTGGCGCCGGAAAAGATGCGCGTCGGCGGCGCTTCCGGCAAGGGGAAGTCGGCTACCGCCGAGGGCCGCATCCTGGGCAGCCGGAGTGCGATCATGGAGGGCAGCGGCTCTTGAACCGCGATGCACTCACAATGCAGCTCGTCGGGCGCGCGGCCGAGCACGACCACGTCCCCGCAGGCCTCGAAGAGATTCTCGAGAAGATTACCGGGATCGGGCACTTTGTAGCGACCATGCGGCCCTACCCTGCCCCCTGCAACTACCAGCCGGAAGAGCTGGCAGAGGCCGTGTCGGACTGCAGCGTTGCCTACAGGGGGTACACGCATCCGCACCTTGGGAGCGGCCCGTACGGCGCGGCCCGCACCACGGACAGGTACGCGGAGGCATGCCACGATGCGTTCGGCCACATGGGCGTATGGAGGTTTTACCGCAGCGGGCAGTTCAAGGAGTACATGGGCCTCATGGAGGACATTGTGTATGACTCGCGCGGCGTACGCTTCGAGTCGCCCGAGGGTCCCTGCCCAAGGTACCTAGAACCAATATGGACACTTTTTAGCATAAGTGAGGTGTTTGCATTCGCGTCCAACCTGGCCACCAGCACCGGCAAGAGGTACGTCGTCTCAATGACGTTCAACGGCATGAGGGGCAGGGTGCTCGACATACGGACCGGCGGGAGGATTGGATTCTACGCAGAGTACAAGTCGCACGAGGACAGCGTAGATCTGGAGCCCGTAGTCGTCGCCCCCCTCCTTGACACTGCGCTGCACGGCGGCATTGCGCTGGATAAGACGCTCGAGTTACTGGGACACTTCGGGTGGGGCGGAAGCGGGCCCAGGGAGGCACTGGCGTACGATCGAGAGCTGTTCTATGCCAAGGCGTGGCGGGCGTAGGCGCGGGGAAATGTGTAGGGGCCGCAGCGCTCCTCCCCCGGCCGGGTGGCCTAGCGCCGGTTGCGGGCGCCGCGCTCTGGCCGCCCGAGCAGGGAGTTGGGGCGGCGGCCCGCGGCCGCCGCCGCGGGCGATCGGCCAGGCCCCGCCAGGACAACCCGGTGCCCGCGGCGCCGGCGATCACTGCAATCCGCCCGGCCGCCGGGGTCCCGCTGCGGCGCGCGGCCGCGCGAGTGCGAGTGCGAGTGCGAGTGCGAGTGCGAGTGCGAGTGCGAGTGCGAGTGCGATCGGGCCAGCCCGCTGCCGCTCACGGGGCCGGGAGGCTGTGCGGCGGCCAGGAAGCATCGCCGCCAGCTACGCGCATGATGTACCGCGGCCTGCCGTCCGAGCCGAGCGAGCACGACTCGAGGACGACGCGCTGCGACACGCGCGGGGCAAGGCGGGCGGGATCCCTGCCGCCCCCGCCGCGCGGCGCGAGCAGCATGCCCAAGAGCCGCACGCCGTGCGCAAACTCCGCCAGGCAGAACGGGCGCCCGTCGGCGGCGCGCGAGAACTCGACGATCCTCCCGCACGGCGGCAGTCGCGCCCACCGCACGGGGCCGAGGCATCCGGGGCACGCCCCCGCCGACGGCGGCCACGCGCGGACGGGCCTGCCCGCGCCGCCGCCGCCCCGGCACCCGTCGCACACGCCGACGACCAGCCGGCCGCGGGCCAGCTCGTCGTCGAACCTCAACTGCGCATCACCAGGACGGTCGAGGACGTCCCGGCCGCCGACATGTTGTGGACCATCCCGGTGCGGGCGCCGTCGGCCTGCCGCCGGCCCGCCCTGCCCTGCAGCTGCGCGGCCACCTCGGCGACCTGCGCGACGCCCGTCGCCGACGGCGGGTGCCCCGACCCGATGAGGCCGCCGCGCGGGTTGACGCGCCGGTCGCCGGTCTCGAAGAGGCGCCGGCACATGCGCGCCCCCTCGCCCGGCGCCGCCAGGCGCGCGCACTCGACGGCCATCGGCTCGCACACGCTGAACGCGTCGTGCACCTCGGCGACGTCAATGTCGGGCGGCCCGGCCCCGGCGGCGGCGAGGGCGTCGGCGGCCGCCGCCGCGCCCGTGCCGAGCCGGGCCAGGTCGGCCGTGGCCGAGAGCGAGGCGGGGGCGGTCCGCTGGCCGGCGCCGGCGAGCCACACGGGCGCGTCGGTCATTGAGCGGGCCGCCCGCGCCGACGCCACCAGGACCGCCGCGGCGCCCGTGCACGGCCGGCAGCAGTCGTGCAGCCGCACGTCCGAGGTGAGCGGGCGCGAGGCGGCCACGTCCTCGGGCGACGGGCGCATGCGCGAGTACGCAAGCGGGTTGTCGGCGGCGTACAGGTGCGCCTTTGCGGGCACGTGCGCGAGGTCCTCGGCCGTCGCGCCGTGCCGCCGCTTGTAGGCTGCCGTGAACAGCGAGGCCCAGTGCACGGGGCCGGCGAGCCCGCCGCGCGAGGCGTCCCACTCTAGCACGCCGCCCGGCCCGCCCGCCGTGTCGCCGCCGACGACGAGGACGGCCTCGGCCATCCCCGAGCCGACGTACGCCATGGCCGAGACGACGGCCCCCGTGCCCGACCCGCACATGCTCTCCACGGTATGGGCTATGCGCGGCGAGACGCCGACCATCTCAGAGACGATCGGGGCAAGGTAGGGCGACGGGTCGCAGGTGGCCACGAGGACGGCGTCGACGGCGGCGCGGTCGGCGCGCGGGGACGCCAGGAACAGGGCGCGCGCGGCGGCGGCCAGCTCGGACGATATGCGGTCGGCGGCGGCGCGCCCGCCCCCGTGCGCCGCCGCCGCGGCTGCCTCCTCCCCCTCCCCGCGCGGCGGGGCCCGCCCGGCGTCGGGCGAGAATTTCGTGCCCCCGTACGCCACCACGGCGGCGGGCCCCATCTCAGGCACCCGCGCCCGAGAACGCCCCGAGGGCTGCCCGGAACGACCCGGCAACCTCCCCGCCCACGGGGTTGAACTGGACTATGGGCTGGTCGACGCCGGCGGCGGCGAACCGCTCGATCCCGCGCCGGCAGTCCTCGGCCGTGCCGTGCACGGCAAGGTCCGACGCCATGCGGTCGGGCAGGGCCCGCGCCGCGGCATCGAGCCCGCCCCGCTCGTACTCGGACCTCACGGCGGCCGCCTCCGAGGCGTACCCGTTGCGCGCCAGGAACCGCCTGTACGCATCCCCGACCGACACGTAAAACGCGAGCGTCCTCTTTGCCCGGGCCAGGGCAGCCTCCGTGTCGTCCGATACGGCGGTGACCACCTGGCAGGCGACGTCGAACCTCTTGCCGCGCGAGCGGGCCCTCATGGCCGAGACGGTTTTGCGGATCTCGGCGGGCGGCCGCAGGTAGAATATGACGCCGTCGGCGACGTCCCATGCAAGCTCGACCATGCGCGGGTTGACGGCGGCCAGGTAGATCGGTATCGAGTCGCGCACGGGCCTTGCCAGCAGCGTGAACCCGCCGAGGCGGAACGCGCCGCCGTCGTGCTCCACGCGAGGGGCCGCGCCGGCCCCGCCGGCCGGCGACGTGAGCGACCTTACGATCCCGACGTACTCGCGCACGCGGGCGAGCGGCGCCTCGAACGGCATGCCGTGCAGCCGCTCGACGATCGGCCTGCTGCTCGACCCGAGGCCGACGACCATCCGGCCGCCGGACAGGGCGTCGACCGTAAGGGCGCCCATCGCGACGAGCACGGGGCTGCGCGAGTACACGTTGACGATCGACGATCCAATGCGCGGCCGCTCGAGCCTCTGCGAGAGCATGCCGAGCATTGAATAGTTCTCGGCGCCCCACGACTCGGGCACCCAGACGGTGTCCGGCTGCAGCGGTGCCGCGGACACGGCGGCGGCGCACTCGGCCACCTCCTGCACGGACAGCAGCGAGCCGAGGCTGTACGACACGCGCACGGCTCGCGGCGGGCGGCGGCCCTATTCAACTTTCGCGGAGGGGAGGGGAGGCGGGCGGCATCCACAGGCCGTGCCAGGGCGGGCGGCGAAAGAGGAGTGGGGGGAGGTGCGGAGGCGCATCTGGGGGCGGCGGGGGCTGGGGCGGGCGCGCATCCGGCGGCGGGGGCGGCGGGGGCGGATAGCGCGTAGCCTACACAAGCCCTCCGGCCACCGGCCGCCGGCCCTGTGGCCCCCGCCTCCCCCCCGCCCTCGCCCGCCCCCGCCAGCGCCCAGCGGCGAGGGAGGGGCGGAAGAAGGGGGTGGCGTGGGGGCGCCCGCCGCCGCAGGGCGGGCAGACAGGTCAGATCTGTTCGGCCGCGTGTAAAATTGTTTTGAGTAGGGCCGTCATTACCGGACGGGGCCACACAGAGGCATGATCACAGCAGTGCAGGCCCTGGGAGACGCCCAGGGCGCCGCATCGGCGGCGGCGGCAACGGCGGCTGCCGAGCGGCGCGACGTGCAGTGGCCGCCGCAGTTCTGGGACGAGGCCAAGCGGTACGCGGGGCGCTCCGGCGACGGGGCGTTCGTCAGGGAGCTCGCGTACATGCTGGTCACGCTACACCGCCACGGCGCCTAGCGGCGCCGCGGCGGCCCCCGTTTTATGATCGACGCGGCGTGCTCGCCGCACTCTTCGACGTCCTTGAACGAGTCTATCGAGTACCACCGCGCGCCGGCGAACACGACGCACGACAGGCGCCCGGAGGCGGCGTACTCGGGGAACAGCGTCCTCTCGATGTCGCCGCGGGCGGGCAGGTCGGACGCGGCGTCCCTTGCCATGTGGTACACGCCGGCGTTCATGAGCTTGTCGCGCAGGGGGGCCTTCTCAAGGAACCCCGTGACGGGGCGCGCGGCGTCAGCGGCGCCGCCGTCCCCCCCGCCGTCCCCGACCCGCATGATGCCGAACTGCGTGCGGAGGGGTATGGCCGCAATGGCGACGGCGGCGACGGAGGCGGCGCCCCGGCCCAGGGGGGCGCCGCGGCGCAGGCGGCCTATGTCGATGTCGGTAATGACGTCGCCGTTGAGGACGATGAACGACCGGCCGCGCACCGACCCGAGCGCGCTGCGGACGGCCCCGCCCGTGCCGAGCGGCTCGGCCTCTTCCGAGACGGCGGCGCGGATGCGCCCGCGTCCGCCCCTCGTCGACAGGTAGTCGCGTATCTGCCCAGCCCTGTACCCCGTGCACAGCACGGCCGACGAGACGCCGTGCGACTCGAGGTATCGGAGCTGCCACTCCAGTATCGGCACGTTGTCGACCGGCACGAGCGGCTTTGGCACGTAGTCGGTGATCGGGCGCAGCCGCCGGCCCCTGCCACCGGCCAGTATCACGGCCTGCACGGGCGCAGGCGGCCGGCGGCATAATTCAAACCTTCCGGCGCAGGGGGCAGGCGGTCGGTTAACGGTTATATACCACTGTCAGGGCGTGCCGCCATGAAGGTAGCGGCATTCGACGCAAAGCCCTTTGAGAGGGGCAGCCCCTCCGGCGCGGCGGAGCCGGGCGACCGCGGCGGCCGGCGCGGGTTCAGGACGCAGCTGGGAGTAGGCGTCGTGATCGGCGACAAGGACGAGTTCAGGGACAAATTCGCGGCCAAGTTTGCCGAGATTGCAAGCAGCTTTGGGATGCACAAGCAGGTTCCGTTCTGCCCGAGCAGCCACCTGCTCAGGCACGGGTGGCCAGAGGCCGTGTCGTTCAGCGACCAGCTTGTCAGCTCGGTGCAGGACATGATAGAGAGCGTGCACTGCTTTTACGTCATTCTGCCGCCGTCCGACCCCGACACGGTCCGCGTCGGCGGGTTAGGCAACGCGGCCAGGCAGATCCCCACCTGGCTCTTCATGAAAAACCTGGGACCCATGTCTCATACCTTGCCGCCGAAGACTACCTGTACAGTAACAAGGACGCGGACATGAGCGGCGTCGAGTTTCACATAGACGGCTTTATTTCAAAGCAGACCAGGGCGTGGGAAAACCTCGTCGGCAGGGTCAAGCCCAAGGTGTTCTGGAAGGGCGACGAGTGCAACCCGTTCATAGCATGCGCCGACATGGTGGCCTTTTTGACGGACGCAAAGCTGCGCCACAAGCACATGCGGCTGCACAGGGACAGCATAGCCGACGTGTGGGGCAGCTACACATTCAAGACTACAACCCACTACGCGAGCCGCGACGGCATATCGGCCCAGGCTTGGTACAACGACCAGCCGGTTTACGCCTGGCCGTATGTGGCAAGGCCGACCGTATTCCTGGCCATGGACAGCCTGCCTCAGAATAGCGGCGCGGCGAACCCCGGCGAAGGAGCCGATGCGGAGGCCGATGCGGAGGCAGGCCGCAAGAGCGCCCCGAATGCGAGCCCCTCAAAGATACTCGTCAAGTCCCCCGTGTACGACGCGGCCGTCCGGTACGCGTTCAACCACTCAGGCTCGCTCAAGTTCTTCAACCGCCACGAGGATTTTGGCCATGTATGCGATCGGGACGTCTTCGCCTACATCGGCCCCGAGTCCGAGCGGATCGGCCGGATGCTACAGGATGCCGTCCATGTCGATGCCATGCCCGGCCGCGAACTAAGAGAAAGAGCGTAAAAAGTAAAAGTTAGCTCGCAACTTATGAAGACGCCTCCTGGAAGAGCGACGCCCTCAACCGGCCCCCCGCAGGTGTCGCTTATAACTCTAACCCGAAGGGCGTAAGCGCAGGTTGCGCCCGCAGGATGCCGGCCAGCCGGGCGGTCGGAAGGGCGGGGCCGCGGAGCGCAGGCCCGCCGCCCCGATCGCCCGGGCCGCGGAGTCGGCGCGTCAGGGCGCGCCGAACACGGACACGCCAAAATAGTACCCCGCCAGGATCACCCCGGTGCTCCACACGCACGAGCCGGCGAACGTGAACAGGAGGAACTTTGGGACGCGCATTCGGAGGATGCCGGCCGGGACAGATATCATCTCGCGCATTACGGGCACGAGCCGGCCAAAAAAGACGGCCTTGTCGCCGTGCGCCGCGAACCACGCCTCGACCCGCGCGAGCTTTGCGTCGTCGACGCGGGCGTACCGCATGTACCTGAGCAGGGCCGCCCTGCCGAGCCTGCGCGAGACGGCGTAGATGGCCGTCGAGCCGATCGTCGCGCCCGCCCCGCCGACTATTCCGAGGGCCACGGCCCCGGCGGGATCCAGGCCGCTCTGCGAGGCGACGTACCCGGCCAGCGGAAAGATCGCCAGCGTCGGTATCGGGGGGAACACGGTCTCGACGAGGGCCGCCAAAAAGACGCCAGCGAACAGGTGCTCGGAGACCAGTCCGGTGACCCAGCCGACCAGGTCGTCGAGGGCGGTCAACCGGCGTCAGCGCCGGGCTCGGTAAGGCGGTAGTGGAGCTCGACGTAGCACTCGGTGCAGTAGGCCATCCAACCCGTGTGCTCGCAGTCGCGCGGCCGCCGCGCCTCGCGGCCGCACTTTGCGCATACAAGAATCTCCCCTGCAGGGAGCCCCGACATGGCGGCGGTGGCGGTGGCGGCGGCGGTGGCGGCGGCCGGCGGGGCCGCCGCGCCCGAGCCGCCGCCGCGCCCCTCCAGGCTCCGCCCGGCGGCCCCGCCAGGTGCAGCGTCCGGCACGGCGGCGGCCCCCTACGACCTGCGGACCTTGATGGCGCCCAGGGCTACAATGAGCGATCCGACGGCCAGGAGCGGGGCGGCCGAGGCTACCGCGTTCCGCGCCGGCTCCTCCGGCCCGGCGGCGGCCGGCTGAGGCGGCATTGCAAGGACGACGGCGCCCCCGACGATTATCAGGATCCCCGCCGCGGCGAGCAGGGCGCCGAGCGGCCTCGACGGCTCCTTTCTCGACACAAGGAACGCGGCGATCGGGAGCACCATCGACGGTAGGCCCAGGCCCAGGCCGCGCGCCATGTGGTCGAACGGCAGGAACCCCTCCCCGCCGCCGCCGCCGCCGTCGGGCGACGACTTGGCAGCGGCCACGTCGGCCCCGTACACGGCAAGCAGGGCAATCGCGACGCCGACCATTGCGTACGAGGCTGCGAGCGCCAACGGCCCGCCGTCCGGCCGAGCTCTAATATTCCTTTTTTCGCGCGGCGCGCCGTCAGGGCCGCGCGGCGCGGCCGGCCGCCGGCTCGATCCGCACCGCCCGGTGCGCGGCAAGCGCGCGATCGAGCAGCGCGCCCATGCCGGCCGCATCGGCGGCGGCCCCCTCGTCCCCGACCACCGTGAGGTGGCCGAGCTTGCGCCGCGGCTTCGAGTCGGCCTTGCCGTACATCTTGAGGTGCGCGCCGCCGCCGGCGCCCGGCGCGCCGGCGCACGAGTACGGCCCCTCGAACCCGTCGGGCCCCAGTATGTTGCACATGACGGCCGGCCTCAGCAGGCGCGTCGGGCCGAGGTCCATGCCCAGGACGGCGCGCAGGTGCTGCTCGAACTGCGTCGTCTCGGACGAGACGAGCGTGTGGTGGCCCGAGTTGTGCACGCGCGGGGCGATCTCGTTGACCAGCACGGCGCCGCCCTGCCGCTCGACGAACATCTCGATGCCAAAGACCCCGGCGCCCTCGAGCACCTCCAGGGTGCGCCGGGCCACGCGCTCGGCCTCGTCGAGCACGGCCCGCGGCGCGCGCGCCGGCGCCACCGTCGTGCGCAGTATGCCCTCGCCGTGCATGTTCTCGACGGCGGGGTACGTCGCTATGCGGCCGCGCGTGTTGCGCGCGGCGATCACCGACACCTCCATCCCAAAGTCGACGGCGCGCTCGACCATGACGGGGCGCCCCCCAAAGTACCCGAGGGCCTCGCCGGCCGCGCCGGGCGAGGCGATGCGGTAGTTGCCCCTGCCGTCGTACCCGTCGCGGCGCGCCTTTAGTATCGCGGGGCACCCGAACCGCGCGAGCGACTCGTCGAGCTGCCCGCGCGTCTCGACGCCCGCAAAGTCGGCGACGGCGATGCCGCGGTCGCGCAGGAACGACTTTTGCAGCAGCTTGTCCTGTATGACGCGCAGCGTCGCCGGCGACGGGCTCACCTGCGTCTCGCCCTGGACGGACTCGAGGACGTCCGCGTCGCCCGACTCGATCTCGTACGTGACGATGTCGGCGCGCGACGCAAGCTCGCGTATGGCCGCGCTGTCGCGGAACCCCGCCACTATCTGGCCGGCGCCGGCCTGCGAGGCGGGGCAGCCGGGCGTCGGGTCAAGGACGATCGTGCGCGAGATGCGCTCGGCCAGGCCGGCCGACGATGCCGCCTCGGCGAGCATTCTGCCGAGCTGCCCGCCCCCTATGATCCCGACTACGGCGCCCACGGCACGGATCCTTGCCGCGGATAAAAATACCTTGGGGGCAGGGGGCGGACGAATCCCGGCGGGGATGACGGCACCCGCCCGCGTCTGCGGGCGCCCCTGCGTGCGGGATCGGCCCGCCGATCGCCATCCCGGCAGCGGCCCGGAGGCATGCCGCCAGCGGCCGGCGGGGCGAGCCGGCGCGCCGGGGCCAGGCCCCCGCCGGATCCGCGCCAGGGCCAGGCCCCCGCCGGATCCGCGCCAGGGCCGCCCCCTTCGGCAGGGGGCGCGGCCGGATGGGGGCAGGGACGCCCGCGGGCGCGTGCACGTGCAGCGGGCAGGTGTTATATCGTCCGCCGGGCCAATATCGGCATGGCAAGCCAGTCTGCGGCGATGGCGGCGCCGGATCGCGTCGCAAAAGCCACTCCGCCGTACCTGCGGTCTCCCGGCGGCCTAGAGCAGTGTGCCAGTTCCATAGAAGACATGCTCTGCGGCGATCCGGACAGCCAGATCAGCATGCTCCTGCTCGTGTCGGACGGGGACGTTGCCGAGGCGATCCAGAGGGCAGGCCCGGGCGTGGAGATCGTGAAGACGGGTGGCGCCCCGCCGAACATGGCAGTGTCGCTGAGAGTCACGGGAAGTTCCGAGGCCAAGTCGGGGAGCCTGCTCGTCGTGCAAACAGGCACCCCCCAGGTCCACCTCGCGATCACCCACGATGGACCCTCCTTCGTCAATACCCTCCCGTCGGTGCTTGGAAGGATGCACCCGTGCGCCTTTGTTCCGCACTTTAGCTCGGCCGAGATCAGGTCCATGCTCGAGCTGCTGGAATCAAAGACGGGTCTCACGCTGACCACAATGCGCATTGCCGCACACAAGAGGATCGGCAGGAAAGTTGCGTATGTTCGAAGGGCAAAAAAACTAAGGGCGAGCGCCGACCACAGGGAGTCAGGGATCACCTATACCGGCGTGCCATACGGGGAGGCGATCGAGTCGGCAGCCGAAAACGATCAGCGGATCGACAAGGCGGGGTTCGTCCTGTCGGAGGGGGAGGATGTGCGGCTAGAGGGACATCTCTCGCGCGAAGGGACGTTCAAGTTTCGCCACTCTTTTCTAATCTTCAAGAGGCACGTCCTGCCGTACGTCCTCAGCCTGACCAGGAGCAGGTTCGCAATGTACTCGAACCGCTCAAGAGAAGACAATGGCGGCGACGTGTCACCGCTCGTCATAAAGCTGGAATCGGGCAGGTTGGACAACCACGAACAGAACCGCAAGTTTGTCGAAGCGATGCAGGACATGAGGCACATCTCATACGGAATCTACCACGAAGATTCCTACGTAAACATGTCGCTCGTCGACCACATGGACGGATCGACGTTTGAGATATGGGTGGTGTCGCCAGACGTGATCACGATTGTCCCCCAGCTGAGGGCCACCCAGGCGTCGTTGTTCCGCCTGATCGACCACATTTTTGAAAGGTTTCAAGAGGGCGACGTCCTCGAGTACGAACAGTGATCACACAGTCGACGATGCGATCCCAGACGGCATAGGCGACTACAGGGCGGCCCCAGATCCATGTGCGCCCTCGCGCACGTGCTGAAAAGGCGCCACGGCGCCGAACTCGGGATTGATCCCGCAATGCGCCCGGGGGGCTATGCACATTGTCGCATCCGACGCCTAGCGCCGCCTTAGGGAACGCTGTTGTGCATAAGCCCCCCCCCCAGGCCCCCGCGGCGGGATCCCGGCACCCTGCCCCGCCGCGGCGGGTATCCCGCCGCAGGGGCACGGCATCAATCTCGCCGCCGAGGTCAAGCGGCCACTGCCAAGCGGCAAGAGAGGCAGGGATGCATCTCCCGTGCAGATCACAGTGCGGCCCCGATCTTGCGGGATGGGAGCGGGCGCCCCAAACACGCGGCATTGCGCCATTGGCGCGCATGCCCGAAATATCCCAGCGGGCAGGCCATCTTGCAGAGTCGCCGAGTAGGAAAAGGATCTCGCTTGGAAGGAAGGCGGCAGTTGCCGAGTACGGCCGCGGCTCCGAGCGCAAAGCCTGCTTTACCTTGAAAAAGGTGCGGGCGAAGCGGACGGCGGCGCGCATAACGGGCACCTGCGCAACGGCACGGCGGTAAAGTGGAGCTGGGCATGCCCGGCTCGCCGGCGATGGCGCCGCGCTCCATGTGCTACGGCGCCCGCGCCCGCGCCGCGATCCCTGCTCGCGGCGCCTCCCGACGAGGGCGGGGCGGCCATGTCGCCGATCGCCCGTGGGCGGCCCTGCCATGAAGGATGGCAGGCGCCGTGCCCGCGCAGGGCCGGCCGGCTTGAGCTGGCCCGAGCTGGCCCAAGCGCGCGGCCGCGCGCAAGCTACGTTTTTAATCGCCCCGGCCCCGCCGCGGGCCGTGCAGCCGGCGGCGGCCTACTTTACCGTGAAGAGCGCCAACGAGGCCCTGCCCGACGTGGCCAAAAAGTACGATCGCGCCGTGTCGTGCCGCGACGGCGTCGTCCGCGCCGAAAAGCGCCTCCAGGCTGCCGTCATGGGCGGCAGCGGCATGGCCGCGCTGGCCGAGTCCAAGCGGGCCCTCAACTCGGCCCTCACGCAGTTCTACCACTCGATCGAGCAGCTCGAGAACACGGGCGCCGTCGTCAAGAGCCTCGACGACGGCCTGCTCGACTTTCCGTCAAAGCGTTTCGACGAGGAGATATGGCTGTGCTGGAAGGCCGGCGAGGGCGAGATAAAGTTCTGGCACGACGCGGACTCGGGGTTCGGGGGGCGCAAGCCGCTAGAGGTCAGCGACGAGTCGCTCGTATGACGGCCTCCGCGTGGCTGCGCGCCGTGCGCGCGCGGTTCCTGCTAGCGTCCGTGGTCGCCGTCTCGGCGGGGCTCGCGGTCGCGGCGTGGAGGGGCGCAGGGATCGACGCCGGGGCGGCCGCGCTGACAATGGCCGGCGTGCTGGCGCTCCACGCGAGCGTCGACCTGCTCAACGACTACTCGGACCACAGGAGGGGGATCGACGGGCGGACGCGGAGGACGCCGATGAGCGGCGGGACGGGCGTCATAGCCGACGGACTGCTGCCGGCCCGCAGCGTGAGGCGGGCGGGGCTGGCCATGCTGCTCGCAGGCTGCGCGGCCGGCGCGTACTTTGCCCTCGTGCACGGGTGGATCATCGCCGCAATCCTGGGGTTTGCCGCCGCCTCGATATGGTTCTACTCGACGAGGATAGTCGACTCGGGCCTCGCCGAGGTCTTTGTCGCCGCAAAGGGGGCCATGATCGTCGTCGGGGCGGCGTACATACAGGAGGGGGCGCTGTCGGCCGAGGCGGCGCTCGCCGGCGCGGCCGTCGGCGCCCTGTCTGCGGCCGTCCTGTTCGTCGCCTCGTTCCCCGACCACGAGGCCGACGCGGCCGGCGGCCGGCGCACGCTGGTCATTGCGGCCGGCGGCCCCGCCCGGGCGGCGCCGCTGTTCTGGGCGTTCCCGGCCGCGGCCCTGTCGGCCCTCGCGGCCGGCGCATGGGCCGGCGGCCTGCCCGCGCTGGCGCCGGCCGCGGCGGCGGCCGGCGGCATCCCGCTGGCCGCGGTCGCCGGCGCAAGGCTGCGGGCGAGCGTCGGGGACGGAAGAGGCGGCGCGGGCCCTAGCTGGGGCGGGGGGGACCGCATCCCCGCGGGCATTGCGGACTGGCGCGGGCTTGTCGGGGCGATGTCCTCAACGCTACTGTTTGCGCGCGCGACCGGCGCGCTGTTCGTCGCGGGAATGCTAGCCGCGACCCTGCTGAGGGCATGACGGAGGCGCGCTACGGACACCTGAAGCCCAAAGCCCCACCGCCGCTCGGCACCTGCGGAGGGCATGACGGAGGCGCGCTATGCACACATGAGACAGCCCGCCTCCGCCCGCAGGCGGAACAGCCGGGGCGCGAAGGCGGCGACAGGCCTAGACGGGCACGGCATCTCGGCTGGGCCACGAATGATCATAAATAGTGCCTTGTGACAGCCACGCCGAAGCGAATGATGGCGAAGGCTGCAGAGGGCGGCGAGGCACACAAGAGCTGTGCCGACGAAGGGGGCAATTCAGATTGTTCACACGGCCCGCCCGCGTGGAGCGGGATGCCGGCGCCAAGGTCGGTCATGGTGTTGTCGTGGGAAGACGTGTGGCTAAAGCTATGTGACGCTCTCGGGCGGCAACCCACCAGAGGAGAGGTCGAGTTAGTCTTCGAGGAGACAGTGCATCACATGGACGACGCTCTTGTTGATGACTTTTGGTTGCACGTAGAACATCGAGCAGAAGAATATGCTATCCGCGACAAGAAACGGCAAACTTGCTAACGATGCATGGTCTACAACGAAATTTGTCAGCGTTAAATTAGTTGCGAGGCGCGTGCGCTGTGCCTGGTTTTCAACGCCACTCGTACGTGTCGCTTGACGGAAAATACTCTTCGAGTAGGACTTTCTGCGTCTTAGCCTTATGGTTTTTTATCCTAGACAGTGCCTCCTTGTAATATTGTGGCTCGACTTCCATGCCCACGTAGTGGCGCCCCAGTTCAATTGCGGCGATGGCGGTTGATCCGCTCCCCATGAACGGATCCAATACCACATCGTCCTTGCTGCTGAATAGCTTCATAAACCAAGCCGGAAGCGTGATCGGAAATGCCGCGCTGTGGTTCACGTTGGAGCACTCGGTGGCCATGTGGATCACGTTGGTTGGATACGCCATGTCGCGGCCCACCCAATTGGACACGTTTTTTCCAAAGCCGCTGTTGTTTTTTGCGTTGTCTCTTTCCATGTCAGCCTTGGAAAGGCGCCCGAGTCGTTTGTTGCTCCAGTCCCCCATCGGCACCATCACGTCATCCTGGAACATGCGAAAGCGTTTTTGCTTTGTAAAGTGGAGACAGCGCTCCCACGCATCCCTAAAGCGGTTGGGCCACTTGCCAGGATAGCAGTTTTTCTTGTGCCAGATGTACTCTTCTGTCCAGAGCCATCCCTGCTTTTTCATCTCCAGTATCAGCTCGATGACATAGGTGGCGCGCTCTCCGTTGACGGTCCTCTCCTTTATGTTCAAAACAAAGGAGCCGTCGGGGCGCAGTACCCTGTACAGTTCGTGCGAGATGGGAAGAAACCACTTGATATAATTGCCAATCGAAACACCGCGGTAAACACCCTTGCGGTTGTCAGCGTATGGGGGTGACGTAACGATCAGGTCTACCGACTCGCGCGGCAGCTTTTTGAGGCAGTCGAGGCAGTCGGCGTTGTAGATTTTATCCAGATTCAATACACATCACCCAGTAAATCGGTCAAGTGGTCGCCGCCGTCACCGCGGCGCAACGATTCAAGTTCGCCGGCTATGTAGTCGATTTTTCTTTGAATTAGTTGTTCCAGCGTGACTTGCGTTTGGGAGTGCACGTACTTGTGCGCTACCGCGGCAATTTCAAGTATCTCTTTATAGCAGTCGGGGTCTTCCGACACGAATGTCCAAAAGTCTCGCCCCGCAATTTGTTGCACGCCGTCGGCGTATTTTTTGGTTATGGTGCCTATGGAATCATCGTTGCCGTAGCACATACCAAGCACGGGGATCGAATCGGGCTCTGCATTCTTGGTCCCTAACAGTCGCTTTTGTATCGATTGTGCGGCGATCGCGTTGTGCTTTGGACCAGACGTTATGACCATGTTGTACACAGAATGATCACGTTCTATTCGGGCATCCATTCCTGGAAGCGGGTCAGCATTGCAGAATTCTTTCGCTATGTGCTTTAGTGGTGCGCCAAAAGCAGTGGATGCGCCGCGCTCGATCCTCTGCAACACCATCCAGCGGGCAAGCTTGCGCGAGTCGGTGATGCCAATCTCGTTTCCCATGGCGGCAATCAAAAAGGGGTTTATGCTCATCTCCGCCAGTGAAAGTTCCTTCAAGGCTTGGACTTTATTTGACAAAAACTTTTCAAAGTGCAGTCGGATTCTAATCTTTGAGGCGTCTCCCAGCAATTGTTACACCCCCTTGGAAACCGTTATTAGATAAGAAAGGCAGGATGGGCATTCTTCGATAGAGAGCGCCTGAACGGGGTTGTTGATGATCATCGTGGGGGCCGCTGGCTTGTGGTGTGCCAGTCCCGCCCAGAAGTGTATCACATACCTGCTTCCCAGCCTCTTGGCAACCCGGACCTCGTTTGCCGACATTATAAACGAGGGCAGGTTCCTTTTTCGTGCCTTGACTTCGACAAACAGATCATGCTTTAGTGCCAGTGAGCTTCCGGCAAAGGACTTGATGTCATATCCAGCAGCCACATCCGTCAGGCTTATTCGCACAACCGATTCCGACTCGGCGCGAAGGCCGAGTCGGGCCAGCCGGTTTTTTTCATAGTCGAGTGACAACACCTCGCCCATCTCTCCCACGGCTTTTTGATCAGCAAGAACCTCCTCGAGGTGATCACTGCCAAAGACATTGTTGTGGGAGTGGGTAACGTGCATGACATACTTTGGGTCCAGTGTGAAGACGTAGTGATCCTTGGAAAGGATGCCAAGCTGCACAAATAGATCGGTTTCGATGCCCGGCGAGGGGTAATCTGCCGTGTTGTAGACCAGTGTTTTACGGTGGTTGTTGAATACAAACAAAGACAAAAAATCCATCAAGTCGGAAAAATTCGGGTTGTTGAAAACGCAGTGCTCTACAATGTACCCGATTTGATCGTCGGTGAGGTCAATGTTGTGACCACCCATGCTGGCAACCACGTGGCCGTTGTCGGTCAATTTAACAACATCGTCATTGATTTCGATTAGTTCAAGCTTGTTAGCAACATCCAGGACCGCGACAGGATCGTATTGCCACTCTATGTAGTTGTATTTTTCTTCTATGATGCTCATAAGTTGTGTTTGTTCAATGCCGTGGTCGGCAGATGATTTGAGTGTGTTCATCAGAACAGACATGTCGTTTATGTTGAAAATCACGGGAAACCACCCTCACGGCTTTTAGCTGCGGCAACTAGGTCTGCGTAGATTTTTCTTGTGTTGTCCGCTCCCAGTACAGAATCCAGTGGTGATTGAGCGGCATTAGTGTCAAGGTCAAGGGGGTGCAGCGCAAAGTCGTCGTCCAAGAGTGTGTACATGTGCTCGATTCGGTTTTTAAGGACAACATCGATTTTGTAATCGATTGTCTCGGTTTGTTGGTCGGTAAACACACTTTGAAGGAATGTAAACTGCACCGCTTTTTGCCTGTCGCTCCCAATGCGGTATATGCGACTCAGGGATTGCATGTATTGCCCCGCATTGAATCCCCGTTCAAGGTATATTGCCCTCTGGCAGGAATGATGTAGCGATATAGACTCGGATATGGATCCCAGTGTAGCTACCATTATTTTGCCCGTCCCCGACTTGAATTCCCGGATAAGATCTTCACGACCACGTATGTTTTTTTGATCGTCGCTATCTAGCGGCACTTCACCCGTTATCTCAATCGGCGCGAGGGCGGAATCTAGGCCACGGATGGTGTTGGACAAAAATTTGACGTTTGCCACGAATACCGTCCATACGACAACGTTGTGGTTTTTCTTCGCCAATTCAACTGCCAATTTGGCGGCTAGGTTTATCTTGGGGGTAACTTCCCGGTAATCTGCAACGATACGGTCAATTTCGGAGTCGCCCGTGTAAAACTTTTCAAGCCCGTAGTCCGCATCTTTCATCAGCAGTACGCCCGGATTTGTGACTGCCTGTAGCAGTCGCAGTATACGGTTCTGGCGGTACCGGGTAAAATCAAGTGCATTTGCAGGGCTTTTTTCAATTCTTAACATGTCCTGCTCTATTGCAACATATATCTCCTCCTGGCTCGAACTCATCGGGATCGGAATTGTCAGTGGATCTAGTAATTGTGGAAGATCGTTCTTCAGCTGCTGGTTGGTCACTCTGGTCCACAAAAAATTTATGCGGTCGCTAATCACATCATGACAACCGTTCTGCTCCAGCATCTGTCCGTATGCATTACGTGTTCCAAGGATCTTGTTGTGTGGCCATAAAAAGGTAACCTGCGACCACAAATCTTCGTAGCCCTTTGGCATGGGCGTTCCAGTCAATATGTAGCGCCGCTCCGCATGCCGCCCCAATAGCATCATTTGGTTGCTAAATGTCGCAAATTTGTCAAATTTTTTGATGTGGTGAGATTCGTCAATGACCATCATAATCTTTTTTTTGGCCATAAAGTGACGGGACAGGTAATCGACATCATTGGATGCTGTTCCATATGTAGTCAATACGATCTCGTGGGATGCTAGATGATCAAGGTGATCCTTGCGTCCGGGCCCTAGATAGCGAAATATTTCCGGAGGCCGACTCATGCAAAATGCACACTCGTCTTCCCACGGCGCAAATGAAGACAGGGGGCCGATCACAAGTAGCCCGTTGATCTCACCTCTGCTTTTCAAAATATCATATACCGCGTACGTCATAAGCGTCTTGCCGGATCCTGGAACTGAAAAATTGGCTGCATGGTAAACACTCAGCATGTGCGCAACGCTTTTTGCCTGGTATGGTTTTACGCATACGCCTTCTTTAAAGCCGGGAGGCTTAATCGGATTGAACGACGTTTGGCCTTTAACGGCCAACCCTTCTTTGAGTGATTTTTCGTGCTCGGCTCTTGATTTTTCCGCCGATTTTAGCATGGTGGTGATTGAGGAGTCTGAGGCAAGCTCGTAACCTAAGTCTTGCAAGTATGTGCCTACTGTAATGGCCAAATCTGTAGTGACGAAGTCGGTCATATAGTCACCATCCGCTTGTTCGTTAAAACCCATAAGTCGGAGGGCCAATACGTGATCGGGTGAGAGGGCCCTATGGGGGTCAGATATTTGCAACAGCCCGTTGTTTTGTATAATAGAGAGCTTGCCGCGCATTGTACGTCATCCCAGTTTTTGCATGATGTCTTTGGCGAGTGACATTATTTCAGAAATGTGATCACGCCCGTGGTTCTCGTTCAATGCGCGTAGTTTTTGGGCCTTGTGCGTCCCATGCAGGTCTTCGCTGACTTTGCTTAGTGAATACTTGGCCTTTTCAAGTAGGCTTATTGGCGACGTGATGTTCTTCTGGACATCAAATTCATCTTCGTGTATTTTGATTTTTTCGTAAAAGGTTCTTGCGTCATTAGGCGTGGCTGTTTTTACATCCATGTTGTCAAACATTTCTAAATTCAAAAACTTGTTGCGAATGTCATCATCGCCCATGATTTTTGTGTTAAATTGGCGGTATTCGCGGTGAGTAAACGGCAATTTGCGGGATGCTCCGTTTTCACCGATAGTCGGGCGTTCCTTTGAAAACTTGCCAAATAGTGACACAATTTTAAACCATTTTGCAAGCTTGTCGGGACTCAGTCCGGATTTGAGGAATTTTTCTCGCTGGTTTGATATTTCCTGTAGAATCGAAGTCACACCCTTTTCATCCCCGCTATTTGTATCCTGTAGGAATCTGTATTGACCTTTTTTACCTATTTGATCTAAAAATAGGTCTGCAATCTCCAAAAATTTCAAATATGTTTCGACGTCCTTGCGTGATCGGCCATACAGTGTTTTTCTAATCTCTTCTTTGGCCTGGGCGTCATTGTAACCTTGGTTTTTCAGAATTTCGTACCCTCGTTTGATCTCCAAGGCACTGTTGATGTAATCATATTCTTCGCGTGATTCCTGGCTGATTTGTTCTTTCGCTTCATTTTTCCAGAGATCGTATGTGTCGACGCCCTTTTTTAAGCGGGCCACTTTCATCGTGCCGTACTGGTGTGGCCGTCCACTCTTCCTGTCGTTTACAGCTGCCAAGTCTTCCATGACGGCCCACCGCCTATTCCCGTTAATCAGAACACCATCGTGTGTGATTAGACCGGGGTGTTCCTGCCCGTTTGTGCCAGTTTTTTCACCGACTTCTTGAATGTTGTCTTTAAGTAGGTCATATGCACGCTTCCTCTCAGGTCTGTCGGGATACTCGCCTTTGAGCATATTCAACAGCGTGTCTATGTCGTCCTTGTTGTCGGGGTCTAGCTCTGCCGGCTTTCCTTCGTCCGTTCGATTCCTATGTATAATATCAAGCTCGGCAGCAAATCGCCCGTTGTTTGGGTTTAGTCGAAGGTACTGTCGTTCGATCTCGATTACTTCCACGGCCTCCATTTTCCCATACTGGTGTGCATGCATGACCATACCGGTCTTCGCATGGTGCGACTTGACATACTCGTCGATGGCGGTAGCACGGCGCTCCGCATTCTCGATTAGGCCGTCACGTGAGCTCACGGCTGTGCGCGCCCCCCTATCTATTTAAGCATTTGTGGGCAGGTACGCAGACATGTTCTACAAAGAACATACAGGATCACGCGGGGAGTTAGTCATAAACCCCACCACGGGCGCCCCGCCATGCACTGTCGTCGATCATGGTACTAGAGGATAGTCATAATCGCTCCGTCACGGGGCGCCTCGCCGCGCGCAACCGCCGATTATGACTATCTTCTACTGGTGCATGTTCATTGGCAGCGCATACCCCTACTACCAAATAAGGGGCCGCTGGTAAACACATGACGAATGACAGCTAGCATCTTGTATCTCAAAGACTCCACCGTACAACTAATCGCCGGAGTGGGGCCTGGGCAACATCCGGCCCAGCGCACACGGTGTGCCAGAAGGACGCAAGTTGGTATTCGTCCGCCACCGCCACCCGCACCGCCCCGCTACGCGCCCGCGCCGCGCCCCCTTTTTTCAGCGTCGGCAATAGACTTCTTGGCATCGTCGATGATGGTGTCCAGCATGTCGTCTAGCGTGCCAAAATTGTGCGGCGTCGGGCCGGCGGCGCGCCCCGCCCTGTTTTTCCTCAGGGCGATCGCCTTTTCGATGCAACGCTTGCCCTCCGCGGCCCTGCCGGCGCGGCCGTAGTTTTCGGCCCGCAGGGCCCACGCTACCGGGCTGTCGGAATCAATGGCGATGCCCGCGCTGTACGACTCCTCGGCCTTGTCGTACTTTTCCATCTCGGTCAGTGTTATGCCGAGCAGCAGGTGCGGCTGCGGTGAATCGGGATCTATGCCAATGCCCCTCTCAAAGGCGGAGATGGATTTTTCAAGCCGGCCGGCCGCCGCCAGGGCGTAGCCTAAATCCATGGCGGCATCGACAGAGTCCGGGCTGATCTTGGCAACCTTCTTGAAAAAGGCAACGGCTCGCGCCGGGCGGTTGATCTCCATGCACACTTGCCCCATCCCCTTGTACGCCTTGCCGTTGCCCGGCTCGATGCGCGCCGCGGCTCGGAACATGCGCATTGCCCCTGCCGCCTTGCCCATGTTGAGCAGGGTATGCCCGTACGCCAGGCGCGTATCGGCGAATCGGGGATCGATTCGCAGGGCCCTCTTGCAGGATCGGACGGCCTCCTTGTGGCGGCCCATGTCCGTGTATATCCTGCCCATCAGCGCATGCGAGGGCGCCAGCTCGGGGTGCTTGCCCAAGAGATTGCGCAGTAGGCGCAGTGCTTTTTTGGGGCGGCCAGACTCGCTGTATGCCATGGCGGCGGCGTGCATGAGTACGACGTCTTCGGGGTGCCTGCGGGCCTCTTCTTCCAGCCTGCTAGTCGCTGCCCCTATGCTGCCGGATTCCAAGACGATCTTTTCAATGTCCACGCCCTGGCGGGAGCGTGTTGCGCGCTTCACGGCACTTCGCCCGCTGGAGCCGTATTATGCGTTTGTCCCGGCCGCCGCGCCGCAGTGGTGCAGATTCAGGCCTCCGCCACGAGTCGGGGTCGCCAAGGGGAAGGCGCGATCGCCGCCCTGTAGTTGCGGGCGTCGCCCATGGCAGTTCAGCGGCTTGCCGCCTTGCGCCCGCCCTACCGACGCCGCCTCGGCCGCCGCTGAAACAGGCGCAACGCTGGCGCGGCCGTGCATCGGCGCCGACCCGACCGATCGAGCCGACCGACCGAGGCTGAAACAGGCACAGCGCTGGCGCGGCCGCGCATCGCGGCGGCGATTCCCGCGCATGACGAGTCGGGACTTGAATCTGTGCCCGCCAGGCGGCCGGCGCCCGCGCATGCCTGCGGCCCGCTGCGCCCCCGCTACGCTCTCGCCGCGGATGCCGGCGCGCCGCGATCCTGCACGGACGGGTAGTGGAGGACGCCCGCCGTGCGCGTTCAACATCCGGCCCGCTGCCGCCCACCGCCCGGCATATGCGCACTGCCCCTTGCCCAGTTACCAAGGCCGGCGGGCATGACGAGCCATGCAGGCGCGGACTGCAGGTCTCGGCCTCGCCTGCCCCGCTCGCCACCGCTTCCATCCTCCCCGCCCTCCTCCCGCGCCCCGCCCCGCCCCGCGCGCCTCCCGCCGCGGCCGCGTTCCGCGGCGAAGGGGGCGATCCGCCTAGGGATAAATACGGGCGGGCGGCCGGGCGTGCCGTGCCCGTCGATCCCGTGTGCGGAATAGAGATGGACGAGGACCTTGCCGTAACGCACGAGCACGGGGGCGTCACGTACTACTTTTGCTGCAACGGCTGCAGGCGCATATTCAAGCGCAAGCCGAGAAAGTGGAAGGGCAGGGGCGGCTGACGCATCCCGGCGGCGCGCTCAGACCGGGTGGGCCCCGCACATGCGGCAGTAGCGGTCGTCGGCGCCTATCGCGCAGCGGCAGTGCGGGCAGGCCGCCTCGCCGTCCTTCGCGGGCGGCGGCGGGCCGTGCCGCCGCCGGTACATCCGGTAGTAGTGCAGCGACTCCTTTGTCCGTATGGCGACGCCGTCCTCCGCGGCGACCTCGGCGCGCTGCTCTTCGAACGCCTCGTCGCTGACGAGCGCGTCGATCATGGATGCCAGGCCCGCCGAGCCCGACCCGTCCTGTATGGGCGCCTTTGCCCTCCACGCGATCGCCGGCGGCAGCGCATCCTCGAACGCGCGCCGCAGTATCCACTTGCCGCACACCCCCCCGCGGGGCCCCGGCGCGCGGCCGACCATCATGCCGGGGCCCAGCGACGAGGCGATTCCGGCCACCTCGGCGTCCAGGAACGGCGAGGCGACGCGGACGCCCAGGCTCCTTCCGATCTCGTGCGATGCAAACCGCATGATGCGGCGCATCCGGGCAAGCTCGCCGGGCAGCTCGGACGGCCGCTTTGCCACCAGGAACGAGTACCCGGCGAACAGCTCGTCGGCGCCGTCGCCGGTGACCAAACACGGGTCGCCGCCAGCGCCGTCCGCCGCGTCGAGCGCGGCCCTGACCGCAATGTACGACGCCGCCGAGTTGCGCACCTCGATGTCGTTGAACGTGCGCAGCGCGCCGACGGCGCCGTCCGCCGCGTCGAGCAGCTCGTCCGTCCCCGCCTCCACTATGCGCAGCGGGATGCCGGCGCTCGAGGCGGCCATCTGGCAGTACGTCAGATCGGTCGCGACAAAGTCCCTGGCGATCACGGCGACTGCCGAGGTTGGGCCTGTTCCGGAGGCGGCCGCAACGTGCGCAATGATCGAGCTGTCGAGCCCGCCCGACAGGGCGAGCACCGAGTCGCGCGGGCACGCCCCCACGGCCCTGCCGAGCGCGGCGCGCAGCCGGGCGGCCGCCTCGTCCGCCTCCGACTCCGCCGCGCCCTCGCCCGCGCCGTCCACGCGGGGCGGCGGGGCCGGCAGGCGCTATAAAGATGGCCGGCGGGCCGCGGCGCGCCCGGCAGCGGCGCGCCGGGGCGTCCCGCGCCGGCGCCTGCCGCCGGCCCCGGCCGCGCCGCCGCCTCCTCCTCCTTCCCCTGCGGCGCGGCTCGCGCGCCTGCGGCCCATCCTCCGCCCCACGAGCCGCGCCAGCTCCGCCCTGATCGACTCCCTATCCTCCTCGCCAAAGCCGAGCGCGCCGAGCGCCGCGTCGTCGAGCGCCGCCCGGTCCAGCGTCTCGCGGTACGATCGCCACGCCCCGTTGAGCGCCGAGGCGGCCGCCTCGGGCATGGCCCGAATGTCGGGCACGGGCGCGGCGGCAAAGTTCCTCACCTCCACGCTCAGGGCGCCGCCGCCCATCGGGTTCGCGCTCCTCTCGAGGTGCAGCGCGAACCACGACGATGCAAAGTACGCCAGGAGCGCGCCCGCGTGCGACGCCACGCTAGGGGTGTACGACACGAACGTGTTGGTCGCGCGGTACGCGCCCGCGTTCTCGTACACCCTGATCCTGTCGTTTACAATGCGGCCCAGGAATATGGGCGGCGGCGGCAGCCGGTCCAGGCCTAGCGAGTACCAGAGCCGGCGGGAGGACACGGCGGGGAGGTCGGGGAGCGGGACGGTCCTCCTGGCCCCGCCCGCCCTTGACGGAACCGCCGCCCGCTCCCCCCTTTGGATGTAATCGAGGACGGCCGCGCCGCCGCGCATTCCCGCAAGGTCGCCCTTCCCGGCGTTCACGTTGAGCAGGTACGAGGTGGCCGCGCCGTCGACGAGCACGGGGCTGTCGCCGCCGTCCACCAGGGGGCACACGTACTCGGGGCCTATTGAATTCTCGGCGACGGCGCCCCTATCCAGGACGAAAAAGCGCGCGCAGCCCGTCACAACCCCGCGCCTTACGGCGCCGGCCTCGTCCATGCGCCGCATCGGCACGGACGGCTCCGCCACGGCCCCGTGGAACAGGGCGCTCCAGTTGCCCGGCTCCATCGAGGCTTGCTCTACGCGCGACACCGCGGCGGGGCGCATCCGCTCAAGGTCGCCCGCGGAGCGGGCCCTGGCCAGCTCCACGGCGCCGCCGCGCGCGGGGCGCCCGCGCCTGAGCAGCACCACGGCCGTGTTCACGTCCGCGTCCCCGAACACCCGGAACTCGGGGACCACAATGCTCGCAATCTCCGCGTTGTCCAGGATCGCCCTCTGGAGGGGCAGCCCGTAGTCCGAGCGCAGCCACCCGTCGCTCGATATGAAGCCGAGCCGGCCGCCCTCGGCCAGGTGCGCGATCGAGCGGTAGTAAAAGTAGCACCCAAGGTCGCTTGCCCTCGGCACCTCAAAGCCGCCCCGGGGGGAGAGCGGCGGCATCCGCGCATGCAGCGGCGGCCCCGCGCGCATCCCCTTTGCCGAGGCAGGCACGCCCTCCTGCCTCACGTACGGCGGGTTTCCGACGATCACGGAGAACCCCGGGCGGTCGCCGCCGAACACGCCCGGAAACGCCGCCTCCCAGTCCAGGCCGCCCCTCGAGACGCTGTCGCCGGCGACTATGTTGCGCAAGAGGTCGGGCAGGCCCTCGCCGCGCGAGGCCGTCAGCAAAAAGAGCGAGAGCCGGGCCACCTCGACGGACCGCGCGTCCACGTCCATCCCGTATATGCTGCCGCGCACGATCGCCCTTGCCGCGGCGTCGTCGACCGCGGGGTCGAGCGTCCCGCGGCCGGCGCCGGCGCCGGCGCCCTCCCCCCTGCGCAGCCCCATCTCCCTGTGCACGTCGAGGAGGGTGTAGGCCGCCTCTATCAGGAATGCCCCCGACCCGCATGCGGGATCCAGTATCCGGATTCGGGCCAGGCGGTCGGCAAGCGCGCCGAGATCGCCGGCGTACTCGGCGACAAGGGACGCCGGGTCCTCGGCCCTCCCCGACCTCGACAGGTGCGGCAGGATCGTCCGGCGGCAGATGTACCGGGCCACGTACCCGGGGGTGTAGTAGACGCCCCCGCGCTTTCTCGCGCGCCCCCTTTTGCCGGCCAGCTCTTCGAGGTCGGAAAACGAGCGCTCGAACACGTGGCCGAGCATCCCCACGCGTATCTGCCCCCCGTAGTCGTACGACGAGAGGGCGAGCAGGCTCTCGACGACGGGGTTGACGTCCCCGTGTCGGCCGAGGGCATCCTCGATCCTTTTCCCGAGCGACCACGATCGGCGCGCCGGCAGGGGCCCGACATCCCCAAAAAAGCCGCCCGCCCGCAGGTCGGGAAAGGACAGGCGCGGGTCGATCCCCGCGCCGAACAGGCCGCCGAGCGCCGGCACGCGCGGGTCGCTCGATCCCCGCTCGAACCACGCGAACAGCTCGTCGCGTATGTACGCCCAGATGCGCCGCGATCCGCGCCTGAGCCGCGTGTTCAGCAGGTCGGCCACGCCGCCGGCAAACAGGTCCCTCTCCCCCGCCATGCCGCCGTCCTCTGCAAAAAAGACAAAGACGAGCCGGTCGAGGAACGACTGCGCGGCGTGCACGGCATCGCCCCTGGCGGCGCCGCATGCCTCGAACTCCCGGATCAGCATCAGCCGGGCCCGCCCGTAGAGCCCGTAGAACTCGCCGGCCAGCTCCCGCTCCCCGTCGGCGTCCCCGCAGGGGGCGCAGCCCGCGCCGCGGCCGGCCGCGTCCCCGCCGGCGCCGGCGCCGGCGCCGGCGCCGCGATCGTCCGCCCCGCCGGGCCGCGCGCGGCGCGCGTCCGAACCCGCCATGCCCGCATCCGGCGCCGCGGGCATTTATCTCGTCCCGCGATCGGGGGCGGCGGACCGGCCCGCGCGGGGAGAGGGGGCGGCGCATCGCGGGGCGCGGGCGCCTCTCCCCCCCCCCTCGCGGCCGCGCCGATCGGCTCGCGGCCGCGGCCGCGCCCAGTGCACTTAAATCCCCCACCCCCCGCGGTGCACCGTGCTCCTGCCGGCCGAGATCGAGTCTAGGACGCTCATACCGGCCCTGCGCGCCATCCTCGCGAGGGACCTGGCCGCAAAGTACAAGATACGCGAGGAAGAGATATCAAAGATGCTCGGCGTCACGCAGGCGGCCGTGAGCAACTACATACGCGGCACGCGCGGCGACCCGCGCCTGATAGAAAAGCTGCGCGCCGACAAGGAGGTCTCGGCCATGCTAGACGAGCTAGGCACCACGCTCGCCTCGGACATGGCCTACACGCCGGCGAGCCTCGCAAAGTTCATCAGCGTGTGCAACTACATAAAGTCGAGCCTGCTCATCTGCGACATACACCACAACCTAGAGTCGGACATCGACGAGACAGTCTGCAAGGAGTGCGAGAACATGCTGCTCAAGGGGCCCGGCGCGGCGCTCTGACCGTCATGCGCCCGACTTTGACAGCGTGATCTCGATCGTCGACAGGACCCTCCCGAGCTCCTTGATCTCTTGGCTGTCGACGCTGACGTTCTCGATCTTTGACGAGCCCTTGATGAGCCGCCCCGTGACGATGTTGGCCACGGACACGGCAGTTGGGATCGACTCGCCGCGCGCCTTGAGCTTTAGGCGGCCCTCGTTGCCGAGCCGCTCGATCACCTCGAGCGCGACGTACATCGGCTGCCCGCTGCGCACGTAGAATATTCCGCGCGGCCCCGTCCCGACCGGCGGGCCGCGCTGCTGGCCGCCCCCGCGGGGCCCGCCGCGGTCCCTGCGCGGGCCGCGGTACAGGCCCGGCCCGCCGTCCCGGGGCCCGCCGCCGTGGCCCCCGCCGTCCCGGGGCCCGCCGCGGTCCCGGGGCCCGCCGCGGTCCCGGGGCCCGCCGCGGTCCCGGGGCCCGCCGCGGTCCCGGGGCCCGCCGTGGTCCCGGGGCCCGCCGTGGTCCCGGCGCGGGCCGCCCCGCCGGCCATCCCGCGGGCCGTCCGCCCCGCCGCGCCCGTGAGACTCCAACATGGCGCGCCGCCGGCGGTAGCTCTTTAAATTTTTGGTCGCCACGGGCGGGATCCCGCCGCGCGGGCCGCGCGCGGCAAGCCTTAAAGGGCGGCCGGCGCGCCGCCGCCGCGGATTCGCGTGCACAAGGGCTACATCCTGCTCAACTGCGACCTGGGCGCCGAAGAGTACATCGTCGAAGAGCTGCGCCGCATACCCGGCGTCAAGGAGGCGCACCTGACGTTCGGCGCGTACGACATACTCGCCGAGGTGCACGCCGACGACGGCGACGACTTTGAGCGGATCGTCTCGACGAGGGTCAGAAAGATAACCAGGGTCGTCAGCACAATGACGCTCGGCGTGGCCGACGCGTAGGCATGCCGCGGCCGGCAGGCATTTTATACGGGCGGGCGGGCGGGGGGCGCGTGTCCGGCGCCGCCATCGAGTACGAGGGGACCGTATGGGCCATCAACCACAACAACCCCGAGCCGCTCGTAGAGCACTCGCTCGCAAAGCTGCAAAAGCACGGCGTCAAGAAGGGCGACATAGTGCTGACCGACGCGCCGGACGGCGTAAGGGTCGGCGAGATCGTCGTCGAGATATGGCCGCACCACCTCGACGTGACGCGCGTGAGGACCATACGCAACGAGTCGTTCATCAGCGGCACGGTAATGACGATAGAGCTCAACACGGACGACGAGGGGGCATACATAGACTGAGGGGCGCCGGCCCGGGCCGGCGGCCAATCGTTATAACGCAACGCAGGCGGCGCGGCGGCGTATGAGGAAGAGGCAAAAGAGGCGCATCGCCCTAGCGGCCGCGGCGGCGGCCGTCGTCGCGTCCGCCGCGGGGTACAGCTACTACATGGACTATGCGAGGGCAAAGGGCGCGGCGTTCGGCGCCGAGATCGAGTCCATCCAGGCCGACCTGGCGGCAATGCAGGAGGGGTTCGAGGCAGACACGTCGGGGTTCGAGGCCGGCGAGATCACCGCCGACGAGCTGTCCGCGCGGGCCGAGGCGCACCTTGCCGGCCTCGAGGGCCTCGTGGAGAGGTACGATGCGCTCGAGCCGCCGGTCCCGTTCGTGGCGTCCGTCGACCTGTTCAGGCTCTCGGCCGAGGCGCAGCTGGAGAGGGACAGGGAGGTGCTCCTCTGGCTGCAGACCGGCGATGCGGCCCACGACGAGCGCGCCGACAGGCTGCACCAGGACGCGTTCGCGTACGAGCTGTCCGCGCTCGCCGAGTTCAAGGAGGCGCAGTCGGGCGGAGGCGGAGGGAGCGGCGGCGGCGGCTCCCAGCCATAGCTTTTAACGCAACTGCGCAGGCCCTCGCGCATGGCGCGCGCGCGGGCCCCAGGCAGGACGGCGATAGCCGCGGCGACGGCGGCCGTCGTCGTCGTTGTCGCCGCCGCATCCGCCGCTGCGGCGATCGCCGCGGCGGGCCCCCCAGCCGCCGAGGCGGCCTCCCCCCCTCAGGGGCCGGCAGGCGGGCAGGTCGCCGTCCTCAACGACCGGCTGCTCGGCGGCGGCAACGGCGGCGGCGACGGCGCGCTGCGCATAGCCGGCGAGATACGCAACGGCCTCGGCGTGCCCCTCCGCGGGGCCGAGGTTACTGCGACGCTGTACTCGGACGCCGGGCAGGCCGTCGGCACGTACTCGGGCCGGTCCATGGTCGACAGCATTGTGCCCGGAATGAGCGCGCCGTTCGTGATCGACGCGGGCAGGCACGAGGGCGGCATCGGCCGGTACGCGCTCGACGTCGGGTACGAGGTGGCGGGGCCAAAGGGCAGGGTGATCGACGTGACGTCCTCGAGCGCGTCGTCGGATGCGCACGGCATCGTCGTGGTGGCAGGGACGGTCGTGAACAACGGCGACATTACGGCCAACGAGGTGTCCGTGGTGGCGACCCTGTACGACAGGGACGGCAACGTGCTCGCCGCGTCCGCGGGCAAGCCGGACCGCGACTACCTGCGCGCGTCCGAGGAGGCGTTCTTCGTCGTCTCGTTCCCCGGCGAGCCGGCCGACCTGGTGGCGGCCCACGCGGCCGTCGCGGAGTCGGAAGAGTACGCGGCGGTCCCCGAGTTCCCGCTCGGCGCCGGTGCGCTGCTCGCCGCGTCCGTCATCGGGTACGTCGGCCTGTCCAGGTACTGGGGCTCGGCTATAGCAGGCATAGCCGCTGCAGCCGGTCCAGGACGGGCGACAGCGCGGCGGCGACGTCCTTCTCGCACAGCGGCACGGGCCGGCTGAACGCGACGGGGAACGAGACGGCCAGCATGTCCTGGTCCGTGTGGGAGACGGAGACGTACGACGACGAGACTCGCTCGGCCGAGAGCGCGTCGGCCCAGGCGCGTATGCGCCGGCGGGCCGCCTTGAGGCTCGCGTCCATGTCCGCGAGCGTGACCGGCCCGTCCACGCCGTACACGCCGAGCTTTGCAAGGCCGGCCATGAGGTAGCCGCCGGCTATGGGCGCGCGGCCCTTCCACAGGGCCTCCACCGCCTCGTCCTGCCCCTCGTTAGGTAGGGCGCCGCCGTAGTCGGGGTCAAAGTAGGCGGCCACCTGCCGCTTCTGGTCGAATACGCGGAAATAGTACTCTTCCTGCTCGAGCTTCCACATGGCTAGAGCATCCCGTCGAGTATCGAGGCGAATGTAGAGTACGGCTGCGCGCCGGATATGGCGACAAAGTCGTGGCCGTTGCCGCCGATCAGGAAGGTGGGCGTGCCCGTCAGGCCCATGGCGAGCGCCTGCTCGTAGTCGAGCCGCATCTCGCGCTCGGCCTCTGGCGAGCGGACGCACTCGGCGAACGAGTCGTCGAGGCCCAGGTCGGCGGCGTACCCCGCCAGGGCCCCGTCCAGGGCCGCGCCCGAGAGCCGCGACCACTCGCCCTGCCGGTCGAACAGGACGTCGTGGTACTCCCAGAACCTGCCCTGCTCGTCGGCGCACTCGGCCGCAATGTGCGCCGGCGGGGCCTGCGGGTGTATGTCGAGCGGCATGTCGCGGAATACGAGCCGCGCCTTGCCGGTCTCGATGTAGTCGCGCTCGACGAGCGGGAGCGTCTGCTCGTAGAACCGCCCGCAGAACGGGCACTGAAAGTCGGAGAACTCTACGATCGTGATCGGCGCGTCCGGGTCGCCCTTTGAGGGGTCGTCGTCGGAGAGGGCCTCGGCGGCGGCCGACGGGCTGCGCTGGGCCGGAGGGGGCGGCGGCCCGGCCGCCTCCCGGAGCGGCGCCAGGTCGTCGCGCAGGCCGCCGATCATGGCGGCAAGCTCGTCGTTGGTCGTCGAGTCGGGATCGCCAAAGAGGGCCGCGCCGGCGCCTGCCGCCGCAATGCCCGCAACAAAGGCGGCGGCGGCGACAGCGGCGAGCATGCCGCGGCCAATGCCGGCGCCGGAAGGGTCGGCGGCCGGAGGGAACGCCGGCGAGGGGTCGGTCCAAGGGGTCGGGGGCGGAGTGGAAGGATCGTGGTCGCCGGCGGACGGGGCAGAGGCGGCGTCCGCGCCGGGGCCCGGATCGGCCGCCTCTGATTCGCGGCCCTGATCGGCGGTGGAAGGGGCGGCGCTGCCGGCGGCAGGGGGATCGGGGGCGGCGTCCGTGGAGGGGCCCGGATCGGCAGGGGGATCGGGGGCGGCGTCCGTGGCGTGGGCGGGATCCGTGGCCGGGTCGGGATCCGTAGCGGGGCCCGGATCGGCCTGGGGGCCGGAATGGGCTGCGCTGTCGGCGGCGGCGGCGGCGCTGCCGCCATCGGGTGCAATGCCAGCCTCATCCGGCCCGCTGGCTCCCCCAGCGTCCGAGGGGCCGGCATCCGCAGGGCCGTCGGAAGGCGCAGGTTCGGCCGAGCCGCCTAGGAGCCGCGGCCCGTCCGCGGCGCCGTCCGCGGCGCGCCGGGGCCCGCGCAGACCAGTGTCAGGCACCGCAGATCACGAAGAGCGCGTGCATTGCACGCTAAATAACCATTCGTCCGCGCCCCAGGGCGCGAACGGGGCATCCCCCGGCCCGCACGAGACAGGCAGGCGGCGGCGGCTGTGCCGAACGCGCGGGCGGCAGGCAGGGCAGCCGCCACGATGCGGCGGGGCGCAGGGCGGCGCGCCCGCATCCCGGCCCGCGCCCGCATCCCGACCCGACCCCCCCCCCCCCCCCCCCCCCCCCCCCCCCCGGCCTGCCCCGCCCCGCTCCGCCCGCCCCCGTCCCCGCAGGCACGGCCGCAGCCCGGCAGGGGCCCCCCGCGCCGCCCTGCCATAGACACAAATATCTCGCAGGCACGGCCGGCGCGTGGCGATATCCAAGGAGATGAGGTCGTACATCGACGGGCAGATCGACTACTATATCAGCGAGGCCGGGTCGTACAGGCAGATGGCAGAGACGTACAGGCCAGAGGTCGGCTCGGCCGACGACGCCGCGTTCGGCATCATTGCGGGGAGCGTGTACGCGTCGTTCGTCCAGGCCGTCCAGTCGCAGGGGCAGTCGCCGTCGCTCGAGGACGTGCAGGAGCTCGGAGTGATACTCAAGGGAAGGGCCCCGCTCGTGAAAAAGGCCATACTCGACGCCAGGGCGGCCGGCGGCGGGGCAAAACCAACATAAGCGAACGGGGCGGCGCCGGGCGCCGTGGACGGCAGCAAGATCATATTCGGCCTAGGCGTAGGCGGGGCGATCGTGCTCGCGGCGTTCAGCTTTGTGCTGGCCATGAGGTAGGCCGAGGCGCCGACCGCCGCGCATAGAGATAAATGCGGGCGGTTCGTGCACGCGCCGTGTCGGAGCTCAACGAGTTCAAGGTGCAGCAGATCGTCGACAACGGCCGCGTCGTCCAAATGTCCCTCGTCGAGAACGTCCATACCGAGCCCATATCGCAGAGGCAGGTCGTCATGGAAAAGGTCTCAAAGAGGCTCAACGGGGAGGCAAAGTCGCAGATAATGCCGCTGCTCGACATCATACTCCAGGCCCAGCCGCAGCTAAAGCTGCGCACGTACCAGCAGACGACCATCACCGTGTCGATGCCGCGCAACAGGTACGACAGGATGGGGCGCCCGCAGGTCGGCCACATCGTAGAGATCGACATGCTGGTAAAGCCGGCCGAGGGCGGCAGTGAGGGCGGCGGCGGAGCCGCGGACGGGCCCCCGCGGGGGCAGGGGCCGGTTGCGGGCGGCGGCGGAGTCGCGGACGGGCCCCCGCGGGGGCAGGGGCCGGTTGCGGGCGACAGGGGCTACGAGGACGGCGCGGCCGAGGCGCCGTACGGCAGGGGCGGGGCGCCATCATGCTGATCGGGGACATTGAGGACGAGGTCAGGTACGGAATCGACGACATTTCCAGGCGCGGCCTGCGCGAGCCCGACGACGACTGGGCGGCAGGAGGAGGGGGCCGGCGCGGCCGCGCATGGAGGCTCGCAGGCGGGGGCGGCCAGGGAATCGACCTGCTGGGGCTCTTGTTCGCCTGGTTCGATGCGCTGGCGGGGCTGGCCGGCGCATTCCTGTCAATTCTCAGGAGAATCTAGGCCCGGCTGCCGGGGAGTCGGCGGGGGCGGCGGAGTGGCGGGGGCGGCATCCCGCCCGCCAAAGGGCCTAGCGCCGAGCGCCTCCTCGACGGGGCCGAGCGAGTCCATCGGGGCCGAGCAGGCGCCGGCGCGGCACACGTACACTGCGGTGCGCGGGCCGAACGGCTTGCCCGCAAGGTACGGGCAGTCCGAGAGGCCGGCAAGCTGGCCGGCGCTCGAGACCGTGACGACCGGCGAGCCGGGCAGGTACATCGACAGTATCCTTTCCGCAAGGTCCGATGCGGCGGGGTTTACGATCGTCACCTCGGGCGGGTCGTCGACGAGCGAGCATGCGGCGTTGAGCAGGTGCCCGAACGCGAACGGGTTCTCGGCGGCCGCGCGCGCCTGCGCGGCGAGGGCCCTCCCCGCCACCCTCCCGAACTCGGCCTCGCCGGTGAGGGCGTGCAGGCGCATCAGGGCGCGCACGGCGGCCGAGCCGCCCGACGGGGACGACATGTCGTGGCGGCTGCGCGGGCGGACCACGAGCCGGCGCTGCGCGGCGTCTCCTCCGCCGCCCGGCTCGGCGGCCGCCGTCATGAAGAACCCGCCGGAATCCTCGTCCCAGAACCGCTCGCAGGCGATGCGGCCGAGCTCGGCGGCCCTCCCGAGGAGCCTCGCGTCAGGCGCCGCCTCGAAGACGTCGAGCAGCGCGTTGGCGCAGTTGGCGTGGTCGTCGAGGCCGCCCGGAACGGCGTCGCGGCCCGGCCTGGCGACCCGGCTCACGCCGCCGCCGGGGCTGCGCATCCCGAACGCGACGTGCTCGGCGCACCGCGCCGCCGCGTCCAGGTACCCCTCTCCCGGCGCGACGCGGTGGCCGGCCGCCAGGGCCGAGGCGGCGAGCGCGCTCCACGAGGCGATCACGTTGTCGTCCAGGCCCGGCGCCTCCCGCGTGCGCCCGCGGTGCGCGAGCAGCATTTCGCGCCCGGCCCGCAGCGCGGCGCGGGCCGCGTCGTCGCCGATCCCAAAGCGGAACGCGACGGCGTGCAGCGGCGCCGAGTTGCACAGTATGGTCCGCCCCTCCCAGTTGCCGCCGTCCGTCACGTCATAGTACGCGCAGAACGCGTCGGCCTCGGCCTCCGACAGGGCCCCGTCGCCGGAGCGCAGCACCTCGAGCACCTCGCGCCGCGTCCACGTGTAGTACAGCCCCTCTTCGCCGCCGGCGTCGGCGTCCTGCGCCGAGTAAAAGCCGCCGCCGGGAGCGGCCAGCTCCCGCAGGACGTACGAGAGGGTGCGGTTCATCACCTCGAGGTACGGCGCGGCCCCCGTGGCCTGGTACGCCTCGGCGTAGTTGACGGGGATCAGGGCGTTGTCGTACAGCATCTTTTCAAAGTGCGGCACGAGCCAGCGCGAGTCCGTCGAGTACCGGTGGAAGCCGCCGCCGACCTGGTCGAATATCCCCCCCGCCGCCATCCTGTCGAGCGTGCGCAGGGCCAGGCGCGTGAACCTTGCCAGCCCGGACATGCGGCCGTACCGGAGCAGGAACGACACGCATGCCGAGCTCGGGAACTTTGGGGCCGAGCCGAACCCGCCGTTGTGCTCGTCGGCCATGTGCAGGAGGTTGACGGCCGCCTCGTCGGCCGCGGCCCTGTCGAACGCGGCCGCCTGCGCGTGGGAGGCGGCCGGCAGGGACGGGGCCGACTCGGCCCCGCGCATCGACTCGGCGAACTTTTCGGCGTTGGCCGATATGTCGGCGCGGTGCTCGGCCCAGGCCTGCGCGAGCCACCGCAGCACGCCGCCAAAGCCGCGGCGCCCCGCCACGTCCGACGGCGGAAAGTACGTGCCGACGTAGAACGGCTTTAGGTCGGGGGTGAGGAACGCGCTCAGCGGCCAGCCGCCCTGCCCGGTCGCCATCTGGCAGGCCTTTTGGTACACGTCGTCGACGTCGGGGCGCTCCTCGCGGTCGACCTTTATGGACACAAAGTGCTCGTTGAGGAGCGCCGCAATCCCCTCGTCCTCGAACGACTCGTGGGCCATGACGTGGCACCAGTGGCACGAGCTGTACCCCACGCTGAGGAATATCGGCTTGTCCTCGTCGGCGGCCCTGGCCAGGGCCGCATCGTCCCACGCGTGCCACCACACGGGGTTTGACGCATGCTGGAGCAGGTACGGGCTGGCCTCGGCGCCGAGCAGGTTTGCATGCGCGCGCGCGGCGCCCGGCCCCGACATGCCGCGCGGCGCCGGCGGGCCGTATTTTAGGCAACCCCGCGCGGCGCCGAAAATGCGGGCGGGCTTTGCCGGGCGTGCAACGCGCCGTGCGCGCAGGGCCGCGCCGTTGCGCCAGGCCGATGCGCGGGCGGGGGCCGCTACGGGCCGGCCGCCGAGCGATCCCGGCCTAGCGCCGTTTCTTCATCGCCGTGATGACAAACCAGTACACTAGCCCTGGCGCCAGCCCGACGATCAGAGGGATCCAAACCGGCCACCCATCTGCAGGACTTGCCATGGGCGCGCGCCGAATGGTCGGTATTTAAGTCCATCGGGCGCGGGCGCGGATCCGGCCCGGTATAAAAGGCGGCAGCGGCGGCAGGACGCGGCCGCCCCGCCCGGCCGCCCCGCCCCCCCTGTCCATCCACCCGCAGGGCCGCGTGAGCATTGCCCGCCTAAGCCGGCCGCGGGGCGACAGAGGAACCCTGCCGGTCGAGCGCGCCAGCCGCCGCGTGAGCATTGCCCAGCCTCGGCCGGCCGCCGGCAGTGGCGAGCCGCCAAGCCGCGCCGCCCTGCCTCCCAGGTCATCTCAAGCTCGGCAGGCGCCTTCCCAAGTCTGTCAGCGCCTAGCCGCCGGGCCGCCCGTGCTAGCAGTGTAGGGGGTCCGCTGTGGAACTGGCAGGGCCAAGCCGCCCCGTCCACGGCGCCTGAGAATGTGCGCCAAACCGCCGCCGCAGGCCTGCCGATCGCCGCAGGCCTGCGAGTATGCTGGCCAGCAAGCGCGCGTCCGGACAGTGCCCCGGCACTGCGCTGCCGGCGGCGGCCCGACAGGCCAAGTGACATGCAAAGGGCCGCAATTTCGAGTGCGATTTTGCTTACAAGGACAGCCGCGCGCACAGGCGCCGCCGTCCACGAAGCGCCGCGTCTCTGAGGCCTCGCAAGAAGGGCGGCAGACATGCTTTCCCGAATTTGTCCCAACATGTCGTCTACGCCGTCCCAATGTCTGCCCGTGTCGCTGCCAGCACGAGGGCGCCCAGTCGGACCACATGGACGGGGGGGGTAACGGTCCTAATCCACCCGTGCCGCCGCCTGTCAGTAGCAGTCTGTCTCGTCCCCGACGATTGCGGAGGCTTGCAGCAGGCCTTCAAAAAAGCCGCCCGTCGTGTCTGTGAGAGCGCCCATAAGTTGGCCGGCTGCCGTGTTCATTATCGCGTTGTATGCGGCGGCGTCTGCTGCCGCCATGTCGTTATCTGCCGTCGAGATGTCGGCGCGCTCGGCAGCCGTGATTAAGCCGTCTGCTGCCGCCTGCCGCGCGACGGTGGCCCATGCCTCCGTGGCTTGCACGCTGGCGCGGCCGGCCGTGATCATGCCGCGCATTTCCTGCTCGTACTCGTCGGAGGTATAGTCGCGCGATGCTCTCGCGTCGAGTTCCCAGCCGGCGATCATTGTGCGGCTCTCGTCCGCTAGGCACTCGGCGATGTCTGCCTGCCGCGCCAATGACCGTGCCTCTTCCGACATGGCCGCCGGCGCGGGCGCCGTCGCCGGTTCGCTGGCGCCGCCGCCCGCGCCGCTTGCGGCGGCGGGCAGTGTGATCACGCCGGCGCCAATGAGGTATTGCAGGGCGCCAATGAGCTCGCCGTCCGTGATCTGGCCGGCCGCGTAATAGCCAAACACGGTCTTGATCCATTCTGGGATGGCCCCGCCTTCCTGTGCGGCGTGGGCGGCGCCGCCGTACATGACGGCCGCCCCCGCCAGTGCCACGGCCATGCAGATTACTAGGGCCCGCTCGCCGCCGTCCATGCCGCGCCCCGCCTGCCGGGGGCTTTAGGGCTTTAGGCTCCACACTGCCGGGCGCCCAGGCGCCCGCGCCAGGCGCCTGCCCGCCCGCCGGCCCGCACGGGGCGGGGGGCTCCGGCCCCGACTTGCACTCGCGGGGCGCCTCTGCCGGCGGCCGTCGAGGTCTGCCGCCGCCGCCCCGCCCAATGTCATACACTCTGTATGACATGCGGGCGGCGGCGGCGCAGGCGGCGGCCGCCCATGCCGGCCGGCGCCGAGCTCGGGCGCCCGCCCACGTCGACGGCCGTCGAGGTCTGCCGCCCGCCGCCGGTCCATGGCCGCCGAGTTCGACGGCCGCCCGCCTGCACGGGCCGCCCGCCGGCCCGCACGGGGCGGGGGGCTCCGGCCCCGACTTGTACTCGCGGGGCGCCGCCCGCCCACGTCGACGGCCGTCGAGGTCTGCCGCCGCCGCCCCGCCCGCCGCCCGCGCGAGAGCGCCCGCCAGCCCCGCCCTAGGCCGTCGAGGTCTGCCGCCGCCGCCCCGCCCGCCGGCCCACTCGCCTAGACGTCGCTCGCGCCGCCAGGCGCCGCCGCCCCGCCGTACTTGCGAACGGTGGCTGGTAGTCGTTGTTATAAGGGGGGGGAGGGGTCGGCCTCCCTAGGATTGTCGCCGCCACCGTTGATTGAGATTGACAAGGGGCCGGATCATTTCCGTGAATACTGCCATTGTCGTGAGCGTCGCTACCGTGCCAATGGCTATAGTTCACCCACTTATGTCAACGGTGTGTGTGTGGTGTGCGGGAAGGGCCCGTGTTATCTACCTTCATGTCGGTAGTTAGTGGTGCGGATTAGTCGCCCGCCCGCCGCCCGCCGAGCTCGGGCGCCCGCCCACGTCGACGGCCGTCGAGGTCTGCCGCCACTGGCGGCGCCAGCCGAGTTCGACGGCCGCTCGCCTAGACATCGCTCGCGCCGCCAGGCGCCGCCCAATGTCATACACTCTGTATGACATGCGGCCGCCCGTCGGCCGACACACTCGGCGCGCCGCCGCCCAGTCGGGCCGCGTTGGGGGGGGGTCGGGCGCCTAGGCGCCTATGTTCATGTCGCCCGTCGCCGTTTAAGCACTTGCCGTACTCCTTCATAAGACAGAATCGACAGTGTGCCGATCACCGCAATGCCGATTATGCCTTCGATTATCACCATGTCCATGCCGCGCGCCGTGCCTGCCGGGGGCTTTAGGGCTTTAGGCTCTACACTGCCGGGCGCCCACGCCCGCGCCCAGGCGCCGCCCCGCCGGTCCATGGTCGACTCTCGGCGCGAGGGATCCCCCCGGAAAATTCTCGCCGCCCCGCCCAGCGCCGGCCGGAAACGCTCTTATCGGCAGGCTGTCCGGCCCCGGTATGCCGCGGCTGTCGATTACCCTGCCGCTCGTCGTCGTCGCGGCGGCGGCGGCGGCGCTGGTTGCGTTGCCCGTGGCGGCCGGCGGCGCGGCGCATGCCGCATTGTCCGAGCCGGGCATGATCGCCGTCGCCGACAGGGCCAACATGAGTGTGGCGGTGTTCCATTCCAACGGCACGTTCGCGTTCTACTTGGAGCCGAGCTTCGACGGCGGTGAGGATAGGCGGTTCTTTCCGGAAGGCGTTGCCATTGCCCCTGACGGCCGCATTTATGTGGCCGACCACGCCACCAGTAGCATACTAGTGTTCCATTCCAACGGCACGTTCGCGTTCCCCATCGGGTCGCCGGGGTATGGATTGGGGAAGTTCCATCGAGACCCGAGTGGTGTCGCCGTCGGCCCCGACGGCCGCGTCGTCGTCGTTGATGATGGGCACGGCCGCGCACAAGTGTTCTGGCCAGACGGCACGTTCGCACTAGACTTAGGGCTGGGCACCGGCCCGCCCGGCCCGAGCGGCGTCGCCGTCGGCCCCGACGGCCGTGTTTACGTGGCCATAAGGAATTCCCTAGGAGTAGGAGGTATCGTGCACGTGTTCCACCAAAACGGCACGCTCGCGTTCGACTTGGGGCCGGACGGTGTGGCCGGCGGCACGTTCAGCGCCTTAGGCGTCGCCGTCGGCCCCGACGGCCGTGTTTACGTCCTCGCCGCCGACAGCAGCGACGAATACGTCGGCGTGCATGTGTTCTATCCAAACGGCACACTCGCGTTCATGGTTAGCGACGGCGTGTGGTGCTCTGACAGATATTATCCTGGCTATGGGTACAACTCCGGGTCCGATGGGTACATCGCCGTCGGGTCCGACGGCCGCATCGTTGTCGCATGTCATTCACATAACATTCTAGATGATGTCAACCACACCATACGGGTCCTCCAACCCGACGGCACGTTCGCGTTCACCTTCGGTTCTATCCCGGTCCGGCAACAGGGGGAAATATCAAGCCCAGCCGATGTTGCCATTGGCCCCGACGGCCGCGTTTACGTCGCCGATACCGGCTTGTCAAACATCCGGGTGTTCCATCCTAACGGCACGTTCGCGTTCCCCATCGGGTCGCGTGGAGGGGGCGATGGGCAGTTCGATAGCTGGCCGTGCGATGTCGCCGTCGGCCCCGACGGCCGCGTTTACGTCGCCGATGGCGGCCCCGTGCAGGTGTTCCATCCCAACGGCACGTTCGCGTTCCCCATAGGGCCGCCCGGGCGGGGAGGCGGGCACTTCACTGAGCCGTGTGGCGTTGCCGTCGGCCCCGACGGCCGTGTTTACGTCGTCGATGGCGGCCGCGTGCATGTGTTCCAGCCCGACGGCCCGTCCGCCTTCACCTTCGACTTCGCCCTAGGGGACGCCTTCGTCTCCGGAGGTTGGCTTTTTGACTGGCCCGACATTGATCTTGGCCCCGACGGACTTATCTACTTAAGTGGTGTTCGGGAGGGCGCTATGGCATTCTATCCCAATGGCACGCGCGCACCATTCACCGATCCAGATCCCCGATACGGTGTTGGAGGCGTCGCTGTCGGCCCCGACGGCCGCGTTTACGTCGCCGGTGGCGGTTTTAGCATCGTCCGGGTACTCTATCCCAACGGCACACTGGACTTCAGCTTCGGGTCGCATGGGGAGGGCAACGGGCAGTTCAGGACTCCAAGCGGCGTCGCCGTCGGCCCCGACGGTCGCGTTTACGTCGCCGACAGTGACAATGGCCGCGTGCAGGTGTTCCATCCCAACGGCACGTTCGCGCTTGCCATGGGGGAAGATTGGGTGGTGCCGGGAGTGGTAAAAAGTATAACCGGCGTCGCCGTCGGCCCAGGCTTGCCCCCTAGCCTGCCGCCCGCGCCGCCCGCGCCGGTGACCGTCGTTATCGAACCGGGCGCCGCCGCCGCCGGCCCGCTGGACTTTACCGGCGCCGGCCATGCGGCCAACTTAACCATTGACGTGGCGGGGCTTGCGGGCCTAGGCGGCCCGCCGCTTGACGGCTCGGCGTCGAGTGTGGTGACGTTCCCGCCGGCCGAAACATCCGTGGCCGCGTCGTTCGCCACGGTGACGTTCCCGCCTAGTGTGGGGGCCACGCATGTGCCGGCGGACGGGCGGCTTGCCCTGCGCGTCACTGCCGATGTGCCGGACGATGTGCGGGTGCAGGGTGCGCTCGCCTATGAGGGGTCGGGCCGCGTCACGCTTCAGCGGGTCGTCGAGGTCGGCGACGAGTCGGGCCGCGTCGCGTTCGACATGCCAGTTCGCATACTCTTAGAGGGTCAGGCGGGGGGCCGCGCGTTCTACATTGAGGGCGGCGCGGACGATACGATCACGCCAATCGACCAGGCCTGTGCCGCTGACGACACGGGCAGGGTGCATCGGCATCTGGGCGGCGCCGGCGAGTGCCAGACAGACTCTGCGGACGGCGACAAGATCATCTACACGTATCACTTCACCAAGTTCGGCACGGCGCTGCCTGAACGGGGCGCCATGCCGCCCACGGTGGATACTTGCTCAGTGAGCCTTGGCATGCCGGCATTGGGGGTGAGTGTGCGCCCCGGCGGGTACTCGGAGGCCGTCCGGCAGGTGATTGTTAACTCGGGCTCGGCGCCGTTTGAGGGCGTTGGGCTCGCGGCTACTCCGTGGGTTGCCGGCCAGGGCGGCGGGCCGGCGCCGGCGGCCGCCCCGCCCGCGCCGGTTGTCGGGACGGATACGGCCCGCACATCGCACGTCCTTACCGCCACGCTTGTCGAGTCGTTGCCCGCGTCGGTTACCGAGGTGAGCACGGCGGGGGCCGGCGGGGCCTATGTGCCGCTGGCCGCGGGGTTGTCCGTGGGCGACGGTCTTGGGGGCGGCGTGGAGTTACCGCTGTGGTTCAGGCTTAACCTGACTTCTTATGATGTGCGGGCCGCCGAGCTCGCCCAGAATGTTACCTACCAGGCCACGTGTCGCATGCCGGCGCCGCCCTAGGGTCGCATGGGCCCCCGTTTGCGGGCAGGGCACTACGGGCGCGCCGCGGGCGCGGCTACGGCCAAGTGCGGGCGAGGCGGCAACGGCCAGGCGCATCCGTGCACGCTCGTGCCCCTAGGACGGTCCGTGCCCGGGGCGCCCACACAAGCGCGCGGCTCGGCATGGGTCGCGGGATTACGCAGAGGCGCCCGCCAGCCGGGAGGGGGTCGTCAACAGGCGCGAGATGTTACCGTCACCGAGTCATGGTGCGGCAGGGCCCAGGGCGGGCCATCCGCGACGCGTCAACAAGTGTGAGCTGTTACCGTCACCGAGGCCTCGCAAGAAGAGCGGTGGACACGCTTTCCCGAATTTGTCCCAACATGTCGTCTACTCCGTCCCAGTAGACCACGCCGACGCCCCACTTGTCAAGCAGTCCCATAGTCTCGCGAACCGGCGAGCAGGCCCGCCTTTCGTCACGCGTGGGCTCGACGGCGCACATCCTAAAGCCGACGTTGCCGCCGTGCCATTTTCTTATCGACGCAATGTCGCATATCCGGCGCCGGATGGCGTTCGTCGCCGATCTGGAGCTGATCGAGGCCGCAAACAGCGCCTCGCACGGCACGCCGTCCTTGAGGAACACGTGGGGGAACCGGATGCGGAAGGGGTCGAGTCGGAACCCGTACCGGCGCCTGTACGAGCCGGGCACAAATTTCATGGACGCGATCCTGCTCTCCAGCATCCCGTCTGCGCTGCGTCCAGAGGCGTGGCCGCCGCCGATCCGCGGCGGCAGGCCCACGTGCGTTCCAAACGTCCAATCCAAGGCATCGCGGGGCGTGTCAAACGGCATGAGGCTGCACGGGCGCGTCACGAGCAGCGTGTCCGGAAACTGGTTTGCCGACAGGCTGGCCAGGTAGTCGTCCCCTACCTCGACAGGGCCCTCGACGGTTATGGAGCGGAGGTCGGGGAGGGTCGCCAGGCCTGTCCTGCGCCGCACTTCGTCCCAGTTGTCGGTAAACCTCCGGTATATCTCGCCTTTCTGGGGGTCGTACAGAATGACCCCGACGGCGACCGGCTCCCTGCGCGCGCTCTGCGGGGCGATTTTGATGGTAGAAAACTGGTAGTCTGGCATCGCGTCACCCCCGCAGAACGCCTGCCTCCAGCATGGCATCGTCAAGGGCCGCCCCCAAGACCAGGCAGTGGCGGGCAGCCGGAGCCCCTCCCCATCCCCTCCGCCGCGGGGCCTCCGCCCCGCAGGGCCGGTGGTTATGGCGGCCTTCCAGCGTGGCCAGGACCGGTTTTAGCCGGGGGATGCAAAAGAGCACGGCCAGGTGGCCGCGCGGCACTTTGTCGAGGGCAGCCCGATCGACTTTTACGCGGAGCTTGACGGGGCAGCGCCGTCGAACGCCCCCCGCTACTTTCCGCGCGCCCGGCACGCCCGCGCCGATCGGAGAGGGACTGGCGCGCTTCGCGGCATCCATGCCAAGGCCCACCCGTCGCGGTATAATAGTGCCGGTCGGGTGGCAGGGCAAGGCCAGGCCGCGGCGCGGAAGGGGCGGCGGCCTCTGTCAAGGAATGCTGGCGCGCATACCGGTTGTCAGCCAAAGCGTCGGCGCCGGCCCTCGCCAGCAGGCGGGGCGCGCGGGCAACGCGGCTAGAGGGCGGGCATTGCGGAGGCACAGGACGCTGACATCGGGCGGGCGCATGCCGCAGCTCATGGCGGAGCGACGGGCGCCGGCGCTGGCGGCCGGATACCAAGAGTCTCGACGCCCGCGCAGGGGCGGAAAGACGGGCGGCGCCAGGGCGGCGGCGGGGCGGGAGACGTTACGGGTCGGAGCCGCGGCGTCCTTGAAGCGTGCACGGGTGCCGGAACTGCCATGGGATGGTAGCGGGCGGCGCGCGCGGCGTAAGCCTCCCGTTCCGTGGCCCCCGCCGCCGTGCAAGGCCGCCGCGCGGCATGCACGGGGCAGATCGGCGTCGCGCGGCGCCCCCCTGCCCGGATCGCCCTCCGCCAGTTGCGGAAGCGGCCCGCGCTTTGCCCGCCGCCGGCCCGCCGGCCCATTGCGCGGCGGCGCCGGCGTAGTCCGGGCAATGGCGGGAGGCCCGCAGGGGCCCGCGGGCCCCCGCGCCAGCCCCCGGCGCCGAATGACGAAATAGTGGACTGAGAGGGATTTGAACCCCCGACCCCCCGCGTGCAAGGCGGGTATACTACCGCTATACTATCAGCCCTCGGCCGGGCGCCCCGTGTTTGGATTTTAACTGTTGGCGGCCGCCCCGGCGGCGCGGCCCCGACGCTATTTATTGGGCCGGGTCGGGCGGGCGGCGTTGGTCCTGACAGAGTCGGCCGCGGGCCTCAAGGCGGGCGATGCGGCCCCCGACTTTGACCTGCTCGGCATCGACGGCGAGAGGCACGCGCTGTCCGGGTACGGCGGGCGCGAGGCGCTGCTCGTCGTGTTCATGTGCAACCACTGCCCGTACGTAAAGGCAAAGATAGACGCGATCAAGGAGGTGCACGAGAGGTTCGGCGACAGGATAGCCGTCGTCGGCATCAACAGCAACGACGCGTCCAGGTACCCCGACGACAGCTACGACAGCATGAAGGCGATGGCCGCCGAGAGGGGGATCAAGTTCGACTACCTTGTCGACGAGACGCAGGACGTGGCCAGGCGGTACGGCGCCGTCTGCACGCCCGACCCGTTCCTGTTCGACTCGTCGGGCAGGCTGGCGTTCCACGGCCGCATCGACGATGCGGCCGGCCCCGACGCGACGGCGACCGAAAAGACCATGGTCAACAACGTAGAGGCGCTGCTCGCCGGGCGCCGCATCGAAAAGGACTTTGACCCGTCCATTGGATGCTCGATAAAGTGGAAGGAGGGCTAGCGGCGCGCTGCGGGGGCGCGGGGCGACCCGCGGCGCCGGAATCCAGCGGCGGCGCGCAGGCTAGACTTAAATCACGGGCGGCCGGCGCACGGCAGGGGCCGGTAGCTCAGCTTGGCTGGAGCGTTCGACTGATAGGACATCCTCGGAGATCGAAAGGCCGTGAGTTCGAATCTCACTCGGCCCACATCAAGCGCAGGTGGCGGGCCGCCGCCGCTCCGCCCGGCCGCCCCTAGCCGGCCCGGCTCTCGTACGACGTCTGCACCCACTGCAGCACGTCGCCCAGGTCGTCCGTGACGAGGTCCGCCTTGAGGTCGGCCTTTCCGCCCGACGGCCCGCACAGGACCAGCCTCGCGCCGCGGCCGGCGCGCGCCAGGGCCGACCCCGCGGACTCGGCGAAAAAGTTCATGCCCTCCTCCGAGTCCGAGAATACGCACACGGCCATAAAGCCGCGCCGCCCCCGCCACACCCTCGAAAAGAGGCGCTGCAGGTCCATGTCCAGCAGGACGTTTATCGACGAGGACATGTCGCCGAGCGCGTGCGCCGACCAGCCCCCGCCGCGCAGGGCGGCCGCGGCGGCCTCGCACAGGACGGTGCTGGCCGGATCGGCGGCCATGAGGACGGCCGTGCGCATCGGGTCGGCGTCGGGCCTGGCGGCGGTGTCGGACGCGGCGCGTATCGACGACGACATTATGCCGCGCATGAGGGCCAGCTCGGAGTTGCCGATGCGCCCGTCGTCGTACGCCCTGCGGACGCGCGCGGCGGCGGGAACGACGACCTCGACCATGAGGCGGGCCGGCGAGGCCCCCGACGAGACGCAGCCGCGGACCAGCGCGCAGGCATCGTCCTCGGCGCACGACGTGACGAGCTCTTCGTACCTCTTTTGCGCCTCGGCGTACCCCTCGGGAAACTCGAGGGCGGCCGCGGCCGCGGACGCCCCGCCGGCCATCCACAGGGACGCCGGGCCGGCGCCGCGGCGCCGTACCGCCCCCTCCGCGGCGAACGTATCCAGGTACCTTGCAAGCGTAATGCGGCTCATGCCGAGCCGCTTTGAGAGGTCCGAGCCGGTCATGCCCGCCGGCGAGCCGGCAAGGGCCTCGACGACCATGCGCCGCACGCTGGCGGCGCCGTAGCCCCTTGCCATGCCGCCGCGCGGGGGCGGCGCCGTATAAGGTTGCGCAGGGGCATTTTGGGCGCCGGCCGCCGGAGCCCGAATGCTGGAAGGGGCGCGGCCGCGGTCCGCGGTCCGCGGTCCGCGGTCCGCGGCGCGCCATCCGCCGCGGCTGCGCGGCGCCGCGCAGCGGGCGGGCGGCCAAGCAGGGCGCCCGGGCGCCGCCCCCGGCCGGCGCGCGGCGCCGCGCAGGCGCAGGCGCTGTACTCGACAGGGCCTTTGCGCCGCGGGTCGAGGGCGTCAGGGGCAGGACGCGATCGCCGCCCTGCAGCAGCGGACGGCGCCATGGCTGTCCTGCCGCCCCGCGCCCGCGCTCGTGCCCGCCCCGCCGCCATCGTCGTCGAGGCGGGCAAAGCGCCGGCGCGGCCGCGCAGCGCAGAGGCGATCCCCGCCCGCGGTGAGACGAAGCCCAAATCCGCAGAAATTGGCGCGCATTCAGGCCTCTGGCAGCATCTGCGATTGCAATGGCCCCGCTAGCGCAGGGCATGGCAGTGCCAGGGCAGGCCCGAATGCGCGCCGTGATCGCGCCATCGGGATCCAGTGCTCTCAAATAGGGGGACATGGCGCCGCCCGCATGGCCACGGTGCAGAGGGAGTTCGAGGTCGGCGCGGCTCTGCTTGAGCTGTACAAGGACATTCCTAGCGTCAGAAAGCTAGGCTACAGTATTGGCGAGATGGCCGGGCGCATACTGGTCAGGATCATAATCGACGGCGACAACAACGCCGACGAGTTCCACGCCAATTTCGTGACGTCGATCAGGACATCTAGAAAGTTCGAGGACATGTTGCCGGCCGGCATGAGTGACGAGTACGAGGTGGTGCCGTTGGTCAGCGATCCGGACGAGGGATCCCTAAGGCACTTCCGCACCATGACGGTTGTGATCGACAGGTAGGTGATGGCACGGCATGGACTCGGGATGGCGCTCCCTGCAGATCGACCACAACAGGAGGGTGCGAGAGAGGCTGGTCAAGGGTGCAAGTAGTGGCGGCGACAGGTTCTGGGGCCGGGAGGCCGTCATTATGTTCTACGAGATCGTGATCGCCTTGGACGGATATGCCGAGATGAGCGGCATGCCCACGCCGAACAACCACAAGGCGAGGCGCGCCCTTGTCAGGCGGCACTTTCCGCACCTTGCCGATTCGTACGACAGCCTTTACGTCCTGAGCCTGGCAGCTAGGTACTACAACGGGTATACCATGACCGAAAAGGCGTGGCGTGAGGCGGTGCAGTGCCACGGGATACTCACGAGGGGCGTTCCGGTGCAGTAGAAAACAACCAGAATCGCCGGCCCGGGCGCGGGGCCCCGCGGCGGGGGTTTGTGGCCGCCCTTCGATGCAGCCCCGCGGCGGGGGCGCCGTGCGGCGCAACCAGAAACGGGATCGGCCGGCCCGACGGGCCGAATCGGTCGCTGGCAGGCCCGGACAGGTTTGCGGCCGACGAGGGGGCCGCCTCCGCGGCTGTCCCGTGTCGCCGGCGGGGCGGCCGGTGCGTCGCTGCCGGCCCCGGCCCGCCGCATGACGGGGACGAGAGGTGCGCGCAGGCCAGCTGCTGCCGCAGGCGCCGCCGCCGCGCCAACAGCGGCGGCGGCGGGCCCGTCCTGCACGGTCGCATGACGGCGGCGAAGGCACGCGGCCCGTCTCGGGCGCCGGAGCGTCGGGCGCGCAGCGCAGGCATGCCGCCCGCGCATTCGCTTCCCAGGCTCCCGCGGCGCAGGCATGCCGCCCGCGCATTCGCTTCCCAGGCTCCCGCGGCGCAGGCATGCCGCCCGCGCCCCCAATCCCGCGCGGCGCAGTGCGCCCCGCATTCCCTGCCGCGGCAGGCGCTCCCCTAGAGGCCCGAATGTGCACGGGGATTGCCGGATTCGGGTCTCTACGCCACAAGTCGGGGGCGTCAGGGGCAGGACGCGATCGCCGCCCCGAGGGGCGGACGGCGCCATGGCCGTTCGGCCGCCTTGCCTCCCCGCGCCCGTGCCCGCCCCGCCACCGTCGAGACAACGAAGTGCCGGCGCGGCCGCGCAGCGCAGGGGCGATCCCCGCCCAGTATGAATCGGGGCCCAAGTCCATAGCGCGTGTTCAAAAAGGCGGTACAAAAGAGTTAAATACTAAGCATAGGGGGGCCGGCATGTTGAGGCGAAGGGCCCGCGCGCGATCGGGTGCGGATATGCAGGGCGGCGACTTTGAGGCCGCGCTCGACAGGTTCTACCGGCTCGGCCCCCTGCTAGGCAGCACCCGCCCGGACGACCGCAACCTGGTGGCGGTCAGGCTTGCGACGACGATCGAGCAGGTCGGCAGGCACCTGCTGGAGACGCACCTGGACACCAACCCCGGCGACGACTCGATGGAACTGATCATGCGGCGCGACGCCTTTGACCTGGCCGGGCGCACAAGCTGGGGAAGGCTTGTCGCGGCCAGCCAGAACGTCTCGTCGACCGGCGACGTGCGATCCATAATGGACAAGTGCGGCCTGGGCAACAGGCTGAAAAAGCGCCCAGAGGCCGCCATAGCGGGCATTATCTCCCAGCGCAACAGGGTCGCCCACGGGGCCGAAGACGCGGACATTGACGCGCCGGCCGCCCACAGCGAGGTCGACGGGTTCATGTGGAGCACGTTCGCTGACAGCCCTCTGACCCTTGTTATGATGGACTTTGCAAAGGCCCGCGCGGCGGCGCAGTTGCCCGGCTGCCCGTGGGATTCGAGCGAGTCCTACGAGGCAGTGGTCAGGAGATGCGACGAGGTAGGGAGTGCAACGCCCGCCACCCCGTTTCTAACCTACAAGGGCGCCTCGTTCACCGCGCTGTGCAGGTACGAGGACGCGCTCGGGGCGCACGATGCGGCAATAAAGATCGATGCAAACGACGTGGCGGCGCACAGGGGGCGCGGCGATGCGCTCGCCGCGCTCGGCCGGCACGAGGACGCGCTCGGGGCGTACGATGCGGCGGTGAAAATTAATGCAAAGAGCGCGGCGGCGCACAGGGGGCGCGGCGACTCCCTGGCCGCGCTGGGGCGGCGCGAGGACGCGCTCGGGGCGTACGATGCGGCGGCAGGGATCGATGCAAGGGACGCGATAGTGCACAGGTGTCGCGGCGATGCGCTCGCCGCGCTGGGGCGGCACAAGGACGCGCTCGGGGCGTACGATGCGGCGGCAGGGATCGATGCAAGTGATGCGGCGGCGCACAGGGGGCGCGGCGATGCGCTCGCCGCGCTGGGGCGGCGCGAGGACGCGCTCGGGGCGTACGATGCGGCAGTAGGGATCGATGCGAAGGATGCGGATGTGCACAGGGGGCGCGGCGATGCGCTCTACTCCATCGGCCGGCACGAGGACGCGCTCGGGGCGTACGATGCGGCCGTGGAGATCGATGCAAGTGATGCGGCGGCGCACAGGGGGCGCGGCGATGCGCTCGCCGCGCTGGGGCGGCGCGAGGACGCGCTCGGGGCGTACGATGCGGCAATAGGGATCGATGCAAACGATGCGGCGGCGCACAGGGGGCGCGGCAACTTGCTATACTCCATCGGCCGGCACGAGGACGCGCTCGGGGCGTACGATGCGGCAACAGGGATCGATGCAAACGATGCGGCGGCGCACAGGGGGCGCGGCGATGCGCTCGCCGCGCTGGGGCGGCGCGAGGACGCGCTCGGGGCGTACGATGCGGCAATAGGGATCGATGCAAACGATGCGGCGGCGCACAGGGGGCGCGGCAACTTGCTATACTCCATCGGCCGGCACGAGGACGCGCTCGGGGCGTACGATGCGGCCGTGGAGATCGATGCAAATGACGCGGCGGCGCACAGGGGGCGCGGCGATGCGCTCGCCGCGCTGGGGCGGCACGAGGACGCGCTCGGGGCGTACGATGCGGCCGTGGAGATCGATGCAAATGACGCGGCGGCGCACAGGGGGCGCGGCGATGCGCTCGCCGCGCTGGGGCGGCACGAGGACGCGCTCGGGGCGTACACTAGATCAAAGCAGCTTGCCCACGGCCCTGATCGCACCCGACATGCGTAATGCCGGCCTAGATACAGCAGAGTAGACCGACCCGCCGGCGGGCCAGCAGTGCAAATCCGCCATCAAGACGGCGGCAGTCGGCTTACTCACAACAGCCGCAACTGTCATCGCAGCAACAGTCATCGCAACCGCATGATCCCTTTTTTATGACTTTTACCGAGTCACCCAGGTAAGGGAGCGAGGGCGAAACAACCGCTGGCTTGACGTCCTTGCCGGCATACATCGACGGAAATAGGACGTCGTACGGGAGGCCGTCGCGCCGTTCCATGTCAATGATTGTTGGCGAGGGCGAGTCGTCGTCGATCTCTATCATGTGGTTCTTGTTGTAATCCATGCTGCGTTTTATGATCGCCGCCTGCAACTCCTTGGGCCGCTCCCTGGCCCTCGCCGCCAGGTGCGACTTTAGCTGAGACGCCGCATTCTCCTTCAGCATTGCCTGTCTCTTGTACGCTGGACCGTGCCGCGCCCAAAAGGCCTGCGCCTCCTCAATGCCCGCCAGTATCTTTGGATCCACGCCGCTCTGCTCCGTCGCAGCCGCCTGCCGATCCCGGCCCGCGCCCGCGCCATTGTCGCCCGCCGAAGTCGGACCGGCCCTTTGCAGTATGTTGCTCACGTGTCGGCCTGCCGCACATCGGTATATATGGTTTGCTCGGCACCCAGCTGCGCAGCACAGTACGGTGCGGCGCAATGCGATGCAGGGCTCGCGGCCCGGCAGGATCACGGCCGCTCCGCAGCGCGGCCCGGCGCCGCGGCCGGCCCTGCGGGCGCGGCGGAAAATAGGGCAGGGCGGCATCTGCGCCCGCGCCACGGCCGCCAGAGACTAGAAAAGCCGGCCCCGGACCGGCCCTTTTGCAGGCCGGTGCGCCCTGATCGGGCGAGCCAGGCGGGCGCGGCCCGCCCGTCCCGCGGCCGCGGGCGGCGCGGCGCGGCGCGGCGCGTGCCAGGAACGAGCGCCCGCAGGGCGGCGGGCGTGCGCCGCGGAGGGCAACGGCCCGATGCGGACAGTGATAAATGCATGTGCGGCGCCCACGAGTCATGGACAATTCAGGGCATCCCGCGCTGGACGGCGAGGAGGATGCTCCCGGCGCCGGCGGCGGCAACGCCGGCGGCAGAGCGGCGGCAGGGCCGCCAGGCGGGGAGGAAAAAGCGGCGGCGGACGCGGCCGCCCTGTCCGCCGAGGGGCGCCACGAAGAGGCCGCGGCCGCCCTGTCCGCCGAGGGGCGCCACGAAGAGGCCGCGGCCGCGTGCGACGAGGCCATCAGGTCGAGCCCCGACGGCGCATGGGCCGCGCGCGCCCTGCGGGCCGCCTCGCTCGAGGCCCTCGGCAGGCACGGCGAGGCGCAGAAAGAGTGCCAAAAGGCCCTCAAGTCGCCCGAGGGGGCCCTCGGCGGGCCTGACAGGCTGGCCTGCACGGTGCGCCTCGGCAGGCTCCAGATAAGGGCCGGCAGGGCCGCAAAGGCGGCAAACCACTTTGCAAGAGAGGCCGCCCGCAGCCCGTCCGAGCCGGCGCTGCTCGCGTACAGGGGGCTTGCCCTGATCCTCGACGACAGGCACGGCGAGGCGCTGGCGGCCATCTCGGGCGCCGCAGGGCCGGCAGGGGGCGACCCCGCCGTCCTGGCCGTCGAGGCCAGGGCGCTGTACGAGACCGGCAGGTACGGCGAGGCCGCCGAGCGGTGCGCCAGGGCGTGCGCAGCCGACCCCGAATGCTCGGCGGCCTGGCTGTACGCCGGCATGGCCGGCGAGGCCGAGGGCCGCGACGACGAGGCCGCGGCCGCGTACGGGAGGGCCGCGGAATCGGCCGCGGGCGGGGACGGCCTCGACATGGCCGGCGGCGCCGGCGCGGCGGGGAGGGCGCATGCGCTGTGCCGCACGGGGCGGCACCGCGAGGCGGCCGGCCTGCTCGGCCCGGCAGCCGCCGCAAGCCCGGGGGACGCCAGGATACGGTGCCTCGCCGGCGAGGCCCTTGCGGAGTGCGGGCGCGGCGCCGAGGCCGAGGCGCACCTCAGGGCGGCCGCGTCGTCCAGGCCGGCCGGCTCGGACGGCCTGTACTATGCCGGCCTCGCCTCGTACCTGCTCGGCGGGCGCGGCGAGGCGCGCAGGTACGACGAGGCCGCCGCGCACCTGAAAAAGGCCCTGTCCCGCAACAGGCTGTCAAAGAGGGCCGCCGCGCTGGCCGAAAGGGTCAGGGAGGCAAAGGCCGAGGCGGGCGAGAGGAGGAAAAAAGAGGCCGGCCGCATGGAGAGGGACAGGGCCGAGGCCGAGAGGCGCGCGGCCGCCGAGGCGGCCGGCGCGAGGAGGCGCAGCGCGGCGGGAGGCCGAGGCCGGAGCGGCCAGGGCGCGGAGCGCAGGGAGCGGCGCAGGCGCGAGGAGGAGGAGAGGGCGAGGGCGCGCAGGGAGGCCGAGGCGGCCGCGCGCGCCGAGGCCGTCGGGCTGGCCGGGAGGGGAATGTACGAGGAGGCGCTCGCCCGGTTCCCGGCCGCTGCCCTGCGGGCCGGCGACTCGGAGGGGTGGAGCGCAATGGCAGGGGCCCTGTACGGGCTGGGCAGGTACGACGAGGCCGCAAGGTGCTACAGGCAGGCCCGCCCCGGCGGGCAGGACGGCCCCGATGCGCTCGCCGCGGCCGCGGCCGCCGGCGCCGCCAGGCCAGGCGCAGGCAGTTCGACGAGGGGCACACGGCCATATCCAACTACAACGACGCGCTGTACAGGATCGGCAGGGCGCTCGAGGCAGACCCCGGCCACCACGAGGCGCTCGTGCTCGGCGGCACGATCCACGCGCACAGCGCCAACATAAAGGGGGGCATGATGGACACGAGCGACGAGAGGGCGCTTGCCATGTTCGAGAGGGCCCTCGAGTCGGATCCCTGCGACGCGCAGGCCCTGTACCACAGGGGCCGCATACTCGAAAAAAAGGGCAGGGCCGGCGAGGCGCGCGCCGCGTACGGCCGGGCCGGCGCGTGCAGGGCGCGGCGCCTCGAGGACCACTTTTGCATCGGGAGGGCCCTCGACGCGCTCGGCAGGTTCGGCGAGGCGCGCGCCCACTACCTCGAGGGCATGCGGCTGGACCCCGACCTCGCCGGCCTGCACGGCGAGATCGCGCGCGGCGGCGGAACGGGGGGCGCGGAGGGGGCGGGGGCCGGGGCGCCTCCCCCCAGTCCGCCGCGCTGGGAGCGCAGCGGCCTGGCCGTGGCCGACACGAACGTGGCCATGCCGTGCGTCGTCGGCGCATGCGCCGGCGAGTGCGACCTGCCCGAGGACATACGCGGCAAAGAGTACTTTGCCGGCAGGCTCGCCGGCCTGGGCGAGTGGAGCGGCAGGGGGGAGGGCAGGCGCGGCGAGACTGTCATCGTGCCGTGGGCGTGCAGGGGCGAGATAATCAGCATACTGCCCGGCCTCCTGTCGGGGCTGCGGTGCCACGGCGGCCGCCACGGCGACGTCATCGGCAGGGTAAAGGACGCCCTCGGCGCGATGCCGTCGGAGCGGGCGGTCGGGTTCAGGGTCTCGTACGCCGACTCGCTGAGGGTGATCAAAATGTACTGGCGCGCGTGGCTCGGCATGGGCGACATGGAAAAGGCCAGGTGGCAGGACAGGAAGAGGTCCAACGGGCGGCTCGCCGGCGGCGGCCCGCCCGAGGGGGCCGTGGACACAAAGGTGCTCGCCCTTGCCGCAAAGATCGCCGCCGAGCAGTCCAGGACGGTGACATTGTACACGTGCGACGAGGACTTTGGGGCGTTCAGCCGGCACATTGCCGGCCTCGGCGTGCGCGTGCTACCCGCCTAGGGCCGGATCCCCGCCAAAGAACGACCGCAGCGCGCCCAGGAACATGCCGCCGAGGGCGGCGATGCGGGCGGGGTCGGCCGACGGGCCGCCGGACGCGGCGGGGGACGGCTGCGGCCCGTCGAGGTACAGCGAGCGGTTCATCTCGAGCTGCACCCAGGGGACGCGGCGGGCGCCGGCGCGGCCGGCGGCGCCGGCGCGGCCGTACGTGCGCACAATGTAGCCGCCCCCGAACGGGTCGTTGATCCGCACGCCGCCCCTGCCCACGCCGAACGAGCCGGCAATGCACGAGGCGAGCTCCTCGAGCGCGGGGCGGGGGCACGAGGGTTGGGCGGCGCCGTCGGCGGAGCCGTCTGACAGGCAGAACGCGGGGCGCGGGGCGCCGGCCGCGTCGGGCGCCGACCGCGGCGGCGCCGCTGCCGCCATCGAGTGGCAGTCGATGCACAGGCGGAGCCGCGGGTTGGCCAGGGCCGCGCGCAGCGCCGCGTGGTACCCCCCGTGGTACCTTGCGACGAGCGCCGCCCCCAGGTTCGCGCCTGGCTCGGCCCCCCGCCTGTACAGCGCCGCCCCAAAGCACGTCTCGGACTTTACGGCCCCGTCGGGGCTCTCCGGGGGCGCCTCGCCGGGCGGCCGGTTCGGGTCGACGAACGCGCGCGCAATGTCGGCGGCGACGACCTCTTCGACGTCGACGCCGCGCCGCAGGCCGTATATCCCGGCGGTGAATGCGTCCGAGTCGTCGAGTATTTCGGCCCGCGAGGCGGCGATGCGGCCGGCGAGCTCGGCCGGCGCGCGCGAGCCGCCGTGCGGTATCGACACGAGGACGGGCAGGGGTGCCGCGGCGGCGGCGGCGGCGGCTGATGGAGGCGCCAGGCCTAGCCAGTCCCCCCTGCGGTGCCGTCGCGGCGCACCTCGGCGACCCCCTGGAACCCCTCCCCGGTCTGCCGGCGCATGACGGCGTGGACGGCCCCCATGTAGAACGACCGGCGCTCGCGCACGTCGACCGCGTACCCAGCCCGCCGCAGGCGCTCGGCGGCGGCCGCCGTGGCGCCGCGCGGCCCGCCGCCGTCGTCTTCGATGCTCGCGGCCCCGTCCGGCGAGCAGTGCACGCGCGGCATCCGCACGGCCGAGCCCATGTCGGCGCTGCCGTCGACGACGCGGCTCAGGAAGAGGGACACGGCCGAGACGATGCGCGAGCTGCCGGGGCTGCCGGCCACGATCCACGGCCTGCCGCCGCGGAACACGATGCACGGGGCCGCGCACGTCCGAGGCGCCGCGTTTGGGCGCAGGTAGTGCCGGTGCGACGCGCCTGCCGTCTCGTACGCCGACATGTAGTTGTTGTACAGGAACCCGAGGCCCGAGGCGGCCGCCTTTGACCCGTACACGAGCTCGATGGACTGCGTAATCCCAACCGCGTTGCCCTCTTTATCCATTGCCGACAAGTGGGTCGTCTCGCCGGACCCGTCGTCCGCGGCCGGCGCCTGCGCCGCGGAGCGGCCGGCGCCTGCGCTGGCGCTGGCGCGGGTGCAGGCCCTGATCTCCCGCGCGATCTCCCCCGCAAGCCGCCCCCGGCCGGCGCCGTCGTGGTCGCCGTCCCCGCCCTCGCCCTCGCCGGCGCCGCCGTCCCACCGCGCCAGCGCGGCCTCCCTGCGCGCCAGCGCGGCGCGGACCGCCTCGGCCGCGTACAGGTGCGGCTCGGGCGGGGCGGGGTGCACGAGCGGGCGGCGCAGGCGCCGCATTACCGCAAGGGCAAGCAGGACGGCGCCGCCGGCCGCCGGCATCGGCATCGCCGCAATGCGCAGGCCGCGGCCGTGCCGCCCCGCCGCGGGCTTGCGCTCTGCCGGAACCGGCACCATGCGCAGGTCGTCGGCGCGGACGAGCCCCCCGTTTCGCCGCATGTCCTCGCCGATGCGCTCGGCCGTCTCTCCCGTGTAGAACGACCGGTACCCGCCGGACGCGAGGCCGTCGAGCGTGCGCGCAAGGTCGTCCTGGACGAACAGGTCGCCCGGACGGTGCGGCGCCTCGCCGTCGCGCAGAAAGTAGCGCGCGCCCGACCGCGACGGCACGGCCATGAACCCCTCGACGCTGTCCGCCTGCAGGCGCGACTGGAGCGGCGTAATCCTGTACCCGCGCCGCGCCGTCCGGGCGGCGGGGGCCACCACGTCGGCCCACTCGAGCCGGCCGTACCTCTCGGACAGGTGGCCGATCGCGGCGACCGTGCTCGGCACCGTCGAGGCGGCGTACCCGACGAGGCGGCCAGGGGCGGAGGGGCCGCGGAACGCGCGCGCGCACGCCAGCGACGGGGCCCTGCTCGACCCGTCGACGGCGACCGTGCGGCCGCCGGCGTGGACCAGCGCCAGCGACTGCCCGCCCAGCCCCGAGGCCTGCGGCTCGCACACGCACAGCGCCAGGGCGGCCGCGCAGGCGGCATCGACTGCGTTGCCGCCCCTGCGCAGCATTGACGCGCCGGCCCTCGTCGCGTCCGGAAACGCCGTCGAGACCATGCCGCCCCCGGCGGCGGCGCACTTGCCGTCGCGCGTCGGCCGAAACGACCCCTCGATCAGCCCGACGTCCAACGGATCACCGGGTATCCGCGGGGGCGCCCGCCGGGGCGGAGGCGGCGGAGGCGGCGGAGGCGGCGGAGGCGGCGGAGGCGGCGGAGGCGGATCGCCCGCCGCCTCCCCGGCCGCCCCCCTCGGCCCGGCGCCTGTCCGAGGCGAGCCGGTGCACGACCAGGGCGAGCAGGACGGCCCTGTCGATGAGGCTGTCGGCGAGTATGTGCTCGTCGGGCGTCCGCACGTCGACGCCCACGGGCCCCATCGAGCCGACCATAGGCATGTCGCGGCCGACGTCGCCGAGGCTCGAGGATGCGCGGCGGTGCCTCCCCTCGACGCGCATGTCCGCGGCCGCCGCCTCGGCCCGCACCGCAGAGTACAGGGACTCGGTCGCGGCCGAGGCGGCCACGGGGCTGCGCGAGGCCTGCCGGGATATGTGCACGTCGAGCTTTGCCCCGTCGCGCTTGCGCGCTATCCGCCACATCTCGGCCTCGAACGCGGCGCCCTCGTCCTCGGTCGCGTACCGCGACGTGAGCGAGAGCAGGCCGTAGTCCGGCTCGCGCCCGAACGACGAGGTCGCGCGGAACTCGGAGACGGACATGCCGCTGCCGCGTATGTCCGGCGCGGCCGAGTGCTGCCCGCCGCCGCCGGGGGCGATCCGGCTCAGCGCGGCGACCCTCCTGCACATGGCCGGCACGATGTCGGCGTAGTCGCGGCCGTGCGTGCGCACGTGCGTCATGTCCACGTGGTACTTTGCCGTGCCCGAGCACGACGTGGCCACGGCGCCGCCCTCCATCCCCCACTTTACGTCGACGGCGCTGCGCGAGGCGGCGGCCGTGTCGCGGACGATCTTGCGGCTGAACCGGCCGCCGAGGCTGTCGTCGCCGACGAGCAGCACGCCGACGCGCGCCTCGCGCAGGCGGCGCATGAACCGCAGCGCCTGCAGGGCCGAGACGGCCACGGCCAGCCCGCCCTTGCTCTCGGCCGCGCCGGACCCGTACAGGCGGTTGCCCGACTCGCGGAACGGCGCAAAGTCGCGGTTCGTGTACGGGGTGTCGAGGTGCCCGAGGACGAGAATGTCGTTGGCCGCCGAGCCGTCGTGGTTCGACAGGTACACCGTGTTCCCGACGTCGAACTCGCGGTACACCTGCGCCGCAAACCCGGCGTGCTCGAGCCGCCGCGAGACGGCGGCGCCGACGCGGTTGACGTCCTCGACGTTGCCGGCGCTCGAGTTGATGTCTACGAGGTGCTCGAGCAGCTTTTCGCTCGTCGGGTAGTGCGTGCGCAGGTAGCTGCGCAGGGACGCGTGCAGTGGGGGGTGGGCGGGGCCCTGGCCGGCGCCTCCCGCGCCGCCGCCGCCGCCCGCGCGGCCCCGCGCCGCGCCCGGCCCGCCGCCGGCGCCGCCCGCACTCCCGCGCAGGTGCGGCTCGCCAAAGTACCGCAGCGCCGCCGCGTCAAGTATGCGGTTTATCAGCGAGTCGTAGTCGTACCCCGCGGCCTGCGCTGCCCTGTACAGCGAGCCGGTCGCCCCGAGGCTCGCGAGCGAGTTGAGCTCTAGCACGTACATGCGCCCGGCCGCGTCCATGCGCAGGTCCACCCGGGTAAAGTCGCAGAGGCCGAGGCGCGCGTACGCGTCGGCGCACATCGAGCGCATGCGGTCCGCCTCGCCGTCCGAGAGCGGCGCGGGGCACACCTTGCGGACGGGGCTCTCGAGCTTGTCGGACGCGGTCTGGATGCGGTTCGGGTCGCCGCCGAGGTCGAGCTCGACGATTGGCAGCACCTCGGTGTGCGGGCCGTTGCCGACTATGCCGACGGCGAACTCGCGGCCGGCGACGAACTGCTCGACGAGAATGTCCTGCGAGTACCGCTCGATCTGGGCGGCGACGGACCGGCGCAGGTCCCCGACGCTGCTCACGACGTCCATGCCCATCGACGTCGACTCCATCTTTGGCTTTACGATGGCGGGGAACTCGAGGCCGGCGGGGTCGTCGCCGGCCGACGAGAACACCCAGGACTTTGGGGTCGGTATGCCGTTCTTTTGCAGGACCATCTTGGTGAGGGCCTTGTCCTGGACGACGGCGTGCGCCTCGGGCCCCGACCCGACGTAGGGTATGCCGAGCATCTCGAGCATTGCCGGCACGTGCGTGTACCGGTTGCGCCCCTGTATGCCGTACGCCATGTTGAAGACCATGCCCGGCCGCTCGCCGGCGACGACGCGCGGCATGAAGCCGCGCAGGTCGTCGATGAACCGCATGCCGCCCTCTACGATCTTTACGGTGTGGCCGCCGCGCTCGAGCGCGCGGGCGACCTTTTCGACGGTCTCGATCCTGTAGTGCTCGCGCGTGGCCGCCCCGAACACGTTGATGACGTCGCCGCTCTCGATCTTTTTCTTGTTGTACACGATGGCAACCTTCAACGGAAGCGGCCCGCGCCGCGGCCGGGGCGGCCGGTTATATCGATTTCGCATCCGCCCGGGCGACGCAGCGGGGGCGGGGGCCGCGCCCCGCGGCCCGCGGCCCTCGTCCACCCCCCCCCCTCCATCCCCGCGCCTGGCGGGGCGCGGCGGGCGGGGGCGGGCTCCGCCGGGCAGGCGGGCGCCGGCAGGGGGCGGGGGCGGGCAGGGGAGGGGGCGCGACTGGGCGGGGGGAGGGGGCGCCGGCAACAGGTATAGCGGGGGCCGGAGGGGCGGCGCCGTGGCAAGCGTGAGCCTCCGGCCGGGCGAAAGGGCCGTCGTCATACCCGACGTGCACAACAAGTGGAAGAGGGCCGAGGCGATCGTGGCCGCCGAGTCGCCCGACAGGGTCGTCTTCCTGGGCGATTACTTTGACGACTTTGGAGACACTGCCGAGGACGCCGACGCCACGGCGGCGTGGCTCGGCCGGTCGTTCGCCGACCCATCCAGGGTCCACCTCGTCGGCAACCACGACCTCAACTACATGTCGGGCCTGAACGGCCTGCGCTGCTCGGGGTACAGGCCGCTCAAGCGCGCCGTCATTGCCTCGCGCGGCGTCGACTGGAGCCGGCTTGAGCCGTTCTGCTGGCTCGGAATGGACGGCGGCCGGCCCGGGGACGCGTGGCTGTGCACGCACGCCGGCCTGTCGGCGCCGTTCCTCGAGTCCCTAAGGCCGGGGGCGACGGCGGCCGACGTGGGCGGCGTAATCGAGGAGGCCAGGGAGGACCTGGCCAGGATCGACGACGCGGGGCACGGCCATCCGTTCCTGCAGGCGGGGTACGCAAGGGGCGGCGCGGCCGCGACGGGGGGCATTGTATGGTGCGACTACAACCAAGAGTACAGGGACGTTCCCGGCCTGCGGCAGATATTCGGCCACACGCGCGACGACAGGGCGAGGCACGGCCGCGGGGAGGGCGGCGCCGAGCACCACTGCATCGACACCGTCCTGAGGCACTATGCCGTGTACGCGGAAGGGGCGGTCACCGTGCGCGCCGTCTGCTGGCAGGGAAGCGGGTAGCGGGCGGCGGCCCGCAGGCCGCGCGGCGGTTCTGCTCAAAATTCGTGCTTGCCGCGGTTTCTTAGTTAGCCAGCGCCGCGCGATCCCTCGGGTTGCCCCGCCTGATGCGCCGTCCGCGTCCGCGACTCCCCGCCGGGCGCCGTAGATCACGCGCCTCGTCCCCCCGATACAGGCGACTGCCTCACAGGCATGCACGGTCGTGGACATGAAGAAGCAAGGCGGCGATCAAGAAACCGCGGCGGGCGCGAATTTTGAGCAGAACCGGGTTTGACTAGAATCCCACTGCGATTGATCTAAAAGCGGGGGACGGGTACGCCTAGGGCGCACAAACCGCCCCCCTGTTGACTGCCCAGTCGCAGCCCGTGGGCGGGAGAGAGGCGGCGCGGTTATTAAGCACTCCCTTTGCAAAGGTTCTTTGTAATCCGCGGTGGGCGGCCCGGCCGCCCCGCCTCTCCGCCCGCCAGGATCGCCCGATCCGGGGGCTTCGCTGGCCGTGCATGCCGCGCCCGCCTGCCGATTTCGGCCTCATTGCAGCCGGACGGTCGATCTTGGGGCGCCGCCGGGGCGCCTCCGGGCGCCCTTGGCGCCCGGCGGCGCGGGGGCCGTCCTGCGCGGCGCCCTGTCCTGCTGCGGGCGCAGCCCCTATGTCCGGCGGCGAAGCCTGTGGACGGCGGCGTTCTGCGCCAGTGTCATCGCGGCGTTGGGCCGCTCTATGTCGATTCCGGCGGCCTGGGCGGGTGTGATCCCGCCGAGCCCGCCGTGCAGGCGTACGAAGTTGTGGAACACGCGCAGCCCGCGCAGCATCGCCGAGTCGATGCTCTTGAGCCCCCTCGCGGCCCTGGTGCGCGCCCTGATCCAGCCGTTGAAGCGCTCCATCATATTGTTGTTGTAGTCGGTGTCGGTCGCGTGTATTGTCTGGATGTGGAACGTGGGGCGATGCATGAAGTTCCTGGCGCGGTACAGGTCGTGCCACGCCCTGTGGAAGTTGGCCGCCTTGTCGGAAACGAGGATGGCCGGCGCGTCCATGGACGCCAGGGCCGCGGCGTGCTCAAAGAGCGGCTTGACGTCGGACGTTCCCTTGTGCTCCGCCGTCTGCAGCGCAAGGACGTAGCGCGTGAGGTCGTCGATCATCCAGAACGCGTACTGCTCCCTGCCCCGTATGCCGTAGTACATCTCGTCGGTCCTCCACATGTCGGAGACGCGCGGGGTGAGGACGCTGTCTGCGTACTCCTCGATCAGGCCGATCTCAGATTCTGCCCAGTTGAGTATCGTCTTGTGGCACACCTTGATCGAGGCGAACTCTTCGAGCCACAGCGCAACCGCCGGCAGCGACATTCCCGCCAGCCACATGTGGACGGCCTGCGTCACGATCTCGGGGCTCGCCTTGAGGCGGGCGAACCCCACGTTCCCCGAGAACGTCTTGCCGCACGAGCCGCACTTGTACCTCCGGGTGTCGTAGTTCTGGTTGTGGCGGGTCCCGTGCCCGGTGACCGGCCCGCCGCCGCAGAGCGCGCACGAGGACGGGTCGAACTTGGCTATTCGGAGCGCCGCCCCGCCGGGCGCCGCCGCCGCCGCCGTCCCGCCCCACTGCCACACGGCACGGTCCGCGCCCCTCTCCCCCTCCTCGTCGCCGGCCATGCACCGGTACGCCGCGTACGCCGACCTGGCCGCGCCCGTCTTCCCGCTAGCCTCTTCCGCCCCGCGGCTAGCCTCCGCCGCCCCCCTGAACATTGCCGCGACGACCGAATCCTCGACAAAGTTTGCCTCGGCTTCCTTCTCGGTGTCCTCCTTGTGCGCCAGGGAGAGCGCGGCGTGGATGTGCTTGCAGAGGACCCGGCCGCCCCTGTTCTTGTGGTCGGGGCAGGTGCACGACGACCCCACGCCGGGCAGGATCAGCACGTTGTAGATCCGGTCTCGCTTGGCCGCCGGGGCGCGCTTGCCCGTGTTGGCCGGAGTGACCTGGAACTGGAACTCGTCGAGGCGCTTGACGTGCCCCCCTTCTTCAAGGAGCTTGCCCGCGGCGGACCGCTTGGCGTTTTCCATGGCGACGGGCACCATGTCCACGATGTCGAGCAGGGTCTGGAGCATGTCCACTTCCGTGTCGGCATCGCCCGGCGGCGGGATGGCGAGCCAGGGGTGTCCCGTGCCGCCCTCGGCGAACGGGTCGGCGAACGGGTCGGCGAACGGGTCGGCGAACGGGTCGGCGAACGGGTCGGCGAACGGGTCGGCGAACGGGTCGGCGAACGGGTCGGCGAACGTATCCGCCGCTAGACCAGCATGCCGGTCGACCCCCGCCGCATCGCCACTGTAGCAAACGCCCGCGACCAACGGCGCGCGTCTCCAAAGGGGGGTTATAAATCTACTGAGTTTTATGTGCTTATAAAGGAATTTTGAGGCCAGTGAGCATGGGACGGTGGCGCAAGGACACCAAAGAGTTCACCGTGGGCCTCGGCTACTATGAGGGGCGGGGCTACCAGAGCACCATCCCAAAGCCAGTCGTCGACCTGTTGGGCCTCACCGACCGCATCACCTTCAAAGTGTCGGGCAAAAGCGTCCGGATACTGCCCAGTACCGGCTAGGCGACCCGCACACCGGCTTCGGACGGCCGTGGGCGGGTGTCGAAGGCCCGCCAGCCCCCCTCGACCCCCCCTCAAGCGACCCACCGCGGATTACAAAGAACCCTTTGCAAAAGTTTTCTTGTAACTACGGCGGAGTGAGCGTTTAGGCGCCCGGTGCGGGGCGCCGGCGGCGTGCCGCCCCGACGGCATCGCGATCCTGGGTACTGCCGCCCGCCTGACGCCGGCGGCGGGGGCGGCGGGCGGCGGGCGGCCCGATACAGCCGGCGGCGGGCGGCGGGCCCGCGCGTGCCGTCTCCCCTCCCCTCCCCCGCCCGCCCACCGGCATGCCGCCCAGCGGCGCGGCGCTGATCGCGCCCGCATTGGATCGCAACGGCGCCTGGCCCCGGCACGGGCCCCAAGGACCCGAGATCTCGCGCGGCGAACCGTTCGATTGCTAGGCACCGGATGCGCTGCCCGCTGGCGGGCAGACGGCCTGAAGGGCGGGCCTGGCCAGGCAGTGTGCAGGGCTCCGCGCCCCTCTCCTCCTCCCCCCTGCCGGCGGCGGGCCAGGCCCGCCCGGCGCCGCGGCGCCGCCCGGCGGGCCACCCCGAACCGGCCGGCTGCCCGGCCTGCCGCCGTACCGCCGCCCCGCGCGGGGGGCGCGCAGACGCCCGCAGGCGGCGCGAATGCGGCCGATCATCGTGCCGCCAAGAGTTATATGGTTTTTGCCCGGCGGACGCGCGCGCTTCGATAGCTCAGCCTGGTAGAGCGTTACCTTGGTAAGGTAAAGGTCGCGGGTTCGGATCCCGTTCGAAGCTAGTAATTTCTAATGAGAAGCTCGGCGTGGCCGCGCCTGTTTGCCCCGTCCGCGTTGATCATGCGGTTGACCGCAAGGCGCCTGTACCTCCAGGCCTCGCCGCGGAACAGCCACCGCACCTCCGGCGTGTCCGAGTTCGAGAGCAGGACGCGGCAGCCCCTGCCGGCCAGCTCGTGGCACACGCCGGCGAGGCGCATCAGGTCGCGGACGGTAAAGTCCTCGCGCGTGTAGTGCGTAAAGCCCGCCGTCGGGCTCGTCGGCTGGTACGGGGGGTCCATGTAGACCAGGTCCCCGGCCGACGCGCCGGCCACGGCCTCCTCAAAGTCGCGGCACGCGATCGAGAGGCGGCCGGTGGAGAGGGCCGAGCTGGCGGCGCGCAGCACGGCGGCGTTGACAATGTTCTGCCTGTGGTGCCCGGCGAACGGCACGTTGAACTTGCCGCTGCTGTTGAGCCGGTACAGGCCGTTGAAGCACGTGCGGTTGAGGAACAGCATGCGGGCGGCGCGCTCGTCCGCGCCCTGCGGCGACTCGCCCCTGACTGCATAGTAGTAGTCGCCGCCGCCGGAGGCGACGCGTTCGGCGTGGCCCTGCAGGAGCGGCACGAGGCGCTCGACCCCGTCCCTGATCGCCTCGTACGTCGAGACGAGTTCGGGGTTCGAGTCGGACGCCGAGCAGTCCTTGTCGGGGTACGCCGAGAGGACGTGGAACAGGACGGCGCCGCCGCCGAGGAACGGCTCAAAGTAGCGGTTAAAGTCGGCCGGAAACGCCGCGGCGATATCCGGGATCAGGCGGCGCTTGCCGCCGGCCCACTTTAGGAAGGGGCGCACCCGGGGGGGCGCGGCATCCTGCTCCGGCCGTGGCCCCCGCGCCGGCGAGTCGTGCGCGATCAGCTGCTGCGGGGGGTCGGAATTCCGCATGCGGCGCCCGGCATGCCCCCCCTGCCCGCGCCTCAACGCAGCGCGCGCCCCGGGCCTAGCTTATGTGCCTTGCGTCACGCCCGGCGCGCGGCGCGGTGCACATTCAGGTCTCTAGGGCGGTGCCTGCCGGGCCGGGGGCGGGCGGCCGCGGGCGGCATGCCGTGCGGGATTAGGGGGGGGGGCCGCGGGCGGCATGCAGGCGCCGCGGGCGCCCGGAACGCCGGTGCGCGGGCGGCATGCCGGCGCCGCGGGCGCCCCCCGCCCCTCCTCCCGTGACGAACCGTGGGCCCTCTCGCGCTGCTGTCATGCGGCCGGGCGGGAAGGGTCAGCCGCCGCCGCCGCTACTGGCGCGGCGGCGGCAGAGGCGGCGGCCGGCTTGCCGCGCGCCTCCCGCCCACGTCATGGCGGCGGGCCGGGGCCGGTCTGGCTGTAGCGGCGCACCCGCCGCGCCGCCGCCGCCGCCGCCCCGCCGGCAGCGGCTGTAGCGGCGCACCGGGGCGCGCTAGCCGCCCCGTCGTCGGCGGCGAACCAGTTTGGATCGGCCATCAGCATGTCCAGCCCGTCGGCGGGGTCGATCCCGTTCCTTGTGCACATGCCGATGAACGTGAGAAGCTCCTCCCCCGTGGTCATGCCCCATACGCTCTGCGTCTGGAAGTGCGACCTCTTGTACGGGCCGAGCAGCTCGTGGAACGCCCTCTCGATCTCGTTGCTGTCGAACGGCATGCCCTTGACGGAGAGCGCGTAGAACATGTCGGGCAGCGCGTTGGCGATTGCCGTCTTGGCGGGGTGCTTGCCCTCGCCGTACAGCGGGAGTATGCCCGTCTCGACCATGCCGCGCAGCGCGGCCGCGGCCGACTCGGACGCCGTGTCCCAGCACCGGACGAACTTGTACAGGTACAGCAGGCGGATGTACGCCCTGACGGCGCCGAGAAGCTCGGCGGCCTCTTCGTCGTCGTCGATCTCGTCGCCGGCGGCGCGGACGGCCGCCGCGCCGCGCCGGCGGCCGCTGCCGTCGGGCAGGGGGGCGGCCGACGGGGCGGCAGGAGGGGCGGCGGGGGATCCGTCGTCGTCTACCCACGGCACGGCGTGCGACTCGGGGTCGCCCATGATCCGCCCCACGCCGTCGCGGGCCCACTCGTACTCTTCCCTCATGCGCACGTAGAGGTCGTCGGGGCCCATGCGCCCTCCCTTGGCGAGCTGGTCGAACGCCCTGAACGCGGAGAACTCGGCCTTGCGGATTATGTGGACCATGTCGCGCTGGACCTTTTTGCACGGCTGCCCCTCGTACCCGTCGACTGTGGCGGATACGTGGACAAAGTCGATGTACGTTGCGTGCATCGTCGCCTTTGATCGGCTGGTCCGGAAGCGGAGGTACACCAGCCGCTCCGTGCAGGCGCCCAGGACGGTGACGAACTTGGGCGAGGCGGCCCTCGTCGCGCTCTCGAGTATGGTGGCGCCGCCGCCCCCGCCGCCCCCGCCTTTGCCGCCGCCCCCGCCTTTGCCGCCGCCCCCGCCTTTGCCGCCGCCCCCGCCTTTGCCGCCGCCCCCGCCTTTGCCGCCGTTCCCTCCGCCGCCGCCGTCGCTCCCCTTCATCACCGACTCGTCGTTGCGGTGGTGCGCCTCTTTCCCGATGCGCCTCGGTATCTTTGCGTTGTGCGGCCTGACGGTGTCCCGCATGGCCCCGCGCGCGCTGCGCACCGAGGCGGGGCCGAGCCTAAAGTCGCGCCTTGCCCGCAGGTGGGCCGCTATGGGGCGGTCGGGCATGCGCTTGCACAGGCTGAGCACCTCGTGGCAGTCCTCCTTGGAGGCGGCGGTTCCGCGCACGACCGCGGTGCACGCCCCCTCGAACAGGCAGCCGCACTTGGGGCATTTTCCCCTGCCGAACGAGACCGACGTGCAGTCGGGCCTGCCGACCGCGCCGTGCCGCGCCAGCTCGCGCGACAGCCGCAGCATCTCCACGGCCTCCTTGTTCACGGGCACCAGGCCCTTGATCGACCCGCCCGGCCTCAGCCAGTACCTGCTCGTTCCAGGGTTGGCAGGCTCCAGGTCCACGTGGCAGTCGGGGCACTGTTGCGGGGCGGGGACGCGGAAGCGGGCGCCCACCTTGTCGTTGTTGGAGTGCCCCTTGTGGCCCGGCTGCCCGCCGCGCTTCCTGGCCTTTTTGGCGCCGCCCCTGTACGCCAGGCCCACGATGGCCCGGAACCTGCGCCGCAGCATGTTGGTGAGCGACAGGGCGCCGGACGGCGTGTTCGGGCCGCTGGCGACGGCATTCTCCCTCTTCAGGTCGGCATTCTCCTTCTCCAGGCGGGCGACCCTTGCCGCCTGCTCGCCGCCGCCGCCGCCGCCGCCGCCGCCTGCCCGCTTCCGCCCGGCCTCGGCCTGTCCGGCCTCGGCCTGTCCGGCCTCGGCCTGTCCGGCCTCGGCCTGTCCGGCCTCGGCCTGCCCGGCCTCGGCCGTGGTCAGCCTGCACAGCAGGTCGGCCTTGTCGTCCCTCAGACTTCGTATCTCTTCGTCCTTCTTCGCGACTGCCTCCTCCCCCTCGCGGACGGCCCTGGCCTCGCCGGCGCGCGACTCGTCCAGCTTGCCGTGCGCGTCCACCAGGGCTCCGCGCACCTCGCGCACCTGCTTTTCGAGCGCCTTCTTGCCGGCCGCCAACTCGTGCACGCGCATCGCTAGGCCCGTGTTCTCGTCCTTCAGCGCTGCGCTGCGCGCCTCAAACGCGCGCGCGATCGACAATGCCGCGTCGACGATCGACCCGGCAATGCGGCAACAGGCGCGCCAGCCGCCCTTGCCGCAGTTCCAGCGCCCGTCTGCCGCCGCCATTTGCGCCGCGCGCCGATCCCGAGATCGATAAAGGTTCGTATACTAGGATATTCGCCCCCCTCCCTGCCGTCAAGTCAGGCGGCCCTAGCCCGATCCCCCCCCTCCCTGTCGGGCCGGCGGGCGGGTGCACCTGCGGGATGCCGTCCCATCTGGCCGCGCCGCGCGCCTGTGCAGGCGCCCTAGGCGCGGATCGTCCTAGAGACCTGAATGTGCACGCGGCGCGCCCGCGCCCCGGATGCGCGGCAAGCAGGGCTGTTTTGTCGCGGCCGCGAAACGGCATTCGGCCAAAGTTCCGCCGCAGTGACGCGGGCGGGCGTGCGGGCGGACGCGCGCCAGGGCCGGCCCGGCGAACTCGGGGCCCGCCTCGAGGGGCAGGGCCCCGCGGCGGCCGGCCCCGCCCGGCGTCCCTGGAAGCGCGATCTGGCGCCCGGCCGCGATCGCGGATGGTGCGCGGCGCCGCGGCGCCGCCGGCCCGGCCGGCGCAATGCGGCATGCGGCGGCCGACCCGCGGCGCCGCGGCGCGCTACTAAATGAAAAGATGGGTTTGACTAGTCCCATTTTGACCAGGCGGCCATCCACCTGTACGTCCACGTATTCAGCTTTACGCCGAGCGCGGCCATGGTCACCGATAATACGGCGCCGGCTCCCGCGCCCAGCGCAACCGGGCTGTTGTAGAACTTGCCCACCTGCGGCTCTATAGGCGTCATGTACGGCGGAAGCGTAGGCCTCGGGTACTTGAATGCAGTCTCGAGCGGGTCGGCAACCGTTATGAGATTGACCATGTTGAACAGCGGCAGGGACATGCCCACAAGTACGCCGCCGAACAGTATCAGCGAGTGCTTGTTGCGCTTTGTCGCCCAGTAGGCCAGATCCAACAGCATTGCGGACGGCAACCATACGGGCGTGACGATAAAGTCGTACGGATACCCGAGGGCAAACCAGGCCCCCTTTGCAACCCACGTGTACACCGTCATGATCAGCGCATAGTACGTAGCCGTCCCCGGCACCCCGGTGAACGTCAGGTAGTACGTCGCGCCAACGACGAGCATGAGGGTCTGCGATATGGAGAACACAGTGTACGACGTCCAAGCCCAGTCGGTGTAGAAGATGTAGTCTCCGGCGTTAATCGTAAGCAGTGTCGAGTTCACGGCCACCACCACTATGAAGAGGTAGTGCGTGCAGCGTCTTAGCCAGACCATTGGGGCCGCGAGCAGACCGTTAGTATATAAAAATTTGGGCGCGGGCGGCCGATCGGGGCCGGATCCCGCCCCTGCGGGGGCGCGGAGGGGGCGATGCGGGGCGTCCCAGGCGCCGGCTGGCCTGGGCAGTGGCGCGGGGGCAGGCAACCCCCATCAACGGGCGGCGGGGGCAGTCCCAGGCGTCGGCGAGCGGGGCGGGGACGCGGCCGGCCGATCGGGGTTGCTGGACGGGCGGCAGGGGGCAAGGGCGGGGTGCAGGGGGCGATCGCCGGCGCGGCGCCCGCGCAAGAGGTGTAAGAAGGCGGCTGGCAGAGGGCAGGGGCCCATCCGCATGCTGGACGGGCCGCCGCCCTGAAAAATGGGCCGTAGCATCTAGGGGCGGCAGCCGCGGCGCCCTGGCGTCGCCTTGGCCTGCCACAGCGCCTGAAAAATGGGCCGCAACGTCTAGGGGCGGTAGCAGGGCATGGGATGGGGGTGGCAGGTGGCAGGTTGCGGGAGGAACCTGCGAAGAGTCGTCTGCAAGGCAGGGGGCGCCAAGGGCTTGCCGCGGAGGCGGGCGGCGAAGACGGCCACAGGCAGCGCCGCATGCTGGCTCCCGGCCACGATCCCCATCGTTGCCACGCGCCTGAACCCCCACTGTAGCCAACGTCGTCCATGGCAAGCGGCATCTCGACATCGCGGCAGGCGGGCTTTTCCGCCTGTCCGCTATCGTAACAGCCACTCTAGGCGGCCGCACCTGTCCCCCGCGCGATCTTCGCAGTCCAAGCGTCATCTGCACGCGTCGCCAGCGGCCACGCCTCTACCGTAACGCTTGCAGGCTCCATCCACAGGCGGCCCCCCGTGCTGCGGCCCAGCAGATCGGGTAGCATCGGGGCCCGTACGCATCGCGGTCACGCACGCTGCTGCCCTGGGGCGACCCCACGGCCCGCCACAGGGCCCCGGACGGGCGCTTTCGGATAGTCCGCCGCCGGCCGACCGGCCCGCCCGGTTCCGATCCGATCTAAGCCGTTCGGCGCCCCCGCCGCGGCCCCGGCGGCGGCCCGTCCTCCGGCCCAGCCTGAAATTGAGGTGCTGCCTGAGACGGCCCGGCCGCGCACGGTGCACTGCGCTCACATCCACATACCCAACGCCATCGCACTTTGGGCGTAGGGGAAGGCGCGGTGCCTAGCCATCGCGATGAACCAGGCACTTTGGCATGCCGCCACCGGCCCGAAGCAGGCCCGGATATACGGATCCGCGCTACCGATCCTTGCACCGCGCCGTCGAGTCGCACGAGCTCGACTTGTACAGGGGCAGTTTTTTTTAGCCTCCGAGCGGCCCCGTGGCGGCAACGGCAACGCCAAAGTCGTAGCCGGACATGTTAGCCCTGTTCAGCGAGTGGACCAGCAGGTCCGGCATTCCACCCGTAGCAGGGCGCGCTTACGACGCTGCGGGCGTATAGCGAGTCGTGAAGGCAGATACGGGCGGACATGATTGCGGGCGCGGTTGCCTTTGGCATTGCATGCACGGCAGGCTCCGCGCGGGAGTGCACATGGCGGGGACACCGCGGCGACCACGTTCTGCCCGACGGCGGGATCGGCCGAGGGCCACTTGGCTGTCGCATCCTACAGGCGCAGGGCCACTTGGAAGCGCTTTTATTGCCACAGGGTGGACGCACGGCGCACCCTGTGTACGAACCCCCGGGGCGGACGGTTGTCAGCGAATGACTCGGGGCTGATGTGTACACATGGGTCGTTTTCCCAAGCATTTCCGCCTCGGGCCCCGCGGCGCGTCCGTGCGCCCGACGGTGGCGCGGCGCCGGGAGGGCGCAGGGCCCAGGTATCTGGTGCGGGCCCGCGCCCGCGGCTCTGGGCAGGGGCAACCCCGGGGCCACGCGCAACGATGTCCCCCAAGGCAACGCGCTCCGGATGCGGCAACGCGCGCGGCTCGCCATGTGCAGGAGTGCAGGGCCCGCGCCCGGCGGGCACGCGGGAGCCGCCCTTGGAACGCCGAGTCGGGGGGGGAGGACCGCAACGGCGCTTGCGGTCCAAGCGTGCGCGCGCCCAACTGGTGGCAAGGGGCGGCAGTGCGAAGAGGTGGTACTGGAAGTCGGCGTCCACTCGATCCCATTTTATGTGGGCTGTGCGAGCCCTGCCGCCGCACGCCGGCCATCTCACAGGCGGACCGGACCGGCATGCAGGGCTCATATACCAAGTGTCCGGTGCCGGCGCGTGGAAACAGCAACAAGGCGGGGCTCCGGCCGAAGCGGCTCCGGAGGGCCGAGCCCTGGCGGCCCTGCACCCGGGCGGCAGCACGCAGCCAAGCGGCCCCCCGGCGACACAAGGTCCCCGCCGCTTCCGCAGCGGGGCGACATTCTCACGGAGGATCAGGTGGGCGAAAGGTTTGGCCCCCTCACGCCCGGCGGAATCCGCACAAGCGCGGCATCGACCGACATCATCGTAGTCCACAGTGTGCACAGCGGCTACGACGGCGTCGAACTCGGCAAGCGCATCAAGTGCGACGGCATATACGTGGCGGAGAGATCTGATCAGATGGTCGGGGAGAATCTAAAGCTGGCAAGGTCGCCGGAAGGCGGCAACCGCGTCCTGTATTTCACCAAGGAGATCGACAGGCTCAGGTTCGAGGGCCTTGTCAAATGCGTTGCACACTACGACAAGGAGGATCCTTCGCGCCCGGGGGCGGTGGCCTTTGAGCTGGAGATGGCCGACGGTGCCGGCCGGCCGCAGGGCGCCCGTGCAGGCCGCCGCGACATCCCGCCGAACCCCCGCGGCACCCCCGCGCCCGATCTCGACATGATTATGTCGGTAGAGCGCAAAATCTCCGATCGCCGCCACTTTGCGGGCAGGCGCGAGCTCCTCGCAGCCCTGCCCGCGGGCATCGACCCGGCAGGGATCGACCGCATACTGGAGTACCTGGAAGGCTCGGCAAAAATCTCTACGGACGGCGGCTCCATCCGGTGGACGTTCAGCGGCGCCGGCCCCCAAGAGGGCCCATGCGCGGTCGAGAATGACGGCGCCGCGCCGGCTGCCGCCGACCCGCCCAAAGAGCCCGCCCACATCCTGAGCACGGCAGAGCGCCTGTCGGCAGATCTTGACAACGATCTGCCGTACAGCGCAGAGACCGAGCAGGTGATCGCAGACTGCTGGGCGGGCCGCCCCATAGGAAAGACCTACACGGCCGAGGAATACCTGCGGCATCTGGATCAAGAGTACGGCGCCAGCGACATGGAAGATGCGGGAAAGCGGGCGGGCATCAGGCAGGCTTGACCGTTACAGGTCTGACAGGGTGGCTATCGACAGCTGCCGTAGGATTGCCAAGGATTTGGCGTACTCGGACAATCCCGCATCCACGGGCGTCTCAAAAAAAAGGCACGCATGGCGGTCGTCTCGGTACGCACGTTACAAAATCCGTCGTGCTTCTTGTAGCATCGACTATGCAGCCCGCAGGGTTGGCGCGGCGGATTTGGGTACCGCGAAGTTTGCGGGAGGGGCGGGCAAGGCAGGGGGAGGGCATGCAGCGCAGCGGCCCCTTGCGACAGGGCGGCTGCCCCCGCTCGCCGAGCGCCGGGCACCGGAGGCGGGCATGCAGTGCAGCGGCCCCTTGCGGCGCGGCGGGATCGCAGGGCAGGGCGGCGAAAAGGACGGGCCGCAGCGCGCCCCGTGCGCGGGCGGGCGGGCGGGCGGCCGGCAGGCTGAACGGCGGCCTCCACGCGGCGAAGGGGCGGCGGGGAGGGTCGGAGGGAGCGGCGTTCCGGCACGCAGCCGTACACGAGCTCTGCAAGATCCAGGCCATTCTGCCCTGCGGCGATTACAGAACGTGACGCCCAGGAATGCGGCACGGGGGACTCAAAAATCCAGCTTGCGCCTAGGCATTGGATCATATGGATCAAGTGGACGCCTAGCGGCCGGCTATCTGGTTCGGCTTGGTGCATGGGCGAGGCCGGGCTGGCGGGGGCGCGGCGGCGGCGGCGGCGGCGGCGGGCGTCCGACCCAGTTCACGGCAGGACAGCGCGCCGAGCCGGCGCGCGGCAGACGCGGCGCGCCTAGCGGCCCCTCCGGGCCGCGCCTCCCGCCCCCCCCCCCATCCCGTCAAGCGGCATCCAGTGCCGTGTCCCCTGACAGCGTGGCATTACAGGCGTCGTCGGGCATTGGCCTGTGTCCTGAGCACATGCGAATGCCCGCACTGCATCCTGGAGTAGGTTTATAAACATATCAAGAATTGGCGGCGCCGATGGCACAGATAGCATTGGCTAGGCAAGACCAAGACCGCCTGTTTCTCCGATCTGCCGCTTCCAGCCTGTTCGAGGATGCCGCGTTCCAAAGCAGCCACGTAGTAGTCGACTTTGAGGGGATCAAGTTTGCATCGCGATCCTTCGCGCAAGAGTACCTTGCGTGCAAGTCTAGGCACCGGCACAGCGTGACCGAAGTCAACATGTCCGAAGACGTCGAGAGGATGTTCAGGGCTGCAGGGAGCTCAAAGCCAAGGGCGCCCCCGCTAAAGCGCACAGAGCCCATTGTGATGAAGGTGTGACATTCCCGCGCAGGGTTTTTTGCTACAACGTAATGCAACGTCACGGTGATGCCGTTGCGTTCCCCCAACCACGATCCGACAGCTATTCTACGTAATCGTATATGTCTACAGCGGGAAGAACAAGCGGTATGCGTACGGTGATCAGCGTGCCGTCAATCCTAGCCGCTCCGGGCAGCTCGTACGCCAGCACGCCATCCTTTCCGCCGTACGCCGATGCCTCCTTTCCGCCGTACGCCGCCCCGGCTCCCGAGGCAACAAAAAAATCCGAGCCGAGGCCATTCGTAAACAGTTCGAACGTGGTCCGCAACCCAAAACCTCGCGACTCGTCCTTGGCCGATTTACCGCCAAGCGCGTCGCATACAAGATCGGTCGGGCTGCCCTCAGCCTTGCCCTTGAGTGACCCCGGAATAGTCACGCCGTCATCATAAAATGAAAGATCCGCGAACCCCTTGTAACCATACCGCTGGCCGAGCACCAGTGCGCGGGTGAACTTAGAATGCTCATATATGTTGTCGACCAATTCGTAAACGGCGTATTCAAGAGCCGATATGTCACCGGGTTGACTGCCCATGTCTCCACACATAGAGAATATGTCAGACAGTACCGCAGACGACCCTTCCTTGTCATGCGGAAGTTCAGCGAGTGAGACGTACGACTTGCCCGGCCCCCGGGACGACGGGCGCAAGATGGTCGAGATGTACCCCCGGGGAGCACTTCGGATCGGCCCCACATAGCAGGAGGGGTTGTCGGCGATCAAGCCGCTCAACGGCAACAGGGTGGTGGGGTAAATGAATCGTACATCTGCAAGATCTACTTTGCCGGTCTCCAAGTATGATGCATTGATTCGGGCATACTCGGCATAGTTCTGGACTAGGTCTGGGTACTGCGCCATGCCCTTGCCGCATATTTTTGCCCTTATTAAGTGTCGGGCGTGAGAAAGGTGCGCATTCAGGTCGAGTTGAGCGTCAACCGGCGCTCAATTGGCGTAGTGGCGGGATTGGGCGATGGCCAACTGCGGGCTTGTGCCGTCCAGACGGCGCCCGATAGTCCATCTACAGAAGGTCCGGCAACGGCTGCCGGGTTCCGCTCCCCCCCTCCCCCGCCGGCGGCAGGCCCGGGCCGTCCGCTGGCGGCGGGCATCTGGCCCTGTTCGTAGCAGGACCGTGCCCTAGCCGGCGAGGTGCCAGAGGTGCCAGTGCAGGCGTCTTCGCTATGCGAGGAGCCGCCACCTGCACGATCCGGATACAGCATCTAGAACCGGCTCTCGTCGCCGATGAATGCGTAGAGGTGCATCTTTTGCCGCTGACCGTCGCGTGCATCTCGTCGGTTCGCCAGCTGCCCCATGAGCCGACCCTGGCGCGCGGCAGGCGCAGTGCGCCTGGACGGCCGCCCTGGCGTAAGGGGGGGTGGGCCCTGCGGAGGCCCGCTTGGCCGACACGCTCACATCGGAGGAGTGCTCGCGGCCATGCCGCGCATACGCGGCAGTGGTGCCTCGATCGACTTCGAGTCGGAGAAGCTGCAGGCCAGGTCTAGCGCCAGGTTCAAGACGCACCCGAAGATGACGGGCAGTCCCGACTTTGCTTGCTGGTGCAGGAAGATCGCTGTGTTCAGCGACGGCAACTTTTGGTACGGCTACAAGTGCCGCGGGAAGAAAAAGTGGGCGGGCAAGTGCTGGCGAGGCAGGATCGAGCGTAACATGGGCAGGAACCGGCATGTCGCCAAGAGGCCCAAGAAGGATAGGCGGGCGGTCGGTGCTCCGGTTCTGGGAGCACGGCATATGCAATAGAAAATAGTCATAATCGGCGGTTGCCCGCGGCGAAGCGCCCCGTGACGGGGCGATTATGACTATCTTCTAATGACCCTACAAGTGAGCTCACCGCGTGCGGAGAAAGCTGGTCGAGGGCGCGGCGGCGCGGCTGGCAGGGCCTGACGGGGGCAGGGCGGCGCAGCCTGTAACGCGGGACTGGACGCGAGGCGGCCCTCGGCAGGCGGCGCAACCGGCACTGCGGGCCGACGCCCCCGGTGCACAGCCGCCTCGTTCGGCCCCGTTGTCCGCGCCCCTAGCCCCAGCAGATCACGGTAGGCCAGGGCCGCCCCCGAATTAGGCATGCTAAAGCCCTAGGACTATGAAAAACCGGTTGTCGATGTCGCGCATCCTAGGCCCGTCGTCGCCGTTCCGAAGCGGCGCGGTGTGCTCGTCGACTATACCGCGCATTTTGCGCCACGCGTCCAATTGGGCGGCAATGTCAGCGCTGTCAAACCAAACGGTGAGGGTGATTGTGACCCAGCGCGGCCTTTCTAGGTCCCGCCCCTCTTCGATTGCGCACCTTGTCACGCCAAGGCGGGCGGCGCGCGGCGTTCGGCATGCCTCGACGACCGCATCAAGGAAGGCCCTGTACGACCTGTCGTCGCGGGCCTTTGCTCCCAGTGTCGGGCCCACGTCCACGTCGACAGGTCGGATGCCCTCGTCGTCCACGCGGCGTGCTGCATCGCGGCCTATAAAACGGTGCACACGGGAGTGGCTGGATTTCGGACCCGGCGGCAGCCGCCCCCGGCGCCTGCGGGGCGGGGGCCGCGAAGGGGTTCGAGTATACAAGCACTTGCCGATCGGGCGGGCTCGGGCAGGGGCCGCGTGATCGCCCGGCGGGGCCTCACCCCTGCGCAGGGAGCTCGCGGCCGCGCGCCGGATGTGCGGCGCCCGGCGGCGGCAGATCGCCGGGCCGGCGCAACAGCGCTTAGGAGGCAGTGCTCGCGGAGCGGGAAAAAAAGCAGAGTGAATCGGGGTAGCGCGTGAGCGCTCACGCGCAACAGCTGCCGCCAGGGTCCACGCCGCCGCCAGGGTCCACGCCGCCGCCAGGGTCCACGCCGCACTGCGCTGCACCCTTCCAACAATTCGCCGGACACCACAGGTCACGCCCGTCAAGAGACGCGCGCCGGCGCCGCCGCGCCGCATCGTCTTCCGCGCCCAGCCGCAGGCACGGCGGACGTTGCGCATCATGTGTGTAGCCGCTAGACCGGCAAGCACATAGCCGATTTTGTCCTTGGCTTCGCCGAACAGCTGCCACATGCTTGGTGTTGCGATTCCAAGCTCATGTGCAAGCCGCAACAGTTCGGCAAGTGCAGTTTCCATTATAGCACTAAGATGGTTATTATTGTTATAAAGTACATTGTAAATAAAAATTACTAATGTAAACCAACGCCAATTCCGTCACGAGGAAGTCGGGCCCGGCCGTGTCAAAGTCCTTGCATTACGCTACTGGTCGTTCCCGAGCAGGGCGACGATCCGGTCGGCGCAGAAACAGTGCGGGATGGGCAGCTCAGCCCCGCGCCGCGGCCGCCTAGCGCCAACGCGATGCATCCCACTGCCACACCTGCTGAATTGGAGGGCGATCGTGAACTGGGCCGACGCTGAGCGGCCCCACCCCCACGCAACCCCGTGCCGCAAAAACCGCTTCAAAAGCTGGGACAGTCGCCTTTTTCAACTCTAAGCGGCGCTGGGCGGCCATGTCAATGCCATGGTCATGGCCCTGCACGCGTGCATGTTTGGCGAGCAGAGAGGCGGCGTTTGGCTGTCCTGCGCGCTACCGAGCACGTTATGACGGCGAGGACATCCAGCGAGACGTCAGGACTGATGCGCGCGGGCGATCGCGGGCGTAATCCCACTTGGTATACTCACATGCGGGGGAATCCCTTCGCCCAGAAGTCACAGGCGGGAACATGGCAACAACGCCGCTTGCATCACAACAGGGGGCGCCAATGGCGGTCTCGAACCGTTGTACTGTACCCGGCGCATCGTTGGGTAGGATGGGCTGCCCTGCCACCAATGGGCATGCGTCAGCCGACGGCAGAACATTCGGCGCCACGACGCCAGGTGTTGAGCAACACGCCGCCGCCGAGCCGGCGCATTGCCTGGGCGGCCGGCATTCCGTCCCCGCACACGCTAGGCGGGGCGGCCAGCAGGCCGTCCCAACAGGCGGCGTCGACGCCGCGCTGCAGGACCAAATTCAACTGACCGCAGCCCCGCCACATGACGCGCCCCCGCACCGCCGCCGGCGGCCAGCCTTCGCGCGCCGCGTCCGCGGACGGGCAGGGCACCGCCCGCCGGCCGGCGAAAAACGAAAAATGGACTCGTGTGCTAGTTGCCCACGAACAGCGATATGAGGATGGTGCCGATCGCAGTGCCTGCGAGCGTTGCGCCGACGATGCCGTTGCTCTTTTTCGTGGAGCCTTCCTCGGACACCTTTACGCTGAACAGGTAGCCGATGGCCTCGACTATGGTCAGGACGATGAAGGCGTAGTGGCCGCTGGGGGTGGGGTAGGCCCACGGGTAGTAGAAGTACCCGGCCGCGGTGCCGCCAAAGGTCGCGAGCCACGCGGCGATGTACGAGATCGTGATCAGGCCGGTCATGTTCTCGACGCGGCGGCCGATCATCTTTTCGACATCGGCCGAGCTCGTGCCGCCGGCGCCGCCCGAACCAAATCCCTTTGGAAGAGTCATTTGCGCCGAGCCTAGCTGCGATGTATTAAAGGCTTTCCATTTTCGGCCCCGCGCCTGCGGCGGGGAGGGGACGGGCGGCGGCCCAGGCGCGCCTGCGGGCGCAGGCAGAGGGGCGGCTGGGCTGGCGGGCGGCCCCTGGCGAGGCCCCGTCCACCCCCCCCCCTCCGCGGGGCAGCAGGCGGCGGGGCTGGGGGGCCGACAAGGGGCCGGCGGCTGGGCCGGCCAGGGCGCCGGTGCGATCGCCTGCCCGGCGGGGCGGCAGCGGCGACAGGCCGCCCCCTAGCCGCACGTGGCAGCGTACGTGACCGTCTGGGAGATCGGCCCCGCTGCAGAGCCGGCCGGAACGGCGGCGGGGTCCAGGCGGAAGAGCACCTCGTTCCACGCGTACGATATGCCCCCCGACACGGCGAGTTCGGCCGGCGCGCCCGGCAGCGCGCTCCACCCCAGGCCGGCCGCCTTCACCTGCGTCGCGCCGCTAGGCAGCGCCTCGGTGCCGGTCGCGTCAAACGTCCACGGCGTCGCCTGCACGGCCAGGCCCGTGAGCGGCGCGGTGCCCGCCGAGCGCACGTACTGCACGGCCGCCTCAGGGGCCGTCCCGCCGGTGCGCACGTCCCCAAGATATACCGAGGGCGAGCGCAGCGCGACGGCGCAGAACGGGTCCAGGCCGAGCCGGCCGGCCTCGGCCCACGCGCCCGCGCCCCCGTCGGCCCGCCACAGGACGACGCCGCTCGGCGAGGCGCGATCGCCGTGCTCGTCAAGCACAATGCCGCCGCCTAGCAGCCCGCCGAGCAGGGCCGCCGATTCCGGAACCCGTACGGCCACGTCGGCGCCCGAGTACGAGCCGTCCTCGCCCGCCGACCTTGCTATCGCGTCGGCCAAGAGCAGGACTGCATCGTACGCCGCGTACGAGTGCGCGTGCGGCTCGGCGCCGATGCGGGCGGCGAGCCTGTCGTGCACGTCGTTCAGCCGGTCCGTCCGCGGCACGTCCCACGAGGTGCTGTACACGTCGGCCGCCCCCGCAAGGGCTAGCAGGCCTGCATCCCCGATCGGCCGCGGCGGGTACAGGTTGCCCGGCTCGAACCACTTTGCGGCGGCAAGCGCGGGGTGCCCCACCGCGTGCCCCGCCAGTGCGCGCAGGTCGGCGGCGGTCGAGGCCACCACAATGCCGACCTGTGCGCCGGGCCCCGCCGCGGCGGCAGCGGCCGCGGCCCCGCGGGCAAGCTCGGCCGCGGCCGCGCGCGCGTCTAGTATTCCGTGCCCCGCCGCCTCGTCGACGGCCATGACGACGGCATCGGCTACCTCGATCCCGAGCAGGCGCCCCTCGGCGCGAAGCTCGGACTCGTAGCTGAGGCCGTACGCGTCGCCGCGCACGGCCGGGACGATCACGTCGACGCCCTCGCGCTCGGCGGCCATTGCGAGCAGGTCGGCCTCGTACCTGTCGCTGAGGGCGAGGCGGAACAGCGTGTCGGCCGAGGCGAGGCCGCCCGTGGTCGCCGTCGATGCGGGGCTGACCAGGACGATTCCGGCCGAGTCGGCAAGCGGCTTCATTGCGATCGCCGACGCGCTCGTTATCGGCCCGACGTACGCGGACGGGCCGGCGCCGCCGGCGTGCGCCGCCGCGAGCCCCTCGAGCGGCGAGAGCAGCGAGACCTCGGCGCGCTGCAATGTTACATGCAGGCGCGGCGAGGATCCCGACTCGGCCTGCATGCGGTTAAAGTCGGCCGCGGCCATGGCGTACGCCACGTGTATCTCGCGCGCCTGCTCTGCAAGCTCTGCCTCGTACAGCTCGCCGAGCACAATGCAGCGCGCATCGTCGGGGCAGGGCCCGGCGCCGGGCGGCACGATCGCGCCTGGCCCCCACCCGCCGGTGCCTATCGCGTGCACGGCAAGCGAGGCCGGCCAGGCCAGGTCGCCGTTGGCGTCGAGCGTGACGTTTCCGAGCGCGCCCGAGTAGGAGCGCGCGGCGGCGCGCATCTCGGCGGCCACGGCGGACGCCGGCGGGGGGTCCGCGGCGGCGCCCGGCGGCAGCCGGTCGTGGGCGGCCCTTATCGCGTCTCCGAGTACGCGCACCGAGTCGTACGCCTGCGGGGCGAGCGCCGCGCCGGGGCCAAAGGGCGAGTCGGCGCCGATTCCCGCGGCGACCGGCCGTATCGTAGTCAGGTTGACGGCCCTCGCAAGGGCGAGCGCGTCTGCGCTTCCGAGCACGCGCTGGCCGGCCCCGATGCCGCCGGCGTCCATCCACTCGGCGGATGCGAGGCCGGCGGCCGAAGGGGAGGAGACGGCCTGCGCGGCCGCGGCGATCGCGGCAAAGTCGCCCTCGAACCCGGCGAACACGACGGCCGGCGCGCCCGGCGGGTCGCGCGCGGCGGCCGCCTGCGCGGCGGCCCGCGCGGCCGCGCCGATCTCGCGCGCCGCCGCCTCCCAGTCCGCATCACCCTCGGCGAACGCGACCGCAGCCACGGACGGGGCGGGGGTGCCGCCATCCCCGCCGGCCCGCTCCCCGAGCTCGGCGCGCAGCGCCGCATTCACGCCGCTCCCCCACGCGTCGCCCCTGGCCGCTACTACCACGTCGGTCGCCCCCCTCTCGGCGAGCAGGCCCGCCAGGACCTCGGCGTGCCGCCCGTGGCCGAGGGCCATGCGGAACAGGGCATCGCCGGGCACGGCAAGCGACGGGCTTGACGAGGACGGGCTTACCAGCACGAGCCCGTTCTCGTCGGCGTACCCGAGCACCCGGGCCGCGTTGGCGTCCGAGGTCGGGCCGACATGGTATGCCGTGCCGTTGCCCCCGGCGTGCAGCGCCTCGAGGCCGGCGAGCGCGCCCGGCTCTCCCGTACCCGATCCCGGCGTGGCCCCAATCCTTTGCACCTCCAGCCCCAGGTAAAAGTCCCCGACGAGCTCGTGCGCCGTGTTAAAGTCGTCTATTGCGGCCTCGGCGGCCGCAAGGTCCGGCGCGTCCGAGTACGGCCCGCCCCCCTCTTCGCCTAGCACGAGCAGGGCGCCGACCTTGAAGACGGGGGTCGGCGGGTGGTAGCCGGCGCGCGCCCAGGCGCCGTCCTCGACCCGCCACGTCGCGTACCCGTTCGGCGAGCGCAGGTCGCCGGCGCGGTTGAGCTCGACGTCGCCGAGGGCGCCGACGTACGCGGCGGCCGCGGCCCGAACCTCGCCGCGCACGTCGGCCGGCGAGTACGACGGTCCCCGGGCGTCCATGGCCCTCTCGACGGCGCCGGCCAGCACATGGACGGCGTCGTACGAGGCGTGCACGTACGCGCCCGGCCCGGCGACTCCCCTGGCCGCCAGGGCCGCGTCGACCGCGTCGCGCCTTGGCGAGTCCGGCGGGTCGAACGACGTCCCCGTCAAATTCACGGCCTCGGCAAACGCGAGCGGCGCCGGGTTGGCCGTTATGGACCGGCCGTGCGCAATGCCGTCCGTGCCGTACCACGGCGCCGACGCGATCTGCGGGTAGGCGGCCGCCTGCCCGGCGATCGCCGCAAAGTCGCCCTGGAACCCCACGTGCAGGACAGCGACGCCGGCGCCGCCGGCGCGCAGCGACGCAATCTCCGAGTCCAGGCGCGAGGCGACGGCCGGCCAGTCGGCGCCGTGCGTGGGGTGCACTATCCGGGAGGCGGCAATGCCGTGCGAGGCCAGGCGCTCGGACGCGGACGCTGCCAGGCCGAGGCCCCACGTGTCGTTGCGGACCAGGGCGACGACGGCCTCGGCGCCCGAGCCGTTGATGATCCCCGCGAGTATGTCGCCCTGCCGGTTGTGTATGACGTCGGCCAGGACGCGGCCCTGCAGGGCGTCGTTGGGCGCGAGGCGGAACAGCGCGTCGCCCTCGATCGCCAGGGAGGCGGCCGTCGAGGACGGGCTGACGAGCGTAATGTTGTTGGCGTCTGCGTACGCCAGGACGCGGGCGGCGTTGGCGCTCGACGTCGGGCCGACATAGTACGACGGGCCGCTGCCGTTGGCGTGCGCCGACTTAAGGGCGTCGAGCACGGCCGGCGACGAGGGGGTGGCCGCGGCGGGCACGAGGCTCGTGCGCACGGCCTCGATGTCGACGTACAGCGGGCCGCCGGCCGCCTCGCTGGCCCTGTTGTACTCGTCGGCGGCGAGCCGCATGGCCTCTAGCTTTGCCGCGTCGGTCGCCGGCATGCCGTCGAGCGACACTATGGCCCCGATCCCGACGACGGGCGTGCCAGGGAACACCTCTAGGCGCCTCCACTCGCCGCCCTCGATCGCCCACAGGGCGTAGTCGTTCGGCGTGAGCAGGTCCCCGCTCGGGTTGAGCGCAATGTCGCCGAGGGCGCCCTCGTACTGCGCGGCGGCGCGCGGCATGGCCGCGGCGACTGCAGCTGCCGCTGCCGCGGCGCCCGGCTCGGCCGCAGATTCCGCGGCGCCGATCGCCGCGCCGAGCACGCGGACAGAGTCGTAAGTGGAATAGTCGTAAGTGCGCAGGCCGCCCACGCCCATCCCGGCAAGGGCGGACCTTACGCGCGCCTGCTCTACATTCTCGGCGGCGTGGAACAGCGTCGCAGTCAGGTTGACGGCGTCGGCAAAGGCGCTCGCGGCCGCGTCGGCGGCCACGTCGCGCGAGGCGGCGATCGAGTCGGGGCCGTACCACGGCAGGGACGCGCCGGCCAGCGGGGCGATCCCGCGAAAGTCTGGGGCCAGGCCAATGAACAGGACGGCCGCGGCAGGGCTGTCGCCGCCGCCCAGCGCGCCGATCGCCGAGGCGAGCCTGCGCGCGACTTCCGGCCAGTCGGCGCTCTCGGAGAATGCGACATGCGCCGTCCCGATTCCGAGCTCGGCGAGCCTGGCGGAGGCGGTCCGGTTCAGGTCGCCGCCCCACGCGTCGTCGCGCGCGACGACGACGACCGTCCCGGACGGCGCCCCGGGCGCAGGCGATGCGGACGCCAGGTCCCTGCCGATCACGTTGGCGAGCACGACGCCCTGCCGGCTGTCGTCGGGCGCGAGGCGGAACAGGTTGTCGCCCTCTATGGAGAGAGACGGCGCCGTGGCCGACGGGCTGACGATGACGACCCCGCGCTCGTTGGCATAGTCCAGCACCCTCTTTGTGTTGCCGCTCGTCGACGGGCCGACATAGTGCGACGGGCCTGTTCCGCCGGCGTGGGCGGCGCGGAGGGCGTCCAGGACGCGCGGCGGCGAGTCGTCGACCGTAACATTGTGGACGGACAGGTGCAGGTATCTAGGGGCCGGCGAGCCCTCCTGCGCCCAGTTGTGGTCGTTTACGGCCAGGCGCGCTGCGGCGACCCTGTTGTTCTCGTGGCCGCCGGCCAGGATCGCGAGCATGCCGATCTCCGTGACGGGCGTCCCCGACGCGGCCGTCCCCGCGCGGACCCAGCCGCCCGTGCCGTTGACCCGCCACACGCTGAACGCGTCCGGGAACAGCAGATCGCCGCTCGGGTTGAGCGCAATCCGGCCCAGGGCGCCCTTGTGGGCCAGGGCGGCCGCCGGCATGGCGGCTGCGACGGCGCGGGGGTCGGGGGCGGAGCCGTCCCCGGCTGCGTCCCTGACCATTCCGATCGCGGTGCCCAGCACGAACAGCGAGTCGTACGCGGCGTACTCGTAGTACGTCTGGCGCCGCGGATCCGAGCCGGTACCGCTCAGGTTCGCGTCGAGCGCGCTGGTGACGGCGTTGGCCGGCGCGTTGTGGCCCAGAGCCGTGAGGTTGACCGACGCCGAAAAGTCGCGGACGGTCTCGTTTGCGATCGGGCTGAGGGTGGACGCGACGATCGCCGCCGACGGGGCGAACCAGGGCAGGGAGGCGGCCGCGGCCGTGCTGCCGCTGCCCTGAGAGGCCACGGCGGCGGCCATCCCGCGGTAGTCGGCGCCGAACCCGGCGAACACGATCCCGCCTCGCGACTCGGCTGGCAGGGCGGCGGCCGACTCGGCGGCCGACAGGGCGGCGGCGCGCCAGTCCGCGCCCGAGTCGGCAAAGGCGACCGACCCGCCGAGCGCAATGCCGCGCGCATCGAGCGCCTCGTTGAGGGAAGAGTTAAAGCTGCGCCCCCACGTGTCGTCGCGTATGACGGTGACCGCCGCATCGATCGAGGCGTTGGACATTATGCGCGCGAGCGCGCGGGCCTGGTTGTCGACGCTGATCGTGAGGCGGAACGTCGTGTCGCCCGGCACGGCGAGCGGCGTCGCGTCCGAGGCGGGGCTGACGAGCACGATGCCGCTGCCGTTGGCGTACCCCATTATCGACGAGAGGCCCTTGCTCGTCGTCGGGCCGATGTAGTAGGACGGGCCCGCGCCGTCGGCGTACGCGGCGCGGAGTGCCTCGAGCTCTTCGCCGCGCGTAATGTTGTGCACGGCGAGCTCTAGGGGAGAGCCGGCGTTTTGCCGGTTGAACTCGTCGACGGCGTACCGCAGGGCCTCTATCCTCTTTGTGTCGTCGAACCGGTCGCCCGGCGCCATGAGGGACCCGACCTTTACGGGCGGCGGCGCCTGGGCGTGCGCGGCCCACTGCTCCGGGAAAGGCGGGCCGTCCGGCGCGGCGCCAAAAAGGGCCGCGGCTGCAACGGCTACGGCCAGTGCTGCGAGGATTGGCACACCGGAGCCGGCCGAGAGCGACCGCGTCGTCGTGCCGCGCCGTGCATGCCGTCTTGTGCAGGGGACACCCCGTCCATGCCTGCCTGCAACGGGGGCAACTCGGCCCAAGCCAAGATAACCCTTGCTGTACGGAACCTCGCCAGCCGACACAGCGGCACCGCCGTCAACGCTGGGCGAGTGCGTCCCCAACCCTACGGACTCCCGCAGGTAGCGGTGTACGTGACGATCTGCGTGATTTCAACGGTAGCGGTAGAGGTTGCGCCGGCTGTATTGAGGCGTAGCAGTATCGTCTTTTCCGACCCCAAATTGTTGATTTCGACCGGGAGTGATTCCCAGTTGGGGCTCGCGGAGTCGATATTGGCGGCAACCTCCGTTGCGCCCTTCCCTAGCACAGTATTGCCGCCAGATGTCGCCGTCCACGGAGTCGCATCAATGCTCACCGACGAGATATCCATGCTTCCACCCTGCGTTATGGTCAGCCGGTCGCCTGACGTGGTCTTGCCGATGTCCACGTTGCCCAGTTTGATCGGCGTAGTCGGATACAGCGTTATGCCACACATTGGCATGTCGCCGGTGCTGAGACTCCACGCGCCGGTCCCGGCGTCAATGTCGTATACCTGCCACTGGTCAGTGTACACCATGCCGCGGATGGGGCTCCACATGTCTGTCGCGGCATCAATGTTGTGGATTCCGTACGAAATCGGCGAGGCAAGGTCGCCGTTGGCGTCGAGCGAGACGTTGCCGAGCGCTCCCGTGTACGCGCGCGCTACGCCCGGCAGTGCATCCTTTACGGCGGAGGCTGCCGGCGGCGTCCTGTCGTCCCCGTACGCAGCCTTCATGGCGTTGCCCAGGACGTACACGGCGTCGTACGCCGACGGGCCGTACACGGCAGCCGGATTGATGCGCCTGTTGATGTCGTTCGGCTGGGCGGTGTACACGACCGTCGTCAGGTTGACGCTCTTTGCGAACTCTACCGCGGTGGAGTTCGAGGTGACCTCGTTGCTGTTGCCTACGCCGTCGGCGCCAAACCAGGCCACGCCGCCGAGCTGCATGTCGCTCGACGACCTGGACACAACGGCGTTGAAGTCGCCGGGGAAGCCGGCAAAGAGGACGGCCACCCTGCCGTCAGTCTTTGCATCCGCCAAAGTCGAGGCCGCCGCGATCTTGCCGGCCAAGTCGCGAGCGACTTGGCCCCAGTTGGCCTCGGCAGGAGGGAATGTGACGCGCGTTATCGTGGTGCCGGTACCGGCAGACTCCAAGCTCGATTTGGTCGACTCTTCCACGCCTCGCCCCCATACGTCGTCGCGAACGACAATGACAAGATCGGTTATGCTGCCCTCCTGCCCGATCAGGTTGGCCAAGACGCGACCTTGGAGGCTGTCGGGGACGGTCATTCGGAACACGTAGTCGTCTGGTATGGCAAGCTTGGGAGCCGTCGAGGAGTGACTGAGTATGACGATTTCGTTGTCGTTGGAATAGTTGAGGATGCGCTCGGTGTTTCCGCTCGTCGACGGGCCGACATAGTACGACGGGCCGCTGCCGTTGGCGTAAGCGTTCTTTAGGCCGGCAAGTGCGTCGGGATCGGGCGAGGCCGTGTCCGTAGGCGATATGCTTATGCGCTGGACGGCCATGCGGATGTAAAAGTCGCCGATCAGTTCGTGCTCCGTGTTAAAGTCGTCGACGGCCAGGTCCAGGGCGGTCTTTTCGTCGTCGTCCGTGTACGACGGGTTGTTGTCGAGCATTAGAAGGGCCCCGATGTCAAACACAGGCGTGGACGGGTACGTTTCGCCGACCTTTGCCCACGCGCCGTTCTCGACCGTCCATGCCGCATAGCTGTTGGGGCTGCGCAGGTCCCCGGCGGGGTTCAGCTCAATGTCGCCGAGGGCACCATCGTATCCCGACGCGGCGGCCCTAACCATGCTGCGCACGTCTGCCGGCGTGTACGACGAGGCGCCCTTTGCTGATATCGCCGACTCGATTGCGCTGGCCATGACGAAGACGCTGTCGTACGCCGAGTACTCGTAGACTGTCCTGACCTGTATGCCCCTCGACTGGAGTGCGGACGTGAGGCTGTCAAGCTTTGTGTTGTTCACTACGTCGAACTTTGTCGCCGTCAGGTTTACGTCGTCGGCAAACTGGCTTGCGGTACTGTTATCGATCAGCTGGGCCGCGCCGGCCACACCGTCGGTGCCGAACCAGGGCACGTTCCGGATGGACGGATAGCTTTCCGCCTGTGCCGCCAACGAGAGGAAGTCGCCGGGGAAGCCAATGTGCAGAACCGCTATGGGGTCGCCCGGTGCGCTGGCGCGCACCCTAGCGATCTCGTCGCTAATGTCCATGGCCGTCTTGGACCAGTCGGCGTCGTCCTCGTTGTGGAAGACCCTCGTGATATCGACATCGTGGATTCCAAGGCGCTCAGAGGTGGAGCCGTCGAGGCCCTGCCCCCACGTGTCGTTTCTGACGACCATGATGACGTGCTCGTGGCCGGTCTCGTTGATGAGCGATGCAAGGATGGCGCCCTGGTGGTTGTGGACGATGTCGGCGAGAACCTTGCCCTGCTTCGAGTCGTTCGGGACGAGGCGGAAGAGTGCGTCGTCGCCGATTGCAAGCGACGGGGCCGTCGACGACGGGCTGATCAGCGTCAGGTTGTTCGCGTTAGCAAACTCAAGGACGCGCCCAGAGTTGCCGCTCGTCGACGGGCCGATAAAGTACCTTATGCCGTCTGCGCCGCTGCTCGCTGCCCTGACCGCCGTCAGGGCATCCGGCGCGGCCACGGTTGCCGAGCTCGGCGAGAGGCTCGTCCGCACCTCTTTGAGGTTCAGGTACAGTGCGCCGCCGTCCTCGGCATCTAAATTGTACTCGTTAACCGCGATGCGCATGGCCTCAAAGCGCGGCGTGTCATCGAATCTGTCACCCTCGCGTATGATGAGGGCCCCGATGTCGACGACCGGCGTCTGCTTTCTGACCCCCGTGTCCACCCACATGCCCGTACTGCTGTCCACCTTCCAGACGGCAAACCGGTCGGGAGTGCGCAGGTCGCCCTTTGAGTTGAGCGCGATGTCGCCGAGTACGCCCTCGTACGTGTCGGCCGCACGGGGTATGGCATCTTGCAGCTCGGCGGCCGTAACGTCGCTGGCATTCTTGCTCGCCTCTGAGGCGGCGGATGTAACTGCATTGCCAATTACAAACAGGCTGTCGTATGCCGAGTAGCTGTAAAAGTCGAGGCCCGGCACCCTCGCATCCAGCGCACTCTTCTTGGCGTTGTCCTCTACGTCTAGGACGATAGCCCTCATGTTGACGGCCTTTGCAAAGTCGCGCGTTGTCGTACTCATGTCCGTATAGTACCCGCTTGGGGTTACGATCCACGGCACACCGGTGAGCGTCGCATTGCCCGTCGCCGCGGCCGCCACAGCGTCCTGGTCGGCCCTTACGCCAACAAAGGCCACGCCCACCTTGGAATTTTTGGATATCGCTGTCGAAATGTCCCCGATTGCCGATGCCGCGCTGCCTGGTTCATACGTTACTACGCCCGCGGACCGCAGGCCGTTCGGCGCAAGCGCCTCGGCAATCGACGAATTCATCGACTGCCCCCACGGGTCGTCTCGAATGACAGTGACGACCGAGCCGACGCCAGCGTCGGCCATGACCTGGGCCATAAAGTGGCCGTGCCTAGCCGTGCTGATCGCCGTGCGGAACAGGTTGTCGTCAGCCACGGCCAGCGATTCCGACTCGGAAGCAAAGCCGAGCAGGGTGATGTTGTTGGCCGCCGCATAGTCCAGTACCACCGCGACGTTCGAGCTCAGCGATGGCCCTACGTACACGGTCGGCCCGCTACCGCCGGCATAGGCGCGCTCCAGCACCGAGGCCGCAACGTACTTGCCCGAATCGTTCGGGTCGGTAATGTCGTACAGGATCGGGTTCAGGTAGTAGTCCCGCTCGTCGGCGCCGTTATAGTCAACGGCGGCCTGGCGGAGCGCCTCCCATGCCTTGTTGTCCGCATAGTCCGTGCTGTCGATGGCCATGAGCGCGCCAATATTGACGACGGGCGTCTGCTTTGTGGCCCCCGTGTTCGCCCAGACGCCAGTGGTGCGGTCCACTTGCCAGACGGCGAACCTGTCGGGCGAGCGCAGATCGCCGTTGGTGTTGAGCGCAATGTTGCCCAGCGCGCCATCGTAGGCCTCTGCCGCCAAGGGGATTCTTGCATTCAGATCAGTGGCATTGATGCCGCTTGTCTTGCCCGACTCGACGACTGGTGCAATCGCGTTGCCCAAGACGAACAGGCCGTCGTAAGCAGAATAGCCGTAAAAGTCGAGGCCCTGCACCTTCGTGTCCAGTGCGCTCTTCTTGGCGTTGTCTTCTACGTCGAGTACGATGGCGGTCATATTGACGGCCTTTGCAAAGTCGCGTGTTGCCGGGTTCATGTCCGTATAGTGCCCGCTCGGGGTCACGAACCACGGCGCGGTTGTCAGCGTCACGTTGGCCGACGCCGCGGCCGCCAACTCGTCCTGGTCGACCCTTACGCCGACAAGCGCCACTCCCGCATCGGTGGCGCCGGCGATCGCGGCGGCAATGTCCCCAACCGCGGATGCCGCGCTACCGGGGGCGAATGTTACCACACCCGCGGACCGCAGGCCGTTCGCCGCCAGAGCCTCGGCGATTGATGCATTCATCGACCGCCCCCACGGGTCGTCTCGAATGACAGTGACGACCGAGCCGACGCCAGCGTCGGCCATGACCTGGGCCATAAAGTGGCCGTGCCTAGACGTGGTGATCGCCGTGCGGAACAGGTTGTCGCCCGCCACGGCCAGCGACTCTGACTCGGATGCATATCCATGCAAGACGATATCGTTGGCTGTCGCATAGGGGAGCACTGCCTCGACGTTCGAGCTCAAGGACGGGCCGACGTACACGGATGGACCGTCGCCACCGGCGTAGGCGCGCTCCAGCACCGAGGCCGCAATGTACCCGCTTGAATCGTTCGGGTCGGTAATGTCGTACAGGATCGGGTTCAGGTAGTAGTCCCGCTCGTCGGCGCCGTTATAGTCAACGGCGGCCTGGCGGAGCGCCTCCCATGCCTTGTTGTCCGCATAGTTTGTGTTGTCAATCGCTAAGAGAGCGCCAATGTTGACGACGGGTGTCTGTTTTCTAACATCCGTGTCCGCCCATGCGCCGCTATCGTTCACCTGCCAGACGGCGAACCTGTCGGGCGAGCGCAGGTCGCCGTTGGTGTTGAGCGCAATGTTGCCCAGCGCGCCATCGTAGGCCTCTGCCGCCAAGGGGATTCTTGCATTCAGATCAGTGGCATTGATGCCGCTTGTCTTGCCCGACTCGACGACTGATGCGATCGCGTTGCCTAGGACGAACAGGCCGTCGTAAGCAGAATAGCCGTAAAAGTCGAGGTTCTGTACCCTCGCGTCCAGCGCGCTCTTCTTGGCGTTGTCCTCTACGTCGAGTACGATGGCGGTCATATTGACGGCCATTGCAAAGCTACGTGTAGCCTCGTTCATGTTGGTATAGTATCCGCTCGGGGTCACGAACCACGGCACGGTTGTCAGCGTCTCATTGGCCGACGCAACAGCCGCTAGGGCGTCCTGCTCCGACCTTGCGGCGACAAACGCCACTCCTACATCAGAGCTGCCTGCGATCGCGGCAGCAATGTCCCCAACCGCGGATGCCGCACTGCCGGGGGCGAATGACACCACGCCCGCCGAACGCAGGCCGTTCGCCGCCAGAGCCTCGGCGATCGACGAGTTCAGCGACCGCCCCCAGTCGTCGCCGCGGATTACCGTGACGACCGACTTAACACCGGCGTCGGCCATTACCTGGGCCATAAAGTGTCCCTGCCTGCCCGTTGTGATCGCCGTGCGGAACAGGTTGTCGTTCGGCGTCGACAACGACTCGTCTTCCGAGGCGTAGCCGAGCAAGAGTATGTCCTTGTCCTGGACGTAGTCATATACCGCCCGCACGTTCGAGCTCAGGGACGGGCCGACGTACACGGACGGGCCACTACCGTCAGCATAGGCGCGCTTCAGCACCGCATCTGCGACGTACCCGTTCGGATCATTCGGGTCGGTAATGTTGTACGTGATCAGCTTGACCAAGGACTCCCGGTCGGCGGCGTTGTAGTCCGCGGCGGCTTCGCGCATCGCCGCCCACGGCTCGTCGTCCGCATAGTCCGCGCTACCGAGAGCTACAAGTGCGCCGATGAGGGTGACTGTGCTACTGCTCTCTCCGCCGTCATCCCAGCTTCCGTTCGCCTTGGCCGTGTGAACGGTAAACTTGTCCGGCGCGAGAAGATCGCCGTTCCCGTCAAGCAACAGGCTGTCGCCGAGGGCCGCCCCGGTGTAGTTCATGGCCGCGTCCGCCATGTATTTTTCGACGGTGGCCACATCGCTAGCATTCTCTCCTGCCTCCATGGCCATCCTCATGGCATGGCCGAGGACAAACACCGAGTCGTATGCGGAATAATCGTAAAACTCGGCAACCCTGTTGACCAAGCCGTCTACTGTCGCCCTAGCCACGCTGTTCGATTCCACATCTTGGCTTAGGGCGGTCAGGTTGACGGCGGCCGAAAAGTCGCGCATTCCGCCTTCGTCTATGTCCATGCTAGCATCAATGGTGGTCGATGGGACGTACCATGCCGTGCCGCCACGCAGGGCATCCGAGCTGTTCGCAACGGACGACATGTTGGGATAGGCGTTGTCGTACCCTAGGAAAAACACCCCCACCTTTGTTCCGTCGGGGACGGTGCCCACGCTACCATTCACCATATCCCGTATCCCCTCCCAGTAGGCGGCGGTCTTGTTGTGTTCGAACAGGATGGTCTCTCCCCTTTGCATCATGCCCGCTTGTGCGGCCCTTTCGTTGACATGCTCGGCCAGCTTTGTCCCCCATGCGTCGTTGCGGGCAACTGTGACGTACGACATGATGCTGTCCGACTTCATCTCATCGACCAGTATGGTGCCTTGGCGCTCCACATTGAAGGCAAGCCTGAATATGTTGTCGTCCGGCAAGGCCAGCTGCGGCGCCTCAGAGGACGGGGTGATCAAGAGTACGTTGTCGTTGTCAAGGTAGCCCCTCGTCGTGCTGTTGCCGCGGAGGTTTTCCAGCCCCTGGCTGGTCGTCGGCCCGACGTAGAACCGCGGGCCGTTGCCGCCGGCGTATGCTTCGATCAGTGTACGATTCTCGTCCGCATTTACGGTCTCGTTGCGCACGTATGGATACACCGTCAGATCCAGTTTTATGCCGGAATTAGTCCTGTTGAACTCGGCCACCGCAGACTCGATAGCAGCCTGCCTGTAGTCGTCCCGGAATTCAGAGCCGTCTGCAGGGGCCAACATGGCGCCGACCTTGACCGTCACGGGTTGGCCAGACTGTGCATAGGCCGCCCATGTATCCGCGTCAGATACTAGAGAGAATCCGGCGATCGCCACTGCGGCTACCGCCACGAGTGCGGGCGCGCCCAGACCCGAGCGTGTGGTCGCGTTCGTCATGCCGCTACGCCTCCGTACCCGCGCCAAGCGGCAACGGTGCAACCCGCTACACTAGGGCCGTTGCGGCTGTGCCGTGCCTCTACAGGGCGCTTCAACGGCGGCGCGCCATTTGGTCGGTATATAAGCATTGGGAACTGCCCGCGGGCGCGTATGAGCGGACGCCAGCGCCGCCGGCCGGCCGGCCGGCCGGCGTGTCAGAACGGGAGGCAAGAGGCAGCCCCACCTAGGCAACGGCGGCCACGGCCCGCCGCGCCCGGCAAGACGACGAAGTGCGCGGTATAGCGATCGCCGCATAGGCCGCCCGTAGCGGCGGCGCCGTAGCGGCGATGGCGGGCAGGGCATAAGGCCGACCGCTGGGCGCCGCGCAAGCGCCGCGCTGCAACCTAGCCGCGGCGCGACAGTGCATTGCCCGACGGTTGTCCGCCGCTACCACCGGCCGCGCGGCGCAAGGCCGGCGATCATTCTACATCGTGCCGATCCGCCTTCGGGCGAGGCCGGCGCGCAGCGCAGCGCAACGCGGACCGCAGTTCGCGGGGCTCGCACCCCGCTCGCTCCGCGGCCCTCCGCCCCGCCCCGCAGAGGGATTTTGCCTGCGGGCAGGGCCGGCGCGCAGCGCATGCCTCTGTGCTTGCGCCGGCGCGCAGTCGACCCGGCCCGATCAGATGCCGGCGAGCCTGCCGCAGGGCGTATTCGGCCAGGCCATCCGTGGCGCAGTAAGCCAGGGCCGCAGGGGCGGCGAGCCGGCGGTCTTTCATTCGTCGTTCGTGCCCTCTACTGCGCCGCCAGTCCGGGCCGCGGCGGCGAGCCCGCATCCCAGGACTGCGCGGCGCCCCGCACGATCCCGTCGCGCTCCTGCCGCGCATCGCAGTCGGGAAGCATGCCGCCCAGCCTGCCGGAGCGTCAGAGCACCACAGGTCGCGGCGCTGAACGGCAGTGCGGTCCTGCGGCCCCTAACCGCCGGCGATGCTGCAAGCCCAGGCCCGCGCAGCCATCGCAGGCGCGGCGTGGTACGTCCCGTGTACAAGCCGCCCGCAAGATGCCCGTGCACAGCCAGGCCCGCCTTGGTTCCGGCCGCGCCCCGTGCCAGCGGGGGCGTGCACAAACGTAGAATCTGCCAGGCCTAGATGCGCTCAGATGTAGCGGCACTGCCACATCGCGGAGCGGCCTGCGAGCGCATCTCCGACGCAAGCCGCAGCGGCCTGCGCGCCGCGGCGTGCGAGCTGCGTGTCGGCGCCGCAAAACCGGCAGGGGCGGCTGCCCGTAGCCGCGGCGCCGCAGGGCAGTGACACTGGGCGGGGCGGATTGCATCCGCGGCCTGCACCCGACCGGCCGCGTCAGGCATGCAGGCCCGCCCCGCGGCCGCCTGCGACGACGCCCGCCGGACGGCCGGTTTGATGCAGTGGAGCATGCGTGCGGACCGGATTTGAGAGGGCCTAGCGCACCGCGGCTGCGGGCAAGCACGCTCCGCACGTGGCCGCCCCGCCGCGCATCTCTGGCATGCCGGCCGTGCGCAGCCAGGCGAAATCGTTGCATGGCACGGCCAAGGCCTGCCGGCAGGGCCGGTGCTCGCCTGCGCGAGGAGCCGCGGCTGCGGCCCGGCACGGCTCCGCGGCCCCGTCCGGCCCCGCCGGCAACGGCAGTGCCCCGCACGGCTTCTGCGAACGCCGCCTCCGTGGCGCATCGCGATCCAGCGGGGAGGGAAGCGAGCGCCGCGGGCCGGCGCATCTCCAGAGAATCCGCGCGGCGCCCGCATCCACGGGTGCCGGGCGGCCGGCCCGCGGCCCGGCCCTAGTCGACAAAGTAGTTGTCGTCTATCTGCTTGATGTCGATGACCCTCTTGACAAAGCCCACCCCGTAGTCGTACATGTAGGAGGCGAGTTCGCTTCCGTTTATCAGCACTATGGGAACCCCCGTGGCGGCGGCAAACTCGCGGGCCTTGTCGGTAAAGTCCGACGTGGTCACAAAGACGCCCTTTTTCGACTTTTGCGCCGAGATTGCGCCAGCAAACGCCTGCATCTCGCCGGGCCCTATGGCGTCCTTTTGACGCTGCTTTGCCTGGATGTAGACCTTTTCGAGGCCGAGGGGATCCGCCGTGACGACGCCGTCGATTCCCCCGTCGCGGGTCTTTAGCGTCTGCCTGCCGCGGCCGTACTTCATCGCCTCCAGCAGGTCCACCACGACGCGCTCAAAGTCGTACGGGTCCATCTGGTTGAGCCTGCTCAGCACCTCGTCACAGAGTGCCCTCTTCACGTCCAGTGCATAGTCCTCAATCTTTTCGTCGATGCCCTCCGTGTCGGACGCCTCGTCCGTAGAGCCGCCCGGCATGCTCTTCAGGTCTGCCGGCGTGATCGAGTCGCGGGACGCGAGCAGTTCGAGGCCCTTGGCCGTGATTTGGACCTTTTTGTTGGGCAGGTAGGATATGAGCCCGTTGCTCTTCAGGGTCGACTTGGCCCAGCTGCGCCTCGACTTTATCTTGACTATGCCGCCGCGGGTCCTAGCGCGCCTTTCCCATGCAGTCATCTCGAACTTTTTGTAGAAGTGGGCCAGCACGTCCTTGTTGGTGCGCGGACTGCCGTCGGAGAGGAACTTTAAGTATGCGTCAAGCACGGCGTTCATGCCGGGGAGTACCATCGAAGTTGCCTTTTCCATGCATGCTATAAGGTTTGTGGGCGGCCGTGCAGGCTTCGACGGGCGGATGCAGTCCCGGTCGGTACGGGGCGGCATGCGGCGGCCGAGGGGGAGGGGGCGGGGCGGCAGCGCAGTCGAAGTGGCCGGATGCCATCCCGATCGGACAGTTGGGCGACGGCCCCGCGGAGGGGGGCCAAAGCCGGCCATCCTTCCGCCGGCACGCAGGAGCGGCGAAGGATGCCCCGGCCTGTCTCTCGGGCACCCTGCACGACCTGCGGCCACGGCCCTAGCCTTTTGCATCGGCATCCAGGCGCCTCCCTTCCCTTGTCACGCCCCAGCATCCGCTTCAGGTTGACGATCCCCGTGGCAATGGTGAGCGTCCGCTCGGGGTCGGCGGCCGAGCCGCGGAAGACGTTGCCGAGCGCCCTGTACGACTTGATGGCGGCAAACGCACCCTCAACTACGGCGTGCTCGCCCGCCAGCCGCGAGTCGAGGTCCGTTTGATCCTGCGCCAGATGCTTTAGCGGGCCGCGGTGCGACATCCGCACGTCGGCGCCCCTCAGGATATTTTCAGCCCCACGCGGGCCGCCGTCGAGGTTGACCCTGACGCGCCCGGCTGCCGGCGCGCCCCCGTCCGCCAGGGAGGCGGCCGTGCGCCCCGCGGCCGGCAGGTGGCGCCGCAGGTACTCGAGATCGCCTCCCCGCCCCGCAAGCGCGGGGCCCCTGAAGAGTATGATGCCCTCCGCGCTGCACCCGACCAGCGTCTTGCAGGTCGTCGCCACGGCCCCGCCCGGGCGGTGCGCGCTGCCCGGTCCGCGGCCGGCCGGCAGTTCCACCCGCACGCGCGTCCAGTCCGCGCTGACGGCGCCCCCGGCTGCCGCTGCCGCCAGCGTCCCGCCGCGGGGGGCGGCCCCGGCGAGCTCCCCCATGATGGCCCGGTCCGTCGGAAGAATGCCCGTGTTGGCCAGTGCATCTTCGGCCAGTGCAACGTTCCGCAAGGCCGCCGTCAGGTCGACCTTGAACACGGCCGGCAGGGCCTCGATCGCGCAGCCGGCCCACATCTTGAACAGCGTCATGCAGAGTATGTGATCGGCCGCCAGGATGCGGCGGCCGCTGCTACCGCCGCCGCTACCGGGCGCAGGGCCTGCACCGGCCCCGCCGCTGAAGAGGGGGCCGCCCGGATCCACCCCGGCCGCCGCCTCAAGGCAGGCGACAAGGTAAAAGAACTCGGCAGGGGCCAGGCCCGTTGCGCCGTGCATCCTTCCTCTTTGAGTATCATCTAGTCTAGGGCGAAGCGGCATACGACCTTCATGAGCTCGTCTTGATCGCCCCACTTCGCCGCAAGCGCGTCCACTGTACAGGCGGCGGCCGCGGCCCCCCTTTCGCGCCTGGCGCCGCCGGCCTCTTTGATCGGCCCCGCGTCCGCCTCAAGCCACGCGGCGGGTGCGATCCCCCCGTACCCTGCCCCCGCGGGATGCCCGATCGCGCGCCCCGTCCTGCCCCCCTCGCCCTCGCGGCGCGGCGGGGGGCGTGTAAACTTGTCGGCCTGCCGGCGGGGCCTGCCGAACGGGCCCCCAGGCCGCTCCGAGGGAGGCCTGCAGGCAGGGATCGCTTGTGATGACGGAGAACGTGCGTTGCGCCGATTCGAGCTTTGTCCGAAGGTTTTCAGGCGGCAGGGATCGCCAGGCGGCGGCATGGACAGCCCGCCGCCGCGGCCGTGCCGCCCAGAATCGGCCGCATCGCCGCGCTGCATCGGGCGCCAGGGGCGGGGCCCCGCCGCGGCATGCCCGGCCGGGGGACCGCCAACGCCGGGCGCCTCCCGCCCGGATGCCTAGGGCCAGGGGATCGCCCTCGGGATGCGCTCGTGGATGTCGCGCGCCTTTCGGCGCTCCGCGCCGCCCGTGTCGCAGCCCTTCTCGTACCGCGCATCCTAGCTCAGGGCGCAAATGCTGCGACCATGCTGCGCCCGCATCGAGGAGGCGTTGCAGAGGCCCTGCCGCGCGCACAGGGCGAATGCTGGACATGTTGGGGGGAGGGGCAGGCACTAGTGGTACGCATCGGCGTGCCGCGTCTTTGTTCTAAGCCTGCGGATCTTTTCCCTGTATCCACTGTTGTCACGCATGGCGCCCTCCAAGCGGGCGCATATGTCCACGGCGGCGCCCATGTCGACCGCCCACGGACCGCCACGCTTGTACTGGCCATAGAGCCTTGCAAGCTCGAGGTGTATGCCGGACGGTATGTAGCGTATGTTGCCCGACTTGTGAAGGCCGTCGTATGCCCCCACATAGTACAGATCGCTGGTAGAAGCTCCAAAGATCTTGGGCCGCACTTGTAACATGATTGTGCCGATCTCCGTGAGCAGTATGCGGGCAAAGTCTCGCCTCAAACCTCTCTCTGTGTGGCGCTTTGAGAACAAGAATACCGCAATTGCGACTATGCCAGTGATTACGCCGCCCACGACAGCTCCGACTACATCAATGTCGAGCAGGTACGCGACAGGCTCGAACGCTGCGGCATGGGTGGCATTAGGCATGTTGCGCCCGCCCCTACCCGGGATACCGCTTGCGGATGAGGAGGGAGTACACCACCGACGGGTTGAGCTTTAGCAGCCTTATCTTGCCGGCCGTCCCGTCGTCGTCGCCAAACCGCGGCATTTCGATCCTCAACCCCTCTTCCTCTCCAGCCTCCTCCGAGTCCTTCATGGCATAGTATAGGGCAAGATCCAAGCCTGCTGCGCCGGAGGGAGGCGTTCCTGCGGATGCGCTTTCCGCTTGCTGCTCAGCCGCGGCAGCCAGGCTACCGCCTCCTTCTTGTGCCATCATGTGACCAGCCCGCAATCTAGCAGCTCTGTCCACATCCTAGAGACCTGGTCCTTGGTGAACAAGCACCCCTTCTTTTTCTCAACCATGCTCTTGACGTCGTTGGGGTCGAGGTCGGATCGGTTGCGCCACAGGTAATGGAGTGATGCAAGTATCTCGAGATCGTCCGTATTCTTGCCCCTCGTAAGATCCAGGAACTTTTTGAACGATGCCTGCGCGGAGGGGTCGGCAAACGCGACATCCACGCTTGGAATGTGGTCGTATATGTGGCGCAGCTCGAACCCCTGCGCGGCCAAGACCGGGCAGTAGGGGCCCCGCAGGTACCACGTGAACGAGTACCCCATGTGCGCCCCGCATACTTGGAGCAGGTAGATCGCCTTTTGGAGCGCCAGCCGGCCGGCAAAGCTATCCATGGTGAACCTGTCGCCGAGCGACTGCCTCACGACAAAGCCCAAGTCAACCGTCTGCCTGTCCATCAAGCGGGCCGCCCCCAGGCTGCATGCCGGACGCGGCGCGCGGGCGGGCGCCGCAGTACCTCAGGCGTGGGGGGGTACGGACCCGCGCTGCAAGATGTCACGGTCGCAGGCCGTCCGCTCCAACGATCGCCACCACCTGCACATGCCAACGAGCCTTGTTTTTCTATACGATAATTTAAAGATGCTTTTGCGCGGCAAAAGTTGGGCCGCTGCGCCGCATGCCCCCAGGGCGGACTGCCAGCACCCATAGCGACGGGTAGTCATCACTTGACAACTTGTCAAAAAAGTTACACCCCCCATGACCGCAGGCAGCCACGCCGGACAGAGGGGGCTGCGCCGGCGGCTGGCAGGGGCAAGACGCTGCGCATCATGTGCGGCGGCTGCCAGGGCGGGCGGGCAGGGCAGGAGCCCGGCGCGCCGGAAAGGTGGAAGGCGCGCATGCGGCGGGATTGCGAGCGGGCCCCAGCACGATCGAGCGATCTAGGTAGACGGGCGCCCGGTGCGCCCGGATTGCCGGGTAGACCAGCGCGGCCGGCCGCGCGGCAGGAAGAGTTCGAGCGGGGGCACCGCGCGGCTGGGCCGGAACCGGCGGCGTCTGCAGGCCCGCAGAGATCACCGGCGGAGCCATGGCGCCGACGCGCAGGGTCGGCGAGCCTTTGACGGCGCGTCAAGGCCAGGCGCACGGCCAAAAGCCGCGGCCGCTTCGACATACGGCCCGGCGGCAGGGGCAGGATCAGCAAGCATGCAGGGTCCGCGGGCCGCGGCTCAAAGCACGGGGCCGCGGCACCCGGCGCCTGGCGCGGCACGCCGCCCCCCGCGGCCCGCTGGCAGGGAAGTGCTGCGCCGAGAAAGCTGCGTCGTGCGGCCTCCCGCCCCCTCTCATGCACAGGGGACGCCATGTGGCCCGCCCGCGTGCCGCGCCACCGGCGTCCTGCTCCGCCGGCCGACCGAGGGAGCAATACACCCCCGCCCGCCCGCCCGCCCCGGCCCGGCCCGGGCGGCCGCAGGCCGGCGGCCCGGGTCCCCCAGGCGCCAGCCTCACCGCATCCGCTGCGCCGACTCGATGCCCGACGCGCACGCCTCGCAGACTACCCTCTTGAAGATCAGCATGCGGCGCGTCCAAAACGCGCACAGCCGACATATGGTCTTTTTGCACTCCTTGCACCGGTATCCGCGGCACCCAAAGATCCGGGGCGGATGGTGGACGGAGCCGCATGCGTTGCACAGCCCCGCGTCCTCGCCCACGCCGCCCTCGCAGACGCCGCACGTTTCGAGGCCGGGGGCCGACACCCTGGCCTCCCCGGCGTTGCGCACGACCGAGCAGTCGTACCTGGTCCGCAGCACCTCAATCCCCATGTCGTGCACGGGAAGCAGGACCATCCCAAAGTCGGTAAAGTGCACGCTCCTCGGCGACACCTCGCAGACCTTGCTGTACCCAACGTTGTTTCTTCCCGTGTACGAGACCTCTTGCGTGCAGAGGCGCGCAAGGTGGTCCGCCGCGGCCCGAACGGCCGCCTCCCTGCCGCACTCGAACTCTTCGCGCTCGACGCCCACGCGCGCGCCCGCCCCGTCCCAGCCGTCCTCCAGCGGCGAGCCCGCGTGGAACGCCGTCGTGTCGGGGTCGCAGACCGAGCCCGACCGCGCGTCGACCAGGACCGGGATGCCGCTCTCGCGCACCGAGTGGATCAGGCCGACGCTCGTCGAAAAGTCCTGCTCCACGTCGGCCCACGCGAGGTAGTAGGGCTCGAGCCTGACGGCGTGGGCGGACACCCTGGCAAGCTCGGCGGGCGGCGACGGGTGGCTTCGCATCCGGGCAATCCGCGACATCGCCAGGGAGCGGGCGCCGTCGACTCCCGCGTCGGGCAGGTACTGGACAGGCGGCATGCTCCAGCCCTCCGCGGCCAGGCGAATTCCCGCCCGGTCGGCCAGGTCGCCAAGGCGGTCAAGGTCGTACAGGTCTATCCTTGTCTTACGGGACAGCACGGCGGCATGCTCCCTAGCCTCGTCCGTGAACCTGCCGGTCGTCACTATGATCCCCCCTGCTGCATCCTCCGACATTACCGCGGAGTGGAGCTTTTGCACTATGGGCCGCCCGATCGAGCTGTTCGGCTGGTGCTTGCACTCGACGATCGTCTTGCGGCCGTCGTCCCCGTGTATGATCAGGTCCCTGCCGCCGTCGGCCACCCCGCCGATCCGCTCGACGCGCCCCCAGCCGGCGCCGGAAAAAATGTCGGCGCAGGCGCGCTCGAACTCGAACCCGTCGATCATGTCGAGGTGTATCGTCCTGCGGGCCGCCATGTCGCAGGCGCCTCGGGCGATCCTTATAGCCCTTGCACGGCCGCAGGGCATGAGCTCGGCCGCGCCGCCAGGCTTGGCGGAGCTCCCCCTCCCCCCAGGCCCCAGATCTCGCGGGGCGGCACTGGGCGCGGCGCTGCGACTTCCAGTTACTGCGGGATGGCCCCCGTCGCGGCAGGCGCCGCCCTAGGAACGAGAATGTGCGCCGCGCGCCGGCCAGAGGCGCGTGTGGACTTAAAAAGAGGGCGTTTCCGCATGCCGACATGGGCGGAGGTAAAAGGCGCGGCGCGGCGCCCGTGGCGGGCCCGCCCTGCGGCGCCGGCGGCCCGGCGCGAAGGCATGCCAAGGCGGATCCGCGCGTCGCAGCCGGCACTAGTGCGGACAAGGTGTGCGAGTGCGCGTTAGAGGCCAGCGCCCGCTCTAGGTTCGCTTTCAGGCCGGTCGGATGTGCCGGTGCGCACGAGCCGGCGCGCCCCTGCGGGAGGAGCGGCGGGCGCGCCCTGATCGGGTTCGCCCCGACATCAGGGGGCCCACAGGGCCGTCCGCGCAGGGCAGGGAGCGGCGGGCGCGCCCTGATCGGGTTCGCCCCGACATCAGGGGGCCCACAGGGCCGTCCGCGCAGGGCAGGGAGCGGCGGGCGCGCCCTGATCGGGTTCGCCCCTTCCAAGCTGCTTTCCGGCCACAAAGGGAGCCGCGGCGATGCCAAGCGGCGCCGGCCCGGCGCGCCCTCCAGGCCTGCGCGCGGTGAGCGCCGCGGCAGTCGCCCACGGGAAGGCGAGCATGCTGGGCACAAGGCCGCACGGGGTGGTGCACAATGACCGGGTACAGCCTCACGATAGAGCTGAACGCCCTGAACCACCTGGGCGTCAGCCTGTACAACAGCGTGCCGGCGGTTCTGTCCGAGGCTGTCGCAAACGCTTGGGATGCCGACGCCCAAAAGGTCACCATCGACACGAGCCACGACTCGATAACGATCAAGGACGACGGCCACGGCATGACAAGGGACGACTGCAACGAAAAATTCCTGACGGTCGGCTATGCTAGGAGGGCGAAGGACGGCGGCCTGACGCCCGGCGGCAGGGCGGTGATCGGCAGGAAGGGGATCGGAAAGCTGTCGCTCTTTTCAATCGCCAACGCGATAGAGGTGCACACCGTAAAAGACGGCAACCCCGATCAAAAGGCGGGGTTCATCATGGACATAGACAGGATAAAGAGCGAGATCGAGGGAGGCGGCTCGTCCACCACCACGTGCGAGCTGGAAGAGGTCCAGGCCTCGAAAATCGCGATCCAGCAAGGAACCATGATCAAGATGACGAGGCTGAACAAGCGGATCGGTCCCGAAGCAAAGCCCCTGCGGAAAAGCCTCGCGAGGCGCTTTAGTATAATCGATCCCGCCCACAGCTTCAGCGTCGTGGTCAACGGGGAGCCGATCACAGTCGAGGACAGGGACTACCTGAACAACCTCGAGTACGTCTGGTACATGGGAAGCGAGGGCGAGAGAATGACCCGCCGGTGCAGGTGCAGGGAGGAGATCGACGGGACAGTCGACGGCGAGAGGGGATACAGGGTCAGCGGATGGGTGGGCACCGCGAAGAAGCAGGAGGACATCGGCGACGGCAACAACAGGATAACCATAATGGCCAGGGGCAAGATCATACACGAGGACATTCTTGGCAACATCAAGGAGGGAGGGATATTTTCAAAGTACCTCGTCGGGGAAATACAGGCCGACTTTCTCGACATCGACGGCGAGGAAGACATCGTCACAAGCAGCAGGCAGAGCGTCATGGAAGACAGCCCGCGATTCGTCGCCCTGAGAGAGCACATCCAGCGCACGGTGATCAAGAAAATAGAGTCCCGATGGACCAAGCTGCGGACGGAAAACGCCAGGGAGGACGCGCTGCGCGATCCCGCCGTCAAAAAATGGTTTGGCGGCCTGACCGCCAACAACCGGACATACGCCGAGCGCCTGTTCCGGAGGATACAGGCGTACAAGGGGCTCGAGACGGACGCCAAGATCGAGCTTTACAAGTCCAGCATCGTGGCGTTCGAGACCCTCGCCATGCACGACCACCTTTCAAAGCTTGACACGGTGACCGAAGGCGGCGGGCTTGACGCGTTCATCAAGCTGCTCGGCGACATGGACAAGCTCGAGGCCGCGCACTATCTCGACATAACGCAGTGCCGCCTAGGGGTCCTAAAGACGTTCACCGGCCTAGTCGACGAGAACACAAAGGAGAGGGTGATGCAAGAGTACCTGTTCGACCACTTGTGGCTGCTCGACCCCTCCTGGGAAAGGGCGGGCGAGGACAAGCGGATGGAGGAAAGGTTCAAGGACGCGTGCGGGGGCATCGGCGCAAACCTCACTGAGGAGGAGGAAAACGCCCGCGTGGACATACGCTACAGGACGTCTGCCGGAATGCACATCATTGTAGAGCTCAAGAGGCACGGCGCCAGGGTAAACATACACGACCTGACCCGCCAGGTGCAAAAGTACAACGATGCGATGGAAAAGCTGCTCAGGGCGCGCCAGGATCGCAGCCCGCAGATCAGCATCGTCTGCGTGCTGGGGGGAGACCCGGGGCCCGGCGACAACACCAAAAGGATGCAGGAGCAGCTGAAGGTGCACAACGGCCGGTACGTGACGTACGAGTCGCTGATCCGCGACGCGCAGCGGGCGTACGGCGAGTATATCGACAGGTGGGAGGGGGTAAAAGACATCAAAGAACTGGTGGACAAGATAGCATTCCCTTCGCCACCGCCAGGATCGCCCCCGGCCAGTAACGAATGAGGGCCAGGACAGGGCGGCCGCAGGAATTCCACGCGATCGCTGGAATTGTGGACGGCGCCCCCCTGCCGCCCCGCCCGACTCTGCCCCACCTACCCCGTCTCGCTCGGGCCGTTGCAGCCGCGCCTCCATCGTCGAGCCTCGCGAACAAGCGTAACCGTCCGGCCACCGCAACCGCAACCGCAACCGCTACAGCGGCGGCATTGCGCCATCGCCATCGCCACCGCCCCCCTCCCCTCCCCCACCCATTCCCGCTCCTACTCCGGCTCGGCGGTCCGCTCGGCCATGTGCCATCGCCACCGCCCCCCCCCCCCCACCCATTCCCGCTCCCGCCCCCAGCGCAGGCGATGGCCAAGGGCGCGCCGCACGCGTCGGCACTGGCCGCCCCGCTGAGCCCGCCCTTCAGCAGGCCACGCGCCGAGCCCACGCCTCCGGCCGCATCGCCCGCCGCCGTCCCCGGCCGGCAGCCCCGCCCCCGCAGGGCAACGCGGAGCCTCCCCCCGCAGCCGAGCCAAAAAAGTGCGCGCCATGCGGCGCGCGGGAAGTCGTCCTACGGGATCGAGCGGCTGTACAGCTTGCCCTCTAGGGCCATCTTGTACATTTCCGCCACGTACGGGTTTTCGCCCGGGGTCTCGGCCCCAAGCTCGACCAGACGCGCGTACACCCTGACCACGTAGGCCAGTGCGCCCATGAACGCCACTACGACGCCCATGTTGAACATCCAGTGGTTCGGGACCGCAAAGATCTCTTCGACGAACCAAAAGTGCCACATCTCGTTGACCCCGATCGTGAACATCGTGGCCAGGTAGCCGAGTATGGTCATCTTTAGGCCCGTGTTCATCGAGTTGTTCGGGCCTCGCAGTATGGGCACCCGTCTATCGTAGATGGCCACTGCGCCCCACCCTAGCGGCAGAGCCACAAAGTGGGAGTAGAGCCACCAGTGGGCAGGCGTGAACGCGCTGTCCCTGATAGATGTCTGGTGCAGCGAGCCGTCGACAAAGTTGTCGACCTCGACGGACGCGGCGGTGGAACCCATGGCAATGACGATGAGCCAGATCTTTTTGAGCCTCTGGATCTCGACCTCCTTGGGTATGAGAGCCGGCATTTGTGCCATTGGCCCCACATGCGCGCCCATGCTACTTAAGATAAGGGGTCGATCTGGCCGCAAAACCGTCCAGCCCCAACACTTTTGGGATGATTATCTTGGAGATTATCCCGGAGAATCGTGTAGATTTGCAACGTCCTGGACGCACATCCAGCCGGCCTACAAGAGCGCCCCAATGATAAGCATCAATGATAAGCATTGCCAGGCGCCCGCGCGCGGGGCAAGGGTTATAACGCAAGACCATTTCGGCGGCGTAAACAGGGGACAAGTATGATCGATAAAAAGATTCTAGTCGTCGGGCTTGGCGCCGTACTGGCGCTCGGCACGCTCGGCTTCAATTGGATAGAGGCTGTCCTGCCGACCGTGGAGGGACACGGCGTGCAGGCCCAGCTGCAGAGCCGCTTTGTGAGGATCGAGGACGAGACGTTCAACAGGCAGTCGCTCCAGACGGGCGAGAACCTGTGCCTGTCTGGCAGCTTTGTCAGCCTCGTAGAGAGGGACCTGCGGGCGTGGAACTCGATCTTTTCAGAGTCGACGAACGCGGGCAACAGGTGGGAGATCCTCTCCAGGGATCCCCCCGGCAACGTCTTTGACATACCCGGCAACACGGTGGTTCCGTACCAGATATGCGCCATGGCGCTAGAGCCCGGCGTGTACCACGTCCACACGCAGCTTAACGTGGCGAGCGTCGGGCCGGGGCTCGGGCCCGGGCAGACGGTCGTCGTCGACGGAGAGTACATTCTCAAGGAGATACCCTACGCCAACATTGCGTACCAGTCGATCATCATCGGCGTCGGCTACGTGATCACGTTCGCGACCAGGCCGTGGCAGGTAATCTGATCACCACCCCCTTTTCATTTTCAACGCGGGGCGGCGGCGGCCGCCGCGCCCTTTGCACATACGCCGCCGCCGGCGATCCGCGCCGGCACGGCCGGCAGAGCGGGCAGCAGGGCGGTTGCGGCGCCCACCCAAGTCGATGGAGCGGCTGCGGCGAACCGCTGCCCCTCCCGCGCCCGCGCCCGCATGGCGGAGGCGCCCCTGCAGGCTGTTGCACCGGCGCCGGGGCGCTGCCGGCCCCCATGGGCCGCGCGCCCGCTAGCGCCTCATCTCGATGACGACCTCGCGCCGCATGCGGCCGTCCAGCGAGCCGGGCGGGGGCGCGGCCGCAGCGGCGATTGCAGGGGCTGAGGCGGCAAGTACCGGCGGCTCGGCGGCAGGCAGCGCGAGCGCCTGGACACGACCCTCAGGCCCGAGCCGGCCGCGAGTATCTCTACGATCCTCGAGTTGCGGACAGACGTGCCGCGCACGGTATTCTCGCCCATTACGTATGCCGCCGTGCCGCCCCTTGCCAGCACCCTCGCGGTCTCGCCGACGACCAGCCCATGTCGTGGACATGCCGCGTCAGGATTGCCCTGGCCCGGCTGGGCAGCGAGTTCCCCAGGCCCATCTTCGAGACGATCCTCTCGGCGTCGCCGGCGCGCTCGTACATGCCGACCTCTGCCGATCGCCGCCGACTGTATCCGGTGAATATCCCCGACAGTGTGCCCCACCCGGACCAGCGAGAACTTGCTGCACCTCATGTGTCTATGGCGTTCAAGTGGGGGGGTGACGTGATCACCATGTCAGCAGAGCCGTCGGGCGCGCCCGTGCGCCGGGCGTCGTCCGGTATGCCCAAGGTCAAGACCGCGGCCCGGTCACTGCCCGAATGCAACATTGGCGTGGCGCCGGCCCACCAATCTAAAGGAGTCGAGGCAACGGCCCTGTCGACTGCCCGAATGCAACGCGCGGACGGCCAAGCGGCAAGGGGCATCAAAACCCCGTGCTGCTGACGAACGAGGGTTCGTGGACATACAGGTCCTTGGCGGCTCCGACCGTACCTTGCGCCAGCAAAAGCGCACACGGTGCGGATCATCCGAGACACGAATGCGCACCGAGATCTTGCCACTCTGCATGGGCCAGTTGCAGAAGCCGTTCAGATATTGAACTGCTACAATAAAAATTCTTAAAATTCTAATATTTTTGCTTCAATACTGCCTAGTCCCAGAAAATGCGTGCACTTGTTGTTAATTAAGTACAACTATATAGTAATTGATATATAGATGAGGCGGAGCACGGCCAAGCATGGAGATTGAAAACGAAGTCCAGCGCAAAGAGATCCTCCGCTGGGTCGAAGATAACATGGACAGTGTACCAAATCTAGACAGGCTCCGCGACAAGATGGTAAGCGAGGGCACCGACGGCCACTACGTCCACGCGTATTATGTATGTAAACTTCACGGTTGTGGGCGCTACAAGATCACCGACATTGAGGCGACTGGTGGCGGGCACGACATAGACGTACAGCTGGACGGCCGAATCAGCATCCAGGTGTGGTACGCCATGAACATGCATGGCCACGCACTCGATTCCTGGCTGAAGTCCGACACCACAAAAAACATGGCCCTCGCCCGGCACCTAGGAGTCCCGACTGACCAAGGTGGAGTCCCGACTGACCTTAATTACGACGGAGAAAGGGTACGCGGCAAGCTGGCGCAGCTTCCGGACGACATGTTGGGCATTCTGCTTTTGCACGGCGGTGAGTTCCCCTACTACGACCCGGTTAGTTCAAAGGACATACCCTCCAACAAATGCACTATCGTCGTCAACAGCCAAACTTGCAGGGCAGAGCTGCGTTACTCGCCAGAGTTCAGCCACTTTGAGGATGCCGAGGGAGTTGCCGACTGCCTAGGGATTGAGCTGGTCAATAACTGAAGGCGATTCAAGCCCCGTGCACCAAAGAGTCGATTCTCCCCCTTGTTTTTTGCTGACGGCCGTCAGCTTGGCTTGCAAGCCGCGGTGTGCGCAGGCTTTTGCGCCCCACAGGTCAGGCCTAGAAGATCTGATCGCGCCTTTGCTGCAGCGGCATCCGGCCGCCAGCAGCGCGTCCGCCCGCCCCCGACGCGTCAAGGGCAACGCGTGGCGGCCATGGGCGGTACGGCCATAGTAAGGGACGCAAGCCTCTGACTCAATTCGTGCAAAATCGAGGCAGGGGAGGTGCCTGAGCCTCAAACTGGAATCAAGAACTTGTGTCCGGCACTGTGCCCCCTGTGCCTGGCCCGGGGCGGGCCCGCCTGCCGCATCTGGCCGATCGTGCCCGGCGCCGGCCCCGCCGTGGCGCGCCTCAAAGGCCAGGATGCAGGTGCGGGATCGGCACGCCGCGAGGACAGCCCTCAACAAAGGCGTGGATATCGGCCCGCGTTGAGATCGCATGGCAGGTATTGCGCAGCGGCGCGCCAATCTAGTTGGCGCCGGCACGATGCCGGCGGTATCTCCCCCGAAGCATGCGCCGTCATCGGCCGGCATGTCCTGGGCAGGGATAGAATTCTGGACATTGCCAAGGCATACGAGGCCAAGAAAGCCGGCGACTTCAACAGGGCGCCCGCAGGCGACTTCAGGGACGCACCGCAGGGCGAGAACCTCGTCAACGCGGCGTATGCAAGCCCGCCATTTGCCGCGTTTCGTAGCAGGTTTCACAGCGCCCTAGAATTGCTCGACTATGGTACGTCCGACGCCATCATTGACAAGTGCCTCAGGGACGGCAGCATCGTCGATCGGTACGGCAACAGCATCTATGGAGGGTGGAAGCGGTATGCGAAACTCTTGGGGGGGTGAACGCGGCCCTGTTCAGGGTTGCAAGGGACGCCACCCGCCTGAACCGGTCCATAGTGAGCCTTGGAGAGCTGGACAACTACCGGCGCTGGATGTGGCGAGAAGAGGGCGACATGCAGGACAGGGTGCCGACCACCGCAGGCGAGTCCAACGTCTTCCTAGACAAGTGGGCCGTCGCCAGGGTCTCGTACCACACGGTCGCCCTCGCAGGCTGGACGCAGCCCGTCCGCTACTCGCCGTACCCGCGCAACACCGACGGGGGGCGCGAGCGGTTTGGATGCGAAAAGGACGGGAGCGTCGCAGGCGAATGCGAGGTTCACGTCCATGTCGGATTCCCGATTCCGGCGCGAGAGCATGCTAAAATAGCACCGCCGCCCCGCTGTAGCCTAGGGAGGCGAATGTCGTTGGCCGGTACGGAGATGTCAGGGTTGTCGAGTAGGAGGCCCCGCCTGAGCATCCGCGGGGATCCAGTGTCCCCAAACCCCGCAATCCTTGCCGCCGGGTTTGAGGACATGCTGAGCGTCAACCGCGTCGGCTACGTGGCTAGGCGGATCGGCTACGACGCCGAGGAGTGCATTCAAAAAGCGCTGGAGGACAACGAGATAGAGGTGTGCAAGCCGAGCGGAGACGGGCACAGGAGGTACGGCGTCTACCGCCTCACGGCCAAGGGGCGCGAGGCACTCGTCAAGCACATGCGGGAGGCGTTCCAGAGATCGGCCGAAGCGGCAGGAGGAGGCGCGGGGAGGAAGCGAGTGCGGATGCCCTGCCAAGTCCCGTTGCAGACATGTCCCGGATGCAAGTCCAGTCGGCATCGTCGCCGGCGGCGGCGGCGGGCAACTGACGTCCTGTGCTGTCGGCACCGGTCGCGGGCCGATCGCCTTTGCAATCATAGCGGCCGCACGGCGCTGGGCAGTCAAAAAGCCGCGGCGAGTAAGAGTTTCGAGAACCCCGGCCGCGCCCGTCTCCCCGCCTCGCCTCCCCGGCGGGCGGCAGACAGGCCGGTGTGTCGCCAAGGCGCCGGCCGCGCCCGTCTCCCGTTCCCATTCCCGCCCGTTGCGCCGGCGGCGGGCGGCGCGCCGGGCGGGGCCCGCGGGGCACAGCGCCCCGCTAGCGCCTCATCTCGATGACGACCTCGCGCCGCATGCGGCCGTCCAGCGAGCTGGATCCCGACGGTTGCGGCGACGGGGGCGGGGGCGGCAGGTACCGGCTGCTCGGCGGCAGGCGGCGCGAGCGCCTGGACACGACCCTCAGGCCCGAGCCGGCCGCGAGCATCTCCACGATCCTCGAGTTGCGGACAGACGTGCCGCGCACGGTATTCTCGCCCATTACGTACGCCGCCGTGCCGCCCCTTGCCAGCACCCTTGCGGTCTCGTCGACGACCAGCCCCATGTCGTGGACGTACCGCGTCAGGATCGCCCGGGCCCTGCCGGGCAGCGAGTTCCCCAGGCCCATCTTCGAGACGATCCTCTCGGCGTCGCCGGCGCGCTCGTACATGCCGACCTCCGTGCCGATCGCCGCCGACCGGATGCTGCGGAGGTCCTTGACGGTGTGGCCCATCCAGACCAGCGAGAACTTGCTGCACCTCATGTAGTCTATGGCGTTCAGGTAGGGGGGCGACGTGATCACCATGTCCGCCGAGCCGTCCGGCATGCCCGTGCGCCTGGCGTCGCCCAGGCGCACGTCGGCCGCAACGCCGCCCCCGCCGTCCTCCAGGCCGACGCAGCCGGCGGCCACGCGCTCGACGGCAGACTCGAACCGGGTAAACGGCAGCGCGGGGGCGCGATCGAACGCCTTGTGCGGCCTGCTGTGGGCAAGGTCCATGGCCAGAGAGGCGCCGGCCTGCTTTGTGATGACGAGGCGCGAGAACGCGCACCACAGCGCGTTCCGGACGGCGCGGCTGCGCACGCGACGGATCGCGGCGGACAGCGAGGCGAGCTGCCGCCGCGCCGTCGGGTCGAACCAGAACCGCGCAAACCGCATCGTCTCCGCGTCGGCGTTTCGGGGGCATGCGTCTGCAGTCCCCCGCTCCTCGCATTCGAGGCGGGCCTCTTCGAGCACGCGGGCGGCGCTCCTGCGGAGGGACCCGCGGCTTATGGGCGCGGTCCACACCCCGGCGATCAGCACCGCCAGCGGGTCGGTGTCCAAGCCCGTGGCGGTGTGCCCGTTGTCGCGCGCGACGGCGAGCACGGTTCCCGAGCCCGCCATCGGATCGAGGACCCGCAGGCTCTTCCCCTGCCCCTTCATGAGGTCCAGGACGAGGCCGGGTGCCATCCTGGCCGGGAACGGGTGGACCTGGCGGCGGGGCGGCGCCCCGCCGGCCCCGTCACGGCCGCCCGGCAACGCGGCCACCCGAATCCTGCCGATCGCCCTCGTACTCCCTGAGGGCGTTCTCGATTGCGCGGATCGCGTTTTCGGCGCTCTGGTCCAGCTCGACCTTGTCGCGGTGCGCCCAGATTGCGCCCTCCGACATTTGATCCATGGCCTTGCACAGGTCGGCGATCTCCCCGCTTTCCTCGTACCTGATCGGGGGATCCATCTTTGCCAGCCTCGTGTGCAGTGCAGAGTACGTCACTGGCTGCCTCGGAAATTCTTCCTGGTGTGCCGCGATAGCCGTTACGATCTGGCGGTACGGGGGCCTGCTGATCACCTTTCTGCCGATCGCATCGACCCACTCCTTGCTCTCTTCGGGCATTACGCGGTCGCGAAGCAGACTGCGGATCTGCCCTAGGCCGACCTGCTTTACGGGGCGGAGCCTGACGAGCCGCGCCAGATCCCTCGCGGCGATCAGGGTAATGGTGATGGGGGCCACCCCGCCGTCGGCATCCCCTCCGCAGACGCCCCGGATTGACTCGGCCAGTGCGGATCCGTCGTCGCCCGAGCCTTGGAACGCGGGGCCGACGACCACAGCATGGTCGCACTTGCGATCCCTGCAGTGCCGGGCCACCGCGCTAATATCGACGTCCTTTGCGGGCACGGCGCGGTCGCCCTTTTTGCTCTTGACCTCGATGCTTACTGCATAGCGGCGTGCCACCTTGCCCGCGCCCGCAGACAGGCCGGCCTCTGCAACCCCGTCCGGCTCTCCCCTTCCGCCCAACTTCTTTACGCCGAACCCCAGGCTGAGAAACGCGTCGCACACGCACTTTTCAAGCTCTTGCGCACTACTTGCCTCCTCTAGCGCGGCGGCCACGGAAGACGGGCTTTGCCGCCCCGACTCGTACGCCAGGTACCGCAGCAGCGCGTCCCTGGAAAGCACAACGTCGTCGATTTTTCTCGGATCCAGCCCGTCGTGGTACATGCGCGCCTCGCTTATGACGTCGCCCATAGCGAGCAGCTCCAACGGCAGGCTGTGTTTTTTGTCCGTGAACGCCTCGTCGAATACCGTGACAAACGGGTGGCGGGCGTTGAGCCGCAGGTGCCTCGACTTTACATCAAATTTCGCAATCACGTCGTCTGGATCCCCGTCCGAATCCATTTTTCTGCCCACGATAAACGCCTCAGGATCCATTACGCCCTCATCCAACAATGCGAGGATTTCCTCCCGCCTGTCCACAGGCTCGTCGACCGGCACGGATAGATGGCGCGAACTGGCCTTGCCCTCCGCCACTGCCCTCGCAAGGGTGGCGATCGGCCTGCGCGACAGGCTGGCAGGCCCCGCCGTGACCCGGCGCGACAGGTTCGCGTCTGCCCCCCTGCCCCGGTCGTACTCGTCCATGGCCGCGCGGACTGTGTTGAAGATCGACCGGAGGACGTCGTGGGCCTTGTTGCGCACATCCCCGTCTCCTACTGCCTCCCTGCTCGACCGCAAGACGCCATCTAGCCCGTCTATGTGCACCACCGCTCGGAACCGGGAAAATGTGCCGTGCCTGAGCTCGTTTGGCTGTATTCCAAAGTGGCCGTCGTTCTCGTTTAGAAGGCGGCCCAGGACGTAGACGAAGAATCCGTTGCTTCGTCCCCATTCGTTCGACTTGCCGACCAGAGGGTTTTCGTACATTTCGGCGTACCCGGCAACGCGACCCAAGCCGTCCACATGCAGGCCCGGGCCGTGCTCGGCCGATTGCCCGGGCCCGGCGCGGGCCGGTTTTTCAGGACCCGGGCCGTCTGGGAAGATATCTGTTATGTCCTTGCCTATGACCCACTTTCGCAGTGGCTCCTGATCGGCCTTGCTTGACCTTATTTTTTCGCCGTCAAGCCACACGTTGAAGTCCGGCCTCAGTGGCAGTGCCGTGCGCAGTATCCAGTGTAGTCTTCCCGTCCTGACATCCCTCACCATGGGCTTGAGATCCGACATGATGCTGACCGTCCAGGACGGGGGGCTCCCGCTACCGAACAGGGGCATTTTGCACCCCTGAAAAGCGGCGGACTCCGACCATGCGGCGACTGCTTGCCTAGCCTGCCCGGAGGTCAGCGAGAGAAGCGGTATCGTGACCGGCCGCTCCGCTTCGATCTCACCGTTGGTGCGGCTGTTGATCGCGCTGTAGTCCATCGATGCAGAGTAGTACCTCTCGCCGCACTTGCTGATGTGGGTGAGGCGGTTGGCAAGCACATACGTTGCAAGCTTGCCTATTCCGAATTTGCCGATCTGGCGCCGCCCGCGCGGCGGCCTCACGAGGGCGCGCTTGTTGCTGCGCCCGACGAACCAGTGCCTTTGGAGACCCTCGGCATCCATGCCTTCTCCGTTGTCTATGACCGCGATAGTGCTGTCGCTGTCGCTGTCGCCCAGGTCGGTGAGCACGTGCACCGTGTCGGCGCCGGCGTCAAACGAGTTGGCGACCAGCTCTTCAATGGCCTTGTTGGGGCTTGTGTACAGCCCTTCCGAGAACAGCTTCATTATCTTGTGGCTCAGCCGGACATCAATGTCGTCCGTCTTCTCACCTAGCGAGGCAAAGGCGGGTGTGGTGCCCATGCCGGCCGTGCAGGGGAGTGCAATATGAATTTGATCGGTTGCGAGGCGCCGCGCCAAACCCTCTCTTATAAGGCGCTAGCGGGGCGCGCGCAGTGCCTGCCACCGTCGGGGCCGGCCATCATGTTGCGCGTCCCGTGCAGTGGGCAGGCAGGGCGGCGGGCCAGCGTGGCCCCGTAAGCCGCCCGAGCACCGCTAGCAGGGCGCATTGCGGCGGCGCGGCCCACTTCAAAGGAACAGGCGGGCGCGGCGGCGCGCACGATCCCCGACGGGATCAGGTAAAGATATGCCCGTTTCCCCTGCTCGCTCGCCTGCCCGTGTCCGAGTAGTCGCGCTCCGCCCCCGCCGCGGCGGCGCAGGGCGCCGGCGCGCGCTGCCAACGACGGGGCGCGGCAGTGTGCCGATGCGCGGGGAAGTCGGCGTGCAGTCAGGACGGGCCCGCCCCGGCGCCGCGCCCGCGCCCGGCCTCGCCGGCGAGCCGCCGCGCCGCGTCCACCCGCTCGGCGATGGGCGCCTCGTCGGTCTTTGTGGCCATGTGCGCCGCGCTCGGGTTGAGTCCCTCCAGAAGGACGGCAAGCCTGTGGTTGAGCGCCCTCTTGACGGTCGGGCCGTACTCGCGCATAAAGCAGACAAGGTCATGGCCGAACGAGATGTGGCTCCGCCCGGGCAGCACCTCGTACAGGCCCGGCATGTCGCGCGAGACGGCGTCGAGCACGTCGCGCCGGATTACTGCGACCGTCCTCGCCCTGAGGCCGGCCATCGAGTCCGACGAAATCTCGCCGAGCGTGGGAACGGCAAGGGCGGGGTCGGCGCCGGCCTCGCCGGCGGCCGCGCGGCGCGCCTCGGCCTCGCCGGCCACGATGCGCGACATGAGGAGGCGCCGCGGCCGCCGGCGGATGCCGCTGCCCGGCGCGATGTGCAGAAAGCCAAAGCCGACCTCCATGTCCCAGTAGAACTTTGCAAAGCGCGCCGCGGCAAAGTTCAGGTCCATGACCATGCGGCCGCCGCCGCCGAGCGTTCCGATCCACTGCCCGCCGGCCAGGGAGGTTTCGCCGTACCCGCCAACGTCCGCCAGGGCCCTGAGCAGGGCCACCTTGTACGTGCTCGTCATTGCCGCATCGGTGAAGAACCTGTTGAACATGCGGATGTAGCGGACGGAGGGCGACAGGGGCGGCGCATCGGACGGAACCGGCGCGGCCCCCCGCGCGGCGGCGCGGCCGCGGCGGCAGTTTGCGCCAGGCATCGCCGCCCCCCTGCGCAGCCGCCTTTTGTTCCTTGCCCGGCGCTGCCACGGGCTCAAGTCTTGGGCATGCATGGCGGGCGCGGCGCAGCGGCGGCACTAGCAAGAGGGTCGCGCCGGCGGGGCCGGCGAGCAGCCTGGCGGCCACGGCGGGCCCGCTCCGATCTACACATCCATGGATAATGCCGGCATGCGCCCGTACGGCGGCCTTATGGACGCCGAGCCACAGCCCCCTCGTCGCTATCGCAACGTCACGCGCAGTGCATTCAAGCGGGCCGTCACGGACGCCGAGCCACAGCCCCCTCGTCGCTATCGCATGCAGCTGCAACGGGAATGGCAGGCTGGCGGGCCGGGGCGCCGCCTGCGCCCGTGCCGGCTGCGAACAAGCAGCCGAGCAGGCCGACGTGCAGGCAGGTCGCAGGACACCGAAGGGGATGCTGCCTGCTGCGAACAGGCATGTCGAACGGGCCGCCGGAGTGGTTGCCGCGCGCCTCGAGGGCGGCCGCCGGCTGCAGCATGCGAGGGCGGCTGCCGCACCCTCTTCCCCCCACATCCAGTGGAAGGCGTCAGCATGCCGCAGCTTGCGGCGGCTACGCGGCTGCGCGCGCGTCTACGCCCCAGCCCAGCCCTGCCGAGGGGCGCAAGCGGGCAAGTGCTTGCCCTGCCGCGCTCCTAGCCAACCGACACGCGATGATCAGCGGCTGCCAGGGGGCACAGCCGGGCAAGCGCTAGCCCGGCCGGCCGCATCCCCGCAGAAAACGCCTTTATTGCGCCGCTCGGCGGGACGGCGCATGTTCTGGCCCGGGATGGGGGATCCCGCCAAGCGCAAGCAGACGATCAAGTTCCTCATCATAACCGCCGTCATTGGCATATCGGTGGCCGCCGCAAGCAGCCTCGTGCAGCAGTGGGCCAACCTAGACAACCCCCTAAAGGTCTGCATAAACGACATGGACACCCCATACACGGTCACGGCCACGCTCGAGCTGTACGTCGACGGCAACAGGGCCGACGTACCGGAGGGGATCGGGTTCGAAGAGGGCGGCTGCCAGCGCAGCCTGTACACGCTCGGCGGCGACGGGACCATCCACGCCGCGTGGTCCGAAGAGTACCCGTTCGAGATCGGCCACTTTTTGTGGACGTGGGACTTTCCGCTCAGGGACATGGTCGAGGACAAGTCCAGGATCATCGTCGACGGCACGGCGGCGCCAGAGTTCATACGCGCGCCGCTCGTCGACGGCTCGCACTACATCGCCGAGTTCACCTCAAAGTCGTACGACGACAGCAAGGACCAGGACTTTCTGCCGCCCGACTTGTGAGCAGGCATGTGGCGCGCGGCGGCCGGGCTGGCGGGCGGGAGAAGAGGCACGCGCACGGCGGCGCCAGGCGCGTGCACGGGCAGTGCGAGTCGGCTGGGCGGCGGCCGGGCCGCGGGGATGCGCCGCGCTGCGGCCAAGGGAAGGGCGCCGCTCAAGGCGCGGCGCCTCAGCCCAGCCTGCCGCAGGGTTCGCCGTACCGCGGCCAAGGGGTAGCCCGCACCCGTTCCGCATGCCGATCAGGCCGAGGCATGCAAGGCGGCGGCTCGAGGGAGGGCGGCAGGCGGCCCGGTTCAAGAGAGGTCTTGGCCGCAGCGGCAGGCACGGAGGCTCAGATCGCAGGGGCGCGCGCGGTCGGCGCGGCCGGCGGGTCGGCGGCCGCGGCGGAAGCAGCGGCGGCGGCCACCCTCCCGCCCCGCAGGCGGCGCGCAGGCCCGCCAATCCGCCCGGGCGGATTAGCAGTGAAAATAGTGAGATGGCCTACCAGTACTTTCCGTTGTCTGGAATCAGGCCAATGCCCTCGCGCTCAAAGTGGCGATCCAGCTCGTCGATCCACCGTTCGCGGTTGTCCTTGTAGCCCCAGCCGTGGACGCGCAGCCAGAACGCAATGATGCCGAGCAGGAAGACCGTGAACATGATAGTGCCAAAGATGTAGATCATGACGTCGTAGAACAGGGGATCATAGTTCGGCCCAAGCTGTCCCGTCATCGTCGAGAGGATGCTCAGGAATGCACCCACTATAGGTGTCATGCACGGCCGGCCCGACATGTGCGTTATAAACATATCGGGGGGGCCCCGTGCGCCCGGATCGGGGGGCAGGCGGGGCCTCGGGGCCGGCGGCCGAGGCGTCAGGAGGGCTTGAAGGGCAACTGGACGGCGTCGAGCCGGCGATCGCCGGCCAGGCAGCGGGCGGCGGCGGGCGTCATCCAGGCGGGCCGGCAGGGGCGCCGTGCGCCGGCACGGCGCAAAGGAGGCGCGCGGGCCCGTCACGGCCCCAAAATAGAAAAATGTCGTCTAGTGCGTCCGGCCCTCAGCCACGTCCCTGGGCCGCATACTTGCCCGACTTGGACCTGAAGAAGAGCGCGGCAGCAATGCCGCCAAAGACGGCACCGGCAATCGCAGACGATCCGAGCACGCCGCTGGCGTCAAGATACGGCGTTCCCGAGCCCGATGAGGGGTTGGCCTCGGCAGCGTCTATCCGGCGCCTAGCAAGCTCGAGGGTCTCCTCAAGCGTGTTCTGGCCCGTCTGGCCCTCGCCGCCGACGTTGCCCATGTACACGGCGTAGGCAACCCCGATGAACCCGAGGCTACCTATCCCAATCACAGCAAACAGTCCGCCCAAGAGCACTGCTCTAAGCATGGCCGGCCGTCCTAGGGCAGCTATTTAACCCTTGCCGGCCCTTAAAAGGCGCCAAGCGCCGCGCGGAGGAAGAAGTGGGGCGGAGGGGCGGCCAAGGCGGAGACGGCAAGGCGGGGCGGGCCGCCCCCGCAGCGGCCCGCTCGGCCAGGGCGCCTTCAACGGGGGAACGAGGCGGCCAAGGCGGGGCGGGCCGCCCCCGCGGCGGAGGGGAGGGGGCATCCCGCGGGCCGATCGCCCCGTCCCGCGCCCGGACCGGCCGCAGGCAACGTTTAATTTGAAACCGCGGGCCGGCCGGCCGTGGGAAGGCTACACTCGCACAGGCACGGCAAGTCGCACTCGACGAGGCCCGTCAAGCCGGCGTCCCCGGTCTGGGTCAAGCAGTCGGCCGACGAGGCGAGGGCGCTCGTCCTAAAGTACGCCGGCGAGGGCCTCACTCCGAGCCAGATCGGCGTAAAGCTGCGCGACCAGCACGCCATCCCGCTGGTGCAGACGGTCGCCGGCGCGACCATGGGAGAGATACTCTCCGAGGCCGGCGCGGGCCCCGAAATGCCCGAGGACCTGGACAACATGGTCAAAAAGGCCGTCGGCCTGCAGAGGCACCTAAAGGCCAACAAGGGCGACAGGCGCAACGTCAGGTCGCTCGAGCTCATCGAGGCAAAGGTCCACCGCCTCTCGGTGTACTACAAGAGGACGGGCAGGATACAGCCCGGCTGGAAGTACAAGTCAGTGGTGGCGCAGCTCGAGTAATGTCCACCGGGATTGAGCAGGGCCTGTCGTACTTTGCCGACGCCGTGGCCGACCGCGTCCGCTCCGGCGCCCCCGTGTCCGTGACGACCCACATCGACTGCGACGGCCTCGCGTCCGGCGGGATACTGGCCAGGGCCCTGGCACGCGCCGGCGCGTCGTTCACCGTGTCGGCGGTAAAAGAGTTCGGCCCCGAGACGGTAAAGTCGCTCGGGTCGGGCCCCGGCAGGTTCCACATTGTGGCGGACCTGGGGGCCGGCATGGCCGGCGAGCTCGACGACAAGCTCGGCGCGGACTGGGTCGTGCTCGACCACCACCAGATACCCGACGAGGAGATGGACAACGAAAGGGTGGTCAACGCGTGGCGGTTCGGCATCGACGGAGGCAAGGACGTGTGCGGCGGCGGAATGTCGTACCTGGCCGCCGAGGCCGTCGACCCGCGCAACGCGGACCTTGCGGCCGTCGCCGTCGTGGCCGCCCTCGGCGACAGGCAGGACCAGGGCGAGCGGCGCTCCATGACCGGCAGGAACGAGGCCATACAGGACAGCGCCGTCTCGCAGGGCCTCTTGGAGGTCGACATGGACCTGCTGCTTGTCGGCAGGCAGACCAGGCCCCTGCCCGACTCGCTTGCGGCCACTTCGCGGCCGTTCATCGGCGGGCTGACGTGGAACCGCGGCGCGTGCACCGCCCTGCTCACGTCCGCCGGCATTCCGCTAAAGGACGGCGGGAGGTGGCGCGTGGCAGCCGAGCTGTCCGACGAGGAAAAGCGCATGCTGGTGGAGGCCGTCGCAAGGTTTGCGGCCGGCACGGCGGCAGGGGGCGGCGGGAGCGGCCCGGGAAAGGGCGGGGAGGGCGGCCCGGGAAAGGAGGCCGCGGAGGGGGGCGGCGCCAACGCGGCCGCCGACGAGATCGTCGGCAAGACGTACACGCTGTCGGCCGAGGACGAGCGCGGCTTCCTGAGGGACGCGCGCGAGTTCTCGACAATGCTCAACTCGTGCGGGCGCATCGGCAGGGCCGGCGTCGGAATCTGCATCTGCATGGGGGACAGGGGCGCGGCGCTGCGCGAGGGCGAGGCGGCCCTGGCCGACTACAGGGGGCGCATAAGGCGGCAGATGGACAGGATCGCCAGCGAGCGCGGGCGCACGCAGAGGGGCAGGCACGTGGTGACCGTCAACGCGGCCGGCGTCGTCCCCGAGTCCATGGCCGGCACGATAGCGTCCCTGATCGCCGGATCGCCGCGCAACGCTGGGATGATCGTCGTCCTCACGGCGGACGGCGACAAGGAAGGGACGGCAAAGGCCTCGGCAAGGTCGGCGCCGGAGGGGCCCGGCCCGGTCAACCTGGGCGCCCTCATGTCCGAGGCGGGGGAGGCGTTCGGGGGCAGGGGCGGCGGGCACGCGGGGGCCGCCGGCGCGCGCATCGCCAGAGACAAATTGGACGGATTTCTCGACCGGATCGAGTCGGATGTCGCCAGACTGCACGGTGAGGATAGTGCTGCGTGACCTGCCGCCGGGCGCGGCGGCCGCGGCCGAGGCCGCGCTCAAGCCAGACAACGTCGGGTTCCCCGAGGGCCTGTCGATGCGGGTCGCCGCGGGGGAGGGGTCGATGGAGCTAGAGTTCGAGTCGCGCGGGGGCGCAAAAATGTCCTCGCTCGCCTCCACGATAGACGAGGTGCTAGGCCACGTGCAGGTGTCCCTGGGGGTGGCGCCGGGTTGATCGACCGCCTCCTCCTCAGGGACCCCGGGCCGCTCAGGCGCATGCTGTCGGCGAGGGGCTCGTCGTACGACCTGGACGCGCTGGTCAGGGCCGACGGGGCCCGCGTCGAGGCCCTCGGCAGGGCGGCGGCCCTCAGGAGGCGGCGCAACGAGCTGGCCGAGGCCATCTCGGCGGCGAAAAAGGCGGGCGGCGCCGGCGCCGGCGCCCTGATCGAGGAGATGCGCGGGCTGTCGGCCGGCGTCGACGGGGCCGACGCCGAAAAGAGGGCCGCCGAGTCCGAGTACGACCGGCTGGCCAGGTCGATGCCCAACGTGCTGCACGAGTCGGTGCCCGTGGGGCCCGACGACTCGGCGAACGCAGAGGTGCGCAGGTGGGGCGGGGCCGATGCGGGCGGAGGGGGGCCGGCGCGCGACCACGCAGGCCTGGCCGTTTCGAGGGGCCTCGTCGACCTGGAGAGGGCCGCAAAGGCGGCCGGCGCGCGGTTCTACTACCTAAAGGGCGACCTGGTGCGCCTCAACCACGCCCTCGTGTCGCACGCGCTCGACATGCTCGCCGCGAGGGGGTACGAGCCCGTCCAGCCGCCGTACATGCTCAACCGCCGGTCCATGGACGGCGCCGTGATCGCCGACGACTTTGAGGACGTGATCTACAAGATAGACGGCGAGGACCTGTACATGATCGGCACGTCCGAGCACGCGATGGCGGCCATGCACGCCGGCGAGATACTCGAGGGCGCGTCGCTGCCGATCAGGTACGCCGGCGTCAGCCCGTGCTTTCGCAAGGAGGCCGGCGCGCACGGCCGCGACCAGAAGGGGATATTCAGGGTGCACCAGTTCGACAAGGTCGAGCAGTTCGTGTTCTCCAGGCCCGAGGACTCTTGGGCCGAGCACGAGAGGATGCTGTCCGTGGCCGAAGAGTACTACAAGAGCCTCGGCCTGCCGCACCGCGTCGTCCTCCTGTCCAGCGGCGACATGGGCAAGGTGTCGGCCAAGACGTACGACATCGAGGCGTGGATGGCGTCCCAGGGGGCGTACAGGGAGGTCGTGTCGTGCTCGAACTGCCTGGACTACCAGGCGAGGAGGCTCGGCGTCAGGTTCAGGGACAGCCCCGACGTGCCGACCGAGCTCGTCCACACCCTCAACAGCACGGTCGTGGCCACGACCCGCACGATGGTCGCCATAATCGAGGGGTTCCAGACCGGCGACGGGCGCATCGAGGTGCCCGAGGCCCTCAGGCCGGCGATGGGCAAGGACTACATCTAGGCGGGCGGGCGCGGGCGCGGCGCGACGGTTATATCGCCGCGGGGCGCCCAGCGGCCGTGCAGCTTGCAGGCAGGCTCGAGATCAGGTCGCCCGAGAGGATTGCAAGGTTCCTCGACGAGGAGCACGTCGGCCGCATCGCGACGATCGACGGGGACGGGTACCCGCAGGTCATTCCGATGAACTTTGCCTACGCGGGCGGGGCGATCTACATGCACTCGCACACGAGGGGCGAAAAGCTCGACAACGTGAGGCGCAACCCGCGCGTCGGGTTCGAGGTCGACAGGGAGCTCGAGTTCCTGCCGTCGTACTTTGAGGACCCCGCCGACGCGTCGCTCGCCGACACGCTGTACGTCAGCGTCGTCGCAAAGGGGCTCGGCATGATCGTCGGCGACAGGGCCGAAAAGGCCTCCGCCCTCAACGCGCTCATGTCAAAGTACCAGCCCGAGGGAAGGTACGAGCCGATACGGCCCGAGATGGGCGTCGTCGACCACGTCGCCGTCATACGCGTCACGCCCGAGAGCATGCGCGGCAAGTACAAGATAGGGCAGCACCTGAGCAGGGAGCGGCGCGCGGCGCTCGCCGAAAAGATACTCGGCAGGGGGTCGGCGACGGCGCTGGCGACGCTCGAGGTGATGGGGTTCTCGGTCGAGGGCGGCCGCGCCGTGATGCGCGACGAGCCGTCGTGGTAGCGGAGGGAGGGACGTATGGAGGGCGCAGCGGAGGGCCGGCAGGGAGGGGGCGGGCCGGGCGCGGCGCCGGGCGATGCATCCGGCCGGGGCGGCATGCGGCCGGGCGCGGATGACCACTTCCTGTTCAAGGCGCTCGGGGATCGGCGCATGTCCGACGCGCGCAGCGCGGCCTACGGCCCCAAGGCGGGCCGCCGGGCGTCCCCGGCGCGCGCAGGGGGTCCGCGGCACGACGCCGGCGACCTTGAGCACGTTGCAAGCGTGTGCGAGATGGCCGCGCTCCGCGAGTGGAGCCAAGCCCGCGGCGGCAGGGGGGCGCCGGCGGATACCCCCGATCCCGGAGGGGCCGCGCTCGAGGACCTGTGCAGTTGGTGCTTTGAATTCCGCGGGGCGTGCCCCGTGCCAGATCACCCCGCCGGCAGGCTCGGCCACGTCCTGCGGCTGCTCGCATACGCGCACATGGGCGGCCGGCGGGAGGCGATGAGGCGGTACGCCAGGGAGCACTGGGGCGTGCTAGGGATGCGGCGCGGCGGCGGCGGCGGCCCCCGCGGCAGGGACGCCGAGGGCGGGGGGTGGGAGCTTGCGGTAATGTCGGGGGTATGCGATGCGCTCCTGCTCCTTGTCAGGATGGACTCGGTCGAGGACCTGCGCGGGTGCGAAGAGACAGTCGGGGACATCCGCAGGCGGCAGGGGGCGGACGAGCGGCCGTACCTAGAGTCGCTCGGGCGGGGGGAGCGCGCCGCCGCGGCGTGCCGCCTTGCCGCCATGTACCACCTGGCAAAGTCCGTCGAGACGCTGGCCGAGTTCATGCGGAGCGGATCGCCGGGCGGCGCAGTGGACAGGCTCAAGTTCCACCTCGGCAAGGCCGTCGAGGCTAGCGGCATCGGGAGATGCGCCGGGCTGGACGTGGCGCTGTGGATCGCAGGGCCGGCGTTCAAGGGGATGGCCCGCAGCTCCGCGCGGATGCGTGCGGGCATTGGAGCGTAAAACGCCGCGGGAGAGGCAGGATTCGCGGCGGCGCGCGGGCGCCCCTACCCCCCGTCGGCCTTGCGCCTGCCGCCCTTGCCGATCTTTCGCAGGCTGCGGTTGTACGCGACGCCGAACCGGTGCGCCTCGTCGCGCGCAAGCCGGACGATCCGCAGCGCGCCGCCGTCGGCGGGCAGCGCCAGCGGCCCGTCGTCCCTGCCGGGCCCGAATATCTCCTCCTCGCGCTTTGCGATCGACACGCAGGGCGTCCGCACGGACAGGGCCCGCAGGGAGGCGTGCGCCGCCGCCAGCTGCCCCTTGCCCCCGTCGATGACGATCAGGTCCGGCAGCGGCGAGCCGTCGTCGAGCAGGCGGCGGTAGCGGCGCCGCACGACCTCGGCGATCATTGCATAGTCGTCGCGGCCCCGCACCGTCTTTATGCGGAACTTGCGGTAGCCGCCCGTGTCCGGCAGCCCGTCCGAGAGGCGCGACATGGAGCCGACCGCATAGTCCGCCCCGTGGTTGGATATGTCAAAGCACTCGATCGCCCGCGGCGGCGCCTTGAGGCCGAGGGCCGCCGACAGCTCGGCGAGGGCCGGCTCGGCCCCGGCGGCGCGGGCCATGTCGATGTTGCGCACGACCAGGTCGACGAGGTCGCGCGCGCGGCCGCGCGCCGGCACGTATATCCGCACCGGCCGGCCGGCCCGCTCCGAGAGGGCCGACTCAAGCGCCGCCGCGCCGTCGGGCATTACGTTGACCATGATGCGCTCCGGAACCGGCCTCGTGCTATAGTACTGGTACAGGAACGCCGAGAACGTGTTGTCCGCGATGGCATCGAACGTGAACCTGTCCCTGTCCCTAATGACCCCGTTCGACTGCCTCAGCGACATGACGTGGGCCACCGGCTCGGCGGCGGCGGCCGGCCGGGCGCGGCCCTTGCCGCTGCCGGCGCCCTTGCCGGCGCCCTTGCCGGCGCCCTTGCCGGCGCCGCCCCCCTCCATCCTGATCGCGATATAGTCCTCGTCGGGCGCGCCGCCGGGCCTGTCCATCTTTTGCTCGTCGCCGAGGCTGTCGAGCCGCACGAGCGTGTCGCGCAGCTCGCCGGCGCGCTCGAACTCGAGGTCGGCCGCGGCCCGCGCCATGTCGGCGCGCAGCCCCTCGACGAACCTGCGCTTGTCCTCGCCGCCCTTGAGGACCGCCTCCAGGTCGGCCACGTGCGAGGCGTACCGTTCCTGCGCGTCGGCGAACACGCACGGCGCCTCGCAGTTGCCGATGTGGTACTCTAGGCACTCCTTCTTGGGCAGCGTCTTGCAGATGCGTATCTGGAACGACTTGCGCAGCGTCCCGACCGTGAGCAGCTTTGAGCTGCCGTGCGTAAAGGGGCCGTACACGCGGCCGCCGCCGAGGAAGCGCCCGTCCCTGGTGCGGCGCGCCACGAGCAGCCGCGGGTACTTTTCGTCCGTCACGCGCAGGTACGTGTAGCGCTGCTGGTCCTTTAGCTCGATGTTGTACTGCGGCCTGTACCTCTTGATCAAGTTCGACTCGAGCAGGAACGCCTCGCTCTCGCTGTCGGTCACGACGAACTCGATGTCGGCTATCCTCGAGACGAGCCGGGCCGTCTTGTACCCCTGCGCGCGCCCAAAGTACGAGCGGACGCGGTTGCGCAGGTTCTTGGCCTTGCCGATGTAGATGATGGCGCCGTCCGAGTCCTTCATGAGGTACACGCCTGGCTGCGCAGGCATGCGCACGGCCCTGTGGTCGTAGGCCGGCGGGGCGACATCGCCGCCGCCGCCGCGGGCGCTCGCGGCCGCGCCCGCCGCGCCCCGCCCGGCGGCCGTCGCCCGCTACCTCCCGCCGGCCAGCTTGCGCAGGTACTTGCCCGTGTAGCTTCCCGGCGCCTTGGCCACGTCCTCGGCCGTGCCGGCGACGACGACGCGGCCGCCCTCGTCGCCCCCCTCAGGGCCCAGGTCGATTATCCAGTCGCCGTTCTTGATGACGTCCATGTTGTGCTCGATGATTACGACCGTGTTCCCGCCGCTGACGAGGCGGTCGAGCACCTCCAAGAGCTTTTGGACGTCGGCAAAGTGCAGCCCCGTCGTCGGCTCGTCGAGCACGTACAGCGTCTTGCCCGTGCTGCGCTTCGAGAGCTCGGACGCGAGCTTTATGCGCTGCGCCTCGCCGCCGGAGAGCGTCGTCGACGACTGGCCGAGCTTTATGTAGCCGAGGCCGACGTCGTTGAGCGTCTGCATCTTGCGGCGTATCGGCGAGACGTTCTTGAAGAAGTCGAGCGCCTCGTGGGCCGTCATTTCGAGCACGTCGGCGATGTTCCTGCCCTTGTACCGGACGGCGAGCGTCTCCGAGTTGTAGCGGCGGCCCTGGCACTCGTCGCACTTTACGTACACGTCCGACAGGAACTGCATCTCGATCTTTTTGACGCCGTCGCCCTCGCACGCAAAGCACCGGCCGCTCTCGACGTTGAACGAGAACTGGCCGGCCGCGTAGCCGTGCTCCTTCGACGAGGCCGTGCTCGCGTACAGGTCGCGTATGGGCGTGAACGCGCCGATGTAGGTCGCGGGGTTCGAGCGCGGCGTTCGGCCGATCGGCGACTGGTTGATCGATATGACGCGGTCGATGTGGTCGATCCCCTCGATCCGGTCGTGGTCGCCCGGCCGCGACGACGAGGCGTAAAAGTGCGACTCGAGCGAGGCGAGCAGCACGTCGTTGACGAGCGTCGACTTGCCCGAGCCCGACACGCCGGTGACGACGACGAGCTTGCCGAGCGGTATCTCGACGTCTATCGCCTTTAGGTTGTTTGCGCGCGCGGCGCGCACGACGAGGGCCTCGTCCTTTTCGATGCGCTTGCGCCCGGCGAGGCTGATCAGCGAGTGGTCCTTTAGGTACTTGCCGGTTATCGACTCGCCGCCCTTTAGTATCTGCGAGAGCGTGCCGGCGAACACGACGCTGCCGCCGTGTATGCCCGCGCCCGGCCCCATGTCGAGCAGCCAGTCGGCGCTGCGTATGACCTCTTCGTCGTGCTCTACGACGATCACCGTGTTGCCCAGGTCGCGCAGCTTGCCGAGCGTCTTTATCAGGCGGGCGTTGTCGCGCTGGTGCAGTCCGATCGTCGGCTCGTCGAGCACGTACAGGACGCCGGACAGGTTCGAGCCGATCTGGGTGGCGAGGCGTATGCGCTGCGACTCGCCGCCGGAGAGCGTCGAGCTGGCCCTGTTCAGGCTGATGTAGTCGAGGCCGACGTTGAGCAGGAACTCGAGCCTCGAGCGCACCTCCTTGAGGACGTCCTTTGCGATGTACGCCTCCGTGTCGGTCAGCTTTACGTTCGAGAAAAAGTCGTGGCAGTCGTGGATCGACATCATGCACACCTCGCCGACGTTCTTGCCGCCGACCTTGACCGCGAGCGCCTCCTTCTTGAGGCGGCCGCCGCCGCACGTGCGGCACGGCAGGTCGCGCATGAACTGCCTAAAGTGGTCCTTGCGCTTTTCGGTCGCCGCCTTTGCATAGTCCTTTTCGAGCTCGCCTATCAGCCCCTTGTACATGGGAGGGAGCATCCACGGCATGTTCATCTCCAGGGCCATCCTGACGTTCTCCTCGTACTCTTCCTCGTCGTACTCGTCGTCGCCGATGCTCGCGCGCTTTGACGGGCGGCCGCGCTTCCTGCGGCCGCGCTCCTCGCCGTCGTCGATCTCCAGGTCGTCGTCGTCGTCGCCGTACTCGTCGTCGCCGTCGTCGCCGCCCCTGCCGCCGCGGCGGCCGCCCTTGCCGCGGCCGGCCGCCGGCGCCGAGGCCGGCGCCCTGCCCCTGCCCTTGCCGCCCTTCGGCTTGAACCCGTCGAGCGACCCGAACATGAGCAGGTGCATCTCGCGCTCGCTCAGCTGCGAGACGGGCACCTCCAGGTCGATGCCCATCCGGCCGCGCACGTGCGCCAGGCGCGTGCGCGTCGACTTGCTGCGCATGCTCGCCCACGGCGCGATCGCGTCGTCCATCAGCGACTTTGACTTGTCGGGTATGACCAGGGCTGGGTCGAACACCATCGAGAGCCCGATCCCGTGGCAGTCCTCGCACATGCCGAACGGCGAGTTGAACGAGAACGTGCGCGGCTCCAGGTCGCCGATCGTGATTCCGCAGTGCGGGCACGCGTTGCTCTGCGAGAACAGCCGCTCCGACCCGCCGCCGCCGCCGCCGTCCTCGTCGTCCTCGAGGATTACGACTCGGCCCGACGCCAGCTTGAGGGCCACCTCGACGGCCTCGTACAGGCGCGAGCGCTCCTCCCTCTGCGCGGCGAGGCGGTCCATGACGATGTCGATGTCGTGCCACTTGTTCTTGTCGAGCCCCCCCATGTCCTCGTCGAGGCGCCACATCTCGCCGTCGACGCGGGCGCGCTCGTGCCCGTCGCGGCGCGCCTTGTCGAGCGTCTTGTCGTGCGTGCCCTTTTTGTGGCGGGCGACCGGCGCGAGCACGAGCACCCGCTTGCCGTCGAACTCGCGCAGGGCCGTGTCCGTAATGGTCTCGGCCGACTGGCTGGACACCTTGCGGCCGCACCCCGTGCAGTACGGCGTGCCGACGCGGGCGTACAGCAGCCTCAGGTAGTCGTATATCTCGGTCGTCGTCCCGACCGTCGAGCGCGGGTTGCGGCTGGTCGTCTTTTGCTGTATCGAGATCGACGGGCTGAGGCCCTCTATCGAGTCGACGTCGGGCTTGTCCATCATCTCGAGGAACTGGCGGGCGTACGTCGAGAGCGACTCGACGTAGCGGCGCTGCCCCTCGGCGTAGATCGTGTCGAACGCGAGCGTCGACTTGCCCGAGCCCGACAGGCCGCTGACGACGACGAACTTGTCCTTGGGCAGGTCGATGTCGATGTTCTTGAGGTTGTGGTGCCTCGCGCCCCGTATGCGCAGCGTGTCCTTGGCCACGGCCGGTCACCGCCTCCCCCCGCCGCCGGCGCGGCGCCGGCGGCCGCCCTCGGCCACGATGACGGGTGGGGCCGCGGGCCGCTTCTTTTCGGGCGGCTGCCGCCCCGCGGGCCCCGCGGGCCCCTTTGTCCCCGCGGCCGGCGCGGGGGAGGGGGCCGGAGTCCCCGCCTCCGCGCCGGGGCCGCCCTTTGCCGCGCCCCGGCCGCGCCGCGCGCCCTTTGCGGCCCCGCCGCCGCGCCGCCGGCCCCGCAGCTTTGACCGTATCCGCTTCATCTGGTCGCGGCAGGCGGCCGCGTTCTCAAAGTCCATGTCCTCGGCGTAGTCGCGCATGAGCTCGCCGAGGCGCTCGAGCTCGGCCTCGAGGTCGCCCTTTGTCTTGAGCGACTCTTCGTCGAGGACGGCCACCGGCTCCTCGGGTATGGGCTTTGATATCGTGCGCGGCGTTATCCCGTGCCGGCGGTTGTACTCTTCCTGCGCGCTCCGCCTCCTGTCCGTCTCGCGCATGGCCGCCTTCATCGAGTCCGTCACCCTGTCGGCGTACATGATGACGCGGCCGTTGACGTTGCGCGCCGCCCGGCCGAACGTCTGGACGAGGCTCGTATAGTTGCGCAGGAACCCCTCCTTGTCGGCGTCGAGTATGGCCACGAGCGAGACCTCGGGTATGTCGAGCCCCTCGCGCAGCAGGTTGATTCCGACGAGTATGTCAAAGTCGCCGAGCCTCAGCCGCCTGAGCAGCTCGGTCCTCTTGAGGCCCTCGATGTCGGCGTGCAGGTACCGCACCTTCTTGCCGTTCTTTGAGAGGTACTCGGCGAGGTCCTCGGCCATGCGCTTGGTCAGCGTCGTCACGAACACCCGCTCGGAGCGGGCCACTCGCTTGTCGATCTCGCCCATCAGGTCCTCCATCTGGCCGGCGGTCGGGCGCACCTCTACCCCTGGGTCGACGAGCCCCGTCGGCCGGACCAGCTGCTCTACGACGCGCGCGGACTTTTCGCGCTCGTACGCGGACGGCGTCGCCGACGCGAATATGGTCGTGCCGATGTACCGCTCGAACTCTTCGAACTTTAGGGGGCGGTTGTCGTAGGCGCTCGGCAGGCGGAACCCGTACGTCACGAGCTCCCTCTTGCGGGAGTGGTCGCCCTTGTACATGGCGTGCAGCTGCGGCAGCGTGACGTGCGACTCGTCGATGACGAGCAAAAAGTCGTCGCCGAAAAAGTCCATCAGGCAGAACGCCGGCTCGCCCGGCCTGCGCCCGTCAAAGTGCCTCGAGTAGTTCTCTATCCCCGAGCAGTACCCGAGCTCGGTGATCATCTCGAGGTCGTGGTGCGTGCGGGTCTCGAGCCTCTGCCGCTCGAGCTCGCGCAGCTCGGGCATGCGCTCGCCGAGCTCGGCCTTGATCGACCCGACGGCGCGCTCCTGCACGTCGTCCATGATCAGGTAGTGCTTGGCGGGAAATATGCGGAACTCGGGCACGCGCCTCTTGACGGACATGGTGACTGGGTCGAGGAACGAGACGCGCTCGATCGTGTCGCCCGAGAGGGACACGCGCACGACGTCCTTCGAGTACGCGGGCGTCACGTCGATCGTCTCGCCGCGCACGCGGAACTTGCCGGGCGCCACCTCGGTGTCGTTGCGCTCGTAGCGCGCCGCGACGAGCGCCTTTATGAGCGAGCCGCGGCTCGCCTTGCCGCCCTCGCGCACCGTGATCGCCATGCTCTCCCAGTCGGAGGGGTTGCCGAGCGAGTAAATGCACGAGACGGTCGCCACTATGATGGTCGGCTCCCCGGAGAGGAGCATTGCCGTCGCCTCTAGGCGCATCTTTTCAATGCGGTCGTTGATCTGCGTGTCCTTTTCGATGTACGTGTCGGTGCTCGGCAGGTAGCTCTCCGGCTGGTAGTAGTCATAGTACGAGACAAAGTACCCGACGTTGTTGTCGGGGAAGAACTGGCGGAGCTCGTTGTACAGCTGCGCGGCGAGCGTCTTGTTGTGCGATATGATCAGCGTGTTCTTGCCCGTTCGGGCGACCACGTTGGCGATCGTAAACGTCTTGCCCGATCCCGTCACGCCGAGGAGCGTCTGCGTGCGGCCGCGCCCGACGCCCCTGGCCAGGGCGTCGATCGCCTGCGGCTGGTCGCCCGTCGGCTTGAATTCCGACCTCAGCTTGAACCCGGCGCGGCGCCTCTGCACGGCGGGGCGAATGCGGCCGCTAATTTAAACCGACATGACTTGGATCGGTTTTGGGGCGGGGAGGCGGGAGGGGGAGTGGAGCGGGTGGAGGGCGTCCAGCCGCAGGCGGGCGCGGCGGGGGCCGGAGGGAGGGGGCGGCCGCGGCCGGCCGGCATTCCGATCGCCCTCGGGGCGATCGATCGGGCCCGCAGGCGCATGCGTCTCCGTCCGGCCGCCCGGAGTGCGCCGCTGTCGCGCGGCCGGCGGGGCGATCGCGGCGCGCCGCGCGCCCCTGCCACGCACGACGGCGGCCCGAATCTAAATATGGGCCGCGCCGTCGGCGGCGGCGTGCAAGACGGCGTCAGGCCCGTATCGTACAGGCTCGAGTTCGAGCCGAACCTGCCAAGGGCCACGTTTGCAGGGACGGCCGCGATCGAGATCGACTGCGCCAGGGCGGTCTCCAGGATAGTCCTCGACTCGGCCGAGCTTCGCGTGTCGTCGGTGCGCGCCGAGGCCGGCGGCGAGGCCGTGCCCGCAAGGGCCCGCCTCGAGCCCCGCCGCGAGTCGCTCGTCCTGACCCTCGGCCGCAGGGTGCGCGGCAGGCTGACCGTCGAGATCGCGTTTGCGGGCACGCTCAACGACCGCATGCTCGGGTTCTACCTGAGCAAGTACAAGAGCGGCGGCAGGGCGATGCGCATGGCCACGACGCAGTTCGAGGCGGCCGACGCCAGGCGGGCGTTCCCGTGCTTTGACGAGCCTGGCGCCAAGGCGACGTTCGACATTTCGATCATAGTGCGCGGGGACAACACGGCCATCTCCAACATGCCGGTCGCAACGAGGGAAAAGCTGGGCGGCGGGGGGCGGTCGCCCCGCACGCGCTACACCTTTGAGACGACGCCGGCCATGCCGACGTACCTCGTGTACCTGGGAGCCGGCGAGTTCGAGTCCATAGGGGGCAGGACCGACGACGGCGTCGCCGTCAGGGTCGTCACCGTCAGGGGCCGCTCGCGCGAGGGGCGCTACGCCCTCGGCCTGGCAAAGCGGCTCCTCGGGCTGTACGGGAGGTACTTTGGGTCGCCGTACCCGCTGCCAAAGCTCGACCTGATCGCGGTGCCCGACTTTGCCGCCGGCGCGATGGAGAACTGGGGGGCCATTACGTTCAGGGAGGCCGTCCTGCTGTACGACCCAAGGTCGTCGTCGACGCGCACAAAGCAGTTCATCGCCGAGGTCGTCTCGCACGAGATCGCCCACCAGTGGTTCGGCAACCTGGTGACCATGGAGTGGTGGAACGACCTGTGGCTCAACGAGAGCTTTGCGACGTTCATGGCCACAAAGTTCGTCGACATGCTGCACCCCGAGTGGGACATGTGGGAGCAGTTCGCCGGCGACGCGGTCTCGAAGGCAATGTCCCTCGACGCGCTGCGCACGACGCACCCCATAGACGTCGCCGTAAAGAGCCCCGCCGAGATCAGGGAGATATTCGACGCCATATCGTACGACAAGGGCGGCTCGATCCTGCTAATGATCGAGGACTATGTCGGCGAGGCGGCCTTTAGGAGGGGGCTTCGGAGGTACCTCTCGGACCACGCGTACGGCAACGCGACAGGCTCGGACCTGTGGGACGCGATAGGCGCAGCCTCCGGCCTGCCCGTCAAGGGGCTCGTGCAGGCGTGGATAGGGCGCGAGGGGTTTCCGGTCGTCGAGGCTGGCATGGCGCGCGGGGGCAGGGGGGGGCGCGCGCTGCGCCTCAGGCAGGAGAGGTTTACGTACGAGCGGCCGAGGGGCAAGAGGGCGGCGGAGGCCGAGGCCTGGCCCATACCGGTCTCGGTCGGGGCTGCGGCCGGCGGCCGCGCAAGGAGGGCGGCCGGCAGGCCGGCCCTGCTCTCGCGGCGGTCGGCGTCGGTGGAGGCGCCCGCGGCGGCGGCCGCGGCGGCCGGCGGGCGAAGGGGCGCGGCGCGGCGCCCCGTGGCCGTCGTCAACCACGGCAGGCGCGGCTTTTACCGCGTCAGGTACGGCCCGGAAATGATGCTCGACGTGCGGCACGCGGTGACGCAGGGCTCGATCCAGGCGCTCGACAGGTGGGGCATACACAACGACCTGTACGCAATGTGCATGGCCGGCAGGGCCACGCTGGCCGAGTACCTCGACATGCTCGACGCGTACTCGGGCGACGAGAGCTACCTCGTGTGCGCCGACATTTCGTCGTCGCTGCGGTCGCTGTGGGCCAGGACGTACGGCGAGCCGCACGCGGAGACGGTCGCGGGGTACGCGCGGCGCCACTTTTCGCGCGTGCTGGGCCGCCTCGGGTGGGACGCGCGCAGGGGCGAGAGGCACACGGACGCGCTGCTGCGCGGGGGCGCCGTCTCGGCCCTCGCCGCGCTCGGCGACGAGGGCGCTGTGGCCGAGGCGAGGTCCAGGTTCGCGCGGCACTGCGGCGGCTCCGCCCCGCTCGCCGCCGACCTGAGGGCCGCCGTGTACTCGGCCGTCGCGTGGAACGACCCGACCCGGCGCACGCTGTCCAGGCTTGTGTCGCTGTACGGCAGGTCCGGGTCGCAGGAGGAGCAGGCCAGGATACTCGGGGGCGGGCTCGCGTCGATCGGCGACCCCGCCGTGCTGCGGCGGGCCCTCGACTTTTCCCTGGGCGGGAGGGTGCGCCCGCAGAACGTCCACATGGTCGTCGTCGGGGCGGCGGCCAACCCCCGCGGCGCCGGCGTCGTCTGGCCGTGGGCCAGGTCCAACTGGAGGGTGCTGTCCTCAAAGGTCGGCCGCGGCAACCCGCTGCTCTCCAGGATCGTCTCGTGCCTGTCGGGCCCGGGGGCGTCCGCGCGGCCCGGAATGGCGGACCCGCGGGCCAACGGCCACTACGGCGAGGTGAGGCGGTTCTTTGCCAGGAAAGGCGCGCCTGGCACGGAGCGGGCCGTCGGGCAGACCCTCGAGAGGATCAGGATCGCATCGGCGTTCCTCAAGAGGGCTCGCGCCGAGGCTGGCGGGGCCGCGGGGCTGCAGGCCGCATGAGGCCGAGGCCCTCGAGGGTGGCCGCCGCCGCCGGCGCCGTCGCCGCGGTCGCCGCCGCCGCATGGGTGCTGTCCATACCGGCCGTCGACAGCCAGACCGAGGCCGAGCTGTCCCGGACCATACTGCTCGGCGGCGTGTACTATGAGGACAGGGGCGTCGCCGTCGTCTCGTACGAGGACGTGTCGGAGGGGACGCGCTCGGTCGTCCTCGAGGTGCTCGGCATGGACGAGACGTTCCACCGCACGTACGAGTCGAGCTCGTTCACCGTCGACATACCCTTCCGGTCGACTCCAAAGTACGGCTGGCCCGTCCACCCGATCGTCGTCGTTGTCGACCACGAGACGTACGGGACGGTCGACGCCAAGACCGAGTTTCGGCCCGAGGGCGAGGCGCCGGCGCGCACCATATACGGGGTCAGGTAGGGAGGGCGGGGACCGCACCCCGATCGGACAGACGGCATCTAGTGCCGGACGCCGCCCGCCAGGATCACGGGGCGGTTGGGCTGGCGGACGGCGGCAGTGCGTCGAGTCACGCGCCACGGGCAGGAACGAGTTGTGCAAGATTGCCTCTCAGTCCCCACGACGACCAGACCGGCCGCACCCCGTCACCGCCCGTGCCATGCGCCAAGGGTGGAGATCTGTCGAATCGCCCCCCGCAAAGCATATTACGCCAGCATGGGCAGTGCCCCCATGGGCAAGGCAAGCAGAAGATGTCCCAGGCAAAGTCGCGGGGGCTATACACAGCGGCGTTCCTTGAGGCGGCATCAGGTGTCGGTTGCGACAATGTGCATAGCTCCTCGGGAAGGGTACAAAAGCGCAGGCAACAGTGGAGGACGACACAAATGCGCGTCCGCGGCGGCCAACAAGAGTGCGATGGAGGTGGCCGCCAGGTGAGGGTGTATAATGCGGGGCGTGATGCAGCAGGCACTGTGCCCATCAACCTCAACTTTGTAGTCCGAAATTTCGGCCCGGTGGAGCACTGCGACATTGACATAAAACCGCTGACCGTTCTCATAGGCCCCAACAACTCCGGCAAGTCGTACGTGGCCACGCTCTTGCAATCAATCCTGACGGCGCAAAGCCAAGTCACCGGCCCCCGCTTCAGGACATACGGCGCCGTTACGTCATGCAGCAACATACTACAGAAAAAGTCCGAACGTGACAAGCACAAAATACTCATAACAAGATCAGAATCCAAAAAGATCCTCGACATTGTGCTTGATGAGGAAATGGGCCCTGAGTTAGAGAGACAAATTGCGCGAAATTTTGGATCCAAAGTGCAAGATCTGATAAGGATGAGAAAAAACAGATCCAGTGTCGAAGTCGCGGAACCCAGTTCGAAATCGGGCGAAATAAGCAAACTGATCATAAAAATAGGCGACAAGATGTCAGTGAAATCAACCGCAAAGCCAGCATCCTATGTGGTGGAAGTCAAGCAACAGAACGAGAGCTACAGCATAAGCATCAACGATCGACACGGACATGCAAACAGTGCGGATGGAGGTGCGGAGAATAGTGTCGGCATGTGGCCAGTGATGCACACGCCACTGCCAGGGGAAGGGGAGGATCTCGACCAGGTGTACAGATTAAGCGCCATGGGCGTAATAGAAAAAATTTCAAATCAGTTTCGGTTCAAGTCGACTCTCAAAAAATTATACCACTTTCCGGCTGCCCGCTCAGGAATACTGCAAGGCCACAAGGCACTGACGGCGAGTATAGTGGAGCATGCGCCATATGTAGGAATAGGGCCAAACGAGATACCACAAGTGACAGGAGTTGTCAGAGACTTTATATCGCAAATAATAATGATGGAGGATGTAAACGGACCGTTTGCGGCCATCGCAAACGACATGGAGAACGAGTTGCTTGGAGGAAACATCGAACTGAATACTTCCGTAACGAGCAAACATCCTGAAATAACATACCGTTACAACGGAAGTACCATGCCACTGCACAGAGGCTCCTCAACAGTCTCGGAGATTGCGCCGCTGTTGCTGTACTTAAAACACATTGTACGCAAGAACAGTTTTCTCATCATAGAAGAGCCCGAAGCGCATCTTCACCCCGCAAACCAGCTTGTTTTGGCAAAATATATAGTCAGGCTCATACGCAGCGGCGTGAACATCCTCATAACCACCCACAGTGTCTTCCTGCTAGAAAAGCTTGCAAAGTACATGATGGCAGGCAATCTTACACCCAAGCAAAGATCGGCAGATCTCGGGTACGGAAGGGATGACTTTCTCACGCAGGACGAGGTGTCGGCTTACCTCTTCGAGAGACAACCTAGCGGCGGGCACCGGACAAAGCCGGTTGACAGGGACGAAGAGTACGGAATATCACAGGAGGAATTTGTCAGGGTAAGCGAGGCCCTGCACAACGAAACGATCATCATCAACTCCAAGATGGGGACCCTTGGAAATGCTTGAATCCATATTGTCATCGTATGCCCACGCAGTGGTGGAGCGTTGCGACGAGAATTGCCGTATAAAGATGCTCCGCCGACCCAGGGCCGTCATTCTAAAGGGTGAGCACTTAGGCGGCATGCACGGGCAAAAAATGTGCGACTGCGTAATCTTTCGTGACGATTCAAAAATTGTTCTTGTGGAGCTCAAGAGCAAAAACATAGAGCCGGGATCAATACGGGAAAAACTCACAAACGGGGCCCGCGCGGCACTAGAGATCTGGTCAGAGGTCAGCGACAAAGCGCCAACGCTGTTTTTTGCAGTGGCCGCGAAAAGCTTTGCGGACCATGCGGCATATATCAGAATAAGCCGCGACCGTATAACCATTGACAACCAAAAGTACGCCATAAAGACAACCAAGTGCGGTAGCAGCATAGATGAAATCGTAAGAATGCACAGGTGATCTTCGCCCTTGCGACGCCAACCACCTCACACGGATGGATATGCGGGCACTGGCGTGCACGCCCCAACCGACGCACCTGCGCCAGACGGCGATACTACAAAGCCCCGCCGCGCGCGCCAGGACGACCCGCAGGCCCGCCGCTACCGACCGGCCGGCGGGAGCGGCAACCGGCGTCGCCGATTGCCCGTGCCGCCCTAAACGCCAGAGGGCCCCACGGAGGGGAGAAACGCCCCGCTGATTGCGCAGGCAGGCCGCGGCGCCAGACGGACGCGCCACGGCGCCGCGGCAGGAGGTTCCGCCCGGGCCGCGCATGGGTTTTATTGCAACGCCCCAGCGCGGCAGCATGGGCGCATCGCTGCTAGCGGGCCTCAGAAAGGGAAGGCGCGGCGACATTGCGAGGGCCATCTCGATCGTCGAGAACGACCCGGGCGGGGCCAGGGAGATGGTCGCGGAGATATTCGCGCGCACCGGCGGGGCCACCGTAATCGGGATCACGGGGCCTGCGGGGGCCGGAAAGAGCACGCTCATCGACCGCGTCTCGGTCGACCTGCGCCGGCTAGGCGTAAACCCCGCCGTCCTCGCCGTCGACCCGACCAGCCACGTCACCGGAGGCGCCATACTCGGCGACCGCGTCCGCATGTCAGGGTCGGCGGACTCGGGCACGTACATCCGCAGCGTCGCCTCGAGGGGGGCCGCCGGGGCGGTGGCCCGGTCTGTCCGCGGCATCGCCAGGGTGCTAGAGTACGCGGGGTTCGACCCCGTCATAGTCGAGAGCGTCGGCGCCGGCCAGACCGAGGTGGGCATATCGTCGGTCGCGGACATTACCGTCGTCGTGTTCAGCCCGCAGACCGGCGACAGCATACAGGCCGTAAAGGCCGGCCTCACCGAAATAGGCGACCTGTACGTGGTCAACAAGGGCGACCTCGACGGCGCCTCGCAGCTGCACGACGCGCTGCTCGACCACGTCGCCTCGCCGGCGGGGGGCAAGGGCGGCGCAGGGGCGCGCGGCGGGGAAGAGGGGCGCGGCGGGGAAGGAACCAAAGCCCCGGCCGTCGTCACGGTCTCGGCCAAGAGGGGCAGGGGCACGGCAGGCCTCGCCAGGGCGCTGCTCGGGATGATGCGCGGCAGCGGGGGCGGCAGCAGGGAGGCCGCCGAGGGCGAGCGCCTAGAGGCCGAGCTGAGGGACATTATCTTAAATATGCAGAGGGAAAGGCTTGAGCGCATGCTAGACCCGTCGTCGAACAGGTCGTACGCGTCATACCTGCGCAGGGTGCGCGCAAGGGAGATCGACCCGCACGAGGCGGCGCGGCGCTTTTCGGCCCGGATGGGCCGCGCCGGCGGGGGGCGGGCATAATGGCCGCGGCGAAGGCGGCGCCGAGGGCGCGGCGCGGCGCGGCAAAGGCCGGCGTCAAGGCCAAGGCCAAGGGCAAGGCCAAGGCAGCCCCCGCGGGCGGCACGGAAAAGAGGTTTGCCACCGACTCGAACTTTGAGGTGGAGGCGGTGTACGGGCCGCGCCCCAGATCGAGGGCCAGGGACGCGGCCGCCCGCGAAAGGCCCGGCGCGTACCCGTTCACGCGCGGCATCCACCCCGGCATGTACCGCGACCGCCTCTGGACGATGCGGCAGTACTCGGGGTTCGGCGACGCGTCGCAGACGAACGAGCGCTTCAAGTTCATGCTCGAAAAGGGCCAGACCGGCCTGAGCATGGCGTTCGACCTGCCGACCCAGATAGGGTACGACCCCGACTCGCCGCAGGCCGAGGGCGAGGTCGGCAAGGTCGGCGTGTCCATATCGTCCGTGCGCGACATGATGGACGCGTTCGGCGGCATACCCCTCGGCACGGTCAGCACGTCGATGACGATAAACTCGACGGCCTCCACCCTGCTCGCCTACTATATCGCCGTCGGCCGGTCGCAGGGGTTCGACGGCGGGCAGCTGCGCGGGACGACCCAGAACGACATACTCAAAGAGTACGTCGCGCGCAACACGTACATCTACCCGCCCGAGCCGTCGATGCGCATCGTCGGCGACATGGTCGGGTACTGCGCCAGGAACGTCCCAAAGTGGTACCCCGTGTCCATATCGGGGTACCACATGAGGGAGGCCGGCTCGACGGCCACGCAGGAGGTCGCGTTCACGATGGCCAACGCCATAGCGTACATCGAGACGTGCCTCGCGCAGGGGCTCGCGATAGACGACTTTGCGCCGCGCCTGTCGTTCTTTTTCTGCTGCACCATCGAGTTCTTCGAGGAGGTCGCAAAGTTCAGGGCCGCCCGCCGCGTGTACGCCCGCATACTCAGGGAGAGGTTCGGCGCGAAGAACCCGAGGTCGATGCAGCTAAAGTTCCACACGCAGACGAGCGGCGAGTCGCTCACCGCGCAGCAGCCCGACAACAACATCGTGCGCGTGGCCATACAGTCCATGGCCGCCGTCCTCGGCGGGACGCAGTCGCTGCACACGAACTCGCGCGACGAGGCCCTCGCCCTGCCGACCGAAGAGTCCGCAAAGATAGCCCTGCGCACGCAGCAGATCGTCGCCCACGAGAGCGGCGTCGCAAAGACCGTGGACCCGCTAGCGGGGTCGCACTACGTCGAGAGCCTGTGCGAGCAGATCGAGGAGGGCGTGTGGGCGTACCTAAAGAGGATCGACTCGATGGGCGGCTCGATCAGGGCGATCGAGCGCGGGTTCTTCCAGTCCGAGATACGCCGCAACGCGTACAGGCTCAAGAAAGAGATCGACGGCGGCGAGCGCGTCATTGTCGGCGTCAACCGGCACGCCGACGAGTCCGAAGAGAGCCCCGACCTGCTGCGCGTCGGGCGGTCCGTCGAGCGCAGGCAGCGGGCGGCCGTGCGCAGCGTTCGGAGGGGGCGCGACGCGGCCAAGGCCGAGTCGGCCCTCTCGGCGCTCGCCGCCGCGGCCGACACGGACGCAAACCTCATGCCGTTCATACTAGAGGCGGCGCTCGCGCACGCGACGACCGGCGAGATCAGCGGCGCCCTCAGGTCGGTGTTCGGCGAGTACAGGCCAAGGGAGGTGTTCTGAACGAGGATCGACCACGTCGCGATCGCCGTGAGGGACGTCGGGGCGGCCGCCGAGACGTACAAGAGGGCGCTCGGCGCGGACAAGGTCGAGTTCGAGACGGTCGAGTCCGAGGGCGTCCGGCTCGCCATACTGCGCCTCGCCAACGGGAGGGTCGAGCTGATGGAGCCGACGAGCGAGTCGAGCCCGATCCACGCGTTCCTCGAAAAGAGGGGCGAGGGGCTGCACCACGTGGCCCTCGGCACCGACGACATAGACGGCGACGTGGCCAGGATGGAGGGGTGCGGCATGCGGATGCTCGGAGAGATCAGGCCCGGCTCGGAGGGCACGCGCGTCGCGTTCGTCCACCCAAGGTCGCTGCACGGCGTGCTCGCCGAGCTGTGCACGGCGCCGTCCGGCCAGGGCGGCGAGTGACGGCGGGCGGCGGCATACAGAGCGCCAAAGGCACTGCAACCCCCATCCCACGCCAGTCGTGAGCATGCATGCCCGAAGGTTTTATAATGCATCAGAGTCCCAGGCGGGGCGTGTGGGTAGACGCCGCGGACCGGATGGACGTGCGGAGCATGCGCACCGCGTCACCATCCACGCACTGCATTTGCCCTGCTAGGAGCCGTAGAACCCCTAACAGTCCAACACCAACAACACAACTGCGCGTCGTTGCGCAGGATCGCCGCCGCCGCTCCGCAGCCATGCGGGGCGCCATCGACAGGCTGGCAGGATACGGAGTTGTGCGCCTATGACCCTCCTTATGGCGGTAAAGGCCGATGACGGGTTTGTAGCCATCTCCGACCGCAAAGAGACCTACGCAAACAAGCCCCCAACGAATGTCAGAAAATACCACATGGACAAAAAAGGTGGGTTTTACATATCGTTTGCAGGTGACGGGAGATTGGCCCAAGGAGTACTAGACAAGCTTGGCAGGGCCAGGACAGGGCCCGCCGACGTTGTCGAGAGAATACGCATGATTGCCTCGGCGCTGTTCGACAAGGCAAAGCGGCGATCCGCCAGCGTAGACGGCATCTTGATCATCGCTGAACGCCACATAGTCAAGATGTACGATATCGACATCGTCGGCAGACATGTGGGTGTACGCGAAAATCACAAGGTCGTGTCAATACGCGGCGACGGCGGCGCCAGGTTACTGTGCAAATACGTCGCAGGAAAGGTCGACTTTTCAGGCACAGCATGCGAGACGACAGCTAGGATGCTACATGTACTGGCAAGCGACGTGGGCGAGCACGTGGAAAGCGTGGGCGGGCGGGAATATGGGTTCGATCTGGGCATGATCGTAGCTGGGGGGCAGGGAGAGATCCTGGAGCGGCGCACAGAGCGGTTTGGCAGGATCGACGTACGCCTGCACTTGGAAGATCCAACGCATGTGCCGCTCCGCGGAGGCGGTCCGCAATGAACGACGCGTTTATGGCTCGCGTCTCGGACGTGATCGCCGCAAAGGATCTGGGCCATTTTTCGACCCACGGGCTGGGAGAGGTGCTAGCCGAGATGGGCGTCGCGCACGATCAGGCTGCGGTGCGCGCCCTGACCAGGCGCCTAGTCAGCGACGAGGCGTACGGGCTGGTCGAGGCGATCGCCGCGGGCCTGCGCGAGACGGCCGCCCACGACGACGAGTTTGTCAGGATGGCCAGCGCGGCGGCCGACATGGTGCGCCACGACATCGCAGAGGGTCCAGTCATAAGATCCCTCATTTCCGTGGGGAGTGCGGATCCGGATGCGGCCGTTCCCATTGCAGAGGACCTTGTGAGGACTGGCGATGCAGACTATGCGGCATTCCTGATCGGGGGAGCCTACGGCAGGGCGGCCAAGCGGTGCGACGGCGTCGTAGAGTCGCTCGCCTCGTCGGGCAATCCCGCGCACGTTGCCGCATCGCTGCGGTCGCTGCGCGTCGCGCATATCGAGTACGGCGCGCCCGACGCGGGCCGCATTGCGGACGCGGTCGACATTGCGCTGCGCGTCGACGACGACGATGTCCACCGCGAGGCAATGGAGGCGCTCCTCGACATCTACGCGGCGGACAGGGAGAGGACGGGCCCCATGATAAGGGAGCTCGCCACGCGCCGCCACGTCTGCAAGCCGATACTGGCTACGTGCATCTCGCTAGATACTCCATTCGACGACGACACGTGCATCGAGTACCTGGACATATGCATCGAGGGCGTGTCGGCCTCGGACAGGGACGTGGTGAACAGCGCGTACCGCGCGCTCGAGAGGCTGGCAGGCTCCCGTCCAGACAGGGCGGCGAGGCTCCTTGCAAAGCTCGCCGAAAGGGGCGCGTACGTCGACTCCCGTGCAAGGCCCGTTATCGAGGAGCTTGGGAAGAGGGATCCCAAGGTAGCCGCCGAGTCGATCACGTCGCTGCTAAAGCGGGCGCTCAGGGAGGACGTGGACGGATACCTTCCGTCGATGGTGGAGCATGCCAGTAGATTCTCCGACCCGGCGCCGATCTCGGAGGCCATAGCGGCGGCGCTCGAGTCGGAGCAGAGTGCGCCAAGACGCCGCATCCTAGAGATGGCGGCGCTGAGAGTTTCCCCGGCGGCCGCGGCGGCGCGCCCGAAGTAGGACGTCCGGGCATGCGCGGGTTGCGCGCGCCGCGCCTTCCAAGGCCGCGCCAGGCGGGCTGGCCCGCCACGCAGCGAGTCGGCCACGCCAGGCGAGTGGAACCGGCGCCGCGCCGGACAGGGCAACCGCGCCGGCAGGTAGGCGGGGCGTAGGGGATTCGCCCCCCCCCCGCGCCCCGCCCCGCGGCAGCCAGCCCGCCTAGGGCCGCGCGGACCGCTCCAGCGAAACCGGCCGCATCGGGCCGGCGCCGGTCACCGCTCCATCATTCGGAGCGCGTCAGAGGCCGTGATGATCCCGACGATGCGCGCCTTGCGCGAGACGAGTATGCACTTTGTGAACCGCAGCAGCGGGACGAGCACGTTCGCCGGCGTCTCGTAGTCGACTATGGGCGGGGCGGGGTCCATGGCGCTGGCGATCGGCACCGAGTCTGGGGCGGCGCCGGACCGCTCGCCGTCGGCAATGTGCCTGACTATCCCGTCCTCGGTGACTATGCCCACCGGCGACTCGCCGTCGAACACGGGCACCTGGCTTATCGAGAACGCCTGCATGTGGGTGATGGCGTCGCGCAGCGTGTCGGCCGGCGCGAGGCGGACCAGCTCGGTGCTGCAAAAGTCGCCGGCCGTGTGCGACGAGGACTTGCCCTCAAGCGTCACGAGGCTGTCGAATATGCGGCTGGCCGTCTCGTAGCCGGGCTTTGTGCGGCCCGACTCGATCTGGTTTATCATCGAGGTGCTCACGCCGGCCATGTCGGCGAGGCGCCTTTGCGTGACGCCGATGCGCGTGCGCATCTCCCGGATCGAGTCGAGGCGCGGGAGCATGCAAGCGGGCGGCGGCCCCTATCCATTAAAGCTGCCGGGCGGAAGGGATGCGGGCCGCCGCGGGGCCGGGCGCCCCCGGCCCGGAGCCGGGCTGGAAGGAGGCAGGCGGAGGAGGGGGGCGATCAGGCGGAGGGGGCGGCGTGGCCGCGGCTGGAACGTCCCCGGCAGCGGCCGGCGAGGCGCGCGGCGTACCACGCGCCGGCGGCTGGCGCGGCGACGTACATGCCGGCCACGAGCGCGATCGCGAGCGCGCCGTACGCGGCCACGCCGTGCTCGGATCCCGGCTCGGCCGCGCCGACTATGGAGAGCGCGTGCAGCATCGGGGCGGCAAGCACGGCGATCGCCTGGCGTAGCGCGGGATGCCCGCGCTCCAGGTCGGCCACCTGCGGCGAGAAGGCATAGTACGCGGGGCCGAACGCGGACATGAACGCCCTGCCGGACTCGGTCGTCAGGAGGGTGTTGTCGCGCACCTCGCGCAGGCGCTGCACCTGCGGGGCAAGCTCGGTGCCGTGCGCGGCCGTCGCTATGAGGCAGCCGCCCCCGTCGCCGTCGTCGTCTGCGGCGACTGGGGGCGGCGGCGGCGGGGGCACGCCGTCGCCGTCCGCGGCGGCGGCCGGCTGCTCGCGATCCCGCTCCGCATCATCGTCCGCACCGGGCGCCGGCGCGGGAGGCGCCGCGTCGGACGGCGGCCCGGCCGGATCGGGCTGCGCGGGCGGCGCGGCCGCCGGCTGCTGCGCGGGCGGCGCGGCTGCTGCCGGAGGCGGCGGAGGGGGCGGAGGGAGAGGCGGCGGGATCGTTGCCGGGCCCTGCGGAGGCGGCTGCTCCTGCCCGGCGTCCGGCGGGGACGCCGCCGGCGGCGGCTGCGCGCTCGGCTGGCGGTCGCTTGCCGGCGCGCCGCCGTACGCCCTGAACACGGCTTCGCCCGTGCACAGCCCGCCCGTGCGCAGCGTCTCCGACGCCATCGACACCGTCCTGCCGTCGGCCAGTATGGCCCTGATCGACATTACCGGGTCGTCGGGCAGCGGCGCGGTATAGACGGCGCGGCCCGTCGGGTGGGGCCCGTCAGCCCTCTTTGCCGCAAGCACGCCGTCGGCCGACAGGATGCTGACATCGGGGGAGGCGCCGGCGCTGACCGTGACTCGCACGACCCCCTCATTGCAGTCCCAGGACGCGGCGTACAGGACGAGAGTGCCGGCGGGGCCCCTGCTCCCTCCGCCGCCGCCTCCGCCGCCTCCGCCGCCTCCGCCGCCTCCGCCGCCTCCGCCGCCGCCCACGAAGAACCCTGGAGCGGGGCCCGGCGTCGACGCGGGCGGGGTGACCACCACCGTGGACTGCCGGCTCTGCGGGTCGCCTACCGTGAAGAATGCGCTGAGGTGGTACGTGTAGATCGTATAGTCCGCGGTGGCGCCGGCGCCACCCGGCACCGTGTGGCAAAACCGCGAGATGCGGTTGCTTGCCAGCCAACCCATGGGATCCGATGCGCTGCCGCATGCGGGCACTTCGGACGTGCCGCGGGTACTGTTCATGTGGTACACCGTGGCCGGATGCGGCTGGCCTTTGAGCAGTATGCGCGCGGGCGCACTCAGCGAGATGTCGACATTCGGGTAGCCGACCTCGACGACTGTTCCTATCCGGTCTGCCACGCCGCTGGTACCGCGCGGATCTAGTGCCTTCACCGCCGCATCCCGCCTTTCGGGAGCCACGGTGACGTTGATCGGCCCTGTATACGGCATGGTAGTGCCGTTGGTAAAGTTCGTGCTAGGCCCGAACGTGACCGTGGCGTGCCTCGTCTCGATCGTGAATGGTCGCGGAGGGAGCGTGGCGTTCGGGGCGCTGATCGCCGCGCTGACGGCGCTGCCATTGCCGACCGAGGCAACAAAGCTGTCGGGCGTGATCACCTCTGGCGGCGCTCCCGGCGTCGCGTCGATGCGTGTCCCCGCGCTCGTGCCGTTCATCACCACCGTATCGTTGGCGCCAGCAAACAGGTGCCCGCGCGGCAGCGGCGGCAGCGAAGCGAGCGGCGCTATGTCGATGAAGCCCATCGTGGAGTTGGTGACGTTGTGTTGCTTGCCAAACAACACGGTATGGACGGTGCCCGGGCCGACTACCTTCGTGACGTTCGCCGTCGCGTTCATCGGGCCCACCTTTAGGTCGGCATAGTCGGACATGGACGCGGACAGCGACACGTTGTACTCGATCCTGACGGTGCCAGGCGACGTGAATGCCGCCCCCACCAGCCCTGCGTTTGGCTCTTTGCCAACTGTTAGGTTGGCGGCGGCTAGCGCGGTCGACTTTCGGGGGAGCGTCAGGTTTGCATCGACGCCCGCCGTGTCGCGGATTGTTGCGGTGCCTAGCGCAAGGGCTTTTGGTCCCGTATGGTCGAGTGGCTTGGCCCGGTCGCCTGGCCGAACCTCGTACAAGAATGCAAGTTCGGGCGTTCCGCTCCCGCCGGCATACGTGGCGTTCCGGCCCGTCTTGCCCGTCGCCAGACCGAGAACCGGCCCGTCCCCGGCAGCCTTTTCGACGAACATGTTCCTGTCGAACGTCACTGTTACTGTAATGTTGTCCCCGGCCAAGTACTGCCTGTTCGTTTCGTTCGTCGTCGACACGTTAGAGACTGTTGGTCGGTACGGCTTTACGCTGATCGTATTATCGGTAAAGTTGTACGGCACGGCGTCCTGGTCGGTTCCTTCTAGGTGGACCGCTAGGGCGATCGTGCCGTTCTGCGTGTCAGATACGTTGGCCCCGAACTCGACCGTGTGCACCCGCGTGTACAGGCCGGACACGCTAGTGGTCGCCGCGTTTAGGCCTGGCCCCGTGACGTTGCCGTAGACGGGGCCGGTGTGCCCCGCCGGCGGGCCGAGCGGGGCATTGTACTCGATGCGGACGGCGTTGGGAATAGAAAACGACGCTTCGGCCGTCGCCACCTGCGGCGCAATGCTTGCGTTGGCTTTGACCATTCCCGCGGCAATGGGCGCAGTGCCGTTGCCCGTAAAGTTGTTGTTCGTGACGTCGAGCGTCCCCAGGGCGTAGCTAGTCACCAGCGTGCCGTTGTTGTCTGTTCCACTGTACCTGTAGACGGTGTTGTCGCTGAACAGCACTTGGCCGGTGATCGTGTCGGTGTTGTCGGGCATGTTCCGCGTGCTGTTGCGCACGGGCCCGTCGCTCTCGAACGCGCACACGCCAGTGCACACCGTAAACGCGCCGTCGCTTTCGCGTATCGTGTTGCCCGTGACGCTAACGTTCTCGGCGTTGGCCCACACGTTGATCGCCGCGTCAGGCGACGGCATCGGGTAGGGCTTTTTGTCTATCAGGACCTCCATCCCCAGGTAGGCGTACGGGTTGGGCCTGTCAAAGTTGATGAACCTGTAGTAGCCGGCGTCGCCGCTGCCGCTGATGCCGTCCAGGTAGTCCAGGTTCGGCTCGTTGTTGGCGTTCTTGATGGTGTTTCCCTTGACGGTTACGTTGCTCGGCCCGTGCGCCAGGCCAATGGCGCTTGCCGGCGTGTCCTCTATCGTATTGCCCGATATGGTCATTCTGTCCGCGTTGAAGACGCGTATGGCGGCCGCGCTCGTCCCGTTGATCCTGTTGTTTTCTATGGTCCCGCCGACCGGCTTTTGGGACGGGTGGAACGCCAGGCCGATGGCGCCGTGGAACAGCTGGAACTCGTTCTCGCCGCCGGTGTCGATCGGCTCAGTCCGGCCCTCCGGGACCTTTAGGCCAATCTTGTCGAACGTGTTGCCTGCGATGCGGATGTTCTTGATGCCGCCCGTCCCCTCCTGCTGCACGGCCGCGTGGCACGTGTTTCGGAACTCGTTGTTCTCGATCACCGCGCCCGAGAGCGTCTGGTCGTGGTACGTGCGCAGCTCGACGAGCGAGCCGGCAAAGCCCGGCATGCAGGCAGTGTCCCTGAACGAGAGGCCGCGTATGGCTACGTTGTCGGCCTCGACCTCGATGCGCGAGTATCCGGTAAAGACGACGGGGCCGGACTTGCCGCCGACGGACTCGACGGCAAGCGGCGTGGTAACGTCGATGACCGTGTCGTTGTACGTGCCGGGCAGGAGCTTGATCGTGTCGCCCGGCCGGGCGCTGGCCACCATGTCCTGCAGCGCGGACCGCGGCGCCGCCTCGATCACGTACGCGTTCGGCGTCCACTGCGGCAGGGCGTACACGGCGCCGGTCCGAGCGTGCAGCCCTAGGCCGTCCACTTGGCTGCTCGCCGACGCCAGGCCGACCCTCTTGTGGGTCTCCGCGTCGACCACCGCGACGCGCGGGTTGGCAAAGTCGTACAGCGAGGCGTAGAGGAGGCCCCTGCTGCCGTCGAGTGCGATCCCGCCTATCCGGTTGTGCACCGTCGGCGGGTGGCCGACCTCGCCGTACACGCCGGGCGGCGGATCTCCTGCCCTCACGTCCACCAGGGTCGGGTTGCCGGGGCGCCCCGAGGCGTCCAGCTCGAACGCCCATACCGTGTGGTTGGCGTACAGGGCGAACAGCTTGCTGCGCGCGGCGTCAAAGAGCAGGTCCTCGACCAGGACGTCCCCGTTGCACGGGTACGAGTTGTAGTCGCCGCCGCACCCGGCGGCGACGGAGTTGGTCGCCACCGTCAGCAGATGCGACCGGGTGTAGTTCGGCGTCAGCACGCCTCCGTTTCCGTCAAAGGACAGCGCCGCAATGCCCCACGCGTGCGCCGCCGCATCGCCCCTGTCCCCCGTGCGGACGGCCGCGTACACGAGGCCCGTGCCGCCGTCGACGGCCAGCGCCGACGCGGGGGCGCCGACGTCGTACGCGTCCCACCCGCCGCTGCCGCTGCCGCCGAACGACGTGTACGCCAGCCTCATCTCCCCCCCTGACGTGTCGACTGCCAGTACCGGGCCGCGCCGCACCATGGACACGTACGCGCGGTCGCTCGCCTCGTCCAGCTCTAGGTCATTCACGATGTCACGCGTGACGTTCGTAACGGAGGTGTCGTCCTGCAGTATCTCCCCGTGGAGCAGATCGATCGTACCGGTCACATTGTAGCCCTCGGCGATGTCGATCTTCGTCAGGTTGGCCCTGCCGTCGCCGTTCCATGTCCGATTGTCCCATCCCAGACGGGCGTCTCCTATGCCCCACATGTGGGCAACGTACAAGTCGTTTGTGGCGTAGTTGACCTCAATGTCCGATATGCGCGAGTTGGTCCCGTTGAAACGAATGTCTTTGATCAGCTCATGGCCGCTCTCGCTGTTGTTGTAGATGCGCAGGTGCGAGTAGTCCTGGTCCGCGGCGCCCAGATGCGGGCGGTTTGCGACGTACACGTGGCCCGTGCCGTTGTGAACAGCGACTATGGACGGCACGATGCTGCCAACGTCCAGCGTGTGCGTGACGTGGTAGACGCAGCCGCCGTCCTCGTATGCAGCAGAGCCGTTGTTAACGTTGCCGGCGGTTTGGACTGGCTCGCCGCCCATGCTGCACCCGACGAACTTGTTGCCGGTCGCGTCAATGCTCCCCGGCGCGTAGCTGCGCACTAGCACGCCCTCGTTGTCGGGGCCCGAGTGGGCGTACACGGTGTTGTTCTCGAATACGATCTCGTTCGCTATGCCCACGTTCGTGATCGGTGCAATGTTGCGGTCGCGCGGCTTTACTAGGCCGTCGCTCTCGAACCCGCACACGCCGGTGCATACGGTAAGCGCGCCGTCGCTCCCCGATATCGTGTTGCCAACGATGGTAATGTCCCTGCTCGCGTTGTGCGACCAGACGTTGATGGCGGCGTCCGGCGACGGGATGGCCGTGCCGTTTTGCCACGGTATCAGGGCATTGCCGAACTCCCTGAAGTCGCGGGTGCCGCTCGCCGGCTCCGACGCAGCGCTGTAGTACGGGGGAAAGCCCAGGTACAGATAGTCTTCCCGCTCGTTGAGGTTCAAGAACCGGTAGTAGCCCGGCTCGCCGCTGCCGTTCACGCCCGCAAGGTAGTCCAGGTCGGGCTCGCCGTTTGCGGCCACTATGGTGTTGTTCGCGACCAGGACGTCCCTTGTCGAATGGGCCAGCCCGATGGCGCTCGCCGGCGTGTTGGCAATGTAGTTGCGCGATATCTCTAGGCCGTCGGCGTTGAAGACGCGTATGCCCGCCGCGCTCGTCCCCGCTATGCGGTTGTCGGCGATGACGCCGCTCACTACGCCCTGGGTGTGGTGGTATGCAAGCCCGATGCCGCCGTGCGATATCTGGAACTCGTTCTCTCCGCCCGTGTCGACCGGCTCGGTCTCGCCCGGCGGCAGGCCGAGGCCGGCGTTCTCGATCACGTTGCCGCGGATTTCAATGCCCTTAATGGCGCCGACGCCCTCTTGCTGGATGGCCGCGTGGCACGTGTTCCGGAACTCGTTGTCCTTGATTACGATGTTCTCGAGGCTAGCCGCCTGCCGCGTCCGTATCTCGACGATCGGCGCCCCGTACCCGGGCATGCAGTCCGTGTCCCTGAACGCGAGTCCCCTTACCGTCGTGTCGTTCGCCTCGATCTCGATGCGCGAGTTCCCCGTGAACACCACTTGGCCCGGCTCGCCCGTGGTGGACGTGAGCGTCAGCGGCTCTTTGATCTTGAGGACCACGTCGTCGTACGTGCCGGCCTGCACGGTGATTGTCTGTCCAGGAGGCGCGACATCTATCATTTTTTGCAGTACCGGCTTGTGCTTGGCCTCGATCACGTACGCATACGGCGACCACTGAGGCAGTGCGTACACGGTGCCGTCCACGGGATCCAGCCCAATGCCCACGGGCTGGCTCGTGAGCGAGGCAGTCCAGATGCTGGCGTACCTGCCAAATTCGCCGTCCACGTTGATTGCGACCACCCGCGGATCGTGAAAGTCGTACAGCACGACGTAGAGCAAGCCGCGCTTTTCGTCTAACGCCATGCCGTATATCCGGTCGTCGACGTGGCGCTTGCCGTCGTCGTTGTCACTGCGTACGTCGACCTGCACGGGGGTGTGGGGGAACCCATCATCACTGAGTCGAAACGCCCATACGGTGTGGTTGGCGTACAGGGCGAACAGCGTCTTCCGTTCGGAGTACAGCTGCATGTCTTCGATCAGCACGTCCTCGTTGCACGGGTACCTGTTGTAGTCGTTTTTGCACTGAGACGTCATATTCAGCGCCGGGTTCGATGTGAGGTTTGCCGGGAGGTTTGCCGGGTATGTGAGGTTTAGAAAGTGCTCACGTGTATATTTTGCAACGGCAGGTCCGTTGCTACCCCCGAACGACAGCGTCGCAATGCCCCACGAATGGTGGGGGGAATTTGGCGCGCCATACTTGTCCCCGACGCGCACTGCCGCATACACCATGCTAGACGCAGGGTCCACTGCCATTGCGGATGTGCCCGCTCCAACATTGTACGCGTCCCAGTTGTTGTCCGTTGGATCGGTGGCGTTGTTGCTTACTATTACATACGGTCTTGATGTGTCCGATGTGTCGACGACCAGGATTGGCCCAGCAGCATCGTTTGCGTTACTGTTCGAGACGTACGCAATGTCGCGCTCCTCGTCGAGGGCAAGGTCATGCACATTGTACCGCATCGTGGTAGTAGGTTGAGGTTCGCCGTGAGATCTCTCGCCGTGGCGCAGTTCGATCGTCTTGGTGACCTCGTGTGTCGCCATGTCGATGGTCGTCAGGCCTGCCTTGCCGTCTCTGTTCCATGCCCGCCCGTCCCAATCCGCCAACCTGTCACCGACTCCCCACATGTGTAACACATGGAGCTCCCTCGTGTGGTTGTTGATCTCAAAATCGACGATGCGTGAGTTGGTCCCGTTGAAGCGTATGTCCTTGATCAGTTTGTGGGCGTTCGTATGACTGTCGTAGATACGCAGGTGCGAGTAGTTCGAGTCCTTCGAGGCCGTGTGCGGCACGTTGGCCACGTAGATGTGACCTGTATAGGAATCCTCCCGTACTATCCAAGGCTCGATGTCCCCCACATGAAACGAGCGGGTGACGTCGTACACGCAGTCGTCGCCCATGTTCGGCTGGCAGGGGCCGCCGCTGTCCTGCGCGTACGCGACGCCAAGCCCAAGGCCCGCGGCCAGCACCGTAGCCGCTGCCGCCACTAGCAGAGTCGGCAGCAGTGTCGCCGTCAGCCTCTGCCCACAGCCGCCGCCGCGCCGGCTGACATCGCATGGCGCGTGCGCGAACCCGGACTCCTCGCCCATGCCCCACATCTTGCTGTCGGGGTATAGTACTGCGGGTCAACTACAGCTCACAATGGGCACGACAAAGTTGACCACTTGCGCACGGCCCGCAGGCGGCTGGCGGCCGCAAAATGCTGCGCAGTGCGCAGCCGTTCGCGCGGGCCTGCGGCGCAGGCATTGCAGGGCAAGGGCGGCGGTAGGAGCGTTAAGCGCCCCTAGCCGCACCCACTCCGCTCCCATAGCGGCTGTTGCTCCTTCCCCCCTCCCCCCGCAGCCCCCAACGGCCCGTATCACGTAGATGACGAGGGGTTGTGCTGGCCCGCCGCTTCGTCAGGGCTACCCGCAGACGTCAAGGCGGCGGCCGGCGCCCCGCCCCGCCCCCCACACGCCGCTACGGCTTCAGGGGTGGATACCAGTGCTAGGGGCAGGAGCAGGCCTGCGCCGCCATGCCCCGCACCGGCCGGCAGGCCGACAGCACAGCGGCCGGAGCAGGCGCAGCCGCAGGGTCAGGGAGACGGCTAGGCGGCGGCCGGCGCGCGGCCCCTGCCGCGGAGCCGCCCGCCGAGGCGCGCGGCGTACCATACGCCTGCGGCCGGAGCTCCGACATACATGCCAGCCACGAGCGCGATCGCGAGCGCGCCGTACGCGACAATGTCCTGCTCTGATCCCTGCTCGGCCGCCCCCACGACCGAGAGGGCGTGCAGCATTGGCGCGGCGAGCGCGGCGACGGCCTGCCTGAACGCGGGGTGCCCCCTCTCCAGGTCGGCGACCTGCGGCGAGAACGCATAGTACGCGGCGCCAAACGCCGACATGAACGCCCTGCCGGACTCTGTGCTCAGCAGCGTCGAGTCGCGTATTTCGCGCAGGCGCTGCACCTGCGGGGCGAGCTCGGTGCCGTGCGCGGCCGTCGCGATCAGGCAGCCGCCCTCTTCCTCGTCGTCCACGGCCTGGGCGGCGTCCGGATCGGGCGAGGCGTCCTGCTGGTCGGCGGGCGGGGCCGCCTCGGCGGGCGGCTCGTCGGCCGGCGGCGGGGCCGCCTCGGCGGGCGGCTCGTCGGCCATGGGCGGCTCTTCCGGCCGGTCGGCAGGCTCATCGCCGGCCGCGGCAGCGGGCGGCTCCTCCGGCCGGTCGGCTGGCTCATCGCCGGCCGCGGGCGGCTCCTCCGGCCGGTCGGCTGGCTCACCGCCGGCCGCGGGCATCTGCTGCGGCTCCTGCGGCTGCATGCCCGCCGCCGCGTACCTTTCGAATACCGCCTCGCCCGAGCACTGTCCGCCCGTGCGCACGGCCTCGGACGCGACCGAGACAGCCCTGCCATCGGCCAGGACCGCCCGGATCGACAGTATCGGGTCGCCCGGCAGGGGGGCCTCGTAGACCGTGCGGCCGGCCGGATGCGGCCCGTCGCCCCTCTGCGCTACGACCGTCCCCTCGGACGACAGGACGGTGACGTCGGGGCTGACTCCCGCGTTTACGGTGATTCGAATCGTCCCCTCGTCGCAGTCCCAGGCCGCGCCGTACAGGGTGACGGCGCCGGCGCCGCTTGGGGCCAGGCGCCCGCCTCCGCCGCCGCCGCCTCCTCCGCCCCCGCCGCCTCCTCCTCCGCCAAAGAACAGGCCTCCGCCCGCCTGGGGCGAAACGGGCGACACGACGACCGGCGGTGGAGACGGCGGCTGGGGCGTCGGCGGCGTCCCCGCGCCTACAATGGTCACGGTCATTGTGTGCGTCGCGTTGGCGGTGAGCGGCCGATACTCGGCCACGGTAAAGAACGCGCTCAGGCGGTACGTGTAGATCGTATAGTCCCCTGTGGTGGCGTTGCCGGCGGGCACTACGTGGCAGAACGGCGCGTCGGTCGCGCCGCTTTCCAGCCATCCCCGCGGATCCGGGCCGCCGCCGCACATGCCGATCTCCGTCGCGTTGTTGGTGCTGTTCATGTGGTACACGCTCGCGGGCGACGGCTGCCCCAGGAGGACAATGCGGGCGATCTCGTCCAGTACAAGGTCCGCGCCCGGGTCCCCGATCTCGACGACCGCTCCCAGCCTTTCGCGGGCGCCGGCGTCCCCGAGCGCGGCCGCGGCCGCCGCGCCGGCCGCGGCCGCCCGGGCGGCGCCGGCCGCCGTGACGTTGATCGTCCCCGCGTAGGCCTCGCCGCCGGCGCCGCTGGTAATGTTCGTGCGCGGCGCGAACGTGACCGCCGCGCTGTCCGTCGCGACCGTAATGTTGCCCGCGGTCGGGAGCGGAGCGCCCGGAACCGAGATCGCCGCGCTCGCGCCGCCCCTGACGGTGTCCGCAAAAATGCCCGGCACGATGGCGACGGGCGGCTCGCCCGGCAGGGCCGCGACCGTCGCCCCCGCGGCATCGCTGCTGTTCACGGCCTGGTCGTCGGCGCCGCCGAACACGGCGGCGCGGGGCATGGCCTCCGACGCGAGCGGGGCAATGTCGACGAGGCCGCCCGTCGAGGCGTCGACTGCAATCCCCGTAAAGGACACCGTGTGGACGCTCGTGCCCGAGCCGTCTACGCCCGTGACGGTGGCCGCCGCGCCCGACCCGTCCGCGCGCAGGTCGGCGTAGTCGGACGCGGCCGCCGCCAGGGGCGCGCTGTACGCGATCCTGGCCGTGCTCGGCGACGAGAATGCGGCGGTCCTGATCGACACTGTGGTGTCCACCCCGACCTCGATCATCGAGGCGGCCAGCGAGTCCGCGGGCCCCGCGGGCAGCGCCAGGATCGCGTCGGCGCCGGCCGTGTCGCGGATCGTCGCGCCGTTGGCCTCCAGGGCGCCCGCGCCCGTATAGTCCAGCGGGCTCGCCCTGTCGCCGAGGCGCACCGTGTACGAGAACGTGAGGTTGGCCGTCCCGCTTCCGCCCGCGTACGAGGCCCTGCGGTCGGTCGCCCCGGTCTCAAGCTCGAGCGTCGGCTGGCCGCCGGCGCCCGCATCGACGATTGCAGCCCTGTTGAACTCGACGGTGATCAAGATCGCGTCCCCGGCCAGGTGCGTCGCCCCCGCGGAGGCGGCCGCCTCGGCCGTCACGCGGGACACCGCCAGGCGGGGCTTTACCGGGATCGCGTCGTCGGCAAAGGCGTACGGGACGGCGTCCGCGGTGACGCCCTCTAGGTCCGCCAAGAGCGCCACCGTGCCGTTCTGCATGCTGCCCGCTTCGATCCCGCCGAACTCGATCGTGTGCACCGCGGTGTACATTCCGGACACGGCCGAGGGGGCCGCGTCCAGGCCGCCGGGCCCCGTAATGTTGCCATAGACGGGCCCCGAGTGCCCCGCCGGCGGGCCGAGCGGGGCGTCGTACCTGACGCGCACCGAGCTCGGCGAGGCGAACGACGCGTCGGCGGTGGCGTTGACGGCGGCGCGGCCCGCGTCGATCCTCACCATGCCGGCCGCCGCGCTCCCCGCATCGGCTCCCACGATCGTGTTGTTCGTCGCGTCGAGCGTTCCTAGCGCATAGCTGCGCACCAGCGCGCCGTTGTTGTCGGTCCCGTTGTGCGCGTGGACCGTGTTGCCGTTGAACAGCACCTGGCCGGTGATCGCCGCCGTGTTGTCGGGCATGTTGCGCGTGCTGTTCCGGACGGGCCCGTCGCTCTCAAACGCGCACACGCCGGTGCACACGGTAAACGCGCCGTCGCTTTGGCGTATCGTGTTGCCCGTCACGCTGACGTTTTCCGCGTTGGCCCACACGCTGATCGCCGCGTCAGGCGACGGCGCCGGGTAGGGCTCCTTGCTTATCAGGACCTCCATCCCCAGGTAGGCGTACGGGTTGGGCCTGTCAAAGTTGATGAACCGATAGTAGCCGGCGTCGCCGCTGCCGTTGATGCCGTCCAGGTAGTCCAGGCTCGGCCTGTTGTTGGCGCCCGTAATGTTGTTGCCGGCGACGGCGACGTTGCTCGGCCCGTGCGCCAGGCCGATGGCACTCGCCGGCGTGTCCGCTATGGTGTTGTTCGATATCGTCATGCCGTCGGCGTTGAAGACGCGTATGCCCGCCGCGCTCGTCCCGTTTATCCGGTTGCCGGATATCTCGCCCGAGACGGGCTTTTGGATCGGGTGGAACGCCAGGCCTATGGCGCCGTGGAACAGCTGGAACTCGTTCTCGCCGCCGGTGTCTATGGGCTGCGTTCGGCCGCCGTCCAGCCGCAGGCCGACCCTGTCGAACGTATTGTTGCGGATTGCAATCCCCTCAATGCCGCCGGTCCCCTCCTGCTGTATGGCCGCGTGGCACGTGTTGCTGAACGCGTTATTCTCGATCGTCACGTTCGAGAGCGTCTCGTCGTGGTACGTGCGCAGCTCGATGATCGAGCCGGCAAAGCCCGGCATGCAGGCCGTGTCCCTAAAGGACAGGCCGCGTATGGCGACGTCGTCGGCCTCGACCTCGATGCGAGAGTACCCCGTGAAGTTCGCGTTGCCTGGCTGCCCCGTCGCCGAGGTGAGCGTCAGCGACTTGTTGACGACGAGTACCGTGTTGTTGTACGGCGCGCTGGCATTCACGACGACCGCCCCTCCGGCGGGCGCGCTGTAGATCCGGGCCTGCAGATCCGGCCGTTCCATCGCCTCGATCACGTACGCGTTCGGCGTCCACTGCGGCAGGGCGTACACGGCGCCGCTCGACGGGTCGATTCCAAGCCCCCCGACCTGGCTGCTCGCCGACGCGAGGCCCACCCGCATGTAGTTGTCTGCGCTTGCGTTGATGACCGCCACGCGCGGGTTGGCAAAGTCGTACAGCGAGGCGTAGAGGAGGCCGCGCCGCTCGTCGAGCGCAATGCCGGTGATCTGGTTGTGCCGCACCTCTTCGGCCTCGTCGCCGAGCACGTGCACCTGCTCGTTGTAGCTGGCCGCGGCGGGATCGGTGAGCCGCACGTCGACCACCCGGGGGGAGCCGGGGTGGCCGGTGGAGCTGTCGAGCGGGAACGCCAGCACCGTATGGTTGCCGTACAGGGCGAACAGCTGGCCGCGGGCGGCGTCAAGCTGCATCGCCTCCACGCGTATCTCGCCGCTGCACGCGAACACGTTGTAGTCGCCGGTGCCGCCGCACGCCCCCGACGCGTTCGTTTCGGGGTTTGTCGTCATGTTCAGAAAGTGAACCCGCGTATAGTTCGGCGTCAGCGCGGTCGTGGCGTTGAACGACAGCGTCGCAATCCCCCATGAGTGCCGCGGCGGCGGGTCGCCCGCTGCGGGGCCGCCCGGAATGCCGTCCCCTACGCGGACGGCCGCGTACACCAGCCCTGACGACTGGCTTACCGCCATTGCCGACGCGGGGGCGCCCACGTTGTACGCGTCCCATCCGCCGCCGCCCCTGTCCACTACGGCGCGCAGCAGCGTCGTGTCCGACGTGTTGATCGCCAGGATCGGCCCCGGCCCGTGGTACGGCCGCTCGTTAGAAACGTACGCAATGTCGCGCCCTTCGTCCAGGGCGAGGTCGAACAGGACGTACCTTGTGGTGTCCTCGACGGCGCCGGACCCGGGGGCGGCCTCTCCGTGCGACAGTGCGATCGTCTTGTTTACTTTGTACATGCCCGTGTCGATCGTCGTCAGGTTGGCCCTGCCGTCGGCGTTCCACGTCCTCCCGTCCCAGCCGGCCGATCTGTCGCCGACCCCCCACAGGTGGACCACGTGCAGCTCGCCCGTGCGGTTGTTGATCTCAAAGTCGACGATGCGCGAGTTCGTCCCGTTGAAGCGTATGTCCTTGATCAGCCGGTGGTCGTTCTCGTAGCTGTCGTAGATGCGCAGGTGCGAATAGTTCTGGTCCATGGCCCCCAGGTGCGGCCTGTTGCTCACGTACACGCGGCCCGCGTCGTCCACCTTTGCTATCGACGGTATGATGTCGCCGACTGCAAGCGTGCGCGTCACGTGGTACACGCAGTCGGCGCCGGCCCCGGGCGCGCAGCCGTCGCCCGCGTCCGCGTATGCGGCGCCGGGATCGAGGGCGGCGATCGACGCCGCCGCAGCCAGGGCCGCCGCCATCAGGACAAGCGGCAGGGCTGCGGGAGGGCCCCGCCGTCGGGCGCCGTCAGGGGGCATTTTCCGGCACCCCATCCCCCCGTGGAATTGCAAGGCGGGCAAACCGTCTAGGCCGGCAACAGGGTAGTATATAATCATTTATGGTAGCCTGCGGCGAGGGCTCGTACGCATTCAGGTCTCTGGTAGCATCTGCGCCTAGTCTACTACCTGCGGGCGCCTGGCACGGCGGGAGGTGGCGCAGACCTGAATGCACACGAGGGCTCGGTGCAGATTCGGGCCCCAGTGCCGCGGGGCGGACGCAAGAGGCCGGCGCAGTCGCAGGCTGGAGGAGGGGGGCAGGCGCGCCGGCGGCGGTTCGGCGCACGCGCCCGCCGGCAGGATCGCGGCGGCGGGCGGACGGGCGTTGTGATCCTAGCCATGGGCGGCGGCCGCACGGTGGCGGCAGGGATGCGCCGGCGGCGGCGGCGGCGGCTGGAGCCGCGGGCGGCGGGCGGCTACCCGGACGGCGCATCGCACGTGGCGGTGTACGTAAGGGTCTGCGTGGCCGCCATGCCGGCGGGGGCGGCGCCGTCCGGCAGCGCATCCGCCGGCACGTCCACCCGAAACTTTGCGGCCGCGCGCTCGCCGTCCCCCGGCACGGCCGTCTCGCCGTCGAGCGCGGTCCATCCCCCCGCCGCGCCGGTCATGACGCTCGTCGCGCTGGCCGGCATTGCCTCGCCGCCAGAGTCGTACATCCAGGCGGTCGCGCTGACTGTCACCGCGGTGAGCGGAAGCGTGCCCGCCTTGAGCACCGCCTGGTCCATGCCGGCCGACCGGGCGCCCTCGCGGACGCTGCCGAGGGGGATCGTCCCCGGCACGAGCCTGATGGCGCACTCGGAGACGGGCGGCGGGCCGCCCCCGGGCGCCGTTGCCGTGCCGAACAGCGTCAGGTGGTACGTGTAGATCACCTTGTCGGCGCCCGAGTCGAGCCAGCACTCGTCGACGCCGGTTCCGTTGAGCTGCCCGTCGACCGCCCCAGTGTCGTCCGCGCTGCACTCGTCCGGTATGGGGACGGCCGTCGTGCGGTCCGTATTGTTCACGTAGAACGCGCTGCTGTTGGCCTGGCCGACCAGGAGGATGCGGACGGGCAGGCTGAACACAATGTGCGCCGCGCTGTCGCCTACCTCTACCAGCCTTTGCACCCTGACGTCGCCGATGGTCCCCAGGGCGCCGGCGACCTGCCGGGCGGTCGGCCCCTGCGCCGAAATGTACAGGTCCAGGCGCCCGTCGGCGGGCACCGACTCGGCCGTCGCGTTAGGAGGGATTGTGACCTCGGCGAACGAGGCCGCCAGCCTGACGGCCTCGGCGGGGAACCGGGCGGTGCCGGCCGAGTCGCCGGCCAGTCCCGAGACGTTGATCGCGGGGCGGGCGGCGTCGCCCGAGCCGGTCGCGTCGACGGCGCGGACGAACTCGTCCCTCTCGATGGCCACGACCGGCAGCGGGCCGGCCGGCGCGAGCGCGAGCTCGGCCTCGCCGGCCCTTACGGGGATCAAGCCGGCCTCGAACGAGTGCTCGACGCCGCCCAGTGTTCCGACCAGATCGGCGCTGAGCGCGATCGCGCCGCCCTGGCCGGCCTCCGCGCCGCTCCCGTTGAACAGGATCGTGTGGACCGCCGTGCCCAGGCCGGACACGCCGCCGGCCTCGGGCGCCGCCGCGGCGGCGGCGGCGCCGCCGCCTATCGTGATCGCGCCGTACACGGGCCCCGTATGGCCCGCGGGCGGGCCGAGCGGCGCGCTGTACTCGATGCGTATCTTGTTCGGCCCCGCAAACGCCGCGTCGGCCGCTGTGCGGGCCGGGCCGGGGGCGTTGATCGAGACCGAGGCGGACGCGGACAGCGAGCCGGGCGAGCCCGGGGGCGGCAGGGCCAGGTTGGCCGCGGTGCCGTCCCCGCCGGCGATCGATCCGGACAGGGCCATTGCATTCCAGTAGGCCAGGTCGTCCGACATGTCGCCGGTCTGGACCGTATAGGCGAACGCCAGCGTGTCCGAGCCGCTGCCCGAAGAGTACGCTGCCGCCCAGGGGGCCCCGCTGACGTTGAGGAGGAGCACGGGCGCATCCCCAGAGTACAAGACGGGCTCGGTGAACCTGACGGCGATTTCAATCCGCTCCCCCGCGCCGTACTCGCCGTCCGGCGTAATCGAGGCCACGTCGACCACGCTCGGCGCGGACGTGTCGAGGACGATCGCCGCCGAGCCGGACAGCGAGCCGGCCGAGCCGGGGGCGGGGAGGGAGAGGGCGGCGGCGTTGCCCGCGGCGTCGGCAATGTCGCCGGACAGGGCAGTCGTATTCCAGTAGGCCAGGCCGGCCGAGGCGTCGCCGGCCTTTACCGTGTAGGCGAACTCTAGCGAGGCCGTGCCGTTGCCCGAGGCGTATGCGGCAGGCGCCTGCGCGCCGCTGACGTTGAGGAGGAGTACGGGCGCGGCCCCCGAGTACGAGACGGGCTCGGTGAACGCGACGGCGATTTCAATCCGCTCCCTCGCGCCGTACGCCCCGTCGAGCGTGCCCGAAGTGACGGCGGACACGCTCGGCGCGGACGTGTCGAGGACGATTGCCGCCGAGCCGGACAGCGAGCGGGGCGTGCCAGGCGCCTGGAGGGCCAGGTTGGCAGCGTTGCCCGCGGCGTCGGCAATGGTGCCGGACAGGGCAGTCGCATTCCAGTAGGCCAGGTCGGCCGACGCGTCGCCGGCCCTGACCGTGTAGGCGAACTCTAGCGAGGCCGTGCCGTTGCCCGAGGCGTATGCGGCAGGCGCCTGCGCGCCGCTGACGTTGAGGAGGAGGGTGGGGGCCGCCCCCGAGTACGAGACGGGCTCGTTGAACCTGACCGCGATTTCGATCGGCCGGCCCTCGCGGTACGCGCCGTCTGTCGTGCCCGAGTCGACAGCCGAGACGCTCGGCGCGGCCGTGTCGAGGACGATCGCCGCCGAGCCGGACAGCGAGCCGGCCGAGCCGGGGGCAGGGAGGGAGAGGGCGGCGGCGTTGCCCGCGGCGTCGGCAATGGTGCCGGACAGGGCAGTCGTATTCCAGTAGGCCAGGTCGGCCGACGCGTCGCCGGCCTTGATCGTATAAGCAAACTCTAGCGAGGCCGTGCCGTTGCCCGAGGCGTATGCGGCCGGCGCCTGCGCGCCGCTGACGTTGAGGATGAGTACGGGGGCCGCCCCCGAGTACGAGACGGGCTCGGTGAACGCGACGGCAATTTCAATCGGCCGGCCCTCGCGGTATGCGCCGTCGAGCGTACCAGAAGTGACGGCGGACACGCCCGGCGCGGCGCCGTCGACGACGATGCCGGCCGAGCCGGACAGCGAGCCCTCGCCGCCCGGGGGCGGCAGGGCCAGGTCAGCTGGGTTGCCCGCGGCGTCGGCAATGTCGCCGGACAGGGCAGTCGTATTCCAGTAGGCCAGGTCGGCCGACGCGTCGCCGGCCCTGACCGTGTAGGCGAACTCTAGCGAGGCCGTGCCGTTGCCCGAGGCGTATGCGGCCGGCGCCTGCGCGCCGCTGACGTTGAGGAGGAGGACGGGGGGCGTCCCAGAGTACGAGACTGGCTCGTTGAACCTGACCGCGATTTCGATCGGCCGGCCCTCGCGGTACTCGCCGTCTGGCGTGCTAGAAGTGACGGCGGACACGCCCGGCTCGGACGTGTCGAGGACTATTGCAGCCGAGCCGGACAGGGAGCGGGGCGTGCCAGGAGCCTGGAGGGTCAGGTCGGCGGCGTTGCCCGCGGCGTCGGCAATGCTGCCTGACAGGGCTCCCGTATCCCAGTAGGACAGGTCGGCCGACGCGTCGCCGGCCCTGACCGTATAGGCGAACACCAGCGAGGCCGAGCCGTTGCCCGAGGCGTATGCGGCCGGCGCCTGCGCGCCGCTAACGTTGAGGAGGAGTACGGGCGCAGTCCCCGAGTACGAGACCGGCTCGTTGAACCTGACCGCGATTTCGATCGGCCGGCCCTCGCGGTACGCTCCGCCGAGCGTGCCCGAGTCGACGGCCGAGACGCTCGGCGCGGCCGTGTCGAGGACTATTGCAGCCGAGCCGGACAGTGAGCGGGGCGTGCCAGGAGCCTGGAGGGTCAGGTCGGCGGCGTTGCCCGCGGCGTCGGCAATGCTGCCTGACAGGGCTCCCGTATCCCAGTAGGCCAGGTCGGCCGACGCGTCGCCGGCCCGGACCTCATAGGAAAAGACGAGCCTGTCCGAGCCGTTGCCCGAGGCGTATGCGGCCGGCGCCTGCGCGCCGCTGACGTTGAGGAGGAGTACGGGGGCCGCCCCCGAGTACGAGACGGGCTCGGTGAACGCTACGGTGGCGTTGACCAGCCGCCCCTCGCGGTACGCCCCGTCGGGCACGCCGCGGCCGACGCCGAGCACCCCTGGCGCGATGCCGTCGACCTTGATCGACTTTGCGGCGGACAGCGAGCCGGGCGATCCCGCCGCGGGGAAGGCGAGGTCGGCAGCGACGCCCGTGGCCGCCTCGACGATCTCGCCGGGGCCGTACAGGGCGAACCTGCCGTCGTAGTCGAGCAGATCGGCGCCCTCGCCAGGCCCGACCGCATAGGCGAACTCTAGCGCGAGGCTGTTGTTTCCCGACTGGTACGAGGCGTTGCCGCCCGAGTTGAGCCGAAGCTCGGGCCGCCCCGTGACGTTCACCAGGTCGTCAAAGGCGACCGTGATGCCGATCTCCTCGCCCGGCCCGTACGTGCCGCTGGCCGCCGATGTCGAAACCCCGGTCGCGGCCGCCGGCGACATGCGTATCAGCTGCACGCCGTTGTCGGCGCTGGCGGACACGGCGGCGTACGCGCGGCCGTCGAGGTAAAAGGTGTCGACGCCCTGCGGCGCCTCTAGCTCGTCAAAGTCGTTCCCGCCCGGACCGGCCATCCCGTCGGCGGCCGACCCGGCCGGCAGGAGGGTGCCGTCGTCGTGTATGCGGATCAGTTGGACGCCGTTGTGGAGCGAGGAAGCCACGACGGCGTACGGCTTGCCGTCCGTGCCGTTGAACACGGAGACGGCGTACGCGCCGAATAGTCTCTCAAAGCCGCGCGTTCCGTTGACCGCCGAGCTGACGGCCTCCATGGTGCCGTCGTAGTGCACGCGTATGAGCTGGGCGGCGTTGCTGTAATGGGCGGCGACCATTGCGTACGTGTCGTTGCCCATCCTAAAAGCGTCCACGCCGCGGGCGGTGTCGATCGCGTCGAATCCGCCGTTCCCGTGGGTTGCAGACTGGCTCAGCCTCAGCGTGCCGTTGTCGTGCACGCGGAACAGCTGGATGCCGTTGCCCTGCGTCGAGGTGACCAGGGCGTAGGTTCGGTCGCCGATCCGGAAGGCGTCGACGTCTCGGTTCCCTACGGTTACTCCTCCAACGGGCACTGACATGACGGCCTTCAGGGTGCCGTTGTTCTCGTGGATGCGGATCACTTGGACGACGCCGCCATCGTTGTTGAACGACGCGACAATGGCGTACGTCCTGCCGTCGCCCGTCACGAAGGTGTCGATGGCGCTGGCCCCGACGAGGCTAAAGCCGTCGACGCCGTTGATCGCCGAGCTGTTTTCCTGCAGGGTGCCGTCCTCGTGCACGCGCAGCAGCTGGACGCCGTCTTCTACTGACGCGGCCACAATTGCGAACGTGTCGTCGCCAAGCCTGAGGGTGTCGACGTCGGTTGCGCTGCCGAGCACCAGGGTGCCGGCGTTGACCAGCGACCCGTTTCCCTGCAGGGTGCCGTTCTCGTGCACACGGATCAGCTGGACAGCATTGTCGTCTATCGAGGCCGCCAACACAAACGTGCTGTTGCCCACGACGAACGCGTCGATGCCATGGGCGTTGCGCAAGCTGAGGCCGTCGTCGTCCTTGTCCACCGAGTCCGCGGGGATCAGCGGCGGGACGGCATAGTCGATCAGAATGTCGCTCGTGTCGGACAGCGAGCCGGGCGAGCCGGGGGCAGGCAGGACCAGGCTGGCGGCGGTTACGGCGTCCAGGCCCGTGATCGCGCCGCCGGCCGACAGGGCGCGCTCGCCGGCATAGTCGAGGTAGTCCGCGTGCTCGCCGGGCCTCACCGTGTAGTTGAACAGCAGCTTTGCCGTTCCGTTGCCCGAGGCGTACGTTGCCGCTCCGCTCGAGTTGAGCCGCAGCACGGGCTGGCCATCGACGAGCACGGGGCCGTCAAAGGCCACTGTTATGACGATTGCGGCGCCAGGCCCGAGTGCGCCGGCTGCGGGCGCAGAGGTGACGTTGGCCACGCTCGGGGCGGCCGCAACGCCTCCCTGCTGCTGCGCGTACGAGCCGGGCAGCAGCCACTGCGCCGGCGCTGCCAGCAGATGCCAGCCGGCATCAGGCGCTGCGGACGGCGCGGCCGCGGCCAGTGCCAAGGCGAGCGCGACGGCTACGGCAGCCGGCGCGGCCGCGAGGCGGCGGCGGCATCGGCCGGCCGGCCGCGGGCGCCCTGCTGCGCGGCCCCGGCAGTCCGCCACCCCCCCCCCCACTAGGGATCAGTGCGATCGGCCCTTGCCGTGCCATTTCGTCCCGGCGGCGGCGCGCTAGTACTAAAAGTTCACTTTTGGGCGGATCCTTGTAATCTGCGCTGGGCAGCCCGGCCGCCCCCCCCCCCTCCCTGCCCGCCAGGATAGCCCGATCCGGCGGCTCCGCGGGTCGTGCATGCCGCGCCCCCCTGCGATTCCGGACGCATTGGAGGCCAAGGGCAATCCCGGCGGCTCGGGGGCCGTCCTGCACGGCGCCCCGTCGTGATGCGGGAGGGCTCGGGCCCCGCCTCTACGACGCAGCACGGTCGTCCGCGCCTTATTCAGCCGTGCTGAGCGCCTAGGCCCGATCTCTCGCAACCAGACTGGCCCGGTTGCAAGAATGCTCAAGGCCCTAGGCGGTGCGATCAGGTCAGGGCGCGATCTCGTCCGCGCCGCAGGGCCGCCTCGCGGCCAAGGACGGGGCGCGCGGCCCGGAGGTCGGAGGCGGGGCTGGGCTGGGCGGGGCTGGGCTGGGCGGGGCTGGGCGTGAGCCCGGGCCGCAGCGCGGGCGGCAGGCGGCCAGAGTCAGGCGGCCGAGTCTGCGCCCCCGACGGGGCGGCGTGCGCCGAGGCGCGCGGCGTACCAGACGCCGGCGGCCGGCGCACCGGCGTACATGCCGGCCACGAGCGCGATCGCGAGCGCCCCGTACGCGACCACGCCGTGCTCGGATCCAGGCTCGGCGGCCTCGACCACGGAGAGGGCGTGCAGCATTGGGGCGGCGAGCGCGGCAGCAACCTGTCGGAGCGCAGGGTGCTCTCGCGCCAGGTCCGCCGCCTGCGGCGAGAACGCATAGTACGCGGCTCCGAACGCAGACATGAACGCCCTTCCCGTCTCGGTCGTCAGAAGGGCATTGTCGCGCGCCTCGCGCAGGCGCTGCACTTGCGGGGCAAGCTCGGTGCCGTGCGCGGCCGTCGCGATCAGGCAGCCGCCCCCTGCCGAGTCGTTGGAGGGGGCAACGACGGCCCCTCCGCCCCCGGCGGCTACGTCCGCGGCCGCGGCCGCGGCCGCCGCGGCCAGCGCGCGGTTCTCGTCGGCCGCGCGCGCCGCGTAGACGGTCCCCGTCCGGACCCACTCCCCGCCGAGCAGCGACCACACGGCGTGGTCGTCCGGCCTGACCAGGTCCCCGGCCGCGTCGAGCCGCACATCGCCTAGCGCGCCGACGTACGGCTCGGCCGCCCCGGGCAGGGCATCGCGGACGGCCCGCGCGTCGAGCGGCCCGCCGGGAAAGCCCGTAGACTCGGCCGCGGCGGCTAGCAGGAACACGGCGTCGTACGCCCCGTACTCGAACGCGTGGGGCGAGCCGCCCGTGGCCGCCCCGACTATGCGGTCGATCCGCCGGCTCGCCTCGGTCGGCTCGGGCGACGGGACGGGGGTCGCGAACCCGGCCGACTCGGCGAACGCCGCGGCGGCGGGGTCGGCCGCGACGAGGGGGCTGTTCTCGACGGCCCCCGAGTCGAACCAGCGCGCGGCGCCTGGCGCGGGGCGGCCGCCTGCCGCCGCCTCGGCGGCTAGCGCCGCAAAGTCCTCGTCGACTCCGATGAACACGACGGCCGGCGCCGGCGCCCCCGACGAGGACAGGGCCGCGTCCAGGGCGGCGGCGATGCCGCCCCACTCCTCGGCCCCCCTCTCAAAGTAGATCGTATCCTCGACACTGATGCCGCGCAGCGGCAGTATGCCGCCGAGCGACGACGCCAGGTCGCGGCCGTACGTGTCGTCCTGGGCGACCAGGAACGCGGCGCCGGCGCCGGCCTCGTCCATCATGCTCGATATCGCGCTCGCCTGCAGGTACCCGTCCGGCGAGAGGCGGAACACGGCGTCGCCGGCTACCGCAAGCGACATGGCCGACGAGGCTGGGCTGACTATTACCGCGCCGTCGGCGGTGGCCGGCCCGGCTATGGCAGCCACGGGCGCGCTCGTCGTCGGCCCGACGAACAGCGACGGGCCCGCGCCGCCGTCAAAGGCCGCCCGGTACGACTCGACGGGGGCCGAGCGGTCGAACTCGTGGACGGACAGGGAGATCGAGAACGGCCTGTTCCCGTCCCGGTTGTAGTCGTCGACGGCAAGGCGCACCGCCTCGAGGCGCATGACATCGTTGAACGGCCCGCCGCCGAGCGTCACGAGCGCGCCGATTTCCAGGGCCGGCCGGTCGGGCCCGCCGGCCGCGGGGGCCGGCTGGGCTGCCGCTATGGCAAGGGCCGCAGCAAGGGCCGCGGCCAGCAGGGCGGCAGAGCGCCCTCGCCCCGTGCCGCGCCCAGGTCTCGCCCCCATGCAGCGTCGCGCCGCCCCCGCCCTAATAACGCATTACGGGCGGCGTTGGAAGGCGCGCTGCCCGGATGGCGATGCGCGACATTCGGGGCGCAGGGCGCGGCAGCGCAGAGCCACAGTACACGCACGTCTGATCCCTTGGGACTCCCATTAGATTCCCAGAGGGATCCATCTCTAGCGGGCGGACGGCTTGGAGGAGGTCGAAGTGGAGCGCCGGCCCCGGGAGGAGGCCGCCGGCTTGGCGGGGGCGGAGGCGGATCGCCGGCCGCGGGGGGAGGCCGCCGGCTTGGCGGGGGCGGAGGCGGATCGCCGGCCGCGGGGGGAGGCCGCCGGCTTGGCGGGGGCGGAGGCGGATCGCCGGCCGCGGGGGGAGGCCGCCGGCTTGGCGGGGGCGGAGGCGGATCGCCGGCCGCGGGGGGAGGCCGCCGGCTTGGCGGGGGCGGAGGCGGATCGCCGGCCGCGGGGGGAGGCCGCCGGCTTGGCGGGGGCGGAGGCGGATCGCCGGCCGCGGGGGGAGGCCGCCGGCTTGGCGGGGGCGGAGGCGGATCGCCGGCCGCGGGGGGAGGCCGCCGGCTTGGCGGGGGCGGAGGCGGATCGCCGGCCGCGGGGGGAGGCCGCCGGCTTGGCGGGGGCGGATCGCCGGCCGCGGGGGGAGGCCGCCGGCTTGGCGGGGGCGGATCGCCGGCCGCGGGGGGAGGCCGCCGGCTTGGCAGGGGCGGATCGCCGGCCCCGGCGGGAGGCGGCAGGCTTGGCCGATGCCGAGGCCCGCCGGCGCTTGCCCCGCGCAACGGCCCTACCGGCGTCGCCTCCGCCTCCTCCGCCCGCCCCGTCCAGCGCCGCCTGGGCCGCGGCCACGATCGCGATCGGCACGCGGTGCGGCGATGCGCTCACATAGCTTACGCCGGCGCCGTGGCAGAACCTGATCGACGCCGGATCGCCGCCGTGCTCGCCGCATATTCCGATCTCGAGGCCCGCATCGGCGCGGCGCCCGTCCCCGACGGCCAGCCCGATGAGCCGGCCCACCCCGGACTCGTCGAGCGACTCGAACGGGTTGCCCCCCAGCAGGCCCTCTTCCAGGTACCGCGGAAGGAACTTGCCCTCCGCATCCTCGCGGCTAAAGCTGTACGTCGCCTGCGTAAGGTCGTTGGTGCCAAAGCTAAAGAACGACGCGTCGGCGGCGACGAGCTCGCCGGCCGTCAGGGCCGCCCTGACGACCTCGATCATGGTCCCGAACGCGACGCGCACCCTCGCCCCGCCCGCCCGCTTGCGCGCGGCCACACCGTCGAATATGCGCTTGACGTACGCAAGCTCGGACGCGCTGCCGACCTGCGGCACCATCACCTGCGGGACGGCGCGCACGCCGCGCCGGCGGAGGGCCTCGGCGGCGTCAAAGACGGCGCCGATCTGCGCCTCGTATATCTCGGGGTACGTGACGCCGACGCGCACGCCGCGGTGCCCCATCATTGGGTTGACCTCGGCGAGCTCGCGCGCCCTCTCGAGGTGCGCCCTCGCGGCCCGGCCGCGCGGCCCGGCCGCCGCCCGGCGCCCCATGCCGCGGATCTCGGCCTCGAGCTCGGCCGGAGACCGTAGGAACTCGTGCAGCGGCGGGTCGAGCAGGCGTATGGTCACCTTGTGGCCGGCCATCGCCCCGAGTATCTTTTCAAAGTCGCGCCGCTGCATGGCCGCGAGCCTCCCGAGGTGCCGCCGCCTCTCGGCGTCCGACGTGGCCATGATCATGTCCTGGAACAGGCCGATGCGGCCCTCTTCGTTGAACATGCGCTCGGTCCGGCACAGCCCGATTCCGCGCGCGCCGTACTCGCGCGCCTGCCTTGCGGCCGCCGGCGTGTCGGCGTTGGCGCGCACCCCGAGCCGCTTGGCGGCGCCCGCCCACCCGAGTATCGTCCGGAACTCGGGGGTAATGCTCGGCTCGACCGTCGGCAGGGCCCCCCTGTACACCGAGCCGTCGCCGCCGTCGATCGTGATCGTCTCGCCCTCCCTGATGGCCGTGCCGTCCGGCAGCGTGCACCTCGCGGCCGCGTAGTCTATGCGCATGCCGGACGTGCCCACAATGCACGGCTTTCCCATGCCGCGCGCGACGACGGCCGCGTGCGACGACTTGCCGCCGCGGCTCGTCAGCACGCCGGCCGACGCGTAGAACGCCGGCACGTCCTCGGGCTTTGTCTCCTCGCGCACCAAAATCACGGCCTTTCCGGCCTCGCCGAGGCCCTTGGCGCGCCCCACGTCGAACACGGCCGTCCCGGACGCCGCGCCGGGCGAGGCGGCTATCCCGCGGACCGCCGGCCTCGACGACTTTCTCGCCCTTTCCTCCAGCATCGGGTGCAGCAGCTGGTCGAGCTTTTCGAGCTTTAGCCGGCGCAGGCCCTGCTCCCTCGACATTGCGCCCTCGCGCACCATGTCGACGGATATCCTCACCATTGCGGCCGCGTTGGTCTTTGCCGCGCGCGTCTGCAGCAGGTAGAACCTGCCGCGCTCGACGGTAAACTCGACGTCCTGCGGCTCGCGGTAGTGCCCCTCGAGCAGGGCGCACACGCGCTCGAGCTCGGCGTGCGAGTCGGGCAGCTCGCCGCGCATGAGGGCTATCGGCTTTGGCGTGCGCGTGCCGGCGACCACATCCTCGCCCTGCGCGTTGACCAGGTACTCGCCGAACAGCCTGCGCGATCCGTCGCCGGGGTCGCGCGTGAATACGACGCCCGTGGCGCTGTCCCGGCCCATGTTGCCGAACACCATGGCGACGACGTTGACGGCCGTCCCGTCGGCGACGTCCGGCGTTATCCCCTCCTTTTCGCGGTACACGACGGCGCGCTCGCCCATCCAGCTTCCGAACACGGCGCGCACGGCCATCTCCAGCTGCGCGTCTGGGCTGGAGGGGAACGGCCTGCCCGCGTGCCGCCTGCATATGGCCTTGAACTTGGCGACGACGCCGCGCAGGGTCCCGGCGTCGAGATCGCCGTCGCTCTCGGCGCCGGCGCGCTCCTTTGCCGCGCCCAGGACGGCCTCGAACTTTTCGTCGTCGACGCCGAACACGACCTTGCCGAACAGCTGGACGAACCGCCGGTACGAGTCCCACGCGAACCGCTCGTCGCCGCTCGCCCTCGCAAGGCCCTCGACGGTCCGGTCGTTGAGGCCAAGGTTGAGTATGGTGTCCATCATGCCGGGCATTGAGACGGCCGCGCCGGACCTGACGGAGACCAGGAGGGGGTCGGCCGCCGAGTTCCACCCGCGGCCGGTCTCTTTTTCTAGGCGCGACACGGCGCGGCGCACCTCGCGCAGCGCGCCGGGCGGGACGCGCCGGCCGTTCGCATAGTACGCCCTGCACACGTCCGTCGTGACGACAAAGCCGGGCGGGACGGGCAGGCCGAGCGAGGTCATTTCGCACAGCCCGGCGCCCTTGCCGCCCAGGAGCATCCTGTCCTTGCCGTGGCCCTCGTCGAAAAAGTACACTGACTTCATCGGTTCGGCGGCGCGCGCGGCGTGGGCTTTTTAAAGGGTTCAAGGGCGGGATGCCGCGCATCCGGCGGCGGCCGCGCCCCGGTGCGGTTGCAGCCGCAGATTCGCGGGCGGCCGCCCGCTTGCGCCGCGGCAATGCGGGGCGGCGATCCGGCGCGGGGCCGCGGCGCCGTCTTCGCGCCCGGGATTGCAGGCGGCCGATCCGGACAGCCTAAGGATGTGTTTTCGGACGGTCGGGTGCCGCGGAACGGACATGCGCCACTCCCTCTTGGCCTCACGGCGCTGCGCCGCGCCCGGCGCCGGCAGGGCCGCCCCTGTGCATGCGCAAGGGGCGATCAGATGTTCATACTGGTCATATGGTGCGCCCCAAATCCCGGCGCCGTGCAGGCCGACCAGGGACCAAGGCGGGAAGCCGGCGAGTCGACAGGGTGGGATCGCGGCGGGTTGGCCGTTGCCGCCGCGTCCGACGGCAGGGCAGGTTCAGGGAGCTGTTCGCGTCGCTAGTCGATCCGGCCGGCGTGCTCGACACGGACAGGGCCGGAGAGATAGCCAGCAAAATGGAAGAGGCGGCGTCAAGGGCGGGCTATGCCAGCGGCGCGAGGATGGCGCGCCTCTTGGCCGAGACGTTTGCCGACGAGGCCGAGATTGTAGACAGGCCCGTAGAGGACGGGTCGCTGCGCCACACCCTCGTCGCGTTTCGGAAGACAATGACCCTGCTGTACCGCACCGCCGAGTCGTACAGGGACGGGGGCGTCGGCGAGCCGGTCGCCGAGCTGGAAGAGCTTAGGAAGAGCGTCGCGCGCCTCAGGTCAGGGGCGGACGCGAGCCGCTCGGAGATGCGCGCGGCCGACCCGCCCGGCTCCGCCCTAGACAAGTTCGACGCGCTGTACAGGGGCAGGATCTGCAAGAGCGTCACAAGCGACGACATTGAAAGGATACGCGCAGAGGATGTGGCCAACGGCGTCGACCCGATATTCACGCCGATCGAGCCGATCGACGACGTTATCGCCAGGTGCGAGGGCACGTGATCGGCGGCCGAGATCATGGACTGGTCAAGGGGCAAGGGCTGCCCGGAAGAGTACGAGGGCGTCAAGGACAAGGGCCTCCAGTGAGGGCAAGGGCTCATAGTCCGCCCCGACAGCGGCGCAATCATGGCGCTGCAGGTCGCCGAGGCGCGCACCGCGACTACGCGGCCAGGACGCGCTAGGGGGCGGCGAGGCGCGGCAGGTGCAAGCCGGTCGCCTCGCCGCCGGCATCATGGAGGCGGGGGCGCGATCCCCAAGAAGACTGCGGGTGCACAGGCTGCGATCGGGAAGCAAAGGGGGTCGGGCGGGCGCGGCCGCGGATGCGGACAGGGCCGCCGGCCGCCTGCCCAACCGCGCAAACAACATTTGCAGGTGGGCGCCGGACGGCTGCCGCCCAGGACAGGCGGGCGATCCGCGGCGAGTCCGGCGGGGGAGCGCTCAGGGGCTTGCCCGCGCACGGGGCGGGGCGCGTGATTCCCCGTCCGCCCGATGCAGCGCCGCCTCCGCGAGCGCCTTTGCAAACGAGTCGATCGCCGCGGCGCGGTCCCGCGCCTTTACGATGCCGCTCGCGACGAGGACCCCGGCCGAGCCGAGCTCGACGGCGCGCCTGACGTCCTCGGCGGCCGCAATGCCGGCGCCGCACAGCAGGCGCGTCGGGAACGGCGCCGGAGGCGAGGGCGGCGCGGCGCGCTCGACGGCCAGGGCGGCCGTTGAGATCAGGCCAGGGCGCTCCCTGGACACGGCGCGCCCCGTGCCGATCAGCTCGGGCGGCTCGATTGCGACATAGTCGGGGCCGAGCCCCGCGGCGGAGCGGACCTCGCCCGGCGTGGCGGCGCAGACGACCGACAAGAGGCCCGCCCTGCGCAGGCGCTCCGCCGCGGCGCCGCGGCGGGCCGCGGGCATCCTGTACTCGCTGTGGTTGACGAGCGAGCCGTCGGCCCCGGCGGCCCTGACGGCCTCGGCCACGATGCGGCCGGTGGTGCTGCCGGGGCCCGCGTCGTCGGCGTGCTGCGCAAGGACGAGGGGCCTGCGCGGGAGCGGCGGGCGGGCGAGGCGCCGCCGCCGAGTCTGCACCACGGCGGCGGGCGGGTGGGCCCACGACGGGGCCGCGGACGACGGCGCCGCGCCGGCCTCGGCGGCCGCGACGGCGAGCATTGTCGTCGGCGGGGCCACGGCGATCGCGACGCCGTGCCGGGCCGACGAGCGGCGCGCCTGGCCGACGAGGGAGCGCACGTCCCGCGCCGTCATGGCCTCGTCGTAGTTTTTGCAGTTGATTATGAACACGGGCGGCAGGGCGGAGGCGGCGTATTTTATCGCTTTGGGCCGCCGCCGAGCCCACCCCGTCCCGATCGCCGCGCGCCTGCCGCCCAGCCGGCGCCGCGGCATTGCCCGCGCGGCCGCGCGGCCGCATCGAACCGGGCGCCGCGGGCCGCGCGATCGGGCCGCGCCGCCGCGCAGGGGCCGCGATCGGGCGCCGCGGCGGACGGGGTCCCGCGGGAGGGCCCGCGGCCGCGGCCGCCCCCGGCCTCAGTAGAAGAACTGGTCGATGCCCGCCTGCTTTGGCTTGCCGAGGACGTCGTCAAAGTCCAGGCCCATCGCCGACGTGAGCTGGTCGAGCGTCGACTCCATGAACTCGAGGTACTTTGTCGTGTCGACCTCGTCGGCGCGCGCCGTCTCGAGCGGCTTGACGCCGGCCTTGCCGATCGTCTTGACGTACGATATGATGTCTCCCTTGCGGACGGCGCGGTCCGGGTCGTGCTGCTCGAGCAGGCGCGCGGCGCGTATGTGCTGCGGGATGGTCTTTGTGTACTCGGCCGGCGCCTTGCTTATCATGACGCGGAACGCGAGCTCCTCCAGCGGCACCTTGCGGTCCTCGACGCGGCGGCCGCACTCGGCGATCCGCCCCGATATGCGGCTCTTGGCCGCGTCGAACTCGCCCGGGCTGCCCACCCCCGACAGCACCTCGAGCAGCTCGGAGAACAGCGAGCGCAGGAACGGCGGCGTGTGGGACTTTTTGCCCGTCAGGCCCTTTACGTCGACCTTGCCGGACTTTGTCACGCCAAAGTAGTTCTTTTTGCGGCCGCTGAGGACGACGTAGCGGTACTCTTTGTCGACCTCGAGCTCTACGCCGTGGTCGCGCTTTGCCCGCCCGATCACCGCCTCGACCTGGTCCGGCGACGGGTCCTTGATGAACACCGAGTCCGTGTCGCCGTACAGCACCCTGATGCCGTCGCCGCGGCACGCCTCGATCGTCCGCACGATGATGTGCCGGCCGACGGCCGTCGTGGCCTCGGCGGCGGGCAGAAAGTACAGCGGGAATATCTCGGCGCCCATCACGCCGTAGCTCGCGTTGAGGATGACCTTGAGCGCCTGGCTGACGACCGTGTACTGCTGCCGCTGCCCCTCGCCGAGGCCCTCGTCCTTCGAGAGGCTCTTGTAGTAGTTGACGCGCAGGTCGCGCAGCGTGCCGATCAGGAGCGACTCGATCCCGTTGCGCCTCGTGCACGACCAGTGCGCCGTGTCCGGTATGGCGTTGGCGCGGCAGCCGTCGTGCGCGCACCGCACCGTCTCGTACGACAGGTTGCGCACCTTTATGATGCTCGGGTACAGGCTCGCAAAGTCCATGACGGTCACGTCAAAGTGGACGCCCTCCTCGGGGTCGACGACGAGGCCGCCGCGGTACTTTTTGTCCTTGATCACGGCGTCGTTGGCCACCCCTTCCGACCTGCCCGCGAGCTCGTCCCTGCGCGGTATGAGCCAGCCGCGCCGGCGGTGCTCGTGGTACAGCAGGCTGCGTATCCACTGCGAGACGCCGACCCGGGATATGTCGTCGATGGGCATCTTTGATATGCGGCTGATGACGACGAGCAGGTCCATCAGGATGCCGCTGCCGAACGTCGTCAGCTCGTGCGTGAGGCGCGCGTCGTTGTAGCAGTAGTTGGCCGTCTGCTGCAGGTCGAGCCTGCCGAGCTGCACGCCGTAGTCGACCTTTTCCTCGCCGAGCAGGGCCTTTGCGACGCTGTTGAGCTTAAAGTCGGTGTACTTTGCGCCGAACGCGTATATCTGGAACGCCCTGTTCGAGAGCGTCTTGTACAGGTCGATGTGCACGCCGCCCTTGAGCGTCGCCGAGTCGCGCATCATGTACAGCGGGTTGTCGGCCCGGTCTATCCCGAGCCGCTCGGCCCTGTTGAACATGTACGGCATGTCAAAGTCGTCGCCGTTGTACGTCAGGACGAACGGGAACGACCCGATGACGGCGAGGGCGTCGCGCACCATCGCCTTCTCGTCGTCGTACTGCACGATCTTGACGTCCTCGGCAAGCTCGCGCCTGCCCTCCTCCGCGCCCTCCCTGCGCAGGACGAACACCTTCTTGTACCGGCCGCTGCCGTCGAACCCGACGGCCGTGACCTGCCGGTCGGCCAGGCGCGCGTCCGGTATGCGCCCCTCCTCGGAGTCGACCTCGATGTCGAACGCGAGGCGCTCCACGTGCGGTATCGGCTGGCTGAGCAGGTCGGCCCACTCCTCGGCGAACCTGCGAAACTCGGCGGGATCGACCATGTCGTCGTACGAGACGCGGTCCCAGAGGAGCGTCTTGAGGGCGTCGCGCACGCCGGCGGGCACGTCCATGTCGCGCGGCACGATGCTGCCCCCCTCGGCCGCATAGTACCTGCCGACGACCAGGCCCGTGTCGTACAGGTAGGTCTCGTAGTACTTTATGTCCGACTCCCACGTCTCGACCATGTTGCGGACGCTGTCGTCGCGCCCGCCGATGACTAGCGGGTCGGCCGCCGTGATCTTTGAGACCTGCACGCGCTCGTCGCGCAGCGGGTCGTACAGCTCCTTTTGCTCGACGGAGACGACGCCGGACCGGCCCGACACGGTCTCGAGGTCGCTAGGGGGCCGCTTTGAGTAGCAGAACGGCTTGTGGCCGGTGCGGTCCGTCCAGAGGTGCACCGTCCTCGACTCGGGGTCGTAGAACTTTAGGACGGCCGAGCGGGCGCGGTTGTCGTAGGTGGCCGACACGAGCATTGACTGCGGCATTGCCTCGCCGTCGGCCGCGGCGGCGCCAGGCCGGGGCCGATCGGGCGCGGCGGCGCCCGCGGCGGCCTCGGCGGCCGCTACCGTCAGCATCCCCCGCCCCCGCCGGCGGCGCATCCGGCGCCGGCGCGGATGCCGCCGCGGATGCCGCCGCGGCCTGCTATCCGGCCCGCCCAGTGGACGACGCGCTCCTCGTCCATGCGGTGCAGCTCGACGCCGGCCTGCCTTACCAGGCCGAGGTCGGTCTCGGGGTACGTGCCGAGGTAGACAAACCGCCTGATGCCGATCGTGACGGCCATCTTTGTGCACTCTAGGCACGGGACCAGGGTCGTGTACAGGACGGCGCCCCTTGTGCCCGCCTCGATGCCGAGGATGGCGCAGTGCATTATCGCGTTGGCCTCGGCGTGGTTGCACAGGCATCTGTCGAGGAGCTCGCCGGACTCGATCCCGCCGCGCACGCGCATCTGGCACCGCTCGCACCCGCCCTCGTGGCAGTTGACCATGCCTGGCGGCGTGCCGTTGTAGCCGGTCGCCAGCTGGCGGTGGTCGCGCGCAATGACGGCGCCGACCTGGCGCGCAATGCAGTTGGAGCGGAGCTTTGCAAGCTCGGCCTGGAGCATAAAGTACTCGTCCCAGCTCGGCCGGTCGAATCCCGCGCCGCCGGCCTCTTCCATGGCGGGGCCAGCCCGGCGCGCGCAATATACGTGTCGCAGGGCGGGGGCGCAAAAGCTGCGGCCCTGCCGCGCCGGGCGGCGCGGAGGGGAGGAAGGCGCGGCCGCGGGGCCCGTCCGCCGCGGAGAGGGTTGCGCCGCATGCGCGGCCCGATCGCCGGCGCGGCCCGCGGGCAGGCCCCGGCATGCGGGCGGGCTGGCGGATCGGGGGCAAGAGGGCGGCGCCGGACACACGGTGCGGGGGCTAGCGCGCTGCACACTGCACGCCCGCGCAAAGGGCGAGGTCCAGCCAAAATCGCCCACGCCCATGCCGCCCCAAAGCTTCGCCGAGCGCCGGCGTTGCCGCCGCCCGGCTCGCGGCGCGATCCGCAATTCAGTCCGCGGCGGGCGCTCTGTGATCCCTGCAGGCTGCGGCAGGCTGGCCGCCGCCCTTGCGACGCGATCCGCATGCCCGCGGGCACCGGCGTCGCCTCCCCGACCCAGGGCCGCCGCATGCGCTCCTGACGGGTGCGGGAAAAAGGCGGCGTTTGCCCCTGCCGCCATGCCGGGAGTCACTTTCCAGCTGCGCAGGGCGCGTTCGGCGCCGGGGGGCCGGATCCTTTTGGACTGATGGTTGATTGTCTTTCCGGGGAGCGAGGCCTGCGTTCGAGAGTCTAAAACGCCCTCGGTGCAGATCCGCGCCTTTTGGTCATGTGCCGCGTCTCCCCTGCGCGCCGCTGGCGCTTGTCAGATCCCGTGTTGTTCCACGCGCCCCTCGCAGATTCGCTCGAATACGTGGTTGACGAGCCTCCTCAGGGACGCCCCGCTCGCCCTGATCTGCGGTATTATCGTGAGCCTGTCGCTTGCCAGCACCCATATGTCGTACGACGAGCCATCCGTATAGTCCACCAGTGACAAGTGTATGTGCGAGTCCACGCTGTACTTGCTGATGGAGCTGTCGGGCATTTCGGCAATCGCGTCGACGTGCCTTGCGTTCGCGCCCTCGTCCCTGAAGATTTTTTCGGCGAATCTTATTACCGTCGGTTCCACCTCGTCGGCCCCCGCGCTCTCGGCGCTTGCATCCATGCAAAGGTTGCGCCCGCGCGACAGGGCAATCGCCCTTGGGATCATGATCTTGAACAAGGCTCCCGCCCCGGCCGCCGCCGAAAATCGGCAGTCCCTGGCAATGATGCCGCGCAGGGCGGGGCGGGATCCCTGCCCGCCGGTCGCCTTCGGCGCAGCGGCATACCGCACCGCAGTGGCGGCTCTTGCAGCCATGGCGATCTCCGCAGGGTCGGCGGCAGGAACGCCGGTGCCCTTGGCGCCAGGCCAGGGCACTCCCGCGGCCCGCCGGCGCCCCCCTGCGGCAAAGTATTTTGCGTCCACGCGGTATCCTTCCGACTCGATGCCCCCAAGCACGCCCGCCATGTCCTCGTTGGTAAGGAAGGTGGCGGATATCTCCGGGGAGTACTCTGATGCGAACGCCTTGAAGGCGCCCCTGAATTCGGCCGACCTGCAGTCGCTTACCGCGCAATAGTGGTTCGGAATGCCGGGGATCTCCGCCACTGCGACGCGGATGCGATCGGCGCCGGGGCGCGACGGCCCGGTGCGCCTTGCAATATCCAGCACCGTCTTGGCCCCCAGCTTTTTGGTATCCAGTGCATACTGCGCTGGCTTCCACTCCTCCACCGCCCCTTCCAGGTCGTCCGATCTCAACACGAGTGCGTGGATCCAGGCCCCCGCGCGGTCCACCATCCCCTCCGCGGTCTGCGACATCCCCGCATAGTCCTGCCGGCGGCGGTACAGTGCGTCACGGCACCTGCCGAGAATGTCGCGCCTGGTAGCGGCGGCGGCGGCGGCGGCGGCGGCGGCGGCGGCGGCGGCGGCGCCCCTGCCACTTTCCACCCTTGCCATGTGCACGGGGTGGCGCCGTTTGTTATATCTGTGCGCGCGCCCCTGCGCCCGAGCAGGGGCATAAGTTCAGGTCCCTAGGCGTGCCTGCCCCACACGGCCGCCCGGGACGCGCCGGCGCCGAGGGCGATGCTCGGCGCGGCCAGGGGCCGCCGCCGCCGCTGGCGCCGCCGCTGGCGGCGGCGGCAGTTGGTGTAGAACTCTTCACAAACGAGTCGAGGACAGCTGACCACGCCGCTGTTGGTTGGGGGCGGGGCATAGCGGGCGAAGCGACATGCCCCACACCGACACAGACGGCGGCAGGACCATTGACGTGATGTGCGCCTGCGGCTGCGCGTCGGCCACCCGCATCCGGCTGGATCCCGACGCGCCGGGGAGGGAGAGGGCCGTCATGCGCATCGAGATCGCCCGGCTGCACGGCATCATTGACCGCATCACGGAATAGTCGGCCGAGTACAGGAAGCTGATGGACATGGCCAGGACGGAGGACGCCGGCAGGTTCGCGGCGATCGTCGCCAGGATCATCGAGATGGGCGCCGCCGGCCTGTGCACCGTCGAGGATGTGCGCCGGGAGCTCGGCACCGCAAGGATGGATCTCAGGGCCGCATCGGGGTCCCACAACCGAGGACCTGCGCAGGATCGGCGAGCTGGAGGCAAAGGTGCGCATGCTGGAGGCCATGATCAAGTACTATGAGACGCCCAACAGCCGGCGCGGCATGCCGCCCCTGTCCAACCACGTGCTCAAAAAGTTCGACGAGGCGATCGCCGCCTCGCGCGGCCGCCCAATGCCGCCCGCCGCCCTCGGGCCGGCCATGGGCCGCCCCGGCGCCTCGCACGGCCTGCACCCGGAGAAGACGCTCCGGTACCGCGCCGCCCGCCGCTGCCCTGTGTGCCTCCACCCCGGGCTCGTGCGGCTCGGAAAGACCGTCTCAAAGATATTCGTCGAGTTGGACGGCAGCGACGGCAGGCCGCACGTGTACCAGCTGCGCCTCCCCATGGCGTGGTGCGTGCGGTGCCGCAGCGAGGTGCGCCCTGCGGACGCCCCCGACATCAAGGACACGTGCTTTGGCCCCCTGCTCCTCTCAAAATTCCTGATCTTCTACGCGCTCGGGGTGACCGACCGCAAGCTCGCAGAGCAGCTGGATAGCCTGCTCAACGCCTCGTTCTGCCCCTCGACGATAATGAACGGCCGCAGGGCCGCCGCCCGGGTCCTCGAGCCCTTCATGAAGCACCTGGAAAAGCTGATCGTGGCCAAGGGGTGGGCCCACTTTGACGAGACGACCATGCGCATGTTCGGCAAGCAGGGCTACCTGTGGGTGGTCGCGGCCGCGTGCGCCGCCATGGTCGTCGCGCGCCCGTCCCGCGGCATGTCGATATTCGACAAAGAGTTCGCGTTCGCCCGCCGCCTGGTCGGCGTCGTCGACGGCTACAAGGTGTACCGGATCATACTCGGCGAGATCCAGCGGTGCTGGAGGCACGTCATCAACAACTTCAAGAAGGCGGCCTGTACGGCCGACGACCCCGTTGTGAGGGCCGCGTACGGCGACTTTTGCGGCCTGTACGAGCGCGTCAAGGGCATGGACACGGCGCCCAAGAAGGTGCGCGACGCCATAGTGGAGGATGCGCTCGCCATCGCGCGGCGCCTGCCCGAGGGCCACCCGTCCCGCACCGAGACAGGAATGCGGGGGCTAACCTCGTCACCTTCCTAATGTTCAAGGACATGCCGCCGACGAACAACCCCGTCGAGGGCGACATCCGCGGCGACCCCGTGGCCCAGCGCAACGTCCGCTACCAGCTGCGCACGGAGGGGGGCGCAAGGACGTTCTCGGTCATTGTGTCCTTCATCCTCACGTGCAAGAAGCAGGGCGTGCGGCTCGACAAGGCGTTCGTCGCCCTGGCCGGCGGGGCCGACCCCGCCGACATATTCAAGGTCGGGCAGGTGGCCCCGAACCGGTGGGGCGGCCCAAAGAAGAAGGCGCCCCGCCAGGGGAAGGGTCCACTTGACGGACTGGCCAGGGCGGCGGCAGAGGCGGCCGAGGCGGCCGAGGCGGCCGAGCCCGAGCCGGTAGATCCCGAGTCCGAGGCCGAGCCCGTCGCGGCCGAGGCCGAGCCCGTCGCGGCCGAGCCCGTCGCGGCCGAGTCCGAGCCCGTCGCGGCCGAGCCCGTCGCGGCCGAGCCCGAGCCCGTCGCGGCCGAGCCCGAGCCCGTCGCGGCCGAGCCCGAGGCGTCTGCATCGGCTCCGGTCCCGTCGGCAGGCGGTCGGTTCGGGCGCCGATCTACTGACGGCCGGACTCCGAGGCGTCTGCATCGGCTCCGGTCCCGTCGGCAGGGCCGCCGATGGCCCTCCCCTCCAGCCGCGCCACAAAAGGCGGCCGGCGGCTGCGCGCACCGCCGGCATCAGCCTACTCGGCACCAAAGCCAGGCAGGGCCGCCGCATGCCGCATCGGCAGGCAGCTCCCAGGCCGCGGCGCCCCCCAAAGCCGCCGCCGCCGCGCATCGGGCTTCGCATCCGCTCAAGCCGAAGGCCTCGCAACGAACACATTCCGATCAGGCCATCCGTGCCGCCCCCCTGCGCAGCGGATGACCCGAAAGTCCGGGTTCATCCGACCAAGGGAACGGGCTCGGACAAGCCATCGTACCAGGGGGCGTCATAACACAATCCGCCCCCGACTGGGGTTTGACCGATCCGCCGATCGGCCCCCTCCGGCCGCCCCTCCCCCGCCGTTTCGGCCGCCTGCCGCCGAACGCGCCGCCGCGAAGAGGCCCAGAGACCCGAATGGGGCCGGCATGCCGCGCTCCTGCCGCGGCACGGGACGGCCGCGGGCCGCCCTGCGCGGCGCCATCATGCAGGCTGCGGGCGATCCCTCCCCCTCCGCATCCGCCATCCCTGGCCGCATCCACTGCATCGCCCCTCACGGGGCGGCCACCACGCCGCCCTCGCTCAGGCGTTACCTGGGTAGAGGATCTGAACTCATGCCCGCGTTTTTGACATAACAGGGCGCAGTGCTTATATTGCACGGCTCGGCGCTCTGGGCATGGACAAGGTTCCGATAGAGCTGGAGCCTGGTCTCCTAGGTTGTCCCGACTGTAGGTGCCCCCTCAGGCCTGGCCTGGTGCCGTTTTACCACAAGGGCGACAAGCTAGGCGCGTTTGACGGCATCATATGTAGCATGTGCGGCTACGGCCTCTTGACGGAGAAGGGATACGACGAGTCGGGAAAGGCGATCGAGGCGCATGGCGCGCCGCAGCTTGCGAAGGGGTTTGTCGATGTCATCGAGACGCGCGTGACGGGGACGTCGCACATGTCGTCCAGCACTCCTGCCTGGCAGGGCGGCGATGCGCCGTCCTCCACGATGGACGCCACGCTGCAAATACCCGTCGTCACAACGTCGCTGAGCAGGAGGCCTGCCCCAATGAGGTTCGCGAGGAATTATGCATCCCGCTAGCCCCCTAAACCTCTGGGAACACGAGGCGTTGCTGTACCGAACAAAAACGTTCGAGTACAATCGGTACCACATAGACCATCCAGACGTGAAGGGAATCCTGCGACTAGCGACAATACCGGTGGATGTCATACGCGTGGACAAAAGCAGGGTGCCGCAGGGCTTTACCCTTGCAGACGACAACGAGTATATTGTCAGCACTACCACCGCCGTCATGTTTGTAAACCGTGGGGAGAAAAAAACACCGACAGAAATCACGGGCGACATGTCGTCGCACAAAAAGATCAGCGTGTTGCAGTATGCGGTAACGGAACAGACCGACGAGCCTTGGTGCGAGTACGTTGTTCAAGACCGGCCGGGCGAACTGCTCCGCATCAGAACAATATTGACAGACGTTTATTATTATCCCGGCTTAATCACGAGCATTGGAGACCCATACCTAACAGCCAAGCATACCGTCAGCATTGCGGTCACCGACAACGCCGCTCCCGAGTCGGGCATGACATGAGATGCGTTGCACTACCGTGCGGCACCTCCCGCGCCTTTAGTTAGCCCTTGAATATGGTGACAAGGATTAGCTTACACGTGTACTTTACAAGAATTATGTGGTGGCCTAGGTGGGTTATTTTGTACTCGTTCCCGTTCCGGGCGCGGGCACCCCGACGCAGTATGTCTTCGACGAACTCGGATGGTACATGTCTTTGCCCCATCCTGCTCCTGAAATGGGCGGTATAGTGTCTTTTGCAGTCCTTGAACGGATCCATGTGCCGGCTGTTTATTCCCTGCATAATAACCTTGTGCAACTAGGCGCATAGCATTCAGGTCTGGCCGCTAGGACGGAGGCTCCGGCCCATACGTCTATGCCAGCGAGGGCGGCGGATTCAACCGGCCCTGTGCGATCGGGGCGGTCGGGCGTGGAACAGGGGCGGGGTAGCGCGCAGGCAGAGCACGGACGCGGAACGGGGGGGCAACCGCGTTAGACAAAAGCGAATGTCAGGCGCGTGGGAGGGGCCGGCGGAATGAAAGGAACAATAAGCAGGGGGAGGGGGCCCTGCGGCGATGGCGGCGATCGGGGCCATGACCCCCCCCCCCAAATTCTGCCCCAAAACCGTTCTCAATCTGTGGGACCCAGATCATCTCATAGTACTTGATCATGGCCTCCAGCATGCGCACCTTTGCCTCCAGCTCGCCGATCCTGCGCAAGTCCTCGGGGTTGTGGGACCCCGATGCGGCCCTGAGATCCATCCTTGCGGCGCCGAGCTCCCGGCGCACATCCTCACGGTGCACAGGCCGGCGGCGCCCATCTCGATGATCCTGGCGACGATCGCCGCGAACCTGCCGGCGTCTTCCGTCCTGGCCATGTCCATCAGCTTCCTGTACTCGGCCGACTCTTCCGTGATGCGGTCAATGATGCCGTGCAGCCGGGCGATCTCGATGCGCATGACGGCCCTCTCCCCCGGCGCGTCGGGATCCAGCCGGATGCGGGTGGCCGACGCGCAGCCGCAGGCGCACATCACGTCAATGGTCCTGCCGCCGTCTGTGTCGGTGTGGGGCATGCCGCTTCGCCCGCTACGCCCCGCCCCCGACCAACAACGGCGCGGTCAGCTGTCCTCGACTCGTTTGTGAAGAGTTCTACACCAACTGCCGCCGCCAGCGGCGGCCCCTAGCCGCGCCGAGCATCGCCCTCGGCGCCGGCGCATCCAGGGCGGCCGTGTGGGGCAGGCACGCCTAGGGACCTGAACTTATACGAGCAGGGCGGGCGGAGCCGAGCCGAGCCCCGCGCCGTCCGGGATCGCCGGGCGGCGCCGGCGGGAGAGGTGCATGCGGCGCGATGCGGCGCAGCGCGGGGGCCGCAGGAGTTCGGCCCCGCTTATGGCGCCCGGCACGACCCGCCCCGCGCCTCGTCCCGCCGTGACGGGCACCCGGGCCCGATCTCCCGCAGGGGGCCGCCCCCAAAGCATAAAGCGGCCGCGGGGGCCGCCGCGGCGTGGCAACCGAGTTTGTCGCGCAGAGGTACGTCAGGGAGGGGGCGATCGAGCGGCGCGACTACCAGGTGGCCCTCGCGGACCAGGCAAAAAAGGACAACTGCATCGTCGTCCTGCCGACGGGCCTGGGCAAGACGGCCGTCGCCGCGCAGGTGATCGCCGAGTACCTGGCCCGCGGCGACGGCGGCGCCCTGTTCCTGGCCCCCACCCGCGTCCTGGCCAACCAGCACTACAGGTTCCTGCAGGGCGCGCTGACGGTCGAGGACATATCCCTGGTCACGGGCGAGGATTCGGCGCCAAAGCGCCAAAAGATGTGGGGCGGCAGCAGCGTCGTGTGCGCCACCCCCGAGATCGTGCGCAACGACCTGGACAGGGGGGCCGTGTCCGCCTCGCAGTTCAGCCTGGCCGTGTTCGACGAGGCGCACCGCGCCGTCGGCGACTACGCGTACACCAAGATAGCCGACGCAATGGCCGCCGCCGGCGCGAGGATAGTCGGCATGACGGCGACACTGCCGAGCGAGCATGCAAAGGCAAAGGCCATCATGGCGTCGCTGCGCGCGTCCGGCGTGGCGCAGCGGACTGAGCAGAGCGGCGACGTGAGGCCGTACATACAGACGACCAAGGTGGAGGGGATCAAGGTGGCCCTTCCGCGCGAGATGGAGGATATCAGGGCCCTGCTCAACAAGGCGCTCGACTACAGGTACGGCGCGCTGGCCCGGCACGGGTTCGGGCTGGGATCGCGCCGCTCCCTGTCCGCGCTGCTCGGCATACGCGGCGCCGTCATCTCGCAGCGGCGCGGCGCGGCCAAGCCGCTCTTCGAGGCCATACGCACCACCTACGCGCTCAACATGCTCGAGGCCCACGGGATAACGACGTTCCTGCGGTTCTGCGAGAGGACTACAAAGAGGGGCGGCGCGCCGGCAAAGGCCCTGTTCGAGCAGGACGAGCGCGTCTCGAGGGCGGTCCGCCTCGCAAGGGAGGCGCAGTCGCGCGGGCTGGAGCACCCAAAGATACCAAAGCTCGTCGAGATACTGCGCGAGAACGCCGGCGGGCGGACCCTCGTGTTCTCGAGCTACCGCGACTCGGTCGACGTCATACGCGCAAGCCTGGAAGAGGCGGGGATCGGCGCGGCCATCCTCATCGGCAAGGCCGGCGAGGAGGGGCTCAAGCAGAAAAAGCAGGTCGAGACCGTGGAGAGGTTCCGCGCCGGCGAGTACCAGGCCCTCGTGTCGACGAGGGTCGGCGAGGAGGGCCTCGACATATCCGAGGTCAACCTCGTCGTGTTCTACGACAACGTGCCGAGCTCGATCCGCCACGTGCAGCGCAGGGGGCGCACCGGCAGGAGGGACGCGGGGCGCCTCGTCGTGCTCATCGCGGAAAAGACCATCGACGAGGCGTACTACTGGATCGGGCACAGGAAGATAAAGGCGGCCGGCAGGATGGGGGAAAAGCTCAACATGGAGGTAGGCTCCGAGGGGGCGCGGGCCGCGGCCGAGGCGGAGGAGGGGGCCCGGGCGGCGCTCGAGGGCGGCGGCAGTGCGGGCGGCGGCAAGGCGGGCAGCAAGGCGGGAGGGGGCGGGGACGTCCTGGACGACTACCTCTAGGGATCGGTCAGGCCATGCGCTTTATGACGTGGTATCCGTACCTCGTCTTTACCGGCCCGGACACCTCGCCGACAGCGAGCGAAAAGGCCGCCCTTTCGAACTCCTTGACCATCTTGCCGCGCCCAAAGTAGCCGAGGTTGCCGTCCCGGCGCGCGCTGCCCGAGTCCAGCGAGATTTCGCGCGCAATCCTGCCGAACTTTTCGCCCCCCTTGACGCGCCCTATCGCGGCCTCGGCCTCGCCGAGCTTTTCGACGAGGATGTGCGAGCACCTTATCTTGTCGCCCGGCACGGACGGCCGCGCAGCGGCGGCGATAAAAGGCTTGGGAGTGCGGGCCGCGCGGCAGAGGGAGGGGCGATGCTGGCGCGCCTGCCTGCCTGCCTGCCTGCTGTAGTGACGATGTGAAGTTCGTGTAACCCAAAATGGGCGCTTGACGGGGCAATCTGGCGGCAAAAAACGCCTAACCAAACGCCACGGCACCAATAGGACGCAGAAAAAGTGCCTGAAACTGCATTCAGGCGACCAAGCGGCAGCGTCGGTGCCGCGCCGCCTCCGCCGTGCCCGGATGTTCTAACAGAAAGCACGCCGTGGGAAGCTGTTAGGGATTCCGCCTGACACGAGGGCGGACACCGGGCGCGAAGGGGGGCGTGCACATCATTAGACATAAATTATCACCCCTGGGACTCGCCCCGAAATGCGGAAGGGGTTCGACGATAGGTACCGGGCGGAGGAGGATGCAACAGTGAAGATCAGGATGGTGGCGATCCGCATGTACAAGACGCCAAAGGCCGACGGCAAGCGCTACACCCTCCAAGAGGTGGGGGACGCGCTGGGAATGAGCACCGCGTGGGTGAGCAAGCAGGTGAAGAGGTACGACAGCGAGGGGATCAACGGCCTCTACGACCGCCCCCGTTCGGGGGCCCCGCGAGGCATCGACCACGCCGTAGTGAAGAAGATACTGAGCAACTGGAAGACCGGCAAACTCACCAGCAAGAAGATCGCGCAGGAGTACAAGGAGATCACCGGCCAGACGATCTCGCGCAGCTATGCGCGCGAGCTTGCGCGCAAGTACGGGTACAGCTCCAAGAAGCCCAGGAAGATGTACGACAACTCGGCATCGCCCTCGTCAGTGGGGCGCTGGCAGGGGCTAAACGTGGGGAACGTCAAGGGGCTCATGGAGAACGGCTACACGCTGGCCGTAGGAGACGAGGCGTCGTTCTTTACGGACCAGCCGGGAAATGCGTCCTACTATGCGCCGCTCGGGAAGGCGGCGGCCACGGTGTCGAACGGGAGCAAGGGAAAGGTCACCGCGGCGGGGCTGGTGACCGAAGCGGGCGAGAATGGGAAGAGGTCGCGCCGCATCCACGTGTTCGGCAAGAACCCCAACTCGAAGATGTTCGCCGAGCTGTGCATGAAGGCGCTCATGATCTTCGGGCTGGTTGTGCTGGTGGTCGACAAGGCCAGCTGGCACCAGTCGAAGGCCATTCAAAAGCTTGTGGAGGAAATGGAGGGCGCGCTGGTAATCATCCTGCTGCCGACAAGCTCGGCCTACCTGAACATCAAGGAGGCAGACTGGCGCCAGGCAAGGATGGACGAGTATCTCTGCTACCATTTCAACAGCGCGAAGGAGCTCAGGCGCGCCCTCGTGACGGTCCTCAACACCAGACTGGCCCGCCGCAGGGGCGTCCTGAAGTGGCTCCAACGCAGCCCGTACAAGAACAACGAGCGGAGCTTCAAGGGATTGTCGACGTATATCGCGGACAATTAATGCCGCGTCGGGAGGGACAGAGTGGTTTTTACACTGTTTTCACCCCTAAAATGCTACTTTCTAGTTATATGAACTTCCCATCAGCACTATGGCAGGGGAGGGAGGGAGAGGATTGGCCCCTGCGGCGGAGGTGGGCGGGGCGGCCGGCCGCAGGGCAGGGCAGGCATCGGGAGCCGCGCGGGGCCGGTTCAGCATCGCGGCCTTTGCGGCGACGTCGCGCGGGGGCTTGCCGGCAGGCATCGGGAGCTGCGCGCGGCCGGTTCAGCATCGGCGGCGGGCGGGGCCCGGCCAGGCCGTCGGAGCAGCAGAGGCGCGGCGGCGCGCGCAGGGGACGGCAATGCGCTGATTGTTCCGCGCCCTCCCAAAGCCGGCGGGAAGAGGCGCGGCGGCGCGCGCAGGGGGAGGCCCGGCGCGCGGCTACACGCCGAGTATCTTTTTGAGCATGACGCGGTAGTCGACATCGACCTTTTTGCCGCCGGCTGCCGGCAGGGAAAACACGAGGGTCGAGGTCTTTGCCCGCAGGGCCGTCAGGTCGTCGCCAATGGGCCCAGAGACGTCGTCGCTTACCAGCACCAGCCCAACGTCCGAGTCGGCCGAGAGCCTTCGTATCTCGCCGAGCGCGCCGTCGGGGGTGTCCGCCACCACGCCCGGCACTCCGGCCAGCTCAAAGCTGGTCACAAAGGACCTCTTGCCGACCGTGACGATCTTCACGGCGCGGCCGCGGAGGGCGCCGATTTAACCGTTTGCGGACGGGATCGGCGAGGGATCAGGTCCAGGTGCCCAGCACGGCTCAGAGGCGCGGGACAGATCGCACTAGGCGTCATGAGGGCCAGGATCAGAGCCTGCCGGAATCGGGGCGGGAGGGGCACGGATTCGGGCCCTGGAAGGGATCACCGCCGCGCTGCGCGCCCACGCCGGCATTGCGCGCGCCTCGGCTGAGGCGGAGGGGGCGGAGCGGCGGCGGGCGCATGCGCAGAGCGGCGGGGGCGGCCAGGTCAGCGGGGTCGCCCCCAGGGTCATGATGCAGGCCTGGGGGCGGAACGGCCCGTCTCCCGCCGCAGTTCGTCGCAAGTGAAAATGCAGGGATGTTGACGGCGGACGGGGGCGGGGGCCGGCCTGTCTGCCGCCCGCAGCAGTGCCGGCGCGCGGCGTGCAGCTCGGGGCCGGCAGGCAGGCGGGCAGGGCGCCCGTCATTGATCGAAATCGGGTTTTCGTTTAATGACGCGCCCCGGCGTTAAGCTTTGATCAATGGTTTTGGGTGCCGGGGGCCGGCGGGGGCGGCCAGGCGGGGGCGGGGGCGGCCAGGCCCGGCCGAGCCGCCCCGGAGCGGACAGGCTCGAGGGCCGGAGCGGCCCGGCCGAGCCGCCCCGTACAGGGGCCGGCAGGCAAGCAGGCAGGGGCGCCCGTCATTGATCGAAATCGGGTTTTCGTTTAATGACGCGCCCCGGCGTTAAGCTTTGATCAATGGTTTTGGGTGCCGGGGGCCGGCGGGGGCGGCCAGGCGGGGGCGGGGGCGGCCAGGCGGGGGCGGGGGCGGCCAGGCCCGGCCGAGCCGCCCCGGAGCGGACAGGCTCGAGGGCCGGAGCGGCCCGGCCGAGCCGCCCCGTACAGGGGCCGGCAGGGGCGCCCGTCATTGATCGAAATCGGGTTTTCGTTTAATGACGCGCCCCGGCGTTAAGCTTTGATCAATGGTTTTTGGTGCCGGGGGCCGGCGGGGGCGGCCAGGCCCGGCCGAGCCGCCCCGGAGCGGACAGGCTCGAGGGCCGGAGCGGCCCGGCCGAGCCGCCCCGTACAGGGGCCGGCAGGCAGGCAGGCAGGGGCGCCCGTCATTGATCGAAATCGGGTTTTCGTTTAATGACGCGCCCCGGCGTTAAGCTTTGATCAATGGTTTTTGGTGCCGGGGGCCGGCGGGGGCGGCCAGGCGGGGGCGGGGGCGGCCAGGCCCGGCCGAGCCGCCCCGGAGCGGACAGGCTCGAGGGCCGGAGCGGCCCGGCCGAGCCGCCCCGCCCGGGGCCGGCAGGCAGGCAGGCAGGGGCGCCCGTCATTGATCGAAATCGGGTTTTCGTTTAATGACGCGCCCCGGCGTTAAGCTTTGATCAATGGTTTGACCGCGAGGCCGACGGCGGAGCGTCTAGCGGATAGCCGCCAGGTCGGAGCGGAATACGCCCCCATTCCAGGACGGTCCGGGCCTAGCCGGAAGGCCACCGGCGCGCCGCCCGGTCGGAGCGGAACATGCCCCCTTCCCGCTTTCGCTCCGGCGCGCACGGGCTACCCGTCCAGGCATCCGCGCCCCTGCCAGGCCGCGCGGGGCCGCATGCGGCCCTGACCGCGGCATTCTGTGCGCCGCCCGCATGCAGGGCGCCCGCGCACAGGCGGCAGTGCCGGCGATCGCCGATCCCGGCGGCGCGCGGCGGCAGGTTGATAAGCGGCAGCCCACGGCGGCCGCCCATGTCGTCAGAGATAGACGCGGGCAGGGACACGTACCTGTTCACGCATGGAAGGCAGGACCTGGAGGAAAAGGCGATCGCCGCCCTCCTGTCCAGGGGCTTTTCAAGGGACAAGATCGTCGCGGCGCGGCCCGACAAGGCAGGCGAGCCGGGCGACTACATGGCCATGCTGTGGATGCCGCCAAACCCCGACCACATCAAGGTGCAGAGGATCACTGCCGTCGAGCCGGCCGAGCCGGTCGGAATGATCGGCGTCTGGAAGGGCGTGAGCAAGGACGACCTGTTCACCGTGCCGCTCGGCTAGCGGCCCCGCCGCCTAGCTGAACCCCGCCCCGAACCGGTCCCCCTCCTGCAGGGGGTCGGCCGTCGGCGGGGCCGACTTTAGCTTTAGGTACAGCAGCGCCTCGTAGACGAGCTGCTCCGCCTCGCTGCTGTCCGCGACTCCGGGGCGCCCCGCGGCGTCCCTGACGTACGGGGCCAGGCGCGCGGGATCCTGCTCGTCGGCCGGCACGCCGTCGCGCTCTAGCATGCCGGCCATCCTTGCAACCTCCTCGTTGCCGTACCCGGGGTCGCCCACGGGCGGGCCGCGCCGGCGCCGTTAAAGAGGATTTCGAAGGGCGGCAAAGATCGGGCTGTGCACGTTCAAATCTCCAGGGCGGTGCCTGCTGGGCGGGGGCGGGCGGACGCGGAGCCGCGCCGCGCGGGATTGGATGGGCGGCGGCATGTCAAACACAGGGGCCGATCGGCGGCGGGCGGCAAGCCGCCGCACTGTAGCCACGCCTCAAGTAACAACTGCCCGTGAACGCGTGGATCCCGCTTTGGGGCGTGTGCGCATGCGGGCGCCGGCTCGGAGAAATCCCGTTTTTGACACAACGGAGAAAAGCCGCTCTTTCGTGCGCTGATTGTGAGTATCCTACTGCACGGGAATGGCCCTTGCAAGTATCTCGTGGCACCGCGCCGCCTCGAACCACGCCTTTTTGGTCATGGTATATCCCTTGTAATACCTGGCTTTCAAGCTTAGGCTGTAAAGTTCGTCGTACGGATCGACAAGGTGTGGAAGGTACCGCTCGACGAGAAGGCGCCTCGCCTCGTGGCTCTTCGGCACTGGCATTCCTTTTATCTCGGCGTATCCGTCCACGGCGATCACGATGTCGTAGAACATAAGGATGACCTCCCACCCCCAGAACCTAGCGCCGTCTCCCCCCGCTAGCTTTTCGCGCGCCCCCCTGTTGTAGCCGATTTGTAGGGGCCGCCACCCGGTTTCCGTGCCACACCGCCACCGCTGCAGCTACCTGTCGATCACGGCAGTTATGGTGCGAAAATGCGACAGGGCCCCCTCTTCAGGGTCGGTGACAATCGGCACCACCTCGTACTCGTCCCTCATGCGGGCAGGCATCATGTCCCTAAACTCCCTAGCCTTCCTGACCGATGCCATGGAATAGTCGTGGAACTCGTCGGCGTTGTTGTCGCCGTCGATTATAACCCAGACCAGTATGCGCCCGGCCATCTCGCCAATGCTATATCCCAGTTTTTTGACGTATGGGAGATCCCTGTACAGCCCGAGCAGAGCCGCGCCGACTTCGAACTCTTTCTGTACCGTGGCCACGCGAGCGGAGCAACGCTCCCATATTAAGGCGTACTGGGCAGGCTGAGCGTGCGCGCTGTGCACATTCAGGCCTCCAGGGCGGTGCCGGCAAGCAGGTGGGGCGCGGAGTCGCGCCGCACGGGATTAGAGGGGAGCCGCGGGCGGCATGCCGGCGCCGCGGGCGCCGGAACGTCGGTGCGCGGGCGGCATGCCGGCGCCGCGGGCCCGCCGCCCCTCCGCCTGTGACGGGCCGCGGTCCCCTCGCGCTGCTGTCGTGCGGCCTGGCTGGACGGGCCTGCCGCTGCCGCTACTGGCGCGGCGGCGGCGGCGGCGACTGGCTTGCCGCGCGTCTCCCGCCCCCGTCATGGCGGCGGCGGCGGCGATCGACCCGACAATGCGGCGGCGGGCGCGCCAGCCGCCTTTGCTGCAGCCCCGGCGCCCGTCTGCTGCCATCGCCGTTTGCGGCGCGCGCCGATCCAGAGATCAATAGAAGTGTGGATTCATCCATGATATTCGCCCCCCTGCCGTCAAGCCGGACGGCCCAGGCCCGATCTCTTCCCCCCCTGCAGGGCCGGCGGGCGGGGCACCTGCGGGATGCCGTCCCCTCTGGCCGCGCCGCGCGCCTGTGCGGGCGCCCTAGGCGCGGATCGTCCCAGAGACTCGAATGTGCACGTTGAGGGGCGGGATGCGGGGCCGCGTGCGCCCCTGCGGCCATGCGCCGCGGCGCGGCGCGGCGCGGTGCGGTGCGGGGCCGCTGCCGGCGGCTAGAGCCGGTAGATGCGGAACGGCGTGAATTTTCCCGACAGCATCTTTTCCTCTTTGGCCTCGCGCTCGTCGGCGGAGAGCCCCTGTAGAAAGCACATGCCGGCGCGCGGCGTGTTCTCGATGGGCACGAGGCGGCCGTCGCCGCACGCATGCTCGGGGGCGCATGCTATGCAGTACATCGAGTCGGCGTCCTTTTCAATGCACGCGCAGCAGGACCTCGAGGCGTGCTCGGCATGGCACGAGCTGCACTCGTGCTCGACAGGCTCGTTGCGCGCAAGCAGGCCGATGGGCGAGTCCATCCCAATGCTGCTCGCCGTGGCGTACGCAGTGATCTGGATCTCTAGCTCGTTCATTTCGTCGAACATGTACCAGAAACTGGTCTTGTGCGCAACGATGTCGCGCAGGGGAACGTTGAGGGGCCTCGAATCTGACTGCCTTAGGCCCAAGAGATGGCGGAGCAGGTCGCGCGGATCGTCGAAAGGGTCGTCGTCATCGTCGTAGTCGTCATCGTCGTCGTAGTCGTCATCGTCGTCGTAGTCGTCGTAGTCGTCATCATCGTCGTCGTCTTCCTCGGCCGCCCCACCCTCCGAGAACACTTCGCCCCGCACGACAAAGCGGCTGGTATGCTCCTGGCAGCAGGTGGCCCACATCTCCCGGAGCAGGTCGTCGAGGTCGGACAGCGTCGACATTACATGCGCCCGCAGGAACAGCCAGTATTCGGGCTGCTCCGGGCAGACAATCTTGAGGACGAACGCGTCCCTGTTGGGAGGAGGGGCCGGCTTTTCCTCTTCCTGCGGGTCGGCCCCCTTTTTCTTGCCCTTTGCCTTGCCCTTTGCCTTGCCCTTTGCCTTGCCCTTTTTAGACGCGTCCCGGCCCGTGCCCGGGGTAATCGTCATGTCGACGTGCTTTTTGAGGTGGGTGCCCATCTTTGACGCATCCATGACCTCGTCGCACCACGCGCAACGCCCGTCGGTCAACGCCGGCCGTGCCAAGGGGGCTCTATAATACAATGCGGACGCGGCGGCCGGGCGCGCTCTTGGCGGCGGGGCGCAGCGGATGCCGCGCGGGGCGCGCCGCGGGCGGCCGGCGGCGGGCCGCCCGGGCGCGGGGGGAGCCATGGCGCAAGGCGCGCGAAGAGTGGGCTGAGGATGCGGGGCCCGCGGGCCCGCTGCCGCCGGCCGCTAGGCGCCGGCGGCCATCGACTTTATCGCATTGACCAGGTCGATCTTGCCCTTGAGGGGCATCTCTGGCTCTACCGTCACAAAGATCGTGTGGCTCTTTGTGTACACGACGAGCTGCGAGACCTTTTCGCGCTCCACGTGGACGTAGCGCACCTTGCCGAGCGTCCTGTCGAACTCTTTGCGCATCTGGCGGCGCTGCGCGACCTGGCGGCAAAAGTGCTCTTCCTCCTTTTGCGACTCGAGGGACGTCTTGCCCTTTTTCATGATCCCCTCGACGATGTCGCCCTTGAGGTTGATTATGGCCACAAAGCGCATCTTTGGGCCACGCGCAATGATCTTTTCGGCCATCTCCAAGAGGTCGGCCTTCTTCGGCGCCACGCGGGGCGCGGCCCACGCGCCGGTTATAACCCTTTATCGGCACAGCCGAGGCAGCAGGCCCGCGACGAACCGCGCGTACTCGTCGTCCGAGAACATGACGACCTCGTGGCGGCCGAGCCGCACGGCGGACAGGGCGGCGTCGAGGTGGTAGCACGAGCCAGGTCCGCCCTTGAGCCGCTCGAACCTGAACGCGGGGCACGAGCAGTAGCCGAGATCGGGGTCGACCCAGTGCTCGTCGCCGCCGCCGAGCACGGTCCACACGTGCCTGCCGCTCGGCTCGAACGCGTGCAGCTTTACGCCTAGCCCGTCGACCGTGCTGCGCACCCTTGCCGCCCGGGCCGACATGCGATCGCCCGCGCGGCCCCGCTATAAAAGGGGGTTTGGGGGAGGGGGCGCCGGCATGCGCGGCGGGGGCGCAGGGGGGAGGGGCGGCCGCGGCAGGGGCGTGGGCGGCCGCGGGCGGCCCGTGGCCAGGATCGTCGCGCCCCGCCCCGCCCTGCTGATCGAGGGGGAGCGGCGGATACTCGCCATAGCCGACCTCCACGTCGGGCTGGAGGCGGGCCTGGCGGCGAACGACATACACGTCGACCCGGCGGGAACGGCCGACGAGGCCATACGCGACATACGGGAGCTGGCGCGCGAGGCGAGGCCAGACACGCTCGCAATACTGGGCGACGTCAGGTCGGGGACGAGGTCCATATCCGGCGCCGAGTGGGACGGCGTGCCGAGGGTCCTCGAGGCGGCGTGCAAAGAGGCCGGCTCGGTCGTCCTAGCGCCGGGCAACCACGACTCGAACATTGCGAGGCTAGCGCCGGGCGGGGTGTCGCTGACGAGCCCCGCGGGGACCGTCCTCGAGGGCGCGCTACTCACGCACGGCCATACAATGCCGTCCGAGAACCTCGCCGGCGTCGACAGGATCGTAATGGGGCACCTGCACCCCGTGTTCTTCAGCGAGGGGTCGCTGCTCAACGGCGAGCGCGTGTGGGTGTCGGTCAGGACGGACAAGTCGGCCGTGTTTCCGTCGCGGTCGGGCGCGCTCGAGGTCACGGTCGTGCCGGCGTTCAGCAGGCATCTTCACCACTCCGCGTCCGCCGCCGGCAGGGGAGGGCGGAGAGGGCGGAGGTCGATATCGCCGATAATGGAGAGGATACTGGAGGCTAGGAGGGGAGGGCGCATCGAGGTCTCGGCCAGGATCGCGACCCTCGACGGCACGGTGATCGGCGACGAGTCCGTCCTGGACTGCGCCGTGTGAGGCCGGGCGCGGGGGAGCGAGCGGACGGGCGCGCGGCGCAGGCCGGGAGGGGTGCCGAAGCTCGGGGGAGTCGGGAGAGGGCGGGGGCGGAGGTCTGGAGGGGCGCCGGCGTCAGGGCCCCGCCGGCCCGCCCGGCGCGCCGCCGGCGGGGGGCGGCGGGGGGGCGGCGGTGGGGGCGGCGGTGGGGGCGGCGGTGGGGGCGGGGGCGCCGGCGGAGGCGGGCGGAGGGCCGGCCGCCCCGGCGCCGTCCCTGTACGGCTCGATCGGCAGGCGCGTCGTCTCGTTGCTGCGCAGCCACTCGAGCGTGCGCGCGAACGACTCGGCCAGCTCGGGGGTGGTCAGGACGGGAATGCCCATCTCGAGCGCCTTGCGCCGTATCTGGTACTCGTCGTACAGCATGCCGACGTACTTTTCGAGCGTCGAGGTGCTCGGCACGTTGACGATAAAGTCGATCTCGCGGCCGCGCAGCAGGTCGGCGATGTTCGGCTTGCGGTCAGGCTCGCTGATCTTGTGCACGACGCGCACGCCGGGTATCTTTTCGCGCAGGAACTCGGCGGTGTGCTCGGTCGCCAGCACGTCGAACCCGAGCGAGTCGAGCAGCGCGACGGTCGGCAGCAGGCGCTCTTTGTTCTCGGTGCCGCCGATCGTCACGAGCGCCGCCCCCGACCGCGGCAGGCTGTACCCGACCGACTCGAGCCCCTTCGAGAGGGCGTCGTAAAAGCTGGTCCCAAAGCACGCCGCCTCGCCGGTCGACTGCATCTCGACGCCGAGCACCATGTCGGCCCCGTCCAGCTGCATGAACGAGAACTGCGGCACCTTTATGCCGTAGCTGGCGACGCGCCGCCAGTGGTCGTCGGGCACGGCCGGCAGCGCCTCGCCGAGTACGGCCCTCGCGGCGAGGTAGATCAGGTTCGTGCGGACGAGCTTTGAGACGAACGGCATGGACCGCGACGCGCGTATGTTGAGCTCTATGACGTACGGCTGGCCGCCGCTGACCAGGAACTGGAGGTTGAACGGGCCGCGCACGCGGAACGCCGTCGCGATCCTCCTCGTATAGTCGGTGATCGTGTCGACGACGCTGTTGCTGAGGCGCCACGGCGGTATGCACATCATTGCGTCGCCCGAGTGCACGCCGGCGCTGTCGATGTGCTCGACTATCGCGCCGATCACGACGTTCTCGCCGTCGCAGACGCCGTCGACGTCGACCTCGAGCGCGCCGAGCATGAACTTTGAGATGACGACGGGGTGGTCGGGGGACACCGACGTGGCCTGCCCGACGTACTTTTTGAGCTCGTCCGGCGACCAGACGACCTTCATGGCCGCCCCGCTGAGCACGTACGACGGGCGGACTATGACGGGGTACCCGACGCGGCGCGCAAACTCGCGCGCGCCGGCAATGTCCGAGAACGCCTGCCAGGGGGGCTGCCGTATGTGCAGCGAGTCCAGGACGGCGCCGAACTTTGAGCGGTCCTCGGCAGAGTCGACGTCGGCCGAGTCGGTGCCGATTATGGACACGCCGCTCGCGGCCAGGGCCGGCGTGAGGTTGTTTGCCACCTGCCCGCCGACGCACGTGACGACGCCCCTCGGCGACTCGAACTCGGCGATGTCCATTATGCGCTCGTGCGTGATCTCCTCAAAGTACAGCCTGTCGCACACGTCGTAGTCCGTCGAGACCGTCTCGGGGTTGCAGTTGACGACCGCAATGCTTTTCTCGCCGCGCTCCCTGAGCCCCCACACCATGTTGACTGTGCCCCAGTCGAACTCGACGCTGCTGCCTATGCGGTACGGGCCGGCGCCGAGCACGACGATGCCGCGCCGCCCCGAGGGGGGCCGTATGTCGTCCGAGCCGCCCCCGTACGTCACGTACAGGTAGTTCGTGCGGGCCGGCCACTCGGCGGCGAGCGTGTCGATCTGCTTTATCGACGGGACGATCCCGGCGGCCTTGCGGGCCCGCCGCACGTTGGCCTCGGAGGCCGACGCGGCGCGCGCGATCTGCGCGTCCGAGAATCCCAGCCGCTTGGCGCGGCGCAGGGCGGCCGCGGGCGGGAGGCGCGCGGGCGGGGAGTCGGCGCTGCCGGCGCCGGCGGCGGCTGCGCCGGGGGCAGCTGGAGAGGGGCCGGGAGGCGGCGGCCCGCCCGCGCCGCGCCCCGCATCGAGCTCGGCGCCCATGCGCACTATATTGGCGATCTTTTCAACGAACCACGCGTCGATCGCCGACAGGCGGCGTATGCGGTCGGCAGGCATGCCCCTCCGCAGCGCCTCGGCGACGTGGTGCAGGATCAGGTCGTCGTGGTGCGCCAGGCGGTCCTCGAGCTCCTCGTCGGACAGGTCGGCGGCGGCGGCTGCGCCTCCGCCTCCGCCTCCGCCCGCGGCGTGCCTGGCACGGTTCAGGACCAGGCCGTCGTAGCCGATGCCGAGCATGCGGACGGCCTTTTGCAGCGACTCCTCGAACGTGCGGCCGACGGCCATGACCTCGCCGACGGACTTCATCGTCACGCCGAGCCTCCTGTTGACGCGCTCGAACTTTGCAAAGTCCCAGCGCGGGTGCTTGCAGACGACATAGTCGAGGGACGGCTCAAAGCACGCCGTCGTCGAGCGCGTAATGTTGTTGGCCAGCTCGGGCAGCGAGTGGCCGAGGCCGATCTTGGCCGACATGTACGCGAGCGGGTACCCCGTGGCCTTGCTGGCGAGCGCCGACGAGCGCGACAGGCGCGGGTTTATCTCGATTGCCGCGAACCGGTCGGACTCGGAGTCGAGCGCGTACTGGATGTTGCACTCGCCGACGATGCCGACGTGCCGCGTGGCCCGCAGCGCCGCCGAGCGCATTGCGTGGTACTCGGAGTTGTCGATCGTCTGGGACGGGGCCACGACGATGTTGTCGCCGGTGTGCACCCTCATCGACAGCACATTCTCCATGTTGCAGACGATGACGCCGTTGTCCGCGCCGTCCCTCATCACCTCGTACTCGATCTGCTTCCAGTCGCCGACGTACTCCTCTACGAGCACCTGGCCGACGAGGCTCGCGTTGACGCCGCGCCCGACGATCTCGTGCAGCTCGATCTCGTTGTGCGCAATGCCGCCGCCCTTGCCGCCGAGCGTGTACGCCACCCGGACGATGACGGGGTAGCCGAGCCCCGCTGCCGCCTCGCGGGCCCCCTCAAAGTCCGTCACCGTACGGCTGCGCAGGACGGGCACGCCGCACTCGACCATCGAGTCCTTGAAGAGCTGGCGGTCCTCCGTCCGCCGTATGCCCTGCACGGGGGTGCCGAGGACGCGCACCCCGTACCGCTCGAGCGCGCCGGACTCGTCGAGGCCCACGCCGCAGTTGAGGGCGGTCTGCCCGCCGTACGCGAGCATGAGGCCGTCGGGGCGCTCGGACTCGATGATCGACTCGACGTACCCGGGAGTGACGGGCAACAGGTACACGCGGTCGGCGAACCTGGTGTCCGTCTGTATGGTCGCCACGTTGGGGTTGACAAGCACGCTCTTTATGCCGTCCTCGCGTATGGCCTTGAGGCACTGGCTACCGGAGTAGTCGAACTGGCGGCCGCTTGCGCGCGGCTCTCGCCGGCCTCTCCGATCTTTATGGCCCCGCTGCCGAGCACGAGCACCTTTCCCGGCGCCTCGGCCCTAGCCAGTCGCGGCCGCCTCCGCGGCTTTGCCGGCCCCGCCGTCCTTCATCATGAGCGCGCCGAGGCGCTCAAATATGAACCTGCAATCGTAGGGGCCCGGCGAGGCCTCGGGGTGGAACTGGACGGCGACGCACCTGCGCGACCGGTGGCGTATGCCCTCGACCGTGCGGTCGTCGGCGTTCGAGAACCACAGCTCAAAGTCGGTCCCGGCCAGCGAGTCGGGGTCTATGCAGTACCCGTGGTTCTGGCTCGTGACGTACACGCGGCCGTCCTCCAGGTTCAGGCACGACTTGTTCTGGCCGCGGTGGCCGTACTTTAGCTTGTACGTGCGGGCCCCGCCGGCGAGCCCGATGATCTGCGCGCCCAGGCAGATGCCGAGGGTGGGCACATCCGCGTCGATGAGCGCCCTTGCCGTCTCGATCGTCGCCGCGCAGCGCAGCGGGTCGCCCGGCCCGTTGCTGATGACGACGCCCGAGGGCGCCATCGACAGGATGCGGGCGGGCGGCGTGTCCCACGGCACCTTTACGACGCCGTACCCGAGCCGGCGTATGCTGCGCACGATCGCGTTCTTTGCGCCCGTGTCGACCACGACGACGGGGCCGCGGGCGGCCGGCGGCGGCGGCGGAGGGGGCGGCGGAGGAGGGGTGGCGCCGGGCGGAGGGGGGGCGGGAGCGGGCGGAGGCGGGGCGCCGTACCGCACGTCCGAGGCCGTCGAGACCTCGCCCATGAACTCTTCCGAGTCGTAGCGCGGCGCTGCGGCGAGCCCCTCGCGGACCGCGTCCGCGTCGACCCTTTCGCCCTCGCCGGCGACGGCGAGCGCGGCCATCATGACGCCGCCCTCGCGCAGCCTCTTTGTCAGGGCCCTCGTGTCTATTCCCGATATGCCCGGGACGCCGTGGCCGTGCATCCACTCGTCGAGCGTCATCGACAGCCTCCAGTGGCTCGCCGTCAGGGACAGTTCGTGGACGACGAGGCCGCGCGCCTGTATGCGGTCCGACTCAAAGTGGCGCGGTATGCCGTCCCCGTCGGCGTCGGCGGGGTCGGGCACCCCGTAGTTGCCCACGAGGGGGTACGTAATGGTGAGCAGCTGGCCGCGGTACGACGGGTCGGTCAGCGTCTCCGTGTACCCGACCATGCCCGTGTTGAAGACGAGCTCGCCGTAGGCGGTCGTCGGCATCCCGAACCCCTCGCCGGCGAGCGCCGTGCCGTCGTCGAGGACTAGCGCCGCGTCCATTCCCGCGTAGCGGGCCCTTTTTGTAGTAATTTCCGACCCCCTATGGGGCGCGGCGCCGCGGATCTATGTATATCGTGGGCCGGCGGATCGGGGTTCCGCGGCGCGCATTCGGGCCCATTGACCGCCCGGCGCGGCAGCCGTGCCGGAGCGGGGATCGACCAAGGTTCAGGAGACCCGGATGCGCGCGCCTGCACGCATCCGGGCCCCCGGACGGGGCCCTGTGAAGCGGGCGGGCGGCGCGGCGCGGCGGGGCTAGCCACGAGCACTGGCAGGGCATCCGTCCAGGCGAATTGTGCGAGTCGGCGGGCGATCGGCCGGCCGGCCCCGGTGCGCCTAGGCTGCCCGGCTGGACGGCGGCGCTGCCCGCCGCAGCCCCCACGCCAGGCGGCGCGAGGGAGTAGAGACGCGCCAAGGGCGTCCCGCGGGCCTGCTCGGAGCACCGGGGCGCGTTTTCAGGCGCGCGGGTCGGAATCCACTCCCGCGGCCGCTGCCGCATCCCGCCGATCCAGCGCGGCAGCCTGATCGCCGAGCACGTGCCGGACCGGGATTCGGCGTGCCCGGCCCGAATAGATCGCGCCCAAGACCTCCCGGCGCGACTGCCCCGGCATGCCGGCACACTCCCTGGCGCCGGCACTTCAAACTCCCCTCCCCCCCACCCCGCCTTCGCACCACAGGCCTGCGTCGACGGAAGTGTGGTTCTGCGGCTGCTAGAACAGCACCGTGTCGCAAAACACAGCCAAGTGTTCGGACGTCACGTAGTAATCCTCGTTGTTTCCCCATGTCTTGTGCAAGTGCGCGCGCGTTGCAGTGATCGGCGCCGCGGCCGTGGTTATCGCCGTTGCGATCCAGATCCCTTGCCAGGAACAGAAAAACTAGAAGATGTCAAGGATGATCCCCCGCAGTGAATCGTACAGGCGGGCCAGGCCGTCTAGAAAGGCGCGAAAGTAGCCCGCCTCCCCCGCTCCCGGGGCCGGCGCCGCCCCCTCTTCGGTCCCTGCCGAGCCGTCGCCCTCGAGCCGTTCAAGCGCCTGCTCGTATTTGTCAAAATAATAGCCCGGATTTGCCTCGGTTTCGTTCTGCGGGCCGACCCCATACTCCTCCAGCTCTTCGAGCACGTCGTCGTACCGAGCCTCCAGCTCCGCCAGCCGCCGCTCGTCGCCGGTCGCCTGAATCTGCAGCGTAATCTCCGAGAGCTCCACAAGCAGCCTATTTCGGGCAGCCTCGTACGCGCCCTCCGACGTGATAAACTCGCTCGCCGCGGCAAGGTACGCCTCCCGCTGTTCCGGATCCATGCCCTGGTAGGCGGCGTCGGACTTGAGCAGCTCTATGTACGCGTTCGCGTCGGCTGCGGAGCCCGCCGCATCCGGGCCTTCCTCGCCAAGGGCCCCCTGCGCATTGACCCCCGGCGGGATCGGCAGCGCCAGTGCCAGAGCCAGCGCCAGCGCGAATGTCAGGCATGCCAGCGCCCCCGCTCCCTGTGCCGCCATTGTGCGGGTGCGCCGCCGTGCGTTATATAAGGAGGGCCGGCATAATTCGTAGTGCCGCCGCCGAAAAGCCCCCCATCTTTGCCAGCGTTTTTTCGAGTGGTCGTGGACTTTGTTGCGAACCGCCTAAAAATATTCGGCGGTGTCCTCGTGGCGTCGTCGTTTGTTTTCTTGTGGGTGTACGCGCTGATTGCGTTCGTCGCGGCGTACAGCCTGATTACGGGGCACGGAACCGGCGTGGATGTCGCCGGCGAAAGCGGGATGTGGACGCTTCTCAGCCCCCTGCCGGCCGGCGCCGCCCTCATGGGCTTGGGCGTGTACCTCGTCATGAAGGGCGGCCGCCCCAGCTCCTGATGTCGCGGGACGGGCCTCGGTGCGCGCCTCCCGCGGCGCGTCCGCACGGGCCGGCCCGCCGCCGCCTCAGCGCCGGCAGGAGGGCTGTCGGTCATTGCCCGGCCTAGCGGGCGGCCACGCTGTCCGCCATGGCCTCTACGTCCAGATCGCAACCCGGATCCGCGTCGCAGTGCGCGGACAGCCTCGCCCAGCTCCAGAACTCCCCGTCTACGATGTCCAGCTCTTCCGGGACAAAGCCCGCGTCGACCCCCGATTCCACCCGCTCCGCCAGCCGCTCCAGCCGGCCCTGGCCGGCGCCGCCCGCGATGTCCGCCAGCCGCCGGTCGATCGACTCGGTGCTGTTGGGCACCGAGTACCTCGCGAACGCCCACTGGTAGAACCTTTCCTGCTGCGGGGTGCGGTCGCCAGCCCCGGCCAGGTCGCCCCTCTTCGCCAGCAGGGCGGCCACCTCGTAGGCCCCAGGGTACAGGCCGGCACTCTCCTCCCCCGCGTCGCGCCCGCCCGCGACCCCCGCGGGGCGTCCCGCGCCCGGCCCGGGATCCCCGCCCCCCTGCCCCGCCCGGTCGCCCGCGCGGCCGCCGGGGTCGGGGAAGAACTCTGTAAAGATCTCCTCCCGCTCCCTGTCCGTGAGGTACCTGCCCCTGTGGTCGGTGAGCACGGCCATAAACACCTTGCCGCGCTGGTCGTGCAGCGCGATCTCCTTCAGGACGCTCCCCGAGGGATCCACCGATCTGTAGAACCGGCTCCCGTTGGGGTGGTTGGACGTGAACGTCTCCCCCTCCAGCGACCAGCCGCGCCCGCCCGTCGTCCCGTTCTCCCGGTTGTTCGGGAACAGTATGATCGTGCTGTCGTCCCGGTTGGCGCTCATCAGCACCATGTAGTTGTCGTGCGTCAGGTACGTGCCGGACTCGCGCATCTCGCGGAACAGCGCCCAGGTCATCCGGTCTAGGTCATAGTGAGACTCTATGCTTGCGATGGGCGGGCCGTAGCCGACCCCCGCCGCAAAAGAGGCGGCGGCCGACAGGGCGGCGGCCCCCGCCCACAGAATTCTCCTGTCCACCGCGCACCATGTGGCCGGCCTGAATATGAATGGCGTTCGGGCGCCCCTTCCGGGCGGGTGGGCGGGCGGCCCACCCGCCAAGGCGGCGCCCGGCGCCGGCCAGGACGAGGGGCGCCGGTGCGCCCCTGCACGCCCGGCGGCGCGGCGGCGAATTCCCGCCGCGCCTTCCGCGCCAGTCGGCGCGGGGGCGGGGAAGCGCACCAAGGCGGCCAGCGGGCGGCGCGGCGCGCCGGCGGCGCATTCCCGAGTGCGGTGGCCGTAATCCACGCCCGCTGCCGCCGCCGGATCCCGTCGATCAACGCGGGCAACCCAGCCAGTCCCCGATCACGTGTCGGATCGGGACTTGGCACGTTCTGTTTGAATGGATCGCGCCCAAAACCTCCCGGCACGGCTGGCCCGACACGCCGGCGCACTCCCTGGCGCCGGCAGTCCAGACTCCCCCCTCGCCTTCGCACCACAGGCCCACGTCGACGGAAACGCAGTTCTGCGGCTGCCGGAACAGCGCCATGTCGCAAAACGTGACCAGGCGTTCGGACGTCACGTAGTAGTGCTCGTTGTTCCCCCATGTCTTGTACAAGTGCGCGTGCGTCGCGGTGAACGACGCCGCGACCGCGATTGTCGCCACCGCGATCCAGAGCATCCTGCCGGAAACAGGAAATCTAGAAGCAGGCATGCCGCCGCCCAACGCGTGCACCCCGCCGGTGCGCAGGCCGGCCGCAGGGCGGGATTTCCGGGGCGGCCTCGGGGATCCGCGCGTTGCGCCCGCGGCAGGCCCCCGATCGGGGAGCCCGCGCCCCTCCGCCCGGCCCGGCCTGCTCGCGGGCGGCGGCAGCGGCCGCGGGCGGCGGGGCGGCCGCAGCCGCCGCCGAAGCGCTCCCGACGGACCTCGGCGCCGCCGGGCCGGCGGCGGCTACGACGACGGCGAGGCATGCGGCAGGCGCCTCCCGCCGCAACGGGGGCGACCGGCGCGGCAACGGCCGCCGCCCGCAAGACTCCCTGCACGGCGCGCGCCCTCGGGCCGCCAGGCGCGCGAACCGGCCGCAGATGCGCGCCCTCCGCCCGCCCGCCCGCCCGCGGCGCCGCGCCGTTTCGGGCGGCGCGCCGGCATCGGTATGCGGAAGAGGCGGGGCGCCCAGCGCGCGGTTCCGCCGTGGCAGAGGCCCACGGCAGCGCAGGCAACGCGCCGCGGGTAAAGGCGGGCGGGGAGGGGCCGTCGGGGCGTTAATAGCGGGGCAGTGCGCGCGGTAGGCTAGCAATGAAGGGCCAAGAGGGCGCGCCCCCAGTATACCTCGACTACAACGCGTCGACGCCGGCCGACCGGCGCGTCGTCGAGGCAATGATGCCGTGGATGTCCGACAGGTTCGGCAACCCCGCCAGCGCGGGCCACGCGGCGGGGCGCGAGGCCAGGCATGCCGTCGACGAGGCGCGCGCAGAGGTGGCGCGGCTGACAGGGATGAACGGGCCGGACGTGATCTTTACGTCGGGGGCGACCGAGGCGAACAACCTGGCCCTGCACGGGATGCGCCGCGGGGCGGGGCGGCCCATACGCATGCTCGCCGGCGCGACCGAGCACAAGTCCGTCCTCGAGGCGTGCCGGTCGATCGCGGAGGGCAATGGCGGCGGATCGTCCCTCGGCATTGTCCCGGTGCGAGGCGACGGGACGCTCGACCTCGGCGCGCTCGAGTCGATGCTGTCCTCGCGCAGCGGCGGCGGGGTCGACGTCGTCTCCGTAATGGCCGCCAACAGCGAGACCGGCGTCCTCCACCCCGTCGCCGAGGCAGCCGAGATGACGCACGCCCGCGGCGCCGTCCTGCACTGCGACGCGACGCAGGCGGCCGGCCGCGTGCCGTTCGACGCCGGCGCGCTCGGCGCCGACATGGTGACGCTCAGCGCCCACAAAATGTACGGCCCAAAGGGGTGCGGGGCGCTCGCGGCGACCAAGGACGCCAGGCGGCGGCTCGCGCCCGTCCTGCACGGGGGCGGGCAGGAGGGCGGGCTGCGCAGCGGCACGCTCAACGTGCCGGCCATAGTCGGGCTCGGCGAGGCCTGCCGCATAGCGGCCGGCGAGGGGCTGGCCGACGCGCCGCGGCAGGCCGCGCTGCGGGACAGGTTCGAGAAAGAGCTCGCCCGCCGCGTCCCGGACGCAACGGTCAACGGAAAGGGGGCCGGCCGCCTGCCGAACACGTCGAACGTGAGGGTGCCCGGGGCAATGGCCGAGGCCGTCCTTGCCAACGCAGGGCGCGTGCAGATCGCCACCGGCAGCGCCTGCGCCTCGGCGGCCGTCGAGCCGTCGCACGTCCTGCTCGCCATGGGCCTCGGCAGGGAGGCGGCCGGCGAGTGCGTGCGGGTCTCGTTCGGCAGGCCGTCCACGGGGGCCGACGCCGACGAGGCGGCGCGCGGCATTGCGGCCGCCGCGTCCTATATACGCGGGCTGGAGGCCGGCGGCGGCGGCATGGAGGCCGCGCCCCGATGAGGCCCGACGAGGCGGCGCCGGTCCCGTCGTTCGCCCGCCACGAGACGTTCCACCCGAGGTACGGGTGGCTCAAGAAGGGGTACGATGCCATAGTCGCCGACCCGCACGCGTTCACGCGCGACGACGCGACCGTGCGCCTGGGCGTCGGCAAGAACATGGTAAGGTCCATTCGGTTCTGGGGGCTGGCCGCAAAGGTGTACGAGGCAGACAGGAAGACGAGGGCGGTCAGGCCGTCCGCCATGGGCCGCGCGCTGCTCGACGGCGGCGCGGGAATGGATCCGTACCTGGAGAGGCCCGACACGCTCTGGGCGCTGCACTGGCTCGTGTTCGCGCCGCCCTGCCTGCTGCCGGCGTGGTGGGTCCTGGTAAACGACGCGCTGGCCGGCTCCGTCGTCGTCGCCGCCGACGACATGAGGAGGCGCGTGAGGGACGCCGTCGCGTCCGTCGAGCGGTGGAGGTCGCCGAGCCCGCGCTCCGTGGACAAGGACTTTGACGCGTTCGTCCACACGTACTCGTCGAGGAGGGGCCGCGACATGGTCGAGGACTACCTGGACTGCCCGTTCCGCAGCCTGCACATACTCAGGCAGGGAACGCGCGACGAGATGAGGTTCGTGCAGGGCCCAAAGCCCGGCCTCTCCCCGCTGGCCGCCGCGTTCGCATGCCTGGACTTTGCGGACAGGGCCGGGCGGGCGGGGCGCACGGCGACCGTCCACCGCCTGGCCATGGAGGCGGGCGGCCCCGGCAGGGCCCTCAGGCTCGACGAGGCCGACCTGGCCGACCTGCTAGCCGAGGCGTCCGAGGCGTGCGGGGCGATCGCGCTGCGCAACGTCAACGGCGCGCAGAGCCTCTCGTTTGCGGACGGCGCGGCGGAGGCCAGGGACGAGGTGCTGCACGCAATGTACGGGCGGCGGCGGCGGGGGCGGGCGGGGCGGAGGCCGCGCGCGCGGGCGGGCGCAGGGGGGAGAGCAGGGCCGAAGCTGCTGGAGGCCGAGGCCGCATGAGGCGCGCGGGGGCCCGCCGCGGGGCCCGGGCGGCGGGGAGGAAGAGCGGCGGCCCCGGCGCGGCAAGGGCCGCGGCCCCTGAGGGGAAGAGCGCCGCCCGCGCAACGCCGCTCACGAGGATCGTCGGCGTGAGGGCCCCGGCGTACGCCTCGGTCAGCATAGAGCACGACCTGCACCGAGGCGGCGGCGGGGCGGAAGGGGCGCTCGACGGGTACATACCCGGCGCGGGCACGCTCGACACGGTCGCCCGGCTCGGCGCCGGCATGCGCGGCGGCAGGCGCGGCCACGCAATCTCGGTGACCGGCCCGTACGGGTCCGGCAAGTCCGCAATGGCCGTCTTCCTCGACGCCCTGCTCGCCCCCAAGAAGTCGCGCGAGTACGAGGCGGCCGCCGCGATCCTGCGCTGCGCCGATGCGCGACTCGCCGGCGTATTTGACAGGTCGAGGTCGCAGCTCGGCGTGCAGCGCAACGGGATGATCCGGTGCATGGCGACCGCCAAGCGCGAGCCCGTGTCGGCGACGATCCTGCGCGCCCTCGACTCGGGGGCAAGGAGGCGCTTTGGCACGGGGTACGGGGAGAAGGACTTTGAGGGGGCGTCGTCCCTGGCCCGCATGGCGCGCGGCCTGGGCCGCGCCGCGGCGGCCCCCGACGCGGCGGCCATTGCAGAAGCCGCGCGCGGCATGTGCGCGGCCGATCCCGCCATAATAGTGATCGACGAGTTCGGCAAGAACGTAGAGTACTTTACGGACGAGAACACGCGCGAGGGCGACCTGTTCCTGCTGCAGGAGCTCGCCGAAATGTCCGGCGCATCGAGGGGCGTGCGCCTGTTCCTCGTTACAATGCAGCACATGGCGTTCGAAGAGTACGCGTCCGGCGCATCGTCGTCGCAGAGGCGGGAGTGGGCAAAGGTGCAGGGCAGGTTCGACGACATACCGTTCGCCAACTCGCCCGAGCAGGCAAGGCGGCTCGTCAGGAGCGTCCTGGTTTCCGCCGTATCGGCCGGCGGCGCTGGCGATGGCGGCGATGCTGGGGCCGCCGCCAAGAGGGCCGGCCTCGCCGTCCGCAGGTGGTCCAAAGCGCAGGCCGGCAGGGCTGCGGCCATGGGGCTCGGCGGCGACCTCGACGAGGAAATGTTGCGCGCGTGCTACCCGCTCCACCCGCTCGCCCTCGAGGTGCTGCCCGAGCTGTGCTCTAGGTACGGGCAGCACGAGCGCACCCTGATCTCGTTCATGACCGGCGGCGGCGAGCACACGGTCGCCGGCTTTGTCGACCGGGCCGAGTGGGACGGATCGGGGCCGCCGCCGGCCGTAATGGTCGACACCCTGTACGACTACTTTGTGGCCGGCTCGCCGCTCGTCCGCGCCGCCTCGTCGTCGCGCGCATCGAGGCTCTTGGAGATAGAGACCATAATACGCGACACGCAGGGGCTGTCGGCCGACGAGTCGCGCGTCCTAAAGGCCGTCGGCGTGCTCAACCTGGTCGGCAGGGCCGGCAGGCTGCGCGCCTCGCGCAGCATGGTCGCGTACGCGGCCGGCGTTGCGAGCCCCGACGCGGCCCTGGGGTCGCTCGAAAAGAGGTCGATACTGACGTACAGGAGGCACTCGGACGAGTACCGCATATGGCACGGCACCGACGTCGACGTGCAGGCGAGGCTCGAGAACGCGCGGCGCAGGCTCGCGGCAATGCCGGCCACGGAACTGCTCAGGGCCACGCTGCCGCTCGACCCCGTCGTGGCGGCCCGGCACGCCCTGCAGACCGGCACGACCCGCATATTCGAGAGGGTGTTTGCCGGCGGGGCCGGGGCGGCGGCGGCGTCCGTCCAGCCGGGGCCCGGCTTTGACGGCGCGATCGTCTACCTTGTGGACGAGGCGCTGGGGGAGGAAGGCCGCGAGGGGGAGGCGCCGCGGGAGGCGGAGGCGGCGGCCGGCCCTGACAAGGGCAGGACCGCGGACGGGGGCAGGAGGCCGACCGCCCTGGTGGAGGCGGCCGATCTCGAGGCCCTGCGCGAGGCGGCCCTAGAGGTGGCGTCGGTGCGCGACGTGCGCGACAACAGCCCAGAGGTGCAGGCCGACTGGGTGGCGCGCCGCGAGGTCGCCGAGCGCCTGGCGTGGGCAGAGTCGGCCCTGGAAAAGGCGTTCGAGGCAGCGTACGGCGGTGGAAGTATGATACTAAGCGTTACCATTTCAGCTGCCGCGCCTAGCGGCGCGCGGGCGGCCCCTAGGCGCCGCGGGCGGGGGCGCGGGGGCGCTGCGCGGGCCTCGCCGCGCAGGGGCCTGCCGCGCCCTGCGCGGGCCGGGCGGGCCGCGCCGCCTAGCGGCGCCCGCCCCTTGACGAGCGGCCGCCCCTTGACAGGCGCCCGCCCAGCTCTGCAAGCAGGGCCTTTACGCCGTCGCCGGACAGCCCGCTTGCCCGCAGGTCCTTGACGGCGCGATCGGCCGCCCTCTTGACATGCTGTGCCTTGTCCGGCGGCAGGGAGACGATCGCGCTCTCCTCGCCCCCGTCCGGCCGCGTCACGGTCACGCGGTACGCAGGCTGGTCGTAGGCGCCCGACACGTCTGCAAAGTGCATTGACGCCAGCCTGGAAAACCTTGCCGAGACGTCCCTCAGCCTGTTGGTGAACAGGGCCCGCTGCTCGTCGCTCCACTCGGACGGGGGAACGCCGGTCAGGGTGAGCGCCGCGTACTTTATCCAGTCCTCCTCGCCCTCCAGCACGTCGTTGGACACGGCGGTCAGAAACACCTTCATCTCGCGGTCCAAGACGTGCGGAGCCACCGCCGCGGCCGCCTTTGAAAGCCCCTTGCGGCTTGGCATGGACGTCGACTTTAGGACGTCACCGGCGAGGCCTCCGAGCATTGCGCCAAACGCGCCCGAAAGCTCGGCCATCGACTTTGCAAGGCGCGCCGCAAACTCTTTCACTTCCTGCGGGGAGGCGCCGCGGCCCGTCAGGGGCCCGCATCCGAGCGCCCGCGGCAGCGACTCTAAGAGCAGCGTGTCCGGCTCGACGGCCGTCTCGACGGCCAGGCGCACGGCCAGGGTGCGCTTGCTGAGCATTCGGGTCCTTTTGACGTGTTGCGTGAGGGACGCGTACGTACCGACAATGTGGGACACGACGTCGAGAAGCGACGCCTTGGCGGCGCCGCCCCGCGGCCGCACGCCAAGCTTGCTGGCCACTTGCGCGACGGCGGCCCTGGCGGCCGCGCCCTGCCCAAAGTACTTTATCTCAAAATGGGCGGGGTTTCTGACTAGGCGCTCTGTAACCTCGGTCGTTACGGCGCGGCAGTACGTCCCGTGCTCGTACAGGGCGACGCGGTCGCGGTGCACGAGCAGTACGGACACCGCGAGCAGCGGCAGCAGGCCAGCCTTTACGCCGTAGGGAGGCCCCGACAGCGACTCGTAGACGGAGGACAGTTGTAGGCGCCCACTGGCGCCCTTTGCCATGTCGAGGATTTTCTTCCATGCAGGCTTGAAGTCGTCACGGGACGGTGCATGCAGCCCGTGTGCAAGGCCGGGCGCGCGGTGTATCCCGGAGTACACCAGGACGGCCTCGTACATTGCCCTGTCGGGCCCCCACCCCTCGATCCCCAAGAGGGGCATGCCCGCCCGCTCGACCATGCCGGCGAGGAGCCGGTACAGGGCGGTCGAGCCCTGCGGCGTCAGCGCGTTGCGGTTGATCATCTCGTTGAACACGCGAGGCGCGGCCGTGTACGACCCGTCGCAGTACTCGGACGCGATCGAGCTAGGCGTGCCGCCGGCCGTCCCTGCATGCTTGATATCGCTTAATATCATCCCCCTGCGCTCAGGCGCGTGCGGCACGTCTGCGGCATCTCCGGCGGCAAGGACTCGAGCGCCCTGGCCGTGTACATGCGCGAGAAAGTCCCCGACATGGAGTACTTTTTCTGCGACACGGGCGCCGAGCTGCCCGAGACGTACGCGTACCTTGCAAAGCTAGAGGTCGTGCTGGGCAAGCCGATCGCCCGCCTCAACTCTACGAGGGGGTTCGACCACTACTTTGAGGTGTTCAGGGGGACGCTGCCGTCGCCGCAGATGAGGTGGTGCACGACGCTCCTCAAGATAAAGCCCCTCGAGGAGTGGATAGGCGACGAGGACGTCGTCTCGTACGTGGCCATACGGGCCGACGAGAGCAACCGCAAGGGCTACATCTCGACAAAGCCGAACATTCGCACCGAGTTCCCGTTCATAGACGACGGCGTCGACCACGCCGGCGTCATCCGCATACTAGAGGAGTCAGGCCTCAACCTGCCGGACTACTACAAGTGGAGGACGAGGTCGGGATGCTACTTTTGCTTCTTCCAGCGCAAGGCCGAGTGGGTGGGCCTCGCCGACCACCACCCCGAGCTGTTCGAGAGGGCCGTGGCCATCGAGAAAAAGATACTCAAGGACGCCGGCGTGGACGGGGACGCGTCCTTCAAGGACAACGCGATGAAGGGCGGCAACTATACGTGGTCGCCCGGCGAGACGCTGCCGCAGCTCCTCGAGAGGCGCGACAAGATCATGGAGCGGCACGAGGAGAGCCTCAAGAGCGCCAAGAAAAAGCGCAAGAACCTGCCCCTAGTTAACGTGCTGTCCGAGGCACTCGACGAGGAGGACGAGGGGTCGTTGTGCACCGTGTGCCATGTGTGAGGGATCATAATGAAAATAGAAATAACCGGGCAAGAAATTGACGAGGGTGAAGGTGTAGAGTCGACAGAGAATGACGAGTTTAGTGATGAGGACCAAGGGTATATGGGCGGAATTCAAACAGGATCCCCCGGCACGGATGTTTATGAGAGTAGGGTGAAAAAACTAGGCGATGTTCTCGGAAGGCCCTATAAAGTGCCCGACTATCAGAGGCATTATACATGGAAGGTTACATCAGCTAATAAACTCTGGGAGGATTTAACAAATCGCTATACACAAAATAAAGATTCTAAAACGAACGAAGGGTCTTTGGATGATGAATATCTACTAGGACCAATAGTTTTTGCCAAAGAAGAAAAAACACACCATGACATTGTCGACGGACAACAGCGTCTAGTCACACTAACACTGTTTTTCTGTGCCATCCGAGATGCTGTTAACACGTTTAGTAAAGATCGAACAGGCGAAGAACGTGAACTATTCAATAGTTTTACGCAGAATATCAATAAGATTGCTATGGATGATAACAAGAATGCGTTGATTAAGCTTAACACACACGAGTTAAATGAGGCATATCAGCACATTATCATAGGCAACCCTCCTAAGACACTACCAGATAACGTTAAAAAAGACCCAGGGGCGGCTAGAATTATCGGTAACTATCGCGAACTGTTTCGTAATGCAAAGGAGTTTTGTGACAGAATGGGATTAGATGTTACGGGTGTTAAACTTATCAAACGTCTCCACAAGTTATATGAACTGACCACGGATATTAAAAATAAAAATGTTTTTGTTCATATAACAATCGATAATGATACGTGGGCTCCCCATGTTTTTGAATCTCTAAACGGTAAGGGCGATCCACTAACCCAATCTGCACTAATCAAAAGTTACTTGCTTCACAAATTACGCGTTGACAGTAGTGATGATGCAGATTCATTCGCTACAAAATGGTACCAAATAACAAAAAAATTTCAAACAAATGCTAACGCTAAGTTATCCATGGATGCGTTTCTTTACGAGTCAGCACTTTCGCGGCGCATTTATGCCAAACCGGCCGAAGAAGGACTCTTAAAGTTTTACCAGTCTAACATAATTCAAAAGCAGCTTTATGGATACTTAAAGTATGCATGTAAAACAAAAAATGATGTGCAAACGTATATTGGGCATTTGGACACGGATGTAGAAAACATCGTTTATGCCCTTAGACCAGACACGTTACAAGAATCACATCCCGCAAGCCTCAAACATGCTCTCACTAGCGTGAGCCTACTTAAGGCTAATTACATACGCAGGCCGATTGTTGCAGCTTGTCGCGAATGGGGCATTGTGGATAGAGAGACTATCGCTCTAGCTAATTGGCTACACCAATATTTCTTCGTCGAGGTTAGGGTCTTAGAACGGAAAATCGACGACATCAAACAAATATCCAAGTCCATTGTAGAGGAGATTACAGGCAAAAAACGTTTGCGTTCTATTCTCGACAACTCCGAAATATTTAAACAGGAAAAAATTGAAAAGTACGATCAAGAATTCAAAAACAAATTTCTCGAGATGTTTAAAAAGCCCATCAGGACCGATACTGCAAAATATATCTTAGTCTGTATCGAGCGACACCTCAAGCCCAATTCAGAAATAAGCATCTATGCAGATAAAATTGAAATTGAGCATATTTTTCCAAAAAACCCAGACATGGATATGGATGGCTGGACCAACACAGGCTTAACTGACGAGTTTCTTAACAGGTTAGGCAATTTAACAATACTTACGCCACCATACAACAAGGATGTTGCAAATAAAGGATTCATGTACAAAAAAGGTAGCCAGTATGTAGACTATTATTGCTATGCCAAGTCAGAACTAAAAATAAACATAGATTATCTCATGACGTATGACGAGTGGGGCGAAAGGCAGCTTGTAGACCGTGAGAGATCGTTGTGTAACATTGCAAACGAAGTATGGCGGCTAAGAAGTTGTTTTGATCGAGCACGTTTGTCAGCCCAATGAAGTTAACAGTGGGTTATGCGCAGTGCGGCAGATGGGTAGTAATGAGCAATCAACTTTTGACCATCTTGTCACCATTTATTAACTCTGACGGCATTATGCCCACCACGCGCTAGGGGGAGAGGGGTTGAAGCAAGAGTACACACTGCAGATACTCCACGGCAGAGTACGACCGGCTGTCCACGATCACGTGGTCCAAGCCCAACCGCCAGGAGATCGTGAAGACGGCAGCAAAAAGGAGCAGGAGTTTGCAGTGGAAGGGTGGGCGGGGGCGGCCACCGAAGTGGATCATGTCGACGGTGTACGAAGACAAGAAGAGGTTCGCGCGAGACGCCCTCCACTAAAAGATATGCTGACCCTGAAAATCAGCTTCTGTAACTTGACCTCCAAGTGAACAACTGTTGACAACGGGCCCTAAGAGGGAGCGCGGCTAGAGGGGGCGTGAATCAGCTCACGGAGGCGCACGTCGACATCGACATGGCCATCGCCGAGACGACGTACGCTCCATACCATGTCCGGCTCCTAGCGGTCAAGGCCGAGATGATGGAGCGCGCGAAGCCAGAGGGACATGACGCAGGATCAGATTGCCGCCATGTTCGGGGTGACGGGGCGCATGCTGCGATACTGGCTGACGCGGTACCTGAAAGAGGAGGTCAAGGGCCTGCGGGCACGCGGCGGCCAGGGGCGCAAGAGGGACGTGTCCAAGGAGGATGTCGCCAGGGCCGTTCTAGACAGCATCGAGTCGGGCGGGGCGAAGGACAACGGCGGCGGCGAAAAGCCGTCGTGCCGCGCCTGCATCGCGGAGGAAGCCGGGGGCGGCGGGAGCGGGGGCGGCCCGAGGGGGAGGCGGCCCCCGCCAAAAAAGTGCAAGTGCGAGGGCCGGTGCGTCAATCCCAGCCGGTGCGCATGCAATGAGGGGAGGACGTGCAAGTGCAAGTGCTGCCGCCCGCTCAAGCGGTTCTGCTCAAAATTCGTGCTCGCCGCGGTTTCTTAATTGGCCTGCGCCGCGCGGCGCGCGGCTGCGCAAGAGGCTGGCGTTTTTGGGCCGGTGCTGGATCGACATCGCGCGCTATTGCAACGGCGCCCTCCTCCAGCCCACTCCGCATTCGCCTTCAAAAGATCGAATGCGGCTCGAGGCGCGCGGCTGCGCGGATCGTCGTTCTAAGCAGATGGAGCGCCTTAAACAGTAATATTACCACCTAAATTTTGCCGGTCGTCGTGGCGGAGCAGGTCCTTAGTTTCACGGGAAAGCGCGGAACAATCCATGTCAGAAAGATCAACGAGTACGAGTACGAGGCGATGTCCGTCTCGAAGGACGGCGAATGGCACAGGATCGCGTTCATCGTGGGCCAGTGGCTCTGCGGCTGCAAGGGGTTTGCGCACACGTGCAGGGCGTGCAAGCACATTGCCGCGATGAAAAAGCTGTACAGCCCCGCGACGCCCCCGATGCGGGCGCCGAGGGCGCGCTGGCGGGCGGGCCGAAGAAGACGGCGCATCATCGGCATGCCCGGTATCCGGTGCTGCTTTTGCAGGTCGACGAACTTCAGGCCGTCGTTCGTCAGGCACAACAAATACCGCAGCGTGCAGGCCTGCCGCTGCCTGGCAGAGCCCTGCAAGAGGCGCTTTACGCCCGAGGACGGGTTCAAGGGCAGGACGTACACGCCCGAGGACATCGGGACGGCGCTCGGGGACAGGGCCTGCTGCAAAAAGGTCCGCGACATACTCGATTCCATAGCCAAAAACAACCGTCGGCCGCGCCGATCGACGCTGCACTACTGGTTTGTGCACTGCCCGCGCATGGCCGCCCCGTACCCCGTGTGGCTCGACCTCTTCATGTCCGAGACCATGTACACCGACGAGATAATCGTCTACATCAACGGGATAAAGTGCGTGATCTTTACGACGTCGGACGAGGGGTCGCGGCTGCTGACGGCGCACCAGATAGGGCGGAACAAGGGGTCGCACGACGTCGCGCCCATGTTTCGGATGGACATGGCCGTGAGGGGGACCGTCCCGTCCCTGGTAAAGAGCGACGGGGCCAAGAACTTTGCCAGCGCCCACGAGCGCGTGTTCAGGTACAACGCCGAGGGCAAGCCGTCGATGCACACAAGGCACATCCATGGACGGCGACACCAACACGAACCTCAAGGAGCGCGACAACGACACGCTGAGGGATTTTGTAGAGTCGTGCAGGGGGCTGAAGTGCCTCGACACGACGTACATCGGGCTGTACCAGATCCACTTCAACGTCGCAAGGTCGCACACGGGGATAGGCGGGCTGCGCCCCATGGAGGCGGCGGGGGTCGGCCTTGGGCATCCCGACAAGTGGTTCGCACTCATCGTGAACGCGGCGGACTACAACAACGCCGTCAAGCTTGGGGAAATAAAGCCGGCCGCTGAGACCCCTCCGCTCCAGTCGGGGTTTCAGGCGCGGCTGGAGTAGCGCACGTCGGCGGCGCGCGATCGATCAATTAAGGGCAGGCCCATGGGCACGAATTTTGAGCAGAACCGTTAAGATGGCGCCGACGGCGTCCGTCGCCACTAGATTAATCCTCGCCGTGGTGGAACACTGAGTCATCCATGAGCACCTTTATCACAGCGGCCCTTTCATCCTCGGTGAGAACTTCGTAGAGCGGAAGGCTGCACGGATCCACGGCCAGTTGCCGGCTCCTACAGTACTCGGCCAGGCAGTAGTACAGGTCGCTAATCGCCGCTGGCGTCGCGTCCGTGTACAGCGGGGGGTGCCGCCGCATGTCGTCTCCCGGCCCCACGGAATCGCTGTATGCGGGGGAGATGCGGGGCTTCGTCTGGGATGCGATTGCGGCCGCTGTCCTGCCGTGCTTCCTGCACAGGTCTTGTATCGCCGCAATCAGCGTCTGCAGCACGGCGCTTTCGGCGCCGGTTGACGGCTCGGCCTCGCATGCGACGGAGTGCGTAGAGCCGATAATCGTCATGAGGTAGAGTAGGTAGTCGAGCGAAGAGCCGGCGGTTTCTCCATCATCGAGCCACTTTGCGGTCAGTCGGAGGTCGGCCAGCACTTGATCCTCCGTGCTTACCGGCGGCGTGGGTCTTCCTTCGGGGACACGCCACGCGTCGTCAAGCCTGCCAAGGTCGCCCCTCATCTTGTCGAGGTTCCTCAGCGGGCCGCTAAACCTGCATGCATTTTCGAGCATGTCCGGGAGGGCCATGCCCCCAAGCTCCGACGCGGCGGCCTCCGCCGCTTTCCGCCACGGGGCGCCGGCGGCCCGGGCGTCTGCCAGGGCCCTGCGGCCCTCGTCAGTAAGGTCGTAGTAGTAGTGCGGCCCGTTGGCGGGCCGCGGGTTAAAGTCGATGTCGGCGATGATCCACCTGTGGCACCCTTCCGGCGCGCCGTGCAACCTGGCGCCGTGCTTCGGGTCGTACCGGTGGCCGCCGCCCGTTGTGCGGTGATCCCGCCTGGCCGCCCCCGCCGCGACCAGGAACGCGGCGGCGCCGAGTCCGGCACGGGAGCAGATCGGTCCGGCGGCGTCAAGGATCAGCATGGCGGTCCATATGTAGTCAGGCACCGCGCCTGTGTCGCGGCAGGTTGCGGCGGCCGGCTCGAATGTCACCATCTGATCCTCGCTGCGCGGCATCGGCGTCGGTGTCTGCAGCCACAGCGCGGGCGGCCTGTATGCGGCGTACCGCCCGGAGCCGGCGGTGGCCAGGACGTTGTCAAAGTCGTTCCATTCTGAGGCCTCATCAAGCCAGCTTTGCATCTGGCTGTAGAGCCCGAGCCGGCCAAGTAGCCAGCCCCGTACCCTGAGCCGATGCCACGGCGTGGTGGAGTTCTTGGCCCCGTCGCTGCCATAGTAGTAGAGCGCTGCCCGGTAGCCGCCGCGCGCTATGGCGTCCCGCATGTGCACGCCGACATCGTCGTCGTCCAGCTCGGGCCTGGCCTGTACCTCGCGCGGCGGCGCCGCGGCAGTATGACGATCCGTGCAGTGCACCTCCTCGAACGGTGTTTGGGCATGCGGCGGCGGCGGCGTCCCAACCGCCCGCTGCGCACCGCCCGGAATGCCGGCCGCATGTCCGGCCGGGTCCGACACTCCCGGCGCCGCGCCCTCGGCGCCGCCTCCGTCCCGCGGCGCCACTCCGCCCGTGGCCGCGCCCGTCCCGGTGTTGGGCGTGCCGCAAGTGTCGGCCGCGGAACCCGCCCCGGCGGACGCTGTGCCGGGCATTCCCTCGACCATCCTCAGCCTGAATTTAATGACCACGCGGGCCGGCCTGCCGGCACTTTGCTCGACCTCGAAGCGGTGCGAGTCGCACTCCACACGGGAGTCGAACCTCAGGTCACCGGCCCCTCGCTCTCTTGTGAAGTAGAGGACGGTGTAGCCCTCCGCCTTAGAGATGCTCAGGGAAAAGTTGCGGCTTGCGGCCTGCGTTTTGCGCCTGCCGGGCTCGGCCGGCTCCGTTGTCGATTGAGTTGGGGGAATGCGTGTGACTAGCATTTCCTGGTTCTGTATTCCTTCGCGATCGGAATTCTGGCCCATGTACGAGACGGTGCGGCCATGGTCGACGTCTTCGTGGCAGGGGCGGGATGCGGGGCCCACGACGACTATGCACTTTTTATCTAAGCTGACGCGTATTCCCCCCCACGTAGGCACATTGAACCTGACATGCAGATCCTCGTCACTGAACCGTTCGCCCACCCCAGGGACGGCGACGGCCGGGTAGGTTGCCGGCTCTGAATCCATCCTGCCGGCGATCTCTTGGCGGGGGCCCATACGTCGCCGCCGCAGAATATTATATAAGGCGTCCGGACATTTTGTCTAGCTTGGGCAGGGGCGCCGATGGCCATGGTGCGCCCTCCCCCCCACCGTCGCACGCCCAAGGTTCGGCCCATGTGAGCCGCCCCCTGCACTGTAGCAGTATCCGGCGGGGGCACTGCACTGCACGGCACATGTGGCGCCGCGGCGCCAATGCGCGTTCGGTAGCCTACCCGCTCCGGCTCAGCGGCCGTAGCCCGGACCTGCGGACTCGCTCGCTCTGACTGCGGCCGCACGTGCGGACATGGCTCCGCCGGATATGGCTCCGCCGCGTTGGCCCGGTGGCGCCCTGCTCGCTTGTCGAGCGCACCCGGTAGGTTCAGGCCGCGCGCATCGCCGCCGGCCGCACGGCCCGCCGGTCATATACCGTCATACACGCGGCTCGGCTCGGCGCAGCTGCCGGCCGCGGGTACACGGCCACCGTACGGGCACGGTTCCGCCGAGGGCGCCGGCCGCACGACAGCCACACGTGCGGACATGGCTACACCGGCAGGTCGCCGGGCGCCGCCGAGTGGTAGGCCTACGCGCTCGTTCACTCGCTCGCCGGACGCTCGGCTCGGCTCGGCTCGGCACGCACGCGCTCGGCAGGTTCGGGCCGCGCGTCTGCCCGCTTGCCCCCCCCCCACCCGCCCCTGCTGGCTCCCGCCGGCGGGCCGCGCGCGTGCGGACATGACTCCGCCGGCGGGCCGCGCGCGTGCGGACATGACTCCGCCGGCGGTGGGCCATGTCAACCGAGTGCGGCGGCCTGCCCCACACGGCCGCCCGCTCGCCCCGCCCGATCGGTTGCCGTGCAACGCCTAGGTGCGCTCGGCCAGCCTGTCCAGCACACTGCGCGCCCTCTCGTACTGCCCGCTGAAGGCCAGGCTGACCAGCTGGCGGGACAGGACATGCGGCGGATCGCCGCCCTTCTGGAGCACCAAGTCGTAGATGCGGGCTGCTGACCAGTAGTGACCAAAGTTTTCCAACATCATTCCGGCATTCCACAGGGCGTCTGCGTCGCAGGACGGATCGCGCAGCCTCTCGACGGACTCTCGCACGTGGGCGTCAACCCTTTCCAGATCTTCTGTCCCGTGCCCGGTGTACACAGGGCTGGCAATCCGGGCATCCCGAAGTGCGGGGTACCGCGGCGTCCGGTCGTCAATGCGCAGGCCGTTGCCGAGCGAGAACCACGGGGAAAAGTACGGCTTCGTGGAAAGAGAATCACGTCTCATCGTTTCTTCTCGCTTCATCCACCTTTCGACCAGTTGAGACCACGCCTTTTTGTTCTCGGGGTGGCTGTCAAAGGCTAGCCAGCCGTCCACAAGCCGGTCCGCCTCGTCGTACCGGCGCTGGTCGAGAAGTGTGACCACTAGGTCGCGCTCCTCAACGACCTCCTCCAGCATGACGGACAACTCGAGATCGTCGTGGGCTATGTGCACTCTGAACCACGCAGCGATCTCTTCCGACATCTCGTCGCCGGCATCCATCGCGCAGTCCACGGCCAGCCTTGCGGTCTTGAGCGGCACCACGAGGGTAGTGCCGTTGATGCCTGCCAGGTACTCTGCGGCCATTACCGACGCCCGCTTGTTGCCGTCGGACAGTGTGTGCGACTTGCACAACGTCTCCATCAAAACCGCCGCCTTCTGGTACAGTTCCGGGTACAGGGCCCTACCGTGAAGAGACATGGCGGGCTTTTCTAGGGCAAAGCCGAGCTGGCCTTCGTTGATGACGGTTGCGCCGGCATCAAAGTTGATGTTCAGTGTGTTGATCACTTCGTCCATTTCCGGGCGGCTCAAGTCAAGCACCGGCATGCAGCATCGCCCCCATCAAGCCGTGCGAGCATCGCATGCGCGGCAACCCACGCAACCCGGTGCAGGTGGTATGTGACATGTGACGGCACTCTTAACTAATGCACGTTTTCGCACTATAGCCCTATGTCGTTGCATTCTGTGTCGCGGAGCCCACACACAATCCGCGCCCGGCCTCCTGGCACCAAGTCCCTGTTCCGGGATACTGTCCGCATTTTTCCAAAAAGGATGCGGGCCAATGAGATTTTTCGTCATGGCCCAGACATCGTGCCGGCGTACGCTCATAGGTCAGCCAGCCTGTCATAGACGATGGCATGTCTCATGTACATCTTTGTCATGATCATCCTCATCTGCTTGGGTGTCATTCGGTCTCGATCCAGCGGCATGAGCGGCTGCCATTGCCGTATCTCGTCGTCGGTGTACATTTTCTTCGCCTCTTGGCTTGCAACCGCTCCGCTACCCTGTGCCTTGTCCACGCCCGCCGTCCCCACCCACCGTTAATAAACCCTCCCGTTGTATATAAGGGGGTGCCACAGACCGCCCCGATCCACGAGGTCGTGCGTGACGCACCCTTTGCCTTCCTCGTGACCGTGGCACACAACCGTGCCCATACATGTTAACAGGTGTCAGGGCTGCAACAAGACAGGACATCTCGATCCAAGACACGCCGCCTTGAGGAGACGGCAAGGTGCAGGAGTCGGGCCGCGTTTTTTGCGTGGCGGCGAAGCGGACAGGTTGGATCGTGCCATATGTGGGCAAGGCGCAAGCCAGAGCGTCTACAACTGGCGTGTACGAGACGAAGTGGGCCGCTACCCCCTCCCGCTACAGGTCGCCGCGGGTCCCCGCGGCGTCGTGTACGGCACAGGCGCCGCATCCAACAGCCCGACGTGACGGTCGTGCTCGCCAAGCCAGCCCGCAACAGGGACAGGGCTACGGTGGATCGCCGCATTCTAGGGCACCGTCCGCAGGCGCGGGCCATTTCGCGTCACAGCTCGGCAAGCCGGTCATAGACGATGAAGTTTCGTTCGTACATCTTTTGCATGATCATCTCTATCTGCTTGGGCGTCATCCTGTCGCGGTCCAGCGGCATGAGCGGCTCCCATCGCCTTATCTCGTCGTCGGTGTACATCTCCTTCGCCGGCCGCCCGGGTTCGTCCCCGCCGCCGCCGCCGCCACTCGCCTCGCCCATGCCGGCCGCCGCTCGCGCGGCAGTAAAAAGCCTTTGCCCCCGCCGCCGCGCGATCCCGCGCCGCACGCGGCCGGGCCGCGCCTAGAGCGCCTGGAACTGCTCGCTCCACTGGTAGTAGGCGCGCAGCATTTCGTGCGAGACGCTCGGCTTGCGCCGGATCATAATGTCCTTAAAGTCGGCCATGGTAATGTCCCGCGGCTGCTGCGGCTCCTCGCCGGAGACGGGCTCGTGGTACTCGGGGGAGCTGAAGAGCTCGTGCACGACGCGCAGCTGCGCCGACTGGCACACGTCCTTTATGTCGCTCGCGCTGTACCCCTCGAAGAGCTTTGCGAGCATCGGTATGCGCAGCTTTGTGTCCTTTTTGAGCGGCTCGGTGTACAGCTCGAACAGGTTCTGCCGCGCCTCGATCGTCGGCAGGTTGACGTATATCCTCTTCTGGAAGCGGCGCAGGAACGGGTGGTCGAGGCTCCACGGCTTGTTCGTCGCCCCGATGACGTACATCATCAGGTCCTTGCCCTTGCCGTTGACGCCGTCCATCTCGGTGAGGAACTGGTTCTTTACGCGCACCTCGCCGCCGACCTCGCTGTTGCGCGAGCCGAGCAGCGAGTCGACCTCGTCGACGAACAGTATGACCGGCTTGCCCTCCTTCTCGGCGTACCCGCGCGCCATCGAGAACAGCTTTGAGACGTTCTTTTCGGCCTCGCCGAGCCACTTGCTCATCATCGAGGCCGCATCGACGTTGATAAAGTAGCCGTCTATCTCGCTCGCCGTCGCCGCTGCCAGTATGGTCTTGCCGCACCCGGGCGGCCCGTACAGGAGCATGCCGCGCGGCCAGCCGAGGGGGAACAGGTCGCCCCTCTTTGACGGGTACACGATGGACTCGCGCAGGGCGTTCTTTGCGTCGTCGAGCCCAATGACCTCGGACCAGCTAATGTCGGGCTTTTCCTTCATGATGAGCTCGTCAAAGTCGTTCTTTGCGTGCTGCTCTTCTATCTGCGCCTTTTGCTCGGACTCGGGGGCGCTCGGGTCGACGGCCGGCTCGATCGACGCCGAGTCGCGCAGCATCTTGATGCGCTTCTGGTACGAGGCGCTGCGCTCGCGGTAGATCGGGTTGAGCTTGCTGCCGGGGTACAGCTGCATGAGGCGCATGAGCGAGTCGATCGCCTTCTGGTAGTTCGTAATGGCCATGCCGCGCGCGCCCTGCGAGTCGCACTTGATGGCCTCCGAGGCGTACTTGCTCGCGCTGTTCTCAAGCTCTTGGGGCGCCATGCTCATCTATACCACTGCTCCTGACTTGTCTGGCCGCCCGCATTGGTAATGGGCAGTGTCAGATCTAGTCGACCTGGCGGTCAAGTTGTCTACACCTGGCAGGGGGGCCGGAGGGGCGCCCGCGCCCGCGCCAGGGGCGGTAGGGGCGGGGGCGGTAGGCGCGGCGGAGGTGGTAGGCGCGGGGGTGGTAGGGGCGGCTGAAGGGCCGGGGGCGGCGCAACCGCCGCCGCCGACACTGCCACTGCCGATGAGCAGAGAGCCGACGCTCGCGTGCGCCTCGCGGATTCGGCGTATCGAGTCCTCGGCCGACAGGACGAGCTCGCCCATCTCGTCGTCAATGCCGCCGAGGCCGTCCGTGGAGCGCTCAATGACCCCTACGAGCGTGCGCAGGAGGGCGCGCAGCTCGCGCCTGTCCTCGTACTTTACAAGCAGGTAGCGAGCGGCCTGCAGGACGGCGTCAAAGTCGCGCAGATCCTCGGGGGCCACGGCGTTGACGGCGCGCCTGTCCGCCTCGGAGAGGGCCGCAAGCCTCTCGGAGGCGAGGGCCGATGCCGCCTCGATGCGGCCGGCATCGGCCTCGCCCGTCCTGCCGCCTAGCAGTAGCATGTGCGCGTCACGGCCCGTTCTCGCGCGCCTAGGGCATTAGGGTACAGCTGTTCAAGCTTTGACTCGGCGGTCAACTTTGCTTGAGCTAGTGCGGCCGCCGAGACGTCGTTGGACCGCCCAAAGTCGAGCCTGGCGTCGGCGACGGCCGCCGAGTCGGCCAGGACGCCGCCCAGGACGGACGAGACCTCGCAAAGCAGGGCGCTCTGGGCGGGGTACGCCCCGTACAGGGCAGAGCTGACGCGCCGCAGGACGGGGATGGCGGCCGGCACGGCCTCAAGCACAGGGGCGGAGCCGCCGGCGCGCGCCAGCCACGAGGAGGCCTCGGCCAGGGCCAGGACGGCCAGGCGTACGGCGAGCTCGTCGGACAGCGCGGCGGTTGCGGGCGCCAGGGAGGGGGCGATCGAGGGGCTGGCGGGGGCGGCGGGCCGGCGCGGGGGCGGGCCGCGGCGGGCCGGCGCGCCCCCCACCGCCGCCGCCGGATGCCCCTCCGCCGCGGCCAGGCGCCGGTTGCGGCGCGAGATGCGCGACTGCTCGGCCGACAGCCAGGCGTAAATGTCGCCTAGCAGGGCGCGCGCGTGCTCGAGGCGGGGCAGTATCGCCCTCGTGCGCGCGGCGGCGGCGGCGTCGAGGATGCGCGGGCGCGCGGTGGGGGTGGCAAGGGCGGCAGGGGCGGCGGCCGCACTGCCAGCCGCGTCGTCAGGCGGCGGGGCCGCGGGCGCCGGCGCCTTGCGCCGCCGCCGGATCCCGCCAGGGGCATATCCCATGGCCCCCTTCGCAGGCTGCGTATAAGAGGGGCGTGTAACGGCGCCCGGCGTTACTGCGGATACACGGGAGGGAGTGACACGGGGCGCCCGCGGCAGGGGCGGCGGGGGCAGGGGCGGCGGCAGGGCGGCTGAGGCAGGGGCGGCGGCAGGGCGGCTGAGGCAGGGGCGGCGGCAGGGCGGCTGAGGCAGGGGCGGCGGCAGGGCGGCTGAGGCAGGGGCGGCGGCAGGGCGGCTGAGGCAGGGGCGGCGGCAGGGCGGCTGAGGCGGCGCATTCCCCTCCCCCTCAAGTCTGCGTCCGCCGGCAGCGCCCCCCTGCCGGCGGCGGGGGCGGCGCACTCCCCTCCCAACCCCCCCACCCCCCCCCCCCCCCCCGTCCCCCGCCCGCCCGCCCCGCCGGGCGATATTTTTAGGCCAGTGGGTTAAACCAAATTAACACCGCTGGTTAGGTCGCAGGCCGCGCAGGTACGGCATGGCAGGCGACAGGGCCCTCCACGTGAGCCTCGAAGAGTTCGGGCTGAGCAGGTACGAGGCGCTGGTGTACACCACCCTGCTCTCCGAGGGCAGGGTCTCGGCGGCCGAGCTGTCGTACGCGTCGGGCGTCCCGCGCACAAAGGTGTACTCGACCCTGCAGAGGCTCGAGAAAAAGGGGCTTGCCGTCGTGTCGGGCGGAAAGCCGCAGGCGTGCACGCCGGTGGCCCCCGAGGACGCCTTTGACGGCGTCATACAGGAGCACATCAGCCGCGTCGACGCCATGAACACCCTCGTGGCCGGCCTCAAGCGCCTCAACGACGAGGGGCGGCGGCGGCGCGGATCCAGGGAGAGGAGGTACGTCGACCTCGACGCGGCGAGCACGCGCGGGCACCTTGCGGGCATGATCGGCACTGCAAAAGAGTCCGTGCGCGCAATGGTCGGCCACGCCGGGGCGCCCCTGCTCGCCGAGTGCCGCGCGGCCCTCGCGTCCGCCTCCCAGAGGGGCGTGTCCGTGCGCATTGTAATGCCGGCCGAGCTGGTCGGCGGCGCCCTGCACAGGGCCGTGTCCGACTGCGGCGAGGTCAGGGCGGCCGACGCCGTAAACGACTGCGTCATGTTCGACGGCGCGGGCGCAATGTTCATCGGCGGCGCCGGCGGCGGCTCGTCGGTCCTGCCCGCCGGCGGCGCAGTCGGACCCTGCCAGGCGGGCCTGTTCGAGCGGGTGTGGGGCGGCGCGGCGAGCACCGAGGGCCTGGCGGACATGACCGGCGGCGAGGTGCGCGACGTGTACGCGATCGTCGGCGCGGTGTGCGGCGGCGGCGCGCTGGGCGGCGTGATCGGGGCAGGCCGCGGCGCGGCGCGCGCCGCCGGCGTGCTCGACGCCGTCGAGAGCGCCGCCGGCGTAAGCCTGGCCGGCCGCGGCGTGGACGACGTCGTCGAGATCGTCGACACGGCCCTCCGCGTCGCATGCTCGGGCGGCGCCGAGCTGGACGGCGATGCGGGCAACGTCCTGCTCAGGTCGCCGCTCAACGGCGGCAGCTGCCTGCCGTGGGCCGCCGTGCTCGACGGGTGGCTCATGCGCGAGGGGTACTCGACGCGCGCGACCCGCCGGTCATCCGGGGGCGGCGGCGAGACGGTCCACATCAGGTTTGCAAAGGGTTAAGGGGGGCGCCCCCGCGGGGCGGCCGTGGGAGCGGAGGAGAGGCTCGCAGAGATCGGCATCGTTCTGCCCTCGCCGCCGGCCCCCGCGGGCGCGTACGTACCGGTCTCGGTGCACGGGGACACTGCGTTCGTATCGGGGCAGCTGCCGGTCGGCGCCAACGGCCGCCTGGCGCACACCGGCAGGGCCGAGGAGGCCGGCGCCGAGAGGGCAGAGGAGGCGGCCCGGCTGTGCGCAATCAACGCCCTCGCGCAGCTAAAGGCCGAGCTCGGCTCGCTCGACAGGGTCTCGCGCATCGTCAGGGTCGCGGGGTTTGTCAACTCGGGGCCCGGCTTTGGGGGCCACCCCGCCGTCGTCAACGGCGCCTCGGACGTCTTTTTCAGGGCGTTCGGCAAGGACGGGCGCCACTCGCGCATCGCCGTCGGCGTGTCGAGCCTGCCCCTCAACGCGACGGTCGAGGTGGAGACCGTCGCCGCGATACGGCCGTGACCGGCGCCGGACGGGCCGCGGCCGCGCCTCAGAGCGCCTTGTTCAGGGCCCTGATGAACGGCCGGATCGACTTTTTTGGTATCGACGCGCCGCACGCCTTGTCGTGGCCGCCGCCCGACCCGCCCGCCTCCAGGGCGAGCCTGTTGACGAGCCGCCCGAGGTGGGTGCGGCATCCGGGCGAGCCGCGTATGGACACGGCGCAGTCGTCGCTGTCCTTGCGCATGCGGTACGCCAGCCCGACGTCGCGCCCCGACAGGCCTAGCACAAAGTTGACGGCCCCGCCGGGCGACAGGTCCGTCGCCTCCATGTAGCCGAGCGAGCTCATGCGCCTCATGTCCTGGCGCACGCGCGTGACCATCTCGGCGAGCTTTGCCATCTGCGTCCGCGCGAACTCGAACGATCCGTCCAGCTCGAACGGGTACCTCGATGCGGCAAGGTGATCCACCAGGCCCTCGAGGTAGTCGGCGTCCTTCTGGTGGCCCGTAATGCAGTACGTCAGGACGGTCGCGTTGATCAGCACGAACTGGCGGTCGTACATCTGCAGCAGGCGCGAGCCGGCCGGCCGGTCGTCCATGTAGTCCGTGACGGCGGCGCACGCGGCGACGAACGCGGCGTGGTCCGGCAGGCGCCGCCGGAACGCCCCGTACACCTGGACCGTCGCGCACTCGTTCACGTCGTGGATCAGCCTCGCGCCGCACTTTGCAATGCGCGCGGCGATGCGCGGGTTGATGTCGTGGTGGTCGATGTACGTGACGGCGACGCGCCTCCTGCGCAGCGCCTCGAGTATCTCGGCGAACTCGGCCTCGTGGCGCTTGTTGAGGCCGAGGTCGCAAATGTACAGCGCCTTGAGCGACGCGTCGGCGGCAATGCCGCGCAGCGCATCCATCTGCTCGGGATAGTCGACGAGGACGACCTCGGCGCCGAACGCCGCCCGCACGAGCGCGGCCGCGCTGATCCCGTCGGCGTCCTCCCTGTGCGACATGCAGACAATGCGCGTCTTTGCCGGGGCCCTTGCCCTCTTGCCCGGGTTTGCCACGGCGGCGATCGACCCGTGCCTCATTTAAACCAAAATTTGCGCCGCCGGAAGTTGCGCCGGACGCGGGCGGGGGCGGGGGCGCCGCCGGCCACGGCCTAGGCCGCGCCGAGCACTTGAGGCTCATGCAGGCGGGGGAGGGGGCCGAGGGGCGCCGCCGGCCCCGGGCCCCCCTCGCCCTCCCCCCTCCCGCGCCCGCTCCGCCCCGCTCCGCCCCGCTGCCGCCCGGCGCGGCCCGCTAGGGCGCCGCGGCGCTCGCGCGGGCGCCGCCGGCCCGGCCCGCGCCGCGGGCGCGCCGGCCCCGCCGAGCCCCGCCGCCCGGCGCGGGCGCGCCGGGCGCGGGCGAGGGAGGGGCGCCTCCCCCGCCGCGGGATCCCGGGGAGCTGCCAAGGTACGCGTCGTAGAACGACAGCCCTGACGCCCGCGCTAGCGCGTCGATCTCCTGCAGCCTTGCAAGCTCGGCCGGCGAGGCCGCCAGTACGAGCTCGTCGACCTGCCGCTCAAAGCGGCGCTGCGCATCTGCCATGCCGTACGGCGCCGCGCCGGCCAATACTCGGCCGATCAAATAGTTTAGACAGGTCGGTGAAAAATTGTTGCCCTCGCAGCGGCGCGGCGCGGCGCCCCCCGCCCCCTCCGCCCCTCTCCCCCCCGCCCCGCCTGCGCGGCGCCCCGTCTTACGCTTTAATAGGTGCGGGCGCGGCAAGCAGGCGTGGATACCAAGAACATCGGGCTGAGGGGCATACCGGTGGCCGACACGAGGATATCCAACATCGACGGCCAGAACGGCCGCCTGATATACCGCGGGTACGACATTGTGGACCTCGTCGAAAAGTCCAACTTTGAGGAGGTCGCGTACCTCCTGCTCCACGACGACCTGCCGACGAGGGAGCAGCTAGCCGAGTTCAGGTCGAGGCTCGTCGACGCCAGGCAGATACCAAAGCAGATGCAGATCAACATGGGCAACTGGCGCAAGGACGCCGACCCCATGGACATGCTGCAGGCGTTCACGGCGGCCCTGGCCGGCTACTACGACGAAGAGTTCTCGAGCAAGGAGGCGAGCTACGACAGGGCCTCGAACCTGCTCGGCAAGGTGCCGACGATAGTCGCGAGCTGGCAGCGCATCCGCAACGGCCTCCCCCCCGTCGACCCCGACCCGTCGCTCGGCCACGCGGCAAACTTTCTGCGCATGATGTCCGGCGAGAGGCCAGACCCCGAGGTCGAAAAGGTGTTCGACGTGTGCCTCATCCTGCACGCCGACCACACGTTCAACGCGTCCACGTTCACGGCAAGGCAGGTCGCCTCGACGAGGGCCCACATGTACTCGGCGGCGAGCGCGGCCATCGGCTCGCTCAGCGGCGAGCTGCACGGCGGCGCCAACTACGAGGTCATGAGGATGCTCCTCGACATCGGCTCGGAGGACAGCGTCGACGGGTGGGTGGACGCGCGCATGGACGCCGGCGAGCGCATCATGGGGATGGGCCACGCGGTGTACAGGACGTTCGACCCGCGGGCGCGCGTCCTCAAGGAGATGTCGCGCAAGCTGGGCGCCAAGACGGGCGAGCCGTGGTTCCGCATAACCGAGAGGGTCGAGGAGGCGACAAAGCGCGAGATGAAGAGGCGAAAGGGCATCGACATCTACCCGAACGTGGACCTGTACAGCGCGTCGCTGTACTATATGCTCAAGATACCCATGGACCTGAACACGCCGATATTCGCCATATCGAGGGTGGCCGGGTGGGCCGCCCACGTGATAGAGGAAAAGTTCGCCGAGGCGGCCCCAAAGCCGGCCCTGTACAGGCCGAGGGCCGTGTACGTCGGCAAGGACTGCGGCCCGCGGGGGTGCGAGTACAAGCCCATCGACCTGCGCGGCTAGCGCGTCAGTTGCGCGCGTTCATCCACCGGCCGGCGCGCATGCATATGTCGCGCCGGTACAGCACCTCAAAGACCATGTCGTAGAACGTGACGCCGCGCCGCTGCGCCTCCGAGTCGAGCCAGCGCAGGGCCGACGCCAGCTCGGGGTCGTCCGCAGAGGACTCGACCAGCTCGTCGACGACGTCCTCAAAGACGACCGGCGCCGCGCAGGCGGCCGCATCCCGCATGTCCTAGGTGGCGCCGCAGGGCCACAACGGGGAGGCAAAAAATTGTAGACAAAGAGGCCAAACAGTACAGACAACGCGGGCGGGGGCCGGGGGCGCGGGCTGCAGGGGCGGGGGGCAACGGTCAAATCGGGCCGCGCGCGGCGGCGGGCGTGGCGTTCCTCGAGGTGAGGGGCCTGTCGGCCGAGTACGGCGGGGGAGGGGGCGGCGCGCCGCCGGTCAGGGCCCTAGAGGGCGCCACGCTGAGCGCCGAGAGGGGCGAGTGCGTCGGCGTGGCCGGCGCGAGCGCGTGCGGCAAGAGCACGCTCGGCCTGGCCGTCATGCGGTCGCTGCGCGGCGGGGGCGTGACGGCCGGCTCGGTCACGCTCGGCGGCGACTCCGTCCTCGGCCCGCCCGACGCCGAGTTCGACGCGGAGTGGAGGTGGAAGCGCATATCGATGGTGTTCCAGGGGGCGATGAGCTCGCTCGACCCCGTCTATACCGTGCGCGAGCAGCTCGCCGAGGCGCTCTCGGTGCACGGGGCCGGCGGCGGGCGGCGCGATGCGGACGGCATCCTGGCCGAGGCCGTCGAGTCGGTCGGCCTGGACGCGGGCGTCCTGTCGAGGTACCCGCACGAGCTTAGCGGCGGGATGAAGCAGCGCGTCGTGATCGCGCTCGCCCTCCTGCTCGGGCCCGACCTGGTCGTCGCCGACGAGCCGACGACCGCCCTTGACGTGCTCGTGCAGGCGCAGATCGTGCGGCTGCTCAAGCGCCTCAAGTCGTCCAGGGGGACCACGCTCATGGTCATTACGCACGACCTTGCCGTCCTCTCCGAGCTCGCCGACCGGATCGCGATCATGTACGCCGGCCAGGTCGTCGAGTTCGGGCCGGCCGCCCGCATATACAAGAGGCCGCTGCACCCGTACACGCAGGGTCTGCTCTCGTCGATACCGACCCTGAGGGGCCCGAGGCCGGGGCACATGAGGGGATCGCCGCCGGGCCTCTCGCCGCCGCCGGAGGGGTGCAGGTTCGCCGGCCAGTGCCCGCGCGCGTTCGAGAGGTGCTCGGAGGATCCGCCCGAGATTCCGGCGCCCGGCGGGTACGTCAGGTGCTGGCTGTACGAGGACGGCGCCGGAGGGAACGGGGAGGAGGAAAGGGATCGCGGGGAAGGCGGCGGCGCCGGCTAGGGGGGGGGGACGGCGGGGCGATCGGGCGGCATCCGGCCGCCGGCCCGCGCTACGAGTGCGCCCTTACGATCGGGAGGCATGCGTCGATGATCCGCAGCACCTCGCTGCGCACCACCTTGCGGTCGATCGATATCCAGGCCGTCAGGCGGCCGATCGTGAACGAGATCGTCTGCACCCGCGTGCGCTCCTCCCAGGCGAACTTGACCGTGCCGAGGCTCTTGTCAAAGTGCGACTCTAGCTCGTTCTTTATGGCAATGTTCGAGAACTGGTAGTGCGTGCTCTTGGCGTCGAGCAGCGGCTTGAGGCCCTCCCGCCGGTAGTGGGAGAGCAGCTCGCCGCTCGGCCCCACGATGGCGACAAAGCGGATGAACGGGCTGATCCGCGCGATCGCATCGGTGATCGCGCGGTGCTTTTTCGCGGCGGCCATCGGCCCGCGCCGCGGAGGGGCGGTATTTTAGGGATCCGCGCCGGATGCCGCCGCCTGCGCGCATCGGGGCGGCCCGCGCCCGCGCCCGCGCCCGCTCTCGCGCCGCGGCCGGCCGGCCGGCCGGCTAACGCCGCCGAGGGCAGCCGGCGCGGGCCGCCCGCCTGCGCCGCCCGCCTGCGCCGCCCTCCCGCTCCCCCTGCCCCCGCGCCGCGGGTGAAGTCGGCGGGGGAAGCGGCGCCCGATCTCGTTAAATAGAATCCTCGCCGCCCCCTCCACCGGTTGGACGTTACCGATCTCTTCCCGTTCGATCCGGGTGGCGGGTACCTCCTCCTCTCCCTCGTCAGCTTTTTCGGGTCGCTCATCCCGTTCGTCCCCGTCCCGTCGTTCCTGCTGCTCGCGACGATGGCCGTCGGCGACCAGTTCGACCTGCACGTGCTGGCCCTCTCGTCGGCCCTGCTGGCGGCCGGCGCCAAGCAGATCATATTCTACGCCAGCTACGGCGGAGGGCGCATCATTGGCGCAAGGTCGCGCCTCCGCATGAGGCCGTTCGAGCGGCTCGTCCGCAGGTACGGCGCGGCGGCGGCGTTCGTCGCGGCGGCCACGCCCATACCCGACGACATCGTGTACGTCCCGCTCGGCCTTGCAAAGTACAACCCGCTGCGGTTCTTCGCGGCCACCCTGGCGGGCAAGGTCGTCCTGCACTATATCATCGTCGTCGTCGCCCACTTTCTCGGCCTGTCGCTCGTCGAGCCGTTCCTGGAGGACATCGACGATGCGACCCCCGTGTACATCGGCATGATCGTGTTCGGGGCGGCCCTGACGTCGGTCGTCATAGTGCTGCTGCGGCTGGACTGGGCGAGGGTGCTCGGCAGGGTCGCGCCGTGGACGCTCGACGAGGACGGATCGGCGGCGGGGGCGGGAGGGGGCGGCGGCGGGAGTGGGGGCCCCGGCCCGGAGGCATCTAGCCGATCCTAAAGTTCCACATCTTTTCGACGCCGTGCCGTATGCCGATCCTGCCGGACTCGGACACGCCCTCGCCGTCCGGCACGCCGGACCCGGCGGCAATGTACACCCCGCTGCCCGAGTCGGTCAGGTCGGCCCCGTACTGCGCCTTGTTTATCTGCATGGCCATTGTCAGCTTTGCCGGCCCGTCGGCCAGGCCGTCCATGCCGTCCCTGCCGCGGTTGCGCATCATGAGCTCGGCGCCGGCGACCGGCCGGACGGAGCGGATGAGGACCGCGCCGGCGTCCGACCCGCTAGCCCGCGCGACGGCGTTCACGCAGTAGTGCATGCCGTACGTAAAGTAGACGTACGCCGTGCCGACCGTGCCGAACATGGCCCTGTTGCGCTTTGACATGCCGCGGTACGCGTGGCTGGCCGGATCGTCGGACGACCCGTACGCCTCCGTCTCCGTTATGATGCCCGACATTACGAGCGGCCGCGCCGCGCCGCGCCGGCCGCCGGGGCCGGCCCCCGCGACGCGCACGAGCAGGCGGCCGAGCAGGTCCCTCGCAACGCTCTCCGTCTCGCGCGCGTAGAACGAGCGCGGCAGCGGCCGGGCCATCAGCCCCGCCCCCCCACCGGCGCCGCCCGCGCGGCGGCCGCCAGCGCCCTCATGTCGTCCATGAGGGCCGGCATCATTGACTTGTTGTAGATGGTCGCCGCCGGATGCACCGTTATGAAGTAGTCCATGCCGCCGCGGCGCACGGTCGTGCCGCGCAGCCTCGATATGCCGCTCAGTCCGAGCAGCGCCCCGAGCGCCGTGTTGCCCATGATGCAGACGACGGACGGGCGCACTATGGCCATCTCGGCGTCGAGGTGCGCCCTGCATGCGGCGCTCTCCTCCTCGGTAGGCGCGCGGTTGCCCGGCGGCCGGCACTTTACGACGTTGGTAATGTACACCGAGCCGCGGCCAAGGCCGGCGCCCTCAAGCGCCTTGTCGAGGCGCGCGCCGGCCGCGCCGACGAACGGCTCGCCGCGCAGGTCCTCGGACCGGCCGGGCGCCTCGCCGACGAGCATTATCGCGGACGGGACGGGGCCGCGGCCGGGCACCGCGTGCGTCCTGCCCTCGCACAGCCGGCAGGCGACGCACTCGGTGACGCGCAGGCGCGCCGCCTCGATCGAGGCCGGGGCGGGGCTCAGCACGGCGCCGCGCCCCCGCCGCCCGGCGTGCGACCCGCGCGGCGCGCCGGCGCCGCCCCGCCCCCCATCGCGCGCGGTTGGCGGGCGATCCTTTTACGCCTTTTGAGCCATGTCGGGCGCGGGGGCGGGCGGGGCGGGCGCCCGGCGCCCGGCGCCCGGCGCCGTCCCCGCGGGACCAGGCCCGGCAGGGCGGGCGCAAGCCCGGGGCGCGCCGATTCCTTTATGGGCCGCGCCGGGGCGGCTCGGGCATGGGCAGGGCCGCGCGGGACAGGGAGGCTGCGATCGGGGACATGGATGCGCTCGTCCTGGCCGCCGTCCGCGCCGCGCGGGCCGACCCGGGCCTCGCGGCCGGGCAGGCCGCAGCGGCAAGGGCCATTGCCACGAGGAACCGCGTCCGCATGCCGTACTGGCTGCGGATCGCGTTCTGCAAGAGATGCAAGAGCTTTGTCGCGCCGGGGGCCGGCTCTAGGGTGCGCATCGGCAGGTCGCAGACCAGGGCGGTGAGGATCACGTGCCTGCTGTGCGGGCACACCTACCGCCGAATCCTCCCGCGGGCGGCGGCGGGCAAGGCCAAGTAGCGCGCGTGCAGGCCGGCGGGGGCGGGGCGGGGCGGCGGCGGGAGGCGGTAGCAGCCCTGCACCCAAGTTCCCGTGCGTGCGAGGCGGGACAGGCTTAGGCCGTCGGCACAGGGCTCGCGCGAGTCCCGCCGCTGTTCTAGCCTGGTACGAGGCGCCAGGGCGCAGGGACCCCCCCCCCCCTACTTGTGGACGCCTTCCGCAACTGTCAAGTTGCGGCTGGTACGAGGCGCCAGGGCGCAGAGACTCCCCCCCCCCTGCCGCCTGCCCTGCCGCGGCCCGCGGGAAGGCGGGCGGCGGGAGGGGGGGTGGAGCCCGCCCCTTGCTAGGCAAAGAGCCCGCCCGGCCGGTTGCAGGCCGCCTGCCCACCGGCAGGAGACGAGACGGCCGGCATTGTATAGTACAGCTCATCTTCGAATGGGTAGTCGGTTCGTCCAAGCCGCCGCAGGTGCCCCAGGTACTCGATTCCGTCCCTGTAGAACCGCTCGTTGCGGCCGGGCAGGCGGCCGGCGCGCCACCGGCGATCCTGCGCCCGGCGCGCCGCATCCTCCGCGATGCGCTGCTTCACGCCGCGTTCCGCGCGCGCCGCATTTTTTTGGCAGTGTCAACAGGCATTGACGGCGGGTCAAATTGGGCAGGCCAGACCGCCGCTGCCGCGCGGCCGCGCAGTGCCGGACAGGGCGGAGGGCCGAGGGGGGGGAGGGAACCGGCCCCCCTGCGGGCCGCGCAGGGCAGCGCGTGCGCAGAGGCTGCGCAGGCGGGCGGGCGGGCGGGCGAGCGCGTCCGTCTCGGCCGCCGCCCGCGCCGCGCGGCCGGCCCGGCCCTCGAGGCCGGGCAGGCCGCCGCGGCGTCGAGGGCCGTCGGCGCGGGGCGCCGCGCCCGCATGCCGTGCGATCTGCAGATCGCGCTCCGCAAGAGGCGCAGGGCCTGCCGCGCCGTGGGCAGGCTTGAGCGCGCATCGGCAGGCCGCAGGCGAGGGCGGCAAGGATCGCGCGCCTGCCGTGTGGTCACGCCTGCCGTCGCATCCGCCCGCGGGCGGCTCCAGTCCGCACGCGCCCGGACCAGACGGAGCCTGCGCCCGGCGGCCGCGCCGGGGCAGGTTCTAGGACACGGGGCAAGGCCTACGAGAATTGCCAGGCGCCCGTTCTGCAAGCGGGGGCGCGGCGTCCAAGCCCAGGCCAGCCACCAGTGCGCGACAGGCTGTCAAGCTAGTCCAACCGGCAGGTCAGTTTTTATTCACCACAGGGATTTATCCCGACAGGGTGCAGTCAAGGGCATTGGCTTCACCCATCAAGGCCGGCAGCTCTTCCACGGAACGCGCCATCATTGACACGTACATCGAAGAGTGCCAGCCCAACGCCGAGATCCAGGCCGCCCTGGACGACGAGGGCCAGGACTCGCTAGTCGTCAAGATGCTGGCCATGAGGGCCGTCGCCGCAGATCGGCAGCGGCCAAAGCACAAGCGGCTCGGAATGAAGCGCGTTGCATGGTTCTACCACGTCTCCGAGCGTACCCTGTCCGCATGGTGGGACGCCTACCAAAAGGGCGGCGTCGATGCGCTCCAGCGCCCCGCCAAAAACCTCGGCCGGGCGCCAAAGGTCGGCAGGGCGACGCTCAAAGAGGCAGGAGGGAGGCTCCCTGCGCGCAATGCGCGGGCGAAGGCGGGCAAGAGCATCGGGAAGACCAAAAAGCCAGGGAATGCAAATGGGGCGGCCGCGCCGCCCCGCAAGCTGACGGCCAAAGAGTTCGGCGACGAGATTGAAAGGGCGACGGGCGTGAGGTACTCCAAGAGCCACCTGTACGCCCTGCTGGCCTCCCTAGCCCCTCGCCAAGGGCAGCCGCAATAGGCGGCGCCGGCCACGCCCCGCAGCGGGCGCGCCGCGCCCAAGGGTGGAGCCCGCCGCCCGCACACCTCGACGCAGGGGCCTTTCTCGGCCCCCAATGGTCGCAGCCCGCGGGCGGCCAGGCGGCGGGCGAGAACCGAAAGCGCCCACTCCCGTGCGGGCGAGGAGGCATCTCGACAAGGGTGCCACCCGTCCCGCAGGACGGACATACGCCACCCCCTTTGCGCAGCCGTCCAGGACACCGAACGGGGCGATTTTCAGGGACTCGCGCCTCGACATCATGATACAGCCGGCCGACACGGCGGCCCGCGTGGTGCACAAGCACTGCAGAAAAAACGCGCACTTTCGGGGCTGGTTCGAGCCCATCAGGGCAAAGTTCGACGCGAATCCCGCCGTTGTTGCACTAAAGGCGGGGGACGGGGGCGCCTAGGGCGCAGAGACCGCCCCCCTATTGACTGCCCAGTCGCAGCCCGTGGGCAGGAGAGCGGCGGGGGGGTTGATAAACCCGCCCTTTGATAATCATTGTTCGCTAGGCGCGCATCGGGAGGATTGAACGCAGGCGGGGCGCTCCGCGCGGGCGGCCTGCCGACGCGGCGATCCCGCCCAAGCCGGCCCGGATGCGCTGCGGGGCGCTCCGCGCGCCGCGCGGGGCCGCCACCCTGGCCCCGCACGCCGTGCGCGCACCCGGCCATCCCGGCGGCGCCTGCCGGCCCGGGGCGCCGGCTCTTGGTGGCTACCAGGCGGAACCGGCGGCGGCAGCACAGAGGGCGGGCCAGGCGGCCGCGCTGCCCGTCCGCCCCGCCCGCAGAACCGCCCGAACTGCCGCAGCATAAGATCCGGGCGCCGCGAGGGCGCCCCCGGGCAGACCAGCCGCGCAACGCGGCCGCGGCCCTTATAAGGGCGCCGCAAGGTTTATAAGTCATAAGCGAATTCGCATGTTGGGTTGAACCGGACACAGGCGCTTGGAAAGCGGTGCCCCTCGTGCGCGCAGCAGCGCATCATTACCGACGAGAGCACTGGTGAAATGTTCTGCGCCATGTGCGGCTACGTCATTACGGACAGGCTGTCCGACGAGGGCGCCGAGTGGAGGTCGTTCTCGAGCGACGGCGCCAACCGGTCGAGGGTCGGCTCGCGCACGTCCCTGAGAATGCACGACATGGGCCTGTCGACGGTCATTGGCCCAGCCAACAAGGACTCGACCGGCAAGCCGCTGCCGTCCACGGTCAAGACGTCGATCGAGAGGCTCCGCACCTGGGACAACCGCACGCAGGCGCACTCGTCGTCGGACCGCAACCTGCGGCAGGCCCTCAGCGAGATGGGCAAGATGAAGGACAAGCTCGCCCTGGCCGACTCGGTCATTGAAAAGGCCGCGTACATCTACCGCAAGGCCATGGACAAAAAGCTCGTCCGCGGCAGGTCCATACACGGAATGGTCGCCGCGTGCGTGTACGCGGCGTGCAGGACGACCGAGACGCCGCGCACCCTCGACGACATCGCCGAGGGCATAAACGTGCGGCGCAAGGACGTGGCCAGGTGCTACCGGCTCCTGTACAGGGAGCTCGACCTCAAGATGCCCGTCGTCGACCCCGTCAAGGGCGTCTCGCGCATTGCGAGCATTGCAAAGCTGAGCGAGAGGACAAAGCGCCGCGCCATCAGGATACTCGACAAGGCCAAGAGGCTCGGCATGGTCGCCGGCAAGGATCCCATGGGCATTGCGGCGGCGGCCCTGTACCTCGCCTGCATCAGCAACGGGGAGATAAAGTCGCAGAGGGACATTTCGATCGCATCGGGTGTCACCGAGGTGACCATCCGCAACCGGTGCGCCGGCCTCAGGAAGATCGTCTGAGCGCGGGAAGGGGGGCGCGATCGGCGGCGCCGCGGGCGGCACTGCCGCAGCCGCGCTTGAGGCGGCCAATCCGCGGGGAGGATCGGCGGCCCGCGGGCGGCATCGGCCCTGCGGCGCGCGGGGCGCAGAGGCGGAGAAGGTGGGAGGCGGCCGCTGTCAGCGGCTTTGCTCGACCGGACGCCACGCAGAGGGGGCCTGCGGCCGCATTCCAGCGGCGGGGGCCGGCTTCGATGCGGCGGGCGGCGGATGCCTCCGCAGTAATAAGAAAAAGGGGCGGTGGGGGCCTGGTAGTTACGGGGATTATTCCTGGCCTTCGATGCCCATGAGCGTCAGCGTCGAGCGTATCTTGTCGATCTTGCGTATCTTCCACGTGATCGTCTCGCGCAGGACGCTCACTTCCAGTGCCTCGACCTTTGCGAGTATGTCGTACGCCCCGAACGTGCCGTGCACCTCCTTGACCGCCTCTAGCATCTTCAGCTGCCCAATGACGGCCTCTTCCGAGCCGAGCTCGCAGTTGATCAGAACGTATGCCGATGCCATTGCCCGCGGTGCGCGGCCCCAGTATATAGGGCAATCCGGCCCCGGGCCTTACGTTTGTGAGGCCGCGGGGCGTTTTTTCAAACACATGGCCGCCCGCGGCGCGCAGGCGCCTAAAAGTAGCCCGGCCCAGCATCCCTGAGCGGCTTGATGGCCTCTAGCACCTTGAAGGGGATGGAGCCAAAGTCCAGGTCCCTCTCGCCGGACGCGAGCAGGACCGCGTTGTCGGCGAGCGGAAAGCTCATGAGTATGACCTTGTCCCTGTACGAGAGCGAAAAGTGGACCGAGCCGAGCTCGGCGTCGAACTCGCGGCGCATCCTCACGCGCAGGACAAGCTCCATGAACATCATTTCGTCCTGCTGCTTTGCCTCTAGCGACTGGAGGTCTCCCTTCATGCCGCCGGCCACCAGGTGGCCCCTGTGGTTGATGAGCCGGGCCGACCTCATCTTGGGGTCGATGTCCATTACGGCCCTGCAAATGGCCTCGGCGTCGATCTCCCCGCCCATGCCGGGGACGACCAAGCGATCTATTTATTGCGAACGGCCGCTTGGCCGCGGCGTGGCCGCGGGCGCAGAGGAGGGGGCCGGACGGGGCGCAGGGGCCAGGGGCGCGGCGGCCCCGGCGCAGCAGGGGCTAGAGGAGGGCGCAGGGGCGCGGCGGAAGCGGGCCGGCGAGGGCGGCGCAGGGGCGGCCGCAGAGTCGCGGGCCGGGGCTGCGAGGGCGGCCGGTGCGAGCGTCGGGGAGGGCGCGGCAGGAGCACGGGTAGAAGGCGAAGCTGCCGGTGCGGGAGTCGAGGGCGCGGCAGGCATCCAGGGCGGCCCGTCCGGCATGCCAGCCGGCGGGCAGGACGCCCGCACGGCCCCCCCGTCCGGCCAGGGGGCAGAGGGCGGCGCGGGCCCCATCGCCGACGCGCGCGAGCAGTTTCGGCACGTCTCGCTGTTCTGGACGGACCTGATACACCTCATGGCCAGCAAGCCGCAGGCGCTCACCTCGGCGGGGCCGATGCGCAACTATGCCGAGAATGCAAAGGCGATCGCGACCGAGATGCTCGCCGCCGGCCAGGACGCCGCCGAGTTCAGCGAGGCGCTCTCAAAGTACTACGACCAGCTGGCCGCGACATGGGCCGGCGCGCAGCGCAAGGTCGACGCAAAGCTGCCGCGCATACCCAACGACCTCGAGCGGTTCGAGGCGTACAAGCGCGTGTGGATCGACATGTTCGACAACGACTTTACCGAGCTGTTCGACTCGAAGAGGTTCGGCGACAACTACGGCCGCCTCGTCTCAAAGGAGCTCGACCTGGCGCGCCACTGGAACAACATGATGGACGTCGTCCTGCGCTCGGCGAACCTTCCCAACAAAAAGGACATCGAGGGGGTGTACCGAGAAATGCACAGCCTCAAGCGGCGCGTCTCAAAGCTCGAGGCGGAGAACCGCCAGCTGAGGGCGGCCGCGGCCGCGGGGGCGGGGGCGGCCGGCGGCAGCGGAGGGGGAGGAGGAGGCGCCGGCGGCGCATGACCGGCGACGACATGGTCGACCCGAGGGTCGTCGAGGCGCTGCTCAAGTTCGGCCACAACGTCAGCGTCGCGCCGCGGCTCGTCGCCGCCCCCGACGAGATCAGCATCGAGACGACCGACCACGACGTTGCGTACGTGCACGACAAGGTGCGCCTGCTCCACTACAGGCCGCTCGCGCAGCGCCGCCACCGCACGCCCGTCGTCATTGCGTACGCCCTGATCAACCGCTACCACATACTCGACATACACCCGCGCAAGAGCTGGGTGCGTAGCCTCCTCTCGCAGGGGTTCGACGTGTACATGATAGACTGGGGCACGCCGGGCGACGCCGACCGCTACCTGGACTTTGACGACTACGTCAACGGGTACATCGACGGCTGCGTCGACTTTGTAAGGGCCGAGTCCGGCGTCGACTCGGTCTCGCTGCAGGGGTACTGCACCGGCGGGACGATGGCCGTCACGTACGCGGCCCTGCACCCCGAAAAGGTCCGCAACCTGGTGGCCACGGCCCCCGTTATCGACGGCTGGCGCGACACGACGGTCGTGAGCAACATTGCAAAGCACGTCGACGTCGACAAGATGGTCGACACCATCGGCAACATGCCGCCCGAGTTCATGTACTATTGCTTTTCCGTCCTCAAGCCGTTCGAGCAGGGCATTGAAAAGTACGTCAACTTTTTCAAGAACATCGAGAACGAGGGCTTTGTCGACGGGTTCATGAGGGTCGAAAAGTGGCTCGCCGACACGCCGCCCATACCCGGCGAGCTGTTCCGGCAGTGGATAAAGAACATCTACAAGGAGAACCTCCTGGTCAACAGCCGCATGGTCGTCGGCGGCCGCCGCGTCGCCCTCAGGAACATACGCATGCCGCTATTCACGCAGGTAGCCGTCGGCGACCACCTCGTCTCGCCCGAGTGCAGCATGCCGCTGCACTACGCCGTCGGCAGCGACGACAAGGTCATGCGCATCTACCCGACCGGCCACGTCGGGATGATAGCGAGCTCGCTGTCGCAGAAGAGGGTGCTGCCCGAGCTAGGGCGGTGGCTCGCCGAGAGGTCGGAGTAGCGGCCGGCGGCAGAGGTGTATGTTCTGTTGCCCACCCTCCCCGCTCGCTTTTGTGGGCATGCGAACTGGCAACAAGGCGGCCGTGCACGCCATCGCCCCACGGTGACCCCGACGTTGCTAGCATTGCGGCCCCCCATCTCACTCCAAACCGCGTTCGCCATGTCGAGTCGATGTCATAGTACAGCATCCTGCGAATTGGTGTCTCGCCTACGTGCGTTGATTTTTGCGACGCAGTTTTCAGCATTCTGCCGTAGTGAAGCGCTTATTTACCGTAGCACGTCGCTCGAAACGATGGTCGTGACACTACCAGAACAGTGCGGCAGGGCTTGCCGTACCACGACCAGCACGCGGATTCTACCCCACACGGCAGCGCCACAGCCGATGGCCCTTCCGCGCGGCACAGTTCTGGCGTACCAAACGGCAGTGCGGCGGAGAAACGCCTACGTAGAGGTGACAGCTACATGAGACAGCGACAAGCGTCGCCTATCCTACGAGACGAGTTCTATGCAGAGGTGGCAGGCCGTGCGCGCGACGCCGGCGTACGGCTTCCGCATAATATCCAACGGCAAAAAACGCATCCGGGTGGCAATGGTCACCGCAACCGCACCCTTGCCGAAGTATACGAAAAGACTGACTATGAGTTCCGCAAGAGACTTGGTCAGTTTGCAACCCCACCCGCCATTGCCGAGTTCATGGTGTCGTACGGGCTGGGCAGCAATGTCAAGACCGTCCTAGATCCCGCCTGCGGCATAGGGATATTCCTAGACAAGCTCGTAGAAGCAGGCAGCGAAGCTAGGCTGTACGGGATAGACGTCGACCCCATGATGGTCAATGCCTGCCACCTCGACATGCAGACAAAGCATGGGGCGTCAGCTGTCCGACGCCTACGCCTGCTCAACGCCGACTACCTGGCAGGCAACGCGGGTATTCCTCAGGTAGACTTCCTAGTTTGCAACCCGCCGTACGTCAACTTTCACGGATTTGACCGCGAGGCGATAACACGCGTAGGCCACGAGGCAGGGGCACGATTGAGTAAGCTTACGAACCTGTACGCACTCTTCATGCTAAAGGCGGCCAGCTCTGTCATGGAAGGAGGAACGATGGTCTTCATTACGCCAGCCGAGTTTTTCTACACGGGGTACGGAAGGGCCGTCAAGTCGTTTATGATTGAAAACTTCACCCTAGACGCCTTTGTGACGTTTGACTTTGCAAAGACCGTGTTCGGCAAGACGCTAACGACTTCCACTATATCAATCATGACCAACAAAAAGCCCGTCGCTGGGCACCGTACCACGTTCGTCACGACCGGCGGATCCTTGGAGGGGGTACGCAAAGCCATTGACGGGCACCCGCAGAAGGGGGTGCGAGTGAGGCTAGTGAGACAGGACAGCATGGATCCCGGATCAAAGTGGCAGAACTACTTTGCCGGGGCGCCGCCCACGGGAAGGAAGGGTCACGCATTCCTAGTGCCCCTCTCGCACGAAGCGGATGTCAAGCGTGGCATTGCAAGCGGATCGAATGACTTTTTCACTCTGGCCGACTTCGAGCGCGCCCAGTGGAAAATCGAGGACAGATTTCTCGTGCCGGTCGTATCCAGAGCTAGGCAGTCCGAAGGGTACGAGATTACACGTGGACATATGAAGCAGCTCGCCGCTGCCGGCCACAAGGTGCACTTACTGTACTGCACCGGTCCACCCTCTGCCAACCTCCGTCGCTACATAAAGGACGGCGAGCGGCGTGGAATAGACAAGAGATACCTGTGCATGCACAGGACGCCGTGGTACTCGACTGAGACAAGGCAGCCAGCGCCCATACTTGCAACAGTGTTCAGCAGGGACAACATGAGGTTCATCCACAACAAGGCCGGATGCCTTAACCTCGCATCGTACCACGGCGTATATCCGCACTATGGCAGTAGCAAAATGATCAAGGCCCTACTCTGCTACCTCAACTCGGGGCACTGCATGTCGGTCCAAAAGGCGACGCGGCGTGAATACGGCGACGGCCTGCACAAATTCGAGCCCAGCGACCTGCTACAGCTTCCCGTCCTCCCCGTAAGCCGCCTAGATGCAGAGACCGTGTCCGAGCTTGCGCTGCTGTTTGGCGATATGTGCAGGGGCGCACGCGGTGCACGAGAGCGGGCCGACAGGAGGGTGGCAGAGGTCATCGCGAGTCTAAGGCCTCACGGATAATGTTGTCCGTCGTGGCGCCATCTAGATCAATGCGCCCGTTGCCGAACTTGACGTAGTGTATCAGGCGGCCAGCGCCAAGTTCTTTCCGCCCGCTCTCGTGGGTGGGAGGAATGTAGATCTTGCCCCACCTTGAGCCACGAGAGATCTTCACATGAATCGTGCTCTTGAATTGGTTCCTGTAATTTTTGCGGATGGCAAAACCGTCCGGATCGCGCAGGAGTGTCTCCAGTATCTGACGGAAAGAGATAACATGTATTTCGTCGAAGAAAACCTGCGCATAATAGTGTGGCACCCCATACGCCCGAATCCATTTCAGTACAGTCTGTAAGTCTTCTATCTTAGGGGTGAAACTAGCCTCGTTGTTTTTAGCTTCTGCGTATTTTCTGGCCAAAAGTGAGCTTGAGCGAACCTCAATCCCCAGAATAGAATTTTTAACGCACTCGTTTTTTCCGCCTGGGCCGTCCTCGCTTATATCCAGCCTGTCAACAACACCCTTGCGAAAAATGAGCAAGTCAGGCCTTTTGCCGATGTCATCTAGCTCGTCTTGGTACCGTTCGTAGAAGTCGTTAAATCCTTTTTCACCTGCCATGATAGAGTCGCTTTTACCGTATTTTACTATGCTGTAATTGTCACCAATAACAGCCCTAAGACCGTCTGCGAGAATGGACTCGGCCCACACACCCTGTTCCCGATTAATGGCAAAGTTGGAAAATGCACTCGTCGGCGTACGACCGCGCGTTCGGTTCGATGAGATTGTAGGCACGACGGCTGGCAGATCTCTGGCCAGTCTGTTTATCGTGTCCACGTACATGCCGACTGCGCGTTGCCGGTGCCATTTTAGTCTAACGCTTTATGGCAGGACGGCAGCCGTGCCCCCTGTCACGGCACGGAATACGCGCAGGAAGCCATGACGCGCCACATGGTTCTTTGTAATCCGCGGTGGGCGGCCCGGCCGCCCCGCCTCTCCGCCCGCCAGGATCGCCCGATCCGGGGGCTTCGCTGGCCGTGCATGCCGCGCCCGCCTGCCGATTTCGGCCTCATTGCAGCCGGACGGTCGATCTTGGGGCGCCGCCGGGGCGCCTCCGGGCGCCCTTGGCGCCAGGCGGCGCGGGGGCCGTCCTGCGCGGCGCCCTGTCCTGCTGCGGGCGCAGCCCCTATGTCCGGCGGCGAAGCCTGTGGACGGCGGCGTTCTGCGCCAGTGTCATCGCGGCGTTGGGCCGCTCTATGTCGATTCCGGCGGCCTGGGCGGGTGTGATCCCGCCGAGCCCGCCGTGCGGGCGTACGAAGTTGTGGAACACGCGCAGCCCGCGCAGCATCGCCGAGTCGATGCTCTTGAGCCCCCTCGCGGCCCTGGTGCGCGCCCTGATCCAGCCGTTGAAGCGCTCCATCATATTGTTGTTGTAGTCGGTGTCGGTCGCGTGTATTGTCTGGATGTGGAACGTGGGGCGATGCATGAAGTTCCTGGCGCGGTACAGGTCGTGCCACGCCCTGTGGAAGTTGGCCGCCTTGTCGGAAACGAGGATGGCCGGCGCGTCCATGGACGCCAGGGCCGCGGCGTGCTCAAAGAGCGGCTTGACGTCGGACGTTCCCTTGTGCTCCGCCGTCTGCAGCGCAAGGACGTAGCGCGTGAGGTCGTCGATCATCCAGAACGCGTACTGCTCCCTGCCCCGTATGCCGTAGTACATCTCGTCGGTCCTCCACATGTCGGAGACGCGCGGGGTGAGGACGCTGTCTGCGTACTCCTCGATCAGGCCGATCTCAGATTCTGCCCAGTTGAGTATCGTCTTGTGGCACACCTTGATCGAGGCGAACTCTTCGAGCCACAGCGCAACCGCCGGCAGCGACATTCCCGCCAGCCACATGTGGACGGCCTGCGTCACGATCTCGGGGCTCGCCTTGAGGCGGGCGAACCCCACGTTCCCCGAGAACGTCTTGCCGCACGAGCCGCACTTGTACCTCCGGGTGTCGTAGTTCTGGTTGTGGCGGGTCCCGTGCCCGGTGACCGGCCCGCCGCCGCAGAGCGCGCACGAGGACGGGTCGAACTTGGCTATTCGGAGCGCCGCCCCGCCGGGCGCCGCCGCCGCCGCCGTCCCGCCCCACTGCCACACGGCACGGTCCGCGCCCCTCTCCCCCTCCTCGTCGCCGGCCATGCACCGGTACGCCGCGTACGCCGACCTGGCCGCGCCCGTCTTCCCGCTAGCCTCTTCCGCCCCGCGGCTAGCCTCCGCCGCCCCCCTGAACATTGCCGCGACGACCGAATCCTCGACAAAGTTTGCCTCGGCTTCCTTCTCGGTGTCCTCCTTGTGCGCCAGGGAGAGCGCGGCGTGGATGTGCTTGCAGAGGACCCGGCCGCCCCTGTTCTTGTGGTCGGGGCAGGTGCACGACGACCCCACGCCGGGCAGGATCAGTACGTTGTAGATCCGGTCTCGCTTGGCCGCCGGGGCGCGCTTGCCCGTGTTGGCCGGAGTGACCTGGAACTGGAACTCGTCGAGGCGCTTGACGTGCCCCCCTTCTTCAAGGAGCTTGCCCGCGGCGGACCGCTTGGCGTTTTCCATGGCGACGGGCACCATGTCCACGATGTCGAGCAGGGTCTGGAGCATGTCCACTTCCGTGTCGGCATCGCCCGGCGGCGGGATGACGAGCCAGGGGTGTCCCGTGCCGCCCTCGGCGAACGGGTCGGCGAACGGGTCGGCGAACGGGTCGGCGAACGGGTCGGCGAACGGGTCGGCGAACGGGTCGGCGAACGGGTCGGCGAACGTATCCGCCGCTAGACCAGCATGCCGGTCGACCCCCGCCGCATCGCCACTGTAGCAAACGCCCGCGACCAACGGCGCGCGTCTCCAAAGGGGGGTTATAAATCTACTGAGTTTTATGTGGTTATAAAGGAATTTTGAGGCCAGTGAGCATGGGACGGTGGCGCAAGGACACCAAAGAGTTCACCGTGGGCCTCGGCTACTATGAGGGGCGGGGCTACCAGAGCACCATCCCAAAGCCAGTCGTCGACCTGTTGGGCCTCACCGACCGCATCACCTTCAAAGTGTCGGGCAAAAGCGTCCGGATACTGCCCAGTACCGGCTAGGCGACCCGCACACCGGCTTCGGACGGCCGTGGGCGGGTGTCGAAGGCCCGCCAGCCCCCCTCGACCCCCCCTCAAGCGACCCACCGCGGATTACAAAGAACCGCGCCACATGGACGACTTTTATAGCACTGCCGGCGGCCCGGCCCCGTGGCGGCTGCCAAGAAGAGGGCAAAAAAGACGGGCGGCGCGAAGAAGGGCCCGCACGTGGTCGGCGTTGAGGTGCTGCGGCAGAACGGCCTGGACGTCGACGAGCTCGTGCGCCAGCTCGTGGTCAACTCGTCGGTCGAGTTTACCGCGTACTATTACTTTACGCTGCTGCGGGCCAACTGCACGGGCCTCGAGGGCGAGGGGATCAAGGGCGTCATTGAGGATGCGCGCCTCGAGGACCTGAGCCACTTCGAGTCGTGCATCGAGAGGATTTACCAGCTCGGCGGAGGGCTGCCGCGCGATGCGACCGACTATATCCGCATGTCCGGCTGCGAGTTTCTCCGGCTGCCGGAGGAGAGCCCCACGGACCTGACGCAGATCCTGGAGAGGTGCCTAAAGGCCGAGCAGGGCGCGATCGTCAACTGGAACAAGGTGTGCCGCATGACGGAAGGCAAGGACCCCGCCACGTACGACATTGCCAAGGACATACTGGCCGAGGAGATCGAGCACGAGTCGTGGTTTCTGGAGCTGCTCCACGGCCGGCCCTCGGGCCACATGAGGCGCAAGTACGCCGGCGAGCGGCCGCACACGCGCAGGCACTCGCGCGCCCTCGACATGGCCTGACGGCCCAGGCAGGGGCCACCCTCCCCGCCGTCACCCGAGCAGGCAGTACGCGTAGCCGGCGCGCATCGTCGGGTACATGACGCTCGCCTGGCTGTCCGAGTGCCGCAGGCCTATCGAGTGGCCGAGCTCGTGCGTCATGATCCGCCGGACCGTGTCGACGTCGTACAGCTGAAAGCTCCCGTCGCATGCATAGTCGCCGAGGGCCACCTCGACGACCCCCTTTCCGACGTGCGCGTGGCCCAGCACCCCCTCGCCCAGGTCGCGCACGACCCACGTCACCCACACGTTGGCCAGGTCCTTGCGGGTCGTGTGCTCGAACCTCACGTGGACGTCGCCCCCGCGCGAGGTGAGCGTGCGCCCCTCCCAGTACGCCAGCGAGTCCGAGAGCGTGCCGACGTGGTCCAGCGGCAGGCCGGACGGCTGCTCGTTGACGTACATGCGGTACGTCAGCACGGTCGCGCCGCCGGGCGCGGAGCGCGCGACGGGGTTCGGGAACGAGGTCGACGCCCGGGCGGCCTCTTCGTCAAAGTTCCACTTGATGTAGTCGCGCATGAACTTTTTGATCACGTCGCCGCTCGGGTTGGGGTGCTCGACGTACCTTGTCTCGCCGGCGGCGCTCGACGCGACCGCGTGGAGGTACCTGTCGAGGGCGGACAGCTCGGCCTGGCGGATGCGCTCGGCCTCGCCGGCCGGCAGCGGCCGGCTCGGGGGGGCGGCCAGGCCGGAGTCGAACATGTGGCGCAGGGCAGCCACAAAGTCGGCGGGGCGCGACACGCCGGCCCCCCACGCCGAGGCCGACTCCCTGACCCACCCCGGCACGGCCCCCTGCGGAAGCGGCCGGCCGCCCTCGCCCGGCAGCGGGTCGGGGCGGGGCACGCCGACCGCGCCGATCCCGGCCAGGTAGGAAAAGGCGGCGGCAAACTCGGCGTCGGTTATGCGCCCCGCGGCCCACGCCGCGGCTATGGCGCGCGTCCACTCGGGGGCGGCCACCGGCGCGCCCCTGTTGTCGAGCTCGGCCGGCCGCGGGGTCGGCGTGTACGGGTACTTTGCTAGCACGCCGGCGACGATGTCGCGGTAGTTGCGCGCCACGTCCCAGCCGGGGTCGGACGCGACGGCCGCGTCGAGGTAGCGGGCAGCCTCGTCGTACTCGCCCAGATTGCCGAGCCCCACGCCGAGGCCGGCGAGCGCCATGGCGTCGGACCTGTCCCCCTGGAGGGCGCGGTAGAACTGCCTGACCGAGCCGGCGTCGTCGCCGGAGTTCGAGAGCACAACGCCCTTCATGTTCAGGGCCGCGCCGTACCGCGGCCAGTCGGCCAGGACGGCGTCGTAGACCGCGACGGCCTCGCTGTAGCGGCCCTCGGACGACAGCTCGAGCCCTGCGGCCAGCATTTCGGCCGCCGCTGCTCGCGTGATGCGCTCGCCGTCGCCGTCGCCGCCCGCCGCCGCATCCGCCCCAGGCAGGAATCCGGCCGCCGCCACTGCAACCGCGGCGCAGAGGGCCGCGGCCACGGCGCAGAGCGACGGGGCGGGCGGCGCCGCGCGGGGCGGATCGGACGCGGCCCGCGGCTGGAGCGCATGCATCGCGGGGCGCTCCCCCCGTTCCGATATTAACCGAGCCCGCGGCGCGGCGGGGAACGGGCGGGGAGGGGGAGGCGGGGGCCCGGAAGCAGCGCGGCGGGAGGGGAGGTACCGCGGGCGGGAGTATGGAGGGGCTGGGCTCCGCGCGCGCACCGCCGCCGACGGCGCGCGCCGCAGAAAGCCTTTTACCCCTCACGCTCAGGGCAGGCGCATGGACGACAGCGTCGAGGATCCAAGGGTGCGCATCTCGCGGCTCACGGCAGAGCTCGACGCGCTGGCGCAGCCCGACGACCTGCCGAGCATGATCCTGTCGGGCAACGCGGTGCGCAGGAGCGAGTACCTCGAGGCCGCCAACCAAAGGCAGTCCGAGCTGATCGCCGCGTACGGCGAGTACACGGCACGCCTCGAAGGGCTTGTTGCGGCGGCCATCGACATCCAGTCCGAGCTGACCGAGATACTCCGCATGCAGTCCGAGATGATGCCGGATGGGCCGAGGCGCGCCAGGGCGGGCGGCGGCAGCGGCGCCAAAAAAAGGGGCGGACAGGCGGCGCAACGGACGGGCAAGCAGGGCGCGGGGAAGAGTGCCGGCGCGGGGAGTCCGCGGGCCGCATCCGCCGCGCAGCCAAAGCGCAAGAGGGCCGGCGCGGGGAGTCCGCGGGCCGCATCCGCCGCGCAGCCAAAGCGCAAGAGGGCCGGCGCGGGGAGTCCGCGGGCCGCATCCGCCGCGCAGCCAAAGCGCAAGAGGCCCGGCGCGGGGAAGAAGGCAGGCGCCGGCGGGCGGCGCGGCCGCTAGGCCCGCCCGCCGCGTTCGGCCCGGCGCACCGCAGCGACGTCGCCGGCGACGATCCGCTCGGCGGGCGACGATCCCCGGGCGACTAGCAGCGCCCCGTCCGCGTCTATGCCGGTTGCCGTCCCGCGCACCGCGCGCCCGCCGCGCTCGGCCTCGACCTCGCACCCGATCATTGACGATCGGGCCGCCCACCTTTGGGCCACGCCGGCGCCCGCTCCGCCGCCGCCTTCCCCTTCCAGCCCCCCAAGCTCGTCCTCGAGCCGCGCCAGGAACGCCCGGGCGAGCAGCGCGGGATCCGGCGGCGGCCCGCCGCCGCCCGGCGCGGCAAGGCTCGCCGCCCCGGCTAGCCCGGGCGGCGCGCCCGCCGCGGCGTCGATGAACGCGGCGTCGACCGCCAGGTTGACCCCGATTCCCACCACTACCGAGTCCATCGCGCCGGCCGCGCCGGCCGACGCGTCGACCAGAATGCCGGCCACCTTGCGCCCGCCGACGAGCAGGTCGTTGGGCCACTTTAGGTCCGCCTCGGCGCCGGCCGCCTCCATGACGGCGTCGGCCAGGGCAAGGGAGGCGGCGAGCGGAACGAGCGTGGCGGCGCGGGCCGGCGGCCCGGGCTCGGCGACGACCGACATCCACAGCCCGCCCGGGGGGGACACCCACCTCCTGCCGAGCCGCCCGCGGCCGGCGGTCTGCGTCGCGGCCACGACGACCAGGCCGTCGGCCTCCCCCGCGGGGCACTGCGCGGCCAGCGACAGGGCCCTGTCCTGCGTCGAGTCCGCCGACCTGTAAAAGACGACGCGCGAGCCGAGGCGCCGCGTCGCCAGCGGGGGGCGCAACCCGCCGGCGCCGCCGGCCACCTCCCACGGCAGCGCAAGGGGCGCGGGGCCCGGAACAAGCCTGTACTCGCGGGGGAGTGGGTACGGCCCGCCGTCGTCGCGCACATCGTACCCGAGCCCGCACAGCTCGGCGGCGAGGCGGGCGGCCTCGTCCGGCCCGATCCCCAGCCGCGCCGCGGCCCGCACGCCGCCGCCTCCGCCGCCGGGCGCCCCGCGCCCCGCCGCATCCCGGAGCGCCGCGAGCATGCGCTGCGCGCCGTGCGGCACGCGCGAGTCGTACGCCGGTTCCGGCGGGTCGGCAGGGGCAGGGCGGCCGTCGGAGGAGGCGGCGGCAGCGGCGCCCGCAAGGGCCTTGCGAGGTGCCAACCCGGCGCCCTACGCGGCGCGGCTAGAACCCGAGGTCAAAGCCGCCGCCGTCGAACCCAGAGTCCACGCCCCCGTCCATGCCGGCCTCGTCGCCGGCCGTGCCGCCGTCCTGGCCGTCGGCGCCCTCCGGCATCTGGTCGGCCGGGACATAGTCGGACATTGGGGCGCCGATCATGCTGAACATCATTGAGAACATCATCATGTCGATGACCCCAAAGAATATCATCATTGGGAACAGGCCGCGGAACCCGTCCATCTCGCGGTTCAGGCCGTCCTTGTCCTTGGACTTGTACATTTGCACCATGCGGTCCCAGTTGCCCTGCATCTCGTGCAGGCGCCGGTCGAGCTCCTCGTCGCCCTTTGGCGTCGTCGACAGCTCTACCTTTTTGCCGAGCCATCCCTTTTTCTCGACGACCCTGATCAGGCCCTTTTTCTCAAGGTCCTCGAGCGCCTCGTCGAGCTCGCGCGGGGTAAGCCTCGTCTCCTTTGAGATCTTGCTGAACTTTTTGATCCCGCGGCGTATGGCCCCGAGGACCATGATGTCCTTCGGCTCGTAGTCCATGGGGCGGCCGGCGCCGGCGCCCTATAAAAGCCGTTGCCGGCGCGCCATTTCGCCCCCGCGGCGCCGCCCGCGTCAGGGAGCACGGGGCGCCGGCCCCGTCGGCCGCCCCTACTGCGGCGGCGCCCCGCACGCGACGGTGTACTCGACGGACTGCGACGCCCGGACAGTGGCGGCGCCCTCCGGCAGGGCGCCCTGCGGCACGTCCAGCCGGAACTTTGCGGCGAACCGCTGCGCGTCGCCCGCCGGCAGGTCGACGGCCCCGCCTCCCAGGCGCAGCCACTCTCCATCGCCGTCCATGACGCTCGTCGCGCCGGCGGGCATCACGGTGGCGTTTGCCCCGTCCACCCAGGCGGCCGCGGTGATCGACACGGCGGCCAGGGGCAGCGTGCCGGCGCTTACTATCACCTGCTCCACGTCGGCCGGCCGGCCGCCGGCCTCGACGCGGCCGAACGCAATCTCCCGTATCTCGAGGGCGACGCTGCACGTGCCGGTGCCGCCGGTGCCGCCGGTGCCGCCGGTGCCGCCGGTGCCGCCGGTGCCGCCGGTGCCGCCGGTGCCGCCGGTGCCGCCGGTGTCTGCCCTCGCCGTGCCGAACCGCGTCAGGTGGTACGTGTAGATCACCTTGTCGCCGCCCAAGTCAAGATGGCACGCGCCTGATCTGTCGAGATGTGCCTCGACCGCGGAGGTGTCGTCGCCCGCGCACTTGGCGGCAACGGGGACCACCGCGCCGCTCGTGCTGTTGACGTAGAACGCGCTGCCGTTGGCCTGGCCCACCAAGAGTATGCGGACGGGCCTGTCGAACCAGATGTGCGTCGCGTTGTCGCCGGCCTCGACGACCGGCCTCACCTCAAGGCCCGGGGCGCCGGCCAGCCCGAGGGCGCCGGCAATGTCCTGCGCGGGCGGCTCCTGTAGCGAGACGTATAGCTCGAGCAGGCCGTCCGCCGGGATGCCCGTGGCCGTCACGTTTGGAGGGAAAGAGACCACGGCAAAGGCGGCGATCATGTCGACAAAGTCGCCGGGCATCCTCACCGTCCCGTCCGCCGCGCCGGCGACGGCCAGGCCGGTGACGTTGATCGCCGGGCGTGCCCCGTCGCCGGCGGCGGTTGCGTTGAGCGCGCGGACAAAGCCGCTCCTCTTGATCTCGACGGCGGGCGAGTCCCCGGGCGGCGAGAGCGTGCGCGCCCCCGCGCCCGCCCCCACGGAGATCTCGCCGGCGGGAAACGCGTACGGGACGCCGCCCGCCTCGCCCACGAGTTCCGCCAGGAGCGCGATCGTGCCCGTCCGGCTGGCATCCACGCCGTCCCCGCCGAACACGACGGTGTGCGCCTGCGTGCCCAGGCCCGATACGGACGTTGCGGGGGCAGCCCCGGCCGCCGTCGTCACGTTGCCGTACACGGGGCCGTCGTGGACCGCGGGCGGGCCGAGCGGCAGGCCGTAGTCGATGCGGACCGTGTTCGGCGCCGTGAACACGGCGCTGGCCGTCGCGGCGGCGCGGCGCGCGCCGTCAACCGCCAGGCTCGACGAGCCGGCAAGCGAGCCGTCGCCGCCGGGGCCCGGCAGCGCCAGGATCGCCGCGTTGCCGGTCGCGTCGGCGATCGAAGAGCCTGCGGGGACCGAGAGGGCCGATTTGTTGGCATAGTCTAGGCGGAGCGACTCGTCTCCCTCGGACACCGTGTACGCGAACAGCAGGCTCTTTTCGCCCGACCCCGAGGCGTACCGGGCGCCGCGGTCCGTCTCGCCCGTGTCGAGCCACAGCAGGGGCGCGCCCGTGACTGTCACGCGCTCGGAAAAGTTCACGGCCATGTGGAGGGTCTCGCCGATCCCGTACGTCCCCGTCCGGTTCGGCGACGAGACGGACTCGACCTTGGGGCGAATGCCGTCAACCGCCAGGCTCGACGATCCGGCGAGCGAGCCGTCGCCGCCGGGGCCCGGCAGCGCCAGGATCGCCGCGTTGCCGGTCGCGTCGGCGATCGAAGAGCCTGCGGGGACCGAGAGGGCCGACGCGTTTGCGTACCCCAGGTCGGCCGACTTGTCGCCCTCGGACACCGTGTACGCGAACAGCAGGCTCTTTTCGCCCGACCCCGAGGCGTACCGGGCGCCGCGGTCCGTCTCGCCCGTGTCGAGCCACAGCAGGGGCGCGCCCGTGACTGTCACGCGCTCGGAAAAGTTCACGGCTATGTGGAGGGCCTCGTCGATTCCGTACGTCCCCGTCCGGTTCGGCGACGAGACGGACTCGACGGCGGGCGGCGTGTCGATCGCAATGCGGCCCGATCCGCCGAGCGAGCCGGGCGAGCCGGGGGGCGGCAGGAGCGCGTTTGCGTGAAGCCCCGTGGCGTTCTCGGCGATCGAGCCGCCGGGGCCGGCCCGCAGGGCGTTCACTCCCGAGTACTCGAGTACGTCCGCGTCGCGGTCGGCGGCGGCGACCTCGTACCGGAACACCAGCGTGTCGGTGCCGCTGCCGTTGTGGTAGCCGGCCGCGCCGCCCGTGTTGAGCAGCAGCTTGAGCGGCCCATCCGCCAAGACGGGGGAGTCGAACGCGACCCCGATGTCGATTGCAGAGCCCGGCCCGTGCGGGCCGCCGGCAGCCGCCTGGGCGGTGACGTTTGTGACGGACGCTGTCGACGTCCGGATCAGCTGGACGCCGTTGTCGTCGATCGCGGTGACAAGGACGTAGGAGCGTCCGCCCTCGCCGAACGCGGCGATGCCGTGCGCGCCGGCGAGCTCGGCAAAGCCGCCCGTGTCGTCGGCAACCGATCCGGCGGGGAGCAAGGCGCCGTCGCCGCCGCGCACGTGGACAAGCTGGACGCCGCCGGGATTCACGCGCGAGGCCACCGCCGCGTACACGCCGCCGTGACTGTCGCCGCCGAGCAGGGAGATGCCGAAGGCGCCCTCCAGCCTGTCAAAGCCAGAGTCGCCGTTCGAGGCTGAGCCGACGGGATGCAGGGTGCCGTTCCCGCGTATGCGGACCAGCTGGATGCCGCTGTCCCACTCGGACGAGACCAGGGCGTGCTTTTCGCCCTCGCCCAGGTCGAACACGGCGATGCCGCGCGTGCCGCTGAGCTCTAGGTCTCCATCCTCGTCGTCCAGCGAGTCCACCCCATCCAGTGTGCCGTTCCCGTGTATGCGGACCAGCTGAATGCCGTGATCGCGGTGCCCTGCAACGAGGGCGTGCTTTTCGCCCTCGCCCAGGTCGAATACGGCCGCATCAAACGCGTTGCCAAGCTCTAGGTCGCCTTCGTCGTCGCCCAGCGACCACGACTCCCTCGCCTCCAGTGTGCCGTTCCCGTGCATCCGCACCAGCTGGATGCCGTCGTCGTTGAACCCGGCGGCGAGGGCGTGCAGAGTGTTGTTCATCTCGAATACGCGGGCCCTGGTGGCGCCGCCGAGCTCTAGGCCCGCGGAGGTGTCGCCGCCGGTGTCGCGAAGCAGGCTCACCGGCGAGAGGGTGTCGTTGTTGCCGTGTATGCGGACGAGCTGGACGGCGCTCTCGCCGTGCGCCGAGGCGATTGCGTGCGGTGCGCCTCCCATGTAAAAGGCGTCGATGCCGTATGCGAACTGGAGGGCGTCAAAGTCGGTGCCGTCTTTCGCCGTGTGCTCGTCCACCAGGGTGCCGTTGTCGCGCACGCGGATCAGCTGGAGTTCGCCTCCGCCCCGGGCAGAGGCGACTACGGCGTACGTGCTGCCGTTTGCGACGATGGTATCGACGTCCGCGGCCGCGTTGAGCGCTCCAAATGTCCCCGTCGCGTTGGCCCCGCCCGCGCCGTCCGAGGCCCACGCGGCGGCGATCAAGCGCGGGGCGGCGTGGTCGAGCAGTACGTCGTGCGAGGCGGACAGCGAGCCGGGCGAGCCTGGCGGCGGGAGCGAGGCATCCACCACGTTGCCCGCCGGGTCCTCGATGCGGCCCGACAGGGCGCCCGTCCCGCGGTAGTCTAGGTCGTCCTCGTAGTCGCCGGCCCTGACGGTGTAGGAGAACACGAGTGAGTTCGTGCCGTTGCCGCGCTCGTACGTTGCATTCCTCGCCTCCCCGCCCACATCGAGGGACAGCATGGGGGCAGCGCCGCGGTACGCGACCGGCTCGCCAAAGATCACGCGCACGTCGACCCGGTCGCCGGCGCCGTACGCGCCGTCCACCGAGTATACCGGCGCCCCTCTGACGACAATGTCCTTTAGGTCGCCGAGCGACACGCCGGATCCGGGGAACGGCAGGGTGCGGCCGGCCGGGACGCCGGTGGCCGCGTGAGTGATGTTGCCGCCGCGCGACAGGGCGTGTATGCCCGCATAGTCCAGGTCATCGGCGCTCTCGCCCGGCCCGACGGCGTATCGGAACACGAGCGTGTCGGTGCCGCTGCCGTCGTGGTAGACTGCCGCGCCGCCCGTGTTGAGCCGCAGCTCCAGCGGCCCCTCCGCCAGGACGGCGTCGTCGAACTCGATGCCGATGTCGATCACGGAGCCGTCGCGGTAAAAGTCGTCGGCGGACGTCGCGTTGACGCGGGTTGCGGCCACCGGCGGAAGCTCGACCAGCTGCGCGACACGCCCGTGGTTAGAGGCGACGATCGCATGCGCGCGGCCGCCCAGGGAGAAGACGGTCGGCGAAAAGGCGTCGTTGAGCCCGTCAAAGCCGGCCGCGCCGTTGGCGGCCGATCCGGCCGTCTTGAGGGTGCCGTTGACGTGGATGCGGGCCAGCTGGAGGCCGTCGTCGCCGGTCGAGGCCACCAGGGCGTACCTGGCGCCGGTGGCGGTCACGAACGAGTCGACGTCGTTTGCGCCGTTGAGCACCCGCTCGGCGGTGTCCGCTATCAGGTCCGCCGCCTCGATTGTGCCGTCGCCGTGGATGCGGACCAGCTCGACGCCGTGTCCGGGATTGTCGAGCGCCACCAGGGCGTGCACGGTGCCGTTCATCTCAAAGGCGGTGACCCCGCTCGCGCCGTCAAGGCGCAGATTGCCGCGGGTTGGCGGGTCCCTCGCCTCCAGGGTGCCGTTGGCGTGGATTCGGATCAGCTGGACATCGTGGCTGGCAAACGCGCCGACCAGCGCGTGCGGGCCGTCGTCAAGGTCAAACACGGCCACGCCGAACGCCCCGTCCAGATTTCGATCGGAGTTGTGCGACAGGTAGTGCGCCGCCTCTAGGGTGCCGTCGCCGTGGATGCGGATCAGCTGGACGCCGTCGTCATAGTACGCCGTGGCAAGGGCGTACATGCTGCCGTTCATGGAAAAGGCGGCGACGCGGACGGCGCCGTTGAGCTTCCTGTCCGCCACGTTGTCGCCTATCGAGCTCACCGCCTCCATGGTGGCGTTGTCGTGGATGCGGATCAGCTGCGCGCCGCCGCCCCCATAGTACGAGACGACGATCGCATAGGTGGTGCCGTTCACGGAAAAGGTGTCGATGCCGTAGGCGCCGTCAAGCCGGCCATAGCCGTCGCTACCGTGGCTGGCCACCGCAACCGGCGCGAGCGTGCCGTTGTCGTGGATGCGGATCATGTGCACGACATCATTGTCGATCGAGGGCGCCAGGGCGTACGCGCTGCCGTTGATGGTGATTACGTCGACGTCGCCCAGGCGGCCAAGGCCGTGGCCCCCCACGCCGTGCGACAGCGATCCAGCGGCGATCATCTGAGGGGCGGCGGGATCAACGTCCGGTATGTCGTGCGAGTCGGCTAGCGCGCCGGGCAGTGCCGACGATGCGGCAAGCAGCGCGAGCGCGGCAAGGGCCGCGGCGGCGGCCACGCTGCGCCGGCCCGCGTCCAGGCGCGCGCACCCTGCCACCCCCCCCCCCCATCCGATTTCGACGTCGCGCGCCTGCGTGCGGGATGCGCTGCCGTTCATGCTGCCCGCGTCGCCCCGTCAAGTCGCTATAAAAGTAGCGTGACGGGCAGTCCGTGGCCGCGGCGCGGCTATTCCTGCAACGGTTACCCAAAGGCGGCGCCAGGCGCCGGATGCGGCGATGTGCACGGGAGCTCGCCCAGGCCGCCCTTGCTGTGCAGGTAGACGGCGGCGCCAGGCGCCGGATGCGGCGATGTGCACGGCCCCCAGGCCGGCGCCCGAAAAGGCGCCTGCCGTCGTCCCGGGAAAAGGCGGTGCGAGGGATTCTGCGGTGATGCCCGGCATGGCAGTGCGATCGCCACGCGGCGGATAATGGCGGGAGTGTACACCCTGTAGCGGCCCCGCGGCGCAGCGCGGCGCGGGGCTCGCGCGGGATCCAGCCCGCCCTCCTGCCCGCCCTGGCCCCGCGGCGGCCGCCGGGGCAAAGTTATAGGGGTGCGTCCCGGCGCGGCCGCATGGACGAGCGCGACGCGCACGGCGACGACGACATACGCCGCATCCTCTCGTACCGCCGCGTCGCCGTGGTCGGAATGTCGAGGGATCCCTCAAAGGATGCGCACGCCGTCCCGCGGTACCTCATCCGGCACGGGTACGACGTCGTCCCCGTCAACCCGTTCGCCGCGGAGATACTCGGCCGGCGCTCCTACCCGTCGGCGTCCGCGGTCGACGGCCCGATAGACACGCTCGACGTGTTCCGCCCGTCCGACCAGGCGCTGCCCGCCGTCCTCGACGCCCTGCCAAAGGGGCCGCGCGCCGTGTGGCTTCAGGAGGGCATACACAGCCCCGAGGCCGAGGAGGCTGCCGAGCGCGCCGGCGCAGACGTCGTCTTCAACAGGTGCATGCTCGCCGAGCACCGCCGGCTGGTGGCGGGGCGATGACGGACGGGGACGGGGGCCTGTTCGAGTGCCTGAGCAGGGCGGCGGCCGAGTACGGCGCCCGCACGGGCGAGCAGCCGCGCGTCGAGGCCACCCAGTCGGGGGCGGTCAGGGCGTACGGCCCGGCCTCGACCCCGCTCGGCCGCGCCGTCGACGGCCTGGCGGACGTGCGCGAGCTTTCGTACACGGCCGCCGAGCACCATCCGTTCTGGCCTCTGCTGTACCACGCGGCCGACGTGGCCGAGACCGTCCTTGCAAAGTGGGACGGCGGCAGGCGCCTGACAGGCGGCGAAATAGACGAGATGCGCTGGTCGCTTGACGCGATGAGGGACGCGCTGGACCGGATGTCGGGGAAGGGGGGCGGGGGCGGGGGCGCTCCCGCGCCGGAGGGGCCCGCGCAGGAACCCCCGCGGCAGGGCGCCTGGTGACGAGCGGGGCGGCCGGCGCGGCCGGCAAAAACGGAAAAACAGGCGGCGCGGCGGCCGGCGCGGTCATTCTATCCGGCGGTACACGACCTTGAACTCTTCGGCCAGCGTGTACGCCAGGTTGAGGAGGTGGCACAGCTCGTTCATGGTCCCCTTGCCGTGCGCGAGCTGCCGCAGGAACGTGAGCGCCTTTGTGTCCGAGTTGGGCGCGAGCGGCTCCTCGCCGTTCCACGTGCGGAACGCGGCGGAGACCTCTAGGCAAAAGTTGAGGATAAACTCTTCCCGGCCCCTCACCTGCGCGCCCGCGTCGGGCGTGCTCCAGAATATGGCCTCGCCGAGCGTCCGGAACTCGTTGCGCCTGTCGATGAGCAGCATGTCGAGGGCCCTCGAGGACCGGCCGTCGGCGTACTCTTGCGTAAGCATGGTCATGGCCGGCCTTGCTTGCGCTCGGATATAAGGAATAGTGTAGAGCGCCCTTGCATGTGTTTGAAATACGGCCGAAAATCCCTACGTTTGGCCGCCCGGGCCGGCCCCCGCCGGCGGGGCCTCGGCGGCCAGCCACACCGTCCCGCCGGCCTCGTCGATAACCTCGACGCCGTCGGCGGCAAGCTCGTCCCTGATGCGGTCGGCCTCGGCGTACCGGCGCTCGGCCCTGAGCGCATCCCGGCGGGCGACGGCCTCGCGCACGGCCGCCTCCCTGCCCGCCGGCAGGGCCGGCACCGCCAGGCCGAGCACGTCGAGCATCGACTCGAGCGCCGGCAGGGCCGCGGCGGCGGCCTCCGGCGAAGAGGCCGGCCCGCCGGCGCCTAGGCACAGCGTGACGAGCCCGTTGAGCGCGGCGAGCGCCTCGTGCGTGTTCATGTCGTCGTCGAGCGCCGCCTCTAGCCGCGCAAGGGCCGCCTCGGCGGCCGAGCGCGACTCGGCGGCGCCCATCGCGGCGGCGGCGGCGTCCCCGCCCGGGCCGGCGCCCCCCGCCTGCCTCAGCTTGTGGTACGCCAGCCTGGCCCTGTCCCACGACGCGGCATGCTCGGCGAGCAGCCCGTCGGTATAGTCCACGGGCTTTGAGTAGTGCGTGCCCAGGCAGAACATGCGGACCGCGTTCGGGCTCCACCTCTCGAGCAGCGACCGGACGGCCCTCACGTTGCCGAGCGACTTTGACATCTTTTCGCCGCCGACGGTCACCATCCCGACGTGCATCCACGCCCTTGCGAGCGGCGCGCCGCCCGAGTGCGCCTCGGACTGCGCCATCTCGTTCTCGTGGTGGGGAAACACCAGGTCGCGCCCGCCGCCGTGCAGGTCTATCGTCTCGCCGAGGTACCGCAGGCACATCGCCGAGCACTCGATGTGCCAGCCCGGCCTCCCCCTCCCCCAGGGGCTCGGCCAGGACGGCTCGCCGGACGAGAACTTCCAGAGCGCAAAGTCGAGGGGGTCGCGCTTTGCCCCGTCGACCGCGACCCTTGCGCCGGCCCTCAGGCTCCCGGTGTCCCTGCCCGACAGCCTGCCGTACCCGGCGCGGGCGCCGACCGAAAAGTACACGCCCGTCTCCGCCACGTAGGCCGCGCCGGACTCGACGAGCCCCGATATCATCGAGACCATGTCGCCGATGTGCGACGTCGCGCGCGGGTACTCGGACGCCCTCCTGACGTTGAGCCGCGCAAAGCACTCGTCATAGTCCGCGACGTACCGGGCGGCCACCTCGGCCGAGGTCGAGCCCTCCGCCGCGGCCCTGTCGATGATCTTGTCGTCGACGTCGGTAATGTTCTGGACCATGCGGACCGCGGCGCCGGCGGCCTCGGCCCTCCTGCGCAGCACGTCGAACACGACGATCGTCCGCGCGTGGCCAATGTGCGAGTAGTCGTACGCCGTAATCCCGCACACGTACACGCCGAGCCGGCCGCCGGGCCCCGAGGGCAGCTCGACGAGGCCCCCCGTGAGCGTGTCGCGCACCCTCACGGCGCCGCACCGCCGGCCGCCGTCCCCCCGCCGCGGCTAGACGTCGACGTATATGCCGTCGCCCCTCTCCTCCGCCCCGTACGTCTCGAGGCTGACGTCCCTGAGGTAGTCGAGCAGCCTTCCCGTCTTGTAGTTGTAGTGCCAAAAGTGGTGGGGGCACTCGATGACGTCGCCCTCGATGCGGCCGCCGGCGATCGACTGCTCCTGGTGGGCGCAGACCGCATCAAGGGCGTGCAGCCGCCCGTCCCTGTTGACCAGGGCGATTCGCCGGCCGTCCACCTCGAACTCGGCGCTGCCGCCCCTCGGAACGCTGCCCTTGTCGGCTATCCGCGTCCATGCCACGCCTCGGCGGCCGCGCGCGCGGTTATTTAGACTTCCTCGGCCGCGGCGGCGCCGGCTGGAGGGGCGGGGGAGGGCGATCGGGGGCAGGGGGCAGGGTGGCGGTGGCGGCAAACCTTCCGGCCGACGAGGCGGGGGAGGGCGATCGGGGGCAGGGGGCAGGGGGCAGGGGGCAGGGGGCAGGGGGCAGGGGGCGCCCTCGCTCTCCCCCCCCCCTCTGCGCGCGATGCGCCGGCGGCGCCCACGCCCGCGCCCAAAAGTATTTTCCAAACAGGCCATTTTTTGTCGAGCCCGCGGCCGTTTGCCGCCCCCACGCAAGAGATATCCCCGGACGGGGGCCTCAAGGCCCCGGCGCGCCGCACGCCCTGCCAGGCGGCCCGGCGCGGCCGCAAAATGGCAAGGGTTATAATGCCCCCGGACGGCGCGCCCCTTGATGGCGGACAAGCCCCACCTGAACATGATCATTACGGGCCACATCGACAACGGCAAGTCGACGACGATGGGCCACTTCCTAATGGACCTAGGCGTAGTCGACGAGCGCACGATCGCCTCGCACGCCGAAGAGTCGGAAAAGACCGGCAAGGGCGACACGTTCAAGTATGCGTGGGTCATGGACAACATAAAGGACGAGAGGGAGAGGGGCATTACGATCGACCTGGCGTTCCAAAAGTTCGAGACGCCAAAGTACTTCTTTACGCTGATCGACGCGCCAGGACACCGCGACTTTATCAAGAACATGATCACCGGCGCCTCCGAGGCCGACTGCGCCGTCCTTGTCCTGTCCGCAAAGGAGGGCGAGACGGACACGGCGACGGCGCCCGGCGGGCAGGCGCGCGAGCATGCGTTCCTGCTAAAGACGCTCGGCGTCAACCAGCTGATCGTGGCCATCAACAAGATGGACGACAGCAGCTACTCGGAAGAGTCCTACAAAAAGGCGACCGAAAAGGGCCTGACCCTCATAAAGTCCGTCGGCTACAAGGCCGACCAGGTGCCGTTCATACCAGTGTCCGGCTGGAAGGGCGACAACCTGGTCAAAAAGTCGGAGAACATGGGCTGGTACAAGGGCAAGACGCTCTTGGAGGCGTTTGACGACTTTGCCGTCCCCGAAAAGCCGACCGGCAAGCCCCTGCGCATGCCCATACAGGACGTCTATACGATCACCGGCGTCGGCACCGTCCCCGTCGGCAGGGTCGAGACGGGCACGATGAAGCCGGCAGACAAGATCGTCGTAATGCCGTCTGGCGCGCAGGGCGAGATAAAGTCGATCGAGACGCACCACACCGAGATGAAGTCGGCCGAGGCCGGCGACAACATCGGGTGCAACCTGCGCGGCATCGACAAAAAGGACATCAAGAGGGGCGACGTGATCGGCACCCCCGACGCCCCGCCCACGGTGGCCAAGGAGTTCCTCGCCCAGATCATTGTCATCCACCACCCGACGGCCATTGCCCCCGGCTATACGCCCGTAATGCACTGCCACACGGCGCAGGTGGCCGCGACGATCACCGAGTTTGTCTCAAAGATCAACCCCGCGTCCGGCGCCGTCGAGGAAGAGGGGCCAAAGTTCCTAAAGGTCGGCGACTCGGCCATGGTAAAGGTCAGGCCGGTGCGCCCGACGCCGATCGAGACGTTCAAGGAGTTTCCCGAGATGGGCCGCTTTGCCCTGCGCGACATGGGCGCGACGATTGCGGCCGGCATTGTAAAGGAGATTACAGAGCGGCACAACGCCTAGCCGCCCGTGCGATGGCAGGTGCGTACATTGACACAGATTGCACGCGTAAAGCTTGCCAGCACCAACCTCGCAAAGCTAGAGGCCGTCTGCGAGGACATACTCGGCATTGGCCGCAAGACAGGCGTCAAGGTCAGGGGCCCCATACCGCTGCCCGTCAAGAGGCTCAACGTGCCGACGCGCAAGTCCCCGTGCGGCAACGGGACGGAGACGTACGAGAGGTGGGAATTGCGGCTGCACAAGAGGATTATCGACATAAACGCGGACGCAAAGGCGCTCAAGCACCTCATACGCCTCAACCCCGACGACGTCCACATCGAGATGGTCATGAAGTAGGGCCGGCCGCGCCCCCGCTCGTCGCGCCCCCCCCCCCCCTGCCTGCCGCCCTTCCGGCCTGCACTGCCGTAGCGCCCCATGTCTGATAGGTCCGGCCGGACGACGCGTGGCCTGCCGCCCTGCCAGCTATCCGGCCGCCCCGCCCGCACTTTGCCGGCGGGTAGGGCCGGCCACGCAGGCGGCAGGACGCGCGGGCAGGCCGCGGCGGACAGCGCCGCGGGCCCGCCAGCAGGCCGAGCCTAGCAGAGGAGCAGGAACAGCGACGCGGGCACCATTGCAAACCCGGACCGCTCTCCGAGCTCGTCGCGCGTGACCAGCACGCCCCCCTTTGTGCCCGTCGCCTTCCTAAAGTCGGACAGGGCGTACAGGTCTTCGCGCGAGATGCGGCTTTGGTACTTTATCTCGATCGGCACGAGTGATTCCGAGTCGCGCACCACCAGGTCGACCTCCCTTTTGGTGCTCCCGCCGCCCACCCAGTAGAACACCGAATACATGCCGCGGAGCCCTGCCTCGGCGGGCGCCAGGGCGGGCGCCAGGCGAAATGCGTGGTCCGCCGCCACCTGCTCGACGAGTGCCGCCTTTTTTTCGGGGTCGGCCAAGTGCTCCACGCACATGTCGAAGTGGTTGCTGGCGGAGCGCATGCCGTTGTAGGCGTGAAAGAGGAAGGGATCCTGCATGTACAGCTTTTTCTGGCCGTCAAAGTTTGGCATGCCCGTCGCCGAGTTGCACCGGTACGTCACGTGCAACGCAAACGTGTCAGCCAGCGCCTCGACGCATCCTTCCACCGTGCTCGGGCTTTCTATCCCTGTGCCCCGCCGGAGCGAGCGCCACGACACGCGGCTCCCGGTCGAGCGCATTATGTTGGGAACCAGCCTGCGTATCTTCATGATATCCCTTCCAGACTGCGCCAGATCACTTTCCGCCCCGGCCAGGTACGCCTCGTATGTAGACCGGCTTATGCGCAGCGTCCTCTGAAACTCGTCGACGACGGCAGGCATGCCGCCCGTCTTGAGGTACACGTCGAGATGAGCGTCGAGATCACTCTTGTACGCCGACAGGTCGGTCAGGGTTGCCTCCACGGATCCCGACGCAGTTTCCCGGGCCAACAGCGCACGGCCGGCGCGGTCCGCAAGTCCCAGATCAGCCAGCCGCCTTCCAATCTCCTCGTCCCGCGCCCGAACGAACTCGCCAAAGCTCATGGGCCGGAGCACCTTGTCAAGCGAATCGTCGTCGGTCGTCGTCCCCCTGCGGCCCGGCAACGACTCGGCCCCGCGCCTTAGATCCATCGAGTGCGAGCCTGTCACTACGACGGTGTATTTCTTGAGTCGCCCCTTGTCCTTTAGAAGTTTTATCCCCTTCTGCCAGTCTCGCACAGACGATATCTCGTCAAGAAAGACGAACCGCCGGCCCTCCGCCATCTTGCCCACCAGTGCAGAGTATTCGTTGAACATGTGGACGACATCGGCGGGTGTGCCGCCCAAGTCGAACGAATAGTACATGACATTCCACCGTGGAACCGAGGCGAGGAGCCGCTTCATCTCCAACTTTAGTAGCGTCGTCTTGCCCACCTGCCGCGGTCCGCGCAACGAGTAGATCAGGTCGCCATCCCTGAACGAGTGATCCTTGCCCGCATCCCTCCGAACCTTTGATTTTGTCCATGCCATGATGCTAGGGTCGTTGTCCATGTCGTATCCCTCCTTCCACCACGGATTGAAGCTTTCTAGGCTCAGTTCAGGCACGGCTACGGCTCGGCGTTATCTTATAAATATGTTGAAAGGCGACCGCGTGTTTGCTTATAAAGCGCTGACAGGAGGGTTTACACGTGCTTATAAAGCGCTGACAGGAGGGTTTACACGTGCTTATAAAGCGCTGACAAGGGGGTTTACGGGTGGTTGTAAACCGGGAGTAAAATCCGAGACAGCGTTGCTGCAAGGAAGAGCAAGTTTTGCGCAACTGTAGCGACCACTGGACAAGCGCATGTGTTCGTCGGCTGGCAAGTTGCTGCCGATAGGACGAGTGGTGTGTAGCGTCCCAAAACAGTGGCCGTCCATCGTGGTGGCAGGTGCGCGTCGTCCCCAAAGCCCACCTCAAGCCCGCGCACTAGGACAGGATATACTAGTTCAATGTGCCCTGTTCGTGCCCCCCCCCCCCCCATGCCCCGGCGCAAGATTGGCGCCTTGTCCGCTCTCGCACAAAGCCTCGGCTCCGCCCAGGCATCTGCCTGGCGGGGCTGGCGAGCGCGCGCCGCCGGCGCCACAAATCCAGCCTTAAATACCGCGCAAGCGTTCCCGCGCCGTGCAATCCGGCCGGCAGGGCGCCGATTTTGCGCCCCCGCGGGCGGGGCGCGCAACGGTCCTCACCATGGCCGCCGCGCTGGCCGCGGCCGCCGCGCTGGCCGCGGCCGCCGGTGCGCCCAGCATCCAAGAGGCGCACGCAACGCCGCCGTGCAGCGTGTTCGATGCCGAAAAGGTCTGGCGCGCGTACGACGACATCTACACGGGCGAGGTCGTCTCGGTCGACGGCCCGCGCGGCCTCTCGGCCGGCATGGACGGCAGGGGCTGGGCGGGCGGGGCCGAAGGCGAGACGGCCCGGGTCCACTTTGAGCTGGCCCGCACCCTCAAGGGCGACCCGCAGCCGGACAGGTGGCACGTCGACATGCCGGCGCTGACGCGCTGCCCCGGCAACTTTTGCGCAGAGGGGGCCGACCGGCACCCGCCGGGAACGGAGATATTCTACCTGGGCGGCTTTAACGGCATGTACTCTCCCGCGTCGGGCGCATGCGGCGTGGGTAGCGCCGAGGCGGGCACGAGGATCGGCGTGCCCGGAATGCTCTTTTCCTACTACAAGTCGCTCTACGGGTTCTCCCCGCCGCGCGACGACCCGTGCCGCGACCCCTCCCACACGCTCGTCGTCAGGGAGCGCGCCGACGGCAGGGCGGGGGCCGCCTGCGTCCAGCCGTCGACTGCCGAGCGCCTCGGCTGGGAGCCGTTCGACAGGGAGGAGTGGCGCAGGGCGCACGCGCCGCCGCAGGCCCCTCCCGAGTACGATCTCCCGATCGTGCGCGCCGCGCAGCCCAGCTGGGGCGGCGACATGCGCTTTTCGCTCTCCGCCTCGCGCCTTCCCGCCGTCGGCGAGACGGCAACGGTGACGGCGGCGTACGGCGGCGGGGCGGAGGGGGGCCCCGGCCGCGGCTCACCGTACGAGGCGGCCATACGGCTCTCGCCGAACCTCGAGTTCGTCGGCATCGAGGGGGCCGAGGCCTGGCGGTCATACTACCCCGACGGGCAGGGGTCAAAGTACACGTTCGAGATACCGCCGGGCCCCGCCGGCGCGCCGCACTCGTTCTCGGCGACCATAAGGGCCGTCTCCGAGGGGTACGCCGAGGTGTCCTACGGCGGCGAGTACCACAGCGCCCGGATCGAAATGTACGCGGGGCCCCACGCGGGGCTGCTCGTCGACGACTACCACCGCATGTCCGCCCCGCTGCCGGACATGTCCGCCTTTAGGGACGCCGGATGGGCCGGCAAGTGGGGCGCAGGCGGCCCGCCGGCGGCGGCGCGGCTCGCAAGGTGAGCCGGCGCAACAGGCCCAAAAACTACACATAAATCAAAGCGGGCGGCGCCGCCCCCCGTGAGGGTTACCGTGTCGGTGATCAAGGCCGACGTGGGCGGGATCGGCGGCCACACGCGGCCGAGCGACGGGCTGCTAGCCGCCGTGCGCAGGCGCGTCGACGCGGCCCTCGGCGGCCTCCTCATCGACAGGTACGTGGGGTACTGCGGCGACGACGTCCACATCGTCATGTCGCACACGAGGGGCGCCGACAGCGAGGACGTGCACCGCCTCGCGTGGGACGCCTTCATGGACGGCACCGGCGTGGCCCGCGAGGAGGGGCTGTACGGCGCCGGCCAGGACCTGCTCAAGGACTCGTTCTCGGGCAACGTAAAGGGCATGGGCCCCGGCGTGGCCGAGCTAGAGTTCGACGAGCGGCCCAACGAGGCGTTTACCGTCTTTGCGGCCGACAAGACCGAGCCGGGCGCGTTCAACTACCCGCTGCACCGCATGTTCGTGGACGCATCGAGCAACACGGGCCTCGTCGTCAACAAGTCGCTCGCCGAGGGCGTCGTCTTCGAGGTAATGGACGTGCAGGAGGGCGCGACGGCGATCCTGTCGCTGTGGGAGGACAAGCCGACGCTCGAGGCGGCCCTCATGTACCCCGGCCGCTACGTCGTCTCGTCGGTCAAGACAAAGGGGGGCGAGCCGATCGTCGCCGCCTCGACGGACCGCCTGCACAACATTGCGGGCACGTACGTCGGCAAGGACGACCCCGTCTGCGTCGTGCGCACGCAGAAAAAGTTCCCGGCCACCGAAGAGGCGGGCAGCGCCTTTGACAACCCGCACTACGTCGCCGGCAACACGCGCGGCAGCCACCACATGCCGCTCATGCCCGTGCGGCTCAACTCGGCGGCGACGACGAACTTTTGCATACCCATCGTCGAGTCGCTCGTGTTCAGCATGCGCGGCGGCAGGCTCACCGGCCCGTTCGACGGATTCTCGACACCCGACTGGGACCACATACGGACGATCGCCACCGAGAGGGCCCTGGCCATGAGGCGGCAGGGCTTTGTGCACCCGGCGACGCTCGTGCCCGACGAGTTAGAGTACGCCGAGGGGTACAAGGCGCGCATGAACGTGCTGCGCGCGAGGATGAGGCCGATCGGCGGAACGGACGGGGGCGGCTCGGACGGGGGCGCGGAAGAGGGGCGCCGCCAGAACTACGAGGATCCGGACTAGGCTGGAGCTTGCCCGGCCGAAGACGCGAAGGGTGCGCGGAAGGATCGCCGGCATGCGGGGCGCTTTTTTAGGGCGGCGGCCTGGCGGGATGCATGCGGCTGCTAGACGCGCGCGTCCAGAACTACAGGTCGATCAGCGACAGCGGCACGGTGACGTTCGACCCCGAGATCACCTGCATCGTGGGCAAGACGGGAAGCGGGAAGACGTCGTTCTTGAGGATGCTGGAGGGGGCATCCAGTGGCGCGTGGTTTGGCGAGCAGGAGCTGCCCCGCCAGTCGGGCATGTCGCAGGGCCTTCGCGACGGCAGGACGGAAGCGGGGCAAATCGTCCAGCTGACCGCCTCCTTCGAGGTCGAGGATGCCGATCGGCCCCACCTTCCAAGGCAGTACGAAGGCGCCAGGAGGATATCCGTTGTCAGGATCCTTGACGGGCGGATCGGCGTGTGCGCCGACGGGGTGCGCCTCGAGAGGGCAACGGCCGAGGCAGAGACGGCTGTCCTGCCCGACATGCTCAGGTCGCTCGACAGCGCGGTGGCAAAAGCCGTCAGCGCGGTGCGCGCCGCCCGCCCCGATTCGGCCGGCCCGTACAAAGAAAGCACTGACGAGGCCATGCGCGAACTGGCCGGGGCCGACATCCGCGACAAGCACGGGTTTGAGATCGCCGTAGAGTCGCTGCGCAGCGCCGTCCGATCCCAGCCGCCCGCCGACAGGGACGTCGACAGGGACGTCGACTTGACACTCCGCGCCATGTCCCGCCTAGTGGACAAGATCGCCGCAGAGTCAAGAGACGATCCTGTCGAGCGCCTCTACGAGCAGGTGCCCAAGCCGCTGTACATCGAAGATGTGTTCAAGCTCGACGACGAAGTCGCGATCGACGAGTTCGTATCCAACACCTCAGCGTCCAAGACATTCCGGTCCATATCGGCCATCTGCGGCCTTACGCCTGGCAGCATGCAAAGGATACGCAATGCCAACCCGGCCGAGCGCGCGGCACACCTAGAGGCAAAGTCGAGTATGCTCAGCGGCCGCCTCAACAGCTTTTGGAGCCAAGAGGAGTACAGGTTCGAGCTGGCGATCGACGGCGGCATGCTGCGCCTTTGGGTCACGGACAGCACCACGGGCGCTACTACCCTGCCTTCGGAACGGAGCGAGGGATTCAAGTGGTGGATGGCATTCTTCCTAGAGGTGTCGGCGCTCCTAGCCAAGGGGAACGGAAGGCTCATCCTCCTGCTGGACAATCCGGCGACGGGGCTTCATGACGAGGGCAAGGGCGATGTGCTTCGGTTCATCCGGACAGCCGCGGAATCAGGGCGGCTCCAGATAGTCTACTCGACGCACGAGCGGGCCCTGATCGACCCCTGGAGGACCGACCGCGTAAAGATCGTCGGCCTAGGCAAAGAAGGGACGAAGATCACCACCGTCCAGGCCGAGTCGGACGGCAGGCAGCTTGAGACGATCATGAAGAACATCGGGTCGCCTGCGCGCTACTCGCTGTTCGGGGCGCCTCGCATGATCAGCTTTGAGGGGCCGAGCGACACGTACATAGTCTCGGCCGTCAACGAATACGCGCTGCAGAGCGGCGTCGGATCATCCCTGGCCAAGGACATGTACTCGATCAACACGTTTGGAGGAATCGATGCGGCCCCGCGGGCCTGCCAAATGTACGGCGACATGGGGCTAGAGTTCGTGCTGGTCGTCGACAGCGGCACCGAGACCATTTCCATGAAGCGCAGACTGGGAGGTGACCGCGTGTTCAAGGAGCGGTTTGTAGAGATTCGGGAGGTGCTCGGCAGGGACGCAGGCGCGGAAGACATGGTGGACCGCGGGCTGTACTACGAGGCCTTCAGGCGGGCGTACGAAACGGTGCTGGCGGGGCGGCTGCCCCCTGTGGACGAAATCGACGGCAACCCGCGGAAGAAGAGGGCCAACAACTATGCGGAATGGTTCAGGGAAAACGGCATGGGAACGTTCAACAAGACGCTCGTCGCCCAGCGGATGTTTACGGTAATGATGGGGCGCGACGGGGACATGGGGCAGGACAGGGCGGAGGCGATAGGCAGGACCGTAGAGAATTTTGCAAGACTGTTCAGGGCCATAGTCGGCAGGTGCGACGCCGCGGCTGGGCGGCGGGGCGGCCCTGGCAGGCAGGCCGGACGGCGGGCTGCGCAGCCGCGGGACGGCGCGGCGCAGCCAGCGTGACTGCCCATCGCAGCCCGCGCCGGCGCGGGCAAAGGGCGGGGGGCCAAGGCCGCGCCCGCCCTTGCCTCCTCCCCTCCTTTCCCCGATCCCCCCTCTCCTTCCCCGCCCGCAAGAGCCGACTTCCGCCCAGGTATCCCGATCGCTGCTTCCGCCCCTCCGGCCCGCCGCGCCGCCCCCTGCATCCCGCGGCTGGCGCGCGGCCATGCCTAGCACGGGGGCGGACAAGGCGCCGGCAAACCTTAAATCGACAGGGCACACGCCCCGATGCAAGCCATGGCGCGCAACAGGGTGTTCGAGGCAAAGACCTACATCATGACGTACCTTGCAACGGCGATCGCGGTCGCCACGTTCTCGCACTTTGTGGCGGTCCTGTTCGGGCAGACCATACCCGGCGTCGTCTCGGCGTTCTTCAAGGACGCGAGCGGCGCGTTCATACTCGCCGTCGTGTTCATCTTTGCGTTCGCATGGCTGCTCAGGGCCAGGCCGCACAGCCGCCCGTCGGGCTACTCGATCGTCGTCTTTGACGTCTACGGCCGCGAGACGGCCATCGAGGGGCTGCGCACCGAGTTCGGCACGCACGACGTGGCGTGGAGCTTTATGAGGCAGTACAAGGGCGCGTACCCGCTGAACAACTTTGCCCTCGTGGCCGACGCGCCGCGCTCGGCCAAGAGGACGATATTCCGGTACCTGTGACCGGCGCCCCCTCCGCCCCCTCTCCGCGCGCCCTACAGCCCCCGCGCACTGCGCGGGTCCACGGCATCCCGCAGGCCGCCGCCCTGCAGGCAGACTCGCCCGCCTGCCGATCGCCAAAGGTCGCGCTCGGCGGGGCGCGGCGCGGGGATCAGTGCGCTGGCGTCTGCCGGCGGAGGCCGCCCTGCACAGGCTGGATGCAAAGGCGCTGGCGGGCGCGGGCGCTTGGGCGCGCGCAACGGGGCGCCGTCCGCCGTCGGAAGTAGGGGCGCGCACGGCAGCGAATGCGCCTCGCGGCTCCGCCCCGGCCAGGGGCCAGAATTGGGCCCGCCCAGGCAGCGGCGCGGCCGGGGCGGGGGAACCGGCCGGCCGGCCGCTCACTGGCACTCGGCAGAGTACGTGATCGTCTGCGACGCCGTACCGGCCGCGAGCGCGGGCATTGACGTCAGGTCGATGACGTACTGGACCTCGAGGCGCTCGCCGGGCCAGAGATTCGACCCCGGCAGCGCCGCCCCCGCGGCCCCGACGCTCGCATAGTCGGCGCCGGGCTGCACGCGGTACATTGTGAGGGAGGCATCGAGGTCGGCCGCCTGTCCGCCGGCCCCGCCGTTGTCGTACTTCCACGGGCCGGCCGAGACGGACACCCCGTCGACGACGAACTGCCTCGTGCCGTTGTTGACCACGGTCTCCGCGGCGGCCTGCGAGCGGCGGCCCGCCTCGACCATGCCGAGGTCGACGTGGCCGCTCTCGATCGAGACGGCGCACCTTCCGGTCCCCGACAGCGGGGCGCCCGCGGCGGCGGCCCACGAGCCGTCGGCGCCGACCCTCGATACGGCGTACCGGTCGGGCAGAGCGAGGTCGCCGTTGATGTCGAGCGCCAGGCGGCCGCCAAGGGCCGAGTCCGTGCGATTCAGCGCGGCCCCCGCCATGTGGCCGGCCGCAGCCGAGGCGGGTGCATCGGGGCCCGCGGCGGAGATCGAGGCGCCGAGCAGGAACGCCGCGTCGTACGCGGCGTACGCCGGCCCCCTCGTCGAGTCGTCGAGTTCAATGCCTGCCTGGCCGAGCGCGGCGTCGACGGGCGCGCTCGGCGCCGCATACTGCGACACGGCCGCCAGGCCGGTCGTCCTCGCCAAGGCGGGCGCCGGCTCGCCGAGCGCGGCCCGGTCAAGCCCGCCGGCAGCGGCGTACCAGCGGACGGAGGCGGCCGGCGCGTCGGCGGCGCCAGGCAGCGCGGCGAGCTCGGCGAGCACGCCGGCCCGGCCCGTGTAGACAACTGCCGTTGTGGCGCCGGCTCCGCCCCCCGCGACGGCGGCGCCTATGCGCTCCATTGCGGGGCCGGCCCACCCGTCCTCCGACGAGTTGAACGCCACGATATGGGCGCGCACGCCGGCCGCCGGCAGGCCCGACGATGCAGAGGCCAGTGCGGCGGCCATGCTCCGGCTCTCGAGCGACGCGTTGTCGCTCGTCACGACGGCCCTGGCCGCGCCGTCCCCGGCGATCAGGTTCGCGACGACCCCGGCCGCCGTCGGGGCGGGCGGGACGAGGCGGAACAGCGCATCGCCGGCGGCGGCAAGTGCAGAGGCCGTCGAGGTCGGCGAGACTACTATTCCGGAGGCGCCCGTGCGGTCGGCCTCGGCGGCGGCGGCGGCGGCGGCGGCCGCGTCGCCGGCGGCGACCAAGAGGTGCCGCGGCGCGCCCGGCGGGTAGTAGCCGGCCCCGAATACCAGGTCGTCGGCGGTGCCCGCGGCCCCGTCGGGCCCCGCGTGCAGCGCGATCATTGATCGCTTTTGCTGCGGCGCGCCGCCGGTGCCGTTGCCGGCCGACGGGTCGGCAAACTCGTACGACCACCACTTCCAGCTTGCGTTCGGGTATCCCTGTATCCCGGTCGACGCCGTGCCGTCCGCAAAGTCGTACAGCGCGCGCAGGCCGTCCGCTCCGCCGGCGATCCCCGGAACGACATCGGTGCGCCCGACCAGCGACGGGTCGGCGCCGTGCGCGACGACCGTTCCGTTGCGGGCCGTCGCGAACGGATAGTGGCCGTATTCGGCCTCCATGGCCGTTATGGCGGCCAGGCCGGCCGCCGCGTCCTCGTTGTACATATCCATCGCCATTGCGATCGAATTCTCCAGGACGGGGCGCATGCGGCCGTCGCCGCCGGCGCCCGCCAAGAGGGCCGCGAGGGCCGCCTTGTGATCCTCGGAGTCGGCCGCGTCCGGCGAGCCGACCCGGTGCGCGACGGGCTCGATCCCGACCGTCCCGCCGGCGGCGGCCTGCCCCGCGTTGAAGGCGTCCGCGCCGGCGGCGAACCCCGTGGCCGCGGCCGCGTCGATCGAGCGCACGGAAGAGCCGGCGCCGTCGGCGACGACGGCGCCGATGCGGACCGGCCCGCCGGCCAGGGCCGGCAGGTGGTCGACGCGCGCGCCGGGCGCGGCCGCAATGCCGGCGCCGCCCGCCACCGACTCGGCGCGGCCCGGATAGTAGTTTGCGCGGGCGTCGAGCACGCCGCCGGCCTTGTTGTCCACGAGCGGGGCGGCGTTCGAGGCGGCCAGGACGTTGTGGTTGAACCGCACGTCGTTGGCGCCGTCCGCGGAGCCGAGCTCGGCCCGTGCCACCGGCACTGGGTCGCCGCCCGTCCCGTCGGTCGCGTCGGCGCCCGGGTCGCACGTGCCTGCGCACACGGCGATTGCCCCGGCGCTCGCCGATATCCGGTTGAGCGTGACTGCCACATCGTCCGAGCCGGCCCACACCTCGATCGCCGCGCCGTCCGCGCCGTCGTGCCGGTCCGGCATGTGCGGCCTGTGGTTGGCGTCGACGATCGTGTTGCCGCGCACCGTGACGTTCGACGAGGGCAGGACGCGTATGCCGTCGTCGGGGACGCTTTCAATGTGGTTGCCCTCGATCAGGGCCCCGGCGGCGCCGGCCACGCGTATGCCGGTGTACGTGGTGCCAAAGATGTAGTTGTCCCGGACGATCAGGCCGGCCAGCTGCGGCGTGCCGCTGCCTGCGGTAAAGGCGCCGTGCCTGCCCAGGACGATCGCGTCGGCCCTGTCCGGCGCGGAGGGGGACGATGCGCAGGCCGCCGCGTTTGCGCCGATCCCGTAGAACCTGTTGCCGCTTATGTCTAGGCCGGCGATCGGAGGGGCCCCGGCGTCGGCCGCGGCGCGAACGCCGCCGTCGCACGTGTTCGAGAACGTGTTGTTCCTTACCGCGACGGGCATGCCCGGCTCCGAGCCGGCCAGCGACTCGACCACCACGGACGCGAGGCCCTCGCCGCCGGACGTGTGGGTCGTGTCCTCGAACCGCAGCCCGCTGACTGCAACGGGGCCGTCCGCGGACGGGCGCACCACTATGTGGGAGTATCCCGTGAATACGGGCGGGTCGGCCGGGTCGGCCGGCCGGATCGACAGCGGCCTGTCGACTACCAGCACGTCCCCTGCGTACGTGCCCGGCGGGACGAGGACCGTGCCGCCGGGCGGCGCTAGCGCGACGGCCCGCTCGAGGTCCGTCAGCCCCCTCGCCGTGCCGAACAGGGTCAGGTGGTACGTGTGCACGGCCTTGTCGCCGCCCGAGTCGATCTGGCACTCGCCGGAGCCGCCAAGCTGGGCGTGGACGGCGGTCGTGTTGTCGGCGGTGCACTCGGTTCGGATCGGGACGATCGGGCCGTCCGCGCCGGACGCGTAGAACGCCGTGCCGCCCGCCTGTCCGTCGAGCAGCACGCGGACCGGCATGTCGAACTCGATGCGCTCCCCGCCCGCGCCGCCTGCGCCGGTCGCGACGACCCTTTGCAGGACGAGGTCGCCCGGGGAGGCAGCGCCCAGGGCCGCGGCTACCCGGCCCGCAAGGGACTCGCGGCCGGGCGCGTCCCCCCACACGCGCAACCCGATCAGGCCGTCGGCGGGGATGTTCGAGGCCCGTACGCCTGGCGGGAACCAGACCTCGGCAAAGGACGTCACCACCCCCACGCCGCCGGCGGAATCTGGAAAGACGGCGGAGTCGCCCCCGGCGGGAACCAGTGCCGAGACGTTGATCGACGGGCGGGCGGGGTCGCCGCCGTCGACTACGTTGACCACGCGGACAAAGCCGTCCGGCTCGATCGGCACGACTGGGGCCAGGACGGCCGGCGCCAGCGTGCGCACCGTCCGGCCCGCCGCCACCGGTATCGTGTCGCCGGCGAACTCGTAAGTGGCGGTGGCGCCCGCTGCTGCGCCCACCAGTCGCGTGTTCAGCGCGATCGATCCGTCCTGGTCGGCCGCCACGCCGTCCCCGCCGAACCTTACGGCATGGACCTCGGTGCCCAGTCCCGACTCGCCCAGCGGGTCGGCGGATGCGCCGCCCCGGATCGCGACCGCGCCGTACACTGGCCCCGAGTGCGACGCGGGCGCGCCGAGCGGCGCGCTGTACTCGATGCGCACCGTGTTGGGCCCCGTGAACGCGGCCCGGGCGGTGGCCGCCGTCGCGCTTGGGCCGCTGCCGCCAGGGCTGCCGCCCTGCACGGACACGTCGCTCGTGTCGCCGAGCGAGCCGCCCGAGCCGCGCGCGGGCAGCGCCAGGTTGGCGTCGTTGCCGGCCCCGTCGGTAATGGCGCCGCCGGGGCCGAGCGAGAGGGCCGACGCGCCCGCATAGTCCAGGTCCGTCGAGACGTCGCCGGCCGCGACCGTGTACAGGAACAGCAGCGAGGCCGAGCCCGACCCCGAGGAGTACTCGGCAGAGCGGCCAGGCTGGCCCGTGTCGAGCGCGAGCAGCGGCATCCCCCGCACCGTCACGGGCTCGGAAAAGTTTACGACAATGTGGATCGTGTCGCCGCGGCCGTGCGGGCCGGTCGCGTTCGGCGACGACACAGACGCGGGCATGGGGCGCACGCCGTCCACCACCAGGCCGGGCGTGCCGGCGAGCGAGCCGTCCGAGCCGGGCGCGGGCAGCGTCAGGTTGGCGGGGTTGCCGATCCCGTCGATAATGGCGCCGCCGGGGCCGAGCGAGAGGGCCGACGCGTTGGCATAGTCCAGGCCGGCGGGCGTGTCGTCGCCCTCGCCGACCGTGTACGTGAACAGCAGCGTCCTCCCGCCAGACCCCGAGGCGTACCCCGCGTCGCGGTCCGTCCCGCCCGTGTCGAGCCCCAGCAGGGGCCTGCCCGTCACCGTCACGGCCTCGTCAAAGTGCACCCGTATGCGGATCGTCTCGTCTATCCCGTACGTTCCAGGGCGGTCCGGCGACGTGACGGACACGACGACGGGCGGCGTGTCGACGGCGACGCGGGCCGAGCCGCCGAGCGAGCCGGGCGAGCCGGGGGGCGGCAGGAGGGCGTTTGCGTGGAGCCCCGTGGCATTCTCGGCGATCGAGCCGCCGGGGCCGGCCCGCAGGGCGTGCACGCCGTCGTAGCCGAGCACGGCCGCGTCGCGGTCGCCGGCGGCGACCTCGTACCGGAACAGCAGCGTGCTGCCGCCGCTGCCCGAGACATAGCGGGCCGCGCCGCCCGTGTTGAGCCGCAGCTCTAGCGGGCCCTCCGCCAGGACGGGGGCGTCGAACGCGACCCCGATGTCGATCGTGGAGCCGGGCCCGTGCGGGCCGCCGGCCGCATTCGTCGTGACGTTTGCCACGGACGCCGTCGACGTCCGTATGAGCTGGACGCCTCCGCCGTCGCCAATCGCGGCGACAAGGGCGTAGGAGCGGCCGCCCTCGCCGAACGCGGCGATGCCGTGGGCGCCTTGGAGTTCGGCAAAGCCGCGCGTGTTGTCGGCAGCCGATCCGGCTGGGAACAGGGCGCCGTCGCTGCCGCGCACGCGGACTAGCTGGACGCCGTCGTCCCAGCGCGAGGCAACCGCGGCGTACACGCCGCTGGAACCGTCGTTGCCCAGGACGGTGACGGCGGTGGCGCCCGTGAGCTCGTCAAAGCCGCGCGTGCCGTCCGCGGCGGATCCGACGGGCATCAGGGCGCCGTCGCCTTGGACGCGTACCAGCTGGACGCCGTTGTCCCGCTCTGACGCGATCAGGGCGTGCGGGGCGCCGCCCATTTCAAAGGCGGCAACGCCGCGCGGTCCGTTGAGTTCCAGGGCGAGGTTGTCCGCCAGCGGGCCTGCCGGCGAGAGGGTGCCGTTGCCGTGGATGCGTACCAGTTGGACGCCCCTGTCTTCGAACCCGGAGACGAGGGCGTGCTTTTCGCCCTCGCCCAGGTCGAACACGGCCGCGTCGAACGCGTTGTCGAGCTCTAGGTCGTCGCCCTCGTCCTTGCCCAGCGACCACGACTCCCTCGCCTCCAGGGTGCCGTTCCCGTGCACCCGCACGAGCTGGATGCCGTCGTCGCTGAACCCGGCGGCGAGGGCGTGCATCGTGTCGTTCATCTCGAATACCCGGGCCCTGGTGGCGCCGCCGAGCTCTAGGCCCGTGTCGCCGTTGCCGCCGGTGTCGTTAAGCAGATACACCGACGAGAGGGTGTCGTTGTTGTCGTGTATGCGCAGCAGCTGGACGGCGTTGCCGCCGTGCGCGGCGGCGATCGCGTGCGGTGCGCCGCCCAGGTAAAAGGCGTCGATGCCGTACGCGTAGGCTAGCCCGCTGCCGCGGGCCTCGTGCTCCATCTCCATGGTGCCGTTCCCGTGCATGCGGATCAGCTGGACGGCGCCCTCGGCAGAGGCGACCACGGCGTACGTGCTGCCGTTTGCGACGATTGTGTCGACGTCCGCGGCCGTGCCGAGAGCGGCAAAGGTCCCCGTCGCGTTGGCCCCGCCTCCTCCGTCGTCTTTGGCCCACGCGGCGGCGATCAGGCTCGGGGCGGCGTGGTCGATCAGCACGTCGTGCGAGGCGCGCAGCGAGCCGGGCGAGCCTGGCGCCGGCAGCGCAAGGTTTGCGGGGTTGGCCGCAAGGTCCGCAATGCGGCCCGACAGGGCCCCCGCCCCGAGGTAGCCGAGGTCGTCCTCGTAGTCGCCGGCCCTGACGGTGTAGGAGAACACGAGCTCGGTCGTGCCGTTGCCCGACGCGTACGCCGCCGCCCTCGCCTCCCCGCCGACGTCGAGGGCCAGCGAGGGCGGGTCGCCCGAGTACCGGACGGGCTCGTCGAACCCGACGGTTACGTTGATCACCCTGCCGGCGCCGTACACGCCGTCCTCGGGGGCGGCGGCGGACGCGACCGACGGCGGCACTGTATCGACCGTGATGTCCTTGAGGTCGCCTAGCGACCCTCCGGTTCCGGGGACCGGCAGGGCGCGGCCGGCGGGGCGGCCCGTGGACGCGTCCGTGATCGCGCCGCTTCCCGACAGGGCTCCGGCGCCGGCATAGTCCAGGTCGGCCGCGTACTCGCCGTGCTGCACCGTGTAGCGGAACACCAGCGTGCTGCTGCCGCTGCCCGAGTGGTACACGGCAACGCCGCCCGAGTTGAGCCGCATCTCCAGCGGCCCGTCGACGCGGACGGAGGCGTTGAAGGTTACGGCGATGTCGATTTCGGCGCCGGGGGCGGTGTACGTGCCGTTGGCGGCCGCCGTTGCGACCGATATGATCGGCGTCGCCCCCCCGTCGGCCGCAATGTTTGCCAGGTCGCCGAGCGACCTCCCGGTTCCCGGGAGCGGCAGCGTGCGGTTGGCGGGAAGGCCCGCGGAGTCGTCCGTGATCGCGCCGCTTCCCGACAGGGCGTGCGCTCCCGCGTGCTCAAGGTCGGCCGCGTACTCGCCCCGCTGCACCGTGTAGTTGAACACCAGCGTGTCGCTGTTGTTGCCCCTGTCGTACACGGCCTTGCCGCCCGAGTTGAGCCGCATCTCCAGCGGCCCGTCGACGCGGACGGGGGCGTCGAACCGGACGGCGATCTCGATCGTGGAGCCCGCCAGGTACACGCCGTCGGATGCCGTAGAGTCGACGCGGGCCGCGGACGCCGGCGACAGCCGCATGAGCTGCAGGCCGCCGGTGGCCGAACCCGAGGAGGCCAGGGCGTAGGTGCCGCCGCCCAGGGTAAACACGTCGATTCCGCGGGGCGTGCGCAGCTCGCCAAAGCCGGCGCGGTTGCGATCCGCCGAGCCGGCCGCGAACAGGGCGCCGTCCTCGCGCACGCGGATCAGCTGGACGGCCTGGTCGGTGACTGCGGTAACCGCGGCGTACGTGCCGCCGCTGGCGCCGGTGAAGACGGATATGTAGTACGGGTTGACGAGCCCGTCAAACCCGCGATCGTCGTTGATGGCCGAGGCCACGACGTCCAGGGTGCCGTTGTCGTGCACGCGGACAAGCTGCACGGTGTCGGTGCCGCCGCTGGAGACCAGTGCGTGCGCGCTGCCGTTCACGTCTAGCGCGGCGACGCCCTGCGGCAAAGTGAACGAGGAGGCGCCGAGCGACCACGACTCCCTCGCCTCCAGGGTGCCGTCGTCGTGCACGCGGACCAGCTGTATGCCGTCTTCCGCTTGCCCGGTGACGAGGGCGTGCGCGCTGCCGTTCACGTCCAGTACGGCGATGTCGTACGAGCCGTAGAGCTTTAGGCCGCCCATGTCGCCGAGCGATTCCCCGGACTCCAGGGTGCCGTCGTCGTGCACGCGGACCAGCTGGACGGCGTCGTCGCCGTACGAGGTGACTAGGGCGTGCGCGCTGCCGTTCACGTCCAGTACGGCGACGTTCCGCGGGCGGTCGAGCTTTAGATCGTTGTCGTCGTCGACGAGCGATTTCCCGACTTCTAGGGTGCCGTCGTCGTGAATGCGGACCAGCTGGACGGCGTCGTCGTCGTACGAGGCGACCAGGGCGTGCGGGACGGCGCCCAGCGCAGTGACGGCGACGCCCCGGGAGTCGGCCAGTGCGTAGGATGCGGCGTCGGCGCTGTCGAACGCCGATCCCGCCAGCGACATGGAGCCCCTTTCGTCCACGCGGACCAAGAGCAGGCCTTCTTCCACGGCCACGGCGGCGTACGTGCGGTTGCCCATGGAAAAGGCATCAACGTACTCGCCGCCGCCGAACGAGCCAAAGCGGGAATCGCCTGTGCGAACCGTGTCGGCGGCGAACAGGCGCGGGGCCGCGTAGTCGACCAGGATGTCGCCCGATCCGGCCAGCGAGTCCGGGCCGCCGGGCCGCGGCAGGGTCGTGTTGGCCGCGCCCCCGCCCGCGCCCGCGACGGAGCCGCGCAGCGAGTCCGTCCCGTTGTAGTCCAGATCGGAGGACACGTCGCCGTACTGCACGGCATAGGCAAACGTCAGCGCGGCCGTGTCGTTGCCCGACGCGTAGCGGGCCGTCCGGTTCACCCCGCCGTCGAGCCCGACCACGAGCGACGGCGGCGCATCCTCGTCTATGACGACCTGCCCGTCAAAGCCCACAGCGATGTCAATGGTCTCGCCTACATGGTACACGCGGCTTGTCTCGCTCGAGGTGACGTTCACCGCGCGCGGCGCGGCCGGAACGCCGGGCTGCTGCGCGTACGCGGCCGGCGGGTGCCACGCGGCGTCCGGCGGCGGCTGGCCGTCGTCCGGCGCCGCGGGCGCGGCGGCTACGGCCAGGGCAAGCACGACAGGGGCAAGCGCTGCCAAGAGCAGCTGCAGGCGGCGCCGGCCGTCCGGCCCCTGGCGCCCGGCAGGCTGCCCGCGGCAATCTGCACCCCCCCCCCCCCCTCTAGGGATGTTGTGGTGCTTTGGCCCTAGCTGCGCCAACGCCCCGCGCAGAATGCCGCTCGTATTTAAAGGGGGCAATTGGGCTGTCTTCTAGGCGCTGCACTTGGCATGTGCCAGGCTCCTGGCGCATCTTTTGCGCGCAGGGGAAGGACGGCGGCGGAAAATCTCGGCCAGTGCGGCGGCCGCAGGGCGGCGCGCGGGGCCGTCCCGAGCCCATGAGCCATGCCGCTTGATTGGGCATGCGGCGATGCGGGCGCAGGCTGTGACCGAGAGAACGGCTCGACATGGGAGTTGAAAACGTGCCGCCTTGGGCGCAGGCCGGCCGATCGTCGCGCCTGCCATCTGCCCATCCGCCGCCCTGCCTTGCACCGCGCCGTCCGTGCGGCCGCCGGCGCAGGAGTGCCCGCCCGAGGGCGCCGGCGCCAGAGAACCCGGCGCCGGCGCGGCCACTTTCAATTCATGGGCCAGGGCGCAAAGGCCGGCGGAATTGCGGCCGGAAGGGGGAGAAAGTCCACTCGCAGCCGGCCGCTAGGGCAGGAGGCGGCGGTCGAACAGTCCCCGAGGCGGATCGGTCGACGGGGGATGCCGGCGGCGGCGGCGGCGGGCAGGGGCCGCGCCGCCCCTGCTCAGCAGCTGCTGCGTCCGGCAGCGGGCCGCTGCCCGCGCAGCGGCCCGGCGCGCCGCGCCAGGTACCATGCGCCGGCGGCCGGCGCGGCCACGTACATGCCAGCGACCAGCGCTATTGCAAGGGCGCCGTACGCGGCAACGCCTGCCTCGGAGCCCGGCTCGGCGAGCGAGACGACGCTCAGGGCGTGGAGCATTGGCGCGAGCGCCAGCGCGACGGCCTGTCGGAGCGCCGGGTGCTCGCGCTCAAGGTCGGCCATATGCGGCGAGACGGCATAGTAGGCGTGACTGAACGCGGCCATGAACGCCGAGCCGGCGCCCGTCGAGAGGACCGTGCTGTCGCGCAGCTCGCGGAGCGCCTGCACCTGCGGGGCGAGCTCGGTGCCGTGCGCGGCAGTGGCCACCAGGCATCCCCCGCCCTGGCCCGGCTGCTCCGGCTCCCGCTCCTGCGGCGCCTGCGGCGCAGGCTCCTGCGGGGCGGGGGCATCGTCGCCGGCGGCCGGCTCGGGGGCCGGCATTGCGGGCTGCGGCTCGCCTGCCGCTCCCTCCGTGCCGGCCTCCGCGGGCGGCCCGCCGGCCGCGTCCTCCTGGCGGGGCTCGGGCTCGGGCTCGGGGGCCGGCCGCGTGTCGGAAGAGGGAGCCGGCGCCGGCGGCGGCGGGGCCGCCCCGTCCGCCCCGTCTGTCAAGGGGGCGGCCGCCGCCGGGGCTGTATCCGCCGGCGCCCCCCTGCCCGCATCGAACGCTACCTCGCCGGCGCACATCCCGTCGGTGCGGACCGTCTTTGAGTCGGACGCCGCGACGCGGCCGTCGACGAGCACTGCCCTGACCGAGACGACCGTGTCGTCGGGAAGCGGCACCTCGTATGCGAACTGCCCCGCCGCGGACGGGCCGGCGGCGGCGGCCGAGGGGGAAACGAGAGCCGCGGCCGACTCGCCGGCAGACGACAGGACGATGACGTCGGGGGCGGCGGACGGCGCCGATTCGGCCGACGCGACGATTCTCATCGTGCCGGCGTCGCAGTCCCACGAGACCGAGCGGATCAGGACGCGGTCGGCGGGGGCGTCCAGGCCGGTGCGGCCGCCCCCGCCTCCGCCTCCGCCGCCGCCCCCGCCGCCTCCGCCTCCCCCTCCGCCTCCGAAGAACCCTGTGCCGGTTGCCGCGGGGCCGGTAGGAACGACGACGACAGGGGCGGGGTCGGTGGCCGGGGCGGCCGGCGCGCCAGGGTCGGTGTGGATGCGCACGGCGCCCGCAGATCCTCCTAGGGGCGCCGGGGCCGGTAGCGCAAGGGACGCAGGGATGCCGTCGGCCGCGCCCGTTATGTTCGAGCCCGCGGGCAGGGACAGCGCGCCCGCGCCGGCGTGCAAGAGGTCGGGCGACGAATCGCCGTCGCGCACGGCGTACGCAAAGGAGAGCGACGCGGTGCCCGAGCCCGACGAATAATTCGCCCTGGCCGGCGGGGTGCCCACGTCGAGCGCGAGCTCGGGCGCTCCCGAGACCGCGACGGGGCGTGTAAAGCTGACCGTAATGTCGACCGTGGATCCCGCGGCGTACGTGCCGGCCGGCGCCGACACGGACGCGACCGACGGTGCGATCCCGTCCGAGGCGCGCACAACGCGCAGCGGCGCGCCTGTATCCGACGGCGACACGGCGTACACGGTCGGGCCGGCCTCGCCGGGGGCGGGCGGGGCGAGCGCGAGGCCCGCTATGCCGCCAGGGGCGCCGCCGGACGCCGGCACGCTGGCCACAAGGCGCTCGGTCGCGGCGTCGTACACGCGGACAGACCCGCCGGACGCCGCGTACAGCACCCCCGTGCCGGCGTCGAGCGCCAGGTCGCGCGGGTCGTCCACGGCCGCGTCGACGTGGTACAGGAACGACGGGATTGCCGGGGCCCCGGCGGCGGCGCCAGGCGCCCGCCCGTCTAGCGCGTACGCCGAGAGCGTGCCGTTGGCGTACAGCACGTACAGCTTTGAGCGGGCATGGTCGACGGCCATGCCGACGGCCGTGTACGAAGAGTTGTCGGCCGCGCGGTCGGGGAGGCGGGCCGCCTCAATGCTCGACACGAGCTCGTAGCGGGGCTGCGCCGCGGCGGCCCCCTCCTCGCCGGCGCCGGCTCCGCCGTCCGCCGCGAACGTGACGGTGTGCAGCCCGTACGCGTTGGGCAGCGCGCCCTGGCCGGCCGTGCCGGCGCCCTGCTGCCAGGCGGCGCCGACCATGTACACGGCCGTCCCGCGGGCGGCCATCGCCGTCGGCTGCCACCCCTCTAGCGGGTAATAGTACCCCGACGACGAGGGGAGCGTCGCGTTCGCCCCCGCCTCGTACATCTGGACGGCGCGCACGTCCGGCGCGCCCGACGTGTCGACGAGCAGGACAGGGCCGCCGTCGAGCGAGCGGCCGCCTGGCGCCGGCACCTGCATGCCCGCGTACGCCGCGCCGCCGGCCGGGTAGGCGGCGAGCATGGCCGGCACGGCGCCGTCCTCAAAGGCCCCGGTGCGGTCGGTGTACGACAGGTACGCCATGCCGGCGACGGAGAGGTCGCGCGTGTCGACGACGATCAGGGCCGGCGCGGGGGGCAGGGCGGCGGCCACGTCGGCGGCGTCGGCCGAGCCGTTCGGCAGGATTGAGAGGGTGGCCGCGGCCAGCAGGTACGGGGAGGGCGCGCCGGCCGCGGATCCCGCCGGCGGCTGGGCCGCGCCGCCGGCCAGCACGTCGAGTACGCGGACGACGGAGCGCGTGACGTTGGCCGCGGGGGCGGGCGCATCTGGGGTTCCCTCGGGGCCCCTGGCCGCATCGGCCGCATAGTCGAGCCTGATCTCTTGCGCGGATCCGCCGAGCGGGTCGATTGCGTATATCGAGTCGCCGAGCGCGGGGTTTGACGCCGGGCCGGCCGCGTACAGCACCGTGCCGGCGGGGCCGCCGGCCACGGCGGTGGCCGGACCGGACAGCGGGGGGACGCCCGCGGGCGGGGCGCCGGACGCCGAGTACGTGCAGTTCGCGGGGGCCGCCGAGCATGCGCCGGCCTGCCCGGCGGGCTGCCCCGGCAGGGGCGGGAGGGCGGCGCGCTGCGAGGCCGGCGGCTCGACGGCGCCGAACACGGTGAGGTGCAGTGTGTAGACGGCCTTGTCGGCGCCGAGGTCCGCGGCGCACTCGCCCGCTCCCTCGGCGCGCAGCTGGCTAGCGACGGCGGTCGCGTTGCCCGGCTGGGCGCACTCTGCATCGATGAGCGAGACGCTGCCGCCGCCGGGCGCGATCCAGAACGCGTCCGAGCCGGCCGCGCCGGGCAGGAGTATCCGGGCCGGCCTGTCGAGCGTGATCGTGCTGTTCGGGGCCGAGGCGGCCGAGACCTCGACCATAAAGCCGACTGCACCGGCCCCGACGGCTGCCCTGTCGGGCAGGGCCGACCGGTCGGCAGCCGAGACGGCGACGACGAGCGGGGCGCCGGCGGCCGCATCCTGCACGGCGGCGGTCGTGCCCGCGGCGAACGTGACGACGGCGAGCGGGGCGCCGGCGGGGCCCTCGACGGACACGGCAAAGTCGCCGTCCGCGGGGAACGTGCCGTTGACCGCCGACAGGTCGATCGACGGGGACGGGCCGGCCACGCTGCGGACGACCGAGTCCGCTGTCACGTGGACGGGGGCCGTGCCGTTGGAGCGCACCGACGGCGACGCCGGCTCGATCCGCAGCGTTGCAGGGGCCGCTGCGCTCGGGTTTTCGGCGGCATCCTCGAACGCGCCGCCGCGTATGGTGACCGTGCCGTCGGCGCCGCCGGCGAGCGCCGGCGCGGACAGCAAGACTAGGCGCGCGCGGCCCGTCCCGTCGACGGAGGCGACCCCGACGGCCTGCCGATCCGGCCCAGCCGCCACCGCAAGGTCGCCCGCCACGATCCCCGACACGGGCTCGTCGAACAGCAGCGACAGCGAGGATGCGCCGAGGGCGGCGGCGCGCACGGCCCGCGGCGCCTGCCCGTCCGATGCGGGAACAGGTCCGGCGCCGCCGAACAGGTACCCGGTCCCCGACAGGGGCGCGACGGCGACCGTCCCAGTCGCGTCCGGCGCCGCGTCGGCCGGCTCGAAGGATACGGCGTGGACAGCGGACGTCCCCGATCCGTTGACGGCAACGACGGTGCGCGGCTCGCCGCCGACGGTCACGTTGTAGTCGGACGCGGATGCCTCTACGCGGCCGTACGAGTACTCGACGGACACCACGCCCGGCGCCGTCACGGCCGCCGAGTCGACCGAGACGGGCGGCGGGGTGGCGCCGGCGGCCAGGCCGGGCGCGCCGGCGTGCGCGTTGCCCGACAGGTCGGCGAACGCGCCGGGCTCGACGTACAGCGCCGCGTCGCCGGTCGCGCCCGCGGCCGGCGAGGCGGCCAGCGCGGCCGCGACGGCCGCCGTCTGGGCGGCGGTCATCCGCACGACGATGCGGTCGGACGCGGCGGGGGACGCGTCGATTGTAGCGGCCGGCGACGATGCGGACGCGCCGAGGCCGACCGGCGCGGCGGCCCCGGCCGGCGCGGCGGCGGCCCCGGCCGGCGGCGGGCCGACCGCAATCAGGGACGCGTCGACCGAGGACGTGCGGACGTGCTCGTCGACGGCGATCGTGACTATCCCGGCGCGCAGGTCCACGACGGTGGCCGGCCCGTCGATCTTTGGCGGCGCCCTGTCAGGTATGACGAGCATGCGCACGCCGCGGTCGTCGGCCGCAAGGCCGTTCGACGACGCGTCGGCGACGGACGCGTTGGCGGCGATGCCGAGCAGCCCGGCTAGCGAGCGGGCGCCGACGACCTGCACGGCGGCCGCCTTTGCCGCGGCCGGCAGGTCCAGGACGAGCGCGGCAGAGTAGTTTGACGCGGACGGGCGGGCCGAGGAGCCGGCCAGGGATGCGACAGCGCCCCCGTCCGCCCCGCGCACCGAGATTCCCGAGGGGTCGACGGCCGCTACATTGACGTGCTCGTCGAACCGCACGGTGAGCGTGCCGGCGCCGAGGTCGAGCACCGGCGACGATGCCCCGGAAAGGACGGCTGGCGGCGCCCGGTCGGGCTTGACCGCCGCGCTCATGTTGAGGGCCCCGGCGGGGTTGCCGGCAAGGTCGGAGAGGGCGCCGCCCGGCGCCTCGAGTCGCAGCGAGGAGCCGGCCGCCGCATGGGCCGCCGCCGCGGCGGCCTTTTGGGCGCCCGACAGCCGCATCTCTACGCGCGCGTCCGCCTGCCCGCCGTTGGGGAGGAGCAGGTCGGCGCCGGCTAGCGGGACGGCGGAGGCAGAGGCGGAGGCGCCCCCGGCCAGGCCCATCCCCGAGAGGGCGACGCCGGCGGCGTCGACGTCCTCGTCGAACGCGAGTATCACGTCGCCGTCGGCCAGGTTGACGGTCACGTTCAAGAGGCGCGGCGCGCCCGTGTCGTTTGTCGCCGTGACAGGGGCGGCGGCGAGCGCCGCGGCGGGGTTGCCGGCAAGGTCGGAGAGGGCGCCGGCGGACATGTTCAGGGTGGCGTAGGAGGATGCGGCGTACCCCAGTATTGCCGCGGCGTCGTTCGCGCCCGGCCTTACGAGCATCCTGTCCGAGTAGTTGCCCGGCAGCCCCGCGCCGGCCGGCACGGCCGAGACGTTGGCGGCGGACGCGCCGATCCGCGTGTGCGGCGCGCCGCTGGCGTTGGCGAACGCGAGGGCCGAGGCGTCGGCGGCGCGGGCGTCGGCGAACTCGTCCAGGTCCACCAGGACGGTGCCTGCGGCGGTGTTCAGGATCGGCGGGCGCTCCAGGGAGGGGGCCGAGCCGTCGGCGCGCACCAGGACCGCGGCGGGGGCCGCGCCGGCCGCGTTCCCGTTGCCCCACAGGTCGGCGACGGCGCCGGCCGGCACCGCGAGCGAGACCTGGAGGGGCTGCTGCCCGGCCGCCGCGCCGTCGAGCCGGTTGCTGCCTGCGGCGACCCACGCCTTTTGCTCGTGCGTGAGGGCGACGGCCACCTCGTCCGAGCCGGCCCACCCGGGCGGGGATGCGAGGGAGGCGCCGGCGAGCGGGAGGCGCTCGGAGGAGGAGGAGGCGCCGTCGCCGACGGACAGCTCGAGTAGGGCGGGCGTGCGGGCGTCGGCCCTGACGTACTCGCCGAACCGCACCGTCAGCACGCCGCTGCCCATGTCGAGGGAGGGCGGGCGCGACGGGTCGAGCGCGGGGGCAGTGCCGTCGGGCACGACGGCCACCGCCACGCCGCCGGCGCGGCCGGCCGCCGCGCCGTAGCCCGTGAGCCGGTTGCCCGACAGGTCGGTCGCGAACCCGTCGCCGAGGAGCAGGACGGCCGGCGAGCCGAACCCGAGCAGCGCCGACGCCTCGACGGCCTCGGCCAGGGCGGCCCTCTGGTCGGGGGCTATCCTGGCCGTGATCGTGTCGCCGTCGGTGCCGCCGGCCAGGACGGAGTGGCCCGTCAGGGGGATGCGGTGCCGGCCGTCCCCGCCGGCCGAGCCGTCGAACACGGCAATGTCCGCGTGCGGGACGGCCGACGGGGCGGCGGGGGACGGCGCCGGCAGGCCGTCGCGCGGCCAGGCAGGGGAGGGCACGACGGCCTCGTCAAAGTGGATCTCGATCGTGCCCGCCTCCAGGTCCAGGACGGGCAGTATGGACGGCGCGTCGACCGACGGCGGGGACGTGTCCGGCTCGACCGCCAGGGTCACGTTCGCGGCCGCCGGCGACGGGTTGCCGGCCAGGTCGCTAAAGGCGCCGGCGGGCAGCGAGAGGAACGCGCCGTCCTCGGCGCCGGCCTCGGCCAGGGCGGCCCTCTGGCCGTGCGTGAGCAGCACGCGCACCGTCGTCGACGGCGACGACAGGGCCTCTTCGGGCGACGCGGCCAGGGCGCCGCCGGCCTGCACGTCGGCCCCCGCCAGGCCCACGGAAGAGCTCGAGGCCGAGACGACCGCCGCGCCGGACAGGTCGACTCGCGCCGAGTCCGCGTGCTCGCCAAGCCGCACGGTCAGCAGGCCGTGGTCGAGGTCCAGGACGGCGGGCGGGCCCGAGGCGCCGGCGGCGCTGATCTCCGGCCCCACCGTGTCGGGCGCGACGAACAGGCGCGTGCCGTTGAGCCCCGCAAAGTCGTTGTACGCCGCGTCGTGCACCGCGCCCGCGGGGACGGTCAGCTCAAGGTCGCCGTCGGCGAGCAGCGCGAGCTTTGCGCGCTCGGCCTGGGCAGGGGTCAGGAGCACGTCGAGGGCGTAGGCGTACGACGCGCCCCGCGGGGAGAGCACGTCGGCCCCGTCGAGCGAGAACCGGTGCGACCCGCCGGCGCCGGCGATCTCGAGGGCCGAGGCGTCGCCGGGCTGCGAGAGGCGGACCGGCTCGGCGAACGAGACCGACAGGCGCCCCCCGTCAAGGTCGAGGCGGGGCGAGGGGTTGAGCGCCGGCGGGGCCGCGTCGCGCGACACGTACACGGTGCGGTTGCCGAGCGCCCCGAGTTCGTTTCCGGCCAAGTCGGCAAAGGCGCCGGCTGCCGCGTCGAGCGACAGGCGCGAGGCGGAGGGGCCCGGCCCGCCTATGGCCGCGTCGACGGCGTCCGCCTGCCCGCCGCTCAGGGCGATGCGGACTAGGTGGCCGTCTGCGCCGGGGACGGACGCCCCGCCGAGGCCGACGTCGGGGGCGCCTGCCGCGCGCAGCGCGGCCAGCGAGAGGTTGGACGCGGACGCGTCAATGCGCTCGTCAAAGTCGAGCACGAGCTCGGGCGGCGACAGGCCGAGGTTGAGCACGGGATCCGCCGACCCCTCGAGGTGCGGCGGCATCCCGTCGGGCTCGACCGCGGGTATCGCGAACGAGCCGGCCGACACGGGGTTTCCGGACAGGTCGGCAAATGCGCCGGCGGCGACGTGCAGGACGGCGCCCGTCCCCTCATCCTCCCCGCCCAGGGCGGCCGCGAGCGCGCCCCTCTCGTCGCGCGTGAGCAGGAGCGTCACCGAGTCGGTGCCGCCCGCGGGCGGCTCGACGTGGGCGTCCGTGAGGGGTATACGCAGGGAGGAGCCGCCGGCCGCGGCCGAGACCGACAGCAGCGACGGGTCGGACGCGGCGGGGTCGACGTACTCGTCGAACACGACATGCAGCGCGCCCGTCCCCATGTCGAGCGTCGGCGGGTGCGCCGCGTCGAGGGCGGGAGGCGCGCCGTCGGGGACGGCCGCGATGCGCGGCACGCGGGCCGGCGCCGACGGGTTGCCGGCAAGGTCGGAAAAGGCGCCCGGATCCAGGTAGAGGCGCGCCGCCGCGGCCGCGTCGGCCCCGCCGGACAGCAGGGCGCCCTTTTGGGCTGGCGTCAAGAGCAGCCGCACCGTGGACGGGTCGCCGGCCGCGTCGTCGTCGCCCACCAGCTGCTGCGCGCCCGACAGCCTGACGCTGTGCGCGCCGGGGTACGCTGCCGACAGCGAGACGGGCGGCAGCGACGGGGCCGGCGGGGACGCCTCCACGTGCTCGTCAAACGACATGGTGAGAATGCCGGTGCCCAGGTCGAGCGAGGGGGCCGCGCGGTGCACGTCGAGCGACGGAGGGGACGCGTCAACGATCGTCCTGGCCGGGACGGCCTGCGGGGCGGGAGCGCCGCCTCCGCCGAACGCGTTGCCCGACACGTCCGAGACGGCGCCCGCGGCGGCCGAGACGTTGAGCAGGCCGGCTCCGGAAGGCCCGAGCAGGGCGGCGACGGCGGCCTTTTGGTCCGCCGTCATTGCGAGCAGGACGGACTGCGAGTGGCCCAGCGTCAGGACGCGGGCGCCGTCGAGCCCGACGGGGCTGGCGCCGCCGCCCGCGGCGGCGGCCAGCACGGACACGTCCGCCGCGTCGGCCGTGGAGGCGTCGACGTACTCGTCGAACTCGGCGAGGACAGTCCCGGCCGCCAGGTCCACGGCCGCGCCGGTCAGGACGGGGGGCCTGCCGTCGGGTACGAGGCCGTCCACGGGGTGCGCCGCCGCCCCCCCGGCCGAGCGGTAGAACCGGTCGCGCACGGCCGCCGGCGACACGTCGATTGTGGCGCCGTCGGATCCCGTGGCAATGTACGACAGCGCGATAGACGCCTTTTGGGCGGCGGTGAGGATCACCCTGACCTCGGATGCGCTCCCGGCGTCCGGCTCCAGCGACGCTCCGGCGAGGGCCGTAGAGCCGCCGGTGCGGTCGCTTCCCATGACGGCAATGCCAGACAGGTCGACGGCGCCGGCGTCCACGGCGCCGCTGAATGCAAGCGCCGCGGTTCCGTTGGCAAGGTCCAGCGACGCGCGCGCCAGGGCCGGCGCGGCGCTGCCGTCCGGCGCGACCGCCACCGCCATGCCCGAGGGGGGCAGCAGGGATGCCCCCGACGGGTTGCCGGCAAGGTCGGAGAACGCGCCGGGCGCGGACTGGTGGATGCGCACGCTACCGTTGGCCGCAAGGCCGCGGGCGGCGTCCGCCAGGTTGGGGGGCAGGCGCATTTCGAGTATTCCCGACGCCTGGATGGACGAGAACGACGCGCCGGCGAGGGAGACGTTGGCGGCGGCGGCGGGGCCGGAGAGATGCAGGAGGCCCGTGCGCGCGCCCTGCGGCCGCACGTGCTCGTCGAACTCGATGGTTATCGTGCCGTTCGCGGCGTCCAGGGCGGCCGCGGACGGGGACGCAATGCGCGGGCCGGAGCGGTCGGGCCGCACCTCGGCGGCCAGCCCGCGGGCGGCCGGCATTTCGTTGCCCGACAGGTCGGCCGCGGCGCCGCGGGCGGCGTCGACCGAGACGGAGGCGCCCGAGGGGCCCCCGTGCGCGGCGATCGCCGCCTGCAGGGCCGCCCTCTGGTCGCCCGTCATGTCGAGGTGGATCGACGGGCCGGGCGCGGATGTGGGGACGGATGCGCCGGCCAGGCCCACGCGGACCGTCGACGGCGGGGGCGGGGAGCGCTGCGCGGGGTCGCCCCCCTGCGGCTGCTGCGGCGAAACGGCGACGGCGATCCTGGCCGGGTCGATCGAGGCGGGGTCGACGTGCTCGTCGAACGGGATCACGAGCGCGCCGGACCCCATGTCGAGTGACGGCCGCAGGGCCGAGCCCGGCGCGTCCGCGTCGGGCCCCGTCTCGTCGGGCACGACGTCGGCCAGGCCGCGGTCTATCCCGCCGTACGGGTTGCCCGACAGGTCTGTCAGGCCTGCCGCGTGCCCGTCTATGTCGATCTCGGTGGCAGACGACACGACGGCCGCGGCCTTTTGGTCGGCCGTCATTGTTACCAGGACCGACCGCGACGCCAGGCCGCCGTCCGCCGTCGGGATCGACGGGCCGTATGCAGAGACGTTTGCGCCGGACAGGGACGTCGAGGACGGGCCCGTGGCCGCAGTCGCGCCGGCAGCGGACGGGCCGCCGGCCCCGACGAGCGAGACGCCCGACGCGTTGAGGCCGCTTGCGGCCACGTACTCGTCGAACGTGATCACGACCGTGCCGTCGTCGAGGTCGACGACAGGCGGGAACGGCAGGGCGGGCGGCGCCTCGTCGGGGAGCGCCTCGATCACGGCCGCCTCGAGCCCGGCGAACGCGTTGCCGGACACGTCGCGCACGGCGCCGGCGGCCACCGTCATGTACACGTCGGGCGGGTTCCCGGTCAGGCCGCCGCCGACCAGGGCCGCCAGCTGTTCCGGCGAGACGCGCACGCGCAGCTCGGTCCCGTCCGGCCCGGGCCAGGCCTCGGCGCCGGCGAGCCGCACCGCGGCGGGCAAAGAGGTGGAGTTGGTGCCGGACAGGTATATCCCGGCGGGGTCGGCGCCGTCCGCGTCGACCTGCTCGTTGAACGGCACAGTCAGCAGGCCGTGCGCAATGTCGAGCGACGGGAGCGTCCTCGGCCGGATCTCCGGCGGCACGGCGTCGGCGGTTATTGCGAGCGGCGTGTTCGAGAGGCCGGCGAACCGCAGGCCGGCCGCGTCCGAGATTGACCCGTGCGGCAGGTCGAGCCGGACGGGCCCCGCCTCGATGTGCGCCCTGGCCGCGGCGCCCTTTTGCTCCACGGTCAGGAATATGCGCAGCGTGTCGTCGTCGATCGTGCGGTTGGCCACCTCGGGGCCGGCCGGCGGGACGACGCGGGCGCCGGACAGGGGCACCCTGTTCGCGCCGTTGGCGTCCTCGATGGCCGCGCCGGACAGGTCGATTCCGGCCGCCGGCACGTGCTCGGTGAACATCATCGAGACGATGCCGCGGCCGAGGTCGAGGGCCGGCCCGGCCTCCCTGCCGGGCGCGAGCGCAGGCGGGACGGAGTCGTCGACGATTGCCAAGTCGGCGCCGCCCGGCAGCCCGGCGAACGCGTTGCCCGAAAGGTCGGCAATGCCGCTGCCGGCGGCGACCGTGATCCGCAGCGGCCCGGCCGACGCGTTCGCCGCCCGCAGCGATGCGGCCTGGGAGTCGGTGAACTCGAGCACGAGGCGCGTGCCGTCCGCGGCCGCGGCCGAGGGGAACTCGGCTGCGCTGCCGTTTCGGCCGGCGACCGACACGGCCTGCAGGGCGAGGCCGCCGGCGCCGACGAACTCGTCGAACTCGAGCGTCGCCGTCCCGGTGCCCAGGTTGAAGACCGGAGTTCCGGCCAGCGCGGGCGGCGTCCCGTCCAGGACCACCGCCATCCCCGCCCCCGCCAGCCTGTCGGAGGGGTTTCCCGACAGGTCGTGCGCCGCGCCGGGATCGGCGTCGAGCCGCATCGCCGCGCCGGCTGCCGCGGCGGCGGCAGCGTCTAGCAGCGCCTTTTGCGGCGGCGCGAGCGCCACCGTGACGGTGTCGTTGGCGGCCGACACGGCCCGCGCGCCGCCGAGGGAAACGCGCTCGCCGCCCGCGGCCGTCTCGACGGCGAACGCGCCGGCGTCGAGCCCGCCCGGCGGCGCGGCAACGTGCTCGTCGTAGGCGACCAAGAGCGTCCCGGCCCCGAGGTCGAGCGCCGTGCGGCTGCCGTCGGGCGACGGGGCCGTGGTATCGGCCGTCACGGCAATGCGCGCGCCCTCGACGGCCGCCGACATTCCGAACGACATCGCGAACCCCTCCGGCAGGTGCAGGAGCGCGGCCGGCCCGGCCGCGACGGCCCCCGCCTTTTGGGCCGCCGTCAGCCGCACCTTTACCGTGCTGTTGAGGTCGCCAGTGGCGGGCACCGGAAGCGCGGCGCCCTCGAGCGGGACCGCGACGTCCGCGCCGCGTATGGCCGCGCCGGTCAGGTTCGCAGCGGACACATTTACCGGCCGGTTGAACTCGATCTCGAGCGTGCCGGTGTTCAGGTCCAGCCTCACCGGCGAGGGCACGGGGGCCAGTACCAGCGGGTTGAACGGCAGGATTAGGTCGAGGCCGAGCATCTGCGGCGCCCCGTCCCAGGGCCCGCCGCCCGGCAGGCCGGGGCCCGGCCCCTTCACGGGGGGCAGCAGGCCGGGGCCCTGCCCCGCGGCGGAGTCCGCGGCGCGCGGCTGGCCGGTGCCGCCCGCGCCGCCTAGCGCGTTACCCGACGCGTCGCGCACGGCAAACCCAGATATGTCGATGGACAGGTGCGCGCCCCTAAAGGCGGTGACGAACACGAGCGTGTTCTGGGCCGGCGTCATTGTAACCACCAGCGTTGCGCCGTACTCGCTGCCGTCGGGGGACGAGACGGCCGCGCCGCGCAGGGTGGTGAGCGTACTCGCCTCGCTGCCCCTGCCTTGCACCACAGATATCCCGGCGGGGTCGACAGAGTCCAGGTCGATGTACTCGTCAAAGGTCATTGTGATCGTCCTGTCGGTCAGGCTGGCGGTCGGGCCTTCGATCAGAACCGGCGGCACGGTGTCGGCCACGACCGCAAGCGTCTCGTTCGAAACGCCGTCAAAGCTCCGGCCGTTGGCCCCCACGAGCGCGCCGTGCGCAATGTTCACGGCCAGTGCGCCGCCGTCGGTGTACTCTGCCGCCAGCAGGGCCATTTGCAGCAGCGTCAGCTCAATGTCCACCTCGTCGGACAGGCTCCCCGCATCCTCTGCCTCGGCGCCGGCCAGGCGCACGCTCACCTCGCCGTCCGGGCTGGCCACTGCGATCCCCGACAGGTCGGACGGGACGGTCACGTTGCCGTCGAACGGGAGCCAGAGGGTCCCGTTGCCCAGGTCCAGGATCGGGATGTCGTCGAGCGCAGGGGCGCCGTCGCTGCCGGCCACCGCGACCGGCGCGCCGCCCGACAGCCCGGCGAACGCGTTCCCCGACATGTCGTAGAACGAAGTGCCGGGGACGGTCAGGCCCAGGTGCCCCGCGGCGGACGCGTTGCGCGCCGCGGCCGCGTCCGCGGCCGTCAGGTTCAGCGTGACCGTATCCCCGTCGGCCGCGGGCGAGAGGACGGCGCCGGCGATGGGTATGGTCGAGCCGTTGCCGCGGGCGAGCGCCATGCCCTGAGGCCGGAACGCCGACGCGTCAATGTACTCGTCGAACCCCATGGTTATGGTGCCCGCGCTAGCGTTGAGCAGGGGCGCCGTCGTGTTCGCCGGGCGCGTCGTGTCGTCGTCCACGGGCACGGCAAAGCCGGCGCCGGTAACGTACCAGCCGCGGTTGCCCGCGGGGTAGTCCTGGAAGGCCCAGCCGCCGATAGTCATCCGCACGGACGGGGACGGGCCGCCGGCCGAGGCGACGGCGGCCTTTTGCGCGCCGGTCAGCACCATGTCGACGCTGTCGTCGTACGCGCCGAGCGCGCTGACCGCGGCGCCGGCCAGCGGCACGGTCGCCGCCCGGCCCGGCGAGGACGGGTTGGCCACGTGCAGCGCAAACCCGCTCGGCCACACCCTGTCCGTGTAGACGGCGTCGGTGAACCCGACGGTCAGCACGCCGTCGTTCATGTCGAGCGACGACATGCCCCAAGCGCCGGGCCGGCTCGTGTCGGCCCTCACAGTGGCCGCCACGCCGGCCGAGGCGGTCGCTGCGATCCCGTTTCCCCACGCGTCCTCGAACGCGCCGGCGTCGAACGCGACCTTTAGCGGCGTCCCGAGGTCGGCGACCCGGGCCTTTTTGTCGTTCGAGAGCGACAGCGTCACCGTCTTGCCGTCGCCGCCGCGGACAACTTCGCCGGCGAGCGACATGTACGATCCCGACGGGCCGATCAGCCGCACCGACCCCGGCACCGTCTCGGACGCGTCCATGCGCTCGTTGAACGAGAGCGACACGGTCTGGCGCGCCAGGTCCACGACAGGGGCCGAGCCGGACGCGAGCGCCGGCGCCGTCGTGTCGGGCGTGACGTCGATCGTCCTGTCGTGCACGGCGGCGAACCGGTTTCCGACCACGTCCGCCGTTATCCCGTAGTTCATGTCGAGGCGCAGCCCCCCTGACGCTAGGTGCATGGCGGCGAGCCTCTCGAGCTGCGCCGCCGAGAGCGTGACCGGCACGGCAGCATGGTCGAGTGGGCTGGGAACCGACGCGCCGGACAGGTGCTGGCGGCTCCCGCCGTTCCTGTCCTCAAGGTACAGGTACGGCAGGTACAGCCAGGTGACCCGCTCGTCGAACGTCACCGTCAGCACGCCCGTGTTGAAGTCGAGCTGCGGGTTGCGCGCGAGCACCGGCGGCGCCGCGTCGCGGAAGACCGTGACGCCCTGCCACCACCGGCCCGTGGTGAACTCGTTGCCGCCTGCGTCGTATATGCGGATGCCGTCGTACACCTTCATGGCGGTGCTCGTCCTGCCGGCCATCCTTACGTCGATCCTCTCGTGGTCCGCCGCCGTGAGCGTCACCGTAACGTCCCTGCCCGAGACGGCCACCGCGCTGTCCGGGGACAGGTAGCCGACGCCATGGAGCAGCGCGATGCGATCGGCGCGGGGGGCGTTGGCGCTAAAGACCGAGGTCCGGAGATCCTCGGTGGCCCTGAACGTGAGGATGCCGCGCGAGAGGTCCAGCGTCGCGGCCACCGACCCGTCGAGGGACGGCCGCTGGTTGTCGGCCAGGACGACCGGCGTCCTGGGTATGCGCTCATAGCTGCACGACCAGCCGGAGCAGCCGAGCTGGACCCTGCCCGCCTGCACGACCATCGAGCCCGATGCCGAGGCAGGGATCGGGTCGCCGCCAAAGGTGATCGAGTGCGTCCTCACCTCGGTGCGGCCATGCCCGCCCGAGTAGCCCGTCTTTGTCCGCTCGCCGCCGGGGTTAAAGTTGGCCGTAGTGATCAGGCTGCTCAGGTCGGGCATGTTTACGCTGAACGTGATCGTTGCGTGGTGGGGCCCGTCTATCCGCCCGGCGACGGTGTACCCCGTCGCATGCGCCTGCGGGAACAGCTGCAGCAACGGGCCTGCGGCGGAGGACTGGGAAGCCGATGCCCCGGCATCCCCCTGCCATGCCAGCTGCGGCGGCCACCAGGCATCCCCCTCTGCAGCGGCGCCAGCGCCAACCGCCACTACCGCAGCTGCCGCCACCGAGAGTATCGCCGCGCACGCCAGGAGCGCTGTCCGCCGGCGGCGCACCGCATCGCCTGCCGCGTGGCGCCCGCAACGAGTCTCCAATCGCGGCGCCGGCCGTCTGTGCTTATTTAAACCCGCATCGTCCAGCGATCTTTCAGCGTGCACATCCAGGGCCGCGCCGGCCTGCCGCGCCCCGCGCCAGCCGGAGCGCCCATGTGCGCGGATGCCGCCAAGTGTCCGAACGCGCACACTCTAGTCTGGCGGGCCGTTCCATGGGCGGCCGGCGCAGGGCGGCCGGCTGCCGGCTGCTGAGAGGTCGAAGCGGGAGACGGGGTGCCCAGATACCTGCGCGGCCGCCCCGGGCCGCCGCGCATGCCGCCGGGCGGGCGGCCCGCCGCAGATTTCAGGAAAGCCCGCAGGGGCCGCCTGCGCAAAAGGCGGCCCTCGTCGCCCGTGCGGCCCACGCCGCCCGCGGCAGTGACCCGCCATGGGCGGCCGCGCGCGCGGCGGCGCCCGGGGCGCGGCCATGCCCGGCCCGGTCGCCCGGCGCGTCAGCGGGGCGCGGGCCGGGCCGCCCGGGCGCCACGAGGGGCAGGGCCAGATCTCGCGGGCCGCGCCCGGCCAGGTTTTTATCCGGGGCCGTCGACGGCGGCGGCAGTGGACTTTGCCGTTCTGTCGGGGTCGTTCGAGAAGATGGAGGCGACGGCCAAGAGGCTGGAGCTTACCGAGATCGTCGTCGACCTCCTCAAGGCGACGCCGCCGGACATTGTCGCCCGCATCGTGTACATGATACAGGGAAAGGTCCGCCCCGACTTTGAGGGCGTCGAGCTCGGCGTGGCCGACCGCATGGCCGTAAGGGCCATCTCAAAGTCGGCCGGGGCGGCGGCGGCCAGGGTGGAGGAGGCGTACCGGCGCGACGGCGACCTCGGCAGGGCCGCGGCGTCCATCCTCGAGCAAAAGGCGCAGACGACGTTCGGCGGCGAGGACATTACCGTCGAGCGCGTGTACGAGACGCTGCTCCGCATAGCGGGCGCCGAGGGGCGGCGCTCGCAGGACATGAAGGCAAAGTACGTCTCGAGCCTGCTCAACGACGCGTCGCCGCAAGAGGCGTGCTACATACTAAAGCTGCTCCTCGGCACGCTGCGCCTGGGCATAGCCGAGAATACGGTCCTCGACGCGCTCGCCGTGGCGTTCACGGGGTCCAAGCAGAACAGGGAGTCGCTCGAGCGCGCCTACAACGTGTCGAGCGACCTCGGGGCCGTCGCCGAGGCCGTCGCGCGCGGCGGCCTGGCCGCGACCGACGACTTTGCGGTCTCGGTGTTCAGCCCCGTGCGGCCCATGCTGGCCGACAGGGTGAGGAGCGAGGCCGAGTCGATCGAGCGGCTGGGCGCCGACGGGTTTGCCGCCGAGTACAAGCTCGACGGCGAGCGCGTCCAGGTGCACATCGACGGCGACAGGGTGGCCCTGTTCTCGAGGCGCCTCGAGAGGATTACGGGGTACTATCCCGATATAGTCGAGCGGCTCCCCGGCGCGCTCGACGCGCCCGCCGGCGGGCTCATCCTCGAGGGCGAGGCCGTCGCCGTCAACCCCGACAGCGGCGAGTTCCTGCCGTTCCAAGAGCTCATGCACCGCCGCCGCAAGTACAGGGTCGACAAGGCCGTCTCCGAGTACCCGATAACCGTGAACCTGTTCGACGTGCTGTGCTGCGGCGGCAAGAGCTGCCTGGACATGCCGTACTCGGAGAGGCGCGCCCTGCTCGAGAGGATCGCCGGCGGGGGCGCCGGGCGGAAGGGCGGGGGCGCCGGGGCGGACGGGTTTGCAAGGTGCGTCGCCGCCGAGGTCGTGCGCGACGAGGGCGGCGTCGAGGACGCGCTCGAGAACAGCATAAACGCCGGGTGCGAGGGGCTCATGCTAAAGGACCTCGAGGCGCCGTACCGCGCGGGCGCGCGCGGCGGCAGCTGGCTCAAGCTCAAGAGGGAGTACCGCAACGAGCTCGGCGACAGCCTGGACCTGGTCGTGATCGGCGCGTTCTTTGGCAAGGGGCGACGCACGGGCAGGTACGGCGTGCTGCTGCTCGCGACGTACGACGACGACGCGGACCGCTTTGCGAGCATTTGCAAGGTCGGCACCGGCTTTAGCGACGAGGACTTGGACCAGCTGTACCAGATGCTCTCGGGCAGGGTCCTGCGCAAGAGGGACCGCCGCGCGTACAGCGAGATGGAGGCCGACGTGTGGTTCGCGCCCGAGATCGTCATCGAGGTCGTCGCCTCCGAGATAACGCTCAGCCCGATCCACAAGGCGGCCGAGGGGGCGGTGCGCAAGGAGGCCGGCCTGGCCCTGCGGTTCCCAAAGTTCACCGGCAGGATACGCTCGGAAAAGGCCGCCGAGGACGCCTCGACCGACGCCGAGGTCCTCGCCCTGTACAAGGGGCAGAAAAAGGTCTCGCAGGGCGCCGAATCCTGACGGCGGCGCGGGGCGGGAGGGGGGGGGCGGGGCCCGCCCCGCCGGCGCGCCTGCGCACTCGACTTTTATCAGGGCGCGCCTGCGCTGCGGCGTGAAGGCCCTCACAAAGCTCATGTACTCGTCGTCGATCGTGCTCGCCGCGGGGATAGTCATGTGGCTGTCCGGCGCGCTCGTCGACGTCGACAGCATTGAGAATTCGACCGAGACGATAGCCTACGGCGAGCGGCTAAAGGTGCATGCCAGCATCGACCCGCGCACCGACCCGCACGGCGTCTACGTCGTGCGCGCCGACCGCCTGCCGGAGGGCGCCATCAAGGCGCACGTGATCGACCCGCACGGGTACAGGATCGTCGACATTACGCTCGACACGTACTCGGTGGACAGCCGCTTCCCGGTCGGCACGGCGGGGACGTACACCCTCGTCATAGTCAACGACGGCGGGCCGGCCGGAGTGACGGGGGCCATCGGGCCGTCGCACGGCGAGCTCCGCCTGTGGGTGAGCGAGATCGGCTTTGTCACAATGCTCGTCGGCCTGGCCGCGACGGCGCTGTGCTCGGCCGTGCTGGTCAAGAGGGTCCTGTTCTGACCGCGCGCGGCGGCGGGAATCGTTATACGGGCGGGGGCGATCCGCGCGGCGTGCCCGTTACCCCGCCGCCGCGGCGCTTCTGCCGTCGCCACCGCCGCATCGGTTGCCGCCCGCGCATCCTCGCCTGCGCCGCCGTTCTTGCCGCGGCGGCCGCGGCCCTGCCGGCGCTGGCCGCGGCCGCCCCTCCGGCCGCCGCATCCGGCGCCGAGCCGGCCGGCTTCGAGGTGCGCACGGTCGCCGACGGCCTCGAGGTTCCGTGGTCCATGGACATTGCGCCGGACGGCCGCATCTTTTTCACCGAGCGCGGCGGCAACGTGTGGATCATCGGCGCCGACGGGTCGCTCCCGGACGAGCCGGCCCTGAGCATCGACGCGGGGATCGTCGAGGGAGGGCTGCTCGGCATAGCCGTCGGCCCGTCCTTTCCGGCCGAGCCGCACGTGTACGTGTACCACACGTACAGGGAGTTCTTTTCGGTGCACAACAGGGTCGTCAGGTACGCCGAGGACGGCGGCGCGCTGCGCGACCCGATGGTGCTCATCGACGGCATACCGGGCGGCCCCGTGCACGACGGCGGCAGGATCAGGTTCGGGCCCGACGGCATGCTGTACGTTACCACCGGCGATGCGGGGAACACGCGCCTCTCGCGCGATCCCGGCTCGACGGCCGGCAAGATACTGCGCATCGCCCCGGACGGCTCCGTCCCGCCGGACAACCCGTCGTCCGGCTCCCCCGTCTACTCGTCGGGCCACCGCAACCCGCAGGGGATCGACTGGCACCCCGCGACGGGCGCGCTGGTGTCGTCCGAGCACGGCCCGTCGGGGGAGCGCGGGTTCGGCCAGGACGAGATCAACGTGATCGAGCCCGGCGCCGACTACGGCTGGCCCGACGCGGTCGGCGACGAGGCCGCCGAGGGGACGGTCGCGCCGGCGGCCCACAGCGGCGACGACACGTGGGCCCCGTCAGGCGCGTCGTTCTACGCGTCAGGCGGCATACCCGAGTTCGAAGGGCGCCTCCTGGTCGCCGCGCTGGCCGGCAAGCGGCTCCTGGCGGTCTCCTTTGACGAGGCGCCGGGCGGCGGCCTGTCGGTGTCCGGCATTGAGGGGCACCTTGCCGGCGAGTACGGCAGGCTGCGCGACGTCGTCGACGGCGGCGACGGCAGCGTGTACGTTTTGACCAGCAACAGGGACGGGCGCGGCTCGCCGGCCGAGTCCGACGACCGCATACTCCGGCTCGTGCCGGCCGGCGGCGGGGGAGGGGCTGGCGGGCCGGGCGGCAGCGGACTGGCGGCCGAGCGCGAGTGCGGGGAGGGCCTAGAGCCCGTCGTGAGGCGCGCCGACGGCTCGCCGGCATGCGTGAAGCCGGCCAGCGTCGAGATACTCGTCGAGCGCGGGTGGGCGGCAGGGCGCCCGGCGTAGCATGCCGGCGGCGGCGGCGTCATAAAGGGCGCAAGCCCGGGGGCCGCGCTGATCGGGAGCGCGCACTGCAGGCCCAAAGGGCCGGCGGCTCCGGTAGTGCCCGCAGCATTGCGGCCTTTGCCGCGCGGGGCCCCGCCCGTCCCGCGCCGCCCGGCGCCGCACGGCGCCGCACCGGGGGCGCATCAGGGCGAACGCTCATGGAGCGCGCGGTCCTGGCTTGAGCATGTGCGCATCCGTGCGCCGGCTTGTAGGAATCCCGCGCCTTTGGCGCAACGCTCCGCCGCCGCCGCCGCCGCCGCCGCCGCCGCCGCCGCCGCCGCCGCCGCCGCCGCCGCCGCCGCCGCCGCCGCCGCCGCCGCCGCCGCCGCCGCCGCCGCCGCCGCCGGCCTCCTGCCGCGCCGAGCATCGCCTTCGGCGCGAGCGACAGCGGCTACTGCTGCTGCTGCCGCCGGCGCCGGCGCGTCCCGTGCGGCCGTGTGGGCAGGCACGCCTAGGGACCTGAACTTATGCCTGGAACCCGCCGAACCGCCCCGCCAATCTTTATTTTGGGGCCGGCCGGCGGCGCGCCGATGCACGACGACGAACCCGACACCGTGCGGCTCACGACCTGGCCCGAGCGCGTCGCCGAGATGCTCGGCAGGATAGGCGTCGAGGCGCGCCCGAACGAGGTCGGCGCCGGCGAGTACGAGTCCGGCGACTACTACAGCCGCTACTTTGTGCCGACGGCCCGCATGGTCACGAACAGGGGCAGCCTGGAGGTGGCCGGCTCGAACATCGACGCCGTCCAGATCGTGCAAAAGGGGTGACTTGCGGTGCAGGATCCCGTCCCAATGCCGTGGGGCGCGCTGGACAGGTACCAGGCCCACTTTATCGTGCGGGGGCGGTCCTGCACGGACGCCGACGCGGCCGCCCGCACGGTCGTGTCCACGGCGGGCAGGTTCGGCGCAAAGAGGGTCGCAGGCGTCTCGTGGGACGGGGCCGGCAGGCTAGCCGAGGCCCTCAACGCCGATGCGGACCTCAACTCGATGATAGCAGGCCAGCGGCCGGCCGACGCCGCAATATTCGTCGAGCCCATGGAAGGGCACGTCAGGATACGCGGCGGGTGGTCGAGCTCGGCGTCGTTCTCCATAACGAGGGAGCAGTTCGACATATGCGACCGCATAGCGGGGCACGTCAGGGCCCTCTAGCGGCCGGCGGGCCGGCCTAGCGCCCCTTCCACCAGTCGAGCGAGAGCAGGTCGACGCGGCGCGCCCGCGGTATGGCCAGTATGAACTGCTTGCGGACCGTCGTGGCCAGGCGCCCTGCCAGCACGACGCCGGTGGCCGTCACGGGGTCGGAGCCGGCGCACACCTGCACAAGGTACGGCGCGTGGTCGATGCCCGGCCCGCGCTCGTACACGGCAAAGTCGCACCCGAACTTTATGCCCGGCGTGACGACGTATCCGCGGTCCCTAAAGTGGCAGTACACGGCGTACTTGCGGTCAAAGTCGTCGTACTCGGCGCGGCACCTCTCGAGCAGGTCGGCGTCGGGCAGGGCCGCGCGCGAGCCGGGCGCGCGGACGGATATGCGCCCCGCGCGCGCCAGGTACAGCCCCTCGATCAGGTCCAGCACGAGCGGCGAGTCTATCTGGCCCGGCTTTGGCTTTGGGATGCCGATCGGCTTGCCGTAGTACCCCGGAAAGAAGAGCCGGGCGGCGTCGCCGGCGTCCCACACCACCACGCGGCTGCCGGCCAGGTGCGCCCTCATCACAGGCTCAGCGCCAGCAGTATGAACGAGTCGGACACCCTCTGGCACTTGTCGGCCATCTCCTCAATGCCCTCGATGACGTCCTTGATGAGCATGATCTCCTTGGTGTTGGACACCTCGGCGAGCAGCTTCATCGTCGCCTGCCTGTACTTTGTGTCGATCTCGCGCTCGATGGCCTGCGTCTCCTGCGCGAGCTCTATGGCGCTCGCCGAGTTGGAGTTGAGGCTGCGGATGACCTCGTTGAGCTTGTACACCTCGTCGACGACGAGCTCGGCGAGGACGGTAAGGTCCTTTGCAAGCTTTGAGCTGCGCAGCGTCGCCGGCTTTACGTTGGACAGCTTGAACGAGATTCCGGTAATGTGCCCCGCGATCTCGTCCATGGTGTACGCCGCGTTGAGCAGGTTCTCCCGGTTCATTATCAGGCCGCCGACGTCGGCGACCTCGCGCGTAATCTTGCGGCGCAGGTTCTCGACGTCGTCCTCAATGCTCGATATCTGCTCGAGGCACGCCCTGACGCCGGCCTTGTCGCGCTTTACCACGAGGTCAGGGAGCGTCGCCATCTCCCTGGACGCGTTGAGTATGCGGTGTATCTCGTCCTGGAGGACGGCAATGGCCTTGCGCTTTGCCTGCACCTCCAGCTCGCCGCTATACAACGCCCCGCGCACCCGCCGTGCGCTAATTAAACCATGCATGGGCGCCGCCCGCGGCATGCCGGCGGCCGCGGGCGGGGCGGGGAGGGCCCCGCAGGCGCGAAAGCGGGCGGCCCGGCGGCGCGGCGCGTCCCCCGGGCCGCGCGGCGGGAGGAGGAGGCGGCCGCGGGCGGGGCGGGAGGGGGAGCGGCCGACTGCGCGGGCGGCGCCGCCCGTGCCGGCGCGCGGGCGGTTCCCCGGTCGGGCGCGGGACGGGCCGGGAGGGGGAGGCATTCCCGGCGGCGGCCTAGATCGACGATATGTTGCGGCTCACGTTCTTGATGTAGTCGGCCTTTTCGTGCATGGCGTTGTACTGCTTGGGCCAGGTGCGCTTTTTCGTGTTGAACGACTTGCCGCCGGGGTAGTAGTCCGTCGTCAGCCACTGCAGGTTCATCGTCGCCTCGGCTATGTCGTTGCGCTGCATCGGCGTAAGGGTGGCCCACTTGTCGAGGTACATCTCGTTCCGCTGCACGATGTGCCTCATGTGCATCGCCTGCTGCTTGAAGTACTTTTCAAGCGCAAAGCTCGCCTGCTCGATCACCTTTGGATCGTCCATGTTCTGGACGGTCGACATTCGGTCGACCTCGCTGAATATGATCTCAATCTCCCGGAGGTTCTTGACGGTCTCCTTCTTGTAGAACGCCTCGTACGACGACGTCTGCTTTTTCTGGTAGTATATGACAAGGAACGTTAGGAGAATCGATATGCCCACCGCCACGACGTTGGCTATGAAGCCGCCGAAGAGCACAATGTCGTGTACCGTGACCAAGCGGCGGCGCCGCCCTTGCGGGGGCAAAAAAAGCTTTGCAGGGCCGCCTGCGCCGGCGCGGCGCGCATTCAGGCCTGGCGGCCCCGCGCCTGCGCGGGCCCCGCTGGCGCGGGGCTCGGCGAAGGACGGACAGGCCAGAGCGTGCACGCCCCGATCCTGCTCTCGGCTTCAAGGCTACGAGGTCACGGCCAGCGGGCGGCCGCCCGGGGCGGCGCGCGGGCGGACCACGGCGCCGGAGGCGGGCGGCGCCTGGCCGCGTGGGATTGGATGGGGGCGGCGCGGGCGGCATGCCGGCGCCGCGGGCGCCCGAAACGCCGGCGCGCGGGCGGCATGCCGGCGCCGCGGGCCCGCCGCCCCTCCGCCCGCGACGGGCCGCGGGCCCCTCGCGCTGCGGTCGTGCGGCGGGGCGGGGCGGGTCGGCGGGCGGGGCGCTTACGTGACACCGCCCGCCCCGGCAGGGCTATGCGCCTGCCAGGTCACCTTGGAAGCAGATCGTCCTCGAGTCCCTAATGTGCACCCGCCATGGGCGGAGGGGAAGGGGTAGGCGCCTCAGGCTGCGCGCCCTTTCCCTCCCCTTTCCCTCCCCTTTCCCTCCCCGGCGGCCCCCGGGAAGGCGCCGGGCGGGGGCAGAGAGGGGGCAAAAAGTCCACGCTGCGCGGGAGTGGCATCGGCCGTGCTGACGCAGGGGCGCGGCGGCCCAGAGAAGTGGGGCGCGTCGCGCGGGGCGGGAGGCAGGCGGCGGGGGGCGCCGCGCCAAAGGCCGCAGGACGTCCGGCCGGGGCGCGCCGGCTCGCATGCCGGGGCCGCAGAGCCGCAAAGGGCGATCGGCGCCGGGCGGGCGGGGAGGGGATAGCATGCAACGCCGGACATCCAGGCTGCGCGCAACCGGCGGCGGGCATTGCGCAGGGCGCCGCGCCAAGCGTTTTTAACCGCCCGGTTTGGCGATTGGCCGTGAGCGAAAACAGCACGGTCATGGAGCTCAGCATGGAGCTGTCGCAGCGGCTGATAAACCTGGAATTCAAGATCGACCTGATCCTGCGCAAGCTGGATGAAAAGCCCGACAGGGCGGACATCCGCGCCCTCTCCGCTGAAAAAGGGCCGGAGGAAGCGCACAGGCTGGATGAAAAGCCCGACAGGGCGGACGCGGCGCGTCCCTGACTCGCCGGCGCGGCGGCAGGCGGATCGGGGCGATCGCGGCCCGCTGCGGGGCGGGGCGCGGGGGAGATCGGGCCGCTGCGGGGCCGCGCGGCCACTTGGACGGGGCTCGCCCCGCGGGGCAGGGGCGGCCTATTCCAGCCCAAAGTCCTCCCTTATGCGGTCGAGCAGGTCGGACAGCTCGGGGATGTAGTTGGCGTACTCGGCGATGAACTTTCGGACAACGAGCTCGCGCGACTCGTTGCAAATGTGCTTTTTGGTCGGATCCGCCACCGCAATGTACCCGAACAGGTCCCTCACCTCGTTGTCAAGGGCGATCAGCTCGGTGTACGTCTTTATGAGCTCGGACAGCGTGTACACCACGCGCTCCTTGGCCTCCAGGTGGCCCGACGGAGCGCGGCGGCGGCTGTCGACGTGGTGCGGCTTGTAGTCGTCTATCCCCTTGTCGTCCGACAACGGGCGGCGCGCGCGGCGCGCCGAATATATGTTTGATCACAGGGGGGCGCCGATGCCGCCTAGCGCGGCAGCCCCGCCCGGCTGGCGGCGGCAAGCATGCTGGCGCGCTCCTCGGCCGGAATCGTGGCTATGGCCTTGTCGAGTATGTCGCGCAGGATCACGTTGTCCTTGGAGACGGCCGCCGACAGGGGCATCCCGAACTCGATGGTTCCGGCGTTGTGCAGCCCGTCCACGCCGAGCTCGGCGGAGCGCCGCTCTATCGCGGGCCACCATTCTATGAGCGCGTCGATCCTGCCCGAGTGCAGCGACTCGATGGCCCTGTCCACCGTGTCGAGCGAGACGTACTCGATGCCGGCCTCGTGGTCGTCGAGCCACGTCTCGACGGAGTAGCCGCGGACCGTGCCGACCCTCATGTCGGCCAGGTCGTCCGTCGAGGCCGAGTGCGGCCCCCTTGTTATTATGTTCCACTCGAGGACCGAGTGCGGCGACGTGAACGTGTAGCCGCGCAGGCGCTCGCTCGTCGCGACCATGATCAGCGATATGTAGCGGTCGTCGTCGGCGACCAGCGAGAGGACGTCGACCCAGGTCTCCGCCTGCCTTGGGACAAAGTCCACCCCCGTGTAGGCCTCGAGCCTCTCCTCGTACATTGCCGTGAGGCCGCCCAGCTGGCCGTCGGCGTGGGCGTACTCGATCGGCGGCCAGTGTATGTAGGAGATGTAGACGGTCGGGTTGTTCTCGAGCCACGCCCGCTCCGTGTTGGTGAGGCTGGTGCGCGCCCTCTCGTGCAGCATGAACGCCGTGTCGCCGATGATCTCCCTCGTGCGCGACTCGCGCACGTCCTCGGGGATGGAGAGCAGCACCTTTTTCACAATGCCGCCGAGCACGGGATAGTCCCTGTTGAACGCCACCGACAGGGGCATGCTCGCGTCGGACGCCTCGATGTGGCGGAGGCCCTCGATGCCGCGCAGCGCCGCCGCGCGCTCTGCTACGATCCATGTCTCCACGAGGGCGTCTATGCGCCCCGACAGCAGCGCGTCGAACGCGTTGTCGTGCCCGTCGATCGAGACGTACTCGATGTGCGGGTGGTGGGTGTCGAGCCAGTCCTCGATCTCGTGGCCTCGTATCGTGCCGACCACGATGTCGTCGCCGTCCTCCAGGACGCCGAGCTCGATCTTCTCGGCGCCCTCGTCGAACGCCAGGCCGCCGCTCAGCGCCACGACGTCCCACGTCAGGATCGTGTGCGAGTCCAGGATGTTGCTGTGCTGGTGGAGCTCGTCGCTGGCGACTATGGTAAAGGCCAGGTGGATGCCGTCGCTCCTGAAGGCATCGGCGTACGAGGCGCGGTGCTTTACCACTACGGGCCGCAGCTCGGCGCCGGTAAGCTCCTCAAAGCGGCTTGCGTATATGCCGGCCAGCCCCTGCAGGCTCCCGTCGTCGCCCAGGTACTCGATCGGCGGGCGGTTCTCGTACGCCACGGTAATGACGGGGTTCTCGGCGAGCCACGCCCGCTCGGCGGCCGTCAGATCTAGCGTCGCGGCGGCATCGCCGGTGGCCGCGGGGAAGTGAAAGGCGGGCGAGTCGGCAGTAGGGCCGTTCGGCGCGGCTGGGGGCCCGCTGCCGGAGGGGCCCGGCGGGGCGGCGGCATCGGCGGCGGGCGGGGCGGCGGCATCGGCTGCGGGCGGATCCGCCCCCCAGCCGCGCTCGATCAGGACCGCCTTTGACTGCGGCGTGACGCATGCAAGCGAGCCGGTCGCCACCCTTACCACGGGGCCCATGCCGGCGCGGCATGCATCCGGGCCGCCGCCCCCCGAGGCGGCGGCATCCGGCGCGTGCGCGGCGGCGAGCAGCACCGGCGCGGCCAGGCCGAGTGCGACCAGCGCAGCGGCGCGCCAGCAGTGCATGCCACGGCGTCGAGCGCGCGTTTAAAGAGCCTTGCGCGCGCCGCCCCTCCCCGCGGGCGGCTGGCCCCCTCCGCGGCGGGGCCCGCCCCACAATTAAATAGCGATCGCGCGGGGGCCCGCCGTGCACGCCTTTGAGAACAAGACCGTCATGGTGACGGGCGGCGGCACCGGAATCGGCCTGGCCGTGGCCAGCAGGTACGCATCAGAGGGAGCAAACCTCGTCATACTCGGCCGCCGCAGGGCGCCGCTCGAAGAGGCCGCCGAGTCGCTGCGCGGGCGGGCCCTGGCGGCCGGTTGCGGCGGCACGGTGCGGGTGTTCGACGGCGTCGACGTCGCGGACGGGGCGGCCGTCTCGGCCATGTTCGACGAGCTCGAAAGGTCGGGCACGAGGCTCGACATACTGGTCAACAACGCAGGCGTGTCCGGCCCGGTCACGTGCTTTGCGAGCTGCGACCTGGCCGAGTTCGCCGATGCGGTCGCGATACACCTCACCGGCACGTTCTGGACGTCGAGGGAGGCGCTGCGCATCATGGGCGAGGGATCGAGGATAGTCACGATATCGACGTTCTTTACGGAGGAGAGGCCGCTCGAGCAGCGCCCGTACAGGTTCCGCGCCCCGTACACGGCCGCGCAGGGCGCCAAGAACCGCCTTGCGGAGGCGCTCGGGTGGGAGCTGCACGGGCGGAAGATATCGTCGATCGCGACCAACCCGGGGCCCGTCCACTCGGACCGCATCTACAAGACCGTCTACCCAAAGGCCGCCGCCGAGTTCATGCGCGTGCGCGGCTTCGAGTCGCTCGGCCCCGGGGACGCCCGCGCCGCGTGCAGCCTAGTTCTCCCGCTGCTCGGCGAGGACGAGGGGACCGTCGGCAGGGGGCTGGACGAGGCGGCCGCCAGGCTGCGCGCGGGCGGAGGCGGGGGGCAGGGGCCCGACGCGGCCCTGCTCGGCAGGCTGCTCTCAAAGGTGAAGGAGGTGGCCGAAAAGATCCAGTCCAACACGGCCGGCATGATCGCCGACCGGCAGTTCCTCTCGCAGGACGACGTCGCCGCGACCGTCCTGGCCCTCTCGGGCGGCGAGCTGTCGCGGATACTGTCGGGCAAGGTCGTGCCCGGCGACCGCGTGTTCTATCCAGTAAGGGCCCACGTCGGCGGGGCGCCGCCCGGCGCGGCCGCGGCGCAGCCGCCGGACCTGTCGGGCAGGTCGGTCGTGGTCACGGTCGGGGGCATCGACGAGGGGGCCGCGGCCGAGGCGGCCGCGCTCGCGTCGCATGCAGGCGGGCGCGGCGCCAGCATTGTCTGCGCTGTGCCGGCCGGCATGACCGAGGCCGCCCGCGGCGCCCTCTCGGGGCTGCACACCCACGAGGCCGACCTTTCCGACCAGGCCGCGCTCGACGGGCTGCTCGCAAGGGCATCGTCGCTGTTCGGCCCGGTCGCCGCCGTCGTCCACGTCACCGGGGGCGTGCCCGGATCGGGCCCCCTCTCGGCGCTAGGCAGGGGCGAGTGGGACGCGCTGGTGCGGCAGTTCGTGACGGTGCCCGCCACCGTGGCGCACAGGGCCATGGCGCACTTTGTGCCGGGCGGCGGCGACGACCCGCGCAGGTTCCAGGGCGCGAGCGGCCGCATCGTCATAGTCGGCCCCCCGCTGCCGGCGGGCAAAAAGGTGCCCGGCGCCGACAGGGCGCGCGTCGAGGTGTTCCGAGGGGCCCTCAGGCCGTTTGCCGCCACCGTAAACCAAGAGCTTTCCGACGTCCTAAGGTCGGGCGTGCGCATGTTCGTCGCGTTCGGCGGCACGGTCGACGGGGCGGAGCCGAGCGCCGAGCGGATGGGCCGCGCCCTCGACTATTTCGTCTCGGACGGCGCGGCCTCGTCGGCCCAGGTCGTCTTTTGCGTCGACGAGGAGCGGCGCGCGTGAGCCCCGGCGCCGGGGGCGCGGACGGGGGCGCCGAGGGCGGCCCGCTCCGCGCCGGCGAGTCGTTCGACGCCGAGTTTGCCATCGGGCGCGGCGAGGTCGACGCGTACGTCGCATTCTCCAGGGTCGACAACGCCGACGTGCTCGCCGAGGCGGGGGCGCCGTCGTCCCGGGGGCCGGCAGTGCCGGGCAGGGCCATCCTGGCCAGGATCGAGGGCGAGATGACGCGGCACCCGCGCATGCGCGGCAGGCGGCTGCTCCTGGCCGGCGCCGACGGGGATCCCGCGTGGGAGGGGCGCAGCGTGCGGTTCGTCAGGCCGCTGCCCGCCGGCGAGATACTCCGCGTCCGGTACACCCTGTCGTCGGTCGAGGTTGAGGGTGGCGGGGGCGGCAGGATGGCCGTGGACTTTGAGGGGCGCGACGGGGACGGGCGCACCGTCGTCGTGGCGCGGCGCAACCTGTACCGCGTCGGGCGCGCGGGCTAGGCGGCGCCCCGCCCCTCCCCCCGCCTCCTCCGCGCCCTCCCCTTTGAGCCCGGCCCCCCCTCCCGGCGCCATTCCCGCCGCCCGCGCTACGCCTCGCCCCAGCCGGCGATCGCATCGTGGAACAGCTTTACCGACACGCCCAGTATGACGGACGAGGCGAGTATCCGCAGCCACCTCTCCTTCATGTGCGCGGACAGCTTTGCGCCGATCAGCCCGCCGGCGAACACGCCGGCCATGAGCGGCGCGCCGTAGAACACGTCGGGGTTTCCAAGGGCCCAGTGCACCGCAATGCCCGAGAACGCCGTGAACAGCAGGGCGAACTGCGACGTCGGGGCGGCGCGCACCATTCCAATCCCCATGGCCGCGACCATGAGCGGTATGAAGACGACCCCCCCGCCTATGCCGAAAAAGCTAGAGACCGTCCCGGCAAAAAAGCTTGCGCCCACGACGAGCGCCATCATGGCGCGCGGCGAGCCGAGCAGGGCGCCGGCGCCGCCGGCGCCGTCGCCGCCGCTCTCCTCCATCTTTGACCGAAGGGCGATGTACGCCGCGGCGGCGACGAGCAGGGCGCCAAAGAGGGCCTTGAATATCCACGGCGCGCTGTCGGTCGTGAGCAGCGCCCCGAGTATCGTTCCCGGCACGGACAGGGCGCTGATCCTCAGCCCCAGGCCGTAGTCGATGCGCTTTTGCCTCGAGTACGACACGGTCGATGCGGCCGCGTTGCTCAGGGCCACAAAGAGGCTGTTGCTTGCCGCCGTGACCGGGGGAACCCCGAGGATGGTAAGGGCCGGCACCACGACTATCCCCCCGCCGAGCCCGATCATCGAGCCGAGGATTCCGGCGGCAAGGCCGAGGGCGGCGAATCCGGCCTGCTCTATCACGCGCCGGCCGCGCGCGCCTTTGTATTATTGCTATCGCGGCGCTACGCGGAGATTATGACCAGGCGCGAGTCTTCGTCGATCCCGTGCATGTCGACAAAGCCGGCCGTGGCCTCTAGCACGTACAGGGCCCCGCCGTCCGGCCCGTACGAGGGGCACCGCCCCGACGCGGACCCCGCCGGGCCGCACGGCGGCACGCCCTGCTCGATGTGCACCACGATCCCGTCGGCGTCGAACCAGACCATGTCGAGGGCGAACCTCATGTTGGGCATCCACATCGAGTGCGGGCCGGGCCGGTCGTGCACGAACAGCATCCCCTCGTCGTAGGGCAGCGCGTCCTGGAACATCAGCCCGCGGGTTCGGAGCTCGGGCGTGTCGGCCACCTGCACCTCGATCACCGTGTCCCCGACGCGGACGGTCCCGCGCGGGAACGCGGCGTCCTCGACGACCTCTAGATGCGAGCCGACGGCGATCCCAAGATTGTCGGCGTAGCCGGCGGGCACCTCCAGTATGTACAGCGCCTCGGCCCCTGGGTTGACCGCCGTGCAGGTCGCCTGCTCAAGCGCGGACTTGCACGGCTGCACGGCGCGCTCGACGTGCACGGCGAGCCCGTCGGCGTCGAACCAGACGGCATCGACGGCGAACTGCATGTTGAGCATCCACCTCGCATGCTCGCCCGGCTCGTCGTATACGTGCAGCATCCCCTCGCCCGGGGGCAGCGCATCCTGGAACATTAGCCCGCGGGCGCGCCTCGGCGCCGTGTCGGCCACCTGCACTTCGATCAGGGAGCCGTCGACGACGACCGCGCCGCGCGGAAACTCGGTCGACTCTAGCTTTGAGTCGCTCGGTATGGTCAGGATGCCGGCCACGCCGATGATCACGGCCGCCGCCGAGATCGGCGCGAGTACCTGCAGGCGGGTGGCCACGGCGGCGGGCCGCGCAGGGCGTATAATATTCCAGCTGCGGCGCCGATCGGCGGGAGGCGGCCGCAGGGCCGCCGGCGATGCCCCGGGGCGGGAAGCCGCCCTGCCCCGTGCATCCCGCGCGCGGCAATGCTTTTATGCCCCCTTCATGCCGCATGCGGCATGGCAACAGTGCAGATCACCGACCAGTTCTCGGCAATCCTAGCCGAGCTGTTCGCCGACGCCCCGTACGTTAGAAAACTAGGCTACGAGGCGAGCGGGACCAGCGTCGTCGTCAGGGCCGTCTTTGTCGACAACGACGGCGCCGACTATTCGAATCGCTTGGACGAGGTGGGCGACCGGTTCACTGCGTTTGAGGAGAGGGTTATTGACGGAATCATGCCAGAGATGGACCTGCGCATGCAGGCGGCCCCGTCTCGCCACGGCTGGCCGGACGGGCTGGCGGGCATGGTGGTCGTGATAGACAGGTAGGCGGCCGCGCATGGGATCGCAGTGGAGGGAGAGGCAGTGGAGGGAGAGGCAGTGGAAGCACAACCTTGAGACAGCGGAGACGTTGCGTCGCTCGCGGGAGGATAGATTTGCAGACTGGGAGGTGACAATGCGGTTCTGCGCCGTCATGTCGCTGGTCAACGGCGGGCTTGAGCGGCACGGCTTGGCTTTTGCCGTGTTCACATAGTTCCCCTCCCCGGCAGTCGCGGGGACGGGCATGCCAGTCGTCGGCGCCCGATCTCTAGGCCGTCAAGGGTGTTTCCCCCTTGATGGCAGGCGGCGGAACGCCCGTATCGGCGCCTCGGTCCTCGACGTGTCGGGGGCCATGCCGGGCCGCTCAGGTTGCGCCACTGGCGCACAATCCACCGCGCTGTTGACCCGTCAAGCTTTGACGTTTTCCCCACCATCTTCGACCCTGTCCGCCTCCGCCTGCGCCCCGACTCGCCCGTGTCGTCCGGCGCAGGCGCCGCATTCCATGCGGTCCGCTGCCGCTACCGGCCCGGCCCGGATACTGCGCGGACGCCCGGAGCCGCGCAACCCTGCGCCTCCGTTCCCGCCGACCCACACGCCGTTGTTTCCGCTCCGCGCCGCGAGTGGCGCGCGGCCCGTTCTGCGCCCCGCCCGCCGCGAGGCCGGCGCGCGCCAGCATGCCGAGCAGCCGTCTTGGCCCCGTCATCGCCCCTGGCCGGCGGCGTGGCCCCAGTTTATACAAAAAGTGGCCCCCCCTGCTAGGCTGGTGCCCTAGGCGCGGATGGCGGGGGCGCGCGCGCGGGCGGAAGAAGGGAACTGTTTTTCGTGCAACAGGCGGCCGGGCGGGCCCGCTCATAGATAAATACGAGCCGGCATGGCCGCGGCCGTGAGCGGGCAGGCCCTACTCAGGTCAGAGCCGGCCGGCGACGCGCTGGCGGCCGCGGCGGCCGGCGAGAAGAGGCGCCCGCCCGGCCCCGCCGAGGCGGCCCGCATCCTCGGCTCGGCCATGTCGGACGGCGGGGCGCTGCGGCTGCTCTTGCGCGCCGCGTGCGCGGTGCGCAGCCGCGAGTGCCCCAGGCCCGGAATAGTCACGTTCTCGAAAAAGGCGTTCTTCAACGTCGCCAACCTGTGCAGGGACGTATGCACGTACTGCACGTACAGGTCCGAGCCGGCCGAGCCGGCCGCCGTCATGATGTCGCGGCGGGACGTCGCGGAGCTCGGCGGGGCGGCGGCGCGCCTCAACTGCGTCGAGGCGCTCCTCGTCGCCGGCGAGCGGCCCGAGGAGCGCTACGATGCGGCGCGCCGGTGGCTGGCAGGGGAGGGCTATGCCAGCACCGCCGAGTACCTTGCGCACTGCTCGGAAGAGCTGCTCGGCATGGGCCTGTTCCCGCACACGAACGCCGGCAACCTGACGAGGGCCGAGATGGCGGACCTGTCGGCGACGAACGCGAGCATCGGCCTCATGCTGGAGACGTCGAGCGCGCGCCTCGGCGGGGCCGGAATGCCGCACGCCGGCGCGCCGAGCAAGGAGCCGGCCGCAAGGCTTGGCGCGCTCGCCGACGCCGGCTCGCTCGGCATCCCGACGACGACGGGCGTCCTCGTCGGCATAGGCGAGACGCATGCCGAGCTTGCCGGGTCGCTCGCGGCCATCGCCTCCCTGCACGCGCGGTACGGGCACATACAAGAGGTCATCGTGCAGGGCTTTCGCCCAAAGGAGGGCACGGCCATGAGGGGCGCCGCGCCGGCCGGCGGGGCGTACATTGCGGCCGCGGCCGCGCTGGCCCGCCTCATGATGCCGCGCGCCAACATACAGGTGCCGCCGAACCTCTCTCCCGGCACGTACCAGGACATGCTCGGCGCGGGGATCAACGACTGGGGCGGCATATCGCCGCTCACGCCGGACCACGTGAACCCCGAGTTCGCGTGGCCGGCCATACGGCATGTCGCAGGGCGCACGGCGCGCGCCGGCATGCGCCTCGCCTGCAGGTTCCCCGTGTACCCCGAGTTTGCCGGGATGGCGCGGCGCCGCGTCAGGGGCATGATGGCCCGGCTGGCCGAGGAGGGCGGCTCGTGGCTCGTCAGGGAGGGCTACTGGCGTGGCCCGTGAGATCCCCGAGCGGGCCCTCAGGGCGGCGGATCCCGCCGTGGCCGCCGAGCTGGACAGGGCCCTGTCGGGCAGGGAGGTGTCTGCCGCAGGCGGCGGGGCCCTGCTGGCCGCCCGCGGCGCCGACGCGCGCCTGGTCGGCGCGGCGGCCGACGCGCTGCGCCGGCGCGAGTGCGGGGACGCGGCGACGTACGTCGTGAACCGCAACGTCAACTTTACGAACGTGTGCATAAAGCAGTGCGGGTTCTGCGCGTTCAGCCGCGACTTTCACGGCAGCCAGGAGGCATACATGCTGCCCGCCGCCGAGGTCGCCCGGAGGGCCGCCGAGGCGCAGGCGCTCGGCGCGACCGAGGTGTGTATACAGGCCGGCCTGCCGCCGGACATGGACGGGTCCGCGTACGAGGAGATGGTGCGCGCCGTAAAGTCCGCGGCCCCCGGCATCCACGTGCACGCGTTCTCGCCCGAAGAGGTCGCGTACGGGGCGGCCAGGGCCGGCGCCGGCGTGCGCGAGTACCTGGCCAGGCTAAGGGAGGCCGGCGTCGACACGCTGCCCGGCACGTCCGCCGAGATACTCGACCAGTCCGTGCGCGACCGCATATCGCCGGGGCGCATTACCGTGCGCGACTGGGTGTCGGTCGTGACGGAGGCGCACTGCCTCGGCATCCGCACTACATCGACGATGATGTTCGGGCATGTCGAGACGCTCGTGGACAGGGCCAGCCACATGGCGCTCCTGCGCTCGATCCAGAGGCGCACGGGCGGCTTTACCGAGTTCGTCCCGCTGCGGTTCATAGCCGACGAGGCGCCAATGACGAGGGGCGGGGACGGCCCCATGTCCGGCGCCGTCGGGGGCGGCGGGGAGCTCGACACCCTGCTCACGCACGCGGTCGCCAGGATAATGCTCGGCGGGGCAGTCCGCAACATACAGGCGTCGTGGGTCAAGGAGGGGCCGGCCATGGCGCGGCGGCTCCTCGCGTGGGGCGCCAACGACCTCGGCGGGACGCTCATCAACGAGAGCATCTCGACGTCGGCCGGCGCGGGCCACGGGCAGCTGCTCAGGCCGCGCGAGATCAGGGCCCTCGCAAGGGGCGCCGGCAGGGTGCCGCTTGAGCGCACCACCCTGTACGGGGCGGCCGGCGGGCGGGGGGCGGCCGCGGGGGCCGAGCCGGCGTCGCCCCTCGACGCGGTCGCCGACCCGTCCAGGTTCGGGTCGTACTTTGAGCTGATCAAGATAGGCTCGTACAGGTACAGGAACGCGCGCAGGCAAAAGGCGGCCGCCGCCGTCCCGCCCTAGGCTGGGGGCGCCTGGCCGGCCTCGGAATGCCGTGGGCGGGCCCATGGCGATCGGCTCGGGCGGCCGCCTAGCGATCCAGCCAGTCGCGCAGTCAGGCCCCGTGTGGCACTGCACGGACTTTGCAGGTGGCGCTGCCCGGCGGGGCGCCTATTCGCGCAGCAACTCGTCCAGGTGGCGCATGTACTAGTCCAGCGTGTACCGCTTCATCTCGACCCTGCCCTCCTCAATGTCCCTGACGCGCTTTTCGAGTGCGGGGGACATGCGCTCGGCCTCGTCGGAAGGCTCCTCGCGGGGCCCACGGGAGCTTGGCACGCGTGACCCGCGGCGCGGGGAATTGCCCGCGCCAGGAGGCGGGTGGGCGGGCGTCGCCGGCGCCCTGCGCGATGGTGTGGATTCCAACGGATGCATGCCGCGCGCGGGGACCTAAAAATCTACATTCGTGGGCCGCATGGGCCGTGCGGGCGTTCGGTCCCCCTCGCCGCCCCTAGCCGGCGCGCGGCATGCCGATCCCGCAGAACGGTCGGTTTTTATTACCGCAGCGCCGACGCGGCCCGTCCCAAGCTAGCTCAGCCTGGTAGAGCTCCCGGCTGTAGGTGCCGGCCATGACGGCTGACGCTGACGGCGTGCCAGGCTACAGACACCGGGTTGTCGAAGGTTCAATTCCTTCGCTTGGGACCACATCAAGCGGCGCGGCCCCGCCGGCCGCGCGCCCTACGGCCGGATTACGGCCCTGCCGTTGAGGCGGCGCGCGCGCAGGTCCTCGAGCGCGCCGTTGGCCTCGTCGAGCTGGTACCGCCGGTCGATGCGCGGGCGGATCGACCCGCTGGCGGCAAGGCCGATCAGGTCGACCATGTCGGCGTACGTGCCCGTGTACGCGCCGCGTATGCTGATCGACTTGAGGGGGACGGTCACGAGCGGAAGATCGATGCGGCCGCCGAACAGCCCGACCAGGACCAGGCTGCCCCTCTTGCGCAGCGACGCCAGGCCGGCCGCCGCGGTGTTCGGCGCGTTGACAAAGTCGACGACCCCGCCGGCCCCGGCGCCGCCGCACACCTGCGCTATCCTCTCGGCCAGGCGGGCGGGCTCGTCGCCGCGCGAGTTTATCGTGTGGTCGGCGCCCATGGATGCGGCAGTCTCGAGCTTTGCGTCGTCTAGGTCGACGCAGACGACCTTTGCCGGCGTCGTCGCCTTTGCGATCTGCACGCCCATGAGCCCCAGCCCGCCGGCGCCGAACATGACAATGTGCTCGGGGTCGGCCTCGGCCGCCTTTTTGACTGCCGTGTACGCCGTGAGGGCGGCGCATGCGAGGGACGTCGCCGCGTCCGGATCCACGCCGCGCGTCCGGGCCAGGTACCGGTGGCTCGGCACCTTGACGTACTCGGCGTACCCGCCGTCGCGAAACAGGCCGACTGACCCCGGCGTGTCGCAGACGTTCTCGCTCCCCGACTTGCACACGGCGCACGAGCCGCAGCCGAGCCACGGGTATACGAGCACCTCGTCGCCCCTTGAAAAGCCCTCGGCGAGAGGGCCCGCCTCGTGGACCGTCCCGGCTATTTCGTGCCCCGGCGTGACGGGGTACCTCACGCCGCGGTCCGTGACGCGCAGGAACGTGCCGTCGCCCATGTCGTAACCGCCCTCCCAGAGGTGCAGGTCGCTGTGGCAGACGCCGGCGGACCGCACGCGCACGACGACCTCTTCGCCCTCTGGTACGGGGGCGTCGACGTCGGAGACGACGAGCGGCTTGTTCGGCTCGACTATCCGCGCGGCCTTCACGGCGCGGCGCGTCCGCCCGCCGTAATATATGTCGCCCAAGTGACGCCGAGGTACGGCGGTCACAGGCGGCAGGGGGCGCAACGCGGCATGCCCCGCCCGCGCGGGTCAGCAAAAGTTCTGCACGGCGTAAAAGTCGCCGCCGGCGCCGATTGCGACGCCGACGCCGAGGCGGTCGTACCTGCCCTCGAGGATGTTCTGGCGGTGGCCGGGGCTGTCCATCCACGAGTCGACGGCGCCGGACGCCATGCCCACGGCGTACCCGGCATGCGGCCCGCTCGTGTAGATGTTCTCGGCGATCCCCGACCAGACGACCGCGCCCACCCACTTTTCGCAGGCGTACCCCGCCGCGGCGGCGCGGCCCGTGGGGTCGAGGCCGCCTGGCGTATCGTGCGCAAAGTATCCGCGCGCGGCCATGTCGTCCGCATGCCCCTGCGCAATGCTCTCAAGCCGCCCGTCCCGCTCAAGCGGCGCGAGGCCCGCCGCGGCCCTCGCCTCGTTGGTTGCGTTGTGGATTGCCGACGATGCGGCGGCCCCGCTTATCCGCGGTTCTGCCAGTGTGGGGAGTGCGCCGTCGGCCGCCTCGCGCGCCTCCCCCGCGGCTGCGGCGGCCGCGGCGGCCGCGGCGGCGGCCCCGTCGGCAAGCGACTCGGCGAGCGGTTCGATCGCATCCAGGGCGGCGAGGTGGGGCGCCAACACCACAACGGCCGCGGCGGCGGACAGGACGGCCAGTGCGACCGCCGCCGCCAGGAGGGGGGCGCGCCGGCGGCGCGGACGGCCGCCTCCCCGGCTGCGGCGGCCGCGGCGGCGGCCGCGGCGGCGGCCGCGGCGCGGGCCTGCCTCTTTACCGCACTCGGTGCACACCATGATTCCCGCCGTCGTCCTGACAAAGCTGTGCCTGCACCGCATGGCAGGGCATTCGGCGGGGAGGTGATTTTAACGATCGGAAGGGTGCGCCGGCGGCGCGAAACTGATTTATCGGCGGCGGGCGCGGTGCGCGGGCATGGGAGAGGTCGTCGCAGGGGCTGACGCCGCGGGCGGCCCCGGCGGGGGCGGCGCGGCCGCGGGCGGCCCGCCAGACCAGCCGGACATATCGCACGCGCCCGTCAACGTCCTGTTCAACATGTCGTCGATCGCAAAGGACGACGTGTGGAACATTGACCTGATCAAGATACTCGAGCTGCTCATGTCGATCCTCGAGAGGTCCGGCAAGAAGGACCTCAGGGTCGCCGGCATGGCGGCCCTGTCGTCGTCGCTGATCTACCGCATGAAGGTCGAGAGGATATTCGCCCTCCACAGGGAGGCCATGGAGAAAAAGCCGGTAGTCGACAGGCGCGACGTCGACATTGCCATGATCGACATTCCCTACCGCCACGAGCCGACGAGGCCGGTCTCCCTGGACGAGCTGCTCGGCATACTCGAGAGCCTGATAACCACGATCGCCAACCCCAAGAGCCGGAGGGGGCGCCTCGTGATCGAGGCGGATCCCGAGCCAAACTTTGAAGACGCCTTCATAGCGCTCGAGAACGTCATCGGCAAGTACGAGGCCCTCATACTGTCAAAGGTCAGGGAGGGCGGCGGCAGCGGCCTCCTCGGCGAGATGACGTCCGGCCTGGACGACCTCGACGCCGTGCGGTGCTTTCTGGCCGTCTTGTTCCTTGCGCGCGACGAAAAGGTCGACCTCGCGCAGGAGGGAGACGACATTAGGGTCACGCTGATGGCCGCCGGGGCGGGGGAGGCGCCCGCGGCGGAGGGCGGCGAGGTAGTGGCGGCGACGGCGGCGGGCGAACCGGCGGAGCTCGCGGCAGCGGCGGCGGGCGCCGGCGCGCCGGGGGCGGGAGTCACGCGATGAACGGCAGGGCGGCCAGCGACGCCGAGGCGACCGCGAGGATAGAGGCCGCGCTCTACTCGGCCGGCAGGCCCCTCACGATCAAGGAGATCACGCACGCGTCCGGGACCGGCTCGCGCACAAGGACGGGGCGCCTGCTCGAGGCGATAATGAAGAGGGCGAGAAGCGCCTTCAAGGCCATCGAGATCACCGCGCTGCCCGACGGGTCGTTCGTGCTGCAGCTAAAGCCGCAGTACGTCGGCATCGTCAGGCGGTACGCGTCAAAGCCCATACTGCCCAAGGCCACCCTCAAGACGCTCTCGTACATAGCCTACAAGCAGCCCGTGTCGTCAAAGGACCTCGTCGAGACCAGGGGGTCGGGCGTGTACGCCCACCTGCGCGACCTGCGGCAGCTTGACTACATCGCGCACCAGAACGTCGGCCGGCTAAAGATATACTCGACGACCGACAACTTTCAAAAGTACTTTGGGATAAAGGGCGGCCAGGACACGCTCAGGGAGATGCTGTTCGCAAAGGTCAAGAAGACGGCGCAGCAGGGAAGGGGGGGAGGCGGCAGCGCCGGCGGCAGCGGCACCCTGCAGGGCGCAGGGGCGTAGCGCGGCGGGGCGGCGCGCGGGCGCGGGGTATCCGGTGCCCCGCCACGGCTTATAGCGCCCGCGGGCCGAGCCGATCCATGGACAAGGACAGTGGCGAGGGTTGCGCAGTGACGGTCAACAACGTTCGCACGGAGCTGGACACGGGGGAGGCCGGGCGCGGCAAGGTCGAGGCGGGGGCCATACTGGAAAAGGCCGGATACGACAGGGAGTCGTACGACCTGTTCGTCGCCGACGACCGGGGATCAGAGCCTCTCGACCCCGGCGCGACAATCACCGTCGACGAGTCGGCAAAGTTCCACGCGGTAAGAAGGTCCAACCCCTACGGCCGTTGATCCCGCCGCGCCTGCTCGGCGAGATCGGGCAGTACGAAAAAGGCGCGGGCGCGCGGTGCGAGTGCGAGCAGGACGGCGAGCAGGTCCGCATCAGGATCGCCGGCTACAGCATACCCTCCGGCAGGTACGCGGTGGACAGGACTGACATGCTGATCCTCAACACGGTCGAGTACCCAAAGACGGCGTTCGACATGTTCTACACCCCCGACCGCGTGCGGCTCAGGGACGGCGGCGCCCTGCCGGGCGGCACGTCCCCCGTCGACCTGCCGGAGGGCAGGTGGCTCCAGTGGAGCATCCACCCCTACGACAGCGTCCAGTGGGATCCCGCGAGGGACAGTTTTTGTACGTTCATGAGGTACGTCGACCAGAGGTTTAGGAACGGTGACTGACTTGTGGACCGTGGTGATTCCAAGGCCGCTGTATGCGCAGGTGGGCGCGCTGCTCGACGATGCGCGCCCGCTCGAGGGAGGATGCTACATGACCGCCGACTGGCAGGGGCGGGGAGGGGCGGCGGGGCGGCTGCTCGTCCGCGGCATGGTGCGGCCCGGCCCAGAATCGTGGAACGCCAGGGGCGAGGGGATCATCGACCCGTCCTCGCGGTACACGCATGCGGCAATGGTCGAGGCCGGCAGGTCGGAGCGCTGCCTGCTGTTCGTCCACTCCCACCCGTCGGGCAGCCACCCCGCAGGGTTCAGCAGGGCCGACGAGGCGGCAAACGCCCGCTTTTTCAGGGACGTGTCAGGGGCGCTCGACGGCAGGCCGCTTGCGAGCATCGTCTGCGGCGGGGGAGGGATGGAGGCGGCGGTCGGCCACGGAGGCCGCATCCACAGGGGGGCCAGAATAGACATTGTCGGCAGGGTGCTGGAGCGGCACGGGGGCAACGCGGGCGCGGGGCTGGACGGCGCCCAAGGCGGCGCGCATGCGCGGCAGGCCGCCGTCCTGGGGCCGTCCGTGCAAGGCATCGTGCAGGCCCTGGATGTGTGCGTGGTCGGCGTTGGCGGGGTCGGGTCGGCCGTGGCCGTCCAGTTGGCAAGGATGGGCGTAGGGCGCATAAGGCTTGTCGACGACGATCTGGTGGAGGCGAGCAACGCAAACCGGCTGTACGGCTGCGAGCCGCGCCACGAAGGCATCCCCAAGGTCGAGGCGGTCGGAAGCCACCTGCGATCGTTCTCGGCGTCCGACATCGTCGGGATCCGGGCCGATGTGGCCGACGCACTAGGGGGCGACGGGCCGGTTGCCTCCTCTGACGCGGTCATGTGCTGCACGGACAACCTCCGGAGCAGGGACAGGCTCAACGAGGCCGCCCTGCGGTGGCACAAGCCCCTGATCGACGCGGGCTGCAATGTCGCGGCGGGCGGAGGGAAGGGAAGGCGGGCCCCCGAATCGACCGCATACGCGCAGCTCGTGACTCCCGAGACCGCCTGCCTGTGGTGCACGGGACAGATCGACGGCAGGAGGCTCGGCGACGAGTTCCTATCCGGCGCGCAGAGGGAGGCAAAGGAGGCGGCAGGATACTGCGAGCCCGACCAGCCGTCGCTCGTCACGTACACTACGTGGGCCTCCTGCCTCGCGACCGACAAGCTTTTGGGATTCCTCGGGCTGTACGGGGACCGCTCTGACGCGTCGTACGTAGACATAGCCGGCGAGTTCTGCCGCCACCGATCGCCAAGAATCAAGGCGGGGTGCGTCTGCGAAGAGCTCCGCCGATGGGGCTGGGGGCAGGCACGCGGCGAGGCCGCGGCGCGCAGGGATGCCGCCCAGGGCGGCGCCCGCCGCAGGCAGTGACGGCCGCGGCGTCTGGCGTTACGGCCCCGTTCGACCGCGGGCGGGTCATGATCGGCGCGTCGATTCCGCTCGGGTTCGCAGGGTTTGGATGCATTGCGGGCGCAAGGCCCCGCCCGATGATCTATACCGGCGGGAGGGGGGAGCCGTCGCGGGCTTGTGCTGGCCGGGGCTTGGCGCGGTCGCCTCGCAGGCTGCGGCCATTTTCACGGTCGCGGCGGGGCGGCGCATGCGGCACTCCCGGCCGCCGCGCTTGTCTTTATGCTGCACTCTACGGACGACGGCAGGGCTCTGGAAGATTGGGAGCGGGCGCTCCAAGTGGCAAGCCGTCGGCTACCCCGGGGCAGCGCGGCCGGGCCGCGGGAGGGAGGAGTAGGGGAGGGAGTAGCTACCGGCTCCCGGCGTCTCAGATTGGCGCGCAGGCTTGCAGCGTGCGCCTTGATCGCGGAGGGCGCGGCTACCGGCTCCCGGCGTCTCTGAGATCCCGGATCCTCAGGCGCATGTGGCCCAGGTCTTCCCGCAGGTCGGTAAAGCGCCTTTCAAGCTCCTCGAACAGCCTCAGGCCAAAGTCGTAGTCGCCGGTTCGGCAGATCTCGTCGAGGGCCGCCCTTGCGGGCGCTATGGTCCTTTGTGTATTCCCTGCGGCCCGCCGCAATGCGCTGCATCCCCTCTACGACAAGGCTGATCTTGTACTCCTCCATGGTCGGCAGGTGCTCCCAGCCCATGCAGGGGGGCGCCCTTGGCCCGTGTTAAGCCTTTGCGGCGGCGCGCCGCGCCGCGTGCGCGCGGGGCCGGCGCCAGCGCTCCGGCGCCCGCCGGGGCGCGCGGGTGATCGGCCGGCGCCCGCCAGGATCCGCGGCGCCGGCAAGCGTTAAATTGCCCCCCGCCGCCCGGCCGCCGTGAGAAAGTCGGTAGAGAACCTTGCGACGAGCAAGCTCACCGGCGGCAGGCGCCGCCCGCTGCGCATACGCCGCAAGTACGAGATCGACAGGTACCCCAACGAGGCCCTGGCCGGCGCGCAGGAGACCGTCACGCGCAAGGTGCGCGGCCGGCGCGCAAAGACGGCCCTCAAGACGGTCGACTTTGTGAGCCTGGCGGGGGCCGGCGAAAAGGTCGTAAAGACCAAGATACTAAAGGTGCTCGAGAACCCGACGAACAACGACTACCAGAGGCGCGGCGTCATCACAAAGGGCGCCGTCCTCGAGACAAAGGAGGGCAGGTGCAGGGTCGTCTCGCGGCCCGGCCAGACGGGGACCGTAAGCGCCGTCCTGCTGTAGCGTGGTGCGATGAAGGACTATGACCACGTCGTGGTCTGGCTGGACTACTTCAACAAGAACCTGCCCCGCGCAAAGGGCCGCCGCATGCCGCGCGACAGGTGCGTCTTTGACCCGACCCTCAAGGAGATGGTCGACGCGGCGGCCGCCGGCGGCCTTGCGGTGGCCGAGCAGTCCGACGGGGCGCGCTTCCCGAGGAGGCCGTACGTCAGGTCGGGGTACATTGTCATCGCCAAGGACGGCCCAAAGTCGGCCTACATGCGCCGCATAGCCGACGGCCTGACGGCTAGGCGCGCCAAGCGATCGAAGAAGAAAAAGGGCAAAAAGTGACGGGCCGAGGGTCAACAAAAGATGACCAGTGTGAGGGGGCGGCATCGCCGCCGCGGCCGCCAAGAGGCGGCTAGCGGAGGGCCAACAAAATATCCGGGCGGGCGGGCGGCATCGCCGCCGCAGCCGGCGTCAAGGAGTGACGGCCGGAGGGTCAACAAAAGCTGACCAAAGCACTTGTTAACGGGCGCGGCGACGGGGCGGCGTGCAGGAGGCGGGGATCGTAGAGCACGTGGCCGGAAGCGGCAGGGCCATCGTGAGGCTCGTGCGCGCGGTCGACGAGGGCGCCGTGCTGTGCGATCGCCGCAGCTCGGCCGTGGCAAGGGTCGTCGAGCTGATCGGCCCCGTCTCGGCGCCGCTCGCATCGGCGTCGGCAATGACCAACAGCATCTCAAAGTACGTTGGCCGCAGGGTGTACGAGTCGGAGGACGCGCGGCGGCAGCGGCAGCGGCCGCAACGTCAGGAGCAGCGCCGGCGCCGGCAGCGGGCGGACGGCGCTCGGGCGGGCGCAGGAGGAGGCCGGCGCCGATGACCAGGGCCACGCCGGCGGCCGCCGTGACGACCGAGTACCGCTGCTCCGCATGCAGGACGTGCCTCGTGAGCGACCACATGCGCGAAGAGCTCGTCTGCCCAAAGTGCGGGATAGTCGCGTCCGAGCAGCACGGCAGCTACGAGCCCGAGCAGCGCAAGCGCGCTGCCGCCGGCGGGAAGGCGCGCGGCGCCAGGGCGTCGGGAAGGATAACAATGCTGCGCCACGACATGGGAATATCCACCGACATTGCGCCGAACGAAAAGGACTACGCCGGCAACAAGCTCCCGCCCGACTCGACCCAGCGAGCGCGCAACCTGCGCAAGTGGCAAAAGCGCATGCGCGTGACCACCCCCGAGGACAGGAGGCTGGCCGAGGTGCTTCGCACGATCGACAACCTGTGCGAGGCCGCATCCCTCACGGACAGCGTCAGCGAGACTGCGGCCATTGCGTACAGGGCGGTGGCCAAAAAGCTCGACGTCAAGGGCAGGTCGACCATAGGCATGGCGGCCGCGTCGATCTACGCGGCATGCAAGAGGCACGGCATTGTAAAGAGCCTCGCAGAGCTGTGCGCCGGCGGCTGCGCATCGGACGAAGAGGCCGCCAAAAAGGCCAAGATCGCCATGCGGTGCTACCGCGACATAGTCATCGAGATGGGCGGCGCCCAGGGCGCGCATGCGCCGGTCGTGCCCATTGCAAGGTACATTTCAAAGACGGCCAACATGTCGCGCATCGACGCGCGCATCGAGAGGCTCGCGCTTCGGCTGGCCGAGGCGGCCCCCGGCGGGGCCGCGATGGGCGGAAAGACGCCGCAGGGCGTGGCCGCGGCGTACCTGTACATTGCGTCGACCCTGCTCGGCCAGCCCATGGCGCAGCGCGAGATATCGGCGGTGGCGGGGGTCGGCGACGTGACCATACGCTCCAGATGCCGCGACATACTCGCGCAGCACCGCATCAAGGTCTCGGTGCAGGCGGCGCGGCCGGCCGGCGGGGCGGCGGAGGCGAAGGGTGCGGCGGCGGGGGCTGAGGCGGAGGCATCGGACGATGCGGCATCCCCCGCGGCGAGGCAGTCGCGGCTGTTCGGGTTCTAGCGAGGGGCCGCGCGGAAGGGCGGCCCGCCGGGAGCCGCGCCCAGGATCGGGCCGCCGCGCATCGGCGCCGATGCCGGCCGCCCGCCCTTAGGAGCAGCTAAAGTCCGCCTGCATTATATACGGCAGCGCGGCGGCCGGCTCGCATGTCAGTACTTGAGATCACCGACCTGCGCGTCTCGCGCGACGGCAAGGAGATACTAAAGGGCGTAAACCTCAGGACGGGCCCCGGCGAGGTGCACGCCATCATGGGGCCCAACGGGTCGGGCAAGAGCACGCTGGCGTACACGCTGCTGGCCCACCCAAAGTACGAGGTCACGGGCGGCGACATTGCGCTCGACGGGGAGAGCATACTGGGCCTGACGGCAGACGAGAGGGCCCGCAGGGGGCTGTTCCTCGGGTTCCAGTACCCCACCGAGGTGTCGGGGGTCGGCTTTTCGCACTTTCTGCGCACGTCGTACAACTCGCTGAGCAAGGCCCTGCAGGGGCAGGACAGGGAGGTGTTCATCACGGTGCGCGAGTTCCAAAAGTACCTAAAGGACAACCTCCGCCAGGTGGGCCTCAAGGACGAGTTCCTGTCGCGCTACCTCAACGAGGGGTTTTCGGGCGGCGAGAAAAAGCGGTCAGAGGTCCTGCAGATGGCCGTCCTCAAGCCCCGCATATCGATCCTGGACGAGCCGGACTCGGGCCTCGACGTCGACTCGGTCCAGGCCGTGGCAAGGGCCATTAGCGAGGTGTCGGGCAAGGACTCGACGATAATCGTCATTACGCACTATGCCAGGATACTAAAGTTCCTAAAGCAGCTCGACAGCGTGCACGTCTTCGCCGGCGGCCGCATACTCAAGAGCGGCGGCGCCTCGCTCGCGGACGAGCTGGACGAGAGGGGGTACGACTGGGTGCTCGCCGAGCAGGGGCAGGCCCAGCCCCAGCCCCCGCCCGCCGCATAGATCGGGCTGGCCCGCCCCTTCGCGGGCGCGGCGGCGGCCGGCGGCGAATAAATAGAGCCGCGCGGCGGCGGCCGCATGGGCGATGCGAAGGCAGGGCAGGGCGATGCCGGCAGGCAGTACTTTTTCTGCCACATGTTCTTCAAGGTGGACCCAAAGTGGAGGTGGATGGCCGACCTGGCAAAGGAAGAGTCGGCCAAGGAGGTCGACGGCGTCCTGTCCGCGTCCGGCGTGCGCCTCAGGCCGTACTCGACGCTCGGCCTGCGCGACGATGCCGACTTTCTGCTGTGGTTCGCCGCCGAGACCGTCGACGAGATACAGGGCGCCGCGTCAAAGCTGTACAGGACCGTGTTCGGCAAGTACATCGCGCCGTCGCGCACGTACCTGTCCAGGACGAGGCCGTCGCTGTACGCCAAGGGCGGCTCGCCGCCGTCGTTCGCCGCCGGCAACGCGCCGAAGAGGTACGCCGTCGTGTACCCGTTCACAAAGTCGCGCGAGTGGTACCTGCTCTCGGCCGAGCAGCGGCGCGCCATGATGGACGAGCACATCGCCGTCGGCAAGCGGTACCCCGGCGTCATACTCAACACGACGTACTCGTTCGGCGTGCACGACGAGGACTTTATGCTCTCGTTCGAGTGCGACGCCCTCGCCGAGTTCCAGGACCTGATCATGGAGCTGCGCGAGACGGCCGTGTCGAGGTACGTCGCCGTCGACACGCCGATGATCGTGTGCGTGAGCAAGGATATTATCCCCCTCGTTTTGAGCCTCGGCTAGTGAGGGCGCTCAAGGAGTGGGCCACGGCCGTCGAGGCAATGCTGGACGGCGCGCAGACCGTGACGCTGCGCAAGGGCGGGATACTCGACGTGCCGTCGGGGTTTCGGATGTCGGCCGGCGACGTGTTCGCGCTGTACCCCACGTACGAGCACCAGGAGGCGGCGCACGTCAAGGACGGCGCCAGGCGGTACCTCGAGATGGCGCTGGCCGGCCGCGGCGCCAGCGGCGGCGGCGGCGCAAGGATGCGCGCCTACGCCAGGGTCGAGGCCGAGGCCGACGTCTCGTCGGACGCCGCGTTCAGGGCCCTCTCGCCGATGCACGTGTGGAGCGACTCGTACGTCGCGTCCCGCAGGGAGTGGCAGCCCGGCCGCCCCGCAAAGGCGGCGTTCCTGCGAGTGTACAGGATGGAGGCCGCCGTCGAGGTGCCCGACAGGCCCGAGTACGGCGGGTGCAGGTCGTGGATCGACGTAGAGGGGGCAGGCGAGGGGCCGATGCCGCGCGGCGGCGAGCCCGTACTGGGGGACGCCGAGGCGGCGGCGCGCCTTGCGCGGTTCAGGGAGGCCGTCGCCTCGTGAGGTACAACGAGCTCGGCCGCGGAACCGGCGTGAGGGTCTCGGAGATCGGGTTCAGCGGGTGGACGATAGCCCTCAACTGGTGGGGCAGGGAGATCGACGAGGACGAGGCGCTGCGCATGCTGAGGAGGGCGTACGACAGGGGGATCAACTTCTTCGAGACCGGCGACATGTACGGCGGCGGCAAGAGCGAGCGGCTCATCGGCAGGGCGTTCGCCGGCATGCGCGACGAGGTCGTCATATCGACAAAGTTCGGGTACGTCTTCGAGGGCGCCGAGCAGGTCGGCCACGCCGAGCTGCCGCAGCGGTTCGACGGCGAATTCGCGAGGGCCGCCCTCAGGGCGAGCCTGGGCAGGCTCGGGACGGACCGCGTCGACGTGTACGGCCTGCACAACCCAAAGATGCGCCACGTGCGAGACGACGCCGTGTTCGAGACGCTCGCATCAATGGTGCGCGGCGGGGAGGTGCGCGCCTGCCAGGCCGCGCTGGGGCCCGCCATAGGGTGGGAGCGGGAGGGGCTCGAGGCCATGGAGAGGCCCGAGGTCTCGGCAGTCCAGACGGTGTACAACATACTGGAGCAGACGCCGGGCAACGCCATCCTCGAGAGGGCCGCCGAGAGGGGGGTCGGCGTGCTCGCCAGGGTGCCCGACGCTTCGGGCATACTGACCGGCAAGGTCGGCGCGGACACAAAGATCGACGAAAAGGACCACCGCTCGGTCAGGAAGGGCGAGTGGATAAGGTCGGCCCTGGCAAAGGTCGAGCAGCTCAGGCCCGTAGCCGAGGGGTGCGGCCTCTCGATCGCGGAGCTTGCCGTAAAGTTCATCCTGTCGAAGGGGGGCATCTCGTCGGTCATACCGACGGTCGTCTCCACGGACGAGATCGACGCGTTCTCGGCAATGTCCGACGGCGCGTACGTCCCGAGGCGGGACATGGACGAGATCGCGAGGCTGTACGCCGGCTGGCCGCCGTACGAGCTAAAGGGCGAGGGCGCCTAGCCGGCCGCCGGGGCCGAGGGGGCGGGGGCCAGCTCGGACCCGTCGATCTCGAACCGCCCCTCGACAAAGTACTCTACGCGCGTCTTCTTGAACTCGCGCGCGCTGAACAGTATCTCGTACTCTTCGACGCCGATCTGGTCGCGGATGGCGGCGGCCGTCCGCCTCGCCTCGTCCTCGGACTTGCAGTGGATCATTGAGAATACGTTGTACTTCCAGTCGGGGTACACGGGCCGCTGGTAGCAGTGGCTGACCTGCGGGTAGGAGCCGAGCGTCGAGCCGACCCGCTCGATCATGCCGTCCGGCACCTTCCAGACTATCATGCCGTTGGCGGTAAAGCCGGCGTCCCGGTGCCTCAGGATCGCCGCGTAGCGGCGCATTACGCCGATCTCTTCGTAGCGGCGCAGCCTCTCGAACAGCTCGCCCTCCGTGATGCCGAGGGCGCGGGCGGCCGGCAGAAAGGGGCGGTCCTCGACGGGCAGGTCCCGCTGCAGCTGCCGCACGAACTCCCTGTCCTCCTCCGACGGGGCAAAGTCGGCCCGCTCGACGCTCTTCTTTTGCTCGGACGGGGCGATGTCGCGCCTCTTCGAGTCGACCATCTCGAGGCGCACGCCGATCTTGAAGAGGCGTATGGTCGGGAGCATGCGCGTGCGGACGACGCCGCGTATGCGGCCGAGGCGGCCGACCTCGGACCCGAGGTCGCCGCCGGGGGGGACGGCTAGCGTGAACCACAGGTTGAACGCGTGCCGGCGCTCGTAGTTGTGGCTCACGCCGGGGTGCCCGCTGACGAGCTCGGCGACGCGCTCAAGCCTGCCCGGCTCGACCTGCATGGCCACGAGCGAGCTCTTGTAGCCGAGGCGCCGCGTGTCGAATATGGCGCTCAGCTGCCGCAGCACGCCGGCCCGCTTGAGCCGCGATATGCGCGACTTTACCTCGCCGGCGCCGATGCCAAAGCGGGCGGCGAGCTCGTCATAGGGGCGCGCCGCGAGCGGGAAGGACCACTGGATCTCGTTGAGTATCTCGCGGTCGAGGTCGTCCATCTCGGCCGCGGGGCGGGCCCCCGCGGCGGTGGCTGCGGCCGCCTGCTGCTGCACGGCGGGGCGGGCATGGGCGCGATTAAAAGTGTGGCGGGGGCGGTCGGAGGCGGCGGCAGAGCCGTGTGCTCGCACCTGCGGCGGGAAAGAGGGGCGATCACGGGCCGGCGCCGTCGCAGGATACCGTGTACGTGGTGCTCTGCACCATGGTGTATCCCGACAGGTCGCCGTGTCCCGTCAGGTTGATCCTGAGCCACATGGGTACGCTGGCCCCGACGCTCACGTTTTCTGCCACCGTGCCGTTGTACACTGCACTGTAGTCGGCGCGTGGGCCATCCTTGCTCATCTCGGCCAGCGAGGCGGGTAGCATCATGGCCGAGGTGTCGGCCGCGCCGCGCGCGTCGGGGTCGACGCGCCACGGAGACGCGCTAAGCTCGACCGTGCTGATCTGCAGATGTCCCGAGTTGATCACGGTTTGCATTCTCGGCACCGTGAGGTTGCCTGGGATGACGTTAAAGTCGAGGCTCGGCGACGAGAGGTGGGCCGCGCACGTAGGGGTGCCGCTCACCAGCCCCCGCCCGGTCTGGTTCCACGCGGTGCCGTCCGCGTTCACCATGGTCCACGTGTCGTACCTGTCGGGCAGGGAGAGATCGCCTGCCTGGTCCAGCGCAATGCCGCCGAGCGCGCCGCCGCGCGCTGGGGGCGGCAGGGACATGCCGCGTTCGGCGGCATCGGCGACGGCAGCGGCGACTGCGGAAGGAGTCATGTTGCCGGCGGCCGCACTGGCGGCCCAGCCGAGGAGTCGCACGGCATCGTACGCGGCGTATGCTCGCAGGTTCGAGTCGGCCCCCGTTGCCGACAGGTTTGCATCGATGCGGGCGGTCACGTCGTTTGCGGGCTCTGTCCACGACACGGCCGTCAGGTTGGTCAGCACCGCAGGTAGCGGGCCGGCCTTGAGATAGTCCGGCGGGCCGGACGGGCCGGCCGCAAACCACCTAGCCGACAGGAGTTCGGTGTGGTTGCTAGCCTGTCTAGCGAAGTCTGTGAGGTTCGAGTCGAGGCCGAAAAACACGACCGCCGCCCGCCCGCCGCCCGAAGAGTTGATGGCCTTCGCAATGTTCAGGGCCTCGTCGTCCCACTGCCTGTCGGAGGCGGACAGCCAAGTTGTCGTCTGCGGGGAAACGAGGCCTGCGAACGCTGCAATCGACCCGCGCTGGAATGAGTCGGCAGGTGGCGGCACTTCGACCGTCTGGTTGGATAACCCGTAGACTTCGTCGACCACGACATGGACCGAGTCCGGCGCCGAGCCCGTGACAAGCCAGGCCAGGGCCACATCCCGCATCGCATCGCCGGGCACCAGCCTGAGCACCGTGTCGTTCTCTACTGCGAGCGACGGCGCCGTCGAGGCTGTGCTGACGAGCACTATTCCGCTCTCGTTCGCGTACGGCATGGCCGCGTGCACTGTCTCGTCGTCGAGCGGGCCGACGTACAGGCCGGGCCCCGTCCCGTTTGCATGCGCGGCACGCAGCGCATCCTCAACCGTCGAGGCGTTGATCCCCGCTGCGTGCTCGGTGACGATAATGTCGAGCGGTATGCCGCCGGGGCTAAGGCCAAAGTCGTAGGCGGCAAGGCGCGCCGCCTCTGCCGTGCCGCCCGTGTCGTGATCCCCGATCACGCCAATGCGGAGTGGTGTAGGACCCTGGGAGAGTGTGGGCCCGGGATCCGTGGGCCCGGGATCCGTGGGCCCGGGATCCGTGGGCCCGGGATCCGTGGGCCCGGGATCCGTCGTGAATATGTATACGTCGCTCGTCTGGGACAGTGACCCCCGTGTCCCTGGCACGGGCAAGGTTAGGTTTACCACATTCTCGCCCGAGGCGGCCAAGATCATGGCTCCGCTCGCATTCAAGGCATCCATTCCGCTGTAATCAAGGTCGAATGAGCGGTGGCCAGCCTCAACCGTGTATTCGAAAAGGGCGATGCGGCCGTAAGTTCCGTTGTGCTCGGCTACGGCAGTCCTGCCGGGGCCGACGTTGAGCAACAGCTCGGGCGAGCCGACCACCTTTACTGGGGCACTGAACTCTATTTCGATCAAGACCGTCTGGCCTTCAACGTACAAGCCATTAAATAGCGAATAAACGCCGTCGACGGTGATCGTGGGCACGTCCTGCGGCACATGGCGCACGGTCACGTTGAAGGCGGCGGACGTCTTGCCGGCCCGGTCGCCATCGCCGCCGCCGAACCCGTCCGAGACGCTCACGTTGAGGGTGTATGTCTCTCCTCCGTGGTATACGTTCGGCGTCCATGCGAACGTGCCGTTCGGGAGTATAGTCGATCCCCACGGGACGAGCCCCTCTAGCCTGTATTCGAGCCGCTGCGCCGGCAGGTCGGCGTCGGCGGCCTGCACGTCAAAGCGCAGCTCGGACAGCTCGGACGCGTTCATGTCGGGTATCGGCCCGACGGAGGGCGGTTCGTTGTCCTCGGCGACTGCAATTAGGAAGGTGCGGACGCTGGAGTTTCCCTGTTGCGTGGCGTTCACGACGGGCGCGTGGATGCCGTCCTGCACCTCCGACGGGGTCCACGAGAATGTGCCGTTTGCAGGGTCTATCGAGGCGCCCTCCGGCGCGCCGGCAAGCGAGTAGGACACCGCGCCCGATGCCGCAGCGGGACCGGTGACGTTTACGGCAAACCGCACCTCCTCGCCCTCGACGGCGGCCACGACCGCCGGCCCCCGCATTATCGCGATCGGAGGGGAAGAGCCGCCGGCAGGATCAACCCAGAGGGCAGAGCTGGCCGCAAGCGAGCCGGCGGTGCCGCGCGCCGGAAGCGTCAGGTTTGCGGCGTTTCCGCTGCCGTCCATGATGACGGCCGCAGTCTCCGGGTCGCCGGAGCTGGCCGCCAGTACGAGCGAGTCGGCTCCCGGATAGTCTAGGTGAGCAGGGCTTCCGGCGGCTGGCACCGTGTAGTGGAATGACAGCGTGCGGCTGCCCGAGCCCGACGCGTACGTGGCGTTCGCGTCCGGCGCGCCCGCGTTGAGGCGCAGTATCGGCTCGCCCGTCACTGTGACGCGCTCGGAAAAGTTTACGGCGATCTCTACCGTGCTGCCGGCCGTCATGTTGCCGTCGGGCGTATGCGCCCACACGGACTCGACGCGCGGCGCCTCTCTGTCTTTTTCGTACATCTTTACTCCGTTGACATCTGCAATGTATACGCGCACATCGCCGGTGCGGTTGTCGGGCGGGCCGAGCGCCACGCCAAGCGGCTGGCCAAGCTGCCACGCATGCCGCCCCGGCGAGCCGAATTCGTCGACGATCAGGCCGGGGTTGCTCTGCACGCTGTAGACATCCACGGAGCGTCCGCCAAGCTGCAACGAAGAGTCTGGCACAACGCTGCTGCTCGAATTGTACACGCGGACATACCCGATCCAGTTAGAGGCGTAGACAAGACCGTTTGGCCCCACCGCAATGCCCCCAAGTCCACCGTCGGAGTCTGGGCGCCACCTGCGGTCGTCGTCGATGCGCACGGCGGTCCCAGTGTCAAGTCCGGGCGGAAATATCCAAATGCGGGGCAGGTTATAGTCGGCGGCGTGCAGGCTTCCGTTAGGGCCCGCGGCAAGCTGTTGCCACGTGTACTGTGCGCGACTATCTGGCGCATACGACTCGAACTGGGCGTCGTATGCGGCGCCGCTGCCGTTGCTGGCAATGTTGAACACCTGCACACGCAGGTTCGCGGTGTCGGCCACTGCGGCCCGCCCGTCGGGCAAAAACGCCACGCCGTCGGGCACATCGAACTGGCCGTCTCCATCGCCGGTATCCCCGAACTGGCCTGCATGCAGGCCGTCCGCGCGCAGTATCTGGACTCGGTCAGCATACCCGTCAGGGACCAGCACGAGGCTTCCGTCGGGATTGAATGCGACGCCGTCCATGCTCGCGAACTGTCCGTAACCCAAGCCATCGGATGCTCGATTCGCGTACTGTCCAATGCAAAATATCGGGTCGTACTCAAGCATGCAGTTGTAGTCGTAGCTGTGGCCGGCGTACAGGCCAAGGTGCTCGCCGCCGACTCCGGTTGTGTTGACCAGCTGCATGCCCTGGCCGCGGTGCGACGTCACCGCCACCGTCGAGCCGTCGGCCGAGACGTCAATGTAGTTGGGCCGGAACAGCAGGTCGGCCAGCCCACGCTTGAACACGCCGTCCAGCTCGCCGGCGAACCCATAGTATGACACGCTGTTCGGTATAGCAAAGGACATGCCGTGTAGGATTGCAACGCGCTCGGCCGAGTGGCGCCGCATGTCGATCTCCCACCGGTCGTAAAAGTCGGCAAAGCTGTCGTACGTGCCGTTGAGGAACACGGCGACCACCGCGTCCGCTCCTGCCGCCACGTCGTCGCTGCCGTTGAACCCGCCCGGCACGGTGCGCTCGTCGCGGTCCGTGCTGTTCTCAATGTCGGCCAGGTCCCACATGGCTGCTGCGACCGACCCCTCGACCTCGTCTCCAATTGGCCTGCCAGATGCATCAAAAGTGTCGGACTGGCGGATGATGTTGGACATGCTGCCGATCCCTATGACTCCCCGCTCTATGTCGTACCACACGGCGGGGGCCGGGCCGTCCAAGAGCACCGCGCTGTCATAGACCAGGTGTGGAACCACCTGGGCCCACCCCTCCCCCCATGCGCACCTCTCGTCGTGCTTGAGAGTGTACCAGTGGGGGAGGCAATGGAACTCTAGATCCGGATCGTGTACCGTGTGCACATGGTGGGCGAGCTCGTGCAGGATGACTCGCCTGTCGAACGAGTCGCCGTGTCCGGTCGGGCGGGACGGCCCGTCAAGCCACATTACCGCGTCGCCGGGCAGGTAGGCGGCGCCGTTCCCAGCCTTGTCGGGGAAAATTTGCGACCCGCTCGCGTGGTGCCACTTGACGGTCAAGTTGGCCGGCGCGTGGCCGAGGCGCTCGAAAAAGGCCAAGCCGTCGGACAGGGTGCTTATGATGCGAGCGGCGCCATCCATGCCGGTGCCATCTCTTGCAATGTCAATGTCTACGACGCGCATTGTCCCGTTGTAGTCGACCGACACGTTTGCCATGTCCGAGACCTCGTACAGGTAGTAGTACCCGCGATCGTATGTCGCAAGCTCGACTAGCCCGCCGTACCCGCGCGAAAAGACCGCGACGAACACGTCCGCACGAGTCGCATCGTGCGGGTCGGCGCCGGCTATACTTGTGATGTTGTACCGCCCGCCGGCGTCGGTGTAGCTGCACGCCGGCCCGCCGGCGGCCGTCGTGTTCAGCCGGGTATAGATCTGCCGGCCCGTGTCGTCTAGCGACAGGTCGTACGCGCACACCTGGATGCCGTGGACGGGCGCGACGCCGACGGCATCAAAGTCGACGGTCGTGACGATCCCGGTGGCGCCGAACACGGCGGGCATTGACGACTCGGAGAACGGCGTGAACGGGCCTCCGCGCAGCGGCGCGACCGGCGACAGCATGCCCTTGAGCGAGCCCCCGTGCCGCTCTTCGAGGGCGTCGAGGGAGCCGGCATCCGGCGGGCGCTCGCGCACCACGATCGGCCCCGGCTCGGCGAGCAGATGGTCGAGATAGTCCTCGCCCTTGGCCAGGTACTCCGTATACGGCATGGACTGGTCCGGCGACGCGGCCACGTCGACCGTCACGATGTCGCCGTCGAGTCCGAGCGCGTACACTGGGACAAAGCCCTCCACGAGTATCTCGATCTGCGCCCTTACCGTGTAGGTGCGGCCAGGCTCGGCGACGGCAGCCTCGGTCTCGTGGTCGTACGGCGCGAACACGCCGGCGCCCGGCGCCCCGATATCCGACGTAATGTTCGTGACGCGGTACATGCCGGTGTACTCGCTCCCGGTGACGTCCAGTCGCACGGGAGGATGGCCCCCGCCGGGCCTCCAGGACGCGGCCGCCGCCGCCCCCTCCTCCTCCCACCCGCCCATGTACGTCACGGCAAACGTCAGGTCGGCCGTCTCGCCGCTACCGGACGTCGGATAGTCCGACAGTTCGAGCGTGCTCGGGTGCAGCAGCGGTGCGTATTCCTCGTGCAGCGCGTGGCCGGCCGTCCCCTCCCGTGCATGGAATGGCGCATCCCGCGGCGCCTCCGCGGCGGGCGCCGCATCCGCCGCCGCCGCCGCGTGCGGGCCGTCTGCATGGGCCGCGCCCGCGCCCGCAGATGATGCGGCCGCCGCGGCAACGGCAGCGATCGCCACTCCCGCCAAAAGGGTGCGCCGCGCGCCGCGCGCCGCGCCGCAGGTCGCCAGTCTACGCAGGGCCCCCATTCACCGCGCCGGTCGCCGGGCGGCGCCCTAATAAACGGGGCCCGCGCCGCGCATCGCCTTAATACGGCCGGCATGCCCCCCGGCGGCCGTGATCGTCGACCTGCGAGTGGCCGGCCGCTCGGCCCTCGTGATCGGCGCCGGGGAGGAGGCCCTCAAGAGGACGAGGGCGCTGCTGGCCGGCGGGTGCCGCGTGCACGTCGTCGCCTCGGCCGACAGGACGGGGGGCAAGTTGGACAAGCTGATAGAGTCGGGGGCGGTCACCAGCAAGACCATCTGGCTCGACTCGGCGGCCGACATTATCGCAGGGCGCTCCCCGTTCATAGTCGTGGCGGCGACCGACGATGCGCGCCTCAACGCCAGGATACTCTCCGAGGCGAGGGCCGCCGGCTGCCTCGCGTACGCGGCCGACAGCCCCGATAAGAGCGACTTTGCCAACCTGTCGGCAATCGACATTGGATGCCCCGGGGAGGAGGCCGGCAGGATCGCCGTCGCCGTCTCGACCGGCGGCGCGAGCCCCGCCATGGCCCGCAGGCTGCGCGCCCGGCTCGAGCCCCTCGTCCGCTCGGCCGTCACGCCGTCGGACGTCCGCATGGTCGCCCTGCACTCGCGCCTGCGGCCGCTGATCGCCCGGAAGTTGGCCCGCGCGCCGCAGCAGGCGCGCCGCGCGGCCCTTGCCGCGATATCTGCCAGTCCCGCCCTCAAACAGTTATTAGATGACGGCAAGGCCGAGGAGGCGTGGAGGCGGGCAACGGGAATGCTCGACAGGATCTGCAATGAGGCAAAGCCTGGTCAACGCTAGGGTGACGTTCCGCTCGTCGCCGATACACGTCCTCGAGCGGTTCACCTTTGCGGACGCTCGCTCGGCCATGGCCGAGTTCCGCGAGCGCTCCGGCCTCGACGAGTGCGTCATCGTGCAGACGTGCAACCGCGTCGAGCTGTTCGGCGCCGCGGCGTCGCCCGACGAGGGCCTCATAAGGCGCACGTGGGCGTCGCTGGCCGGCGTCCCAGAGTCCGAGTTCGGGGGCAACCTAGAGGTCGGCGGCGGCCGGGACGTGCTAGAGCACCTACTGAGGCTCACGGCCGGCCTGGACTCGATGGTCGTCGGCGAGGAGCAGATACTCGGGCAGGTGCGCGACTCGATAGCCGCCGCGCGCGCCGCCGGCGCGTCGGGGAGGCGCCTCAACACCCTGTTCGACAGGGCCATCAGGGCCGGCACGCGCATACGCGGCGAGACGGGCATCAGCCGCGGCGGCGTCTCGGTCGGCTCGATGGCCGTGCGCCTCGCCGAGGACAACGTCGACGGCATGCGGTCGCGCAGCATCCTCCTGATAGGGACCGGCCAGGTCTCGACCCTCGTGGCCAAGTCGCTGCTCAGGAGGGGGTACGCGTTCGGCGTGGCCAGCCGGACGACGGAGCGCTCGCGCGCGTTCTGCGAGGCCATGGGCGGCGGCGCGCCCGTGGGGTTCGCCGATGCGCTCGCGGGGTTCGGCCGGTACGACGTCATCTTCGTGGCGACCGCCGCCCCCTACTACATGGTGACGCGCGACCGCATCGCGGCGGCGCTCGAGCGGCGGCGCTCGGGGGAGGGGGCCTCTGGGGGAGGCATCATGATCCTCGACCTGTCCAACCCGCGCACCGTCGACGAGCGCGTCGCGACCCTCGGCGGCGTAAAGCTCATGAACCTGGACCAGATAGCCGAGATGGTCGACAGGAACATGCGCAGCCGCGCGGCAAAGGCCGGCGCCGCCGAGGGGATCATCGCCTCCGAGGAGATGCCGGCCATCGAGTCTGCCATGAACCGCCTCGATGCCGAGCCCATCGTCGAGGCCGCCTTCAAGAGGGCCGACGAGGTGCGCGAGCGCGAGCTCCGCAAGGCCCTGCAAATGCTCGGCGAGGGAGACGAGGGCCGCATAAGGATCATAGACGGGCTGACAAGGGCGGTCGTCGAGGGAGTGATGGCGGGGCCCATGAACAACCTGAGGAGGGCGTCGGGGGAGGGGGATCCCGGCGGCGTGATCGAGGCGGCATCCGTCCTGTTCGGGGACGAGCGGAAGGACGGCGGCGCGGCGTAGCCGCCGGCGCGGCGCGGCGGGAAAAACGGCGGCCGCCTACAGCCCCCTCATCGCCGCGTCCTTGAAGCTCGACATCTCGGCGCCGGCGCTCCGCGCCCGCTCCCCAACGTCCTTGAGGGTGGCCCCGTTGTACCTCTTGTCCAGGTAGCGGCCGGCCAGGATCATCGGCGCGCCGGCGGCGATCGTCGCGCCCGTCGGCTCGGGTATCCAGAGCATGATGAAGCCTATCTTTTGGAGCTTTCGGCCCGGCGCGGGCGCGCGCTGCAGCGCGCCGAGCGAGCGGGCCGTGTCCCCGCCGCCCATTCCAGCCACCTCCCTGTACAGGCCGGCGCGCCTGCGCAGGGACTCGGAATAGGCGCGCATCTCCTCGAGCCGCGCGCGCATATCGTCCGGCACGGCACCCCCTCGCGCCTCGCGCAGTAAAGGGCGCTTGTCAGCTTCTTTTGGCCCCGGCGTCGACTGTTCTTGACAAGCGCCCCGGCCGGCCCCGTAGGCAACCAATTATACCCCCGCGGCGGGCCCCTGCCGTGGGAGCCGGCGGGCGCGGGAGGGGAGGGCGGGCGGGAGGGGAGGGGGCTTCGGGCGGGGGCGGCAGGCGGGCGGCGGCGGGGGCGGCAGGCGGGCGGCGGGGGCGGCAGGCGGGCGGCGGGGGCGGCAGGCGGGCGGCGGGGGCCAAGGGAAACGGCACCCGCCTCGATGCCATCAGGGCCGTCCACGAGTCGGAGAGCAGAAAGTCGGCCACCCGTACGGAGGACTACCTAGAGGTCATCGCCGAGCTGGTCGAGCTCAAGGGGTACGCGACGACCCTGGACATATCGAGGCACATGGGCGTGAGCGCGCCGAGCGTCACAAAGATGCTGCAGCGCCTCGACGAGAACGGCCACCTAGAGTACGAAAAGTACCACGGCATACGCCTCACCGAGGCGGGGGCGCGCCTGGCCGAAGAGGTCCGCCAAAAGCACGGCATACTGCTCGAGTTCTTCGAGGCGCTCGGCGTAGAGCGCGGCGCGGCGGACCGCGATGCGGAGGGCATCGAGCACCACCTGGACGACAAGACGGCGCGCCAGCTGCGCAAGTTCGTCACGTACCTCCGGTCGCACCCCGAGGTGATCGAGGGGTTTAGGAGGCTCTGAGGTACACGTGTATGTCGCCCGGCGACGTCAGCATCTCGGCGAGCCGCCGGCCCTGCGGCGAGTGCCGCGGGAACTTTAGCTGCCCCTTGTGCGTGACCTTTGGCGAGTCGACGTACTGCCCGCCGGCGAACACAGACGCGCGGCTGCCGGCGTGCTCCCTGCCGACCGTCAGCACGGTCCCCATCTTTGTCTCCGAAAAGGTGAACTGCAGCTCGGGGCCGCTGTCCGCGCCGGCCCCGTCGTCGTCGTCGTCGCGCCCGCCGCCGTCGCCGCCGCCCCGGTAGCCGCCGCCGTCGCCGCCGCCCCGGTAGCCGCCGCCGTCGCCGCCGCCCCGGTAGCCGCCGCCGTCGCCGCCGCCCCGGTAGCCGCCGCCGCCCCGGCCCCGGCCGTAGCCGCCGCCCCGGTAGCCGCCGCCGTCGTCGTCGCCTCCCATGACGATCGGCCCGCCGTCGTCGTCGCCGTCCTCGTCGGTCTTGACGTCGATGCGCACGCCGAGCGCCTTTTCAAGCTCGGCGATGTTCGAGCCGCCCCTGCCGATGATCCTCGCCACGTTCCTCTTGGCCACCGTAACGCGGGCCCTGCCGTCGGACACGAGCTCGACGCGGGCGCGCGGATCGAACCGGCGGAACGTCTCCGATATGCGCTGCTCGGCGAGCCGCGCCACGCCGCTCTTCGCCGCGCCTCCGGCCTTGCCGCCGCCTCCGGCCTGCGAGACGGGGACGATGACGTTCTCCTCGCCGAACGTGTAAATCTCGTACTCTGGCGTGCCGCTCTCAAAGTCGCGCACCTCGATGACGGGGCGCGCCAGGTCCTGCTCGGTCATGCCCGATGGCACCTTTACCTTTAGCTCCAGCTCGTACGCCTTTGCTATCGCGCCGTCCTTGACGAACACGACCGTGTCGAGGACGCTCGGTATGATGCCAAGCTCGATCTTTCCGATGAACCGCTGCACCGCGTCGAGCGGCGCGTTGGCGTGCACCACCCCGACCATCCCCACCCCCGTCAGCCTCAGGTCGGAGAACACGGCAAAGTCCTCGACGCGCCGCACCTCGTCGAATATGGTATAGTCGGGCCGCACCAAGAGCAGTATGTCGGCCGTATTCTCAAAGCTGCCGTCGAGCTTTGTGTACTGCGTTATGCCGGGGTCGACCTGGAGGTCGCGCGGCGACTCGAACGTCTTTACCACGCGGCCGCGCGAGTGGTAAAAGTTGGCCAGGCCCGACGCCAGGGTGCTCTTGCCGGACCCCGGCGGCCCCGATATGAGCACGCCCTCGGCCTGCTCCGAAAAGCGCTTCATGAGCTTTTCGGACGCGTCGTAGTCCTCCAGGGACATCTTTACGATCGGGTGGACTATGGTGATCTCGTGCGCCTCGGAGAACGGCGGCTGCGTCATGGCGATGCGGTAGTCGCCGTACTGCACGACCAGCGCGCCGGGGCGCGTTATCTCGGTGTCGGCCCCCTCGGACCTGGACGCCTCCAGTATCTCGGCGGCGATCTTGCGCATGCGGTCCCTCGTGAGGGGCGCATCGCCGATGTCGTCGAGCGTAAACGCGCCGGGCTTGCCGCGCTTGGCCTTTGGCGGGAGGCCCTCCTTTAGGTGCACGCTCATGGTCTCGTGGTCAAAGAACCCGGTAAACTCTAGGTCCTTCTCCCGGCCGCGCTGCCGGACGAGCTGCGTCTCGATCCCCTCGGCCTCGGCCACCATCGCCTGGACCCTGTCCGACGTGTACAGGACGGCCCCGGACTCGCGCGCGGCGTCCTTTATGACGGCGTCGATCCGGCCCCTGTCGGAGAGCATTATGTCGTCGGCCGACGGGCGCGACCCCTCGAACCTGACGGACATGCCGTGGTTCGGCGCGAGGTCCCTGATCTTTTTGATCTCCCCTAGGCCGACGTACCCCTGCTCCTGCTTTTGCGACGCCTGCGACTGGAGCTCGTCGACGACCGCCTCCGGCACGACGACCTCCGTGCCGTCGAGCATGCCCCGGTCGATCATGCGTATGATCTCGCCGTTGACTACAATGCTCGTGTCGAGCACGATGCGGTCTGCCAATCGGCGCGGCGCGGCCGGGGGGTCTTTTTAATCATGGCAGTGGCGCGCATGCGGGCGGGGGGCGCGCGTTCGGCCCTAGCGCCAGGGCTGCGGGCGGTCGCAGCGCCGCCGACGGACCGGCGGGCGTGCCGGCGGGCGTGCCGGCGGCCCGCGGCCGCGCCCGCGCCGGCGGGGCGCGGGCGGCCAGAGCTTCGGGGGCGGCGGCGGGCGCCCGCGCATGCGGCGGGCGCCGCGCCAAGCCGCCAATCCGCCCCTCCCCCCACCCCCGCCCGCCCGCAGGCAGCCCTGCTAGGGGCGCGGAGCGGGGATGCGGGGAGGAGGCGGGGCGGCCGCATTGGCGGCCGGAGCGGCGGGGCGGTCACGCGGGCGTCCCCCGAGGGGGAGAGCAAAAATGGGGGCTCGGTGCTAGCGGGCGGGGGGCAAAAGCCCCGCCGCCGCGGCCTAGTTCCGGGGCGCCGTAAAGGCTGATATCCAGGACTGGAGGATGTTCCGGTTCAGGTCGGCAAACGCCTTTGCGTTGCCGTTGAACGTCTTGATGTTCTGCTGCGTCGCGTCGATGGTGGCAAGCGCCATCTGGTTCTGCACCGAGATGGCCTTGACCGCCTCCTCGGCGATCTCGTTGAACATCCTAAGCGTCGCGTCCGGCACGTTTGCCGCGATGCCCGCCTTCTGGGCGAACTCTCGCTGCATCATGATCGACGAGTGGAGCATGTTCTCGCATGCCTCGACGTACTCTTGCTGGACGTTCGTGACCGACTGGTGGTACCGCGGTACCGACTGCCTTACGGTGTCGAGTATCTTGTCGGCACTCTGCTCCACGGCCGCGTACGCGTCCTTTGAACTGGAATCCGTTTTGTCCATAGCTTTTGCGCTCATTCTTTCACCTCCTTTTTGCGCTGTGAGTCAGATATCGGCACGACAATGACCTGCACCAGGTCGCCGTCCGACAGGCCGAGCGCCCTGCGCTCCGCCTCTGGTATGGATATCCTCCCGTTGTTGCCAATGGCCGTCTTGTACGCCCCCCAGTTGCACACGTCGGGCATCATCAGGGCCGCCAGCTGGCCGATGTCGGCCACCTTGTCCAGGCCCCGCGCCTGCATGGACCCGAACAGGCGGAGCAGGCCGGCCTGCATCTCGGCGGCCTTGCCGGCGGCATCCCCGAGCGCCCCCGACGCGGCCTGCGCCCCGTCCGCTGCGCTAGGCAGGCCGTCCATTGCGCTGCCGAGGCTCTTGACGAACTCGCTCTGCGCACGGCTGGCCCTCTGCATCCAGTCGGCCATCGCCTTTGCTGGTTCTGATTGGTACTGATTACCACTCATTACCAGCGAGCGGTTTTGAGCGCCATATATACCCCTCGGATCGGCCCTCCGCGCGGTGCGCACAGATCAGGGCCTCCGCACTACGAGTCAGGCGTGCCAGGGACAGGACGCGATCGCCGCCCCGCAGCCTCCGCCTCTACCTGCCCCCAGGCGGGGGCATGCAGGTGCAGGGGGCAGGATGCGATCGCCGCCCTACAGCATCGCACCGAGGCGCTACTGGTCGGCGGCAGGAAGGTGCCGGGGGCAGGATGCGATCGCCGCCCTACAGCTGCGGACGGCGCCCGTTGGCAGTTCGGCGCCTTGCTACCCCGCGCCGCCGCCTGCTGCCGCCAAGATGCGCGCGCCGGCGCGGCCGCGTAGCGCGGCAGCGATCCCACCGTACAGTCGAAGCATGGGTCTGCACCGGCATCCGAAAGCTGAGAGGCGTGCGTTTAAATAGCCTCTATAGCCACGAATAGGCATGGAGACGGAAGAGAACATCCGGCAAGCGGAGGGCGGCGGGAAAAGAGCACCCGCGTGGAGTCCTCCGCCCATGACAGGCGGTAGTGGAGACGGAAAAAAGCCGTGGTACCACAAGGACATCTACTATCCTGGAGAGCCTCGCCCCGCCCCGGGCACCCCGTACGGCAGCCGCGGTGCAGTGATCGTTAAGACCGATCCCTGCGTGATATACGACCCCGACGCGGAAAAGAACGAGAATTTCCTAAAGGCGATGAAGGCGGAGGACGCCGAGAGATACAAAGGCGAGTGGATAGGCGTTGCCGAGGGGAGTGTTGTCGCTCATGGCAAGTCGTACACGCGCGTCCACGAGGAGGCATGCAAGGCGGACAAGGGGGAGCCGTTCATGCACTACGTCGGCCCGATGGAAAAAACGTGGTGTTCCTGGGCTTTAGACGGCGTTATACCCCTGTAACCACCGAGAGCGTCGACTCGACGGAAAAACGTAGTGCGCTAGGGCTTTTGACAAGAACAGCTGCCGCCAATCCCGTTGTCGTGTGGAAGACATTTAGCTTTGCCGGTGCGCGTGCCGGCGGAAGGCGGCGGTCTCACGCCCACCATGCTGCCGGCCCTCAGGGTTAAGACAAGGTTGCACGACCGCATGCCATGGGCCGCGGCACTGTTAAAGCTCACACCCTGGGGGTGATCGACTCGGGCGCATGCACGGCCGCGGTCCCACTGTGGATGCTTGAAAAGCTGGGAATTGTGGAAGGGGCAAGGGTATCCGGATACGGCGCATCCGGGTACCTCCGCGCGTACAAGGCAAGGGTTGGCATGGAGATCTACCACGACGGGCGCTGGCAAGATCTAGGCACCGTCGACGCTATCGCGCCCGACACTGAAGAGTCGCGCAACCCCAACTCGGGCTACCCGCTTCTCGGGCTAGTCGGTTTTTTTGCCAGGCTCGGCGTGTGCATAGACCACGCAGCCGAGACATTCCAGGTCGGCAGGGCCGGCGGATGGACTTGATGTACGGGCATGGGAACGATCGCGAGCCGCGCCGCGCTGCCGCTTTGGGTGTTACAACCCCCTATGCGGGGCGTGGACATTCAGGTCTGACGATCCGCGCCCAGGGCGCCCGCACTGGCGCGCGGCGCGGCCGGGCAGCGGGATCCCGCAGGCGCACCCACCCCCGGCCCGACCGGGGCGGCGGATCGGGCAGGGGCAAGCGCCTTGATGTTATGGGTGGGGATGGCGGCGGGCGCCTGGCAGCGCAATCCTGGAAGTGTCTAGGGGTGTATCGATCACCGGATCGGCGCGCGGCGCAACTGGCGGCGGCAGCAGGCGGACGCGGGGACAGCGGCGGGGCCTGGCGCGCCTGCCGGCGCAGCCGTCCCAGTCGATCGCCCCGGGCGGGGCAGGCGGCCTAGGGAGGCAGAAAGTCGAGGACGGCCCTGGCGAACTTTGCGGGGCTGTCGACGAACGGGGTGTGGCCGGAGCGCTCCATGCGGTAGAATTTGCAGCGCGGTATTGCCGAGACGAACTGGCGGGCATGCCTGATCGGTATGACGGGATCGTTCGAACCCCACACGAGGAGCGTCGGCGCCGCAATGCCGCCGAGCCGTCCGTCGAGGGACGAGTTCTTCAGCCCGAGCAGCGTCGACATGAACGCCATCTTTGCGTTGGGCTCGTTCATGCGCTCAATGAACGAGTCGACTATCGCGGGGCTCGCCTCGGTCGACGCGGACATCTCGGCGAACGCCTCGCGGGCCCTGTCCCTGCCCGGGTACAGGGCGGCCATGATGTACCTGTTGAGCGCCGGCGTCGTCTCCCTCATCATTCCCGAGGGGGAGACGAGGACGAGGCGGTCGACCCGCCCCGCATTCTCGGCGGCGAACAGCGCGGCGACCTGCCCGCCCATCGAGGATCCTACCAGGTGTGCGCGCTCGACGCCGAGGAGCCCGAAGAGCGACCTTACGAACGAGACGAAAAAGTCGGGCGTGTAGTCGACGACCGGCTTGTCGCTGCGCCCGTAGCCGAGCAGGTCTGGGATGATGAGGCGGTACCGCCGCTCGAACATCGGGGCGACAAACTCCCACCGCTCGGCCGATGCGCCCAGGCCGTGCACAAAGAGTATCGCATCTCCCCGGCCAGGCGACTCGAGGTAGCGGACGGAGTTGCCATCGACAGTGACGCGGCGCTCCACCATTGGCACTGGCGGCGCTCGTCCGGAAAAGATAGATAAGCTTTTGCAGATCGGCGGAAGCCGGCGCCGCGTCCGGCGGGGCGCGGGGGCCCCGCCGCGGCCCTGGCCCCCATCCGGCGGACCCGGCGCCCGCAGCTGGGCGCCGGAGCGGGCATCGGCCGCGGGCTGAGCGGCCGGCTATGCCCGGGCGCAGCGCCGTGCCGCCCCCGCCGCGCCGCGGCGGCCCGTGCGGGCCGGCCGCGCCCTAGCCGCCCTACAGGCGGTTCCGGAGGCGCCCGCGGCCGGGCGCGGAGCGGGCGCGGCTCGCCCCGCCACGCCCCTGCCCCCATCCCCGCCCCTGCCCCCGCTCCTGCCCCCCCCCCCCCCCCGCCGCGGCGGCCGGCGGCGCCGGCAACGGGTACTTTTTTTAGAGGGCGGGGGGCGGCGGGCGGCGTGGCGCAGGGGCCGATACGGAGAATCCTCGTGGCCCTTGACGGGTCGCCGAACTCGACGAGGGCCCTCGACATGGCCCTCAGGGTGGCCGCGCCGCCCGGCGCCACCGTGGCAGGGATCGTCTCGGTAAAGATACGCCCGCGCGGGGAGGTCACCCCCGGCAGGGCGGCCGACGACTCCGACCGCGCCGCGGCAGAGAACGTCATGAAAAAGGCTGCCGAGAGGGCCGCCAGGCACGGCGTCAGGTTCGTCCCAAAGGTGCGCCAGGGCGACACGGGCTACAACATCATAAAGGCGGCCCACTCGAAGAGCGAGCCGTGCGACATGATCGTGATCGGCTCCAGGGGGCACGGCTCGCTAAAGCAGGCGTTCTTTGGCAGCACGTCGAACCATGTCGTGCACTCGTCGAACATACCCGTCCTGGTCGTAAAGTAGGCGCGCCGGCCCCGGGGCGCCGTCAGCGGCGCATGCCGCTCTTTTCAAGGTACTTTTGGTGGTACTCTTCGGCCCTGTAGAACTCTGGCGCCGCCTCGATCTGGGTTACGATGGGGCGGGAAAAGCGCCCCGACTCGGCCAGCGCGCGGGCGGACTCGCGGGCGGCCCGCTCCTGGCCCTCGCTGTGGCAGAATATGACCGACCGGTACTGCGTGCCGACGTCCGGCCCCTGGCGGTTCGGCGTCGTCGGGTCGTGGCCGGCCCAGAACACCTCGAGCAGCCTTTCGTACGAGACGCGCTCTGGGTCGTACTCGACCTGCACGGCCTCGGCGTGCCCCGTCCGGTCCGTGCAGACCTGCTCGTACGACGGGTCGCGGACGCTCCCGCCGGCGTACCCGACGCTGGTGCCGGTAACTCCGGGCACGCTGCCGAACATGGCCTCGACGTGCCAAAAGCAGCCGGCGCCGAACGTAGCCTTCACGTCGGGGGCGGCCGCGGGCGCAGGTATAACCGTTGGGGAGGGCGGCCCGGGCGCCGGGCGGCCCCCGCTACTCGACGACGCGTATGAGGTCCTTGAGGTTCCGGCGCGCCTTGGGCGGCCTGTACTTTGAGGGGTAGCCTATGCACAGTATGGACGACGGCCGCAGGTCGGTGCCGAGTATGTCCATCACCTTTTGCTCGTCGAGCATGCCGATCCAGATCGAGCTCAGGCCGAGGGCAGAGGCGGCCAGCTGCGAGTACGCGGCGGCCAGCGTGGCGTCCTGGAGGGAGAACTTTTCGAGCACGCGCGGCTCAAAGCGCATCTTGACGCGGGCCGGCTCCATGCAGAAGACGAGCACGACCGGCGCGTTGACGTACGGCTGGTTGTTTGCCGCCTCCGCAAGGGCGGCCTTTGCCCGCTCGTTGAGGACGTAAAAGACCCGGAACCCCTGAAAGTTGCCCGCCGTCGGGGCCGTGTCGGCCGCGGCGAGTATCTTGTCGACCATCCACCCGTCGACCCTCGTGTCGGCAAAGCGGCGCGTCGAGCGGCGCCTAGCCATTACGCGGAACAGGTCGCGCGAGGGATCCGCCGGCGCCTCCCGGTCCGAGCCGCCCGCCCCTGCGGCGGAGGCGGCCTGGGCCGGCCGGGCGGCGCCCACCATCCCGGGCGAGGCCGACAGGATCGCCTGGTGCAGGGCCAGGTCCGCCCGGCCACGGCGCGGCGGCCCGGCCCCCGGCGCCGCGGCGGGCCCCGCCGGCCCTGCACCGGCGGCCGCGGCGGGCCCCGCCGGCCCTGCACCGGCGGCCCCCTCTTCGCCGGGGGACGTCCAGGACGGCGAAGGGTAGAACTCTTTGGACTTTACGTCCAGGCGCATCGGCTCGTGCTCGACCTTTGCGTACTCGAGCACGTGCCGGCGCAGCTCGGCCGTGCCGGCCTCGAAGAGGCCGTCGCGGAGGCTGAACTGCGTCACGTCCGAGTTGACAATGACCTTGCTGGCGTGGTCCTCCAGGTCGACGTCGCCGGCCGCGTCCCTCTTGAGCAGGTCGGCCAGGGACGAGAGCTCGGCGCCGCCGAGGACGACCGCCCTCTCGCCGTGCAGGTCGCCGCCCCCGGCGCCCCCGGCGCCCCGCCAGACGATCCGGCAGCCGGTCCTCGACGTGTACGCCGGCTCGACCCTGTCGAAGGCCATCATGCACGCCGGCCCTCCCCGGGCGCGCGCCCGGCCGCGGCGCGCAGGCGGCGGGGCGGCGGGGCGGCCTGCGGGCGCATGGTTGCGCCGCGGCGCGGCCGGTGATAAGTCTGCCGCAGCGCCGGCTACGACACTCCGGCGAACACGTCGACCACCTTGCTTGCCAGCTCTTCAATGTTGGACGCCGGCTCGGCCGAGACGAGCAGCAGCACCCTTGTGAGCGGGAACGGAAAGCTTACCAGCACCGCCTTGTCCCTCCGCGCGGCCAGGTAGTTGATCGGCCCGAGGCTACTGTCGTACTCGTTGCGCAAGGACGCCCGCGAGACGAACTCCATGAACGACTTGAGGCGCGTCTCGTCGCCCTCCAGCGGCTCGATCCCGTCGCCAAAGCCGCCGGCGATCAGGTTGCCGCCGTCGTCAATGATGCCTGCAAACCGTATGCCGTCGACGGTGAGCAGGCGCGTGCACCTGTCCCCGTATGCGGATGCGCTCGCGGTGCTATCCACGGCGTGGCCACGGCCGCCCCATTCAAAAGCGTTGCCCCCGTGTCGAGGGCGGCGGGGGGCGGGGGGCGGGCGTGCGGCCAGAATGCGGGGCCGCCGGCGGCCGGGCTAGGGAGGAGTGGCCGAGCGCAAGGGCTGGACCCGGGCGGCCGGCCGGACAGGCGGCGGGGGAGGGGGCGCGGGTCGGGGCCAGAACAGCAGCGTGCGGGGCTATCTGCCGAACTTGTCGCCATCGCAGTGGGGGCACTTTAGCCCGTGCGTGGGGCGGCCGCACGTGCGGCAGTGTCGGTCGACGCTTACCGCGTCGTACGGGTGCGTTGTGAGGAGCTTGCGGACAAGCACCACTGCAATGATGACGCCGATTGCAATCCCAATCCACACCAGCACCATGGCGCCACCGCCATGGCGGCCCAATAATAAGATGATCGTGGGGCGGACCGGAGGGCGGGGCACGTGCTCGGGCCTACAGGCGCTAGATGGGCCGGATGGGCGCCGCATGCGCTGCCTCGGGGCGGGCCGACATGGCGCGCACTTCGCAGGGCTTGCTAGGCAGCCGATGGCGGCCGGCGGATGGCGATGCGCCGCGGTGCGCGGCAAGGCATGCTATAGCGCCGCGCCTGCGGCGCCCATGTCGCTCGGGGAGTATGCTTCGCAGTGCTTTTGGCGGCGGCGGCCGGCGAAGGGCAGCGGTCATGGGGGCACGGGGGCGGGGCGGACAGGCGGAGGGGACGGAGGGAAGAGGCCGCGAAGGGCCGGGGCCATTGGAGCCATAGCGTCCCGCACCGGGAACGCCGGAGCGGGGGGAGACCGCGAAGGGCCAGGGCCATTGGAGCACTGGGGCGGGGGCCGGCAAGGGGGACGCGGGGCAGGGGCAAGGCGCGGGGGAGGGGGGCCCTGCAGGGGAAGGGGCGGCAAGGCCCCACTCTGCGGCAAAAACAAGCGCGTGCGCGCCGCCTGGCGCGCCCGCACGCAGGCGCCTATGGGAGTACGTCGCCCGTCTCGTCGACACAGTGCTTGTGAACCCACTTGTCGGACGTGTCGCGGGCAATTTCTTTGCCTTGCTTTATGACGTCGCCGCATGCAGAGCACTGCGACGAAAACCTAGCCTTCATTGCGCTGGGCGGGGGGCCGGCGCGATAAATTCTATTGGATTGAAGGAGAGCTGACAATGGGTCAGCTGTGTGCACACCTGGCCGGGCCGCTCGGGGGCGCGGCCGCGGCCGGCCATGCCTGTTCTGGCCCCGACGCGGCGCCTAGTCGCGGCCGGCCATGCCTGTTCTGGCCCCGACGCGGCGCCTAGTCGCTGGCGCGCACGGGCCGCATGCGGGGCAGGAGGGCAGGGCGTCAAAAGCAAACGGTTATCTTTGGGGGGCGACGCCGGCCAGGCACGAACAAGATACTGATCGACGAGGGGAAGGAGCATGTGGAGGCGGAAAGCCGCGAGGTCTTGCAGCGCGACTATGCCGAGATCCTCTGCGTCGGAAAGGAGGGGGGCCCCAAGGCCGGAAGCAGCGACAAGGATATCGGAAAGTTCTGCGCACGGGAATGTTGCGACCTGCTGACAAGCGACAAGGGGGCCTACACGGAGCTGCTAGAGGTCGAGGGCGTCAAGGAGGTTCAAATCTCAAAGTATGTACAGGACAAGAAATCTTGCCAGTGGTTGTACCGAATCCACATGCGGTAAGGGGGCAAGGCGCGCCCGCCGCGGCGGGCGCAGTGAAAAAAGAAGAGGTGTGCTGAGCGTCAGGCAAACGACTCGATTTTCTTGATGATCTTCTTGTGGTCGTAGTCGGGAAGGCACGTGATGAAGAACAGGTGCCTCTTGCCTGCGGGCATCACTAGGCGCTTGACCAGGTCGTACTCGGCTAGCGTGTACTTGCAGCGCCCGAGCTTCTTGGCCAGCTTGCCGCGCTCCTTCATGTTGCGGGCGGATACCTCCAAGGACTTTTGGCTCTCTGCGGGGGTAAGGGCGTTCTTGACGGACGGGCTGCGGGCGCTGTAGATCAGCTGCCCCTTCATGTCGCAGATGGTGACCACGCGTACCTTGTCGCTCATGCGAAGTATCTTCTTGACGGCGTCTTGGACTTCTACTTCCATTGGGCTGTCGCCCCTACCGATATGTCATAAAGGTTTCCTTGCCTGCCCGACGGCGGCGGGCGGGAGGGGGCGGCCCGGCCCGGCGGGGCCTGCGACGGCGGGCGGGAGGGGGCGGCCCGGCCCGGCGGGGCCTGCGACGGCGGGCGGGAGGGGGCGGCCCGGCCCGGCGGGGCCTGCGACGGCGGGCGGGAGGGGGCGGCCCGGCCCGGCGGGGCCTGCGACGGCGCGGGATGCGGAGGAGGGCCGCCAGCGTCGGCCCATGCAGGCCCGTGCCGCCGCCGCCGGAGTGGACGGGAGAGGGCGCGATCGGGGCGGCCCAAGTGCCGCCTCAAGGGATGCGGGGGCGGCATCCGCCGAGCATGCCGGCTCTCCCGCCACCCTAGCTCGAAAAATCAGACCAAATTGTCGCATAAAGCTAACCGGTAGATCTATTAAGCACCTGATCGGACGCCCGGCGATGCCCGCGAGCGCCTCCGAGTGGTGGAAGGGCCTTGCCGAGGAGCTCCAAGACGACATCGAGGTGGATGCCGCGGCGGGCGGCGGGGCCGGCTCCGGGCCAGAGGCGGCAGGCTAGATCGGCGGCATCCCCGGCGGGGGGCCTGAAAGTATATCAGCAAGCTCGGCCCCGGCCGGGCATGGATCACAAGCACCTCTTGGAGAAGATCATGGGCCTGGACGAGAACCTCAGGTTCGGCACAATCTGCGACATGGACGCAAGGCCGGTCGCGACTGTCAGGAAGGAGGGCGTGGAGACGTTCCTGTCGCCCGAGGACACGCAGGACACCCTCGAGCATGCCGTCGCGGCGTGGAAGTCCAGGATGAAGCACTACGACAAGATCGGCAGGGGCCTGTACACGATGGCCGTCTATGAGAGGCTCAGGCGCGTGACGTTCCCGCTCAGGGACGGCCACATGATGCTGGTGACGATCGACAACCAGGGCGGCAAGCAGATAGTCGACCGCATACTCAACGAGCTGTACGGCGACTACACAATGGAGTAGGATGCGGCGGGGCCCGCGCACGTGCCCGCCCCCGCCCGCCCCGCCCCCTCCCATTTTCACCCTCTGCCAGGCTTTGCCGGCGCCGGCGCATCAGAGCGCGGCGCGGAACATTTCGGCCAGGTTGCGGTCCCTCATAAACGACGGGTCGAGGCCCTCCAGGTTGACCTTGCGCGATATGCGCCGCATCGCGTACAGGCCGAGCCGGAATAGCAGGACCCACAGGTAGCTCTGCGGGCGGCTCCTGTACGCGCGCAGGAGCAGCGCGAACAGGCGCCTCGAGTGCGGGTACACCTCGGAGACGTACCGGTCGATGTACTCGGACGAGTTGTCGACCTTGTACGCAAAGTGCTCGATCGTCTCGCGCGTCGTCGCATAGCCCGTTGACGAGATCGACACCCGGCCGTGCCGGAGCGCGTGCAGGACGTCGTCGGCGGTCGCCTCCGCGTCTATGAGGTTCGTGCACCTGCCGAGCGTCGAGAGTATGTGCGAGTCGCTGCCAGCCACCCCCGTCATGCCCCTCTCGGCGGCGAACGCGGCGGCCCTCGCGTTGGCCACGACGTCTATGTTGTTGCTGTTGAAGACCTCGACGAGGTCGCACGAGGCGGCCTTCTCGCGCAGCGCGTCGAGCAGCGAGAACGGGTGGGGCGCCGACGAGACGGCGTCCTGGCGGCGCACCTCGTCGAGCGTCTCGTCGAACGGCAGGCCCGGCCGTATCTCCTCCGTGACGCCGTACGCAATGACGTGCGCCCCCTCGGCCGTGGTGATCTCCTCGGCCGGCAGGACCGTCAGGCCGGCGTAGCGGGGGTGGTCGGCCTGGAACTCGATCATGCGCGAGTGCCCCTCGAGCGTGTTGTGGTTGGTGACGAACAGGCAGTCCAGGCCGAGGTCTAGCGACCGGCGCAGCTGGTCGCGCACCGTCACGCCGCAGTCGTACGGCGTGTCGTTGCCCACCTGGTGGAAGTTCGAGTGCATGTTGTGGCAGTGCATCTCGGCCCTGAGGGGTGATCCCATGCGGGGCGCGCCCCGCGCGCGTTTTCATATCTGTTGCCACGGCGGCGGCAGGCTCCCGGCCCGTTTTGACGGCACGGGGGGCGGCCGGCGCCTACCTGAACAGGTCCTCGGCGGCCGGGCGCGCAAGGGAGGCCGCCCCCGCCCCCGACGGACTCCCCTCGCCGCCGCCCCCGCGCGCGCCGTGGCCGCGCACGACGGCCACGGGCGCCGAGGCGGCCTTGCCCTTGACAAGCTCGGCGGCAGCGCACAGCTCGTCGGCCACCGCGGCGGCCGTTACGCGCAGGCGCCTGCCGTGCGCGTCGGCATGCCCCGCATGGTCCCGCAGCACGCCGATGCCGGCGGATCCGACGGCGCAGTCCGCCTGGCCCATGCGGAACGGGCGGCCGAACGTGTCGGATATGACGACCGCCACGTCGCGGCCGGACAGCCCGGCGATGCGGTCGCGCAGGCGCCGGGCCGACCCGTCGGGATCCTCCGGCAGGAGGACGGCGTGCCCCGCCGGCGCGTTGCTCTCGTCGACGCCCGAGTTTGCGCATACGATCCCGCCGCGCGTCTCCGTGATGATGACGCCGCCGGCCCCGCCCATGCGCACTATGCGGCGCGCCTCGGACAGGACCAGCTCGACTACCCGGGGATCCTTGCCGTACGCCGAGGCCAGGCCGGCCGCCAGCTCGGAGGGGGCGACCGACGAGAGGCGTGCCGTGCGCCCCTCCTGCTTTGAGACCGCCTTGTGGGAGACTACAATGACGTCGCCGTCGGCCAGGGGCGGGCACGCCGAGGCGATCATCCCCGCCAGGTCGTCGCCTGGAGCAACCTCGCCGATGCGCACCGGCGCGACCTCGAGCGCGCCGGGCAGCCGCCCCGCCGCCGCCTCCTCGCCGCCCGTCATGCCGCGCCCGGGGCCCCCAGCGGCAGGCCGTAGTGCCGGCCGATTATGCCGAGTATCCTTGAGAGGTCCTTTTCGTCGAGTATCTCGTCGGCCAGGTCCTTTACGCGGTCCTGAGCGCGGAACGCGATCCCCAGGCCGCATATGTCGAACAGCTTGAGGTCGTTGGCCCCGTCGACGACGACCGTGATCTCGTCGCGGCGCTGCCCCCACTCGGAGACCTTTGACATGGCGGAGAGTGCCTTGTCGGCGCCGACGCTGACGCGCACGCCGTCGAGCCGCCCGTCGCGGAAGAGCAGCTCGTTCGAAAAGATGTGGTCCAGGCCGAGCTCGTCGCGCAGGCGGTCGGTCATTATGGTAAAGCCCCCGGAGACGGCCATTGTGCGGAAGCCGGCGGCCTTGAGGGCTGCGCACGCCTCCCTTGCGCCCGTCATGATCGGCAGGTCGTCGGCGACGCGGCGGCACGTGTCGTAGTCGATGCCGCGGAGGGCCGCGACCCTCGTGCGCAGCCCCTCCTCCCAGTCTATGAGGCCCTGTATGCCCTTGCGCGTAATGTCCCATATCTCCTTCTCCTTGCCAAGCTTTTCGGCCAGCAACGGCAGGTACTCGGCGTCGAACAGGACGCCCTCGACGTCGAAAATGACGAGCAAGCTTGGCGCGGCGGCCGGCCGTAATTATTTTAACGTTGGGCACGCGCGGCGCCCTTCCCGGGGCGGGGCGCGCCCGCTGCCGTGCGCGCCGGCAGGGGGCGGCCGGCGGCGCATGCAGCGCCTGCGCTGCCGCGTCCGTACCCGCCGTCGGTCCAAGCTCGCGGCGACCGTAACGCCCGCAGCGCAATGGCGGGGGCGCAGAAACCCGCGTGGCCGAATGGCGGGAGGCGGGAGGGAGGCCTCGGAGGGGGCAGGCCCGATCACGTGCGGCGCATGCGCCGTCAAACATAGGTAGTATTAAATCGGCCGCGGAGGGCGGCGCGGCGTGGGCGACGGCGAGCCGGAAGACGGGGGCGTTCATGGAGGCGGCGCGGCCGGGGGCGGCCGCGATGCGGCAGCAGGAGGCGCCGCGGGCCCCCGCGCCGTCGGCGGCGGGGGAGCGGCGCAGCACGCGGCAGCGTACGAGGCCGTGATCGAGCAGGGCACGGGCGGCGGCGGCGGCGGCGGCTCGGCGGCGGCCCCGCCCGTAGCCGCCACATCGGCGGCCGCGGCGGCTGCCGTTGCGGCGGCGGCCGCGTCGATGCAGCCGGCCGGCATTGAGAGCGGCGATCGCGAGACGCTGGCCGCCCCCAGCGCGCCCGGCTCCCCGCCGGTGCCGACCGACGGCGAGCTGCAGTACAGGTACGAGGTCAAGGTCCTTACGTCGCCAAAGCGCCTAAAGATTCCCGAGTCCGTAAAGACCGAGCTCAGGGACTCGGAGATGATGGACAAGGACGGCAAGATCAAGGTCAAGGGCGTCAGCCCCAAGATGCTCAAGAGGATGAAGCGCGAGTACGTAAACTGCCCGATCCTCGGCGACGGAGTCCACTTTATCAGGTGCTTTGTGTGCAAAAACTTTCAGAGCAGGGTGAGCGGAATGGTGCTTTGCGAGGGAATCGAGGCGCAGGCGGGCCGCTGGGTGCCCGACGACAAGTACGTGCCCGACGATGACGAAGGCGGCGGCGGAGAGGACGTGGAAGCTGCCGGCGAAAAGGCCGAGCCGGGTGTCGGGGAAGAGGCAGGCGGAGAGGGCCGCGCCGATGCGGCGGCCGAGGGGCGGCCCGAGGGCGCGGCGGCCCCCGGCGAGCCCGGAGAGCGGGCCGCCGATGCCGAAGGGCCGCGGGCGGCCGCCGAAGGCAGGGGCGCGGCGGCGGACGCCGCGGCCGAGCGGGCGGCCGCATCGGACAAGGCCGCGCGGGATGCCGCCGAGCGGGCGGCCGCATCGGACAAGGCCGCGCGGGATGCCGCCGAGCGGGCGGCCGCGGCAGAGAAGAAGGCGTCCGAGCGGGCGGCCGCATCGGACAAGGCCGCGCGGGATGCCGCCGAGCGGGCGGCCGCGGCAGAGAAGAAGGCGTCCGAGCGGGCGGCCGCGGCAGAGAAGAAGGCGTCCGAGCGGGCGGCCGCGGCAGAGAAGAAGGCGTCCGAGCGGGCGGCCGCGGCAGAGAAGAAGGCGTCCGAGCGGGCGGCCGCGGCAGAGAAGAAGGCGTCCGAGCGGGCGGCCGCATCGGACAAGGCCGCGCGGGATGCCGCCGAGCGGGCGGCCGCGGCAGAGAAGAAGGCGTCCGAGCGGGCGGCCGCGGCAGAGAAGAAGGCGTCCGAGCGGGCGGCCGCGGCAGAGAAGAAGGCGTCCGAGCGGGCGGCCGCGGCAGAGAAGAAGGCCAGGGAGGCAGAAGGCAAGCGCGCCGCGGCAGAGAATAAGGCCAGGGAGGCAGAAGGCAAGCGCGCCGCGGCAGAGAATAAGGCCAGGGAGGATAGGGCAAGGGCAGAAGCGATGTCCAAGGAGGCGAAGGCCAGGGAGGCAAGTGCCAAGGATTTGCTTGAAAAGGCGAAGGGGCTGGAAAAAAGCGCCGCGAGCAGGACTGCGGTGGCCGAGGGCGTGCTTGAAAAAGCCGTAGCGGCCGAAGCGTCGGCCGAGGGTGTGATCAAGAAGGCGGGCGAAGAGGCCGAGGAGTCCAGCAGGGTCGCAGAAGCCGCGGAAGAAAGGGCCGCGGAGTCGAACAGGATGGCCGAGGAGTCCCTTACCAGGGCCGAAGCGGCCGAAAAGATCGCAAAGGCGGCGGAAGAAAGGGCCGCGGAGTCGAACAAGATGGCCGAGAAGCGCAAGGCGGCGGCCGATGAAATTGTCACCGAGTCGAACAGGATGGCCGAGAAGCGCAAGGCGGCGGCCGAGAAGGTGGCCAAGGCCGCCGTTGAAAAGGCGGCAGTCGCAGAGAACCGCGCGGTTGGCAAAAAAATAGAGGCCGAAAAGTCTGCCAAGGCCGCGGAGGCCAGGGCCGAGAAGGCTGGCAACGCGGCCAGGGCCGCGGAGGCCAGGGCCGAGAAGGCCACCAAGGCCGCGGAGGCCAGGGCCGAGAAGGCTGGCAACGCGGCCAGGGCCGCGGAGGCCAGGGCCGAGAAGGCCACCAAGGCCGCGGAGGCCAGGGCCGAGAAGGCTGGCAACGCGGCCAGGGCCGCGGAGGCCAGGGCCGAGAAGGCCACCAAGGCCGCGGAGGCCAGGGCCGAGAAGGCCACCAAGGCCGCGGAGGCCAGGGCCGAGAAGGCCACCAAGGCCGCGGAGGCCAGGGCCGAGAAGGCCACCAAGGCCGCGGAGGCCAGGGCCGAGAAGGCCACCAAGGCCGCGGAGGCCAGGGCCGAGAAGGCTGGCAACGCGGCCAGGGCCGCGGAGGCCAGGGCCGAGAAGGCCACCAAGGCCGCGGAGGCCAGGGCCGAGAAGGCCACCAAGGCCGCGGAGGCCAGGGCCGAGAAGGCTGGCAACGCGGCCAAGGCCGCGGAGGCCAGGGCCGAGAGGGCGGCCAGGGCCAGGGCCGAGAGGGCGGCCAGGGCCAGGGCCGAGAGGGCGGCTAGTGCAGCCGAGAGGGCCGCCGAGTCAAGAGAAAAAGATGCAGGGGTCGTCACAAGATTCAGGAAAACTGCCGAACCCAAAAGGGCCGCAAGTGACGCCGGCGGCGAAAGGGCGGCCGAGGCCAAGCCCAAGGCGGCCCGCCAGTCCACCGCCCCAGGCAGGGCCAAGAGGCAAGATGCCGCCAAGAGGGCGGAAGGCGACGCCGGCGGCGAAAGGGCGGCCGAGGCCAAGCCCAAGGCGGCCCGCCAGTCCACTGCCCCAGGCAGGGCCAAGAGGCAAGATGCCGCCAAGAGGGCGGAAGGCGACGCCGGCGGCGAAAGGGCGGCCGAGGCCAAGCCCAAGGCGGCCCGCCAGTCCACTGCCCCAGGCAGGGCCAAGAGGCAAGATGCCGCCAAGAGGGCGGAAGGCGACGCCGGCGGCGAAAGGGCGGCCGAGGCCAAGCCCAAGGCGGCCCGCCAGTCCACTGCCCCAGGCAGGGCAAGGCGCCGCCCGAGGGCAAGGAGTACGGGGCCCGCCAACAGCGATCCCGCGCCAGATGCGGCGCAGGGCGCGGGCGGGGCGGCGGCGACGGCGGCGGCGGGCGCGGCGGACCAGCAACCATCCCAGCCCTGAGCGATTCGGCAAAGGCTCATTAGGAAAAAATTCAGGGCCGCGGCAAATGGGCCGCAACAGGGAAGGCGCAGGTGGCAAGGGCAAGAAGGACGTCGGCATTACCGCCTCGAAAGAGGGCGACTTTAGCGAGTGGTACACCCAGGTCGTCACAAAGGCGGAGCTGGCCGACTATGCGCCCGTCAAGGGCCTCATCGTGCTGCGGCCCGACGGCTACTCGATATGGGAGTCCGTCAGGGCGTCGCTCGACGCAAAGTTTGCCGCCGCCGGCGTGCGCAACGCCTTTCTGCCCGTCCTCATCCCCGAGTCGCTGCTAGCGAAGGAGAGGGAGCACTTTGCGGGATTCGACCCGGAGGTGTACTGGGTGACCCACTCGGGCGGCAGCGAGCTCGGGGACCGGCTGGCCCTGAGGCCCACGTCGGAGACCCTGGCATACTCGCTGTACGCGAAGTGGATAAAGAGCTGGCGCGACCTGCCGCTGCGCATCAACTTTTGGAACACGGCCCTGCGCGCCGAGATAAAGGCGACCAAGCCGTTCCTGCGCACGTCCGAGTTCCTGTGGCAGGAGGGCCACACCGCCCACGCCACGGCCGGCGAGGCGGAGGAGGAAGTGGCGCGCATGCTCGACGTGTACAGGACGACCGTCGAGGAGGAGCTGGCCATCCCCGTCGTGGCGGGCCGCAAGTCGGACTCGGAAAAGTTCGTCGGCGCCGTCTACACGGACGCCATCGAGTCGATGATGCCCGACGGCAGGGCCCTGCAGATGGGAACGTCGCACTTTCTCGGGCAGAACTTTTCAAGGCCGTTCGGCGTAAAGTTCCTCGACGCCGACAACCACGAGCAGTTCGCATGGCAGACGTCGTGGGGCGCATCGTGGAGGCTCATAGGGGCCATGATCATGGTGCACGGCGACGACAAGGGGCTCGTCCTGCCGCCACGGGTCGCCCCGGTGCAGGCCGTCGTCGTCCCCATATACTACTCGGAGGGCGAGAAAAAGGACGTCATGGCCGAGGCCGAGAGGGTCATGAACGGCCTGGCCGAGGCGGGCGTGAGGGCGCACCTGGACCGCAGGTCGGAGCTGACGCCGGGCTTCAAGTTCCACGACTGGGAGATGCGAGGCATACCGGTCCGCATCGAGATCGGGCCGAGGGACGTAAGGGAGGGCGTGGTGACGGTCGCGCGGCGGCTCGGGGGGACAAAGTCCAGGGCGCCGGCCGGCGGGGCGGCCGCCGCCGTCCCCGGCATGCTGGACGAGATACAGTCCGCAATGCTAGATGCCGCGCGCAGGATGCTGCGCGAAATGACGCGCCGCGCCGAGTCCTACGAGGATGTGAGGGCCATGGTGTCCGAGGGCGGGTTTGTCCTGGCCCCGTGGTGCGGCGGCCCCGACTGCGAGCAAAAGGTCAAGGACGAGACCGGCGCCGACGTGAGGGTCGTGCCGTTCGGGGACGAAGGTGGGGCTGGCGGCTTAGAGTGCGCCGTGTGCGGCGGGCCGGCCGCGTCTACGCCGGCCTTTGCCCGCGGGTACTAGCGCATCCCGAGACCTGGCCGGCGCGCGCCGGCCCGCGCGGGCGGGTCTGGAGCTCGGCGCCGCGCCGCCCTTCCCCGCGGGCCGGCCGCCGGCAGGGCGGCGCGCGGGCGGGCGCGGGGCCCCCAGCCCCGGGGAGGCCACCCCCTTCCCGTGCGCGCGGGCGCGTCGATCGTTGATATTGTACGGGGGCCGCACGGTCCGCATGGGCGGCGGCAGCGACATACTGCGCGTCGAGGGCATGGTCTGCAGCTTTGCCAAGAGGGGCATATTCGGATCGGGCGGCGCCGCCGTGAGGGCCGTGGACGGCGTCTCGCTCCGCGTGGGCAGGGGCGGCGACACGCTGGTCCTGGCCGGCGAGTCTGGGTCCGGCAAGTCGACGGTGGCAAAGGCGGTCATGGGGGCCGTCAGGGCCGAGTCGGGGGAGGTGTACTTTGACGGCGAACTGGTAGAGTACGGCAACGCCGCGAGCCTGCGCAGGATCAGGACGGGATGCCAGATGATCCACCAGGACCCCTACGACTCGGTCAACCCGCGCATGAGGGTCGGGCAGATCGTCGCCGAGCCGCTCGAGATACACGGCTGGGGCGGCGGGTCGGCCGCCGCCAGGGCCGAAAGGGTCGCCGAGGTGCTCGAAGAGGTAAGGCTCGCGCCGGCGGCCGACATTGCCGCAAGGCACCCGCACATGCTGTCCGGCGGGCAGAGGCAGCGCGTCGTTCTTGCAAGGGCCCTTGCCCTGAGGCCTGCCGTGATCATGGCCGACGAGCCCGTGTCGATGCTCGACGTGTCGATCAGGGCCGAGATGCTCGGCCTCATGGGGGACCTGCAGCGCAGGCACGGCGTGTCGTTCGTGTACATTACGCACGACCTTGCGACGGCGCGGTACTTTGGCAGGCGGATCGCCATCATGTACAGGGGCAGGATAGTGGAGGAGGGGCCCATCGGCGACGTCCTGCTGCGGCCCAGGCACCCGTACACGCAGGCGCTCATGGACGCCATTCCGGAGCCTGACCCCGCCAACCTCGGCCGCGAGAGGGAGGTGAGGATAGTCGGGGGCGGGGGCGGGGCGGAGGGGGCGGCCGATCCGTCCGAGTGCAGGTTCAGGCCGCGCTGCCCGTACGCGGTCGATGCGTGCGCCGACGAGCCGCCCCTTGCGGGGATAGGAGGTGGGAGGAGCGCCGCATGCCACGTCGACATACGGGAGGAGGGCAGGGGCAACGGCGGGGAAGGCGCGGCTGGCAGGACGGCGGCGGACGACTGCATCCTGCAACGCTAGGGCGGCCCACCCGGGAGATCGCGCGGCCGCCTACGGGAGCGGCGGCTCGGGCGCCGGCACGGGGGCGGGCGCTGGCGCGGGCGCTGTCGCCCCGGGCGGCCCAGAGGTCGCGTTCGCGGCCCCGACATCCACTTCGTCGTCGCCGCCCAGATCTATCTCGACCGACGAGGTCATGACGGCCACTACAAGCATAATGCCGACTAGCGCCGCGACTCCGATCAGGGCGGCGCGCTTGCCGCTTCCGCCACCTTCGCCGTAGGCGGCCTCGGCCCGGGCGGATGCTGCGCGCGCGGATGCCGCCGATGCGGCGGCGCGCCTCGGCCCGGCATCGGGGGGCGCCGACGAGGCCGCGTACTCTGACGAGTCGGCGGCAGCGCGCGCGTTCCCGACGTCGAAAAGGAGCACGCCGCACCTCATGCAAAAGTTGGCCTTGAGCAGGTTCTTCTTGCCGCACTTCCAGCAGTGTATGACGGCGGGGCCGGCCGCGGCATCGTCCGGGCCGACCCCAAAGTCCTCGGCGTCGCTGGCAACCGACTCGGGCGAGCCTGGCGGGGCGGCGGCGGGTGGAGGGGCGTGATCAGGGACGGCGATTGGGTCAGGCGCGGCGGCGGGGGAGGGGGCGGCAGGTCCGCCTGCGGGGCCCGCATGCGGGGAATCGTCGGCGGCAAGCATGTCGCAGTCGTCGTCGACTGCCTCGCCCCTGCGCAGGTCTGCAACGTACTTTTCCCTCATCCGGTCCAGGTACCTCCGGTCGCTCTCCCAGATAGTGCGGTTCTCGACGTATGCCAGCTTTATGTGCTCTAGGCGGTACTGGTCGCCGACGCCGAGCTTGAGCAGGGCGTTGATCTCGTCAATGATGTCGGGCGCGCCCCCAGGCCGGCGGCGCTCCTCGTCTGCCACGCCGCGCCGCCCTAGACGGCCCAAATATCAGTTTTGCCGCGTGCGGGCGGCCGCAGGCGAGGGTGGGGTGGGGGCGGGGTGGGGGCGCCCCGTCGAGTCGAGCAAGGCAGTCGGTCCCCGTTTGCGCGGGTCGCGCTACAGGAAGCGCAGGCGGGAAGGGAACGGCCGTCAGAAAGGCGTCATGCGAGCGAGCGGCCGCTGCCATCCCCGTTCCTCTGCCGCCGCCGCCGCCGGCCGCGGTGAGGCGAACGCGCCGCTAACTCGCGGGCTGCCCGCAACAGCGGCCGCGTCGCGGCGCGCTAGCAGTAAGCAAGGCATGCTCAAGCGCCCCGCAGACCCGCGCACGGGCCAGCCCCCCTCCTTCGGCGCGGCAAGTGCCTAGCTGCCAAAGCCCGCATGCTCCGGCCCTATGCCGCTGCTCCAAGCGGCTACTGCCGCCAAGATGTTAAATACATGCAGGCGGGGCACCGTCCCAGCATCATGAACTGCACCCGCATAGAAATCAGCAATGTCGGGCCGGTTACAGATGGCGAAATTGATCTGAAAAAGATCATGGTGTTCTTTGGCCCCAGCAACACTGGCAAGTCGATCGTGTCGAGACTGATACATGCGCTGAGCAGGCTCGACTCCCCCCCGTCGTTGATGCGACTGTTAGGCCAGGACAGCACAAAAAAAATCAGCAGGCGCGACCTGCTGAGCCTGTACGGCGAGGATGTGCTGCTGCACGCCGCACTTGCACGCGAGGACGTCGTCACGCACGGGTATGATGCCGCCAAGCTGACCGTCCATACAGGCCCCAAAACGCCCCCCCTCGAGATGAGCTTTGAACCCCCAAACCCGGTGCATGCACAGTACATGGACAGGCTGTACAATCCAACGAGGACGAGCAAGGTGCGGAGCGACAGTGTGTACATACCCGCGGGCAGAGCCGGAATGGTGCAGTCGTTTCACGACATTCTTTACCTCAAGCTCAGTGTCGTGGAATACGCGCTCTACCTAAGCCTACAAAGCGTCAAAAATGCACTGATAGATCCATCCAGTACGCAGCCCGTAAAAAAGGAGAATTTGCTGCCGCCGCCAGGCAGCCTCCCGCCCCATATTGAGCAGTTCCACGATCTCGTCGAGAAAACAATCATGGGCAATCCCAGCGGGCAGTTCAACAGGTCTTTTTCAAGGATGCTTCGGGGCAAGATGGCTAGGCCGTCAAGGGGCAGACTCGAGAGGGATCGCGTCGTGTACGCAGACCCGCACGGCCACGAAGTTCCACTCAGGGCGGCGGGATCCGGACTCTTGGCCTCGGCGCCGCTCCTTTCGGGCCTGCACTACGTCAAGCGCGGGGGAACCCTGATCATTGAAGAGCCGGAAGCCCACATAGAGCCGTCAACACAGCTGGCGCTGACGGGCGAGATCGTGGCCACCGCCATGTCAAAAAACGTCCGGCTGCTGCTGACTACCCACAGCGACTATGTCATTAAAAAAATACTGGCGCTCGTCGCATGCAAAAAGATCAGGGCGTCCGACATAGGGCTGTACTATTTCCGCCGCAATGATGAATCATACGCAAGCATCGAGCGGATACCCGTCGATCCCGTGGGAGCCGCAGACCAAGAGATGTTCCGCGAGGCGCTAGACTCCCTTGTGGAGGAGTTTTCGGCCTAGTCGGCACAAAATCGCAGCGCGGTGCTGGTTCTAGACACCAACATGCTGCCAGGGATCACGCGGACGCACGACTCTTCTTGGACGGATTGAACTTTTCAGGATGCGTCAGGGGGGTGTGCGTGAATGCAGATCCGCCGCCCAAGGGAAAAATAGTCACTGTCGCAGCATCCCCGAGCATGATCGACGGCCACAAGACGGTCCTGCGCCGCCGCAAACACAGCGAGGTGGCCAAGGCGCTCAAAACTACATTCAACAAGCCGTTTTTGGGTATTGTCAGCATCAGGGGCGCGGACCGGGCACGCATCATGCCCGAAAAGATAGCGCCGATGCAGTCTGCAGAGTCGCGGCTGATTTCCGACCCGCACGGCTGCAAGTTCCTCTACGTGCTCCTCCATGCAGCGGCGAACAAAAAATGTGGGGGCCGGCAGATTTTGCCCGCCACACTCGATCGAGGGCTTCGAAGGGACTCGGAGCGCGCACTGAGGCTCGGCGGCAGTAGGCGCATCCACATAGCGCACGATATGGAGTCGCTCAAGGGCATGTTCGCATGCTAGAGGGGGCGCGGCGGCAGGAGCAGGCGCAAGGCCCGGCCCAGCAACTGCGCCCGGCGGCTGGAAGCGCAATGGCAAAAACGCGGCGTCCCTTCGCGCCGGCCCCCCTGCCTTGCAGGAGGTCAGGTCAAGTCAGCAGTGCGCCGCAGGAAGGGTCGCACACCCCTGCCGCGGCCCGCGCTCGTGCGCCGCGCAGCGGAACCCGGCGGGGCGGCGCGCCATGCCTATAAGCTGCCGGCGCGCCGGCGCGCCGTTGATCCGCATCGAGGTGCGCTTTACGGCCGGCCAGTACAGCGCAAGGCCGTGGGGCGCGCCGGCGGGCCACGGCCGCCACGAGTGGCCCCCGTCCCCGTTCAGGATCGTGCGGGCGGCGGCAGCGGCGTGGAAGTACAACCTGCCCGACATTGCAGAGGAGCGCTTTTACGCGGCCGTCAGGCGCCTGGCGTCCGAGCTCCCACTGTTCTGCCTGCCGAGGGCCCGGCATGCCGTCCGGCCAGGCGGATCTCCGAGCGGCGCGCCGCTCCCGCCCTGGCGGATCGACCCAGGCCATACCCTGCACGTAATATGGCCGGAGGCCGCCCTCGCAGGCGACGAGAGGGCCACGCTGTCGGACGTGCTCGGCCGCGTGCCCTACCTGGGCCGGACGGACTCTTGGTGCGAGATGCGGCTCGGCGGCGGCGAGGGAGGAGGCGGCCCGGCGGCGGCGGCGGCGGCGGCGGGCACGGGGGCGCCGCCGTGCCGCGTCAACTGCCGCCCGTACGAGCACGGCGGAAAAAACCGGCAGGACGGCGTGCCGGCGCGCGTGATCGTCCCAAGGCCCGACATTACGATGGAGGACGTGTACAGGAAGGACTCGCCGTCGGACAGGGAGCGCGCGACGGCGTGCCCCGACGGGGCCGCGGCCGTCCCGTACCTGATCGACCGCGACGCCGCAGGCCCCTGCCCGGTCCAAGGCGAGTAGCGGGCAGGCGCCTGCGGCCCGGGCGGCGGCCCGGGCGGCGGCAGGAGGGCCGCGCTATGCTGCGGCCGGCGCCTGCGGCCCGGGCGGCGGCAGGCGGCGGCGGTTGTACTTGACGACGTGCGAGGCCCCGCCCGCCTTTGGGAACACGCCGTACACCTGGTCTGCCTTTGAGATGAGTATGTCCTTGTGCGAGACCATTATGAACTGGCTCGACTCGGACCTCTTCTTGAGGATGCCGGCGAGCCGCTGCGCGTTGGGCCCGTCGAGGCTGGCGTCGATCTCGTCGAATATGTAGAACGGCGACGGGCGCAGCTGCTGCAGGGCCAGCGCGAACACGACGGCCGCGAGGGTCTTTTCGCCGCCGCTCGTCGACGTCGACTCGCGCTTGGGCTTGCCGGGGAACTGGAGCATGTACAGTATCCCCGAGCTGAATATGTCGTCCTCGTTCTCGAGCTCGAGCCACGCGTTGCCGCCGTCCATCATGGCCGAGAACGCGATCCGTATTTCCTTGTCGACCTTGTCGAACGCGTCCAGGAACGTCTGCCGCTTGCCCTTTTCGACGGACTCGATGAACTCGACGATCTTGTTGCGCTCGGCCTCCAGCTCGTTCCTGCGCGCCGACATGCTGCGGTACCCGACAGAGACCCTCGCGTACGACTCGGGCGCCTTTGCGTTCAGGTCGCCGAGCGAGCGCAGCTCGGCCTCCAGGTCGCGCACCGTCTGCAGCGCGTCGCCGGCGCCGGCGCCGCCCGGCGCCTCCCCGGCCCCGGCCTCCGCCGCCGCCGCCGCCTCGGCGTCGCCGAACCCCGCGCGGCTGAGCACCACGCGCAGCCTGGCCTCCTCGCCGTCGAGGCCCTCCAGGTCGCGGCGCAGCGAGTCCGAGGCCCTCTCGGCCGTGTTGATGAGCCGCGTCAAGTCCTTGTCCTTGGCGTTGAGATCCGACAGGGCCCCGTCGTAGTCCTTGATCGTCGATGCCCAGGCGCCGCCGCTCTCGATGACCTCCTGCTCGCGCTCGCGCAGCGCGTCGAGCCGCCGCCTGGCATCGTCGCGCGCCGCGGCCAGCCCCTCAATGCCCGACTCGTGGCCGGCCCTCTCGGACGAGGCGGCCGCCTCCTCGCCGCGCAGCGTCTCGGCCCTGCGCAGGGCGGCCGTCGCGGCGGCGCCGAGGTCGGCGGCCATCTTCGAGGCGCGCGAGTACGCCTCGACGGCGCCGGCCCTCTCGCCCTCGACGGCAAGCCGCTCGGCGTCGGCCGCCTCGAGGTCGGCCGCGATCGCGCCGAGGTCGGCCGCGCCCTCGGCGGCCAGGGCCGCGTCCGACGCCTCGGACTCGAGCGCCGATGCGGCCGACTCGTGCGCCTCGGCGTCGGCCAGCAGGCGGCCGCGCTCGGCGGCAAGCCCGGCGAGGCGCTCGGAGAGGCGCCCGAGCGTCGAGCCGCGCTGCCCCGTCTGCCACTCGAGGTCCTCCAGCCCTCGGTCCGCGTCGGCCAGCATGGCGCGCGAGACCTCGCGGCGCGATGCATGCCTCTCGATGTCCGCGTCGAGGCGGCGCATCTCGGCCTTTTTGCGCTCCATGTGGCGGCGCAGCAGGCCGATCGAGCGCAGCAGGCCTTCGACCGACGTGCTCATCGATATGATCTTTGTCAGTTTTGATATGCGCGAGTTTACGTCGACGACGACCGCGGCGGCGTTCGACTCGAAGAACTCGCCGGCGACCGTCACGGCCCTGTATCCCCTGCGCGACAGGGCGTACGCGTCGTCCTTTGTCCTCGCCACCACCACGCCGCCGAGCAGGAACGACTTGAGGCGGGCGTGGTCGTCCTTGCACCTGACAAAGCTCGACAGGACGCCGAGCACGCCGGGCCCCTCCGGCGCGTCCATCGACACGTCGGGGAGGGCGTCGAGCGGGATTATCTTGAGCTTTGGCAGGCGCCTGTCGCGCACGAACTCGGCGAGGCCGACGAGCGTGGCAAAGTCGCGCACGACCGTCGCCTTGAGCCAGTCCGAGGAGGCCGCCAGCACGGCCCTCTCGTGCTCCTTGTCCCACTCGAGCAGCTCGTAGGCGAGGCCTATCACCCCGAGGCGGCCGGCGTTGTCGCGCAGCCTCGCCGCCGAATAGTCCTCGTGCATGATGTCCTTGACGAGCTTTATCTTGGCGTCGAACTTTGAGCCGGCGCTGGTCGACTTGTCGAGCAGCAGCGACAGGTCGTCCATGTCACGGACGGTGCGCTCGCGCCGGGCCTTCAGGCCGGACATGCGGCCGTCGACGGCCTCGACCGAGGCGGCGTGGTTTGCGCGCACGGACTCTAGGCGCCCGCGCAGGCCGAGCAGCTTTGCGTGCTGCGCCTCGTACAGGCCGTGCCGCTCCGAGTTCTCGCGCTCCTTGTCCTCGACGTCGGCGAGGCGGGCGCGCGCCCTCGAGGCGCCGAGGCGCGCCTCGCCGAGGCGCCCGGCGATCTCGCTCGCCCTGCTGTCCGCCTCGGACTTTGCGCGCAGGGCCTCGGCCTGCCTTGCAAGCAGGGCGTCGCGCCTCGCGTTCGCCTCGGCGGCGCGCCCGTCGGCCCCGGCCCTTGCCGACTCGGCCTCGGCAAGCTCGGCGCGCATCCCCTCCGCCTGCCCGGCCGCGTCCGCGGCCGCCCGCTCGGCCTCGGCAAGCTCGGCGCGCACCCGCGGCAGGGCCTCGTCGATGCGCTCGACCGCCCTGCGGGCCGCCGACAGGCGCGCGTCTGACTCTTCGAACGCGCGCACGGTCTCGCTCAGCTCGGACTCGACCGCCACCTTTTTCTTGTTGTACTCGTCTACCTGCGCCATAAAGTCGGCCTTTTGCGCCTCGATCTCGGCCGTCCGCCCCCGCACGGTGTCGCGCTCGTCGCGCGCCGCCCCCGCTCGGGCCGCCAGCCCGTCGTCCTCGGCCGTCTTGGCGTCGCGCTCCGAGGCGATCTCGGCGAGGCGCCTGGACGCCGAGACGGCGTTGAGGCGGCGCATCTCGGCGTCGATCATGTCGTGGCGCAGCTTTAGGTTGCGCTCCTCGTCGAGCTCGTCGATCTGCTTCTTGATCTCGTCCATCTTTGCGAGGGCCACCTCCAGCCGGCGGTCCGCGTCGTCGAGCTCCTTGAGGGCCTTTTCCTTGCGCTCGTCGAACTCGGACAGGCCGATCAGGTCCTCGATCGACTTGCGCTTTTCCTCGGGCGTAAAGTCGGAGATGCGCGTGATCGTGTTCTGCTGCACCGCGTTGAGCTGGTGGAGGCGGGCGCTCGCCACGTCGAGCAGGTCGACGACGTGGCCGCGCGGCGCCCTCTTTTTGTTGAGATAGTACACCGAGTCGCCCCCCGCGTCGAGCTCGCGCGATATCTCGACGAGGTCGGAGTCGACCGGTATCCGCCTGTCGGCGTTGTCGAGGTGCACGCTGACGCGGGCTGGGTGCTTGCCGCGCCCCGATCCCGTGCCGTCGGGATCGTACAGGAGCTGGCCCATCCGGCCGACCCTCATCGTCCTCGGCTTGTTCTCGCCGGTGGCGAACGTAATGGCGTCGAGTATGTTGCTCTTGCCGGACCCGTTGGCGCCGGCCAGGGATATCAGGCCCGGCTGGAAGTCAATGACCGTGTTCCTGTACCCGAACGACTTGAACCCGAATATCTCGACCTTGCGGATATAGACCACGATCGTGCCGCCGCCGCCCGTGTATTTAACGCCTGCGATCGCGGCCGCATCGGCCCGGGCCGGCAGGGAAGGCGCCGCCTAGCAGGCGCGCCGCGCCCGCGCTGCGCGGAGGCTGGCATACCCGGCCGGTCGGGCGGGAGGCGGGGGCGGGGCCCCTTCCCCCCGGCGCCTGCCGCGCCGGCGGCCGGGCATGCGCTACCCGACGCGGGCTGCGTTCCTGCGGATCCTGTCCAGTGCAAGCATCCGGTACTCGGGGTTGTTTTCGATGCCGATCCACCTGCGCCCAAGATCGTCCGCCACGACGGCGGTCGTTCCCGATCCCATGAACGGATCCAGGACAAGGTCGCCCGGGTTGGACGACGCCACGATCGCCCTCCTTACGAGCTCTTCGGGCTTTTGCGTCGGGTGCGCCGCCCGCCCGTCGGCGCGCGAGATCCGCTCCGCGCCCTGCGATATCGGGATGGACCAGACGTCGCGCATCTGCCTCCTGTCCCCGTTCTTCTGCCTGTCGGGGTTGGTCGACTTGAGCTCGGCGTAGTTGTACACCCACTTTGGGCCCCTCACCGCATAGACGACAAACTCGCTCGAGTGCGTAAACGTCCTCTTCGTTATGCTCGGCATCGGGTTGGTCTTGTGCCACGTAATGACGTTGTTGATGCGCATGCCGGCGCCCCTGAGCGACGTCATGACGGCCGCCACGTTGTGGAACGTGCAGCAGACGTAGGCGGAGCCGGACTCGGTGAGCAGGTCGCGGGCCCCTCGTATCCACCTGTCGGTAAACCGGTCATAGTCGTCGGCCGGCATCGCGTCCCACTTTTCGTTCATCTTGTGGTAGTCCCCACCGGTCTTGCTGCCGACCAGCGACAGGCGCGTGCCGGACAGGTTGTAGGGCGGATCCGCGAACACCATGTCGAACTTGCCGCGGGGCAGCATGTCCATGACATCGAGGCAGTCGCCGTAGTATATGTGGCGGCACTTGTCGATGTCCGCCGCACCGGCCGTGCTCATCACCGCCCGGCCCGCCTCGGCCGCATGCGGGGCCGAGGGGCAGTCCGATCCGCGCCGTAACGCGCGGCGGGCGGCTGCCGCGTCGCCCTCAGCGCCGATCCACCTCGCATGCAAACAGGCGCTCGGCGTGCCCGCGGCGCGGGGCCGTCTTGCCGGCGGTGAATTCCCTGTGCCGCGTCTCGTGGACGCTTACCGTCCCCCGCTTTTCAAGCATCCTTTTGATCTCCCCGTCGCCGATTCGCGCGTTGGAGCGGACGTTCCGCACGTCCGACGTGTTGTTGTACGACAGGAATATGTACTTGCAGTCGGCGTGGGAGATCAGGTCGTCGAGCGCGGCGGCCGCGTCCCTTCGGCAGTAGCGGCTCTTGAGGTGCCCCCGGTCCATTTTTTGCGCCTTGCCGCGCGTCTCGGGCTTTTCCCAGGCGGCCGTGTTTTCGAGCAGGTGGTACGTGTCGCAGTACTGGCGCGAGTTGTAGGGGGGGTCCAGGTACAGGACGTCCGCGCGCACCCTCCGAACCAGTTCGTTGGCGTCCATGTTGTAGACCGCGTTTCCCGCGTTGACGCGCGGGTCCTCGAGGCAGGGCGCCCTCATGTGTAGGGGGGCCGCCCGGCCCGGCCGGCCCCGGTACGCGTCGTAGTGGCCCACGGTGTTGGCCAGGCGGTCCATGGCGTAGAGCAGCGAGCATATCAGCGCGTACCTTTCGGGCCGGCCCGGCGCGATCGCCTCGATCCTGTCCCGCACGGCGCCGATTTTTCGCGCGGCGTCCCTCGTGAAAAACGTGCCCCCGTACCGCCTCGAGAAATAGTTCTCGCCGCCGGCGGGCAGCGAGTTCAGGCGCGAGACGGCCTCGGACAGCCAGGGGCGGCTCATCCTGCCGGCGGCCAGGAACGTGCGCAGCGCGACGTAGTTGCTGAACAGGTGATCGTTCGATATGACCCGCGTGCGCTCGTCGTTGAACGCCTGCGACACCGAGCCCGTTCCCGCAAAGGGATCGCAGAGCGAGCCAAAGTCGCCGCATGTCGCGGTGATCGCGTCCCGTATGAAATCCACGATCTTTGCCTTGCAGCCCATGTACCGGCGGCTCTTTAGCTCAAAGCAGCGCGCCGCGGCCGCGTCGCGGGGCTGGGGGCCGCAGGCGGCAGTCACGGGCGCGGCCCCTAGCCCGGCGGGCCCCGCCGGCCCTTGACGAACTCTTCGCACGCCCGCTTTGCATCGGGATCGCTCATTTGCTCCGGGGGGTGCTTCATGAGGTACGCGCTGGCGGGGACTATGGGCCCCCCCACGCCGTCGTCGAGCGCGATCCTGGCGAGGCGGACCGCGTCGATCACTATCCCCGCCGAGTTGGCCTTGTCGTCGACGTCGAGGCGCACCTCCATGTTGTACGGCACGTTGGCCCACTGGCGGCCCTCTATCCTCATGAACATCAGCTTTGTGTTGCCGAGGAACGGGACAAAGTCCGACGGGCCGACGTATATCCGGTCGTCGTCGAGCCTCTCGGACAGCTGGCTCTGCACGCTCTCGGTCTTTGATATGCGCTTGCTGGCCAGGCGCTCCTGCTCCTTCATGTTCAGGAAGTCGGTGTTGCCGCCGACGTTGATCTGGTACGTCTTTTCTATGCGGGTGCCGCGCTCGCTGCACAGGCGCGCCAGCGTCCGGTGCACGATCGTCGCGCCCACCTGGCCCTTTATGTCGTCGCCGACGACCGGTATTCCCCGCTCGGCAAACCTGGCGCCCCACTCGGGATCGGATGCTATGAACGACGGTATGCAGTTGACAAAGGCGGTGCCCGTGTCCAGGCAGACCTGGGCCCAAAAGCGCGTCGCCTCGTCCGAGCCGACCGGCAGGTACGACACGATGACCTCGGCGCCCGTCTCGCGCACGATCCTGCGGATCTCCTCCCCCAGATCCTCGTCCGTCCGGGTCTGCTTCACCGGCTTTACGCGGTTCTGCACCCATACGCCGACGCCGTCCAGCTGCGGCGCCTCGTGGACCAGCGCCCCGGTCCGCGGCATCTGCCCTCGCGGCACCCAGTCGACCATGTTCGGGTACTCGTAGATGGCCTCGTTGATCTCCTTGCCGACCTTGTTCTCGCCGACGTCGAACCCGCACACAAAGTCAATGTCGTGTATTGTGTAGCCGCGCAGCCTCTCGTGGATTATCCCTATTACGGACTGCGACGGGTTCCTGCGGTAGTACTCGATCCCCTGTATGAGGCCGGAAAAGCAGTTGCCGACGCCCACCAGACCGACCTTTATGCGCCCACCGCCGCCCGACACGGGGCAGGCGGCGCGGCGCATTCACTTTAAAGGTAGCTTTGGCAGTGCTGGGCCCGTACGCCGCCGGAGCAGCAGGCGCGGCGCCGGCCGGCGCCCCGCGGCCCTCGCGGGGCCGCGCCGCGCGGCAGCGCGCGATCGGCTGGGGCGGCCGCGACGCCGCCCCGTCCCACGCGCAGGCGCGGGCAAGGCTGGCGGGGGCGGGCTGCGGGGCGCGCAGGCGGAGGGAAGGGGCCTGCGCGCTGCCTAGGGCCCGCCGCCGGCGCCGGGCTGCGGCTCCTGCGGGGCCGGCCGGCGCAGGCCCTCGACGTACTCGAGTATCCCCGTATAGTCCAGCCCGCCGAGCCCCGCCTCGACCGCCGCATCGTACGCCCCCTCCGCCATTGATGCGAGCGGCAGGCAAAGGCCCGCGGAGCCGGCCGCCTCGTTGACCGCCCGCAGGTCCTTGCGCAGGTTGCTCAGCAGGAACGTCGGGTCGTACCGGCCGCCGGCCATCTTGTACGCCTTGTTCCGGCTCATGCCGGTCCCAAAGTACGTCGAGTTGAGCACCCTCAGGAACTCTTGCGGGTCGACCGAGGCGGCGCGCGTCAGTGCGATCCCCTCGGATATGGACATTGCAAGGGATGCGATCTGCAGGTTCATGGCAAGCTTTACCGTCAGGGCGGTCCCGGCCCTGCCCAGGAAAAAGATGCTTTTTGCCACGCCGTCGAGCGTGCCGCGGTGCGCGTCGAACGAGGCGCGGTCGCCGGACGCCATCATTACCAGCTCGCCCCTCTCGGCCACGGCGGGGCCGCCCATTACGGGCGTGTCGAGCATTGCAACGCCGGCGGCGGCGCGCAGGTCCGAGGCGATAGCGCGCGAGTCGGCCGGCGTTATCGTGCTCATGTCGCACACCACGGGGGACGCCCCCGATGCGGCGATGCCGCGGGGCCCGAGCGCGACGCCGCGCACTGCCGCCGCGTCCTTGACGCACACGATGACGAGCGGGCACCGCACTGCGACGGCGGCGGGGGACTCGGCGGCGGCCGCGCCGGCCCCCACCAGGGCGGCGGCCTTTTCGGCCGTCCGGTTGTACGCGACCACCTCGTGGCCGCGCCCGAGCAGCCGAAGCGCGACGGCGGCGCCGAGCATTCCCGTCCCCACGACCCCCACGGCCCCCGGCATGCGGGGCCGGCGGGGCGGCGATATTTTAGCCTTGGGCCGCGGGCGGCGGCCCCCCCCCCCCCGCTACCGCCGCTCCTCCGCCCTTACCCTCCACGTGCCGCCGAGCAGCGGGGCCACAAGCTCCAAGTGGCCGATCACCCTGTCCCCGCGGCGGACCATTGCGTAGTCGAAGCGGCGCATGCGCAGCACCCGCTCCCTCGGCTTGTAGCCCCCCTCGATGACGCGCACGCCGAACCTCTTGCTGGCCTTGACGACGAGCGAGCGGGCGTTCTTCACGTCGCCGACCCACGAGAACATCTCGAACGCGCCAAAGTTCTCCGTCTCGATGTCGTGCCCGTACAGGCGCGCCTCGAGCCTGTAGTGGCGCTTTGCGGCCTGCTCGTTTATCCAGTCGACGACCTCCCTGCCGCGGCCCCTTTCGGCGCCGAAAGACTCCGAGTCCCTCATGCTCGGGGGGGCCCCGCGAGGCGCGCATGATAACGCTTTCGCGCCGGCCGCGAGCTTGACTAAAATACAAAGCCGATGCCGGCGCGGCGTTGGGCGACGTGATCACCGTGGACTGCAGGGACGTCGAGGCCATAAAGCACGACCTGCTCGTGTACGTCTCGGACAACGTGGGGGCCATCCCGGCCATAAAGCTCCACGAGTTCGCGCTCTCGCCGATCGGCGAGGAGCCGATCGACGTCTCCGAGGTCGTCGCGACCATCAGGGAGTTCCTCGACTCGATAGGCGAGGCGCGCAACTTTGCGATACTGCCCGGCGCCGACACCGTGTCCATCAGGTCCGTCTCGGGCAAGGCGATCGAGCGCCCGCAGGCGGCCGCGCCGGCCGAGATGTTCTCGTGCCCCCACTGCGGCTTTGTCACGCAGTACGAGGTAGAGTACAACGCGCACAAGCGCATACACTACCTGTGATCGGGGGCGGCGGCGCGGCGCGGCGGAGGGGCCTCTTCCGCCCCACTCCCCTCCTTCCCCCCCCCCCCCCCGCCGCGGGCACGCCCCCGCGCTCGGCCAGTCTCCCCCCCTCCCACTCGCGCCGCGCGGCGGGCGGGCCCGCGGCGCTCGGCGGCGCCGGACTGTCGCCCGGGGCTGGAATCGGCGGCGCGGCGGCCGTGGAGAGGATCGGAACCCCGCCCGCATTTGCCGCCCCCTGGCCTCTTCGCGATCGATCCTCGCCGCATGCCCGGCCTGCCCTGCCCTGCCCGACCAGGGTGCGCCGCGCGCGGGGCCCGGCCCCGCCGCGGCCGCCCCGCGGACATGGGCCGCCGGCGTCCGCGGCCGGACGGCACGGCTTTTCCCGCCTCCGGGGCCGGGCAGGCGCAACGGGGCGCACCTGGCACAAAGGGCGAGCGGGCGCGGGCCGGGCGGCGGGGGGCCGCCGCGCCCATGCGGCGCGTGCCGCCCGCAGCCGCCGGCGCCGGGGACGCCTCGCAGCATGCCCGCGGCGATGCTTATATGGCGGGGCGCCGGCCGGGAGGCGTGTTTGGGCAGGGAGGCGGCGGTAGCGGCGGCAGCGGCATTGCAAAGGTGTACTGCGAGAGGTGCGACGCCGTGTTCCCGTCAAGGGCCGAGTACGAGAGGCATCTCGACAGGCATGCCGGAGGAGGGGCCGGATGCGAAGAGTGCCCCCTCGACACGGCCGTCTCAAAGTTCCTAGGCCTGTTCAGGAAGAGGGGCGGCGGCCCCTAGGCGCCGCCGAGACCGACCGGCAAAAATTATTTAAGGCCGCGCTGCGCGGGGGCCGCATGGCAGGAAGGGGCGCCAAGATAGGCGTCGCGGCGGCCGTGGCGGCCGTGGCGATCGCCGCCGCGGCGGCTGCCGCGGCCAGCATGCAGGGCGCGCCCGAGTACGAGGGCGTCGACATGACGGCAATGCGCGGGTCGGTCTCGACGGCCCTGGCCTCGCCCGCGCTGGGCGACCCGGACGCGCCGATCACGATCATCGAGTTCGGCGACTACCAGTGCCACCAGTGCTACAACTGGTTCCACAACACAAAGCCGAGGATCGACGCCGAGTACATCGAGACCGGCGCGGCCAGCCTGGTGTTCGTGGACATGGCATTCCTCGGGAGGGACTCGCCTCGCGCAGCCGAGGCGTCGCACTGCGCCGGCGACCAGGGCATGTACTGGGAGTACCACAACACGCTGTACAGGCAGCAGGGGCCCAACATAGACGACGGGTGGGCGTCGGCCGAGAGGCTCAGGCTGTTCGCCGACAGCATCGGCCTTGACGCCGGCGAGTTCGGCGAGTGCCTCGACTCGGGCAAGTACAGGGACAGGGTCGGCTACAACACCGACGAGGCGATAAAGCACGGCGTGAGCGGCACGCCGACGTTCATAATCGTCGGCCCCGGCGGGGACGAGCAAACGATAGTCGGCGCGCAGCCGTTTTCCTCGTTCCGCGCCGCGTTCGAGTCGGTGGCCTGATTGGGCGCGGCATCCCTCGTCTTTTCCGACCGCAGGTACGCCGCAGTGGGCGCGGGCGTCTTCGCCGGAATGGCCCTGCCGCTGCTGGCCCTGTCCGGCTTTGTCTTCTTCGAGCCGCGCCTTGCGTGGGCGCTGTACCCCGGCGAGGAGGGCAGGCTGGCCCTCGTGATCGCCCTGTCCGGGCTGTCCGGCCTGGTCGTCCCGATGAGCGCGTACAGGGCGCTGTCCATGGGCGGCGGCCGCGGGCGCGGCAGGGGCGGAAGGGCGGCCGCGGCCGGCTCGGCCTTTGGGGCCGCCGCCGGCGCCTGCGGGTGCGGCCCCGTCGGCCTGGCCCTGTTCTCGGCCTTTGGCGGGGCAGGCGCCTCGTTCGCCGCGCTCCTGACCAACTACGAGGTGCCCATACGCCTGGCGGCCATTGCCGTGCTGTGCGCCGCGTACTGGGCGGCGGCCAGGTCGATCGGCGCTGGGTGCGGCATCGGGCGGCGGGGCGGCGGCCCCGGCGCATCCGGCGGCGGCCAGGCCCAGAGAAGCCGGCACGGCTAGTCTACAAAGTTAGACCGAGCTGTCAGAACTATTCAACATCAATGCTCTTTAGCGCAGGCCTCGTCGTCGGTGCAATGAGGATTTACATCCCCGTCAGGCCCGGCCGGAGGTCCTCCGGCACCGGCGAAGACGACGACTCGGAGCGGGACGACAGGTAGGGCGGCGGCGGCGGCGCGCCGCTACCCGCAGAGTCGAACGCGCGAGCCGCGGGGCGCGGGCGGCAGGCCCGGCGCGCCCGGCCACAGGACGGCCGCGAGCGCCTCGACGCCGCCGACGACCCGTATGCTGGGCCTGCTAAAGTAGACCCCGGCGTCGACCGCGTACACGCGGCCCGATCGTACCGCAGGCGTGGCCCGCCATCGCGGATCGGCCGCTAGCGGCGCGCCGCGCGCCGAGTACTCGGATGCGGCGCGGTCCGCGTCAAAGCCGCACGGCATGACGACGGCCACGTCCGGCCCGCACCCGGCGGCCTCGGCGACATCCATGGGGCGGGAGTGCTCGCCGGCCGCGCTGACCAGGTTTTCGCCGCCGGCGGCCTCGACCATCTCCGGCACCCAGTGGCCGGCCGTGTACGGCGGGTCGATCCACTCCAGCGCCAGGACGCGAGGCCTCCTTCCCGCCGACTCGGCCGCCCGCGATGCGGCCAGGCGGACCGCGCGCAGGCGGGACTCGAGCGAGGAGCGCAGGCGCCGCCCCGCCCCCGCCCTGCCGATCAGCGAGGCGACGGCCGTGACGCTCTCGAGTATGCCGTCGATGCCGTGCGGGTCGACCGACAGGACCTCGGGCGAGCCACCGAGGGCCTCGACGGCCGCGCGCACCTGCGCCGCATGCGGGGCGCACGCCTCGCACGTGCTCTGGCATATGATCAGGTCGGCGTCGGCCGCGCGCAGCGCATTCTCGTCGAGCGCAAACAGGCCGCGCCCCGCGCCCCGCGCGGCGCGCACGGCATCGTCGATCTCGGCGCTGCCCATGGCCTGCCAGTCGAGCCGCGGCGCGATCACGGCCGGCACCGGCGGCAGGCCCGCCGGCACCTCGCACTCGTGCGTGACGCCGCGCAGCGACCCGGCCGCGCCGAGCTCGCAGACGAGGTCGGTCGCGCCGGGAAGGAGCGAGACTATGCGCGTGCATGGCATGCCGCGCGCCGCCCGGGCCGCGCCGAAATAAGCGTGCCGCGCGCGGGGCGAGGTGCGCCGGAGGGGCGGGCGGGCGGGCGGGCGGGCGGGCGGGCGGGCGGGCGGGCGGGCGGGCGGGCGGGCGGGCGGGCGGGCGGGCGGGCGGGCGGGCGGGCGGGCGGGCGGGCGGGCGGGCGGGCGGGCGGGCGGGCGGGCGGGCGGGCGGGCGGGCGGGCGGGCGGGCGGGCGGGCGGGCGGGCGGGCGGGCGGGCGGGCGGGCGGGCGGGCGGGCGGGCGGGCGGGCGGGCGGGCGGGCGGGCGGGCGGGCGGGCGGGCGGGCGGGCTGGGCCGGCTACCCGTCCTTGGCAGAGGGGCCGCCGCCGGTGCGGTACGAGACGAGGGTGTCGAGCTGGGCCGCCATACGGGACCGCTGCGATCGCGCGAATCCCAGTATGCCGAGCACGGCATCGTCGAGTGCGGCCCGGTCTAGGTCGCCGCAGTACGCGTTCCATGCCCCGCCCAGCCCCTCGACGTCACGGCGGGGCATCCTGCCAAGGTCGGGCACCGGCGCCCCCTCCAGGTCGGCTATGAGCACCTGTAGCGCCCCGCCGCCTGCCACGTGGCCGCTCCTTTCCAGGTGCAGTGCAAACCACGCAGACGCGATGCATGCCAGGAGGGCGTCTGCTTGGTCGGGGTCGTTCGGCGTAAAGCCGGCAAAGTTGTCCCTTGCGTAAAAGCGGCCGTTGTTCCTGTACGCCTTGAGGCGCCGGTCCACAAAGCGGCCAATGTATGCGGCGGGCGGATCGTTCCGCAGGCCCAGCGAGTACCACGGATCCCTCCCCCTGAGCGACGCGAGGTCGGATATGCTCCTCGCGGCGCGCGAAGAGCCCTTTTTCGGCACTATCGGGGCCGACTCGGCGTCCTCAATGTACCGCAGGACGTCGGGGCCGCCGTCGGCCCCCGCGAGCCGCCCCTTGGGCAGGTCGACGCTCAGCAGGTGCTCCTCCGGCCGCCTGTCCTCAAGGCAGCCGTCGGCAACGCCGTCGGACAGGACCGGCCGCCTGAACCTGGCCTTGATCGAGTACTCTTTGATCGCCTCGCGCGTGAGCACAAAGAACTCGTTCCGGCCTGTCTTGACGCCGCTCTCGATCCTGCCCGCCCTGCCCAGCGGCACGGTGGGAACGGCAAGGCGCGGGGCGGGGCCCGCAAAGTGTGAAAACCAGTTGCCCGGCCTGCTCGTCCTCTGCAGCCGCCTGGCCGCAACGTGCCGAGGCCAGTCGTCGAGCGCGCGGGGGCTCTTGATCGGCGCAAGCGCCGTCCGGTGACCCCGGCCGGGCCTTGCTCGGGTAAGAAGCGACACGACGGTCTTGACGTCCGCATCCTCAAAGACGTTAAAGGTCGGGCGCAGCAGGGCGTCGATCCGGCAGTTGTCAAGGATTGCGCGCTGCAGCTGCAGCCCGTACTCGTGGTTGAGCCACCCGTCGCTCGCGATGAACCCCAGGCGCCCCCCCTCCGCGAGGCCGTCGATCGAGTGGTAGTAAAAGTAGCTGCTCAGGTCGCTCTTGCGCGGTATCGCAAAGCCCGGCGGGAGTGCGAGCCCAGAGCCGGCGGGAAGCGCCATTGCATCCTTGTCCCGCAGGTCTTCCTGCCGCACGTACGGCGGGTTTCCGACTATGACATCAAAGCCCCCGCCGGCCTGGAACACGCGCGGGAATGCCGCCTCCCATCCCCCCTCAGTGGCGTTTTTCACGCTGTCCCGGACCACTATGTTTTGGGACAGGTCGGGAAGCCGCTCGAAGAGCGAGGCGGTCATCAGGCACATCGACAGCCTCGCAATCTCGACGGACTGCGGGTTTATGTCGATTCCGTACAGGTTGTTCCTCACAATTTCTAGCGGCGACGCGTCGGCAACATCCGCCTCCAACGTGCCGCTCGCCAGGCTCCCGTTGGCGCCCTTGTGCGCACGGATCTCCCTGTACACGTCCAAGAGCGTGCTGGCGGCTTCGATCAGGAATGCCCCCGAACCGCATGCTGGATCGAGGATGCTGATGCCGCGTAGTTTTGCCTCGAGTCCGCCTATGTCGGACGAGTATTCGGCGACCAGTGACGGCGCGTCGGTCGCGTCGCCTGACTTTGACAGCCAGGGTATTATCGTGTTGCGGCACACGTGCCGCGTCACGTACGAGGGGGTGTAGAACACCCCTTCTCGTTTGCGCCGCGATGGCCCAATGCCAAGCAGGTCTTCTATTTCCGAGATGGACTTTTCGAATATGTGGCCCAGTATGGTGACGCGTATCTGGCTCTTAAAGTCGTACGAAGACATTGCGAGTAGGTTCTTGATGATTGGGTTGAGCTCGTCGTGCCGCCTAACCGCGGCCCATATCTTTTCCTTGAACTCCCACGAGCGGCGGCGCCTTTTGGTCTCGAGCCCTCCGAAAAATTCCGAGGGGCGCAAGTCCATGATCTTGGCCTTTGGCGGCAGGGGCGCGTCGAAGAGGCCGCCGTTGAACCCGAATATGCGGGGCGACTTGGACCCCTTGTCGAATCCCGGAAACAGTTCGTCGGCCAGGTAGCCCCACACCCGCTTCGAGCGGTCTCCTAGCCGTCCGTTCAGCACATCGATCACGCCGTCGGCGAAGATGTCGGGGTCCTTGACAAGGCCCGAGTCTTGGGCGAAGAATATGAACACTAGTCTGTTGAGCAGCGTTTGCGCCGCCGCCACGGCTGCCTCCCTTTTCACCCCTGACGACTCGAATTCCCTGATCAGCATGAGGCGGGTCCTCCCGTACAGGTCGTAGAACTCGTCGGTGAGGGCCTTGTCTTCGCTTGCCGACTTTGCGTGCGCGTGCTCGACAAAGCCCGATCCGATGCTGGCCTTGGAGAACACGCCTACAAACTCGCGCAGCTTCTTGGGATCGTCCCTTACGTCCTCAAAGTCGAACTGGTAGTACCTCGAGTAGCCGTGCCTCTTGGTGATCAGGATGAATTTGCTGTAGTTTGTGCACACCCCGTATTCCAAGCCGATCTTTCCCATGTAGTCCCAAGTCTGCTTGATCGGCGTCGAGTGCTCCCTCTTCTTGTGGTGCTGGCGGGCAAATAGGTCTCGCGTTAGCGCGCCCTTCACCTCGAAGCAGCCGAGTGGCCTGCGTTCCGGGCCGTAGAACTGGAACTCGACGTTGTCCGACTCGTACTTTATGTCGCCAGCCTTGTACCCGAGCAGCCTGTCCAGTATGCAGGACATGAAAATTGGGTAGTTGGGCACCTCCTTTTGCAGCTTGCCGGCCTCAAGCAGGGAGAGCCATTCGAGTGCAGCATCGTGCTGGTCCCCCGTGATCTTTACGTCCGAGCACAGCTTTGCAAGCGTCGCGGGGGAGAAGAGGTTGTCGGGCAAGCAGATCACCGCCCGGGCTGGGAGGGTGGACGCCGTCCCATTTTCGCCGCGCGATCTCCGGCCCCGCCCGTCCGGAAGGCGGGAGGCGGAGGCGGAAGAAAGAGGCGCGCGGGTCGGCCTAGCGATAGTGCCGCCGGACCAGACTTGTGCAAATGATCCAGACGGCTTATGGCTAGCGCCGTGGCAGCCGCGCGGCACGGCAGGGCACAACTTCCCTGCATGATCCCGCCCGCGGCCAGCGGGCCCGCCCCGCAACACAGCTGCAACGAGCGGCGGCCCGTGTTGTCCATGCCCTACTAGACAGGCGGCCCCGTTAAATCCCTACCCTGATGCCGTATGGGTAGCCCGCATGGACTAGGCGGCCGGCCGCGGTGCGCGTTTCTTATACGGCCGCCGCCGTGCAGGCCGCGTGGAAGAGTCCGTGCGCATCCGAAAGGACATCGAGGAGAGGTGGAACGCGTACCTGTCGAGGCACGGCTCCCTGTTCTCGTCGGACACGCTGAGTGGCACCACCCCGCCGACCGTGTTCGTCGGCTCGCACGGCTACCCGCGCGTGCGCGTCGGCCCCATGGTGCCGCCCGTGCACGGCGACACGTCGATGATGGACAGCCCCGAGAGGTGGTCCGGCCGCACCCTCGCCGAGATCGTCTCGGACAGGCTCAGGATGGTGCGCGGCGTGCGCACGGTGCGCGCCGACGCGCCCGCGGGCCGCTACGTCGAGGACCTGCAGGGGCTGGCCATGTCCGGCGGGCCGGCGGACTCGGACCTGCGGTTCGACGCGCCGGCCGCCCCGGTCGCCCTCGCCGACGGGTACTCGGCGCCGTTCGGGCCCGTCGGGAGCATCCAGGCGGCGTCGTACTCGGGGCTGTCGTCCCCGCACAGGGCCGTCGAGAGGGCGTACTATGACACCGACAGGGGGGCGGCCGGCGCCGTCATGGACCTCTACGGCGCCGGCGTCGAGGTCTCGAGGATACACCGCCTTCTTTCCATGGGCATGCTCGGCCGCGGGGGCAGGAGGAGGCTGGTGCCGACGCGGTGGAGCATTGCGGCGGCCGACTCGACCATATCGGAGGAGCTGGCGCGGCGCATCCTCGACTATCCGCAGATCGACTCGCACGAGGTGTTCTTCCACGAGCACCTCGGCAACCTCTTCTCGGTCGTGCTGTTTCCGCACAGGTGGATGTTCGAGATGATCGAGGCGTGGTACGCGGCCGACGGCGCGCCGGGGTTCGGCGCGGACCGCGAGGGGGCGCGCGGCATGGGCCACAGGCAGCCGGCCATCGCCGGCGCGTACTTTGCCGGCAGGCTGGCCGTGGCCGAGCACCTGGAGCGCAGGCGGACGCAGGCCGGCGCGCTCGTCCTCCGCGAGATAAGGCCCGAGTACGCCGTGCCCGTGGGGGTGTGGCAGGTGAGGGAGGGCGTGCGCGCGGCCATGTCGGCAGGCGGCCGGCCGGCGCCCGGCCTGGACGAGGCCGTAGAGGCCGCGTGCGCGCCGCTCGGCATATCAATGGGCGAGTGGCTCGCGCACGGGCAGGTGATGCAGATGGCCAGGCAGCGGACGCTCGCCGACTTTTTCTAGCCGGCGGCGTCGGACAGGGCGGCGCGCGCAAAGTGCACCCCGAACGGCTGGCAGTACACGACTGCCGTGTCGTACTCGGCTGCGCCGAGGCCCGTAATGTCATAGTTCTGGTCGCCCCTGCTCCCCTTGAGCTTTGCGACGTGCACGCCCCCGTCGACATCGCCGCCCTTTGTCAGGTACACGCGCAGGTCGGGCCCGTTGGTGACCTCAAAGTCCTCGAACCGCAGGTACTCGGACCCGCCGGCCGAGATCACCTTGGCTGTCCCCTCCGCGCGGTGGCCGGCAACCCCCTCGAACTCGCCGGCCCGCGTGACGGCCGCCGCGTCCGGCCCCTGCGCGCCCGCCCGGCCCGGCATTGCGTCGCCCGGCGCGTCCGCCGGCGCGCCCGCCGCCGCGTCCATTACCATTTCGCGCGTAGCCTCCGGCATGCGCTCGACGAGCGGCGCCCTCTCCCCGTCCGGCATCGACGAGAACTCGGCGAGCGTCAGGCCTGCGCGCACCTCGCCGAGGGCGCCGGGCAGCGAGGCCGGGGGCGGCTCGTCGACGACGGTGTCGTAGAACAGCGGCGAGGCGAGCGCGACGGCGGCCGCAGCGGCGGCGAGCGCGGCCCCGGCAGCAACGGCCAGCCTTGCCCGCCCCATGCGCGGCGCGGACAGCGGGGCGGATATAGACCTGTCCCGCGCGGCGGCGGGCCGCCGCCCAAGAGGGACAGGGGCAAGAGCCGGTTCGAAGGGCGCCTTGACGATCCGGGCATACGGCACATCAAGGCCCGCACGAGGCACCCGCAGACCAGCGGCAGGCTGGAGAGGATGCACGGCGAACTAGAGCGCAAGCTTTACCTCTACAAGGTCGTCGGCTAGCCGTACGACGTGCAGTGTGGGCGGGCTGCCCTCGCACGTGGGCGGCCCGTTCTACGCGACGCCGGCCTCCGAGGTGGAAGAGCGGCGGCGGGGCCATTGGCCGCCGCGGCGCGGCGGCTCTGGCCGCGGCCCCCGTTGCCGTGCTGATCGCAGTCGCGGTTGCCGCGGCCGCGGCACCGCAAGGCCAGGCGGACATCCAGACGGCCAGCCTGGCCTGCCTCAACGGCTGGCGTCCGCTGCGTCCCTGCTACGAGGAGGAGATCCGCGCGATCGCGGCAGGGGGCGACGGGCAGGGGCCCTGACCAGGGGCACCGGCGAGCTCGTCGCCTACGCTGGCAGCACCTCGCGGGCTGGGCCAGACCCGTCGGCGCGGTACATCAACCTGATGTCAAAGAATGTCCCAAGGAGCATGGACGGCGAGGCGGCCGCGATGGCGACCGTGACGGTGGTAAACTGGCTCGCTGCGCCGCCCGGCCCGTGCGTGTGGGAGCACGAGTACATCGCATGGGGCGGAAGGCTGGGCGACCTAGAGTACGACCGGGATCTCAAGTGCTACCTGGCGGCCGGCCCTGCCGGCGCGCCGGCGCCCTACGAGCTTGCCGACGAAGAGACGCGGGCGCCCATAGAACGGGCGGGGACGGCGCCCGGCGGGGACGGCGCGTACGAGTATGTCGCGCGGAACACGCGGGCGGAGATGCTCGCGGGGGATCCGCATGCCCGCATCGCGCATGCGCTCGGCGACGCGGACGAAAACGCGTACAGGGCGGTAAAGGCGCTCAACAGGATGTGGTGGGCCGGGGGGACGGGTGCGTCAGGGAAGGCTCGCGGGTAGCCGGGGGCGGCGACCTGTCCGGCCTAGGGTACTCGGAGGAGCACCGGTGCTACCTGGCCCCCGCAGAGGTGCTTTCCAGGCAGCCCGGCACCACCTGCTTCTACAACCCGCGGCACCAGTAACGCCCGCTCCCGGGGGGCCGCGGCGCGGCCGCGCACCGGGAGTACGCACGGCGCGCCCCCTCGTGCGCCGCCAGGGCGACCCGGCAATCAAGGGCAGGCCCAAGGGCACGAATTTTGAGCAGAGCCACTCCATGCCCCCGCGCCCGCGCCCGCCCCGCTCAAAATGTTGTAGTTCACAAAAGGCTGGCAAATTGCCAGCCTTTCTAGACCATATGGTGCCAGCGCCGCGGGCGTGGCTGCCGCCCGGTGCCCGTGGTCTTGCCACCACGCCCACAAGACGGACAACGGCGCTAGTCGATGCCGCGTAGCGACCATGGCTTGCCTAGCGCGCACGAGGCCTGGATCTTTACCCGCCGCCTACCGGCCAGGCCCCGACAGGTAGGTCGGCTTGTCGTCGCTGTACCCCATGTCGAAGGCCTTGTCGCGCAGCTCGCGCGCCTCGCCTACGCGGCCGAGCTTTGCCAGGCACAGCGCCTTGATCGCGTACGTGTCGGGGAACCACGGCGCGAGCCGGATCGCGCTGTCGCATGCCTCGACGGCGTCCGCCAGATTCTCCAGGGCCAGCAGTATGCGGGCCCTCCCGACGTACATGAAGCCGTTGTCCGGCACCAGGCGGTTGGCCTCGTCGCACGACGCGAGCGCCTCGGCGTGGCGGCCCAGGTCGTGCAGGGCAAGGGCCCTCATGTAGTGCATGTGCCCGTTGGTCGCGTCCAGCGATATCGAGCGGTCCAGGGACTCGACGGCCTCTTCGTGGCGGTCGAGGGACTGCAGTATGGCCCCCCGCCCGTAGTGCGCGTGGGCGTACATCGGCTCGACGCGAACCGCCTCGTCTGCCACGCTGAGCGCATCGTCGTGGCGGCCCGCGGCCGAAAAGGCAAAGGCCTTTGCGGCGAGCACCTCGCCGTTGGGAGGGACCAGGCGCATCTCCTCGTCGCACTCGTCTGCGGACTCCTCATAGCGGCCTAGGCCGAACAGGGCATGCCTCTTCGCGGTGTGGCCGTCGACGTACGCAGGGTCCAGGGCGATCGCCCTGTCGGCCGACCTGAGCGCGTCGCCCAGGCGCCCGAGTATCGCCAGCGCGTATCCGCGCGACGCATGCCCGACGACCGATCCAGGATCCAGGGCGATCGCCCTGTCGGCGGATTCAATGGCCTCTTCGTGGCGGTCCAGGGATGCAAGGCTGCGGGCCCTGCAGGCGTGCGCGGGCGCATTGCCCGGATCGAGCCGTATCGCCTCGTCGAGCGCCGCAATGGCCTCTTCGTGGCGGTCCGCGCTGGACAGGGCCGCCCCCTCCTGCCAGCGCTCCTCGGCGCGGCTCTGGCCCGGCGTCGGGGCGGAGGGGGAGGGCCTGGCCGGCGCCCGGCCGGCGGGGCCGGCGCGGCGGCTGCCGAGCGCCTCCAGCGCCATGCTCCTCGCGGCGATGGCCGACTCGAACCCCGGCTCGATCTCGATCGCCGCATCAAAGGACTCGACCGCCTCCTCGCGGCGGCCCAGCTCGGAGAGGATCAGGCCCCTCAGGTGCCACCCCGACGAGCGCCGCCGGTCGCATTCGATGGCCCCGTCGCACGGGGCCAGCGCATCCCCAAAGCGGCCGATCTGGAACAGGCAGGCCGCCTTTCCAAAGTGCGCAAGGTAGTTCCCCCCGTCGGCGGCTATCGCCCTGTCGAACGACTTGAGCGCCTCGCCGTGGCGGCCGCACCCCATCAGCGCATCGCCCCACTCGCGCAGCGCGGCCGGCTCGCGGCATCCGAGGCGGATCGCCTCGCCGAGCGCGTCGGCGGCCTCCTTGTGGCCGCGGCCGGCCGCGAGCAGCGCGTTCCCCAGCCGGTAGCGGTTGTACGCCGTGTCGAGGCTCTTGGCGGCCTCGTCGACCGCCGCTTCCATGCCCGCGCGGATCGCTACGCCGCTGTCGCCGCCGCCGCTGTCGGCCGACCGATGCCGCCCTATGGCCCGGATCTCTTCGATCGCCTCGTCGTGGCGGCCGATGTGCGTGAGCGAAGAGGCCCGCGCATAGCGCGCATGCAGGTTGCCGCCGTACAGGCGGATCGCCTCGTCGAGCGCCCCGACCGCCTCTTCGTGGCGCCCCATGATGGAGAGCACCGATCCCCTTCCGTACTGCGCCATGTGGTTGCCCGGATCGATCTTGATTGCTCGGTCGAACGACCTGAGGGCGTCCCAGGTCCGGCCCAGGCTGAACAGCGCGTTTCCCCTCCCGCAGTACGCGAGCGCGTCCCTCTTGCCGAGCCGGATCGCGCGGCCGAACGCCGCCTGCGACTCGGCGTGCCTGCCCAGGCCGTGCAGTACAATCCCCCTGCCGTAGCGGGCCTCGGGGTTGTTCGGATCGAGCCGGGCGGCCCTGCCGTACATGGCAAGGGCGTCCTTGAGCCGGCCCAGGCCGACTAGCGCGTGGGCGCGCGCGCAGCAGCCGATGGAGTCGCCGGGGGGGTCCCTGTCCGCCTCCCCGGGGGGATCGATCGGGGCGCCGTCGCGGATGCGCTCCGCGTACTCTACGGCATTCCCCAGCCGCCGGACCAGCTCTTCAAACGCGTACGATTCCGCCGACCTTTTCCCGCCCTGCGGACCGCCGCGCGCCGCGGCGCCGCTCCCAGACTCCCCCGCTCCGGGCATGCCGGCGCCCAGAGCGGGTCTCCTTTTATGCGTGGCGCGCGGCGATGGCGCCGGCGCCGCCCCGGCCCGGCGCCGCGGCCCCGCGAAAGCGGCGGAGGGCTGCAGGATGTTTGCCCGCGCCGCCATGCGCGCGCAAGTGCGCCGCGGCCCCGCGGAAGCGGAGCCGAGTCTACTGCACGGCCCGCTCCGCCTCGTCGTGGCGGTGCAGGGAGTGGAGAATCGTGGCCCGAAGGCTCCTTACGTCCGCGTTGGAGGTGCCCAGCCGCAGCGCCTCGTCGGCCGCCGCGAGCGACTCGCCGTTGCTACCCAGGTAGTGCAGTGCCAGGGCCCTGACATAGTGCGAGTTGGCGGACGACGGGTCGAGGCGGATGGCCTCGTCGGCCGACGCGAGCGACTCGGTGTGGCGGCCCAGGTTGGCCAGGATCGTGGCCCGGCGGCGGTGCAGCTGCGGGTTCGACGGGTCGAGGCGGATGGCCTCGTCGGCCGACGCGAGGGCATCGGCGTGGCGGCCCAGGAACGCCAGCATTGTGGACCTCGTGTCGTGCGCATAGGCGCTGCCCGGATCGAGCAGGATCGCCTTGTCTGCCGCCTCGAGGGCGCCGGCGCGGCGGCCCAGCTTGTAGAGGCAGAGTGATCTCGTGCACTGGTAGTTAGAGTCCGAGGGGTCGAGGCGGATCGCCCTGTTGATCGACTTGAGGGCCCTCTTGTGGCGGCCGGCGTCGTACAGGACCGCGGCCATCATCCGGTGGGCACTGGCGCTGTCGGGGTCGAGCCGGATCGCCTTGTCGACCGCCTTGGCCGCGTCCGCGTGCCGGCCCAGGCCCCTGAGCGCCTCCGCCCTTTCCGTGTGCGAGATTGGCGAGGAGGAGCCCAGGCGGATGGCCTTGTTGGCGGCCCTGAGGGCATCCTTGTGGCGTCCAAGCTGGTTCAGCACCATGGCCCTTATGCGGTGCAAGTCGGAGTCGTCCAGGCCGAGGCGGATGGCCTTGTTGGCGGCCCTGAGGGCCTCCTTGTAGCGGCCCGCGTTCCACAGGATGACGGCCAGCATGTGGTGCGCATCGTCGTCGTCCAGGCCGAGGCGGATGGCCTTGTTGGCGGCCCTGAGGGCCTCCTTGTAGCGGCCGAGGTCGTTGAGCAGGTGCGCCTTTGTGTGGTGCGCGTAGGGATTGGACGGGCCGAGGCGGATCGCCCTGCTGGCGGCCCTGAGGGCCTCCTCCCCCCTGCCCAGCGACCGCAGTATCTCCGCCCGCATGTGGTGGAACGAAGAGTCGGAGGCGTCCAGGCGGATCGCCCTGTTGATCTCCCCGAGCGCCTCGTCGTGGCGGTGGAGCGCGTGCAGCGCCCTGGCCCGCTCGTCGTGCGGGGCGGCGTGGCCCTCGTTCAGGCCGACCGCCGCGTCGGCCGCCCCGAGCGAGTCCTCGGGGCGGCCGAGGTCCCGCAGGATGCGGGCCCTCGTCGCGTGCATGAGCGGGTGGTGCGGATCCCCGCGGACGGCATCGTCGGCCGCCCCGAGGGCGTCCTCGAGGCGGCCGAGCTGGTGCAGTATGTCCGCGCGCAGGTGGTGCACGTTCGGGGCCGTGTGGACGTACCGCCTTGCCGCCTCGTCGGCCGCCCCGAGGGCGTCCTCGAGGCGGCGCATGTCCCAGAGGATCGAGGCCCTCGTAAAGTGCACGTGCGGGTAGGACGGGTCCAGGCGGATGGCCTCGTCGGCCGCCCCGAGGGCGTCGGCGTACCGGCCGAGTGCCTGGAGCGCCTCGGCCCTCTCGTGGTGGAGGTACGAGCTGGACGCGTCGAGCGCGATTGCCCCGTCTATGGCGCCAAGGTCGCCGCCGCACGACTCGCCGCCCGGCGTCAAGCCCCCGGCTCCCCCTCGCCCGGCGCGCCCCCCGCAGCCAGCATGCCGGCGCCGGCGCGGCGGCGGCATTTATTCCCGTCGCGCCGCCCCGCGTGGCCGCGCGCGTTACGGCCGCGGGCGCATGCGGGGCGGGCATGCTATTTACCCCCTGCCCGGCGGCGCGGCGGCGAATGCGGCAGGATCGCAGCGTCCTCGCGGCCATTGCGGTGGCAGCCTCGCCGATCGTCTTCGCGCTAGCCGCGTACCCCGACTCGCTGAGCCTGAGCTGGAACCAGGGGAGGGGCGGGTTCCTGTTCGGCCTCGCGTTCATCGCGGCCGAGCTCGTCGGGCTGCGCGTCTCGGTGCCGCGCTCCAGGATACTCGCCGCGGTCCCGCTCGCGGCCGCGACGATCGCGTACATTGTGGCCGTCGAGAGCGGCCTGCGCGGCGCCATAGAGGCGGCCGCGCCCGCCTACGGGGTGGAGCTCGTATTCTCGTGGGTGTGGCTGTGGGACTATGCCGTCATGACGGCGTTCGTCGTCTCGTCGATGTCGCTGTTCTTCGGCAGGCGCTGGATAAGGATCGCGCCGGCCGGCCCCATATTCCTCGGCGGCAGCGCGATCATACTGTCGCTCGACGCCTTCTTTCCGTACGACTCGCTCGGCCCCCTCCAGTTCTTCGTGCCGTACCTGGTCGAGCTCAACGTGTGGCTCGTCCAGGCGTTCGACCTCGGCGTGGCGACGGCGCGCGACAACCTCATGTTCCTCAAGGGCGACCACGGCCCGTTCGCGCTGCAGGTGTTCTGGCCGTCGGCCGGCGTGCACAGCGTCGTCATATACTCGCTCGTAATGATGGCGTTCCTGCTCAAGATGAACATACCGCGCGGCCGCAAGTCCGTGTGGTTCGCCGTCGGCATCGCGGGGACGATCGGCGTCAACGTCGCGCGCATATTCGCCCTGTCGTGGTACGCCCTCAAGGTGACGACCGACACGGCAAAGTGGGAAGAGTTCCACTCGGTCGCCGGCGAGATCATGTTCCTGCCGTGGCTCTTTGCGTTCCTGCTCGTCGTAATGCTCGTCGAGGGCAGGCGCCTGCGGAGGGCCGAGGCGGGGGCGGCCGAGGCGGGGGCGGCCGGCGCGCGGCCGGCGGCGTGATCACACGAACATGTCCATGCTGCTCTGGCCGCGCATGTCGGACAGCTCGGATATCTTTACGCCGAGGCGCCTGACCGGCGGCCCGTCCCCCTCGCGCAGCGCGGCCTGCAGGAGGCGCTCGGCGGCGCGCAGCATCTCGGCCTGATCGGCCGTCGGGCCGCGCAGCATGCGCGAGCGCGACCTCTGCGACATGTCGGCGAGCACCAGCTGCACGCCGACCGACCGGAACAGCTTGCGGTCGGCCGCGACGGCCTCGTGCAGGTCGGCGCACAGGCCGGGCAGGGACTCGGCAAGAAAGCCGTACTCGGCCGAGTCCCTCCGGAGCGTCGCTATCCGGCTGTACTGCACCCTCGGCTCGCGCTCGGCCACGGGGTCGTCGCTCTTGCCGGCGGCGGCCGCATGCATGTACGTCCCGAGCTTGCGCCCGAACTCGCGCTGCAGCTCGAACACGTCGGCGCCTCGCAGGTCGGCGATGCGGCGCATGCCCATCGCCGCCAGGCGCCGCTCGGTCTTGCCGCCTATCCCCGGTATGTCGCGCACGTCGATCTTTTCGAGGAACGCTTCGACCATCTCGGGCTTTACGACGGTCAGGCCGTCGGGCTTGTTGTAGTCCGACGCGATCTTTGAGAGCAGCTTGTTCGGCGTGACGCCGACCGAGCAGGTCAGGCGCGTCCTCTCGCGCACCGCGTTCTTGACCTTTTGCGCCGTGTGCGCGGCCCTGTTGAGGTCGCCGCCGGCACTGCGCGTGACGTCCAGGTACGCCTCGTCCTTGCCGACGTACTCGAACACGTCCGCAAAGCCGCGCATTGCGTCCATTGCCGCCTGCGAGACGTCCGAGTAGTGGCCAAAGTCGGTCGGCAGGAACTCGGTCCTCGGCTCGGCGGCGAGCCGGCGCCTTGCAAACGCAATGGGCATGCCCGACTTTACGCCGTACCTGCGCGCCTCGTAGTTGGCCGTGGCGACGGCGCCGCTGTCGCCGCCCCGGTCGGAGAAGACGCAGACGACGACGGGGCGGGTCTTGAGCTCGGGGCGCCGAACCTCTTCGCACTGGGCGTAAAAGTAGTCAAAGTCGACGTGCAGCACGGCGCGCCCGGCGGGCGTCGGCCCGGAGTCGGCTCCGTCCATTACGGTCGACATGGCATCGGGGCGGCGCGGGCGATTATTATCGTATCCGCGCGGCGCGCGGAGGCGGCGCGCGGAGGCGGCGGCCCGGCAGGAGGGCGCCGCCATGCCGTATATAGGGGCCGCCGCCGGCCCGGGCCGTGTCGTACCCGCTCACGGCCGACGCGGCGGGCATCAAGGTAAGGCCGGAGAAGATGGAGCCTGAGAGGCTGTACCACTGCCTGGCCGGCGACAAGATAATGCTCGTGTACAAGGACAACCAGCAGGTGCTGCACTGCTACGAGGTGGAGGAAAAAGAGCTGGTCGAAATGGTCAGGAACTGCGCCGACAGGGGCATGGTCGACGGGATACTTGCGGGCTATGCCGCCAAGGCGGGCGGGGCACACATAAATAAAAGCGCGGGGCAGGCCGGCGCTGAGGAGCCTTTGAGCACCGACAAAAAGCCGACCGACGCGGAGCAGATACTCTCCGAGCTCAGGGCAGGCAGCCCGCCCGGCGGCGAAGCGGGCCAAGGAGTGCAGGGAGGGGCTGCAGATGCCGGGCCGAGCGAGGCGAAAGAGCCCGAGGCCGAAGGGCCGGAACGGCCCGGGGAGATAGAGTCCGCATTTCCGGGCGGCGGCCTAGCCGCTGCAACGGAGGCGCCCGAGCAGCCGGACCAGCCGGAGGCGGCGGCGGCAACGGCCGAGCAGCCGGACCAGGCGGAGGCGGCGCCCGAGCAGCCGGCGGCGCCCGAGCAGCCAGACCAGGCGGAGGCGGCGCCCGAGCAGCCAGACCAGGCGGAGGCGGCGCCCGAGCAGCCAGACCAGGCGGAGGCGGCGCCCGAGCAGCCAGACCAGGCGGAGGCGGCGCCCGAGCAGCCGGACCAGCCGGAGGCGGCGCCCGAGCAGCCGGACCAGCCGGAGGCGGCGGCGGCGCCCGAGCAGCCGGCGGCGCCCGAGCAGCCAGACCAGCCGGAGGCGGCGGCGGCGCCCGAGCAGCCGGCGGCGCCCGAGCAGCCAGACCAGCCGGAGGCGGCGGCGGCGCCCGAGCAGCCGGCGGCGCCCGAGGAACCAACAAAAGCAGCCGCGTCCGACTCCGAGACATCCCAAGCAACGCCCGAAGGGCCGCAGGCAGAAGGCGGCGACGGGCCCCAAGAAGGGCAGGACGCCGCCGGCGAAAAGGCCGAGCAAGAGGGCGAAAAGGAGCGCAACAATGTCGTCTTTATCGGCCAAAAATCGACGATGGACTATGTCCAAGCTACTCTTACGCGGCTCTCAAACTACCACTTTGTGACAATCACCGCAAGGGGCAAGAGAATAACGCTCGCCGTCGACGTCTCGCAGATGATCGTAAAGAGGATGAACAAGGTCGGCTTTAGGATCAACGACGTGCGGATAGGCTCGGACACGATGGAGTCGGAGGACGGCAAGATACGCAACGTCTCGACCATTGAGATCGACGTCGTCGACGGGGAGTCGGGGCAAGGGCAGGAGCAAGGGCAAGAGGCCGTCGTCGGACAGCCCGGCGGCTAGCCGGCCCCCGCCACGCCCCTGCCCGAGAGCCTCTCGAGGAGGGCCGCGTACAGGAACGGCAGGGCCGTCGTCGCCTCCGCATGCAGCGTAGCCTGCCTGGCCTTGCGCGTCACCTTGCCCCACGATATGGCCTCCCTGACGAGCGCGCCGCTCAGGCTGCCGTCGAACTCCTGCGCCGTCGTCAGGTACAGCGCATAGTCCAGGCCCCCGCGGTACTGGTTCCACCACAGAGTGTGGTGCTTTGAGATGCCGCCGCCGAGCATCAGGGCGCCGGACCGCTCGGCGTTGAAGACAAGGCCCGACAGCAGGTCGGCGTCGCCGAGCGGGTTGAGCGCAAAGTCGGGGTGCCGCTGCGAGAACATCCACAGCTGGCTGCCGACGGCCCCGTCCATTATCCCCGGCACGACGACCGGTATCGAGTTCTCCGAGGCGCGGTGGAGAAAGGAGCCGTCGCCGAGCCGCCTGCCGATCATCGCCGTCACGTCGGCCGACGTCATCGCCCGCACGCCCGAGGCGTACTCGGCCTCGAGGTACTCTTGCATCTTTTCCTCGATGACGGGGCCGTAGCTGGCCATCGGGACCAGGACGTTGCCGAGGCGGTGTATGTCGCGGTCGGCCAGCTCGGAGTCGTCCATGGTGAACGACCCCTCGAGGTAGTCGGCGTGCGACCTGGCCAGGTCGTGGTCTAGCGCGCCGCAGGTCGTGACCGCCACGTCGAACATGCGCGCGCCGAGCATGTCGCGGATGATGCCGCGCAGGCCGGTCGAGACGACGGCGCCGACGAACGAGACGAACCGGAGGCACTTTTTGTCCGACACCATCGAGTCGAGTATGTCAAGGCCCGCCGACATGCTCGTCGACTCAAAACCGCCCGAGGCGGCCATCTCGCCGAGTATGGCCGCCGCGCCGCTGCCGGCGGCAATGTCCATGTCGCGCACGGGGCGGCCCGGCTCGATCATGCCAACCGGGAGGCTGCGGCGCTATTAAACCGTGGCCGAAGAGTCGGCGGGCGCAACGGAGGCGCCCCGGCCGCGGGGGCTAGCCGGCCGGCGGCGGCGCCCTGCACGAGGCGGTGTACGTGACGACCTGCGACGCCCCGCCGGCGGCGGCGCCCTGCGGCACGTCCAGCCGGAACTGCGCCTGCGTGCCGTCCTCCTGGACGGCGATGGCGACCTCGCCGCCCAGGGGGGTCCACTCTCCCGCAGCCGACATGACGCTCGTGGCGCTGGCGGGCATTGCGGGGGCGATCCCGTCCGCCCCCGTCCAGTTGCCCGCGCTGATCGTCACCGCGGCGAGCGGCATCGTGCCCGTGCTTGTCACCGCCTGGCCCGCGGTCCCCGACCGCCCGCCGGGCTGGACGTTGCCGAACCCGACCTCGCCGGGCCCGAGGGCGATGCGGCAGTCGGCGACAACGGGGCCGCCATCCGGCCCCCTCGCCGTGCCGAACGGCGTCAGGTGGTACGTGTAGACTATCTTGTCGGCGCCGGCGGCCGAGTCCGTGTGGCACTCGCCCGAGCCGCCGAGCTGTGCATGGACAGCGGTCGTGTTGTCGGCGGCGCACACGGCGTCGATCGGGACCACCGCGCCGGCGGCGTCGACGTAGAACGCACTGCCGTCGGCCTGGCCGACGAGCCGTATGCGGACGGGCAGGTCGAACGCAATGCGCGTGTCGCCGCCGCCCACCTCGACCACCGGCAGCACCGCGACGCCGGCCGAGGCGGCCACGCCAAAGGCCCCGGCGACGTCCGCGGCGGACGGCCCCCGCGGGGCCAGGTACAGCTTGAGCAGGCCGCCGGCGGGGGAGGGCGCGGGCGTCGCGCCCGGCGGGAACGAGACCTCTGCAAACGAGGTGATTATGGCGACGTGGCCGTACGAGTCGGGGATGGCTGCAAGGCCCGTGACGTTGACCGCGGGGCGGGCCGCGTCGCCGGCGCCCGTCGAGTTGATTGCGCGCACGAACCCGTCCGCCTCGATCGGCACGACGGGCGACCTGCCGCGCGGCGCGAGCGCATTCTCGCCGGCCTGGACCGGGACCGAGTCGGCCGTAAAGTTGTACCGCGCACCGCCCGCCGTCCACTCCAGGTCCGCGTTGAGCGCGATCGAGCCGGCCTGCCCGCGGCCCACCCCGTCGCCGCCGAACCTTACGGTGTGCACGCTCGTCCCGAGACCCGACTCGCCGCCGGGGAGGGGGTTCCTGTCGTCGTCGTCGCCCTCCGCATTGATCGCCCCGTACACGGGCCCCGTGTGGTTGGCCGGCGGGCCGAGCGGCCAGTCGTACTCGATGCGGACGGTGTTAGGCCCGGTGAACGACGCGCCGGCCGTCGCGGCGAAGGGGCCGGCCAGGCCCAGCAGGGATATGGAGGACGAGCCGGACAGCGAGCCGTCCGAGCCGGGGGCCGGCAGCGTCAGGTTTGCACGGTTGCCGGCCAGGTCGGCGATGCCGGCGCCCGACAGGGCGCCCGCGCCACTGTAGGACAGGTCGCCTGTGCGGTCGCCGGCCCGCACCTCGTACTCGAAGGACAGCGTGGCCGTGCCGTTGCCAGACCTGTACGGGGCAACCCCGGGCGCGTCCCCGCCCGCGTCCAGTGCCAGCGAGGGCGGGTCTCCTGCGTAGGCCACTGCCTCGGAGAAGGCGACGTCTATCCCGATTTTCTCGCCCGCGCCGTACGTGCCCGCCGCGCTCGGCGACGAGACGGACACGGCGCCGGGTCGCACGCCGTCCACCTCCACGCCGGACGAGCCGGCGAGCGTCATCCCGGCCGGGAGGCCGGACAGGTCCAGGTCCGCATCGTTGCCGGCGCCGTCCCTGATCGATGCGCCGTCGCCGAGCGCGAACGGCGCGGCGCCCTTGTAGTCCAGGTCGTCCGCCAGGTCGCCCTCCCCGACCTGGTACCTGAACACGAGGGTCTGCGCGCCCGACCCGCCGTGGTAGGGCGCGTCGCTGCCCGCCGCGCCCGTCTCCAGCCGAATCGCCGGCGTGCCGGCCACTGTGACGGCCTCGTCAAAGTATACTTCGACGTGCAGCGCATCGTCGATGCCGTGCGGCCCCGTCCCGTTGGGCGACGAGACCCCCGCGACGGCGGGCATCTTGCCGTCCACCTCCACGTCGGACGAGCCGGCGAGCGTCATTCCTGCCGGGAGGCCGGACAGGTCCAGGTCCGCATCGTTGCCGGCGCCGTCCCTGATCGATGCGCCGTCGCCGAGCGCGAACGGCGCGGCGCCCTTGTAGTCCAGGTCGTCCGCCAGGTCGCCCTCCCCGACCTGGTACCTGAACACGAGGGTCTGCGTGCCCGACCCGCCGTGGTAGGGCGCGTCGCTGTCCGCCGCGCCCGTCTCCAGCCGGATCGCCGGCGTGCCGGCCACCGTGACGGCCTCGTCAAAGTATACTTCGACGTGCAGCGCATCGTCGATGCCGTGCGGCCCCGTCCCGTTGGGCGACGAGACCCCCGCGACGGAAGGGATCTTGCCGTCGACGGCCAGGCTGGACGAGACGGCCAGCGTGTCCGCGCCGGCCAGGCCGGACAGGCCCAGCTCGGCCGCGTTGCCCAGCATATCCTTGATCGAGCCGCCGTTGAGGGACAGGTCCGTCGGGCCCTGGTCAAGGTTGCCAGACTCGTGGCCCATTTCGACCGTATACCTGAACTCGAGGCTAGCCGAGCCCGACCCCGAGTGGTACTCTGCGGCGCCGCCCGTCGCGCCGCCCGTCGTGTTGAGCGGCAGCGCGGGCCTGCCGTCCGTTGTGTTGACAATCACGGGCTCGGTGAACGTCACGTTGATGCGTATCGTCTCGCCGAGCCTGTACGCTCGGTCGGGGCTCAGCGACGAGACGCTCGCCACCCCGGGCCGGACGGTCTCGGTCGCGATCTTGCTCGTGCGCCCGAGCGAGCCCGGCTCGCCGGGCGCGGCCACCGCCATCCGGTTCATGTCGTTTCCCGCGAAGTCCGGTACGGCTCCCAGCAGGGCGCTGGTCGCGTTGTAGTCTAGGCGGGCCGTGTCGTCGCCGGCCTGCACCGTGTACTCGAACGCGAGCGACCTGGACTCGTTGCCCGAGGCGTACGTGGCGTTCCTGGGCGTCCCGCTAAAGTTGAGGGCCAGCTTTGGCTCCCGCCCCTGGTAGACGAAGACGGGCTCGCTAAAGCTCGCGTTGAAGATCAGATGCTTGCCGGCGCCGTACGTGCCGTTGGCCGTGACTGCCGTGACGTTGTGCAGGAGCGGCCGGATCCCGTCGATCATGATATTCGCCCCGGCCGAGAGCGACCCCGGGTTGCCCGGGTTGGCCAGCCAGCAGTTGGCTGGATGGCCCCCGACGAGCATGTTGTCAAGGAAGCCGTTGGTTGGGTCGCCCCACCAGAGAGAGTCGCGTGAGTTGATGTAGTCTAGGTCGTCAGAGAAGTCGTTCTCCTGCACCGTGTACCGGTAGATGATGCTGTCAAGCGAGCTTTGGAGTGAGCCCGGCGGGGTGAAACCGGCGTAGACTGCGTTCCTGTCAACGGCGCCGGTCTCCATTACAAGGATCGTGGTGGGTATCCAATGGTGCTCTGATGTGCCCGTGATCTTGTGGGCCGTATTGGCGGGGGCAACGCTGATGTCGATCGTCTCGTTTATTCCGTACGTGCCGTCGGGCGTGATGAACTGGAGGGTTATGCCTCTAACGAGGTAATTGTTGCACTTTTCAGGGCCGCTGTGGCTGGCATGCGCGGCCGGCAGCAGGCCCGGGTGCGGCGCACCGGGCCACCCGATGGGGAATGCGGCAGGGACGGGCTGCGGCGCCAGGGGCGGAATGTCGTCGAACCCATCCGTCCGCTCCGGCGCGGGGCCTGCCGCGAGGTCAAGGGCCAAGACGATTGCGGCTACGGCCAGCGACACAGCCGCCAGCCGCGCCGCCGTGCCCCCGCGGCCGGCCGCGGGCGCGGCGCGCCGCGGGGCCGCACCCTTCGCACCCTCAGGGCGCCCGCGCTGGTGGCGGATGCGAGAGACCAGCCCGCGCTGGCGCCGCGGATCTGCACCTCCCCCCCCCCATCGTGCCTGCATCGGCCGCGGCACAGCGCATCATAGCGGCTCTGCCGTGATCGGGGGCGTATAAAAAAGCTAGTGCCTGCTATCGGCGAGAGATCGGTTCACATCCCTCATGGCTGCTAGCATGACCTGTCCCGCACCTCAGTTGTGCCAAGCACCCATACCCGAGCGCTCGCCCTCCCTCCCCCGCGCGGGCATGGTCTGGAAGAGACCCCGCGCGGCGGGGCGCCCCCAGCGGGAGTTTGCGACTGCCCTCTGGACCAGAATCGGCCCGCCGCGGATTGCAAGGCCGGTGCCCCGCCCCGCCCGCGCGTCGGCGCCCCGCTCGCGGGCTAGCGGATCCGGCCCCCGCAACCGATTTAAGGCGCCCCCCACGGAGCGGCCCCGTGAGACTTCGCGACAAGGTGGCCGTTGTGACCGGCGCGTCGAGCGACATCGGCAGGAGCACGGTCGGGCGCTTTGTGCAGGAGGGCGCAAAGGTGGTCCTGGTCGGCCGCAACCTCGAGTCGCTTGAGGCCGCAAGGAAGGAGGCGTCGAGCGGCGGCGGCGGCGGCGGCGGCGATGCGACCGTCTCGATGGTCTGCGACGTGACCGACGTCGGGCAGGTCGAGCAGCTGGCCAACCAGGTCGCCGGCAGGTACGGCCGCATCGACGTGCTCGTAAACGCGGCCGGCGCGCTCAGCGACCCCGTCCACTTCCACGAGATGCGCACGGCCGACATCAAGTCCATGATCCACTCGAACATGCTCGGCACGCTCTTCCCGACGCGCGCGGTCCTCTCAAAGATGGTCGAGGCGGGGTCCGGCTCGATCGTCAACGTCGCCTCGATAGCCGGCCAGAGGGCCATTCCGCGCGTGCACCTGGCCGCGTACTCCTCGGCAAAGGCGGCCGTCATCATGTTCACCAGGTCGATCGCCGTCGAGTACGCGCGCAGGAACATTAGGTGCAACTGCATCAGCCCCGGCATTGTCAGGTCGGGCATGATAAGGCCGTTCCTCGACGACCCCGGCGCCCGCAGGACCCTCGAGAACAGCCTGCCGATGAACCGCATCGGGGAGCCCGAGGACGTGGCCAACGCGATCCTCTTCATGGCGTCCGACGAGGCGTCGTGGATAACGGGCACCGTGCTAGAGGTCGACGGCGGCAAGTCGGCGTCCGAGTCCTAGGCGGCTCGGGTCAGGCCGCGCCGCGTTTTGCCGCGCGCGCGGCGCGCGCCAGGAGGCGCGCGATGCGAAACGGCTCGGGGACGGAGCCCTGCACCGTCATCGAGTCGAGCAGGCGGCCGACCTGGCCCGGATTGCATCCCGCGCACCGGACGAACAGGTCGTGCGACGTGTGCAGGCGCACGCGCGTGCGCGGGCCCTGCCTGGAGAATGTGCCGGCCCTTGCGCCTCCCCCGCCGCCGCGCGAGTCGAGGGCGGCGAGCCGCCCGGCCAGCGCCGCGCCGCCGTCGGCGGACTCGGCGTAGCTGACGGCGGCGGCGGCCGGCACGCCGGCCAGCTCGCGCAGGCGCTCCAGGTCGACGACGTTGTACGACGAGACGACCGCGCCGGACACGGCGACGAGCCCCACGTCGCCGCGGCCCAGCCTCGCATGCATCGAGGCGATTCCCTCCGCCGCGTCGCTTCCCCCGATCGTCGCCGAGCCCAGGACGAACCCGTCAATGACCAGGTCGCGCCTCATGACGACGCCGGCGAGCGCGGACGCGCCGCGGGCGGAGGCGGAGGCGGCGGCGCCCCTGCCACCCTCAAAGCTCTCGGCGACGAACAGGCCCCGCACGCCGGCCTTGTCGAGGCGGGGGCGCGCGGCCAAGGCGCCCCTACCCCGCGCCGCCGTCCCGCGGGCCGCGCCCCGCCAGGGCCCTACAGTACGCCCGGTACGACAGGGCCGCGGCCGCCATGAGGGCCGCCGCGGCCAGCGACCAGCCGGCAAACGCGCCAACGTCGAACGCGGCCACGCCGCATCGCCCGCCCAAGCGCATAAATACGCTCGCGGCGCGGGCTGGCCGTGCCGGAGACACTGTGCGAGGCGTGCGGCGTGCGCATGTTCCACGAGAACCCGACGACCCTGGCGGTCGAGGAAAAGATACACAAAAAGTTCTGCAGGAAGGAGGGCGGCGGCTACCACAGCTACATGCACCGCGACGGGGCCCACCCGGCGCCGTTCGACCCCGAGCGCGCGTCCGACACCGAGGGCGCGCCGGTCCTCAAAAAGTAGCCGGCGGGCGGCAACAAGGTAGATTTACGGCGCGCCGCGCCGCCGGCCGTCCATGCCAGCAGGCGGCGCCCCCGGGCGGGAAGAGTACGACGTCGTCGTCGCCGGCGCGGGCCCCGCCGGCTCGTCGGCCGCGCGCGCTGCCGCCGAGGCCGGCGCGAGCGTGTGCCTGCTCGAGAGGGAGCCGACCGTGTCCGAGACGGTGCGCACGAGCGGCGTCACGTGGGAGTCCGACGCGAGGCTCCTCGGCATACCGCCCTACTGCTACAACGTGGTCGACAGGTTCTCGTTCCGCTCGCCGCGCCGGGCCGTGACGGTCGGCGGGCGGCGGGGCGGCCCGCGCGCGGCAGTCCTCGACGTGAGGCGGACGTACAGGTGGCTCGCCAGGCGCGCGGTCGAGGCGGGCGCCGAGCTGCGCACGGGAACCGCGGTCGCCGGCGCCCTGACCGGCGCCGGGGGCGCCGTGTCCGGCGTGAGGGTGCGGCTCCCGGGCGGGGGCGCGCGCGACATACGCGCCGGCGTCGTGATCGACGCGACCGGCTTCCAGTCCGTCGTCGCCAGGTCGGCGGGGCTCGTCAAGCCGTGGCCCAGGTACGGCGCCGGCGCCGAGTACGAGGCGCGCGCCGAGCATGCCGACCAGGGCGAGTGGTGGATAATGGTCGGCAGCATGTACTCGCCGGCGGGGTACGCGTGGATATTCCCGGCGGGCGGGGACCTCGTCAGGGTCGGCGTCGGCGTCGGCAAGCCCGAGTCGGCCGAGGACCCCGCGCGTCTACTCGACCGGCTCGTGCGGGACGGGACGGGGCCGATTGCAGGGCTGGGACGCCTCTCCGTCACCGAGTCGCACTTTGGCCTCATACCCAACGGCGGGCAGGCGAGGCCGACGGCCTTTGACGGGCTGCTGCTCGCCGGCGACACGGCCGGGCAGGCCAACCCGCTCGTGCTCGAGGGGATCAGGTACGCGGCCAGGTTCGGCGCCGAGGCGGGGGCTGTGGCCGCCGGCGCCGCCGCGGCAGGCGACGCCTCGGCGGGGGCCCTGTCCGAGTACGAGAGGCGGTGGAGGGGGGCGGTCGGCTCGCGCCTCAGGGCGGCCGGCCGCGTGCAGGACAGGTGGATCGGCATGGACGACGCTGGATGGGACGCCGAGATCGGCGTCATTGGCGACCTCGGTACCAGGGACTTTGTCGACTTTATCCGCGCCGAGTTCGGGTCGGCCCGCATGGCGGGCATGGCCGCGCGGCATCCGAGGCTGGCCGCGCGGCAGCTGCTCGGCATGGTCAGGGGGGCGGCCGGCAGGATCGGCGGGGGCGGGGGGTAGGGCAGGCCAGCCGCGGCCAGGCCGGCGCGGCGGCGGAGCAGCCTGCCGCGGCAGACGCTAGTGGGGCCCAGACATCGACCCGCCGCGGCCAGGCAGGCGCGGCGGCGGAGCAGCCCCGATCCCTGCCGCATCGGGCCTTGGCCGCGCCGATTGCCGCCCCGGAGGGATGCCACGTGCGGCGTCCACGTGCATCCACGGACGGCATCCCGATCGCATGGCGCAGCAGCCGCCTGGCCGCCCTCCGGCTTGCGGGCAAGGGCGTTCAGGCGGCAATGCCGCAGCATCCCAGCCCCGCCCATACCCGCCGGCATCGGGGAAAGGCAGGGCAGGCCTTCGGCCGCCAAGACTGCACGTAGGTGACACGGGGATTGAGGGCGTGCGCCATGCGGGGCAACGGGCTAGTACGGCCCGGCGGGATCGGAAAGGCGCCCCATGAACAAGATTGCGCCAGTCTCGCCGTCGTGTATGACGAAAAGGAACGGGCGGTCAGCGACAAATTCCAATGGGCGAGGCTGCGCCTCATCGGCCATGATCGCGACGGTTGTTACGGCCGCCGCCTCGGTCCCCTTTTCGTCGACGCTGACGTATGCATCATGGGATGCCTTGTCGACGTAGAGGCGGCCCTTCTCGGTCTCGCCTATTCCTGTCAGGTCCGCCCGTTTTTTGTCAAAGGCGTCAGTCACGCCCATTGTTTTCAATATGACCCCCAGATCGTAGTTTGTCTTCGCCTCGAACTTTGGCAGCACGATCCTGACCTCGCGGCGGTCCATGTCGGCGGTCCAGCCGTCCAGCGTAGCGGCCGAGAGGCCGCCCGCGAGGCGGCCCAGGCCGTCCGGCTCGCCGGGGAGCGCGACGAGCATCGAAAGGCGGTCCCCCTCGTAGGGCATGCGCAGCACCTGGTACCCGTCGTACGCGGCGTGGTCGAACTCTGCCGTGACCTCCATGAAGTCGGCGGGCGCGGCCGAGCCGTCCCCCCTCGTGAACTCACCCTCCCGCGTGCCCTCCTCGGGGAACTGCGTGATCCACGTGCCCTTGAAGTAGATCGCGTTGGTGATCACCATGGCCGTGAGGTCGCTCACGTCGTCCTGGGCGATCACCTCCTCGATCCTTCCGCCGGTGTTGTCCGACGCCCATGCATTTATCCTCGGCACCGCGCCTGCCCCGTCGGTGAAGTCGACCGTGTCGACGGTCGCGCCGTAGGCATCGCCGCGCGCCGCCTCGAGGTACGAGTCGTACGGGGCGAACCACTCGGCGACCCACAGGGCGTTCGCCAGCGATAGCTCAGAGTGCCCATCGCCGCGTCCGATCGACGCGGCGGCGGCGGCGGCCGCGTGGCGCGCGCCGCGGTCGGGCTCGAACCCGAACACGTCGAGCAGCTGCCCGGCCGTGTTGCCGCGCGCGCCCTCGTACAAGACGGAGAAGGCGGTGTGGATGCTGGCCGGCGAGAGGAAGATGTTCTTGCCGTCCTCCTCTTCGTCGGCGGCGATGGCCCTGTACAGGTCGAACGCAAAGGCGTTGACGGACGATTCGTAGGCGGCGGGGGAGGATGACGAATCGCCCGGAATGCCCGGCGCGGGGGCGCTGCCGGTTGCAGGATCCGGGGCAGCCGTCAGCAGCGGGGCGAGATCGTGGGCCGGGGATGCCTCGGCCGGCGCCTTCGGCGGATCGGCATGCTGCGGGGCTGCCGGTAGCGACAGCAGTAGCAGGGCGGCCGCCGAGGCGACGGCGACGGCTGTCACCACGGCGACCGCACTGCTTTTTCTCAATTTTTTGGATCTGCCTCCGCTGTTACGAGCACCGCGCACGGTTCGAGCTCGTGGTCGCGCCCGTCGGACGCGTTGATCCAGAACGCGTAGGGCGTGCCGGCGGCGGGCGCCGCAAGGCCTGCCGTGACCAGCGCTAGCGAGGCCGTCCCGTTGCCGTGGTCCGTCGTGGAGAGCAGCGCGGCGGGGATCTCGTCCGAGGCCGCGCGCACGGTAACGCTGTCCCAGGATCGTCGGCGGCGGCATGCAGGGCGGCATGCAGGGCGGCATGCAGGGCGACCCGCTCACCTGCCGTTGCTGCCACGGGAGAGCCGATCCGGTACACCTCTTCGCTTAGCGAGAACCCCGGCGCATCCGCAACCGGTACGGACGCGGTGACGAATGAGAGCGACTCGGCGGCAAGTATCCTCTTGGCCCCCGGCTCCTCACGGAGCCTCACCGCCGACGCCTTGTTCTCCTCTGCAGCGCCATCTGGAGTCCTGCCGTCGTCGCCGTCGTCTCGACTCACCACCAGAGCACGTCGTAGCAACGCTCGCCACCGTAGACCCCGTAGTTGGCGTCCTCGAACGTCGCGCCAGCAGGCGCAATTGTCCTGTCGTACAGCCCGACATCGAACTTGTGCACTGCGCCGGTGTTGGTAACCGAACCATGCATTGAATTCCCTGGAACCGTGCCACCCGGCACGGGGGACGGCGTCGGGGCGCCACCATCCTCGACTACTTGCGACAGCGCGCTGGCGGGGGGGGGGGTGCAACCAGGAGCAATGCAGCCGCGATCGCTGCAGCCGCGATCGATCCAAGTTACCCCTCCGCAACATGCGTGGACGGCCATGGAGGGTATATGTGCAATGCGATGGTAAGCTGCGAGTACGCACAGGCAGTTACGGCTGGTATGGCAAGCGACGGCCTGTAGCGGGCGCTAGCAGACCGAGTGCGTCGACGTGGCTGTCGGCAAGCCCGACGGCAGACATGGATCAGGGGTAGCGTGGCAGGACAATGATGCTGCCGCCAGTGCCCGCGCGCGGACATCGACTTGAGGTGCGCGCCCGCGTGCCCCGGGATAGGTAGCGTGAAAGTTGCACAGGGGCAACGCATGCTCCACGCACGGGGTGCCAATGCCGCGACGCATGCCCCTCAACCCCCGAGGCAACCGCGACGCAGGCAGGGGCAAGGTGGCCCGTGCGCGCATCATGTACAAGGCCCTTCAAGATGCGCGGCGCGGACATCACGGTCACGGCAGCCCCTGCTTGCCCCCCCCCCCTCCGCCGCGGGCGTGTTTGCGAGGCTTGCATCCGGCGCGGGATCACGGCAGTCCCTGCCCTGCCCTGCCCTGCCCCCTCCGCCGCCCCGTGCAGGGCCTCCCTAGGATTTTATAATTCGCGGCCGGCGCGCGGCCGTGCACTCTATACGGACCGAGTCGCTCGTCAAGGAGTTCGGGGGCGGAGAGGGCGCCGTGCGCGCCGTCGACGGCATAACGTTCGGCGTGGAGGAGGGCGAGATATTCGGGTTCCTCGGCCCCAACGGCGCCGGCAAGAGCACCACAATGATGATCCTCACGACCCTGCTCAAGCCGACGTCCGGCAGGGCCCTCGTGTCCGGCATCGACGTGGCCGCGGACCCGGGCGGCGTGCGCCGCTGCATAGGATACGTCCAGCAAGAGTCGGCGTCCGACGAGTTCCTGACGGGCAGGGAGAATCTCATGCTGCAGGCTCGCATGAACCGCATGCCGCGCGACGCGGCCGCCTCGCGCATCGACGAGGTCATGGGCATAATCGAGATGGGCGAAAAGCAGGACGATGCGGTCCTGACGTACTCGGGCGGGATGCGCAAGAGGCTCGACATCGCCGGCGGCCTGCTGCACATGCCGCGCATACTGTTCCTCGACGAGCCGACCGTGGGGCTCGACATACAGACCCGCCGCAAGATATGGGAGTACATACGCAGGCTGCACGACGAGTACGGCATGTCCATATTCGTCTCGACGCACTACATGGAGGAGGCCGACCGCCTGTGCGACGAGGTCGCGATCATCGACCACGGCAGGATACAGGCCATCGACACGCCGTCCAGCATGAAGTCGTCGCTAGGCGACGAGGCCGTCACGCTGTCTGTGGAGGAGGACGGCGGCGAGGGCGGGGGCAAGGGCGGGGAGGCGAGGGCGCGCCTGGCCGAGGCGGCGGGGCGGATCGGCGGGGTCAAGAATGTCTCGCTGCACGACGACGGGGGAAGCGGGGAAGAGGGCCGCATGACGGTGTTCGCGTCCGACGCGACGCGCGCGCTCGCGCGCATATTCGAGGCGGCCGCCGCGTCGGGCACCAGAATATCGTCGGTCTCGCTGGCCCGCCCGACCCTCGACGACGTCTTCATATCGTACACCGGCCGCGACCTGCGCGACGGATCGCAGGGGGGCGGGCAGGCCAGCAGGGACGGCAGGGGCACGTTCGGCGCCGGCACGCCGCCGCCGCGCCCGCGCGGCAGGGGCCCGTAGCCATGCATTCCGCATCCGACGCGTACGCCGTGTTCTGGCGCGAGATGAAGCGGTACCGCAAGTCCCGCAGCGGCGTGCTCATCCGCCTCATACAGCCGGTCGTCTGGATGGTCGTCGTCGGCAACATATTCGCCGGCACGCAGCCGCTCATAGAGTCGGCGGGGTTCGACGGGGAGTACATCGAGTTCATGACGCCTGGCGTCATTGTGCTGACGGCCATATTCACGAGCATATTCGGCGGCGTCAACACGCTGTGGGACAGGCGGTACGGGTTCATGAACAGGGTCCTGGCCTCGCCCATGTCCAGGCCGGCGATCGCCGTCGGCAAGATGGCGGCCATCTCGCTCATATCGGCCCTGCAGGCGTCGCTGATCATCGGCATTGCAATGGCCATCGGGGTGAGGTTCGCCGACCCGCTGGCCATAGCGCCGATACTCGCCACCGTCGTCCTGTTCTCGCTCGGGTTCTCGGGGATATCGGTCACGGTCGCGGCCACCGCAAAGTCGCAGGAGACGTTCTGGGGGGCGATAAACTTCCTGGGCATGCCGCTGTTCATGCTCAGCCCCGCGCTGTTTCCGCTCGAGCTGCTACCCGGGTGGCTGTCGGCCGCGGCGCAGCTCAACCCCGTCACGTACACGGTGATCCTCGTGAGGGACCTGATGGGCGGGACGGCGTCGTGGTCGGTTGCGGCCGCCAACCTGGCCGTGGTCGGCGCGTTCGTGGCCGCCACGGCGGCCGTCGCAAGCTACGTGTTCACGCGCGAGGTCAACAAGCCGTTCTAGGGCGCGGGCGGGAAGCGCGACAGAGGGAATAGTGGGGGGGGCGGTTCGGCAGGAGGTACGCGTGGCGGGGGCCATAGAACCGGTTACGCAAGAGCGGGGCGGCGCATTGCGTATCGGATACGGGGCGGCAGGGTAGCCGCGGGACGGCGCCCGGCACGGCGCGGGGCGGCGGCTGAGCTAGGGCGGTGCGGCCGGCGGCATGATGATCCCTGGGCGGCGCCCGGCACGGCGGGCGATCGTGCCGGATGGTCGGGAGCCGGGAGGCGATCTGTCGCGGGGATTGGGCCGGCGGGAGGCTGGCCGTATTGCTTTTGTAAAGAAGATTGCATTTGATGCAATTATTCTTACAAAACTGATGATCACTGGCGGCGCCCTGTCGATCGGCCTGTACTGCGGAGGGCGCACCACGCGATGGTTCGCGGCCCTGCCGTGCAGGAAGAGGTCGATCAGCCCGCGCCAATGCCGCTCGCACTGGCGGGCGCGCCCTCATGACGGCTGTCGCCTGCCACGGGGGTGCTAGGCGCGAGTGCACCGCTTTTGTAAAGACGATTTTAAATAGTTCAACTGTTCTTGCAAAATGCATGATCAGGGGGGATGCGGCAACCAGGCTACTGCTAGACCTAGAGTCGAGCAAGCGCAACATGTTCCTTACCGACGATGCCGCCATGATGCTCTGCATTCCCAAGACCGCCGTCAACGGGCTACTGCACAGGCTCGTGAAAAAAGGCAGGATATACAGAGTGGAGCGCGGCAAGTACGCCCTCGTGCCGGCCGAGGCCGGAACCGCCGGCGTCTGGATGGAGCTGCCAGAGGTCATCGGCTGGCGCCTGGTCGAGCCGTCGTACATTGGCTTTGCGGCGGCCCTGTTCTACTGGGACATGACCGAGCAAAAGCCGGGCGTCACACATGTAGTCACAACAAAGAGAAAGAGGCCGCTAAAGTACAAGTACTATGAGTTTCAGTTTGTCACTGTGGATTCCAAGAGGTTCTTCGGCCAGACTACGGTCACCCTGGAGGATCAGCCCGTCGTGATCTCCGACAGGGAGAAGACGATCGTCGACTGCACGCTCCGTCCAAGGTACTGCGGCAGCATCGACGAGGTTGCCAAGGGGCTGTTCGGCGTGTGGGACGACATAGACGCGGCCAAGATGTTCGAGTATGCCGAGAGGACTGGGGTGAAGGCAGTCAAGTCGAGGCTGCTGTACCTGCTCGACATTCTGGGCATTGATGCGCCCGATCCTCCCGGCGGGGCCAAAACAGTGACGGGGAATGACCCCGACGGCGGGAGGGAGGGCTATTCGTGGCTCGACCCCGCGTGGCCCAAGACCGTACTGGGATACTCAAAGGAGTATCGCCTGATCATAAACAGGGACAAAAAGTCCCTGATGCGGTGGTATGGGCACTGATGATCGGCAGGAGCGACATAAAGAGGGAGGCGGCCAGGGAGAATACCGAGTCGTCCCTGGCCGAGAGGGACTATGTCGAAGGGTGGATGCTCCGAGCCATTGCGAACAGCTCCATAGCCCCAAAGATCGCTTTCAAGGGCGGCACGGCGTTGTCACGGGTGTACTACTGGAAGCGCTGGAGGCACTCAGAGGACCTTGACTTTGCCGTGCTGGGCGACATGGAGTGGGGCCAGGCTATCAACGCGATGCGCGACGAGGTGCCGCGGTTTCTGATGGAAAATGCACAGATCAAGGCTGAGGCACGCCGCAGAATCCACACGAACCCCGTGTACATGCAGGTCCGCATGAAGTACACGGGCCCCATCGGCCCGAACACGATAAAGGTTGAAATGACGAGATCAAAGGCCCCCGCCGATGCCGTCGTCGTAGACGCCCCCGTGCCCGCGCACTTTGACTGCCCAGAGTTTCGGACAAGGGCGTACTCGCTGGAAACGGTAATGGCGGAAAAGATACAGGCCCTGGTCGAGCGCGGGTACGCGCGCGACTACTACGATGTGTGGCGCCTCTTAGGGGAGGGCGACTACGACGCAGGGACGGTACGGCGCATCTTTGCGGCCATGTGCGGGGCGCGCGGGACAGGCTACGGCATCGGAAATGTTGGCGCCGAGGGCACCGTTGAGCGTCTTGAGCCGTACCTGAAGCTGGGCCTGGTCCGCCTGCTCCGCGACGACATCCCGCCCCTCGCCGACCTGGTCGACGAGACGCGCCGGCGGCTCGAGGCCCTGCTGGGCGCGGAGCCTCTGGCTTGAAGGCGTGAAAGGGCTCAGTGCTCTAACTCTACGTGCGGATGCTGTACGGCCCGCCTGCGTCACGACAGCGCGTCATGCAGGACAAACTTGCCCCAGCGGAACCGAGAGCTGCCGGCATGCCCGATGCCCCGCCCACTACGCCTACCGCCGTCTTTCCCTCGCCCCGCCGTCCATGGCCCCCGTGGCGGCCGCGTAGTCAGCTGGCCCGATCGCGGCACACGCAGGGCGCAAGGCCCGGCTGCAGGGCCACACCGTGAACGGGACTGTTGGGCCCCGGTGGCAGAGCCGAGGCGGCAACGCTGCGGCCGCGCTTGTTGCCGTGTTGAACCCATGTAAACCCCCAGGGGCGCGCCGGCGGACGTGCATCCCGTCAGGTGGCGCCGTCGGGCGTCCTCTTAGACGCCCGCCTGCGCCTGTCGATAAGCCGATCGAGCTCGGCCCTGACGGCGTTCATCTTGTCCGTCATGCCGAGGGCTGCAAAGACTGCCGTGTCGAGTTTTTGCCGGTCTAGCGTCTCGCAGTATTCTGACCACGCATTTTCCATTTTACGTACTGCCTTCACGGGAAGCTTTTCAAATGCGGGCACCCTAGCCCCTTCTAATACCCCGTTGTCTATGCGTAGCCCCCCTCCACCCAGGGGCGCTGCGCATTTTTCCATGTCTAGGGCAAAGTAAGATGATGCAAAGTATGCGAGGAATGCACGCGTGTGTGACTCTGTAAGAGGGGTGAAGTGGAGATAGGTGTCGAGGGCTTGGTATGCGCCCCGCCCACGTTCGCCCATTCCATTTTCGTATACTCTTATCGTCCGGTCGACGATCCTGCTGATAAAGATCGGGGGAGGGGACGGTATAGGGAGCGAATACCACGGGCTCCGGTTTGCGATGGTCGGGAGTTCTGGTAACGGGACATGGTCAGAACCGCCCCCTTTTTTTGGCAGGACGGTCATGCCTTCTCCATACTCGATATACTTTTTTACGAGCCGGCCCTGCGCGGTTTTTGCCAGATCGCCCTTACCAGCCCTCACGTCAAGGACGTATTTTGTGGCGCGCCTTGGCTCGAGGCGGGGCAACTCGCCACCCGTCACCACCGGCCTAAGGTAGGCACGGGGTATTTTGTGCGCTCTTGCGGCATCTCGTGACAGGACAAAAAAGTCGTTACGGCCTGTCCCGACTCCGCGCTTCAATCGTCCCGCCTCCTTGAGGATCGTTGTGGGGAATTGTGCCTTGATCATTGGTGCGTCAAAGTAGAGACTCCAGTTCTCTGCCCCAAGGCTAGACTGAGGTACGCGAGCAGCAACGTCTAGGGATGGAGCGGCAAAATTCAAGTCGGATGTCGCGTTTGCGAACAGGACACTTCCGTCGCCATCTGGGGGCTTTCGCACCAGCGTCACTATGATTGTGTTTACATCGGCATCGGAGAACACTTTAAATCGGGGTGCTACCAAGGTTTCGATTTGGGCGTTGGAAAGCAGTGCCAACTTCAGCGGCGGACCGTATTCAGCGCGAAGCCAGTTGTCGCTAGAGATGAACCCCAGTCGTCCGCCATCGCACAGCTGGCTCAGCGAGTGATAGTAAAAGTATGTGCTAAGATCGCCCATTTTTGGAATGGAGAAGTCGGCGGGGAGTGTAAGGGGCATCAAGTCAGGCAGCACCGACATTGCATGTTTGGCGGAGCTTGCCAGCAGTTCCTGGCGTATGTATGGAGGGTTGCCGATGATGACCGAGAACCCCGGGTTTTCGCCTGCGAAAACCTTGGGAAACGCCTTTTTCCAGTCTAGGCCGCCTTGATCTGGATCCGCCACGACGCTATTGCCAACTACGACGTTGCCGGCCAAATCGGGAAGTTTTTCGCCGTCTGCCGCTGTCAGCAGGAACAGCGACAGGCGCGCTATGTCGACCGACTGGGGATTTATGTCTATGCCGTATATGCTGTTGCGCACTATTCTAGAAATGAGCCCGGCGTCGATGGACTGGTCGAGTCCGTTGTTTTTTTCGTCACCGTTGTATTTGTGCCGTACGATTTCTTCGTGTATGTTGATCAGCGTCCTAGCAGCCCCTATCAGGAATGCGCCAGACCCGCATGCGGGATCGAGTATTTTTATGCGCTTCATGCGCTCGTGAAGCACGTCAAGGTTGCTGCCGTACTCGGCCACGAGTGCCCCAGGATCTTGTGCGCATCCGCTCGGCGAGAGGTGCCTGATAATTGTGCTGGCACAAATGTATCCGGTCACGTACTCTGGCGTGTAGAATATACCTTCCCGCCTGCGCGTCGTGGTGCGCCTGTCTAGCAGGATGTCCAGATCGGCCACCGAATTCTCGAATATGTGTCCCAGTATGTCGACGCGAATCTGGCTCTGAAAATCGTACGAGGAGAGCTTTAACAGGTTACCTACCAAGGGGTTCAAGCCAGAGACGCCGCGCACCGCTTCGGCGATGCGCGGCTTGTACTCCCACGAGTCGGCGTTGCGGCTAGGATCGTCGCCCAGCGCGTCGAAAAACCCCTTTTTTCTTTTGTCGGGGAAGAATGCAGACTTGTGGAGCGGCTTCTCGAACAAGCCACCGTCGAATGCGGCTATGTGCGGGTCATCTTGGCCATTCTCGAACGCGCCGAACAGCTCTTCGGCAATGTAGGTCCACACCCGGTGCGTGTTTGCCTTGACAACGCCTTTCAGTATACCTACAACATCATCGTCGAACATGCCATCTTTTACCAGGTTGGTATCCTCTGCAAAAAATACGAACATGAGGCGGTTGAGAAAAGTCTGCGCCTCTGCTACTGCCTCGTTTTTTGCAAGGCCCTTGTCCCTGAATTCGTGTATGAGCATCAAGCGTGTCCGGCTGTACAGTTCGTAAAATTCATCAGCAAGGTTTCGGTCTGCGTCGGACGACTTAGCCTGTGCCGTGTACGGAAAACCCCTCGCCAGCGACTGCATGGAGAACACGCCAAGGAACTCCCTCAGTGCCGCAGGGTTGTTTTTAATGGTCTGAAAGTCAAAAATATGGTATTTTGTCAGCGCAAATTTTTTTGTGATCAGTACAAAATCTCTGTAGTTAGTGCATATTCCATATTCTGCGTTTGCGTTCCCCATGTAGTTCCATGTCTGCTTGACAGGAGTCTCATGCTCTCGCTTACCCTTCGGCTGCGGCATGAAGAGGTTTTTTGTGGCTGTTCCTTTAGCCTCAATGCAGGCCACTGTCCTGCCCTTTTCTACGTACGAAAAATCGACAAAATCTTCCTCGTGCTTGATCCGGTCTTCGTCGTAACCAAGCAAGTCAACAAGGATAATCTTGAAAAAATTCATGTAGTTTTTCTTTTCGTTTTCCAAAAGGCCCGCGTCTAGCATGCTAAGCCATTTCTCAGCAGCAGTGCGCTGTAGAGTAGTGATCGCGGTACCGGCGCACATTTCCCTAATAGTAGGTGGATCCAGCAACCTTTCAATCATCTAGTGCCCCCTCCCCCACGCATGCGTTGCACGCCGAATGGATCCTTGCCGTGTGCGCATGCCGCATGGATGCCCGACCAATCCAGTGACGCCGCATCCAGCAACGGCATCCCCCGCCCCTACCCGCCGCCGCCGACGATGAAAAAGTCCGTCGTGGACAGGTCGTGGTAGTGGAGCTCGACGACGTATATGCCCGGCGGGAGCGCGAGGGGAACGGCCTCGCTAAAGTGGCCCGACGCCGAGTCGCGCAGTGCGATCTCGTGTACGCGCGAGCCCGACTGGCCGTACACGTCGACGAACAGGTCCTCGCTGACCTCGAGCGTCTTGAGGACGGCCCCGGACACGACGAGCTGCCCCGAGGCGTACTGCGCGTCGATGACGGCCTCGCGCGAGCGCTCGGGCAGGTGGCGGTCGATGGCGGCGCGCAGCTCGGCGAGCTTGCCGGCCGCCCGCCCCGCCCCGCCGGACTCGAGCGCCGCCCGTATGTCGGACATTACGGGGGCGATGCGCGGCATGGCCTCCCCGCTGCCGAACCGCTCGGCGAACGACTCGAGCTCGGCGAACTCGCGCGCGACGTCGGCCGCGTCGGCGTCGGCCGGCGAGTACTCGAACGACGGCTCGTCGGCGATGTACAGTAGCCGCGACGCGCTCGAGCCCGACCACTCGAGCATTACGACGTACAGGCCCGGCTCGGCCGGCGCGCGCCACTGCGTGTAGAACGCGCCCTCGCGCGTGTCCGTAAAGCGCAGCCCGCTGTGGACCGACGAGTCGCCCCTGTACACGGTCACGGAGATCTTTTCGCGCAGCGGCGACGACTTGTCTAGGTGCCCCGACAGCACCCACGTGTCGTGGCCCCCGTCGTAGTCTATCTCGTATATGATGCGCGGGTCCGTCGCGGCCAGGCGCGCCTCTAGGAACGCGCCGAGCTCGGCGATCATCTCCTCGGCGCCAGCAAAGTTGCCGTAGTCGGCCGCCTCGTACGCCTCGTCGCGCAGCCGCTCGTACTCGGCAGCATGCGGCGCAAAGTCGGCGCTGTAAAAGTTCGCCGCCGCCGCGGTCAGCGCGCCTATGCGCTTGCGTATGTCGGCCCTCTTGAGGCCCTCGATGCTGTACCCCCCGCCGTCGTCGGCCCCGGCCGGCTGGCCCTCGGCGTACGCCCCCGACACGGTCTGCCACTCGTCGAACAGCGAGCGGACGGCCGCGTCGGCCCCGTCGAGGTCGCCGGCGACGACCATGTTGCGCGCGTCCTCGAGCCGCGACTCGATCGACGCCGCAAAGTCCGCAAAGCCCGGCGCGAACCGGTTGCCGCGCATGCTCAGGTCGAGCAGGTTCTCGATCGACTTTGCCCGCCGGAGTATGTCGCCGGCGCGCAGGTCGTGCGCGTCGTCCGAGTACGCGTCGAGCTCGGACCGTATGGCGGGCGCCGACTCGCTCGCCCACGCGAGCAGGACCTCGTTGCGGTCTATGCGCGACGCCGACGGGTTGCCCGACTCGAGGGCGGCCGCCGAGTCGAGTATGCGCAGCGCCGTGCGTATCTTTGCGGTGTTGTCGTGGTCAGCCTGCATCTCGGCCCTCGCCAGCATCGACTCGTACTCGAACCGAAGCGCCTCGGCGGGGCTGCGCCTCTCGCGCAGCTCGGCCAGCGAGGCGTCGAACTCGGATACTATGGGCAGCATGTCGGCGACGGAGCCGGCCGCGCGCGCCCGCTTTAGCAGGTCCTCCCAGCCGGCGACCATGTCGGCGCCGGCGCCGTTGGCGCGCGCAATCTCGACGACCTTTGTTATCCGGCCGGATATCTCGATCACGCTCTTTAGCTCGCCGGCGCGCCGCTCGGACGCGAGTATGTCGCCGACCGTCGCGGCCCCCTCCATGTCGCCGGCAAGCCGGTTCCAGTCGGGGCGCACGATCTCGACGAGGGCGCCGCGGTCGATGCCGGCGGGCGTTCCCCCCGGCGGCGACGGCGCGACGCCGTGCGTGCCCATGAACCTGCCGACGCCGGCCAGGTCGCGCAGTATGAGGGCCGCCCTGTACAGGTCGTCGACGTCGCCGTGCGAGGAGAGCATCGAGGCCATGTCGGGCCTCGTCGCGAGAGACTCGGACAGCGGCCCCCACTTGTCCTGGACTATCGAGTAGAGCGTGCTGTTCCTGCGCGACGTAATGTCCAGGTAGCGCGCCTTTGTGAGCATCTCTAGCATCTCGTCGAGCTCGTCCGCATGCAGCGGGGCCGTCCCGCGCGCAAATATCAGGGCGAGCTCTTCCTTGACGGCGCCGCTCATCGTCGAGCTTGCCTTTGTCATGAGGTTCTGCACGGACTCCTCTAGCTCGGCGTACGTACGCTGCTTGCGCGGCTCGACCTTTACGGGGTCGACGTTCTGCACCGAGACGAGCGCGTCGGAGAGCAGCGACACGGCGGCCGCCGCGTCCCCGATCGAGTAGTAGAACGCGGCCCTGTGCGCGCCGGAGCTGATGCCCGACGCGACCTGCGGCGACAGGTCGCCGGCGGCGACGAGGCGCGACGCGGCAGACAGGACGGACTCGACCGCGGGCCGGAACGAGGCGTCTATGCCGTATATGCCCTCGCCGGCCAGGTCCAGGTCTGCCCACATGTCGGCGTATATGCCGGCCGCGTCCTGCACCGTCAGGCCGCCGGCGGCCAGCCGCTCGGCGTAGGGGGACACGGCCGCCGCGCCGCCGGCCTCCTCCGACAGCGAGTCGATGCGCTCCTGGACGACCGACCTTGCCGCCCGCAGCGCCGCCTCCGGCGTCGGCGGCTCCCGCGCGACGGGGGAGAGCGCGAAC